>NZ_LYPC01000022.1 GCF_001700435.1 Paenibacillus pectinilyticus
ATGGACTGACACCTCTTAGTCATAGTTAAGATTATTATTACTGCTACACTAAGAGACGTCCACTATTAATTCTAAGAGCAGTAAGTCGATTATTTCGACATGCAGGTCGTGAGAAAGTGATTGTGGACCATGTAAGTCGACTATTTCGACTGCAGGACACAAGACCGCTCTTTGTATACAGTAAGATCATTGAGAAGAGGGAGTGCAGTTACTCGGAAAATCCAGCTATCTCAGTCGCGAAGTGTAGAAAGGGTGTACAGTTACCCGGAAAATCCAGCTATCTCAGTCGCGAAGTGCGGAAAGGGAGTGCAGTTACTCGGAAAATCCGACTATCTCGGGCACGAATTGCAGAAAGGGAGTGCAGTTACTCGGAAAATCCGGCTATCTCGGGCACGAATTGCAGAAATGGTGTGTAGTTACTCGGAAAATCCGACTATCTCGGTCGCGAATTGCAGAAAGGGAGTATAGTTACTCGGAAAATCCGACTATCTCAATTCTTTTTTTTGAATTTCCAAAACTTTTCCAATAGTTGTGACGTCAATGATGTAAAGGGAAATAGAGCAGTGAAAGTATCTTTGAATTGAGGCGAGATCATGGGGTTGAATATGAGTGCGCGGGGTTACTGTATTCTGAGCAGCTTGTTATTGTTTAGCGGGTGCGCGGATAAGGAGTTCAACGTAGATAAAGCTGCAGAACGAGGAGAGGTCAATAATATTCATGGCAATATCACGAATCTGGATCGATTCAATCAATTTCTAATAGATGTAGAAACACACATCGATAGTAAGCTTCGGATCACGCAAATGACGGATGAGGGAGATCCAATTTACTATGATTTGGCCTACAAGAAGGATAAAATTACGTACTCTTTTGATAATTCGGAGGACAAATTTGGCAAGAAAAATGTGATGTCTACGGAGTGTAACGGACTTGCATCCGTAAAAGTGGAGAGAGGAATTTCTTATACCCTGGAAGGGTGTAAAAGCAGTCAGGTAGGTCAAACTTTTTCTTTTGTTGTGCCTGACAAGACGTGACCTGAGTGAAATTAGTCATAAGTGATTTTGCTAAGTAGGAGGAAAAGTATGAAGAAACCCACTGTCCTTATCTTTTTGACAAGTATGTTTGTCTTAAGTTGCACTAGTCATGTGTCTGCTAATTCACATGATTCAGCTCCGAAAGTGATTACCTTGTTTGAGAATACAAATTTCTATAATTCCACGGATGGAAATGAAGTTGCTGAAGGGTCAATTTCACCACAAACCGTTAAAGTAACTGGGCTCGAGCCAGGGTGGTTTTATAAAGACGACCCATGGATACGCATTCATACTTGGATGGGAGATAAGTGGATCCACCCTAATCTTGCTTATGCCGGTGAGGAAATACCAATGAACAAGAATGTAGGACTTACAGGGGAGGAGGTCATATATAACTATCCATTGAGCCATTACCCAACGGGTGCCACGATCAACTCGCAGACGGTTAAGGTCATTTCAATAATCGGTCCTTGGATGAAAATACAGACATGGCTAGGTGAGAAATATATGTTAGCTCAACATCAGATCATTGATAATGTCGTTGAGAATAGTGGAGTATTAGATTTAGCTGCCATTACGCCCATATATGCCCTACCATTTGAAAACTCACAACCCGAAGGAGAATTAGCACCGCAAAGGGTTAATTATATGGAGTACGCTAACGGGTGGTTTCACATTCAAACCTTGTCTGGCCCCAAATGGATTCATCCACCACTTAGTCGCCCTCTGCAAACACAAGCCATAAATCAAGAAATATCGTTGTCAAACACAACAACAGTGTATCAGTATCCCAATCATCAAGCCAAAGCCCTCGGCGTAATTGCACCTCAGACGATTATCCCGTTCGAAGAATCGCATGGATGGTACCATGTACACACAACTTGGATAGGTGATGGGTGGATTTACCCCAATGTTGAACTGGACTTATATCATGCCCCTAAAGAAATGAATTCGCTCCAACTAAAAGGAGATTGGACATATTCTCGTTTCGAACGGACAGCTGGTTGGCATGGCTATCCGTTGGTACCGAAAATGTTCACGACGAGTACAGGAAATGAACTTGGTTATGGCAACGGGTATAAATTGGGATCCCCGATTTCCGCTGCGCTTAGTATGACAAATGTGGATGAAAACCCATTACGATTAACGGAACCTACTCAGTTTGAAATCCAGATATTTAAATTGGAAACGGATGATTCGCAAACCTTAGTCTGGTCAAGCTTAACTCCACTTCTACCAACAGAAATAGCAGGGGATATGGTCACTTATACGTTTGCTTTACCGGCTTGGGATCAACGCGACGCAAATGGTAATCAGGTTCCTCCAGGGACATACATGTTAACTTATAAAATTCCTCTATCCCTGAGTTATCAGTTAAATGGAGGTGTCGAAAAGCATACGGTTGAAATCGGAAAGTCTGGTGATTCTCAAAGTGTTTTTAATATAGAATAGTCTCGACTACTTATTTCATTTGCGCTAATTCATAATCAAACCAAGTTCGTACCTCGCCAGTTACATAATTTTCAATGGTATTGTTCGGATGTTTAATGAAAATATGTCGCTGGTTATCCAAATAATACTGTCCAAAAAGATGGTCAGAGAGCCGTTCCGTTTGCAAGTTAGTGTTCAACATGTATAGACCAGCCGTGCCCTGCTCCTTAAAATCCTGTTGAGAAATACCATTAAGGATAATATAAAGACTACCATCCTTATCCGCTGGATTTGGCAATGCAGGGTTACTTATGCCCAAAGTAATGACATCGGACTCATGAAGTTGATCATTGATCATACGAACGTGACCCTCTTGATCAAGGAGACCTAGTCGAGCACTTCCAGCCATAAAGCCATATCGACTAGGCAAAATGTCGGAGGCAATCCACACAGAACCATCGGGATTCGGAATAACACGATCTATTTTTTGATGGAAAAATTCAAGCTCTGTCGCTAGGCCATTTCTGATTAGGAAGTTAAAGGTTCGCCCATAATTGGGTCCTATCGCGGCTACTTGAAGAGTCAGATTTATCGATATGATAACACCTTGGTCTCCCGCGTCGAATTTGGTAAATGTCTGTACAGGCGCGCCCCAACTACCCATTTCCATCACGTCTTCATCTGTTAATGAATAAAGCTTAATGTTGTTAAATAATAAATCTCTGCCGACACGCTGCAATTGAATAGGCTTACCGCCAAATGGATGATTAGCATTAGCTTGGATCAGGTTGTCCGTGTCTGATTGGCTTTCCCATGAGAGTTGATAATTGCTCTTATCCATTCTTAGAATAGCCTTAGCAGGATCCGAATATTGTGCTGTATTCAAATATAAAGCCGAGTCATCATCACCGATGATCGTATACATAATATTTTGACCACCGATTAAGGATAATCCATTAGCATCGCTATACTTGATGTCTAAGTGAAGCAGATCATGCACAAAACGCCAAGTTAACGGCATATATGTCACGTCGTGGTAAGTCAGAAAAGGATATGGTTCGGTTGAATTGTTGATTGTCGTATTGTTTATTGAAATCGTATCCGTTGTTAGGCTGGCGGTATAACTACCTAGATTACGTTTATTCGTTAGATCTTGCACAATAGGTGACGATTGGATAGGCGGTGGAATGTCTTTGTTGGTCCAAATGAGAAGCCCTTCCGTTTCACTCCAGCTATACTTGATACCCAGCGACTGGAAATTGTTCCATGTCATCGGTAAGTAGGTAATATCTTTGTAGATTAAAAAAGGATACTTACTGTGAGCAACGTCTAGGTCTGTCCCATTAATTTGGATCGGAAAAGTAGGAGCCAATGCTTTTACTGTGGTACTTGCTGAAACTGGAGTGGGTACTATTTGTACCCATATTGCTAGAAGAAACATAATGACTATGGACCATTTTCGAGTTAATATACGCAATAACTTCACCTTTTTCTTTGATATCTTTGTTATAATAGACGCATTGTTTTTGGGAAAGTTTTACTGATTGCTCTTATTTACAATAAGAATAAGGTTCAAGGATAGATCAGATTAGGAATAACCTGCGCGGCTAGCATTGCATGCCAAACAGCAATTCCCCAGCAAACTAGATGCAGGAGAATCGCTGTTTCACTTTCAATCCTTATTTACCCCAATCAGCACCTCTGGTGAATTTATCCAGATAATACTTTGCCGAAACGGTATCATTCTTCAGATATAATTCTACATACGCATCATTCGTTCTAACGACGTGGACGATAATTTCAAAATAAGTCTGTCCATGAATCGCATCTACAGGATGTGCGTTTGGATCTTTTTTTGATGAGGTTTCACGGACATTGATGGACACGATTCGTGCGCTTTTGTATTGTGCAAGCTGTTCGTTATAAATAGTTTGAAGCGAGGATTGAATCGTCTCGTGAAGTTGCTGCAACAAGGCCTCTTCGAGTAGATACTCACTTGGGGCGGCCAGCGTAGATGAGGGAAAGAGGATCGTGAGAACGAAAGTAACACTAACGAGGAACTGTTTCATGTGCTTTATCATAGATATCACCCACGACCTAGTATGTCCTAGCGTTTGATCTTTAATTAGCTCCGAGTAATGACGCCTGATAAAGGTGTTCACGAATTAAATCGCAGGAATAATGGAAATTCTCCTGTTCGGATGCATGGAGGTGAAGTTCGACTACTTCCTTAACCCCATCCTTTGAAATGATGGCAGGAACGCCTACACAGACCTCACGTTCACCATACTCTCCATCTAAAATCGCGGATACGGCTATTATTTTGTGATCGTCATTTAAAATAGAACGAGTGATGAAAGCTAATGCACTGCCAATCCCATAACAAGTTGCTCCTTTGATATTGAAAATCTCATATCCCGCTAACTTCGTGCGTTCTGCCAACTGGTCAAGCTCGACAAGTCCGAAGCGTTGTGGATATTGACTGATGATCTGAGTCAGTGGTTTACCGCCAATCGTTACGTGTGACCATGCGACGAATTGGGACTCCCCGTGTTCTCCTAATACATACCCATGAACGCTTTTAGGCTCGACGGGGAAGATTTCGGATAAAATCTTTTTTAACCTTGAAGAATCGATGGATGTGCCAGTACCCACAACGCGATTCCGTGGAAGACCAGATAGCCTCCATACGGTATATGTAATAATATCTACTGGATTGGTGGCAACGAGGAAAATCCCGTTAAAACCGCTCTGCATGATCAAAGGAACGATCTCATTCATAATGTCAATGGAGGATTCCATGAGCTCAAGGCGATTCTGACCTTTGTTCATGGGTGCGCCCGGTGTTAAGATGATGACATCAACATCCCCGCATTGGTCGTAACTACCTGCAAAAACCTTTGTCCACGATTGAGTGAAATCCATGCAATGAGACAGGTCTAAAGCTTGGGCCATGGCGAGCTCGGAGGTGCGATTAATAAGCATTAATTCTTCGCAAACCGATTGATTGATCAGGGCATACGCACAGCTTGAACCGACGACACCCATTCCCACAATTGCGACTTTTCTCGGTTTCCATACCATTTTGACCATCCTCCTCTAAGCAATAACCCCCTTATATAGGATATGGATGATGGTTGTCTCTTGTGACTATACTTGACGTGGATCCACGTGGGGAGAGTATGAAGTGAAGTATATTGACGGAACGACGTTAATTCTAGCTAGTAGTTTAATAAATGGGGGATCTATGTCATGTTCAAAAGAAAGATTTTTGCACCTATAGGAATTGTGCTAATTTTGGCCTTGAGTTCAGCATGTGATAACACAACTGCCAAAGTAGCTCCAAGCGACTTACCATCAATGACACCTAGCGTTGCTGCAATAACATCACCATCTTCTGAGGGTAGTCCTAGTGCAGCAGCTGAGAATGTAGAGAAAGAAGACAATTCCATTCGAGCAATTGGAACTCACATAGTAGGACAACTCCTTGTCAAACCGGCAACTAAAGCCACTGTTGCTCCACTAGGAGCACCTAGCTGTTATGGGCTGGAGACCGACTTCGGATGGACTGGTGACTATGAGGTAGTGTGGGAGTCTAAATCAGATCAGATTCCCGAAAAAGTGATGGCGCTGCCACTTGATTTCGAAATTATCCAGCAGGCTGAGGAACCAATTCCTATGAGGGAGTTCACAATAGGGGAAACTACGATTTTTGCCTATACACCACGGTATACTGACTGTCATGCTTTAGAGACTTACTTTTTCGGAGTGAGTGATGGGAAGGCATTTCCCGTCGTTTTTGATATGAAACAAGAGCAGAATCGAGCGTATATCAGCCAACTGCCGCATCGGAGCTTTCAAGTGTTAAACAACGAACTTATTGTAACTGGCGGGTATGGAGCGGGAGATGAGTTTATTGAGGTGTATCATTTTCAATATGATTCAATGAAACGGGTTATGGTTTTGAAAAGTACGGATCAAGTGAAGCCAAATCAAGTTGTGTTTAATTCGTGAAAGTGGTGATCTTAAAGGGTTGTTCACGCTTTCAGAAACGAGATGGAAAATTTTGAGCCATGTTCTAAGTCAGATCACATGTTACAATTTGATAGATCCGTACGGATTAACAACATAGAAGGCCGAAGTTTCTTATGAAGCACGGGGGACCCAATCTTTGGGGTGAAGCCGCAATTAGCGGCCGGGTGATTACTCTTTGATCCGAATCCGACAGCTAACCTCGCAGGCCGCAAAAAGGAGATGTTTGTTTTGAATCGTTACAAAAAATTAGTAGTCACTGGAGCACTAGGTTTGAGTGTCCTGATGGGATCCAGCGCGGCGTTCGCCGCGACAGCAACGCATACGGTATCAGGAAATGACACGATGTGGTTAATTTCTAAGCAATATGGTGTTAGTTTGACGACACTTATTCAGGCCAACCCTCAGGTTGCCAATCCGAACATTATTTGGGCAGGTATGAAAATCAATATTCCGAGCAGTTCGAGCTCAAATGCAAGTAATGCAGGAAAGCAAACAACGGTTACTCCTGCGCCAACGCAGTCCTCTTTTGCCAGCCAAGTCGTTACGCTTGTGAATCAAGAAAGAACTAAAGCAGGACTTCGTCCTTTAACGAGCAATGCGGCTCTCACGGCCATGGCATTGGATAAGGCCAAAGATATGTATAATAACGGGTATTTTGATCATACATCACCTACGTATGGGTCACCTTTTGATATGATGACGAAGTATGGCATTCAATATAGCTATGCTGGCGAGAATATCGCCAAGGGTCAACAAACGCCGGAAGCAGTTATGACAGCTTGGATGAACAGCTCAGGACATCGTGCAAATATTCTTAGTCCCAATTTCACGCAAATTGGTGTTGCCTACTATAATGGTGAATGGGTACAGGATTTTATAAGTAACTAAAGACGAATTGATCTTTAATATGTCCAAAAGTAAAGGCCAGCAACCAATGTTGCTGGTCTTTTTGTGTGAAAAAGCTCGAGGGTATGCGCATGTATCGATCTATCAGGTACGGGAAAAGATATCATTAGGACAATGTTTAAACTCCGGATTCGTCGGATTCGTCAAAACGAAATTTCCGTTAATCGCCAAGTTTGGCGTGGACGTTGCTTTTTTGAGAAATGGCAAAAATAAAGGCTTCAAAACATAGGCTACCTCACCATTCTTCCGCCTAGTTGCTAACCATAAAGATAATGTTGAGGGCTGCCGAGAGGCGGTCCTTTTTCCAACGTTAAAGCACTGAAATGTGGTAGCGGATACAAATGATTGACATAATCAGATACAATATGTATCATATGATTCATATTGTATCTAGTTTACGCATTGTCTCTAGAAGTACAAGCACTACCAGCACTACCAGCACTACCAGCAAAACATTTGCTTCGAATAAATCAGTCGTACAGGAAGGAAGTAGGAACACTTTCTTCCACTTTGGAGAGGATGGATGATTGTGAAGCGTAAAACAATTCTTGTCACATTGATCTGCAATTTGTATGGTTCATTCGTATTAATAGCACCTACTTACGCGGAGGATGCTTCCAAATTTGCTATGACTACTTCCGATACGGAATCCGTATCGGGTGAATTTACAATCACGCTAAAAGGGCAAAATATTCAGGATTTATATGCGTATGAAGCGAAATTAAGTTTTGATACAAGCAAGCTAGAAGTTGTGAAAGCGGATACGAAGATCGCAGGATTCTCTGTTTCACCTATCGTGAAGGACAATGTAGTTACGTTCGCTCATACCAAAGTCGGAAATGTCGATGGTGAAAAGGGCGATTTGGATATTGGTACAATTACCTTTAAAGCGAAAAAAGTGGGATCCTCCAATATCAAATGGACCTCTATGAAAATAGTTGACCATGTATTGAAAAATCAAGCCTACACGTTGGATGATTCTACGGTGTTCACTAAAATTTTCAGTGATCTTGCCGGACACTGGGCCAAATCGGATATCATGATGATGGTCGATAAAAATATTGTAGAAGGTATGGATGATGATCATTTTGAGCCGGACACCAATGTGACTAGGGCGCAATTTGCAACCTTACTTTCCAAAGCACTAAACTTGAAAGAAACGACTGTCAAAAATCCGTTCACGGACGTTGCTACTGGTTCCTGGTATGAGAACGCAGTTAAGAATGCTTATGCTGCAGGCATTATTGACGGCATTTCTAACAATGAGTTCGCGCCTGAGAAGAATATTACACGTGAGGAAATGACAGCGATGCTGATAAGAGCGAAATCTCAGGCAACAGGAACGAAAGTAGAAGACATGACTGTGAACACATCGATTCACTTCAATGATGAGGATGCTGTCAGCGTTTGGGCCCAAAAAGTGGTAAATCTTGCAGTAGGATCTGGACTCATGAACGGCAGAACTGATCAAATCTTCGCGCCTCAAGAGCATGCGAATAGGGCAGAAGCAGTAGTCGTATTGAAGAGACTTTTGGCTGGACTAGGGACAATATAAGCTTGAACAGAACCACTTCCTCAGCTGAGGGAGTGGTTCTGTTTCACACTAGCGATATCCCGAATCCTATTCTAAGGATGTCCAATAAATTTTTTGCGAAAATTCAGAGGCGAAATGTCTTCATGTGTAGAGAAGCAAGATGAGAAATAAGTCGCATGCATGAAACCAACCTCTTCTGCAATGCGGGACATCGACCACTCGGTTTGAATCAATAGTTTTTTGGCTTGTTCGATTCGATACTGCATCAAATAATCCATCGGCGTCATGCCATAGACCTTGAGCATACATTTGGCCATATAATTGGGATGATAGTTCAATTCTTTTTGCATGAGGGTGTTGGATATTTTGTTCGTATAGTTTTGCCGAATATAAAGCTCTATTTTCTCCGCTAATTGGGTAGCAGTCGAGTCCGTTTTGTTGGCGATTTCTTGATCTAGATGTTGTATGAAAAGCTGGAAAGTGGCTTGTTTCTTCCAATTGCGCAAAGAGCGAGGCTCGTGATCCAATTTGAAGAATTGTTCTAAAATGTCAAGGGATTTTTGCGAAAGCTTGATGTACTTGGGGAGAAATATAGAACAAACCTCACAGTGATTTAAATAAGCGGTTTGTTTGTGATTATTGATGAGGGCGGCTTGATTATCCAAACATTGCATCATGCTGCTGTTTTCTTCCCATGAACCGAACGTGTGGAAGTGAATCCAAATGATCTCGGTATCGCTTACGCAAGGTGCAGTGCCATAATGGTTGGAGTCAGGCCTTAGTATGAATGCTTCACCTGGTTGAATGACCCATTCATGGCCGTCTTCCCCCAAATGTAGACTTCCTTTTTTAACAACAATGAAATCAAAGACACCAATACTGTTCCGGCTAATATGCCGTTCTCCTTCACGATAATAAGCTCGACCACAATCGATAAAATAGGGTACAGGTGGTGAAATAAAGTGGAGAATTGAAATTTCGGAGGGGATCGTTTCCAATTCTGTTGCCCCTTTCAAGGTTGCAATTTTAAAAAAAATTGGTTGTGAGTCGCTTTGTTGATCTTATCGTACTACATGTAATATCAAAAATAAAGCGCTATCATTGACTCGAATCCTGCATGGAAAGAGTTAAAAATACAGAAGACAGGAATGTCCCCATTTACTTTCTTCTCCTCACCCATTTTGGAAATCGCTTACAATTAAGAGATTTGAAGGGATCGAAGAGATGATCAAGTGACCCTAAGTGGTTGTAAATTTTAAAAAACAGGTTGTATATGACGGTGTTACCTATTTGAAGTAGATTATATAATGAATATGTCACATGAGATTAACAGGAGGTGAAACATTGAGAAGGCTTGATGCCGGATAAATGACAGAAACTACATGATTCGGTCCAAAAAAAGGGAATCGATGAATACCGGTACCACTTAAATGAAAACGTTCACAAGATTGCATATGAATAACTAGGAATTGTGGACAGGCAAAGGGCAGGCAACGACGCGGTAAAATGAGGAGGAACAAGGCATGGACAGAAAAATGTTTTGTGACGGACAAAACATGGCAGTGGTCAATGGCCGAATGCGAACAACAAAACTCATCGCCAAAACCACAACGATGCTTTTTCTGCTTACAGGTTTATTTTTGCTTGTTATGATACATTTCGTATCCGCAGCTACGCCAACGTATACGATGTCGAACAACTTTTTTAATATACAGATTGGTCCAAATGGTGAGATTAACACGCTTAAATTAGTGAACGATGCTTTCCCGACGAACTATGTGATGAATGCCACGAGTGCACCTAACCAGAATACGCCTGACCATGAATGGATGGGAGAGCTTATGTTCAATTACAGGCTCTCTGATACAAGTGGCGCATTCTCAGGGGGCTATACTCCGGCGTTGACGAATCAATCTAGTGATGTTCGTGTGATTAATCAGGATAGCACTGGTGTGACTGTGAATTATGCGAATTCTGCCAATGCGCAGGGGATAAAGAACTTCAAAGTGAGTGAAAAGTATTCGTTGGCGAACGACGCTTTTCAATGGCAAATCACGGTAAAGAATCCTAGCTCTACACAAAGTCTTGAATTAGGTGATTTCGGTCTTCCTTTACCATTCAACGAGTACTGGACAGTACCGAGCGGGACAGAAATCTATGAGACACAAGTCATGCACCATTCCTATGTTGGGAATGACGGCTCTTATATTTATGCGACAAGACCAAGTGGAATCGGCAGTATGTTGCTTATGACGCCTGATACGTCAACTGGTGCTGGTTTTGAGTATATGGACCACTGGCGAGTTATGGAGCACCCTGGCAGCACATGGGCGCAGGACCAAGGTGGATGGGCGAATGGGTTGAACGTGTATTATATCCATTCAAATGTTATCAAGAGCACGAATAGAGGTTACCTTCCGAACACAAGTTTAGTGCTTGCACCGGGAGAAAGTAAGACCTATGCGTTTAAATTCTATAGTGTGGCTGATCAGCTTTCCATGCAAAAGAAATTATATGATACAGGTCTTATTGATGTCGTATCCATTCCTGGTATGATCTTTCCAACCGATATGACGGCCAAAGTTGACCTGCATACGTCGCAAACGATCGATTCGCTTGATCTGCCAACGGGTGCTACGATGACTTTCTTGAATAAAGTTACTGACCCTAACGATGGCTCCACGCACAATATCTACTCATTGTCCTTATCTCAATTGGGTCCGAACAATGTTACTGTGCATTATGCCGGATCTAAAAAAACGACTTTGCAGTTCTACGCGATTGAACCTGTTGGTAGCGCATTGCAAAGGCATGCTTCCTTCATTGTGAACAATACGCAAGTTAATGATTCGACGAAATACTATAATAAAATCTTTGACGATTGGATCATGGATGGTAAGAAAAAGAGAACTGATTATCAAAACCCTGGAACGAATGCAGCCGGGTGGGGGGATGACTGGGGTTGGACCCACGGAGAGTTCCTAGCCGAAAAGCAAGTGTACCTGCCTGTACCCACCGAGATTACAGCAGTTGATCAATATCTGGAAACGGCTATTTGGGGTTACCTCATGAGGAACCATCAAACTGATTTCAAAATTAATGATTGGTTTACTCAAACAGATACAGGATCAAATTATAATCGTTCATTCGCTTATGCACACGCATGGAATACATTCTTCAGTATGTATAAAACTGAAAAGCTGCACCCGAATGCAATTACTTATTTGCACGATAGAAATACTTACTTATTGCGGGCTTACGGTATTTTCGTTGCTGGGCAAGGATTATCCATGAGCACGGGGCTTATGGGTGAACAAACGGATATGGAAATTGTTCAGGCACTGACTGACGAAGGATTTACAGCACAAGCAGCCAATGCCCAATCCATCCTGAAAACCAAGTATAACAATTTTACAAAAAGTAAGTATCCTTTCGGTTCCGAGTACAACTTCGATAATACAGGTGAAGAGTCTGTTTATACATTGGCGAAAGCGAATAATAATACAGCCTTTATGCAGCTGATTAACTCCAAAACAAGAGCAGATCGTGGTTCCCAACCGCTTTGGTATTATTATGCGGATCCGACGACGATTACCGGTGAAGCATGGTGGAACTTCCAATATTCGGTTTCTTTGATCGATATTGCGATGGATGATTGGATCAAATCGAATCATTCGACGAATCCTGAAATTGACGAGCGCTTGAACTATGCGGCGAAGCTAGCTAACTTAAGCGTTATAAACTCAGGACAAATTGATGCAGACCCTGCGAATATTGGTACAGTCGCTTGGACGTATCAGTCTGAAAAAGGAAACTATTATCAAACCGGAGGTTTTGAGCCTTCCAATCCTAAACTTCATAACAACTGGCGTGGGATGTCAGGTGAAGCGGATTTGGGACTTTTCGGGGAAATACGAGTACTCAGCTCTGACATCACGACGGATCCAATCTTCGGAACGATTTGTTATGGTTGTGAATTATCCGATAATGGCACATCCTATACAGTTACTCCCAAAGACGGTATTAACCAACGATTAAATCTGATCACCAAGAAAATCTACATGACACTTGGGCAAGATCAATATTCATCGGCAACCGTTGATTATGTAAATAAAAATAATGTGCATATGACCTTGAATAACGTGGATTTGACGGCACATAACACCAAAATGACGATCTCAGGTCTAACTGCTGGATCCTATGATGTGCTAGTTAATAACACGAAAGTAAGCTCGTTTAAACAAAATGCAGGACAGCTAACAACAGCGACGCTTATCTTAGATGCGGGTGCAACCAGTGATATCGTAATCCAAGCTGGCGTAACGCCACCGAACACTGCACCGATTGTAAGTGCAGGGACGGACAGCAGCATCACATTGCCTGACCCTGTAACGTTAAACGGCACAGCAAGTGATGACGGCTATCCTAACGGTGTACTAAATACAACTTGGAGTGTACAAAGTCAACCTGCCGGCGCTAATGTAACGATAGCAAATCCTAGTGCGTTAGGTACAACTGCTGCGGTTTCTACTGCAGGGACTTATGTATTCCAGCTCCTTGCAGATGACGGCACGTTACAATCTACGAGTACGGTAACCATAACTGTGAATGCTGCTCCTGCGGTTCCGGAAGTCGTAGCGAACTATAAGTTCAATGAAACAAGCGGAACCTCAGCATCCGACTCATCCGGAAGCGGCAATACGGCGGCATTGAATGGCGCTGGAGCCACTTTTGCAGCTCCGACCGGTAACGCGTTCACGGGTTCTTCCTATGTACCTGGCAGTAATGGGAATTCTGTGAAGCTCGACGGTTCAACAGGATTTGCAACGCTACCTGCTAATATTGTGAGAAATCTCAATGATTTTACGATTTCTACATGGGTAAACGTGAAAACCAACAGTAATTTCGCCAGACTATTCGATTTCGGGACCGGTACAACGAAATACATGTTCTTTGCACCAACCAATGGAACGAATTCGATTTTTGCAATAACACTAGCCGGTAATGGTGCTGGCGGGGAACAACAACTGAAAGGTCCTGTCCTCACCACAGGTGTTTGGCATCATATTGCCATCACACATCAAGGAAATACAGGAAAGCTTTATGTGGATGGTTCGCTCGCTAATACGAATACCAGTATGACGAATGCGCCTTCAAGCATGGGCGGAACCGCTAACAACTGGATTGGGAAATCGCAGTATGGCGATCCACTGTTAAATGGTCAAATAGATAACTTCATGATCTACAGCAGAGCGTTGAGTGATAATGAGATCGACGTATTAGCAGGTCTTCCACCGGCTACCGTGATTACAAGTATCACGAATCCCACCAGCGTGACAACAGCAGTTAATTTAGCACCTGTGCTGCCTACGACAGTATCGGCGAAGTACGATAACGGAGCTACACAAGCTGTTGCGGTGACATGGAATCCAATTGATCCTGCTTCTTACGCTGCTACTGGTTCTTTCACAGTACAAGGTAGTGTTGCTGGAAGTGCACTTAGTCCAACCCTAACAATTAACGTTGCAGCCATTAATACAATCGTTACGCCAAATGCGGTATCAACACCAGTAGGAACAGCAACTGTATTACCTACTGCCGTGACAGCTACTTTAGTTGGTGGTGGAAATTTATCAGTACCTGTAACGTGGGATCCCATTGTTCCTACGAAATATGCAGTGAAAGGCAGCTTTGTGGTAAACGGAACAGTGACCGGAACTTCTTATGTCACACAAATTACAGTCAATGTTACAAGCTCTATCGTAAGCTTTGTTAACCCGGCAAATGTTGTGACGCCTGTTAATGTATCACCTGTTTCACAGTTCCCTTCGCAAGTATTGGCTAATTATAGTGACGGAACATCGGCCATGGTTAATGTAACATGGGGCGCTGTTAATGCGGCGAGTTATGCCATTCAAAATTCGAATCCAGTTACGATTACTGGAACTGTTACAGGGACATCTTTATTGGCAAATATTAAATTCACAGTTTCAGGTGCAGTGCCTGTTTCGGTCAATGACGTGTATGTGAGTACGAGAGAGCATGTACAGCCTACATTACCAGCTGTTTTAGATGCAGTTCTTACCGACAGTTCAATCGGTTCGGTATCTGTAACATGGAACGCTATTGATCCTGTTACATTGACTGCCGGTAGTACATTTACTGTTATCGGTCATGTCGCTGGTTCCACGACGGTAACCGTAACTGCTCATGTCACTGTTACATCAACGGATGCTGTTGTAAACCCAGTAGCACCTATCGCGATCTCAACACAAGAATCGGTTGCACCTGTGTTCCCGCAAACAACAACGCTTACCTATTCCGATGGAACATCCAGTACGGTAGCCGTACAGTGGCCAGTACTTCCTGCCCAAAGTTACGCAACGGCAACACAATTCACCGTACAAGGTACCGTGTTAGGCGGACTTAGTGAGGCACAACCGATTTATGTATCTGCTGTTGTAACTGTTGTTCCATCGACACTTGTAAGCATCGCACCTATCTATGTATCTACTACATTAGGCAATGCACCAAGTTTACCTGCAACCGTAAATGGGACGTATAGTAATGGAACAGTCAAAGCGACTAGTGTTACTTGGAATTTGGATCCTACGAAGTATTCGAATTCGACCTACACCGTAACAGGTACGGTTGCTGGTTCAACGGTGCAAGCTGTAGCGAATGTAGGCGTTCCAATTCCAGGTCTTGCCTTATGGTATAAATTCAATGAGGCAGGCGGCACTACCATTAATGACTCTTCTTACAATGGCAGTACCGGAACTTTAAATAATCCGGCTACTTGGACAACGGGAGTATTTAACGCCACTAACCCTGCGGACAGAGCTATCACGGAAAGCAATACGTATGTAACGGTTCCAAGCAATCCTAATCTACAGACAAAAAGTATGACAACTTCTTTCTGGATTAAGCGAACAGGTACAGTAAGTACCGAAGCTGTCGTTTACTGGTCTAAACCGAGTGGCAACTACGCTTCAAACGGATTCTACATTACATTTAACGGTAATCTTATTGTTACCCTGAATGGTACAACGACGTTCTCGAATAGCAGCGTGACTCCAGCAAGTTTTGCGCTGAATACGTGGACCAATGTAGTTGTATCCTGGGATGATGCTTCTAAGAACGGCAAAATTTATGTAAATGGGGTACTTAAATCGACTACGAATCTTCCTTCGGCAGCACTTACGGTTGATGGGAATGCGAAGTGGCTTGGTTTTAATTCTCCTGGTTATGGCGGCGGATACTTGAATAATATGGCTTTTGATGATTTCAGAATTTACAATTCAGCGCTAGATGATGCGAGTGTTGCGGCCATTTATAACAATAGTCCGGTTGTAGCAAGTCTAACTCCGGTAACTGCTACAACAACAATTGGTGTGCAACCAGTTCTTCCATCCGTAGTTTCTGCTGTGTATCAAGATGGAACGAATGCCCAATTGCCTGTTGTATGGAATGTGATTCCAGCAGCACAGTTGGCACAAGCAGGTACAATCACCGTAAATGGTACAGTTACAGGAACTTCTAAATTAGCGGTAGCGACTGTGACGGTTACGAAGGTGCCGGTAACAAGTATTATCGTAACCGGAGCGAGTAATGCGACCACTGTCGTAAACGGAACCACACTTCAAATGAGTGCAGGCGTACTGCCAGTTGGTGCAAGTAATCCAACAGTAACTTGGCTTGTAACGAATGGAACAGGTTCGGCGACAATCGACGCGAATGGCTTGTTGACTGCAACTGGCGTTGGAACAGTCACAGTTACAGCAGCAGCAACGGATGGTTCTGGTATTACCGGAACGTTGCTAATAACAATTGAAGACATTGCCGTTCCATTGCCGACTGCAGCTGACATTGCTGCGGGTATAACAAGTATAGCTGCACCAGCGAAAGATGCGACAAGTGTCACACTGCCGAGCGTACCGGACGGTTATTCACTCACGGTTAAGATCTCTGATCATTTAGCCGTCATCCAATTGGATGGAACGATCAACCCGCCAAGCGATGAGACAACAGTCAATCTGATCTTGGAAGTAACTCGAACATCGGATAACACCAAGGCAGTTACTAATAGTCTTCCAGTCATTGTACCAGCTAAAACTGTCGTCGCTGTACCAACAGCAACGTTATCAGTCACGGGAGCTGTGTATCCGGGTCAATCTTTTGATCTGACATATGGATTGAGCAGCATAAGTTCGATCGTCAGCGACGGCATTTATGCCGAAGATTTGACAGTCAATTATGACCCGGCGCAATTGCAACTTAGCGCAGTGACCTCATTGATGGATGGCATATTCGTGGCACAGTCTGGAACGCCGGGGCATATTCGAATCCTCTCGGCGAGTGAAGGTGGCACTCATGCGCTGACCAACAGCAACAGTGGAGCTATCTTGAAGCTTAGCTTCCAGGCGAATCCTTCAGCGCAGTCCGCGAGCAGTATTGTCTCCTTATCCAACGTGATTGTCTCCGATAGTCATGGCGTAGAGACGCAGGTGCAGGGAGCAACTAGCAGCGTACAAATTACAGTGGTGGATAAATCGGCATTGACTACACTGATCGCATCCGCACAAGCGAAGTACAACGCGGCTGTGGAAGGAAGCAATCCGGGACAATATCCAGTTGGATCCAAAGCAGCTTTACAAGCGGCAATCGCGAAGGCACAAATGGTGGTTGATAATACGACTGCCACACCAGAACAAGTCACTCAAGCTGCTATTGATCTGAATGCATCGACTCAATCATTCCTTGCTTCGATAAATGTAGCGCTTCCAGGAGATTTGAACGGGGACAGTAAGTTCAGTATCGGTGATCTCGCCATTGTCGCTAGCCACTATGGTGAAACGTCGAGCGATCCGAACTGGTTGGCAAGTGCCGATATGAATCATGATGGTGTGATTGATATTATCGATCTTGCAGCTGTAGCCCATAACTTGGTTGTGCAGTAAGAAAGTAAATGGTACTGAGGAAGGCGGCTCGTAAAGCGCCTTTCTCCCCCCATATTTTAGCAAGTTAGATTGAAACAGGATGGAATTTGCCAAGTTACGTTCAATAGGAGGTAGTAAATGCGAATGTTCAAAAAATCAATTGGCAGGAAAGTGTTAACCACAGCTTTCTTCCTCTCGTTAATGTCAGGTCTTAGTACTTCTGTTTTCGCCGTAGATCCAGGTTTTGTGAACAACAATGATCCAGGGATGCCTGTGTTTACGAACCCCACCGGAACGCAAATTGTTCCTACTGAACCAGCTCCGTATAACGCAAGCCAAAGTATGATGATGGATATGTACCAAGCTGATCTGGCAGCTGGAGGGACTTCCTTCTGGATGGACAGATTGCTCGCCCGGAAAGGAAATGACCCGACAGGCACCTATTTGATGACACGCGGTAAAGCTTTGTATGCGTATACAAATAGCGCTTCGGTCATTGGATTTGGCAATAATATCGCGTATTTTGATTTATTGAATCAAAAAGGATACTCCATTCAAATCCCAGGCGTTACCTTTACGCAGGATTCATCGAAAAGATTACAAACGCCAAGTTACTGGTCAGCCTTCTACAATGCGACGGGGTACACGCTGGAAGAAACCAAATTTATTACCGATAACAACGTCGCCGTAGATAACATTATGATTACGAATACAACGACATCATCCAAAACATTTACTTTGACGGCAGATTCTCCTTTTGCAACGACAGCATCTGCGGATGGTACTGAGTTGACAGGTACATTCAACGTGCGAAACAATTTAACGAAAGTTTATCCAAGACTCAGTGGAACTGGGATGACGGCGAGCAACGGTATTTTAACAAGAAGCATTACATTAGCTCCCAATGAAAAAATTTCATTGAAATTCCAAATGGGCTTCATTACCTCTGAAATACCAGAGTCGACGACAGATTACAATCGGTTTAGAGCTTACGATCCCAATACCGCGTATGTAACGCAACTGCGTGAATATAACAAATGGTGGGCGGATTATGTGCCGTACATTGATGTTCCCGACGATAATATTAAGAAGATTATATATTACAGATGGTGGCTAAATCGTTTTAATTTCCTCGATGCGAATATTCCTGGGAATGATTATCAATTTCCAATCTCTGTCGAAGGTGCTTTGGGTTACAACAATGCCATCGTATTAAGTCAACCGATGCATATGCAGGATCTTAAATATTTCAGATCCCCGTACTATTCATATGGCGACTGGGTTTCCGCTGGTGAGACAGCAAGGGACAGTCTGTTTACAGATAATCCAGGGAAACCGTCCAACTGGAATAACAGTTACTCCCAATATATTGGGGATTCTGCCTTCCAAACGTACGAAGTCCATGGCGGCCAACCCAAAATCCTCAATAATCTTGCCCATTATGCGGAAAAAGACGCGAAAGGCCAGCTGGATCGGTTCGATACAAACAAGGACGGCGTCATTAACTACGACTGGGGTTCATTGACCGGTAATGATGGAGACGGGAACGCATTCCATTATTTTGAGAAACGAGGGAATATCGACCAGAATCGAACGGAAGACTCATTCGTATATGGCAATGCGATGGCTTCGGCAAAAGCTTATCAATTAGCGGGGAACACAGCGAAAGCAAATGAGATGTTTACTTTAGCTGATACGCTCAAAACTAGTTTTCTAGCTACCATGTGGGATAACTCGTCTAATATGTTTTTACAGAAGGATTTACAAACAAATACATTCATTCCTTGGAAAGAAGCGAACAATTATTACGCTTTCCAAATGGACGGTCTTGTTCCTACGAATGATCCGAAATATTTGGAATCGCTTAGATACTGGGGAGATAAGGCTGAATTACCGGTATTCCCTTTCTATACGGCAGATCAGAAGGATAAAGCAACCTCTGTAGCGCAAGGAGTAGGCGGAACGAACAATTTCTCCAACATTAACGCATCAGGAGATATCCGACTCTTCACAGAAGTGTTGAGAAAATATCCGAACCAGCCCTATATTACGGCGGATATGTATAAGAAATTGATGTATTGGCTAGGGTGGGCAGATGCCTATCAAGGGAATATCAACTATTTGGACAATAACGAATATTGGTATAACTGGAATGCGACAACGAAGCAAATCGACGGAAGATCTGGTATTCATCATAATATTTTGGGCAACTATAACTATTCCATTATCGAGGATATTGGCGGACTTGTACCACGTGCAGATGCCAATGTCGAATTGTGGCCAATTGATATTGGCTGGAACCATTTCACAGTAAATAACCTGCGTTATCACGGTAATGATGTCACGATTACATGGGATAAACCAGGTGATGGCACGACATATTATCCGGGAGTTCAAGAAGGCTACTCCATGTACGTGAACGGTTCGTTAGTGTTTAGAACAGACAAACTGGCTCATTTGCAATGGGACCCGGCTACAGGAGACGTTACGATATTAGATGCCAGCGGTGCAGCAGTTGCCGAACATAACAGCAATGCCCAAATGAAAGCGGCAGCAGATGTTGATCTGAATACGTATAACAAAGCTGCAGACTTATTCCAAAAGGCCGGTGTGGATGTAACACCTGAAACGGGTTCCGCAGTCAACATTGCTATGGATCCTAATACCCAAATGACGGCTTCTTATACGAATTCATTAACAAAAGCATCAAATACGAATAACGGATTTACGATTAGCGGTAACTTCTTCACTTCAGGCGCCTTTACGGCAAATCCTCCGATTTGGGGAACGAAAGGTTCGACCAATGCGCAGGAATGGCTTCAAGCTGATTTTGGCTCGCCGAAAACGTTAGATGATATCAAATTGTATTTCTACAATGATAAACCTGACGTATTCTACAGAGAACCTTCCATGTACGTGATCCAGTACTTTGATAATGCAACATCGTCATGGCTTGCTGTTCCTAAACAGTACAAATCGCCATTGGTTGCTAACTACAACCATATTCAATTCCCAGCGATTTCTGCTCAGAAAATCAGAGTATTGATGACACCGCAGCCAGGTACAAGTGTTGGTATTAAAGAATTACAAGCATTTAGTACGGGTGTGCAAGCACCGGATGCCGTCAATACGCCGCCGGTCGTTATTGCCCAACAAGATACGACAGCAAGTATTCCTTTGAAAGCGAAATTGGTAACAAACATTAAGGACGATGGACTGCCTGCAAGCACAATCAGCAGCACGTGGGTTATAAAAAGTGGCGTAGCAGGAGGTCAAGCAACTTTCTCGCAAGATGCGAGCGGTAATACGATCGCTTCCTTTAACAGAGCTGGCAGTTATGTGTTGACGCTCACTGTCAGTGATGGGGAATTGTCAACGGTTGTCGATGTTCCCGTGACCATAACACCGCTTCCGACCGATGTGAATTTGGCCTTACAAGCAACGCCAAGCACTTCCTATGTGTCCAGTTGGGAGAATCTGAATGCCATCAATGATGGTCGCAAAGATCCGACAAGTTCAACGGATAAAGGTGCAGGTGCGTATGGGAACTGGAATCACAGCTCCGCAACCGAATGGGTGGAGTATACGTGGGGATCGCCGGTAAATATTAGTAAATCGGATGTTTACTGGTGGACAGATAACGGGGGTGTGTTAGCACCTACTGCTAGCAAGCTGCAATATTGGAATGGCATCGCTTATGTGGATGTTCCGAATGCGGTTGGTAACGGAGTTGCGCTGAATAAGTACAATTCAACGACGTTCTCGCCGATAACAACAACCAAATTACGGATGACCATTACAAGAGGGGCGCAATGGACGGGTATTTTACAATGGAAAGTTTACGCTACACCAACCATTAGCGTGAACCCAGTCAAAGTAAGCACACTCCATGATGTACTTCCAGTGCTGCCGCCAACTGTAACTAAAAACTTCGCTGACGGTTCAACGGCGACGGCAAATGTTATTTGGGATCCGGTAACTCCTGATCAAGTAGCGTCACCAGGCAGTTTTACAGTCAAAGGTGTAGTTGACGGAACGAATATTGAAGCTTCGGCAACGGTATATGTAAGGGTGACCAATGAGGTTTCCATTACGAGTATTGCCGATTCCAATGTGACAACGCTTATTGGTCAGGCACCTATTTTGCCTAAAGTGATTGAAGCGACCTATAACGATGGATCCGTAGATAATATCAATGTTCCTGTTACTTGGAATGTCTATGATCCTAGTCTGTTGAGCCAACCAGGAACATTCACAATCTTAGGTACGGTTGCAGGTTCCTCGGTAGTGCCAAAGGTTAATGTGACTGTTAATTCACGACCAATTGCATCAATTCCTAATTCATCCGCAACAACAATTGCTGGTGTGGCGCCTATTTTACCCGACAAAGTGAATGTGGTTTACGATAATGGGTTTACGGGTCAAGCAAGTGTCGTTTGGACGATTAGTCCGTCGCAGTATGCTGCTGCAGGTACAGTGACCATCAATGGTGCAGTTGCTGGTACCTCCATCGTACCTAAATTGACACTAACTGTTGTCGCGAAGACAGTTACGAGCATTACACCGGTCAATGTAACGACAGAATTTGGCGTGGCCCCAATATTACCGACTGTTGTTACAGCAACCTATAACGATACCTCAACAGCATCTCTCAATGTGACGTGGGATGAGATTGATCCAGCGAAGTATGCTAGTGCAGGTACATTTCAAGTAAATGGCACGGTTGCTGGCTCATCGATTCCAGCTGTGGCTATCGTAACTGTTAACCCAATGAACGTCATCACATCCAAATTAATGGGACCTTCGGATGTGAATCAAGACATGTATCCAGGTCAATCGTTCGATCTGACCTATGGATTAAATAACGTAGATCCGATCGTAGCTGGCGGCATTTATGCCGAAGATTTAACAATCAATTATGACCCGGCGCAGCTTCAATTAAGCGCGGTGACTGCATTAATTGATGGCATTTTCGTGAGCCAGTCTGGAACGCCGGGGCATATACGTATCGTTTCGGCAAGTGAAGGGGCGGCCCATGTGATTAAAAGCGCCAATAGTGGCGCGATATTGAAACTGAGCTTCCAAGCAAATGCTGCAAATCAGCCTACAATCAGTACCGTCGCCTTGTCAGATGTGGTCGTCTCTGACAGTCATGGTATTGAGACACAGGTGCAAGGTGCTAGCAGCAGCGTACACATTATGGTCGTGGATAAAACGACATTGACTACGCTGATCGCAACCGCACAAGCGAAGTACGACGCAGCTGTGGAAGGAAGCAATCCGGGACAATATCCAGCCGGATCCAAAGCAGCTTTACAAGCAGCGATCGCGACGGCGCAAGCAGTAGTCGATAACGCGGCAGCTACACCAGATCAAGTAAGTCAAGCGGCCACGAATTTGAATACTTCACTGCAGTCCTTCTTGGCTTCGATCCATGTGGCGCAACCAGGAGATGTAAATGGCGACAATAGATTCAGTATCGGAGACCTCGCTATTGTGGCTAGTCACTATGGTGAAACTGTAAGCGATCCAAACTGGTTGGCAAGTGTAGATATCAATCATGATGGTGTGATTGACGTCATCGATCTTGCAACGGTAGCACATAACATTATTTCGCAATAATCAGGGTGAAGGTTTGGAGGAAGACGGCCATCGCGCAGCGTCTTTCTCCAAATTTATTTTCATTGAAAAGTTGTATTGACAAAGGAGTGTAATGACGTGCTGCAAAAAAAACGATGGTTTAAAGCTGTTATTTATATGATGTTAACCATAATGGTGCTATCCAGCTTATTGTTAACTGCAGGCTTATTTTTAAATTCCTGATCCAAATTCGTAGTAATCGAAAATGAGGTGAAAGGCCTTGAAGAGAAGACTAGTCTTTGCAATCGTTGTTGCGAGCGTACTTATAGTTCTGGCGGTACCTGCATTCTATTTTAAAATAGCAAAAGCTTCATCCGATTCCTATTTGGCTACTGTGGATGGTGAAGGGATAACGAAAGCAGAGTTTATGGTATTTTTTAAAACTCAAAAAGACAAGTTGCTTTCTGAAAAAAACATACTCGACGAGAAAGCCCAATCTAATTTCTGGAAAAGTAAAATGGATGGCATCGCGACAGAAGAGGTTGTTAAGCGAAACACTTTAAATAAGCTAAAAGAGCTTAAGATTCAATTGCAAAAAGCAAAAGAGCACGATCTTATTTTGGATGCAAATGACCTGCAAAATGCGAAAAGTGAGATGGACGATACAGAAGCGAGCTTGAGTGCTTCCAAAAATAAGGACGAGATCAAACAAGCATTTCAAAAGCACTATGGTGTTACAAGCGAACAGTATGAAAACGTATACAAAGAGGTCCTATTGGCCAAGAAATATATTAATCTGGTAATGAGCAGCATGCAAATATCAGATGAAGAAATACAAAATTATTACGCTGAACATAAAGATAGTATCGATAGGTTTACAGCACGAGAAATTCTTATCGCTACGGTTGATCCCCAAACCAATGAACCCTTATCTGGTGATAAGCTAACCCAGGCCAGCCAAAAAGCGCTTGAAATTTTTAGCAAGGCAAAGAATGGAGACGATTTGGAAAAACTCGCGGTACAAAATTCTGATGAGCCCGCAGTTTCACAAAGCAAAGGTCTATACACCTTTTCTATTGTAGATGAGAATCGAACACAAATGGAAGATTGGGTCCTTAAGGCGAAAATCGGTGATATGGGCATTGTTAATGATCAGTATGGTTACGTCATAATTCGACTTGAAAAGAGGACCACATTTAGTGATGAAAAGGAAGATACAAAAGAAATAATTCGTGAGAATAAGTATGAAGACATGTTGCACTCATGGTCCCAGGATCCAGTGAAAGATGTGGTTATTCAGGATCAGAAGATTTTTGATGCGATAAGTGTTAGTAGCGTTTCATAGTTTTTAAGGCTGACGGAAATCGATGAAACTACCAAGATAAATGCCGATATGCCGTAGGCGATAAATTCGTCCATCGTTTGAATTGTTTGCTAAATTGCGACAAATCTTTGTAGCCTAACTTCTCGGCGATATACTCAATTGAAAGTGTTGGGTCCATGAGCATTAACTTCGCTTGGCGGAGTTTAATTGTGCTGAGATATTGCCGTGGCGATACGCCATAGGCCTTATGAAAAACACGATTACAGTGCGCAGGTGTATAGCCGAGTTGTTTGGCGATTTGGGTGATGCCGAATGTGGGTTGCTCTTCCGTCGTTGTTAATGCTTGATGTTCGATGCGTTCGGCTAGTTGTGAAGCTAAGCTTGAATCTTTAGGATGTTGAACAACGTCATCAACCTCATCTAAGAGTATTTCGCTAAGCGCGGTGAAAATACGAAAGGAAGCATGCATCGTTTGCAGCTTCAGGCTTAAGCTGCTTGATGTATTTGTTCTCGCCATTTGGGCAAGATCCGTTAGGATGGGCCGGAGGACGCTCTCCATTTTGCTGCCAATCGGGTGAAGGGTTTGCTTGATCTGACTTAGTTGTTGACGGAACCATGGATCTGTAACCTCTAAGTGGACACATACATACTCCATCGATCCCACATCGACAACGCCAAGGCTGGTATGCAATTCGTTCGGAAGAATCCAGATTAGATCACCTTGCCCCTGTACAAAATACTGTTCCCCGACGCGCATCTGCTGCGAGCCTTCCAAGACAAGATTTAATTCAAACATGGGATGATGATGTTCTGGAAAAGACCATTGCGCATTCACTTTCCGAATATGTGCAGCAAAAATGCGAAAAGACGTCTGTACATCCGGGAGCATCCCGCCATTTACGGCGTTTTCAAGGCCTAAAGGCAGTGGTTCTTGCGAAAAAATGTCCATGTGAGATACTCCTTTGAGAATGTTCTTTTTGTCCAAATGAAAGTTTATATTGCCCATGGGTTCTGGGTTTATCCCATTGTATACTAAGGGCAATTGAACGAAAAGGGGTATCCTCATATGAAAAATCAATTTTTCAATGCACATCATTCACCGGTAGGTGCGTTTGCAAGTTTTACACTTGGATTTCCTGGTAAAAGCGGCGGTTTCGACTTAGAGCAAGCGCGGCCTCCTAAGCAAAATATTTATATCGGTCTTGAATCTAAAGAAGGTGGTACCTATGATTCGCTGCCTTTCTTCGAGCAAGCAGTAGAAGATGAAAGCCAACGCTATGATATTGAGAATCCGGATCCGAATCCGAATAAAAAGAAGTTGCTGTTTCCTTTTGCCCAAGAGGACATTCGCAGAGATTTCAAAGTCAGCACAGATACCTGGAAGGCTGGCGATTTGGAATTCAGTTTGATTTCACCGACCCAGTCGGTTCCAGATCCTGCAACGGCGGGTGATGATGAGCTTCGCTTAGCCCTAGTCCCAGCTATTTTGGCAACGATTACAGTCGATAATACGCAAGGCACTTCGTCTCGAAGAGTATTCTTCGGTTATCAAGGCAATGATCCGTACAGTGCTATGCGCCGGTTGGATGATACGATGGGGGATGCCGCGGGAGTTGGACAAGGTCGGATTACGGCCATTGTTTCACGAGATCCGGACGTGCGTTCAGGGTTATATTTTAGTATCGAAGATATTTTAAACATGAAAATTGTTGAGAACTTGACCTTCGGGCTTGGCACGGTGGGAGCTTTATTCGCAGATACTCCTGCTGGAGAAAAACGTACGTATCAATTCGCCATTTGTTTCCATCGTTCGGGTATCGTTACTGCGGGGCGTGATGCTTCCTATACTTACGCCCGTTTATTCTCAAATATTGAAGCGGTTGCTGATTACGCATTGGGGAATTTCGAGCAGCTTGCTGCGCTTGCCCAAAGTTCAGACGCAAATATCGATGACTCTCCATTGTCCGCCGATCAGAAATTTATGCTTGCACATGCCATTCGCAGTTACTACGGCAACACGCAGCTTCTCGATATGGATCATGAGCCATTCTGGATCGTCAATGAAGGCGAATACCGTATGATGAATACGTTCGATTTGACTGTAGATCAATTATTCTATGAGCTGGCGGTGAATCCTTGGACAGTTCGTAATGAGCTGGACATGTTCGTGAAACGTTATAGCTATGCAGATAAAGTTTGCTTCCCTGGGGACCCGACTGAATATCCCGGTGGGCTTTCTTTTACACATGATATGGGGGTAGCCAATACGCTTTCACGACCAGGATACTCTGCGTATGAACTTTACGGCTTAGACGACTGCTTCTCCCATATGACGCATGAACAATTAGTGAACTGGACATTATGTGGAGCAACGTATGTGGCACATACGGACGATCAAGCGTGGCTGCAAGCGAATCTAACGATTTTTGACCAATGTTTAACAAGCATGCTCAATCGCGATCATCCGAATCCGGAACTGCGCAATGGTGTGATGTCATTAGATAGCACGCGCACCATGGGTGGAGCAGAAATCACAACCTACGACAGCTTAGACGTCTCACTTGGGCAATCCCGTAACAATATTTATATGGCGGGCAAATGTTGGGCAGCGTACGTAGCTATGGAATCCATTTTCGCTCAAAATGGCAGAGAAGATCTGGCACTTATTGCTAGTGAGCAGGCAATGAAATGCGCCCAAACCGTGACATCGTACGTGACAGAAGCGGGATACATTCCAGCCGTTGTTGGTGAAGGCAATGATTCCAAAATCATTCCAGCCATCGAAGGCTTGGTATTCCCTTATTTCACAGGCAATAAATCAGCGCTTGATCTGAATGGTCGCTATGGCTTTTATATCGAAGCATTGAAGCGTCACTTGGATGTTGTACTTGTTGCGGGCACTTGCCTCTTTGAAGATGGTGGCTGGAAGCTGTCGTCGACGAGTAATAATTCGTGGTTGAGCAAAATCTATTTGTGCCAATTCGTAGCACGTGAAATTCTTGGTCTAGTGTGGGATGAGACCGGTGCTGCAGCTGATGCAGCGCATGTGGCATGGTTGACTCACCCAACATTATCCATTTGGAGCTGGAGTGATCAGATCATCTCTGGTGAGATCACGGGCAGCAAATATTACCCGCGCGGTGTGACCAGTATTCTTTGGCTGCTGGAAGGCAAATAAGTTGGAGAAAAGCAACTAGAGCGAAAAGCTTTGGTTGCTTTTTTGTTGGTTATTTTTGTAAAATGAAGCGAGATGGTAAGAGAGCGAGATGAATGTTCAATGAAAGCCTACAGGTTTGGTTACTTGTTGGTCATCGTATGGCTCATATGGATGTTCTATGGATTTAACACGTATAATGATGGTTTAGAGGAAAGTAAGATGTTTTACATTTTAGGAATAGCAGCTTTAGGGCTTATCATTTTTCCTATTTATTTTATAGGTGTTTATGCATTCGGGTCATTTGTACGAAAAAAGAGGTAGATCTATAATAAGTTGTATGCGATGTATGCCGTTATTTGAAATGGGAGTGCTGATACGATACCTAGGAGGAGAATCTTTTGAATAAAAAAGTGGAATTGCCACAGCTTCTTTTTGAAGATCAGTTTTCATTTGAGAAGTGGCTTGAACTTAATCATAGTACGTCAACGGGGATCCGGCTGCAAATTGCTAAGAAAGGTTCTCGACTTGCAACTGTTACATACGACGAGGCGCTTGAAAGTGCTCTACTTTATGGCTGGATTGATAGCCAAAAGGAAAAGGCGGACGAGCACAGTTGGTTGCAGCGGTTTACTCCGCGTGGGGCTAAGAGTATTTGGTCCAAAATAAATAAGGAAAAAGCTGAAGGGCTGATTGAGCAGGGGAGAATGAAGCCATCAGGTTTGAAAGCGATTGAAGCAGCCAAACGGAGTGGTGAATGGGAAAAGGCGTATGAATCACAAAGTAACGCTTCTATACCGGATGATTTTGCATTGGAATTAGAGCGAAACACAGAGGCGAAGGCTTTCTTTGAAACGCTTGATCGGCAAAATAAATATGCGATTTGTTTTCGTATTCATACGGCAAAGAAGCAAGAGACTCGTGTGAAACGCATACAAGAATTCATCATGATGCTCGAGAATGGGGAGAAGATCTATCCGTAGATGCGTTAGCTCGATCAGAATTGGGGAATGATGGAGATGAAATTATTATTTATTTGCAGCAGAAATAAGTGGAGAAGTTTAACGGCGGAGAAGATATTCGATAATCGAAATGAATACGATGTAAGATCGGCAGGTACAGAGGACGGAGCTCGAATAAGAGTTACTGAGGGGCATATTGGCTGGGCTGATCTCATTTTTGTCATGGAAAAAAAGCATGTCAGAAGATTACAAGCTAAGTTTCCAATCGAAATCGGAAGCAAGCGGATTATATGTTTAGATATCCCGGATGATTATCGATACATGGATGAAGCATTAATAGAAATTTTGGAATCAAGAGTTTCTGAGCATATTGACATTTAATCACACAATCTTGGAGTTGACAGCATTGGAAATTAAAATCATACCCAAAGAAGCTACATGGCAGCTGCGACACCAGGTCATGTGGCCTGAGAAGGACTTGGCATACGTGAAACTTGTCGACGATGATGCCGGCATTCACTACGGATTATTCGAAAGGGATCAGCTTGTATCGGTGGTGTCCCTTTTCATAGAGGGTAAAGAAGCTCAGTTTCGTAAATTTGCTACGTTGGAAACGCATCAGAACAAGGGACTAGGCACACAACTCCTTACATTTATGTTGGATGCAGCGTCGCAAGCGGGAGTGGAGCGGATTTATTGTAATGCGAGGAGTAGCAAAGCACTGTTCTATGCTAAATTTGGCTTTCAGGAGACGACAACTAGGTTTACCAAAGGCGGCAAGGACTACCTGATAATGGAACGCTGGTCACATCCAGTAAACTTAAGGAATGGAAAGGAAACCCCACATCATGACTCATAAACTCTACTACGATTCCGCCTACCTGCAGGAATGGCAAACGTCTATCCGTCAAACGATCGAGCGTGAAGATGGTACTTATGTCCTCCTGGAGGAGACTGCTTTTTACCCGCATGGGGGAGGACAACCTTGTGACCTCGGTCATATCAATGGGATACCAGTTCTGGACGTTCTCTTGGAGGAGGACGAAGTTCTCCATAAATTAGAGCGTATGCCGGAAGGTTCAGAAGTAGCGTGCCAGATTGACTGGCAGCTCAGGTTCGACCATATGCAGCAGCACAGCGGGCAGCATTTGCTTTCGGCAGTGTGCCGAGATCTCTATGAAGCCAATACGGTGAGTTTTCATTTAGGGAAGGATTACTGCACGATTGATGTAGATAGCCTTGAGCTAGAGTCAAGTAAATTGGCTGCTATTGAGACCGAAGTGAACCGACGGATTTATCAAAACCACGTGATATCCAGCTATTTTGTTACACCGGAAGAGTTGGCGCTGCTTCCTCTCGTTAAACAACCGAAGGTGACGAAAAACATCCGAATTGTTGAAATGAAAGGCGTGGAGTATAACGCATGCGGAGGTACGCATGTTTCGTCTACGGGCGAAATTGGGATGATAAAGCTGATGAAAACGGAGAAGCAGAAGGGGAATACCCGTATCTATTTTAACTGCGGTTTCCGAGCACTAGCTGAATTTAACGAGCATATTCGAATTTTAGGTGCCTTGTCGGCGAAATTTAATACGAATAAAGATGAAATTATGGACCGGATTGAAAAGTGGGAGCTTGATCAGAAGCAAACGCAGTCTGAGCTTACATTGATCAAAGAAAAGCTGGACGATTATGTGGCGAAAGAACTTTTAACCGAATGTAACGGGCAAGTTATCGCTCACACATTGGAGGATACGACGCTTAAGGATTTACAAAGTTTAGCGACAAAACTTGCGTCTAAAACAGATCTGCCGATTCTACTCTTATCAGCCTCAGAGAATAAAGCCGTTTTAGCACACAATGGCAGTTACAAGCAATCATGCGGCATGTTTTTCAAAACCCATCTTGCCAGCTTTAATGGGAAAGGCGGAGGCAGCGATAAGATGGCGCAAGCGGGTTTTGCCAGTCGAGAAGAGGCATTAGCCTTCTACACGTTTGCAAAAGATCAGCTCAGTATGAGACTGGATGAATAAATCATTTTCAACCGGTAAATAGTTGACGATTAAGGAGGCATTCTCAAAGGTGATTGTACCTAGCGGATGCCTTTTTTCTTTTGAAAAACGAGGCCCGCAACAAGAAGATAGTCTGAAAATCCGACCATTACGAATAAAACCGAGGCCCGTAGCAGGAAGGTAGACGGAAAATCCGTCTATCTCGAGTAGAACCGAGGCCCCCAGCAAGAAGATAGACGGAAAATCCGACCATCTCGAATAAAACCGAGGCCCGTAGGAGGAAGATACTCGGAAAATCCGTCTATCTCGAGTAGAAACGAGTCCCAGAGCAGGAAGATACTCGGAAAATCCGTCTATCTCGAGTAGAACCGAGGCCCCCAGCAAGAAGAGAGACGGAGAATCCGACCATCTCGAATAAAACCGAGGGCCGTAGCAGTAAGATACTCGGAAAATCCGTCTATCTCGCAATAATCAAGCTCCACAGCTTCTCGCCAAGTTGTCTAGACTTAGTCACTTTAGGAATATTTAATATTTGGTTTAGCTGCAGTTAATTTCGATTGTTTATCTTTATAGTAGGAAGAGAACGAGGGAGATTGGAATCATGAGAACGATAACGATGACTCAGAAAAAGTGGCTTTTGAGCCTACATATCCTATTTTCGGCCATTATGCTGGGTACGAGTGTAACCTTTTTAATTTTGAGCATTACGGTTGCGAGCGCGGCGGATTCTAGTTTAGTTTTGGCATGTTATAAGGCGATGCATGTGTTATCCAAAACCTCCGTACGCGCTTCGATCATTGGTACGCTAGTAACGGGACTTATGCTTTCCGTTTGGACTCACTGGGGTTTGGTCAAATATTATTGGATCATAGCCAAAGAAATCCTTAGTGTGATTGCTGTGATCTTAGGGCCCTTCGGCATGTACATATGGACTCTGCAAGGAATTTCTTTACTTACGGACACGGGAGTAGGAGCTGCAGATCATGGCGCCTATGTGTCAAACATGGCCTACTTATTGTTAGGGATAGGACTCCAATTACTTTCATTAATTGCTATGTTTTTGCTTTCGGTCTTTAAGCCATGGGGCAAACGGAAAGCGAAGTAAAAAAACCTGCCATGCCCCTTACTTAAAGGGCTTGTCAGGTTGATCGCCGACTATTCCTAACTCGATGGTATCTTGATAAACCCTTCATTTTGAATATCGGATTGGAATTGAATGTTCATGGTTAATTGCGGGTAATAGTCAGTTCGCCAATGTTCTAACTCTTTTCGTGGGATTTTGGTTCTGAACCGCTGTCCGATTCCTAGAATGTCAGCTTCATTTTTTTGAATTTTTGTAAAAAGGTGTTGAAACCGTTCCGTCAGAAGCTTTTCTAATTCTTGTTTAATTAACGAATCAGAGGGATTTCCTTTTGTCTCAAGGATGACAACTTTCAATTTAATTTGACTATTCATTTTAGGCACATTGTCAATAAGCATGGTTGTATGATTCATCGTATTGCTAACAATGAGGACACTCGCATGATCCATCACTTCAATTTTCCCTAGTGTGCTATCCTTATTGAAGGCATTATATAGGAGAGTTTCGTCTGACGTGATTTGCCCGACCATTTTCCCATTTTTAACAATCGCAGAGCCTTCATATGTGCACGGCGAATTCTTTCCAGATTGTAGTACAGGAATAGCAATATCGTTGGTGTAGGAATAAATGCTACGATAAATTTGCCAAATTTGTGCTCTGGCAATTTGAGGGTTCCATCCGGCATTTTTTTCGAAAAAATCGTAAATGAAAGATCCTCTCGGCACTGCCGTTTTTACTCCGTTTGCAAAAAACTGCGTTAAGTCCTCATCACATATCGCGATGTAAGCTTTAGGTGATATTTCCCCACTTCTCATAAAACCAGCGATGATGTCTTTCATTCCTTGTTGTGCAAGTTTTTCTTCAATCACAATGACCTTAATATGGAGTAAGTCAATTTGCTTTTCTTTATTCATACTGATTTTATCAACCGCTTGAGATATCGTTTTACCTGATTCGGTGACCGTATTTAATTTTATCGAACTTTGTTGGAGTTCTGGGATTTGGAGAATGACTTTATATTCATCCTTCTGAAGGCTCACGCCCATAATCAAAGGTAAAGTGCGATGATTAATGTCCTTATTATCCCAACAACCGCTTAGAGCAATAATTAAGCATAAGCCAAGGAAAATTCGGAACATCCATTTAATTGTGTGCATGGCTCACCTTCCTCTTCGCTCGAAGCCCTAGAAAATAAATAGACAGAGGAACAGTTACGAGAATATAAATTCTTAAAGGCGTGTTCCACAACAACAGTTGTTCCACTTTCTTCAAGTCAGGAATCATCATACAAGAGATAAAGATAATAACCGAGAGTACAAGCATAAGATAATTCGGTTTAAAGAAAGGAAGGCATGTACTGATCATCCTGTTGGTATTCCACAAGGTCAGTGAGATAAAAAGCATAATGAATGTACTCAGTGTGAATAAGAAAAACATAGTAACTCTGTCGAAAACAAACCATGAAATATTAATCGTGTCGATGACGACAACGAAAGGATAATGCAGGGTTACAGCTGTTGCCTCTCCGAAGGTAAGAATTGGAAGATAAACAGATAAGATATAGAAAGGAATCAGGGCTAGTGACGCAAGGAGAATTTTTTTTCGTTGGTAAGTGACAAACGGTTGAACGAAACCGAGAAATAAAAAACCACCTGAGAAGGCAAATAAGCTTCGATAATAGGTTGGTTTCGTTAGGAAAGAGAAGTCTCGTTCGAAAAGGGGCACAGCATAGTACCAATCAATATGTTGGAAAGCAATGAAACAGATGATAAGAATTAATGGTAGAAAAAGAATGCCTAGCAGATTTCCCGTACGAAATATCGTTCCAACTCCTTTTGATCCCAGATATGTTGACACAAAGAGTAAAATAAACAAGATAGCCCAAATCGGTGTATTGGATAAAAAAACGATGGCAATAAGTTCAGTGAACGATCGCAGTGTGATTATACTTGTCATCAGTAAATACAGGAAAATCGGCAGGAAAAAAAGGAGAGATGCAACTTTCCCTGTGCTCAAATAAATTTGGATAATATCTTTTCCAGGAAAAAAACTCAGGCCTTTCATATAGAAAAAAATAACAACAAGTTGCAGAATAATCCCTGTAAGAATAACAATCCAATGGTTTGAACCTGTAGTGGCAATGATATCTTCGGGGTATGTGAAAAAGATAATTCCTAAATGAATGAGAATGTACATTAACACGACTGATGAACTTTTATCCATGATTACTTCGATCCTTTGCCACATTGATTTGAATATAAGGAACTCCAAACGTTTCAAGACTAGCAAGATAAGCACATACCAAAACTAAACCTGCTAATATGCCTAATACACCGTAAATTGCAGCTAGAAGAACTAATATATATTTAAATAGCCGGATGGAGAGCGAATTCTGAAACCCAACAACAGCTGAATTAGCAATGGTCGTAGCTGCCAGAATAATAATTAAGAGGTTACTCACTAATTTGGCTGCAACAATGGCTTGTCCGAGAATAATTCCACCGACCATTGTAATAGTGGGTCCGATACTTTTGGGCAATCGAACGCTAGCTTCCAGAATTAATTCTAAAATAATTAGGATCAATAGGATTTCTACTAGCGCAGTATAAGGTACGCCATCACGGCTTTGGGCAACAGCTAAAGCGATTTCAATCCGCAGCACTTCAGGATTAACGGCTACAAGAGCCACATATAAAGCGGGAACAAGTAATGTCATCAAGACACCAATGATTCGCAAAAATCGCAAAGCAAACATGATGGGAAGTGGATAATTATGATCATTTTCCAGTGCGAACATATCCCATAACAAGCTGGGTAGTACAAGTGCTAAGGGTAATCGGTCTACAAATAGAACGACTTTGCCCACACGTAAAGATTGGGCAACCTCTTGAGGAAGCTCCGTTGTGTGAAATTTAGAAATAGGCCCCCAGGAGGAAAGCCCCATTGTTTTCGAAAGGTTTTGTAAGTTGTGAACTTCCCTACTCTGGTTCAATTCGAGTTGACGAATGATATTATTGACTAATTTCATGTCAGCATGACCTTCTGAGTAGAGCAACGAAATCTTTTTTTGCTCACTAGTACCAACGGCAAATGATTTTACACGTAGACGATCCGAGCTTATTTGTTTTCTAACAATACCAATATTTTGATCAATGTCTTCAATAAAGGAGCTTAGAGGTCCTTGAAGTACATTTTCATTCGTTGGAGGTTCAAAAAAACGATTTAATAATTTGGGTACCGGTTGTGTAATGACATATTTATTAATGGTTTCAGAGTAAATAATTAATTTGCCCTCCACAATTGAGGACACAATTTCATTCGGATCAGATTCCTTCACTTCCCCGTACAAGCTCAGTAATTCTTCTATCGACGTATATGAAGATTTTGATCCCTCTAAGTAGATATGAAGTGTTTGTCGTGATTCGGCTAAATCAATAAGAGTGATCAGCCCCATTAAGCTAATAGGATTACCAGCTAGATAATCCTGTTGTAGAAAAAAATCATCATTATTTACGAACTTATTCTTAATTTCTTCTATTCGTGCCCCCATTGCCCTGATTTCTCCCTTATACGGTCATAGTTCTTGTTAGAATATCCCATTTATAAGAGTTCTATGCTTAGCGTAGAAGAATAGCAGCCACACAGCTTATTCATGATACTTTCATCAAAATATGTCCAATGCTCCATAAATATCGTCATGGTAACGTTTTCTATTAATCCGTATAGTAAGGGTGTGGTTAAGAAAATGAATGAAAGGGTGATACAGCATTCGGATTGGCAAGAAGTGGATCAATGAGAAAAGTAGTACGGGGATTGAGCAAATGAAACAGATACCAAAGCAAAAGGAAAGAGCGAGCTAAGGTCCATTGGCGTGGGAACTCCTTAGCATCGCTCTCGGTAGTGAGAATGAATTTCGACGAAATTCACAGCTCACTACAATTTTGACACAAATTCAGCAGGATACGCAAGCAAATCTTTGTGTGTTTAAAATTGAAGGGAGTTAACGAAGATGACGAAAATGAAAAGCTTACACATGATGGGTGCAGCAGGTTTATCGATGGCATTGGTTTTGGCTGGTTGTTCTTCAACGAAAACGGCAGAGACGTCTCCAGCTGCAGCATCACCTGCTGCTTCACAAGCGGCAGCGGCAACGAAAGCACCTGAGCCGGCAAAAAGCGGCGAGAAAGTTACGATCAATTTCTGGAATCCATTCTCCGGAAATGATGGTCCTTTTATGAAGAAAATCGTGGACAACTATAATAAATCGCAAGATAAATATACGGTGAAAATGACCATTCAACCGAATGCTGACTATTACAAACTGTTGGATACGGCGATTGCTACGAAGAAGGGCGTTCCTGATGTTGCGATTATGCATTTAGATCAAACACCTACGTACATTGCCAAGGATCTACTTCAGCCGGTGGATGCCATTGCGAAAGCAGTTGGGGTAGAGAAGAGTAATTTCCCGCCATCTACGGTGGAATATTCAACGAAAGATAACAACTGGTACAGCATACCGCTTGATATCCATCCGCTAGTTATGTATTACAACAAAGATTTGTTCAAAGCAGCAGGCATTGCAGCGCCTCCAACGAATCGTCAAGAGTTCGTAGAAGACGCGAAGAAATTAACGGACGCATCCAAAGGTATTTGGGGAGCGGCGATGCCAACCTTCTGGATCCAGAACTTCTTGTTCCCGACGATTTTGTTCCAAAACGGTGGCGATTTCTTAGATGATAAAGGGAACATCGCTTATAACTCACCAGCAGGTGTAGAAGCTGTAACCTTCATGAGAAGCTTGACGGAAATGAAAGTTTCACCTCCAACTGTAGCGGCTGATGGCGATTTCAACTTGTTCCAACAAGGGAAAAGCGCGATGCACTTCAACGGTCCTTGGTCCAAGGATGCTTTCGATAAAGCGAAAATTAACTATGGTGTAGCACCGGTGCCACAACTTGGTACAGTGAAACAAGCCGTATTCGCTGGTTCCCATAACTTCGTCATTCCGAAATCGACGACAGATGCTGCTATCCTTGCAGGTGTGGGTGACTTCTTGAAGTTCGTGAACACGAACTCCATTGATTGGGCAGAATCAGGTCAAGCGGTTGCTTCCAAAGTGGTTCGTGACAGTTCAGCATTCCAAGCAATGACACAGCAACAAACGGAAGTAGCAAAAGAGTTCGATTATGTGAAATTTGCACCAAAAGTGTTGAACTGGGGTCCGATTTCCGACAGTATCTGGAGTGAGCTTGCCAATGCGCTACAAGGTAAAAAAGATCCAAAAGCGGCACTCGATGACGCAGCAGCGAAATCAACAGCAGCGATGAAGAAATAGCGATAGCAAAGAAGGGGAGGCGGGTATCTTGTACCCGCCTTCCATTTTAAAGAATAGGAGGGAATCTTGTGCCTACAACATCACATTGGAAATCAAAGCTGACGTCAAGCTTATTCATATTACCTTATCTTATCGCCTTTCTAGCCTTCACGCTGATTCCGATCATCTATGGATTCATTATTAGCTTAAAACAATACAATTTGCTCGATCCGGTGCATCCCTATGTGGGCTTCGATAATTACGTGAAGATTTTTACTAAGGGTACACAGGAAAATGACCTCTTCTTCATTGGCATGAAAGCAACCTTGAAATTCGTTGTCTTTTCCGTTCCTTTTCTCGTCATTGTTGGTTTGGGCTTTGCTTTACTACTGAATGCACTACCAACAAAACTGCGTTCCTTCTTCCGATCCATCTATTTCATCCCATATGCGGTTTCAGCGACGGTTATGGCTGTTATTTGGAAGCGGATGTTCGATGTTACCGGTGGATTTCTTAATTTACTTTTAGCTAAAGTGGGTATTCATGAGTTTGATCCGATTCCCTGGCTGCTTGATAAGCCATTCGTCTGGTTTGCACTCGTCATTGCAACATTATGGTGGACAATTGGCTTTAACATGATTATCTTCGTCAATGCGCTGAATGGCGTGCCGGAGGATTTGTATGAAGCAGCCAAAATCGATGGCGCGAATGGCTGGGAAAGACTGAGAGGGATTACGCTGCCTTACATCAGACCCGTGCTGATCTTCGTGTTGATTACGTCAACTATCGCTTCCTACAACGTCTTCGCCCAACCCAATCTGATGAGTAACGCAGGGGATGAGACCAAGGTTCTCCTGATTGGCATTTTGCAAACGGCGTATACAGCTCGAGAAATAGGTTCGGCCTCCGCCATGGCGATTCTTATGGGCTTAACGATCATGATCGTATCCGTGATTCAATTCAAAGTCACCAATAGGAAGGAGTAGACGACGTTGAAATCACTCAAAATCTTTTATGTGCTGCTCGCTTCGATCCTGGGTATTATTTTCATACTACCGATATTATGGATGGTTTCCAATTCGTTCAAGACCGATGTAGAAGTGATGGCGCCGGTATTTCATTTATTTCCGCAACAATTTACGTGGGATAACTTCCATACGATTTTTGTTGGAGGGGATGTTGAGGTTCCTATTTTCCGTTGGATGTTTAACTCCTTTTTCGTCGGATTTGCGGCAACACTCCTAGTGGTCCTCCTGGATGCGATGGCGGCTTACGCGTTAGCGAAGTTAGATATTCCTTTCAAAAAGACGTTGTTTGCCTTATTTATTGGCTCCATGATGGTGCCAGGTATTATTTCCTTCCTGCCGCAATATTTGAACTTCAGTAATTTGAACCTCATTAATACGTACTATGTGTTGATTCTGCCCTATTCGGGCGGTGCGCTTGGTGTCTTTATGTTGATTCAGTTTTTCCAAGGATTTCCGAATGAAATTATTGAAGCAGCGAGGATCGATGGTGCGAATAAATGGCAGGTATTTGCATCCGTTTTGATGCCATCGTCGGTTTCAATTGTCACCACGCTTTCGATCTTTACATTTATGAGTGTATTTAATGACTATGTGTGGCCGTTCTTTACGGTAACGGATCTGGAGATGCGGACGTTGACGGCAGGTGTGGCGGTTATGGCAACGGGAAGCTTCACACAATCGTATGGTAAATTAATGGCGCTTGCGACATTATCGACCGTGCCGACGTTAATTATATTCCTGATTGGTCAACGCCAATTCATTCAATCCATCACAGCAACAGGGGTTAAACAGTAAATGGGGTCATCATTCATCATGACAGGCGCTAGGTAGAGGTGTGTGAATCGAGTGCGGAAATTACATGTAATCATAATTAGTTTATTGCTGCTCACAGGATGTACGAAAGGAGCTACGGAACCAATCATGAAGGAATCGGAATCAGCAGTTCCATCAGTGAAGATAGAGAAGACATTTACGAATCCAATTATGGATAATGGAGCAGATCCGTGGGTTACATCGAAGGATGGGACTTACTACTATACGCATACAACGGGCAATTCCATTCGAATATGGAAATCCAAGACGTTAACTGGGCTATCGGATGCCGAGTACAAGGATGTGTGGTTCCCGCCAACGTCTGGACCGAATACGTCGAATATCTGGGCGCCTGAATTACATTTTATAGCTGGAAAATGGTACATCTACTATGCCGCCGATGACGGCCAGAATGAGAATCATCGCATGTTCGTACTCGAATCCGAGACAGATGATCCGCTGGGAACTTACATCGATAAGGGAATGATGGATACAGCGGGGCGCTGGGCGATTGACGGCACGACGCTGCAGAAGAAGGACGGATCGCTTTATTTCATTTGGTCAGGCTGGGAGGGCTCGGTCAATGTCAGTCAGCATTTGTACATCGCGCCGATGAGCAATCCCTATACGATTAATGGGAAACCCGTCGAAATCTCGCGCCCAACGTATGATTGGGAATTGAACGGGACACCGACAATTAACGAAGGGCCACAGGTTTTGCTGCACGATGATCGTATTTTTGTGATTTACTCGGCAAGCGGGAGCTGGACGGACGATTATTGTCTAGGAATGCTCAGTACACAGATGAGTAAAGATGTATTAGACCCGGCTTCTTGGAAGAAGGGGGAGAAGGCCGTGTTTTCCAAGACTGCGGACGTATTCGGTCCAGGTCATAACTCGTTCGCGAAGTCGGTGGATGGCAAAGAGGACTGGATCATTTATCATGCTGCGAAAACACAAGGTGCAGGCTGGAACCGCAATGTTCGGATGCAGAAGTTCCAATGGCATGCGGATGGTACACCAGATTTTGGTATCCCGATTGCGGAAGGCATTCCGATCCCTGTGCCGAGTGGCGAGTAAGCCAATAGACATATTTTTAGCTGTAGCTCCCTTGCCTGGGTGTTACAGCTTCTTTGGTTTATAAATCCAAAAATATGTCCATGAATGGAGGAAATAGGTCATTGGCTTGCCCGATGCGAGTTTGTATAATGAAGGGAATGTGGAAGGCAGGAGGGATACATGTGAACAGAGGGAATAGGTCATCTAATATGAAAGTCATGTATGTTCTACTTCTGCTGAGTATGAGTTTGGCAGGCTGTAGTTCGCAGTCCGATCAGAGTGCCACTGAACCTGAGGCTAGTAAATTGCGGATTACCTTTTGGACGCCCTTTAGCGGCGGTGATGGCCAATTCATGGCTGAATTAATTCAGCAATACAATACGGAGAATCCTGATCATGTGAAAGTCGAGCAAATCAACAATAACTCTGGTGATTATTATACAAAGCTTTCTACGGCTATCGTTACCGAAGAAGCACCTGATATCGCAATCGTTCATTCGGCTAAATACTCACAATACGCGCCTGCTGGATTTTTGACGGATTTGAATACGCTTGCGCCGGAAGCTGGCGTGAATTGGGATGATTTTAACCCGACAATTCTTAAGAGCACTGTGGCAGATAATCAGCATCTCGGTATACCACTGGATACCCATCTGGAGGTTATGTACTACAATAAAGATTTGCTGAAACGTGCAGGTCTCCTAGATGAGAAAGAAAAGCCAATTATGGCATCTGGCGAGACCGGTTACTTGCAATTTTTAGAACAAATTCGTGCGCGTGTGCCGTCGAATATTTCTCCATTGGCAGAACCGAATGTACGGATTGATTCCTATTGGCTTTGGTACTCCTTCTATAATCAAATGAACCAAGATGGCGGCCGCTTCTACACAGATGATGGGCAAACTGCCGCGCTTGACAACCCTTCTGCCTTGAAATCTTTGGAATTCGTGAATTCCTTATATACGAAGAAACTAATTCTGCCGAACATTAATGATCAAGTTCAGGCTTTCGCAAAGGGAAACGCAGCGACGTTAATTACGGGTGTTTGGGCCACAGGGACGTTTGAAAAGGCAACCGATTTACATTTTGGGGTTACCAAAATTCCGCAAATCTACGATCATCCTGCCGCATGGGGTGATTCTCATACCTTCTCGCTTCCCTATCATGAGAAGCCGGATAAACAAAAGCAGCTTGCTGCGCTGAAATTCGCTAATTGGGTTGCCGCACATGGTGCAAGCTGGGCCAAGGCTGGACATATCCCTGCCGTGAAGAAAGCCGTTGAGTCACCAGAGTTTCAAGGGTTGAAATACCGTCCCGATTATGCGAGTGCAGCAGATGACGTGAAATATTTCCCCAATCAACCACGGCAGGGCACGATTAACGATGAGCTTGTGCGTGAGTTTGAGAAGATGATGGCGGGACAAATCACGCCACAAGAGGTGTTGCATAATGCACAAACAATCATTAATTCGAATCTTCAAATCCAGCAGCATACGCCTGCGAAATAAGCTGCAAGGGATCAAGGATTTGCCGATAGCGATGAAACTTATTATCATGAGTGCTATTTTTATTGCGGTACCGCTAGGAATAGCGAGTTATTTGACCTTCACGAGTTATTCGGCCTCCATTCAGAAGAATACCGGGAAATATCAGATGGATGTCGTGAAAGAACTAACAGCGAATATCGATACTTATATGAATGAGCTTAATTTGTTGACGTTAATGCCATACCAGGCACCACAGATTATGAAATATCTAGAGGTAGAAACGCAGACACCAGGGACGGATCTTACTTTCAATGATCGTGTAACGATTGAAGATTTCACGAAACGCGTGTTTGCGAATGGCCGAGTTGATATTTCCGGGCTGACCTTATATCGCATTCGAGGCGCGAATAAGTTTATGGCTAGGGCTGAGGAACAGGCAAGTTATTCGGTGAGCGATGTGAAGAATGAGGTCTGGTATGACAAGGCTTCGAAGACTGGGAAGGTCGTTTATCTCGGGACGTTCAGTAAGAATGCCTATGATACGACGAATCAAGTGTACTCTTTTGCCAGAAGAATTCGCAGTGTAGATACCGGGGTAGATCTGGGATACTTGGTGATCGATGTCGATAAAAATGTGATTCGTAATAAAATCGAAGCGATCTCGAATGATAAAAAGAATCTCTTAATCGTCGATAACGAGGGTGCGATGATTTATAAGAGCATGTCGAGCGGACCAGAAATTGAGCAAATCAATCAGTTCAAGGGCTCTGGCACAGTCGTCTATAAACAAACGAAAGATGCGGAGCTACTTTCCTACTACACGTCCCCTTTGACAGGATGGACGATGATTGAGATGGTTCCACTGGCCATTTTACTGCAAGATACGGTGTATGTTCGGAATTATATCATTGGTATTGGTGCTGTCTGTTTAGTGTTAGCGATCATTATTTTCACCGTGTTGGCGCTTCGAATTACGAACCCAATCGGCGAATTACGTACGCTGATGAAAAAGGTGGTTGTTGGCGACCTAGACGTCTCGATTCCAATTCGAAGTCGCGATGAGATTGGTCAATTGAGTCAATCCTTCAATATCATGGTTTCCAAACTCAGTGATCTCGGGTATCGTCTCTATGAGTCTGAAATTAGAGAGAAAAATGCACAAATTTCGGCACTACAGAGCCAAATCAATCCTCACTTTTTGTACAACACGTTGGGTTCTATCTCGATGTATGCTGAAATTCAAGGCAATAAAGAAGTCGTGAAAATGACAAATCATCTAAGTAAACTGCTGCGCTATAGTATTAATAGTCATCAGAGCCAAGTGCCTCTGCACCGGGAACTCGAGCATGTGACAGGCTATATGGCGATTCAACAGATTCGTTTTGAGGATAAAATTAAATTTCATGTCGATGTCGAACCTGAGCTGCTGAACTATTCGGTGATTCGGTTCATTTTACAACCGATTGTTGAGAACAGTATCGTGCATGGGATTGATAAAGGCAATGGCTACGGAACGATTAACCTGATCGGGAAAAAAGTAGATCATCATATGCTGATCCAGATCCAAGATGATGGCGCAGGGATGAGTGCCGTACAATTGCAGCGTGTGATCGATCGTAAATTTGAAATAACGACTGTTGAAGATGGAGACGGCGGAACAGGTTTAATGAATGTCCATCGCAGAATTGCGCTGCGCTATGGGAATCAGTATGGGGTTAAGATTGAGAGTAATCTCAAGCAAGGTACAACAATCTCTTTAACACTGCCGCTCATCGAAGATCTACAGGAAGGGAGGAAACAAGATGCCTAGTATACTCATTGTGGATGATGAGTCCATATTTCGCAAAGGGATACGGATGATGATTACGGAGATGGAAGGTGATTGGTTCGTCATCGATGAGGCGAAAGATGGTGCAGACGCCCTGGAGAAAATAGAAGAACTGCAGCCGGATCTGATTATCACGGATATCAAAATGCCTAGAATGGATGGCATTCAATTGCAATATATCGTGAAAGAGCGGTATCCGCATATGTCATGCGTCGTAATGAGCGGGTATAACGATTTTCAATATGCACGAGAATCGTTACGTTTAGGGGCCAAGGATTACTTGATGAAACCCTTTGAGCGGGAAGAATTGTATACCTTACTCGGGAAATTGGAAGAAGAATGGAAGGTAGAGAACAAACCAAGCAAATCTAGCAGAATGGATCAGCAGGTTCAGAATCAGATGCGGCAGCATGTGCTGACTGGTCTTTTAACGGGGCATGTGCACCATGAGGAAGCAGAACTGCTAGAGAATGTGGGCATTCATTTTCCGCATCCGTTTATTTCTTGTTTGATTGCCAAACTTGATCGGGATTCGGTATCGGATGAACGATATTATCAACTAAATCCTTCGTTGTTTTCCGTCTATATGCAGCAATTTATTCAAGAGAGTCTCAACGAGAGTTTCAACGGGTATGTATTCATTCACCATGAGACGGAAGTGATTGCGCTTATTAATCATAAAGGTTTCGAGACGATCTACACGGAAATTGAATTGTTAACGAATCGGATTCGGAAAGATATCCGCGTGCAGTCGAACTTTACACTCACGTTCGGGTTGGGCAGTCCCGTGAAAGACCTGGAATCGATTTCCAAATCATATAAAGAGGCTGGACTAGCACTGCTTTACCGATTAGTTATAGGCGGCGATCGATTGCTATCGAATGAGATTGTGGTTGGCATGCAAATGGAAAAGCACGATGGGCAAGCTGCCGATTGGCATGCGTTGAATCAATTCGTGCAAGAAGGGGACTTCGTAAATGTGCAGCAGCAAGCGAGTCAGTACGTGATGAAGCTATGCCAACAGTGGAAGGATCCGGAAATGATTCACCAGCAAATTTGTAAAATGCTGCTGCATTTCTACGAGTTGGCCGTGAATCTGGCTGTCGTCAAACAATGGCTGCAGAACACGGATGTCAAGCAGGTGCTTATGGATATCTACTCCTATTCGTCGAGTAAAGAACTGACGGAACGCTGTCAGAAGCTGCTTGGTGACCTCACAATAGCCATTTCCAATCGTCAGAAGAAGTTTGTCGCGAGCCCAATAGAAATTGTGGTTCGATACGTAGAGGAGCATTACGCTGAAGCCATCACACTTAACATGATGGCGGAAATCGTTTATCTCAGCCCGTCCTATCTCAGTTCTTTATTCAAAAGCAAGCAAGGTCAGTCGTTCATCGATTTCTTGACGGAGAAACGGATTGAGAAGGCCAAGTCGCTGCTGCTCTATTCCGATGAAAAGATCCAGGTGATATCGGATTCAACCGGTTTTACGAATATTCGTCATTTCAACCGTGTTTTCAAAACCAGTACGAATCGCACGCCTTCCGAATATCGAGAAGGGAAAACGGGGAATAAAGAGATACCGTTCGGGGTTAATTAACCTGGACGGTATCTTTGCTTCCTCTGACTCACTCCACTTCCTGCCATGAAAAGCCCCCATCCATCGTTTTCTTCATCCAATCAGATCCATAAGCGTACCCGTTTTGACTAGTGATAAAATTGAGCCCAAGGGTCCCTTTGTATGAAATGGAATGAGGGACTGTATCCCATGTTTTTGCGCCATCGGACGTATAGAAGAGTTCGTTCCCATCCGTCGCGAAGCCGTGAACGGAATCTGCAAATGACCAGACGAAGGGTTCATCAGTGGTTGAACGAAGTGGTGTCGTCGCTTGCCAAGATGCGCCGCCATCCTGTGAAACATAGAAGATCAGCGTAGTTAAACTGAATTGAATGGGCAGGATCCCTTTTTGATTGGCGAAAAATTGTGGGGGGTAAGTTGTCACAGCTCCACCGTCCACAGATATGCCTTCAGGTGCTTGGATGGGCTGATCTGTCCATTTCGAACCCCCATCGTGGGTTGCATATAACCAGATGCCATCTCCATGCCAGAAACCGGAGATCCAGCCATCTTGCAAACTATGAAAGGACAGCCCATTCTTAATGCCAGTGAAAGGGAGAGCTTCTGGTTGATCGGGGTGCGAAGGGTCAACAGTAACGCCGACGGATTGCCAGTTTGCACTGCCATCGTTCGTATGGAAAATCTCGACAGATTCGGATCCCATAGCAGAACCATAGGAGATAAGCATCCAACCTGTGTTGATATCCGTAAAAGAAAAATCAGTGACAGTTGGTGTACCGTCAGGGAATCTAGTGCTTTTCACCTCCGTTTTCGTCCAAGATTGCCCCTCATCTTGGGTCCTGAAAAGCAGGATGGTTCCGTTGTTTAGTTGAGGAACAGCGAGGATAGCGACATTTGGTTGTATAAACGACGCTTGTGGAACATTACCTTCCAGTCGCATATCCGCAGTCATCCCGTCATTTTGCGGTGTTACATTCTTCCACGTGAGTGCACCATCATCTGTCCGAAGGATGGAGGTTTCGGTAAATACCCATCCATGCATCGCATCCATCATCTGAACGCTGCGCACATTTTTTAGCAGACGAATTGCGGGAGTTGGTGGTATGATTGAGGGAGCAGGACTTAGTGTGGTTTGGGCAGGTTGTTCAGTCTCTTGAGTCCTATTCGAATGTTGACAACCGGATAGTAGGAGCATGATTCCTAGAAGCAGACAAGCAGCGCGTTTTAAGAGCATACGATCAACTCCTTCTGGGATGAAACAGCTTTTACCAATTAGACAGTTTAGCCTGTAAATTGTTCATTTCATTCGCCTCATTTTTTTGCAAAAGAAGTCTGTCTAGCTTGTTCTGGAACGGTATTACTTTCCGACAACATCGCATATGATTCGATAGGAAGCGAATAAAATAAAGGTTCGGGGGAGTGAACAAGGCTTATGTCATTTTTTGATAAAGTAAAACAAGGCGCATCGGATGCGGCCAAAAAGGCACAGCAAACGGTAGAAATCACCAGATTGAAAACTCAGATTTCATCCAAAGAAAGAGAGATTGATAAAATTTATAAGTTAATCGGTGAATCGGTGTATACGTCTTCTCTAGCTAGTGATTTCTCACGTGTAGAAGCAAATGTAACGGATTATTGCCAAGGAATTACGCAAATTAAGGAAGAAATAAGTGAAATTGAACTGAAAATTACCGAAGTCCGTAATGAGAAAGAATGTGTTTGTGGCAAAGTCGTTGTCGCGGATACGAAGTTTTGCTCTTCATGTGGACATCATTTTGCCTAGGGGATAAGTGATCTATGTATGTAAAGCAGTTACCTGAGGGAGAGCCTTGGTGAACTGCTTTTATTGGTTTGGCGATATTTTCTGTGCTATGATAATAGTCAAATAGGGCTATCGAATGTAGAGATGATTATGGGTAATCTGACGCAAGAACCTATCGTGAAGGTAGAAATGATGATTAGAAAACCTGTTCAGGAAGTATTTGAAGCATTTATCAATCCTGAGATTACGACGAAGTTCTGGTTTACGCAAGGAAGTGGACGTTTAGAAGCTGGCAAGCGCGTGAAATGGGAGTGGCAGATGTATGGTGCTTCCGCGGAAGTTGATGTCAAAGAAATCGAAGTCAATAAACGAATCCTAATCCATTATGGTACATTGGTCGAATGGACGTTCGATTCCTATGATGAGAACGAAACATTCGTGACCATCACGAACACGGGGTTCTCAGGCACAGCTGATGAAATGGTTAAGCAAGCACTGGATTCAACAGAAGGCTTCACGATTGTGCTTTGTGGATGTAAGGCTTATTTGGAGACAGGCGTCCAGTTGAATCTGGTATTGGACAAGGCACCCTACGCGCATATCAAAGCTTGAGTTTATGAACAAAGAAACCGTCTTCTTATAAAATGGTAGGTCGTACATCCATTTTAGTAAGGAACGGTTTCTTTGTTGTCTTACTTAATGTTCATACGCTCCAATATCGTACGTACTCCCATTGGGACGAGCAACGCCGTCATAATCCGTTGTCACCCCGTAAATGCTCATATCGGTACCTGATAAATCGACAGATAGATGGTAATTATTTGCTCCTGCATTAACAAAATGAGCGTCTGCTATGTTCGTACTTTCTAAGTTCGTCACTTCTGTAATCGTGGAGCCAGGGTTCACATAGGGGTTAGGGTTGCTGCTGCTTTTGATCACAATATTGTTGCCAAATAGACTGCCATAATTCTGCACATTATCAAATTGAAGCGCATAAGAACCTGGGTTGATGAACGTATTGTTCACAATGTAAATAGGGGAATGGTCATAGGCTGGATTCGTCGCATCGTACATATCTTTGCTATAAATGCCTTGGTAATCTGTATGAAGGATGACATTGTTGAAAATAACTTGATTCCCGCGTGACTGGTTATTAATTCCTTGCCCGTGTCCTGCTGTTCCTTCATCAATCCAGTTATTGTACAATTTGCCGGTTGTTCCTGGATTAATTTGAATACCAGAACGTTGATCTGTGGCGTTTAATGTAGCGTAATTGGTAACCGTATTGTGATGAATTTCCACATCGTAAGTAGCGGAACCCACTTGAATCCCGTCCCAACCAGTGGAATCTGTTACGTTATTGTACACACGTACGCCATGTAAAGAATGCTCGTAAAGTGTTTCCAGACCGTCGGAGGAGTTTCCGTCACATGCCATCCCGATTGGAAAGGAAGTTGAATAGTGAGAACCACCGATATAGATCCCTTCCACTCCCGTGTTATGGATATAATTGTCATGGACACTCGTGTTCATCTGGGTAAAATAGTTTCGGTCCACAAAACCGCAGGAATCTGGATCGGTTTTGAGCGCGATGCCTTGGGAACCACTTGAATTGGCATTGTCGATTTCCAAATGATCGACCTCATAATTCGTGCTGTAACCAGCAATGGTCAGAGCAGGAGCCCCCGTAGTTAAGGCGCCGATCTTAATTCCTTTGGCATAACTTGCGCTGCCGCTGCCTGTTAATCGGAAGAAAGAGGAGCCAAGAATCTTGAATCCGTAGGAGCCTGTGCTTTGGAAATTAGCAAGACCACCTGAATTAATAAAGATGATCGGGTTATCATTCGTTCCGGTGAAATTGCTTAATTTGATCAACCCATAATTTCCTGCGGTCAAACAAACAACATCTCCTGGCTGCGCATTCAAATAAATATTCGAATTGTCATTCGTGCCAGACGTACCGTAATACATGGTGGCTACGCCTTGCGGAATCGAATACGTACATGAGAATGTAGAGGTTGTGCTGGCATTTACCACATTTGAAATCGCTGAAGAATGACCCGCATTATCTATCGTTTTCATTGCAAAATAGTAACTTGTTCCCGCGGACAACCCACTTACGGCCATGCTTTTCGTTGTGCCAAAGTCCGAGGTTTGGACGAGTAAAGGCTCGAATGGCGCTTGTGTCGCATTGTTCCAATTCGCTTCAGTAATCGGCGATGTGCTGTAGCGCAGATCGAACGGCGTCGCAGTCGCACTTGTGCTGATCGTGCCATCATAGGCAGGCGCTGTCCAGCTTAGTGTCACGTAGAAACGGTTGGCCACTGTGCGGCTATCGTGCAAATTGGTGATTACCGGGAGTGTAGACGAACCGCTGCTGCTTGTTGTTGCATTTGCTACATTAGATAAACTGGATATGTTACTCGCTTCATCACTCGTTTTGATAGCGAAATAGTACGTCGTGGAAGCGGACAATCCGCCCACTGTCATCGATTGGGAGGTGCCAGCAGCAGATGGTGCAGGTTCACCGCTTATTTGCGTTGCACTAGCCCAATTCGCACTTGTTATTGTGGATGTACTATAGCGGATATCGTAGGATGCAGCAGTTCCTGTCGTTCCATCATCACCCGGTGCTGTCCAGGATAAGGAGAGGGATGAACTCGTCGGTGACGCGGCTGCCAAATTGCTAATAGCACTTGGTGCTGTCGTATCGCTGCCTGAGGATGCTTGTGTACCATAGAGCACGATTTCTGATGTATTCGCTGTTGGCGATGTTTTCTGGAATCGCACATAGCGTGTTTGTGTGCTCACAGTATGTGGATTCCAAGTCGGATAGCTCGTCAGAGGATCTGTAAACAGCTGAGTCCAACTGCCAGGACTGCCCGTATATACGATAAAATCACCGCTATTCGTATAATCACGGAGATAAATGGAAGTGAGATTATACGATTGCCCCAAGTCAATATAGGCAAATGCAGGCGTATGACCCGTTTGGAAGCCAGGATCCCAATAGGTCGTCGGCGATCCACCGGTGCCATTTAACGGGTCTCCAGCAATGACTTGCTCATCGACGAGCATCGTCGCATCACCGTAACCGCTTTCATTTGTGACCATCGACGTGGTTAATGTTAGTTTCTGGCTTGTCGCAGTACCAGATGTCGTGCCACTGCTCACATTTGAAAGACCAGAGACATTCGGCACTTCATCATTGGTTTTCATCGCAAAGTAATACGTTGTACTAGCGGACAAGCCGCTGACCGTCATGGACTGGGCGGTTCCGGCTGCAGCAGGAGAGGGCTCGCCGCTGACAGGTGTAGCACTGCTCCAATTTGCGCTAGTAATGAAGGAAGTGCTGTAGCGAATATCGTAAGATGTGGCAGTTCCCGTATTTCCATCATCTCCTGGTGCTGTCCAAGATAAAGCGAGGGACGAGCTTGTCGGAGAACCAACCGCCAAATTAGAAATAGCTGCAGGGGCCGTCGTATCACTGGCTTGCGTTCCGTAAATAACGACTTCGGATACATTAGCCGTAGCAGATGTTTTCTGAAACCGTACATAACGCGTTTGAACACTGACAGTATGCGCATTCCAAGTTGGATACGTGCTCAATGGATCTGTAAAGAGCTGTGTCCAGCTTCCCGGACTGCCTGCGTAGACGATGAAATCGCCACTGTTCGTATAATCACGTAAGTAAATAGCGGTGAGGTTGTAGGATTGCCCGAGGTCAATATACGCATAAGCAGGTGTATGACCGGTTTGGAAGCCGGGGTCCCAATAGGTTGTGGGCGATCCGCCGGTACCGTTCATAGGGTCTCCTGCTGTCGTTTGTTCATCAACAAGCATCGTGGCATCGCCATAGCCGGTTTCATTCGTAACCATTGCAGGTGTAAGAGTGAGCTTGGTACCCAATGCAGAAGCATCGTGATTAGATACAAAGAAGCTGCCAATCACGATCATCATAAACAGACATGTCATGGTGGAAAATAAAATAGATTTTCTCATAGAACGCCGCTTCCTTCCCCAAATTGGATTCTAATAAAGACGAATGATTCACCTCCTTCAGGCGCGTTCATTGCGAAACTTTACTCGATTGAAAGTGCGTCTATACAGTTGTGCCCGCATTCTCAATATATAAGGGTCCTTCCAGCAAAACAAGGAGAGCATATTCGTTTTTACAGTATTATGTTATGAAGACGTTGTAACACGATTTTCAAAATCATAACATTGCACTATAAATCCTTATATCGTCACATTGTTTTGGCTTCGCAGCCCCTTTATATTGGTAATAGAGAACGAGAGGAGAGACGCGATGATAGTTCATGATCCCTCAAGATTAGCTAACGAAGCCCCGAGTGGGGCAGATATGAAAGCGCATACGATTCGTAAGCCCATTTCCTTCTTACAATTTGTCCTCAGACATAAAGCACTATACCTTATGCTTCTTCCTGGCGTTGTCTATTTCATCATTTTCAAATATGTTCCCTTATTCGGCAGTGTGATTGCGTTTCAAGATTACAACATTTTTAGCGGTATCTTTCATAGCAAGTGGGTGGGCTTCAAATGGTTTGACCAGTTCTTTACGTACCCACAATTCACTCGGTTGCTCCGCAACACCATCATAATTTCGGTATATCAACTCGTTTTTTCATTTCCTGCTCCTATCATCCTTGCACTTTTACTGAACGAATTACGCCAAATGGTCGTTAAAAGAGTGGTACAAACGATCGTTTACATGCCGCATTTCTTATCCTGGGTAATCATTGGGGGTCTCGGCTACATGCTGCTGTCACCCCAAATCGGATTAATCAATCAAATTGTCCGAATGTTCGATTATGAGCCCATAGCCTTCCTCCAAAAACCAGAATACTTTCGCACGATCATCATTTCGGCGGGTGTTTGGAAGGAGATGGGGTGGAATGCCATCTTGTTCCTAGCTGCTTTGGCTGGCATTAGTCCATCCTTATATGAATCAGCACGCATTGATGGTGCGAATCGATGGCATCAGCTGCGGTATATCACCATGCCGGGTTTGCTGCCCACGGTTATGTTATTACTCTTACTAAGAGTCGGCCATATTCTGGATGTAGGCTTCGAGGAGATCTATATATTTCTCAATCCAATTTCATTTGAGACAGGCGACGTTATCGATACGTACGCTTTCCGTGAAGGGGTTATTCATAGTCAATATAGCTTTACAACCGCAATTGGATTGTTCAAATCAGTGATCGGATTCCTTTTCCTGCTTGTTGCGAATCGCGTGAGTCGTGTAACAACGGGAGAAAGCTTGTACTAAGAGATGTTGTTGTAAAAAGGAGGTGGATCCATGCGGATCCGGCGCACGCAAGGTGAAATTTGGTTCGATCGTTGTAATGTGGCGGTTCTTTCACTGGCCTGTCTACTGATGATTATTCCGCTCCTGAATGTATTAGCCAGCTCATTAAGCTCGACAGATGCCATGATTCATGCGGAAGTTCGACTGTGGCCTGTCGACATGAACTTTGATAATTACCGGACTGTGCTTGGCAATGCAAAGTTCTGGCATGCCTTCGGTATTTCACTATTTATCGTGACTGTCGGAACATTCATCAATCTGGCGATGACAGTGTTAACGGCATACCCGTTGTCGAAGTCCTATTTACGAGGACGAAAAGTCGTATTGATCGGTGTTTTATTTACAATGATTTTCCAGCCTCCGATGATTCCTACCTATTTGGTGGTCAAACAATTCGGACTCATCAACTCCGTATGGGCGATGATCATTCCTCTGGCTTTGAGCGCATTCAATTTGCTTATCGGAATCACCTTTTTTCGCTCCTTGCCGGAGCCATTATTTGAGGCAGCGCGAGTCGACGGCGTAGGGGAGTTTACAATCTTATTCCGGATTGTAATTCCACTTTCCATGCCGATAATGGTGACCCTGCTGTTGTTCTATGCCGTAGGCAATTGGAACAATTACTATACGGCGCTTCTCTACATCAACAATGCGGCTTTACATCCTCTTCAGTTGTATCTGTATTACGTGATTGCCCAATTCAACATGAACGAAGCGATGTCCAAGGTGATCGAAACGACGATGGATGTATCGCCGCAAGGCTTACAAATGGCGACGATTATAGTCGCGACCGTTCCAATTCTTATCGTATATCCGTTCCTTCAGAAACATTTTATCCGAGGTGCGATGATCGGTTCTATTAAAGAGTAGAATCATCTTCAACAGAAAAGTAAACCGAAATTGGGTATGATGCCAATGGCATTTATCATAGCTTGTACTATAGGGAGGTTACCAACCATGAGAAAGAACAAGAGAGCTTGGTCGGGGTTAGCATTAGCGTCCGTCATGCTAGTGGCGGGTTGCACGTCGGGCAATCAAACAGACAAAGAATCGGCGACACCAGCACCGTCAACAGCAGTGGCGACAGCAACGGCCTCCGTTGCCCCAACACCAGCGAAACCAGTCTCAATCAAAATGTTCAGTTCTGATTACGGCAAACCGGCTCCTGATATGAAAAGCACCTTCGTTACGTATATGGAACAGAAGACGAATACCGATCTGAACATCTCCTTCTTACCGCATGCGCAGTATCCAGATCAGCTCAAGTTAAAATTCGCATCCGGCGATTTCCCTGACGTCTACCAATCCTGGTCAGGCCCTGAAGCCGATCTTATCGCGAGTGGCAAAATACTTGAATTAAACGACCTCATTGATAAATATGGTCCGAACCTGAAGAAATACATTCCGCAAGCTTCATGGGACGCTGTTACGGTGAACGGTAAAATACTCGCAGTGCCACAACCGAATCCACTCTCAGGCAGCGTCCTGTATATTCGGAAGGATTGGCTTGATAAGCTCGGTCTTCAAGTACCTAAGACGTCGGATGAATTATTGACCGTGTTACGAGCGTTCCGAGATAATGATCCCAATGGGAATGGAAAAAAGGATGAGATTCCGTTCACCATGCGGGAAATGATTTCCTGGGGTGAGAATCTGTTCGGCATGTGGGGGGTAAACACCCAGTGGCACGAAATGTACGTCAATAACCAAGTCCAATTTGCTAATATTCAACCAAACATGAAAACGGCGCTGGGCTTTATGAATACCCTGTACAAAGAAAAGTTGCTGGACTCGGAATTCCTGACGAATTCCAAGGCAGTTGAAGAGCAGAAGATCAAGTCAGGGCTGGTCGGCATGTGGAATCATGCACCGTCCTTGGCACAGCAATGGCAGCAAGACGTTGCGGCTGGAGACAAAGCGGAACAGGTGAACGTTATCGCCATTCCGACACCTGTCGGAGCAGGGTATTCAGGGCCTGTAGGTACCAAGTGGAATCCGGTGAATAAGACGTTTATTTTGTTCAAAAGCGCAAAAGATCCGGTAGCCATTATCAAATACCTCGATTGGCTCATGAGTGATGAAGGTCAGATCTTTACCGGCTTGGGTATCGAAGGCGATACGTATAAGAAAGACGGCAGTGGCAATATCGTGTTTGATCCGAATCGTCAGAAGGATATTCAGTTCTTGAGTGATATCTTTCAAATGACGGGTTATAACGAAACGGTCCTCAAGGCCGGTACAACGCCAGAAGCATTCGCAAAAATCAAAGTTGCCAACGATATCGTAGCCAAGGAAGGCTTCCCTAATGAAGCTGTCGGTATGCCGCCAATTGCCAATGATCGCAATATGGGCACGATGTTCCAAGAGGCTGCCGCCAAAATTATCTTAGGTAATTCCCCAATCGATTCCTGGGATACCTTCGTTGCTTCTTGGAAGAAGCAGGGTGGGGATGACCTCATGAAAGACCGTACAGATTGGTACAATCAGAATCGTAAGAAATAGGAAGAAATTGTTAATTGTATGTAAACGTTTCACTGGTTGCTGATTCGGAGATGGAGTATGATGGAGATATCGTCCATCATACTCGTTCGACCGGAGGGTGGGTTCATGTTTCACTATGTTCGACGTTCGTTGAAGTGGAAGTTGATTTCCATTATTACGGCGATCATCGTCGTAATTGTTGCTTCGATCGGTTATTTTAGCTATTACGAAACATCGAAGACGATTCGGGCCGATGTGGAGAGGTTTAGCAGGCAAGTGCTGCGGCAAGCGAACCTCAATTTGAACCGTTACTATAACGAGTATGAACAGGAGCTTCTCATCATAGGCTCAAGCAAGGAATTTCGCAATTGGCTGCATTACGACAGCGATGATAAATTAGAGCTGGTTATGGCCTACTATAGCATGCGCAGTAATAACATGGATGCCTTCCTCGAGCAGCATCCGGAGATTATGTCGATCACACTATTCTCCAACAAAGGTGTGCAATACAACTATGCGCCTGTGTATGATCTGGATAAGGATTATGATTTGAAAGCAGAACCGTGGCTGCCGAGTATCGTAGATACAGGCAAATTTTACATTCATGTCGACACGAGTAAGCATTATTTGAATCCCGACGGTACCATCCAACCACTGCATGTCATGACAATGGCCAAACGTTTCGGTGACGATGGTTATTTGAAAATGGATATTTCGCTCAATACTGCCCAGAAAATCCTATCCGAAATCCATATAGGAGCGAGGCAAATTGGTGTTATTAGTGATGATGATGGAAATATTCTGGTTCATCCCGAGGGGGCTATGATCGGTTCGAAGTTGGATGAAGATATTGTAGAGAGTATCAAATCTGCGGATTCGGGTTTTATTTTTCATAAAAAGACGGATGAAATGATTATCTTCGAAACGATTCCATTGACACATTGGAAGACGCTCGCCATTGTGCCCTACCATGATGTCGCAGGAAGCATTGATAAGGTTCGCTTAGTTACTATTTTAATCGCTTTACTAGGATTGTTCGTTTCAGTGGTACTTGTCATAGGCGTCACAACCTCGATTACGAAACGCTTGACTACCATGCGAAATATCATCAAGAAAACACAATTGGGCAGATTCGACTTGCAAGTTGAAGTCTCTGGGATGGATGAAGTAGCGGATGTAGGGCTTGCCTATAATCGCATGTTAAACCAGCTCGAGGGCTCGATTCAGCAGTTGACCGATTCTAAGTTGAGCCAGCAGAGGGCCATCTTATCAGCCTTACAATCCCAAATTAATTCGCACTTCTTATACAATACACTCGCGACGATTCATTCGCTTGCGGACTTGGCAGGCCAACGTGAGATCGAGAATATGGCTGTCGCCTTGTCCCGGATGCTGCGTTACACCTCCAGCTATACGAGTGAAATTGTATCCGTTGAGGATGAAATTAGGCATTTGACCGATTATTTGCAGATTATTGCGATTCGATTTACGAACGAAGTGACATATCAGATTGAGATTGACCCCGCCTGCGCAGATGCGGATTGCCTCAAAGCCATCCTACAGCCCATGGTGGAAAATAGTATTAAACATGGGATTGAACGTACTGGAAAACCGATTCATCTGGATATTCGCGTAGGGAAACTATCGTCAAGTCGAATCTTTATTACCGTTTCAGATAACGGTATAGGTTTCACGGATGCTAAGCTGGCAGAATTACAGCGGAAAATGAAGGGATCGGACACATGGAGTAAGTATAATGAGCTGGTACAGGTTGGACTATTAAATGTTCATTATCGGCTGAATATGTATTATCCGGATGGTTTATCAGGTATCGGTATCGCGAATGAACCAGGTGGCGGTGCATTGGTAACGCTTACTTTCCCTCTTGCCTATAATCGTAAACGAGGTGATTAACTTGTATCGTGTGCTCATTGTCGATGATGAGATGTGGATCCGTTCTAGTCTCGAAAAGAAAGTGAATGAGATTGACACCATGATCGTTTCGGATACGGCATCGAATGGACAACTAGCGCTAGAATGGTTGGAGACACATTATGCCGACATTTGTATCACGGATGTTCGCATGCCTCTGATGAACGGGCTTGAGTTAATGAAGCAAATCAATGAGCGATTTCCGTGGATGGCCAGTATTGTGATTTCGAGTTACGATGACTTCTATTATGCGAAAGAGAGCATTCAAATTGGTGCTCTGGATTACTTGCTAAAGCCGGTTGAAACCTCTTTGTTACAAGATGCCCTCATGAAAGCCGCGCACAAAACCAACACAGCTCGTTATCATCTTGCCTTTCAAATCCTGCTCAAAAAGCTGCCCAGTCACCGACGATTGATGGAACAATGGGTCGGGGAAATCCACATGATCAAATATGATTCGATGCCTACGCTCGTCATTGATACGCTAGAAATGCTGCAATCTTGGGTAGGGGATGCGTATTATTTACTGGACCAGCTAGCGACAGCTTGGGTGGATATGGTGTGTGAGGAATTTCGAACAGAGAAATTTCAAATTCAATTGGATATCACAGATGACGCCGAATTAGGCGAGAAGATGCTCACCATGGATAAGGTGCGAAGCTACTACCGCTTGTGCGCCGTGAAGAAGCTGGAAGAGGGCTCACTTCGGCTATACCAGATGGTGAAATCAGCGAAAGAGAATCCCACACGCAAGGTAATTAATGACATTAAACATTATCTGGAAGAGCATTATGCAGAAAAAGTGAGCTTACAAGATATCGCGGACTATGCGAATATAAGTCGAACTTACATGGCGGGATTGTTTAAGCATGAGACAGGTATAACGGTATGGGATTATCTCATTGCGATGCGATTGCGCAAAGCGAAGGAACTGCTCATGACGACTTCGAAGAAGATTTATGAAATATCGGCGGATATTGGTTATGAGAATATCGTGTATTTCTCGAAATTGTTTAAAGAGCATTACGGCTGCAGTCCCCTCGAATATAAAAAACGAATGGAAATCAAGCCAGCGCTAGAGCCGCCGGTCTAAGAGAGGAAGATTTGAATGACCCAATTCTATCGGACAACTCGGTTAGGTGATCGTTGGATGTTACAAGATGGGGAAGGGAATCCCTTCTATTCCTTGGGGGTAAATTGTGTCAATTACGACATCGGGGAGCCGATGGAACCCTTGTTATCTGACAAGTATGGTGGTCCTGGTTGGTTTATTCGATGGGCAGATGAGAAGTTGGCCTTTCTACAGGAGCATGGTTTTAACACACTTGCTGCTTGGCATTTCCCCTATTATTGGGACTGCACCGTACCTAAGACCGTTGAAATCCGCATGTCGCGCTACGCGAAAATGGTGAATAATGGCTGGGGAGGCGGATATGGCTTCCCAGATGTGTTTGATGCGTCTTTTGCAGCTTCCGCGCATAAGGCTGCTGTCGAGATTCTGCATAACCGAGGCGGGGATCTCATTCATGATCCGACGGTTATTGGCTTTTTTACGGACAATGAGCTACATTGGTGGGGAAGCGGCGGGCAATGGGGCGATAATGATCCCGGCGACGGCATGAACGGGACAGGGCTAGTCGATGATTTTATTCGCCTATCTGCTGATGCCTCAGGGAAGAAGGCATGGGTTCGCCATTTGGAAACGCGTTATGGTACCATTGAACGATTGAATGAAGCGTGGGATGCCGAATATACAGCATTCGATGATCTCTTGTGGCTGAAGGAATTGCGAACCCAGAAAGATAAGTTCAATGAGGATAAATGTCTCTTTTTGCGTGAAATCGCAGATACGTATTTTCAGACAACGACGGGGATTCTACGAATGTATGATGCTGATCATCTCATTCTGGGCTGCCGAATGGTCGGTACAAGCACACCGGAGGTTATTTTTGAGGCGATGAAGGATTATGTCGACGTTCTTTCCTTCAATTTCTATAGCTTTGATTTGCCGGAGCGTTGGCTGGGACGCATGTCAGAAATCGCTGGAAAGCCGGTGATGATCACCGAATTCAGCTTTTGTGCGGGGAAAGAAGCCGGGTTTGACCTCGTGACGAATGGAGCACAGAAGGTGTTAGTGCGTAATCAAGCGCGGCGAGGGGAATGCTATCGGGCGTTCGTGACACGTGCGGCTGAACTGCCGTATCTGGTTGGCACGCATTGGTTCGCGCTATACGATTACACGGCCCGCAATGGGCTCATCGGTAATTATGGGCTTTTTGATCGCGAGGATAACGTTTGGCAAGAGTTCGCAGATACTGTGAAAAAAGTACACTTGGAACTGAATGCCATGAAGCTTCAGGAGTAGAAGTTCATAACGGAATAGAACTCACGTAAGGAGAAGAATATGAAAGTCATTTGTAAGACAAATCGTATGTCATTAGTTCAGCTAGATTCATCCTCTTGCGATTTGGTAGTGGATTATTTTAGTCGCAATCATGACTTTCTGGGGCAATGGGAACCGGAACGGGATGAAAGTTATTTCACTGCGGAGTTCCAGGCGGAATTATTAGTGAAAGAGTCGAAACTGTCCGAGGATGGGTTGTTGTTTAAAGCGTGGATGCTATATGACGATCAAATAATCGGCTCTATCGCACTAAGTAATATTGTACGCGGCGCGTTTCAATCCTGTCATCTGGGTTATCGACTTGATGGCGAATTTCTCAATCGGGGATTGATGACCGAGGGAATCCAAGCCGTGATAGTTTATGCCTTCGATGAGCTGAAGCTACATCGGATTGAAGCCAATATTATGCCACGCAACGCCGCTTCGATGAAGGTTGTGAAGAAGCTCGGCTTCTACGACGAAGGCCTAGCGCTGAAGTACTTGAAAATCCACGGAGTGTGGGAGGATCATATCCATATGGTGCTTCGGAATACGGCGATGGAATAGGTAGGAAGCCAAACTGAAAAAGCTCCCCAATATCTGCACGGTTGCAGATATTGGGGAGCTTTTTGCGTGGAAAGAGTCGAAATGGCTACTTTGTTGGATTTGCAACGAATTCTAGGTGCGTGTGTGAAGAATATCTGCAAATGTGCAGGCATTTTGGAGCTTTTATAAGGAAATAGCGTAATACCTGCGAATCTGCAGGCTTTTGAAGCAAGATGTGCATGGGGAAAGTGCAGGCGAGGAGCTAGAAGCATCTGGCTAAACTTGACATGACATTCACAGCACGGCATAATGATAAGACACCAATAGGTGTCCCATATGAAATGAACAGTCGGGAGAGGTGACTTTGAACGAGAAGAGTCCAATACGAGATGTCTATGACGCGATTGCTGATCCAACACGGCGGAAGCTTTTACATCTTTTAGCAGAAGCGGATGAATTGCCTCTCTATGAGATCACCTTGCATTTCGAGATGGGGCGCACCGCGGTGTCCAAGCATTTGACAATCCTGAAGGAAGCTGGCCTCGTGACCGACCGTAAAGTAGGACGCGAAACACGGTTTCGTCTACAAGCTGCGCCGCTCCAGGAAATTCAAGACTGGTTGGCGTTTTATAGGAAATTCTGGATCAGTAACGTAGCGAGGTTGCAAGAATTGTTACAAGCGGAATTAGATGACATGGATTGAGATTGAGAAACCGCGCAGTGCGTGGTTTTTTGACGTTTATGGGGATGTGAAATGGGCAAGTGCAGGCTTCCCGTGTATTTCCTACTCTAAATTGGAAAAACATGTGAAAAAGATGTATATTTGCATCAATACACTTGCAGCAAGAGTTATTGATATTGGTAACTGCACTTTTGCAGGCTCTGCTAATTGATGATGATAAAAATGAATGAGGTGCCCAATTTGAAGCTTAGTAATAAAAAGATACATTTTCGTCTATATTTGGGGACCGTTATCCTTGGGAAATCTCTTGAAATTAAGCGTGTATCATGACGATCCTTATTATCGTGACGATATTCCTAATCACTTTCGTAGTCATTTACCTCGTGTATAGCACGCTATGGGTCCAATTTTCTCACTTCCAGCTCGGTAATTCAGATAACCAGCAGATAAAAGTCGTTCAACTTACTGATCTGCATGGTCGAACTCATTTTATCAATGGTTCCATAAGTCGAATGGTGAATCGATTGAAGCCAGATTATGTTTTGATTACAGGTGATGTGATCACAAGAAGGGGTCAATTGAGGAAGATTTTGAAGGCGTTTAGCCGAATTGACTGTCCCAATCTCTTCTTTGTACCTGGGAATCATGAACGTGTTGTGTTGGAAGGCGTGGCCAGAAGAAGGCGATATACCGAGCAAGAGTACGGCGAACTTATTTCATCCATTCAAAATTGCAACATCACCGTTTTAGCGAATAGCGGGTTTCCTTCGACTAAGGACGAGAAGAAGATCTTGATATATGGTTTTGATAACTCCTTGTATGGCAATGAGCGCTTAACTTTACGTACAGAGGAATTGCAAAGCTATGATTTTGTTATCATGCTGGCTCACTCCCCGAGTATTATTAAATCCTCTTTGAAAAATCAAATTCCATTTGATTTGTTGCTTACGGGGCATACACATGGCGGCCAAATACGGATATTGGGGCGTACGATTGGCGCCTATAGAAACTACCATGTCGGAATGCTTCAGATGGATAAGCGCAGACACTTCTATATTAACCGAGGATTAGGCACGGTTCGGCTGCCATTTCGATGGGCATGCCCGCCAGAAATTGCTGTATTTGAAATTGGCATGTAGCTTCTCAGGAGAATTCTCTTGGGAAGCTTTTTATATTTTCTTATATTAAGTTGACACTTAATTAAGTGTATGCTAAATTAATAACATGATCGATAAAGCCATTCAAGCGATAACGGAACCAAGACGCAGAGATATTTTACACCTCGTCCGTGATGGGGAGCTGACCTCAAGCGCAATTGCATCACATTTTGACGTATCAGCACCAGCCATTTCACAGCATTTGAAAGTATTAGAAGAAGCAGGTCTCGTTGTTGTAAGACGAGCAGGTACGAAACGATTCTATGGGATAAGGAGAGAAGGTTTTGCTGAGTTAATGCAGTATATGGAGAGCTTCTGGGATGACAGCTTGCTACGTCTGAAGGAAGCAGCTGAAGAGGAGGAAAGGAAACAGAATGATGCCAATTCAAAGCACCGACACGATTAAGAAAGAGATATTTATTGCCTGCAGACCAGCAACTTTGTACCCATTTTTCACTGATCCTGAGAAATTAGTCCGTTGGATGGGGCATCATGTGTTGCTGGATACACAACTAGGCGGGAAATTTCGCATCGACCTTGACGGTAATAATATTGCGATGGGGGAATATACAGAATTGATCCCTAATGAGAAAATCGTGATGACATGGGGTTGGGAAAAATCCAAAATGGTACCACCTGGTTCAAGCACGCTTGAGTTTCTGCTGACACCACAGGATAATGGGACGCTTTTGGTCCTCACACATTCTGGTTTACCTGTGTCCGAAGTTGATTCGCATATAAAAGGTTGGACGCATTTTATGTCACGTATCCAAGCAGTTGCGCAAGGCGAAGATCAAGGAAATGATCCTTCTTCTCAGGAAGTTATACAGGAATAGTTAGTATAGAGGATACAATGGAGCTGCCGCGGAATCACGCGGTGGTTTTTGTTTGTGTACACAAACTGTACAATCCATAAAAAAACAGTACAATTGAAGTAATGAATTTAATTATGAAATAAGCGATGGAGAAAGGTGTTCGTTGATGACCGTGAGTAAATTGAATGCGAAAGTTGATGGATTTCTAAATAAAGCAAAAACGTGGAAAGACGAATATGTGAAATTAAGAGAAATCGTTCTTGACTGTGAGCTAACCGAAGATTTTAAGTGGATGCATCCTTGTTACACATTTCAAGGGAAAAACATCCTTTTAATCCATGGTTTTAAAGATTACTGTGCGATTCTGTTTCATAAAGGTGCTTTGTTAAAAGATGCGCATGGTATCTTAATTCAACAAACGGAGAATGTACAAGCCGCGCGCCAAATTCGTTTCACCCATGTTCAAGAAATCGTTGCGATGGAAAGCATCTTGAAAGCCTATATTCATGAAGCCATTGAGGTTGAAAAGGCTGGTTTGGAAGTGAGTTTCAAAAAGAACACGGAATACACAATTCCTGAGGAATTTCAAACGAAATTAGATGAAATCCCTGGCTTGAAAACAGCTTTTGAAGCATTGACGCCTGGAAGACAAAGAGCGTATCTGCTACACTTTGCAGCTCCTAAACAATCCAAAACACGAGTGTCAAGGGTTGAAAAATACATGGAACACATTCTTAATGGAAAAGGATTAGATGATTAGACGACATGGATATGGATTTTTTCATGCTAATTTTTGGTTGTATTTTCGCAGCATTCGCAGTTGCGGGTCTTGGTTTCTTATTACTTCTGATACGTAGAGAAAGAAATTCAGATAATGAAGATAGCCTTTAGGTATGCTTATGTAATAAGCAACGCTTTCGTCCATAAGACGGAAAGCGTTGTTTTTCATTTGCCATACTTCACAACGTCTGACCACTATCTAACGTGATGATCTGCCCTGTCATGGCTTCTTGCTCCAAAGCCGCACATATGAATTGGGCAATGTCTTCAGGTGTTGAAATCTGCTTCAATAGCAGGTTTGGCGCTAATTTCTGCATTTGCGCTTCTCTGCCGGCCCACCATCGGGTGGCCACAGCGCCAGGCGCGACACAGTTGACTCTTACTTGCGGAGCTAGTGCACGCGCTAGTGATTTCGTTAGCCCATGAACGGCTGCCTTAGATACGGCGTAGGGGAGAGAAGATCCTTGGCCCGTTATACCTGCAATGCTGCCTACATTGACGATTGCGCCTTGGCCGTTCTTTTGCATGAAAGGTGCAACGGCTCTCGCACAATAAAACATGCCCTTTACATTGACCTCGAATAATTCATCCCAAATGTCATCCGTTGCTCCATCCAGATCAGGAAGCGGAATATGATGCGTGATGCTGGCATTATTGACTAAGACATCAATTGCGCCGAATTGCTCAGCAATCGCAGCTACCATATCGATGACCTCACTATTATTAGACACATTGGCCTGGATGGCCATCGCACGACCGCCGTCATCTCGAATCTGTTGTACAGTTTCCTCAGCATCTTCTTTAGAACGTGAATAGTTAACCGCAACAACAGCCCCTCGCTTCGCTAAGGTCAAGGATACGGACCGGCCGATGCCAGTTCCTCCTCCGGTTACGAGCGCGACTTTATTTTGTAAAAGCATTCCAATCTCCTCCTTTATGAACATAGTCTTATTGTAAATGTGATCTCGAATTCTGTATAATTGAATTAATTGAAAAGGATATTCAAAATTTTTGAATTTACCAAGGTGAGGCTCAATATGGATCTCAAGACCTTAAAATCCCTTCACATGATCGTGAAGCATGGCAGTTTTCATCAAGCAGCAGAGGAATTGAATTATGCGCAATCAACGGTTACGATGCAAATGCAGAAGCTTGAGGCCGATTTAGGTATTCAACTCCTAGAACGCGGCAAAAAGATTCGATTAACCGAAGCAGGCAGGCTATTTTATGAGGAAAGCCTAGCTATTATCCAACGGATGGAGAAGTTGCAGTCGAATTTAGCTGATATGCAAATGGGTGAGACGGGGACCGTCCGACTCGGGGTAACGGAGCCAACGGCAAGTGAACGATTACCGCTTGTTCTCAAAATGTTCATGACGCAATACCCGCGAATCCGGGTTTCGTTAGAGATTTCCAGTACATCTGCGCTAGTCGAATCCATCCAGCAAGGGCAGATTGATTTCGCCTGTTGCTCGGCACCAGAGATCGGTACAGGACTGCATTTTGAACCTCTTTTTTCGGAAAAGTTCGTAGCTTTAGTACCTATGGACCATCCGCTAAGTGAGCTCGAAGATTTAGCGCCAAGCGATTTCGAAGGACATCGACTTCTCATAACGGCTGCCACGTGTCCCTATCGCAAAAAGCTGGAGATGATTCTGCAAGAATCCGGACATATCGGGATAGAAACCATGGAAATCGGCAGTATGACGGCTTTAAAAACGTATGTCGCGAAAGGATTCGGATTCGCACTCGTGCCCGAAATTGTCCTAGACCCAATGCCACTTGGGACGAAGGCGATACCTGTCAGGGGTACTTCCATTGATATGTTAACGGGATTGGTTAGTAAGACAGCAGCACTAGGTTTCAGTAGTGCCAAATTGTATCAGTATTTGAAGCAGGAGCTCCAACAATTGAGTTGAGGATATCCATGCCTATAAGTGGAAAAATAAAATAGACGAGCAAACATAATAATGAGGTGATTCGATGTCTGACCCAAATGAAACCACGCCTATTGGCTGGAATTTTGATAATAGCTACGCCCGTTTGCCTGAACTATTCTTTACGGAGCAGAACCCTGCTCCTTCCAGTGCGCCAGAACTAATCGTCATGAATGCTGCTGTGGCTGAGATGCTGGGCTTGCATGTCGAAGCTTTGAAGAGTGAGGAAGGCGTCGCCAGTCTGGCGGGCAACCACATTCCGGAAGGCGCTTTACCACTCGCCCAAGCTTACGCGGGGCATCAATTTGGACATTTTAACAAACTTGGTGATGGGAGGGCTATCCTGCTTGGGGAGCAGATTACACCACTTGGGGAACGTTACGATATACAGCTGAAGGGTTCAGGGCGCACACCTTATTCCCGCAGGGGGGATGGTCGAGCTGCACTAGGGCCAATGCTACGAGAATATATCATCAGTGAAGCGATGTTTGCACTGGGGATTCCTACGACTCGCAGTCTTGCCGTGGTTTCAACGGGGGATGTCATTTATCGGGAAACAGAGCAGCCTGGCGCGATTCTTACACGGATAGCTGCAAGCCATCTGCGAGTAGGAACTTTTCAATTTGCCGCGGCAGGCGGTACAGTGGAAGAAGTTCGGGCGTTAGCGGATTATACGATCGAAAGGCATTATCCCGAAGTCGGCGACGAGGAGAATCGATATCTTTCCTTGTACTATGCAATTATTAAGCGTCAAGCTCGTCTGATTGCTCAATGGCAGCTTGTTGGTTTCATTCACGGGGTGATGAATACCGATAACATGTCAATCAGTGGAGAAAGTATCGATTATGGTCCTTGTGCTTTCATGGATGCGTATGACCCAGCCACGGTTTTCAGCTCGATTGACTCGCAAGGCCGTTATGCGTATGGCAAACAACCGCATATTGGTGCGTGGAATCTTGCCAGATTGGCAGAGACTTTGTTGCCGTTGTTGCACGAAGATCAGGAGCAAGCGATCAAGTTGGCAGAGGAAGGGCTTGCACGGTATTTTTCTTTATATCAGCAGAGTTGGCTGACAGGAATGAGGGCAAAACTGGGGATTATGAACGAAGAGGATCAGGATGAATCCCTAATTGAAGAATTGCTTACCTTGATGCAGCAGCATAAGGCGGATTTCACCAACACCTTCCGTACGTTATCTTATGGCAAGCCAGAGGATACCGTACTGCATGGCACAACGAGATTTGCCGAGTGGGTAGCACAGTGGCAGGCGAGACTTGAAAGGCAGCAGGAGAGCAAAGAGACTTTGCTAGCGTTGATGCAGAGCAGTAATCCCGCCTACATTCCGCGTAATCATCGGGTAGAAGAAGCACTCGCTGCCGCGGTGGAACATGGCGATTACAGTGTGATGGCGCGGCTGTTGGATGTTCTTTCGAATCCGTTCACGCCATCGACTGAACATGCTGAATTTGCGACGCTGCCGGATGTGGCGGATGCGTGTTATCAGACCTTTTGTGGGACTTGATAAAGGGGCATTACAAGAGGAAAAGGGCTCAGCGAATGAGCCCTTTTTGCGTTCATCAACATTTTAGAATGAAAGGTTCAGTTTTTCTTCATCCATTTTTCACCTAGTAGCCAAATCGCGAGACCGGTGCCCCACAGAATGAGTGTTGAGCCGAAGCCAACTACACACCACCAAGCAATGATAGGCTGCTCCCCCAGAGTGCTCCTCACAGGCACAAAAAGCAGTGTATATATGGCAAGTAAACAAAGGAGCGTACCTGTTAAGTAATGAGTTTTAATCCGGAACAGCGGCGCTAAAGGAATGAAGTGAGCACCAACTATGATGGCCATGATGGGAAAAAGATAATCAATATGATCAGTTGCACTGCAGATTGCGCTTGCTGCTCCGATGGCCGCACCTTCGATCGTGAAGATGATGCCAAACCAAATGCTGGCTCGTTTCCAATGCTTAGCATCAGCGTCAGTAACTTGCACTGTGAGCTGTTTTGACCTCAACATTAAGGAGATGCCACCTGCAAGTAGGGTGATTCCAATCAGCGCAGCACCAATCCAAAGCCAAAAAGATCCCCAATCTTGTAAACCGGCAATACCAATACCGGCCCAGAGTGTGCCGAATAAAGCCATGAAACTAACACCGATGGCTGCACCTCGCACTGCGGCTCTAGGTACGGCTGATGAAACTTGTTTCATTCGCGAAAGACTCCTTTCATTAGAACCCAGCATCTTCCTTTTTTCTATATACGTTCTAAGATTTCATTAGTTGCAGAGAGAGCAATCCAATTATAAAGTCACGAGTCATCGTGGAAGAGGAGTGCGAGACTGTCTTTGTTCTTGTCATCCTCGAAAAATAAAAAGCGCCATCCAGGAGTCATCTCCTTGGCGGCGCTTCTTTCATCCTTTACCAGAACTAATACACCCGTTGTTCCACACTTTGTTCCACGGGGCGTCCCACAGGTACGTAAGTTACTCCATCGAGCTCCATTAACTGTGCAACGACTTCATCTGATAGTACATTTCGACCATCGAGCAGGATCGATTGGCGCATAAGTTGAACCATGCGTACCCAGTCCAGTTCTACAAACTGCGGCCATTCCGTCATGAGGATGATTGCGTCCGAATGCGCAGCCATTTCATAAGGGGAATCTGCCACGGTTACGCCTTCGAATGCAACCTGTTGAACAACAGGATCATACGCATGCACATCAATACGATGATGTTGGCAGAGTTTCAGCAACGTGAGAAAAGGAGCATCGCGCACATCATTCGTGTTCGGTTTGAAGGAAATTCCGAGTACGCCAAGTCGTTTACCGTTAGGATTTTCCCATAGCGAGATTAGCTTCACAACCAGTTGGGGGATACGCTGATCATTAATTTGTGCTGTAGCTTCGAGCAAGGGAAGCGAGCGACCGATGACTTTGCCGGAAGTCAGCAGGGATTGTAGATCTTTGGAAAAACAAGACCCGCCATATCCAACGCCTGCCTGCAAAAAATGAGGTCCGATGCGACGATCCGTACCTACGCCTTTCATGACTTGACGGATGTCCGCGCCGTATCCTTCACATAAATCGGCCATCATATTGGCAAATGAGATTTTCATCGCTAGAAATGTATTAGACGCATATTTAATGAGCTCCGCACTACGTCGATCACATACCTGTATAGGTGCATCAATACCTTGGTAGATTTGCCGAAGCATAATTTCGGAATGTCTGGATTGGCAACCAAATACGATCCGATCAGGGTACATAAAATCGTTAATAGCGCTGCCCTGTCTCAGAAATTCAGGGTTAAAAACAACGTCTGCCCGCAACCCAGCTCCATGTAAATTGGCTTCCAGTTCGTCGCAGGTTCCTACGGGAACCGTGCTTTTCACGATGACTAGCGGAGGACAATTGCCCGATTGTTTTAATTGCTCCAGCACATTTTCGATTTGACTGAGATCCGTATGCCCATCTGCCCGTGTAGGCGTTCCCACGGCAATTAGTAGTGCATCCGCATTGGCTGTTGCGCTGGCCATGTCCGCGTCAAAATGCAAATTGCCTTCCTCGTTACACTCCGTGAGTAATTCCTGCAGGCCAGGTTCCCACACATGCGCTTTATTCGATTGTAAGCTTTGAATCACAGATTCACGATCCATCGCTGTCACGTTATGCCCTAACTTTGCCAAACAAACCGCTGCTACAATACCGACATATCCCGTGCCAATGATGGTTATTTGCATGGAAGAGCCTCCTTTAGGCCGAGTAGAATCCTAGTTTTTTGCCAATGCGACGGTTATCGATAATGTGCTCGTAATCGTGTAACAACTGATCAAAGATGGCGTCCCAGGAACGCCCAAGTGCAAACGATCTGGCATCTAATCGGAAGCTTGCCATACGATCTAAGTCATCGACCAAGTTGACGATTTCGTGTACGAAGGATTCAGGTTTTTTGGGCGTGCAGAGGACGCCAGTCTCACCGTTACGCACCATTTCAAGCACTCCGCCACTATTCGCTGCAATGACTGGGAGGCCTGAGGCCATAGCTTCTTGAACGACATTGCCGAAGGTTTCCGTACTCGAAGGAAATACGAATAGGTCTGCCGAAGCGTAGATCTGAGCCAGTTCTTCACCGCTTTTGTACCCTGCGAAAGTCACATTAGTCGGAACTTGCTCACGAAGCTCTGGAAGTTGTGGGCCGTCACCAACAATGAGCCAGTGGACGCGTTCTTTCATAGAATCCGGTAAGGTTCTCATGATGGCCGTGAGTGTATCGATGTCTTTCTCAGGTGCGATTCGACCCACATAGAGGAATAGGTAGGGAGCTGTAATCCCATATCGTTCGCGAACGTCGGCACTCTTTTTATCAGGCGTATACAGGTTGCAATCGACGCCACGCGACCATAGCTTCATGTGCTGAAAGCCCTGATCCTCTAAGGTTTGAATGGTATCTTGGGAAGGTGCAAATGTCGCATCACAGGACTGATGAAACCATTTCATATAGGACCAATACAGGGGAACAGCAGCTTTCATCCGGTAATAGGACAGATAGCGGTCAAAGTGGGTATGGTAGGAGGCAACATGTGAAATGTTGTGTTTGCGTGCGTAGTGATGGCCACATAAGCCGAGGTTAAAGGGAGTAGCAAGATGAAGTAAATCGGGACGGAAACGATCTAACTCTTTTCGAATCGTTGTAAGCCTTGGCAAAGCTAATCGACACTCCGGATATAGAAAAAAAGGGATGCTGGTAATAGGACGAACGGGATCCGGGTAAACGATATCAGCTGTGCTCTTCGGTGAAAAAACGAGATGCTCGACGCCGCGACGATTCAAATACTCCGTCAAACGCCCAAGTGTAAGTGCTACGCCGTTCATTTGAGGAACAAAGGTATCGGTAAACAACGCAAGTCGCATAAGAATCCCTCCTGAAGTTCCAAGTTAGCTTAAGCGTACCATCGGATTATTCGGAGAATGTCAAATGAATATGAAGGTAATTTAATATTTCAATATGGTATAAATGGAGAAATTGGTGTATAGCGGTATCGATAAACATTCTACATTGGAACTTTATAAACATCGGTGTATACTAAGTATATGAATTTACTAGATTCTGTAAATTACGAAGGGAGTGACAAGTTTATGATTACCCATTTCGCCAATGTAACTTTGCAGACAGTCTCCATTCCAGGTGTTAAACAATTTTATCATGAGCAGTTAGGTTTTCCGGTCATTAGGGAATCAGAGAATGAAATTGCGTTTCAACCCATTGCGTTTTGTACGATAACTTTTGTAGAGATGGAAGAGGCATTGCGGCCTGCTCACTTCGCTTTTGAAGTTCCTTATTCTGAATTTGAACATATCGTCAGCTCGCTGCAAGTATCAGGAGTGACACTATTAAAATGGCCTGATGGCCGTACTCGTGACGATTTCGGAACTGGTATGAATGTATACTTCCGTGATGGGGACGGAAATTTACTTGAAATCATCGCTCATCCTTATATAAAAGAAGGGATTTTGATCCCTAGTGGAAAGCTGAAATTATTGTACCTGCGAGAAGTAGGCTTTCCAGTCGACGATGTTGTGGATTTTCGGCAAAAGCTAGTTGAACTTTTTGATTTTAAACTAGATAAAGTGAAGGATAACTTCGCGTTTGCGATTGGCGGGACCGCACATGCCGTTATTCCATCGACAAAGCGGAAATGGATACCCATTGCGATGAAGGCGTTGCAGCCAGCAATGCATACTAGTTTTGGGGTGAGTCGTCTTGCGTTTATTCAACGTGTAAGAAACCTGTTAGTTGAAAGGGGCATCCCTTACGATTATAGGGAAGAGGGGAGTCTTGATTTTACATTAGAGGGATATATGATGAGGCTGATCGTAACTCATTTTCCAGAGGATGTACCTGCTCAATTGCAGCTGCCGTTGTCCGGGAAAGTTTAAAGATACAATTTCAACTCATTTGAATTTTTAGATGAAATGATGAAAGCGAGTCCACATATGGACTTGCTTTTTTTACGTTTTACAAACGAGTAAAACCTATAAAAGCACAAAGACCTTCTACCCAATTAATTTGCCCAAATGCCAGCAGTTTAAAATATTTTTTCCGAAAATGGCAAGTAATAGCTGTGATTCAACTGTGATATTTGCATGGTTAAAGTTCCAAAGAACAATACTACAAGAAGTGGAAAAAAATGCACTTTACCAAAAAAAAATAACCTAGCAAATAACCAGAGAAGGAAGTCTTTGGTGAAAATATTTTTCTTTTATTAGAAAATGGTGAAAACAATTTACAGTTTTTGATTTATATGATACTGTTGATCTTGCCAAACATAATAAACATTAGGAGGGGAATTCATTGAGATTAGAAAAGTTCCGTGGAATCATACCCGCTTTTTATGCATGCTATGACGATCAAGGAGATATCTCAGAAGCCCGCACCAACGCATTATGCGATTATTTGTATGAGAAGAAAGTGAATGGGGTCTACGTCGGGGGAAGTTCCGGTGAGTGTATTTACCAAAACCTAGACGAGCGTAAAGCAGTGCTTACTTATGTAGCCAACCGTTTGAAAGGCAAAATGACATTGATTGCCCATGTAGGGGCACCTTCTACACGAGACAGCATTGAATTGGCGAAACATGCAGCAACGTTGGGCTATGATGCCCTGTCTGCGATTCCACCTATTTATTTCAAGTTACCTGATAGTTCGGTGTGTAAGTATTGGAATGAAATTATCGATGCAACACCACTAGATTTCATTATATATAACATTCCTCAAACGACAGGATACACACTAACGACATCCTTATTCGAGAAGCTTTTGGCTAACCCGAAAGTGATTGGCGTGAAAAACTCATCGATGCCAACGATGGATATCGAACGGTTCAAAAGAGTAGGCGGCGATAACGTTGTTGTATTTAATGGCCCGGACGAGCAGTATGTTGCTGGAAGAATGATGGGCGCTGATGGCGGTATCGGTGGCACTTACGCAGCAATGCCTGAGTTATTTTTACAAGCGAATGAGTTTTTCCTTCAAGGCAAGTTTGAAGAGGCGAAACGTATTCAGAGCCATATTAATGACATTATCGTCGCCTTATGCTCACAGAATGGATCCATGTATGCGGTAATTAAAGAGGTTTTGAATCGTAGAGGCGTTAACATCGGCAGCGTGCGTGGGCCGCTCGAAGGTATCAGTAACGAAGATATGGGAAGAATCGATAGCATTATTTCCATGATCGACGAAGCGACGCAACAGTTCTGCAAATGATGAAAAAAACCATTGTATGCTTTGGAGACTCCAATACGTGGGGCTACAACGCGGAAACGGATGCAAGATTTGATGAGGAGACGAGATGGACAAGCCGTCTCGCCTCACAGCTAGGGAATTCGTACACAGTGATTAGTGAAGGTCTGAGTGGAAGAACGAGTGTTCATGAAGATCCTTTGTTCGAAGGATTGTCGGGATTATCCTATCTTTACCCTTGTCTGATGTCACATTCACCATTGGATTTGGTTGTAATCATGCTTGGAACGAATGACACGAAAGCTCGCTTCGGACTTACTTCCTATAATATTGCACAGGGCATTGTCAGACTTGCGAAGAAAGCCAAAGGGATGGAATCAGGAGTTGGCGGTCAACCGCCTGAAGTTCTAGTTGTGGCTCCTCCTCCAATTGGAGAGAAGTATTTCGATACGCCTATCGGCAGCTCAATGGGTATTCAGTGCAGCGACAAATCAGTGGAGCTGGCTGAACACTTGGAAGGTCTACTGACAGGAACAGGCATTCATTTTGCAGATTCTAAAGATGGGGTTGCCATGAATGAGATTGACTATATGCATTTGGATGCAGATGGACATCGCAAGATGGCGAATTTTATGCAGCATCAAGTCACCACGATATTAAATAAGGGGTAGATATATGATGAAAAACAAACGCTTTCCTATCGCTGTTTTGGCTCTAACCATGTTCGCTTCGATTGTTGCTGGTTGCTCTAATGGAAATAAAGAAGCAACTAGTACCAGCAATACAGGACAAGAATCTACTGGGAAAAAGGTGGAGCTCAAAGTGTGGCTGACACCGCAGTGGAAAGGTGTTCTAGATGCAACTGAGCCAGGCGCTGACTACGACAGCTTCTTGAAAGCCGCGGCTGAAAAATTCTCTGCGCAATACAAAAAGTATGATGCCAAAATCAAAGTAGAAGTGATTGCAGGCGACCAACGCGATCAGCTTCTCAACGTCAACTTAAGCAGTGGAACGGCACCAGATGTATTTTTTGAAAGCGTTTTTGCAATGGGCGATTATGTTCATCGCGGTGCCTTGGTACCTTTAACGGATATTGTGGATGATGCCTCTAAAGCCGATATCGCCAAGAACTATTGGGATGCGGTAACCTTCGGTAAAGATGTTTACTTTTACCCGTTCCAGCATAATCCAGGAACACTGGTTTATAACGCAGATATGTTCAAAGCCGCCGGTCTTGAGAAGTTTGTTGGTGGACCGAATGAGATTAAGACGTGGACATTAGCCGAATATGATCAAATTTTAAAAGGCTTGAAAGACAATTTGCCTAAAGATAAATATTCCAATGCCTATCCAATGTCACTTTATGCTGTCAATAATCAAGGGGACACATGGAACCTTGCGTATATGAGAATGTTCGGTAACAAATTCTTTGATGATAAAGGAAATATCGTGCTAGATGATGCAAACGGCGTTAAAGCCGCGGCTTGGTTGAAGAAAATCAAGGATGCGGGTTATACGAACCCTGGTCCTGAATCGGTTTCTTCCAACGATGCGAACGGGATGTTCCGTAATCAGCAGTTAGCGATTAGCTTCACGAATCCGACGTTGTTCAACAACACCAAGGCGGACATGGCTAGTGGTAAAAGCACGAAATTTGATGTGCGTCTGGCTAATATTCCGTCCGAAAGCGGAGATCCATTGTCCTTCACGTATGTAGTTGGAGCAAGCGTGTTCCAAAATAAAGATAAAGCGAAAGTCGAAGTAGCCAAAGATTTTGTGAAATTCTTCTCTACAGATCCTGAATTAGTGAAGTCGTCCAAGAATGGTATTCCAGTAAGAAGTTCTGTTTCCAAAGAACTCAAAGATGTGAACCCACTCTTCGCTGCTTACGATGCAAACTCCAAGTACTTGTTCAATTTCAGCGGTAACGTTCCAGGGTATAGCCAATTAAGAGAAGTGCTTTATCCAGAACTTCAAGCCCTATACACAGGTTCCAAATCACCAGAACAAGTTGTGAAAGATTATCAGACCAAAGGTAACAAAGTCATTCAAACGAATAAAGAGAGCTCCGTTATTTATCAATCCAAGTAAAAGAATAAACAATTCAAGATTAATAGCCTTAGGATCAACGTGATCCTAGGGCTGCTAATTAGAAAGGAAAACCGATATGAGAATACGCAGTCAATCCCTCAAAGATAGTATCACCGGTTACCTGTTTATTTCGCCGCAGATGCTGATTTTCTTAGTTTTCTTGGTATATCCGATTATTGAAGGTATAAGACTTAGCTTGTATCGGATCAATTATCAATCGGAAAAGTTCGTTGGACTCGATAATTATGTGGCGCTGTTTAACGATCCTGTATTTTTCAAAGCGCTCATTAACACAGTTGTGTTCGTCGTATTTATCGTTATTCTTACGGTCGGATTTGCGCTGTTCGTAGCTTCCGCTGTATTTGACAAGAATGCCAAGTATGTTTCATTCATTCGAGGTAGCTACTATGTACCGGTAATGGTCTCAATGGTTGTTATGAGTATGGTGTGGAGTTTCTTACTGAATCCTGCTAACGGGCTAATTTCGTATTTCTCGAATGAAATGGGTCTAGGCACTGTTAATTTACTGGGGAAAACAACAACGGTTATGCCGGTTATTATATTCGTAACATTCGCTACAAACGTTGGGCAAGCGATTATTCTCTATATTGCCGCGATGCTAGGCGTACCGAAAGATTTGTTTGAAGCAGCGGAAGTGGACGGGGCTAGCAGATGGCAGGTTATTTTTAAAATACTAATTCCTTCTGTTCAATCAACCACGGTATATATTGTCATTATTAACATCATTGCGGTTTTGAAAATATTCGTCGTTATTCAGCTCTTAACAGGCGGAGGACCGAATAACTCATCCGTGACGTTGATGTATTATCTCTACAATAACGCATTTAAATATAATCAACTGGGTATGGCTTCTGCTGTAGGTGTGATTATGTTCGTCATAACATTATTGTTGTCCGTGCCTCAATTAAGAAGCTTAATCAAGGAGAAGTAAGGGGGTATTCCACATGTCGAAATCCAAAAACAAGAAGAAAATGGAGCGATTTGATGTCATTTCGAATGTGATTATCTTCATCTTCGCGATTTTCAACTTGTTTCCACTATATTGGTTATTTACTAGTTCGCTTAAGAACAGCTCGGATGTTGTGAAAATGCCGCCTGACTGGTGGCCAACCACGGTGACCTTCTCCAACTATGTGGACGTCTTCCAAAGTCAACCGGCTTTAAGATGGGTGTTCAACAGTGTATTCGTTTCAGGTGCTACGACGGTTTTGGTGATCGTAGTAGGCGCGATGGCCGCTTATGCTTTCTCAAAAATTACGTTCAAAGGCAGTAATATCATTTTCATTATCTTTGTTTCGAGCTTAATGATTCCGAAAGAAATTATGATCGTACCTTTATTCCGGATCACGCAGCAATTTGGGATGGTGAACAGTTACAGCGGTATGATTTGGCCGAACGTTGCCACGGCATTTGGTGTGTTTTTGTTGAAAGGCTTCTTCGATGCGACTCCGAATGCGTTAAGAGAAGCAGCAAGAATTGACGGCGCCGGGGAATGGAAGACCTTCATGCAAATTATGCTTCCGATCGTTAAACCAGGGATTGGCGCTTTATTTATCCTGAACTTCGTTCAAGTCTGGAACGATTACTTATGGCAGTCTGTCGTCGGACAAGAGAAGAACATGAAAACGCTAATGGTAGGTACGGCAACTTTAATGCAGGATCTGAACCCGAATTTCGCTTATAAAATGGCGGGGGCTACGGTCGCTGCCATTCCAATGCTGTTAATTTTCATCTTATTCCAACGTTATTTTACGCAAGGAATGACAGCCGGTGCAGTCAAAGAATAAAAATTTAAGTGGTGGAGTGGAAACCGGATGGATACAAATAAAACAATTCTGGATATGATAAAAAGAAAATTGGTTGTTTCATGCCAGGCTTTGCCTGATGAACCGTTGCATAGTCCTTTCATTATGGGGAGAATGTCCTACGCAGCATATTTAGGTGGGGCTGCTGGCATCCGAGCAAACAGCGTAGCCGATATTCAAGAAATTAAGAAACACGTAGATTTGCCGATTATCGGAATCATTAAACAAGTATACAGCGGATCAGATGTCTTTATCACACCTACGATGAAGGAAGTTGATGCACTCTATCAAGAAGGCGTTGATATGATTGCGATGGACGCAACAGACCGGGTGAGACCAGATGGCTCTACGATATCTGAACTTTTTCCACTAATTAGAAACAAGTACAAGGATCAGCTCTTTATGGCGGATTGCTCGACGTATGAGGAAGCGGTTAAAGCTGTTGAACTTGGTTTTGACAGCGTGGGTACAACGTTATGCGGCTATACTGCAGCAACAAAAGATAAGCCATTACCTAATTTTGAATTGGTCGAGAAGCTCGTGTCGTCATTATCCGTTCCCATCATTGCAGAGGGTGGAATCTCTACCCCAGACGAGTTAAAACGATTATTCGATCTAGGCATTTATTCAGCTGTTGTGGGGTCAATCATTACGAGACCGATGGAAATAACCAAAAAATTCGTTAAGGCGATCATGTAAGCTATGAAAATTTTAGCAGCGGATATCGGCGGTACCAACACCAAGATGGGTATGTGTGATGAACATGGACATATCGAACAATTTAAGGAATATCCCACAGAAAGTCTCATGGGGGGTCCGCACGTCATAGACAAATTACTTCTCCAACTGGCTGCGTATACGGGTTACGATGCGATTGCGATTAGCACAGCTGGACAAGTCAATTCCGATGAAGGCTATATCGTGTATGCGAATAGCAATATTCCCGATTATACAGGAATGAAAATTAGAGAGATTATTGAAGATCGTTTCCATAAGCCTGTAATGGTCGAAAATGATGTCAACGCGGCAGCACTAGGTGAAGCTTATTTCGGCGCAGCGCAATCATTTCATGATTTCTTATGTCTTACGTTTGGAACGGGGATCGGTGGATCGATCGTTATTGATCGTCAAATCTACCGTGGAGCGAAGGGTGTAGCCGCGGAATTCGGCCATTTAATTACACATCCATTATCCGGCATGAATGACGATAAAAGCATGCCTTACTACGAAAGCTATGCGTCAGCAACGGCATTAGTACGAATGGCACAACAAGTGGATCCGGAATGTGTGGACGGCAAGGTTTTTTTTGGTAAAATAAGATTAGGAAACGAACCATTGGAACAAATCTTGCAAGCTTGGGCGGCAGAGGTAGCTATTGGCTTAGCTTCACTCATTCATATTTTCAATCCCTCAGCTATTATTGTAGGGGGCGGAGTGATGGAGCAAGAGGACCTCGTTCGTGCCGTTGAGGTTCAAACGCAAGCTTTGATTATGGAAAGTTTTGCAGATGTGAAAATTCTGAAGGCATCTTTGGGAAATAAGGCTGGTTTATTGGGTGCGGCCTCATTATTCTTACGCTGAAAGAGGCGCACTCGCAGTAGGATTGCGCATCATGTCTGAATCTTGAGGCTAAGAGGGTGATTGTGTGCGCGCAATTAATATTTTTACAACTATTCATTCTAAATATAACAATCTGACCAACACGGAAAAAAAAGTGGCGGACTATGTCCTGGAGAACATAGACAGTGTTGTCTATATGTCGATTACGGATCTCGCAGATGTGTGCGGTGTCGGCGAATCGAGCATATTCAGGTTTTGCAAGTCCTTGAGCTATAAAGGCTACCAGGATTTCAAGATCGCTTTAGCCCATAGCATCACCGTAGAAAATGAAATACCGCAGCTGACCGAGAAAGTGATGATGAACGATTCTATTGGACAAGTAGCTTCCAAGGTGCTGTCTACCAACATTAGTGCGTTAAACGAAACGTTTAACTTAATTGACAGCACCAAGATCGATGAAGCCATTAATTGTTTACTTCAAGCAGAGAGAGTCATATTTTTCGGTGTAGGCTCTTCCTTAATGACCGCCATGGAAGCGAAAATTAAGTTCATGCGGATTACGAACAAAACGGAATGCACTATCGATTCACATCTTCAAATGATGTCGGCAGCATTGATGACAAAACGGGATGTAGCTGTGATCATCTCGTATTCCGGCTCAACCAAAGATACGATTGAGGTCGCTAAAAAGGCGAAAGAATGCGGGGCGACCGTCATTTCGATTACCCGTTTTGTGAAGTCACCCTTAACATCATTCTCAGATATTACGCTGTTATGTGGCGCAAATGAAGGTCCTCTTCAGGGGGGATCTTTATCGGCAAAAATATCGCAGCTCTATTTATTAGATGTCTTGTATGTTGAGTATTTCAAAAGGTCCTATGAGGAATCGATTAGGAATAAGGAAACTACGGCGGAATCCGTGGTTGTGAAATTGCTTTAAGGCATTACATATACACAATTGGGGGAATGGGCCATGATTTTAGGTACAATGTCATTGTGGGACAAGCAACTAAATTTTGAGCATACTGTCATTGCGACAGCACTAGAGGAACTTCAACTACTTCTTAATGGAAATCCTGAAGGTCGCGTTGAGATCAATGGTGATCAGATGTACGTAAACTTTATGGAATTCGATGCCAAATCGATGGATGAGCAGCAGGCCGAGAAGCATGAATCCTATATCGATATCCATTACTTAATCGACGGAGAAGAGACAATTGGGTGGTCGTCTGACCGAGAAGATTTCCAAGCAGCTAAAGCCTACGATAGTGAGCAAGATTATGCCCTATACAATCCTTCACCAGATGAGATATTGCTACAGCTTAAACCTGGAATGTTTGCCGTCTTTTTCCCTAACGATATTCATCGACCTAGCATGGGGCGGCCTTCATCGAGAATTAAGAAAGCGGTAGTTAAAGTTCATGTGGGGCTGTTACATCCATAGTGTGAGTAGAAGAGCAGGACATTAAGCCATAAATTAAGCCCCATCCGCTGATTAGCGAATGGGGCTTTTTGATGCAGTGGGATGATATTACTGCTATTACACCTTAAATCGGAGCAATTGATCTTGCAAATTTTCAGCCATCTTGGACAAGGAGGTTGACGAGGAGAGAACCTCTTCCATAGAGGCCAATTGCTCTTCTGTTGATGCGGAAACGTGTTGGATACCAGAAGCAGATTCCTCTACGATTTGCGAGATATAATCCATCGCGTATCCAATTTGCTCCGTATTCGCAGACATTTGCTCTGCGGCAGCAGCAACCTCTTGAATCTGTGTGACGACTTTCTGTACGGATTGTTCAATATGCTCGAACGACGTTCCAGCAACATGGACAACAAGCATCCCTTCGTTTACTTCTTTGATGCCATCCGCCATCGATTGTGCAGCGTGCTCGGTCTCGTTCTGAATCGTAGCTATTAAGTTAGCGATCTGATTGGACGAGAGAGAAGATTGTTCCGCTAGTTTGCGAATTTCACTTGCCACTACGGCAAATCCTTTCCCTTGTTCCCCGGCTCGGGCTGCTTCGATCGAGGCATTCAATGCCAATAGATTCGTCTGTGACGCTATGCTGGTAATCATGCCTACAATTTCCCCAATATCTTGTGACCGCTGTCTAAGTCCTGTGATAATTCCTGATAAATCTTCAATGGTTTTCTGAATAAAGGTCATTTGAGCAACGACTTGTTGAATGGCTTGATTGCCTTCATGGGATTTGTCGGCAGCATCTGACGCAGAAGCTGAGACACTTTGCGCATGTGAGGCAATTTGTTCGGCATTCGATGACATGTCATGGACTGCTTGTACCGTTTCTGCGACACGCTGGACTTGCTTGTCGGTCCCCGTCACTACTTGCTGAATAGAGGATGCAATTTGCTCTGCAGCCACGTTGGTCTGTTGGGCACTAGCCGTCATCTCTTCGGAAGATACAGCGACATGTTCCGTGCTCGTCGTTACTTGATGAATTAACGTACGCAGATTAATAACCATTTGGTTAAAAGATACGGCCAGTTCACCGACCTCATCCCGATTCTTAACGTTAAGTTTATCTAGGGTTAGATCACCTGATGCTATTCGTTTAGCCGAATTTGCAACACGAACAATGGGCTTGGAGATCAGTTTGGAAATAATAACAGCCAAGACAATTGCACCAACAAATGCCACAATACTTATGATCAAAACGATCCTTCTGATCGAATCAACCATGATTGTATTGCTTGCTCCACCTTCATTCACCAACTTTTGTTGACCTTCTGCAATGGCATTAGCCAGATTCTCCATCTCGCGTCCCATAGGAATAACGTTAGATGTTGCTAGCTTCAAAGCTGCATCCTTGTTCGTTGCCATCAGTGCAATGACTTGATCAGATCCTGCCTTAAATTGTTGGTTTAATTCGCTAAGGGTCTGTAAGTCTTTCTTATCAACATCACGTCTTACCAAGTCTAAAGTGGTTTGCAGAAGTGTACTCAGATTGGCGTTTGCTTGAGCAAATCGATCCAAACCTTCCTTGTTCTGGGAGAGTAGGTAGTCACGTAAACTGCTCATCTGCTGCAATGTAATAGCTCTCATATCTTTGGAATTCGATAATATGAGAACTCGCCTATCAATTAAATCGGAATACGATTTGTCAATCTTTTGTAAATAATATAGCGATATCGAACTTACAAGTCCAAGAAGAAGCGTGATTGCTAAGAAACCTGATAGTAGTTTTCTACCTATTGTAAATACCATACGACACCTCTTTCTAGTTGAGTATTTTAGTCTATCTCAATTGGATATACGTGGTAATGTAGATTTGGTTTCAGTTTGAGAGAATGATATGGTATAAAAGTATCCCTACAAAAGTCCTGACTTATATGATGATTAAGATGAACGGTTGGGACTTAAGGAGGAATCAACATATTTGAAAGTCATCTGGGAAAAATAACCACAAACATTTCTGGAGGTATTGTATGAAGAAAATCATTGTGATTATATCCTTTTTGAGCATTGGCGTGATTCACCCTGTCAGCCTGAAAGCCGAAGTCGTCATGCCTTGTAGTGCCGTTCTTGAACCCGTTAGTAAAGACGACATGAATGTAAAAGGCGCAGCGCTCATCTACAAAGTGAAGCTAACACCAAGCTTTCCACGCACCAGCATCAGTATGCATGCGATTCATCTGCCTGCACCGACAACGTTGGGGGATTATGATGGGTATGAGGGGTTTGCTTTTATTCCAAATGAGATCAGTTGGAGGTTCAAATTGGTTCCTACTCCAGAGGGAAATGATCCTACATGGGCAGGAAAAATTGATGACATCACCGCAGACTTGACTCCAAGCATATTACAAATTCGTTTATCCAATGGAAAAACGGGGAAATTGGGACCTGCGATTTTGGAGAACCCTGCGAATGTATGTAAATAGTGATGATGGATTTGAAACTTTTCTGAAGGACTCCCGTCTAATGAGTGATTGTTAAAATATGGGAGACTTTGTTATCAATGGAGTCTTATGTGATAAAGGGGGATTCCAATGAAAAAGTCACTTCTAGTTGTTGGATCATTGTTATTCATACTTGGTTGTGAAGAATCGCGCCTGACCGACTTCGTTACGCAAGAGACGCCAATGAAAGTTGAAATGAAACCAGATTTCATAGCCGTTGAGAATGATAACGATGGAATGGCGCGTAGTAACTTGGAGTACATCTCCAAGGATAGAGGCAAGATTGCCGTTGACCCGAATTTTTTTAAGCAAAATGAGATGCACCGTGGTGATATTATTTATTATCAAACACCTGAAATCGATAAAGGGAAATATCCAAATTTAAATCCGCCTGTCTATTCGATTTCCAGAATCATTGCGCTTCCTGGTGAAGAATTGGAGATTAAGAAAGGCCAAATTTATGTGAATCATAAACGGTTAGATACTTTCTATGGGAAGGCACTTAGTTGGGGACTGGGTGAAAAAGCATATTTCAAATCTCTCAATAGTCCAGGTTCAGAGATGTGCGATGATGCTTGTAAGTCAACCATGAAATCATACTTTAATAAAGATTTGGCTAGTGTGAAAATACCAGTTGATCATCTCTTCGTGATGGGCGATACATGGGCAAGAAGTATAGACAGTCTAGTCTTCGGTACCCTGCCTACTGATCGTATCAAGGGGAAGGTTCTGGGATATGCAAAAGTAGAATAGCACCAAGGACACTCGACGGTAATTTGGATAGAAGCATGGGGAAGGGATGAGTGTTCACGCCTCCAATTATTTGACCAGCGGTTGACAAATTTATGGAGATGACTCTACAATGCTAGTTAGCCCTTATTGGTAAATAGAGTAAGTTTTGGAGGTCGTTGAAAGTGAATCGAAGAATACGGTGGAAACTGTTTACTTATGTTCCTTTTCTAATCGCACTACTCGTTATCGGTTTGATTCAATCGTATCTGTTAGCCAACGAAACCGTACAACCGTTTCCTGAGCCATTCGGCCGAGCAACGGAATTACCTCAACAGACATCTGTTGGGGAAGCTGTGCAAGTGGTTGGTGACCATGCTTTTGCCTACAAATCAGGTCAGTCACTTGCCTATGTCAATTTGGATGAAGTGGGGCAGAGCCACACAGAGACGCGGCCCTTACCGGATAATGGGGAGTTCCATGCCTATCAACTTATTGGGCAGGACAAGGTGATTTGGATTGGCGAAGGTAATCAATTATTTACAAGTGTATGGCAGAATGGCACGTGGTCTTCTAAGATTGGCTTGATTGAGCAGAAGATAACGAACGTTCGAACCGTGATAGGTTTACATGGTGAAGTCGTACTGCTCGCCAATAATGCGAGTGCTCTGTATGTTGGAGCTTTTCAAACGAAGGATAAGATCAGTTGGACCCGACTTGAAATCGCTGATATTGTACAAATGCATGGTGTGATGGACACATCTGGCAGCCTTTCTCTCGTTTACGAAGTGAAAAAAGAGGGCAATGTCGCATTTCATTATGCGCAATTAGCCTCCCCAAGCTGGCAGCCGCTTGTACAGAAGAAACTGAAAGAAATAGACCTAGTAAGTAGCAGCGTGGATGAAATGGCACTCGGAAGAGACGGGTCAACTTTACTTACAGCGTACACCACAAGCTCACGCAAATCGGGAAAAACGATCTTACATATGCTCTCATTTCCTGAAAATCAGCCAGAGAATGTTCAAGATGTAATCGTCAATATTCCTGTCTCCAAAGGGATCGAGTCGGATACGATTTTGCATCCTGCCTTCATCCATTCGACTTCAAACGAAGCTTCCCTCGTTGTTAGCTCGGTTTACGAGAAGAATCGGCGCCAAACGAGCCAAGAAGTGTTCAAGCTGGATTTTGAGGGAGGTAAAATGATTGCTTCCAACCGAATTAGCCAGTTCGGTGGCTTTGCTGAATACCCAACTTACATCTCGAGCGGCGGAAACTCTTTCACCATGTGGCTGGATTCCGTCAATAATGAATCCTCCCGTGTGTACTATGCCACAGATCAAAAGCCCTATGTTGAGGAAATGAATCATCTGCAGGCTGCTGATTTACAAAAAGCTGCGGAAACCCTGCCTCTTTTATGGGGAATCGGATTGCTCACGGCTTTGCTGAGTTTCAAATGGATCTTATTGCCTGGGCTTTACCTCGTGGCTGTAAGTATTTTCTGGCAGTATCATTATGACGGGCATCCGAAGTTGCATTTTGGCATCTCGTTAAGCATGTATTTAGCCGTAAAAGCATTGTTAATAAATGATTATCGAAAGCCATTGGCGCTGCAAGTAATGCCAGATAACTTACAAGCAGTCTGGGTTCATTTGATCATTTTGGCTGGTATGGCAGCCATTACTTATATGTTTACCCGTTTCTGGCGAAAAGGATTAAATGATCGGAATGTCGGTTTAGAAATGCTATATTTTGTACTCTTGGATGGCTTCATGACGAATTTATGGTATTCGTTTTTTATGTCACCAGCGAGTTTGTAGGATTCAATTGTAATACGAGATCTTGAAAATTATGGCATTCATTGCTATGATGATGCTATTCGTAAACTATGTGTAACTGGCGGAGCATGGGGAACCATGAGGGAGCACATAGATAACAGCCGTACGCCTGGGCAGAGGTAAGGGGAATTCCCCTTACCTCTTTGTGTTTAATCGTAACCATGAGAAAGGGATGATGGTATGGTAGCAGAAACATTAATCTTGGATGGTAATCGTGTGGCAAGCAGCATGAAAGAAGAGTTGATAGAACGCATTCAGCGGCTGTCAGATAAAGGGATCATACCTTGCTTAGCGACAATTCTAGTTGGTGACGACCCGGCATCCGCGACATATGTCAAGATGAAAGGGAATGCTTGCAAACGTTTGGGCATTCAATCTAAGCGCGTCGTTTTCCCAGAGAATACTTCTACGAGTGAATTGATTGCAGCCATTCAGCGACTCAATGTGGATCCGAGTGTGCATGGCATTTTGTTGCAACATCCTGTTCCTCAGCACATTGATGAAAGAGCTGCATTTGAAACCATTTCGATGGATAAAGACGTAGATGGCGTTACAACATTAGGTTTTGCTCAAAATGCTTTCGGATTTGCGGATTTTCCATCCTGTACACCTGCAGCAATTCTGGCTATCATGGACGCGTATAAACTTCCGATTGAAGGAAAACATGCTGTTGTAATCGGCAGAAGTCCGATTCTCGGTAAACCTGTCTCGATGATGCTTTTGAATCGCAACGCAACCGTTACGATCTGTCATTCCAAAACAACGGATTTAGCCAACATCGTCCGTTTAGGTGACATAGTTGTAGCCGCGGTAGGTAAACCGCGATTCATTCAGGGCGATTGGATCAAACCAGGCGCGATCGTGCTGGATGCGGGTTACAATGAAGGCAACATTGGGGATGTGGATTACGTGGCTTGTCGCGAGAAAGCTTCAGCAATTACGCCTGTGCCAGCGGGAGTCGGACCCGTAACGATTGCGACATTGCTTAAGCATACCGTGGAGGCGGCTGAGAAGATGGCGGAGAGGTGACCGTTTTGAGACTTTTTCATGTGAGTGAAGAAAGTGATATTTCGATTTTCAACCCTAGAATTCCCACAAGACAGGATCTGGATCAAGAAAAAGGACTTGTGTGGGCGATCAACGAACAATGCCTTCCTAATTTCATGACACCACGGAATTGTCCAAGGGTCACATATCATTGTAACGAAACAACGACAGAAGAGGATAGAAAATTATTTCTATCTTCTTCCACAACGCATCATGTGGTGGCAATTGAACATATATGGTTTGAAATCATGAAAACTACGACATTATATCTCTATGAATTTGATACGTCCGATTTCTATTCATTAGATCCTAGTGCTGGGTACTATGTAAGTGAAAAACCACAGGTTCCGATTCAACAAATTAGAATAACAGATCTATTGGGCGAGCTTTTGAAAAGAAAAGTCGAAGTACGCATGGTCGATAATTTATGGGACTTATGTGATCGGATCCAACAGACTAGTTTTAATTGGTCCATGTGTAGGATGGGGTTTGCGGGGAAGCGAATGAAATGATCAGACAAGTGTTCTTGGACTGTGAGGTTTAAGATGAAATATCAGTGGAGAATCACAAAATACAACCCTATTTTTAGGAATGACGCAGGGCATTATTTATTAAACGAATGGACTTGTCCTTCTGAAATCGGGAATGTAATAGATGGTGAATTATTTACGTTAGAACAATATCTTATCATTGAACATGCTTATGTTGAGACGTTAATAGCATTCTTAAATGAAAAAAGACAATATTTTCTTCGTGTGATTCAGGCTAAAAAGAGATCGGTTTCACATGAAGAAAAAACTTCTTTATTATACGATCACGAATTTGATGAGATCAATATTAAAGAAGATAAGATCGTGAACATCAATGAAATTCGTATTATTTGCAAAATGATATTAAGGAATTTAGCCGATTGTCAGTTCTTTTCATCAGATAATTTTTTTGTGCATTTTGGTTGGGATTTCTATATGTATATTGGAAGTAGTCAAAAATCTGAAGCTGGTATTGAATTCGCAATCAAAAACGGACTTTTTGTTGAGCAAATGGATTCACCATATCACTTTGAGGAAAAGGATGTAACAAGATTAGTGCAATGGAATAAAATTGATGATGAAACAAAAGTAGTCGTAGGGAGTGAGTTATTATTAAATGTACCAATCAGTGAATATCGAAATGTTTTTCATTTATCGTTGGAGCATCCTATGTATGGTTCATTTGAAATAACTGAAGCACATAAGAATTTCTTTCAGAAATTAATAGCACATAAAATGGATTTTTCCAAATATGAATATGAATTCTTTGGTGGACATTAAATGTTTCAAAATCATATTGTTTCTGCAGAATAATTTTTGTGAAAATACGAAACGAGGTTGCATTAATGATTACATCAATTCAAAAAATGACCACCACACCCTTTGACTGTGGCGGTCATTTTTACTAGCATCAGGACTTGGTTTCCTCCCTATCATTAGAAGGGTCTGAAAGGGAAGAAAGCTCTTGTATCCACGAGAAAAATAGCTAATAGATCGAATAGAATCAAAGGAAGGAGGAAAGGAAGGAAGGAGGTTTGCGCTTTATTGCCATCCCGTTTCTGTTTTAAATAGACCTTGTTACCATCTACTTTCATTATGGTCCCTTTGTAAGTGCCATGTATCGTATGAATGACTACTTCTCGATTGAGGTACTTTTTACAAACCAAATAGGATTCTGATCGTTTCAAAATGAATACCTCCTTTCAAGCTTTATACTTCTAGTATATGTCCGTCCAATAGAACAAGTGTGTGCTATAGACAACAATTATGTAGAAAGAAAGGTTCAAAGAGTTGTTTCCTATTGGAAGTATGCTTGATAAAATAATGATAACATCCAACATTTGTAAATGAGTAAGTGTATAATTGAATACTGAAATGACGATGGAGTGATAAAGATGAGAAAAGTAGGTGTGGTTTTTATTGCGTGGATACTGATTCTCACAGGATGCAATCAGATAAGAGAGGGTAAGCCCGTCGATTCTCCAAAGAGTACGGAGGTTACGCCTCTCTTATTGTCATCTATAATGCCCATTTCAACGGAAGTTCCACTCCCTGGCATTATGTATATCGAAGAGAATCAATATACGGATCCTACTCAGCATTATGCCGTTAAAGTCATTAACGAGAATACAATGGCGATTAATAATCGCAACAAAACGAAATTTCTATCTACATTTGATATAAGTTTTAATGATGAGGCACATCTGGAGAGTTTGTATAATTATGTAACGGAGGTTGAAAATGAATACATTCTCAACACGAACAATATTCGATTTAATCCGGATTCGAATGGCAGTGGACCCAATGAATACGGCGTTACGCTAACTAGAACGATCTATTTAAAAAATAAAAATGAAACAAAGCAAGAAACATCCACTTATTATTTTAAAAAAGTAGACGATGGATTGAAATTATTTGCGATTGATTAGAGTCAGCATGATCATTAATATGAAGGAGATATTTTCGCTATAGATAACCCCAGGTGATTTTTCCCTTGACCCTAACACTAACGTCAGGATTTATACTGATAATATCTAAAGTTTAGGGAAAGGATGAGATTGAATAATGGATATTACCCCCCAAGAAGAAGCCATGATTAAAGCTTTCCGCGAGTCTGAATTTCCACCTTTATATGTGCTGATCCGAGTCAGAAATGATATGGCAAACGACATTGGAAATGTGGAAGAGGGTCAACGAGATGCTATTGTTAAAACATTAGAAAAATACATCGGCCCATTGTGGGCAGACTATCATGACGGGAAACAATCACGATCTTAATTTCTAAACCAGGCTGCCGGAGGAATTGACCACGGGAGCCTGAATTTTGTATACGGATTGGTAAAATCTATTCTTTACCGATCGTTCCCAATATGTTAGAGTGAGTTGTGCCCATTACACAAGTTATAGGAAAGGAGGCTTACTACTTTGGCAAGGAGTAAAGAGTTTGAGGTCAATGAGGTTTTAGACAAAGCGATGGATCTATTTTGGAGACAAGGATATGAGAAAACCTCCATTCAGGAACTTATCACGCATATGGGTATTCACAGAAGAAGCTTATATGATACTTTTGGGGACAAACATGACTTATTTATTGATGCGCTGAATCGATACTCAACGATGATTAATTCAGAAATAAATCATCGTATTTATCAATTACAATCTGCCAAACAAGCAATTAGGCAATTATTCGAGATGACTATCCATTCGGATGAGAATCAACCCAAAGGCTGTTTGATGGTGAATACGGCTGTTGAGTTAGCTTTGTTGGATTCCGTTGTCGCGGCTAAAATACAGGATGGTTTCATCCATACTGAGAAATTGTTCTATGATCTGATCGTGACGGGCCAACAAGATGGAGAAATTGCTGCTCACCATAATGCGGAAAGTCTCTCTTTATATTTTCATAATGCCTGGGTGGGCTTACGTGTAGTTGTCAAAACAACAGAGAACCGTGACAAACTGGTCAGCATAATCGACACAACGATGGATATTCTTAATTAAAATTTTTTGAACATTCTAGAACGATCGTTCTCAATAAATGATTTACGATAAAAGGAGATATATACAATGACTACAACAATTATTAAAACACTGATTGAGAAAGTCGCATTTATCACTGGCGGGAATCGCGGTATTGGGTTAGAAACAGCTCGTGAACTTGGACATATGGGCGCTAGTGTCGTGATTGGAGCACGTGATTCAGCGAAGGGAGAAGCGGCAGCGGCAATCCTTCGTTCAGAAGGGATACAAGCAACGAGTCTTCAATTCGACGTTACACTAGCTGGAGATCGTCAAGCTTCTTATGAGTTCTTTGATAAACACTATGGTAAACTAGATATTCTGATCAATAACGCAGGTGTACAGAAAGAAATTGAACATCTCTCACCTATGAATGAAACAAGTACGGTTTCACCTGAGGTGTTGCGCGAAACATTTGATGCTAATTTCTTCAGTCTAGTTGAGTTGACACAACAATTGCTGCCTTTAATTCGAAAAGCGCCAGCTGGCCGAATCGTTAATCTATCCAGTGTACTTGGTTCACTTAATCTTCAAGCCAATCCAGATTCACCGGTATATAGCGTTAAATTGCTTGCTTATAACTCGTCAAAAGTAGCAGTAAATGCCTTTACTATTCATCTCGCACATGAGCTCCTGGATACACCAATCAAAGTAAACTCCGCACATCCAGGTTGGGTAAAGACAGAGATTGGTGGCAAATACGCTAACATGGATGTGAAGGAAAGCAGTCGGACCAGTGTGAAACTTGCAACTCTTCCAGCAGATGGGCCAACGGGCAAGTTTTATCATGTTGATGATGAACTACCTTGGTAATTTTTATAAGTTAAGATGGATGTACAAACCTAATACCAGAGTTAATGATGAAGCTGCCAAATAGACTGGCGGCTTCATTGCGTTTACAAGGTGCATTGCCTGGTCATATGATGATCAAAGTTTTGAGATTTTTCAGAAGTGTACTATGATAAAATAGATCCTATTTTTTGAGAACTGACGACCTAAGGAGTGGTTGAATTGGCACGTGTTTTGTTTATTAATGGAGGATCAGAGGGACATATCAATCCGACGATTGGCGTTGTGCAAGAACTAGTTTCACGTGGTGAAGAGGTCGTCTACTTTTGTATAGAAGCTTTTCGGGAACGCATGGAAGAGGCTGGTGCTACTGTACGTACATTTGACGATCAAAAATTTATTAAAGCCTTTATTTCAGGCGGAAGAAATTATGTGCTTGAAAGAGTCAACGGGCTTTTATTAACGGCGGATATCGTCATTCCAAGTGTTCTTGAACAGATCGAGGATGAGCAGTTTGATTACATCATTCATGATTCCATGTTTGGATGCGGACGATTACTAGCTCAAATTCTTAAGCTTCCTGCCATCAATTCCTGCACTTCTTTTGCGCAGACACAAGCATCTTTCGACTCGTTGTTGGAGCAATTTTACATACAAACACCTACAGAAATAGCTGAGCCTATTAACGATACATATAAGAGCCTGACGGTTAAACTGAAAGAAAAATATGATGTGGTGATCCAATCTCCTTTTGAGGTGTTTTGTAATCCTGCACCACTGACAATCGTCTATACAACGAGGGCGTTTCAACCTGATGGAGAAGCATTCGACTCAACGTATAAATTTGTAGGTCCATCTATCACTTCACGAATTGCGCATGAAAGCTCTGACTTACCTGTAGTCAAAAAGGAACAGAACATCTACATTTCATTGGGAACTGTTTTTAATACAGCTATTGATTTCTATAAGCTATGTTTTGAGGCATTGGGGAACTCGGATCACACAATTGTCATGTCGATAGGGAATAGAGTCCAAATAACGGACCTAGGGGAAATACCTGCTAATTTTATCGTGAAAAATTATGTTCCACAAACGGAGGTCCTGCAGAACTCGAAACTGTTTATTACACATGGTGGCATGAACAGTGTTCACGAGGGGCTCTATTACGGGGTACCGCTAATTGTAGTACCACAAAGTGCGGATCAGCCGATCATTGCTGGGCAAGTCGCTAATCTCGGAGTAGGCATCGTCTTACAAATGCAGAGCCTGACTGCAAATCAGCTGGATGAAACCGCAGAGCATGTGTTAAGCGATCTCTCTTTCAAGAAAGCTGTCGCCAAAATAAAGGAATCCTTACGAGAATCAGGCGGGTTTCATCAAGCTGTAAATGAGATTTTTGAATATAAACGATTCATTCGGGGGTAAAAACATGAACGAGCAGCAGGTTGTTGAACAGTTTAAACAAGCAATCATGAGCCTTGATCCAGAGGCGACGCGTCGATGCCTAAATGAGCATTCTATTCTTGTTACGCAAATTAACGAGCCATGGTTTTCTTTCGATACACCTGCAATCGTCGCGGCAGCGGCAAAAGGGAACCGTGAAGTCGTTGACGTATTGCTTGAGTACGGCGCTGATTTGCATGCAAAAAGCAGCTGGTGGGCCGGTGGATTCGGAGTACTGCATCATGATCATCATGAGCTTTCCCGATATTTGATAGAGCGAGGAGCTCCCGTTGATATTCATGCGGCTGCTGCACTGGGCATGCTGGATGCTGTGAAACAGATGGTCGAAAGGGATCCCAACGCCGTTAATGAACGTGGGCCTGATGGACAGGTCCCGCTTCATTTTGCCACCGATCATCGAATCATGGATTATCTGCTTACTCAAGGGGCTGATATCGACAAGCGCGATGTAGATCATGGCAGCACGCCGGCCCAATGGGCGATCGATAACGCGGATAAATGCAGGTTTCTCATAGAGCGCGGAGCGGCAACGGATATTTTTATGGCCATTTATCTCGGGGATACTGAACGGGTCCGTACGTTTATTCAGACTGATCCAGAATGCCTTCAAGCTCAAGTGGGATGTGGAAATTTCACTTCTGGCGATTCAGACGGGGGACACATTTATGTGTATAAATTAGGTGCGAATACGCGACCTTACTCACTTGCGGCGCGCCGCAAGCATCCTGAGATCGTGGAGCTGATAGCGAAGCATTGTTCGCTAGATCAGCGTCTGTTGATGGCTTGTATGCAGGCTGATTCACGTGCCGTGCATACTCTGCTAGAGCAGAATCCGAACCTCGTACAGTCACTCACGTCCGAGGAGCTAAGTGCCATTGCGGATGCAGCATGGAACAACGAAATTCAAACTGTTCGTGTGATGCTTGAAGCAGGGTTCCCTGTGGATTCTCGCCGAACGAGCAAGGAGTTTACGGCGCTTCATAACGCAGCTATGCGGGGAAACATCGAATTGGTACGCTTACTGCTTACTCACGGGGCATCCGTTCAACTAACACATGGGTACGGCGGGAATGCGCTGGGCTGCTGTACCTGGGGATCCGTTCATTTTCGTGATGCGGAAGGGGACTATCCGGCGGTAGCAGATCACCTTATACAAGCTGGTGCTCCTTTACCCAATCAAGTATCGGGTAGTGAAGGCGTCAAGGAAGTGCTTGTTCGTTATGGTGTTAGTAAGGAAACATAAGGCTTACGGGAGCGATGGATTTAACAACGCCCTACTTTGACTGCAACCTTTCACTACCAATCCTCGTCTGAGAGATCGAATACATCTTAGAGAGGTAGGTTGAATATCAATGTTGAAAAAAGCAATCACTTCCAGCGCTTTGGCAGCCGTGCTGCTAGCTCCTGTCTTACTTGGTACTCCGGCGCAAGCCATGGACAATATATCTGGTCAAACTGTTGTAAAATCATTCCCACTTTCCGCAAACAACGGTGAAGCAACTACGTATTTGCAAGATGGCAATATGATGGTTCCGGTTCGTGAAATCGCTCAAGGTCTCGGTTGGGATGTCACATGGGATGGGAAAACGCAAGAAATCAAATTAGTCAAAGGGAATAGTGTCATTAGACTCATACCGAATCATACACACGGAACGATTGGTGATTATGAGCCGTTCTTGCTGACAACACCCGTCGTTTTGAAGAACGATATGTCTTTCGCACCGCTTCGGGTACTGGTTGCCAGAATGGGAGCAGAAACCTTGTGGGATTCCAAGACGAATACAGCTTCAATCGCGATTCCAGATCAATCACAAACGCATCTTTCCTACGATTTCAGCATGGATAACGGAGGTTGGACAACTGGCGTAGCAGATCTGCCCGTTTCCTACCAAGATCAGGATTACCAGATAAACACGAAAGTGGACAAGGTTAATTTGAACGACGGTAAGGTCATAAATGGCATGATGCTAAGCGGAATGAACCGCAGCGACGATCTGTTCATGTATATGTCCAAAAAACTGGACAGTACCGCAGGTTTGAAACCAAATACGGAATATGAAGTGAAATTACGACTTGACTTGGCCAGCAACGAAGCGGAGAGCTCCATGGGCATCGGTGGCGGTCCCGCTTCATCGGTCTACGTGAAAGCTGGCGTAGTCGACAGAGAGCCTACTGTTAAAACAGACAGTACGGATCCGAGTACGCCTTACTATCGCTTGAATCTAGACAAAGGGAACCAAGCGACCGATGGCAAAGACTTAACTCTCCTTGGAAACATCGCTAAACAAGACGCTGAGAAAAGTGGATTCCAGTTGAAAAGCTTCGAACGTACGTATACTGTAAAAAGCAATGCTGCTGGCGAATTGTACGTCATAATCGGCACGGATTCCGGGTATGAGGGACTACAGAAGCTATATTTTACGAATATTGATTTGACGCTGGTTGCTAAGAATTAATAATCACCCTTTATTAGAGTAAAAGAGGATCGTTCTACAGCCGTCCCGGCTGAAGAGAACGATCTTTTTGTGTTAAGGCGACAATATAGCTGGAACCATAGTGTGAAATTAAATATATTCAAACTTTCCATTCTTTTAAATGGCTAATTATGTTAAGTTTTAAGCGCGATCAAATGAATTAGGGGAGTTAGTCCATGTGAATATGAAGCTAAATGAATGGATTATAGAAGCTGATCTTACAAGTTTGCAAACAGCGATGGAAACAGGTTCATTAACATCTGAAGAGATTATAAAAGCCTATCTTGAACGAATTCATACCTATGATGGTAGAATCAATTCAATTTTAGAAATAAATCCAGATGCTTTACAAATTGCAAGAGAACTAGATAGTGAACGTAAGGTAAAAGGGAGTCGTGGAAAACTCCACGGGATTCCCATCTTGTTAAAAGATAATATCGATACGAAGGATAATATGCACACCAGTGCTGGTTCCATTGCTTTAGCTGCATCGTTTGCGGCAGAAGATTCATTCATAGTTTCCAAGCTGCGTGCAGCAGGTGCCGTTTTTCTAGGTAAAACGAACATGTCTGAATGGTCTAATTTTATGTCAAGTTCGATGCCAGCGGGATATAGCTCACGTGGTGGGCAGGTTCTTAACCCATATGGTCCAGGAGAATTATTCGTGAGCGGTTCTAGTTCAGGTTCTGCAGCTGCTGTCGCTGCAAACCTGGGAGCAGCATCGATTGGAACAGAGACCGCTGGATCGATCGTTGGTCCCGCAAGCCAACATTTCGTTGTCGGAATTAAACCTACTGTTGGATTAGTTAGCCGGACTGGAATCATACCTATATCAAGTAGCCAAGATACCCCTGGGCCTATCGCCAGAACCGTAAGGGGTGCAGTTATTCTGTTAGGTGAACTAACAGGTGTGGATGAAATGGATCCTGCCACTTTAGTGAGTGATGGAAGATTATATCAGGATTACACACCTTTTTTAGATACAAGTTTTTTAAAACATGCCAGAATTGGGATCCCACGACACTATTATCGTCATTTAGATGATGAGAGACGTGCAATCATGGAAGCTGCTATAGACACTTTGAGAAATGAGGGTGCTACCATTATTGACGCTGTTATTCTTCATGTCGAACAGCAAAACTGGAATAACGATGTTATAACCTATGAATTCAAGAAGGGTCTAAATAGTTATTTATCACAATTAGCAGATTCAGTACCTATTCACTCATTGGAACAATTAATTGAATTTAACATTAACCAAGCCGAGACAGCTCTAAGATATGGGCAAGATACACTCATAAGATCTGAAGAAACGATTCTGACTGAAAGAACCTATCTGGAGAAGAAACAAGCCTATAGTGAACTCCCGTTAAAACAGGGAATTGATTACGCGTTAGACAAGGATAAGTTGGATGCTTTACTACTTCCTGGTGATGTTGATGGCTTGTACATTGCTGCGCGCTTAGGTTATCCATTGATTTCTGTTCCAGCAGGCTACGCGGTGAATGGAAAGATAGACTCGGAAGGTGATTCGACGAAGGGTCCTTTTGGTGTCGTGTTCTCAGGTAAAGCCTTTAGTGAGCCTACTTTGATACAAATAGCATACAGTTTTGAACAAGCGACTCAACACCGGTTTCCTCCTAAAATGATTCCATGAGATATTTCTAATAGGATTATTCGAACACCAATCGCAATAAGTAGCTACTCTCCCCATTCAGAGAGTAGCTTTTTCCATGTTCGATCAGAATCTTCGGTACTTTCCCGGAGATACGCCGTTCAATTTTTTAAAAACATTCTGAAAAGCGGTCACACTCTCATATCCAACGAGTTCTGCGATTTGCTCAATCGATAAATCAGTTGTGGTCAGATAGTGACAAGCTGCATGCAGCCGCTGTTGAATTACGAATTGTATGGGGCTTTGGCCAAATACTTCGCGAAACGTATGGCTGAGGTGAGAAGGGCTGAGATAGACATGGTCGGCAATTTGTTGGATCGTGAGCTGCTTATGATAGTAACACTCCTCAATAAAATGCTTTGCTTTGGTCACGGCGGTGTGCGTGGTTAAGCGCGATGTTTTTACTGGTGGAGAATAGCATTTACCTCGGTGTATTTCTACAATCAACATCTCAAGCAGAAGCCCAGAGGTCGTTAATGATGTAGACCATCCAGTTCCTGCCTCGTCGCATAGCTCTTGAAACAATCGTTTAATTCTTACATAATTGGCACGCACGGAGAACACAGGCTCCTCTCCAGACGCGTACAAGCAATTGGGAGGCAAGTCATCAATTTGCAGGGAATGAAATCCAGCATAATAAAAGGAAAAATTCCGCTCTAATCGCGAACGTTCTTCATGCCAAACATTAGGGTGAAAAAGGACAATATCTCCAGCTTGTGCAAGGTAATGCTTACCGTCAATCCAATAATCGGCTTCGCCCTCCGCGATAAATAGCAGCTCCATTATGGTTTCGTGCCGGTGAAGTGGAAAATGGCAGGGTTCACCGGCTTTTCTATGAAAAGAAATTGCTCCTTCAAATATCGGCCGTCTCGAGAATAGTTGGCTCATCATGGTCCCCTTTGCAAGAATGAATAGGTTTAAAGCAGCTTTCAGAATCGATTGTTAGATAGCTATAGTTTACCATAAAAGTATAAATTAGAATTTCATTAGGAGGACATACTTGTGCATGAAATTACACGATTTAACAGGATTGAAGAGGCGATGGCAGTATTAGGTGTAACTGAACACACACTAACGGAAGAACAGAAGAAGAGTCTCGACGAGGAAGGCTTTGTTGTTTTTCCCGATTTGCTGGATGAGACCCAGCTTGAAGTAATCCGTGCAAAATACGAAGAGCTAATGACGAAGGAAGGCATGAACGCGGGCAAGGAGGTACATCAGGAGGAAGGTACGCGTCGTTTATCTGATCTCGTTAATAAAGGTGAGTGCTTCGATGGCATTTATACGCATCCGAAACTGCTTGCTGCGGTCTATCATGTATTAATGCGCGAATTCAAACTCTCCTCCTTGAACGCTCGTGATGCGATTCCAGGCGCTGGTCTGCAAGCACTACACGCGGATTGGGGATCACGCGAGGCATCGGAGCCGTTTCACGTGTGCAACTCGATCTGGCTCATCGACGATTTTACTAGGGAGAATGGGGCGACACGCGTCGTACCAGGCTCGCACAAGTTATCTGGCAACCCGCAGCAACATGGCATAGACCCGCGTGAACCACACCCACAGGAGGTGTTGTTACTAGCACCAGCGGGGTCCGTTGGCATATTTAATTCGCACGTTTGGCATGGCGGAACTCTCAATCGCACGACACAAACTCGCCGAGCCCTGCATGCCTACTTCACCGCGAGGGAGCATAAACAGCAGCTTGACCAGGCCGAATATCTGCGCAAGAAGACCTTTGATCGACTAAGTTCCGCGGCTCGGTATGTATTGGATGTTTAGAAAAATGGAATGAAAAGGAAAAGCACTGTGACTCCTAAAGTCAGGGTGCTTTTTCTTTGTCCAATCCCCAGAAATCCTGCATGGATCAAAAATTGAAACATTTTCCAATTCATTCCGTTATATCTTATACTACATAACATTTGAATGGAGTGATTCATACGGAGACTTTTGGCAGAGGATGTTTATACATTATTGTTGGCATCGTCGTTGTTGCTATTCTTGCTTTCCTTACACGAAGCACGATCCATATACCTTGGTTTATTTTCATCCCACTTATCATTCTGGCTTTCTGGATGGCAAGTAAGAAGAACAAATGAAGAGGTACCACTGACGACGGAGAAGTTATTTATTTTGAAAATGACCGCTATTTCTCATCAGATCTTCATGTTCTTCCTGTATACTTAACACATGTGAGGTGGTGAGCTCGTGTCAAAACAATTTTGGATGCTTCATTCTGGTGCGATATTCTTAGGTCTTAGTCTGTATTCCGTATTGATCATGGGGAATATGCGTTCATCTATATCCATTTTATTAGGAGAAATCGCTTCACTAGCTATCTGTAGTGGCGGCATTGCTATGTTACGATCCATCGACGATAAATGACGGCGCTGCCGTTTATTTTTTTCATCTCATTTTAAGATAAATGTAATATAATGGTTTGGTCTGTTTGGAATGAGGTGAATGTATTTGAATGATTATCAAGGTTATGCAGTAGCTCAACCAGCAAGATCAGTGCCAAAACGACGTCGCAAGGTGAAATTTCGATTTTTCGTTATTGTGTTCATGCTGGTTATGTCGACTTTTGGCATCTGGTTTTATTTTACTTCTTCCGGAACGAACTGGCGTTACATGCTCGCTGATACGTTAATTACGACACAACATCGTGATTATGCGAAATATTTAATAGGGCAAAGCGAATTAGACCGACGAACGGATAGTTACACGAAGCAATTTAATGATATGGGCTTGGTCAAAGACAACCACGAAATAGCCATGGGTACGAAGAAGGATAATGCGGTTACAGTCGAACCTGTTAATGGGAAAAATTTCAAAGGTTATATGATGTTTGTTCATAATCCTCAAATGATCCGCGTTGTAACAACGAGCTTGCAAGGGCAGGGCGAACAGATTCTTAGCATGGTCAAACGGACAGGCGCCATCGCGGGTGTAAATGGAGGGGCGTTTGACGATCCGAACTATGATGGGAATGGTTTCAGACCTATCGGTGTAGTGATGTCAGGAGGGAAATTACTTTACAGCGATGGAGGTATGGAAGATCCAGTTAATGTTGTAGGACTAGACAAGAAAGGAATTATGGTTGCAGGTCGCTATAAACCTTCCGAGTTGGTGAAAATGGGCGTGCGGGATGCAGTTACGTTTCAACCCAAATTCATCGTTAACGGTAAAGGACTTGTAAAAAACGAGGCAGATGGATGGGGAATCGCTCCTCGAACTTGTATGGCACAAACGAAGGATGGGACCATTATTTTCTTAGTTATTGATGGCAGGCAGCCTGGTTACTCCATTGGAGCAACGCTTTTCGACGCTCAGAAGCTACTTTTGGAAAAAGGGGCAGTTACTGCTGCTAACCTAGATGGTGGTTCTTCCAGTGTTCTTGTTCATAATAATGAGGTCGTGAATCGACCTTCTAGTAGTTATGGGATGAGATATCTGCCAACCGCTTTCTTAGTTTTTGATCATCCTGAGAAGGTAACGGTATCGAATATGTGGAACGGCGTAGATATGGCACATTTCAATTCTGCTAATAAACCATTTTCTTCTAAATAGTATTGATAAAATGAATTTAAAAATGCAGCGATCTCAGAAATGAGATTAGCTGCATTTTTTTGGCAGACTAGACAACATTCAGATCAATCATACTAGGATCAATTCCTTTGAAGGGGATGTGTCCATGTATAAGCTCTTGTTTCCAATGAAGATGACGATCGCAGCTTCCCTTATCATAAGCGCACTCACGAGTTGTCAGCTTCCTACGTATCAGGCCACTTCTGCTTCGCATCCTGTACTTGTTGCTGAATCGTCGAATCATAGCACCCGAAATGCTTATTTGACCTTCGATGACGGTCCATCTGAGAATACAGAACGGATCTTGCATATTTTACGAAAATATGGCATTCATGCTACTTTCTTTGTGAATGGAAATTCGACTCCTGAGGGAAAACGATTATATCGACTTATCCATGCAGATGGCCATGTCATTGGCAATCATACCTACACACATAACTACAATTCACTATACACGTCTGTTCAGGCATTCTCCCAAGATACAGAGCGTCTTGAAAGACTGTTGGAGCAAACGATTGGTGTTCGTTCTACCTTGATCCGTTATCCGGGAGGTTCGAATAATCTCGTTAGTCATCGTTTCGGAGGCAAAGGCATTATGCCGCGCATTATTCACGAAATGAGCAAGGAAGGCTACGATTACATGGATTGGAATGTGAGCTCTACAGACGCAGCCAGGGTCGTGCAACCAACGAATGAAATTATTGATGCCGTTCTAAGTTCATCTAAAAATAAGAAAGAAGCGATCATTCTGATGCATGATGTCAAAGTTAAAACGACAACAGTGGCGGCTTTACCCGCCATAATTGAAGGTTTGCAAAAGCAAGGCTTTCAATTTCAGGTATTAAGTAAAGATTCCTTTCATTTTCACTTTCAATAGGGTTTATTTAGATTCCTGATTCTTCTGGTTGTGCTCGGCCAGGTACCCTGGATTATCGTAGGCACCGCCTGGATCAATATTCGTTACACCTTCCCAAATGTTTGGTACGACAACATGATCCGGATGTTCGAACACAAGTAGGCCTGAAGGCAGTCTTCTTTCGCCATAACGGCTCGAAGGACTGGTGATGAGATCATCGCCGACAACCATCTCAGAGGAAGCCCCACCGTCTAAGAAACCAGCATTCACACACCCTTCTTTCAGCAATAGATCCTGAACATCTTTTAAAGAAGCTCCGATACTTTTGGTCTGGCGCCCGTCGATAACAACGATGACGATAACACCATCTGCACGTTGGCCGATAGCTGTCCGCGGATTAAGTCCATCCCCGACGATAGGCAGTGCTTTACCATTTGCAATGATACGCGGATAGAAGGAGACAGCATCTGTCACATGCAAATCCAACAGCTCATTAATGGAGTATTTACCAATGATCAATTTACCTAAGCTATCAAAAGCGACAACTTGTTGAGGCACGGTTCCATCTACACCCGTATACAAAATCTTGCCGCCTGACATAATAACACCAATAGGGGCAAAGCCGTTGCCTAGTCCTTGCGGGTCATCAAAGCCCCCACCATTAACACCAGCGAGTGCACCGGTACGTTTCACCATCGAACTGATCGTTTCACCTTGGCCCACTGTACTAGGGGCTACTACACGTATTGCTCTTGGGTCGTAGACATACATTTTCTTGCCAACCCAGCCGTGACCGGAAATATCCTCAACATCAAGGACCTTGCCATTTTGTTTTTGGATCGTGATGGCATTCATATCTTGTTTCTCGATGGAGTTATTTTCATTCATTTGCGTAACACTTTCGATCATTTCGTCACGTTTCTTCACGCCAACGAAAATCCAAGCCCAATCGCGATGTTGTGTGGCAATCACCGTATCGGCAAGGAATAGACGAATTCTCTCTCCAGGAGGCGTTAAGAAAAGGAAACTTGCCATCAGAAAGACGAGTAACATTAAAACTAAAATGGAACGTTTCAGCCAGCTTCCTGTATGTTCTTGTTTGTAATCAACCCCGGCTAACTTCATGGTTATATGTGCCTACTTTCTCTGAATTTTTACTTCAAAACGCTTTAACCTATTTAATACCGCAACACAATGCGCGGTTTATTATCATCTTTATGGAATCGCATAAAGGTACTTTAAGCATATCAGCCGAATATGAAAATGAGATTAAGTTTCGTGGATTTACGGCGTGTAAATGAAGCCAATCTCTCCAAATAATTCAAAAGAGTAGCTGCCGCGGGGGCAGTTTTTTTATTTTGAAAATTGGAGGAAATCACAATGCAGGAGTTGTTTTTCCTTGATATAGTGAGTGTATGCGTTATCATTTGTTTGAATCGATAGGGAGGAATAACGATGTATACATTTGGATGGTGCAGTGGAATTCAAGATGCGGAAAAACTAGAGAAATTGGGTTTTGACTTTATCGAGTGTGCCTTAGCCTCTATGAGTTTGGAAAATGAAGTGGAATTCACCTCAAAATTACCTCTATATATGAATAGCCCACTCCCAGTCAAGGTATTTAGCATCTTTTTTCCCGGCAACTTAAAGGTCATTGGTCCTGAGGCAGATGAAGAACGCATTCGACGTTATGTACATAAAGCAGCGAACACCATGCATAGAATAGGCGCGATAACGGCCGTTCTCGGAAGTGGGAGATCACGCCATATACCGGAAGGCTGGGGACTTCAACGTGCGGAGGAGCAGTTACTCCAGCTACTTTCCTTGATCGGGGAAGAATTCCAAGGAACGGGCCTCACGCTTGCCATTGAGCCTTTAAATAGTAAAGAATCCAACATTGTGAATACGGTTTCAGATGCCGTCCGGTATGCTAAACTGGTGAATCATCCGTCGATTCGCGTCTTGGCCGACTTTTATCATATGGATGAAGAACAGGATTCTCTTGAGACACTTGTTGAAAATTCAACCTGGCTTCAGCATATCCATATCGCCGATACAGGACGGCTGTCGCCAGGGACAGGTCACTATCCTTATGATGCATTTACCGCTGCGCTGAAAGCTGCAAACTATCAGGGCACGATTTCGGCAGAGTGTACCGTTCATGATCAAGAAACGGAGTATGCGGCAAGCTTGGCTTATATGCGGAGGAAGTTTATATAAATGCGACGCTTATAAAAAGGAATCTACAAGGATGGGTCGAAATAGTTAATGCCGAGTAATTAACTATGAATTCTCCTTGTCAGGAGAGTTGGAAGAATAGGATGTGCATTTGATGCTCAAAGATAAAATACTTCGTAAAGAACCAGGGATCATCACCTACGGGATGACACCGCCCAAAGAAACACATACGCAAGATAAGATAAAGGAGATTGCTCATAAACAATGCGAGCGACTTCAAGCGCTTCAAATAGATGGCTTAATTCTGTATGATGTGCAAGAGGAAAGTGATCGAATGGAGCAAGATCGGCCTTTCCCTTATATGAAAACAGTAGATCCGACGACATACAGCAACGAATATCTAACCACATTAAATATCCCGAAAATTATCTATCGTTGTGTAGGTAAATATACAGAAGATCAAATGGCGGAGTGGATTAAAGCTGACCAAGAACAGGAACGCTTCTCTGTGTTTGTTGGGGCTTCTTCTAGTAAACAAGCCGTTCAGATGGATCTGACCGAGGCTTATGATCTAAGCCGTAAGTTGAATGAGAACTTAACCTTAGGTTCTGTCGTTATCCCGGAAAGACACATGAAAAAGGATGATGAGCATCTTCGTATGGTTAGCAAAATCAAGTGCGGGAGTCGCTTTTTTATTTCACAGGCTACGTATAATGTAGAGGCTTCCAAAAATTTTCTATCGGATTATTATTATCACTGCAAAGAGAATCATTTGGAAATGGTACCCATTTTGATGAACATTGCCCCTTGTGGTTCAACGAAAACGCTAGAATTCATGAAATGGCTCGGCATCAGCATCCCGAAATGGTTGGAAAATGATTTGAAATATTCGAGTGACGTCTTGGATAAATCCGTTGCGGTAACTCAGCAAATTTTTGAAGAGATTTTCGAATTCGGCTTGGAAAAAGGGATTCCGATCGGCTGCAGCGTAGAAAGTGTATCGACGCGTAAAGTCGAGATCGATGCTTCGATTCAACTTGTTCATGATATAAAGGCGATGATCGAGAAGAAATTGCGGCCTTCGTTTGTTTTTTGAGGAGTGTCATCCTTAATTACGCATAGATAACAATAAAAGCAGCCGACCTCTGAAGGTCTGCTGCTTTCTTACATCTAACACATAAATTCATTTAATTGGTGGTCGGTTCATCCCATGTTCTGCCGCCATCATTCGTGACCAGGACACTGCCATTCAGCAGCACCCAACCGTAGCCATCCGAACGTAGGAAGAATTGTGTCGCATTTTGCAAAGAAATTTGCGAATGTACAACCTGCCAATCTTGATGGGCATAGGTATCCATCGTGTAGATGGTGTAACCGTCCTGGGAAATTGCTCTCCCCATCAGCAAGCTGTCAAAATGGAAAACGGGGACGTCCTGAACATTGTTTAGCCGAAAAGGAAGCGGATTCCACGTTTCACCATCATCTCTCGTTTCATACGGAACGTAGGTTTTCTTGCCATCCTGTACAAATTCAGAGATGAAAATGGCATGATTATCACTCTCTTGATCGAAAGAAGGCGGGTATGATTGGACATATCCCTTTTGGATATCGGCTGGGAAAGCAACGTGCTGCACCGACCAAGTGACACCGCCATCCTGAGAGCGATATAGCGGGATATCACTTTCATTATGGTTCGTCGTGGTAATCCATCCTTCTTTTTCTTTGCGGAAGCTAATGCCAGTCGGTTGATCACTGAAGTTCAAGTTCAGATCTCCAATACAAACCCAGCTTTGGCCTCGGTCATCCGTGCGGTACAATGATGTTAACATGGGGCCTGTGGGTGATGAAGAAGTCAGCATGACATAAGCAGGGTCTTGATAGAGATTGGCTATGATTGGGTTGACGTCTGCTGAAGTTTCCCAAGGTTCAATCGTCGGCAACGTTGCCGTCTCCCAGCCTCCATCATAGCGTGGATGCGTGCTAACCAGCTTAGGCTGTTGTTCATTTGAGCGATAAAACGCAAAGCCCCATAATGGGGCGCTAAAATCGGCTGCTAACAGATGTTCATTATCGCCAATCCCATCAGGCAGAACCACATCCCAAGAATGACCAGTATCACTAGTCTGCATCAGTTTGCCATCTCGTGAGCTAAATCCTTCCGAGGCTTGCATACCGAGAATACGGGAAAGGGGATCCCGATAATCGATGTAGAATCGTGCAACATCGATAAATGGATTGAACTGGTGTGGAGCTGGAATATGCAACTCAGAGCGCAGCGTAACACGATACCGTCCAGTTCCATGCGTAAGTGAGAGCGAGGCTGCAAACTGTCCCTTATCAAAAGGAACCGTTACCGTTTCGGAGTTACTCCAGCTTCCATTGTCCTCTTTTTCAATGACAGCCTGTAATCCATTGCCTACCGTTTTAGTTACAGCGCCTTTAACATCTACCTTGCCGTTATCCGTTCTCATTAGGCTGGTAGAAGGAGCATCCAAGGTGATGGAGCTGAATTCTCCTAATCCGACGGGAAGGTCGTTGTAATTAATGACAGGCTTCAGACTTGTCGGTGTGACTGAATTGACGATCGTTTTACTGTATACTAATCGTTTGCCTATTTGGTACGCAATGCGGATGGTATTATCCCCTAAGTCAAGTTGAACGGCAGACCCAAATTGGTACTGGGGTGATCCGTTCGCAGCTCGCTGATCCATAACGGATGTAGATGAATTCCCTCCGTATGTCATACCATCTCTTACAGCTACCATAGATAAATTGGGCATTTCCATGGTTCCTGGTGCTAAAAGCAGCCCATTTAACGTGTACCAATAGTTATTTGTACGTTCTGATACACCGAAATCCTTAACGTCATAGTTCGCGTAATCGATATCTAACCGTCTACTGTCCGAATCCCAGTTTCCTGAATAACCGAATAATTGCTTCAAATCAAGTTCAGATACATACAATTCACCATCACGCTCTATCGTGTTAAAAGCCAGTTTATCCTCGCTTATTTTGCCGCCAAACCAGTACAATTTAGCTGTATCCAAACTCGCTGAGAGTTGAAACGCATAGGTATTAGTAGACACGTATAGACTTTTGTCTCTCGTTTCCGTCTGATAATGAAGTAAGCGTGCCATTTTTGCTATAGAAAGCATAGCCCGCCCGTCTTGTGCAAAGCCGATCTGCTCATCTCCGACGAACATCGCGTCATCCGTAAATTGGACTGAAAATTTGTTGCTTGCTGTCTGCTCTACTTGCAGAGGGTATACATGACTTTGCTTCGCTTGAGGGTCGGTAGCAATCGTTGTATCTAACTTGAACGAAGCAAGATGCAATTTCTCGTCCCACTCCAAGCTGCCTAGAAGAGGGGATAGATCCTTCAAGAATATAGCTGTTTTGCCACCGACATTGTACGATGTAATCTCTTTCCCTAACGCAAATGTGTGAATGTCAGTGGAAAGCACATCTGTAATTTTGTTTCCAACTGCTTCTCGGATGTAGCCGAAATCAGGTCTGTCATTGGAAGCGGTCATGTTAGCATTGTCTGGGAAAATAGAAACCTGACGCTTATTCGGTTCCCATGCTACGTCAAAACCGTGGCCTCGCAAGTCCTCCACGTAAATAGCGGTATTCCCATCGATATTCATCGAGCGAATTGCAGTCCCGTTTACGAATGCTTGGATATCGGTAAATAGTACGTTGCCAACCATCGTACCGATAGGTGTTTCTTGTGCATGCACGTTGGAGAGAGGTAGTGGTATAACAGCCATAGCGGCACTTACAAGTATTGCTAGCATTACAGTAGATTTTCGTCTCATCGGGGATGCTTCTCCTTTGTGTTGATGATAGTACGAACATCTAATTAAACGCCAGAAAAAGGAAAAAGTTGCATATTTAAGGATATTGTTTTAGTCAGATTAGGGCACACGTGATGAAAAAATGGTATGATAAGTTGGTCATGTCATATTTCATTGAAATTAGGAGTAACGCAAAGATAAATGGAGGAATCACAATGAGTAAACGCTATCGCATCACTAGATCATTTCAAGGGAATGATAATCCGTCGCAAACGATATCGCTAGAGGAGTGCAAACAATACTTCGCCTCCAAAGCCGACTTTACTTACTCAACTGTTTATACGGTAAAAGGGGCTACGACAATGTCGATTGAGGGCGATTTTTTCATGTGGCATTATCTAGGTTCCGAAATCCCTTTTCGGCATTATCAAGGAGATATTTATGTTTCCGGCTCCAACGACGCCGTGATTCCCAAGCTAATTGAGGTTGCAGGTGAGCTGTGGGCGGATGTTGATGAAGGGTAGTTGGGGTAAAGGAATGTGATTTGGGCTGACTACCGAAGATTCGGTAGTTATTTTTTTGTTCGGTCCTGGAAAAACGAAATAAGCACTCGGCGAGTGCTTATCTGTGAATGCCTGCGGATTTAGGACTTACATTATCGAAGAGACATCAAAATCAACATCTTCAATAAATTCAATAATTTCCCCGTTGGGACTATGAATGATCGCGTTCCGTATTCGAAGTGGAGGCTCTCCGAGTGAAAGATAATCTGGTTCTATAAAGATAAAAACAGAACATTGCCGCGAAATCACCAATTTTTGTGAAAAAGCGAGGGAAGTAACTGATTTATTTCGCATCAGTGGTGAATATAATTATTTGATTAAGGTACAAACCAGATCCATTGAAGAACTAGCTGAATTTCAAGATTCCCTATTAAAGTTCGGACCCTCTAAATCGCATATTAGTTTGAAAAATATAGTGGAAAACAGGGTGTTACTCTAAACTAAAAGGTGCAAATAGATATGTGATCTGGATATTGAAGGAGGTAAGAATGGCCTATACACGTTTGATTGTTTTGGTAATAGTGTTTGAAGTGTTAATGACTGTTATAGTCGGAATGGGGATTTACTTTGGATTTTCCATCTTTCCTTATTCTCCGTCATCGTTAACTTCATCGGGTACTGCTGTGCAGACTGGCGGATTTCTGGCGACTATTCCCTTATATATGCCATCGCTTACGGACTTGAAAATCCCATACACCTATCTTCAGACATGGGATCAGGCTTGGGGAATCGAAGCAGTTCTTGTATCACTGGCAGTCTTGGGGTTGCAGAGTTTTGTGAGAGGTATGTATCTAGGCGGTCTGAAAGGATGGATTCTGAGCCATACGACAGTTTCTTTACTCACAAATGGGCGTAAATATTTCGGTGGGATGCTTGCATGGTCTATTTTTCAAAGCGTAACAGGCATTTTCATTGTTTTATTCGCAAAAGTCTTTATCCCAGTCGGCCTTTTACTTATGATTGCCATACTTTTTTACTCGCTTACGCCATACTTGATGGTCCTCCAAGATATGACCTTTAGTGATGCCTTATCGAAGGCGCCACGCATGTTTCGCCGTTGTTTCGGCACATTGCTGCCGCTTGCGCTGTTTGCAATGCTATGCACGCTCGTAATTAGCCTATTTCGGTCACTGTCACCTCCTTGGGGATATGCCGTACCGTTGCTAGCATATTCCTGTATTGGAACTTATCTGATTGGTGAGCTCCTGCGAAAGCTAGCAGGGAAGTTAACAACACTTGACGGTAAACAGGTATCGGATCAACCATTCGGGGAAGCTCGCACACGTGGGATGGTTAACGTGTTTATTATGCTGCTGGTGCCAGTACTCATTGGCGCGGGTATGTTTGTAGCTTCTGGCCGGTTTTTAAGCCTACTTGACATAGGTGATAAAAGTCGTATCGACGGGATTTCGTACAATACGAATTTCTCCGATGTCTTCTATGCATCAAAGCAGGCCTATACGGCTTACGAGTGGCAGTCGAAAGATTACAGCATTTCCATAAAACTTCCAGTCATGACTGGAGAAGAGAAGCCAGATGAACTGCGCGGTATAGCTGACATTACATGGCAGATGGATGAGGAGATTCGCATCATGCAAGGGAATTCAACCCGTATTGACGTGCAGTCAGGCTTACATAAGAGCCAGGTCATGTATCGACTTGTCCGTCAGTCTGCTAATAATGGCAGTACCTACTATTCCAGTATGAATGGATCTGCATCAATTCTGCCAGGAGGAAAGCGCCCCCGTGAGCCATTGTCTATTCAAATCATGGTTAGCGGAGATGGTAGTCACATATTTGCCTTGCAATATCCATCGCGATTTGATGTCTCACGAGTATTTCGAGTTTCGGATGATGGAAAGTATTTGATCCCCGGAACAAGCCCAGTGAATCCTATGGATTTTCATGCGTACTGGTTCACCACAGATCAGAATGCAGGCAATGTTTTCGACATACTCGTTGCCAAAAACAAAACGAATGACATAACGACGATAAACCGTGCTTACTTAGCGCTTGCTTGTGCTATGCAAGAAGGCGATGGACGCATGGTTGTCAAACTGCTAGAGACGATGCGACAGGCTGGTGTCAACGTAACTGCTCCCGACTGGGATGATCTGACATGGACGGACAACTTGCATCACCGCTATCATGGTGCGACTTTGCCGTTGACCCTGGAGTTGCTGAGCAAAGCTGGCGTACAAGGCAGCTATGTAAGCCAAGAAATCGTGGATAAAAGCGATGAAAATATCGGTGTATACCGGTTCGAGGTACCGTTCCCGGACGGCATGATTCCAATTACTTATTCAGAATCTAAGAAAGATGGTAAGTTGCTGTCTATACATGTGTTGGATTAGAAGGAGAGTGGAATATAACACCGAATTGCATCAAAGAAGCCCACATCGTCATCCGCGGACCTTGGGAGTTTCAACTGCAATAAGACTTGACAATTCGATAATTCCTTAGTAAAGTAGTCAAAAATCATATCGAAATATTGATGAATGGGATAGTAATTCGAACAGACAGTCGCAGCGAGCCGGGTCAGTGGAAGCCGGTACGGATGTTACGAATGAAACGGACCCAGGAAATGGTTTGCCGAAAATAAGTAGGTAAATCCGGTCAGTCGACCGTTACGAAGCAGAGGGGTTAAACAAGATGTTTAACACTTAGAGTGGTACCGCGGGAATTTATAGCTCTCGTCTCTTAGTAGAGACGGGGGCTTTTTGTATTTTCAGAAAAAAGGAGTTGGCCGCATTGATGAATTATAAGCAACATATTGCATCGAAGATTGCTACGTTGCTCACGGGTTTTGAAGCTCAGGAGATAGCTGCGCTAATGGAATATCCTTCTGATCCAGAGAAGGGGGATCTGAGTTTACCCTGTTTTCGTCTAAGCAAACCACTTAGAAAATCACCTCAACTGATCGCCGATGAGCTAAAGTTTGCTCTCCAAGATGAAGAAATCGACTATTCGGAGTCGGTCGCAGGTTATCTGAATATTTTTCTAAAGAAGGAGCGTTTTGCTAAAACGCTGGTTAGCGAAATTCTAACGACCGGTGATCGTTATGGTTCACAGGAAATAGGGCAAGGAAGCACCGTAGTCATCGACTTCTCATCGCCGAACATCGCCAAACCGTTCCATGTCGCTCATCTGAGATCTACGGTAATTGGGAATGCACTCTATCAGATCCATGCTTTTCTGGGATACAAATGTGTGGGGATCAATCACTTAGGGGATTGGGGGACGCAGTTCGGGAGGTTGATTGTAGCCTACCAACTGTGGGGAAACGAGGAGGCTGTCACGAAAGGAGCGATTGACGAACTTCTACATCTTTATGTGAAATTTCATGAGGAAGCTGAGCAAGACCCCACATTGGAGGATCAAGCGCGTGCGTGGTTTACGAAAATGGAGCAAGGCGACGAATCCGCGCTTACCTTGTGGAGATGGTTCGTCGAAATTAGCATCGCCGAATTTCAAAAGATTTACAAGTTATTAGGCGTTCAATTTGACGCCTTTACGGGTGAAAGCTTTTACAATGATAAAATGGAACCGATCATAGAGGAGCTTAAATCAAAGCAACTTTTAGAAGAAGATGAGGGTGCTTGGTTAGTGCGATTGGATGATTATGGCATGGCACCAGCCCTGATGCTCAAGAAGGATGGAAGCTCCCTGTACCATACTCGCGATCTTACAGCAGCGATGTATAGAGCCGAAACCTATGACTTTGCTAAGGCCATTTATGTGACGGACTACGCGCAAAACTTGCATTTTCAACAATGGTTCAAAGTGGTGGAGCTAATGGGATATGAATGGGCAGACAAGCTTGAGCATGTTGCGTTCGGCCGTGTGAGTATTGAGGGCGCAAGCTTATCCACGCGTAAGGGGAATGTGATTAAGCTGGAGGACTTATTGCAGCAAGCAATCCAGAAGACATTAGAAATTATCGAAGCGAGAAATCCAGATTTGGTTGATAAAAAGCAAGCAGCTGAGCAAGTTGGCGTTGGAGCTGTCATTTTTAATGATTTGAGCAGTAATCGCATCAAAGATATTGATTTTTCTTGGGACAGTGCGCTTAATTTCGAAGGTGAAACGGGTCCTTACGTGCAGTACACCTATGCAAGAACATGCAGTGTATGGAGTAAAGCACTCGCTACTTATGGACCATTGAACTTGGCCAACGAACATGATCTCGAGTGGACCCATTTGGCAAGTACCGAAGCCATAGAGGTTCTTAAACAACTCTATCTATTTATAGAACGTGTAGAACAAGCCATGCTGAAGCTGGAGCCATCTGTGATAGCCCGTTATCTGATTGATCTGGCACAAGCGTTTAATCGCTTTTATCATGCTTGCTACATCCTTCTCGAGGAGAAACAAATTAGAGAAGCTCGTTTAGCACTAGTAAGCTGTGTGCAAACCACGTTGCGTAATGGCTTAAAGTTGATTGGTTTACAAGCGCCTGATGAAATTTAATGATATAAAAGATTAATGTCATTAATTAAATTCCAAGGGCGTATGCATGGAAAAAGGCGGCCATATAAGCCGCCCAGATCCATACATGTTAACTAACAACATACACACTTACAGACTTAAACTCTTCATGCTTTGCTCGGAATAGCGATCACCGACAGCTGCACCTTTTGGTGCAATCTCATTGATTTGCTTCAATTCATCTGGAGTTAGGTGAACGTCCAGGGCACCCACGTTTTGCTCCAAATACGAAATCTTCTTCGTGCCTGGAATCGGAACAATATCATCCCCTTGAGCAAGCAGCCAAGCGAGTGCTAACTGAGCAGGTTCACAACCTTTTTGCTGAGCCATGACTTGGATATGTTGAACCAATTCAAGATTTTTGGTGAAATTGTCACCTTGAAAGCGGGGAAGAAAACGACGGAAATCGTCCGCGGCTAGATCTTCGAATTTCTGAATTTGGCCAGTTAAGAATCCTCTTCCTAAGGGACTATAAGGAACGAAACCGATGCCAAGCTCACGACAAACAGGAAGAATCTCGTCCTCAACATCACGACTCCAGAGTGAATATTCCGTTTGAAGTGCTGCAATTGGATGAATGGCAGAAGCACGACGAATCGTTGATGCACCGGCTTCGGATAAGCCTAAATAGCGAACTTTTCCCTCGCGAACAAGATCTGCCATGGCACCAACCGTTTCTTCAATCGGCGTGTTCACATCTACACGATGCTGGTAGTACAAGTCGATATGATCGACACCAAGTCGCGTCAAACTTGCTTCGCAGGCTGCTTTTACATAATCAGGTCGTCCGTTAATCCCTAAGAATTCACCGTTAGGCCCACGAACGTTGCCGAATTTGGTAGCAACTACTACTTGATCTCGTTTCCCAGCGATCGCTTTACCAACGAGTTCCTCATTTTTCCCAACACCGTACATATCTGCTGTATCTAAAAAGGTGACCCCAAGCTCTAACGCGCGGTGGATCGTGCGAATCGATTCTTGCTCATCTCGTCCACTATAAAAATCAGACATCCCCATACACCCGAGACCAATAGGTGAAACCTCCAAACCGTTTTGACCCAATGTTCTTTTCATCCAACCAACACACCTTTCAAATTTAGAGTCGTATCACACATACTTGAACATGCCTACTAGGAGGTATATCATGATGATATCAATTAGAGTTAGATCGAAGTCAAGTAAACTTTTTATTCTTTGAAAAGAGGGACATTGATGTACACCATTAACGAAGTCGCCGTAATCTGTGATTTATCCGTTCATACACTCCGCTATTATGATAAAGAAGGGCTGCTTCCCTTTATTTCACGAAATAAGTCGGGGAATCGCGAATTTACAGAGCAAAGTCTGGGACTTATCAAAATCATTTGCTGTTTAAAAAATACAGGCATGCCTATTAAGCATATCAAACAGTACGTTGATTTATGTATGGTTGGCGAAACGAAGGTGGACGACCGCAAGAAGATGCTGGTTGAACATCGGAGAGAAGTGGCAAAGCAGATGGATGAAATGAGGAAAAACTTGAACATTATCGATCTCAAAATCGCGCTGTATGAAAAAGGAGATCAGCATGAATTCGCGCATCACCTAGAGCCTGCTCGAAGTGAATAGTCCGCTATGAGGGAATATAAAAAGCACTTGTCCGGAAGGGGACGAGTGCTTGATCTCACTGAAAACCTTAACTAGAAGATTAGTTATTGATCTTCACTTTGTTTTGATTCTTTCGCTAAATTCTGTTTCAGCGAGGCTTTCTTCGCTAATAATTGCTTTGAGAGATCTCTTTGGAGGCGATCGACGGTTTTGATTTCCTCGTTTAGCTTATTAATTCGCGAAAGCTTACTACTTAAATCGCTGTGCGATTGACTTAATTTCATATCCCGCTGGACTTGGATTATTTTAGCTTGTGCTTTTTCTTTTTTCTTCTTATCGGTGTTCAATTTGAGTTCGATGTCAGCGATTTCTTTCTGAAGCTGATTGACGATTGATTTGGTGAAACTGATGGACATGCGGCACCCCGTATTCATAATGACTAGCTGAGTTCATATTTTACTATAAAAGCAGCTTTTATGCGAGAATATACCGTTCTGCTCATCCAGCTATATTATTTCCATCCTTTGGCTGTGATGGTTTGTTTCTTGCGATGAAAGATCTTTTTGAATAAACTAACTTGTTTCTTACGTCTTAGCGTAAGTCGTACACCTTCGATAAGCAGCAAAGACCTCAGAGAATCGCGACGATTAAGTGTGTGTAATCTTTTGATAAACTGCTCGTCCATGTCAATCATCCTCCCGAATGTGTACATACATGTATAAAGAGATGAACCTAGTAATCTATCTTTATTATAAAAGCATCTTGTAAAAAAGGTTGTCACAATGTAGCTGTCAAATGCGCAGCTTTTGTCGAAGGTGACTGAAACTTTATATGGGGATAATCCAACAACTAAATGAAGGGAAGTTAACACTTCCATAAAGGAGCATACGTGCAGCATGAAATCTCTGGAACAATACTGGAATGAATCTTATCAACGGACGGACCTTACGCTTAGATACGATAACTGGCTCGATAAATATGTGGATGCTTATTTTATAAAAGGTGTTACGAGCCTTATTGTAGATTTGGGTTGTGGCGTCGGGAATAATACGAAATATTTGGTGGAGAGAGGATTTTCTCCGATTGCGTGCGACATTTCTGAAAAGGCGATTAAGAAATTGAACACGTTTATGCCAGAAATCGAAGTGCATTGCTTGGATATGACGCAAGGTCTTCCATTTGGCGATCATACTGTCGATGTGCTGATTGCTGATCTGAGTCTCCATTATTTTGACGAGCGTACAACGAATGACGTTATCCGAGATATTCACCGCGTTTTGAACAAAGACGGCGTGCTGCTGTGCAGGTTGAATTCCATCAACGAAATCGCCAATAAAGGTGAGAGTACGCCTAGTCATGAGGCCTATTTATTAGAAAATCAAGGCATCTATCGGAGATTTTTTGATCGCGGCGAAATTGAACGATTTTTTGAAGAGAAGGATTGGCAATACATCTTTGCAGAAGAATATGAAATGGACCGCTATACGAACAAAAAAATGTTATGGGAAGTTGCTTTGAAGCCGAAGAAAACAGATGCGAACGGATAAGATGAGTTGATCTGCCGAAAAATGAAATAGTCATGAAAAAGCAAAAAGTAGTCAATTTCCGCATGCAAACAGGTAAAGGATTTGGGGCTAGATAAGCGAACCTAGTATAGTAACGAAAGATGTTCATACACTTCAATCACATGTGAGAAGAAAAGGGGATTCCCATGAAACAACTTGGTATTGCACTCATTGGTTGCGGAGCGATTTCCAGCGTACATTTGAAAGCCATTTCAGAAATTCCATCAGTTACCTTAATCGCAGTTGTTGACACGAACGCCGAGTTGGCAGCAAAGACTGCGGAGACGTATCAATGTCGCTACTATACGGATTATCGGGAAATGCTGAACAATCCTGATATAGATGTTGTACATATATGCACCGCGCATTACCAACATGCCCCAATGGCGGTTGATGCCCTGAAGGCTGGCAAGCACGTGCTGACAGAGAAGCCTATGGCTGAGACGAAGGACGCGGCACTGACGATGTTAAAAGCAGCAGAGGAACATACGCAGGTGCAGCTTGGTGTCATTTTCCAAAATCGATATAACCCAGCCTCTCAAATCATGAAAAAAGCCGTTCAATCGGGTGAGCTCGGAAACTTGCTATGCTTGAAAGGTATCGTGACGTGGTGCCGAGACGCTTCCTATTACCAAACGGAGTGGAAGGGGAAATGGGCCACGGAAGGCGGCGGTGTTCTCATTAATCAGTCCATCCATACCTTGGATTTGCTTCAATGGCTAGGTGGCGAAGTCACCTCGATTAAAGGGACGATGTCGAACGATTCGCTCGAGGGAATCATTGAGGTGGAGGATACGGTACATGCTCATCTCACTTATCACAATGGAGCAACAGCCGTCTTTTATGCGACGAATGCTTATGGGGTGAATTCTCCACCGGAGATCGAACTCGTTTTCGAAAAAGGAAAGCTTGTGCTTGCTGGTGATACCTTGTATCAAGTGATCGATGGTGTGCAGACCTTGTTAACCTCGCCAGAAGCTAATAACTTAGGCGTGAAGTCGTATTGGGGAATCAGTCACAGCAAGCAAATTGCTGATTTCTATACCCACATTCAGAACGGCCGCAAATATGAGTTGGATGGTCCCGAGGGTTTCAAAGCATTTAACCTAGTCATGGATGTTTATGAATCATCGAGATCAGGACAACGGATTCGTTATAGCTAATAGCCCAAATTTAGAGAATGGACTGCCGCAGAGGTTGCAAATGTGCAGCTGATGCGGTGGTCTGATTTGATTTTAAGAGGCGGATTGTTGGACTAAATGGGGGAGGTAATCAAATGAAAATAACAGTTCTGGGCAGATGGGGCGCATATCCGAAAGCAGGAGAGGCAACGGCCGGTTATCTTTTAGAAATTGGTGAACATCGCATACTACTCGATTGTGGCAGCGGTGTTTTGGCTGCTGTTCAACAATATCTTGAGATAAGTGAATTAACGACGGTTTTTCTGTCACACCAACATTTCGATCATATGGCGGATTTGGGCTGCCTTCAATATGCTTGCTTGATTGATATGGATTTGAAACGAAGAGAGAAGCCATTGAGACTATTACTGTCTGAGACAAAAAATAAGAAGTGGACAATTCCGTCCATACAGGGAACGGTTGCAAAGGGGATAAACAAAAGTGATACCGTCACGCTCGAGGGTGGCATTCAACTTACTTTTTTCCAAACAAATCATGATGCCTATTGCTTAGGCGTGAGGGTTGAAGCCGACAATAAAGTGCTTGTCTACACGGCAGATACGCGTTATGATGAGTCATTAATCCCACATATTCAAGGTGCCGATTTACTGATTACCGAAGCTTCCTTTTATGCGGAATTCAATGCGAGTCAGTATGGACATATGACATCCATTGAAGCTGGCAGGCTTGCTGCTAAGGCTGAGGTGAAGTCATTAATGCTTTCCCATTTACCACATTTCGGAGACATTCAATTGTTAAAGCAAGAAGCTGAGACGATGTTTTCTGGGAAAGTGATGTTAGCTGAGTTTGGACAATTAGTGGAATTATAACTCATTTCAAATATTCTTGGAGGCACATATGATAACCAAACTAGATGAACTTAGAATTGGAATAGATGAAGTGGATCAGCAAATCATCGCTTTATTAGCGGAGAGGTTTAGACTAACTGAAGAAGTTGGCTTGTATAAAGCGTCGAATCAACTGGTTGCACAGGACCCGAATCGAGAGAAGCAACAGTTTCAGAAGATTGTCCAGCTTTCAGAGAAGAATGGGATTAATCCTGAATATACAACAGAAATTTATAGATGTTTGATTGATCTTGTTATCTCTCGACATGAAGTGTTACTTGCGATCAATTCATGAATAATGCCCCATTTGGAAAACGTAACGATAACGCGTTGTCTAAAAGGGGCGATTTTACATTGAGAAGTCTAAAAATTATTGCTGCAGTAGTAAGTGTCACCTTACTCTTTGTATGGCATACACCAAGAGTTAATGCTGAGAGTTATTCACCTCAAACGCAGGTTGCAGACTCACGAGAATTACAAAATCAAGATATGCTTGTCTTATTCCTACTACCGTTGATGGAGCAGAAATTGGCTGAGGTATATGTCTCCACGTTGAAGGAATCGCCGGGATTATACCCCTATTATGTGGATGTTACAAAGGTGGAAAGAGTCAATGGATTTCGAGGGTATGAATTTCGGATTACGCTGCATGCTACGCCTACATTAGGGCCACATATTCCAGTTGGTGAGGATCTGTTTACGTTTGAGATTAGCCCAGGTCCTAAGGTGAAACTTATTAAATTCGAACATGTAAAAGGTCCTGAGAAAAAGAAATTTCCGCCTAATTATCAAGACTTATTAAGATAGAATAGGGATTATTCCTAAGATGATTGGTTCAACTAATCCATTCTGACTCATCCTCAACTACCTACACCTCAGCACGAAACAACGTCCCATCGTCGCGAAAATAAAAAGCAATTTCATCCGTTATTGTACTTAGTCGAACAGAGCTTTGTGTGTACTCTTCGATGATGCCGCGATCGACTTCCGTGTACATCCCATTCTCATCAGGTTGCCACACGGAAACCGTGGTTTGAGATAACGCGGCGGTGAATAGATCCCCATCAGATTTTAAAGTTTTGCGCATCAGTGTTGACCTCTCCTTCGGATCGTTCAATTGCGATCAGCTTGTGTACGAGTATTACTCCAGTATATTCAAAGCAAGGTAAGAAATGCGAATCATGAGCCTATGCTTTGCGTACAAAAGATGAAGAGAAAAGTATTAATCATAAAGTACGAAACATGAAACTGAAAACATGAAACATGAAACATGAAACATGAAACATGAAGGACAAAACATGAAGCCCAACTGAAAGGAATGATTCCGCAGAAATTAAGCGGATTTTCCGGCTAAGTCGATTACTTAGGAGCTAAACGGAATTTCCGATTAACTCGCAGCAGAATGGCTAGATTACTTAAGAGCTAAACGGATTTTCCGATTAACTCACAGCTGAAAGGCTAGATTACTTAAGAGATAAACGGATTTTCCGATTAACTCATAGCAGAATGGCTAGATTACTTAAGAGATAAACGGATTTTCCGATTAACTCACAGCTGAAAGGCTTGATTACTTAAGAGATAAACGGATTTTCCGATTAACTAGCAGGTGAAAGGGCTGATTACTAAGGAGATAATCGGTTTTTCCGATTAACTAGCAGCCTAATGGCCTGATTACTGAGAAGATAATCGGTTTTTTCGATTAACTCGCAGCAAAAAGGCATGAGTACTTAAGAGATAAACGGATTTACCGATTAACTCACAGCGGAATGGCCTGATTACTTAAGAGATAAGCGGTTTTTCCGATTTAATCATAGATGAATGGCTTGCATCTATAGGAATAGAAGAGTTAAATTACTTAAGTTTAGTAATCGAGCCCGATTTCTTCCGTGCAAGTCGATTTCATCGACATACGCTGCGCCTCCGGTCTCGATTCTTCCGTGCAAATCGATTTCATCGACTTACGCCGCGCCTCCGGTCTCGATTCTTCCGTGCAAGTCGATTTCATCGACTTACGCGCCGCCTCCGGTCTCGATTCTCCCGTGCAAGTCGATTTCATTGACTTACACCCCGCCCTCGAGTCCGATTCCCCTGTGCAAGTCGATTTCATCGACTTACGCCGCGCCTCCGGTCTCGATTCTCCCGTGCAAGTCGATTTCATCGACTTACACCCCGCTCTCGAACCCGCTTCTCCCGTGCAAGTCGATTTCATCGACTTACATCACGCTCTCGAACCCGCTTCTCCTTTGCAAGTCGATTTCATCGACTTACACCTATCCTTGCCGTGTTCCCCCGAAGACCTAGGATACAAAACTTCTTCCCCCCAAAAAAAAGGCTGTCCCCTAGGTCCTAAACCTTGGAAAACAGCCTCACATGTTTTTCTTTATTTAGACTCAGCGCACACCCTTCATATAGCCCAATATTTTTGGCGTCAGCAGAAAAAGAATGCCACTCAACACTAAAGCTATCACCCCGATGACGCCGAAGTACATCATTTCGGACTCTTCGCTGTACAATTTCACGATTTGCGCATTAATCGCTTGAGCCCCCGCGTTAGACAGAAACCATAAGCTCATTGTCTGTGCTAAGAACGCTGCAGGGGCTAGTTTCGTTGTAGCCGAGAGCCCAACAGGTGATAAGCATAGCTCGCCAATCACTACTATGAAATAACTCAGCACAAGCCAGAGTGGATTGACAAGTGAGCCACTACCGCCAATAAGTGCGGGCAGAAGAATCAGGAGAAAGGAAAGTCCAGCAAAGAGCAGCCCTAGCGAAAACTTAGTTGGAATCGAAGGCTGACGATCACCCAGTTTGAGCCAAAGCCAGCCGAAAATTGGCGCGAATACGATAATGAACAAAGGATTTAAGGACTGGAACCATGCAGGGGATATGTGAATGCCTGCGTAATCCAGCTGTGTTCTCCGATCAGCAAAGCTCGCGAGTATGGTCGAGCCTTGCTCTTCGATGGCCCAGAACATGACCGAGGCAATGAAGAGCGGGATATAGGCTAGAATTCTAGATCGTTCCACAGCCGATGTCTTCGGACTTCGATACATGACAATGAAGTACAGTGTCGGAATGAGGATACCTAGAATGCCGATAATCCCTGAAAACACAGTAAATGTAAGTATCCCTGTCGGAATTGTGACAGCCAAGATGATCAGTAGAATAAGAAGGGCAACACTGAACCGTGTGACTAATTTCTTCTTTTCAGAAGCTGGAAGTGGATTTACAACAAACGTTCCGGCAAGTCCAAGGTTCTTTTTTCTAGAAAATATATAAACAAGCAGCCCAATAAACATACCTATTGCGGCTAAAGCAAATCCAAGATGGAAATTATTGTTCATACCAATAGTGCCTACTGTTAATGGTGCTAGAAACCCGCCTAGATTAATTCCCGTATAAAAAATACTAAAAGCAGAGTCCCGTCGATGATCATCTACGCGATAAATTTCACCAACCATGCTGGAGACATTCGGTTTCAACAGTCCGGTTCCTATAATAATGAGGAACATCGACGTGAAAAAAAGCGCTGCGTTGCCTGGAATGGCAAGAACGAGATGCCCTAACATGATCAAAATGCCGCCATAAAATACGGCCTTCGAATTCCCGAAAACGCGGTCAGATAACCAACCACCGATAATGCCCGACATATAGACGAGCGATCCATAGAGCGACATGATGGCTAGCGCAGTTTTTTGATCAATACCTAAGCCGCCTTGAGATGTTTCATAGTACATATAGTAAACCAGGATAGCACGCATGCCATAGTAGGAAAACCGTTCCCAAAACTCAGTGAAAAATAGCGTAAATAGGCCTTTGGGGTGACCGATAAATCCAGTTTGGGGTACACTTGCAACGATTTTCTGTTTATCGTCATCTGACATGATTCAATCTCCTTCATAGGTAGGGTTCTTCTGATGAGTACACGTTAGATATTCCCAACAAGTTGGCATTGTAATCGGCATTTCCCGTTTATCTCCATTTGCAAATGGTCATAATGGAAAGGGGATGACAACAAGGAGGGACCCACATATTGCCTGCTGACGAAACGATTCCAATTGATCCTACTATTGAATACAACCTTGAACGTATGATGAAGGATTTTGGCGAAAGCGACGACTTGGTTATACGAGAAATACATGATGATGGTTCGTTGGAAATCTCCGCAGCTGTTGTGTATATCGATGGCCTTTCAGATACAACTGCGATTAACTGTTATATTTTTGATGTGTTAAATCACCTGATACGTCAAGTACCCACCGATAAGCAGAAAGACATGATGAGTACGGAAACACTCGCAAGAGAGCTTCTTAATGGGATGGGCTCCATCCGGATTGTTGCAGAATTGAATGAACTGTACAAAAATTTGCTATCAGGCGAAGCGATCATTTTGTTTAAAGGCATCCATCACGCCTACCGCGCTGATATTCGTGATTGGAAGGGACGCGATGTTACCGAATCGACGAATCAGACATCTGTACGTGGACCAAGAGAAAGCTTCACGGAGACGCTTCGAACCAATACATCGTTGATTAGGCGTAAAATAAAAGATCCCAACCTTTGGTTGGAAACGATATCGATTGGACGCCTTACCAAAACGGACGTGACCATCATGCATATCAATGGCGTTGCGAAGCCGTCTGTTCTTACACTCGTTCGCGCGAAACTAAAGGCGATTGATATCGACAGTATTTTGGACAGTGGATATATCGAGGAATTGATTGAGGAAAATCACTTTTCGCTTTTTCCAACTATTTACAATTCGGAGCTACCTGATAATGTTGCAGCACAGTTATTAGAGGGGAAAGTGGCCATCTTGGTCGATGGAACGCCCAATACCTTACTAGTTCCCACACAGTTGGTTACTTTTTTTCAGTCTCCAGAGGACTATTATCAGCGTTCATTGTATGCAAGTTTATTGCGGATACTTCGCTATGGCAGCGTGTTTATCTCATTATTACTGCCCTCGATTTATATTGCAATTACAACGTTCCACCGCGATATGCTACCCGCTTCGCTGCTGATCGGATTGGCTGCCCAGCGAGAGGGTGTACCATTGCCTGCATTTGTTGAAGCCCTTGTGATGGAGCTTACCTTCGAGATTCTTCGAGAGGCAGGTCTTCGTATGCCCCGGGCAATTGGACAAGCGGTTTCCGTCGTTGGTACGCTCGTTATCGGACAAGCTGCTGTTGAAGCAGGCATCGTATCTGCTGCCATGGTTATCGTCGTTTCTGTTACGGCGATATCTACTTTTACTTTACCGGCCTACAGCATGTCCATACCGATCCGTATTCTAAGGTTTGCGTTTATGGGTGTAGCCGCTAGTTTTGGTTTATTTGGTATCGTTATGGGGTTGTTCGTCCTTTTATTGCATTTATGCGCTTTGCGCTCTTTTGGAGAGCCCTTTATGTCGCCATTCTCCCCGTATCACGCTACAGATGTACAGGATACTGTTGTACGTATGCCGAGATGGCTATCGTTCAAACATCCAGGAACATCCGTAGGAGGAGGAAGTGAGCGGATACGAAAGCGTAAGTAGGGAGGCACTGTCAGCTTGAGATATAAAATCACGATCATTGTGCTTGTCTTACTTATGTTAACTGGCTGTTGGAGCCGGCGGGAACTAAATGAGCTTCTTATCGTTCTCGGGGTCAGCGTTGATTGGGAGGATGGCGAGTATTTGGTTTCCTTCCAAGTCGTCAATCCTGGTGAGATCTCTGCCCAGAAGCGTGGAGGAGAACGTCCACCAAGTACTCTTTATCAAGGAAGAGGCAAAACCATGTTTGAGGCGGCAAGGTATTTGACCGCGGAGGCGCCACGCAAGGTATATATGGGACATCTGCAGCTTTTTGTCATAGGCGAATCATTGGCTAGAAGGGGGATCAAAGATTTTGTGGATAGTTCATTTCGTGACAATGAAATGCGAATGGATTTCAATATCGTTGTCGCTAGGGGAACGAAAGCGGAGAATATCCTGAAACTGTATACGCCGATGGAAAAGTTACCTAGCTACAGTATGCAGCAGTCGCTGCAAACGTCACAAAAGTCATGGGCTCCTACCGTAGCCATTACGATGGATGAAGTTCTGAATAAATTATCTGGGGATGGGTTTGAGCTAGCCCTCACCGGGATTCAAATGATTGGAGACATCGAAGTCGGCAGAAGGAAAGAAAATGTAGAGTATTTTCAGCCTCCAAGCCGCTACCGCTATAACGGCATTGCTGCTTTTAAGGAGGACAAGCTGATTGGATGGTTGAATGAGGACGAAAGTAAAGGGTATACAGATATTACGGATCATTTAGATAGTACATCCATTGAACTTGCCTGCGCGAAGCAGGAATATATTGGCATTGAAGTCACCTCATCTGACACGAAATTGAAAACGAAAGTAATCAATGGGATACCTGAAGTCACAGTTTCCATTAGGACAGAGTCGAATATTGTGGATAATCCCTGTAAAGACGTTGATTTAACAGATCCCAAGACAATCACACGCTTGGAGGAAGGCGCGAGAGAAATCATGCAATCTCATACAGAAGCCACGATTGCACGTGCCAAGAAATTCAAGTCAGATATCGTTGGTTTTGGAAGTCAGCTAGGGAAGGATCATCCTGCTTATTGGAACAGTGTCAAGGAGAACTGGAACGATGATATGTTCCTTCAAACGAAGGTTATTTACGATATCCATCTGTTCATTAGACAAACAGGAACAACAGGGAATTCAACCGTAAAGTAAAAAGGGATTAAGGAAGTGATTGGAATTGCCTTCTTTTCTTGCCGTGCTGGCCATTGCTGCAGGTACCTTTTGGTTTGAAGCGCCGGGATTGATCCGCCGAAAGCATACAAGAGAACTCGTCGTATTCATTCTATTCCTCCTGATAGCGACGACACTCTACTGTATGTTAACTCTTAAAGTGATACTTCCTAACCCATTTGCGCTCATCAAGTTAATATATGGATGGATTGAAGCCTAAGAACGAAACTGGAGGTAAGGAAGCTCATGTCTACTTACGACAATGCTAAAATATCCGTGCGTCAGTTTACGATCTTAATCATTCTTGGGGTCATCGGCGATTCTATACTCATTTTACCGACAAGCATTGCCAAAAACGCCAAACAGGACTCATGGCTGTCCATGCTGTTAGCTATATTACTTGGTATTGCAGCAGCATGGACATATGCAGTCTTAGCTAAACGACTACAGAGAAGGAGTTTATTTATTGTTATTCGTGAAAAGCTAGGTATTTGGATAGGAAGCATGTTTGCACTCCTGTTTTTATTTGAATTCTATATGTGCATCATAGGTCTATTGAGTGAAATGAGCCAGTTTATGACAGCGCAACTTATGCCGGAAACGCCTGTCAATGCGATCATCGTTGTTTTTAGCATTGTGATGATCTTTGCGTATCATTATGGCATTGAAGCTTTCTCACGCATGAGCGAGCTGTTATTCCCGGTTTTTATGATGTTATTTATTTTTTTAACCGTATTTTTATTGCCCCAAGTAGATATGGCGAATTTGCGCCCGATTGCGGCTATGGGAATCTCCCCCATTTTGAAAGGAACTTTATCGGCATTTGCCATCGGCTTTACCGAAATGTATATCATGCTGATGCTCGTCTCTCATGTTGAAGGTACTACATCACTAACGAAACCGATTATAACGGGTTTTGTTGTCGGTGGATCGCTGTTGTTTATCATCGTATTGCTTTGCGTACTCGTACTAGGGCCTAATCTCATGCAAACGAAATATTATCCTACATTCGTATTAGGGCAGAAAATAACCATAGGAAAATTTATTGAACGTGTTGAGGCTATCATTGCATTCCTCTGGTTTATAAGCGTTTTTTATAAAACAACCATCTTATTTTACTCTTTTACATCGGGCATAGCGCAACTGCTTCAATTGAAGGAAAGTCGCATGCTGACGATTCCAATTGCGATGCTTACACTAATTGGGACAATCGCCGTTACACCAAACATTACGGTATATAATGACATTATTTCTAGTTATATATGGTTTGACATCAGCTTTGGTTTTCTCTTACCTTTGTTGTTGCTACTGTTACTTATGCTTGTTAATAAACGCAAAAAAGGCAATCCGAGTGACAACCAAGACAATCTATTACAAGCCCAGGAGGATACATCCAATGGATCGACTATTTAAAATGAAAGAGCGAGGCACGACCTTTTCAACCGAAGTAATGGCCGGGGTGACAACGTTCTTGACGATGGTCTACATTGTAATTGTGAATCCAGGTGTATTAAGTACAACCGGCATGGATTTCCACGGCGTTTTCATGGCGACCGTACTAGCCAGCATTATTGCTACACTCATCATGGGGATTTTTGCGAACTACCCGATTGTGATCGCGCCAGGTATGGGGTTAAATGCTTATTTTGCATTTACTGTGGTAGGAGGTAACGGCGTAGCATGGCAGGTTGCTCTTGGCGCTGTATTCGTAGCAGGCCTACTGTTCGTCGTACTGTCACTAACAAGCATTCGATATGTTTTGCTCGATGCAATCCCTACAAGCTTGAAACATGCGATCACCGCTGGTATCGGGCTATTTATCACATTCATTGGTTTGCAAAATGCAAAAATCATTGTCGCCTCGCCCGCAACTTTACTCACATTAGGCAACTTAAGAGAGCCTATGACCGCATTGACATTACTTGGCTTGATTATTTCCTTAGTATTACTTGCATATCAAGTGCGCGGCTACTTGTTCTTCGGCATGCTGATCACTGCAATTCTTGCATGGTTGGTCGGATTGCTGACGCTACCGAACAGCTTTGTTGCTGTACCTTCTGGACTAGTAGCGACAGCTTTTCAGCTAGATATTAAGGGAGTTTTCTCGGGAGGCTTATATGCCGTCATATTTACGTTTTTGTTAATCACGTTGTTCGACACAACGGGTACGATGTTAGGTGTAGCCGAACAGGCGGGTCTTCTCCAAGATAACAAATTCCCACGCTCACGAGGCGCACTGCTGGCTGATGCCGTCGGCACGACGACTGGCGCTCTTCTTGGCACGAGTCCGACGTCGGCTTATATTGAATCCAGCTCTGGCGTTGCGGTTGGGGGGAGAACGGGCTTAACGGCTGTCGTGGTATGCATATTGCTTGCGTTAACCTTGTTGTTTTCACCCATTATCGCGGTGCTGGCAAGTATTCCAGCAATAACCGCGCCTACGCTAATTATTGTCGGTTTTCTCATGATGAATGTGCTGCGCAAAATCGAGTGGCAAGACCTGGAGGAAGCCTTCCCAGCTTTCTTAATTGTTGTTCTCATGCCGCTAACGTATAGCATTGCGACTGGTATTGGGATTGGATTCATCGTCTATCCGATTCTCAAGTTCGTTCGCGGGAAGCGGAGGGATGTTCATCCGATTTTCTATTTGTTTGCGGTGTTGTTTTTTATTCAGATCGTCTTTTTCACGCATTAATGTGTAAAATAGTGTGAGGATATCTGCACAAATATATTGAATATTTATACAAAATATCGCATAATCATTCTATCTGATTTTACACCAACTTTAGATGTTGTTGTGGGGGGATAGAATGATTTTAACCTGTGAATCTAACCAAGTAGAAGATTATTTATGTGAATCCAAAGAAGTGGATTATCGCTCCGATGCAATTCGAGGCAAAGCGGAAGAACTGTTCGCCAAAGCTTTAGACGAAATTGACTTTGTACGTAAATCCTTTGAATTTGTTCGAGATGAGATCTCACATTCGTGGGATATTCAAAGCTCACGAGTCACATGCCGTGCATCGGAAGTACTCCATTTTAAAGAAGGCATCTGTTATGCGAAATCTAATTTGCTGTGTGCTATTTTGAGAAGTAAAGGTCTGCCTACAGGCTTCTGCTATCAGCGACTGACCTTGGGCGATATGCCTGAATCGGGGTACTGTCTGCATGCTTTGAATGCCGTCTATCTTCAATCGGTAGGCAAATGGATTCGCCTTGACGCACGTGGCAATAAGCCAGGTATTCAAGCGGAGTTTGCGCTGGAAGAAGAGAAGTTGGCCTTCTCGGTAAGAGCCGCTTACGACGAAATTGATTATCCTCTCATCTACTCCCGTCCAAATCCGGATACAATGAGTGTCTTGCAGCACGCTACGGATTGTATAACCATGTATAACGAAGGGTTACCAACTAGCTTATAGTTGAAATTTTACAGGTAACAAGGACTTAACTCATTGACAGCGAATACAATAAATGTAAAATAATTCGCGGAGATGAGGATGGTACTACATGACCTTTTTCGGACTTTTCTTTTTGATTATCCTAGTAGGCATCATTGTCAGTCTAATTAGCAAAGCAACGGGATCCAGCGGAAATAATCACAATATGGATTCAACATCCCATCCCAATATGAATAATGATGCACATCGGCACGTACAAACGCATATGGAACTGCACAATCAACAAATGAACAATTCAGTCGTGAATGATTTAATTTCGAATAATCAAGTAACAGCTCCCACGGCAACAAGTTATGAGGCTGGTAATTCATGGAGTTCTGACACTGGCAGCAGTGGAACATCGGATACGAGCAGTGGCGGAAGTTTCGATAGCGGTAGTAGTGGTGGGTTTGATAGTGGCGGTGGGGGCAGCAGTGATAGTGGGACAAATAGTAGTAATTAGAGAATCCGAGGGGATTCTTTTTTTTGTGTGTGGATCGTCGACAATGAAATGACGTATACACGAGTTTCTATGCAGTGAACCGTATGGAATAGATAGTGTAAGTCATTGCAGCATGATTCTCGTAAATAGGTTATCCCCCCTGATTAGCACCACGTTCCTCCAGGATCGTGGTGTTTTTTGCCTGATAGAGTAGGAGACTTTCCAGGAAGATGAAAGACAGTTTCCATTTTAGCCACCTATGGTAGGTTGTAATTTTTAAATTTTTGGTTGTAAAACGCTGTATTCTTAGGAGCAATCTCCACGTAATATTGACATTAAAGCGCTACCAAATAAGTATGATTCAATCGATAAAGGGGCTACCAAACATGGGGAATATGGAAATCTCTAGACCGCTGCCACTGAAACAAATTGATATAGATGACGATTTTTGGTCTGGATATATTCAGTTAGTTCGAAACGTTGTTGTTCCTTATCAATGGGAAGCATTAAATGATCGCATTGATGGTGCTGCGCCCAGTCATGCCATTCGTAATTTTAAGATTGCAGCAGGGCTTGAGCAAGGTGAGTTTTATGGCATGGTATTTCAGGATAGCGACGTCGCGAAATGGCTTGAAGCGGTAAGCTATCTCTTAGAAACGGGACAGGATCCTGAATTGGAACGCGTGGCGGATGAGATCATTGACATTATTGCTAACGCGCAGCAAATTGACGGTTATTTAAACACTTATTTTACACTCAAAGAACCAGCGGGCAAGTGGTCTAACCTAGCAGAATGTCATGAGCTATATTGTGCGGGGCATATGATTGAAGCCGCAGTTGCTTATTATCATGCAACGGGTAAAAGAAAAATTTTGGATGTAGCTTGTCGTTTGGCCGACTGTATTGATACTGTTTTTGGTCCTGAAGCAGGGAAAATACAGGGTTATGATGGTCATCAAGAGATTGAACTCGCACTGGTGAAATTATATCATGTGACCGGTGATGGAAAGTACTTGATCTTGAGTCAATTTTTTCTCGATGAACGTGGTAAAGAGCCTAATTTCTATGAATTAGAATACATACGCCGCGGTCAGACCAAACATTTTCCCATGCTCGATATGGTGTTTGATCGCTCTTATAGTCAATCGCATTTACCAGTTCGCAGCCAGGAATCGGCCGAGGGTCATGCTGTGCGAATTGTCTATATGTGTTCTGGCATGGCTGATGTGGCCGCCGAAACTGGCGATAAAGCGTTACTCAATGCTTGTAGAGTCTTATGGAATAATATCGTGTCCAAGCGTATGTACATAACTGGAGCCATTGGGTCCATGGCACATGGAGAATCATTCTCACTTGATTATGACTTACCAAGTGATACGGCATATGCGGAAACTTGCGCTTCCATTGGATTAATATTCTTCGCACAACGCATGCTGCAGATCGAAGCAAAAAGCGAGTATGCAGATGTAATGGAACAAGCTCTCTATAACACAGTAATCAGTAGTATTTCGAAGGATGGCAGGCATTTCTTTTATGTAAATCCGCTTGAAGTTTGGCCCGAAGCATCGGATAAAAATAAAGGCTTTAGTCATGTGAAGCCAGAGCGGCAAGGCTGGTTTGGTTGTGCTTGCTGTCCGCCTAATATTGCTAGATTTCTTGCTTCATTGGGGCGTTATATCTATTCGCTCAAAGACAGAACCATCTATACGCACTTGTACATAGGCAGCTTGATGAAATTTGATATAGATGGCAGTGAGATCATTCTCAAACAGTGCTCGAATTTCCCTTGGGATGGGAAGGTTAGTTTTGAAGTTTCGCTTGATAAAGAGACGGAATTTACATTAGCACTGCGCATCCCCGGGTGGAGCGGAGGTGCAGAGATTCATGTGAATGGCACGCGCATAGCTTGGGAAGATGATGTCATTGACGGCTATGTGTACATCCCAAGGACTTGGCAACCTGGGGATACGATAGAACTTCATTTTCCAATGACCGTAAGCTGGATGAAAGGCCACCCGTTAGTTCGCGAAACGATAGGGAAAGTCGCCTTGCAGCGAGGACCGATCGTTTATTGCTTAGAAGAAGCAGATAACGGAGCGAATTTGCATCACATTGTCCTTAAACAACTCACAAGTCAATGCGATTCTTTTGATGAGAATTTACTGGGAGGTGTGCTGACAATTACCGCTTCTGCACATCGCGTACAAACGGAAAGTTGGGGAGCTCAGCTTTATAAAGCGAATGAGTTGACGACCACAGAGGCCGTAAATGTGACATTCATTCCATACTTTTCATGGGCAAACCGTGGACGAGGTGAAATGACCGTTTGGGTTAGAACCGAGTCAATCTAAGCGTTTTCTAGCGCTATACCTTCATTTATAAAGTCGCAAAAAACCTTCCCTGCCAATTCTTCATTGGTGCGGAAGGTTTATTTGTTAGAAGCTTTACTATTCAATTATAGTGACCGCTTCTGAATCACATCCCACAAGGTGTGAACATAAGTATCAATTGAGAACCAACGTTCATCGATTTGAACGCTCACATTATTTTCCACCATATCAATGGCTTCTCTAGGGTTGAGCAGGTCATATCTAGGGCTGTACATCTCGGTAAATGGCGGCAAATGATGACGACCCTTGGGCGCGATTGGGGTAGCTCCAAGCAATTGCGCTTCGTATAAAGCTAAAGTAAGGCTGCCGCCAATGGTGACGGAAACCGCTGCCGTAGCTTTAGAGAGTAATTGATAATACTCAGCATGCGGAAGTCTCCCGACTTCAATCCCTAATTCGCGCCACATGGCGACTGGATAATGCGATAAAGGACTCACGGGTGAAGCTATCACAACGCGATAGCCCAAATCCATAAATTCAAATGCCAATCGGACGGAGAGATAAGGTTGATAAAATTCATTCATTCGACCTGGGAATACAATTAATTTCTCTCTTTGCGTTGAAACATCGATACTTCCAAGTGTAGCATTCACATAGTCATGATCATAGGGAAAGCCAGCAGCGACTACGTCGACATCTGAACCTGCGGGTAAGCATCTTTGGCCCCATGGAACCATACTGGGATTGGTGTAGAAAATAGCTTTTAAAGAAGGATGCTTGAAGATCCATAACGATTCTAGATCTAATACGTTGGTGAAGGGATTCCACACATCGTGCTCTTGAATATAGAGGTTTTCAGGAGCGGGATCTGCCTCCTTGATTTGATCAAAAAGGGTATATCGTGTAATTAATACAGGCTGTTGTAAATCAGTGGGCAGATCAGGTGAGAAGAGATAGGGTATTCCTGCCGATTCTAGCCCTTTTTTTAAACCACTTAAATAGTTTGGATACCACGCGGTCTCATCTTTTTCATCTACGAGTACATGCAGCATGAGGGAAGGCCTCCATTGGGAACAATTTCTGAATCACTATGCCCAATATATCATATTTATGGTAGGAGATCATATCTGCGCGTATCTCTATAATGATTATGGTATAATTTACATCTAGTCACTAAAGGTGGTGTGCATCATGGACAATCAGAAGGACATAATCTTCTCCGATTCGGGCGAGGTAACGAACGGAATTCCTCATAGTAAAGAAATAATTTATGTCGGCCGTAATGGGAATCGTATCGAACGGGTTCGTTTGGAGTTGAAGGCTCCTATAACCAGTTATATTTATAAACCGTTAACGAATTATTCTAGTATTGGGAAAGAAGTGTGGGTTCAAGAACATATCAGCTCCCGCATTCCCGAAGTGCGCGTTCCTCAGATCAGCTACTACTCGAAATCCAATGACCCTGAACATTACTGGATGGTTTTAGAAGATCTCGGTGAAGTGGAACATCCGTTCGGTGTTGACGTACTGCTGAAAACAGCTGAATTGATCCCCTATTGGCACAGGTTGCCGAAGGAGCTTGTTCCGGATGCATTCATGGGGCATTCACCTCTGGTGAATGAGTTGCAGCTTTTTTTTGAAGAGAAATCAGCAGTTATGAAACCTATCTTAGAGAAGCATGGATTCACTTCAGACGAACTTGCCTACATTTATGGTGATATGCTGACCCTGCTTCCTTTTGAAAGCGAAACGGTTATTTCGCATGGCGATTTATATCCTTTAAATATAGCGGAAATAGATCATGAGCTTATCATTTTTGATTGGGAATATATACATAAGAATAGTGTGTTCTGGGATCTATACTCCCTGATGGATATTACAAGTCCGCAATATCGGAGACCTGTTCTCGATCAGACTTCCCGTATCGATGTACTTACAAGGTATTTGACCGCTCGTCAAAAACTGGAATTTCCTACAAAGCTAAGCTTTATCCGTGATTATCATACATTTAGTGCTTTATACACGCTATGGCTGCTCGTATTAATTGAAGGTGATCTTGCTCATGATAAACACGATAGATCAGCTTTACTGCAGCAACAGCAAGAATCTATCGGCATTATGAAGGCCTTATTAAATTATCTTATGAGCGTTTAAACCTACACAGTTAGACAGGTAAATAGGAAAATCAGAAGGTGACCCGCGTGCATACGTTTGGGTCATTTCCTTTGAAAAGATGGGGCAATTTGTGGGAGCTATTTCCAAAGAAAAAATAGCATGCAAAATTCGACAAATCTGATTTATAATAAGGTAACTAAATGACTGTTGAGGGAGCAAGTAAGCATGTTTGCATCATTGGATAGATTCCCACTTAAAACCATTTTAATCTTTTTAATCGCAATTATTAGTATGAATATAACGTATTTCCAACATTCCAAAACACTACTCGTGAATCATCAGAAAGAGAAAATCAACATTTTTACCTCTACCATCTCAACGGATATTGTTAAACAAAGTGAAGGTGAAGCCTCCTTTGATGAAATGCTTGCGCGAGATCTACGAACTGCCGCGGTTACGATTCAGAAGTCTTTAAACCCTGACTTTCATCAAGTCACCAATGAGCAGCTAGTCGAATTAGCAAAGCAGCTTAATCTAGACGGCATTACTTTATTTGAGAGGCGCGATGATGACCTTGTTGGGGTCAGATCATCCGATCCCAAGGAAATTAATGCAAGTTCGAAGACGTGGGGAATTGTGTACGATGCACAAATTCAGTTAACGGACCGCAAGGTGGTTGACGTTGGGACCGGACTTACGCTGGATCACTATTGGAGCGGCCCTATCGACACCGCCTCAACCGATGTCACCAACATACGGAAGTGGGGCGAATATTATGATGGAACGACGAATTACCTTATTAACCCCTATGTGAATGTGAAGAATAGTCTTGAACTGTATCGGTCAAAAGTAGGCGTGGATGTGAGTATCCATGAACTGCTCCAGAGTAATAAAGAAAATTTACTTGAGATTGGCGTCTTAAACCCGGAGAAATTGTTCGAAACGGGACCTACACCCAATGATCGAGGTAGTTGGTATTCCGAGCGGTTAGTTGTAAACGGTTCCTATCAATTTCGTGATGAAACCGAAGGGGATAAAATAAAAGAAGCGATTAATACAAACACAACCGTTTTCTACTATACGACATTCAATGGGAAATCGATTTTAAAAAGTGTTACGCCTATCGATACCACGAATTTAAAGTATAAGCGGGAGAATTTGCCTAAAATTGTGATGGTTGCCACCGACTATAGTCAAGTTCAACATACGTTGACTGAACAGTTTAAGGGTGTATTTTTCTTTATGTGTATTGTGACATTACTGGTGTGTGTCGTCATCATGATCTTATTTACAGTGACTCGTAAGAAGAACGAAGGCGCCGTTAAAACGGTTCAGGATGTGTATCTCGATAACATTAATTCCATTGTTCAATCCATTAAGGAACAAAAACACGATATTATTAATCATATAACGACCATATCTTGGATGATCAAGTTGAAGAAATACGAGAGCTTGCAGGATTATATAACCCCTTTAATTCAGGAAGCCAAAACGATGGAATACAAAATTAAAGCGGTCGAAATCAACGATCCTGCATTAAGCGGAATTATACAGGCCAAACTAGCTCAGTCTGAAGTTCATAACATCGATATGCAAGTTGAGTTTTCCAATATGGAGAATTTGCGCCTCACCGCGATTAAAACGACGGACTTGGTGCGCATTCTAAGTAATTTGATTGATAATGCGTTTGATGCTACGATCGAATTGCCAGCTACGGAACGAAAAGTGTTGGTCGAAGGAACCGTGCAAGCCAATCAGTTTGTCATTAAGGTACAAAATTCTTGTTATCCGGTTAGTCCGAATATTTATTCTCGCATATTTGAATCGGGTTTCTCTACGAAAAATGCCAAAAAAAATAAAGGCCTAGGTCTTCATATCATCAAACAATTAATTGAACGATATAAGGGTACGATTGATTTTTCGAGTCATGAAGAAGGAGTTACCTTCTCCATTGTAATCCCACTCAAACATGACAAGTAATCAGTCTCAATACCAGTAAGATGGAGGTGCTCGTTTTGGACTACCGGATTACCGACCAATGGGATGAAGCGGTGTGGCTTCAAGCGGAACCCGTGTATCAGGAAGCTTTTCCCGAACATGGCAGGAAGAATCGGGCTCTGATTCGCCGAATGTTCGAACGAGGCATTTGTATGCTGCATACGTGGCATGAAGGGGCTGAAGTGACAGCCATGGCACTTACGGCGATTACCCAAACGCCAAGGTTCTGCTCATTGACTATATTGCTGTACGTAAGGCTCAGCGCGGGAGAGGGCTTGGGCAAGCTTGCTTGCGAGATATAAGCGATTGGGCAGAGCATACGGCGGGCTGCCGTGGCATCGTGATCGAAGTAGAAGCTGAACAGACGAAGGAAAATGCAGATCGCATTCATTTCTGGGAAAAAGCAGGATTTCATTTGACGGCTTATGTGCACACCTACATATGGGTTCCCGAAACGTACCAAGCCATGTTTCTGAGCTTTGACGATACGCAAGAGAATGACGGTAGAAAGTTATTCACTTATATTATGGATTATCATGAGAAAGCTTATCGAGGGAATAAGTAAAAGCCGCAAATTTTGCGGCTTTTTTTGCAGCATACGGCTGTAAATATCTGTGTCAGGACTGACGCTTTGGAACTGTTTTTCTTGCTCCCGTATATTTAAATAGCAAACGTAACATCGGTGGAACCGCAAAGAAAATGAAAAATGTACGAAATAGCTGGTAGCCAGCTACAATGGATAAATTGGCGTTAATTTCGTGGGCGATAATGCCCATCTGATCCATGCCGCCTGGAGCGAGACTAAGTAAGGCTGTAGACTTTGAAACAGATTGAAGCTTAATGAAGATCATGCTAAGTCCATAAGCGCCGATAAGAAGTAAGAGAGAGCTTCCAATTGCAAGTGAAATAGTTTGTAGTTTGTTCGTGAGTTGGCTAGGCTTCAGCATGAGCCCCACATTAATGCCGATCATGATCTGTGCCACATTAATGAGACTAGATGGCAGGGCGGGTCCGTGTAGTCCTAGTACTTGAACGATCGCTGTTCCGAATGCAGGGCCCAACAGATAGGCGGTGGGGAATTTTATTTTATTTCCTACTAGCGCACAGACGATACACACAGCTGCGAATACGAAAATATTCGGCATCAACTGCCCCCAGCTGGCAGAGGCGGTGACGATCGGCTGAATCGTGGAATCAACCGCTTTATGATTGCCTAATAAAGGACTGAAGACTAAGAGAGGGACACTGATGACGATCATCATGAGCCGGATCACTTGCGTAACGGTAACAATCGTCAGATTGATCCCTTCTGTCTCCTCCGCGAGAATTACCATCTGGGTGAGTCCCCCGGGAATACTGCCTAAAAGTGCTGTTTTGTAATTGATCCCGGATACCTTGGAGACGATGTAAGCTAGTAAGGCACAAAGCAACATTAGAAGTAAGGTCATGAGCAGCATATATGGCAACTGAACCCCCATCTCATGCAGAGCCTTTCCTGTCATAGAAAGCCCAATCGTATAGCCCACGATAATGAGACCGATATTTCGAATAGAAGTAGGCCAGACGTATCGCTCTTTGGTTACATTCGAACCAATGAGTACCGCAATCATCGGACCCAGCAACCATGGGATTGGAATGTGTAATAGCTTGAATACATAGCCACCGAGCAGGGCTGAGATAAGTGCTGTTAACATTTTGCCTAGAACATTGAACGGAACTGGTTGTCGAACCATCTCTGAGTTTCACCCCCCTTGGAAATAACTATACGGGACACGAGTTTCATCCTGTCATTTTGCGTAGCTGATTCTAGCACATCCACTAATGGATTTCAAATTCTGTTAGAAGTGATTACCATCTGATGTCAAGTGTGATAGGGTTAGAAAATAAGCATTTCTTTGGAAGGGCATAAAGGTAAGGGGGATGAAAGTTGTCTAAGGAAATAATAAACGATGTTAATTATCCAATGGTTGCAATTCCGGCTGGAGAAATCGAATTAAGAGATGATCGGACTAAAAAGAGGTGGGCGGTTGCCATCCAACCGTTTCTTCTCGCTCCTTTTCCGATAACGGTAGGAAGGTATGTTGCAACGACAGGAGATAAAGGCGATCAGAGTGATCAAAAGCCGTTGGTGAATATGTCATGGCAGGATGCCATTTCTTTTTGCAATTTGCTCTCTGAGAAAGCGGGTTTACAACCATGTTATTCGTTCAGAGGTGAAGACGACGAAGTCCAATGGGATTGGAGCGCAGACGGTTATCGACTTCCTACGGAAGCTGAGTGGCAGTATGCATGTAAAGCAGGAAGTACAGGCTATATCTATGGAGATCTAGATAAGATTGCTTGGTTTAATGCCAATTCTGGCGGTATGTCTCATGAAGTTGGACGCAAGGAACCGAATGCGTGGGGTCTCTATGACATGCTAGGTAATGTATGGGAATGGTGCTGGGATATTTACGATGAACAAGTTTATGGATCTTACCGTGTTTTCAGAGGAGGCAGCTGGGCTGAAGAGGCGAGAGGATGCGGTTCAACATGCCGACGACGCAGTCATCCGACTTTAGCCATCGACGATCTGGGATTCAGAGTTGCACGATCAATGCCGAAGAAAGATGAGGACAATCAACCATGATTATACGAATGATGTATCGCGCAGAATGGCAGGAAGGCCAAGAATTAGCTGGTTTGAGAGCCTTAGAACGAAGTGAGCAAGCGAAACAAAAGGTATCACAAGGTGAGTTGATGACAGCTACCGCGTATCAGTGGAGAAACCAAGTATTTCTCTATTATGAATGCGTGGATCGGCAGCTGGACCCCGAGGAGGTGGCAGGAGCCGCAATCCCTTATCTAAAAGAATGGCCCGGTCAGTCCAAACCGCGAACTTGGATTCTTATGGTTGATGTGTTTCATTTCAATGAGCCTGCGAGCTACGAGCATTGGCTTCGTAAGCAGCCTGTGGACCGCAGAGTTGGCAGGATTGCACATTTGAAACCAGAGATGATCAGCAGCTATATCTATTATCATTATCAGCTTCAAGAGGAGCGGGCGTTCGGCGGAGAGAAATACGAAATCATCGGCCTGCACGAAAATCTCCTCTTCGGGTATCAGGAATTTCCGAAAGTGTTGGAAGAGCCGGTTGTGCCAGGCCGCCTGAATACGAAGGGAACACCAGAGAATTGGAACGATTCACGGATGGATCTCCATTTTCAGCCGTGGGAAGAGGATGGTTATTTGTATTTTAAACCGGTAGATCAAATATTTGCCCATTATGTTGGAGATCAGGCACAAGGATGATTTTTTGTTCATTATTCGATATAATAAAGAAGTAAAGAAGTCCTGATAGAGAAAAAGAAAGGCGGGCGATTTTCCATGAATACTTCTGTTTATTTCATGATTTTCTCACTCATTTTAATAGTTGGGCTATTAGCTACGCTCCAAATTGGATTTTCACGCAAAAATAGGGAAGGTGATACAACCTATTTCCAGAAAACGGGGACAAAATGGGTCCGGTTGACAGCCTTATATGTCGTTTCTATTGTTGCAGGTTTGTTAGCCTTAATTGCTTTTATTCGCTATTCGGTTGAGTGATACCAAGATTAAACATATCAAACGTAATCCAAAAGGGATAGGTAATCAGATCATCTGATTATCCTATCCCTTTTTTTCATGAAGCATGACCTTCATCCCGAGTAGGTTTGATGGCAAATAAAGCAAGAAGTGCGGCAAGCACGCAGGTGCCCGAAATACAATAAAACATCAGATGCGCAGATGATTTAACTAAAACGGAAGCCAATGGAGGTCCTACGGCTACGCCGATAAACCTCATAGAGCTATAAATGGAGGTGATCGTTCCGCGCTCCTCTTTAGCTATACCTTCCGTTATTAAGGCATCTAGACAAGGGAGGGTCACCCCAATACCGATCCCAGCAAGACTAATGAGTGTAATCAGCCAATAAATGGATGGATCCTTCAGTAGTCCCGTCCATACTATGGAGCCCGTTACCAAAACGATGCCGCTAAACGTAATCCATTTCATTAAGCTTTTATTTTGACCAATTTTTCTTCCGATGAGAAAAGAGGCTAAACACAGAGCCGCTGATGGAATCGCAATGACGAATCCTTTCCAAATACCATCAATGTGATATTTCTCCTCAAGTGTATCGGATAGATAGAAGAGGGTGCCGAATATCACGAACATACAAATACAACCTATTGCAAAGATGCCAAGTAACCAACGGCCATTTTGTTTGAAAATGAGTTTGAGCTGCTGAATAAAGTTGCCAAACGTGACCTTCTTCGCTTGCTTATCCTGCTTAGCTGGTGTCTTCACGAGGAAGGCAACTAACAACGTAGAAATCACACAGAGCAGCGGGATCGTGAGAAATGGGAGAAACCAAATCACATAGGCAAGTAAAGATCCCAGGATAGGGCTAAGTACTTTGCCTAACGTGTTCGCGGTTTCGACGACGCCTAGGCTTTTACTGACATCACTTTCTTTTTTGAAAATATCACCGACAAGCGGCAGAACGATGGGAAATGCACCCGCTGCGCCAACGCCCTGTAAAGCCCGCCCTATCAAGATAACTGAATAGGGATGTGCCAACCACCAAGCCCCTAATCCTGAAATTAATCCCCCGATTCCTGTGATCAGTAAACTCGGAATAATAATTTTCTTCCTGCCAAAACGATCCGATAGATATCCCGCGATGGGGATGAGTAAGATGGCGACCGCCGAGTATACGGTAATTAATAAACTGACCTGAAACGAAGTGATCTGTAATTGATGACGGATCGCTGGGAGTACAGGAATCAGCATGGAATTTCCTAAAGTCATGATCAAAGGAATGGAAGCAATGGAGATCAAGCTCCCTTTATGTTCACTCAAAATGATTCACCTTGTCGTAGTCGATTAAAACCTCGGTACGCATGCACAGTTAGCAACTTGGCTTTACACCTCCTGCTGTAGTATGTCCATACATTGAAATATAATAATGAATTAATACAAGTATTTATATCAGGATTAAAGGTTTTCAAAGCGTGTAAACGTTTATTGCGTTGGCATTTGAGAAGCGGCCTATAAACTGGATAGGAATTGTATCGATCTTTGCTGCCATGTACATGAATTCCCATTTACTACAGCCTCGGAGTATGCTTTTTCGAATTTGTTACAGTATACGAGGCCGTCCGTGACATGGCAGAATGAAGGCGAGAGGAGGGAATGTCAACAAGTTCGTAAGATTTGCTTCGTGGTGTGGCAGGTTCTAGGCGCAAGAAGCAGCGAAAATAAACGATGGAAACGAGGGATTCTTGAAGATGACCACTCATATCGGAATAACTGGTAAATGGAAGAAAAGGGTTCTCAGCCTCTTAGGTGCATTAACCGTTCTACTTCCGGTACTACCGGCCACTACGGCTTTCGCAGCAACAATTAATGTAACCACGTTTGGAGCAAATGGAAGCGATACGTCTGACGACTTAACGGCCATACAGAATGCCGTGAATTCCGCAGCGAGCGGCGATACCGTCCTATTGCCAGCGGGTACTTATTATTTGTCTGCGAACGTAAACGGCAAATCCGGCGTCAAGATCGCAGGTGCAGGACGCGACTTAACGACTGTGAAAATGACGTCCGGTTCGGCATCTACGAATTTCTTCTATTTGCATAACGTTACAAATGCTGAAGTCTCCGATATGACACTGGACGGCAACAATAGTACGGTATTGCTGTCTGCAGTAACGTCGGAATCAGGCGATGGCAACAAAATGCGGCACCTTAGAGTGAAAGACTTGGCCGCTTCTGCTGGATTCGGACCTTTCGCTCTCTATGCAATAGGGTCGACCAATCTTGAGATTTCCGATAATATCGTGAATAATAGCGGCGTGAATTCAGATTGGGGTGCGGGTGTCCGTGCCGGTTGGGGATCAAGCCACGCTTTAATCGAGAACAATACGATATCCAATACAGGCCGCGGCGGAATTTTCGTGAATGACGACAGTCCTTATGCGACCGTACGCGGCAATACAATTACGGGTACAGGCAAAAAGATGGAAGGTCTCGGTATCGAATTGCACACGAATGTTGATTATTCGCTCGTAGAGAACAACAATGTCGATCATTGGATCAGTACAGTTCGCTCTAAATATATCGCGGTGCGCAACAATATCGTCAAAGCAACCGATGGTTCAGTCGGTAATATGGGGCTTGAAGTCATGGTTGACCACGGCATTACGTCTGGCAATCTGGTCGATGGGGGCCAACAGGTCGGTATGCAGCAATCGCCGGGCACTGGCTATCAGTTGTGGAACTACAACACGGTCCAAAACATCGTCATGTGGGGCATGCAGCTGCAAGGAGCGGGTACTGGATCCACAGAGCAATATCAATATTTTTATAAAAATATATGGCAAAACGGGCCAACAGGTAATCCTGCGGCGGCATATCCCGGCTATGACGGCAATGCCGTTCGAATTCACGGCGATACGAAAAACATCGTTTTTGACAGCAATCAAATTCTTAATAACGGGCGCAAAGCCATAGAAATTACGACGGCGACTGGAACGGACCGCCTCAGTTTCATTAATAATACAATCACTGGCAACAGCGGGCCTTCGATTGATCAATATCCGTCCTCCGCGGCAGACTTAGAGTGGAGCAACAATACAGTAAGTGGCAATGGTACGAATACGCAGCTAACAAGCCGCGGGTTCAGTGATGCCAAACCGGTGGCTAATTTCACAGCACCTCTTACAGTTCAGTTAGGCGCACCTGTGACATTCACAAATACGTCGACAGACAATGGCACCATTGTTGAGACGCTATGGGATCTCGGTGAGGGAATACCAGTTACAACGGCCAGCCCGACTTATACGTATCTGAAAGCAGGAACCTACCATGTTATTCTCGGTGTATGGGATAATGGGGGAAGAGCGAGTGTGAAAGAGCAGACGATCACGGTGTTCTCAGGTCCGCCGGATACGACGGCACCGACGGCTCCTTCGAGCTTAACGGCACCAACGAAGTCCAACGTGACCGTTGATCTGTCCTGGTCTGCATCCTCGGATAATGTAGCAGTCATCGGCTACGATGTGTATATGAATGGCACATTAATCGGATCAACGTCAGGTGCAACGACTTTTGCTGTTACGGGTTTGACACCTAGCACAGCCTATAGCTTTACGGTCAAAGCCAAAGATGCCGCGGGCAACGTCTCTGCAGCTAGCAACACATTGAGCGTGACGACGGATGCTGGCGATACGCAAGCACCTACGACACCGACCAACCTGACCTCACCTGCGAAGAGTGACACAAGTGTCAGCTTGTCCTGGTCTGCCTCAACGGATAATGTCGGTGTAACCGGCTACAACATTTACAACGGTTCTACGTTGTTAGGTTCGACAACAGGAGCGAGCGCGACATCCTATACAGCTACTGGTTTATCTACGAACACTACATTTACGTTCACGGTCAAAGCCAAAGATGCGTCCAACAATCTATCGGCGGCTAGTAATGCCGTAACGATCACAACCGATCCAGCTGCTAACTGGGTGAACTGTGCGGGTGAGAATAACCCATGTAATTTCACGGGTACAAAACAGGTTCGTTATGGGGTTACAGGCAGTTATGTGTATGGGACATTTACCAATACCGTGATGTGCTCTAATAACGGATTCGGCACGGATCCAGCTGTAGGTCAATACAAGACTTGCGATGTTAACTTAGCTGGCGGAAGTGGGGGAGATACGCAAGCGCCAACGGCACCAACGGGCTTATCGTCACCTTCGAAAACGACCTCAAGTGTCAGCTTGTCTTGGACAGCATCCACCGACAACGTAGGCGTGACGGGTTATGATATTTATAATGGAAGCACAATAGCAGGTTCAACAACAGGGGCAACGACCTTTACAGTAAGCGGTCTCACAGCGAATACGGCCTATACGTTCACCGTTAAAGCAAAGGACGCAGCAGGCAATGTTTCTGCCGCAAGCAGCGGACTTAACGTAACGACGAATGCCGCGGCCTCAGATACAACAGCACCGACAGCTCCAACAGGACTTGCGTCACCATCCAAAACGGATACTAGCGTCAATCTTTCTTGGACTGCTTCGACCGATAATGTAGGCGTGACGGGTTATGATATCTACAACGGCAGCACGTTAGCTGGTTCTACAACAGGAGCAACCACCTTCACGGTAAGCGGTTTGACAGCAAGTACGGCTTATACGTTCACCGTTAAGGCGAAAGATGCCGCAGGTAATGTGTCGGCAGCGAGCTCCGGATTGAATGTGACGACGAATGCCGCTTCAACGTCTACTAATGGCGTGAATGGCCAATATTATGCGGGTGATTTCGGAACACTCGCGCTGAGCCGTATCGATGCCACGATTGACTTTGATTGGGGCGGCGGCAGACCGACAGAAGATGTACCAGGCGAATGGTTCTCCGCACGATGGACAGGTAAAGTACAGCCGCAGTACTCGGAGACGTACACCTTCTACACCAATACGGATGATGGCGTTCGTCTATGGGTAAACGGCCAACAATTGATTAACAATTGGGTTGCCATGAATGGGGAACTCAGTGCGACAATCACGCTCACTGCGGGTGTGAAATATGACCTCAAGATGGAATTCATTGAGAACGGTGGAAACGCGCATGCTCAGCTTTCCTGGTCAAGTGCTTCACAAGCGAAACAAGTCATTCCAACAGGGCGTTTATTTACAAACTGAGAATAAGTAATGTGGTAAGGCAGCTAATTAAGTAAATAAAAAGCTTAGTCTACAGGCCAAAAGGCCACACAGACTAAGCTTTTTGTGTTGAATTAAACAGCTTTTTCCTCAATGGTGCTATCCTCTAGACGTGTAGGCCTGCTCTTCGCTTTATACACACCGAGCATCATCCCTGTCCCCAGTGCGGTACATTCAAGCGGCTTATCCGCGATATGTACGGCAACGCCAGTTTCGACACGAATCCGTTCATCGATGCCATCTAAAAGCGCGCCGCCTCCACACAGCAGAATCCCTTGTTCCATTACATCGCCTGCAAGCTCTGGAGGACATAATTCTAAGGTCGCTCGTATCGCTTCGATCAAGGTAACTAAGAATTCATTAACTACCGTGTAAATTTCACTTGATACCAAACGGATCGAACGGGGCAATCCATCAACCAAATCACGTCCACGGATATCGAGCGATCGTTCTTCCGTTGACGTACTGCATGTCCCGATTTGTTTTTTTATGTGCTCAGCAGTTGGTGCTCCGATTTCCATGTTATATTGTCGTTTCACATATTCGATAATATCACGATCAATGGATAACCCGGCTCGATTAATCGTATGACTGGCAACGATGCCACCGAGCGACAATACGGCTACCTGACATGTTCCGCCACCGATATCGAGAATTAAGTGACCGACAGGTTCATCGAGCATAAGTCCCGCACCGAGAGCTGCAGCAATAGGTTCCTCAACGGCTATCGCTTTTTTGGCTCCTTTGTGGACGATCGTTTCTTCGATGGCCCGCTTCTGGACATTCGTAATCCCGCATGGCACCGTTATGTAAATCTGAGAGCTCCGCAGAAAAGAGGGTCTACCTTGTATTTTTTTGATAAAATGATTTAACATGATGCTTGTCTTATCAAAATTTGCGATGACACCATTGATTAACGGATACGTGATATCCACATGGGCAGGAGCTCGACCAATCATGGCTTGCGCTTCAGCCCCTGCGGCAAGTAACTCACCTGTATGTTGATTAAATGCGACGACCGATGGTTCGTTGAGCACAATCCCTTTTCCTTTTTCGAAAATGACTGTGTTGGATGTACCTAAATCTATCCCAAATAACTTATCGAATTGTTTGAACATTACTCATTTTCCTCCTTTGATTGTAAGTAAGATGGCCTTGGAGGTGGCATTCACGTCTATATAGTATTCTGGTCCTTTCCGCGTTTTAAGGGGGCTCGTGTCGAATTTATGTTAATTAGTGTTCATATTGAGTTCACTTACGAACGGTATATTAGTACAGGAACAAGGGGGAATTACGATGCCAAAAGTAATGATTGTTGACGACGATATACATATTCGTGAGCTGATTCGTTTGTATTTAGAGGACGAAGGCTTTGAGATTATAGAAATGCCCAATGGCGCTGAAGCGTGGGAATATGCCGAGTTTAACCCGGTAGATCTCTATATTTTGGATATCATGATGCCTCACATGGATGGTTGGGAGCTCTGTGTAAAGTTGCGCCAGCATGGCAATACGCCGATTCTGATGATCACTGCGAAAGGGGAAGCTCCTGACCGGATTAAAGGGTTTCAGCTTGGGACAGATGACTATTTGGTCAAGCCTTTCGATCCTGTTGAGCTTGTGTTGCGCGTAAAAGCCCTGCTGAAACGTTACGGTGTATCCACTTCCCAAACTATCAAGCTTGGTGAAGTTATTTTAGATCGCAAGAGTTACCAAATTAATTATCGAGACAATCCACCCCTGACATTGCCAATGAAAGAATTCGAGCTTTTATACAAGCTTGGCAGCTATCCTGGACAATTATTTACACGAGTGAATCTGATCGAAGATATTTGGGGGTTCGATTATGATGGGGACGAGCGAACCGTGGATGTTCATGTAAAAAGGCTCCGGGAACGATTCACGAGTTTCGAATCGGAATTCCGGATTGTGACACTCCGCGGCCTCGGATACAGGCTGGAGGTTACCCGTGATTAAATCATTATACGTAAGGATCATACTCACTTTCGTTGGCGCTGTCATTATCAGCTTGATCTTGTCGTTCTACATCATTTCTTTGATCTATCAAAGGCAACTCAATGATCTGGTAACGGATAACCTCATCGCTAACGGCAAAAAGATCATTCAAACGTACCAGACAACCCCGTCTGCACAACTACAACCTTTTATGCAGAACGTATCCGGTATATCGAATACGAGCATCCAGATTTATGATCATAATGGCGATGCGATCCTAAACCAGAATAATTTGTTCATTCAAGTAAAACCTAATAGCATTCAAAGTGTCGTTGCGGGCAATGTCTTTCGTGAAGTAGACGTCGGTAAGGAGCATCAGGTGTTTACGGGGCTTCCTTTTCAGTCGAATGGAGAGTCTTATGCCTTATTTCTAACGTTGGATTCAGGGAAACTTGAACATGTTTTCTCGTATGTTGTTCAAACGCTGCTTCTTTCCGTACTCATACTCGGCAGCTTATTGATTCTCATCGCAGCCCGTTTTATCGTAAAACCGATTAAGCGTTTAACGCAGGCGACCAAACGGATGGCTAAGGGGATATTCGATATTCAGTTACCGTCGAATCGCCGAGATGAAATCGGCCAATTGACGGCCAGTTTTAACGAAATGGCTATCGAACTAGCCAATCTGGATCGAATGCGCCAGGAATTCGTTACCAACGTCTCGCATGAGTTCCAGACACCGCTAACCTCCATAACAGGATTTACCAAAGCGCTGAAACATAAAGCGATGAGCGAAGAAAGCCGGCTGCATTATTTGACCATTATCGAGGAGGAGAGTAAGCGGTTATCCCGATTAAGCCAAAATCTCCTGCAATTATCTCACCTGCAGCATAAGGATTCTCCTTTGAAGCCTAGTATGTATCGGTTGGATGAGCAGTTAAGGAATGTGATGATCACCTTAGAGCCTCAATGGGCAGGGAAACAAATCGCGCTCGACATTGAATTTGAACAGATTCAGATTGAAGCAGAGGAAGATCAGTTGAATCAAGTATGGGTCAATTTATTGAGCAACAGCATTAAATTCACTCCTGCAGCTGGAAAGATTCAAGTTAGCGCTGTGATTCAAGGGAAGCTTGTGTTTGTCACCTTCTCCGATAATGGTCCAGGCATTCCTGAGGATTTGCGTTCGAGCATCTTTATGCCTTTCTACAAGGTCGACAAATCCCGCAATAGTTCGATTCAGGGGAACGGGCTCGGACTTTCTATCGTCAAACCAATTGTGGATAGCCATCATGGCGAAATTCTCGTATCAACTTCTGTCTGGGGAGGTTCCTCCTTTACTGTACAATTGCCACTTCGACACGTAGTGGAACGCAATCCCATTTGATCATTTGTAAACTACTGTTCATATTGAATCCATCTTGGTGCGTTATACTAGCCAGAGAAAGAGAGAGGAGAGAGATAGAGAGATATGAGTTGGATTACAAAATTGAGTCTTAAGAACGGGGTAGCCGTCGTTATTCTGTGTATGCTTGTGTTAGGGTATGGGCTATACTCGGCGACGCAGATCAAGCAGCAGACATTTCCTGACCTTGAATTCCCTGCCGTATTTGTGCAAGCGAGTTATCCAGGTGCATCAACTGAAGAGGTTGAGAATGAGGTTACCACACCTGTCGAGAGTCTTTTACTCGGGATGAAGGGTTACGATTCGTTAACAAGTACATCATCTGAAAATATGGCGAGTATATTTCTCCAATATCCATTCGGGACCAATATGGACAAAGCGAATGCCGATGTTGAAGCTGCTATTGGGAAGCTGAAATTGCCTGATCGCGCAACGGTTTCCTTGCAACGGTTGTCCATCAATTCAGCACCTATCTATGAAGCTGCCGTCTTTTCTAACAAAGAGAATGCACAGGCACTGCAAGATAAGCTCGAGAACGAAGTCGTTCCTAAGCTTCGCAAGCTTGCAGGTGTCAACTCCATTACACTAGGCGGTACGGATTCATCCGAAATCCGGATACAAGTCGACAAGGAGAAGACAGCCCAAGCGGGTATTTCGTTAACAAGTATTCAAAATGCTATACAATCTCTCAATTACGCGCTTCCGCTCGGAACTGTAACGCAGGATCAAACCACAATTCCGATTCGTTTAGTGGGCAATCTGGATTCCCTGCAAAAGGTTAAAGATTTGAAGCTAGCTCCAGGCTTGAAACTCACGGATATCGCTGAGATTACAACGGTATCGTCACAAAATTCCATTACACGTTTTAATGGGAATCCGAGTTTTACGATCTCTGTTTTGAAAAACCAAGACGCCAACACGGCGGATGTCGCCAACTTGGTGAAGGACGCCCTTGCGACCTATGAAGGCGCGGGAGGGTTGGACACGCATGTCATTTCTGACTCCGGTGCGGAAATTGAACATTCTGTCTCCTCCTTGGTGAGAGAAGGATTGTACGGTACATTATTTTGTATCCTGATCATTTTCCTTTTCCTTCGTAACGTTCGAGCTACGATCATCTCTATTATTTCGTTACCGATTTCGATCTTCGTAACGATTGCTGTGTTGCATCAAATGGGTTACACACTCAACATTATGACGCTTGGAGGCATAGCCGTTTCCATCGGAAGAATTGTCGACGATAGCATTGTCGTTATTGAGAACATTTATAGATGGCGTCAGGAAAAGGGCACCGAGATGAAAGGCAAGGAACTTGCCTATAAAGCTACGAAAGAAGTGATTGGCGCCGTAGCCTCATCCACGCTTGCGACGGTTGTTGTGTTCTTGCCGCTTGCTTTCGTGTCGGGAATCATCGGAGAGTTCTTTCGCCCATTCTCCTACGCGGTCGTTATTTCGATTGTCACTTCATTACTCGTATCCGTCATGCTCATTCCGATTCTGGGTGCGAAGTTCTTCAAGAAAGCCGTGGGTCATGAGAAGGAAGGATTCCTGCAGCGCGGCTTCGAGAAGCTTCTACGCGGCGCATTGAAGCGTAAAGCATTGTCCATCGGTACAGCGATTGTACTCCTTGTAGGTTCTCTGGCTACAATTCCTGTGCTTGGTGTTACGTTCTTGCCATCGACACCTGCGCCGACAGCCCAAATTAACTTAGTGCTGCCAACAAAGAGTGGGCTTGATCAAACGGCAAAAGTCAGCGAGGCTGTTGAAGCTTATGTTAAAGCGTTGCCTGGCATCGTGGATTACAAAGTAGACATTGGAGGCAAAGGTGACAATCCATTTGCGCTAACGGGTCCAAGTAATAAAGCGACGTTTAACGCTACATTCGCAGAGGGAACTGACATCGATCCTATGTTGGCAAAAATGAATACAGAGTTGCAGCCAATCGTTGTGGCTTCGGTTCCAGATACCAAAGTTGAAGCGAAAGCTGGCGCTCAAGAATCTGGCCCACCGACTGGGAATGCGATTGACGTCAGTCTCTATTCGAATAACCCGAATGACTTGGCTTCAGCATCGAAGCAGGTCGAGCAATTATTAAAGCAAAACACAGAGCTGAAGGAAATCACGAATAATCTCAGTGATGTAACAGCAAAGTGGGTGCTGACACTTAATGGAGCAGGCAGAGATGCGAATATCTCTTCTTTCCAAATCATGCAGGTCGTAAATGAACAATTGCGCCCGTTGAGTGTAGGAACCTATACATTGGACGGAAAAGCCATAGCCATTACGATGGCCTATAAACAACAAATTGGTTCCAAACAACAATTAGAAGATATTGCTATACCAACCGCGGCTGGAGTTAAGAAATTGAAAGACATCGCAGATGTGTCCGAATCTTCTGCACCGACCAGTGTCAATCACGAGGATGGTAAACCTTTTGCGAAGGTGAGTGCACAGATCAAAGGTTCTAACACCGCTGAGGTAACTAAAAATGTAAAAAAAGATATCGAAAGCTTAGCACTTCCGAGTACGGTCGAGCTTAAATTCGGCGGCGGACTCGAAATGATTAACGAAGGCTTCGCCAGCATCGGGATCGCAATCGGTTCTGCCATAGGCCTTGTTTTCCTTGTCATGAGTATGACTTTCGGTGGATTACTTACGCCGCTGATCATTCTCTCGTCCTTGCTGTTCGTGCCTGTAGGGGCTTTGGGAGGCCTTCTGATTACAGGTCAATCCTTATCGATGAGTGTCATGATCGGATTGCTCATGCTTGTCGGAATCGTTGTTACGAACGCTGTCGTGCTACTCGATCGTGTTGAGAAAAATCGTAAGACCGGTATGGATCTAACCGAAGCCATCGTAGAAGCAGCCAAAATCCGGATGAGACCGATTCTGATGACCGCTTGCGCGACCATTCTTGCGCTTGTCCCGCTCGCATTATCGAAATCCGCATCCTCAAGCCTCATCTCTAGTGGTTTGGCGATTACGGTTATCGGCGGACTTGCAACATCGACATTGCTTACTTTGATCGTACTGCCAGTCATTTATCTCATTACGGGTAAGCGCCGTAAGGTTCAGGAAGTTGAGAATTTCGAGTAATATGTGGAACATAGTTTGGAAACATGTGGAACATATCTAGGGAAATACAAAGTAGAAAAAACGTCCTCTTTGAGGGCGTTTTTTTTCTGCTCTAAATCCCTTTATTTCCCTGCATAAACATGGGGCTGGATTTAGCCACATATAGATGGAGTAACGATAGGGGGTGGTGTGCGTGCGCCCAGGGTACGGCATGTTCCACATACAGGCAGCCAAAATGCGAATGACCCCGCAGCTGCGTAAAGCGATAACGATCCTGCAACTGTCGACCCCGGAATTGCTGGAGGTTGTCCAACAGGAGATCGTCGATAATCCGGTTTTGGAATTTACGAGAGATGATGGGGCAGCCTATTCTGTCGCTCGTCCCTACCAGCATAAGCGTGACCCCAACTATGACTACTTCCTACATGTCGCGGCATCGAACGACGTTTCCTTAGAAACACATATCAAGGAGCAGCTGCACTTTGTACAGCAAATTTCACCAGAAATGCGTCAGATTCTGCACTACATGATTGGAAATTTAGATCATAATGGCTATCTAACCGTCGACTTGCCTGAAATTTCGAAAGCCTGTAACGTCACGTTGACCCAAGCGGAGCGCGCATTGAGGATTTTGCAGAGTTTTGAACCGCTTGGCATAGGAGCAAGAAATATCAAAGAATGTCTGCTGCTTCAAGTCCAGTCGTTGTCAGAAAGTTTTCCGATCATGACGATATTAATTCAAAATCATCTGCAAGATGTGGCCCAATATCGCATTCATAAATTATCGACAGAGCTGCAAGTATCGACACAAGAACTTCGAACTGCCATTGATTTGATCAAAGGATTAAATCCTAGACCTGGCGCAGCTTTTCACATCGAACCCGTTCATTATTTGATTCCTGAAGTCATCGTCGAAAAGGCAGGAGATCAACTCGTCGTACTGCTCCATCAAGCAGCATCGTCCCGCCTTGCGATTAATGGTCATTATGAACGTATGGCTCAAAATACCAATGAGAATGCCGAGGCCAGTAAGTTCCTCACTGGCAAACTACATGCAGCGAGGTTCTTCCTGAAATGTTTGGACCAAAGAAGAAAAGCTATACACCGCGTTGCACAAGCCATAGTGGAGGAACAAAGTGATTTTTTTTGGCATGGCGCCGGCCATCTCAAACCAATGACGTTAAAGCATATCGCGGATAAGTTGGCCGTGCATGAATCGACGGTCAGTCGCGCTACAGCTGGTAAATACGCTCAAACACCCTGGGGGATCTTTGAGCTTACGTACTTTTTCCCAGCAGGATTGCAAATGGAGATCGGAGAAACCGCGTCCTCCGAACATGTCAAAGTGAGAATCAAGGCATGCATCAGCGAGGAAAACATCGAAAAGCCTTACTCCGATCAAAAGCTGGCTGATCTCCTAAGACAAGAAGGCATTCATATTTCACGTAGGACCGTCACCAAATATAGAGAAGAGCTCGGCATTTCTTCTTCTGTGCGCAGGAAACGCATATAGTTGTCATACATGGCGGGTCTATCTCATTTTAGTGATTTGACCCATAAATTCATGTCCTCAAACTTATCATAAATATCGCAATTTTTGGTCAATCTGCCGTAATATCGGTAACCCAACTGGAAGAAGACAGCATTCATTCCGAATGAAAGAGCTCTAGATAAGGAGTAAGCGCAAGTGATATGGCGAGAGATTAAATCTTCTTCCAACGCATGCATAAGCAGTCTCATGAGCCCTAAGTTTCGATAGGCAGGGAGTGTCGCGCAATCCGTCATTTCTGCATTGGCATAAACCGTATTGATTTCAGCAGAGGCTGCACTAATCAGTTGTGTTGCCGTTTCAACGAGATAATAGATCGTACCCTCGCGCATGGTTTTAGCGACATAGGCAGGATCATGCATCGGCGTTGGGTAGGTTTGGAAGATCTCTTTATATAAATTGGCAAGAGATTCAGCGTCTTCGCTGCGAGCAAGGCGTAACGTACAATGAGTTGGAACGGCTGGTCGATCTGGTTTAAGAGGGATTGCGAACACTTGTTTGATGATCTGATCCTCTTCCAGCCAATAATCACTGGTGCGACGCTCTAGGTCTTCATACCAAGCCATACAGTAAGCATCAGAGCCGTTATAGTAGCCTTTATAAATACCTTCCAACATACAGCCCTTCGATAAGAAAGCTTGCCAGTCATGCTCACGTGATTTGATAAATAATTTGGTCAACGTATGCGCTTTGGCAATTTCTACGACTCGTTCGTAGATAGCATCTATATTTCCTCGATAGTCATCCAATCGCAGCCTTTTATTCAAGCTATCCAGGCAAAACATAATCGTATAATCCGTTCCGCTCTCAATCTGATTCGTATATGACGGCAGTTCATTAGGCATCTTGATTCCCCCTTCACCCTGCATTTTGCTGCAAAAAAATAACAAGTGCAAAAAGTTTGGCGGCTTTTCCCATGACAACTTACCTAGTGCCGAAATGGGTGCCTTCTGCGAAAAGTTGGCATCGATTTTGCACCATACACATATAGGCGTAAGAATCTTCTATACCATATGAAGGAGGACGGACGCATATGAGTTGCATGTGGTGTGAATCAGAAGATATTCATGAAAGTGTGAAAGATTGTTATTGGATCATGCCTGATGGGCGGCTGGCGGTTCAGATTTTGGAAGTTCCTGCGCTCGAATGTGCCAATTGTCGTACGTATGTCTTGGAAAGTACTTCACAACTGATTGAGGAAACTCTTTACTGGCATGATGTATCCGCATTAGGAACTATTTTTCGCTATGAGGATTTGTTGAAGACTCCGCGAATGAAATATTTCTATCTGAAATAAACCGAGTCCTAGTCCCTGGGGGTGCTTTATGAAGCGGGAGCATGTAATCAAGCCGATTTTGGATCACCCTTATCCCACTATTCAATACGGGAAAGGTGTTTATTTATACGATGATCAAGGCAAAGCCTATATAGACGGTTGTTCAGGAGCAGTTACTGCCGGAATTGGGCACGGCGTGCAAGAGATCGTTGATGCCATGATGGAGCAGGCGAGCAAAGTATCTTTTGTCTATCGCTCACAGTTTACGAGCGAACCCGCAGAACAACTGGCGAAGAAACTGAGTGATTTGGCACCTGGTAACGATTACTGGACATTTTTCGTGAACAGCGGTTCTGAGGCCACCGAAACGGCGATGAAGATGGCAATTCAGTACTGGCAAGAGAGGGGACGCCCGGGTAAAAACAAGGTGATCTCCCGGCGAATGAGCTATCACGGGATCACGATGGGTGCCCTCTCGATGTCAGGTCATGTTCTGCGAAGAAGACGGTTTATTCCCCTCTTAGCGGATCTGCCTGTTGTCGCTCCACCTTATTGTTACCGTTGTCCTTTGGGTAAAACGTCTCCAAGCTGTCAGATGGCATGCGCGGATGATTTGAATACGGCTATCAAGCGAATCGGTGCAGAGCATATCGCTGCTTTTATTGCGGAACCCATTATTGGTGCTGCAGGCGGGGCGATTGTGCCACCGGCAGGTTATTACAAGAAGATCAAGGAGATCTGCGAGCAGCATGACATTTTATTTATCGCCGATGAAGTTATGACAGGGATTGCGCGTACAGGAGCTATGTTCGGTATGGAGCACTACGGTGTTGAACCGGATCTAATCGCACTGGGCAAAGGGATGAGCGCGGGCTACACGCCAATGGCAGCTACGATGGCCAAAGATCACGTTATGGAGCCCATTTTACAGGGATCCAAAAGTATTATGTCTGGCCACACGTACAGCGCGAATCCGCAATCGGCGGCCATTTCACTAGCCGTTCTCGCCTATATAGAGAAGCATCAATTAGTCGAGGCCGCAGAGATTAAAGGGACCATCTTGCTTAACCGATTGAGACAAATGGCTGATGGAATCGCGATAATCGGCGATGTACGGGGGCAAGGACTGCTTATCGCATTAGAATTTGTAGCGGATCGGACCGAGAAGCGTATGTTTGCAGCAAATATCGGTGTCACCTCGCGCATGATCGAGAAAGCCTTTCACAAGGGACTTCTCGTGTATCCGGCAGGAGGCGCGGTCGATGGAGAAGGGGATGCGATTATTGTCGCGCCACCTTTGGTCATTACCGAGGAAGAAATCGACCAACTGGTCAGGATTTTGGCCGAATCCATTCGAGAAGTCATGGCAGAGGTTATCCCATCTGAAATGGAGGAGATCTGATGGTGCCAAGTGAACGTTCTCAGGATGTCGTTGGCGGTAAAATAAGAACGTTAGAGGAAGCTCTTCTGCCTATTACAGATGGCTGCACGTTGATGTACGGCGGTTTTGGGGGCATTGGCACACCGCCAACATTAATCGAGGGGATTTTGCAAAAAGGGGTAACCGGCCTAACGCTTATTGGCAATGATACGGGATTTCCGGATATCGGCATTGGGCGCTTAGTTACAGCAGGACGCGCGAAGAAGGTCATCGCCTCCCATATCGGCTCTAATCCTAACGCTGGTCAAATGATGGAAGAGGGAACGATGGAGGTCGTCTTTTATCCGCAAGGAACGCTGTGTGAGAAAATCCGGGCAGGCGGCGTTGGCCTTGGCGGAATCCTCGTGGACGTAGGCGTCGGAACGATCATGGCTCAGGGAAAAGAAATGGTTACCCTCGCTGGGCAAACCTATCTCGTGGAGCCGGCTTTAACGGCAGACGTGGCCATTATTCATGCGAGCAAAGCGGATCCCTACGGGAACCTTGTTTATGATAAAAGCGGCAGAAATCTCAATCCCTTGGTCGCCATGGCTGGTAAACTCACGATAGCCGAAGTAGACGAGATCGTCCCACTCGGTTCGTTAGACCCCGAAAGTGTTGTCACACCGGGTATTTTCGTGGATATGGTTATTTTGAGCAGAGGGGTGAATTGGAAATGGGTATGGGAAAAGAAACCCGCGACCGAATAGCGCGAAGGGCTGCTCAAGAACTAAAGAACGGCATGGCTGTTAATCTAGGCATAGGTATCCCGACTAAAGTGGCTGATTTTGTGCCTGAAGGCGTTCAAGTCGTTTTTCATGCGGAAAATGGTATTTTGGGTGCCGGTGGTGCCCCGCATGCAGGGGATGAAGATGCTTTTCTCTGCAATGCTGGCGGCTATCCTATCAGAATTGGAGCGGGTGCATCTTACTGTGATAGCGCAATAGCTTTTGCTATGATTCGCAGAGGCTGTATCGATATCACGATACTCGGTGCGTTGGAGGTCAGCGAGCGTGGGGACTTGGCGAATTGGATCGTACCTGGGAAGCGGGTGGCAGGGATCGGAGGGGCGATGGAGCTTGCGCAAAAAGCCAAAAAAGTCATCGTTCTAATGAACCATGTGAACCGGCAAGGGGAATCCAAGGTCAAAAAGTCGTGTGATCTGCCGCTAACGGCTCTCGCCTGTGTGAAGTTAATTATTACGGAAATGGCCGTCATGGAGGTTACGGAGCAAGGGCTGCTTTTAAAAGAAATTATGCTGCCATATACCATAGAGGATGTTGTTCGTCATACGGAAGCCACGTTAATTATTCCTGATCAACTCGTTTTCATTCCATAAATGAGTCTTCTACGTCGTCTTCTTAACCTGAAGGAGGGATTTCCTTTGACGCCTAGGAACGCTGACTTGATAAAGCAAATTCATGATTGGATAAGTCTTCATCGGGATGAAGGCATAGCATTTCTACAGGAATTAGTCCGGATACCGAGTATACAAGGAAATGAGACAGAGGTGCAGCTCCTTGTTGCGGATAAATTGCGGTCGTTAGCGCTCGATGTTGATATGTGGGAGCCGGATGGCGAGATGTTGGTGACCCATCCTTATTTCTGTTCCCCCCGTAATCGGTTCACAGGAAGCCCGAATGTCGTTGGTTTCTTGAAAGGGTCTGGCGGCGGGCGTTCTATTATACTTAACGGTCATATCGACGTCGTGCCTGAAGGAAATCGAGAGATGTGGGGGGATGATCCCTATAGCGGCCATGTGGTAGATGGAAAGCTGTACGGACGCGGAGCGACGGATATGAAAGGCGGCAACGTCTCACTTTTACTTGCTTTGGAAGCTATTCAGCGCTTGGGCTTGAAGTTAAAGGGCGATGTCATCTTCGAGAGTGTCATTGAAGAAGAAAGCGGTGGAGCGGGAACTTTGGCTGCTATTGTCAAAGGCTATAGAGCTGATGCTGCACTCATTCCAGAGCCCACGAATATGCGTATTTTTCCGAAACAACAAGGCTCTATGTGGTTTCGAATCGAGGTCAAAGGCCGCTCCGCGCATGGCGGTACGAGGTATGAAGGCGTTAGTGCGATTGAGAAAAGCATGACTGTCATTCAACATATTCGGGAGCTTGAGGAGCTAAGGAATGCGCGGGTAACTGATCCGTTGTACGCGAATAACCCGATTCCAATCCCCATTAATATCGGTGTTATTCAAGGCGGGAATTGGCCTTCTTCTGTTGCCGATACCGTGAACTTGGAGGGACGAATGGGTGTTGCCCCGGAGGAGAAGCTTGAAGAGGCCAAGGCGGAAATGAGCCGTTGGATGGCAGGGCTCCGTGATAAAGATCCATGGTTTGAAGCACATCCCCCGGGTGTGACATGGTTTGGCGCCCAATGGGTGCCTGGATGTGTCGATCCGGAGCATGCGTTGATGCAGGTGCTTATACAGCAGTATCGGGAGGTTAAGCAGGTAGAACCCGTCATTGAAGCATCCCCTTGGGGGACCGACGGCGGTTTACTCACAGTGGTCGGCGAAACGCCTTGTATCATTTTCGGCCCAGGCATCACTGGCGTGGCCCATTACCCGAATGAACATATTGAAATAGAACGTGTGTTCGAGGTGGCGGAAATCATCACTTTAACCGTGATTCATTGGTGTGAATTGGATGAAACGGAGGCATAGAGATGGATCAGAAACCGAAGCGGACGACGTTTATAGAGATGAAGACGGCGATACCTGGTCCTCGAGCTCAGGAATTGCTAGCGAGGCGCATGGCCAGTATACCTAGAGGCCCCTTCAACACGGTTTCTACCTTTGCAGCAAAAGGAGAAGGCGCACTGCTTACCGATGTTGACGGGAATACGTTTATTGATTTGGCCGGAGCGATCGGCTCCTTAAATGTTGGCCATTGCCCGCCTAAAGTGGTGGAAGCGTTGAAAGACCAGTTAGAGCACTACCTGCATCCCTGCTTCCATGTCATGATGTATGAGCCCTATGTAGCCCTAGCGGAGAAGCTTAATGCGATTACGCCAGGGGACCATGCGAAGAAAACGTTCTTCTTGAATAGCGGTGCTGAAGCTGTGGAGAATGCGGTGAAAATTGCACGTAAATGTACAGGACGACGTGCTGTGATTTCGTTCGAGCGTGGTTTTCACGGCAGAACCTACATGGCGATGTCTTTGACGAGCAAGGTAAAGCCGTATAAGCATGGCTTCGGCCCTTTTGCACCGGATACGTACCGAATGCCCTACCCTTACTATTATCGTGTGCCTGCTGGCATGTCGCAGGATGAGGTTGATGAGCAGTTATTGCAGAAGTTTGAGGATTTTTTCGTAACGGAAGTTCCAGGTGAGGACGTTGCGGCAATCATCATGGAACCCGTTCAAGGGGAAGGGGGATTTGTAATCCCTTCTGTCAAGTATGTGCAAGGCGTCAAAGCCATCTGTGAGAAATACGGCATCTTATTCATTGCTGATGAGGTGCAGACTGGATTCGGCCGAACAGGGAAAATTTTTGCGATGGAACACTTCGGCGTTGTCCCGGACTTGATGACGATGTCCAAATCGATTGCCGCGGGGTTACCAATTAGCGCTGTGACAGGACGGGCGGAGATCATGGATGCACCCGGTGTCGGCGAGATCGGCGGAACCTACGGCGGCAGCCCGTTAGGCTGTGTCGCTGCCCTGCAAGTCATTGAGATGCTAGAGCAAGAGCGTTTGGCTGAGAGAGCGGTACAGATTGGAGCAGCGATCCGTGAGCGATTCCGCAACTTGCAACAGGAGATGGACTGCATCGGCGACGTGCGGACATTAGGCGCAATGAGCGCAATTGAGATTGTAAAAGACCCATTGACGAAGAAACCTGACAAAGATTTGACGACTCGCATCTTGCAGGAGGCACATCAGCAAGGCGTTATCGTTATGAGTGCTGGGATATATAGCAATGTGATACGTATTTTGAGTCCGCTGGTCATTACGGATGAGCAGCTTACGGAGGGCTTAGATGTTCTGGAGCAAGCATTCAAGAGATGCTGCGACGCGAATAAGCCATCCTAAACATATCCGAAAGGGGGGTCAACATGAAAAAGCAGCTATTCATCGATGGGGTTTGGGTAGAAGCGGGACAATATCGTCCGTTGTTCTCACCGTACAGCGGTGAACAGATCGCTGAAGTCGCTTATGCTAATGCGGCCGAAGTGGAGCTTGCCATCACAGCAGCTGACAAAGCTAGACCACGAATGGCTGAGATGGCTGCACATGAGCGGGCGACGATTCTAGAGAAGTTAGCTTCATTGATTCGTGAGAAAAAAGAAGAATGCGCGCAATTGATCGCGCTTGAGGCCGCTAAGCCAATTTCAACGGCTAGAATCGAGGTAGAGCGAACGATCGCAACCTACAAGTTTGCCGCGGAGGAAGCGAAGCGGATCCAGGGTGAAACGATCCCTATGGATGCAGCGCAAGGCGGTGAGGGCCGCATCGCGTACACGATTCATCAACCCTTGGGTGTCGTAGCGGCCATCACGCCATTCAACTTTCCGATGAATCTGGTTGCGCACAAGGTAGGTCCAGCTCTCGCCGCAGGCAACACCATCGTGTTGAAACCAGCTGGCCAAACGCCTTTATCCTCCTTGTTTTTAGCGGAGCTTTTGGAGCAGGCAGGTCTTCCGGCAGGAGCACTTAACGTAGTTACAGGAAGTGGAAGTGTTATTGGAGACATCTTGGTGCAGGATCGAAGAGTGAAAGGCGTGACTTTCACGGGAAGTCCGGAGGTTGGTATCGCAATACGCAATAAGGCAGGTTTGAAAAAAGTAATCTTAGAACTAGGCTCAAACTCCGCACTCATTGTAGATCAGGGGGTGGATGTTGATGCGATGATCGCTAGGGCGGTCACAGGCGCCTTCTCCTATGCCGGTCAGGTTTGCATTTCCCTGCAGCGTATTTATGTGCATGAGCAGTTGTATGATGAATTTGTCCGTAAATTCGTAGAGCAGACCGAGAAGCTACGGGTAGGTCATCCTATGGAATCACAGACGGATGTATCGGCTTTAATCGGGGCTCGCGATGCAGAGCGTGCTTTGCAATGGATCGAGGAAGCAGAGAAGCTGGGTGCCATCATAGCCACAGGCAATCGTAGAGAAGGAAATATCGTACATCCAACCGTTCTGCTTCACGTGGCTGCCTCAGCCAGTGTATCCTGTCAAGAAGTGTTTGCTCCTATTGTGATGATTAACAAGGTTTCGTCGATGGAGGAAGCCATTCAAATGGTGAATGACTCCAAATATGGCCTTCAAGCCGGCATATATACGGAAAATATCCGCACAGCGCTAGCTGCTGCTGAAGCCCTAGAAGTGGGTGGCGTCATGATTAACGATATCCCCACATTTCGTGTCGACCATATGCCGTATGGCGGCGTGAAGGAAAGCGGAAACGGGCGAGAGGGCGTGAAGTACGCTATTCGTGAATTGACGGAAATGAAATTGATTTGTTTTAAAAAGTAGGGGACGAATACGCACTCGCCGTGGGCTTATCGAACTAATTATCACGATTTTTGAAGTAATAGACACGCTATGATTGCTTATCCTTCAAGAATGCGCTCAAATTGGTACCTCATGCGACAATACGCACTCGTCGTGGCCTTATGACCTGATTAATCGCAAGATCTGAAGCAATAAGCACATTAGGTTTCCCTATTCGGCAAGAACTTGTGCTTATTAAACGAGGCTGTCTCTATAGGTCAAACAAGACTAAAAGAGATAGCTTTGTTTTTTGATTTATAATCGCCAGAAACAAAGGAGCTAACTGATTTTTGGAACTGTCTCTCACTTTTAACTCAATAATAAAGTTTTCTTTATATGGTTTTCGACATCGTTCTACACAAATCGCATCGAACTCTGTGTATGATAGGTATTACAAACTATCCTTATTAGGAGAAAATGACTATGCCGAACTATTATTTTAGAGAATTATGGACACCACTTAAATGGATTGGAATACGTTTCTATCGCGATGATGATGATAACCTTTGGATTAAATTCTGGCATAGAAAAAGGCAGCTTCTAAGTTAGAACTGGAGGATTTAATTATGGAGGAATTGAGTCGTTCAGTCATGAAAACGTACCATTTGCAAAAACAAATCAAACCCTACATATCACCAAACGTGGAAAATTGGATACATGTCATAAGTTCAGATTGCCTGAGTGCACTAAAGATCGTCTGTCCAATTGGATATCGGATCGTAGAATATAATTGTAATGATACGGAAGTGGTCGTATTTTTACCTTGATATCGTTTCGCAATAAAGCTGTCGACAACAATAAAAAGGGCACCAGCTAGAACCAATCTAGGGGTGCCTTTTCGTTTATACTAAACGTGGTCTGATTTTTATAACTTCCATCTACTCGACAGTCAGTTCCGATGAACTCACTTTCTTCTCCTTATGCTGCGCCTTCATTAATTTGTCCTTCATCTCATCCCGCATGGGCCGTTTATCCTTCAACGACATGTGTTCCGGTGTTTCCTGGTACGTTTTCCTTCTGCCGATCCGCCGCAAATTTTCTGGCACTAAGCTGAATTTTTCATCTTTCATCAGCGCAATAATGCCGTTGCTTTCCGGCTGTTTCTCGAGTCCGTAGATTTCGTTGAAATACTCATCCGCACGTCCTGGGGTATAATTTTTCGGCTCAGGATAACCCACGATCACACCTTCATAATTCCGTAGAATGACTTTATCTTGACTCTGGGAGATCAAATAGTTCGGTTGAAGCGCAATTTTACCGCCTCCACCAGGCGCGTCAACGACGAAGGTAGGTACCGCATACCCCGAAGTGTGCCCGCGAAGGGATTCAATGATTTCCAGACCTTTGGACACCGGTGCCCGGAAATGACCGATACCCTCCGATAAATCACATTGATAAATGTAATAGGGGCGTACCCGTATTTTCACCAGATCATGCATGAGCTTCTTCATAATATACGTGCTGTCATTGATGCCAGCAAGAATAACGGATTGATTACCTAGAGGCACGCCTACATTCGCTAGCATTTCACAGGCTTTCTTCGCTTCTTCCGTTATTTCCAGTGGATGATTGAAGTGCGTATTTAACCAAACGGGGTGATATTTTTTGATAATTGTACACAAATGTTCAGTAATGCGCTGTGGGAACACAACAGGAGCTCTCGTGCCAATCCGAATGATCTCGACATGGGGAATCGCCCGCAAACTTTTCAGAATATACTCCAAAATATTGTCGTTAATTAGTAACCCATCCCCGCCTGAAAGCAGAACGTCCCGCACCTCTGGTGTGTTCCGAATATAGGCAATTGCGTCATCCAGCTGCTTTTTGGGCACGCCCATTCCCACTTGGCCGGAAAAGCGGCGACGTGTACAATATCGGCAATACATCGAGCATTGATTCGTCACCAAAAATAGCACGCGATCCGGATAACGGTGAGTTAACCCAGGGGTAGGTGAATCTTCATCTTCGAAAAGAGGATCCTCTAGATCATATTTCGTTTTCAATAACTCAGCAGAAATCGGTACAGATTGCATCCGTATCGGGCATCGCGGGTCATCAGGATTCATCAATGAGGCGTAGTAAGGCGTAATATTTAAAGGGATTGTTTGCGTAGATATTCGAACGCCTTCTTCTTCCTCAGGGGTTAAATTCACTACTTTTTTCAGATCATCTAGAGTACGAATTGTATGTGTAAGCTGCCAGAGCCAGTCATTCCATTGTTCATCCGTTACGTGTTGCCATAACTCAACTTGCTTCCAGTCACGTCGCTCCATCCCTGCACACCTCCAATAAGAATACCTTCTCATCAGTAATAAGATGCAAAAAGGATACCAACATTCACCAAAACAAATGTCAACGCAAAAAAAAACTACGACTGACCAATTAACGCACAATACTTGTTTTCTGTCTCTTTAAGATATTTTGCTGGATTTCTTCTGAATCGGCGACGCTTGGTTGTTTCCTGTAACCGTAAGGACCATCGTTGTCTTTCGGTATGAAAAGTTTCATAGGTAATGCTTTGGAGTCTGCCTACTAAGTTCTTCTGTCGGAGTGCGTCATCAACAAATACAACAAATTCTCCTGAGCGAACGATGTACTCGTTCCAACTCCGGAGTCCTGTCATTCGCCGATGGCGTGTTTTCGTTTTTCGAAAGAATCTCTCGTGGTCATTATTCGTCCGGGGTACATGCGAATGGTCGTAACAGGTAAAAAGTCCTTTCCAGAATCCCTTCGTATAGCTCTTCAGATTAGAAACCATGATCTGATCAGTTTCTTTGGTATAGGCCAGATCTACCCACTCTAGCAAACACTGCATGTGAAATCGTACCGAATCACTACTTTGATCGTCAGTCGGATTCAATATTTCTGCTACGTACTGGAGTGGGAGTGACCAACGTTTTACATCTTCGTATAGTGAGCTGAATTCATTGAGTTTACTGAATATTCCGATTATGTTTTGAAGTAGAGAGGGCTCTTTTTTTACTCAGGCAGCTTTCAAGCGATGCCTGAATGGCTTCTGATGTCTCATAGATCCGAAGACCTGGCAGATCTAGCGGCGGATTACCATCTTCCAAAAGAACCGAGCGTACCGCAGCCAAATAGTCCTTTGCAACTTCAGCTTCTTCGGAGACATCTTGGTCTAGCTTTCTTTCAATAGCACGAATACCGCGGAGACTTTCTTTATGCCCGTTTTTAATTTTCGATCTAGATCCACGATAGGCTTAGAAACATCTTTTAAATAGTGATACTGACAATACTGATACGGAACTTCTGGTAGCAGTGATTCCATAGCTAGACGAATAGACTGCTGTCCGTCTGAAACGATACCGATGATGGGAAAACCTAGATCAATAACCGGTTGAATAAGGCTCTTCAGTTCTTCGGCCGAACTACTTTTCACGCTTTTTGCGACGAGAATTGTCCCACTGAACACTTCTCGAATGACATAAAGGGTCTCATTTCCTTTCTCAGGTTGCACACCATCCATGGAGATCATAATTCCCCCATGTTGAACGACAACACGCTGAAGTTCAACCTTCGCAAATTCAGTTACACTCGAGCGTAACAGTGTTAGATAGCGTTCATACAATCTTTGCGAGTTCCGCTCCGATGTGGACACACCGCGCTCCGTGAGTTCTTCGGTAATTTCAGCAATGGTCATGTGTTGCTTGAAGCGAAGCTGACCAACTAAGGCAAGCACGTCAAAACCATACGAAGTATGCTTCATAGCAAGCAACGCTGCTTCCGCGGATTTGTAGTATGTTTTTGGGTATGCGCAGTTTGGATTCGAACAAACATAGGCCATGCTCCAAGCTTGAATGACACCGTTTAGCGTAGAGATATTTTTCTTCCAAGCTGTATGACTTCGCTTCAGTTTTGCTCCGCAGTGAACGCAGTAAGAGAATTCGGGTTGGAAGTATATTTTTCTTTCTGGAATAATTCGATTCTTCGGTAATGGCATGAGAAAACCTCCGTTAAAGTATGTCTAAATACTTCAACAGAGGTGGCTGGAAATCCTTGTTAGCTGATTGGTCAGTCGTAGAAAAAAAAAAGACTCCAATGGAGTCTCCATTCGCAAATAACGTTAGAAGTGATAACCTTTCCACCCTCGAAAAAGAAATTGGAAAGCTGACTTCACAAATAGAAACCATAAGGGTCTCTTTTTATGTTCAGGATGACGAATCGCGCGTGGAACGAGGCAATGGATCGGAGCAACAGAAGCAGGCGCGGCTGTAATCTCTGCTACTAATCCCTGTTTTTCATGGAATGACATATCTAATGTAGTTGCGATTTCGTTCTTACTTTCAAAGATTACTTCTATTTTTCGTTCATATTCAGCAACGCGATCCGTCAACATGAGATTCTCTTCTTTTAGTTTTTTTATAAGTTCATACAGTAATTTCATCGTAAGTTTTGGTTTCTCTTGTGATTCATGGGCATTTGTTTGGGAAATGGGGGAGAGCAGAAGCATCAATTCTTCCTCGCTGATTACTTGGTTTGCCACATGACTTCCTCCTTAAACGATGGATTTCGCAAAACGAATCACGCTATGAATCCTTTTTCATATCGTACTAGATTTATAGAGTGATGTTGCTCGAAAGCCGTTGTCGTTTTGTCATTTTTATTGGTGAAGTATGGGTCGAAATGTATACAGCTTAGCTATTAAGGCTTCCTCACGATACCATAACGATTTAACTTATACTGCAATGCCTGACGTTTGATCCCTAGAGCTTGCGCAGTGAGCGTGATATTGAAGTGATGTTTTTCCAACGCCATCAGGATCGTTTCCTTTTCCAATTGCTTTACTTTCTCAGTCAATCTTTCCGATGAGATCAGCTCCGTATCATCGTTCAACAGCGTGGAGCGCAGAGATGGCGGTGTCGGTTTATTGGGACTTCCCAAGAAATAGGAAGGTAAATGATGCTCTTCAATGATTTCACATTCTAATTCCATCATATTGTACGTAGATTCGATAGCATGGCTTAATTCACGAATATTGCCAGGCCAATGGTAAGTCAGGAGACGATTCAAAGCTGCTGGCGACATGCCCACTATTTTCATGCCGAAGAGATGATTGAATTGTTCAATAAAATGAGAAGCGAGGAGAGGAATATCGTCTTTTCGTTCTGCGAGTGGAGGAAGGGAGAGATTCACGACATTTAACCGATAAAAAAGATCGCTGCGCAATAAGCCTTTGGCTAATGCTTCCTTCGGATCTAAGTTCATCGCGGTGATGATGCGAACATCGACTTGCTGCTCCCCTAAACCCCCAACACGGCGAATGATGCCGTCTTGCAATACACGCAGCAATTTGGCTTGCAGCATTAAATCCAAGCTGTTTAACTCATCGAGAAATAGAGTGCCGCCATTCGCTTGCTCGAATAAGCCAGCACGATCAATTGCACCTGTAAATGCACCTCGTGCCGTTCCGAACATGATACCTTCCATTAACTCATTGGGGACCGCGGCGCAATTCTGGGCTATAAAAAGCCGGTGCCGACGAGCACCCGCATTATGAATGCTCTGGGCAAATAATTCTTTCCCCGTACCGGTAGGTCCGGATAGTAGAACCGGCGAGCTTGTACGTGATGCCTTTTTGGCGAAAGCGATCGTTTGCAGGAAGGCTTCACTTTGGCCGATTAAATCACTGAAATGGTAGCGAGCGGAGCTGGCTGTTTTCTTCATTTTAGAAGGAGATTCGTAGATTTGATGCCGGAGATCTAGAATTTGATCATGCAGATGAACGATGCTGGTGATATCCTTGGCCACCTCTAAGGCACCGATGATTTCGCCATTTTCGATGAGCGGGTATGTGCTGTTAATTGTAGTAATCCTTTTCCCTGTAACACTTACATAGGTTTGTATTTTTTCTCTAATATCCGTCCCCGTTTGCAGGACTTTCATAAACGTACTTGTTTCATTCGTGAGGGAAGGAAATAGATCGAAGAAATTCTTTCCTAACACTTCTGCTCGTGTAAAGCCATCCGTTTCAGCCATTTTATCATTATAAAAGATAGTGATTCCCTGCTTATCAATCAGATGAACACCGACATCGATCATATTCAGCATTTTTGCAAAATACTTAGTTCCATACTCTGTCTGCTCAGACATTAGGTTCACCCGCCTCATGATGAAGAATGGTGGAATCGTGCTCAATTACTAGCATATGGAATTCGTTTGGTATAAAGAACTTAGTTCGCCTATTTTCAATCTTGGCATGTCATCGTTGGTATTTCTTAAAATTGAAGGAGTAGGGGAAGTAGATATAGAATTATAGATAGGTAGATAGGAGTGGTATTTGAAAAAAAATACTATTCGAATGAGCAAAAAAACAATAAAATGATAGTTACTATAGTAAGCCCTCATCGTAAACTCGAACTTACAGCAATAATGTCTTTTGGTACGACAGTTGGTCTTAAGAGAGGGCGCTCATTATAGAATACAACTTGCTGTAACAATCCTCTCTAGAAAGAATGTGATTAGCGTGCGTACATTGTTCTGGAGTATCTTTCTCGTATTGCTACTCTATACAATTTTGCCTACTTTTATTGTTCGTTTACTTGGTTTATGGGTGTATACCAAGAAAGTGACTAAGGACGGCATAGCCTTAACCTTTGACGATGGTCCTGATCCCGAATTCACACCTCAATTACTTGATCTTCTGGCCATCTATCAAATCAAAGCGACTTTCTTCGTGCTTGGAGCCAAAGCCAAGAAATATCCTGAAATCATTCAACGTATGCACGAAGAAGGACATCTGGTCGGCATTCACAACTATGTTCATTGGACGAATGCCTTTATGACGCCAAGAAAAGTACGAAAGCATTTGAACGATTCCGTAGAAGCCATTGAGAAAATTATTGGTGAAAAACCAATCTATTACCGCCCGCCATGGGGAGTAATCAATGTGTTTGATTTCTTTTTAGTGAAGCGATTTCGGTTGGTTCTCTGGTCTCTTATGGTGAGTGATTGGAGAAGCAAGGGAGGTCCAGAACGAATTAAATCGAAGCTGCTTGCCAAGCTGCACACGAATAATATTATCGTACTCCATGATAGTGGACAGACTTTCGGAGCGGATCGAGATGCACCGCAGTATATGTTGGAGGCCCTCACTGGTTTCCTAGAAATATGCAGGCAGCGCGGCTTTACCTTTCTTCGTATCGACACCTATTTGCAGCTGCTGCAAATCAAGAACGGTGCGCCTAACCGGCTAGTAAAGCGATCTCTTATTTTCATCTGGCTAAAATGGGAGCGGATTTTCAATTGGTTATTCAAGATAAAGCCCATTGACTTGGACAATCAAATCTTCAATAGCAGAGTACGCAAATATCATGGGAAGACCATTCTTCTGGGAAACGGCGAATTGCTAACTTCCGGAGATCTGGTTGTTGAACTGCATTTTAATAATGAGAAGCTGCATCAAATGATTTCCGAATCCGATTCCATGTTTCAACTTGCTGTGAAAATGAAACGTGCGGTACAGAGCTTCCTCCCGACCTTGTCGCAGCATGTTCATATCATTCCAGAAAAGGTTAAAGCGATTTATGGTATCACGATGATTCATCGCGGATCTAAACAATTAGGTTTTACGGTGACTGAGCTTCCGAAGGGTTTATTCAGTAAACTCACACATTTCTATTTAAAATTGTTACTATACGTGCTTCATCCCAGTGGTCGAGAGCGGCTCAAAGTCAAGAGCGACCTATTATCACCTAGGATTGCAGCAATTTCTACGCAAGAACTTATTACCAAATACGCGGCTACTCCGGAAGTAATTGCGATTCCAGAGTATGCAGTTCAGTTGGCACCTCATTGATGGGGTGTCTTTTTTTGTGAATTCGGAAATAGAAGTATAAGCCCTTTCGACTTCCTAATGGGAAGGGAAAGGGCTTATTTGGTATGGTATAAGTTGGTAGTGTGGAATGTCAACCTTCGGAGAGCAATTGAATCTGACGAGAAACACGCTCACCTAACTCCGCAGAAGCTTGATAGAGATAGCTCAAAACGATGCTTTGTGTTTCACGGGAGATACCGGAAAGATCAAGTGCTAAGTTCTCTACCAGATGCTCTTGGTGCACGGGGAGGAGGGAGCTATAGTACTGTCCCGCTTGTGAAAAATTATCTGGTTTGGGCAAGTCGGACCGAACGAGATGACCTTCTACGAGTCTGCCTTCCCCGCTGGTCTGCAGTGATCCAGGAGTCCAATTTTGCTGATGGTTAATTGGGATTTTCCGGAAATCAGGTCCCAATCGTCGTCGCTGTGAATCCGTATATATATTCGCACGTCCCTGCAGCATCTTATCATCTGAAAATTCGGCCCCTTCAAGAAGATTAGATGGTGAAAAAGCGATTTTCTCGACTTGCTCCATGTAATTATCTGGGTTGCGGTTTAAAACAAGCCGACCTACTGGGTGCAAGGGGTATTGCTTGGCATCCCAAACCTTCGTATCATCCAGCGGATCGTAGGGAAGCGTGGCCTCGTCTTCAGGATTCATCAGTTGCACATATAGGCCGTACTCAACTGTTTTCCCAGAGGCTAAAGCGTCATAGAGATCCTTTCCAGCGTAATCTGGATTTTCTCCCGACAACTTAGCTGATTCGTGGCGATCGATATATTGGAAGCCTGCAAGTGGATGCCAAAGATATTTGACATAGGTTCGAACTCCTTGCGCGTTACGCCAGACATAAGTGTTCACGCTATGGCCGGGAATATGGCGAAGACTCTTAATGGTGCCAGCGTCTGAGTACAATTGAACTAGGAAATGAGTAGATTCTGGCGCTCTGGCGATGAAGCTCCAGAATCGCTCGGGATCTATCAAATTATTGTTCGGCGAGGGTAAGAAAGCCATGATTGACTCTGGGAAACGAATGGCATCGCGAACCGAAAATACAGGGATATGGTTGCATATCAAGTCGAAAACACCTTGTTCGGTGTAAAACTTCGTGGCAAATCCACGTACATTCCGTGAGGTGTCAGGGGTACCCTTGTTACTTACGGCAAGGGAGAACCTTACAGTAACAGGGACCTGCTGGCCGGGATTTTGCAGAAAGCAAAGCTTTGTGTGTGATGCCATGGAATTCACAGTCTGAAAATAACCGAAAGCCCCATAACCCTTCACATGTACGGGTCTTTCCATGATTTTACTATGTATGAAGCCCTCTAAAGTTTCATGAACGATATTATCTTGTTCTAATACAGGGCCTCGATCGCCGATGGTCTGCGAATGAAGTGCTGCTGGCCTATCTCCCGCCCATTGCAAGCTACGATCTTGCCCAACTGAATGCTGATCGTTCCGAGAGATCGGTTTTTGGGGGAATCCTCTTTGATCTTCCATTGTTCAACCTCCTACATACATCTCACTCCTATAGATGGTTATGTAGCATTACGAGAGAGCATGACAGAAACATGCATAGGTGTAACCCGCATTAAGGCAGGTTAATGAATAATTTTTCCAGTAAAATAGCAAATTAAATGTACTTAGTGGAAAAAGGGGATGATGTTCCTCATGCACGCGTTCGATCTAGATACATTTATTCATCGTATGGTTCGAGCGGATGATCTCGAAATCAGAAAGCTCCATGTTAATGATGTCACCATTCAACTCGTCTATCTCTCAACCATGTGTGATAAAAAATATATTCATTCCTCCATCATCAAGGCATTTTTAGATATAAACAACTTGTCAGGATTCGAGCAAGCGTTAAAAATGCTGACTGGTTTCGAAATCATTCAGACCGAAGATCAAATGAAGGAAAAGCTCATTGGCGGTTATTCGTTGTTGTACTTCCCACAGCTGACCTATGCAATTGAAACCAAACGGGATCCGACGTCTAAGCCTCAGGAAACCTCCATTGAGAATATTCTTCAGGGGCCTCAATTTGCTTTCTCCGAGGATCTTGCGACAAATATACAAATGCTGCGTACCCGCTACCCCTCTCAAGATTTACATGTGGAATTCATGAGAGTTGGGACCAAAAGTCAAACCGAATTAGCGATCATTTATGATAAAACGAGAGTGGATGAGGACGTTCTTTTGCAGCTGGAGAATAAACTGATGGCAATTGATGTTGAAGTCATCCAAGCGGCGAATCAACTGCAGATGCTGCTCACGAAACGGCATCAGTTTCTACCCACTTTAATGGTCACAGAACGACCCGATCGGACCGTATTAAATATTAGCCAAGGAAAGATTTCTTTGCTTCTGAATGGAACTCCATTCTCTGTCAATTTGCCTGCGGTATTCTATGACTTCATGTCGTCTATGGATGATGTCTATGAATTACCCTGGATCGTGAGACCGCTGCAGTCATTGAGATTTATAGGTATGTTTATTACGACATCGCTGCCGGCTCTTTATGTAGCAACCGTTTCTTATAATCCTGAATTTTTTCGCTCTCAAATCGCTATTGAAATTGCAGGAAGCCGTTCGGCGGTACCTTATCCGTCTTTCTATGAAGTGTTTCTCATGCTTTTCTTAATTGAAGCTCTAACAGAAGCAAGTATACGTCTACCTAAGTTTATAGGTTCTACAGCGACAACTGTAGGTGGTCTCATCTTAGGGCAAGCAGCCCAACAGGCAGGACTAGTCAGCTCGATTATGATTATTATCGCTTCAGCCGTTGCCATTTCGAATTTCGTGATTCCCATGAATACGCTGAGTTTTTCCATGCGGGTAGTCAAATTCCCACTTGTCTTGTTAGCGATATTTTTTGGATTGGTCGGCGTACTAGCAGGCTTATTTTGTTTCCTCATCTACACAACGAGTTTAAGAAGTTTTGGCAAGCCCTATTTGAAGCTATTTATTGGAGAGGACAAAAAAACCAGGTGAAAGCATTGTCACGGTATTTTTTTTACGATTTGTTGCTGTCCATGGTGATTAATTCCATTCTATACGTTCCTCGAATTCTCATTACTGAGCGATACAAGGGAGCGATCATGTCGCTCATTCTTGGAACATTGATCGGAAGCATTCTGTTGTACTTGTTTACCGCGGCGCTCATGAAATATCCAGGGAAAGGTCTGCCAGAGATATTTAAGCTATCGCTGTCCAAATATATCTATGTTCCTTTATTGCTGCTCTATAGTGTATTAGCTTTCATCGCCGGCGGGCTAGTATTAATCAATTTCGCATTTATCATATCCAGATATTTGAATCCGGAGACGCCTTCGTATATTTTGCTCTTACTTTTTGTAATCGTTGTCTGTTTTGGTGCTATGCAATCATCCAAGACCGTTCTATATACAGCAGAGATTGTGCTGCTGCTTAGTTTGCCTTTGTTATTCTTTTTAATCTTAAAAGCATTAACCAATAAACATATGAACGTCGACGCCATACGTGTCATCCTCGATTACACATGGATGCTGCCAAGTTGGAAAAGTTTATCTGTCTCCACCTATGCCTTTGTAGGCTATTTGCATTTGTCTATATTCAATCGTGCATTCACGAATGTAAATTCAATTAAATACCGTTGGTTGATGCCCATATTCGGTTTCGGTATGCTGTTAATGACATTTATGATCCCTATAGGCACGTTAGGAACAGACGGTGTGAATGACTATATTTTCACTTGGGTATCTACAGCAGAAGCTATTCAGATGAAATACGCCTTTATTGATCATGTCGTTTATATGTTCCTGCTTCTTTTTCTAAGTATTACCTTTCTATACACAATGGTGACATGGCATGTTGCTTCTCAAACGATCAGCAGTTGTTTTTCGAGGAAGAAACCAAACACATCGTCTGTCAATTCGATTCTTCCCAATGCCATTAGTTGTGGTTTGGTAGGTATTACAATTATTACGCTGGGGAGCATGTTAGGAGAGGATGATTTATTCCGTGTGTCCTCCTTTTGCTTAGTGACACGATTGCCGATAGACATCTTACTTGTTCTGACAGTGTTTGTCGTGAGTAGACGGAGATTACGTTTATGAAAACGATGTTATCGATGCTGTCGTTGTCGATGCTATTCGTTTCCTTGTTGTCCGGCTGCGGCTTTAAGGATATGGACAAACGCTTCATAGTTAAGGCTGTAGGAATCGATAAGACGAATGATCAAGATAATCCGCTGCGCGTATCATTAAAACTCGCTATTCCATCATCGCAAATCAAACCTGGTCAGACGAACACGTTTCAAATTGTAAGTGATGATGCCCCAACGATCACGGAAGCTGTACGTCATCTTAAGTCCAAAGTGGATAAAGAACTCGATTTTTCACAATCGAAAATTATTATATTCGGAAAGAAGCTGGCTGAAGAACGTCTGAATAATGAAACGATTGACTGGTTTTTGCGGAAAAGAGAGATCCAAGGGATGACTTTCATGGCGCTCGGAGATCCATCTGCGGAGCAAATCATTAAAATTAAACCTAAGTCCGAGCGGTTACCTGGAGATAGTTTATTTTTGAGCTTTGATCAAGAGGGGACGGAATCATCCTTTATTGTGACCGAATATTTGTTTGATTTTCACAGAAGATTAAGTGAGAAGGGGTTAGATCCTTATTTACCTGTGATTCGACCACTTAATGACATGTATCTAATTGATCAAGTAGCCGTTTTTGATAAAGAAAAAGTAAAAGACATCTTAAATCCAGAGGAAACGCGAGTTTTCAATGAATTGTCCAAAAAAATTAGTAAATTTGAAATAGAAACACGAACAGATACCGTTCAATTCGCTTTAAGTGTTTCCAAATTTGGCTATACCTACACCATTGATGATTCAAAAACTACTTCACCTGTACTTTCTATGCATATGAAAATGAGAGGGCAAGCCGCGGAGTCCAGTCAGTCGTTTAATTATTCGAAATGGAGTCTCTATGAGCAGGAAGCTGAGAAAGAAGCAGCCTCAAGATATGAGAAAGTGCTTATGAAATTGCAATCCATAGGTGTGGATCCACTCGGTTTGGGCTTAAGATATCGAGCAACTCGTCATAACAGTGAGAAGGAATGGGAACAATGGTTAGCTCTTTATCCGTTGCTCCGTTTTCATATCGAGGTCAACATCAACCTTTTGGGATCTGGAGGAATCAAATAGCACTTAGGCACAAAAAGAAGGTATGTATGAAGCAACTTTTCTTCGTATCGAATCGTTTGAAGAGTGTAACTAAAACAGATAGAGATCAAGGAGAGAATCTGCCATGAAAAATTATTATAGAAAAACAGGCGTATATACGCTGTTATTGTCGAGTATGCTCATGTTTACTGCTTGTTCATCAACTGAAAAACCAGCGCCGAGTACGGCCACACCTACAACTAGTGCGTCACCTAGCCCATCTGTTATGCCAACGGCGACACCAGTAGCTAGTCCTTCGGTGAGTCCTACTGCTTCAACAAAGCCGGCGTCATCTGCCAGTCCTAGCACTAGCTCCGTGTCCCTTAAAGATATGTTCGAGCTTGCCAAATCAGGAAAGGTTGCCGGTATTCCATTTGCAGCAAAGACTGGGTTGACGGATGAAGTTGAGAAATTATGGGGAAAAGCGGATAAAACGGATTCAGCCGGAGCTGGACTTTACGCGACTTACGCGAAGAAAAATGCCGTTATCGGTTTTAATAAGGGCAGCCAAATTATCGATATCCGGTCCAATGATCCGAAGCTGCGTTCGTTGACGTTGAGTCAGATTGAACAAGCCTTAGGCAAACCAACCGACACGAAACTGAATGGTGATGATACTATTTATATTTATCAAGCATCCAACGTGTTTCAACTTAAATTTATTATCCCCAAATCAACTGGAAAAGTAGATCATATTTCAGTATTTGATACCGTCGATTCCATCAATAATATGGCTGGCTAACGGAAAGAAAGCAGATAAACGTTCGGACGTTTGGATGTCCTTGTTAATAACGCAGGATATGGCAATGTTTCCTCCATTGAAGAAACTTCGGCCGAACAGGCGCACCAGGTCTGGGGCCGTACCAATTGGCAAAATGGGCAGTGGAAGGTTTCTCCGAAGTATTGTCCAAAGAAGTTGGACCATTGGGGCTGAAAGTAACATTAATTGAACCAGGTGGCTTCCGGACCGATTGGGCCGGTTCCTCCATGCAGCACGTTGAGCCAAATGACGCGTACAAAGATACGGTTGGTGGCCTATTGAAACATCTACGCGACACGACTGGTAAAGAAAACGGTGATCCTGATAAAGCCGCACAAGCGATATTAACGATTGTTAATGAGGAGAACCCACCGCTGCGCCTGCTGCTCGGTAGTGACGCAGTTGCGATCGCAAACGCGGTGGACACAGGGAAATTAGCCGAAACTAAGCGTTGGGAGAAACTAAGCCTCTCGACTGATTTCGAGACAAGAGAGTTGAACCCTGCCGTCACCGACATGTACCGCGAGTTTGAAGAAAACTAAGCGATTCGGGGCTTGTATAATAGTAAGGCAGGAAACGAAAGATAAACGGAGCTTAAGAAGCGAAGGGTACGACTTTAAAATAAGGTGAATAAGGAGTTTACGTTATGACACATATCTCAAAGGATAATGATGTTCTTACATTCATCAATGTTTTCACAGTTGATCCTCATAATCAGGAACGTCTAGTCGAGTTACTTACCACTGTGACGGACGTTTCCGTTCGATATGCACCAGGATTCATCTCTAGTAGTCTCCATAGGAGTAAAGATGGGACGAAGGTTACCATGTATGCGCAATGGCGCAGTGAGGAAGATTATCAAGCGATGCGGAATGACCCCAAACCGATTCCCTATCTCCAAGAAGCAATGACCATAGCTACATTCGAACCGGGGATGTACGAGGTAGTCAAAACATTTGAACCCATCCATTAATTACTCATAATAATTGCCTCTAAAATGAGGAGTTGCTATAAGCAAAGTCAACCAGAAACTTGGTTGGCTTTTTTTCTTTCGACTTTACACTAAGTGTATGTGAAGAAATCTAACAAAAAACTTCCGTTTTGGTAAATCAAACAAAATATTGCCTTGGTTATTGCTCGTTGAAATCATGCGATAGTAAGATGTTACTAGAAAGTCATATAAATTGACACGACAAGGATTCATACTTTTACGAAGGAACAAAGAGGTGAGCTGTATGATATCTGAAAATAAGACAATGAGCGTAGACACTCAGCTTCCCCGAGATTGTACATTCACCGCACAGGATTGGCATGTGTTGGCCCAATATTGGTATCCAATCGCACTTGCGAGCGAAGTCACGGAAAAGCCGATTGGTGTAAAGTTACTGGACATGAAACTCGTTTGTTACCGTAGTAACGATAAGCTGGTCATTGCTCGTGATCTCTGTTTTCATCGCGGTGCGCCTCTGAGTAAGGGGTGGGTTGAGAACGGTGAAATCGTTTGTCCATATCACGGGTTTCGTTATAACTGCGAAGGCAAGTGTACGTCTGTTCCGGCGCATCCCGATGCCAAAATTTCTCCTAAATTAAAATTAATTGTGTATCCGGCAATTGAAAAATATGGCTTGATTTGGACATCACTGGCATCCAACGAGGAGCAGATTCCAGAGTTTCCAGGCTGGGATGATCCAGACTATGTCAATGTATTGCCACCGAGCTTCGATATTGCCGGTTCGGCAGGTCGTCAGTTGGAAGGTTTCTTAGATGTATCTCACTTTGCTTATGTGCATACAGAAACGTTCGGAGACCGTAATAATACCGAAGTACCGCAATATCAAGTCAAGCGGGTTGGGAATGAATTATTGGCTGAGTATTGGAGTACAGTAAGCAATTATGGAAAAGGGCAGGATAATCCTGCGCCTGAGGGATTTGAGTGGCTTCGCGAATTTCGCGTATTTCCACCGTTTGCGGCTTCACTAACCGTATACTTTCCAAACGATGGAAAGTTAATGATCTTGAATTGCGCATCGCCGGTATCCGCGCGCTATACACGTTTGTTTTGTCCGATATCTCGGAATTTCGATAAAAATGTTCCTACAGAAGATACAATTCGATTTAATTTGCAAGTGTTCCAAGAGGATCGTGAGATGGTCGAAGCGCAGACTCCGGAAGATTTGCCGCTTGATCTTCATGCCGAAGCTCATATTCCAGCTGATCGGACATCCATTGCGTATCGACAATTGCTTAATGAGATTGGGCTTGGACGAAACTACACGGCATAGGAAATAGATTGAAACAATGAAGATTAAGATTTATTATAAAACTTGGTTCGCAAGCACATACTTGAAATTAGCTAACAACAGAATCGAGGAGAGCACGTGATACAAAAAGCAACATTCGCCGGAGGCTGTTTCTGGTGCATGGTAAGTCCGTTCGAAGATCAACCCGGCATTCATGGCATTATTTCCGGTTACATGGGTGGGACGGTTGAGAATCCAACCTATGAACAAGTAAAGACTGGGGAGACCGGTCACATGGAAGTTGTCCAGATTACGTTCGATCCCACCATCTTTCCATATGAAAAGCTGCTTGAGCTCTATTGGCCGCAGATCGATCCTACGGATGATGAAGGACAGTACATTGACCGCGGCAGCCAATATCGTACGGCTATTTTTTATCATAATGAAGATCAGCAAAAGCTTGCCCTCAAGTCGAAAGAGGAGCTTGGGCAAAGCGGACGTTTTGATAAGCCAATTGTAACGGAGATTAAGCCTGCAGTCGTATTTTTCCCAGCGGAAGAGTACCACCAGAATTACCACAGCAAAAACCCAGAGCTATATAAAGAAGAGCGCAAGACCTCGGGACGTGATACGTTCGGTGCTAAATACTGGAATAAATAAAAAATGCCTTCTGTCCTGTCATCGGGATAGAGGGCTTTTTTTACAAGTTTTATATGCATCCATGTAACCGAATCTTCACACAATGATTACAAATACGGCACAACTATGGCTCTTTCGAGTCATTTGGAATTGGATTAAATTGTTTATAGTGGAGTTGGAAGAACAAACTATAACCCATTATGAAAGGATTGGAGGATTTTACACCTAATGTTCAGCCAGAAAATCAGCCTATTGTTTTAGATGAACCATAGAAGTTCATAGGTTCGTTACATGATAGCCAAAATCTCGTCACACACTTTGTGAAAAAAATCACATTGTACATCAAGTCTCGTTTATAATACGTATATATCTTGAATTTTGAGCAAGAAGGAGTTGAGTGCAATGAGTCCTGATCACGATAATCAAAGGATTGCTAAGCAAGAAAAGCGACTTATTATTCTATGTATCATAGTAGCAGCTATCATGTTGCTCTCGTTATCCAAGTATCTCTTTAAATAAATAAATGATTAATGAAGGGAGAACATTATGTTCTTAAGCAGCTACGATCCAGTAATGTATAGTCGAATGCTTACCGGGTTAACCCTTGCATTTCACATTATCTTTGCCACTATCGGCGTAGGCGTTCCACTTATGATTGCCCTCGCTGAATGGATTGGAATAAGACGCAACGATGAGCATTATCTACTTATGGCAAGGCGTTGGGCTCGCGGCTTTGTCATTACCGTTGCCGTCGGCGTTGTAACAGGAACGGCTATCGGGCTTCAACTTAGTTTATTGTGGCCAAGCTTCATGAAAGTAGCTGGACAATCCATCGCAATCCCGCTCTTCTTGGAAACATTTGCTTTCTTCTTTGAAGCCATATTCCTCGGTATTTATCTTTATACTTGGGACCGTTTCAAGAATAAAATGACACATTTCTGGATGCTCATTCCCGTAGTAATTGGATCTTCAGCTTCGGCGTTCTTTATTACTGTGGTCAATGCATTTATGAATGCACCAGCAGGAGTAACCGTAAAGGATGGCAAAATAACAGAAATCTCTCCTTTCGGTGCAATGCTGAGTCCTGCTATGCCAACGAAAGTCTCACACGTACTCGTTACAGCTTACCTAACTTGTGCTTTCATTTTAGCGGCGATTTCAGCTTGGTCCCTACTCAAGGGCCGAAATCATGTGTATTACAAAAAAGCACTCAAACTCACCATGATTTCAGCTTGTGTATTCCTTTTATCAAGCGCTATTATTGGAGATTTGTCAGGTAAGTATCTAGCGAATTATCAACCTGAGAAGCTGGCTGCGATGGAATGGCATTTCGAAACGTCGAAACAAGCTCCACTCGTCTTTGGAGGTATCTTAACGGACGATAATGAGATCAAATACGGTGTCAAAATCCCGTTCGCCCTCAGTATTCTCGCTCATGGACTACCAAATGCTGAGGTAAAAGGTCTTAATGATATTCCGTCTGATGAAACGCCACCACTTTGGATTCATTATTTGTTTGATCTGAAAATAAGCTTCGTTGCTGTGATGGTTATCATTGCACTGGCTTTCTTATTCTTATTTTGGCGCCAACGTTCACTCATTTATTCGAATAAATGGTTACTGCGCGGTATTATTCTCGCTGCACCGCTTGCCATGTTGACGATTGAACATGGCTGGATCTTCGCCGAGGTGGGACGCCAACCTTGGATTCTTCATGGGATCATGAAAACATCAGAAGGAGCTACAGTCTCAGATCATGTAGATACGATGCTCATTATCTTCGCACTTCTTTATATTGTACTCGGATTGACGGCTATTCGGGTAATGCTGCGCATGTTTCGAAATAATCGAGCAGAGGATGAAATGGTGGCAAGAGGGATTGAAGGAGGCGATGTGCAATGAGTTATGAAGTGATAGGAATTTCTGTTTTATGGCTATTCCTCTTCGGTTACTTAATTGTAGCTTCAATTGACTTCGGAGCCGGATTTTTTAGCTATTTCAGCACGATAACGGGGAAACGGCACCTGATTAACAAAGTGATCGAACGGTATCTTTCCCCCGTATGGGAAGTTACCAATGTGTTTCTTGTCTTTTTCTTTGTCGGCTTTGTTGGGTTTTTCCCAGACACAGCTTATTATTACGGCACTGCATTGTTGCTTCCAGGTAGTGTAGCCATTATCTTACTCGCCATCAGGGGATCATATTATGCTTTTAGCAACTATGGGGGGAAGAAAGATAGTCGTTTTTACTTGTTCTTATATGGAGCTAGTGGACTTCTTATCCCGGCTTCTCTTTCAACCGTCTTGACTATTTCCGAAGGTGGCTACATCGATGTTAACGATAAAGGTCAGGTGACCTTCTTGTATAGCAAACTGTTCTCAAGCACGTATTCTTGGTCGGTCGTTCTGCTTGCTCTTGTGAGCGTGCTTTATATCTCTGCAATGTTCTTGTGTTACTATGCCAATCGGGCGAACGATCGTAACGCATTCGAAGTCGTACGTAAATACGCGATCGCTTGGAGTGGTCCGACCATTTTGAGCAGTCTTCTTGTATTCTTCGCTATCCGCGGACATAATATGGAGCATTTTCAACGGATGGTGGACTATGCCTTCATGTTCGTTTTATCCTTTGTCTGTTTCCTTATTGCTATTTATCTAGTCTGGAGACGCAAACGTCTTGGAATGGCATTTATCTGTGTATTACTTCAGTTTGGATTCGCTTTCTTCGGCTATGGGGCTGGACATTTACCATACATTCTTTACCCTTACCTAACGATCTATGATAATTTTACAAGTGAACCAATGGCTATTGCATTGATCTCTGTCTTCGTCTTGGGACTCTTGCTTCTTATTCCATCCCTGTATCTACTTATGCGCCTATTCTTGTTCAATATTGACTATGTACAGGGCAAACGTAACAAATAATCGTATAGTCACATTCCAATTAGGAAAGAGGAGGCTTCTATGGTAGAAAATTTTCTTATCTTCGTCGCACCGTTTCTCGTTGTTATTGCTGCAATTGGATCGCTCTTCTGGATAGGCGGGCGCAGAAAAAATCAAAATGAAGCATGATAATTTACCCCCGTTGAAATGATGTAAGTAACTGCGCTAAAAAGTGATCAGAAATCCTATTGTAACAGAAAGGAGTTCTGATCACTTTTTTTAATAAACTATTTCAGCACTTGGAGAGGTTCGAAATTCGGATACACATAAGGTGAGCTAGGTGCTGCGATTTTCTCGATGTGGGTGGCAGCGATTTTGAAAATATCATTCCCATTATAGTGTCCATTTTGTATGGTTCCGGTCACTTTAACCCACATATCTTTTGGATAGTTTTGAGCTGTTGGGAAGTCAATTAGCACCCCATAAGGGGAAGCATCTGCGGAGCAGCAGCTTACCGCAAATCGACCAACGACAAATTGGTTCGTTTCCATTTGCTCCTCGCGATAAACAAAACCGGTCAGTTCAATTTGTTTCCCTATAAAGTTATCTTTGAAAAGATCGATGGTCGACAGGATTTCCATGTAGATTTCTGGATCTACTACAATACGATCTTTTTTATAGAGAATGACACCTATCTTTGCAAAATCTTCATTCCACGCGTCAGAAGGTTGGAATAACTTCGCAATCTCAGCATCTTGCTGAGAGACGGGTAAAGCCTCAGGCGCAGCGGTTGGTTGAGCGAATGGCGTCGTTTTATCACTAGTTGCAGGTTTTGGCTGGCTCGGTAAATTGTAAGGGTTATCGCTGGAGATCGCAGTTGGACTCGGTGTGCTGATGAGTTCAGCAGCTGAAGTTACTTTGGGTTTGGCAAAACCGGAGGTGCCAGCCGAAAGATTAATGCCTTTGGCAGCGACCATGGTACTGTTTAATGCCGTATCCGGCAGTAAAAAACCGATCATCAGCGGCAAGATTAGAAGGCCATAAGCAACCGTATTACGCATGCTTGATCGTGTAACGGGCTGCTCACATTCGCAAGCTACAGGTCTTCCCCAATAGGCACGGAGTGCCACATAGCCTTGAAAGACAGCGATAACATATAAAATGACCGAAGCAATTTTATCATAAAACATCATGCGGGGTGCGATGTAAAATTGAAGCGCGTCAGATCTTACCAGGTACACAATATAGCTGGAAAAACCAAGTAAGATAGCGGTGCGAAGGAAATAATGAAAGCTGGTTACTCGCATTTGATTCAAATGTATACCTCCTAAATACAATATTTAAGATAAAAAATGCTCCCAAAACAATGAACAGACGAGCACGACAGTTGAGATTAAGAGGATTAGTGAGAAAACAAATCTGGATTTAAATACAGAAAGCAGCATGAGCGTACTTTTGAAATCAAGCATAGGTCCGAAAACGAGAAAAGTTAGTAGTGAGCCCGGGGTAAATGACGTTTGAAAAGATGATGCGACGAATGCATCTGAGGTCGAACACAAGGAAAGGATGTACGCAAAACCCATCATGAAGATGTGGGAGGAAATTGGACCTTGACCAATCGCAAGCAAGCTTTCACGATGCATATAAACTTGAATGATGGCTGTGAGCAGAGAACCAAAGACCAGATATTTACCCATATCAAAAAATTCATTGGAAGCGTGGGCGAAAAATGTGGTTATTTTTCTTGAAAAACCATCCGTATGGTGATGATGATGGCTTTCCAACTCGGATTGGCTTGTTTTACTTGAAGAACTGAGTCGTAACGGATTACTTTTGATATAACGATAGAGAATTAACCCAATCACAACAGCCACGAGAAAAGCTAGTCCCATACGGGAATAGGCGATTGACGGGTGGTTTCGGAAGGCCATGAATGTAGCCGCGAATACAATCGGATTAATAATCGGACCTGTCATAATAAATACGACAGCAATGTAGACAGGCATTCCTTTCAGAATGAGTCTTCGAACGACAGGAATCATACCGCACTCGCACATTGGAAACAGAATGCCTAATAGACATGCGAACAAGATACCGAGAAAGGGATTTTTGGGAATAAATCGCTGAATGGCGCTCTCCGACACGAAGGTTTGAAGTAAGGAAGACAATAATACACCAAGTAGGATAAACGGCATTGCTTCAAGGAGGATGCTAATGAAGATCGTTTTAAAGGATTGCAGGTGATCGCTTGTGAACAGACTTGAGGCAACATCATTCCTCTTGAACACAAGAACGATGAGAATGAAGCAAATCGCGGCCAAAATGTGTGTCGCTGTTTTATTAACTTGATTCGGCATTGGACACTCCTTAATGATAATAATTACTACTATGGTTCATGACCATCACGGGAACTTTCCTCAAATGAAGAACTCCTTTTCTTTGATTTTAAAAGTAAATATTACGATTTAGATTATAGTATAGATATCCAATAGCTGCAAGATAGGGTAATCATATTTCCAAAAACCTTTAAATACTTTTTCATAACAATCAGTGAAAGGGGAGGTAGAGTTTCAAATCAGTTATTGACAGAGGTTTTTAATTAAGCTATATTCTTCAATGTAAATAGTAATTATTACGAATAAACGTCGATACTAAAAATTATTAGCACTTTTTCCTGACCATCATTCGGGTACCTTCCTATCGGTAATAATCGTAATAATTACATATATGATTGGAGGTTGGCAAGTATGATAGTGACTTCATTAACTGGCGTCGAATTTGGGTATACCGATTTGCCGTGTATTCAGGATGCGAATGTTGAGATTAAGTTAGGGGAATTCGTTGCCGTAACCGGCCCAAATGGTGCAGCGAAATCTACATTGCTCAAACTTATGTTGGGTTTACTTCAACCTTGGAAGGGAAAGGTTCACCTGTCTCCTTTGAATGCAGAGGGTAAGAAGTTGCAGGTAGGTTATGTATCACAACAAATTTCCGCATTCAATAGCGGTTTCCCGAGTACCATCTTAGAGTTTGTTCGTTCTGGGCGTTATGCAAATGGTTCTTGGTTGCGAAGGTTTCATAAGGAGGATGATATTCTGACGGAAAATGCGCTGAGACAGGTCGGCATGTGGGATTTACGCAAACGTAAAATCGGAGAACTCTCAGGTGGACAAAAGCAGCGCATATGTATGGCGAGAGCGCTTGCGCAAGATCCCGATATGCTTGTTCTCGATGAACCGACGACAGGGATGGATCAAGATAGCCGCTTCGGTTTCTATCAACTCATGTACCATCAGGTGAAAGTCCACGGGCGGACGGTTGTTATGGTTACGCACGGTTTAAGTGAAGTAGCTCCGTACCTCGATCGGATTATTGAATTGGAGAGGAAGGAGGATGGCGGATGGAAATGCTGCACTACGACTTCATGCAGCGGGCATTTTGTGCCGGTGGGTTAATTGCAATTATGGCCTCTATTCTGGGTGTCTATCTAATGCTTCGCAGACAGGCACTCATGGCAGATATGCTGTCGCATGTTTCCTTGGCCGGTGTTGCAGGCGGCGCTTATCTACATCTCAATCCAACGATAGCCGGCTTTGTTGTGGCAACCTTGGGCGCTGTTGCTGTTGAATATGCCAGAAGATCTTATAAATCATACAGTGAAATTTCTGTTGCGATCATCATGGTTGGAGGCTTATCCTCGGCAGTCATCATCATGAGTCTTAATCCAAGTATGAATAAAGGGTTTTCAGCGTATCTATTCGGTTCTGTTGTTGCCGTGAATGAAACGGAACTGCTGCTTATGTTGGTCGTTACTCTGCTTGGAGGCGCATTTTTCATTCTGTTACGACGACCTCTTTATCAAATAACATTCGATGAAGATACAGCCAAGACAACTGGACTCCCAGTGAAATGGATTTCTCTTGGTTTTAGTGTCTTAACCGGCATGATTGTTGCTGCCGCTATGCCAATTGTTGGTGTACTGCTAGTTTCAGCCCTGATTGTGCTTCCTGCAGCACTCGCAATACGCATAGCACCTAGCTTCACCTCGTCACTCTTTATAGCTATGGGAATTGGTTTGCTAGGCGTGTTCTCTGGACTGACAGCATCCTATAAATTCAGTACGCCGCCAGGAGGAACAATTGCGATACTGTTGCTTTTCGTACTCATGGCAGGTTTAAGTGTCAAACACTTGGTTGTAAAGCTCAAACAAATAAGCAATAAAAAGGAGCATCACGTTGAAGAAAGTACATTCGGAAGCATCAAGCATATAGGGAATGAATCAATTTAAGTTACTTAACATGATTAATTAATTGGAGGCATCAATACGATGAAAAAAACAGGGGTTATTCAGTCACTTGCACTCACCGCATTATCTTCAGTTCTATTAGCAGGATGTGCTTCTCAAACAGCTTCCAGTGATGGAAAGCTAAATGTGGTCACAACCTTTTATCCAATGTACGAATTTACAAAACAGGTAGCAGGTGATCATGCCAATGTCATAGCGCTAATCCCGCCTGGTGCTGAGCCCCATGATTGGGAACCAAGTGCAAAAGATATGAAAAAAATTAAAGAAGCCAATGTGTTTGTTTATAACGGAATCGTTGAAGGTTGGGCTGAAACAGCACTGAAAAGTGCTGCGAATACCAAACGCATCGTAGTAGAAGCAAGTAAAGACATTCATTTAATGGAGGGACTGCCAGAAGAGGAGGACGATCATAAAGTTGATGAATCAAAGGATCATAAAGAGGCAGATGGCTCTAAAATCATGGATCCTCATGTTTGGCTCGATCCTGTTCTTGCTCAAAAGGAAGTTGAATCCATTGTGAATGGGTTAACGCAAACAGATCCTGTACATCAAGAGGATTATCGTAAAAATGCAGATGTTTTTATCGGGAAACTCAAAGCGTTGGATGACTCTTACCGAACAGCTCTTAAAAATGTCAAACGGAAAGCATTCGTCACGCAGCATGCAGCCTTTGGTTATTTGGCCAAAGAGTATGGACTTACACAAGTCCCGATCGCAGGACTCTCTCCGGAAGAAGAACCAGCACCGGATAAGATGGCGGACATTATCCAATTTGCAAAGACGAATCAGGTGAAAACGATCTTTTTTGAGACCTTAGTAGATCCCAAAGTAGCCAAAACGATTGCTAATGAAATCAACGCTAAAACGGATGTTCTTAATCCCATCGAGGGCCTAACGGATGAAGATAAGAAGAATAACTTGGATTACATTGGTGTTATGAGCAATAATCTTGATGCACTCAAGAAAGCTCTAAACGACTGATATATTCGTAAAATTTACATATAAAAAGGAGAACCACGATGTCACATTTTAGAATACCTGTCACTGTATTAAGCGGCTACTTAGGAGCCGGCAAAACAACCTTATTGAATCATATTCTTCATAATCGAGATGGCTTGAGAGTAGCGGTCATTGTCAATGATTTAAGCGAGGTTAACATCGATGCTGGCCTCATCCGAGAAGGCAATGGATTATCCCGAACGAGTGAAAGTCTGGTGGAGATGTCCAATGGCTGCATCTGCTGTACTCTTCGAGAGGATTTACTGGTTGAGGTCGAACGATTAGCCAAAGAGGAGAAATTTGATTACATTCTTATTGAATCAACTGGTGTAGGCGAACCGCTGCCTGTCGCGCAAACATTTAGCTATTTAGATGAGGAAAAAGGCATAGATTTGACGCAATTCTGCCGTCTGGACACCTTGGTGACAATCGTGGATGCCTTTCGATTCTGGTCTGATTATTCATCAGGAGAAACCTTACTTGAACGCAGTCAAGCCGTAGGAGAGGATGATACGCGGGAAGTGGTTGATCTGCTTATTGATCAGATTGAATTCTGTGATGTCCTTATTTTGAACAAATGCGATATGTTGGAAGAAGATGATCTTCAGGAACTCGAGCGTGTACTCCGAACCTTACAGCCAAGAGCCAAATTTATCCGTTCCGTGCAGGGAAAAGTTGCTCCAGCAGAAATACTGAATACACATCTATTTAATTTTGATGAGGCTAGTACATCCGCAGGCTGGATGCGAGAAATGGAAAAGGAAGCCCATATCCCCGAAACAGAAGAGTACGGCATTTCCTCTTTTGTCTATGAACGAGTAAGGCCCTTCGAGCCCTCACGATTAATGAACTGGATGGAAGATTGGCCTGCTGAGATTGTACGGGCGAAAGGCATTATGTGGTTGGCGACTCGCAATCATTTAGCTCAAAATTTAAGTCAGGCAGGTCCTTCCGTTAGCTTCGGTCCAGCAGGCTATTGGGTAGCTGCGCTACCGGATGACGAAAGAGCGGCTATTCTTGCAGAAGATGCCGATCAGCTGATGAGCTGGGATGACACCTACGGAGATCGGATTAATAAAGTGGTGTTCATTGGGATCGAAATGAATCGAGCTGAGATTGAGGGTACATTAGATACGTGTTTATTAACCGATGCAGAAATGGAAGGGGATTGGACGCAGTTTGAAGATCACTTGCCGAATGCTCTGATAGAAATGGAAGCAGAGATGTAAGCAGCTATTTTATTGGGATAAAATACAAGTCAACTTCTCATACTAAGTACGAGAAAATGGAGGTGACATGTATGCCCAAAAATGATGCCGATCCCAAAAATGACCGCGAAGATAACCGAGCGGATAGCAAAAACAATCAACAGAATCATGCTAATTTTCTTGAAGAAGCAGAGACCTTAACCAGTGAGAAGGCTGCTGATTATGTGCCAAGTTTAAATGGTATTCCTAAAAATCAAGTTTGATTAAAGAAACTGCTCGCTCATCATTGATTGATGGGAGAGCAGTTTTTGGTTACTCTATGGTTGCCCTATGGTTTGATCAAGCTTCCCTTGTAAGTGAGCTAGACGCATAAGGACAATCGCTGCTTGCGCTTTGCTGACTTTAGCTAACGGCTCGAATGCGCCATTCGTTCCTTCCATAATCCCAAGATCAACAACCATAGCGACGTCAGATTTGTTCGTAATCAAATTGCTGTCAGTGAAAGGCAATCCAGGTAAGGTAGGAGCCAAGAGGCTCGTTAGTTTATTGTATTTAAGAATATGGATCAGTGAGGTTGCCAAAGCCTCCCGTGTTAATTCTTGATCTGCGTTTAAAAGACCATTTGCATCCGCATCGAGCCATTTTTGTTGTATGAATGTACGGATGGCATCAAAATATGGACTACTTTCAGTAATATCGGCAAATAATGGCTTATCCATTCTGTTTCCATTATAGAAATTTTTATATTGGGGCGTCAGGGCTGTAGCCATCATTGTCAGCCAATCTCCATACTTAATCGTTTGGTCTGGGTTCAGCTTACCCGCATCATCCGGAGTAAGGACATGATATTGAATCATTGTTTCCAAGTCTTGTTGTGCCCAGTGGCCAGAAATATCGGTTGGCTTCATGGAAGCCTGTGAGGATGAATTCTGATTTAACCATATAGATCTCCATGTGCCGTCAGTCGCGTCCAGTGCTGTGTAGTTCAAGGTTGTGCCTTTCAATACTTGATTGTAGTCCAATTTAGCAATCGGTTGTTCATATGTATTACTGTTCGTGAATCCACCAAAAGTATTTATTTGTAACTCAAGTTTCGTAGAATCCCAAATTTGAGCAAGTGCCTGCTCCTTTGTTAAGTTTGCTTTCAAAGCAGTCATAACTTTATCATCTAAAACTGTCTTATTGGAGTAATAGTTACTCACATTTCCTTGTAAATCTAAGGTTAAGTTAACCGTATCGCCGCTTACGGCTAACCCTTGATAAAATCTTTGAAAAATAAATGAATAATACTGTGATTGGGCAGATGATCCCGTTGTTACATCAAGGCTATTGTGATAATCGATCTGTTTTAAATCTTCACTAGCATTTGGATAAATCAGATTTAACACTTCTGCAGCTCGCTGCTGTGCTGCATTCTTCGAGATAGCGGGTTCATTCGATGATGGTTTAGCAGTAGATGGGTAAGGACTATAGACGTCTGACGTGTAATTGAGAATAATACCGGTTTTGGCGTCTACAGTAGCTCTGTATGATCCAGGCCCCATTCGAAGTTCTCCATCTCCCCAATATAGTGTCCAGACTTTTTGATGATCGCCGTTCCAATCTTCACTCTGGGAATTTTGTAGAAGCTTTTTTTCTTTTAGTAAAGGGAAGGCTTGTTCCGCGATTCGTGCCGCTTGTTCAGCGGTTAATTCCCCATTTGTCGTGATAGGGCTAAATCCATTAACTGTTTTAGGCACAGGCACATAACGTGTACCTTGCTCATTGATTGGTGAGCCGAGAGTTTCAAATTGACCCGTTTGTCCATCTATGGGTTGAAGACTAGGTACATATCCTAACCACCAGGATTTTATTTTGTTTCCGCCCTTACGAATGGGGATGTATTGAAGTTCTGCTGATTGATGTTCCTTTGCAAACGTCTTTGCTTGCTCCAACGTAATTTTGGGTACCGTAGACGGATAACTGCTTAATTGAAGCACTTTATTAAACTGCAAGACATTTCCTTCTCCGTCTAGCGTTACTTGTACCCCGCCATCATTCAATTTCACACCATTCATCATAATATTATAATTGAAAAAATACTGAACAGGCCCAAACAACGAAATTTGACCTTGAATTTGGAAACTATCATCGTTTAGCTTCAAACTATCAGGTACAATTGATGGGGCAGCCTGAAGGATAAAGTCTTTCGCGAGCTGCTGCGCTTCTTCTTTCGTTATTTTAGGAGGGAAATGGATGGTGTTGCGCGGATCGTTAAGTGAAGGCATATACATTTGTAAGAGGTCGCCATTCATCGCATCCACTCTGCTGCTGAAACCAGAACTTCCATTTTCTGTTTTGAATTGCCACTGAATGGTCCAGACTTTCTCATTACGTGCAGGGAACGTGTTGGGATCTCCGAAATCAACAGATTCAACAGAAGCCTCTTTTAAAGCAGGAAACAGTTTTCTTATCCGTTCAACAGCCTGATCTTTCGAAATTTTTGCATCAGCAGGATTTAAAACTGTGGTATCGGAAACCGCTTTGATTGTAGTCGTATTGCTCGTATCAGCGGCTAATGCACTTGAAGCAATAATACTTACTCCTGTCATTGTTATAAGCATGGATTTGCCTAGCAGGTTCAGTGTTTGTTTCCTATTTTTCAACCCATTCACTCCTTAAATCTGTATTTTGGAAAATGTTACCACTAACTTTTACGTCTAAAATTAAGAAAAGTTTCTATTTATAGGAAATTTCTCAGTGTTGATTTCAGTTTGGAATATTGATATAAAGAGGGAAAGGATTCCTAGCATAACTTGTTTTGCAATAAAATACGTCTAGTTTGAAAGGAGGTAGAACATGGATTACACATCTCCAATTGAAGAGACATTTAAGATGTTACGGGTTCCCAAAATTACCATTGCGGCCGGTCGCCGTCATACCGTTGGTCTTAAATCGGACGGGACAGTGATTGCTGTGGGTGATAATAAATGTGGCCAATGTGATGTAAGCGGCTGGCGTGACATGGTTGCGATTGCGGCTGGTAATGTTCATATGGCGACAAACACAGGTAATGCGCATACTATCGGTCTTACATCTAACGGAACGGTGGCCGCCGTAGGTTGGAACAGGCATAATCAATGTGATGTAAACGATTGGCGCGATATTGTGGCGGTAGCAGCTGGGTGGCGTCGTTCCGTTGGGCTTAAACTGGATGGCACAGTAATCGCTGTGGGTCGAAATAATGAAGGCCAATGCGATGTAACTGGCTGGCGTGATATGGTTGCCGTATCGGCGGGGGACTGGCATACCGTCGGGCTTAAATCGGATGGAAAGGTATTGATTGTAGGTAATAATCGATATGGTCAATGCAATGTAAACGGCTGGTCCGATATTGTGGCTGTATCGGCGGGTTACCTGCATACTGTAGGGCTCAAATCAGATGGCACGGTGGCAGCTGCGGGGCTGAATAGGCATGGCCAATGTGATGTAAGCGGCTGGCGCGATATTGTGGCAATAGCAGCAGGTAGTCATCATACAATCGGTCTGAAATTGGACGGAACGGTCGTTGCTGTGGGGTGGCATAAGCATGGCCAATGCCAGGTAAGTGATTGGCACGATATTGTGGCGGTAGCAGCAGGCTGTGCTCATACGATAGGCCTTAAAAAAGATGGCACAGTGGTTGCTGTAGGTGATAATGAATATGGTCAATGTGATGTAAGCGAGTGGCGTTTAGGTTAAGGTATTTTGGAATATCAAAGGAAGTGATGTTTTAGGAGCAACCTCACTTCCACTTTATGGTGCAACTCAACGAAGGGATGAAGCTTTCAATTTGAAGCCTTTCATACAATGATCCCAAGCTTGGTTTGATCCTTTCCAGTCTTCTCCCTTTGGTAGAAGTACCATGCTAATTCCATTCAGTCCCCAATCCTCGTAAATCACGTCTTTGCGATCCTCCTGATGGTTATTCACGATCAGAAGATGGAATTTCCTGGGACTCAACCTTTTTAATGCTGCGTGTAGTTCCTTTGCTTCCTTTCTTTTCGCATTGGTTCTAATAAAAAGAATCGGTTGATCTTGAATCATTCTCAAAAACCGATCTACGCGTCGATTGAGCTTTTGTTTAAACGCGGGATACGCTTCCTGCCATCGAACTGCGCTGAGATAAAGAGGGAAGTCATGGAAAGATATAACGTCATGTGCGTTATCTCTAATAACAAAGCATTCATTGGTTGTGCCTATGAGTTCAAGTTGGTTAAGTTCCATAAAACCGTTGAAACGATGATCTATCAAACGCACCACTCCGTCGATCGAATCGGAAACAAACCAATCTAAGGGACCCGCATATTTTCGTAAGCCCAATCTTTTAAGCTGAAATGCTGTTTGACAGGTGGAACCCAGACTAATGTAAGCCTTATAACCCCCCAAGGAATCACGCCATTTCATAACTTTCACTCCCGTTTCAAGAAACGATTTCCACCACATGACGAGTAGAATTACAGTATGCAAATAGTAATTTTGCGCTTGGGCAAACATACCGTATAATCCGAAATTCTTTTCATGAGCATGTCATTCATTTGTACACATAAGGAGATAAAACTATGGCAAAAAACAAATTACTAAGAATGGACAATGTTGGCATCGTTGTAGAATCCCTTGATGAAGCAATCCCATTCTTCGAAGAGATTGGCTTGAAGCTCGAAGGGCGAGCTACTGTCGAAGGTGAATGGGCTGGTCGCGTAACCGGGCTGGGTTCGCAGTGCGTAGAGATTGCCATGATGGTTACCCCAGATGGCCACAGCCGAATTGAACTTTCGCGCTTTCTCACCCCAGCTACGATATCAGATCACCGAACAGCTCCAGTAAATGCCCTCGGTTATCTGCGCGTCATGTTCGCTGTTGAAGACATTGATGAAATGGTAGCCAGACTTACTAAGTATGGTGCTCAGATTGTTGGCGAAATGGTTCAGTACGAGAACTCGTATCGGCTCTGCTACATTCGTGGCATTGAAGGAATTCTAATCGGTTTGGCGGAACAAATGGGTAAAAAATAAGCGACGTCTAACAAAAGCAAAAAGACTTCTATGAATATCGATTTTTTGGTATGATCCTTGCATAGACTGGAAGGGAGTTTTGGAGATGCGGCCGAAAGTATTTCTTGCAAAGCAAGTTCCATGTGAAGTGGAAGCGTACATTGCTCAGCACTGCGATTATCGGATGTGGGACAGGGAAGAGGAGATTCCTCGCCAACAGCTTTTAGAGGAGCTATCCGATGCGGATGGACTTTTAATTTCTGGCGGAAGCATTGATCATGAACTGTTGGAGCATGCACCGAAGCTCAAAATTGTTAGCAATGTCTCGGTTGGTTACAATAATTTCGATACAGAGGCTATGAAGGCCAGGGACGTAATGGGGACTCATACTCCGGGAGTACTGGATGAAACGGTAGCAGATACGGTCTTCGGACTTATCTTGGCCACAGCGAGAAGAATTCCGGAGCTCGATGCTTACGTTAAGGCTGGCAAATGGAAAAAAGGAAGCGAAGAGCGTATTTTCGGTATAGACGTTCATCATGCTAAACTTGGGATCATTGGAATGGGGCGTATCGGGGAAGCGATTGCCAGACGGGCGAAGTTCGGATTCCATATGGATGTCGTTTATTACAATCGTAGTAGAAAAATGGAAGCCGAGCACAAGCTAGGCGTTGTCTACAACTCATTGCAGGAGCTGCTGCAAGAGTCAGATTTTGTAGTGGTCATGACGCCATTAACACCTGAAACCACTCAAATCATCGGGTCTGAAGAATTGGCCCTGATGAAGAAGACCGCGATCTTTATTAATGCCTCCCGTGGGCAAACTGTCGATGAGCAAGCACTAATTGAAGTTTTGGAAACAGAAAGCATCCGCGGAGCAGGTCTTGATGTTTTCCAGCAAGAACCAGTAGATCCGGATAACCAATTATTGCAAATGCCTAACGTCGTAACCCTGCCGCATATCGGTTCGGCTACTCATCAGACGCGTTTCGATATGGCTATGCTTGCTGCGAAGAACTTGGTAAAGGGCTTGCAGGGTGAAATTCCACCAAACCTTGTCAATGAGTTGAAGAGATAGTGGAGAAACCGGTATGCGGATGACGTATACCGGTTTTTTTTAAGTTTTATGGTAAAATGCGTATGTCATTAAATAAAACGGACAGGTACTCAATTTATGGTAAAATATGAGTAGCTGCCCAGGGAAATGAGGAGGCTGCTATCGCGTTAATTCAAAAGGAGGAATGCGTTGATGCAGGATCTACAGTTAATTGACTCCCAAACGTTACTTAAACATTTATATATAAATGCTCCGATTGGGATCGCTTTAATCTCTCTGGATCGGAAATGGATGAGTGTTAACCCTACGGTTTGCAGTATTTTCGGGTATTCGGAAGAAGAATTTAAGGATGTTATTCTAGAAGAAATTCGACATCCTGACGATAGGAACAACACCACGGATTTACTAACAAAATTAATGGATGGCGTCATCCCATCCTATGAGGTGGAAAACCGGTATTTTAATAAAAATGGCCATATCGTTTGGACCTATGTACATGTTTCTTTAGTTCGTGATGACAATGACGGAAAGCCTTTATATTTTATTACCCAATTTATCGATGTAACCAAGAATAAACTAGCAGAACTAAAGCTGCAGGAAAGTATCGAACGCTATACGTCGTTAAAGAAATACAACCATGATGCTATTATTTCTTTTGGTTTGGACGGAATTATCATTAACGGCAATAATATGGTGCATCAGATGACCGGATATCTCATTGAAGAGTTAATTGGCAATGGAATGTCCAAATTAATTGGCGAAAAAAGTGCAACTCATTTGCTTTTGGCTTTAAACGATCATGTGGAAATCGAAAAAGTTGAGAAAAACATCACTTATATTCAACACAAGGATGGGTATTCCGTTGAAGTGTTGGTCACGCTAGCTCCAATCATCATACAGACGAAGACGATGGGCTTTTACATCATAGCGAAAGATATGACGGAACAAAAAAAATTAATTATTGAAAAAGAAGCTGCCGAAAAGACGAATAAAGCTAAAAGCGAGTTTTTAGCCATGATGAGTCATGAAATCCGTACGCCTATGAACGGTGTTATCGGTATGACAGATGTACTCTTAGACACGAAGTTGGATGAAGAGCAGATCGACTATGTAAAAATCATAAAAAAGAGTGGCGATACGCTGCTCGCGATTATCAATGATATTCTAGACTTCTCCAAAATTGAATCCGGCAAGACGGAATTAATGGAAGAACCGATGAATGTGAGAGATATTTTATCAGAAACGCTTTATATGGTTATGTCTAAAGCGCTTGAGAAAAATCTAGAGATCACGACATCCGTCTGTCCTAGGGTTCCTAATTTGGTTTATGGAGATAGTACGAAGTTAAGACAAGTTCTGATGAATTTGCTCAGTAATGCCATCAAATTCACTCCTAACGGCGCGATTGCAATCAGCATTGATACGGTGTCTCACGAACTGAATAAGGTACGCCTTCAATTTGCAATCCGGGATACAGGTATCGGTGTTCCGAAGGAACAGGCAGGTCATTTATTTGAACCATTTTATCAAGTAGATCATTTTATGACTCGGAGAACAGAGGGGACGGGTTTAGGACTAGCTATCTGTAAAAAACTTGTTGCGCTCATGGATGGTCAAATCTGGCATGAGGCTTCAGATGATCAAATAGGATCAACTTTCTCGTTCACAGCTAACTTTCGGGTCCAAACGAATCTTGTAGACCCATTGCAATATGAAATGTGGCCTCAAGAAGATAACATTGTCGATAATTCAACAGAACAAACGTTGAAAATTCTAATTGCAGAAGACAATGACGTGAATCAAATTGTGTTAAAGAAAATGATAGAGAAACTCGGGCACAAAGCGACCCTAGTAGCAAATGGTAAAGAAGCCGTAGAAGCTGTCAAGCGTTATCCTTATGATATTATCTTTATGGATATTCAAATGCCTTGGATGGATGGGATAACAGCTACAAAGTTAATCAATGACATGTATACAGGTAAGAAACGCCCGTGCATTGTGGCCGTGACAGCACACGCAATTAAGGGCGACAGTGAGAAATATCTGTCTGTGGGTATGGATGCTTACATCAGCAAGCCAATCAGCATTAACGCGATATCAGAAATCATTGAAAGATTTGAAAAACTGAAACAAATTTAAATGTAAATGCCTGAGCAATCAGGCTTTTTTATTTAATAATCGAGTAGACGTCCATTATCGTTCCACTGACCGTACATGTTGTTTTCCCTCGTATTTATTAGGAATTTTTCTAGTCTGCTATTATATAATTCAGGCTGATTCCGATTACTTTGTATCGCGTCGATCCGAACTCTTTTATAAAGATCCGGAAATTCTACGAAATTCTCATATACCTGCTTTTCCTCTTTTAACATTTGTTCGATTTCTTCATCTATTCTAAAAGAATGGGGATCCATATCAGGAAGAACCCATCTTCCTTCGTCTCTCATTAACCCCAACTTTTCAAGACGACGGACTCGTTCTTTATTTAATTCGGTCCATGAACTTTTTTTACTTCTAGGAGATAGTCTCTGAGCCAGTTCCGTTTCAGAAATTTTCTTCTTGACTCCATCGATCCATCCAACGCACAAAGCTTCTTCGACCGCATCCAAATACAACAACACATCGGGGAGGGGAGTTATACTAACGATAACCCAGCAACTCTTTTCAGTCTTACTGTTGTTCTGAAGCCAATGCCTTAAATCTTCCCTGGATTGTACGGATAATAAATTTTCGATTTCCATAGATAAGTACAATTTCTCCTTTCCAAATTGGATTCGTATTCCCCTAGTATATCTTTTTACATAAATGGAAAATAAAAAATGGCCTTTAATTGAACAGGCCATTTATTACCGAGTTACTGTTTGTTGGAAATAACTTTATCAAGGAATTTATCTGCGTCACTATTAAATTTCCAAACAACACCAAATTTATCAGCTAACATACCGAAGCAGGAAGACCAAGGCATTGCTGATAACGGCATGATAACATAACCACCTACAGATAAGTTAGAAAAGTAATCTTCCAGTGTCTGTTTATCATCAATAACGAGACTAATCAGTATGTTGTTGCCTTTAACCAACTCGCCAGTTACACTCTTCATCGAAGGTGGGATATCCGACATCATGATTTTCCCACCTGCAAATTCGATTGAAGATTCCATGATCATATTTAATTCATTTTCAGGCAATGGATAGTTTGGATCTTGGGGAAAATCGCTGAATTTTACCTTCTTTACCTCGTTCGCATGTAAAGCCTCCGAATAAAATTCAATTGCTTGTTCTGCGACTCCATCAAAATTTAAATATGTAATAGCTGACATTAAGTTATACCTCCTTCTTGTGATAAATGTAGTATAATCCACAAAAGGTGACAGCAGTATGTCACTGTTCCTACATGAACCAGCGAAAAAGAGGGGGATATATGGACAAGGTAGAGAGATTAATTTCTATTATCATGATACTACTGAAAAAAGATGTCGTTACAGCAAAAGAATTCGCACAATTATTTAACGTTTCCAAAAGGACAATTCTTCGTGATATGGAAACACTGAGTTTATCAAACATCCCGATCTATTCTATCAGTGGAATCAATGGCGGATATTGCATGATGGATGAATACAAGGTTGATAAACGCCTTTTAAGCAATACCGACTTGGAGAATATATTGACTGCGCTCGGCGGATTGGAGTCAATTCTAATTAGCAAAGAAGTTGAAGTGACGATAAAAAAGATTGAAGCCATGGTTAATCCATTGTCTCCGAAAAGTTCAATCCATCTGTCATTTTATGAGTGGGAGGGTCGGTCAGAAATTCTTCAAACCTTGAAAATATGCCAAGAATCAATATTAAAGAGAAGGTTAGTTTCATTTGATTATATAGATAAAAATGGCACCACTACAAAAAGAATTGTCGAGCCATACTTGCTTCATTTTAGTGAAACGAGCTGGTATTTGAAGGGATTCTGTTTACATCGCCAGGAATATAGAACATTTAAATTATCCAGGATCGATCATTATCAAATGGATGAAAACACATTTAACCCAAGAGATTATTCATTGGAACAAGAACATGAAGCAAGTTATCAACCGCAGCAATTAGTCGCAATTAAAGCGTTTATTTCGCCTAGCATTAAAGATCAATTCATTGAAAGGTACGGTAGAAAGAGCATTGAAAACTATAGTTCTGACTATTTCTTAGCCACCATCCATGTTCCTCAAAACCGTATTGGTTTTCAATTCTTAGCAAGCCTGGGTACAAATATAAAAGTCTTAGAGCCCGAAACATTTGTTGAAGAATTTCGTATTTTTTTAATTCGTATGGTGGAGAAATATTCTTGAAAAAGGTTAAATGGAAAAACGTTAAGCTAACTAGGAACGTTTATACAAATCAACATTGTACGGAAGTGACACGGTTGGATAATCCGAGAAGCTCGGGTGAGTGGAGACTGCCACCGACCATTTGATCATCATAATGTGTTAAATAAAATGAGAGCGAAATATGATTGGGAAGAACCAGCTGAACCCATTGTCCCTTGCAAACCTCTGCCTGTTGTGAATTTTGAATGGCAGTCCCATTACAAACTAATGAGTTATAAGATTGGCGGGTTAAAAATCCTGTTGCATAGTTGAAGTCGGCAGAGGTCACGTTGACTTGCAAATTAGTTCCATCGTCTAATTGGATGGTCACCCATTTATTCATGCATTGTATAATATTTGAAATTCCTACTCTGTTATCGGGGAATGATGGGAAACTATTCCACATGTGATGATCTCCTTTATAATTAAAGTTGGGATATACGCCTTAGATCGTACATTGCTTCCACCATATGCAACGGAGTGGGCATTTGTGAGCAATTTGAAAAGAGCCCCAGGTGACTGTGAACGCTAGGCTGAAAGGAGACATTCCAGAATGGTTGTAATACCCGATACATTTATTAAAAGAATGCACGAACTCCACGGTGAACAAGGTGTTGCCTGGTCGGAGGCGCTGCCTGAACTAATCGCCGACTGTGCAAAGCGCTTCGACTTTATCCCTCTAGCTACATTTTCAAATTTAACATACAACTTTGTGCTCCGCGGAACGCAAAGAAACGGGAAACAAGTCGTCCTTAAATCATCCTTTATGAAGAAGGAGTTGTCTAGAGAAGTTAGTGTTCTTCGCGCTTATAAGGGCCGAGGGGCTGTAGATGTGCTTGAAGCAGATGAGGAATGGGGAGTAGCATTGCTGGAGGGAGCAGAACCCGGCATACCGTTGTCGACAATTGAGAATGATGCACATGCGACAGACATCTTTTGTGAAGTATTTCACCGTCTTCACCTTTCGCCGCCAATGGGCAGCTTGTACCCGTCAATGAAGCAGCATTTCATGGCAATTGAGCGATACCGAGAGCGATTCAAAGATAAGAAAGATGATAGGCCACTGCCACTGAGTTGGGTGGAGAAGGCCGAAGAATGTCTGGAATATCTCATCGCGACCACAAATGAGAATCTCTTACTACATGGCGATCTGCATCATGATAACATCCTTCAGCAAGGTGAAGAGAAATGGGCTGTCATTGACCCCAAAGGTATTATCGGCGACATTCATTTTGATACGATCCAGTATCTGCTGAACTACGAGGATCGTGGTGGTTACTGCCAACAGGTGCTTCGAGATCGGGTAGCGAATATGACAGATCGGCTAGGTCTTGATCATCGCCGAATCGCGATGTGGGGTGTGGCGCGAGGTGTGTTGGAGGCGTGCTGGACGATTGAAGACGGAGGAACGGATTGGCAGAGAGGCATCCAAATTACGGAACGTTTTGCCAAACTTCTAGATTGAGGCGTATCCAATTTCCCCCTCTCCGCTGGCCGCGAGCATGGGAACCGGCAGATTAATGGCGGCGACAAGGCATACGACTAGATTATAGGTAGTTTTGCTTGGACATACATACCTATTAAAGCTTCATATTGGCATGTTAGAAAAAGGGAATTATAATCAGAAGTAATATATTTTATTGATATTTATACATTAAGGGGAAGGTGAATTGGTGGATTTTGATACAATCAAAGAGCTATGTAAACCTCGGAAAATCAGGAATTCCTTTTTGGATAAGTTTGAATGATGGTAAGTTAAATGAGGAGGAGTGAGCTTTATGAATAATCTAGCCATTCAATTGGAGCATGTAACAAAGGATTATAAGGGCAAAAAGGCAGTCGATGATTTGTCATTGAATGTGGAAAGCGGAACGGTATTGGCGCTGCTTGGTCCCAATGGAGCTGGAAAAACAACAACCATATCAATGATTCTTGGTTTACAGCAACCGACAAGCGGGAAGGTCAAGTTGCTCGGAGAAGATCCGCGTGATATCAAGGTACGCAATCGAATTGGCGCGATGCTGCAGGATGTAAGTGTAATCGATAATCTGAAGGTTGCAGAGACGATCAATTTATTTCGCAATTATTATTCAAATCCACTTTCGCTGGAACAGTTACTCCATATCTCTGGATTAGAATCGGAGAAGAATAAAATGGCGGTATCGTTATCAGGTGGACAGCAGCGGAGGTTAGGTTTTGCATTAGCAGCTGCAGGGGATCCGGAAATTATTTTTCTCGATGAGCCTACGGTTGGGATGGATATCACTTCGCGTCAGCTTTTTTGGGATACGATTCGTGCAATGGCCGGAAGAGGTCGGACGGTTGTATTAACGACTCATTACTTAGAAGAAGCGGATAATTTAGCCGATCGCATTGTCGTGATCAATAACGGTAAGCTAGTGGCAGATGGTACGCCGAGTGAGATTAAAGCTGGAACAACAGGGCGCGTCATCTCATTTACAGCTGGGCCATCCGTTACAACAGAAACGTTGCAAGATGTTCCTGGAGTTGCGAACGTGGAGTGGAGCGGGCGCAGAGTTAAACTGGCAAGCAGTGATACGGATCGATTAATTGTTGCACTGATAGAAAGGAATATCGACATGCGTGACATTGAAATTCAAAGCGGCGGTCTGGAGGATGCCTTCCAAGCACTCGTTCAAAATACAAATGAATTAGAAGGAGCGGTTTAGGATGAATACAAAACTTAAAGGGACAATAGCCCAGTGTAAAGCTGAAATTGTGAGGACAATACGGAATAAACGGTTTGTTTTCTTCTCGGTGGTTATGCCCGTTGCATTCTTCTTTCTTTTTACAAGTACAATGGATAGTGGTACAAAAGTAAATGGTACCGATTGGGCTACTTATTATCTCATGTCGATGACGGTTTACGGTGTGGTAGGTGCGGGTTTAACTTCATTTGCTCAACGAATTTCTAAAGAGCGTTCACAAGGCTGGATTCGCATGCTGAAAATCACACCGTTACCTTCTGGATCGTACATCCTTTCTAAAGTGGTGGCGCAAGGCTTGATTAACTTAGCTATTGTTTTATTGATGTTTATTATTGGCGGCCTTGGTAAAGGAATTCATCTCTCTTCTACGGTTTGGATAGAAAGTGGACTTTGGATCTGGATTGGCGGCTTCTCGTTCATGGCGTTAGGCACGTTGCTTGGTTCAATCAAAAATGCTGATGCAGTCCAGGTTCTTGCGCTAATGTTATACATGGGGCTTTCAATTTTGGGTGGTCTTTGGTTTCCGTCAGCTTCTATGTCTAGCACAATGCAAACCATTGCTAAATTCACACCTACTTATCGATTGGGGCAAGGGGCTTGGAATTTGGTTGGTGGAACGGCAATAGATTGGAATGGTGCACTTATACTAGCTGCCTATGTGATCGTTTTTATGTTACTATCAACGTATATTATGAAAAGACAGGAAGCAATTTAATCGATTGGTAAATCAGGTTGGCTTGCCCAGCCTGGGCCGCCCTTCTTTACAACTGAGGTTTTGGAGCACAAGTACATAGTTCGATTCAAACCGCATAACTTGCGGTTTTTTTGTTTTTATAGGTGAAATTGAAGGAGTTAGCAATAATAGCTTAAATCGCAAGTATGAATTGCAGAATTATCCTTAAGGATCTCATAGATGTATCTAGCACAATCCTCAAACGTTACAAGACTAACCTTTGTTCGATCTCTTTTCAATATTCCTTTCGAAGGACCATCCGAGATGATACTCGCACGATGTACAATCCAATCAATATCTTGCGCTTCTTCAACTAAAAATTCAATTACTGCCTCATTATCCTTATGCTGACCAAGAAGGCCGGCATATCTAGCAAATATATTTTTCATAATCCAAGTCATAAGCGGAAGTCTTTCTTTATATCGACGCGTGAATCCTCCAGCTTGATAAAGGAAACGCTTTACGCCTTGTCGCCGCATAGCTGGGATAAGCCTCTTAGTAAATGGAGTATTGACTAGCCCTTTATTTTGTTCTTGAGCGTTGCCCAGCATACAAATTACAAAATCGACTCCATGCAGCAGTTCGTCTATATGCTTATAATCTGAGATAGAACCTTTGATTAGCTCTAAATTTGTACTTTCAATCTTCATTTTTTCTGGATTCCTAACCAAAGCTCTCACTTTATGACCTTCTTTAAGCGCGATGGAAACAAAATGCTGGCCAGTTCGACCAGTTGCACCAAATACTAAAAATGTCGATTTTATAAATTCCATTCACAAATCCTCCAATGTGGGTTTAGGAATCAAAGCACCTTTTGTATAAATTAAAATATCATTGTGTAATTTGTGATCACTTCCTAAAGTAATTATCCTAATCTTTGCTGAATTCAATAATTAATAGTTTAAATATAAAGTATGGTGTTAACTCCATAGCAAGGGGGATTTTTTAAATGGACGGAGAAGAGTATATGTGCCAAGATAATTCTGGGAAAGTTTTTACGTTGATGCTCATTCTTTAATATAGGGCGAAATCCCACTTGAATAGAGGTTCTCCACTAACTTGAAAAACTCTTCTGACGATAAATCCTTTTGACGTTGGATCCAAAGACGAAACAAAGTAAGGGAAGTTGTCAGGTAAAACTCAATTAAGTATGGCGTTAAGGAATGGTTTTGCGGAACGTTAAAATCTAATTGATCCAAAGTGATTTCTTTTTTTAAGCGTTTTAAAAAACGGGCGCTTCCATAATCACCCAAAAGGGCATTAAGAACCAGGAGATGTTCTCTATTGTCGAGACAATAAAGCGCATCTTGAACCGAATGCATCGATAGCTCTTTATTCGCCAATTCTTTTTTCATCTCATTAAATAAGTCATTTTCAACAGAGTCTAACAATTCGTAAATGTCAGTAAAGTATTGATAAAAGGTGCTGCGGTTATATCCTGATTTATTGGCAATTTCCTGAACCGAAATTTTCTCAATCGGCTTTTGGCTATATAACTCACAAAAAACGTCTACTAACTTTTGTCTTGTTTTCTCAGTTAGTTGGGGTTGCTTTTTCATGTTTCCCTCCTATTAGCGAATAAGAATATCATCCGACACTTAATACAAAACTGATGGTTGATCAAGAAATAATGAAGATTTATAATCACATCATACAACACGTTGTTGGATAATCAAAAGGGAATGTTAATAAGTAGGGGTGGTTATAATGTCTGCAAAACAAGATAGAATTTTAATTTTTGGTGCAGGTGTCATCGGGAGCATATACGCAATTAAGCTTATTGAAGCAGGGTTTGATGTTAGCCTGTTTGCAAGTTCTAATCGATTAAAATCATTAAGAGAAAATGGCCTGCAATATAAAGAAAAAGGTACAGTTAAATCCATACAAGTGAAAGTCATTGATAAGCTCGAAAATGATGATGTATACGATTTTATTTTCGTTACCGTTCGATATGATCGGTCAGAATCAGCGTTATTAGCGCTAAAAGATAATCAAAGCAAAAATATAGTTACGATGACTAGTAATTCAATTGGATTTTCTTCGTGGCTGGATATTGTAGGGGATCGACTTTTACCTGCTTTTCCAGGATTCGGCGGACAGATCAAAGATGGCGTATTGCATGCTCGATATCTACCAAAGATTATTGTAGCAACTGTATTTGGAGAAATGAATGGTGTAATGACAGAACGCATAGAAAAGCTAGCAAAATTATTTAAAACAGCAAAGCTTCCCTACGTTATTAAAAAGGATATGCAAGCGTATCTAATCACACATTCTGTATCAGATATTGCCATGTTGAGCGGATTGTATTTTGAGAATAAGATAATGGACAAAAGAACAGTCAGATCCAGAAAGACGGCTCGCAAAATAACAGTCACTTTAAAAGCGTATCTAAGGGCAATACAAATAGCAGGCGTTGCAATTGATCCACCCATGCTTAAAATGGTGGTTAGATTTCCAAACTTATTTTTGGATCTTTTCTTTATGATATGGCTGCGAACTAAAATGGTAAGCGATATGCTGTTGCCGGATTATGCGAATAGTGCTAACAATGAGATTGTGAAACTGAGAAATGATTTAATGACATTTTTAAGTCAAAATGATATAAATCGGAAATAACATATTCAGTAATTATTAATTTAGGTAGAACAATAAACAGGGAGCAGAGTGTTATAATTATTCTAGAAATCATTTTTGGGAGGGGATCGTAAAATGAACCCAAGTAAGCGACTGAATGAACGATTGACACCGCTACTTAAGAGTGTCATGGAAAAAGGGCCTGCCGGCTGTGCCTGTACCGTTGTGCGGCGTGGAGAAGTTGTTTATCAAGAAACCCTGGGTTATGCGGATTTGGAGAAGAAGAAGGAGATCACTCCGAATACAATCTATCGGATATATTCGATGACTAAGGTAATTACCTGCGCAGCGGCACTCATGCTTTTTGAGAAAGGACTTTTTCTGCTTAACGATCCGTTGGAGGAATACCTGACGGAGTTCAAAAATACGCAGGTGTACCGATATAACGAATATGGTACACAGTCTTTATCCCCTGCAGTGGGTCCGATCCGGATCAAGGATCTTTTCACGATGACTTCTGGGCTTACATATGGTGGTGACGGCACGGAAACCGAACGGCAAACCCGTGTAATCATGGAGAGCGCTGCAGCGACCGTAGACATGCAGACTTTGTCCAAAGCGTTGGCAGAAGTTCCACTGGCTTTCGATCCCGGCACGCACTGGAAGTATGGTACAAGCCATGATGTCTTGGCAGCATTGATCGAAGTGCTGTCCGGACAAACACTCGGAGAGTTTCTACAGAAGGAAATTTTCGCTCCGTTAGGAATGATCGACACCTCATTTCGGATCGCGGAGGATAAGCGGGAACGTTTATGCACCATGTACGATCGTGCAGAAGATGGTACGCTTACTCCTAATACCAGGATGGACGCCCGCTATCAACCTGAAAGCCTTCATGAGAGCGGAGGAGCAGGCCTACTTTCGACGATCGGCGATTACAGCCGATTTGCGCAGGTACTCGCGAAGGGCGGGGAGCTGGACGGGGTGCGGATTCTTAGCCAGAAAACAGTTCATTTGATGGCTACCAATTATTTAAATCCACAACAGATTAACGATTTTAACTGGCCGCAAATGAGTGGTTATGGCTATGGTTTGGGAGTCCGTGTTATGATCGATCCTGCGGCAGGCGGCATCAACGGATCGATCGGTGAGTTCGGCTGGGCCGGTCTAGCCGGTTCTTACTTGTTAATCGATCCTAAGGAAGAATTATCCGTCGTGTACATGCAGCAGCTGCTGCCGAGCCTTGAGCCCTTCATTCATCCTCGACTGCGTGCTGCCATTTACGGGGCATTAGACTAAGTTCAGTGTATGTGTTGATGAAAAAGTTTGAAGTAATTAGGCGTTCACTCTGCGGGGTGAACGCTTTTTTAGTAGGTTGGATGGATGTTTATTCTAGATGAAGAACGTATTTATCGGAAGAAAACAATAACATGAATTTTTCATACTAAGCAACGATCCTGATTTGAATGACAGATATGAGATTATGCGAGGTGAATAAGAAAGCGCTGAAGGACACCGAATTATTAAACGTATCTGTATGCGTGACCAATACCGGATCTTGCATAGGACAAGAGGTCGTTCAACTCTATGTGCGGGATATAGAAAGCTCGGTTATTCGGCCAGACAAAGAGCTTAAAGGATTTGAGAAAGTCGAGCTCGCGCCAGGGCAATTCAAAACACTGACGTTTCATCTTAATAAACGCAGCTTTGCCTATTATGATGTTGGTGCTTGTGATTGGACCGTGGAGACTGGCGACTTCGAATTGCTTATTGCCCAATCCTCACAAGATATCATCCTGTCTGAGACGGTGACCATAGAATCCGACTACAGAACGCAAGCAGGTGTTTCACCGTAATTGGACGTTGTCAGAGATTGGTGCGACACCCGTGGGTGAGGCGATCGTCGCACAGTTGATCTCCAACTTACCTTTCGCTGCTGCATTAGGGTCTGAGCATTCAGCGATGTTGAAAACGTTTATGGAACATATGCCGCTACGTGGATTATTGTCGTTCAGCGGAGGGAAATTCACAGAGCTTAGGCTTACCGAAATGCTTCGCAAATTAAATGGAGAGGTGGGGTAACAATGACTACTCCTATTTATTTCCACCCTCAGCCACGTCGATATACGGCTTTTGGAAATAGCTCTTTCGCAGCGAAACGATTAGACGTAAAGGCGATCGATCTTGTTGCTGAACAATTGACCGAGCAAGTGGGTGTCTCTGACTTTCTCGCTGCGGCACTCGAAGCCGCAGGAGCAACGAAAAGCTTATCTGCGCAAGGAGAGGCAACCACAGCTGTAGTTGTGGAATACCGCGCCGGGTTACATCCGCAAGGATATGAGCTGGCCTGGGAGGCGGATGGTCTGCGCCTTGCTTGCAGCACGGCGCAAGGGCACTGCACTTATGCTTTGCTTACCACAGGTCAATTGATCGATGGTCAGAAGGGAGAAGAGGAATGGGCACATTGCCTGATTGAAGACGAGCCCGATTTCCCCGTTAGAGTTTAATAGATCGGTTATCCGAACTGAAATATAATCATTTGCAGCTCTATATGGAAGGCTTCTGTTATAAAACCCTTTGGGTTGGGAACCGGACAGAGCAAATCGCATGCCGATGAGATTGGCGTTGGCGGAATTTATATAGAATACGCCGAAAAGATGTTCGACATGGTGCGTGGCCATGGAAAGAAGATACTCATGTGGGGCGATGTACTCGTTAAACATCCCGAACTTGATGGAGGATCGCAGCGAGGGATCAGCTAAACTACTCATGGAAATGGGACGTTATTCTCATCTGGAGCGCAGCACCATTGAGAATAAAACATATACGAATTATTTGATAAATTGCGTTCTAACACCGAGAAAAGCTCGAACAAGATACTGCAGCGATGGTCGAAGTACTGAAGATATGGCAGTGGAACGCCAATTATCAGTATGAGGATATGGAAAAATGGCTGCACGACCGTTATGAGAAAAAATGCAAAGTTTTCCACCTTTAAAGACTTCATTTTCTTTTGTACTTCTACACAAAATCCGTATTTTATACAAAAGTGTATATGGGAGTTCTTGCGCAGTCTGAACATTTACTTAGCTCTCGTTCACGTTAGTTGAAAAGGATGTTTTGCCATTTGTAGTAAATTGTAAATTATGCTTATTTTGTTCGCTCTACAGAATACAGAAAAAATTCCATATCTTAATAGAATAAATGCTACTTGCATTAAGAACTAAGAAAGCGTATTCCTTGCAAGCAATTGCCGCTTCTGTTGCGTAACCTTTGTGCCAATACGCTTTTTGAAACAAATATCCTAACTCCAAAATTTCTTTTTCTCTCCAGCCTTGCATTGTCAAGCCACATTGACCAATCATTTCGTTTGTTTCTTTTAATACATCAGCCCAAAGTCCAAAGCCATACTCTTCATATCTTTTAAGATGTCTGTTAAGCCAATTTTGTGCTTCTTCTAAGCTGAATGCACTTTCATAAACAACACGCATTACTTCCTCAACACACAATATTCTGCACAATGCATTATAATCGGACTGCGCCATTTCTCTAATTATAAGACGGTTTGTTTCTATCAAAAATCTCCCACCTTTCTGTTATATCAGTAACCTTTCAAAAATTTCTTTCTTCACGTTTTGTTCTATGAGTAAAAATGACCCGCCAAGAATAATTATTGCTTCATAATTTTTGTGGTAAAGAAAGCACCTGTAATCCAACTCATATAAGGTTGTGTTCGGGAGAATTTATAGGGTGCTTGATTATGGCATAATCTGTAATATTTGAACAAGAGAATTATTAATTTTAATTGAACTAACCCGTTAGCTGAGTAAAGGGCTGCACGCGGCAGCCCTTTTGATTTTGAACTATAGTTCACCGTTAGTTGAGCACTCAACAATTTCAGAAATTAATTTACAGGAATATTGAGTTCTATACGGAGTTGATGTACGGTCTTTTCATTTTTTTGGTATTCTTCTCTTCCTTTTTTAAACCGTTCGATCATTTTTTCTGATTCTTCTGCCTTTTTGAGATACGTATCGTCGTTATATCTTTTCGCGGCATCCTTAAATTCATTGATACCCATTGACCAGTTTTCTATGGCTGAATCTAACTGCCTGGCGAAATTTTCAGTATCGTCAGGATCAGCTTCAAGTTGGAGCCTTCTTGTTTCAATCCCGAGACTCTTAACTTTAATACCTTGCAGGTTTTTCGCATCTTTTTCCTCTCTTGTTTGGTCGGGCATCGCATCCAATTTATTGTGTTCAGCCGTTTCCTTATCCATAGCTGCCTTAGCTAGAGTTTTCAGAGAGAGAACATCTTTTACATTTTTTGAAGCTGTTGCGGATATGGAAAATATGCTTGCCGACACTAAACATGTGGCTGTAATGGCAATTAGTTTTGTTTTTAATTTCATTCTAATTCCTCCTATACCCCACCCTCTAATTTCCCTTATTCTACCATACAAACCTGTAAAGTTACGAATAACTCGTTGGCTTTTTACCACCTCTTTTTCTACACTCTTCTGCCCGAAGTGCCAAAGAACATACGCTCTACTGCCCTTTACTTCAATGAATAAGAGCAGATCACCACAGCGCCTGCTCCTCTTGTAAATATTTTATTATCGTTATCCGATAGTTGAGCGAAGGTATTTTAGTTATTGAATAGGTGTAAATGAAACATTCCAAATACCATCATCATCTTTAATCATTTGAAATCCTGTTTTGCTTTTTGCTTCTTCGCTTGACTGATACTCAATATACCCTTCAAAATCGCTAGAATGCACGAATTTTCCTTTTTCAATATTACTAAATGAACTAGCGTTACCCGTTAGCTCAATCATGAATTATGAAATAACCTCGATTTTAACGTTTTCGGCTGAGATCGTGAACTCCATTAATGGACCTTCTAATAACACACTAAGTTCAAAACCTGTTTCTGTGAGGTAAACTTCATCATAAAGCCAACTACTACCTACGCTTAAGTTTTTAGGCTGTAAATTCCCCACTCCCGTAAAGGTTAACTTTACATCCGTTAAATAATGATAACCGCCTCTACAATCCAATGTCATGATAAACGTGTCCTTCAAAGGCATCTCAATCGAAGTTACTCGTGCATCGTGTAATGACTTTTCAAACAATTGAATAACATTCTCGGGGAGTGACCTTTTAATAAAGTCATAGTAGTTCCGATAGGTAACTCCTTTTGATTTCGTTCGCTCATCATACTCTAATCGCCATTGTTCAGCCATTTTTCTAAGTTCTTCAGAAGGAAATTGTGAGTTTAACGTTCCGTCTTGAATATAGGGATGAAAGAATGCTGGGAGATATTTGAGTAAATCAGCTCTTTTATTCTCTAAGTTTTGCTTACAAATTTCTTTGAAGTTCAAACCCTCAGATTCATACCAAGCAATGTCATCTTCCCAATCTTTCTTCGTTTCATGAAAAATCAAAAAACTTCTTATCTGCGCTTCTTCATACCACTCTTTAGTGAAATATTTCATTAGTTCCTCCTAGTAAATTTCCACTAACTAAATATACGGCTTGATATATGTTTTGTTACGCTAAACTGCCCGTTCTTCAACGAACAAAGCAGACTGCCGTCGCGGCAATCTGCTTAATTTCACTATCGTTATTCGTTAGCGGAATATTCGATTTCTATATCCAATCTTCGAAATGATCTATTACAAAACGAATCTCACTCTCATAATGCGCCAAGTGACCCTCATCAACCATTTTTTGAAAGGCAGGATTCCCGTCGGCTGCACCATTTCTCAACGTATCACACAGTACCATCAAACGTTGAATAATCCACTCCCGCAGATTATTAGGGATGGGAATTCCATAAGCTTCAAAAAACAAATGAATTCTCCGACGGCGCTCTACCGCGTGTATTTCGTATTGGTATGCTACCGTTGTTCCAGTAGGATCTTCAGGTGCGAAACTCGCAAGCGGAACGGATGTGTAAAGGAAGTAAGCAATGTCCCACATACGCGGACCTGGGCCTGCCATGTCGAAATCAATCAGCGCCACAGGAGCCCCTTTTTGAAAGACAACATTATACAACGCTGCGTCATTATGACAGATCACTTCGTGTTCGGCAACGTCGGCATAGCTAAGTTGCCATCTGTCCTCCGTATTGGGAGTGAACGCTTTAGTCGCATCATGGAAACGACGCAAAAGCCGTGCCAAACCCACAAGCGTTTCGTCCGACCACATGTAAGGTTCAAGTTTTGGATAATTGTTACCTGGAACTTCTCCAGAAATAAATGTCAATATCTCACGACCAGAGTCATCGATTCCGAGAAATCTTGGTGCTCCCTCAAAGCCTTGTTGTTCCAAATGTTTGAGTAGTTCATGAACACTCACACTCCAATAACCTATAGGGCGGCGTACAGTGTTCGCCTTACGGACTATATGATTTACATTACCGCCTTTTAACACTTCTTCCTGAGTCACTTGGTTATATTCCTCTCTTTTCTGTACGTTATCTATTACAGATTTTTGCATATTAGTTATAGGTGCTACTCCACTAATAATAACAAAATGTTACAAGTCATTGCATATAGAGAACAATTATAACTAAACTGCCCTTTAGTTGTTGAGAAGAGGCTGCCGGTTACTCGGCAGCCTCTGACTTAAAGTTTAATTACGCTATAGTTTATCTTTAGTTTAGCGAGCGTTTTATTCTTCCGATGTTGAATAGGTTATCTTCATCTTCATTTTTTAGATGATACATAGCTCAATAAGATGGAGATGTCAAAAAGCGCATACGTAAGCGATTCAACACCTTCGCTTTGTGGTGTAGAATGGACACACATACCCACCTTTTCACTCTGCACTAACCCACTTTATTCAAGGTTGAATTAATCAATAAAAGCAATAACCCATTTATTATCAACCTTTTGACAGTAGTACGTTCTAGATTCTTTTTTTGTATCTTTACTATCCTTTTCGAGATACTCGACAGTTATTGAAACATTCGTTTTATTGGGATCGGTCTCATTGGTTTGAAAAATTGGTTGATCCAATTTCAACAACTTCGTTTCTTGGATCTTCGCTTGATAGTCATAGTTAGATAATGCTAGATTTTTAGAATTCTCGATTTTATCTGAGAATAATTCAAGTAATGCTTTACTGTCTCTCTCATTAATTGCTTTTGCACTTCGATTAATTAATTCTAACATCTGTTGGTATTCTTGATTGCTTTCGTATGAACTAGTATTTAGATATACTGTTTTGACTTGATGCTGACTGAAGGGTGCCTCATTATTGCAGCCTACCAATAAACATGTAATTAGTATGAATATTAATATTAGATAGGTTTTCATCATTAACCTCCGAAAGACAGCGCCACTAGCTTCTGAACACTGATGGGATGGGATTTTAAGGGCTACGACCCCGTACGTACTCCCATAGTACCGAGGAGCGAGGAGCTCGTTTTTTTTGCAAAGCTCAAAATTAACGCTCTACTGGAATGCTATCGTTATCCGTTAGCGGACAACGCTGCTGAACGATTATGCTCAGCAGCTCTCTTTTGAAGTTTTTATTCAATTAACGATTCAATTCCACCGGCGCATACAATACTCTACCCCAATCACCAATCATAATTATTTCACTATTTGGATGTGGTTCTGCACTGTATACAGTAATTGTACCCGGTTTGCTATCATCATAAGAGAGTTCAAATTCACCGTCGGCGCATGTTAACCAGCCATATTTCATTCCAGGTTCTATTGAAGTATTCTCTGCCTTCAATTGATAAGTTTTGCCAACCCATTCCACTACGTCAGGTGGTTGTTTACAAGCTTTTAATGAAACGCTTGTTCTGGATAAGCAACCTGCTACAATGAACAACACAATACCGATTAGAAAAAAAACAATAGTTCGATACACTCCATCTCCTCCATGACTCGTTGATGACATTACATGCCAAACGGCAGTATTCCGGTATTAAACTATAGTTCCCAGATAGCGGATTGAAACTTAATGGATGTCACGTGTCGCTTCTAGTAAATTAATAATATCTAATGGTCGTTTGAATTTATATTTAGAGTTTATTTTTTCGTGATTTTTACAGCCCCAAAGAGCTAATCCAAAATCTATACCTGCATCTCTTGCACATTCATAATCGTATATTGTATCGCCAATGTAGATTGATAGCTCTGGTTTAGCATCAGATATTTCTAAGAACTTCAATAAAGGTTCAGGATTAGGTTTATGCTTTTTAGTATCATCTGCACATACAATATGGGTTAAGTAATTCATTAGTCCGAATGGTTCAAAATCATCCCTTAATTCTATATTTGTTTTTGAAGTTACAATTCCTTGGCTGATATTCCGATTCTGTAAGTCACTGACAACGTCAAAAATACCATCGAATACCTCAATTGAATTAAAAAAATCCTTCATAAAAAAATTCCAACGTTCATTAGCTTTGTCTATATCATCTATTCCTAGTTGAGGTAATGATTTTGCCCCAGGAATTCCAAGAACAAATGACAAGTCTACTAGTTCAATGTGTCTGCCATATTCCACTACTAGCATTTTCTGAAGTGAACCTAATACGGCTTTTTCTGTATCAATTAATGTTCCATCCACATCAAAAATAATAGTATTGTACATATTTAAATGTCCCCCTAATTATATATTAATTTACATTAATAAGACTCCAAATATTGGGGAAAAGTTTCAGATAAACCCAAGCTCTACTGCCCTTTAGCTTAACGAGGCTACCGTAAATATTCACGGCAGCCTCAATAACTTCCTTTATTTTACTATCGCGCCCGTTACTTCAACAGCTATTTATGCGCCGCTGGGTCGCTAGCGCGGCAGGCGCTTATTGCGAAATGCTGGTATCTGCGCCGCTGTTGTAGTTGATTGTATACCTTTCCGCGTCGTTGATGACGATAATCTCGAAATTGAGCGAGCCATCAGACGAGTTCACATCGACGATGGAGCCGCGTGGTATAGTCTCATTACCGGAATACAGCGGGGTCGTCTCATATTCAATCGTCACGCTGGTATTGACATGGCTACTCCAGAAACTTTCTACCTTCTCTTCTGCCACTCGCATACCGCCATTCTGATCCGCGCCGACATTTTGACTGCGCGTGCCTGTCGTAAAATTATAGGGCGAAGTGTAAGAGCCCTTGCCAAGCAGACTATCCGCAATCGAATGACTGCGATTATAGAGATAACCATGATAGGTCTTGCCGGTCAAAGAATAACCAATTGCCACTTTGGGATTGTGCGCAGGCCAAGCAGGTGGATCGAGTGGCGTACCTTGTCGTTCGCCTTTCGAAGCCTTGAACTCCGCATAGGTCAGAACCGCCCGAGCAGTGGCCGAGCGCTCCTGACTGTCAGATGTGAAGTGATAGTCGCCTGCCTTCATGCCATCGAATCCCGACAAGCGGGCAGCCCCGTTCTCCCAGTAATAGTCCTTCGTGGGGCCTGGCGAATGTGCATTGGTATAGGTCATGAGCTTGGCCAGAATCTCGGACTCCGAACTAGTGGGGCTGCTTGCCGACGAAGCGGACTGGGTAGAACTACTTGAACTAATCGGCTGAGTCGTCGTCGAGTTCTTTGTAACTGCGGCCTTCTGCGTTGTTGCGCTACACCCAATGAGGGATAGGGCCAAGGCAGTTACGAAAATAATGGATAGCTTTTTCATTGGTGAGTTTCTCCTATGTGTAACCTTGATGACCTTAATTATATTGGATGTATAACGGGGCGGCAAAGACAAATGAATCCTTCCAATTATAGATATCTGCCCGTCCCTCGATTTTAACGGTTTATCTAACGTATCCTCACTCATTCGCAGGATTTCATTACCTTGAAAATAACGACCGCTTAGAAAACGAAGTCCTATGGATTAGATTCTTTAATTATACGCGTGCGGGAACAGAGGAGCGGTAAAATCCATTCCCCTAAAGTTCACTCTACTGCACGCATATTCCACAAATACCTGGAAGTTTACCATCCCATGGCTCTACGGGTCTAGGCCCTAACATTCCATCGTTATACTTTTCCAAGATGTGGAGACCGATTGCGTTTAGCGGACGGGTCAAAGCCCTACTCGGGCAGGAACTCGGTTCTCCGTGCGTTCTTTGTAAGATCCTGCGAATGAGTCAATCTACGTATTATTTGCAGATTTATGCAGCTTGCGCAATTATGTGACTTGCCTTTTCGGGCGTAAATATTTCACCTTTTTGGACAATGCTGATTAAGATTCGAGCTACTTTTCCAAGCAGTTTAAATACGGATCTGAGCTTCTTCATATGCTTAACCTTAACGTTATACTCATGTAACTCTCGAAATACAGGATTTACACCAATGAGCTGTAGCGTAGCGAGAAACAAATACTTACGTAAGGTAGAATCTCCTCGCTTTGATATGACGATCTGTCCCTTCCGTTTTCCCGAGGTACTTTCAGCTAAATTAAGACCGGCTTTTCGCAGCAACTGACGACCATGAGCATACTGTCCTAGATCACCCGCACCAGCTAAAATCGCTGCAACAAATATGGGGCCAAGCCCCTTAATGGAGCGAAGCTGACTTGCCATCGGAATTTCATTAAGTATAGCTAGGATTTGCTTCTGCATCTCCCCTAGCATTTCTGCGACGCGTTCATACTCTGCAATTAATCGTTCTAAATCTCGCTTTGCCTCAGCTAAAGCCGTAACATCCCCCACGCTCCGCTTGGCTTGAGAAATAAGCTCAGCAGCTTTCTGCGTGCCTGTAGAACCGCCTGCTCTGTGCATATGCTTTCTCCAAGTCGTAATCATATCGGGAATGGATCGTGACGCAAGATCTTGCGGTAATGGTAATTCTTTCAATGTGGCCATAGAACGTTTGCAAGACCAATCCTTAAACACCGATGTATACTCTGGAAATCGAATATCTAACCAACGGATAATCCGATTCTGCAACCGGACACTATAGGCGACCCAGAACTCCCGATCGCTCATTAGGGTACGTAATCTTTGGAATTCTTGGGCTTGCCTTGTATGTTCATAATAATAACCACGACTTACAATATCCGCGATGACAAGCGCATCCTTCGGATCACTCTTGGACGGACTATTATCGCGATTCTCCTTGTTTCTTTTGGTGGCGGCTGGATTCACTAGGACGACATTCGAGCCTTTGTTTGTAAGCCAATTCGCTAAGTTCCACCAATAATGTCCGGTGGGTTCCATGCCAATGATTACACGGTTCAAACGGTGCTTTTGTTGAATTCCGTCTATCCAGCGTTGCAGCTTGTCAAAGCCTTCTATGGTATTACTAAATGAGATGTGTCGATTCGAGAGCACGATTCCACGGAAATTTGTAGCTTGCGCCACATGAGTTTCCTTAGCCATATCGATACCTATAACAAGATGAGATGTGGTAATTCGTTCAATTCGTTGATTTTGCACTTCTGATTGTTTAAAATTCATAATAAGAGCGCCTCCTTGATGGTGTTGGGTTTTAAGCCCGGGACAAACCCATCATACCGAGGCGCTCCTTTTTTGACAAAGGCCATTTCTTAGCCTTAACAGGAATGTTTACTTGAGAAAAGGCAACCAATCCGCGTCGGATGGCTGCCATTTCATGTTGTAATCGAACTAGCGTTACCGGTTCGAGTAATGAAGTTTTAATGATGTAGCAACATCAAAACTTATAATTGAAACTCAATTAAATGCTCTTGGCACAAACCTAACCTAACACTCAGAACATTGCATCCAGCCACTCTACATATACGTTGAAGAAACTCCTTCTGCTTCATTTGTGATCTTAACTTTGTGGAGCCTGTTCTAAACTTTCTTTGATGATGTTTTGCGCATAATCCCTTTGCTTTGATAGGATTATTGCAATCTTCTGCTAAGCATAAATTATTGTCACTCGTTACTGTTTTGGGACGTGCCATATCAGATTACATCCATTCGTAAGTAGTTACAGGAAATTATCTAACGCGTGTTTGATTTTACGTATATCTACTTGTTTACGTAAGTGACGGATAAAATTAAGTATTAGACTACACTTTACTATTGAGCTAAAGTTCCCAGTTAGTTGAGCGACGATATTAGAATTACAGATGAACAGTTAGATTTTTCAATCAGAACTCCCAGTTTCGATTACAAAAAGCAATCATGTGAAAACTGATGTTTGATGCTGGGAAAAAATTGTTCTTATTCGTCCACTCTATGTTTTAGCCTATTCTAGTCACTAGTGGTGACTATCAGGTTGCGCACCGTTTCCCGGAGGCTCTCGCGCATTTCGTGTGGTGTTCCTTCGTCAGTCACTAACGTATGAATGCGACTCAGCTCCATGCCAAACAGAAAGCCACCGCGATTGGCCTTGGAAGAATCTGCCATGAGAATCAGGTGATTGCTCTGTTCAACCAGCATCTGCGCTATTTGCAGTGGCTCCCATTTGGAATAATAGATTCCCTCTGAACCGAATCCCATGCAAGAAAACAGAGCCTTATCAAAGCGGTATTGACGAAGCTCGCAGTGCAGCTTATAGCCAAATGACATTCCATCTTCCCCCACTTCGCCGCCAACCATGTAGACGTTTAGCTTGCCCTTCTTCTGAATTAAATTCAGAGCTACCATCGCCGAATTCGTCACGATCGTCAAGTTTTTATCGTCCGGAATAAAGCGCGATAGTACAAGGCCGGAGGTATTGCCATCAAGAAAGACACTATCTCCCTCCTCCAATAAAAGCACAGCTTCGCGGGCTATAGCTTCTTTACGCTCCAAATTCAACTGCATGCGATCATAATAGGGCATATCCCAAGTGGTTTGCTCTCTTTTAACCGCACCGCCATACGTTCTGCGAAGAATGCCTTTTTCGTCCAAAATGCGTAGATCCCGGCGGATCGTTTCCACCGAGACACCATAAGTCAGCATTAATTCATCGACAGCAACGCTTCCTACACGCCGCACTTCCATGATAATTTCATTTCTTCGACGAATAGAGTTCAACGTAGTTCCTCCCAAGCTGCTAGTACAACAAGGCTCCCCGCATAAGCCATTATTGCGCTTAACAGGGAGCCTGTTGCCTATGTGTTTCTGATTACTTGAACTCTTTAAGCGTTTTGGTGGCATCGGATTGCGCTTTCTTCAACGCATCTGCCGGAGCTAACTTGCCAGCAGTCATTGCCTGCAATGCCTCGCCTACTGTTGTATCCATTTTGCTGCGAGCAGCGCTAGATACATCGATTCGTGCATAAGGAAACACTTCATCGAAAGCCTGTTTTTTCTGTGGGTTATCGGTATAGTTCTTCTTCAGTAAATCCGTATTTTGAGCAGATAAGGTTGCTGGGAAATAACCCGTCTTTGATGCATAGATCGCTTGTGCTTTGGATTCAGCAAAATATTTCAAAAATAACCAACCCGCAAGTTGTTTCTCTGGCGTCGTTTTGAACAGAATCTGATTGCCGCCATAAAGCTCCGTTACTTTGCTGCCGCTCTTGCCTTGCGGAATTAGCGTTACACCCCATTTGAATTTATCCTTCACTAAATCAAGCTTAGAACTAGTGCGCGCTGTTGTGCCAATTTCCATAGCTGCTCGGCCGTTTGTGAATTCTTGCTCTGTATCTTGAGCGAACAGGATTGCTTTCTTATCTACCAAGTTCTTGATCATACTAGCCAATTCCAGCGCCTGCGGATTGTCGTAGTTAACACCGCTCTGATCCAAAGCAATGGGATCAATGCCGTAAGTGCGTAACCATGTACGGAACGTTCCGCCATTATTGGCATTGCTCATCACCAAAGCAGGAACACCGGATTTATCTGTGATGTCCAAAGCCATCTTTTCAAATTCCTGCCAGGTGGCCGCCGGCTTATCATAGCCTGCTTTCTTCAGCAAATCGCTGTTGTAGTAAACACCCATTGAGGAATTGCCGTGTGGCCAGCTCATCGTCTTGCCGTTATATTCTGGGATGCGCTGACGAGCTAATACGCCTGGCATAATATCGTCAAGTGCTGCTTTATTCAATCCATAAACCGGATCATTGATATATGCGTCAAGTGGAACGATTTTATCAGCTTTCATATATTCCAATGTGTCGCTCTCATAGGACATTGCTACTGTTGGTAAACCACCGCCTTGCAGAGAAGCACGCACTTTTTTATTCAAATCGTCATAGGTGCCTTGGAAGACCTCTTTGACAATAATTTTGCCTTCATATTCCTTATTAAAGGCTGCCACCATTTCTTTGATCGCATCTCCGTAAATGGTTGCCTGAATATGCCAGAAATCAATTGTTATCGGTCCGTTTTTGCCGAGTTCAATGCCTTGCGCTACCTGAGATTCGGCCTTCTTATCCGGCTGATTGCCGGCAGGCGCTGCTTGCTGTGTTCCACAGCCAATTGTTGTTAGAAGCAAGAGAGAGGCCAATGACACTTTCCAAACAGGAAACTTTTTAGATAAATACATAAAGATCACTCCTTCAAATATTATGTGTGGTGTGAAAAAGTCTATCTAAACAGTTAGCTGCTTACCAACGAGTTCTGACAGCTCAAAGCTCTCTCCTGGAGTCGGACAATACTTGCGCACGCCTCCGCTGTTGAACAGGGTCGGGTGTAAGCTATGCAGCGGAACGACTAAGCGAGGAGCAATTCGTGTCGTTAATTCCATAATTTCCTGTGGTGAGGCATGACCACCTGTTGCACAGTATCGATACTGGACGCCAAATTCGGTAAGCCACTTCAGCAGCGTCTCATCATTAGGCGTCAACGGATTACCATCCGCATGCACATAAATCGATGTCGCTGTCTGTGATTCGCCAATTTCTAACTCTGCGATCAGAGGGATATGTGGATACGTTAGATAAACGGCATACTTTGATTTATCCGCTCTAATTTCATTCTGCGTAATTGACGCATAAGGAAGTTCGACATCCTTGACCGGGTGAGGCCCCTTTGACCAATTCGGTGTGCTCAACAGTCGAATAACCTTCTGATCCATTTCCAATGCCAGATGACCTTTCAAGACAACCAGTTTGGCAGCGGCCTCCTTCCAGAGTACAGCTGTGCTTTCATCCATCACAAGCTGACGTCCCGCTTCCTGGGTACGAACGATGAGATCAGCGACGCGCTCCACGTTGCGAGCAAGAACATTTACATACACTAAGCCTTCCGTATCTTCCATTGCACGGCGGCACTCAACTGCCACTTCGATCTCAAGACGATCCTTAGGCTTGCGGAACAGTGTATCCGGACGCATCCGAGTCCCCTCGGTGATGAGCAGATCAACACCAACGGTTTGACATCGCTCAATGAAGCGATCCAGGCGATGTGAATTCCTCCCATGACGACGCCAGTCAGCCGTGAAAGCAATACGGTGCTTCGGTCCATGAATAATGAAGCCCGTAACTCCGGGACTATCATGATCCACCTCGATGAATTCGATACGGAATGTACCAAAATCGACGATTTGCCCGTCGTCAACCAGACGGATATCCGCTTGCGTATCTTCATACTCTCCGGCAGCAACGACACCCTCATAAACCGCATAAGCATCCCGATGCATCCAGAGGGGAAGTCCCGCACGCAGGGAAGGCAGCAGGGCCATGTGGTCTTGATGGATGTGGCTCACAAAACCATGCAGGTTGCTCACCTGCGGTAAGTGATCTTTGCCCCACACTTGCTTGAGTTCAGTTTCACCCAGATCGCCAACTAAAGAAGGATCGTATAAACCCAGAATGGGAGGAGCCATTCGAGTAAGCATAAAGCTTCGAATACCCGAATCTGTTTGAACGCGAACATCGCCATTAAAGAATCCCCGAGCCATGCCTAGATCAAATACGATACCTGTATCTCCGCACGTATACAGGATATGTACACCGCCAATCGTGGTCAATCCACCGTAAAACGTCAAGTGCTCTACAACTTGATGACTCATTTGCGTGTCCTCCTCTAAGCTCTAATTTGTGTATGTTTAGCATGCTGAATATCCATTAATAACGCCGCTAATTCATCAAGCGTCGACAGCTGCACATCCCATTGCGAAGGGTCTGAGGATAGATAGGCCGATATCCAAGCTGTGCGTCCGCCTAATTTGCGTACAGGATACAGATCATTCCACGCATGATCCCCGATTGAAAGAATTTGATCAGGTTGCAGTCCCTCGCGCAGCATCAAATCAGTCATAAAACGTTCCAACCCACTTGGTTTCTCCGCGCCATAAACGATTTCGGTAAACAATTCGCTGCAGCCGAGTGCGGCAATAAATTCACGTCCCGTGTTCGCTGGCGAATTTGTAAGCAGCAGCTTGGATCGCACATCGGTCAAATGGCCGATAGCCTCATAGAGTCCTGCATGACGCTCAAAGCTCGATGTGCCCTGAAGCATTTCCTTACGCACTTGCTGAAAGGCTTGCTGACGCTGCGCTTCCCCTACACCATGCTTGAAAGCAAAGATACTGACTAAACTCCACGCATCCCCAGCATAGATGGGAGATATTTGCTGAGCTTGATCAGGCTCAACCTCAACTTCCACCCCCTTCCAATTCCGATGAATCAAGGGCGGGTTGTTCCCCAGCGTTTCACGTGTCCACGTATCAGTGCTTGGATAATACCAATCCCCTACGCTGCTGATGTGCGTGCCTTCCAGTAAAGACGCCATCTCCACAAGAATCTCATCCAAGTTTGCTACAGTCTCGCCATTTCCAAATAACAATTCCAAATAGCGCTTGTAAAATGTACCATCTTGATAAAGCGTACCGTCTAAATCAAACAATACGATTTCAATTTTTTGCAGCCATTCCATCTATGATTCCTCCATGGTGTTAGGTAATTGTTCTTTCTTCTCTTAACTTAAAAATCTGCTTGCATCTTATCCTTTAAGTCCAGCCGAAGTAATGCCTTGATGAAACCATCGCTGCGCAAATAGATAAAGTAGGACAATCGGAGCGATTGTAAATGTGGCGGCAGCCATCAAATGGTGGAAATTCGGCCCTTCCTCACTGACGAAATACAACAAACCTACCTGTAAGGGTCTGAGCGATTCGCTCGAAGTAATCAGCAAGGGCCACAGCACTCCATTCCATTTTCCAATAAATGCAAGCAATGCCGTCGTAATTAACGAAGGAAGCACCAACGGTAGCAACACCGTCCACAGATATCGCCTGTTGGACATACCATCCACTTGAGCAGCCTCCCAATACTCCTTTTGCACAGAGAGGAAAGCTTGTCTTAGTAAAAATATCGTGAAGGCTTCCGCTAAAAACGGCAGCATCATACCCATGTAGCTGTCATAGAACCCTTGCCCTCCGTCACCCGCCCAGTTGTTGCCACCTGCCAATGGAATATGCCGCATGGTCACAAAGTTAGGCACTAAGGTAACATCATAGGGGATGAGCATGGTGATCACGACGATCATGAAGATAAGATTGCGGCCGCGAAAGGAGAAATGAGTAATAGCAAAAGCAATCGGCACACAGACGAGCAGTTGGAGCGCAGTGCCTACACCAGCAATGATCACCGTATTGACAAAATAGCGCTCAAACGTCGATTCCGGCTTTAGCCACGCTTCTACGTAGTTCTTGAAATGCCATACTTCGGGCAACCAGGTTGGCGGCATGCGATTGATTTCCTCAGCGCTTTTTAACGAGGTTAGTATCATCCACACGAAGGGGAAAACCACGCAGAAGGCTAACGCGACTACGCCAATCCACACGATCATCCACATCATTTTGGACGAACGACTTGTTCCAACCGAATCATTCATTCTTAAATCCTCCTACCTGCTTTAGTGCATATAGTGAACCTTTTTCTCGCCGTAACGCAGCTGCAGCCAAGTTAAACCAAGCAGAAACACAAACAGCACCATCGACACTGCAGATGCATAGCCAACTTGACCATACACATAGAAACTTCTGAAAATATACAAGGGCAACGACATTGTGGAACCTAGAGGGCCGCCTTCCCCTCCAGAAAAAACATAGAAAGCGTTAAACGACTCAAATGCGCCAATGATCGATACAATAATTAGCAAGAACCAGGTTGGCGACAGGAGTGGCAGTGTTATATGCCGGATAATATGCCAAGTTCGCGCGCTATCAATTCGGGCAGCCTCCGTCAGATCATGAGGGACTTGCGTCAATCCCGATAAAAACACAACAATTTGAAAGCCAAGGCTACCCCATATTGAGAACAGGATGATCACGCCTAGTGCCCAGGCCGGACCTGCGAAGGCCGTTGGAATCATAGAAGGCCAGTGCCCGCCGAGCTGCCGTATCAGCTTAATCAAGATCGGGTCCGGGTCTGTCAGCCATTGCTGCGGTGTCCCGCCCAAGTAGCGTACGGCCCAATTCGCAAGACCCACGCTCGGATGAAAAATCCATTTGAAAACAATGGCTGCTGCAACTTGAGAAGTAATGTAAGGTAGAAAGAATAGTACGCGCAGCAAGGTCTTTCCTCTGGTTATATGAAATAATACATAAGCGACAAAGAATGAAATTAACAGTGTCAATGGAATGGTCCCAATTGCATAAAATATGGTCACGACGAATCCATGTCCAACAGATCCGAGCTGCCAGCCGACTGTAGGATCTTTCACAACAAGATCCTCTGTAAAAATACGAATGTAATTGTCCAACCCTACGAAGCGCTCTGGCACATAGCCCCACTTCCATAAGCTCATCCACATGCCAAATGCAAGCGGCCAGTAACGGAAAAGCAGCAGAAGCACCAGCGCTGGAAGGGCATAGCCAAGTCCCGTCAACGCTTCTCGTGCTTTTCTTCGGGAGCGTGTCTTGACGATCTTGCGCTCCTGCAATTGTTCAATCGGCTTCATGTCATAAGCAACAGCTTCTTTGGTTATCACTGGGAATCTCCTCTCTTATCAGCCTTCTTGCTTGCCTTACCTCATTCATTGTAGTAGTCAAATGTTCGCTATTAATTATCCATAGTTTAAGAAATTGTTGCCAATGTTACCGATGTTTACACGATTGGTTACTCGAAATTGTAAAAACGGCCATTATTGCATCAAAATCGGGCATTATAGCTGACGTTAGTTCTGAAAAATCAAATAGGCCCATGCGCAAAAAGCATGGGCTTATCATCAATGTGAACGCTGAAGTCAGCCTATTTAAAAGGAAAGGTGACTCTTGTCATTCGTTCTCCAGGCTCCAATACAGGAACCTCCACCTGAACAGTTTTAAGATATTTAATTCCAATGCCCGTATTCAAGGCAATGACAGTTTCCCCCTGTTGAATCCAGCTACTTTCTCTATGCTTACGTAAGTATTTCATCTTTTCATCCTTCCCATCCATATTATTAATTTTATAAAAAGGAAGCAGAGATTAATACATTAGCAGTTTTATTTCTAGCGTTTCTTCATAAATAGGAATGCTGCCCTTTACTTCAACAGACAAACGCAAACGATGGATTACCGGCTGCGCTGCGCAAATAAAATCAATATCGGTAAATTGCTTAACGAAGTAATGATACAACCATTAATTTCGCCGTATTTATCTGAATAACATATTTTTTTTTTACACAAATTAAATACGTTTAGGAGGTGAGAAAAAATGTCTAATCAAAACAACAAACGAAATTCCCAAAATGTCTCAGAGGACATCAAGGATACCGCAGGGGCTGTATTTCATTCTGTTCATAAAGGGTTAGAAGCAACTGAAGATGCTGCAATGAATGCTGTTGATGCAACAACTAACGCAATTAACAATTTAACAAAAAATGATTAGCGTTAATAGGGGTACCGCCAGCAAAATGCAGATTTACAACGTTTAAGAGATTATGTGTGAAGTTAGTGAATCCCCATTAATGTAGGCTACCATAATGTAAAAAAGGCTGCCGCGGCAGCCTTTTTGCTATTCAACTATAGTTACCCGTTAGTTGAATGATGTAAAACTTCAAAGTAATTCTGATTACTCGTTACACTGTGTTATCCAGTTTTTATGAATCAAATTCCCATCCACTAAATCCTGAGAAGTATTAACATTAATACTTATATTGTTATAGCGTGCCCATTTGGGGAGTTGCTCGAATAAATATGTGTAAACCTTATCATTAGGAGTTGAATAGCCAACGTTAACTTTATGACCTCCTGCAAAGTCAGGAAGTAGTGAAAATCTGCCCATTCATAAGCTTCCCGAGTAGAGTCAAATATTTTACTAGCTTCCTTGTAATTCTCATTAATCCATTCTATGACCATTCAGAACCCTCCGAAACATTCGTGAATTGATTTCAATATAATGCTTGAACTCTCGTTCACCGTTAGCGCAAAACGTGTAATATTCAAAGTGATTAAGTTTTTTTGCAGATTAACTTTCTTATCGCATTTTAATGCAGGAAGGCAAGATAGTCGGCAAGTTTATCAAAAGTACCCTCAATATCTTGTTGAAGCTTTGGAACCATACCTTTGTAGGCTTCCTGTTCCTCTGCTGAAGCGTTCACAGGGCAACCTTTCAGGTTTAATATAGTTTTACCTTCGTCATCTTCTAGTGATATGATATTCATAATTTCAAGTGGCCAGCTCACGCTAAAAGGCGCTCGGACCGTATTGCCTTGCTCATCGGAAAAAGATCGGATATAAGCCACTTTCTCAGGTTCGACAACCTCTTGGTATGCAAATTTTGTCCACATAACCTGATTTCCGTCAGGAGCCGTCTGAATACCTAAAAACTCGCCACCTGAATGAGCGTCCATTTTAACAATTTCGAGAATGCCCCCCTTTGGTCCCCACCATTTCGCGAAATGACCGAGCTCTGTCCATGCTTTAAATACCAGTTCGCGAGGGGCATTGAATACACGCGTAATTGAAATTTCGAACAATTGACTCAGATTGTTATCCATGAAAATCCTCCTTGTGCTATAAAGGCAACTATTCCTAGTCTTCAATTTTATTTTCTCATTCTAAAACTTTGCTTTCAGTCTAATGCTTTATTTCTCATAACAATGATACCATGCATGTATTGGAAGTGTCCTGCCCGTTCTTAAAGGGTTGTCTTCTGTTCTAGATTATGTAAGATTCGGGGCGTTGCTTCATAAAAGTATTGAATCAACTTTTTCATTTGTTCTTCAAAATCTTCACTGTCGGGAGCACCTATATTCACTGCTGTTTTTTGTCCGCGGTATACTTCATTAAATAATGGGATTTCACGATTGTAGTACTCTTTAATGTAATCTCTATGAAGTTCACTCATTGCAATAATGATATCGTACTCATTAAAGTGGTCTTCATCAAAAAGCGTTCTTTTGAAGTCAGCGGTGTCTATATTCATTTCATTCATAATATTAAAGTGAATATTGGAATACTTGCTAATATCACTATTCGCTCTTATCCCTGCGGAAGCAACCTTAATTGATGGCTTATTATTTCAGTGTACAAAATCCTTCATACAAAATTCAGCTATTACACTTCGAGTAAAATTATCAGTACATACAAACATAATATTCATAAAAGCAAACAACTCCAATCCAATGACCATTTTATGGAATTATAGCAAACGTTATAGTTTTATTACATTAAAATTTTTCGACCGATTATTCAACAATACTCCCTCTATGGAGAAAAATGTAAAAAGCTCTTCACTTAAGCCACCCGCTGTAATTTGTGGTTACCGTGGAAAAGTATGGTTGCACCTTTGGATCTCCACATGTGCTCATAGCGGTCAACCCTCCCACATCTCGCAGAGTCTACGCTCCCACATTCCTTCATTCAACCTATCCATGAGGTGGAGGTCAGATATGCTGCCCGACAGGATCTTTGTCCGTAAGTTTAGTGCCTTTCCGACTCATCCGTGCTTCTTGTTATCTTACTCTGCTTTGGTCATCAACATTAAAAAGCGTTCATTAAGCTGCTTGTGTTATCTCCGCAAATCGAGGGATATCCTGGATCATTTTTTCTTTACTAAACTCATGGCCCTTCTGCAAGATACCGAAAAGGATACGTATGAGCTTATTACATAACGCGATGAGAGACTGCATCTTTTTTAATGGATTCACAGACCGTTTGGTGTAATACTCGTGTAGGGTTCGAAAGGCTGAATTTTTAGCGACTAACGGCATCATCACTCTAAAAAGCAGAGCACGCAGGCGTTTCCTACCTCTCTTTGTGATCCTGGTTTGCCCTATATGTGTGCCGGATGAATTTGTTTTCAAATTCAATCCAGCAAGCTTAGTGATCTGTTTTGGATGTCGGTACTGGTCAATGTCACCTAACTCTTCTCGTATCCCGGCCAATTCCTTTCATGGCCAATACTTGCTTTACATGAGGGATCTGCGCTAGCAGTCCATCTAACTTTGCTTCCAATTCCACAAGCTTGCTCTTAAGCCATTCTTACTGTGTCAGCAACAACTTTAACTCCATTTTAGCCAACTCAGAACCTTGCCTGATGCCAACAGAACAGCCGGCTGCTACCTTCAGACTCTGTATTCGACCTAGACCAAGCCCGCGCTTTGCTGCTTCTCTTAAATGTTGCAGCAACGTCTCGTCTGGCACAGAAACAAGCTCATGCGGCAGTAGATTAAGACTTAGCATTTGGATGGAGGACTTGCACTCCCAGTCCTTAAATACCGTCAGAAACTCTGGGAAATACCGATCTAACCAGTTATGTTCACGTGCTTGCACAACACAAAGGTCAGTTGTTAGGTGCTCGCGAATTTTCATGGCTTCCCTCAGTTCGGCATAAACACCTTGAGGAAGGCTCGGTACAGCGTATCTCCCGTCTTTGACCAACTGTGCAATAACTTTTGCGTCCTTAATGTCATTCTTTGTTGGGGAATTGTCATCTAATTCTTTACTTTTCTTCACGTGTAGTGGATTCACTACGCCGTATTTTACTTGCTCTTCTTTAAGAAAATGGGCTAGGTTTAGCCAATAGTTACCCGTTGGTTCCATACCAACTATGACGTCCTTGAACCCTTGCTCCGTGGCAATTTTCCTGAACCAGCTCTCAAATAATACAAAGCCTTCTCGATTGTTTTCAAACGTAAGTGGCTTCCCGAATTCGACCCCTCGGAAGTCTTGGGCTCTCGCCACATGTCTAAATTTTGCTATGTCGACTCCGATAATTAAAGTAGAAAAAGTGATTTGATTCGTTCATTTTGAGTAGAATGCATGTTGTAGTCTCCTTTGGTTTTGTTTTGGATCCGACGCTGGCCAGCATCAGGGACCCATAAACATCATACTAGGGAGTCTTTTTATTTCTCAGACCTCGTATTTACTCATAATAGGAATGCTGCCCGTTCACTTTAATGGAAACATCCAAACCACTGATCGAATAATTTTCTTGATATTGGAAAATCTAATTTCGATGAAAGGAGGTACACGGATGGTTGAGTACACTAATATTCAAGACAACTCCGAAGAAATAATAAAGTGTATTGTTAACTGCGATACCGAGCAAAATGAGAAACAAGATAATAACCTTTTGAACAGTATTCCGAGCGAAGAAGAATATATTGATGAACCGTAACTAGCTAAGCTTCAATGACGGACTTTTCACCTATAATTACAAATCAACTAGAATTACCTAATTAATTAGTAAAGGATTGATATTCCAAATGGATATTAAGAAAAACGACTCTGATTATAAACCTGATATAACTAACTACGATTATGTTTGGGGTAGCGATCAGGATGAGTATACTAAAGATGCTGCCAAATCAGAGTCAAATGAAGAAGAGGACAAGTAAATCCCTCTGGACTTGAAAAAAAGCCCGAGAGTTAATCTCACGTACCATAAATGAAACAAGGGACAGTTGCCGGCCGCGGAAAACAATACAACTTCTTGTCTTTTGGAAAAGACAAGAAGTTGTATCCAAAAATAAAAAAAACGCGTCATTCGCGGATGATAATGTAATATGTTTTTGTCCTCTTCACTTTGTGTGAGTATTATTATTCTCTTACCTTTTTACCCACTGGAATACTCTGAGCAAAACGAAACACATTATGAGGATCATACTTTCGTTTCACCTGCTTCAATCTGCTAAAGTTCACACCCCTGGGCCAGTTCTTAATCTGCAAATCGGGAAAATTCACATAATCCCCATTAACAAAGGTACGTAACGCTCTCCGGAATCTTCTCACCCACTGAATATTCCGCTACTGCTCCCTGTTGTTCCTCCAGCGGGCTGACAATTCGTAGATTGTCTCAGCCTTCCGATGAGGATAGGCCGTTGCAGTAGGCGATACTCGACTTACCGCGCTTCCTGCACCACCTAAGCTTTGACTCCAAACGCTAGAATGCCTGTTGGGTGCTTCGGATAAAAAGTCACGTATAATTCGTACTCCTTCACGAGGCAAGGGTTGGAAACCATAAGCACCTGTTATTTTAAACTTCGGTTCCAAATTTAGGTCCGACTCAGCGAAAAATTTGGTTGCTTCAATAAAAGGCACTGTCTTCACCATCACCTTCACCGGCGTGCCTGTTCGCAAGAGAGGTCTAATCAATCGACGCAACTCTTCTGCACCGCCAAGTAATTGCCCGGTAGATACAATAGTTCCTACCTGCTTGGCAGCCACTTCAATTGTTGAGGTTAAGCGGCACGTGACAGACGGGGCCCAGCGCTGCCAAGCCGGTAACACCTTCTCCAAATCCCCCCATTTCCAGTTGATGCTGTATATAGAAACCATTGAAATGGGTCTAACCCGAAAAGTATAGGCTATAGCTACGCCAAAATTTCCTCCCCCGCCGCCTCGTGATGCCCACCACAGATCGGAATGTTTCCTCCAGTTCGCCACAATCGTCCTTGCCCCGAAACGCCCCGAAGCTACGATCACCTTCACTTGTTTCAAGTTATCACACGTAAGTCCATATTTCCGGGACAGAAGTCCAATGCCGCCTCCCAGGGTAAGCCCAGCTACGCCTACATCGGGCGCAGTCCCAGCCGGAAGTGTCACACGCTTATTCCACAGCTTTTTGTACACACGGGCAAGTGGATTTCCCGTCTGTATAATGGCCACCATATTTTTTCGATCAACCTTAACCTTATTCATCTCGCTCACATCGATAATAATACCGCCATTTACAGCCGAAAAGGCTCATAGCTGTGCCGCCCGCTGCGTACTCGCAGCCTTACGCCCCGCTCACGTGCCCATTTGACTGCATTGATCACATCCTGAGTTCGCCTGCAAAAAACAATGACCTGTGGAAATTTGGAAAAGCGTCTATTGAACTCCATTCTGGCCGCATTGTATGACGGATTGCCCGGAAATACGATCCTTCCGGTTAATCGTGTACCTGTCTTTTTCTGAGTTTGTGCCATCTACTTTACACCATCCCTGTTCATGGCAAATGCCTTTCTCATCAGCATATGTCTATGTAGGGACACCTGTCCTAGTAACGGCAAACGCCTTATATTTATCTTAAAAATCGTTCAAATCATTATTGATTAAGACTTGGGCACTCCACTAAAAAATAACTAAAACCTCTAAAACATAAAGTCTCAGAGGCAATAAACTTCTTTCTATCAAATTGTTTCAAAAATCGTTAGACAATTTGTTTCATAATTCATAAGAATCAACTTTTTATGCAGGATACTGAATGAAAATGTAATGAAGTAGGCAAAAATGACAATTGCTTGACTCATTTTCACTTAGGACCTTATCTCAGTAGCCTTCCAATCGAGATTAAATTTAGGCACTGCATGAAAATGGACCATTCACGCTTGAAATCGAATAACTTCAAACGCGCGCAAGCTTCAGCAGCCAACTGGAGTTGCGGTCTAGCATGCGGGTGTTTCGCGCTCTGTTGATAACGGAAATGTTTAGAAAGATCCGTACTGTGTCTCCGGTTCGGTTGTTGAAAAGTACTTTGTTCGGTTGCAAATCGCCGGAACCGCCTCGGACAATGAACGTTCCTGTCGAAGGCAATGCCTCCACTTTGAAGGTGAATGCATCGTTGGACAGCAGGAAATTCAAACTTTTCAACACAAGCTTTTTCCCGTTAGGCACGTCAATCACAATGGTTTGAACATCAACACTTTTTCCGGGACTTAACTTAATAGGCGCCGTCCCACCGACAATTCCATTTAGTTGAAGCATAACTACACCTCCAGTTCGAATATACGACAGTATATGGAAGACGCTCTGGAAGGGATTGTATGATTGTCCAAATGCATATGGCCAATTAGAAGCCAGGAAGCAATCTACGAGTAGTTATTCTCGGATTCATCGCTCGGGATTCATTGATGTCTGATTCAATATTGATCCTCAGCAATTGACCCTTGATTCCATCGTGATGCACGGTCAAAGTAAGAATTCCTTTTTCTGAAGGAGTTATTATCCATCTATATGAATCTTGACCGACGATGATTATTCTCGATCCTTTCTTTCTGATTATCATTAACCCACCCCCAAATCTTAAAGTCACTTGAACAAACGTTATTCGTTTGCTTAGCGATGTCTCAGTCCATCGGAAGCTTAGGTATGGTGTACAGGCTTGTCAAATGATCCTGAAGTTTTTCTTAAAATTATTTCAACGATTTCTTCAGTTTCTCTATGGTCTGTTTCTATATGTTCTTGAAATCTATTCTCTTTAAATGTAGCTACACCTGCTTTTATATGCTGCTGGTACCAAGCATCATAAGTGTTCCCGCGTTTTTCAATACGCTTTTTGATTGTGTCTTCGGATGCTAAGAGGCAAAAATGAAAAACTTCTCGATCAATACTTCTAAAACCGTTGTAAATGTATTCGAAATTTACAGCTTTATATATTGTCATAGGAACAATAAGATGTTTCTTGTACCTATTGAATAATTCTTGAGCTGTCTTTACAGCAAGAATTCTCCACAATTCTATATCCTGAAAATCATCAGTTAGTTCCTCTTCAAAGTACACGTCTTCTGTAATGATTTTTCTTAACATATATCCAACTTCCTCAGGATCATAAATCATACTATTTGGAATTAAGGGTTGAAGCATTTGAGCAGTCGTGGTTTTACCTGAGCCAAACGACCCGTTAATCATAATAATCAAGAGAGATCACTCCTAGATATTGATAAACTAGTTAATTGTTTTTATATATTCTCTTATAAAACTACGCCTTCTCTTGTTGTTATTTGAACAAAAGTTCACCATTTTTAGTTCTGATAAATTAAGAAAGTACCGTAATAATATAATGTCGATGCTTTTCAAAACTCTACATAAGTATTTTATACTTTTCATTAAATATCCCTAATATTTCTCTGATCATAATGTCCAACTTCAACATTACTTCTGCTACGATATCTCGCGGCAATTCTTTGTAATACGCATGGGCGATCCCACCAGATATGCATGCTATGATATCACTATCCCCGCCAATCGAAATAGCTTTCCTAATTGAATCTTCAAAATCAGTTGACTATATGAAAGAGATGATTGCTTGAGATACTGTTCCTTGGCAGCTTGGATCAAAGCCATATGTTGGTCTGATTTCGTCTAGAGTTTGTTCTAAATTATATTTGAATTTTCTTTGAATGTACTGTTTTATCTCATTTTATTTCTCAAACCTCGTATTTACTCATAATAGGAATGCTGCCCGTTACTTGAATAAACAAAAAAGAAGAGCTGCCGTGATGCAGTCTCCTCCGCTATAGTTTTCCGATAGTTGAGCGAAGGTATTTTAGTTATTGAATAGGTGTAAATGAAACATTCCAAATACCATCATCATCTTTAATCATTTGAAATCCTGTTTTGCTTTTTGCTTCTTCGCTTGACTGATACTCAATATACCCTTCAAAATCACTTGATTGCAGGAATTTTCCTTTTTCAATATTACTAAAAGTTTTAAGGATTTGTTCTGTTGTTCCTCTATCAGAACTTGAGATTTTTTTATCNTTAATCATTTGAAATCCTGTTTTGCTTTTTGCTTCTTCGCTTGACTGATACTCAATATACCCTTCAAAATCACTTGATTGCAGGAATTTTCCTTTTTCAATATTACTAAAAGTTTTAAGGATTTGTTCTGTTGTTCCTCTATCAGAACTTGAGATTTTTTTATCATCTTCTTCTGACCATTGAACATACCCGCTTTTATCCGTATATAGTGCATAAACAACATAATTTTTATTGTCCAATCTTGCCTTCATCACCACACCACGAGCATACCATGAGAGGATATCTATACCACATTGTTTCGCAATACTAATCCCATTCAATAACAAATCGATTTCTATATCACTTGACTCCACCAAGCTGCGACCTTGCTAAACTCCCTCTATGGAGCCGCCGGGATTGTTCGCGGGAGCCTCCATTAAGTAGGTAGGAATATTCAGCTCTTATTATTTCTTGTTTTCTGTAGTAGTTTGATTTTTACTCTGCCTAAATCCATCAACAAATCGTCATACAACAGGTTTCACAATGTTTCCCAAGCTTACCAAAGGCCGCGCTCCCTAGCCTGTTTAACCGCTTCAGCACGGTGTCGTACTCCAAGCTTGGCATATAGGTTGGATACATAGTTCTTAACTGTTCCCTCACCGAGGTTTAGTTCCGATGCAATCTCCTTATTCGTGGCGCCTAGGCACAACTTTCGGAGGATATCTACATCACGCCCCGTTAACGTCTCCATCTCGCCGCCTGGCGGGACGGTGGCGGCGACAGTTCGCACGCGAAACTGAATGTCCGGAGCGTATTTCCTCCACTCGGAAGACCACTCCGCAGGCTGCCACCGCCGACTAACGATACTTCGGATAGCCGAAATCAGCAGATCGGGTGGCACCTCTTTCATTAGGCAAGCTTTCGCGCCCGCATGGATCGCTTCCATGAGCCATTCTTCCTGATGGAAGGTTGTAAGCACGATCGAAAGTGCATTTGGATGTGAGTCTCGGATTCGGCGAATCGCCGCAACGCCATCCATATCAGGCATCCTAAGGTCCATCAGGATAAGATCCGCCGGCGTCTGTTCCATCCGCCTGATAGCTTCAATGCCTGTCGTTGCTGTCCAAACAACCTGAAGATCGTATTCAAGATTAAGAACGATCGCTAAGCTCTCACGGATTAGTGCTTGATCTTCGGCAATGCCAATATGTATCATTTCGCCAGCTCCTCCGTTCTATTTGGATAATAAGGAAGGGTTATTGAAACCTTAGTTCCACGTCTGCGAGAGCTTACGATGTTGAAGCATCCTCCGCTTGCCTCGGCCAGCTCCCTCATCGATGCTAGCCCCATACCTTGCATTTCGGCATATTCTCTATGCTTCACCTCGGATTCGAACCCCTTGCCATCATCCTGCACAGTAACTTCAATCCACTCAGCTTCCGCTTCTAGCACGACCACGATCGCTTCTGCTTGCCCGTTGCGAACAGCATTCGTCATGGCCTCAACGACCATTCGGGCGACGGTCTCTGCCGCCAACGTGGGATCTTCGAAGCGGGTCCATTCGATCGTATCGACATGAAGTGAGATTCCGTTCCGGAGAATACCGCGGTAGCGGCCAATCGCTTCTTCCATAAAGCGCAACCAATCCGTTGGGGAATGCCTTCCTTCGGACCATCCTGCTACCGCGGTACGCATTTCTTCAAGACCTTCCAGCGAAGCAAGTCTAGCTTTAGTAATAAACTGGACCCGTTGGTCTCCATCTACACGCAATGCAACATCCAACGCACGTACAATTGCCGACCAATACTGACCAGTTCGGTCATGTAATTGGCGTGCGATTCGCAACCTCTCATCGTCTTTAGCGCGGGTTTCCAGCTCAAACATGGACAAAGCAGCCAGACGCTTCACTTGCTCGCGATGGCGCAGTAACGCGCCCAATACGAGCGTATAAGAGCCGACTAGAAGAATCGACGCTAACTGCCAATACCATTGTGTATGCCAAAGGAGATGCGCCCCCGCAACGATCACCATCTCTATTAACATGACCGCAAGGCAAAATACCCATCGCAAATGAATACAGGAGCGAACAAGCGGAGACAAAAGCGCAAATAAAACGATTCCATCTCTCAGTACTATCGCCCAGACGAGGACAAGTATGGTTTCCCCGGCAATGCCCAGTTTCATAACGAATGCATCATCATCAGGCTTTTTCCACTGATCCCCTATGCACCAGACAAGAATACAAACACTAATGACCCAGTCCCACCAGAACCATTTGTTGGTTTGTTGGTAAGCACTAAACGTTACCAAGCAGTAGCCAGCCAATCTCAACAGAACGAAATTCATTCTCAATCTGATCCCTCCTACATGACGAAAAGATGACTGAAGTCAGTAGCTATATGACTATTCTATCTTCTAAGATAAACGTATCGAGTTGGAACAACAATCCATATTTCGAAATAAAGGGACTAAGGGGTTGAAATGGATGCTGGCAGGACATTATTCAATCAGTTATTTTATGAAAAGTACTAAGCACTCGATCAAGATGTGGCAATTATTTTTGGCCGTGCAATTCCTAGATATCATCTGGAGCATATTCATTCTGCTCGGGATCGAAAAGGCAGATGTTCATAGCACTTTACCTGGAATTCCTCTTCGATTAACGTACATGCCTTATACGCATAGTTTATTCTCCGCTCTACTATGGTCTGGAGCTGCTTACACCCTATACAGATTAGTTTATCGCTGGCGAGATGCAGGTCGATCGGCGTTATTCATAGGGCTAGCCGTGTTCTCACATTGGATATTGGATTTGATCGTGCACGACCATGATCTCCCGCTGATTGGCAATCGTTTTAAAATGGGTTATGGACTCTATCAAAGCGCGATATGGAGTTTTGCAATTGAGGCGGCTTTATTGATAGCCGGTTTCATAATGTATTGGAGTGTCATCGGAAAGCGCAAATATGGAATGATTGGCGTCATATTCACTTTGTTACTAATTAACGCGTTCACTATGTGGGGACCTTCACCGCCGAGCGCTAAATTCGCCGCTGTCTTTAATTTCTGCTACTACATTGGAGTCGCTTGGTGGATTTCGAGGCTTGAGCTTTAGGAAGCACGAAATGGGATCAGATGAGAAGTGCTGATGAGGTGCTCACAGTGATAGACTGACCCAAAAATACAAAACAGCAACAACCATGAACGAAAAAATAAAGTCCTAAACGGTTACTGTGTATACCCAAATAAAACCGACAACGGATCTCTGATCCACTGTCGGTTTATTGTTTTTGAAGCCAGCCTTCGTCTTCAGCTAACGTTATTTTGTGAAATAATGGCCCTGCTCTAGATCTGCGAGAAGTCCATGTTGGACAGGCTTCCAGCCGAGTAGCTCCCTCGTCCCTTCACTTGATCTTGCTAAGTCAAGCGAAGCAACCATACCAAGAAAACCGAAGATTGCTTGTGCCTCTTCACGCGGGATACTGACTACAGGCACGTCCAGATGACGACCGATGACGCGGGCAATGTCGCTGAATGGAATACCTTCATCGTCCACGCCATCCAGTCGTGAGCCTGCAGGCGCAGATTCTACAGCGAGACGGAACAATACTGCCGCATCCAAGCGATGAATCGCTGGCCAACGGTTGGTGCCGTCTCCAATGTAAGCCGAAGAGCCTCTTTCCTTTGCGATCCGGATTAATTGCGGCACGAAGCCTTTATCCCCTTCTCCATGAACGGAAGGTGCAAGCGAGACGATCGATGCTCTCACGCCTTGTTCTACCCATGCAAGAGCTGCATCCTCCGATGCTTTACCATTCGCATGAGCTGTGATAACCAATGGTTTGCTGGAGCCCGCAAGCCCCTCTCCCATTGCTTCGATGGCGCGAAGATCGGTGGCTAGTGATGCGGCGAAGTTAGAGAAATCGTGGTTAAATGCCAGATGAATAACACCTTCTGAAGCGGCTGCACAGCTGCGAAGTAAATCTAGATCCTCTAAAACACCGCGAGCCACCTCAGCTCCCATGCCCTCTAAAACTTGAGCTCCACTCTCTGAACGGGTCAGACCAACTACCTGATGCCCCGCACCGATAAGTTCGCGGACAACTGCTGTACCAATATAGCCTGCTGCTCCTGTAACAAATATACGCATAATAATATTACTCCTCCTTTAGCATTTGACGAAGATATGACTCTAGTCTAAACTATGAAGTAAACTCTAAGGCAAGCGTTTGGAGGTATAATTTTAAATGAAAATTCAAGAATTAGGTGACTTGATGGGTTTAACACCCCATACTATTCGTTTTTATGAGAAGGAAGGGTTGCTTGACAGCAGGCATATTCAGCGAGAAAATAATAATTATCGCAACTACTCGGATGAGGCAATTGATCGGTTAAAACTGATTAAGAAATTTCAAGGCATTGGCTGCTCGTTAGCTGAGCTGAAGACGATTTTGCAGGATCACGATACGAACGAACGTACGAACCAAGAAGTTATTGAGTGGATTCTTAAGAAAATCAATGATATTGAGCGCAAGAAGGACGAATACGATCATATGCTTGTAACGCTAAATTGGATGCTGACATATCGAAAGCTGCTAAATGAAGATCCGCAACAAGCTGAGGCTATGATGGCAGAATTACGTCTAAAAATGAATATCTAAGCGAATTTTACGAGATAAAACTGGTAATTAGAGCTGTTCAGAAGTCTCAAGCGGAATGAAATCCAAATGTTTCATTCGGTTTAGGACTGCTAATACCTCATTAATTCTTGGTAATTCAAGCCATCTATCGAAACCAGGAAAAAAGGAAGAAAATACAATATCTACTCCTTCTCTCCTCATATTTTCGAGAGCTTTTTCGAACGTTTCTTGAAGAAAAATGAGGCGATCCTGATTACTAACTGCGAGTTTTCGAATTAAAAAGGCAATAGCAGCAACCTGCGCGGGTGATGTGATATTGTAAAGCCCTCGGATATCAACTTGTTCATCACCTATCATGATGTATCCCATGTTTGAAATCTTCAGCTTTTCTGTACCACTTCCCTGTGGATAGCTCGAAAAGTGATCGGTGGCTATTTTTGTTACTATCTCCCATTTTGTATAAGGGATACGTTCGCGTGGGTTATCAGCTTCACATAATTTTTTTGCTTCTTGGGTGACGTTTTTTGGCACAAAATTATCCATCAGAATGATTTGATCGGCAACGGATAAAAACTCACCACTACCTCCAATAACCAGAACGGAAGATACGTTGGCAGTTTCATATAGCTCCCTGACACGTTCCGTAAAAGGTGTAATGGGTTCATGCTTGATTAGTGCACGCATTTTGATGTCTTGAATCATAAAATTCGTCGCACTTCTGTCTTCATCAATAAGAAGAAGCTTACACCCCATGTTAATTGCCTCCATAATATTTGCAGCTTGGGAGGTTGAGCCTGAGGCATAGTCAGTCGAAAACTGTTCAGCCGAACTATTGGGTATCCATTTTATGAAAGGCGTAATATTAATGTTTTTTATGGAACGGCCTTCCTCTGCAGATATTTCCATCGCACTTTGATCAGTAATCACAAATTCACGTCCATCGCCTCTGGTGTGATTGTAAATCGCCGAATTTAGTGCATCCAGCAAGGTACTTTTACCTGAATAACCACCGCCGGTAATGACCGTCACACCCTTTTTAATTCCCATCCCACGCAACCCACAAATTTCAACTTCAACATCTTCTGGGGATGTAAAAGGCAAGGCACCTTCCAGTGGCCCGCTGTTGTCTTTATTCCTTGGCAAAATGCTGCCATTCGCAATAAAAGCACAATAATCATTGGATTTCAGCCATTCGCGAATCCTATCTTGTTTTTCAACCAGTTCATAAGCAGCATTTAATTTGTTGAGATCCCAATCGGCAATTAACTCCTCGACTTCTTTGGGAAGCATTTTGCATAGCATGCGCATCGCTTTATCATTATTCTTGTATGGAAGTTGAACGGTAATCATTAAGCATAGATACCATGTATCCGAAATGACTTCGACAAAGGATGCATTACGTTGCAAGACTACGTTGGTTGGACGAAAACAATAAAAAGTACCATTTTCTTTATCAGAACGTGATCGGTTATAGATCAATTTATTTAATCCCACAATATGAGGAACCCATTCTCTTAATGCAAAATCGGAAAGAACAACTCCATCCCTATTTTCAACTAAGCCGAGACGGTCAAAGGGTATTTTTATGGTGATACATGGTTTATCCAGTGTGAGTTTATGTGTCCGTTCAATGTAATAGGCGACATCATTATACCAATAGGTCGGGTCAGAAATCGTCCCCCCTTGATCATAGTAGGAACCTTCATAAATAATACCGTAAGTTGACTGTACGGATTGTAATGAGCGGAAATATTGAGAGAGTCTTTTAATAAATCATCATCCTTTCATATGTGGAAAGCGGTTTTTAGCCTATAAAAATAACAGCCACTCCGTAAGTGGCTGTCATAGACCAGTAACAAAGCTTAAACGATTCTTCATTTACAGCAACAGAATCATAACATTACGAGGATCTACAAGATAGAGAAAGATTAATTATAATGAACTCAAATCCTGAAAAAGAAAAAAAGCGGTCAAGGACTAGTATATGTCCTTGAACCGCTTTTTCTTTCATTAAACTTGCACGTTATTACCCTGAGCACACTAAACCCGATCGCTATCGGCTCCTTAAGAGATCGACGCTTCGTATATGGACTTAATAGAACTGGTGAGTATCTCGTTAAACTGCTCATCCGTTTGTTGATCAAACAAACCTTCTGCCAATGCGCGAGAGAAGCTAGCGATCAAGCCGTGATTGCGGTTCAGCCGTTCATTAGCTTCTTTCTGGTCATACCCGCCGGATAATGCGACAACCCGAGCTACGTGCGGCTCGTCCATCAGATCACGATAGAAATCGTCCTCGCTTGGGATCGAGAGCTTCAACATAACGGTAACCTCGGGAGCAAGAGCGGACAACTGCTTGAAGATTTCATCCTTTAAGATCCGTTCCGATTCCCCTTTGTCGAGGCTGTTAATATCGACTTCAGGCTCGATGATGGGGACAAGTCCTGCGGACCAAATTTGCTTACCAAGCTCGAACTGCTGCTCGACTACCTTGCGTATCCCTTCCGGATTCGCCTCGTGGATAACCGATCGCATCTTAGTTCCAAAGACGTTCCGCTCGACCGCTCGCTGAAGCAAGTCGTTCAGATCCGGAATTGGCTTTAGCAACTGTACGCCCTCAGCTATTTCTGCCAGCCCCTTGTCAACTTTCAAAAAAGGCACAATACCTTCCTTCTCCCACAAGTAATCGGTCGTAAAAAGCCCATCGATCTTCCGATCCATCGTGTTCTCGAACAATATTGACCCTAGGATGTACTCCGCGTTAAACGCAGGGCTCTTGATAATGCGTGTCCGCATTTCGTGCACCAGCGCAAACATCTCCTCGTCACCAGCATAGCGGCTCGGTTCGATGCCGTACTGCTGGAGCGCTTTCGGTGTACTCCCTCCGCTTTGGTCCAACGCTGCGATGAACCCTTGACCCTTGCGAATTCGTTCCATCTGCTTCGTATTCATGTACGGAATTCCTCCCTAAAATGCTTTTCATTTATTGTACATCAAATCGATTAATATTGGAAAAAGTGTCGAGCTGCGGCGAGCACAAAAACGGAAGCCGAATATTTACCTTTAATATTGTCTCTGGTAAATGTTTCTAAAATACGCAAACTGTTTACTTATGATCATAGAGTTAAAATAAATCTTAGGAGAGTGGTACAATATGAGTTTCCTTAAAACAAAATTGATTTTGATTCTTGCCTGTTCGAGTTTAATGGTTCCGAGCGTCATTAGCGCTGCAACTGAGACTCCAGCTACGCCATCCTACATGTATTTGAATGGCAGTATTCATACCAATGTCCATGGTATTTATATTCCTGGCCGTTATTTAGTTGATGAAGATACAGTAGCCGTATATATTCCTGGAGGGATAGGAATTCTTGCTGTAGATAAGCATACTGTTTTACCTGAGGGTACCATATTCTTAAATTCGTATACTCCGTAAATAATTATTCGCTAAGTGTTCGAACTATACTGCCATATCGCTTAATGAGGCTACCATCGCGGCAGCCTCATTTTACATGTAATTGAACATAGGTTCTCAATACCATTTCGAGTAATGGAGATAATTTGTCACTATTAGAGCCTCGCGAACGTGATGTAATCGACTTGGGCAGGCTCTGCTGAGTCAATTCGGAGTGCCCGGTTGATCTGTCCCCGGTGATATTGCCCATGTAAGAGGACCTGCAACAGGATGTCCCTGACGGAAGTTCGGAACGGAACCCCCATTTGGTTCGCATACTCAATCATTTTGTCCAACTCGGATTCCTCGAGCCCTTCGATATAGACACGATAATGCTCCGCGTTTTCTTCGAACATCGTCCGGATTGCGATCAGGTCGTCTGCTTCCTCCCACAACGAATATTGCGCGCTGCCCTTGCCCAGTAATCGGGAAAGCCATACTCTTTCCGCAACCGCGACGTGGCGAACCAGCTTCAAAAGGTCCTTGTTCTTCGTTTCACTCTCCTCGAGCGCGTCCAAAATGCGTCCGTCCGCCCAGATCAGGTGGTCCATCATACATTTGATTGTCTTCATTTCGGTTTCCCCCTCTTCATCCTATTACAGTAACTGGGCAATCTCCCACAAATGTCCGTCCGGATCGGCAAAACAAGCCGTCCTCCGACCCCAGGGGCGCGTTATCGGTCCATTCAATAACGTAACACCCCGCTCTTGCAGCTCATCGCATACCCGGTCAACGTCTGGCACTTGGATCGTGAGCTGAAACCGCGCGCCATCTCCGGTACCAACCTGAGCCGGCTTAATTAACTCCCAGGCATTCGATTGTTTCAACAGATTGATGCTTGTATTTCCATAATCGAACACTGTGCAGTTTTCATCCTCATATAAGATCGTAAGATTGAACGCCTCTTGGTAGAATGCCTTAGATCGATACAAATCCTCCACAAACAATGTGATTTCGCTAATTTTGTTCGCCCATTTAACAGTCGTCATCAGTCATCCGACCCCATTTGCATTTTTTTACAGTCCTACTTGGATCATACGAATTGCCCTTTCCATTGTCAATATGAATGCAGATCGCAGCAATGATTTTCGCAAAAAAACGCCTCATTTCCAGGGCACTAATATTTATTTAAATTTTGGGCATTAGATTTTAAATAGGCTCAAACCGTAATTTCAATTTGATTATTTTCTGGTCCTAAAACGCAACTTTCGTAATAACCATCACCCGTTGTACGAGGGCCACTTAAGATTGAGTAACCAGCAACTGAAAGCTCCTTAGTTAATAAGTCAACTTTATCTGTGCTGCCGACACTAAAAGCCATGTGGGTCAGTCCTGTCCTGGTCAACGTTTTGTCTCCATCCGTCATATTCGGCCTAGACATGATTTCTAAAACAGCCCCTTCATCGAAGGTTAGAAAATACGTTTTTAGCCCAGTCTGAGCATTATAGTATTGATCATTGGATTTGGCATTAAAGAATTGGATGAAAAATTGTTTATTTAGCTCCAGATCATTTACATACATAGCAATGTGTGCGATTTTCACAGGCTATTCCCCTTCACTAGTTTATTTAAGGTACGATTCACCTTTTCCACACTTATCAACATTAGAGCGAGAAATACGAAGACGACGATTGGGAATAGAGATAAACTAATTTGTGATGCAAGAAGTCCAAATAGAGGGGGAAGCAATGTTGTTCCGGTGTATGCAACAGCCATTTGATACCCCATTAATTTGGCGGAATTATCGCGTCCGAAGCGAGCAGGCGTTTCGTGCAAAAGTCCAGGATAAATAGGAGCCAGGCCTAATCCAATAAGAATAATTCCAATGAGAGAAAATGTACCCGGTAATGGAAGTAGAAGAATGATTGCCCCTACAATGGTTATTATCTGTCCATATCTAATTAACACACGATTACTGACTTCAAGCGCAATAAATCCGGTTATCAACCTACCTAATGTAATGCCTGCATAATACAAGGAGATCCATCGGGCCGCACTCTCAGCGGATATTCCCCGCGGACCAACCAGATAACTGGCCCCCCATAATCCTATGGTCATTTCCACGCCACAATAAAATAGGAAAGCAATTAAAGTAGGTTTTACACCTTTGATTTGTAGGATATTTATTTTTGTCGGAGGTGAATCGATCGACTCACGTTCTGGTAGATTACTCGTTTCATTCATTTTTAAACGTTCATCTTTACGTTTGGCAGCTACACGTTTCCATAGTGGTAGCGTCACAAACAATATAACAACCAGTGAAAACTGAACAATGGATACCGCAACATATCCCCCTCTCCAAAAGCCGTTATCCCTTAGATAGCCTGACATTACAATTGGACCCATGGTAGCCCCAACGCCCCAGAAACAATGGAGCCAATTCATGTGATGAGCTTTGTAATTTTCAGCTACATAATGATTTAAAGCAGCATCAACAGAACCACCACCAAGCCCAAGGGGAATAGCAAAAATAATGAGCCACAGCATGGAAGGTGAAATAGAAAAACCGAGTAACGCTCCTGCTGTTAATGCGCAACTAATTAGCGTTACTTTTCCGGTTCCCAGACGTCTTACTATAGCACCGCTAGCTAGACTTGAAACAATGGTCCCCGCGGCTATCGTCATGGACACAACTCCCGCGGCCCCCATTGATGTCCCTAAGTCTTGCCACATGACAGGCCAAGCCGATCCCAGCAATGAATCTGGAAGACCAAGGCTAACAAATGCAAGATATATAATGAGTAAAAACCATGTAGCCATAAAATCACTCCCTTTAAAATTATACTTTATAAAGTAACTTTATTTAGTATGTGCGAATCTTAATTTTTTGTCAATATACGAAAGAACCCCTGGAATCTCAGGGGTCTTTCCTAATTAAAATGAATATTTGGTACTAACTCTTTTAATGTGAGCACTCGCATGCCCGATTCGAAATCCTCTTGAAACGTGCCTTGTTGGATCACTTCGGGATAGCTCGGCATGATATGTTCCTGTTGGTACCTCTCCCACTCGTTTCTCCAGAAACTTACGTCTAGCCTGTCTACATAAACGACAACCCTATCAGGCGCAAGTATAGCGTTCACTGTATGGATGAGCTGACATAAGGATTGGACGAATAATGTACTGTTCATTTGACTCCATTGTTGATCATGTGGGAGAAATTTAATCTCTCCAGCCATCCCGTTTTTACCTTTAACTAAACGCCCATTTAGATAAATGCCCATGCCTGGAGGATATTTTGTAGGAAAGTAAATGCCAACTAACGACCTATCTTCAGAAAATTCATGGCTCGCATAAAAGCCGCTGACAGCAGCATTAACGTCATTCTCTACCATAGCCGGTAAGTTAAACTTTGATTCAATTTCTTCAGCTAAACGGATTCCTTTTAATTCGCTATGACTAGTTACTGTCACTTCTCCGTTTACCGTTTGCCCTGGAATTCCAAGGCCAATCACTTTAACGGAAGGATAAAGATTGAGATAACGTTCAATATGATCGAAAAGGATTTGGCGTTCAAAACGTGGAACTAGATGTTCTTCTTTATGTAAAATTCGATTATCTAAGTTAACGACCATAGTGGTAAGGTGTTCGTTACCATGATTTTCTTTTAAACTGATCACAAGTGCTAGACTAAAATCGTAATTAAAACGATAGGTTAAAGCCGGTCTTCCACCGTTGGAAGGAACCGTTTCATCCTCAAATATCTCGCCCAGTTCGAGTAATTCTTTAACAAGAGAATTAACAGTGACTACACTGAGGTTAGTTAATTTGGACAGTTGTGGTTTGGTAGCCGTTTCAATTTGCTTAAGTGCTTGACGCACGTTATTTAAATTAATCTCTTTCATTAAGATAGCATTCGCATTTTTCACTGTTCTCCCCCTTATTGGTATCTATGTAATTGTATTGTAGACATGTTTCCTTAACAATTATCAATTCTACTCGTATATTATTATTTGAACAATCATGTAGACCTAAAAACAGCGACAACCATGGACGAGTAAATAATGTCCTGGATTGTCGCTGCTAAATTGGTGTATCTACTCCTTAATTATACCCTTGCATGATCATATCTAAGTATTGCTCGATAGGAAGCGACTTCCGTAGTCCCATTAAATGATTGCCCGCCTCGCCTACGACCGTCCGGAATTGATTGCTTTCTCCAGTTGCTTGAGCCGCGATGGCATCGACGATAGTTTGTGGATCATCGAGTTGATCTTCAGGACTATTTGTCATCAAGGTGGCTACCTTGTTCATCAAATCGTCGTAAGCCGTAATGTTCTCATTCTTATTCCAAATGATACTATGCACGAAATTGTTACCTTTGGAACCGCCTTGTTCAATGAGTCTAAGCTCGATGTTTAATGGCTTGAGTTCGTAGTAGAGACCTTCTGTTAATCCTTCCAAGGCAAACTTGGACATATTATAGAGAGAGCCAAGCGGGACTGCTGTAGTTACGCCCATAAAAGAGCTGATATTGATAAACATTCCGCCACCCGCGGCTCTGAAATGAGGTAGAAATTTACGAATCACATTGATCGGGCCGCGTACATTCACGGCAAACTGCCAATCAATGGTCTCTTCTGCGGCTAGTTCCAGCGCCCCATACGATCCCATCCCTGCATTATTAACTACAACGTCTATTTTCCCAAATGCTGCAATCGCATCAGTCACGGCTGTTTCTACTTCTTTCACATTTGTAACGTCTAGCTTGAAGATTTTAATATTGTCGTATGCAGTAAGTTCCTTTTCATTCTCCGGTGTGCGCATCGTCGCGGCGACGTTCCATCCGAGCTTCGCGAAATGAATCGCCGTCAATTTCCCTAGTCCTGAGCTCGTTCCCGTAATAAAAACTGTTTTAGTTGTCATCATAATTCCTCCGATATTGAATTATTTTTTCTATTGAATGTTCGTTCTATTAATTATGTTCTCTTACAATCCAAAAGATTAAGATATACATTTTATATCGAACGTTCAATCTAATTAGGCTAAAAGAATCAGGCAGAACTAACTGTTCGAACCTTCCTCTTTGCTTACCGCATTCCAACAAGCAAGGATTACCTTTTCGATATCTTCATTTGTTAGATCGTGTATGTTCTGTTGATATAACTTTAACAGATAGACGATTGAACCGTAATGCATGTGAACCATCATGAGCGGCTTAAGCTCAACGAATATACCTTCCTCAACCGCCTGCTTATATAGCTTTTCAAGGGATCCACACCAACCGCCATTGATGGCTTCCACCTTGGTTTGCTCATAAATATAGGGTGAGAATGAGTACTGCTCGATGAATCGAAATGCCTTTGGATAGTTCCTGCCCAGCTCGAATACATTTCTCCATGCCTGCCAAAATTGTTCCTGTATAGAGTTAATCTGGTACAGGTCCTTCGTTACAAACTCACCATTAAACAGAACGATCGCCTTATAAAGCTCATTGATGATATCTTCCTTACTGCTGAAATAATGATAGATGTTGCCTGTCGAGACGCCGGAATCCTTGGCAATCAGTGACATCGAAGTTGCCTGCAGCTCTCGGTCGATGATCAGATGCAGTGTTGTCTCCAAGACTGCTTTCTGAACTTTGTTGTATCGTTCGAACACGGCATTTCCTCCTTCCACATTAGCAGATCGAATGATCGTTCTAAGTATAAAATAGAACTTTGCTTAAGTCAACCAGCCAACCTCAGCATCCGCACAAAGCCGAACTCTCTCAGAGTCCGGCTTTTATCTCTTTACGTTACGGCAGTAGTCTGATTCTAAGCCCTAATCTATAAAATAATATCGCTTTACATGCAATGGCAATCAAAATAACAATGAGTACTGTTAGTACGAGGGTCAAACGCACTTTCTGCTCATCCTTAAAGATCCTTGATAAGACTTTATATACGTATATCCCAATGAATCCACCTAAGGAATTTAAAATAATATCATCAATGTCTGTAGCTCCAATTCCAAATATATATTGCAATATCTCAACAAGCAAACTAACAAGAAAAACAATAAGCATACTGATGGATAATCTCTTATCCTTTTTTAATAACTGTACATACAGACCTAAAGGCATAAACAAAATAATATTTCCCAATATATTCGTCATTACGATAATAGGTGAAACATGCAGTTCACCTGATAAATAACTATATATCGTATTAAATGGGATTACATCTAGAGATCTATAGTTTGTTCGATTTGGACTAAATATTGCTAAAGGTGAAACATACTTAAAAAGAAATATGAGAAGAAACAGATACATATAAGATATGAGAAAAACACCAAACAATATAAATGACGTCATGCGTCCTTTTACAAACATACTCACTTTCAACCCCGTTTCCTTGTTTACACAACATGCCTTCAGGATAAGGAACACTGATTAAATTAGAAGTGGGACAAATATAAAGTTTTTCTTAAATTTCACTTCGCTGAAGGTATCAGGCTAATCTTTTTTTACTTCCTTTAATTGATAATATAAACCGCTAGAGTCCGACCATTCCGCGAAAAGCACACGCTCATGATGCGAAATTCCGCTAAGTTGCAACAGCTGGTCCACCCACTCCCTGTCTCGACTCAAGCGTTTCAAAGTATCTTCATTGATGCTGCCGTTTTCAATAATGTAAGCGGGAAGACTGACGCTGCTCTGCTGGTCTACTGCATTACCGCTGATCTCCTCCGGGTCCTTCTGACGCAGCACACTGATGCTGCCGTTCGTCTCGAATAACGCATAGGCCACTTCACGCAGTGAGAAGATATTATTTTCCCGAAGCAGCATGCCCAGTTGGGCGAAATCGAGATTATTGCGCTTCATGGCTTTGAAATCAACTATGCCGTCTCGGATAATCAGATCTGGCGTTCCCGCGGCATAGCGGGACAGTCTGGGGAATAGTGCGATAAACTTTTCCAACCCTAGCGCTAGAAGCGTCCAGATAATCAAAGCGAAAAGTAGATGGCTAAGATGAATGTTATCATCATATATCGTATTGCCGACGAGTTCGCTGAGCATTAAAGAGGAAACGAAATCAAAAGCGGTCAATTGGGAGATTTCTTTTTTCCCTAATAGTCGAGTCATGATCAAAAGACCTATCATAGCGACGATAAGCTTGAGACCGATGCTTACATAAAGATTGGTATCCACCTTCATCTTTCCCTTCGAAGTATTCATTCAATTGATAAACTTAAAACTGTGTCTGAAGTCATTTTGCTAGTATGAAAGCTCCCTTATTATATCATCTGTTTGCAAATTCAGGATATTATCGGTATCCGCCTTTCTGTAAGACGTAGGAATTGCTGATTATCGCAAAAAAAAGCCCCTTTATCAGAGGCTTCTCAACATTTCTATTCGTTATTTGTACATGGTCAAGCTAAAGCGCCACAATTCATCCGCCAATTCTTTCTTATAGTTAGAAGACAATGGCACAATCTCTTTTTTTTCATTGAACAGTCGGCCACTGATTGTTGAGAGGGTCGGATCCAGTGCCAACTCCCTCCCTATCGGAGCATTTTTCTTAGAGAATAAAGTTCCGGCAATACTTCCAATTAACTTTGCAATCCCTGACAAGTCTGCTCCATAATTGGAATCCGTAACATACCCAGGGTGAAACACATTGGCCGTTATCGAGGTGTTCTTTAGTTGCTCACTTAAAGCAACAGTAAGTAAGACCCTTAACATTAGTGACTCTCCAACTACTCTGAATCCGCTATATTTCGTGCTTTTTTCAAGTTTCGGTAGCTCTACTTTGCTATGATTAATGACGAATGGAATAGCTCCAACAAGCAGAATTCTGCCTTGCTCGGCGTTTTTTAAGAGAGGTAGCATTTCGTTTATCAGCCAAAAATGTGCCAAATAATTGATTACAAAATTTTGATCATATCCCTCTTTCGTTACTTTCAAATCCGAATACATAACACCTGCAGCACTAACGAGAATATCAATATGATCATACTTCGTTTCAAAATCACTACGGAATTTCTTGATATCGTCCAAGGAGCATAAATCGACAGGATAAAATTCAACATGATCGTTGCCAGATTCGTTGATTATCTGATTCTTGGCTCGTATTCCTTTTTCTTTATCCCTGCCCAAAATAATTGTTATTATATTTTTCTTCGCTAAATCTAAAGCGGTTTTTTTTCCCACCCCAGACGTTCCTCCCGATATGACAGCAACTTTACTCTTATGCGCAACATTTTCCAAAGTAATCATCATCCTTTACTTATGCTGAGTTATATTTACAATATAAAGTGTGGAGTTAACTCAATAGCAAGGAGAGAAAATCTTACATGGCTAACGATGGAAAATATTTTTCTACGCAACAAACCACAGAATTAACTGGTTTATCAAAGGATACGTTACGCTATTACGAGAAAATCGGGATTCTCCAGTTTATTGGAAGAGATTCTAATAACTATCGGATGTATACAAAAGAAGATGTCGATTGGCTTATTCTGGTGAAATATTTAAGAGGAATCGGGATCGGAACAACAGAATTTATTGGCGCACAATCCACAAGTTTTAGTAAAAGACGCGAATACCTTGAGAATTATCAAATAAAAATTGAAAATGATATCAAGGAACTCCAGCGGATTAATGAAATTGTAAGCGAAAAGATTGCATTTTTAAAAACTAGGGAGAATGAGGATTTGTAAAATTAATTATTCTTATGCCTCTTGCAAATGTCTGCCTCTTATCAGGCTAATGATTAGAAAAACAATCGGAATACCAACAATGAATATCGGAAAAATAAATGTCGTCCAGACAAGGTTTGCATAATCCAATATTCCAAAGACGTTTGCAGGTATTAAAGAGATAGAGAAAATGACAGGCGCAGTAAAAATGATCATCCTCCGCCATTTCTGGATACCCAACAATTGTGCTGATCCATAACTGTTAATGAACAAATACATGGACAACTTTACTAACACGCTGAAAATCCAGATAAACACAATCCAGACATCCATATTTTGAATAAACTCTAGATAATTAATAAATCGAACCATAGCAAAATACGGAAAATACATACTCGATCCGATGCTCGTTCCGAATGTTGCAATAACCATAATCGTCGCAACGAGAGCTAGTATGGATGGAATGCAAATGGATAATAGAATCGGCTTAAGCAGTTTTTCCGGTTTTGCTATAAAAGGCGTTAACATCATGATCATCATGGATTCCCCAAGGAAAGAGGCATTCACCAATGATCCCTGTAGAATGGGCATGATGCCAGTATCAGCATATATAGGTAGAAGCAGTGCGATATGTAAATTGGGTATATTTAATGTGAACGAAATGACAATGCCGACGATAATCAAAGGTCCAGCTAATTCACTGAATCGTGCAATGGCTTCTACACTGCCAGCGAATGTAATGTAAACCATTGCCGCCATCATTAGAGCGGAGATACTCCAGACCGGTGTATCGTGAAATAGAATCTGCTTAATAAACAATGAGAATATGCGTAAAATATCGGCACATACGGAATACCAAACCACAAGATACAACAGGCTGATTAGCTTTCCAATCCACTTCCCAAAAAGCTTTTGAGCAAACTCTACCAGCGTTTGGGAAGGATGTCGTTGACTAACGCGAACGAGAATTGTCGTTAAGCCCAGGCCAATAATGCCTGCCACCACAATGGAGATCCAAGCATCTTGTTTAGCGATTTCAATCGTCGGCGAGATAGTTAGCCAAATCGACATGGAGATCTCCAATGTTGTAAACATCCAAAACAATTGCCAGGTTGAAATTTTCATTCTCTTTCCCCTTTATCTCCTTTTCTTACGATTCGCTTGCGAATATCTCCTGTACTCTCAATATCCAACTTGACATCCACCGCCACTTCAACAGTCGGAAATAAATCATCCCAATGATTGCGAATTTCTTTCCAACGATAAGGATGTTCTCTGTGAAATTCTTCGCCGATTCCGAATACATCTTGCCCAAACTTAGTCTGTAACTTCTGTATTGTTTCTTCTACTCGCTTTGCTTTGATTGCATTCAACTTATTTTCGATGTGGACGCGCTCCGCGGATAAAGAGAGATCAATGTCCGTATTGTTTTCAAGTACCCTTCCAGTGCCTACGAGTTTGATATAGGCTTTCAGCTTATCACCCTCAAATTGCGTTCGGATGGTCTGTTTTAGATTGGATTCATATAAAGAAATACTTCCTTCCTCGATCTCTTCCGTCACGAATTGATTTCTCAATACACCTTTGATCCAAAATAATTCGAGTGATTCTCTCCCGCTCACTTCCCCGACCATTTTCAAATCTTTATTAAAGATAGCAACTGATCTGACATCAAAAATTTTGTCTTTCTCTTGCTTATTCATTGGCGAAATCTCAACCATCGGCATGGACGGGCGAATCCCATCCCTCCCCGCATCAATTAAAACATCTCTCAAAGCCGTGTCTCCTAAGCGACAATATCGGTCTTGATCAACAGCCACAATCGATGAAAATTGATTGAACGGACTGTTAATATTCAAAACTTCCCTTCCTTCTCCGTTATTCACAACGAAAATATCTGTCCGCAAACGCGTATCCGTATTTCGTGTAAATTGATCCATAACGTCAATCAGACCATTCCGTGCCAATTTCTCTCCGATAAAAATAGCTCTACGATGCCCCAGAAAAACTTTACGGGGCAGCTTGTCTTGAATTTGTTGGGTCAAATCTACGATTGATTTTCCAGTCGCCGTTAATACAATGTTCGCTCTTTGACTCTTCCCCTCGCCTCCCCGGATACTTTTGAAATCAGCGGGAACCGCGATTTGAGCGCTTTTTTGAAGTTTGCCGCTTTCAGTTAAATCCAATGCTGTTCCAATCCAGAAGGCATAATCGTTAATTTCATTCCGGTCCCAGCATCCAGAGAGTATCACTGTTTGTATCAAAAGAAGCATGAAACAACCGGTTCTTTTCATTGTTTGTCTTGTGCCGCTACATACTTTTTATTCATTCGTATAAGCGTATCCTTCCAAAAAGTTGCACCAATAGGGGCCACTGGTTTTAAATAAGGCATACCGAATGACTTGAGGGTAACTAGATGAATCATGATGAACATAATCCCGATCGCAATACCATATAGACCAAGGACTCCACCTGAAATTAGCAGCGGAAACCGCAGCATGCGAAATGGTAATGCCAGACTATAGCTAGGAAATGCAAACGAGGCGATCCCGGTACCTGCAACGATCATCACAATGGGAGCTGAGATAAACCCAGCTTGGACGGCTGCTTCCCCAATAACGAGTGCACCTACGATGCTTACAGCTGACCCGATGGCTTTAGGCAGTCGAAGACCGGCTTCTCGTAATCCTTCGAACATAAGTTCCATCAATAAAGTTTCAATGACCGATGGAAATGGAATGCCTTCTCGCGCCGCTGAAATACTAAGCATCAGCGCAAGTGGAATCATCTGTGGATGGAACGTTGTAAGCGCAACATAGATGGATGGAACGAGACAAGACATAATGGCAAGTAGAAACCGTAACAGTCTGACGGCCGAGACGTATAAGAAACGTTCATAATGATCTTCAGCGGCTTGAAAACCTGCCCAGAATGTCATTGGCAGCAGCAATGCGTTTGGTGAGCCATCAACAATTATGGCCACTTTGCCTGCTAATAGACTTGCAGAAACGGTGTCTGGCCGTTCTGTATTTTGGATTTGTGGGAACAGGGATAAAGATTTGTCCTCAATAAATTCTTCAATATACCCTGAATCTAGTAGTTGATTGGTGTGAAAAGCTTGAAGTCTTGCCCTAACTTCTTGAAGCAATTCTGGTTTGACCTTATCTTCGATGTAAGCAACAACAAACGATGTATGGGTCAACTCACCTGCTTGAAGATTTTCAAACTTAAGTTTCGAATTACTTATTTTTCTTCGAATCATGCTTAAATTTGTTTTTAGGTCTTCTGTGAACCCTTCACGCGGACCGCGTATAGATGCTTCATTTGAAGGCTCATTGATCGCGCGTTGTTTGAAAGCAGTTAGTTCGGCCATATATCCAAAAGGGTTACCATCCAAAAAGATGGCCGTACAACCTTTCAGCACTTTTGCTATGATTTCCGAATAGTGAACTTCCATTTTAAACTGTGTCAGTCGATCGACTTCACGACTTATCATACATGCCGAAATAATCTCTTCCAATTTGTTAGAATCCGTTAATTCTTCAATATACACGAGTAGAATATTCGCTTGATCCGGTAATTTTAGAGGCCTAATTACGACATCCGCACAATTTTGAAAAACTTCATGCATGACGTCTTGATTGATTGTCATGCTTTCGCTCACTTTTACAGGCATGGTGGGCTCCACAACGTACCCCCTTTCCATAAATTTCATTGAATATTATGTGCGTTTATTTGTTGCCTTATTCGAGTGATTAACAAGAGAGACTATGCTCAAAGCAATGACTTATGGCGTTTTAGGAATAGTTTTCATGAAAACTCCACGCATTTATATAGATACCGACCGTTCCCCCTACTATTCTCTTGAATATATTAAGTTTAAGTAGACGCAAGAGTTTACATTATTCTATTTATATTTGGAGGAGATTTTGTGAGATTTGTCATGAAACTACGCATGTTTATCGGAAACAATGTAGAACTGATTCTTTCAAACGGAGACATCGTCAAAGGCGTTCTGGCAGAAGTGAACTGTTCTTACATTATTGTTCAGACAGCAAGCGTACCCGGTTACGACGGTGAAGATGAATTGCTTATTCGCACCCGTTTGATAGATTATGTTCGGGTTATTTAAGAAGTATCGTAAGCATTCACAGAAAAGCGTGTGCTTGATTATTGCTTCGTACGGGAGTCCCGAGACTCTCATGCAATTTGTAATCAACTGTCGTAAACTGCCATTACGCGTTCCTATTTACCTAAGTCATTCAAATCAAGATCTCTCGAAATTGCACGTTAACTGTAAGGAAATAGAATGCGTACTTCTAGACCATCTTTCCACTCAGGAAAAAGAACCTAGAGCCTTGGAGCAAACGGTAGAATTCGTAATAGTGACAGCTGACCGCAGCGATCCAAGGGATCTGAAGCAGATGATACAAACAATTCAAAACGGCAGGTTCGATGCTATGTTGACTCAAGGGGAAGAGAAGTTACATCCTAACTTGAGCATCTCCCCGCTGCCTCTATGGCACAGGTTGATAAACGAATTCTCCGGAAGGCCCGAACTGGGCAGCGCCTCGCTTGCGAATCTTCCCTTTGCCCTGCCCACGCCTGAGTGGCGCTCATATGCTGGACTCCAATTGCTAAGAAACCCTGTTGATTCGCACCTCAGGTTAATCCGGTCCCCCTATCGGATCGGAGTGAAAGACAGCAGTTCAACCAACCTAGCTTCACTCGAGCAGAAAAGCGTAGAGCCTCCTCCTGGGATTGAAGAGCGGCTTGCGGCCCTTCTATCGCTACTTCCTCCTCCCAGAGGAGGTTGGAATGATGGTGCTCGAAGAAGGGATATTGTCGACAGGCTACATCAAGGTAACCTATCGCTGCCATCTCCATACCCCGGCAGGGATTACTCTTTCGATAGGAGAGGCGATAGAGCCAAGTCGTTATCTGTCATTATCCCGGCACGGAACGAGGAAGCAACGATTGGGCAAGTCATTCAGGAAATAAAGAAGCTTGCACCGAATGAAATTGTCGTGGTAATCAACGGATCAAGCGACCAGACAGAAACGATAGCTCGCGGGCAAGGTGCTACAACCATTAGTTTTGAGGATCCACTTGGTACGGATGTTGGTCGTGCAATTGGCGCATTTGCTGCACAAAGTGAGATTTTACTGTTTGTGGATGGAGACTTTGTCATCCCTTGGCAGGATCTAGTACCTTTCGTTGAATCTGCTTCAACCTGCTGTGATGTGGCTGTCAACCAATTAAATCATCATTTGCGGTTGCGTATGCCTGTTGGGACAGTAACGGCTCTGAAATATGCACTGAATACCGCGCTGGGGAGAGCGGATCTTGAGAATGCTTCGCTCGTTCATGTACCTTTTGCCATAAATAGGCGAGCGCTTGAGGTCATTCATTGGACTCATCTTCAGTGTCCACCCAAAGCTTATGCACTTGGACTGCTCGGCGGCTTGCATTGCTTGCCTGTTCACCAGGTTGAGGTAGACAGGCTGAACCGTTATCGACATGGAAAGCATGATTTGGCAGGAGAACGCTATTCTCAAGCAGCTGCACAGATTATTGGCGACCATATCGAAGCCATGCATACTATTTCGGACAAAAAAGGAGGAATGTACCGACATGATGAAGCGTGAACCCGGCATGGTTAGTGTCGTTGTGACTAACTGTAACCGTGAATTATTTTTGAAAGAATGTCTCGACAGCCTCCACCATCAGACCTATCCAAAGATTGAAATCATATTTGTAGATGATGCATCCACAGATCGATCGATTGGGGTGGTACAGTCATGGATGAAGGAAAATGGCGTCGATGCCAATCGTTTACTCCTTGTTTGTCTTTCGAGGAATGCAGGCTATTCCGGATCTTTGACCACGGGTCTATTCTTGGCACGAGGGGAGTTTATTGCCGTTCAAGACTCCGACGACTTCTCTCACCTATCTCGTTTCGAGAAACAGGTGAGTTACCTAGAGAACCATCCGGAAGTATCACTGGTTGGAAGCAATTATGCTTCGTTCAAGAACGAAGATCATCAGCAACGGCAATATACCCCTGCGAATTGGCTGAAGTACGGGGAGGAAATTCGTAAAGTCTACCGAAATGGCGGCCACTGTGTTTGTAACGGCACCATCATGTTCCGCGGAGCGATATTCGACCAGATTGGTGGACTTACCCGACGGATCGCTGGTGCAGAGGATTATGAATTTATCGTTAAGTTTCTCAATATTGGAGCTCGAATCGATAATATGCCCGAGATTCTGTATTACTATCGTTTTCACAGCAATCAAAGGTCTCTAGCCTATTTCGGAAAAGGAGGCGATCCATCATGACCACTGCCCCGTTGTCTGTGCTGATGGTACTCGATCAATTGAGTCCGGCTGGTACGGAGACGCACGTATTAAGTTTGACGAAGTCTTTGATCCAGAAAGGACATCACGTCAGACTGGTGGCGGCCGATGGTGAACTTCGTTCCTCGTTCGAACAAGCTGGGTGTTCCGTATATCTCATGGATCCTCCTGAAGACGGCTCCACCAATCGCGCAGAATGGATCAACACACTACAAAGAATCATGAAAATGACCCATTTCGATTGCGTTCATGCACATCAAACTCCCTCCGGTCTTTTAGCAGCAGAAGCTGCAAGCAGTGAAGGTATCCCTTTCATTTTCACAACACATGGAACGTATTATCCCAAAGACAGTCTTGGATCTCTCCTCTCCCGCTCGAAAGCCGTGATCGCTGTAAGTAAGCCGGTACAACAGTACGTGCAGCATATTGGTTATCCATCGCATTTAATTCCGAATGGTATCGACCTTGAGGAGTTTTATCCGTCTATAAGTACCCAGGTACGCTCGGAACTCGGCATTGCCGATACTTCTGTCCTCATCGTTTACGCGAGTCGTTTGGCTTGGGGCAAAGCGACGGCCTGTGACATCCTGCTGCGGGCAATGAAGGATCTCCATCGGTACGGCTGGCACCAGTTCGAGCTTGTCGTCGTTGGTGACGGCCCAAAGCGGGATTCGATTCAGCGTCTAGCTGAGTTCATTCACGAGGAAAGCGGCAGGAAGTTTATCCATTTAGCCGGTCAGCAAACCCAAATGCGTGACTTCTATAACGCCGCTGATATCGTGATCGGTACAGGACGCGTGGCGCTTGAGGCATTGGCTTCTGAAAAACCGGTGCTCGCCATCGGTAACAATGGTTTTTTCGGATGGGTGGAGCCTGGAAATTACGAGGAAGCCTGGTCGCTCTATTTCGGCGATCACGGCTCAAGTGCCTCGCATTCACGTTATCTTTTTGCGGATCAAATCATAAAAGGTTATCAGAAATTGGATGTGTTAACGGCACAAGGGCGGGAAAATAGACAGTGGGTCGAACGCTTATTTCATAGTGAACGTACAACTGATCAACTCCTCCAAATCTATCAGTCCGTTACGCAGGTATCACGAGAAAGGGGACAATAATGAAACGCATGCTATATTTGGGTTGGATCGGCTTTAATAATATTGGTGACGAGCTGATGTGGCAATTATTTCGAGATTACTGTTGGAGATTTCTCCCTTCAAAAGAATATGAAGTGATCCCATCGATTCCTGGCGTAGATATTCGTAACCATGGCCCTTACGATACGATCGTATTGGGTGGGGGATCATTATTAATTCCCGGCTATATCGACGTTGTTCACCAAGCCATTCAACAAAATAAAAAAGTTATCATTTGGGGAAGCGGCCACGATCGGCGGGAGTACACCCCTTTAGATGAATCAGGTCAAGTCTCCCTCCATCTGGCTTATACCGAAGAGCACAAGGCGACAAGTATAAAGCTTGCTGAAGTTGTTAGCCAGTCTGCTTTTTGCGGGGTTCGCGGTCCCCTCTCACTGCAATTTCTTCAACATTCCGGCGTGCCCATGGAAAAAGTCGTGATTAGCGGCGATCCAGGTTTTCTGCTGCCTAGCCCTGCTCGTTTGAAGAGTGAAAGTTCGAAACACGTTATTGGTGTGAACTGGGGAACTGCGTACAACCGGATTTTTGGTGGCAATGAGGAAAAAGTGGAACAGCATTTAGTCGAGGCGCTCCGGCGTTTGATTCGGCAGGGTTACGACATTACGATTTTTCCGGTATGGGGTCCAGACCGGGAGGCTTGTGAGCGTCTTTACCGCAAACTTGGAGATCCGGAACATGTCAAACTTGATCAGCGTCTGCATCATTACGAGGATTTGCTGGAAATTATGCAGGGGTATGACTTAACGATCAATTTCAAACTCCACAGCAATTATCTTTCCGCAGCAGCCGGTGTCCCCTTCATTTGCTTAGGCTACCGGTTTAAGTCGTTGGATTTCGGTTACTCCGTTAATCTTTCCGATTATGTGCTGCCTACTCATCTCGACCAGCTAACGGAAGTCATTCTCGACAGAGTTGCGAAGATCGAAGAAAATAAGGCATCCATTCTGGAGCAATTCGAAGTCAGCAGGAATTCTTACAGGACGCTACTGGAGCTGCCCTTCAAGGAGAAGCTTTTGTGAAATAGGAATAATCATATTCGCTACCCTATTGTTCAAATAAAAAAGGGCTGCCTCTTGAGGCAAGCCCTTCAAATATCGTGATCCCTTATCTTATAAACCAAGTTCTCCTTGTGGCTCACCACTCCATGGATCAAACTCTGTATAGAAGGAGCTGCCTCCAAAATCCAAATAAGCTTGAAATCGAGTACGTATGGCTGGATCAGTAATCATCGCTAGTACGGTATCCTTTTCAAACCAAAAACTTTCTAAGGTTTCTTCGGAGGCAAATAGTTCTCCACTCACAGGATTGCACATAAAGTCGAACATAAGTTTGTTTGAACTATCAGTTACACTGTTATGCCATTTATGCATGACTGAATTTGAATAAACACCGATTAAGTAAGATACATCTATGTTTATTCCACAATCTACTTTTACTTCTCTAATTAAAGCAGTCATTAGGTCTTCACCTTCTACGATTTTCCCTCCAGGAAATATCCAACCGCTATGTTTCGTCTTTACTAATAAGATGTATCCATGTTCATTCTCCACAATACCACCGACAACTACAATTGGGTTTGGCATATACATCATACTCACAACCTTTAATGGGCTAGAACATTAGATGTTAAACCAACAGCGCACGAACAATCTTCCTTACAGTATTAATATCATCCCAATATTAAATTTGACTGTAAACAAACTTAAAAGAAGATAAATATTTTTGTTACATCCACTAACTTATTGTTACCATGGATGCGTGCTTTGATATCAATGACCTTCTTTCTTCCCATCAGAACAATCTACGTGCCGTGACAAAACGCTTCTTCCACTTATCATCGAAACTCTCTATATGTACGCCAAGGTCCTTTGAATAGGTATGAAGCAATTGGTTATCTCCTGCATAGATGGCTACGTGACCAATATCAAGCCCGCGAGCACTAAAAAACAAAAGATCACCTTTGCGTAATTCGTCGATGCCAACTTCTTTCCCTTTTAGAGCTTGATCATAGGAGACGCGCGGTAGATCAATGGACAGCACTTCGCTAAACACATGTTGAACAAATGAAGAGCAATCAAATGTATTGGTTTGACCGGGTGCTGCGCCGAACTCATAGGGAGTTCCTATGAATTTGGATCCAAACGTGATCAACGCATCCGCTTTCTTGGCAGTTAAAGACGATTGGTTCAGATAATCCGTATACATTGGGGCAGCAGAAATGAATCCAAATGTACCGTCTTGGGTTTGAACCTCCAACCAGTTCGCGTCCATTTCTCGGATGACGTGAATCTTATCACTTTTGGAAAGCATGCGTAGGACACTGTTGTCCGTCGTATCTTTATCAGGTGTAGTACGCAGATTGACGCCGTATTGAATCGTGGTTTCATAGTCATGAACAGACGAAATTGTAATGGATCGGGAATAATCATGCCATGCCACGAGATTACCAAGCGTTTCACTTATAAATCGAAGTGGAACCATCGTCGAACCATCGATAATTTTACCAGCAATGGGCAGCTCTAATCGTTGTTGATTCTTATAAGCAGCCATCTCGCCGATTTGGTAGGTAAATACATCATTATTTTTCTTAGCTGTAACTGTTCGCGTGCTCTCGTCCCAAGTAATTTGGGCACCTTCTGCCTCAAAAAGTGTTCGCATCGGAACGAGGCTATATCCATTTTCAATAACAGCAGGTGTCTGAAAAGATAACAGATGCCCGTCCAGATAGACGGATGGTGATGGACTCTCGTCAGCATGAACAGAAGTTGCATGGAGCAATGCCATACTTAGAAATGTTAGTTTGATACCTTGTACAACACCTTTACGAAATCTCATGTGGCATGACCCCTCATAGGTTAATTCCTATATACTTCGAGATGATCACGTTCCTTAGGTCCGTAAAGAGAGCTGCCTTATAAAGGAAAAAGGCCCCTCTCGGGGCCCCATATTAGTTAATTCTCCATCCATTGAAAATGAAAACTTCCCTTTTTATCAACTCGCTCAAACGTATGCGCCCCAAAATAATCTCTTTGTGCTTGAAGCAAATTGGCTGGCAGCCGCTCTGTACGATAGCTGTCGTAATAGGCTAAGGCGGAAGCGAATCCAGGGACCGGAATCCCTCTCGTTACGGCAATGGAGATCACTTTTCTCCAAGCATCCTGATAGTTATCAACGATGGAACCGAAATATTCGTCTAACAACAGGTTTTTAAGAGCAGGATCACGGTCATAAGCATCTTTGATATTTTGCAAAAATCTTGCGCGAATAATACATCCCCCGCGGAAAATCATCGCAATGCTGCCATAGTTCAAGTCCCAGTTGTATTCATCGGAAGCTGCTCTCATTTGTGCAAATCCTTGCGCATAGGAAGCAATTTTGCTGGTGTACAAAGCTTTACGAACAGCTTCGATAAATTCCTTTGGATCCCCGTCATAGCTGGATACCGCAGGGCCACTCAGTCGTTTGCTTGCGGCTACACGCTCTTCTTTCATAGCCGAGAGGAACCGCGCGAACACAGATTCCGTGATGATGGACAAGGGAACGCCCAAATCCAATGCACTTTGACTTGTCCATTTTCCGGTTCCTTTTTGTCCTGCCGAATCGAGAATAACATCAACCATCGGTTTGCCTGTCTCAGGATCTGTCTTTGAGAAAATATCAGCTGTGATCTCGATCAAATAACTATCCAGCTCGCCATTATTCCATTCGGTGAAAATCTCATGGAGTTCACTTGTGCTTAAGTGGAGTACATCTTTCAGCAAATGATAAGCTTCGCCAATGAGCTGCATATCGCCGTACTCGATGCCATTGTGCACCATTTTCACATAATGCCCAGCGCCATCCTCGCCAATGTAAGTCGAGCACGGATCGCCATTCACTTTGGCCGAAATCGCCGTCAAGATAGGCTCGACAAGTTCATAGGCATCTTTTTGCCCGCCTGGCATAATCGCAGGACCATTCAGGGCTCCCTCTTCGCCGCCTGAAACGCCAGCGCCGATAAAGCGGAATCCTTTCGCTTGCAGATCCTTGTTTCTTCTTTGCGTATCAGGGAAAAAGGCGTTGCCGCCGTCGATGAGAATATCCCCTGGACTAAGGTATGGCAGTAGCTGATCGATGGTATCATCTGTCGGTTTTCCCGCTTTGACCATGATGAGGATTTTACGCGGCGTCTCGAGCGATTGGACAAATTCTTCTATACTATACGTACCGATAAAATTCTTTCCTTGTACTTCTGCCATTAGTTCTTTCGTTTTCTCTGGTGAACGATTGTATACTGCTACGGAGAAGCCTTTACTTTCAATATTCATGGCTAAGTTTTTACCCATTACGGCCAAACCAACTACACCAATTTGCTGTTTTTCCATGTTCATTACCTCCTGTTAGTTTCCAAGATGTCCCGAATTTTCCTTATGAATCGTATCTTTAGGTAAAGCTCGAATCGTAATCACATATAATTGATCAAGTGTTGTAGTGATAAGTAGGGACATTTCCTTGGGTTGCTTCGTCATTTGATGCATTTTTGTTATCGAACCACCAATGGAAGCCATCTCTCGCAAGCAATTCATCAGCTTCAAGCGGCCCGAACGACCCTGCTGGGTAGATATGAAGCGGTAGCAAGTTCTCTTGATAAGCCTCTAAGATAGGCTGCACCCATTCCCACGATAATTCCACTTCATCCCAATGGGCAAAATAAGTTTTATCACCCATTAAAGCATCGTAGATGAGTGATTCATAAGCGTCAGTAACTCCTTCTTTCAGGAAGCTTACTTGGTTTCGAATGGGCAGCTCACCCTCTGAATGTTCTTGAACCGATTGGCTTTTTTGAAAGAAAATGCCTTCGTTCGGTCCAATTTCTATGATCAAGAGATCCTTAAGGGGACCCTCCAATTTAAATTCGATCACGATTCTCGTTACCTTTTCTTTCAACCGCTTACCGGTTCGGATATAGAGGGGGATGTCCTTCCAGAATGGATCATTGCTTTGCAGTCTGGCTGCAATGAAAGTATCATTTTGAGAGTCAGAAGCTATTCCAGGTTCATTTGTATAGCCGACAACCTGCCCCTCTTTTATCTCCCCTGCACCATATTGACCACGAACAATGTGGTGTTTAACATCCATTTTATGAAGCGGCTGCAACGACTTGATTATCTTTCTTTTTAGTGGCCCAACTTCTTCTACTGAACTTCGATTCGGTAATTCGATCGTTAACATCATAAGTAATTGAAGCATATGATTCTGGAACATATCGCGGATTGCCCCTGCGTGATCGTAGTATCCAGCCCTTTCCTCCACACCCAATGTTTCGTTTGCGGAAATTTGAATGCTGGCCATACTTCGCGACCTTAGCTCTTGCTCTGAGAGTGCAGAATGCAGCAGTTGCCCCATTTGCTGAACCATTGGTTTGCCTAGATAATGATCAATTCGATAAATTTCAGTCTCATCGAACGCTTGGTTTAACTTCTGATTCAAATGTCTAGCAGACTCTAGGTCATGGCCGAAAGGCTTCTCTATTACCAGCCGTTTCCACCCATCAACTGAACCAAGTCCACTTTCGTGAATATTGGTTGCGATTGTTTCAAAAAATTCAGGTCCAACAGATAAATAAAACATGCGATTAGGCGTTATGTTAAGCTCTTCTTCCCGCTCTTCAACCACCCGCAGCAGCTTTGTGTAATCTTCTTTGCGTTCAACATCTAGAACCTGATAGCGAAATGCACGCAAGAATTTTTTAATTACAGCGGCATCTTTCACTTCACTTCGGGAAAAGTTAAGAAGGGATTGCTCGACATTTGACTGAAATGTTTCATGAGATAGTTCCCTTCTTCCGAGACCAATCAAGGAAAAGGATGAAGGCAGTTTCTGATCGACGAACAATTGATATAGGGCTGGGTAAATCTTTCTTTTGGCTAAATCACCTGTTGCTCCAAACAATACAAACGTTGCTGGCTTCAATTTGCTCACTCCTTCACTGGTTTCTTTTTCATTGCTCATCTATAATGTTTCATATATCTACTAAATCAATCTAGGAGCTAGCCCACATTTTATGATCAATAATTATGAATTGTACAAAGTTTTCTATTGGGCTGCGAAGACAGGCAGCTTAACCCAGGCTGCTAAAGTCTTGTACCTCACTCAACCGAGCGTCAGCCATGCCATAAAACAACTGGAAGATAGTTTTGGCATTACCTTATTTAATCGTAATTCCAAAGGCGTTGTGCTCACACAAGAGGGCGAAGTCCTCTATTCCTACATAGAAAAATCTCAAATCTTAATCGCACAAGCTGAAAAACAAATGACCGCTCTTAAAAATTTAGATAGTGGCGAGCTGCGGATCGGCGGAAGCGACTCCCTGTTCAAGCATTACATTCTTCAACACTTGGAAAACTTTCATAAGCAGTATCCCGGCATCAGACTTCATCTTAATCATGGAACAACCCCAGAAATCATATCGCTTCTGAAAGAAGGGGAAATTGATTTAGGTGTCGTTCGTATGCCGATTGCTGACCCCGAGCTAGAAGTAAGAGAAAGCTTCCAGCTTCAGGATTGCTTTGTAGCGGGATCTCTTTATTCCGAGCTTCAAAATGTCGTTCTATCTTTGGATATGTTGCTCCAATACCCAATCATCCTATTCTCACGAAATAGCCGAGCACGAATGGCCATTACGGAATTATTTCAAAGTTATGGTCACCAACTCAAACCTGAAATCGAAGTTGGCAGCGTAGATCTACTCATTGAGTTAGCTCGGAAAGGTCTCGGCATTTCATACGTAACTAGAGAATTCGTATCAAAAGAACTGGAAGAAGGAACGCTCTTCGAGATTCAATTAGATGTGCCGATACCACCCTCGCAGGTCGGGATTATGATTATGCGCAACATGCCGATCTCCAACGCAGTAAACAAGTTTATTGATCTGGTTCAATAAAAAGCATAACACCTTACGCAGGTACTCCTGATAACCAACCAACGGCATTGTGAATATCATCGAAATCATGATAGTTGAATTCAGTTGTATCTTTTCCGATGGTTTCCCTCATATCGACAGTAGGAAAGGTATTCTCTGTCGTAACAGTAGCTGTATATTGAATGCCAGCATCAAGAAGTTTTGGCAGCCACTCTGCAGACAACCAATTTACATCTTCGGCTAAAACCATTTTAGGACTTTTATCAATCAAGGCTTTTTTCGCCTTTTTTATGACGGCCAGTTCAATCAGTTTATTTAGAGGCACACGGAACTCATCTTCCTGCGCTGTAGAATTCCAACGAATTACAACAGCTTCAATCACGTCATCCCAAAAAATATGAGCTTTATCTGAAAAGTAATAGTGCATCATATTTCATCTCTCCTTTCATACATCTTACTATTGAGAAATGTTTCTTTTCTTAATACAACTATAGTACGAAATGCATCCATACAAGTAATTAATATATTTCACAATAGCCATAGACGGGATGAATGGGATTACTTTAAATAATTGTAGTCAAACGATGTGCAAAAATAAAAAAAGCCCGTACGCTCACTAAAGAGCACGGGCTTTTTCCTATGTTACGCCTTCTTCGCAAGTTGCAAGAAGCGCTCCAGCATTGTCGCTGCTTGCGCACGCGTAGCCGGCACCGATGGTGACAGCATGTCGTCACCAAGACCGTTCACGAGCCCGCTTTGCAGAGCCGCGGCCATTTCCGGACGCGCCCATACGATGCTGCTGCTGTCTTTGAACTTCGCCAGCACCGATTTCTCAGCATCGGCGCTTAATGCAGTACTTGTGCCGGAAGCCTGCATGGCGCGGACGAGCATCGCCGACAGTTCTTCGCGCGTAATCGGCGCATCTGGCTTGAAGCTGTGATCCTCGTAGCCGGAGATCAGCTTCGCCTTAACAGCTGCACTCACCGGTGCTGCATACCAGTCGCTGTCAGCGACGTCTTGGAAACCACTCGGTGCAGCGGAGGCCGGTAGTTTTAGTCCGCGGACTAGCAGCGCAGCGAACTCAGCGCGCGTGATGCTGCGGTTCGGTGCGAACGCCAGATCGTTAACACCGCTAACAATCGACTCACTTGTTAGCTGCTCAATATCCTTTTGCGCCCAGTGGCCCATAATATCACCGAAGCTCGGTGCGTAAGTGCCCGGCGTTTCTAGATACATCGTTTTGAGCTCCTCACGATCCTTCGCAGTCACCCCGAGCACCTTCTCAAAGAAGACATCGTAGGTGCCATATTGCTTTTTGATCTCATCCAACGAGGCTTGTAGCCACTCCGGCTCTACGCCAAGAATGGAAGTGGCGATCTTCTTCGAATCCTCTGTTGTCATCATAGGAGCCATATACTTTAGCGTCGCCTGATTGCCGGCCGCCCGATAGTCGTTGCTCAGTAAGTAATCTTGCATAATAGTTTTCTCGTCGACCCCAAGCGCTAGCAAAATGAGCGCTGATCCCAAGCCTGTACGATCCTTGCCCGCTGTACAGTGGTAGACGATGGCTCCGTTTGCAGGATCTTTCAACAGTTCGAACATCGTTTTATAAGCCTGCACTTGTGGATCACTGACCATATTGCGCTGGCCGTCTTCCATCATCGCCATCATGGAGGCGTAATCCATTTTGAACAGCTGCGTAATATCGGTCGAGTTCCCCAGGTCTTTCATGACCGGATCCCAAACATAAGTAACACCTGGAATTTGCGGATCTGGTTTCTGTGCAACTTCACCTTGAGAGCGGAAATCGATGTCGGTGCGAATACCAAGGTCCTGCACAACTTGCTTATCACTTGTAGTTAATGCTGCCAGCTCGTTCGCCCGGAACAGCTTGCCCCATTTGATAGTGCGCCCATCCGCTGTGCGATAGCCACCCAAGTCGCGGAAATTGTCAAGCCCCTTGACGTTAACTTTGCGTTCAGCTGTAATCACGGACGTGCCGCCGCCTTCAATCAGGAAATATGTACGACCTGAAGGGTTCGGATCCTTCACAACGAAAGAGTTTTCTTTGACGCCCGATGTCAAGACATTATGTTCTTTATCAAAATTGTAAGGTGAACGGCTCCAAGTAATGCGAACGTCCCCGTTTTGCGCCGCACCTAACTCCCAGCTCAGCTTGATCGTTCCGTCTGATTGCCGTTCCACGCCAGCAGATACGGTTGTGGCTTGCTGCTGTACAACCTCATCTGCGTGAACCTCATTCAATCCGCCTACCGTCTGAATCAAAGTCATACCCAACATAACTGCCGCTGCTTGTACCGCTAACCATTTTTTCATTGGAAGTCTCCTGTCTATTATTCAGTAATTTTTCGCGTTGTTTCAGGTATTAGATTATGACTGGATTGTTTTTGGAATATTCGACTTATGTAAACACACTGTTAATCTTTTATAATTCCTCCTACTGCGAAAACAGTAAATACCCCGTTAAAACGGGGTGAAACCTAGGAATATTGCGTGCTCAGCAGGCGAGAAAATTAATTTATTTTTCATCCACTTTATACTCAACTTACATACAACCTGTATAATAGACTTTATAGACTCTATGATAAAGGCGGATTATGATTAAATGACCACACGTCAACCCGATGCACGGAACGCATCGAATCAATTGGGCTCAGCTAAGCCATCACTTGAAAAACTATCCTATCAACAAATTCGTGAGAATATTATCAATGCGCATTTTCTACCAGGCATGCTGTTATCGGAAAATGAGCTGGCCGAGCAATTCGGCATGAGCCGCACACCCATTCGAGCAGCGATCTCCCTCCTGGAGACAGAGGGTTTTGTGGAGTCCATTCGGGGACGCGGAGTCTTCGTCAAAGAAATCTCGTTTCGGGAATTTCACGACATATTCGAGGTACTCTCCTCGATGCAGCTATATAGCCTCGAAATCGCAGGTCTCCGGAAACTCAGCTTTAATCTGCCTGAATTGGAATACCATCTCTCGAGGCAGCTGCGCGCTTCAGAAGAGGACGACTATCGCACGTATTACGAAAGTGGGCTTCTCTTTATTGAAACCATGCTGCTTCTTGTGAACAATGCGAGCATGCTGCATTTCCTGGAGCAAATGAAAGGGAAATATATGTTCAAAATTATTTCGTACCGTAAGCTGCATGCCCAAACACTGCCGAAGCCGCAGCAATCCGGACAATGCAATCAACACATCTATGATGCGCTTGTCGCTGGTGATTTGGACGGAGCCAAAAGAATCATACTAGAGCTCATCGAGCGAACCCATCAGCAATTCCAGTCTTTTGGCTTATAAAATCAACGGAATTTAATTGCAGAACCGCTTTCAACCTGTATTGGTCAACTACTTGTATAAAGACTTTAACGTATAAATGAATTACGAAAAGTCAATACTTGGAACGACCTCTATGGGGTAAGGAGCGTGTTTTCATTTGCAGAAAATCGAAAAAATTACTGGACACCAACTAGGTTTAGTCCTCTTCACTTTTATCATTTCCACAATCATCTTATCCCTTCCAGGATTGATGGTGATGTTTGCCAAGCAAGATGCATGGCTCTCGGTTATTCCATCTATAACAACAGGATTATTAAGTATTTGGGTGATGACAGCACTTGCGAATCGCTATCCGGGATTGACAATTATACAATACAGTTCAAAAATCCTCGGGAAATGGTTAGGAACGATGTTGGGGTTATATTATATTTATTTCTGGTTTGTATCCATTTCAGTTATGACCATACAGCATACTGTATTTATTAATACGCTTCTATTACCCAAAAGCCCATCTTTAGTGGGAAGTTCGACATTATTACTCTTAAGCAGTGTCGTTGTTATTTCAGGAATAGAGGCAATTGGAAGATGTACGGAGTTTCATACGCCACTCTACTTGATTTTTGTGATTCCACTCTTTTTGTTGATGGTTGGTGAAGCAGATCCTGGTCAAATCAAGCCAATATTAGCAGAAGGATTACTCCCTGTTTTACAAGGAGCTGTCATTCCATCCGGAGCTTTTATGAATCAAATATTCATTTTGGGATGGCTCATTCCGTATTTAAATCATCCTGAAAAGGCCCGAAAAGTCTCACTGATTGCGCTTCTCGGGATATCCGTTTTTATTTTTATCGTAGTTTTACTCACCATTATGGTTCTGGGTCCGTTAACAGGGAAACTCAACTATTCGTTTTTAAGTGTCATTCAATATATTGGTATTCAAGGTTCATTTGAACGTCTTGAGGCCATTGCGGTCTCGATGTGGGTGTTAGGGTATTTTACGAAGGTATCCGTGTCCTTGTTTATTTTATGTCTTAGTATAAGCCAAATTTTCAGTATGAGAAATTATCGAGATATTGTATATCCGACAGCACTTTTATCCCTTATTGGATCGATTTGGATATTTAAAAACAGCTCTGAGCTTCTCTCCTATTTAACTTTCATTTACCCTAGTTCAGGATTTTTAACGCAAAGCCTCATCCCGTTGTTCCTTCTACTAATTGACTCTATTAAAAGCAGAGTAGGTAACTCACTGCATCAATAGTATTTTCCCAATAGGTTCAAATATGACTTTGAAAGGGATAAGAATGCTTGGTACGTCAACACCAGCAATTAATAAAGAGCCCACAATGGAGGAAATTCCCATTAAACTACTATATACGGCTGCTTCTTTGTTTTTTTGCTTACTTAGCAAGGACTGAATTCGAAAATACGACCAAACAAGCATTATCAGTACATAAGCAGCTATTCGTATAATCATTGTTTGATCTCCTGTACTTTTAATTGTAGAGGCGGTCCAGCCATTCCAGTTCCAACCATTAATTTGACATCGACGGAGACGTCTACCTCTGGAAACTTCTCTTCCCAATGGTCTTTCACTACTTTCCACACCTTCGGATGATTGCGATAAATTTCTCTACCGAAACCCATGCTATCTACCTTGAATCGCTTTTGAACTTTGGATAATACATCTCTAACTTGTTGCTCAACGGAATCTTCGAATAGATGCTGTACAAGCTCAAGATTTTTCGGCAGAGAGATATCCAGCGGGGAATTATTTTCGGAGAGACTTCCTTCTCCATACAGCTGAATGACCATCTTAATCTGAGAACCATTTATTTCTGTAGAAATTCTTCGATTAGCATCGTTCAAAAGCATCCCTATGTTACCGTCACCTTCTGGTAAATCAGCATTGATCCTACCTTGCTTCATTCGATCGGTTAGCCAATTAAATCCATTTGTTTCTTTTTCATTTAAATAACCGACTAATTTTAAGTCTTTAAAAATAGCGGATCCAGCGAGCTTGAATAGTTGATTCTTGTTTGCTGTTAGGCCATCAGATATACCATCAGACTCTATAACCCCCATAACCGGACTGATACCTTCACTTGATGCAGCAATAAAAAAATCGCGCAAAGTAACCGCTAACTCGCTCTGTAAATTTTCCATTTCTTTAATGGCCTCGATTGGCACTTGTTCAAAGGGATATTTGGTTCGTAGAATTTCTCGCCCTTCCCCCCCTTTTACAACCATAATATACGTTTTTAAACGTTGACGCGGATCATGAATATACACATCAAGAATATCTTTAATCCCGTATTTCGCTAATGACTCGCCAATAAAAATAACGCCACGATGTGCGGTAAATAACCTACGGGAACTTTTTTTCTGTAGCTTTTGAAAAGCTTCGTTGGCATTTTTCCCTGTTGCTGAGATGACAAAAAACTTCTCATTCTGACTGCTGCCTCCACTCCCAGGTCCTCCCTGACCAGAAGAAGGAATTGCGATCTGTAGCGATAACATATAATTACCGTTCTCCGTTAAATCAAAAGCTGCACCTGAAATGAAGGCAAGATCATTGATCTCCGTACGGTCCCAACAACCGCTTATAATGACTATGATAAGAAGTAAGCCGATGTGTAGGACTGGTTTCATTCTGATGCGTTTCCTTTCCTCAGTCTTTGATCCATCCTAGTTGTTATCCGCTGGCTGTTTCCCTTGACTAGGACTTGGTTTTTGACCTTCTGGCTCACGAATAGAATTGAGAGATCCAGTAGCCTGTGGTCGATGTGTTTTCGCCCATATGGGTGCTCGGATAATAACATCCTTCAAATTCTTGAATGCCAGAGGAGCAATCGGTGTAAAATAGGGCACGCCAAACGAACGAAGTTGTGTGATATGTAACAAGATACACATAAACCCCAGTACAATACCATATAGACCAAGCGTACCGGCCAAGAATAGCATCGGAAAGCGAAGCAAACGGATCCCATTCGCAAAGCTATATCGTGGAATTGTAAACGCAGCAATGCCCGTGATGGATACGATAATGACAATTGGAGCAGATATTATGCCAGCTTGTACAGACGCCTGACCAATGACCAAGGCCCCTACTATGCTTATCGCTTGCCCTATTTGTTTGGGTAAGCGAATCCCGGCTTCACGCAATGCCTCGAATATGATTTCCATTAATAAGGCTTCGACCAGCGCTGGGAATGGAACCGGCTCTCTCGAAGAGGCAATACTCAAAACAAGATTAGTAGGAATCATCTCCTGATGGAATGTCGTAATGGCAACATATAAGGGCGGTGCAAATATTGCAATGAATATGAACAGGAACCGGATCCACCGAACAAAAGTAGCGATTGGCCAACGAATATAGTAATCCTCACTCGCTTGAAGTCCATTCCAAAATGTCATAGGGGCTATTAATACAAATGGGCTGGTATCGACAAGAATGCCTATTTTCCCTTCCAATAACTCTGCAGCTACAACATCTGGTCGTTCTGTGCTGTGCACAAGTGGAAAAGGAGAGTATGGATTATCTTCAATAAATTCCTCGATATAGCCAGAATCTAGAATTCCGTCAATCTGAATCCGAGATACGCGATTTCGAACTTCCTCGACAACTGGTTCAGAAGCAATGCCGGCTATGTAGGTAATAACAACTTTGGTTTGAGAAAACTCCCCAATTGTATAGGACTCCATTTTAAGTCGTGATGATTTAATCCTGCTCCGTATCAAGCCTATATTCGTTGAAATATTCTCAATAAAACCAACCCTAGGTCCGCGTATGACGGGTTCAGATGGCGGTTCTTCAAGGCTTCGTTGCGTTTTGCTGATAACATTGACCAAAAAGGCATCGCTGCTGCCCATTGTAAGAACAGCGGCATGACCGGTTAACACATGAGAAACAATGTCAGCTATTTGGCTTGTGAGTGCCGTACTTCCTATTGAGATCATCGGATCATCTATCAAATGATTTGTCTCTTGCGATGTCAAAGCTTTCAATATATGATCATCAATCATTTGCTCTTCAACCAGACTTGAAAGGTAGATGACCAACCAATGGTTTTGATCACTCTGCCGAACTTTACGAAATATGATATCGGAACTATTATGGAAAATACGTGTAAAAGTTAATTCGTTTTGATCCAAATCAGAGGTTAATTGGGTATTTGCTTCTTCTCCAGATACATGTTCATCTGGAATTTTGGGATACACGGGGCTAATATGCATCCATTTCTTAAACCAATTCACAACATAGCCTCCTAATAAACACTGATAGATATATATTTCCATTTTTCGTCAAAAATATTCTAGAACAGAGTTGATCTTTTATTACTGAATACCCCAGAATTCTTACGGATATAAAGAAAAATCCTCACTTAGTTAAGTGAGGATTTTTAATATGCTTAATTAAAAGTTTCTATTGTATGCTCTGCAGTTATTGGGAACGTTGTTTGCGATATTCAAGTGCTGGCAGTCCGCCCCATCCCCAATTCTCTGTATCAACTTCCTCAATAATGACATGTGTAGAATCCAATGGCTTATGAAGTACTTCGAGTAAAAGTTCACTGACACCTTTGATGAGCGCTGCCTTCTCCTCAGCTGTGACAGACTGACGATCAGGGGTAGTTCCCTCTCGGGTTACTTTAATGGTAACGACGGGCATTATCTTAACCTCCTTGACATGCATTGTTTATCGCGTGCAGGTTGAATCCTTAGATATGTTAATTAGAAAGTTTTTATTGTCTAACGCCAAGTGGTTTAACTGTTTTAATATGATGAATATAATCCTTCGTACTCTGTGCTAAACGTTCTTCCGTAACGGTAGACGTATCGTTAAGTGCAAAGTGAGGGAGATAGGAAGCGCTAATGAATTCCGCAAGTGCTTCGATGGGACGTAATAGTTCCTGTAGTGTAAAGCGATTAGATCCAGTTGCTTGATACGACGCTGCTGTGCCATAAGTTGAAATGGCTGCACCTATTTCTTTGCCTGCCGTTTTAGAGCCATCTGGTCCATAAGCCCAACCATATTGTAAGACAGTATCAAACCACTTCTTAAGCAAAGACGGTGAACTGTACCAATAAAGCGGGTATTGGAAAATAATCCGATCATGTGCCTCAATGAGTTTCTGCTCTTTCGCGACATCGATATTTTCATCCGGATATTCTTTGTATAGTTCATGAATAGTGAATCCACCATCCTTCTGCAAACCTTCAAGCCAAGATTTATTCCAGTTAGATGTTTCAATGTTAGGATGCGTTACGATGACTAAAGTTTTCATTTATAATTGCTCCATTCTAAGTTGTATTTGTTAGTAGAAAGATAGGTTACCTTAACGATTATCAATTGTTCTCGAAAAAAGAAACATTTTTCATAAATATACTTTCTTGTTTATGAACTAACGCTCCGTCAAGTTCTGAAATTCGTTTCACTTCAATCCATTCAGGATCATTGCGAAAACGGTCATAGTTCAGATTGCGCATTTCCATATTGGGATGCTCAACTATATAATATAGTCGGTTATTTGCTTCATCGATATCTTCCCAAAATTGCGTCACTTTCATGCCATGTTTCATAAATAGTTGAATAACATGGTCACTGAACCTATCTTGAATTGCCTTCATCTTACCTGGGTGAACGTGATAGATTCGCAGTTCATACAACATGTCTACTCACCTCCTGTTATCAATATAAAAAATATCCATAACCTTATCAGTATGTGCTAACTATTCCTATCTCATTTTGTTACTATTTTTCTTACCATTGACCAGCGTTTACATCCCCTTATTGTCTACCTATTAAAAGGTAGATGATTGTTAATAAAATTATCCGCCCTTATTTTTAGGCTAAAGCGGATAGTAAGTTATCGTCATGTTGTGATTCTACCTTTTAGTAGATAGACTGTCAACCTGTATATTTATGGATTACTCCGATTTGATTTAAATTGACGGTATCCCGCAGTCAAACACATCAATAATCCAGTTGTCACAAATACACCAACAGGAAACCCCCATGTTCCCCATGCTGGGACGATAAGCGGCATTAAAGAAACACCAAATGCCACAGGTACAGGCGATTTAAACAACGTACAAAGCAGCATCGTTATCAAAACATTGACGACACCAACCCAAATGATGGATCCTCCCAATAAGTGATACACGCCAACTGAAAGAACAGCTGTAGTAGTCAGAACTGCTAAACGAGACGGAATCAGTTTCCAAGCAAATTTCTCAGCATGAAAGACTTCGAATATGAGGGCAAATACGGGAGGAACTACCAAGACTTCTAGCTTAGTTACAAAGCCAAGACCAATCCAAACCCCTAATACAAGCGTTATGATAAGCGTATCTGTTTTCTTCCGAAATTGAAGGGGACCTCCCTGTAACGATTCCGGCTTTCTCAATTTAAATGCAGCTAACATAATCACAAATGTAAAAACACAAGTTGAGATTGCAAATACGTAGTCATGTAGTTCTAAAAAGATCGGCAGTAATGTTGCAGGAATCGTTGGTCCAAAATTCACGCGAAATATATGCATAAGAATAACAACAACCACTAGCCCTACCCATATTTTAGCCAAGGGACTTAAAGATAACTCGTTAAAAGAAGTACCAAGGAATGCACCTAAAGTTGGGGAAAGCCACAAATGGACTGGTTTCTTTATCCAATGAGGAACTCTAAATACTATAATCCCCATGGCCATACCGGCAATTTCCGGGAAAAGAATATCCGTTTCTTGGAGAACGACAGAACTAACAAGCATGACAAAAACGAATAGGTAAGCAACTATAAACTTTCTGGTTAACAGAATATTCCATCCCATTTGATTCTACTCCTTTCAAAGACGAACCTGTCGTATCTAAAAGTGCCTAAAATTAACGCAAATAATTCGTTATTAACCTTCAAGATCACAATAAGCTGTATGCTCTTCCTTTTTAATGGAATTAATGTACGAAAGTATGAGTTCGATAAAGCCGCTTGCAGCCTGTCCCACATATTTATCTTTATGATAAACGATTGCTACCTCTCGACAGAGCCTTGGGTTTACAATGGGAATGATGATTAAATCTTCATATTGTTGCATTTCAATTAAAGTATTAGAGAGAATTGTGGCTCCAATTCCCGACCTTACTAAATTAAATAAAGAATCAATCGTCGTTGTTTCAATAAATGGTTTCAATTCTAGCCCTTCTTTTTTGCAAGTAAAATCAATTAATTGTCGGCAACGGTGTGTTTCAGGAAACATCACAATCGGAGTTGTAACGACTTCCTCCAAATTAATTTGCTGGTAGCCGGATAACGGATGGTTAGCCGTAGTTACGAAATAGAACGCTTCTCTATAAAGCGGTTTTATCACCAATTTATCATCTTCTACGGGCAGAATAGAAAGAGCAAAGTCCAGTTCATTTTGCAGAACACGCTCAACAACATCTTCATGAGCAATCAACTTTATGCGAATATTCGGATAATTACGATGAAAGTCAATAAGAAGAGATGAAACGAGTTCATTTAATTCGCCTGGCAAAGCACCAATCGACAGGGTGCCGCGTTCTACTTTCTGCAACTCTTGAATTTGCTCGCGTGCATTTGCTAAAGATCCCAAAGCTTTATGGCAGTTTTGGTACAAAATCATACCTGCTTCGGTAATCATCGTCTTCTTCCCTATTCGATCAAATAATCTAACATTAAGCTCATTCTCTAGCGCCTTAATTTGATGACTTAACGTAGGTTGTGTGATTCCTAGCTTTTCGGCAGCTCGCGTGAAATGGAGTTCTTCACATGTCGTCATAAAATATTCTAATTGTCTTATTTCCATTCTTATTCACCTCATGGCGCCCACTCGTTACCGATATTCTAAGAGCACTTGATTCATATCCCCTATTGTGCCCTATTATCATTTAAATTGAAACTTGAATTACCCTTTAAGTAATTTGCCGTTGAAAAGAATATTTAGCGTTCGAATAAATAGCACGATCAGAACGATACTAAGCAATGTTAGAATAATCGCGGCGATGGCGACTAACAACCACGAATGCACGAACAAAGCATATTTAATAGCTGCATTGCTAAGCGCGGCCATCGGAAAGCTTACACCCCACCATGAAACGCCAAAAGGTACTGACTTTTTGAAAACTTTAAAGAAGAGAACGATAAATAAAAATAAACCAAAGTAAAATAACAGAGATGCGAACTGATCAATTCGTTGCGTGAAATTCGTATAGCTAAGAAAACCCACCTCAAATGGTCCTATCAAAATGAGCAGCGACGGCGTTAAGCCTGCTGGCAATGGAGCTTGGTGGATCAATCTGGCTAAGATCAGAGTGAAGAAAACTAATGCAGCAATTCCACCGATCGCTAAACACAACAGGTTAATTTCATGCGCCCAAGGAAATGGCATCGTTCCACCAGCGACGCCAACGTCAAGTGATGCTACAACTGGGATAAGCCATGCAGGAACGGCATTGCCTAGTTCTTGATTTCCTTTTAACAATCGTGAAACAAAGACATAACTAAGCACCAATGTGGTTGCCGTCCCAATGATCCAAAGCGTTTGACCTGCTATCTCACTATAGATACCTACTATAGATGAAAGTAATAGAATAGAAATCGGTATTGTACCGAAAAAATTGCCCAGGATAGGATGCACAAATTCGTCTGCTACTTTCTGAGGATATAGCATCCATTTGGACAAATATCCTATACTTAAAGCGATAAACATAAGAACCGCAACAATTCCAATACAATCTGCAATAACCGGAGAACTCCCAAATAATTTGCTAGCTTGTCGCCAAGCCAAAGATAAACCCGAAATCCCCATTACAGATGCAAATAAGTTAACGGGCAAGAATTGAACGGAACCGATATTGTTTTGTTTCTGAACAATCGATATGGTCTGCATCGTTAAATCACCTATTTTCTTTTTTTCTCTTCGAAGGACTCCCTTATCTTAACCTTGTCCCATAATGCGATCAATATCGTTGTTTCTATGATTTCGATAGACAGGACGATTCTAATCCGATAGGAAATCGAGAATTATACGGTAGATATAAACAGAAACAGCCCTCAAAGGTTGTTAAGAACTTCCTTTGAGAGCGGTGAACTGACACATTTTTATATTAGCGTTTCCCGATCCGCGCTGGAGGAATACTTTGCGGATTGTTAAAGACATTGGTAGGGTCATATTTAGCTTTGACTCTCCGCAATCTTGCGTAGTTTTTGCCATAATAGACGGGGCCTGAGCATTTTATACCTTGGTCTGGAACGTTGATATAAGAACCTACGATATAAGGCTGCAGCTTCTTCCTGGTGTTCCGAGTTAAAGCAATATTTCTAGCTGCGTGAGATGGCTTAACCCATGAGGTGTTCCACTCCACATAGAATTGGGGATCACGCCAATAGAACGCGGTAGCTTTAGGAGCGATGCGGCGTATGGCCCCTCCCCAGTTGAGGAAGAAGAAGCCAGCCGGAGTACCTCCCTCTGCTTTTTCTAGAAATTTACGAATGGTCTTATAGGCTTTATCTGGGAATGGGCGTCTGCCGAAACCACTAGAGAATTGGTTACTAAACTTCTGAGTAAGTATTGGATCAGGTGCTAACAAAAACTTCGTGGCTTCCAAGTACGGCAAGTTCTTGATGGTTTTTTCAATGGGTGTTCCCACACTTAAAATAGGTTCTAAAAAGCGAAGCGCTTCTTTTTTTGAACCGAGGAAGAGTCCTAACATACTCACATTGCCGCCCTTTTTGGGACCAACGGATAACTCACTACCCAGTTTGGTACTAGTGGACGGTGCCCATAGCTGCCATTTCTTTACGACCGCTTCGAACTGATTCCATGGCCACGTGACATGAAAGACGGTAGCCTTGGCTGGAGCGCGAAGCACTTTAAATTTATATTTCGTATAGACGCCAAAGTTTCCTCCGCCACCACCACGGGAAGCCCATAGAAGATCGCTATGGCATTTTTTATTAGCTCGAATCACTTTTCCCTTTGCATCGACCATTTCGATTTCGAGAAGATTATCGCTAATGAGGCCGGTCGTCCGTTGCAGTGGCCCGATTCCACCGCCAAGTGTAATTCCGCCGATTCCTACGGAAGGGCTGTCGCCAAATGGAGCAATAAAACCTTTTCTGGCTAGCGTATCTACTACTCTTCCCACCCGATTGCCTGACTCCACAACAACTGTTCCAAGTTTTCTATTGAGCTGAATTTTCTTCATTTCACTTACATCAATAACTATGCCGCCATTGACCTGTGACAGATTCGTTTCCAAGGCATGTCTTCCGCTTCTTGGTCGAATCGGGACATTATTTCTTCGTGCCCATCTAATCGCATTTGCTACATCTTTGGTTCGAAGTGCAAACACAAATACTTTCGGAAATCTGTCCGTATGAGGATCCCAATTTTTACGCGCTGCATTATAACCCGGATCTCCTTTAAAGATCACACGCCCTGTAAGTCCCGTTTTTGATATCACAACTCCAACTCCTTATGGGTTACTGCCGGTTCATGGAGAACATTAACAAACCATGCCCTCTACATCGTACGCAGGACACTCGTCACGGGTATGGGCTTATTGGCATTGATCAATATTTCCTTTTTCAACGGTTAGAGTTTTCAAACCATAGTGAGAGGATTAGGCAATCATTTAACACGAATGGGATACCGTCCACTCCGTCATCTGAAGCATAATAAGGATGTGATAAGAGGAGATAATACATCGCATTGAGTACCACTTGATTTACAATTTTTATAAATGGAGGATTTACTATGCAGAAAGTAACTTTGAACAATGGGATTGAGATGCCGATACTCGGTTTCGGTGTATTTCAGATTTCAGATCAACAGGAATGTGAACAAAGCGTCTATGACGCGATTAGCTCAGGCTATCGGCTGATTGACACAGCTGCCTCCTATTTGAATGAAGCAGCCGTTGGCAGAGCGATCAAACGGAGTGGCGTGGCTAGAGAGGAATTATTTATTACAACAAAACTTTGGGTTCAGGATACTGGTTATGAGCGCACCAAACTTGCGTTTATGAATTCACTGGAAAGACTCCAATTGGATTATTTGGATTTGTATTTAATTCATCAGCCATACGGCGATGTTCATGGTTCATGGCGCGCTATGGAGGAATTGTATCGTGAAGGAAAGGTCCGCGCGATTGGCGTAAGTAACTTCCATGAAGATCGTTTGATCGATTTGATTATTCAGAATGAAGTCGTTCCTGCTGTCAATCAAGTGGAAACACATCCATTCAACCAACAAATCGAAAATGCTGCTTTCATGAATGAGAATCAGGTTCAAATCGAATCCTGGGCGCCTTTTGCTGAAGGGAAAAATAACTTATTCCAGAATGAGATATTGGTATCCATTGCAGAAAAGAATCATAAATCCGTAGCACAAGTTGTTTTACGTTGGTTGACACAAAGAAATGTCGTTGTGATTCCAAAGTCTGTTCGTAAAGAACGCATGATCGAAAACTTCAATATCTTTGATTTTGAATTGAGCCAAGAGGATATGGCGTCGATTACGATATTAGATACGAAGACGAGTTTATTCTTCTCGCATCGGGATCCTGAAATGGTGAAATGGTTAAGTAACCGTAAACTTGATATCTAAGCAAGGCTACAGACGTTTTTCCTCTACAATCACAGACATATATACGTCTATGAGGTCTTCACTGTCTATTTTAAAAGCAAACCGTTCGTAAAGGCGTTTAGCAGAACTTCCTTGCAGAACATTTAATGTCACACGTTTTCCAATGACTTCCTGTTGTTGAAGCAATTTTTCTAGGACTTGAGAACCGATCCCTTTACCTTGGTAATTCGGAGAAATATAAAAATGTTCTAATAAGTAACCATCCAACGTTGGTTTAAGAGCCACGCAGCCAACAAATTCAGCATTCGATTCAATAATCCAAGTGTGAACGGGGTCAAATGAATGACGGAAGCGCTGACGAACCTTCGCTTCATCAAACCTTCTTAACCTGGTTAAATCATTTCGTAGGACAATTGCGCGTAAATTAGCAAGCATTTCAACATCAGATTTATGAGATTGACGTAGATTAATCGGAATCATCTAACAGTAACAGCTCCTTATTCATCCATAGATTCGTTATTTTATTTTACCAAAAAAGAGTGCTTAAGGACATGACAACGGCGAGGGGTTATGATAACCTCCTCGCCGCTAACAAACCGTTATTTAATTGTTAGACTAAATCCAGACTGGATGAAGTAAAGACTCGGATATGCAATATTCGTAGTCGTCAATCCAGTGAACGTTGCCGCACCATTATTCGTGTACGTGTAGATAGCAGCACCTTTATGTTGTCCTGCAAAGCGCGAAGTCGTCACTCCGTCTAGCCCCGTACCATCAATCGTAATGTTATTAAAGTTAATATTCTGGAATCCACCACTATACCCGAATTGTACAGCATCGCGTTGTGTATTAAGAATCGTAACGTTGCTGACAGTTAAGTTTGTAATCGGATCCGAGGAAGCTTCTAGATCAATCGCGCCACGTTCCCCATTGTAAAGGTCTTGACTCGTACCTGTGTTAATTAGCGTGTTATCCGAGAATATGATGCCTGTGTTATTTTGGAAATGGTACCCCGGGAATACCGTGTTCATTCGGAAACCGGAACCTCCAACTGTATCTACAATTAAGTTGTTCGTAGCCTTGTGGCCGCTTCCTCCGAAGAAAGCGATTGCACCTGCACGCCAGTTATTCTCAATTGTGTTATAAGTGAAGGTATCGTTTACGCCCATTACAGCGCCATTCGTGTTATCTGTCCAAACCGCAAGTGCATCATCACCGTTGTTGCGCAAGCTTGAATTACGAACTGTTGAATTGCTCGTTCCTTGACAGAAGTTAATGCCGTCGGCAAGATTGTTTCTTACTCGGCTGTTTTCAATCAACAGACCTTCAGCATGAATCGCTGGTGTGTGAGCATAATCGGCTACCCAGAAACCACATTCAAAGTGTTCTTCCCAAATGTCATGAATCCTGGAGTTCGTTCCGAAGTTATCCATGAAGGCTTTGTAAATCGCATTTTGGTTATAACGGGAACGCAGATTCGAATTCATGTATACGTTACTGAAATCGAGTTGGCCGCTGATACGGAACGAGATACCGCCGCCTGCAGCATTTGAATTCGTAAATTGGATGTTGGTATACCAGATACCTGCACCTGTAATTGTTAAGTTATTAATCATGTTGGTGGCAGTACCGATTTGCCACATGCTGCTGAGATGGAACGTTCCTTCTGGGATGTACAACGTTTTCCCTGATGAAACAGCTGCACTTACCGCATTGTTAAAAGCAGCAAGATCATCAAGTCCGTCGTTTGGAATGGCTCCGAAATCGGTAACAGAAACGGAGTTAGCCGGACGTGCAATCGCTGTCGGAACCGCTTCAATTTCAAGGAAGTCAACGCCATATTCTAAGCTGTCTCCATTGTTCTTTTGGATACGGATGGTATCTCCTTGGTGGAGGGCTGTATCCAGTTTGAAATGTACTTCATCAAATCGGAACAACGGACGGCCACCGCCAGGTGCATCCGCAGGCTGGTCACTGGAGAAATACTGCCAGCTATAGTAGGATGTCAACGAAATCGTTTTGGTTTTAACACCATTTACATATACGTCAAGTGAACCGTTCAATCCCATGCCATTACTTGAATCCGGCATCGTAAATCTCATGGTTACTCCTGCTCCGCCTTCCCCCTGTCTGATCGCCCATTGTGCATATGAGCCATTCGAAGGAAGAGCTGCATAACTTTGACCTGAAGCTTCAGAAGCCGTAAGCGATTGATCAAAGTTAGGTGCGGATTTCACATTGGCACCACCACCAAGCGTTGCATCTTGCGTATCATACCGGGTATATGGCATGCTCGCACCGCGTGCAGCATACACAACCAAACTAGTTGTGCTTGTGTTGTTGGCTTGCTTCGTGCTTACTTCATTCGCATCAGCAGCAACCGTTGAAACTACCGCGTAACTGCCATTTGCAGCAGTCCATGTCCCCGTAAGGGCTACATTAACGGATGCGCCCGCTGCGATAGCACCGCTGTAAGATCCCGTAAAGGTTTGAATGGTTGACCCAGAAGCATTTTTAAGAGCTACGGTTATATTGTGAGCACCGTTTGCCGAAGCGATGTTACCTTGATTTTTCAGATTTACGGTAAAGGAAACGATATTTCCAACCACTGGATTGCTTGGTGCCCATGCAGCCGTGGCTACCAAATCAGAACTTGGAACTGCACTGACAACCAAGTTAGAGCTGCTCGTGTAGCTGTTATTGCTTTCACTCAGCTCGATGACGGCATTCTCTTCATCTGCCTTGGCAGTCAGCGTGTAGCTGCCGGCTGTTTGGGCTGCGATGTTCGCCGTCACATTTGCCGTTGCACCTGCTGCTAGGGCTGCTACAGGGGCAGATCCCACTTTCGTCGAGCCTGCATAAAAGTTAACCGTAGTCGCCGTAGCGGCGGCGGAGCCGATATTTTTCACGACTGCGTTAAGGGTAATCGCATCGGTTTCAATCGGCGTAGTCGGCGTCCAGGACAAACCGGTGATCGTCAAATCCGGATTCGGAGCTGGCGTACCGATAACTTCGAACTCAGCAACTTGAGCACCCGGCGCTCCGGAGTTCGCTGTGACTTTCAATTGAACATCGCTAACTGTCGCTGTCACCGGGATGGTAACTACGTTACCTGAAGCTGGATTAAACGTGTAGGTTGCGGAAGCTACGAGGGTCGTGAATGCGGAACCGCCTTGCGATTTACCGAGCACTTCGATCGTTTGCGTACGCGTTGCCCACGCGGCGTCAGGGTTTAGCTTCACAGCAACGGACGAGATGGATGCATTAGCGCCCAAGCTCATGGCAAGTGTAGCCGGATATGCGCCAGAACCACTTTCCCAGTATGTGGTGACACTGCCGTCATTTGCATTAGCAGCGACAAACGATTGTGTGTTGGACGAAGCTGTGATCGTTTTGCCCACAGCAAGATTGCTGCCGCTTACGACACTGCCGTTTCGCGTTACAGTATTACTTGAGGCAGAAACATTCCCTGCTGCATCCTTCGCTTTCACGTAGTAACTAACCGTGGCTGTATCTGGTTGGTTATCCGTGTAAGTCAGCACATTGCCTGCTACACTAGTACGCAGACTACCATTCGCGTAGATGTCATAACCTGTCACGCCGACATTGTCCGTCGAAGCGTTCCATGTCAATTTTATTTGCCCCGAAGCAGGTGCCGTGTAGGCCAGCGTCGACGGTGCAGACGGTGCTTGTGTATCAGAGTTAACAACACCTGTGCGTGTTACTACATTGCTTGCGGCAGAAACATTGCCTGCGGCATCCTTCGCAATCACGTAGTAGCTAACCGTGTCTGTATCTAACTGATTATCCGTGTAAGTCAGGACATTGCCTGCAACAGATGTACGCAGACTGCTGTTCGCGTAGATATCGTAACCCGTTACGCCAACGTTATCCGTTGAAGCGTTCCATGTTAATTTAATTTGACCGGAAGCAGGCGTCGTGTAGGCCAAATTTGCTGGAGCAGTCGGAGTCTGTGTATCCCCAGTCGCGGATCCATACACTTCAAATTCGGAAAGCTGCGCAGCCGGCCAGCCTGAATTGGCTGTGACCGTTAATTTGACATAGCGAGCTGAAGCCGCTGTGAAATTTATGGTCACAGTATTGTTACTTGTGGGATTAAACGTGTAGCTAGCTGAGCTTGCGAGGTTGGTATATGTAGAGTCATTCAAGCTACCGAGTACGGAAAGTGTTTGCGATCGCGATCCCCAGCCGACGGGAAGCTTCAACACAACCTGATTAACGGAGTACGTGCTTCCCAAGTCTACGCGAATCGATTGAGGAAATGCATTATTCGTGCTTTCCCAGTATGTAGCTTGATTGCTGTCATTGACGTTCGTCGCCACATAGACATCGTTATAACCAGTTGCGGTGACCGGTTTGCCTGCTGCTAAATTCGTGGCTGCAAGAGCGGCTGGCACTGCGATTCCTAACTGTGCGAACATGACGGCTAGAATGAGTGCGACAAGTAACCTTTTGGACTTATGAACGCGATTGAACTGCAAATTCATTAGAATTAAACCTCCTAATTTGTAAACATGTAAGCTTTGCAGATACCTGTTGCAAAATAAGAAAGCGCTTCCCTTTCCTTCAATAATTACTATGAGGCCGCCTCCCTACCTTCCACCTCCAACCGACGACCAGTATCGTAATCATAACAAACAAATGAATGTATGAACGATGTGTATCCTTACTGGGTTCATGTGCAAAATTACGCATTTCATACAATTAAAGGAAGTCATTCAGCCGAGCTGTAATGAACTGAACAAAACAGCTTACTCAGAAAACCGAGTAAGCTGTTTGTCGAATATTTATGCCCTATTACCAGTTATTCCCTGAAACTCTTGTAATGGTAAAGTTCGGATTTGATGATTCTCCATAGATGGCTGTAACACCAGGATTGTTCACTTTTACGTTGGTAAAGCTTGCTGCACCTACAACGGGTCCTTGGCCTTGTTCTGCTTTTACAACAAGCTTGATGCCATAACGAGTCGGATTATTGATGTTGACGTTTTCTACCCGAACATTTTGCATCGCTAGCGCATTTGGATACATGTTCTGGAACATCAATCCGAAATAAACCGAGTTGTTAATGTCCACGTTTTTAACCAAAATGTTCTTGAATGCACGGTCACCCGAATAGAACCAAATTGCACCAAAATTCTGGTAATCATTGATCTTGTCGTCTGCTCCTACGCTGGTCCAGAAATCTCCGCCCGTCCGGTCAAGCGTGATGCCGTCGAATACCGTATCCACGTCCCCAAAGCCCAACGTGTTGTAACCGAAGCTCAAGCTGCTGATCGTAAGACCTGGATACGTCAATGTATCTGCACCATACAGGTTCTGGAACAAGTTATCCGATCCGCCGTAGGCTGCAAATGCTGCTGCACGTCTTACAGCTACCGCAGTTAGGTTTGTGAACTTGTTGCCTACATTGTACGAACCACCGGCATCTACCGCACTGAACTCTGCAAAGGAATCATCGCCAGTTGCTCTCGCGTAGTTGTTGTCAATGATGTTGTTGTTGGATCCGTTGGTCATGTTGATTCCGTCTGCGAACGTGTTTTTAATCCGGTTGTTTCTGAACGTATTGTTTGAAGCACCAACTCCCCAATACAAGCAGATGAAGTGCTCCGCCCAAATGTTTTGAATCGTAACGTTCTGCATACCGTTTCCATCGATGAATTTACCTGGTCCATCCACACGGTACTGATAGTTGCCCCAAGCGGACAAATCTTTGATGGTCGAGCCATTCGCGGTCGAAGCAATATTAAAGCCAACATCTGTGTTGGATTGATCTTGTGGTGCTGTCAGCTTGGTATACCATGGCCCTGCTCCGATGATTTCGGTTGCGCGTCCGTAAATGAAGATTTTGCTATTAATTGTCCATGTGCCAGCAGGAATGAATATCCCTTTCTTGGTTGTGTCTTGTCTAAATTCATTCAGAGCTTGATCGATCGATTTCGAAGCTGAAACCTGGACGTATTTACTCGGATCAGGGTTCGAAACTGCCGGAGCAACATTTTCCGTCTCGATCATGTCAACGTAGATCCAAGAAACGTCGCCTGCATCCTTTTGGATTTTGATCTTCGTTCCCGCTGGGTAAACTTGATCAAGCATCAATTGGGCATCTTCATAGAGCCAATATGCTTTCGTACCCGAATTATCATATCCGAGACGACCCAGTGTAGTTGGCGTTGCATACAAGTAAGAGAACTTTGAGGACACGTTGAATTTGCCTTTACTTACCCCATCGGCATATATGCTGACAGTTCCCGTCGTATTTTCGGCCACAGCATTACGCAGAACGAACGCGTTCGCTGGAGAAGTCAGTGTAAACTCGACATACTCTCCAGTTGCATCTAAGTAAACTGCAGAGCGCCCGGAAGCTTCTCCGGCAAAGTCGCCTGGTGTAAAGTTCGGAACCAATCTCGTTCCGTTCGTGGCATTGGAAGGTAATTCTGCTTCAATAACGGTAAACGGCATGTTAGCGCCACGTCCCGAATAAAGACTTGTTACACTTGAGTTATTTGCTTGTTTAATGCTAACTTCATTCGCATCAGCCGCAACTGTCGCAGTCAGTGTGTAGCTGCCATTAACGGCTGTCCAAGTTCCCAAATTCACATTAACGGATGCTCCAGCTGCGATAGCGCCGGTATAGGATCCAGTTAGCGTTTGGATCGTGGCACCCGCCGAGTTCTTAAGAACTAAAGTCAGAGCGTGAGCTCCGCTCGCAGAAGCAATGTTCCCTTGATTTTTCAGATTAACAGTAAAGGTTACAGTATTTCCAGCTACTGGATTGCTAGGTGACGAAGAAGCCGTAACAATCAAATCAGCGCTTGCAACCGCATTTACAACTAGATTAGAGCTGCTCGTGTAGCTGTTATTGCTTTCATTCAGCTCGATGACGGCATTCTCTTCATCTGCTTTCGCAGTAAGTGAATAGCTGCCAGCCGATTGAGCTGCGATGTTCGCCGTTACATTTGCCGTTGCTCCTGCTGCTAGAGCTGCTACTGGGGCAGATCCCACCTTCGTCGTGCCTACATAAAAGTTAACCGTCGTCGCTGTTGCGGCGGCCGTGCCGATATTTTTCACGACTGCGTTAAGAGTAATCGCATCGGTTTCAATTGGTGTAGTCGGCGTCCAGGACAACCCGGTGATCGTTAGATCCGGATTCGGAGCAGGCGTACCGATAACTTCGAACTCAGCAACTTGAGCGCCTGGCGCTCCGGAATTCGCTGTGAATTTCAACTGCACGTCGCTGACTGTTCCTGTCACCGGGATGTTGACCACATTGCCCGAAGCTGGATTAAACGTGTAGGTTGCGGAGGCAACGAGCGTCGTGAATGCGGAACCGCCTTGCGGTTTTCCGAGTACTTCGATCGTTTGCGTGCGCGTTGCCCACGCTGCATCTGGGTTCAGCTTCACAGCGACGGACGAAATGGAAGCATTAGCGCCCAAGCTCACGGTAAGTGTAGCTGGATATGCGCCAGAACCGCTTTCCCAGTACGTGGTGACACTGCCGTCATTTGCATTAGCAGCGACAAACGATTGTGTGTTGGACGATGCTGTGATCGTTTTGCCCACAGCGAGGTTACTGCCACTTACGACAGTACCGTTTCGCGTTACCGTATTGCTAGCAGCAGAAACATTGCCTGCGGCATCCTTCGCTTTCACGTAGTAGCTAACCGTGGCTGTATCTGGCTGGCTGTCCGTGAAGGTCAGCACATTGCCAGCTACACTAGTACGCAGGCTGCCGTTTGCGTAGATGTCATAGCCGGTTACGCCAACGTTGTCGGTTGAAGCGTTCCATGTTAATTTGATTTGACCCGATGCTGGTGTCGTGTAGGCCAAGCTTGCCGGTGTTGTCGGCGCTTGTGTATCAGAATTGACTACGCCAGTACGTGTTACCGTATTGCTTGCGGCGGAAACATTGCCTGCGGCATCCTTCGCAACCACATAGTAACTGACCGTTGCCGTATCTGGTTGGCTGTCTGTGTAAGTCAGCACGTTGCCAGCTACACTAGTACGTAGACTGCCATTCGCGTAAATGTCATAACCTGTAACGCCAACGTTATCTGTTGAAGCGTTCCATGTTAATTGGATTTGACCCGAAGCTGGCGTCGTGTAGGCCAAACTTGACGGTGCAGTTGGTGCCTGTGTATCTCCAGCCGCTGCTCCGTACACTTCAAATTCGGAAAGCTGCGCAGCAGGCCAGCCTGAATTGGAAGTAACTGTTAATTTGACATAGCGGGCTGAAGCGGCAGTGAAATTAATGGTCACAATGTTGTTGCTTGTGGGATTAAATGTGTAGCTAGCTGAGCTTGCGAGGTTGGTATATGTAGAGTCATTCAAGCTACCGAGTACGGAAAGTGTTTGGGATCGCGATCCCCAGCCGACGGGAAGCTTCAGCACAACCTGATTGACAGAGTACGTACTTCCCAAGTCTACACGAATTGATTGGGGAAATGCGTTATTCGTGCTTTCCCAGTATGTGGCTTGATTACTATCATTGACGTTAGTCGCCACGTAGACATCGTTATAGCCAGTGGCGGTGACTTGTTTACCTGCTGCTAAATTCGTGGCTGCAAGAGCAGCTGGCACTGCGATTCCTAATTGTGCGAACAAAACGGCTAGAATGAGTGCGACAAGGATACTTTTGGACTTATGAACCCGATTGAACTGCAACTTCATTAGCATAAAACCTCCTAATTAGTAAACATGTGAACCATGCACATACCCGTTGCAACATAAATAGTAAGCGCTTCCCACTCCTTCGGCGAATAGCGTGAGGCCGCCTTTTCACTTCCCTCCTTTCCAAGCAACGACCGGTATCGTAATCATAACAAACATGTGAACATGAGAACGATGTGCATCCTTACTGGGTTCGTGTGCAAAATTACGCATTTCATACAATTTTAGGAAGAATTAAAGGGATTACATGGTTACTCTCACTTCCTTCTTTTTACAATTGTAGGTTCTTCATAAGTAGGTAAAAATAGAAGACCTCTCAGCTAGTAAGAGGTCTTCTATTCGTTCATGTGAGTCTAATTATGGATTCATTAAATTCGCCTCTTGCAGCAATCGATGCAGGAGCACCGACGCCTCCGCACGTGTTGCAAGTGCTTGTGGCGCAAGTGACGAATCAGTTTGACCTTGCATCAAACCGCGTGTCACGATATCTTGCATAGCGTCTTTGGCCCAATCGCTGATCCATGCGCTATCTGCGAATGCAAGTAATACATTTGTCTGTGCAAGTACAGATTTTGCATCTGTAAGCTTTAGCGCCCGCTCAATCATTACAGCTATTTCTTCACGCGTAATAGATTGATTAGGATGGAAGTTGCCGGCATCATCGCCTTCGATTAGACCATACTCAGCTGCTGCAGAAGTTACATCAGCGAACCAATCCTGAGCGCTAATGTCGTGGAAGGCTGATGCTTTCTGCTGTGTTTCACTTGCAGTAAGCCCGAGTGAACGCACTAGCATAGCCGCGAACTCTGCTCTTGTCACTTGATCGTCAGGTGCAAACGCGGAGTCCGATTTCCCATTTACGATTAGCTTCGAGGCTAGCAGCTCGATCTGTGATTTTGACCAGTGTCCGATCAGATCGACAAACGTTTTGTTCAAGCGTACAACGGCATAGATACTATTGGTCGTGCTTTTGATCGTTACAACTGTTTTTCCATCCACGAGGGTGAATAAAGCAGGAACGTATTGGAACTCGCCCGTTTCTGGGTGGTAGACAACAGCTGTTGCCGATGCGGCGTCTACCGTTCCATCCACAGTCAACGTTCTGGTTACATACATGTGACCAAAATGATGAAGTACTATGGTTTGGCTACCAGAAATCAATGTAACTTCAAAACTTACTGGTGTATCCAGCAGCTTCCCACCAAGTTGAACTGCCTTCGTTTCGATTGTACTCTTTTGATCGCCATCCAGCTTCACGATCGTCACTTTCAGTGTTGCACTTGAAAAATCGACACCGCTAATGCCTTGAGCTGCAAGTAATTTCCCAATATTGGCAGGCAGCTCATAGCTGGCATTCAAATGTTGAATGATGAGTTTCGCATCTGGCATTGCAGTCACGATTTTCAGTAATGCAGCTACTGGAAGCTGGAATTGGGCAGCGTTACCTGTCAAACCACTTGGAATACGAATCACCGATTGATTGTTTTTGATATAATCCGCAATTTGCCCATCCGTGATCTGAATGATTGGCACACTCGAGCCAGAACCTGTTGTATCAGGTGATCCACCAGGAGGATTTCCAGTTGAGGTGTCTGGTTCAGCTTTCGTACTCGCAAACCCTTTCCCCGTTTCATTAACTGTAAAACCAGCACCGGCATTGTTAGCTACATCTTGGATATTGGCGTTGCGGATAATCACATTATCAAAGCTAGCAGAACCTGCAACGGTATTTCCAACTTCCAAACCTGTCGTACCTGCACCATCAATCACATTATTCCTAAATGTCACTAGGTTTACAGGTGATGTGCCTTGGATGGAAATGCCTTGGTACATACTATCTAGCGCAATGTTATCGCTAATGAGGACAGGGCTGTTAATCGGTTTCGTGTCGGCGTATACCCAGATCGCCCCGAAATTCAGATTGAGGCCAGCATCGCGGCTACCTGTTCGAATCAGCGTGTTGCGCTGAACCAGCGTCGTCCCGTCAAGCGGCGTTACCGGGCTGAATCTTGTGGAAACCGTGATTCCTCCACCGAGACCAATCGTATCTTTGAGCACATTATCTGTCATCTTGTTATCCTTACCGCCGAAAACAACCATGTTATTGGACAGCCACGGCAGCTGGACGGTGTCGAAACGGAACGTATTATTGTCGTTGAAATCTGTTGGATACCCTTCGTTTAAAGTCGACCACATGGCAAGACCGTCGTCCCCGGCGTAGCGGACATTCGTCTCTTCGACCATACTGTTTTTCGTGTTCGTACTGAAATTCAATCCGTCTGCCATCAAGTTGCGCATACGCAAACCGCCGACATAGAAACCATCTGTGTATTGGTCTGTGCTGACGCCAAAATCACCTCTTGGACGCGCGATCCACATACCCGTTTTCGTATGTTCAATCCAAACGCTCTGGATTGTGGAGCCTGTTCCAAATGCACCTTCAAACCCATTCGTATGTGCATCATCGTTACGGATGTTCAACTCGCCGTCAATGGCCAAGTCATACACGCGAATGTTATTACCAGTTGCGAAGAATTTAGCACCCTTCAGATTCGTGTACCACATGCCAGCGCCTCTTAGGGTTACATCATTTAGCAGGAACACATGCTGCATCGTTTCCTGACTGACATTCACCCCAGGATCGGTTCCATTGTCATTGGTTAATTCAAAATCTCCTGCAGGGAACCAAACGCCTTTATGCTGCGCATGAGCTGCTGCCAAAGCATCTTTTAACGCTTGCGAATCGTCCTGACCATCATTCGGAATTGCTCCGAAATCCGTGATAGAAACGAACCCAGCTGGCATCGTATACGCCGTTTCAGGAGCCTGCTCCATCTCAGCAAAATCGATGATATACGACGATGCTGTGCTATTGGCATCTACTTGCAATTTGATTGTCGCTCCTGCGTCTACCTGGCTGATCCGTGTATGAATTTCATCAAAGAAGCGATGAGCGCTGCCTTGCTTCGGATCATTCGACCAAGGATAGTTGCCATATTCCCAAGCATATTTGGAAGTCAGATCCAAATCTTGCACTTTTGTGCCATTCACATAAAGTCCAATCTTCGCATTCATGCCGGTTCCGTCGGCATTGTCAGGAATGGAATAACGAAGGACAAGGGAGTTAGCTTGATGTGAGGCCTGGAATTGCACATACTGACCGGCTTGATCCAACTTAACCGCTTGCTTGCCGGATGCTTCGTTGGCCAAATCATGGTACGTGCGAGATGGTCCTACGATCGTACCGTTGGTTTCTCCCTGTTCAGCTTCATAGGTTGTGTAGCTTTCAATAGCGCCTCTATAAGCTTTGTTTACCGCTTGATGAACCGTCAAAGAATCAATGGCAACAGTGCAAGTATCCCCTGCCGCCAATTCGAAGGATACAGAGTTATATCCTGCGCGAAGCGGGAGATTTACTTGAATGGCTTGCCATCCGGCTCCTTTGACAAACGTCAGTTGCTGCGTCCGGATGCCATTCACAAGTAAGCTTAACGTTTGATCAGCTGCGGATGTATTCGCAAACTGAATTGTCGCTGCATATGTAGCAGCTTCTTGCGCGTTCACGGCCACAATGGCTCTTGCACCTGCAGCCACGAAATGATCTGCGTACCCACTGCCGGAATAACCCGATATCGCCTGGCCAGACTGAACGCCGCCGCTAAGAAATGCTTTTTCCAGTTCGTATACTGCATCGCCAAGAACAGGTTCCAAGGACCACAGCGCTGAATCTTTCGATGGAGCCGTCGTTCCTTGCTTTATCGCCTCATCCTGAACCAATAGACGTTGTCCAGTCACGGAATTGGTAATTTGTTGATAGCCCAGCACATCATTGATGTTCCACTGTGTTGTGAGCGAACTGATATCGCTATTCGAGCTAGCAACTTGATTGTCTATCAGAGACTCAAGCAAATGTCCAGTTGCGCGGTTCTTCAAGGTTTGACGGCCATTTACTTGTTGGACCATCCATTCGCCGCTTGCCTGTAAGTCATTTTGACTGCCTAACAATACCAATCCCGATTGTTCATAGACATATTGACCTGTTTGTTTATTACTAATACGAACAAAGTTGGTATCGTCAATAACAGGCGTAGTCGTTTTTTCATTACGCGTTTCAGAAATTGTTGGCGTCTTTAAAGCGCTCGTCGCAGCTTCAAACGTCCATTCCAGCTTTTTCTCCGAGTCTCCTTGCAGGACATAAAGACCACGTTCTGGATAGCCTGATCCATTCACTGTATTTAGGTATTCATCGTTAAATGAACCATTATTGCTGCGAATACGGAATTTACCTGTTCCAGAAACATCCTCGATGCTCCATTGCGATGCCAAGTTATTGATAGTTGCAGCCTTGTCTTGCATGTACGCGTACGTGTCGTTCATTGTCATGTAACGGCCCGTCGCCGCGTTTTTGATGCGCTGAATGCCGCCAGCAGATTCGATGATCCAATACGAATAGGCATTTTCTGCGTCTGGTGTCCCATATAGGATGGCGCCTCGGTTATTTTCGTACAAATATTGATTGTTATCCGAATTTTTGATACGCACGGGATCCGTTGGCAGCGCTGCTGAGATTTGCACAGGCTCTACAGCGAATAGTGCACTATCATCGTTTGCTTTTACTTTACTGACTTTAACGCCATTTGTTCCAGCTTCATCGTAAATGTAATGAGCGTTAGTCCATCCGCTTTTTAACATCACATAACCAGGTGTATTCGAATCCAGAAGCACCCAGTTCGCGCTAGCCCACGCAGCGTAAATCGTTTCGTACAAAAGCAGGTTCTCCGGCGGATTGTCTTGTTCAATGTCAGGGACGACATTTTCCAAAGCAAGGCCATAACCGCTCTTCGCATTTTTGAGATACACTTGCGTTGCATTATTTTGGGAGACGCTAATGACCCAAACAGAAGAAAGATCAGAAGTCGGGAGATCTCCGTATTTCATATTATGATCAGCGTCTTCATATAGATATTTGCCAGTCTGTTTGTTCTTAAAACGCGCCGTCATCGGCAGCGTGCTATCCGAAACCGGAACAAACCGCCAGTTCTTACTTCCCCACGTAGCCGGGATTTCACTGTATTCCGCATACTTATTCAGATTTTGCACATTGAGGAACTTCTGGTGATTAGGCTGTAAATTCGGATCATTTACACTATGGATTTGCTTCGTATCCCCAGTCGTTTCAATAACCCAAATCGCACTGGTCCACGAATCTTCAACATCGGTTACCTGCAAGTGTCCGTCCACTGGGTTTTGATTATTGATGTAATGGCCCGTTGCTCGATTCTTGATCCTTTTGCGGCCAGCAAACTTTTCAATCAGCCATTGCCCTTTTTGATCGTCTGATTTCACATTGCCATATTTCACATTACCATCGGCATCTTCATATAAAGCTAATGAGGTCCATGTATTCACGATTTGCACATACTGATTCACACCGGCAACCACCGATGGATCTTCGAACAGCCATTGAACCTCATCCGTATTCGGATTGGCCACGCTGGATTGGGCAAAACCAAGAACAGACGTTACGTTGATATAAGTCCCCGCATATACAGCGCTTTGGACAGTTACATAATCGTCATACAGCGTGGAATTGCCGATAAGCCATTGATCATCCCCAGAGCCGTTCGGCTGTTTCAGAACTTGAAGCGGATCATCGGATTGTAGGATATTTTCCATGCTGATATAGTTGCCGGTGTCGAGATTGCGAATTCGTTTCTTACCGTTATAATCTTCTACAAGCCACTGATACACATTCCCAGTCACGGTTCCAGAAGGAATCGACCCATATTTCACCGTGCCATGATCCTCATACAAATATTTGTCACTGACTTGTTGAGAAGTAAAATTGGCGATACGGACAGGCTTCACATCTGCTGCCATCTCGATTTTCCATTGCGCATTATCTCGCGTTGGAACTGACCAATTGTTGGAACGGGCGAACGTATCATCGAATTGACTGTTCAACACGTAGGTCTGGCTCCCTGCTTCAATATCATCTGGATCGCCTGGGAGCCGGTCAGTTCCTTTGGCGAATACGTTGGTGAACGTTACCCAGCCATCGGCTATCCCGACTGCCATTTTCCATTGATTTTTGGTTGAATCCGTCAATGGAACGCTTTTTATTTTATCCCAAAATGTCCCTTGTGTGATGTAGTGCCCTGTCGCCCGATTCTTCAACCGCACCGTTGTTGAACCGTCACCGTTAGAAGCTACTTGTTCAATGAACCAGTGTGAGCTCGTATCATCCATCGGCACTTTGCCGAATTCGACAAGTCCATCTTTATCCTCGTACAAGTATTGTCCTGCGCGAAATTGGTTAACAATTCGAACTGGACTCTCATCACTTGCTGGCTCCAATAGCCATTGTGGACTCTCCCAAGCAGCTCCGATATCAGCGCTTACTTGACCGAAGCCAAGCTGATCTTCCTCGTGGATAAACAAGTTCTGCGTTAGATCTTTCGCACTGCGAATCGTTACATAGCCAGCTCGGCTGGCGTCTTGAATGAGCCATTGATCATTCACCGAAGTGCTGCTTACTGCGTCACTCGTCAAGGCATCAGCTCGCTTGGTCACTTGGTTAACCGTGATGTAATGACCCGTCTGCATGTTCTTAATTCGTTTAAAACCGGTAGCATCTGGTGCGTCCTCCATCAGCCATTTCGCTGATTGATCCGCTGCGCTTGTATAACCGTATCGGACAGTACCAGACGAATCTTCATATAGATAATTGCCCTTCCATTTGTTCTTGATTCGAACGACCAAACCGGCAGCACTGCTTGACGAGTTAGAGTAACTCGATCCGCCTGACGTACCATCCGCATAGGCCAGCGTTTGAAACGGCAGCACTAATAGAATGGCCAGCAGAATCAGCAAATTTCGTTTGAATAAACGTATCACCCTTGACATTCCTCCAATTGAAATAGAAATAGGTTCCACTTCCAAGTATAGGAATGCGCTTTCAATAGAGCGATGTGTAATATTATGGAAATCATGTCCAAATCTACTTACCTACAAAAAAAAGCATCCGTTCTCATCCTAATGGAATGAAAACAGATGCCTATGTCATTTTGTCTACGGAATCGAGAGCCAAGCGCGTTGATTCTGCCAATTCACTTCGACAGGTGTTTCAAAAAATGCGGACAATCGTTCACTTGTCAATACATCGCGTGAGTCTCCTTTGGCGAATACGCCGCCGCGGCGAATGAGTAAAGTTTGTCCAAACACCGGGAGAATTTCCTCAATGTGATGGGTAACAAATAGCAGTGTCGGTGCATCCGGCCCTACGGCCAGTTCGCTAATGCTAGACAATAAAGCTTCTCTTGAAAGAAAATCCAGACCATTCGTGGCTTCATCCAAAATTAACAACTTCGGTGATGCCATAAGTGCTCTGGCAATGAGCAGCTTCTGCTTCTCACCCTGTGAGCAGGATTGGTAAGTACGATCATATAAATGCAAGCAAGATAGCCGCTGCATGAAGTCCCTCGCACGATCGAAATCCTCTTCACTCGGCTTATCATATAAGCCTATCGAAGCATGTTTGCCGCTGATAACAACATGCTGTGTTTTATCGGAAGCGTACAACTTTTCCTGCAAGGATGAACTTACCCAACCAATCGATTTACGTAATTCTCTAATATCTACGCTGCCAAAAGGATGCCCCAAGACAGACAATTTTCCCTTCGTCGGCCAAATATAGCCATTAATCATATTAAGCAAGGTTGTTTTGCCTGATCCGTTAAGTCCAAGAATTGCCCAATGCTCACCTTTGGCAACCTGCCAATTAATATCATCCAAGATGATTTTGTTTTCCCGGTACCAACCAATTTCTTTTAATTCAATAACCTGCGGTAAGGAGTCATCATTTATTTCCAAATTGTATTCCCCCGATCTTCACCCTTCCGGCCTAAGGCCTAGATGACCTACATCCGAATATACTTGTCTATCTAAGCTTACCATGAATTTCGGAGTTTGTACGCAAATGTACGTTCGTGTCAAAAGTGACAGCATCATGAACGATCATTCGCAGTGTACATGCTTGATTACGTAGCAACCTCATGTTGCATCAGGTTACTATATTTCAGAAAGCTTAACCGTTCTACTTGATACAAATCATAGATGTGTTGCGCTTCATTTATTAATTTATATACTTGAATATTAATGTCATTAACTAATTGGGCATACGGTAATTTTTCTATCGCCCTCTTCGATCGGATGTTTTGTTTTCGGATCTTTAGAAACACCGTTTCGATATGATGTTCAAGAAATACTTCCGTGAAAAAAGAATCCTTTGCCCGTTGGTTATAACCGCTCCCAAAATACGGAGCCCCAATCCACGTGGCCAAGAAACCTGTTTGATTAACAATATCGTATAAATCAATCGTACCAATGGGCTGTCCCATTTCGTTAAGAATGGTTCTAGACATACATGTGTTCTGTTCCTCTTCCGTAATCAATTGTTTCGTACTAAACAAATATTCTTCATAACATTGACATTTATTACGAACGTAAGGAAATACTGCAGGGTCCATCATTAAAGTATACAATGAATGGCAGTCGTGCAAATCACGTTTTTTCAACATCATAGTAAATTACCACCTAGTCCTTTAAGTTCGCTATATCAAGCAATTTAAGTATATAAAAGGAAATAGGGGATTTTATTAAATCTACATTTTAATTGTGTAAAATTTAGTGCCCAACGCATAATAAACAAGTAGCAACTGCCGACGAGACAGTTGCTACTTGTTATGGTTTAAATATCGTTCGGTTGCACGAAGCAAAGCAGTGCTTCACTTATGTTATTTCCACAAGATGTGCTTCAGTTGCAACGATTAAATCAGCACCACTCATAAATATTTGTAACCCGCGCCGACCAGCACTTATACTAATAAGATTCATAGATTCCACGGAGAGGTCCAAGTAAATCGGATATTTCTTCTTAATCCCCAGTGGCGACACGCCGCCTCGTATATATCCAGATAGATGCAATATATCCTTGAGTGGTACCATCTCAACCTTTTTATTACCACTTTCAGTTGCCAAACGTTTTAGATTGAGCTCTCGATCACCCGGAATACAGGTGATCATCACCCCCATTTTATCACCTTGGACCAACAATGTTTTATAAATTTGATTGGAAAGAACGCCAACCTTCTCTGCCACTGTTTGAGCATCAAGTTGGTTTTCATCCCACTCGTATTCGTGTAACGTATAGGGAATTTTGAGCACATCTAATTTACGGCAAGCATTCGTCTTTTCCATATTAGCACCTTTCTATATAGGAAGAAGTAAATAAATGTACATCTTATTATTAACTTATTTCAGGGACTCATCAAGATAATATAACGTTATAATCAAAATAAATGAGTGGAATTTCACGACTCGAATAATTCATAACTTACTTTTGTTGAGTTACATTAAATTATATAGTATAATAACAAGTATCTAGAAGGGAGTGACTTATAATGTCCAATCTTACATCTTCTTCATTTGAAATAGGAATAAGCACATTCCTCGAGGCTGCTCCGAGAGCCGGCGGTTTTACTCACGCCGAACGACTGCGACAAGCGGTAGAGGAAATTAATTTGGCCGACCAAGTCGGTCTGGATGTTTATGCGATCGGTGAACATCACCGTGCGGATTATGCGAGCTCAGCGCCGGCCGTAATTCTGGCTGCTGCCGCTTCCACGACCAAGCGAATCAGACTCTCGAGCGCCGTGACGGTATTGTCTTCGGATGATCCGGTTCGCGTTTACCAAGCATTCTCTACGTTAGACGGCTTATCCAATGGCCGGGCTGAAATTATGGCGGGTCGTGGATCGTTTATTGAATCTTTCCCTCTGTTCGGACATGATTTGAACCACTACGACGAACTATTCGAGGAAAAGTTAGAACTTCTACTCGCCATCCGCAATTCGGAGAAAGTAAGCTGGAAGGGTGGTCATCGCCCTGCAATTCATAACTTAGGTGTTTATCCGCGATCCGTTCAAGAGCCTTTACCCGTATGGATTGGAACCGGCGGTAATCCGGATTCTGCCATTCGCGCTGGCATGTTAGGCTTGCCTGTCGTCTTTGCCATCATTGGCGGTATGCCCGAGCGATTCGCTTCTCTTGTCAGTCTGTATAAGGAGTCGGCAACTAAGGCCGGACACGATGTAAGTAAGCTGCAGATTGCAACGCACTCTCACGGCTTCATCTCTGATACTGTCGAGAAAGCTGCAGACTTATTCTATCCATCGACTGCCGCCCAGATGAACACCATTGGTCGTGAACGCGGCTGGCCGCCTTACACGCGCGAATCGTTCGATGCTGCTCGCAGCCTACGCGGAGCTCTATATGTCGGTGATCCCGAATATGTCGCGGAGAAAATCATACTGCTCCGCAAGAACTTAGGCATTACGCGCTTCCTACTGCATGTAGACGTCAGTACGATGCCGCATCACGAATTGCTGCGCACCATTGAGCTGCTTGGCACAAAAGTCGCGCCAATCGTGCACAAGGAGCTTGCTCGCGGGTAAGACATGGGTGCATTACATTGTGAATGCCAACTTAGTTCGGCATTCATGTGCCGTACATTCCTTCACGACATCCCTATATACAATAAAGGGTCCGAACCAGGTATAGTAACCTAGTTCGGACCCTTTTTCCAACCCAAATTGCGACAATTAAATCACATGAACAACGACCAATGACGCTGCAATCAACGTAATCACAAAAGCAGGTATCGCTTGTGCAACCGGATGCTTGACTCTGAAGTGAGAAAGGCATGCCACTAACATCGTGACGCCAATCCAAATGCCCGCCCATGCAGCTACTACCGGATACCAGTATCCGATAACAAGCCCAGCTGCCCCAACGAGTTGAACGAAACCTGTAACAACCCGAAACCATTGCGGCAGTTTAATCGAATTGAACATTTCGATATGATTCTTCGTACCGGCTAGCTTACTTCCACCAGCAAACCCCATGGAAACAAGTAAGAAGCTTTGTAAAATAATAAAAACGATTATCATTAGGTTCTCCCCCTGCTCTTTAGTTGGCTACTCGGCCAATAACTTTTCAAGCTCGCCGCACCAATTCGTCCAGCCGTACTTAGCGCCGCCAAGTGCTTGCGGATTTGAGATCCCGGTTTGTTCAAGATGGAGGTTAACCTTTCCGTCCTCTAATTCTTGAAGTGTCCAAGTGACTGTGTGCACCTCACCGCTGGCAAATGTATAAGACAGCTGCTTAGGTGCATCCACGACAAGCACTTCACCTTCGATAATGCCATTCCAATATTCAGTCGCTTGTGTACGGAATTGAAAACGGTGACCTACGACAGGCTTAAAATCATTTTGCATAATCCATTTCGTAAGCTTGTTTGAATCCGTTAAAGCAGACCACACTTTCTCAATCGATGACGTGAACTGAAAATCCAAAGATAATGTTAAACTCATAAGTCTTCCTCCTCTAATAGTTGGTTTAAGTGAAACATATGTGTACCCCAAAACTTGCTGTAGAAAGCCACCCAATTTGGGATTTCTATGAGTGGTGAGGCATTTAGCCTGAATCGTGTTTCTCTCCCTACTTTTCGGTCAAGTACTAGTCCGGCCTCTTTAAGGATTGTCAAATGTTTAGATACGGCTGTTCGGGCCATTTGAAACTGTTCGGTTAACTCATGCAGCGGAATCTCTTCAGCCTCAGCTAACAAACGAATCATTCGTCGCCTATTTGGATCTGCAATCGCGTCATACACATCTCGCAAATGGTTATTTTCGATCACAACACCCTCTCCTACCTATTATTACCAAGGGACAGCCGTAAATTCACACTCTCTCATGGGGGCGGTACTTCCGACGTAGCAGTCATGAGTGAGAAGTTTGATGTGACACCATTTAGTGTCTCATTTATTATATGTCACCTTTTGGTGTCATGTCAACTGGAAATCCCGATGTTATTTTAATTATGTATTCTCACAATAAAAAAGCTCGTGAAGGCCACGGGCTTTTAGAAAAAACTATGTACGTATCAACTTTTATAATGGCAGTACACCTTTTAATTTGATACTTGATTTCTCTGTTCACTCGTTTCGAATCAAGCGAAAACCTTGATCTGGGCCAATCCCATTCGCATCAAACTTGCCCCGAAAGGATAACGCATCATTGCTAATGTCACCAATCCAACCGCCACCCTTCACGACTCGGTAGGAACCACTAGGACTATCCAACTCTCCAAACCAGTTCCAACACCATTCCCTAACATTACCAGACAAATCGTAAAGACCTAACTCATTAGGTTTTTTGATCCCGATCGTTTTGGTTTTATTCTTGTTGTTTTCTATGCTTGGCCAGTTCCAATCGCCTGATAGGTAGGTATCGCCGGCATTTCTCCAATACCAAGCTACTTCATCAGCATTATCGCTGCCGCTGTATGTGTAATTCTTGCTGGTCTGACCACCCGATGCAGCATATTCCCATTCTGCTTCTGTCGGCAATCGATAACCATTCGCACCTTCATTGATCGTTACTGTCCATTTAAGTGGATCGTTAGCATTTTGATTATTCGGATCTTTTTTGGTTTTATCTAGGTTGTAGTATGGTTTCAAGCCGTCTTTTATACTTCTATTATTGCAAAACTCAATCACGTCATACCAACTTACCATTTCTACTGGCAAATTCGCTCCTTGGAACTGAGAGGGATTACTCCCCATTACATCCAGCCACTCTTTTTGAGTGACCTCATATTGACCGATATAGAAGTTCGATATGGTTACACTTTTTCCATAGTAGTTGGATTTTGTATTCATCATTTTCCCGCCTTTGACGAATACAAAGTTATCCTTCTTCATTACAGGCTTTTCTTGCGAACAAGCACCGATAACAACCATCATGACTACTGATAGGAAAAGTATTCGTATTCTCATTGAGGTATCTCCTTGTAGGTTGAAATACATAAAGCTGCCGGCTGTTAGACCGGCTAGCTTTAGTAATTGTAATCATTCAGCGACCTATTACCACACAGTTACATTAGAGCTTCCACTGCTTTGATATCCCTCAGTCGCTAATATTTGATAAGTCCAACTACTTCCTAAGTTCATGCCTAAGTTCTTCCATGCGTTAACGTGGTTGCTAAACGTAATAGCGACATTGCTGCCAGTTGCTCTCTTCGACTGTCGAACACTCCAGAACTGAGTGAATGTTGCAGTGCCGTCTATAGAAGGTGCATTGGTTCGTGTAGCCGTATAAATGTCATATGTCCCTCCGTCACTGGTCACGGTACCTTTATATGTGCCAGTAGGTCGATAGGTCCCCCAACTATCAACGACGTAGTATTCGATAAGTGAGTTTCTCGTCCATCCATACAGAGACAAATAGCCATTACCCGATGGCGACCAAACGCCGGCATTATAGTTAATCGTCCTCGATGGTGAACCGGTATTCCAGCCTTTACCAACAACGAAATTACCGCTATTCGACCAAGAAACACTATAGTTGCCGCCAGATCCATTCGTAGCATTAACAGTCCCGCCGCCATCTGTCCAATTCTGCCAGTAGTCCGTCGCCGCATTGGCAGTTACTGCAAACAAGCTCGTACAACTAATCGAAGCAGCCATAATCAAAGTCAAGAATTTCTTATTCCGTTTAAACATAGTTTACCTCCTCAAATTTTTCAAATTGTCACTAATTACCTACGTACGACTTGAATGTTCTCTTAGATTAAGCACTATGTATCCCGTGTTATATGACGTGTAGTTCTGACTGTCACCTCCTCCCTACGTAGATTATTATAGGAGGTAAGCGCATACATAACTACTCAACAGATTAAAGAACATACCCCCAAATTTTTACTTTTCTTAAAATACATAGAAACCCATTTCGCGTGATGTGAACAATTGGGAACGCTTTTGCAGTCACCTTGGACCCTCACATTCGCCATGGAATTGAAACGTATACGCAAAAAGCCGCCCCTTCAAGGACGGCATTTCAATATGAACCTGAATTTCTTTTCCTTACGTTGTTTCTTCGTGCATCGCTTCAAAATAGGCGACAACTACCTCACGGAACTCCAGCGCAACCTGCGACATATATCGACTCTTGTGCCATAATAAGGCTATTTCACGAACCAATTCATGACCATCTACTTGGAGATATGAGATATCTTCTCGCATATTCTTTGCCGTGCTAGGCATGAAAGCTATGCCAATTTCGGCTTCCACAAGGGCGCTAAGCCTTGCGGGTTCATCTCCCTCATACACATATTGCGGTTCAAATCCCACGGCTTTGCATATCGAATCCGTTAAATCGCGCGTACCGTAACCTCTTTTTACACCAACGAACCATTCATCCTTTAGTTGTATCAATGATACATGGCTTTGAGCTGCCAACCGATGCCCCTTCGGAACAGCGATAAGGATGGGATCCCTATAAACAATTTGACATGCGATGTCATCGCTCTCAATAGGAGGTGACGATAAGCAGAAATCAACCTCACCTCGATGAAGAAGCGTCACCATTTCTTGCGTGGTCAACATTTGAACATGAAATTGAATATGAGGCCGCTTTTTCCTAAACGCGCGAAGAATATTGGGCAACGTACTAGCTGCGGTCACTGCCAATTCAAGCGTGCCCTGATCTGGACTCGACATATCGCGAAGCTCCTGTTTTCCCTGGTCCAGTTCGAACAATGCCCTTTCTGCACGGTGAAGGAACCGCACGCCGAACTCATTCAGTCGCAGCTTCCTCCCTATTCGATCGAATAGGGGAACACCAAGATCATCCTCCAATCGCTGAATGGTCTTACTTAGTGACGATTGCGTAACATGCAGACTGCGCGCAGCCTCAGTGACATGTTCCACACGAGCTACCGCTAGAAAATAGTGCAGCTGAAGAAGTTCCATTCCGCGCCCCCATTCATTCCTTCAAATCAATAAGATTATAACATGAAATGCGTTGGAATGAATAAGTGATTTCATTTACGATAACATTATAACGATTTAGGGGGACCTATAATGAGTGCTCGTAGCTGGTGGTTGATGATTGCAGTTGGTCTAGGGATTCTATTGAACCCATTAAATTCTTCGATGATATCTGTTGCTATGCCAAGTCTGCAAAATGTGTTTCATCTTGATCTAACAAGTGTATCCTGGATTATATTTTCATTCTATATTGCAAGCAGTATCGCTCAACCCGTCATGGGAAAGGCCAGTGATTTATTCGGTCGCAGAAAAATATTTCTTAGCGGGATCATTGTTGCTTTCCTAGCGTCCCTATTAGCGCCATTCTCACCAAACTTTAGTTGGCTAATTGTGTTCCGAATTGTGCAATCCATTGGAACAAGCATGATGGTTGGGGTTGGAATGGCCATTATTCGAATTCATATTACAGAGAAACAGGCAACAGCATTGTCCGTTTTGTCCATATTTCTCTCGGGAGCTGCCGCAATTGGTCCCTTTATTGGCGGGATGCTCATACATTGGTGGCATTGGCCCGCTATCTTTTTCGTCAATATTCCGGTTATGTTGGCTAGCTTTCTACTCGCGTGGAGGACGATCCCTAAGGACGAACCGCAAGCATCCCATACACGAAACATGTCTTTTCGAACATGCATGGAACTAATTGATGCAGTTGGGATCCTATTATTTACTGTAGGTCTCGTAGCGCTGCTCGTTGGATTACTTTCTGCAAAATCATCGGGGCATCTTACCCTACAAAATGTCATTATTAGTCTGACGGGCATCGTTGCCTTAGGAGCATTCGTACGACATGAATTACAAATCAAGTCACCTTTTATCCCGTTACGCGCATTCGCCAAATATCCTGCAATGACGCGGGTTAACGTCGAATTCATGCTCGTTAACATCCTTTATTACTCTCTCTTTTTCGGAATTCCATCCTACTTGCAAGTGGTGCGTCATGTCAGTGAGTTCCAAACAGGATTGCTCATGTTGAGTTTAGGTTTGTGCTCACTAGTTACTTCCCCCATAGCAGGTCGATGGATTGATAAATCAGGGCCTAGGCCGGCACTTCTGATGTCCGCTATTCTGATGACAGGCGGCTCGGTGTGGCTGGTGACGCTAAATCAAACTTCACCGGTTATCAGCGTGTGCTTGGCTTTGGCTGCATTCGGAATCAGCAATGGGTTGAACAATGTAGGAATGCAAGCCGCCTTATTCCAAAGTTGCCCCAAAGAAATAATCGGCGTTGCATCAGGTTTATTTAATACGTCCAGATATCTTGGAACCATCCTATCGTCACTATTGATAAGCATCGTAATGGGAGGTCATTTCAGCTTTATAGGATTCCGCATGCTTGGTATTATTCTCACGTTACTTGCCTTGTCCTTGGTATTAATGAGTCGACGACGCCAGAAAGTCGTGCAATTACAAGCCTAACTTATTTAATTGGATTCGTATTGTCAACGCTTGTCGAGTTGCGATAGGTTAGCAATTCTGAAACCGTAACGAATTCGTATCCTCTTTCTTTTAATAGTGGAAGGATTTGCTTCAAAGCTGCAATGGTTTGGGTTTTCCCCTCCACATAATCATGAAATAAAATGATATCACCGTTTCTGGTATTTTTCGAAACCTTATTCACAATTTTGTATATACCTGGCGTTTGCCAATCCTCTGTATCCTGATGCCATGACCACATGATAACCAAATTGCCTGCGTTTTTTGAAACATGGATGACGTTCTCATTATAAAATCCACCTGGAGGACGGAATAACCTTGGCTTTACTGAGGTCGCTTGAATAATGGCATTTTCAGCATCAAGGATTTCTTTTTGAATGGTTTCGCTAGGTATATTTTTCCTGAAATACTTGTGGCTATATGTATGATTGGCAATTTCGTGACCTTCCAGCACTTCTCTTCGTGCGATGTCTGGGTATTTTTCAACTTTGTTGCCTATGACGAAAAAGGTTGCTTTCGCATTATATTGCTTCAGTAAATCCAAAATAAGAGGCGTATCCGCTGGATCCGGACCATCGTCAAACGTTAGAGCTATCTTTTTTTCGCTGGTTGGTATTTCCCAAACGACATCTCCGCGTCCCTCATAATAGGCTCGGTCTTTCTTAGGGGCAGCGTGAGCCGCAGGCTGCAACAAAACAAAACAAATACTTAAAATGGCAATGATTTTCATTTCATCTCCTAGGTACATTTGACTTTTAAGACGGGATATTCTTATTTAAAATCAGATTATTAGAATGTCCCCCATGTTAGCTTTCGATACTGAAAAGAAAAACGCCACCTCAGAGGTCAATGTCATTAAGATAAACCTTAACTTAATGACATTGCCTTAGAGGTGACGTTTTTTCATGATTTTAACAATTTCCACGCTATGTTTCCTGACTAGCTGATCTAGGTTCAGTCATTTGAACCAGCCCTTCTCTTTGAAACGCATAATAGCCTCAATTCGGTTACTGACATTGAGTTTATCGAGGATAACTGATACATAATTACGCACGGTACCTCGTGTTATATACATGTGATCCGCGATTTCCTTCGTATTCTTACCGTCAGCAATCAGAATGAGTACTTCCTTTTCCCTCTCGGTTAAAGGACTTTCTTCGTTATACGCTTCATCTACTAGTTCTGTGGCGTAGATTCGGCGGCCAGCCATAACACTCCGAATGGACGTAGCCAATTCCTCGCTTGGGCTGTCTTTCAACAAATAACCATTGGCTCCCGCTTTCACCGCTCGTTCAAAATATCCGTATCTGGCAAAAGTGGTCAGTATAATGATCTTACAACCTAATCCCTTCAGTTCTTCCGCAGCATCTAACCCGTTCATGATCGGCATCTCGATGTCCATGATACAAATATCTGGTTTGTGCAGCTTAACCAACTTCACAGCATCCTCGCCATTACTTGCTTTGCCAACGACTTGCATATCTTCTTCCAAATCCAGCAAGGAAGCAAGGGCGCCAAGAAGCATCCGTTGGTCCTCGGCAATCACAATTCGAATCATATCCTCGCCTCCCTTTCTGATGGTACGATCGCATTCGGCACTTTGATAACGATCAATGTTCCCTGATCTGAAACGATTTCCATACATCCGTTAATGAACTCCAGCCGTTCTTTCATGCCCCGCAATCCATTTCCGAGTAAAACAAGGCACTCCTTCGTCATCCCGATCCCATTGTCTCCAACCTTGATAACAAGATCACTTGGTGAAGGTTCGATGGATATGGTACAAGTCGTAGCACTGCTGTGCTTAATAATATTCGTAACCGATTCCTTCAAACACATACTCAACACATGCTCATTGATCAGAGACGTATTCGTCAGCTTAGGATCGCCTTCTACGATGAGTTCGATCTCTGCAGCCTTCAAAATCTGTTTGATACGAAACATTTCATCGACTAGTCTCGCACCGCGCATTTGAGTCACGATTTCGCGAACTTCCTTTAATGCGCTTCTAGCCGTCTGTCGCACATCATTAATTTCAATGAGTGCTTGTGTCGGATTTTTGCTCATTAATTTCCCAGCTAAATCACTCTTTAACCCAATTAACGACAATTTCTGACCCAACGTATCGTGTAAGTCGCGGGCGATTCTTTGGCGTTCCTCCAGCTTGACCAGCTCCGAGATCCGCTTATTGGCATCCTCTAGCTGTACCTGCAACTTCTCACTCCGGTTTCGGTTGTACGTGGTGACGGGAAGCAGAATAACACCTATAACGCTAATTATGATAAAAGGCAGCTGTGTGAAAAACACCGGATTCTGCGTGACCAATCCATAGTTAATCGCTACAATCGTGGTCACTAAATGTACGCAGTACAACGTGATAAACCCAGCTTTACTTTTCATCGTACCAATAAAAAAGGCCAGAAACAGTGAGAAATAAACATAGCTGAAAACTAAGGCCATAACGATCGAAATGATAATTTGAACGCTTGACCAAAAATACACGATCCAACCTTTAGATACGAAGGAAAGCACGTAGCAGCTAAAAAATACGATAATCATGAATGTGCCAATGACAATATGGTACATATCGGTAGAACGATAAATGAAATAAAAAGGAAGAATGTAAAAGACAACCCATACATACGGACTAAGACCGGTGTTTTTGTGAAAAATTTGATACCACTTTTGCATAGTCCGTTTGGCCTCGATTTCTTTAACATAGATTTACTTCTATTTTAGCATAAACTTGAAACGAAGTATTTATTGCCCTAGTAAGCTCGTTTTACGCGATTTTATTTTGTTCGTCACGGGGTCTTGTTCAGCATCCTTAGACAACACTTTTTTATTTGTATAACCAACAAACGTTTTATTACGCTCATCCCATAGACGGAAACGTAGTGATTTCAAACTCGTGCTGAGAGTAATCGTTGTTGCTTTTTGAAGCGGCGGAGTTGCATTATGCGCTTTCTCTAAATTATAATTTGGCACCTTTGGACTCAAATGATGTACATGGTGAAATCCGATATTCCCTGTTATCCATTGCAATAACTTAGGAAGCTTGTAGTAAGAACTTCCATCTACCGCAGCTTTCACATAACTCCACTCATCCTCATTCTCAAAATAAGAATCTTCAAACTGATGCTGCACATAAAATAACCAAATTCCCATTAAGCCAGCTGCAAACATAAGCGGAGCTTGGATCAGAACGAACGACTGCCAACCAATTGCCCAGATCAGTAATCCATATACAGCAAGGATAGAAACATTCGTCAAGTAAGTACTCATTCTTTCTTTGCGTTTGGCACCCTTTGTGTTAAATCGGTTGGTAATTAGAAACAAAGCGATGGGACCTAGTCCAAACATGACAAATGGATTCCGATAGAACCGATACGCTGCTCGGACCCAAAAGGAAGATGTCGCATACTCATCGACCGTTAGCACCCACATATCACCAGTTCCGCGTTTCTCCAGGTTACTGCTCGTTGCATGATGGATAGAATGACTATTTTTCCATTGCTGATAAGGGAAAAGTGTAAGGATACCTGTTATTGTACCTAAAATATCGTTAGCTTTTCGGTTTTTGAAGAAAGACTGATGACAACAATCATGGAATATGATAAACGTCCGTATAACGAAACCGGATGCAAGAATGGTAATCGGTAATGTAAGCCAATAGGATACCGACAGGCTTAGATAAGCGGCAAACCAAAGGACAATTAAAGGTCCTAATGTGTTGATTAGCTGTTTGATGCTTGCTCTCGTATTTGATTTTTCATAAGGGGCAACCTGTTTTTTTAAATGGGTTAGTGTGGATTGTGTCATTGTATAAGTTCCTCCTCGATATGATACGCAGGACTCATTAGCCAATTCGCTAGTTGCTGTATCCTATCCCCATTATAGATAACCCCTTCATTTCGTTGCAGTCATAAACATCATATAGAGGGTATGACAGTTGTCATACCCTCTAAGGAAAAACAAAACTAATTTGCTTATCACGGTTTTGTGTGCTATGATTCTCGCATAAACAGCTTTGACATAAACTCACATATTAAAAAAGTGATCATTTGTGCAATGGTACCTTTTTTAATGTGTGATTTTTTTTGTTTAAAAAAGCATGTTAAATAATAATTTGGAGGTATTTATATTATGGAAACAGGAACAGTGAAATGGTTTAACGCAGAGAAAGGTTTTGGATTTATTGAAATGGAAGGCGGAAATGACGTATTTGTTCATTTCTCCGCGATTCAAGGAGATGGCTTCAAATCGTTGGACGAAGGTCAACGCGTTGAATTTAATGTAGCTCAAGGTAACCGCGGTCCACAAGCCGAAAATGTTGTAAAACTGTAATTCACACAGTGAACTGTCCTTAACAAGTGTTAAGGGCAGTTTTTTTATTAGAGGAGGCGTTAACGATGTATTTTCGCAGAAAATCGGTTGAGGATCTCATTCAGGAAAACACGAAAGTCTGGGCATGTAAGAATGAATCGTGTAAAGGGTGGATTCGGGACAATTTCTCATTCGAGTACGTTCCAACTTGCCATCAATGCCTTTCTCCCATGATTAGCAGCTTGAAAATGCTCCCTATCATTTCCAACTCCAATAAAGATATGAAGTCTCTCCATAAAGGCAGACTAATTTCCTAGGCCATATATGGCCTGAACCAGTTGCCGTTCGAATACGGCCCGTTGGATTACAACGGGCTTTTTTTACTTCCCTCGTGAAGCTGTTTCAACAGCGTTTCCACTTCTAAATCCACTTTCGGGTAATCTAGGTCCAGCTTCTCTATCGCATGAAGAATAATCCGAAGCACTAAATAATCGCGGAACCATCGCTCGTTGGCCGGTACGATATACCAAGGGCAAATTTTGGTTGCTGTGTGCTTGAAGACATCTTCATAAGCATCCACGTATTGGTCCCAATAGCGGCGTTCCTCAAGATCACTTGGATCAAATTTCCAGAGCTTTTCAGGGTTTTCTAATCTTTCACGGATTTTCTCAAGCTGAAATTCAGGTGAAATATGCAAATAGATTTTGATTAGTAGAACTCCGCTGTCCGAAAGCATTTTCTCGAAATGTCGGATATGATTCAGTCGAGCCTCTGCTTCCTCCTCCTGAATCATGCCATGAACGCGGGTAATCAATACGTCCTCGTAATAAGACCTGTTGAAGGCAGTGATGAATCCTTTAGCTGGAATAAGCTTATGAGACCGCCACAAGAAATCGTGAGAAGACTCCTCTAGTGTTGGCTTCTTGAAGCTCTCCGCTCGAAAGCCTTGTGGATTCAAGTTGGAAAGCACCTTCTTGATGACGCCATCCTTGCCGCTGCAGTCCATTCCTTGGAAAAGGATGAGCACACCGTTTGTTTTGGCAGCGAAAAGCTTGTCCTGTATCTCGCTAAGCTTCCGCTCCATTTTTTCAAACTCATCATGGATCTCTTCCTTGTTCTTGAAGTCGCCTGTGTCGCTGGGATCAAAGTTGTCCAGCTTAATCTTTTCATCTTTGTTCAACCGATACGATTTTAACATGAGAAAACCTCCATTCGCTTCCTATGTATTATATCACTCTACTCTGAAAATTTAACCAAGCTGCTATATATATAAACATAAATGAAAAAAAAGCCCGCGATGTACGCCGACTTGTTCTAGTCCTGTATTGTCATATGCCAAAGCCGCTCATCAGAGGCATAATGAATTTAAGCATTCCCATACCTATTTTCATAAAACCACCCAAATTCCCGAATAAGCCTCCACCGCCGCTTCCTCCTAAACCACCCAGTAGTCCTCCCAAACCTCCTAAACCACCAGAGCCACCCGAACCCGAGTTGCCGAATAAGCCAGCTAGCCCACCTAGCCCACCCAAACTTGAAATGTTTGCTTTGCCCTTGGATGAACTTCTGCGGGGAGGTTTATTTCCTTTCACTCCTTCAAACAGAATATCTTGACCTTGGAGATCCCGAATAAAGCCATAGTAGACACTGCCATCCTTTAAACCTATAAGAACCGGTACTTTATCCATAACATCTTTAATTTGAGCTGTTGTTTGTGCAATTTTCACACGTTTCGATCGGCTTGTCGATTTGTACTTCATTTGCTTCATGTCACTCACACTTCCTCTCATCACACTTCTTCATTAATAAATCCACAGCCATAAGCTGTGGATTTAATTTAAAAAGATAATCTAATTCTACGAATTATATAGCAAAAGTCATTGTAATAATGACCAATAAAATAAAGAGAACCAGTATCGCCGCTGCGCTAGAACCTACACCTGCTTCATATCCCATAATAGACAATCACTCCTTTCATGTAATATCATCATGATTTGTCAATTCATTACCATACAAAAGCGCTGGTAATAATGACTAAAAGAATGAAGAGAACTAAGATAACTGCCGTACTTGAAACTCCACCACCATAACAACCTTCCGCAGCATAACCCATTCCATTCGCTCCCTTCTATTATCAGTTGGTCTATTGTATTGCAACGGCACTTGAAATGCATGGACAAATGACAGCTAATGTAAGCCTGTTTTAAAGTCTTAGCCTGAATTTGAATAATAAAAACGGCAGCCCGTATCGGCTGCCGTTTCATCATGATATTACATATTCGTTATTTTTAGACAAAAACTCTTTATGATCAGGCTTAGCGGCCTAATTATGGACCGACTAACACGCCATGAATGAATTTCTCCAATGTGTCGACATCTGTGATATTCTTGTTGCAAACCTCACTGTTAACGCACAAATAATTACCAATAGCTCTGTAATAATCTGGCGATGCCCCTGCTGGTTTCCACTTGGTCGTTGCCATGAATAATGCAACCTCCGCATGTCGATTACATACGAAGCATACACCTTTCTTATTCGTCGGCGTATACCTTCCTTCGATACCAATGAGCTTACCTTTGAGATCATAAACAATGAACATTTTATTCGCTGCCTGATCGGTCCATCCCAGATATGTCGCGAATCTATACGTGCTGCCCGTAAGATCGGGTAATTTCAATTTCTTATGCTTAGGAAATAATTTCTTCAACTGATTGTCCGACACCTGTGCATATTCCTCTGCTAAATAAGGCTCTAAGGCATGCATATAACGCTGAAAATCTGCTGACGTTTGCAACTGTTCCAGATTACTCAGCAATTGCTTTTGATCATCAGTTGCATCCGAAATTAATTCGTTTAGCTTGACCTCTGTATCGTTGCGAACTGCTTTGACGACTTTCGAATCGGAAACGGAGTTACACGTATTTTGTAACTGACCGATTTGTTTCTTAATTTCGTTGTAATGGTGGTTTCTAATGAATGGTTGATTCATAGCTTACAGCCCCTTATTTTAATTTCAAAATAAAATAAGCTGCAAAGCCTCATGCTTAGAAACGATTACATTTTCTCGGGCGATTACTACTCACGAATCACCCCATGCAAAGATCGCCCTAATGAAAGGCTCTGCATGAGTCGCTTCTTATTCCGGCAAATTGATTTGCCATATTTACCGCCTCCCTTACCCTTTTAAATTATATAGGAGGTTCTATGCTGTCTGCAAGTACATGTCACCATGGAGATTAAACCCAACACAACAATGATAATCAGCATGGCGATGACCTTCCCCGCATACATCTAGGTTTAAAATAGTTATTCGGGGGTGTATTCATGTTAAATAAACCGAACTTTCTACTCATCGTTGTTGATGAAGAGCGCTATCCTCCCAAGTATGAAAGCCCTGAGATTAGCACTTGGCGGCTCGCCAATCTTCCCGCCCACGAGAAATTACGTGCGAATAGCGTCGAACTTCACCGTCACTATATCGGAAGTGCTGCTTGCTGCCCAAGCCGGGCTACGATGTTTACCGGTCAATACCCGTCACTCCATGGTGTCTCACAAACGAACGGCATTGCAAAGAATGCTTTCGATTCTGATATGTTCTGGTTACCGCCGAATACAGTGCCAACAATGGGCAATTACTTTCGCGAAGCTGGATATCAAACCTATTACAAAGGGAAATGGCATATTTCATATGAAGACATCCTGGTGCCAGGAACGCATGATGATATGCCTAGCTATGATCCTAATACGGGGATACCAAATCCACAACGTGAACAGCTTTACTTGTCTGCTGACCCTCTAGATGCCTTCGGCTTTTCCTCTTGGATCGGTCCCGAACCGCATGGCCGTAATCCACGTAATTCTGCTTCATCTGCAGCTACAGGTTTAAGCGGCAGAGACATTGTATATAGTGCCGAGGCTGTTCAACTGATCGAAGCGTTGGATCATCAGAAAAGTGCCGACTCTGAAGCAAAGCCATGGCTCGTCGTCGCCTCATTTGTTAATCCGCATGATATCACCCTATATGGTACACTGACCGCCAATTTACCGAACATGTTTCATTTTGAAGTCGATCCCATGCCGGACGTCCCGCCACCTCCAACGATCGGCGAATTGCTGCATACTAAGCCGCGATGCCAGGCCAGCTACCGGGATACCTATCCAATCGCCATCCAGCCTATCGTGAATGCGGTGTTTTATCGAAAGCTTTATTATCAATTGCAAAAAAATGTCGATGCGCAAATCATGAAGGTTTTAGAAGCACTGGATCGTTCATCGTTTAGTGACGAGACCATTGTTATTTTCACATCAGATCACGGCGATTTACTTGGCGCTCACGGCAACCTGCACCAGAAAATGTACTGCGCCTACGAAGAAGTTCTGCACGTGCCATTCCTTATTCACAGCAAGACCCTCTTCCCGAAAAAGGTAAACTTTACAGAGCTTACCTCACATGTTGATCTAGTTCCTACAATGCTAGGACTCGCAGGTACAGATATTGCTGAGACTCAAAACCGGTTACAACGAAGCTTTAGCGAAGTCCGCCCCTTCGTTGGCCGTGATCTATCGCCATTCTTACTCGGCAACAGAGAGCATGGGGACGCCATCTTCCCCAGAGAACCGGTTTATTTCATGACGGATGACGAAATAACACGTGGCCAGCATCAATTCAACCCCTTAGGCAAACCTTACGCCTCTGTCGTCCAGCCCAACCACATAGAGACGATTATCACTGATATACCCGGACAGCCAGGCTTTCCTAATCAGCAATGGAAATTTACACGTTACTTTGACAACGATCAATTCTGGAGCGTACCGGGTGTACGGGATGTCACGCTTCAGCTTTTTGGGGATATATGCGCTGCTCCAAATCAAACAACTTCTCCCCCTTGTCAGGTTACCTGCAAAACCATCCCTGTTCCAGAGGAATTCGAATTGTACAACATAACCGATGATCCGTTGGAAACGATTAATCTCGCGCACCCTGCCTATGCTACGCCTCAGTTGGAGCACGTCCGAACATATATGGTACGCCTATTGGATGAGCAACGTAATCTGAAGAGATTGAAACCAAACCAAAATAGTTTTTGAAACGCCATAACTGAAAAATAAAGCACAACTCATGTTGGATGCTGAACTTGAAGAAAATTCAGAATTAATTGTCTTAAAAATAGTTCGAGTAAATGAAAAATAAAAACAACGCGTGCTGGAAGATGATCAGCACGCGTTGTTTCTTTTCAACTTTCACAAAAACATACCACCCGAAGCCTCAATTCGCTGCGCATTCACCCAACCTGTCTCAGGTGAGCAGAGTGCCGCGATGACGCATCCGATATCATCAGCTTCCCCAGTTCTACCCAACGCGGTTTGTCCCGCGATGAAGCCTTGCATCTCTTCGCTGTTTCTAAGTCGTCCACCGCCGAAATCTGTCGCAATGGCTCCTGGGGCGATCGTGTTGACGCGAATCCCTCTAGCGCCGAGTTCCTTCGCCATGTATTTGGTCAGCACTTCAACGGCGCCTTTCATCGCGGCATACGCAGCACTTCCGGCGATCGTGAAGCGCGTCAGTCCAGTAGAGACATTAATAATCGCGCCATGATCCGCCAAATGAGGCATCAACTTCTGCGTTAAGAAGAACACGCCTTTCACATGTACATTCATCAGATCGTCAAACTGTTCTTCCGTCGTATCGGCAATGGAAGCATAAAGACCGAAACCCGCATTATTAATTAGATAATCGAAGTCTTCTCGCTGCCAGTTTTGCTGAATTACGTTCAGAAGCTCGTCCTTGAATCCATCGAATGAAGCCGTACGACCGGCATCTAACTGAATAGCGACCGCTTTCCGTCCCAATGCCTCTACCTCTAGTACGAGTGATTCGGCCTGTGCTTGCTGACTATGATAAGTGATGATAACGTCGTTTCCTTTATGGGCTAGAGCAAGAGCTGCATTTCGTCCCAACCCTCGACTTCCTCCCGTTATTACTGCTAAATGTGGTTGTTGTTCCAAGATAACTCTCCTTTAAATTTCTGGTGTCACCAAATTCTCCAGCAGGTGCTCTACATAATGTACCACTTCGAGATTGCTCCAAGTCAAACCGGATTTTCAGCATGAAAAAAAACCAGACAAGTGGCTTCTACACCACCATGCCTGGCTTATTAGGGTTAAATAAAAACTTTGCAACTTAGACCTAACTCTAACTCCTACCTATCCATTAAGACAAAGTTCGTACCGGCGATCCGGAGAGAAAAGCTTCAATATCTTCAATCGCATCTCGATAAAAAGCTTCATAGTTCGCTCTCGATACATATCCGATATGCGGCGTCGTGAGAAGATTTGGAAGTGTTCGGTAGATATCGTCTTTCGGCAGCGGTTCCTGCTCGAAAACATCTACCGCGGCGCCAGCGATCCAGCCGTTCTGCAAAGCCTCCGCAAGCGCTGTCTGATTCACAATCGGAGCCCGAGACGTATTGATTAGATACGCTGAAGCGCGCATTCTTTTGAGTTCTTCGGCACCGATCAAGCCTCTCGTCCTGTCGCTCAAGACAAGATGAATGGACACAAAATCGCTTCTTTCAAGTAGCTCCTCTTTCGAATCGGCTAATCGCACACCAATTTCGTCAGCCCGTTCTTTGGTTAAATTCTCGCTCCATGCGATGACATCCATGCCGAACGCTTGACCAAATTTGGCAATTTTACTTCCCAATTTGCCAAGTCCTAGCACGCCAAGTGTCTTCCCATATAAATCGGTGCCAAGCGTGCTTTGCCACTGTCCATTACGTATCGCGTTGTGCTCCTGTACGATGTTACGAGCAAGCCCCAAAATTAACGACCACGTGAGTTCTGCCGTTGCATTACCTGCGCCTCCCGTTCCACATACGGTTATGCCTCGCGATGCTGCTGCGGCCGTGTCAATGGACGGATTGCGCATCCCTGTCGTAATTAATAGCTTCAGTTGAGGCAGTTGAGCGAGAAGCGATTCGCGGAAAGGGGTTCTTTCGCGCATGATCACGACAATGTCACAATCGGCGATTTGTTCGATCAATTCTTCCGGTTGATCGATATGCCGTTCAATACTTTTGACTTCCACCTTGTCACTTATCTGAGACCAATCCGCAATGTTTAATGCCACTTGCTGATAGTCATCTAAAATCGCACAGCGCAGCTTCTTCATGTATGTACCTCCATCAGATCACACGATCTATTTGACTTACCTTGCTCTTCATTTTCACACATAGGTTATACGTGTTGCAAATCTTCCGCTCACGCACCATATTGAAGCTGCCAGCCATGCCTGTCATCTCATAAAGAAAAAAGCCCACCTGATAAAAGCGGACTTGATTCAAGATGTACTATTGATTGAGCTAGTTACTAGAAACTAACTCTTTTCCATTGAGGCCAAGTGTCTCGGCCGTTGAAGTGTGGATTTCTTCCAGCAAATCTGGATTATTCATGAGTGATTTGCCAACAGACGGGATCATCTCTTTAATTTTCGGTTCCCACTCTTTCATGTGCTGCGGGAAGCATTTCTTAATCACTTCTAGCATGACATGAACAGCGGTTGATGCACCCGGCGACGCACCGAGTAAGGCTGCAATGGAGCCATCTGCGGAACTGATAACTTCTGTACCGAATTGAAGTGTACCTTTGCCGCCAGCTTCCGTATCCTTGATAACTTGTACACGTTGTCCAGCTACGACAAGATCCCAATCTTCTGTTTTTGCGCTCGGAATAAACTCACGTAACTCTTCCATACGTTTTTCTTTGGACAACATCACTTGCTCGACCAAATATTTCGTTAATGACATATTTTTGGCACCAGCCGATAACATCGTTACGAGGTTATTCGGTTTAACCGAAGTGACCAAGTCGAACATGGAACCCGTTTTGAGAAACTTAGGTGAGAAACCTGCAAATGGTCCAAACAACAACGATTTTTTGTTATCGATAAATCGAGTGTCAAGATGCGGTACGGACATTGGCGGAGCTCCAACCTTCGCTTTACCGTATACTTTTGCATGATGCTGTGCGACCACATCCGGATTATTACACACCATGAAAATCCCGCTTACTGGGAATCCACCAATGTGTTTTCCTTCAGGAATACCGGATTTTTGTAGTAAATGCAGACTACCGCCGCCGCCTCCAATAAAGACGAACTTGGCATTATGGCGTTCGATTGTACCGCGGTCCGTGCGTATTTTCAATTCCCACGATCCATCGTGAGCACGTTTAATGTTATCAACGCTATGCTTGTATTTAATATCGACATTTTTACTTTTGAGATGGTCAAACAATATACGCGTTAAAGCGCCAAAGTTAACATCTGTGCCGGTGTCGATTTTCGTTGCTGCTATGGATTCATTCATTGGACGGTCTTTAATAATAAGCGGGATCCATTCCATCAATTTGGCAGGATCATCTGAGAATTCCATCCCTTGAAACAACGGATTGTTAGTCATTGCTTCAAAACGTTTCTTTAGAAAAGCAACATTGTGTTCCCCTTGCACCATACTCATATGCGGTAATGGCATGATGAAGTCTTGTGGGTTATCAATCAACTTGTTATTGACAAGGTAAGACCAGAATTGCATGGAAAGCTGAAACTGTTCATTAATCTTGATCGCATTGCTGATATCTATAGATCCGTCAGGTTTTTCCACAGTATAATTAAGCTCGCAAAGTGCCGCGTGCCCTGTTCCTGCATTATTCCATTCGTTAGAACTTTCTTCACCAGCATTTTCGAGCTTCTCAAACACAGTAATTTCCCAATCCGGTACTAATTCTTTCAGAATTGTCCCTAACGTCGCACTCATGATTCCGGCACCAATTAAGATGACATCTGTTTTAGTTTCTCTGTTGCTCATTTTTACCGTCCTTATCCCCTAAGATTTGCAGAAAGGATGTAGGCGTTCCTGCTTAGACGCTACATCAAGTCAAGGTACGACCTTGTCACACACCTTTTCTGGATCAGTTTATTCCTTTAGATTAAAATATTTATTTACTATTATATGATAGTTATAAGGTATTCGACAAGAAGTGAGGCGTGTATAATTAAAGTCTTCCCCAATTTTATGAAGATCCTGCAAAGACGCCTATTTAAAAAAGTTATTTATGACTATTTATGGGAATTAAAATGAATAAAAGCCAACTACGAATGAATTCGTTTTTGGCTTTTACTTGTTCATCTACATCACGACATTAATTTCAGTCCAACCGCTGCACTTAACACCATTGCGATGAACATGATCCGTTTCCAGTCTCTGGATTCTCCATAGAACAGCATCCCGACAAGAGCGCCGCCCACTGTTCCGATCCCCGTCCAGACCGCATAAGACGTACCCATCGGCAGGGTTTTCATCGCTTGACTTAAACATCCAAAACTCATGATGATGCCAACGATGAAAATACAAAAGGATCGAACGGTTTTGGCTTTATTAATTTGGTTCATACCCACGACACCAACAACTTCGAACATGCCCGCAAACGTCAGAAAAATCCACCCCATTAGGCTGCAGCTCCTTTCTGATCTTGCTCTTTGGTTACAAATTTAAGTCCAAATACGCCGGATAGAAGCAATAAAATAAGGAATACTTTAAGCATGCGGAAAGGTTCTCCGAAGAGCAGCATCTCCACTAATACCGTGCCGGCCGTCCCCATGCCTGTGAAGACTGCATACACAGTACCTACAGGAAGTTTGGTAGATGCGCTAATTACGAGATGAAAAGAAATATACATAGCGATGATCGTGCCTATCCACATGAGCGTGGTATCCGCATGCTTCAGACCTGTAACCCACATCACTTCAAAAATAACACCAATAAAAATATAAACCCAATTGCGATTCATGTGTCAGTTCCCCCTTGCTGATTTACGCTTGAATGCCTCGCCAAAATACGAACCACGAAGCTTCAAGTCTTTTGAGTGATCGATCCGATCCTCCGAATAATAACTCGACAAACATCCCATCCAGGACAGCAAGAAAAGCTACTGCCGCCGTATCACTGCTGACATCCTTATTGATACTTCCTGCTGAAATGGCCTGTTCAAATAAAGGAATTAACATCGCTTCGATCGTATCCAAATACGCGTATCCTTGTTTAACAATCTCATCATAGAGATGAGAAGGCGGGAAAAAGGCAACCCGTAAGAAAAACTTGGTATTATCGTCCTGCTCATAGCAATCTTTATACTGGATTAGAAAACGGTACAAAAGCTTATCTATCGAAAGATCTTTATGGCGATCCAGATAATCAACAACAAAATTCAATTCCTTCTTCTGTACATCGTCAAAAAGAGCTAGGAAAAGTTCATCTTTCCCTTTGAAATGTGTATAAATGGATTGTTTTTTGATGCCTACTTCAGCTGCGATATCTGCAAGCGACGCTCCTTCATAACCGTTTAAGGCAAATTGCGTGAGGGCGACTTCTTTGATCCGAGATGCTGTCATTCATTCCTCTTCCCTTCCGAACGTTCGTCAGGATGATTGTATCACGTTCTCAACCTTAGGGCAACCCGCTTCACTAGCTAACAACGAAATGACTTCTGTCCGAAAATAGAAAAAGACTCCCCACCGTCCTGCCAGAAGGCAAGTTAGTAAGCAGTCTTATTATTTACCTTATTTATCTTGGATAAATCGATATTGTTAAATTGCGTTATTTCTTTTCCAAAATAGCGAAGTAATTGCCTTCATTATCTGCAAAATTGAACACTCGTCCAGTAGGCATCGTAACAAGTTCTCCTACCGTGATTCCCTTGTTTTTGAAGTCTTGATACAGTCTGTCCAAGTCATCCGAGAAAAACAATAATGATGGGGTACCAAGATTCAAGGAAGGCTCCATTTTCGCTATGAAATCCTTATTATGGAGAACAATACTCGTTTGTGCTTCTTTCGTTGGCGCGATTTCAATCCAACGCATGTGCTCGTTTTTTTCCTCAGAAACTAAGGTAAACCCTGCCTTCTCGGTCCAAAAACTCAAAGACGCATCTTGATCATTCACGTATAACATAACTTGACCTAGTTTAGTAATCATTTGCCAATCTCCTATTCGTGTGTGTTCACATACGATCCATTTGCAAAACGAAACACCTTATGTTTCAGGTAACAATCTTATTGTACAAAATTTGACAGTACAGTACAACTCTCCCCTTTACCATGCATTTTTCCCACCACCTAATTTGGTAAGGATCCCATCATTCGCTTCATCATAGGCTTGAAAAATCCGAGCAGCAATTGGAGAGGCACCATATCGGCCGAAGCCACCTTCGGGAACGACCACGGCGACTGCTAATTTCGGATGTTCAACTGGAGCAAATGCAATGAAAACCGCATTATCCACTCTACCACCCGCGACATCCTGCGTCGAAGTACCGGTCTTCCTTGCTACGTTGTAGGGAAGCTCGTCAATCCCTTCTGCCCCGCTCTTCATCCCATGAATAATTGTGTTCCAATCATCCTTATCGAATAAGGCGGATGAATCTTCAAGAACCTCCGGTTCGAATTTGGTAATGAGTTCCCCTTCATAACTTCTAATTTCATCCACAAGCAAGGGTTTCATCCGTTTTCCCTTACTGGCCAGTGTGGCGGCAAATTGTGCGAGTTGCAGCGTTGTTGTTTTCTCATTTTGCCCCCATGAGGCATACACCATGGCAGATTGGTAGCTGTCATTTCGCGCATTGACGATAAAGTCGTTAGATCCCGCATATTCATTGGGAAGCCCGCTCCCTGTTTTGACACCAATACCGAACCTGCCTAAATACTCTGCCCACTTCTTAGTTACCGCAGGGTTCTCTCCTCCATATTTGGAGTAAAAGGGTAACCCGACACGTGCTGACATAAACGTATTAGATGAGTGCGCAATCGCATCTGCTGCATCAATCGGTCCGTAGGCCGTTTTTCCTGAGTTAGATATGGAGGTTTCATTTTTTCCAAAACTGAATGTACCCGTGTCATTGTATGTCTCTATGGGTCCATAGAACTTCTCTTTTAAACCAATGAGTACAGATAAAGGCTTAATTGTAGAGCCCATGAATACGATCGATGAAGGATGCTTGGCCATCTCTTTGGCAGAGGGATACTTGGATGTAGCTGTCTTAATGGTGCCATTCGGTATAAAAGGTTGAATATTTTGATAGGTGTCGGTTGATATGCCTCCGGTCCATACATTGGCGTCATAATCCGGGTAGTTGGCCATCGTTATCACCCTCCCCGTATCGACTTCCATGGCAACTGCAAATCCAGATGAGGCATTCATGCCAGCGCTTAAAAATTGGTCATTGGCATGAGATGGGGAACGCAAATACTGGATCTGATCTGCAATAACTTTCTCCGTCGTCTTTTGAATATCTTTATGGATCGTCAAAAATAGATTATGCCCTTTCGTAGGCTTCAAGGTAGTGGCCTTACCAATGATTTTCATAGCAGCATTTACAGGATAGATGCGTGTTCCGTTCGTGCCGCGGAGATCATCTTGATACATGCGTTCTATACCGTCAAACCCAACATTCTCATCGAGAAGATATTCTTTTTTATCAGGATGATCTTTGTACATGGTTTGTGCAGTTTCCGTGGAAAATTTATTCAAATAACCGATAAGCTGTGTCGCAATCGTGGTTTTGCCGTCATCATCCAACTCGTATGTGCGAATACTTTCTTCGGTCACTTCCAGCCATTTGAATTCGTCGCGATGTTCCAGAATATATGCGATTTCTTCTTTCGATAAATCCGATTTTATTTTGCGGGGGACCGCATTATAGTTAGGTTCTTTCGTTTCCTTCTGAGTGATGTCATATCCAACGTCCATCGCTAAGACAATTTCAGCAGCGGAAAGCTTCTTCACATCTTTTTTACCATAGCTATCAAATACCTTTTGTAATTTATACGCTAGCTCGATTACATCATTTTTATTACGCTGAGAAGGCTCGATACGGAAAAATAAGGTCTGAACCGGAATGGAATAGGCAAGGGGTGACTTCGTTGAATCGTAAATATTTCCGCGAATGGGGGCAATTTTGTTCGATTGATTCGTATTGGTATTCTCTTCGGCTTTAAGATTTTTGGATTGCACGAATTGCAGCATCGCTAATCGAACGATTAATGCAGAAAAAAGTATAAACGTAACAAAGAAAAACACATTAATCCGGAAAGAGAAATTCCGCCTTTGATTTATTTCTTTATTCTTCGGATCATCCATAATGGGAAGCTTCATAACGGGTCAAAACCTTTCTTTCTTTTTTACTTTTGTATGAATCTATCACATTATACCATAATATGGAATTTAATATAGAGAAATAATCGTATTCATTCTATATATTAAAGAAAAAGACCATCCACTCGATAGTGGACGGTCCCTTGTAGGTTTTAAGCAAGTCTAATTCAACAACCCATGATTTTCAATTCGAACATCCATATGCGCACGAATGCGGATATCAGGATATGCTTTGCTCCATTCTAGCGTCCTCCAAAGCTTAGGGTGATGCGCTTTCAAAAAGCGCCCAATCCCCAGCGCATCACAATTAGCTTCTTGGAGCTTATGAATCGTTTCTTCTGCACGTTTCGTTAGTATGGCTTCGAGTTCTCGTGTCATTTCCTTCATGATCGATTCTTCTAATCGAATACCAGATGGATTATCAATCAACTCGCAATGCATGGTTGTATATATATCGGCTTGAATGGGTGCTGCTGTGTTAAGTTTAAGCGAATGCTTTGATGTGATGTACGTAAATGTCATAAAACTGTGATTCGGACCAATTGGCTCCGTAAGCGTACCGTATGACTTTTTATTCTTCAGCAAAACATACGTTCTGGTATGCAATTCATCCAAACGACCCGTCATGCGTTCACTATGGAAAAGCGCTAGACCCTCAATTTTCGCCCGATTGCGGATTGTTGATGGCGTTAGATAGGGTAACACATTGTCAATACCTTTCGCGAACATGACCGGAGCAATTAGATATGGTGATTCTTTGGGGAGTAACCCCTCCTCCTCACCACTTTTGAGTAAATCATATAAATATTCGCTAATTAATGAACGGTCCTCCACATCAAGCTGGACGACTTTTTGTGTGGGCTGTTCGGTAACGGCTATATAAACATTAATAGGAAATTGAGCCTCTCTATAAAAGAAATCCAATCCTTCATATAAATTTTTCTCAGCAAACGCTCGGTTGACTAGTAGGATGCGAGTTTCTCTCAAATCCATATGCTGGGACACAATTTTTTGTAAATTCATATTAGCTTCCTGCACGCTGCGCCCTACTTCGCTGACTTTCGGTGTAATGACAGTACCTTGGGATTCAAATGAAGTCTTAACGGTAGGTATCGAAACGGATAACCGAACCTTATTATCCTCAAGCAAGTCGATACCTGCGGTATGCACCATCCGTATATTTTTGAGCTCTCTCTGATCCCAGCAACCGCAAAGAGACCAACAAAGAAGGAGCATCATTAAAGGTAAAGGAAGCTTTCTCATGATTGCTCTGCTCCCTTCGTGCCTCTCATTTTAAGTATCAAGAGTAACCCTGCTATACAAATAAAAGACACAACGCCAACCCAGAAGTCAAAATAGTGATGTAGGAGATCTAGCTGACTTGCACTCCAGCTCCAAATACCCGCGATGAAGAATAGGCTGCCGCATCCGATGGTAAGCCAAAGCGGTGTCTCCTCCTTCTTTTTCAAAATCGCTGCAAGGGACGAAACGAACAAAATAAAATAAGAGCAAAACGACATTACAACAAAGAGGATCCAGAGCGAGATAATGATGAGATCCATTCTTTCAATAATATTGAACGAAATCGCCTTCATTTGATACAGCAAGGGTTCTCGAATATTGGAAATCATATCGGGGCCGAGCAATGCCGTGGAAGAAAACACGCTAAATGAATAAAACAGCATGGTTGTTCCATTACTATACAGCGCTATTCGCAACACCTTCTTGGCATCCATATGGTTCACATAGCGGGGCAAAATTAGCATGAATTCTATGCCTGCTAATGCCCATAGTACAATTATTGATCCTTTGAACATATTCAATGGCCCTCTGTCAATGAGTGGTAACAAATTCTCCATGCTCCAGTCCTTGTACGAATAAGCCGTAAAAATGACAAGTACGGGTACAAAGCATGTCGTCAGCACAGCAAATCTCGCATAAACAGTCACTGGCTTAAGGATTAAATAAATACAAACTGAAATAAAAATAAGTAACAGAACAGTTCTCGGGGTTCGCTCATAGGCCCATAAATGCGTCGTGTAGAGCCAGTTCAACAAAATCACATACGCGATAATTGCGTAAAAGCAGGCTAAGCTGGCTAGAAGAAGACGACCAAAAACACCGCCTAGACGCTGCATCAGCATGTGAAATACGTTGGAATTCGGTGCCTTGGATGCCAACAGACAGACCAGATAAACGAAAAGACAATTGATCACGCCACCGGCCAAACAGGAAATCCATGCACTACCGCCTGATTCCTCATTGATATCACCAGCGATCGAAATGACTGCTGAGCCGATCTGCGCCTGCGTTAAAATGCAGTACAACTGAATAGGTCCGATGCGTAGAGCTCCCTTTGTCATTTGGATTTACTCCTTACAGGCATGCAATAAGGCACACCGAATGGCTCTAATGTGAAAAAGTGAATTAATATGGCAATCGTAACGAACATGATGCCGTAAAATCCCATGACTGTAGCGCCTATGAGCAGCAAGACTTGAATGCCTAACGTAGATACACGCATCTGATACGTAGGAATCATAAAGGAACCGATCATTGATAGAGAGACAATGACGATGAATACGTTCGAAACAAACCCGATTTTGACAAGCGATTCACTAATGATAATTCCCCCCGTAACACCGACCATTTGAGCCAATTGCGAGGGTAATCGAATTGTTGCTTCAGCAATCAATTGGAATATGAGGATCATAATAATTGCTTCGATAATCGGTGGATAGGGAACGTTCTCCAGTGAACTCTTGATGTTAATTGTCATCTTTGCCGGCAATATTTCATGATGAAACGTCGTTGTAGCTATATATAAGCTGCAAATGTATAAACTGAGAAATAACCCGACCGCCCTTAAGCTTTGAAGCAGCCAAGCTGTTCCAAACCCCAGTAATATCGCATCGGCTGATTTCAGGAAGGTATAGAAAGAAGCTGGCACGATTAAGCATGTCGAGCTTTGGTCGCAAAGTATCGCGACCCTCCCCTGTAATAAAAGGCTGGTTGCAATATCGATTCTCTCTGTTCCGAAAACTTGCGGGAAGATCGATTTTTGAGCAGTCAGTTGCTTTTGGAGTTTACCTGGATGAACTTCCAACGATGATTTAAATGCAGATAATCGGCTAATGGTTTCTTGAACGATCTGATCCTCAGCGATGCCATCGACCCAAACGATCGCTACTTTATGAGTTCCTTGTTTGCCAACAGAAAGATAGCTTACTTGGAAACTTTTCACAGAGGCACGAATTCGAATCAAATTCAAATTTACAGTTAAATGTTCAACGAAACCGGCTCGCTCTCCGACAATGGATAATTCATTAGCTGGCTCTTGTATCGAACGTACGTTCGAAAGTTCAGCATTAAACGCAAACAGATCTTCCGAATGATCGAAGCCAATTAGTCCCTTTCCTTGCATTAATGCATGTATCCCATCTAGAGAAGTGCTTATGAGGTCATTATTTGCCGCTGTTAGCAGTTGGTTTACTTCTAAGTTGGGATAGGCACTTGAATTTGTCTGAAACCATTGTTTAAAAACGCTTACTTCTAGTTTCTCCTTATCACACAACGTTTCAATATACATCAATTGGGCTTGAGCACCATGAAGCTCAAACGGTCTAATGATCAAATCATCCGTATGAAGTAATTCCTTTTGAATTTGCTCCAGCAGCTTATGCATGGCTCGACCTCCCCCTTAGATGTATTATTGGAATTATACCCGTATTGAGGAATTTTATGTAAATATGACTTGTAGTATCTCTACTTGTCAGCCAAAAGAAAAAGCCCGCCAAAGAAATGGCGGGCCAACGAATAGATTAACTATCTAAGAGCCTTGGATTACGCTGCGAACAAAGGCAACTTCCTCGGCATCCAACGGATTACCCGCTCCTTGTGCGTTGGATTCCACTTGCTTCGCGTTCTTGAACCCTGGAATCACGCATGCGTTCGGAGATTGCGCTAGTGCGAATTGAATCGCCACGCGTACTAAATCTTGCACGTCCATACCGAATCGTTCTTTGATTGGAATGAGCTTCTCACGGATTTCCAACAATCGTTCCTTCGTATAGGACAAATTGGAAGCCCGAACATCCCCTTCTCCGAACTTCGGCGGATTCTCTGGATCGAACTTATCAAGCAGTAGGCCCTGCGCTAGAGGACCAAACAATACGATACCGAGATTCTGTTCATCTGCCCACTGGAACAAATTCGTATCTGGCTGATCGAACTGATTCCCGAATGCATTGTAATGGAATTGCAGCACATCAGGACGTGTAACTGGGGATACTCGCATAAAGTCACCATAGCTATAGCCGGATTGCCCGATAACTCGCACTTTACCTTCTTTTTGCAATTGACGCATCATATCGGCGGCTTCTTCTAAATAAAGATCGCTCGGTCCGAAATTCGTGTTATGAAAATAGTGAAGATCTACATAATCCGTGCCTAAATTCAATAACGTCTGCTCTAACTGATGACGAATATGGAGCGGCTGCATCGCGTTCGGAGCTGTGCCGCGGAACCAACCGACTTTGGAAGCAAGAACGACTTTGTCGCGCGGAATCTCCTTGATAAAACGTCCTAGAACGCGTTCCGAATGACCGTCACCGTATACATCCGCTGTATCAAAGTGATTAATCCCTAACTCGAACGCCCGATGCAATCCATCAAGTGACTCGTTGTCATTATTACCTGACCAACCAACAGCCTCGCCGTCGCGCCACGAGGGTCCGCCAATCGCCCAGCAGCCTAAACTTACTTCGCTCACACGCAACCCTGAACGACCCAGTACACGGTATTCCACAGCATCTGCTCCCTTTATATCGATTCATATTTCTAACTGAAATATATCTAAAAAGAGAGCAACTTGGAAGTACGCACAATATGTTTATCTACTTTCTTTTATGTAACTACCTCTTCCCACAGCTCACAAGGAATTACATCCCAATGGCATTCCCCTTTTCTAGACGTAAAATTTGTTGTTCACCGGATTCAGCAAGTTCACGGAATTGGGCAATGGTTTCGCGCATTTTCGGCAAAGCATCTTGCTTATAGGTACTAATCGCGTGTAAGGCTTCAAAACTATCTGCGAATGCTTTCCTTAGCGACTCTGCAGAAATATTGGACTCGATCGCGCCCTTTTGAATCTCTACCCCTTGTTGTTTCAACATTTGACCCGTATGTTCAATGAACGTATTCGTGGTCGCATTCAACGCTGTGAGTTGTTTCAGCACAACTCTTTGATTGGCTAAGGCACTTGCAGCCGTAACTGCGACGCGTAATGCGGCAACAGATACCGTACACGCGCGGTCTACACCGCGAATCAGTTCCTTATTGTTGCGGATGACGACCTCGAAAGTGATGAAGCCCTGCTGATTGACCGCCATCATTGCTTGCATATCCATCGTCCGCTGACGGAGCGGGAATAACACTTCCTCCGTAATGAATTGAATTTTCTCCCGATCCTCATTCTGTGATTTGGCAATCGCGATCTGGGTTTCAATGGATTCGTCCATGAAGGTGATGAGTTGGATCTCTTTGCGGAGTTTTTTGGTGAGCTCCCGCAGCGCGTGCTGCTCAATAAGCAGCGTAGTATTATCGTCCTTCAGTCCGACCTTCCCTTTCGTTAGCATTTCAATGATATTCGCAATCACAGCATCTGCTTTCTCATATTGCAGGAAGTATGCTCGCAGGGGATTAAATAACTTACCCAAAAACCCACGCTTTACGAAATCGATCCCACTCGGATCGAGATCTTTCATTTGCAGCTGTAGTTCTCCAAGTCCTTTGGCAACTACACCGCCTTCATCACCAGACTTAGATAATTTACCAACGGTTACTTGGAGTAATGCGTTTTTCTGTGAGGATGCCTTCATTGTTTCCAAGCCAAAGTTTTCAACCGTGTTTAGAATATTTTTCCTTTTCTCTAGCGAGTCGAGATCTAATGCCATAATGGTTTGAACGTTCTGTTCGGCCTGCGTTTTCAGTTTAACAAGTTCATCTGGAATCGGTTTTACTTGTTCCTCAACAACAGCCTTGAGTACGTCTTCACTAGCTACTTCCATCGAAAATGACATGCGCAATCCTCCTCAGTTCATGATAAGTTTCACTTACATTTGAACGTTAAACAGGTTGCTGATTTTATATACGACATCATCGGTGTCTGCATTGATACTGGCTGCCTCATTGATGCTCGAAATACTTTGAAGGGCCTGAATGTCAGCATTGTAACCAATCGTGTAGATCGGGATATTATAATTTTCTATTAGTCCTCTAATATCTTTCAAAGAATTACCTGCATTCGTTTCCCCATCACTCAATACGAAGATAAGGGGTTTCACATTGGGATCCGTAGCCATGTAATCCTGCAGCATTTTCGTAGCGACCACGATGGCATCAAATGTTGCTGTTCCTCCACCTGCTTGGAGACTGTTAACTGTCCCCACAAACAGGGATTGCTGATTCGTATCGTATTTGGCAATAGGAAGATTAATGGTCACGGTGTTGGCATAAGAGACAAGTCCAATTCTATTTTCTTTGCCTAGATACTTCTGGCCTTTGAGCAGCGATTCTTTCAGTCGATTAAGGGGTTTGCCATCCATACTGCCTGATACGTCCGTTACAAAAACAGCAGCGATCGGTTTACTGCCATTCTTCTTTTCTTTCCATACCTTCTGTGCGGAGGACAGTGTATTCCCATCGATTGCACGCAGTTCCGTTTTGTAATCTTCGAGCCCATTAAACCCCTTATCTTTGGCTGCTTGCTGATATTTCGGTTGTGAAACAAATTCAGCAAATTTGCGAATCACATCCAGTTTAGCTGACGGTAGATCACCAATAGCGTAGAGCGGGCTATCATGTCTGTATCCAAAAGGCGTAAAGACATAATCATTTTTAAGATCCGCCGCGTTCTGAAATGTTTGGTACTCTAAGACGAAGCCATCCAGCATCCCAGACTTGGCAGCATCGCGCATTTGCAGCGTTGTCGACGCGATAAAGGGGACGTTGTTCTGAAATTGCTCAAATCCTTGAATCGCCTTCTCACTGATTGGATTTGCACTATCGAATGTAGCAAGCGCAGTTACAAGGAAATTAAGCCCGGTGGAACTGGCAAACGGATCTGTATACCCCATGGCAAACTCGTTATTCGCGATAGCTTCGGTTACGGTCTTGACGTTGATCGACCCGTATTTCGAAACGAGGGCATCATATTTCTTCTTGGAAATCACGATCCCTGGCACATTGCCAACAAGGCGATTCGTGACTAATTGCGTCTTCACACCGCTCGCCTTAACCATTTCTCCCCAAAGCTCATTGGACGGAGTGAAAGCATCAGGCATATATTTACCTGACTTGATATAATCCGTTGCGGTACCCGATGCGATATTCCGGATCTTGACCGAAGCGGGTCTACCATTGACTTGCAATTGTGCTTTGTTAAAATCATTCGCCGCATCGGTTAGCCAGCCATCAACGCCAGTACCTGATTTCTCTGTTGAGGAGAAAATTTCAACAAAATTATCGGAGGTATTATTCACGGTAAGTGGGAATTTCGAAATATCAGGCAATGAGGAAGCGACATCAGCCGGATCGATATCAATCTGTCCTTTAACTGGCGTTCCGTTCACAACGTTGATTTTACTGTAAATTTTGTTCAATTGTTTAGCAGCATCTTCCGCTGTAACTTGAGATTGGGATTTGCCCAAATTCGCTGTTAAGGAGATCCCTCCATACACGGCGATAAACACAATCACGACGATAAGGCAAGAAATAAAGAAGAACTTCGTCTTGTTCATTTTTTCACCCCTACTGTTTGTAGTATTGTGTTTGCTTAATCAAAGCATCAATCTCTAGCATGCATGGCATCTGCTCAATATCACTCATTTCCAAACTATCCAGACGTGAAATTTCTAGAAGCAACCGATCCAGTTTGAGCAAAATTTCTTCATTCATATGTAAGGCGTTCTTTACAAATGTTATGTACTCGTTATAAAGCATCGTCTTCTCTTGAATGAGTTGCGAGGAATACGAGCTATTCTTCTGTTTCATCACACTTTTGAATTCTGCTTCGTCGAACACATTCAGACGGTTTAAGATACTACGTATATTGAGAAAAAATAACTTATCTACCTCTTGGGTGGTTTTAGCAAATTTAAGGTATGTCATGCCATTGGGTTCAAATCGCTGTTTGAGGACATGGAACATGGTCTCTTGCTTTTTGTTCATTCGCTCAATTTGATGCAAAGCTAGTGCAATTTCCTTTTCCAAGGATTTGATTCCTTTGCATTGTTTCAAGGCATGCTCATACTCTTCCGGGCTCTTAATTTGTTTCAAAGGGATCCGAATGGTTCTTTTCATTAGCACAGTATACATGCCGAAGAATAAGACCAGCGTACTCGCTAGTAAAATAGACACCGCCATTGCCGTATGCAAGGCATTATCGCCTATCCTGATCCCCACCAAGCCAGGTGAAAGCATAGCGATATCGAAAACAACAACGCCCATCGTTATCAAAACCACTTTGATCAACTTGTTAGTTTGCACACTCATAAGGAGCCTCTCCTCTCTTGTAAAATGATTTTAGTGAAAAAAGCGCCGGGTCATTAATCCCGCCGCAAAGTGTCATTTTCATATAGAGAACCGAGTCGTTGGATGCGATGAAAGGCGGTATAACAGCCATTTGTTTATGGCTTTCTTCAAGTTTATGTGCGACATTCCCAAAAGTGACCGTGCTTATAGGACTTATGAGGTAAAAAAATAGACCCAATGCCAACGGCAAAGGGTCCTTACATAATTAATGGCATTAATTAATCTGCTCCATAATATCTACAGCATCTTTAGGCGAGAGAACAGAGAGATGATCAACATAACCTGTGGCATTCATCACGACCAATTTCAATTGAAATTGATCGTTAGCTGCATAGATATATATGGATGAATCTTGTCCGACTTTCGTATCCGTAGGTTTACCTAACATCAGCTCGATGCGCTGGATATTCCACTTTTGGATAGCGGGCAGGCTTGATTGGATTTCGAAAATTTGAGAGCCTTTGTTATAGCCAATTACCGTATGCTTAACGTTAAAACTGTCATAAATAAGGCCATTGCCCAAGCTCTTCTGCGTGTCCGCCGGTCCCCAAGCCTGCCGAACCTCATCAATTCGATTCGTGTGTACAGCGAAAGCAACATCGGGTACTTTCCCTTTTTTTACGAGCTCGAATAACTCCTTAATCTGCTTATTCATCATTTCAGATATCGAATCAGCGAGCGATGGCGCCGGTGCAGGTACTTGTGCGACAGCTTGCTCGGCTACAGGCTTATATTTGGAAGACAGATAAGTGACGACTTTGGCTTCTGTGATTACTTCCGCATAAGCTTCGTCAGGCTGCGGATTACGCAGTGTGTACGTGATGACAGCTTGCCCGTTCGACTCGAAATGAATGGTATTGATATCCATACCGTATCCCGCATTCAATTTTTGGCCACGGGATAATGTCACCTTGTTGACGTCGTCATTGATCTTATCAATCGTTACCGTAATCTCATTTGCGTGAGAAGTTTCATTAGGGATATTCTCATTAATAGTTGCTTGTCTTGCATCAACGTCGGAGAAAGCGAATCCCGTACATAACGTTAAACTGCCAATGAGTAAGGATACTGCAGATAATGCAGCCATTTTTTTAATCAAGTTTGCTTCTCCTCTTTTGATGTGAAGTACGTTCATTCCTTTCGACTAATGGAACGTCAGTTACTTCCAAAAGGTTGCAACCTTATGATAATAAAGTTGGCAAAAGCTGCAGCTTTACTTGAAGCTCCTAAAATGTGTACTTAAAAGCGATTACTCTACATATTTTGTGTTGGCGGGATAACAGGAAATGAGCGTTCTGAAAGGGAGCTGACGGATGATTCTCTATAAAAAGATGATGATCGACGGGTTGCAACTATTTTTTCGCGAAGCTGGGAGTCCTTACCATCCGACCATTGTCCTTCTTCATGGTTTTCCAAGCTCCTCCCATATGTTTAGAGATTTGATTCCACTCTTGGCGGACCGCTTCCATGTCATTGCACCTGATTACCCTGGATTCGGGAATAGCAGCATGCCATCAACAGAAGAGTTTACCTACACGTTCGAGAATCTATCCCTTATCATTGAAAAGCTTCTTAACCATCTCTGTATGACTCACTATATTTTGTATGTTCATGATTATGGCGGTCCAATTGGGTTCAGGTTGGCAATACGTAATCCACACCGTGTTTTAGGTTTTGTCATTCAAAATGCAGTGGCCGATGAGAAAGGGTTAGGAAAACCATTCGATCTCTTCAAAGCATTGTGGGCCGATCGGAATCCCGCAACCGAAGCTGCATTCTCCGTACTCACAACCTTTGAATTTACCAAAAAGCAATATGTAACAGGGGTTTGTCAACCGTACTTGATTAGTTCTGATGGGTTCTCGATGGATCAATTTTTCCTAGACCGTCCTGGAAATAGCCAAATCCAATTGGAACTCGGCTACGATTATCGAACTAATGTAGCATCCTATCCCCTCTGGCAGCAGTACCTGCGGAGCTATCAGCCCCCAACCTTGATTACCTGGGGTAAAAATGACTTTATTTTCACATTAGAAGGGGCTCATGCCTTTAGCAAAGAACTGACATGCATTGAAACTCATTTTTTATGTGGTGGACACTTTGTTTTGGAGGAACAGAGCTTACCTATCTCTGAGCTTATAAAACGTTTTTTTGTTTATCTGTAATTAGTTCATGTTATGCATGTACAAAAATAAAGCTAATAATCCTGCTACGATAGAAATCACATAGAAGGAAGTAAGCCGAACCCATTTGCCCCCTGTGCGCTGAAAATAGGTTTGATCCCCTTCTGTATTTCTACGAGAGATACCGATCATGAATGTAGCGACAAGCGCAAACAATAAGATCATTGAAAAAATAGCGTAGTAGATTGTCAAATTCATAGTGTAACCTCCTATTTCGGTCAAAAATATAAGCCAAGTTAGTTAATAGTATATAGGAGCGATATTCGTTACACATCCGCCACTCCATCACTTTTATAACCATCCAATATGCTTTAATGGATAGCTAACAATGTATCAGACACTATGCACTTCCTAAGAGATCCAGCCGATATAAATAAGAATTCCTATCCGGATATCCATAGGGAATTGGTAATTCCTCTTTTGTTATGACTTTGAAGCCATTTTTCTCGTAAAAATGATGGGATCTTGTGGCAATGGAAGGACTATCCAAGAAAATAGTCGTCGCTCCTTGCTGTTTGGCATATTCGAGCAATACTTCAAATAACTTTTGTCCAACCGCGAATTCTCCCCCGCGATATTCGATATACACAAAAAATTTCTTTAAAATAAAGATTTCATCTGTTTTCTTTTGCAATCCAATGGTGCCAATGACTCTTCTTTTTTCATTCAATGCAACCCAAAAATTCCCTCCATCATGTATATAATTCGTTTGAATATCTAAAATATCGGACTGTTCATCGATACTAATATCCAGCTGAAACTCATAATTTTGAACATATAAAATGAGCTCAATAATTTCTTCTAAATATTTATCTTCGAATTGGCTTAACGCGTTCATGGGTATACTCGTCTCTCCCTTAGCATCTGACCTATGTGAGGGCAGTCTTTATCCTATCCATCTTAACGACTATTGAACACGATGTAACCATCCAGTTATTTTCAAAACAGACCATCCAAGAACAGAGCAGGAATTACGCTTCAATACTCACAATCAGTATATCGTAAGTTGAAACTATGATCTGTCACCTAATTTACATAATTAAATTATGAAATAGGACTACAAAACCGAATCCTATTTGTGATATGATACATAAAAATTATGCTGATCACACATCTAGGCCAACACTTCCATTGCCCTGTCTACGACAAGTAGGGTATTTTTTGTATTCACAATGTTCTTGGCTAAGTCACGTTTCAGATCAGTTCATTTAAAATTTGATGAAAAGTTGGTATCTATGATGTGGAAACCTGATAGATCAAGAAAAACGCCTATCTATCAACAAATTGCGGATTACATGGAGCATCGCATTTCTTTTGGGGAATTTCCGCCCGGCAGTCTGCTGCCATCGGAAAGGAAGTTAGCAGACGAGCTGCGAGTTAATCGCAGTACCGTGGTAGCCGCTTATGAAGAACTTCGCTCTTTGGGCATTCTAGTGAGCAGCAAAGGAAGCGGCACACTTGTCACTAATTATAATAAGGGGAATGCTGCCAGCCTTACGCCAAACTGGAAAGAATATGTCAATGGCGGAAACTTTCTCCCCAATCTTCCTTTCATTCGTCGCATTCGTGAGGAATTGCGTAAAAAAACAGATATGATCGATTTTGCAAGTGGTGAATTGTCGCCGGATTTATTCCCAAATGAAGTAGTCCGTGAACTCTTGCAAAAACATCCGTTCCAGGAACAATTGGGTTACGATGATCCACAAGGCTATTCCCAGCTGAGAGAGACACTCGTCTCATTTCTTGAACATCATCTTCACATACATAGCACAGAATCGTCCATTTTAATAACCTCTGGTTCACAGCAATCCTTATATTTAATCTTACAATGCCTTCTCAATCCTGGAGACGCAGTTGCAATAGAAGATCCCTCTTATTGTTACTCCTTACCAATGTTTCAATCAGCTGGCTTGCGTTTGTTTCGATTACCCTTGGATGAACACGGTATAGACCCCAAGGAACTCATTGCGTTGTATCGTAAACACAAAATTCGCATGATTTTTCTAAATCCCAACTTTCAAAATCCCACAGGACATGTAATGCCCCTTGATCGAAAGTTAAAATTACTTGAAATTGCCTCGGAGCTAGGCATTCCGATTGTTGAAGATGACACATTCACCTTAACTGCTTTTGATGGTAACCCTCCTCCTACTTTGAAATCATTGGATAAAAATAATAACGTCCTCTATGTAGGTTCATTATCCAAAATTGCTTCATCTGGCTTACGAATTGGATGGTTAATTGCCCCACAGACCGTCATTAGTCGGTTAACGGATGCCAGACAGCAAATGGATTTTGGTTTGAGCAATATTCCTCAGTGGATTGCCAACCATTTTATCAAAGAGGGACACCTCGACAGGCAGATTCAATTTTTGCGGGAAGAGTTAGTGAAGAAAAGAGATGAATTTATACGCGGATTCGATGATATATTGGCGGATGAATTAACCTATTCCTTACCGCAAGGCGGACTAACCTTCTGGTGTAAAATCAACAGCGCAGTTGACGATTTTAAACTGATTGAAGAAGCAACGAAAAGAGGCGTTATTTTCGTACCGGGCAGCGTGTACGGTTCCAGCAAAGGATGTATCCGACTTAGCTTCGCGAGGCCTCAGTTCGAAGAGATTCTTCCAGGACTGAGACAGCTCGCTTTGGCATTAGAAGCATGTCGCAAGTAGCATACATAGGTATAAGAAAGGTGATTCTCTATTGAAGAGGATCGCCTTTTTGAGTTACGCACATGAAAAATATAAAATTAGCAACTTATTTTTATATACTTGCAACCTTTTCCCAGGCCTATCCGTTTAGGATCTCGAAAGACCAGAAAGACAAAAAAATTTATGAGGTGAACAGGAAATGAAAAAATCAATGAAGCTATTCACAACAACAGCGGCAACTGCGCTGCTCTCGCTTTCTTTAATTGGACAAAGCTTTGCTGCTCCTACATCGTTTACAGACTTGGACAAGGTAGCGGCTAAAGATAAAATCATATCACTGCAACAAAGTGGGATTGTAGGAGGCGTCACTTCTGAATTATTTGCACCTCAGTCAACCCTTACAGCTGCTCAAAGTGTGCAGCTCATTGTGAATGCGTTTGGGCTTAATTTAGACTTGGTTAAATTCGTAAAAGAGCCTAAAGCAACAGACTACTTTGCAAATGCGAATAATAATGCATGGTACGCTAATGCGTTTATTACCGCTGCAGTCAACGGGATTGATCTTCCCAAGGATCTTCAACCCGAGCAAAAATTAACACGTGAAGTGTTCACGCATCAGCTCGTACGTGCGATGGAAATTAGCAAGAAACTTCCTCTAATCAACCCAGTTGTCACAGAAATTAGCGATAATGATCAAATCACGATTGATTATTCGGGTTCCATCCAACGCGGGCTTAACTATGGCATTATTAAACTTAATGCTGCAGGTAAATTCAATCCCAAAGATGAAATTACACGCGCTGATGCTGCTGAGGAAATTTTCAATGCCCTTGCGTATTTGAAAGCACATCAAGCACCCGTTACAACGCCAACTGATACGGTTACTGCAGCCGAAGGTGTTCACCTGATCTCAGAGGCTCTTGGTAAGCTCGACTCAGACATCCAAATCAAAATTGATCCAGATGCCAAAATGACACGTGAATCGTTCACGTATCTGCTTATTCATACTTTCCAAACAAGCGGGAAATTACCTATGATTAAGGTATCTCCTGTGGATGTGAAGGATAATGACAAGATTGATGTCCTCAACTCGGGTGCCATTCAGACTGCTCTTGCCTTACACATTGTAAAAATAAATCCCGATGGCAACTTCAATCCGAAGGTTGAAATTACACTCACGGATGCAACGGACATTGTTAAAAATGCCTTAACAGCCGTAAAAGGGTTGCAACCAAGTAACTAAATAAACGATGGATAAAAAAAGCCGACCAATTCCCTATGAATTGGTCGGCTCTCTTCGGTTTATCACCCATCAGTTGATAACTGTTACTTGCTCATGATTCTGTGTATAGCCTTCTTCGAAATTTCTCCGAACCGTTTTGATATCTTTAAGCGGCGGCAACCCAAAAAGCCTCCGATACTCGCGATTAAATTGCGAGGGACTTTCATAACCAACCTGTAAAGCTGCATTCGTGGCATCTGTTGTACCACTCAGCATCAACCGCCTTGCTTCTTGAAGACGAAGCTGCTTCTGAAACTGCAAAGGCCCCATCGTTGTTACGGCTTTGAACTTACGATGTAGTCCCGAAACACTCATATTCGTGGTTTTAGCGAGCTCTTCAATGGTGAATGACGATGTGTAATTTTCCTTGATCCATTCAATGGCTTTGCCAATTCCGTTCACTTGCTGCTCAAAAAGCACTTGTTGGAAAAATAAATGCCCGTAATCTCCGGATAATAATTGAAATATCATTTCACGTTTGACGAGCTCCGAGCGAAAGCGCGCCTCTTTAGGTTTGTCGATTAATTGCAGTAATCTAACAAATGACGTTAATAGATCCACATCGGATTTCCCTATAAATGCTTGCTCCTTCAACTTACTACTTCTCGGCTTTACGATTAATTCAGCCTCAGTGACGACGGATGCGATCTCTTGGGTTGTAAAATCTATACGGATTGCGATATAAGGAGAATTTAGAGTGACATCAACAATCTGGCCAGAGGCAGGCATATCGATCATCGATGCTACATACTCGCCTGGGTGATAATGAATCATATTTTGTCCAATTTGGAGATTCTTAGCCCCTTGCAGAATAAGACAAAAGGAAGGACTCAAAGCGCTAGGAACAAGCGGTGTTGCATGACTAACTCGCGTAATAGACAGAAACGGAATGATAGTTGGTGTTCTTCCCTCTACCCTTGTAATCCTTTCCGACATCACGATGAGTTCTTCCAGTAACTTCTGATAAGTGAGGACATCAACCATGTAGATCAACCTGCCTTTATGATGACGTTCTTTGAACACCATCATAATAAATGAACTTTGTAGTTTTAGGCAAGTTTTTGGCATGAAAGGTCTACTTCAATCCTCCTTCCTACGTGATAATGTTCGTATGAGCTTAGCGGCGTAGCGCTCATATCACGAACCTAGTTAACCCGGAAGGATGATTATTTTGATTCAGTCTAAACCGATAATTTTAACGATTATTATCGCCTGTCAGCTCATGGTTGTACTAGATTCATCGATCATGGTAACAGCGTTACCTGAGATTGGTCGCACTCTCCATATCACAACGGCCAACTTGACATGGGTTCAAAATGCTTACATTTTGGCATATGGCGGACTTATGCTGCTTGGAGCAAGAGCTGGTGATATTTTAGGTCGGAGGAAAATGTTCAGTGTAGGCATCGCACTATTTACGCTTGCATCGATCCTAGTTGGGGTCTCACATTCAGAAATATTGCTGCTTGTCAGTCGTGCTTTGCAGGGTCTTGCAGCTGCAATTGCAACGCCATCCACACTTGCCTTATTATCCTTGACCTTCGTGGAAGCCAAAGAACGTACCAAAGCGATCGCCTTATACAGTGCTGTGTCCGGAGCAGGCGGTAGTGTCGGGCTTCTCATCGGGGGTTTATTGACAGACCTCGTTTCATGGCGTGTTGGTATGTTCCTTAATGTTCCTATTGGTATTATCCTGTTCATTATGATCCCAAGATACTTACGGGAGTCGGAGAAGAATACGGGGCGGTTTGATGTGATGGGTGCGGTAACCTCTGTTACTGGCATAACCGCATTAGTATTTGGTTGCGTACAGGCAGCTGCAAATGGATGGGGTAATTCAGTAACATTGATTTCTCTTCTGCTCGGTGTTACTTTGTTAACTTCATTCATTACTATTGAAGCTCATGCCAAACAACCTATTACACCTCTCCGTTTGTTCTCAAACCGTCAAAGATCGGGAGCTTATCTGGGCAGATTCTTATTTTTATGTGGCAATTTCTCACTATTCTTCTTTATCCCGCAATTTTTACAGCGCGTTCTTCACTTTAGCTCATTTGAAGCGGGACTTGCCTTCTTACCCTTTACCGCGGTGCAATTCGGAATGATGTATGTCATGCCTACACTAATCGCCCGTTATGGTAATTTAAAAGTACTTATCGCCGGTATGATTATTGCCATCATCGGTACGAGCTGGTTAAGCAGCGAAATATCCATACAGGCTCATTTCTTTCCACAACTATTCTTTCCTTTGATCATCATGGGGATGGGCGCTGGCATGATATTTCTACCGTTAACCTCCTTTGGTTTAACAGATATTAATCCCAATGATGCAGGTGCCGCCTCGGGTCTTATTAATGTCTCCCAACAAATAGGCTGCTCCTTGGGTCTGGCTGTCCTCATTACCATTTTTGAGGCTGTCAACCGTCCAGCGTCAGCGTCACCTTCAAATGAAGAACAGTTTGCTCACGCGATTTCGATATCGATTACAGGATCAGCAATATTTATCACAACGTCACTCATTGTGGTACTCCTCTTGTTTCTACCCGTTAGAAAGACAAATAGAGAACCGTTGTTACGTAGAATCTCATAAAACTCATAAAATAAGTTAATAAAAAAAGACTTTCCATTGGTGTTAATCATGGGAAGTCTTCTTACGAATTGAACAATCTACCGAGCTTCTTCGTCATATTAACGTAAAAATGTTATACGAAGGAGCTAATCATGAAGAAATTGTTCACATCACGAATGAACTGGCATGCACGTATCGAACAGTTGGACACTTACTGGGAAGCCAAATTGTTGACATGGAAAAAACGTTTAAATCCTTTGACTAACAAAATGGGGTATGGAATTTACTTTTATAAGCATATGACCCTGAACCTCAATCGTTTGAACAAAGAAATCTTACAAATTGCCGAGGATTGGATGCTTCTTTCAAATAAGAAGAAATCACCTATCCCCAGTTTTATTTCCGTTGTAGATGGCATCCATGCATCGACGATGTTTATGAAGTTACCTACCTATGTGACTGAGCAGATTACTTCGTTGGTCAGTGCGCTCCCCGGCTTCAAAGAGCTGCAAGCCATCTCTCAGAGTTACGGGTATAAATGTGAATTGCATTACAATCAAGGCAAAGCTTTTTTCGGGTCGTTGCAAATTCACTTTATCCAAATCAATAAGCACACGACTTCACTTGCATGATTGAATAACTTGTTTAGAGTTCAATTATTTTCGTTGCCATATTGGTGCAGAATTCGCGATCATGCTCGACAAAGAGGATCGTTGATTCATGTTCAAGTAGCAACTCTTCGATTTGCATGCGAGAAATAACATCAATGAAATTGAGCGGCTCATCCCAAATGTGCAAATGAGCTTTCTCACTTAGGCTTTTGGCAAGGAGTACTTTCTTCTTTTGGCCGCCGCTGAAAGAAGAAATATCCTTCTCAAATTGCACTCTGGCGAAATCAAGTTTCCGAAGTATCGCTTTAAAAAGACTTTCATCGATCCCATGTATCCTCGCGTAATCCGATAAATCCCCCTGTAAATGTGAGGTATCCTGTGACACATAGGAGATTTTCAGCTGACTTCCCTTTCTAAATGTGCCCGTATAAGTGATCTCTTCCCCACAAATTAGCTTGAGAAGGCTTGATTTGCCAGCCCCGTTTTTACCTGCAAGTGCGATGCGATCCCCCTGCTCAATTGTGAAGCTGATATCCGAACAAACCTTTTTATCCCCGTAAAAAATTGAAACATGCTCAAGCTCGACCAATTGGCTTCGATGATAACGAAGTTGTGCCATCTTTAAGCTTTCTGTCGTCTCAACATTTTTGAGAAGTTTGGACTTCTCGTCCATAGCGGAGTGCTGTCTTTGCTCAATGCCTTTGGAGCGTTTCATCATCTTAGCAGCCTTATGCCCAATATAGCCTTTATCCACCTTTGAGCCAGAATTTCGGGTACCATTTTTCGTTTTCTCTACTTCATGAGACCAATTGCTCGTTTGTTTAGCTGCATCCGACAACCGTTTAATATCTTTTCTTAACTTCTCATTCTCTGCAAGCTCGAAATGATCTTGCCTCTCCTTATTTTCCCACCAGTCGGAGAAAGTTCCTTTTTGAATCTCGATGTTGGTTTTATTAATGGATAGAATGTGGTCTACGCAATGATCCAGAAAAGCCCTATCGTGAGAAACAAGGATATATCCGCTTTTGGAATTCAGATACTCACTGACAAGTTTTCTTGCATGACTATCCAGATGATTAGTGGGTTCATCGATTAACAGAAAGGCATTTTCTTTGAGAAATAAGGCGGCTAAAAGGACTTTCGTTTGCTCTCCGTTAGACAGGGTATCGAAGGGCCGATATAACACGTCTTCAGCTACCTGTAAAAGGGAAAGCTCGCGGACAACTTCCCAATGAAGACGATCCGGTAACATCTCATGAATAATATCAAGGGTGTTCTCCCCTTTGTTCTCGACAAAATAGGGGAAATATTCAAAATGAACCTGAGCTGATATTTTTCCGCTATACTCATGTTTGCCCAGTAATAAGCCTAGAAAGGTCGTCTTTCCCCTTCCGTTCCTTCCTGTAAATCCTAACTTCCAATCTGTATCGATTTGAAAGTTGACATTCTCAAAGATATTATCGTAACTGCCCTCATAGGCAAATGTCAGATTGGATACATTAATTAATGACATTAAGTAATCCTCCTAACCGCAGGTGAATTTTCAATCATAATAGCATAACAACGGATTTCAAGTCGAAGTAAAGGATAACTATAGCTAAATTCTCCCCGGAAAGTCTGATATCAAAACAAATAAAGCCCGCTAACATAGCGGACTTTGGGGCTTTTATGATTTTGTAAAAAAGCGATCTATAGGAATCCTTCTTGTATGCCCTCTTGGATGACGTAGAAGTAATGATCCATGTTCACAACGTTCGTCTTGAAAAGTTGACCGAAGAGTTCCATCGTCAAATGCGCATTTTCAGCATCGATGCTTGTCCGGTAGCGCAGCTCACCGTCTGTTGTATCCAATTCAAAATTACCAACCACGAGATCATAATTTTCCTCGATGAGGTACACAGCCATTTCGCCGCGATGTTCTTCTGGAACAAACTCCGGAAAGATGGAATACACGAGGCATACTTGCTTCTCCTCATCTGTACGGACCAGCACGATCCACGTCCCATTCTCTCCCTCGTACGTTAACCGAATGATCGACTCTGTGATCCATTCATAGGGAATCTCTCGTCGATTCAGATAACCTTCTACAATCTCTTTGAGCGTGTAATCTACTCGTGCAGCGATGTAGGAGGCTCCTACAACCGCAGGACCTGCCCATAGCGTACGGTACCCTCGTTTTAAAGTCCCGCTGCCATCAAGCTCTGCGCTCAATTGCAATTGCTGCTTCACTTCGATCACTAACCAGCTCTCGCTATTGCGAAGCTTATGGGCTTCCGTAGAATCCCCCAGCAAGGTTTGTAGAACTAGTTCAACTTCTGTTCCATTATGGCAAGCAGTTGGGATTAGGCTTTGCCGCAACATTACGCGAAGTTCGATGACCTGATCCTGCTCAAAGTCCATCTGTGTTTCACTAGTTCTAGCGTTAGCGAATAGTCCCATCCACTCTCCAACAAGGAGTTGCTGGTACACGCTCCAAGTGACTTCAAGATGGAGTGTACACCGCGTATTCTCTTCTGAGACTGTCAGGTTCAACCTCTTCGCTGTAGTGTGCAGAAGCTCTCCTGTCAATGTATGGAACGCGATCTTTTGATCAAAATCCAATCGTGACTGATCCGCGTGATCACTTGTTTCTATATCAACCATCGACTAGCCTCCTTCACAAGTTAATTTCATCCTATCGAAACTAGTTACCTATGCCTATCAAGGTGTAGGGATTAATGGAATTGCCTGAGCTCCCGCATTGCCTGTAGGAGCTTGCACCGTCGCCGTTTGGCTGCCTGAAGCTCCTGTGCTAGCAGGCGTTTGCGGTGTAGATTGCTGTGTTGACGTTCCTGTTGAACTAGGTGTTTGTGCTGACGTTTGACCACCAGTACCTCCTGTTGTTGCAGCAGGGGTAGTTGTGGTCGGCGTAGGAGTTGGCCTGTCTTGGCCGCCTCCAGCAAAACCTAACCCTTCATATTTTGTCGTTTTGCCTTTCGCAAATTCAAGTTTGCCAAGACGCTTGGATTTCTCAATAGCTACTTTCACAATCTCCGCATCAACTTCTAATGATTTCACTTGGCTTGCTTCCAGTGATATTTCCCAATCGCCTGGATTCGCCCAGCCATCATATTCCTTCTTGAAGCCAACTGACAATTGCAAGGCATTGGACAAAGCTATCTTATTCACTTGTTCAATGGCAGAAGCACTGTCATCTTGCCCTGGAAGCCACGAGCGCATTGTATCATTGATCGTTTCATCACCCTGAATTTTCGAAGCGAAGCTCGCGCCAATATCATCGAAATAATTGCCCGTGAACAGCGCGTCACTACCCGCGTCAAGTACAGTCCCCGTTGCTCGTTTCTTACGATCTGCCTCTGGTGCAGCAGCTTTCTTAAGTAGAGCAGCTAGATTTTTACCTCCGCCTATTGCGGCAGTTACAATCTTAGACACATATTTCGTGATATCCCCGCCCTCTTCACCGAATTGGGAAGGAATACTCGCTGAAAGCTGCAGTGACAACTCTTTAAGCAGCCATTCGTGCTTTGTAGGATCTGGGTCATCCTCATTTTTAGTTTTCGTTAATGAACCCTCAAGACCGAAGGCAACTTTGTCTTTGCCAAAGCCAACCTCGATTTCTGTTGCTGCTTCCACTGTTGTGTTAACTTCACCTTTACCAATGGCATTTTTATCATTGGCCAACCGCTCGAGCGCTGTCATGGCCCTGCCGCTCGCATGCTTGCCTTTCTTCTCAATAATTTCCTTATTATATTTACTAAGTCGTTTGACTGCGAGCTCGGCTGAGAATTCAGCGACACCTACGTTCGCTTCCATAGCTAACTTGGCAAGTCCACCTACACTCACTTCAGCTTCATCGACCAAATGCTGTTCTTCAATCATCATCGCCCATTTCTCTGCCTCGACTAGCTTGCTATCGCCAGAACGGCCGCCTAGGCCCCAGAAATGTGCCGCTGCAGCAGGCTTAATGTCGTTCATTTCTCTATACAAGCCATAGGAAAGGAGATTCATGACACTATCCGTATCTTTCCCTTTCCCTTCCAGGAAAAGACCGAACCGGGCATTGGCATCAAAGCCAAACGTTGAAAATCCAGCTCCAAATGTTAATTGCGTATTGACGGTCAAGTCTTCCGCTTCTCGCTCAGCTTCTCCTCCGAAACCGAATAAGAAGTAAGCATGTCCACCACCGGCAGCAGAAGCTATAGGAATCTTCAATTCAAAATCCAATGAACTTGCATCACCTGGATTCGGTGTTGAAAGATCAATCAATTTGCCTATTTTATTAAAACCGCTGTTCAAATCTGGCGCTTCAACTGACTTTTTGATAACGGCTTTAGCAACAGCTTTCGTTTTATCGTCATTTTGAATGTCCGCCAAGACTTGTTGTGCTTTCACCGTATCTGGTGTAGTCGCTGAAGTTGCTGCAGTTGTTGCTGTAGCTGCTGTTGCCTTCGTACCCTTCGTAAGCTTTCTCGCATCTAGGATAGCCTCTTCTTTTTTCGCTAAAAGTAATTTCTCAGCGAGAGCATTGGCTCCCTTAATACTTGCTGTTTGAATTTTGGATGCTTCAGCACCACTTTTTCTAGCAATTTCATAAGCTGCGCTTTTACCAGCATTCGTAAGTTTGAGAATTGTTTCGTCTTTGGGTAGTAAAGCCTGAATAATCTTTTTCGATTCTTCCGCCATTACATCGTCTACCAGTTGTTTAGAATCCTTGTAGGCGATCGCTTTGGTCGCCATTTTCATATATTCCTTTTTCATTGGCGTGCTTGAAGCAATGGAGGTTGCTGGGTTGGTCGTTGCTGGTGTAGTACCAGTAGCAGTCTGGCCAGCACTTGTAATCTCAGCATCGATCTGAGCATTCACTTTTGTCCGAGCTGCGTCCTTCAGACCTTGTCGGTACTCGTTCAACTCTTTGGATCTTCTAAACTCGCGACGGCCCACGCCTAATTTCAATAGAACGTCCTTTTTCAGCGGCTCTAAGATCTTAGTTATGTATATATTTTCCATGTCTCTGATATCTTTTTGAGTACCATCGACCGTTTCCGTTCTAAGCACGGTTTGATCAACCAGCGTATTATCCAATCTCACCCGTTCTTGCAACTCTTTCGTACCCACATCGCCAACCGCGATACTGTCAAAACCGCCAGTGACAGTACTCGACCCGCTTGTGGTTATAAATTTAGCAGCAATCACAGCTAAAGAGCTAGTAACTGCATCAGTAACCAACGTTTTCGTTAGGTTGTTCAAATTTTTCTGTGCCTCAGCAGCAGACTTCGTCTTCTGCTTCGCAAAAGCGGCATCGTTGAGACTCGGTGTAACCGTGTCATAGGCTTTATTGGCCGCTACCTTCATGCCGTCTTTTTTGGCATCAACAACTTCACCATTTGCCACTTCCGTGGCATACGTTTTCAACTTGGCTATCATAATGCCTTCTGCGCTCTCCTGCGCATATTTCAGTGCATCATCTCTCTGTTCTTGCGATCCGGAAGTCATACTTGCTTTAATTTCAGAAATTACTTTTGCTTTTACATTTTGACGAATTGCAGCCCCTTTAGAGTCCGTGGTCAAATGTTTTTCTAAATTCTGTGCTACTTTTGTTTTAATATCACTAAAAGACGTGTTGACTAGCCCAGGAACCGTGGCATCACGTTCCTCATTCATTTTCTCTTTACGCTTTTGCGCGGGGGTCAACGCAGGTGTCGGTGTAGGAGTCGTAGTTGTAGTAGATGCTGGAGTCGCAGAAGCCCCTCCATTCCGCTGTACAACAGATTGACCATTGCCCATTCTTTGAATCATGCCTTGGACAGCCCTGTTGCCCATCGTCCTCTGCATTTGCATAATAGTGGCCGACGTTATCTGACGAGCATCCATAGTAGTTGGCGCTGCCGTTTCGGCTGTACTCGGTTGAGCAGTTGCCGTTGTCTGGCTATTTGTTGTCCGTTGTGCCGTTGTGTGTTCACTCACGACGAAGCCCCCCTGTAGCTACTTTGAAACTACGAATTCGATCAATTTCCATTGATTTCATTGTAACATCATCTGTGACCTGTCGTATATAAATGGAATACGAATATTGAAGTTGAAGTTTCGTAGATTCGTAGCTTTAGAGGGACTCGTACCTAGTTTAAATCAGAGATTCTTCAATAGATGGATGACTTCCTGGGGTTCCATCCTGCTCATAAAATCTGGATTGACAGTGGCATGAATGACCGTTCTATCCTTGTCGACGATATATGTTCCCGGAACCGGCAGCACCCATCGATCGGACTGATTGTAAAGCGTAAGATCACGGTTTAATGTAATTGCAAACGTGCGTTGTAGAAATTTAGGTAACTCGAACAAAAGCTTGAAGCTGTCGGCGACCAGCCCATTGGGATCACTCAGCACTTGGAAGGACAGTTGTTCTTTCTCTTGCTGCGAAATGGCATGGTCTGGGCTCTGCGGAGAAATCGCGATCAATCCAGCTCCATACTTCTGAATGTCAGGCAGGATTTGTTGAAACCCCCGAAGTTGGACATTGCAAAATGGACACCAATGGCCTCGATAGAAAATCAGGACAACCAGTCCTTTTGTAAGCTCCTCGTATAGACTCACACGTTCTCCTATCGGATTGGATAAGATAAAATTAGGAGCTCTGTCTCCTTCTTTTAACCCGAAAACAATGCCAGATTGTTGTTGCTCTTTGATGTGGCGGAAAATTTCCGCCTGCGCATCTGCAGGTACTTTTGCAATAAAGCCAGCTTTGGTTCCCTCTAACTGCTCCTTAAGCGACATGGACCAACTCTCCTTTTTGTCTAAAAGTATGAATCCTCATAATGGAATAGCCGATCACAACAATTCCACAAAGTATAGCATCAAGTCCAATCAGGACCTGATAGCTTTGAAACATATCGTAAGCGATTCCACCGATTAACGCCCCTACAATCCCGCCAATTTGATGGAAAAGCATCAAATTGCCAATCAGCTTTCCCTTTTTCATCGTAAGCTCACTAGCAATTAAGAGGCCTCCAGGTACCGCTCCCAAATAAGTAAGCCCAAAAGTGATAGCAAATACAAGGGGTGACCATGACGTATGCAGAAGCAAAATTAGAAAGCTAAGCACACGAATCCCATACAGCAATGTCATCACACGCCGTTTATTCATCGCATCCATAACGATGCCAAAAATGAGTGAGCCTATGATTTCCATGACGCCAAGAATGCCCATCGAAAGTTGAATCATGCCGGTGGCAACTTCAGCCTGTTGGTGAATCGCGACGATGTTCATTTCAACTGTTCCCATATTAATGCCACAGGTAAATAGTGCAAAAGCAATGATGACAAGAGGTATCGCGGATTGATTTCGATGAGGTTGACTTGAACGTGGTTCAGTCGTCTCATTTACGGCTTCTATAGGCTCAGTTGCGGGATCTACTTGCTGAAATTTTAACGTTGGTTTTATGAGGAATATGATGAGCGGTATCGTACATACCAAGCCCAACACGGCTGAGATGAGGAAAGCAATTTCCCAAGTTAACTTCGCATTGGCTAGGAAAACTGGTGTACAAATGGCTAGACCTACGGATGATGCACTGCTCAATATGCCCGTTGCTTTTGCTTTGTGACGTCCAAACCATTGGAATAACAAGACGTAGGCGGTCGAAGCCCCTATTCCCGCCAACCCGGATAGCATTCCGTAGCCAATAAAGAAAAAACTAGGATTGTGCCCTAGATATACAAGGGCTGTGCCTGAAATACTGAAGATACTAGCTAGCAAAAGTACTCTCCTCGGACCAAAGCGGTCTACAAGCCTGCCGCCTATCGGAGCGCAAAGTGCAGCGATGAGCAGATTCGTTGACCAAGCTGCCGAAATGAATCCCCTGCTGACATGCAAGTCTTCCGCCATTTGAACTTGATAAGCTGCCATTATGAACCTGGATATAGCTCCAATGAATCCAATCATCCATAACGCAAATAACCCGATCCACGCGTAATGACGCACAAACCATGTTTCTTGTTCCAAATCTTTTCCACCTCTCTGTTCCATTTGTGTTAAACTCATAAAAGATACCGATCGGTATCTTTATTCTAACACAGATGAAGTGAACTACAAGGGCAGATTTGTATATTTTTGTTATAATACTTTTAAATAAATATTGTTTTATCGGAGGAGGGCTCATGAAAAAAGGGGATCAAACACGGGAACACATCATCCAGAAATCTGCTGAGCTTTTTAACCAACAAGGATATGCCGGTTCATCGTTGAACGATATTATTGCCGCCACTGGCATTAAGAAAGGCGGCATCTATCGCCATTTCGGCTCTAAAGATGAAATTGCCCTAGAAGCCTATAACTTTGCCGCGAGCACCGTCGGTCGTAAATTTAATGATGCGATTGGCAATGAGACGTCTGCCGCGGGGCGATTGCTTGCTTTTTTCCACGTCTACGAGGATGTTGTAGATAATCCGCCGTTCATTGGCGGGTGCCCACTGCAGAACACCGCCGTTGAGAGTGACGACACGCATCCTTCTTTGCGTCAAAGAGCGCAGCAAGGATTGATCAGCACCCTAGATAGGATGAAAACTATCATTCATGAAGGTATCCAAACGGGTGAGTTCAAAGACCATATCGACGTCGATGCCTTGGCTTCGTTCACCCTTTCATTAATGGAAGGCGGGATTATGTTAAGTAAACTCGAAGGAAGCAATCGGCATATGGCTATGAATATCGCGAGTTTCACTTCGTATTTGCAGAGCTGCTGTTTGAATAATCAATGATTGGCAGCATAATTTGCGAGGTTGGACTAGCCCTTTCAAAACATAAAGAGGTAAGGGGATCTCCCCTTACCTCTTCACCATTGTACGACTTATTTTGCTTGAATATAGCCTTCTGCTTTAAGAAGTTCCGCGATCAGAACCGCACCACCGGCTGCTCCGCGCAATGTATTATGTGAAAGTCCTACAAATTTATAATCATAGATACTATCCTCACGCAATCTTCCGACAGATACACCCATGCCGCGCTCGATGTCACGATCAAGTTTCGTCTGTGGTCGATTATCTTCTTCAAAATACGTAATGAACTGTTTCGGTGCACTTGGCAATTCCAGTTCTTGCGGGCGCCCTTTGAAGTTTAACCAGCGCTCCAAGATTTCTTCTTTCGAAGGTTTGTTCTCGAACGATGCAAATACCGTCGCCAAATGTCCGTCTGTAACCGGAACACGAATACACTGTGTTGTAATGATAGGTGAGCTTGCTTTAACAATCTCGTTATTCACAATGCTTCCCCAGATGCGCAGCGGCTCCTGCTCGCTTTTCTCTTCTTCGCCGCCAATATAAGGAATAACATTGTCTAGCATATCAGGCCAATCCGTGAAGTTCTTGCCTGCACCCGAAATGGCTTGGTAGGTTGAGGCTACGACAAGTTTAGGTTTATAGTCTAACAATGCGTGAAGTGCTGGTACATAGCTTTGGATGGAGCAGTTTGGTTTAACTGCAATGAAACCAGTCGATGTGCCAAGACGCTTTCTTTGTGCGGCAATAACTTCAATATGCCCTGGATTGACTTCCGGAATAACCATTGGGATATCAGGTGTCCAGCGGTGAGCTGAATTATTGGAAATAACAGGCGTACCTGTTTTGGCATAAGCCTCTTCCAACGCTTTAATTTCATCTTTCTTCATATCGACAGCGCAGAAAATAAAGTCAACGCCAGCGGCCACTTCCTCCACTTTCGAAGCATCCAGAACCACGATGTTTTTCACATCTTCCGGGATCGGAGTCGTCAATTTCCATCTGCCTTGCACGGATTCTTCATATGTTTTACCTGCGGAGCTAGCACTCGCCGCGATAGATGTTACTTGGAACCAAGGATGTTGATCCAGCAATTGCATGAATCGCTGACCAACCATGCCTGTTCCTCCGACAATACCAACTTTAAGTTTGTGTGTCATAAAAGTTTCAATTCCTTTCGACATGGTCTCATTTTAGGCAAACCCATTAATATATATGCAAACAGATTGATTTGGTGTAGACGCGAGATCTACTTCGAATACAACAACAAAAAAATCCCACCCCCAAGACTTAAATAAAGTCTTAGGGACGAGATTAGAATACTCGTGGTACCACCCCAGATTCGCTAACATGTCGCCATCTTAGCCTCTTCAAGTACGGCATTACCGTGTAATGCTTATACTATAGCTCTGTAACAGGAGCTCCTGTCACACCATCTCCTTCGTGAAAAGGTTCCGATGTGCTGCTCTGAGGCTTTGTTCAATAACGAATTCTTTACTCCTTTTCAGCTAACGGAGCTCTCTGCAAAAGATTTCATTTATTTACTCATCTCTTCGTCGCATTTGATGTTGCGATTATATTATCAAATAAACGTGGCTAGGTAAATAGTTTTTTTGAAATTGTTTATTTAGAACGGCTGAACGTGATTTCCCACCACCGATTTATTAAACCCTTTTACAAGGAGCCATATCGCAAATGTCATCTCATAAGCAGCTACTGGAATCGCTAGAACCGCTCCCCAGGTAGAAATTTGAGAAATAACATTAAACATTTCTAAAATGGCTGCGATAAAAATGAGTGAAGCACCTGTTAAACCCATATAGGAAATGAATCGTGGAACAAGTTTGGATTTATACAGTAGATAACTGCACATCATTGTATTAATACCCAACATGAAATTCGGCCCGAGTAAAAATGTCCAGTCATGTATGGCAATTAATAAGGAACCTGACGTATGAAAGGAGGACTCATTCGGTGTAATGGTTTTTACATATTCCTGACTTAAGGTCAATAAAGTTAGCACGCTGACGATACCAATTGTTATAATCACAGCCTCTAGGAACCTAAAGCAAACATACCCAAGTGCCATACTTTCATTGTGCCTTCTTAATAGAGGAAACAGCGTAATTGAGGTACCAATCGCAGAAACGACGAGCATTAATTCAAAAATCGCACCTAGAATCACCTGATTCGCATGTTCAGCACCTTGCTTGAGATAATTCACATCATTCAGAACTGGATTGTATAACATAAGACCTATTATGGATGTAACTGCTGCAAGTATAAATAGGATACCCACAATTGTTGCTCTCTTCCTGCTAGCTTCCATTTCATAGCCTCCTCGATCTTGTTCCTTAGGCTCTCCGTCCTCAGACTGATTCCCAGCATAACTGGAACATATACAATATGAATTATGACGGCTCCATACAGCAAACTACACCCTCATTCCTATCTCTCCTTTAGCTTCACTATTTATTGTTCGTGTGTATTAATTCAATAGTACACTAAGACATTAAGGTATGTAAATAGACACCAAGAAAATATTGTCACAACTGTTTACATTCAGTTTAAAAATGTGCATTACAATACACGTATTAGTGAATTAGGAGGAATTACCTTGGATCAACTAAACAGAAGAGACAAAGAACGAAAACAAGGTGCTTGGGCCGTCGAAGCACGAGGACTCGTCAAAACATTTGGCGAGAATCGAGCGGTGGATGGTGTAGACTTGTTAGTGCCAACCGGCACTATTTATGGCGTACTGGGTCCGAACGGAGCTGGTAAAACCACTACAATTAACATGCTGGCAACCTTGCTTCGGCCAGATGGCGGTTCGGCAAAAATCTTCGGGCACGATGTCGTGAAAGAATCACAGATCGTCCGTCAATTAATCGGAGTAACGGGTCAGTATGCATCTGTTGACGAGTCCCTGAGCGCTACCGAGAACCTGATAATTTTCTCTCGTTTATTAGGATTAGGGCGCGCAGAGGCGCGTCAGAAAACCGCAGATTTGCTTGAGGAATTTGGTTTATCCGAAGCGGCGAAACGCCCGTTGAAGAATTTCTCCGGCGGTATGCGCCGCCGATTGGATCTAGCAGCGAGCCTTATCGCACAGCCTCCCCTCATCTTCTTGGATGAGCCAACGACGGGACTTGACCCTCGCACACGCGCTCAGATGTGGGAAACGATCCGTCGCCTGGTGAAAACAGGATCAACCATCCTGCTAACAACACAGTACCTCGATGAGGCCGATCAATTGGCAGATCGTGTCGCTGTCATCGACCGAGGACATGTCGTCGCTGAAGGAACCGTAGACGAACTGAAAGCATCCGTCGGCACTTCGTCCTTGCATTTAAAAATTCAGAATTCACGAGATATTGAACAAGCCTGTCGCATCGTTGAACAAGTGCTTAAGGTGCCATCCGCGGTATCCGCTGGACAGATTACAGCTCCGATGGCTAATGCGGATCGTGTCACCGACTTGCTTATCTCCCTTCGCGAAGCAGGCATTCTCTTGGCTGAGATGAGTGTACAGAAGCCAACACTGGATGAAGTATTCCTAACGATTACGGGCAAAGGCGTTTCGGAGAACGAATCTGAGTCTTCTGACTCAAACAAAAAAATTGAGGAGGCACGTGTATGAGCAGCAGCACTTCAATTAAACCAGGTGCCGAACGACAACTGAAGAACCATACAAGTTTCGGTCAATCCGTTCGCAATTCTTTGACGATGGCATATCGCGGCATCTTAAAGATTCGCCGCACGCCTGAACAATTATTCGATGTTACCCTACAACCGATTATCTTCACTCTAATGTTTACTTACATTTTCGGCGGTGCTATCTCGGGTGACATCCAAAGTTATTTACCCGTCATCATTCCCGGTATCCTAGTTCAAACAGTTATTACGACTTCCATCGTCACCGGTGTCCAACTGCGAGAAGATATGGATAAAGGTGTGTTTGACCGGTTCAAATCATTGCCGATCGCACGTATAGCCCCGCTTGCAGGAGCCTTATTAGCCGACACCATCCGATATACCATTGCAACTGTACTTACATTTGGCATGGGCTACATCATGGGTTACCGTCCCGCTGGCGGTTTCGAACACGTAGCGATCGCCGCGTTGCTTGTTATTTTCTGCTCATGGGCCATCAGTTGGATCTTTGCTTTCTTTGGTGTTATTGCCCGTACAGCTTCTAGCGTTCAAGGGATTTCGATGCTTGTACTCTTCCCGCTTACATTCCTTTCTAACGCTTTCGTACCTGTAGATACCATGCCGAATTGGCTTCAATGGTTTGTCAAAATCAATCCGATCTCACATCTCGTATCCGCCGTCCGCCAGCTCGCTAACACAGGAACCGTCGGTTGGGATCTCGTCATCTCCCTTATCGGAGCTGCGGTCATCGTTGCAATCTTTGCTCCTATCACGGTTATTGCCTATATGCGCCGCACATAATGCAACGACAAAAAGTTCTTGTCTTTTTACAAAGGCAAGAACTTTTTTGTATGGTTATGCAATAAAAAAAGCCGCACAATGCGCGGCTCCAAACATAACTTCATGTTTCTATTTCATCCACTACTCCAACAATCCGCTCAACTCCGACGCTTTCAATTCCGCTGTCGTTTTCTCACCCGGCTTCAAGCCGAGTCGCTGCGTCATTTGTTGGCTGATCGTGCCTAGACGCTGCGTATGCTCCGTTGCGGATTGAATGATTGTCCGATTGGACTGTTCAAACAAATCTAAAGCAGCAAAAAGATCGGTCATCCCTCGCTCGATCGAATCCATTTGCAAGCCAGGCTTGCCAAGTAAATCATTCGTCCGCTGTGTTGTCTCTTTCAATAAACGTGAGTTATCTTCAAACATTTTATTCAGTGTAGAATTCGCCGAATTTACGGCATCAATGGTCTGTACTTGATCTTCAATTGCCATGGAGATCATAGCAGATACCGTCAGCAGATTCTGTGTTTTATCAATAGTGGCATCCACGGCATCAATGAGTTTGTCGTTGTTGTCGTTGATGATGTCCGTACCCGCAATCGCTTGCTGATAAAGGATAACCATCTCTTGGAAGGACTGAATGCGCGTTACGACTTTACGAAGTCCTCGCTCCAAATGTGTTTTACGATCTGCATTCTCCGGCTTGGCAATCTCCACTTCAAAAAGCTGCTTTAAGTTCTCCCCCATGGCGATGCGCATTTGAAGATTATACACGGATTCAATCGAATTTCGTTTCAATGTTTTCATATAAGCCATGTTTTCTTCCAGGGTTTCTTTCCCGTTTCGAAGAGATTGCACAATCGCATTCACATTCGTTTTCACAGACTGATACTTGTAAATATAGTTCTTCAGCGGCGTCTTTTTCATCATTTTTTCAAAAAAACCGAGCTGTTTACTCTTACTTAGCGAATCGATTTCGCCGCGCAGCTTCAGAATGTTATTCTGAACCTCGGAACGCTTACCCGACATCAATTCATTGACAGGACGCTCTAACATCGCTAGCGATTGTCCAGCTTGCTCCATCGTTTTGGAACCCATACGCCCGATAGAATCCATTAACGTTTCTAATTCCATGGTATCTGTCGTCGATACTTTCTGGAGAAGTTGTTTCGCTTCATCCTCGACTTTCTGCAAATCTGTAGGCTTCAATTGTACCAATTGGTTGGACATGGTCAGTTCCTCCTTTAGTCTGCGGAGCGGTAGCGTTGTTGGATAAGATCCATTCGAGTCTGTAATTCAATTAAATCCTTTTGCTCGATCGTCTCGACATAGGTCGTAAGTTTGGAGTTAATATCTTTAATCCCTGTAAGCAATAGACGACGATTTAATCGTTTCTGCTCCCCACTCAGTTTAAGAAATGGGTTAATTGCACCATTTAAATCCTTAAAAATTAATCGTTGTATGTTATGATTCATGTTTGCATCATTCAATTCTTTAAGCTGCGGAATCAATCGACCTACTCTTGAGAGTAAACTAAGCGTCTTCTCAACGATTTCATCGTCAATGGTGTTCTTTTGCCCCTCCGAAATCATCGACTCTTCAATCACATGGATATATTCAGAAATCGGCTCCCAGAATGGATCACTTTCAATTCGTTGTTCTGATGCATGACCTGAGCTTAAAGGAACCGTTGTACCATTTGCGAATGAGGGGTTAGAAGGCTCTGGTTGACTTGGCTTTTGAATGAGAACCGAGCTAGAGTTCCGACTAAGTACGACAATACTGCCTATCGAAAATAGGGTAGGTACTAATAAATTAATAGCGCCAGGTAGAATTTGCCCCGTTAAGAGACTCACGACATACCCCACAATGGATATGCCCGCCGCGACTTTATATTTCGATTGCAAGTTACACTCACATCCTTATGTTCAGCTTGTTTCCTATTTAAAATAATATAAGAGCTGACGAATGGTGTCAATTCATAGCGAACGTGGATGACAACTTCAAGAACAAACATATTCCAAGATGAAATACAAAAAAAACCGCGATTTCGGCGGTTTTTCACTTCTACTTGCCGGCTATGTCAGGAACTCTGACTACTAACCTCGTTTATTACTAATCCTTCAAACCGCTGGTTCTTCATGAAAGGAATTCATTAAATCCATGAATTTGGTTGCTGCGTTTTCGGAAAAGGTAAGTTCCAGGTTCGAATCCGATTGCTCTGCTGACAAGGACGAATACTCATACATTTTCGCCTCATAAGCTGTTACCGCTTCATTGAGGTCACCAGCTTGAATGATCGACCGTGCCAGCTCCGCGGCATCTAACATCGCCAAGTTCACGCCTTCTCCGGCAAAAGGAGACATCAGATGCGCCGCATCGCCGATCAGCGTTACGCCTGGTTTGTGTTCCCATTTGAGACCGACTGGCAGCATATAGATCCGTCTTGGAATCATGGCGCCATCCGCGGAACGGATATAATTCTTAAGCGATTCGTCCCAATCGGCAAATAGTTCTAGTAAATGAACTTTTGCTTGCTCAGGTTGGTCAAACGGAATACCGCAGGTATCTAACCAAGTTTGTTCTGCGCGAAATGCTAAATACACACAGATACGCCCGTCACCATTTAACTGACCAAGGATCCCTTTATGATCCCCAAGGGCAAACATTTTGCCACGGCTGTTCAGCTTTGCTAACTCGGGGTGATTGATGGCCGCATTTTCCAATGCTAGCTCGACAAAAGTCACGCCGGTATAAGAAGCTACTGAATCCGTGAGCAGCGGACGAATGCGGGAGAATGCCCCATCTGCCCCGACAACAAGATCAACAGTATCTACCTGTCCATTGTCAAAATGAAGCTCATGGCAGCCATTCTCGCGTGCTACAGCATGGTCTAGTTTGAATCCCCACTGGATTGTGGTCGGATTAAGGGCATTCAACAGCAGTTCGCGCAATGTGCTGCGATCAATTTCAGGGCGTCCGCCCTCTTTCATATCTGCTACTTCGTCCATATACATCTTGCCTGTCTTATCAAATAAACGGAAGTCCTCTCCCTCATACCTAGCCAGCTTCTGGAATTGTTCTAACAAACCAGCCTCAGCTAATGCGATTTGACCAGAGTCATGATGAATATCCAAGGACCCTCCTTGCTGGCGACTATCGCGGGAAGGCTCACGTTCATAAATCACTGTCTGTATGCCATGTCTTTGAAGAATAAGGGCAAGAGTAAGACCACCGGGACCTGCACCAATAATAGCAATACGTTTATTTGATTTACCTGATTGAGTACTCATTTTCATCAACACCTCGTCGTTAGTTTTTGATTAGCATGCCTTAGTTATACCATAACGAACAGTGTTCGTAAAGTACATTGTTCGTTTGAAATAACAGGAATATATTTACATCCCCTCTTGCATTTTCACCCAAATGAGCTCAATCTCCGCTATAAAGTCAATATTCTTCACGAATTTGAAATATTTTCATCATTAATTTTGTGTCGAAAAGGTGTAAACTATCAGAAGACGGTTTAAATACAATTGTGTCGAAAGTTGACGAACACCTTCTTATGTGAAAAGTGTTACAACCTATAGGTCCGACTTCATGTCCCCCTACACAATGTGAGTACCCGATTTTTTTCTAACGCAAAGGAGGATTTTCAAATGACACAGACATCTGCTACGCAAGAAATTGCAGTAACACTAGCTGCCGAACCCAAATCATCAGACGTGTTAGACCAATTACTGAAACCTGAGGTACAACAATCCCTGACTGTACTGGTAGACAACCTACCTAAATTGGTGGAAATGGTCACCGTCATGACAAAAGCTTTCGATTTCGTACAAGGCGTTGCAACTGACAAAGTGCTTATCAATGATTTTGCCCAAGGTATTGGCGAGTTCGTTAAGCCTGTTCAGGAAAAAGCCAAAGACATCGCATCCGCGGCTATCGAAGCTGGCGAGCGTTCACAGGCTGATGCAGCAACAACAATCGGTATCTTCGGCGTTTTGAAAATGATGAAAGACCCAGAAGTACAAAAAACGCTTCGTTTCGCTCAAGCTTTCTTGAACGTACTTGCAGAACGTAAAAACTAAACATAAGAAAGGATGAATACTACGATGGCGAAAAAAATATTAATTCTTGGCGGCGGTTATGGCGGTCTTCTCACAGCACTAACAGCTCGTAAACATTTAACAGCGGGTGAAGCTCAAATCACGATCATCAATCGCTACCCTACTCACCAAATTATTACCGAATTGCACCGCTTGGCTGGTGGCACGATCAAAGAGAAAGCCGTGGCACTTCCACTTCAAAAATTGCTTGGTGACAAACAAGTCAATGTTCTTGTCGATACCATCAAAGAAATTAAACCGAATGAAAAGCAAGTTTTGACAAGCAGCGGCGCGGTACATACGTACGACGCCCTTGTAGTTGCCCTAGGTAGTGAAACAAACTACTTTGGAATTCCAGGACTTGAAGCGAACAGCATGATTCTGAAATCAGCTGATGATGCGAATCGCATTCGTCAACACGTTGAAGCTCGTCTAGATGCTTACAAAGCTTCTGGCAACAAAGCTGATGCAACAATCGTTGTCGGCGGTGGCGGATTAACAGGCGTTGAGCTTGTTGGTGAATTTGCTGACAAATTGCCTGAAGTTTGCCGCAGCAAAGGGATTGATTTCGCAGATGTTTCTATCTACTGTGTAGAAGCTGGCCCAGCAATCCTGCCTATTTTCCCTAAAGTTCTGATTGACCGCGCAGTAACAAGCCTTGAGAAACGCGGTATTACTTTCTTGACAGGCGTTGCCATTACAGAAGCTACGAAAAACACCGTTTCTCTGAAAAGTGGACAAACCATCGAATCCAACACCATTATTTGGACGGGTGGCGTCAAAGGAAACAGTGTTGTCGGTAGCTGTGGAATCGCAGAAGATCGCGGCCGCGCTACGGTAACATCAACGCTGCAATCCACTTCCCATGCTGATGTTTACTTGGCTGGTGACTGCGCAGTTGTCTTCCCTGAAGGCAGCGAAAGACCATACCCTCCTACTGCTCAGCTTGCTTGGCAAATGGGTGAAACGGTTGGTTACAACTTGTCTGTTCAAATTAAAGGCGGCGTTATGGATAAATTTGTACCTGTGTTCTCCGGAACGCTTGGCAGCCTTGGCCGTAAAGATGGCGTAGGCACAATCGGTGGAAGCAACACGCAGCTGAAAGGCTTGCCTGCTACATTGATGAAAGAAGCGAGCAACATTCGCTACCTTTCTCACATTCATGGCCTTTTCGCATTAGCATACTAATAATAGATCGAGGAGCTGTCTCTTATGAGGCAGCTTTTTTTATTGTAGCGAGGAATGCCCGAGCAAGTGTGAGTGTTCATCCTGCTATTGCTTGCAGCTTTCGGGTGGCTTCGAGTCTACTTGCCTCTGTCGCTTGCTACGGCTTTCGGCTGATTCTGCTATAGTTCGATATTTCCGAACTAATTAGAGGATTCCTCTTCTGCAAACACATTTAGTTCGTTTCTGTCGAACTAAATGCTCCTTTTTCGAACCAAATTGTTGTTTAGGGCGTTTTAGTTGGGCATATCCGGATTAATCAAGTCATAGATACGAGTGAAGTGATAATAGTTCGATGTTTACGGACTATTGAGGTGGCGTGAGTATCAAAATGGTTCAAGACAGTGGGCGCGGCGGAGCTCTCGCCAACGTAGGGGAGCGTTAGGCTCGCCGGCGCGGGCGGAGCCATAGGCTCGGTTTCCGAGCTTTCGCCAGCGCGGGCGGAGCGTTTGGCGGATACCGAGCTTTTGCCAGCGCGAGCGTATCAAACAACAGCATTATTTACATAACTAATATTATGTAAACAAATACCCGCCAACCACCCTCCCCCACCTCGGATAATTTAGTTATAACCGTAAATTCAATTGCACTCCTCCCCAACCTCAGGTATGCTTCTCTCAAATAGAACATTTATATGGAGGTCATACCTATGCTCAAAATTGGAATTATACTAGGCAGTACCCGCCCTGGCCGTAGAGGCGAAGTTATCGCACAATGGATTCACGAAGTAGCGAGTAAACGTACGGATGCAGAATTCGAGATCGTCGATCTCGCGGATTTTAATTTACCGCTCTATGATGAGCCCAATCCCCCTATGCTGATGAAATACACCAAAGAGCATACGAAAGCCTGGTCGCAGGCGATTAATGCGTACGATGGCTATATTTTCGTGACGCCGGAATATAACCACGCAATTACTGGGGCGCTCAAGAACGCGATCGACTTCCTCTTCAACGAATGGAAAGATAAAGCCGCAGGTATCGTCAGCTATGGCGGTGGCGCAGGTGGAACTCGCGCGGCTGAGAATCTGCGGCTCATTTTGGGCGAATTACATGTGGCTGACGTACGCGCTCAGGTTACTCTTTCCCTCTTTACGGATTTTGAGAATTTCAGCGTGCTCAAACCAAGTCCACGCCAAGAGGCTGCAGCGAACACGATGTTTGATCAGGTGATTGCCTGGAGCGGCGCATTGAAAACATTGCGATAATCGCTATCCGGCCAAGTCATTACGGCACTTTTACTACAAAAGGAATCATAAAGACCTTATCATTTTGCTGAAATTGGCCCCATATCTTATACACACCGCTATGCGGGAATGTGGTCATGAAGGCAGCATCAGGCCCTTTCGCCTTTTCTTCGGTCGGGTGGACATGTAAGTAATTTTCGGCATCTTGGCTTAAAATGACGACATGTCCTACCGCCCCAAGGTAAGGCTGCAGGTCGGTTACCGGCTTCTTCGTAAGTGCATCCTTGATGTTGAAGTTCAACGTCAATTCCATATTCGCCATGAGATGATCGATGGAAAGTGTAACTTCTTTGCCTTCGACAACCTTTGTCAAAGAAGTATCGGGCTCAACTGGCTTTGGCGCTGGCCCATTACCTTGAATCGTAAACCACTGGCTCTTGTTCATCGCACTCATGCCAGTAGGTGTAAAATCAGCAATCACCTTAAATTCACCTGCAGTTGGAAATTGTGTCTTCACAACAAACTCCCCATTCCCCTTATACGCAGGATGAATGTGATTAAAGAAAGACAAATCTTTGCTTACCACGATCACGTGCATCATCTTTTCATGAACAGTATCCAACTTATCGATGGGTTTACCCTTGGAATCCTGAACTTGTATGGTAATCGTTGTATCCTGATTTGGTAACGGCTTCTCACTTGAAAGCTTAAACTGCGCTTGGACCTTTCCATTCTGCGTTGAATCAGACTCTTGTGTCATCTTGCTATGATCCATTTCCTTTGAATTGCTTTGCATATTGCCGCATCCCGTCAAGAAAGCGGCAACGAGTACGATCGTCAACATTCCTCTTTTCATGTTTGCCCTCCATAACTCATTTTTCTCAATTATAAAAGGTACTTATGTAGATCCTGTGTAGATCTCTCATCTTACAAAGGGAAATGTATATATACGGTTGTCCCTATGCCTAATTCACTCTCTATTCGAATCGTCCCTCCATGCGCTTCTACTAGTTTTTTGACAATGGTTAATCCAATGCCACTTCCCCCTGTTTTACGTTCTCTTGACTTATCTACGCGATAGAAACGTTCGAACACATAGGGAAGATCATCCCCGTGAATACCCCTCCCAGTATCCGAAACAACGACGACGACATGGGTTGTTTCTTCGTGTACGTCGATAGCAACCTTACCACCAGGAGGTGTGAATTTTAGCGCATTTGTCAAAAGATTAGCCAAGATTTGCCCTAATCGCTGTCTGTCCAGATTTGCTTTGATCCCACTCGAACCCCTAGATAAGAGATCAACACCCTTCTGCTCAAATGAAGCCATATGCGCTTCAACCTGATGTTGAATGAGCGAAGTAACGCTCTCATCTTGAAGGTTCAATTTGAAGTCGGGGGACTCCATTTCCGTCAACTGTTCCAAATCACCGACAAGATAACGCAGTCGTTCAACCTCCTCAAAGCATGAGGCTAAACGTGTAGGCGTGGGCTCCCAAACACCGTCAATCATAGCTTCTATATGACTTTTAAGTGTGGTAAGCGGTGTTCTTAATTCATGTGCCACATCAGCTGTCATTGTTTTGCGAAGATGCTCTTGTTGAACAAGCTGCGCCGCGAGATGATTAAGAGATCCACCTAGATCAGTCAGCTCATCATTGCCCCTTACCGCTGTTCTAACAGCGAGATCCCCGTTCGCCATTTGCTCTGCAATTTCCTTCATATGAATTAATGGCGCCGTTATCCGCTTCGCGACGAAAAGACTTAACACAACTGCGAGTAAAATCCCAATAATAGCTGAAATGAGTACAGATTGTATCAAAGCCTGCTCAAAATGCGTGCCGAACGTTGGCGCATTCATAGGCGCATCCATCGTTTGTTTTTGGTACATCGAGAAATGGTAATACGTCGCCCAGACAAACGCAATCGTCGAAATCAGCAAGACACCGGAGGCTACGCATATAAAAGCGATAGCGATACGAGCATATAAGCCTCTCATGACGATTCTCCTCCCGTAAATCGATACCCTACGGAGAACACCGTTACTATGTAGTGAGGTTTTTTCGGGTTGGTTTCAATTTTATGTCGCAGATTTTTGATATGTTGATCTATCGCGCGTGTATCACCTTCAAAATCAAACCCTAGTACTTTGTCGATCAACTCATCTCTCGTGAACGTTCTGTTCGGATGATGGGCCAGAATGAGCAGTAATTTATATTCAATCGGCGTCAGATTTACGAGATTTCCTTTTTTATATACTTCGTTTTTGAGTGGCCGAATCACGAGGTCGTCATGTTGAAACGAAATAGCCTCCGCCAACAGCGAATCATCTTGTGACCGTCGAAGAATGGCTTTCACTCGCGCGGTCAGTTCTCTTGGACTAAATGGCTTTACCACATAATCATCAGCCCCCTGCGTTAATCCTTGGACCCGATCGTCCTCAGACACTCTCGCAGTGAGCATGATAATGGGTATCGATGAGAACTGACGAATCGCTTTACACACCTCAACTCCGGATATGTCGGGCAGCATAAGATCCAAGATAAGAAGATCCACGCGACCACTGCGCACATAGTCCATAGCTTGGATTCCCGTCGCGGATTCTATCGTTTGAAATCCTTCCTTATTTAAGTAAGAGATCAGAACTTCACGGATTTTGTCCTCATCTTCCACGATTAAAATCGTTTTTACTTTTTGAGCAGCTATTCTTGTCATTGGGGTCATAGGGGCTCCTTTTTAACCAGTATACAGGTTGACAACACTTCATCTATTAAACCATGAAATCCTAAAAATGAAAAAAACTGAACCAGGTTGCCCCAATCCAGCTTTTCCGTCTTTTCTTGCCTAAGGTAATGGTTGTATCATTTGATTGGCCATAAGTTGGACATCGTTCAGATCGACGATGCCATCATTATTGAGATCCGCCTTTTGCGCTCTCTCCCAATTAACAGAACCCCTGCTAACATTAAAATCATAGTACGCTAATGCCAAATCTGCCACATTCACTACCCCATCGGCATTCAGATCGGCAGATTTCAGATTAACCGTAATGATAGCTGGTACCGTTGTATCTGACCCTTGGATGGTTCCTATTCGTTGGTACACACCTACGTGGTTATAATCCGAAGCCTGACTCGTTTCCCACTGAACAGGTACTTCAAGATACGATTGATCATCGTTATACACAGCACTCACCACACTTGGAAGTGCCGGCAAGGCGTTTAGCCATGAAGTAACATGGATAGGTTGAACCGTCATGGATACAGGAGCAGTTTCGACATCTCCGATTCGTACCAATGAAATATCATCGATGGATCCCCAATTGTTCGCCTTTCCATCCACTTCAAAACCTATCGTACAGCTGCCATTCGTGACCGTAAGGTTGATATGTGTGATTTGTGGTTGTTGCCAATTGTTGTAGCCTGTATTAATGAAATTCGCATGGACCGGCTCTCCTCCATCGCTAACCGCAAACAGCCTCGAACTCGTTTCCCCTCCCCCGCCTTGTGTATAGGCCTTGAGCATGTACCTACCATTTGCTAAGCCTTCAATACGTTGGGATACCTTAAAATGAAAATCGGAGCCAGACCAATAGGCCGCAGAATGTGAACCGCCAACCGTGTGATTATCTTGTGCTTTAATGGCAATCGCAGAAGCTTGTGCACCTTCGAACAACCATCGCGAAGCGTCACTTCCTTCGAAATCACCATCGACTACGTAATTGACAGGTACAGGCGTAATAACCTCATCCGCCCAGGCGGCGTTGCTTAAGTGCAGACTCCCTAATAGTAAAGAAGCTGCACATAGTCCAGTTAAAGCTGCTTTTTTCAAATGCACTGAAATCAACCTCCTGTATGATTAGAAATGAAGCAATCGATATAAAATGACCGCGGCCTCGGCTCTGGTTGTATGCGCTTTCGGAGCAAGTCCATAACCATTACCTTGAACGAGTCCTGCTTGGAGCAAAGCACTGATTGAAGCCTTGGCGTAAGCTGCAATATCCGACTGTTCTGCGAACGTATTCAAGTTGCTTGTCTCACCATTTCCGTTCAAACGATGAGAAAGCTGCAGCGCTCGTGCTGTGAGTACCATCAAATCTTCTCTAGAGATCGGTGCTTTCGGGTCAAAATGCTGCGCATCAACGCCCTCGGCTAGGCCGAGTGCTTTGGCAATGCCTACGGCTTCATCATAGTAATCAGAAGCTGCCACATCTTGAAAACGAGGCCCGGCATTCGCGGTTAAGCCTAGTGCTTTGACTAGCATGACGAGATAATCAGCACGGGAGACGTTCAACGCCGGACTGAATGAATCAGCCGAGGTACCTGTCGTTACCCCTTTGGAAGCGAGGGCTTCCACGGCTTGCTTTGCCCAGTCAAAGCCAATCAAATCCCCGAATGTCGTAGACACATACGCAACTGCATAGGTGCTGAAATGCGTTGTAGTAAACACAACACTATGCGTAGCTGCATCATATTTGGCATTGGGGACAGCTACCGCTTGACCGTTTTCATCTATATACCAAATCACAATATGATCTGGATTTTGCAACTCGTCCGCGGTTGGTTGATAAGGAATGCTTATGGTTACAGGTGAAGCTGCGTTATGCCACGGAATCACTTCATTGCCTGCTTTCAACTTCAAATCAAGAACAGGCTTGCTTCCAATTTTAGCTTGTAGCGCAGCTGGAATTTGCGATAGATCTACGTTTCCAATCGTAAGACTGATGGGTTCAGAGCCGTCCCCTACTGCTGGACTAAGCATATTTGCGGGTAAGGTGACCGTTCCTTGCGGTGTTACGACTTCAACCTGTTGATGATCCCCTGTCAAAGCTTCTCTCGGAAGCTGCTGTTCATACGAAGTTGCTCCCTCAACCTTAGAAAGAATCAAAGATAATTTCTTTGTTCCGTTAGCATCTGGTTTCGCCGTATCCATCATCTTCTTCCAAATGTCAGAAGTAACCGCCGCAACAGCAGTCTTACCGTTCGTTAAAATGGGTGTTTGTTGTAGGCTAGCTTTTCCATCTGAGTTCAATTCGATAGAAGCCTCTGGCTTGTTCGTAATCGATCCCGTACCCGTACTTGGTGTACTTGTGTCTTCCGTGTACAATGAAACGGTTGCTGATCCTAAAGCAGCAGGCGTTAGCACGCCACCCGCTGGTGCTGTCCCCCATTGTGCGGAGGCAACGCTTATGATTCCCTCTGTCTGACTCGTCGATGACTTTGCACGCAAGGTAAGCGTAACGGAGTTCGTATTTAAGGACTTTCCTCCTTGATGCCCCAGGATGAGTCTAACCGCACCAGCCGTATGTGAGTCTGTGGTCAATACTTGTACCGTTGGCGAAGCGCTCTGCGCCGATACAAATTCAAAAGCATTTGAATCATAATGGATGACAAGGTCTTCTGCATAAATCGTATCGACTAAACCTCCGTTCCCCACGTTTGCGTTGAATGTGGAGCCTCTGCTGACACGGCTAGGCGCTGTAAGTGTTTCAGCGGAGCGATCCGTGTAAAACTCGAAATCATCGATATTCCCCCAATTCCCTGCGTTTCCGTCAGCTTTGACACCAATCGTTGCTGTGCCGTTAGGCGCTTCGCCTTCTACAGCCGTATTATTCGAAACCTCAATATTCATAAGAATCGGGTGCTGCCAGACCAGCCAACCTGCATTCACAATGTCCTCAGAAACTTCTTCCCCGCCATAATCTTTGGCAAAAAGCTTCATGCTGCTTTCACCGCCGCCACCATGGGACCAAGCCTTCAATGTATACGAGCCATTCGCTAAACCAGTAATGGTTTGTGTCGCTGAGAATGGCATGGCTTGTGGTAAAGAATAATGCAGCGCATAGGTACTGCCATGTGCATTTGCACTGTCCGCAACGACTTTCACAACGCTGCTATCCCCCGTGATGGTCCAATTCGCATTGTCACCACTCTCAAACCCAGGATTACTCACCAAATTCGTAGATCCTTGCACAGTTATCGTACCTGCGGCTCGTAACGGAATACCTGTCACTGTGCCTTGAAGCTGAATGGTTCCCGGATGCTGTAATGCTTCTGGAGCAACTGCATCCCATGTTACTGGCAGATCACGTACCGAATCATCCGTAAATTCAACCTGTACTTTACTTGGAAGCAGCAAAGTACCACCAACCGTCACATTAATCTGCTCAGGATGAATGATTGTTGCTTTTGCAACAAAAGGAGCCCCGCCTTGAGCAGCCGACACACGATTGAAGACATCTAACGAAGGCAGTGCATGTCCGGTAAAGTCAAACATCGCTTGATTTTCCCAACCGTTGCCCTCCCCTTCCTTCGAGCTCCACTCAGCTCCTTTCACCGGAATCCAATCCGGCTCCCAATAGAACACACCTAATCCCTTGCCATTCGGAACTTGCGAAACAGCGTTCATGACATCATGAACTTCCTGCGCTTGGCCTTGTACGGTTGCTTTATAGCCACCTAATTGTTCTTGTCCTGGTCCAAAATTGTTCGAGAAATTGTCCCCATCATTCAGCGTATAGGCATAGGCATTCTCAGCAACGAGGACCTCTTTGCCATACCGCTGGGAGATGTCGATCATATTCTGCTTAAGATCCGCTAGCGGTCCATGCCAATAAGGATAATAGGAAAAGCCGATCACATCATAATCCACCTGACGCGACGTCAGTTGGTCAAAATCTCGGCGAAACAGCTCATTGTTTCCACCATCGGCAAGATGGATCATTATTTTCGTCCGCAGCAGCGGATTGGCATTATTCGGATCGTTATCGCGTACCGCTTGTACGCCTTTTTTAATTAAATTCGCCCAACCCTCATAGCCACCACTGCCCGTCGTTTGTCCATCTGGCCATACCATCCCTGTGTTTGTCTCGTTCCCGATCTGCACCATTTCTGGCATGGCTCCTACATCAGTTAAGCCTTGGATCACATCAGAGGTATAGTCATATAACGCTTGCCCAAGCTGAGTCGTGTTAAGCCCTACCCAAGCTGCAGGCTTCGTTTGCTTCGAGGGATCAGCCCAGAAATCACTATAGTGGAAATCAAGCAGCACTTTAAGTCCAAGATCATGTGCTCTCTTGGCAATTTCGATCGTTCTTGCCTTATCGTTATTCCCTCCGCCTAATCCGATGTTATTAGCATCCACAGGATTGTTCCATACGCGAAGTCTGACCCAATTCACGCCATGATCCTTTAGAATTTGGAGCGCATCCTTCTCCATGTTCCCGTCGTAAAATTTGCCCCCGCTGACTTCGATCTGTTTCAACATCGACACATCAGCGCCCTTAATAAAATCGGAAGCCAATCCTGGGATCGGGTTGATGTGAATATCGTCGGTTGTCGTTGACACCGTTGCTGATACCGCTGAAACGACCGGTAATGTCGCTGGTAATATACCAGTGGTCAATATCCCTGCCATGGCAATGGCTAAGCTTTGTCTCCCCATTTGAGCCTGTTTCTTTTTTCTCATTGTCTCCATTCATTCCTCTCTCACTACGTTTTGTAAACGCTTCCCGAATCGTTCATCTCCATCTTACCAACATGAAATCCAGAGAATAACCCGCAAAAATATCGATTACCTGTTCAATTTATAGATGGAAATATTGCAGTTCCATCAACCTTTCTCAAACAACAAAAAACCGCCTCCTGCAAGCAGGAAGCGGTCCCTTACAATTTATTTTTTAGAAATAATCGGATCTGCTTGGCTTTGCATTTCCGCCACGATTTTATCAATTCCTGCTTGTTTCAACTTGTCTTTGAATGTTTGCAAACCATGTGCAGCATCGCTTGGTTCAACTAATCCATAGAATAATGGTTTACCATACGTATCCATCACATTGCTAACTGCAGCAACTTCGTTCTTCACTTTCGTATCATCGAAAGTAAATGTCTCAAGCGGGTGATTCACAGTTACATTTTTCTTCCAGTCTTCTGTGAATTTCGTTGTTTCAGTCGCTACAGTAGAATCTAGACGCTCATGCAAGGAGTTCCAGCCCCATGGATCTGTACCGGATGGCGGGAAATCGGCTGATGCAGGCAGCGGTTTGAATTGATCTGTGCCAACTGGCTCATAATGCTTACCTTTGATCCCATAGTTCGTCAAATCGTGAATTTCTGGATCATAGCGAAGAAGATCAATGGCCATCAGAGCGCGCTCAGCGTTCTTGGAACCAGCGTGAATGGACATTCCGTTGTTAATGAACGGATTGGACAGACGTTTCTTATCAGCACTTAGATCGTACAGCTCTACTTTCCAATCTGGATGCGTCGTTTGCATTTCGGATTTCGTACGCAGGAGTGTACCCAGGTTCCACTCAACAGATGCTAATTTACCATCTTTGAAAGCTTGTGTTTTATCTACTTTGTTGGCAATCGCGTCACGTGACCAAGCGCCAACTTTTTGTGTATCGAACATTTTCTTAGCAAACGTTGCGAATTCTGGTGTATCGACATAGCTGAATAGTTTACCTGATGCTTCTGTTACTTTGTAAACGATAGGTAATTGAGGTACTACGAAGTTCCACTCGTTCGGTTGTACCAATTCAACGGCATTAAATTCACTTACACCAATGCTTGGTTTGAAATCTTTTTCTTTTTCAGCGATCGTTTTAAGATAATTCACGTAGTCATCATACGTTTTCAACTCAGGCAGGTTGTACTTCTGGCGAAGATCGCCACGAATACCAATCATATGATAGCTGTATTCAAAATTGTTTTGCGGAATCATATAAATGTTGCCATTGATTTTCGCTTGTTCCCAAGCAACTTTCGGCTCTTCAGCCCATGTTTTTGGCGCGAATTTCTTAATCATATCCTCAGTCAAAGGCATGAAACCGTTCTTCGTAGCTTGTTGTGCATAGTAAGACCAAGTTGCAGAGAAAACAAGATCGAAATCTTCATTAGCAGCAAACATCAACGGATACTTCTGTTGGTACTCGCCCCAATCTAAGAAGCTAACGTCTAGCGTCGCATTAATTTTTTGCTTCATTAATTTATTAACTTCCCCATAAACCTCGTCAAAACCTTTCGGTTTAGAACCTAACAACACCGTTTTGAGCTTCACTTCTTTGCTTGTATCAATGCCTGTGCTCGGCGTTGCCGTAGCGGAAGCGCTTGCTTTTGGTACTACAGAAGCACTTGGAGAAGGTGTTGCCTCTTTGGAGCTGCAAGCCGATAATACCGTACCCATGACAAATAATGATGCCAGACTGATTGTGGCTATTTTCTTCGAGTGTGCCATTTTATTCTCCCCTTACTACATGATTGATAAATCAGATATGATAACCGGGAATTGGAATTCCCGGGGTTATCCTTTTACAGCTCCAACCGTTAAGCCTTGCACAAAATATCGCTGAACAAACGGATACAGGAAAATGATAGGTCCTGTGACAAGGATGGCGAGGGCCATCTTCAAGCTTTCACCAGGCAGGTCTGTCACCTGCATGCCAGTAATCGCCATAACTTTGCGAATGCCTTCGAGATTACCTAACATTTTATATAATAAATATTGCAGGGTGTACAGTTTCTCATTCTGTACAAACAGCAACGAGTTAAACCAATCGTTCCAATAATTCAAAGCGGTGAACAATCCAATTGTCGCAAGACCTGGCTTGGCCAGTGGTATAATCAACCGGATGAAGATCGTGAAATCCCCTGCGCCATCAATTTTGGCAGACTCGGTAATCGCGTCCGGGATGCTCCGTAAGAATGTTCGTAGAATAATAATATAGAACACATTCAGTAAAGGCGGGACAAGCAGCGACCAGAAGGTATTCTTCATGTGTAAATAGTTAACCATTAAGATATACCAGGGAACAAGTCCACCGTTAAACAGGGTTGTGAAGTAGAAGAAGAAGGAAAATCCACTTTTCCATTCAAAATCCTGCCGCTGCAGCACGTAGGCTGCCATTGCCGAGATGAACAAGCCGACTACAGTCCCTGTTACGGTTAACGTAATCGTTAGCAGATAGGAGCTGACGAATTGCTCCGGATGCTTGAGGGCAAAAGTGTACGCGTCCCACGAAAACTCCTTGGGCCATAATCGGAACCCATCACTTGTAATCGAAGATTCACTTGTTAATGAACCGCTGATAATCAGTAAGAACGGGATTAAGCAAGCCAAACATATCACTGCTATAAAGACATAGCCAATCGTATCGAGCAGGCGTTGATCGATTTGACTCTTTTTCACACTCGTTGTACTCATAAGATCACCTCGCAAATTGCTGTAAGTTTAGAATAAGGCATTATCTTTATCGGATTTACGTACTAAGAAGTTCGTCAGCATAATGGTTACAAAACATAGAATCGATTGGTAGAATCCAATTGCGGATGACATCCCGATTTCATTATTGACCAAGAGTGAACGATACACGTACGTGTCGATGACATCTGTTGTTTCATACAGCAGACCGTTGTTCCCCACCAGCTGGTAAAAGAGTCCGAAGTCTCCGCGGAAAATACCTCCGATCGCTAACAGGACGAGAATCGTAATCGTTGGCCGCAGTGACGGCAGTGTGATGTAGCGAATGCGTTGGAACACGTTAGCTCCGTCGATTTCAGCAGCCTCATATGTCTCACGATCAATGCTTAGAATGGATGCCATATAGAAGACTGCCCCATACCCTACCGCTTTCCAAGCTGAGAAGAACACGAGAATGTATTTCCAATAGGTGGTTGTTGTATAAATATCTAATTCTGGGATGTGCAAGGCTCGCAGCAGCGTATTCACTGTACCATGTTCGTAGTTAAACAAATTGTAAGCAACTGCACCAACTACAACCCATGATAAGAAGTAGGGTAAAAACATAATCGTCTGCGCTGTTTTGCGGAACAGTTTGGAACCGATCTCCGCCATGAAGATGGCCACGATAATTTGTAAGCCGTTATTGATGAGAATGAATGCTGCATTATACAGTAAGGTGTTCCGTGTAACTCGGAAGGCATCCCCTGTCATGAAGAAGAATTTGAAATTATCGAATCCTACCCAAGGTGAACCTAATATGCCTAAATCGTAACGATACTGCTTGAACGCAAGCACGATGCCTGCCATCGGTACATAGCTGAAAAGTAAAAAGTATAACACCGCTGGCGCAATCATGAATAACAGTGTTTTCTTGGATCTTAACCGATACAGGAGTCCTGTTCTCATTTCTATCCTTTCCCCCATCCGCTTCTAGTTGTCTCTCTCCTGTATATAAATTAACAGGTTCGAAGAGGCCTGATAACCCGACAAAATATCGATTGCCTGTAAGTTTTGCAGATAGCCCCTCTAGCTAGTGGTATTGCATGAAAATATGAGATAATCTATAGCTACATCTAAGGGGGGGTGCCTGCCATGAAACTTCTATTTATAGAAGATGAGAAATTCACACGAGAAGGCGTACTCAAATCCGTCAGTTGGGACCGTCTAGGCATTACTGAGCTCCGGGAAGCCGTAGATGGTCTAGACGCAGTTGCCATCGCAGAGCAGTTCAAGCCGGACATCGTACTCACCGATATCCGCATGCCGCGGATGGATGGCATTGAGCTTGCCTTTCACCTTCGTCGCAAGTATCCGCAATGTAAGATCGTTTTTATGAGCGGCTATGCCGATAAAGAATACTTGAAAGCCGCAATTACTTTGAAAGCGGTTAGTTATGTAGAGAAACCGATTGACGTTGAAGAATTGGAAGAAGCTTTACAGGGGGCAATTGACATTGTCCTAGAAGAGCAACGACATGTGGCCAATGATACGGTAGCCAAAGAAAACAAGAGCTATATGAAGCAAGAAGCCGCCTTGCAGTTAATTCGCGGGGGTTATGATGAGGATATGCTCCGCAATCGTCTGGTTGCCGCAGATTTTACAGCCGTTATGCAAGCGCCTGCAGCTACAGCCATCATTAAACTCATTTCCCCGGTGCCTCAGAAAGAGACGCTAGGGAAAATCTTGAACGAAGCGATTCATTCTAGTGAACAGCCTTATCTCTATGCTTGGAAAGATGATCACCACGCGATTGTTCACTTCTTTTCCGAGGCCCGCGACGGATTGGAGAACAGTCAGGTTCAACATCTCTGTTATGAACTTGCCTCAGTTTTGAAGCGGGAGCACACGTTATTCTCCATCGCTGCAGGCAAAATCGTTCCTAATGCTTATAAATTACAAGACTCCTATACCATCGCGGTGCTTCGACTTCAGGAGGCATTCTTCCATAAGCCCTGCTCACTGATTCTCCAAGACAACTATGGGAGCGACGCGCAATCTCAGCATTATTTGGCGCAGCCTGAACACATGATTCGTATCGGGGTATCGCTTGCGGAAGAAAACTTCACGGATGTGGAGAAGATGATTTCGAAGGTAACGTCCGACATTCGCCTGCATCCAGGCACGTTAATCGTGAGTGTTAAGGAGCTTTACTATCGATTCATCCTTGAAATGGATAAGTTCGCGCAAGGTCGGAACATCACCCTCTTTGATACCTCGGAGGAAAATGATGTAGCATGGAAATTAATTTTGGAATGTCATTATTTAGATGAGATTGAGCGCGTAACCTTGCTTAAATTGGAGGAATTAAAGAGGTCTGTGAAAGAGCGTTCCAGCGGTGGCATGTCCTCCACAAGCTCTCGAATCATGCGCTTTATTCACCTTCATTTTGCGGACGATGATTTATCGGTACAGGATGTGAGCGATCATATGCAAATGACGGCTTCTCATCTCATTTCCATTTTCAAGGAAGCAACAGGGAAAACCATTAAGCAATACGTCACCGAATACCGGATGGAAAAAGCGAAGGATTTGCTGCGCAATAACCGGCTGAAAGTGCTCGATGTGGCTTCGCAAGTCGGGTTTAAGGACGGGGAGCATTTCGCCAAAATTTTCCGCAAATCTACCGGCATGACCCCCTCTGAGTATCGGGAGCGTTGTCAATTATGATCTTCTCATTTATTCAAATGCTGCGCAAATGGCTGTACAACACCAAGCTGCGACACAAAATCATGTACACCTACTTGATGCTAATCATGCTGCCACTAGGTTTCTATCAGTTCATTGCTTCCGAGAAAATGTCCGATATTATTATCAATCATGTTACTTATTCAGCCAAACAAGGCTTCGACCAGACGTATTCCTTTCTCAATTATCGTGTACAGCGAATCGCCGAAACGACGAATATTCTGGTTTCCAACACCACGATTTCCGACTTGCTGATGGATAAAAATGTAACCAGCGATATCAACCGTGAACTCCAAGAATATAAGAATCTCAAAATACTGCTACGCTCTATGCAGGATAGCTTGGATATTTCGCGCGTTATTCTCTATGTACCGAGTGCCTTTATTTTTTCAAATGAGACCGAGAATTTCTTACCTCTTGGTGAAACCAAGGACAGTCCCTGCTTCAATCGCTTAGATGAATCGCATGCCAAATATTTGTGGTGCTCCGCGCCAGAGCTAGGCAAGAATGCCTCTCATGATGACACTTCTCTCTACGTGGTTCGAAGTATTCTGGATCCGAACAACTACGCTAATCCAATCGGTCAATTACGCGTGGATGTGCAGGCGGAAACGATTCGTACCATGCTGCGCAAAGCCAATGTAGTCCGCAATAGCACGACCTATCTGGTTGATCAAAATCATGAAGTCGTCCTAGCTTCGGATCCAGTAGCCTTGAATACTGTGGACTTACCTGAGGCAGCAGATGATGCGGTTTCTACCACATGGCAAACGAAAAATAATTACTACTTATACCAGAAATTACCATCTAACTGGGGCATGGTTACGGTTATCCCCCTCCACGAGGTTGTCGAACAAAGTCATCAATTACGGAACGATTTACTATTTATATTGCTCATCGTAACGGTTATCGCTTACTTGTTAGCGTACCTCTTCTCGTTTTCTGTCACTCGTCGCGTCACCCAATTGACGAGTCGTCTACGGGACGTGCAGAACGGCAATCTCATTGCCCTCGCCCAAACACAGGGCCGTGATGAAATTGGCGAGCTTATTCAAACTTATAACTACATGATTGAGCAGATTAGCTCGATGAATAAGGAGCACTATCGACTCGGTCAAGAGGTCAAGAATGCGGAACTCAAGGCGCTGCAATCGCAGATTAATCCTCATTTTCTCTATAATACGTTGGATCTCATTAACTGGATGGCGGACAGCGGCTTGAACACCGACATCAAGAAAGTCGTCAAAGCATTGGCTCGTTTCTACAAAGTCAGCCTCAGCAGCGGTAAAGATGTGATCACCCTGCGTGAAGAGCTGCAGCATGTCTCCTTCTACGTGCAAATTCAGAATATTCGTTTTGAAAATAAGATTGATTTTCAGATTGACGTGCCAGAAGAACTTCTCGCTCATCCGATCCCAAAAATCACTCTCCAACCCTTAGTAGAGAATGCGATTCTCCACGGTATCTTAGGACGAACCCAGCGTGAAGGCAGCATCTTCATTCGTGCGTATCTTGAGGAGGATATGGTTCATTTGATCATTAAAGATGACGGTGTAGGCATGAGCCAATCACTTATCGAGGATATGATGGCGGGCATTAGCCGAAGTCGCCTAGGTGGCAGCAGTTTCGGTGTCAAAAACGTAGGCGAACGCATTCGCCATTATTTCGGAGAGCCTGCGAAGCTTATGTACCGGAGTGTTGTGGGTGTGGGGACGGAAGTTGAGATTACGTTTCCGTTGACGGAGGAAGATGAGCTTTGAGTCATTAAACAAAGAGGGATCGCCTAGTGCGAACCCTCTTTTATTTTTGTAGGTGATGTTTACTTGACAACACGTTTCGCTGACCCAACTACTTCACAAATTTTAAACTCGTTCGAATCTTGCCTATTTGATCTGACATCTCTTTGTATCCCGCTGTTAATTGGGCGTCATGGGGATTGAATTGCACATCGCCCGGAAGCGACATGACGAATACACGATCTTCGTCTTCACCCAAGATGTACAGTCGAGCGATACTTTTAGCTGTAGGTCCATTATTGATCCAATCGCTCTTGGTCCAGATAGAAATACTAAATAGAATTCCACCATACTGTAAATTGGCCCTGTCATAAAAATGGATATTAGCGGTGTTTGACTCGTTTTCTAACATTTCACCAATCCTATAATTGTCCATCCATGATTTTGGCAGGTTTAGCGAATACTTAAGTTTAGTATCAGTATAAGCTGTGGTAGGTTCATCAAGAATAACTTTCTGATTCACAGAGCGAATATTCAGGTATGCGGCATCGTATTTCCGGAAATCACCTTTCCCCTCCGTAACGAAGGTTTTCGCGTCTACACCGAAGTCATCTCCCGAAATCGTCACATCCCCTATTTTCACATTATCCTCATTGTAAAAAGTCAGCAACGCATTGATGGAATTTTGTGTGATCCCAACGCCGTCAAACTTCAATTGCCCGGTCACTTTCGTGTTATCTCCATCTTTCGTCAGGATTAAATTCCCGACCGAAATGGTTTTGTAATCCGGATCTGTGATGTCTAACGGTCTATTTTGAATCACGATTTTCTGCGAATCCGTATCATAATCGATGTTCGCTCCCAGGTTCTCCGCAACAAAACGCACAGGCACATACGCATGTCCGTCGACATTTAGCACTTGATAATCCTTGCCCAAATCAACGGCACTGCCATTAATTTCGAAACGCGCAGGAAATAAAAGTGCTTGAATCGAGTCCGAAGCGAACGCAGCCGTAGAACCAGCAATCATTAAGCCACAGCTTAGTCCAAAAATAAATTTCTTCAAAGATGACACCTCTTCCACCTGTTATCGATTCCAAATTATAACAATCCATAACGTTAGACGCGGTCTGTCCTGAATAGTTTCTAAAATAAAAAGCCGAGCAACATCTGCTCGACTCCTATAATTAGTTAACAGCATTAAGTAACTGCATTAATTAACACCATTAATTACCGCTGTCCATTTATCACTTTCCCAGGCTACCTGCGCCCCGAGGGCCTCACTGACGAAGCGAAGCGGCACATAGGTCGAACCTTCCGAAGAAATGAACGGCACACTTGAAATTGTTTTCCGATTCCCGTTCACCAGTGCCTGATTGGTCCCAATAGTTAGCACGATCGTGGTTGCATCCTTATGGATGGTAACCTCTTTACGACTTCCTTCCCAAAGCACATTAGCCCCAATCGCTTCAAATACGCCACGCAGCGGAATCAACGTATTTCCCTCTATAATTCTAGCCTTTGGCGAAACGTCCACATACTTACCGTTAATTCGAATGCCCACATCGTTACTGCTGAACTGCTTTGGCGGATCCACTTTGGTTGGATTCGTGGTATGATCTGTTTTAGGCGCATCCGGATTTTCTTTCGTGGTGAATGACCACGTCTTATCCTCCACAGTCACTGTGTAAGTTTCACCATAGGTTAGTTCTTGTTTGGGGATAAGGTGCCAAGCATTCGTATCGCCAAGCTCCTGCTTTAATTTTAAAATATCAACGGCCTTGCCAGCACTATCGATCATTGAGGCACTTATATCCTCTTTGTCCTGAGCTACGCCCGCATAGGTAATGAAATAGCCTGACTTTTCTAAACCGAATTGCTCTAAGGGATTAGGTACCTCAAACCCATAGAACCCAATCGGCACCCCCGTTTGTCCATCATACGGATAAACACCAACGCCCGTATGCGTATACCAAGCTTTGGCAGGGTTGAGAACAACCGCATGCTGATTATAACCTACGCCCAATAACGTCATATCCGGCAAAATTAAGCTGGATCTATGAAGAGGAGCATCAAGTAAGGACTGCACCCCTTTTTCAGGTGAATCCGTGTCAAACGAGACATCCTCAAACACACCGAACTTATCCGTGTCAAATCCTAGTGCACCTGCCCGATCCCAGGGACGTTCTCCCGTATAGCCTTGTTTTCCGCTTGTTTCTGTATGGCCATTCTCCTGATTGACGAGTAAATAATTCGCATGATTGCTGGCTGCTTGTGTTAAGGTAGGATCTAATTTCATAGCTTGTATGCCCATCTTAGATCTTATATCATTGAGGTAATTTAACGCTGCAGCTGCACTGTTAACGTTGCTCACTTCCGTACCAATTGTGCTCTTAGGCGTAACTGCCAGTACAGATTGGCTCGAAAGAATCATTGATAAAGCGGTAACAACCGTTGCGATCTTGACTTTTGCTTTTAAAGAATTTCTCATAATACCTCCAAACAACCTGTTATTTCCAATGTCCCCTTTTATTCGACATCTTTCCCTTTAATCCTGCAAAAAAGGTGCTTACTAATTAACGAAGCGGCCTCCTCTCACCATGAAAATGAACAAGGAAAAAGCCATCGAGCATGTGCTCGATAGCTTGAATTTTAAAACTTAATATGTCCTACGATGACTCGGGATATGGGAATAAATCCACGATTCTCGTGCTCTGCCCGCTCTCATTCGTAAATACCACGTGCTCTCTCCGCAGCCCCAGCGGGCTCTCCAATCCACAAGCTGCAGCCAAAGAGAATAACCCTTCTCGCAATTGCAAAATGTAGTTCATCACCCGCCACTGCTTCTCTTCCGGCGCAAGTGCCGCCTGATACTTAGAATCTGTCGTTGTGATTCCGGTTGGGCATTTGCCCGTGTGGCATTGCATGGCCATGATACACCCATTTGCCATCATAAAGCCGCGAGCGGAGTTGACGCAGTCAGCACCTAGCGCAAGGGCGATGGCAACCTTGTCTGGCGTGATGAGTTTGCCAGACGCGAAGATTTTGATGCGGTTGCGGACACCGAATTTGCGAGCAACATCATCCAGAATGAGCAGCGCTGCATATAACGGCAGCCCCATGCCATCTGCCATGGCTTTAAAAGTTGCTCCTGAGCCGCCTTCAGAGCCGTCTACAGTGATGAAATCTGGATAGATGTCGAGCTCGACCATCGTCTGGAAAAAAGGCTCTAATCGCTTTGGATCACCAACGACGATTTTGACGCCAATGGGTTTCCCGCCTTCTTCCTGCAACGTCTGGATGAACCGTAAAGCCTCCTCCGGATTGGTGAGAAATTCGAAGCGATTCGGTGAATTGACCGTTTTGCCTATTGGAACCAATCGGGTTGCAGCTACCTTCTCTGTTACTTTCGTACCCTCGAGGTGTCCGCCGCGTATCTTCGCACCTTGATGAAATTTCAATTCAAAGGCTTTAATCGTGGGTATCGCCGCCTTGTGACGAAACGCTTCCAATGAGAATTGACCAGTGTCATCACGAAAGCCGAACATACCGGGTCCGATTTGTGAGATCACATCGGCGCCTGAAGCTAGGTGTTCTGGCGCAACACCACCTTCTCCCGTATTCAGCCAAGATCCGCCGGCCATCGATGCGCCGCTGCCTGTCGAGAGGATATAATTCTCGCCGACCGCTCCATACGACGTAGCTGAAGCACCGAACATCCCTTTGAGCCGCCATGGCTGGGTCCGATTCGGGCCAATTACAATCGCATCGTCATCTAAGAGAAGCCAAGGTTTAACTTGCTCGTCAATGAACTTTTCCTGCCGGGTGAAGAGCCCTTCATCCGTAATGACATATTTCTTTCCTGGCACCAGCCCATCGTTATCCACGCGAAGCTCGCTCGTCAACTTCGGAAACATGGCATTCGATAAATAAAATCCTGGCTTCTCATAATCCCGTCTACCACCAAAGGAAATAAGATCTGTTCGGTACTTGGCCGCATACACGAGCCCAACAAAATCAGCCCTTGAGAAAGGCTTCCCCTCTGTATCATGATCGAACCAATATTGGCGGAACTCGGGCCCCAATTTCTCAAGTAAATAACGCATCCAACCTAAAAAAGGGTGGGAGCGGATGATCGAATGTTTTGGTTTCTTGGATAACGCATACATGTAACCAAAGAAAATCAAAGGTGGCACCAATACAACCACAAGTAAAATGGACAATAAGACACTATGCACCATCAAGTTCAACCTCCAATTTTACTCATCTAACCTCGATTAGCATACCACATTTTTCTAATTTTTAAGCCTAGAAGTTACGCCTATGTCCGTTCCATCCTATTCCTGCTAACAACGAAAAAGCCGCCTCTCGACAGCTCTTTCGCTCTACTTATTTAGTCTATGCCAATACCTACAATTTTCTCCCTATATACAATAAATGCGAAGAAATACCCAGAATAGATGGATCCCTAGCGAATTGGATCAGCATATCGATCAGTTGTTCCTCTTCTCCTCGATCCACCCAATATTGCTTCTGTTCTTTCGATAATAGGGCACCAAGATTCGAGGAACCAATTAAATCAAGTGTCTCGAAACCATAACTCTCCATAAATGGCTTAATCTCTTCCACTTTGTAATAATAAGCGCCAGTGAATCGACCTTGATCCGTATGATTAAAATTGCCTTCGTCGATAAATGAGTTAATCGCGGAGACATTATCATGCGGCTTCCATGCTTGTGGAAAAAGCAGCGAAGTTAGCGCCATCCTCATTCGACTTTGGAAAGCTACGAAAACGAGGCCATTTTCCTTCGTAACTCGATGCAATTCTTGAACAGCAGCGATACGATCTTCTTCCCTTTGTAAATGATAAAGGGGTCCCATCATTAACGACGCATCGTAGATTGAATCCGGAATTCCAAGTAAATGTGTGGCATTTAGCACATGAAAACCTGTAAATTGTTCCGCTAATTCTAATTCATTCGCTTTTTCTTTTGCAATGTCAACTAATCGAGGAGTGAAATCGGAAAGGGTCACCGCATATCCCATTTTAGCTAGAGCAATCGCATATTTGCCTGGTCCAGCACCATTATCGAGGACATGACCAGATCTCGGCATATGCTGCATCAAGTAGTGCCAGTTTACCGTAAACTCAATCGGCTCCCGATCTAACCTTCCCCACTCATCAAAATTGGAATAGTAGTCCATTACGTTGTCCATCGGCATACCCCTTCCTTTCCCTAGAAAACCCAAAAAACCTATCGCCTACTAAAGACGACAGGTCTTACCTGTACGGTAGTTCATGATAGTTTATAAAACCAAATTATTCCTGTCAATCTAAATTTTTATTCCGGCTTCCAAGATGATAGGACCTCATTGACTCATTGATTAAGATCCCTCTTTCATGTAAAACCCTTAGCATATACGCGGCGCGGGACTTGTAGGAATGTTGAGAGACTGCTCGATAGCCAGCTTCTCGAATATTTTCTCTTTCCGTCGGATGGTTCAAATAATAGGTAACCAGTCGCTTCGTTTCCTTAGCTGATTGCGATACGACGAGATGCTTTCCTGGCTCGAAGAGTCGCCGAATCTCTGGCGTATCACTCGTTAGCAGAAACCCGCCAGAACCTAAAATTTCATACGTTCTCTGCGTAACTTGGGTCAGTTGGTTCTGTGGACCAATCACAATTTTAGCTGAATTATACACTTTCCTAGCTTCAGGATAATCCAAATAGCCATGTATATGAGATTTGGGTACACTAGCGCCAAGAATCGGCTTCATTTTATCCCACTGCCTACCCCAGAAATCAATCCTCACTTTATCTTGGACTAGAGGTCGAATAAGTGTCTGCAAGGATTGAATACGATAATGCTTGGGATATTTCTTCAAAATATGAGAATACCCGTTGGCCACCACCGCGATCTCACTTCGGAATTTCTTATAGGGCTTACTCTTCCGATGGACCTTCGCATGATAACCGAAATCCATGTGGGCCGATGGAAAGCCTAAACTCTCATATTTGTTTACGTTAGCTCGACAAATCGTAAAGACAAAGTCCGGTTTCACCGCTTTCACATAGCGATGTGAGAATGTTTCGAAGTGTGTAGGGTCTTCCGTCGCCCAAAAGACGTGCGGGACTTGGGACTTTCCAACATACTGTCGAATCCATGGACGTCTATGGGGTTTATGTTGGAGGGTCCATCCCAACGTAATAATTAAATCTGGTTTGAAACTGGCAATCATTCGTCCCATCTGATGTTTGGTCAGTTTCCCAGATATTTTCACCTCATGGCCTAAATCACGAAAACCATTGGGTAACCCATGGATCCACATCGGATGATATTCCAGAAATAAAATCCGCAATCTAGCACCCCCTATACACCCGGTAGTATCCCTTTTTCGCTTAAAATAGTGAGCATTCGCTGAGCCCGGCTCGTGTAGCTATGTGGATGTATCGATTTTCTTCCTTGCCTTTGTATCGCTATCCTAGCCTCTCGATTCTTCAGGTATCGCCCAACGAGCGCAATAGTTTGGCTGGGCGTTGAAGAGGCCACCAGATCCCTCCCTGGCATTAGGAGTCCTCGTACGCCTTGTGTATCACTGGTTAACAGGAAGCCACTAGACCCTAAAATTTCATAAGTTCGCTGGGTCACCATATCTTGATAATTTTGCAAACCCAACATAATCTTAGCCGAGCTATATACTTTATTCGCGTCTTTATAGGCAATTGGGCCATGGAGCCAGTTACGCGGAATCCTTTTACCGAGGAAGGGTTTCATTTTATCCCAACCGCGTCCGTAGAAATCAACACGATACCCTTTGGCTAACAAAGGGCGAATCAAGATATCGATGGATTTCCGGCGGTAAATCCGGGGATATTTCCGAAGCACATGCGGGTATGCATTAGCCACGACTGCGATATGATGCCGATAGCGACCCATCGGTTTCACAGCACGATGAATGGCAGGATCATAGCCGAAATCCATATAGTCAGCAGCGAACCCCATACTGCGAAACTTAGTAGCTGTTGGATGGCTGATCGTAAACGTGAAGTCAGGCTTCATGGTCTGAAGCAATGGAATTGTAAATACATCTGTGAAATTCGGATCTTCTGTCGACCAATAGACCAGAGGTATCTGATAGTGGGTCGCAAGTTTACGTATAATCCGCTGTTTGGACTTCTTATGATCCGGCCCCCAACCGACGGAAACAAGAAGATTCGGCTGAAAAGTTGTCAATTGTTTACGTAATCTTTGTTGGGTCACAGGGCCTGAAATCCGAACGGTATGACCAAGATTCCTCAATCCATTCGGGAGGCCGAAAGACCACAATTTTCCTCGTTCAAGAAATAAGATCTTCATCGTTTCCTCCTACCGTAGATGGCGTCTATCTCCCTATTCATTACCGCGTCGAAAGCGCCCTGCTTCAAATAGGCTCCCACCATCATATTCCTTATCCGAATTGATGTTCTAGATAGCCGCCTAGAGAACCTCGCTCCTGTAAACAAAAAAATAGAACCCCCCAATCCACTATACTGTGGAAATGGAAGCTTCTATTTATTTTAAAGAAATTTTTGCATCTATGTTCGACTCAAAAGTGAACCGCTTAAAGCTGCGCTCTCAATTGCCCAATGATGTCGGCATATTCCGGCTCCGTCAATTGCTTATTATCGGCGGGATTCATCTCAAACATTTTCCCCCAAGTGTAACCATCCTTATATTTAGGCACGATGTGGAAGTGTACATGCGGCATGGTATCGCCGAAGGCGCCGTAATTGATTTTATCCGGTGCAAAAGCTTTCTCGACGGCTGCTGCGGCCTGTGCCACATCACGCATGTAAGCATCCTGATTCTCTTGGGATAAATGAAAGAATTCCGTATGATGCTCATTCAACGCTACAATACAACGGCCCTTATACGTCTGCTCCCGAAATAAATAAAGTGTTGAAACACGCAATTGACCGATTTCGATCATCAAATTGGATAAAGCTTCATTCTTGCTGCAATAGTTACAAACTTGGCTCATCGTAGAAGTCTCCTATTCTAGCGCGTAGTGGATAATAATCCCTTTAATTATAGCACTTATTTTCAAAAAATGGTTTCAATACTTCCATTAACAGGTCCTATCCGTGTATAAACCACCGATCTATGACCAACATTAACGAAGTTACTTTAACCTCAACATCAAAGGAGATTTCGTTATGCAACAGCAAATGCAGCCCAATAATCAAACGCAAACTTCGCCAAGTACCAACCACGGTGGTCATGAGCTCTTCGATTTACATGAAGTGTTGGCCTGTACCATTAATGTGCTGGATCAATTCATGATATTTAGACAGTTTGTGCAAGACAGCGAGCTGCTGGACATTCTGGATCATCAATATCAATTCACACTTGCTCAGTATAATTTAACCGCTGAGTGCTTCACAACAGGTCAAAAGCCTAGCCAAGAAACATCTACGTATATGATTAAACAACTTTCGCAACCGATCTACGGCATCAAACCCACCCAACCCAAAAAGCCAAACCAGTCGCTCGCTGATATCAAGGACGCTGGAATAAGTGGACATATGCTAGGTCTGATCAAAACACATGCATCCTTGCTCACCATGACAGCTGTAGAAGTAACGAATCCCGTCGTACGGCGAGTACTCGCCGCTCAAGTACCAAATTTCATAGAAATGGCTTATGAAATCTTTCTTTATCAAAATAGACATGCTTACTACCAGGTACCACAATTAGAAGCATCCGATATGCAAAGCATGCTGTCAGCATTCGTCCCCGCGACCGGTGCGCCGCAAATGCCGCCAAATAACCGATCAGCAGCGTCTGTTCACTAGTTAGCAGCGAATGAAGCCCAGCATCGGCCCTTAGGTCGATGTCTGGGCTTTCTCAAATTAACCAGGAGGATTGGAGGTCAATGACACATGGAAAAAATGCGGCATATGCACACTGACAACAAAAATAACAACAATAACACGAACAAGCTGTCCTGGTGGCAATTAGCTCTATTCGGGATTGGCTGCACCATAGGAACAGGCTTCTTCCTTGGCTCCAGCATCGCCATTCAGAAAAGTGGCTATGTGGTTATTTTTATCTTTTTATTAGCGGCTATAGCCACCTTATTTGTTTATGAGGCTTTAGCACAGATGACGGCAGCCAACCCTGCTAAGGGGTCGTTTCGAAATTATGTTAGAGAAGCCTACGGCCGCTGGGCAGGATTTGGCGTGGGATGGTTGTATTGGTCCTCGGAAATGCTTATTTTAGGTAGTTCCTTAACAGCAATAGGGATTTTCACGCAATTCTGGTTTCCAAGCCTGCCACTCTGGTTGTTGACGGCTATCTACTCTCTCCTTGCTCTGCTTGTTGTGATTCTTGGCTCCAAAGGAATTAACCAAACTGAAAATATATGCGCAATTGTAAAAATTGCAGCAGTGTTCCTTTTCATTGCAATCGCAGGGATTGCTTTCATCAAAGGAACCCATGGCATAAAACCCATTCAGGACAGTGCTGCTCATTGGGTTGGATCAGGTTGGACAGGTGCATGGAAAGGGCTTTTGTATGCGTTTTACGCATTTAGCGGCATAGAGGTTATGGGCTTCATGGCGATTCATTTACGTCATCCTGGGCAGGCACCGAAAGCTGGTAGACTGATGTTACTGACTATTACGGTGCTATATGTGACTGCTATTAGTCTAGCCCTTCTTTTTATAACCAAGGAAAATATGACACCTGATAAAAGTCCGCTGCTTCTCTCACTAGGCATTATGAGGCTGCCTATACTCGTGCACATGATGAATGGCGTACTGATTATTGCTGGATTTTCTATCCTCGTTGCCTCGCTATACGGCGTATCAACGATGTTAGTTGCCTTAGCAGAAGGCGGTGATGCCCCGCCATGGCTGGCCGATAGGAAAGGCAAAAAGCAGTTACCTCTTTATGCACTAAGCGTGAATACAATAGGGCTATGCATTTCTATCGTCCTAGCGCTAGTGATGCCGAGCCGAATCTTTGAACATTTGACCACAGCTGGAGGTCTAGTTCTGCTATATACGTGGCTGCTCATTGTAGCATCCTATCTCAAACAACTTCGCCCTGGAATTAGCGGACAACTAAAATCTTGGATCGCTATCCTACTTATTCTTGCAGCAGCAACAGGAACGCTCCTAGAGAAAACCGGTAGACCCGGGCTTTGGACTAGCCTTCTTATCGTTATGGTAATTATACTTATTACATTGTGGATGAAACATAAATCGGCACGACAAGAGCCAGCCTAACAAAATTCTATTTATCTATTTATGAAATAGCACGCCAACGGATTTTAGTTTGTTTTTCATAAACGTATAGGGGCATTTCGAAGGGGTACTTTCATCATCACGTAAGAAATACTGTTTCCATTCCTGGTTATCTTCTTGTCCGTACCATTTGAGTGAAGGATGTGCGGGGATACCGTCGTATGCCTCTAATTTCTGGCGAATCCGTTTCTTCATATTACGTCCGAAAGGGGTAGAATCATTAATTTCTTCAAACACCCATCTGGGTTGGAAGGCAATGAGAAAATGTGGAAACCTCCGGCTCTTCCTGACTTCATGTGCAGGTGTTCCGCAAAAGGAGAAATACGGATGACCATCACAACAAAACTCCCAAGAATGGTGCGATGGATCCTTTGAAATATGTGGTGGCCATGGTACGTCATCTTTGGCAATGACTCTGGTAAGAACAGACCAAAAGAGCTGCTCATAGTCTTCTACAGAGAAGCTCTTAAGCATGTCTTCCGGTGTGTGGAAAAAGATAACGAGCGAGGCGAATTTCCCTGTTTCGCGTGAGCACTGACCATACGCCTGCAGGAGCTGGATGGCGTCAAGAACAGCATGTTCGGATCTTGGATCCGCAGCAAAGCCAAAACGCAGGTTATTGGTAAGGAAGCCTTGCCGACCGGGTATACAAGGATACGTATTTTCTGGATCTGCGATCATGGCACCGAATTGACGGAAAGCATCTTGCTGCCATGCGGCAAGGGTAGTCATATGTGTATCAAGCCAGTCTTTGGCATAGAGATCAGCCATGTTGTATTAACCTCCTTCGAGAGTACGAAACATACTATGCGAAGGAGAATAGATGGGTGAGTATCTCGGTTAAGAGCTGTACTTCATGGTACAACCTCTGGCTAGCCAGTCAATTGCTTATAAGCTTGATAGCCAAAGTAAATGCCAAAACCAATCATAGAGAGGCCAGCTGCTGCAGAAATCACTTGCAGCGTCATGCGATTTCCGAACTTGTGAAAGGAACTGGCGAGCGCAGCCATGGCCACATCCCACAGCAGGATGCCTGCAAAGATACCTGAGCTATGCCAAAGCACTTGGGTAAGGCCATAATTTTGCACACTTTCAGCTAAAATAGAACCGTAAATGCCGAGCCAAAATAAGATATTTAGTGGGTTGGTAAGTGCCATAATAAAACCGGAACGGAAAGAACTTACGCTGGAATGCCCCCCTAGAGGATTAGATCCCTGAGTCATTTTCACGTTTTTTAACGAATCGATGCCCGTATAGATAAGCACAAAACAGCCAAATAACCAAAGAAATGTTTTCATAAACGGGGTGGTCAAGAAATGAGCTAAACCAAAATAAATGAGCAGCATATATAACAAATCGGCACACATCGCGCCCAAACCGATCAACCACGCTTGCGTAAAGCCAAATCTGGCTCCCTTGTCGAGTTGAGCAGCATTAATAGGACCGATGGGTGCCGACAGCGAAATGCCAAGAAACAGATAGGTGACAAAAGCATGCATAACCTAACCCCCTGACTATCAAATAACTTGTACAAGTTATTGTATGTCAGGTACTAGTTCATTAGAAGATCAGATAATATCAACACAAATAGGTGTACATTTGTACCCATTGCAGAGACTTTCCTCGCACGGACAAGCAGAGATCGCCACAACTAAATCCATTTCTGCACGTAGCTCAATGTAATCCCCCGCTTGAGATAAAGGCTTCTCTATCCGGATTTGTCCAGAAGCCTCTATGATCGTGTTCATGAATAGATTAAAGGGATAATGCTGATCTGGGGCGGGAATTTGAAATTGTGCCAGTGCTTCATTTAAATTCGTATAGCAGCTGGTATGGTCTCGCTTATTGTACAGCACCTCATACATTTCAGGCCGACAGGCAGAGTTAATAAAGTCGTGTTGTCCTACCGTATCTCTAATAATCGTGAGCATAGGCGTATATTTATTGGAGTAAATGATATCGCCAGGCTTGACTTTCATTGCATGTAAAGCATCCATCGTCACACTGGGGTCAAGTCGCTCACTGATATCATCTGCTCGATAAGCCACGAAGTCGGCAATTTGTTCTCCCTCTACATCCGTTACCCGGATCACTTGTCCCTTCTTGAGTTGGAGACTGAGACCCTCTGTAGCCGGGATTTGCCAATGCTGTTTACTCATTCACGTCCTCCTAAAGTTAGGTAAGTTTCCCTTACAGTATGGCTTAGCGCATGTGGATTTATGATAAAAATACTGGACAGTTCATGCGCTGCTAAACTAAAAAGCCCAATCTCACTAGGAGATTAGGCTTATTATTAGCTTAAGAAGTCTGCGACATTTTGGATCGTGTCCTTTGGCTATTTCACTTATTTGGTACAATACGGCTCTACAATTCTTCGCACTCGCGCAATCCCTTCCCACATATCGCCGGGTCCATCATACACGAGTGTTAGCGGCCCTTCATAGCGAGCCTCTTTGACAATGTCTAGACAACGGATAAACTCGGCTTCATCAGGTATTCCCTCTGCATTCGTTTGCGCTTTGGCGTGAACCGACTCACTATAAGGTAGCGTCCTAACCAGCTCGTCGAATTTACCGGCTCCCTTGAAATTTCCGAAATCGGAAGTAAATCCGAGTTGCTCACCGACACCCTCTAATAAAGAGAGACAATTATCAGCCGTTGAGGATAAGGATTTGAAATTCTCTGTAATCACGCGGACTCCTTGCGTCGAACCATATTGCGCTAGTTCACGCAGTGCATTTGTCGATCGTACCAAAGCAGCCTGCACTGCTGGATCTGCCTCGCCTGCAATGACACGTACACGTTCTGCGCCAACAGCAGCCGCGATATCGATCCAACCTTTGATCCAAGTAATATCGGACTGTCTCCTCGTCTCATCAGAACTGGAAATATCGCCATACTCCAGCAAAAGCGTATAAAAGCGCAGCTTGGCTTCAGCAAATGCGTTCTTCAAGGAAGATAAATACGTTGCACTCGTTTCAGGGAAATGGAAATGACACACTTCCAGTGAAGTAAACCCCTTCTTTGCTAATACCGCAGGGAGTTCCAGCAGGGATAGCAGCTCTGGCTGCTCTTGGGCATCGGTAAATTGGGTACGTGTGTTATCATCCCAGCGCGTCCAACGCAAAGGACCCAGATTCCGATGTAAACTCCAGCTCGTCAATGATAAGTAAGGCATAGCTCCAACCCTTTCATTCTTTCGTTTGGACAAAGTGTATCAAAGCCATCTGGGAATCACCATATTCGAATGTGCAGTTAGATCTCTTATTGTGCTATTTTTGTGTAAAAAAAACAGGCCATCGTTAGATGCCTGCTCTTCGTCTCTATTTCATTCTCTCCAAAAGCTCCGCCAACCGCTCATAGGAATCTTGTATGCCTTGCTCCATCCCTGAATGCAGCATCCCATCTCGGTCTGCGACTGATTGGAAGACAGATTCCATACGCAGCCTAGTTTGCCCGCCTGTAAGCTCCTCAAAGCTGGCCGTTTCGAGCACCACATGCCCTTTCTCAGGCAAACCCTCAAATTCAAACGTTTGAATAATCCGCTCCGGCACGGTTACTTCATGATATACGCCGCGAAACGCGTATTCGTTACCTTGACTGTCAGCATGGATATAACGCCAGTTACCGCCGCTTCTAGGCTCAAATGTCTCCAGTTTCATAGTTAACGCACGCGGCCCAAGCCATTGTACGATCAGGTCCGCCACTGTAAACGCTTTAAACACCAACTCTCGCGGCGCATCGAATACACGTGTCACACAAATCTGTTGCCCTTGCGGTTCATACGTAAGTACCGCTTCATGTTTGATCACCCATCAGCACATCCTTTCAATTCGTAAACATTCCCCAGTTCCCGAACAAACCAAGGTTCTAGCTCCGACAAACTAGCTTCTCTAGTTGGACCGCAGTTCCTTTTAGCTCAGGCTCATTCTCCAAGAAATGAAGGATCGCACGAAGTAATACCATTTTGGGAGACTCCAAGGCTAACTCAGATTGAAGGATTTGAATCGCTTCCTGCAGCTCTGTTCTACGGTGGTTTGCACAAGGGAGCTCTTTCACACTTGAGCTTAATTGAGCTAGCAAAGTCTCGATTTGCTCATGTTTAGGCTGAAACAAATTCATACAACTGGCATCCATATACATCGCCATCATATCTGTTCGAAGAATCGGCTTCGGATTTTTGCGAATAACATTCTCAGCCATTTCCTCATAACGATCCACCATATATTCCGAAATCTCGCGAATATTTAAGGGCGCATTCTCAAAGACTAAGAGAAATAGATATTCATGCATGATGCCTGCGTACATTACGATAAGATCCCAGACATGCGGCTCAACCGCTTCACCAAATCTACGAATAACGCCTTCTTTACTCATTGTTAGTAGATTTGCCCTTAATTGCAATAAAAATTCCGTAATTTTCCCTTCGGTTGCATTGACTTCAAGAATATCTTTCATGATGAACTTATTCTGGACGAAGAAATTCAATTGGCTTTCTGTCTCACGAATGAATATTTCTTGCAAGGAAAGATCAGGATTCGCTCTTATTTCAGCGATGTCTGCTAATAGTTGGTTCTGCTTGGCTAAGTGTACTTCAATAAATAAGTCTTCTTTCGAAGGGAAAAATTTATACAGAGAGCCTTTTGCTATGCCGCAATCATCGGCAATATCTTGAATCGAGGTCGCGACGTACCCTTTTTCCGAAAAAAAACGGACCGTGGAATCCATGATTCGCTGCTTCACAATACTCAATGCCGTTCCTCTCCTCAAATTTAGGATTGACTTTCACAGAAAATCGAGTAGTATATAGAAATGTTGACCCACTAGTTTTAATAAAAACCGATGAGTCAAATATAGCTGTTATCAGCATAGACGTCAAGATTAGATAAAGGAGGAACACACGCATGTCTGCAACATCTACGGCAAGTCAAGCTGCTTCGCCAGCAGAGTTTTCAATCAAAACGATTATCGCGCCACTTCTTGCGGTTATTATCGGGATGATTATGGTTATTCTCGACAGCACGGTCATTAACGTCGCGGTGCCTAATTTACAGGAGTATTTTAACAGTTCTTTGAAGACGATTCAATGGACAATTACTGGCTATACCCTTGCTCTCGCAGCGGTAATTCCTTTGGCGGGTTGGGTGACGGATAAATTCGGTGCGAAACGCATCTTTCTGATCACCATTTTCCTATTCACCGTCGGATCTGTCCTATGTGCCATCGCACAAACACCAGGTCAACTTATTCTCTATCGCGTCATTCAAGGTGTAGGTGGCGGTATGGTCTCCCCCATTGGGATGGCTATGATCTTCAAGTTAGCTCCTCCAGAGAAAAGAGGCTCTGTTATGGGAATGCTAGGTATTCCTATGCTTCTTGCTCCAGCAGTTGGCCCTATCCTATCTGGTTGGTTGATTGGTATCGCAACATGGCATTGGATCTTCCTGATTAATCTACCAATCGGGATTGCTGCGATTATCGTCGGAATTAAATTTCTACCGAAATTCGAAAGCAATAAAGCGCCAAAGCTAGATATCCTCGGTATGATCCTTGCCCCTATTGCCTTCTCGATGTTAGCCTACGGCGTAACAGAAGGTGCTGTCAAATGGACTTCCACGGGTGCCTTAACGGGATTGATCGTTGGCGGCGTTGCACTTATTCTCTTCATTATTGTAGAGCTTCGACATGATCAACCGCTTCTTGAGCTTCGAGTGTTCAAATCTTCTGATTTTACACGCGGTGTTTTGCTCACTTGGTTAATGCAAATTGCCCTGTTCGGTCCTATGTTATTAGTTCCTCTTTATTTGCAAAACATTTTACATCATACCGCTTTAGAAAGTGGTGTCATTTCACTTCCGATGGCAATCGGATCAATGATCTTCCTTCCTATCGGTGGTGTCTTATTTGATAAAATCGGTGCTCGTCCGCTTACCTTTGTCGGCTTATCCATCATTGGTGTTGCGTTGTTTATATTAGCAGGCATTTCGCTAGAGACAAAGATTCTAACGATTCTTATTTCACTTTTCTTAATGGGCATGGGCATGGGTTTATCCATGATGGCTTTGAATACGCACGTACTGAACTCAGCTCCTCGTCGCCTAGTTAGCCGCGTCACTCCACTAACGACAGCCACACAACAAGTCGTGACTTCGTTCGCTGTTGCAGGGATTACTGGTTACTTAACATCACGTATCAGCACGCATATGGCTGAAGGCGGAACCGATGCCAACCCGCTGGTAGGTGCAGCCTCTGCATTTGGCGATACGTTCTTAATCACAGCATGGATCGCAGTTGCCGGCATTCTATTCTCCTTAATTCTTCGTAAACCTCGCATCAAGCCAGGTGATGAGTTAGAAGAAGGCGAAGACAAACCCGATGTATCCATGATGATGGGACATTAATAAAGAAGACCATTTCCCCCGGCTAGCCCGAAGGAGATGGTCTTTTGTTTTGAGAATCACGCCGCAACCAAATAAAGAGTCCAAATACAACTACACACAAAAAAGTAACGTACGAACTGTACAGGAACACTTGCCGCATGCCATAAGCTGCGCTCATAATGCCTCCAATGAAGCTGCCGATAATACGAGCGGCTCCTAGACTGAGCAAGCCATTCAGCGTTTGGCCGCTGGCCTTCCATTCTGGAGGTACTTCACGATTAATGAAGGTAGCTAAGGTGACGGACAGGACGATAAAGATAAGTCCATGCAACAATTGCACCGGCAGCAGCCAATGCGGATTATCAATCTGAGAGAATAAGAACCAGCGCAACGTTGAAGCTAGCGCAGCAATAATCAATAACATGGAGATTGAGATCCGTTTGAATATTTTAGCCGAAAATAATAAAAATGGCAGCTCGCTAAGGGATGAGATCACCATTGACCAGCCTAAAAGAACACTATCCCCGCCCATTTCCTTAAAGTAAATCGGAAAAAAGGCATAATAATAACCTAACGTAATTTGAATGACAAAATTAATACTTAGGTATAACATGAGCTTGCGATTCCGAAATAACTCTCGAAACTTCTTTTCCATCACATTCGTTACACGCCCTGCCGCAGGCGGAAAACGCCAAAGACAGATCAACGCGGCAACCATGGCCCCAGCATAAACAGGAAACATCGAGTGAATGTGCGACTTTGCTACGATGCCAAATACGAGTGACATGATCGCAAAGCCCACGGTTCCGCCGAGCCTGATATGCCCGAAGTTCCAAGTCGGGCGCCGATCGATCTCTTCCAATGTGATCGCATCACTTAACGCAAAGATGGAAGTTTGGAAGAAAGTGAATAAACAGATAACCACAAGCACAAAAGCAAACTGCTGGGACAGCGGGAAAAACAAAATGGAAATGCCGCTTCCGATGACGAGAACGCGAAGCACGCGATTTTTCGATTTGGCACGATCCCCGAATGCACCCCAAATGGGTTGGCCAAACATCGCAATTAAAGGTCCAAGACTTAATAATAAGCCAATCTGTTCTTGCGAAAATTTAACGCTGTTTAAGTAAACCGGCATAAATGTCCCATATACCGCGTTCCCCATGTAAATCAAGACGTAGAATAGAATAAACGCTGTTAGTTTCGTAGTTGTCCCCTTCTTTCATGCAAAAAAACGCTAAGAAATTTCTAGCTATTCCTAGTCTTTCGTCATGTAGGTCCGTTTCACCTTTCCACCATGCTTATTTCGTGATTCCTAGACGCATCCGATATCCAAATAAAATCGACTTTTCTTCCCCAGCGAACGCTTTCTCCACAATTTCTCGGAACGATGCAGCCTCCGCCTCAAGCTCTTTGGCACCTAATTTTAGTGCCGTTTGCAAGCTGCCTTGACTCAGTGCTAATTTCACATATCGATCCGCTGTACACGGCTCCCAATTATGGAATACAATTTCGCGTGCATATCGAAAAAGACCCGATGCTTGGATCTGCGACAGATGCTCCTCTTTGTTCCATTTGTAAGCTTGCTCCTGCTCCACTTCCAGTTCCACCGCAAGTTGATGTCCAAGCGTTGTGAGCTTCATATATTGCTGCTCAATGTCCGAATCGACCACTGGCGGCCAATCGCAATCATACGCGGCAAAGACGCCACCTGGGCGGAGAACGCGAGCGAATTCGCGCAATGTACTTTGCGGCTCCATCCAATGAAACGATTGTGAGCAAGTCACAATATCCGTAGAAGCTGCAGGCAGTTCCAACTCGTGCGATAGCGCTTTGACGAATTGCAGATTCGCCGGTCTCTGCATGGCCTCCCACTTGGCCAGTGCGACTGCCCGCATATCGTCACTCGGCTCCACACCGATGATGGAAGCTGCGTCATTCAACCACAGGAACGAAGATAGGCCTGTCCCGCAGCCTACATCCACTACGGTTTGCGGTTGCCTTCCTAAGTAGGAAGACAGAATCTTGATCACTTCCGCTGGAGCTGTGGGCCGGCTTTCGTCATACAACTCCCCAAATCCTGTGAAACGCTGTACATTGTTCGTGCGAATATGTTCAATCATGGCTTTCCCTCCTCGTATAAACTGCAAAAAAAGCTCAATCCCAAAGGATGAGCTTCTGAATACGTTAACGTATGTTCGCATGTAAACGTGCTTCCAAGTGAAGAATGCCTTTATCCTGAGCGGCTTCTTTGGCAATCTGATGGATCCGTTTCAACCAGTCTTCCGGCTTAAGTTCAATGGTCTTGGCTTGAACAAGGCGCTCGGCGTGATCATAACAGGTGTCATAGCCACCTAATTTACGAATGACTTCCACATAATCAACAACAAGCTTTCGTGCAGCTTGGGCTGTGTAACCAAAGCTCTGAATGAGTGAATCAACGATTCCACGCTCATACTGATTCAGCCGAACTTGTGTTTTCATGATAGATCCACCTGCCTCCCATAAAAATGTTATAACCAACGAGCCGCAGCGAGGTTTCCCATTTCTCTGAGGAAAACACCACTTGGTTCCCAAGACGTAACGCATCCAATTTCCGGCCGCGTGTCGTTCGCAAAATTTGATCGTAAAACCAATGTACATCTAACTTTAATTGTACTGCTTCTTCAATAATTCGTCCAGTATCCCCATCGGCCATTGGGCCTATAATGATTTCAGGATGCTTATGGCACGGATCAGCTTCCCCCTTTATCATCACCCGGCGATGACTCATTACGAATTCGGCCCAGGCCAACGAATCACTTAGAAAAATGAGCGGCTCCATCTGATTCGGGATTGTAAGTAATTCGATTTCCAAGACGCATGGATGCTCATTCCCCAAAAGCGATCGCGCTGCCGCCTTCCGTGCCCAAATCCGCGCCTGAGCCGCTGAGATGGTGGTATAGAACCCTTCCCCGAAATCACGCCCGGGTCGCCAATATTTGCTGACTAACAGCTTGTCTTGGAAAAGACTGACGAGATTATCCGTTGTTCCATGATATAAACGTTGTGGTGTTATGATGTCCATTTCGCTTCCCCCTGAAACCTTTCAACCCCTTCAGATTCGACTTAGTAGGCGCCGCGAATGTACTCGTGTACCTGTGTCTTATAAAAGGTTTGGAGACGCGCTTGCTCATCAGCTGTAAACGCAGGAACTTCTAGTGTAGCTAGATTATCTTCGATTTGCTTGACGTTTTTGAATCCAGGGATGATACAGGTGATGTTGGGATTCTCCAGAATCCAACGCATCGAAGCTCGTGCCATGTTACCGCGTCCCTCACCAATCCAAGCAAGCTCCTGCGCAAGCTCAACACCTTTGGCAAATGGCAGCCCAGCGAACGTTTCGCCTACATTAAATTGATCACCATTCGCGTTGAAATTTCGATGATCATCCGCAGCAAACGTACTCGCAGTTGTAAATTTTCCAGTTAATAAACCACTCGCGAGCGGTAATCGAACAAGAATACCTGCGCCTGCAGCGCTGGCTTGTGGAAACAGCTCTTGGGCTGGCTTCTGACGGAAGAGATTGAAAATCACTTGCAGCGCTTTCACCCCAGGCACGGTCAGGCAGAATAAACCTTCTTCAACAGTTTCAACACTCACGCCATAATGACGGATCTTGCCTTCGGCTTTTAATTTATCAAGCACTTCGAAGACGGAACCATCCTTCAAAATCGCCAGCGGCGGGCAATGAATTTGATACAGATCAATCCGTTCACGATTCAATCGTTTCAAGCTATTTTCACAGAACTGGCGAACAGCATCCTCGGAATACGTTGCAAGGTCGTGAATATCGCCAGATCGGCAAAACTTCGTTGCAATATGAATGTCATCCTCTTTCCCCTTCGTTGCTTTCGCAAGAAGCTCCTCCGCATGACCTGATCCATACACATCCGCAGTATCGAAGAAATTGACGCCTGCTTCCATAGCACGATGAAGCCCTCTGATGGATTCTTCATCATTCGCTTCTCCCCAGCCTCCACCAATGGCCCACGTGCCAAAGCTTACTTCACTTACGCGAAGTTCTGTATCTCCAAGTTGACGGTATTTCATGTTCATCTGTATCTACTCCTTCTATGTAGGGTTTCCTGATTACTTCCAATCATTTCATCTCCCATCATTTCGCCATTGATTGCATAGAAACCTGCCTTACGACGAAAAAACAGGGTACCGGCCATTGCCGGACACCCTGTGGACTATGATTATCGCGTTTATGTTATTATGTGGATCGTTTCCTTTTATTATAGCCTTTCTCGTCATATGGCTGGAGCTTCTCAATCCATAGTTCAAGCAAGGCATCGACTTCACCGCGATAGCTTTTGAGATCGGCTGGATCTAATAATACTTCATCTCGCGGTTCAATCCGATCTAACTCTTCAAATACGAAGCTGCTCCCACCGTATGTGGTCCAATCCTTTTGCAGCTCATTAAACGTGTTCATATTCATCTGTTTACCAAAATCAAAGCGATTTCGCATCCCGTCCAAATCCATACTGCCTGCCAAAAATATTTTATCATTCTGAACGTTCCGAATTTGATACACACCCATGGCTCGAAACGATTGCTTATAGTTTGTAGCAAGCTCCTTCTTCTTCTGCTTGTCTATCATGTCGATCAGTACCCCATTTCTTTTAAAATCCGTGAAAGCGTGCTTAAACGCTCCCCGATAAGCTCTCCATCATCACTTAGCGCTTGGCTAAACAGCTTCATATCTTCGTTAATTTTCTCATTATCCGTACATACGGCAACCGTCATGGCATCCCCCTGCAATCCAATCCGATCGATAACCGGATTATCTGTATCATAGGAGTTCGGGTAGCGATAAGCATCTTCTTGGAAGTGCAGCTTTGTACGGCACACAAGGATTGCAAGATCCAGCACACGGTGCAAAGGTAATTCTTCGGATTGACGAGACCATTTCTCGCCTGTGTAGCGCCATACTTTGGCAGAAATATCTACTTTCCCCCTGTCATTCCATTGAGCTAGACCAAGGGAAAGTCCTTGTGTATCGGTGTTGTCCGTATATCTGCCATCAATATTGGCATAATTTTCGGCTACGATAACTGGTTTATGTTTGAGGGTTGTTGGTATTTTCATTGTGATTCCTCCAGGGATTGAAATTGGTTGTTTGATTTTTGATTTTCATTTAGTAATTTACTAATTTACTAAATAAGAAGTTGATGAATGAAGTATACCTCAGCTTCTTTTTCAAGTCAATGGATGCGTGTGGAGGGAGGAATTTGGTTGACATCTCCCGCAGAAAACATAAAGAGCCTCCCGTGTAAGGAGACTCTTTCTATTTATATCAGCTGCGCCCGCGGCATCTTCTTCGTTGGCTCGGCTAATTCGCATTGATCAGGCATACGGCCAGACGTTAATTTCGTATCGATCACATCGATAATCATCTGTAAGGAATCGATTTGCTGCTGGATATTCTCTTTATGCTGCAGCAGTTTTTGTTGTAGATCCGGATACGCAGTCAAATCCGAATCATTGGTCAACCCGAGAAATGGCTTCATCTCATCTAAGGACATCCCCGTTTTTTTCAAACAAGTGATCATCTTCATGACTCGAAGATCTTCCCCATGATAGATGCGATGTCGATTCATTTTCCGATCCGCCTCTGGAAGCAGTCCAATTTTCTCATAGTAGCGAATGGTATCTTCCGATAATGCGGTTTGCTCCGCTGCTTGTTTAATCGTAAACCCTGCTGTCTCTCCCATCTGGATTCAGCTCCCTTTCATTCGCACACTGCCTTCTTTCTAGTATAGAACTTGGAGTCAGCTCGAAGTCAAGCCGCAAATTTCTGTGATCATCGTGTTGACTTGAAGTCGACTCCAAGTTGTATAGTCAATCCAAGCAATTCGCTCGCTATTTGAAATGGAGGAAATATAAGCATGCAAACAACACTTTCAGATAAAGTTGCCATGATAACCGGAGCAAGCAGCGGGATAGGTTTAGCATTGACCCGCCAACTCCTTCAAGAAGGCTCGCACGTCATTGCCTTAATTCGCTCAGGTTTCCCGAAAGACGATGCCCTCATTCAAGAGGCGATTCATAATCAGCAGCTACGCATTTATCAAGCTGACTTGAGCGACTTCGCTAAATTACGCGCCGCGTTAGACCAGATCAAGCGTACTGAGGAGCGGATTGACATCCTTTTCAACAACGCAGGAGGAAGTTTCGCTGATCTACAGTTTTCCAAGCAAGGCCGCGAGCTGCATTACGAACTCCAAACCGTCGTTCCCTATATCATTACGATGGAGCTTAAGGAGCTTTTGAAGCGTGGTATGTTAAAAAGAATCGTTCATACGTCTACTAGCGCATTTAATACGATGAAAAGCTTTGATCCTGAGGCGTTAGATCGGCCCGGACAATTTAAAAAGCTTTTCGGACCGTACGCGGCTTCCAAGCTGGGACTATCTTTGTGGACGCAAGAGCTCGCTGCTTCGTTTTTTGAACAAGAAGGAATTACCATGGTTACCGTGGATCCAGGTGGCAATAATACGATGCGGAAAGGTAAAAAATCCGGTATTCCCTTCTATCTCAAACCCATTATTCGATTATTTTTTCCTCATCCTAGCAAAGGTGCTTCGCTGCTATACCAAGCAGCCATCGGCGACAACAAGCCTGGGGCTTTCCTTGTGAACAACGTGCGTAAGAATTTGAAATTCGCTCAACAGGCATCTCGTGTGCTTGACAAAGTTCGCACGATTTATATGCATGAGTATTTGTGAATGAATCATAAACAAAAAAACTCCTGTCAATATGGCTTGATGCCATTGTTGGCGGGAGTTTCTCCGTTCCTACTTATAAATCCTGACTCAATCGTATCATATCTCTGCATTGTATCCCGTTTTCGAAGATCGGCTCCTTGTAGTGCCGCGTAAAGAAATCCAGATCTACCCCATAGATTCGAAAACCACATTTCTGATAAAGGCCCAGCTGTTGGACACCAGAATTCCCCGTCCCTACTTCTATCGTCTGGTAACCTAAAGTTCTAGCTGTTTCTATCGCATGCTTGACTAATTCCTTACCATAACCCCTGCCTTGCTTCTTGGTAATCACGGCGATATTCACCAGCTCGATTGTCATTGGCCTTGTCGGCAGAAGCAAATAGGAACCTATAATTTCATGATTTTCTTCTAACACATAGCATTTGCTCCGATAGACATACGACTCCACCATCCCTAGGTCTGGATCAGCCAGTAAAAACAAATGAATCGGATATTCTTCCGTCAGCTGCAATTCACGAATGTGTAACATCATCCATGCCTCCATTCTTGTAGATGGAATTACAAATGAAACTTCTCCTTGATCATGGACGCAACGTCCTGAGGACTTAAGCCCTCATTATTGATTCTCACGTAATTCTCTTGCTTGATTTCACCTTCAATAGAGTTTAAACGATACTTTTCCATGCTGGCACGCAAATCCTGTTCGGAATGCTCGACATTTCGTTTGGTAGGTTTATGTTCAAGCCTATGAGGCGTTGTATTTCGCATTACTCTTTCTTCTAATGACGCTTCTAGCTCAACGAAATAGACATCGGCACCTTTGGATTCAAAAATCATACAGATTTTATGGACAAAATCCCAGTCAGACTGCAAGTCAAACGCCCACACATAGGTGAATATCATGCCATCAAGATCGCTTTTAGAAACAGCCTCCAGGATCTCGACTCGAAACAGATCAACAAGTCGCCATGTTTCTGCGCTGAATCCAAAGTAAGGATGAAGGAGTTCAATCGTCATATGATTATGAAATAATTTCAACGCTGTTATTTTCTCAAGCTCATGCCCCACAGTCATTTTCCCCACCGCTTGCGGACCGAAAATAAGTACAAATTTCATAACAATTCCTCATTTCGTCGATGCGACTTCTATCCTTATTTTATCACGACAAGCGACCACTTATTTGGAAAATTTCGTTAACATACAAACTCTCCTACCAGCTATGTAAAAAGAAAAAAGGCCGCCTGTAGGCCGCCGTAGTTCTTGTCTAACTATGTTTAGTTATACGTGATTTTCAATCCTAATTCCAAAGCACGCGCCAACGCGGCATCGGAGAATTTTGGTTTTTTGTACTTTTCTTCAAATTCTTCCTTAGAGAGCGGTGTCCAGTTGAAATCTCGGTTCTGATACACCCACGTTTTCGTACCCCAATCCACATGAATGGTACGACTTGCTACCTTTTTCACAACACCAATCTCCAAAATAACGCCTGTCTTCCCAAAAAACTTCGCGCAGTATTTCCCAACCATTTCACTCACGATGCATCCTCATCTCCTGTTGTTAACTCACGTAATATCCCATAGGCAATCTCCATGGATTCCTCTTCAGACTGGAACTCAGCTCGAAAGGATTTTCGGAAAATACGAGAGATCGCCTGGCCCAAGCCAGCTACCGTCATATCATCCACATGTTTGGTTATGTAAATAGTGATGCTCCGCGCTTCACCCTCATATTCATCGTCAGGACTGCCTATCTCTAACAGTTGAATCGGATCCCATTGATCCAAATGATGCTTCACAACCGCAATAATCGATGAAGGATCATAGGGTAAGGACTCCAGATACTTCATTTCTTTTTTAATCTCATTCTGAATATTCCAGAACATATAATTCATTCTAGTCTCATTGGATACGGCTCGGAATTTCACTCAGTTAGCCTCCTTTGCTGTGGCGACGCCCCATAGCAGTTTATCATTTTCGTCGATAGGATGCCAACTTTTTGTTGGCTCCTAAGCAATGATAGAGCACGAATAGCTTGTCCTATGGGTGATTGTATATAATTAATGATGCTTAAATCATTAATGTAGTTAATTAAATGTGCGGCTGTTTCCTTCAACCGATTCCGGTTGTTTTTACGATCTACCGGCTCTATCCAGCCAAATCCATCTCCTTTATATCGCGGGAAAACATGTATATGCACGTGATCTAAATCATTAAACGAACCGCCGTTTTGTAGGAGCGTGACCCCATCTGGTTGAAATAAAGCTGTCAACACACGCGAGATTAACAGGGATGCTTTCATCAGAGCCAATGAAGTAATTTCATCAATGTCTGTTACTTCTGCATAATGCTTCTTCGGAAGAATGAGCACATGGCCTTCATTCAACGGTGCGATGTCAAGGATGCAGGTTACCCATTCATTTTCGTACACGATATGCGCCTGAGCTTGTCCATTTGCTAACTGACACCCTAAGCATGTTGGTTCTATCATATGTGGACATCCTTTCTATTCCCAAATTGTTATAGATATACAACAAACGGACGATCGTAGCCGGGAAGAACTAGCATGGCCCACGTTAGGCTCGGATTCCATGTTTTCAAACGGGTGTGGCTCGCATTAGGCTCGGATTCTGCGCTTTCGACCGGGCACGGCTCACATTAGGCTCGGGTTCCGTGCTTTCGACCAGGCGCGGCCTGCGATAGGCTCGGGTTCCGTGCTTTCAATCAGGCGCGACCCCCGATAGGCTCGGGTTCTGCGCTTTCGACCGGGCACGGCCTGCGATAGGCTCGGGTTCCGTTCTTTCAAACGGGCGCGACCCCCGATAGGCTCGGGTTCCGTGCTTTCGACCAGGCGCGACCCCCGATAGGCTCGGGTTCCGTGCTTTCGACCAGGCGCGACCCCCGATAGGCTCGGGTTCCGTGCTTTCGGGCAGGCGCGACCCCCGATAGGCTCGGGTTCCGTGCTTTCGTCCGAGCGCGCCCCGCGTTAAGCTCGGAATTCCGCGCTTAATCACGCATACACATAAAATCCCTGCCCCGATTTACGCCCCAGACGCCCTGCTTTCACATATTTCCGTAATAACGGACATGGCCGATATTTTGGATCCTTAAAGCCTTCATAGAGGATTTCCATGATAGAAAGGCATGTATCCAAACCAATAAAATCAGCCAACTCAAGCGGCCCCATCGGATGATTCATCCCGAGTTTCATCACCGTATCCACCGCTTCCACAGATGCAACGCCCTCGTACACGGTAAACACGGCTTCATTAATCATCGGCATTAGAATGCGATTCGATACAAACCCTGGGAAGTCCTGCACTTCTACAGGGGTTTTGCCAAACTCTTTACTAAGTTGAAAAATGGCATCAAACACATCCTGTGAAGTTTCTAGTCCACGAATAACTTCAATAAGCGGCATCACGGGAACAGGATTCATGAAATGCATCCCTATAACCTGAGAAGGCCGTGATGTTGCCGCAGCGATTTCGGTGATCGGCAGCGAAGACGTATTTGTAGCTAAAATCACGCCCGGAGGACAAATCCTGTCCAACTTCTGGAAAAGGTTTGTTTTCCAAGCCATATTTTCAGAAATCGCTTCGATCACAAGATCCACCTTTGCTGCGTCAGTGACATCCTCCGTAGGCAAAATACGGCCGATTATACTTGTCTGCTCCTCTACTGTCAGCTTCCCTTTTTCCACACTTCTCGCAAGATGCTTTCGAATAACCAGCATCCCCTTGTCGATGAAGGGCATCGTCAGATCATGCCACAGCACCTTTCTCCCAGCAGCGGCCGCTACTTGAACGATTCCACTTCCCATCTGTCCAGCTCCAACCACCATCACGGTTTGAATTGACATCACCCACCACTCCTCTTTCAGCCAACTCTGCTTATGCCACTACTTCCCTATGATTACTCTACATGAAGTAAAATTGCATCCCCTTGCGCGGTTCCGCTGCAAATGGCAGCGATCCCATAACCGCCGCCAATTCTGCGCAGCTCATGTAGGAGTGTCAGAATGATCCGTGTGCCGCTTGCACCTATCGGATGGCCGAGTGCAATCGCTCCGCCATTCACATTAACCCGCTGGGGATCCCATCCCAGTAGGCTTTCACTGGTCAGCACAACAGCGGCAAATGCTTCATTTACCTCGAAACGGTCGATTTGGTCGAGTCTCATTCCAGTCTGTTGCAATAGCTTTCGAATCGCCAAACCTGGCGTCGTCGCGATGTAAGGCGCGCGCTCACCCACACACGCGTGGCCAATTATTCTCGCCAACGGCCTCACCCCTTGGGCGGTAGCTGCATCCTTCGCCATCACAACCAAAGCGGCTGCACCATCATTCACGCCGGGCGCATTCCCCGCAGTAATAGTGCCTTGCTTATCGAAGACGGGAGATAAAGCAGCAAGCTTTGTCAAACTTGTATCTGAACGAGGCCCCTCATCGCGATCCAATACGGTCTTCCCAATGGAAACAGCAACAATTTCCTCTGCTAAAAAGCCATTGGCCATCGCTTGCAACGCGAATTGATGGCTGCGGAGCGCCCACTCGTCCTGCTCCTGACGTAGAACACTGAACTCCGCAGCCACTCGACTCCCATGTACAACCATGTGCACACGCTCGAAAGGGCACGTTAACCCATCATGAATCATGAGATCAATGAGACGTTGTTCCCCCATCCGGGCTCCCCAACGAGCCTGCATCGTCAAATACGGCGCAGAGCTCATACTCTCCATGCCTCCCGCCACAAGCGTCGTGGCATCGCCTGCACGGATAATTTGATCCGCCATCGTTACACTGCGCATCCCAGACGCACACACTTTATTGATCGTCTCAGACGTAACACTCCAATCCAATCCCGCTCTGCGAGCCGCCTGACGGGCTGGATTTTGTCCTGCACCTCCCTGCAGCACCATGCCCATAAGAACTTCGTCGATGGACGAGGGATCCAGCGATGCGCGTCGTATAGCTTCTTGAATGGCCAGGCCGCCCAACTCGACAGCAGGTACATCTTTCAGGGACCCGCCGAATTTGCCAAATGGCGTTCTCGCCCCGCCAACAATAACGCTCTCCCGCATGATCCTCACCTCCTCCACTCAAAACGCCCCATTCACCACTCGCGCAATCGCCCGCCGCTGCTCATCCATCGTGGCTTCAACCATTTGCAGCATTTTCGCATCTCGCAAATAGCGCTCGACGGGAAAAGCTTTCGTATACCCATAACCACCGTGGATTTGAACGGCTTCCAGTGTCACACCCATGGCCATTTCCCCAGCAAAAAGGTTGGTATTTGCCGTCTCGCCACTGCCACCGTTTTCAACCCCCTCACTCTCGCGCCAAGCCGCTTGATAGGTGAGCCATCTCGCCGCTTCAATTTGCGTAGCCATATTCGCAAGCTTGAAGGCGATCGCCTGCTGCTGCGCGATAGGCTTCCCGAATTGCTTGCGCGCCTTGGCATACGCTATTGCTGCATCCATGGCCGCTTGCGCTAGGCCAACAGCCAGAGCAGCGATACCGCTTCGAGCGCCCTCCAGCGTTCGAAGCGCAATCCGATGGCCATCCCCTTCCTCGCCGAGTCGATTATCTGCCGGGATGCGACAGCCATCCAGCTCTACAGACATGCTAGGTGACCCGCGTGTTCCGAGTTTCTGTTCACTTTTGCCTAGCATAAATCCAGGGGTGTCCTTCTCGATTAGAAAAGCCGTGCTCACGCTTGCCAATGGTCCATCTCCCATAGCTGCGAACACGACGTACACATCCGCCTCCCCCGCATTGGGAACCAAAAACTTATCCCCCTGCAACACATAATGATCCCCGTCACGTCGCGTTTTGGTATGCAGTTCTCCCCCAGAGGTGCCCGTTAGATGCGCCAATTCCGTCCATGCATAGGCACCAAGCTTGCTCCCCTCTGCCATTGGACGCAGATACTTTATCTTCTGCTCCTCACGCCCGAACATCGAAATAGCTGCGCCAGCAAGCGAGCTATGGACGAAAAGGGAATATCCTGTTGAAGCACAAGCTCGCGCTAGTTCCTCCAGCACCATGATGTTTGTTACGACATCAGATCCAAGCCCACCGTACGACTCCGCCCACGCAATCCCTGTCAATCCAAGCTTACCCATCACCTCAAATAATGGTCGATCGAATCGCTCCGTTTCATCTCGTAATGCCGCCCCTGGGGCAACCTCATCTATGGCAAATTCCCGTACCATTCTGCGAATCATTTCCAGTTCCTCTGAAAGGCTATAATCCATGTGGAGCCCTCCCTCAAGCCGCGACCTTACTCCAATCTACACCTTATCTTTTAGCACCTCACATACCACATACCACATACCCTATACCGTATCCAATTCTTTTCATTTTTCTTTTATCTTAATCGCCCTATTCCTGCTCCCTCCCCACCCAACTTGATCTCGCAATCGTGCCATCTAACGCTTCATAATCCTCATACCTTATCGCCTTATACAACTCGCTTCGCGTCTGCATTTCATCTAATGAACCCTTCTGGGTGCCATGCGACCGAATGTCCTCAAAAACACGCTCATAGGCTTTAGCAGCCACACGGAGTGAAGTTACTGGATAGAGTACCATGCGGAAGCCCCACTTCTCGAATTGTGCGGCCGTGTAATAAGGTGTCTTCCCAAATTCGGTCATATTAGCTAAAAGAGGGGCATCCACTTCCCTCCGAAAATGTTGAAATTCCTCCTCTGTTTCTAATGCCTCTGGAAAAATCGCATCCGCACCAGCCGCGAGATACTCCTTCGCACGCGAAATCGCTTCCTCCATGCCGTATACACCCTTTGCATCAGTGCGCGCCAAGATATAAAGCGTTGGGCTCACGGTTTTGAGTGTGCGGATCTTTTGCACCATTTCCTCCGTTGAAATGAGCTTCTTTCCGCTAAGATGGCCGCATTTCTTTGGCATATCCTGATCTTCGATCTGCACAGCAGCGACCTTCGCCTCGACCATCTCCTTAGCCGTCCTAGCGACATTCAAGATGCCGCCATAGCCGGTATCAATATCTACCAATAACGGTAATCCCGAAGCACGAACAAGCTCACGTGCGCGCTCCGCAACTTCATTGGAATAAATTAACCCTAAATCTGGCAGCCCTCTACTCGCCGTATACGCAGCCCCTGACAAATAAAGCGCCTCAAATTGTGCGGCCTTAGCGATTCTAGCCGCCATGCCATCGTGGGTGCCTGGGATTTGAAGAATCGGACCCGCTTCTACAAGGCTGCGGAACTGCAAAGCCAATTGTTGTTGACTAGGCTCCTCCTCAATGAGCCACGACATTGTGATCACCTACCTCATACAGTTCCTCTGCATGTTTATCAAATCACGAAAAGCGACATATAAGCAGGCACTGATGTCTGAATCAGCTTCTCATAATCAAGAGACAGCTTCATTATTTCTTCCGTTTGCTTACGTGGAAAACGAGTCTGCACATTGGCTTTGAACTTATCAATGACCTTGGGTAATCCCTCCGCACGCCGCCTACGGTGTCCGATCGGGTATTCACATACGATTTTACCTGTACTCGTGCCGTCTTTGAAAAAAATTTGAATCGCATTTGCGATTGAACGCTTATCTGGATCTAGATAATCTTTGCTGTATTGCTCGTTCTCCACGACGACCATACGCTCCCGCAGCGCATCAATCCGCGGATCGGAAGCTATATCATCCTCATAATGCTCAGCAGTTAACGTTCCGAATATCAATCCAATCGCCACCATGTACTGCAAGCAATGATCGCGATCTGCCGGATTATGCAAAGGCCCTTTTTTATCAATAATACGTAGGGCTGATTTGTGAGTTGTTAACATAACTTTTGTTATGTCACCTAATTGATTTTTCACACGCTCATGAAGGGTAAGTGCACACTCCACAGCGGTTTGCGCATGGAACTCCGCAGGAAACGAGATCTTGAATAAAATGTTCTCCATCACATAGGAACCTAGCGGTCTTGCGAGCGTTAGCGTTTTGCCTTCATACAGCACATCTTGAAAGCCCCAGTTCGACGCCGTCAATGCTGACGCATAGCCCATCTCACCTCCAACAGCCATTAGTGCCAATCGCACCGCACGACTTGTGGCATCACCTGCTGCCCATGACTTCCTAGAACCCGTATTCGGCGCATGCCGATACGTGCGCAAGCTCGCACCATCGATCCAAGCATTCGAAACGGCGTTGCATACCTCATCTAGGGTCCCCCCCAGCATCACCGTAACCACGGCGGTTGAGGCGATTTTCACCAGGTGTACATGATCTAAACCTACAGCATTCAAACTATTTTCGAGCGCGAGCACGCCTTGAATTTCATGCGCTTTGATGGCCATCGTTAAGACATCCTTCATGGAGTACGGCGTCCCGCCCTCTGCAATGCGTCTACGGCTGACATAATCAGCTACCGCCAGAATACTTCCCAAATTATCGGATGGATGCCCCCATTCTGCCGCTAACCAAGTGTCGTTATAATCAAGCCACCGTATCATACAGCCGATATTGAAGGCAGCCTGCACAGGGTCCAGCTCATAGCGTGTACCAGGTACACGAGCTCCGCCAATTACATCTGCGCCTGGTACAATGGGGCCCAGATGCTTCGTACATGCGGGAAAACGCAGGGCAAGTAAACCTGTTCCGAGTGAATCCATTAACACATGCTGGGCAATGAGATACGCTTCTTCACTATCGATTTGCGCATGCAAGGCATACTCAGCAATCTCTACAATGAGCGGGTCGAACACCATCTCCCTCTGCGGCAATTCATTGGGCGTACTCATTCGTTCTCGTCCTCACTTTCTGAAGAATTGCGCCGTAGTGGCGGATGTAGATCTCTTGCTCCGGTATACCGAACACGGGGGCGAAAAAGTCGATTATTCGCATGCTGCTCCATCACATGGGCCGAAATTCCGAGCGTTCTCGAAGCTAGAAATACGGGTGTGAACAGTTCAATCGGAATGCCCAGCAAGTAATAAACAGGCGCAGCATAGTAGTCTAAATTAGGATGCAGTCCCTTTTCGGTCCGCATAATCTCTTCTCCACGCACGCACATATCATACAATTCGGGTTGATTGCACGTGACTGCGAGCTGAGCTAACGCCTCTTTCATAAGCAGTGCGCGTGGATCTGGTTTCCGCATATATACCCGATGTCCGAAGCCCATAATGCGCTCCTTGCGTGCAAGCTTCGAACGAATCAAAACCTCAAGATCATCTTCCGAACCCGCTTCCAGCAGCATGTGCATGACAGCTTCATTCGCTCCGCCGTGCAGGGTTCCTTTCAAGGAGGCGACGGCGCCAACAAGCGCACCGTACAAATCCGATTGCGTAGAAGCAATCACGCGTGCCGTAAAACTCGAATTAGGCAGCTCATGCTCACTATAGACAATTAGAGATTGATCAAAAATCGCTTCCTCGATCGGAGTCGGAATCACCCCCGTAATCATATACAGGAAGTTCGCTGAGTACGACAGTGCAGGATCGGGTTCTACCAGAGGCTGCTTCGTGATCGCACGGTAGCCATATGCAACAATTTGTGGCACCTTGGCGAGCAGTCGGATCGCTTTTCGCTTATTCGCATCAGGAGATCGATCATCAAGCTCCTCATCAAAACTAGCAAGCGCTGAAATACCGGTACGCAGCACATCCATCATATCCGCTTGATCGGGCATCAAGTGCAAAATAGCACGGACATTCGAGGGTAACCCATACACAGATTGAATTTGCGATTCGATTTCAAGAAGCCTTTGTCCACTAGGTAACGCACCCTCAAGCAGCAGCCCCACACAATCCAAATAGGTGACATGGCGCGCAAGCTCAATCAGATCATATCCGCGAATAACGATTTCTTCCTTCTCGACATCGAGATATGAAATGCTGGTCTCATTGGCAATCACATGCTCAAGCCCAGGCAAGTAGTGATCACTCATGTTTTCGCTCTCCCTTCCTACGTGCTTTCAGAAAGCAGTAACCGCGAAATCACAATCCGCTGAATTTCATTCGTCCCTTCATAGATTTGTGTGACCTTTGCATCGCGCAAATATCGCTCTACCTTCCTATCCTTCAAACATCCTGCAATCCCGCACAGTTGAACGGCTCTCAAACATACTTTCACAGCCGTATCGCTGGCAAAAAGCTTCGCTATGGCAGCCTGCTTCCCGTACGTAAGCCCTTGGCTTTTGCGCCAAGCGGCTTGATAGGTCAGCAGCCTTGCGGCTTCAATGTGCGTCGCCATTTCCGAACTATGAGCCTCAAACATTTCGCTGCTTCGCGCGTCAAATCCCGCTCCATAAGCCAGTACGGCGTCTAGTGCGCCTTGGGCGATGCCCGTGGCTTGCGCCGCAATGCCAATCCGCCCGCCATCTAGGCTGCGCATGGCGATGTGGAAGCCCTCTCCCTCCGGACCTAGGCGGTTCTCCGCAGGCACTCGGCAGTCCTCAAACCTGAGCTCCATCGTGGTCGATGAGCGGATACCAAGCTTTTTTTCTTTGCTGCCGAAAATAAGCCCAGGGAACCCTTTCTCTACGATGAAGGCTGTGTAACTCTTCTGCTTGTTTGCGACATCCGTCACTGCAAACACGATATACACCTCCGCCTCCCCGCCATTCGTAACGAATAGCTTGGAGCCGTTAAGCAAATAGGCATCTCCTTCCTTCGTTGCTGTAGTTCGCATAGACCCGGCATCGGAGCCTGAATCGCTCTCTGTTAAACAATACGCGCCTAACAGCTTCCCTTCTGTGAGCGACTTTAAGTAGGTGCCTTTCTGCGCTTCCGTCCCATACGTATGAATCGCCCAACTAGCTAGCGACGTGTGCACGGAAAGCATCACTCCAGTAGAAGCACATACGCGAGATAGCTCCTCGATGACCATTGCGTAAGTCAGGAAATCGGCTCCAGCCCCGCCGTAAGCTTTTGGCCAAGGCAGTCCTGACCAACCAAGCTCGCCGATTCGGTCAAAAATCACACGATCAAACCGTTCCTCGTCATCCCTTTCTCCTGAAGTTGGTTCAATTTCCTTTAGAGCAAATTCACGAACCTTCGTACGAATATCTTGCTGATCTGCAGTATAGGACAAGTGCATGCGACGACCTCCTTCGACTTACTCATGTTGTCATCTCCTGATTGGCCGAGGTTATTGGGTCGATCGTTACAAGTAGGACAAGTTGTAAACGCTTTCAATATATGTTATATATACACGCTTTGATTAGCCAATAGACTGTGCCTCGACAAAAAAACCATCACGAAAAGCAGCTCCCGCTAGATCGGATCTAGTAAGAGCTGACGACGACTTCCTAATAACCATTTATAAAATACTTTGAATTCGCTCAATACCTTGCCTTTCGCTTTCCCAAGCTGCCTGTAACCCACGTTGGATTGCCTCTAAACGACCTGCTGAACTACCCCCGTAACCAAAAGGAAAGCTCGGATACAGCTTCCTAAAAACTTCGCTGACGTTGCGATAACAAGCTGCTGCTTCTACTAACACCAGCTTATCCGAATGTCGGTTCATCGTTTCGGATAGTAGTTGCAAGTATTTCGCAGCTTGCAATCGTGCTTCCGCTAGAATGGCCACTTGATATGCATGTCCATGCAGATCAAGCGCACCACTTTGCACCGCATCAATCCAATGCGGATATCCAGTTAAACCGAACGCATACCCTTCAAGCGCGGGTTCCTTCCCTCGCGCGTGCGCCGCGATTGCACGAAGTGCCGCCAAACCCGTTTGGGCGGGGGCAGATCGACCCTTGATCGCAAGTATAAATAGGGGTTGCTCCTCACCTGTGCGTCCAAGTTGATCATAACGAAGGGTTTGTTCCGTCCCATTGCATCCCATATAACGGAGTAACTGTTTCGGATCACTATACCCTGTGATGTAACCCCATTCATTGATCTGTTGATTCCGAACGATCACGGGAATCCCCTTGTCCAAGGACATATGGATCAACGACAACATGTGAACTAGTTGCTCAGGGGTTATCGTTGTACGTTGCGGTCTGCCGAAACACGATCCTGCGATTCCCAAACGTTCGAGTGTCTGATTCGCGGAATAGCTCCAATCAAACGTGGAGATCCCCTGCCAACGGCAGCCAGTTGCCACATTCAAACGGAATGCCTCACCGGAGATGCCCATGAGCTCCGTATACGTAAACGTTTTATTTTCCTCGGCAAAGTGTAGGGCTTCTCCCAGCATAATGGAAAGAAACGCATAAGGACTTTTGTAGTTTGGGTTTGCTAATTGCGTGCCTGTCGGTAAGTTCTTCTCTCGCCGTACTTGCAAATAGCGTGAGATCTCATGGCGAAATCGTTCTTCATTCGCTTTAACACGTGCTCGAGAAAGCACATTATACACATTGCTTTTATTCATGCCGAATCGTACAGCCAATTCATCTGGGCTTGCTTCCTCATAGGCACTTACAGTCAATACGTCCTTTGCTTGCTTCGATAAGTGATCTAAGGCGTTACGAAATTGCTCTTCGTCCTTCAATTCTTCGTTCCATTCCTCTTCAGGAAGTTCGTCGGTCACCCATTCACGCTGATGCGCTGCGCCGCGTATAGCGTTCATGGATAATCTGCGTACCATCAACCGAAACCAAGCGGTGAATTTCTCATCATCTTGTAAGTTTTGAATGTGACTAGTCAGTCGCAAGAAAGCTTCTTGCACCACATCTTCGGCTATATGCTCATCTCGAACGATTGCTTTTGACCAGGACAATGCTACGGATTGGAAACGATTAATAAGAAGCGATAGCGCCGCTTGATCACCATCTTTGACTAGACGAATAAGCTCTGGTAGATCTAGCTCTTTCTCCAATGTATTCTACACCCCTTATTTGAAATCACGATCGGAACCATTCACAGCTAACCGACAGGTTAGAAAAAAGGGCTAGACATCGTCTAAGCCCCCGATTATATATTTATCTATCAAAATCTACTACTCCGATTTCATTTCAACGCCAGCAGGTAAAACCCGTTCAATATGCTCACGCAATGACGCATTCGTAACCAGCTCATCGCTGAAAATAGCAATGATCCCGCTATCCTCACGCGTCCGAATCAAGCGGCCCATACCTTGTCGTAATCGAAGCAGCATATAAGGAATATCGACTTCTTCATATGGTGACGCTGCAGCCTCTCGCTTCGCATTAAACACAGGATCTGCCGGAGGAAACGGCAGTGCCCAGACAATTACATTCGACAGGGATGGACCCGGAATATCCAGTCCTTCCCAGAGACTAACCGCTGCCAACACGCTATGCTCGTCCCCTTGGAACGATGCGATTACGTGTGAGATTTCTTGATCTCCTTCATAGAAGAAGGTCAGCTCCTTGCAGTCCGAGCGAGTTGCGATTTCGCTTTTGAACCGTTGCAATTCCTGATGAGTCGGGAATAGAATAAGCGCTCTGCCTTCCGTCCTTTGCAGTAAGCCGACTGCCGTATCCAGTTTCTCTTGGAAGGTGCCGCCGTCTGTGAAACGAGGTGCCAGAACTTCCATCCGTTCTGCATAGTCATACGGTGAATCCACCGAGAATGAAAGATATTTCTCTAAACCTAAGCTGTTCGCCACGTAATCGAACTTGCCTTCCACCGAAAGTGTCGCCGAGGAGAAGACAATCGGCATTTTAGCTGAGAAAACATGCTCCTTGAGCACTTCTTTCACCGTTCTTGGCATGATGACAAGGCTGAGACCTGTAATGCTTTCCGTTGCCCAGCAAATAAAAGAATGATCGTTACGGAATAACGCAAGCGCCTTCTGCATCATCTCCAGATGCTCTTCCACAATTTTCAATTGATAGTCATTGAGGGTAAACATTTCTCCTTCGAAGACAAGCTCTTCCTCAATCTCGGATAAAATATCACAGAGTGTATGAATCTCTCTTTTCAAGAGATCCGACATCACGATCATCTTCCGTTCTGATCCTGCGATCGGGCGGCAGCAGCTTTCAAGCACCTCGAACATCCGTTCACTCTGCTCGATCGCACGATCAATACAGACGGCGAGCGTTTCGCGAACTTCCCCTTTTAACAATCGAATGACTAATTCCTCGAACACCATATGCTTCAGCTTATAGGTTAAAGCTTTTTGTGCCGCAGATTCCATCAGATGGCCCTCATCAAACACGACCGTGCAATGATCTGGCAGTAATGGCAGTTGCCCTTCCCGTTTTCTACCGTCATACGTCCATACATGCTCCATATAGAAGTCATGCGAACAAATGATCAGATCCGCTGATTTACGGTACGATTCACGGGACAACGTTTGTCCACAACGATGACGCTTATCACACACAAAGCAGTCCTGATACGCATCCCAATTCATGCGGTGCCATTGTTCATCGTTTAGATGCGGGTAGTTTTTGCGATCGCCGTAAGCATGAAATGTTTGTAACGCTTCCCGTGTATGAACGAAATCAGGAAGTGATTCATAGACTTCACGGTACAATCCTGTGTCCTCATGTCCGAATCGCGCTTCATCCAGTTTCACCAAACACGCGTATTGATCCGGTGATTTCGCAAGTCGTGCATCGATTTCCATATTCAAATGGCGAGCAATTTTGTCAATGTCCCCGCCTGGTTTCACAAGCTGTTCAATTAACGATTCATCGGCGCACGCAATGATGGCCGGCTTGTTCATAAAACGCGAATAGCAAATCGCATATAGTAAATAAACTAGCGTTTTCCCAGTCCCTACGCCAGCTTCCGCAAAAATCGTCGCCTTCTCCGCATAAGCGCGCTCTAGTTGAAACGCCATATAAATCTGTTCATCCCGAACCTCAAAACCTGCTTCAGGCAAAATGTCATAAAAGATATCCGCAATCCAGTCGGACACCTGCTGCATAAATGGCTGTGCATGATCATATGCAAATGGATAACGTCCCACGTTTGTGCCCCCAACCCTCAGTTTGAATCAAACTTCTATTATCTCATGAAAATGTTGTAAAAGCAAAATGGAGATGAACTGCCGAAAGCCTCACCCTCCAATGTCAAATGAAAAGCCCACTCCCCCAGCCTACTGCTGGTTGGAATGAGCCATAGTATTTACATGCTGAATCGTTCCCGATAGCCACATTTGCGGCATAATTCTTCCACGACTTCACGTCTTGAAAAGCCTTCAAACAAGCGATTCGCCCGCTCTCCCTCTACGATTTCGGAAAAAGGCGTTTGGTTGATATTCCCCAAATTGATGACCCCTTCCCCATCGAGACAACATGGAATGACGGTGCCGTCAACGAGAATGCCCGCTTGATTCCGCAAGGCGTGGCAGAAGCCAGGACCTTCGATCTCCTCCGCCTTCAAATCTGGCCACTGAAACTCGTGATCCTGATTCAGATAAACGCGATCGGCCAGCTTAACACCAGTTCCGCGGACGAATTTCTCATCAATTTTGTAATCGAGCTCGAACTCTTTCTCTAGTAATTCCAGCACTTCACGGTTACGATTCCGTTCCAAATTCGTCTGATTATCCGTATCCAGATTCCATAAGCGGAAGGAAATAATAACATTGGATTTCGCAACGATTTCCTTCGCAAAACGCAAGATACTTGTCACATAGCCTTCCTTGTCCTCAGAACCTTCATGGCCGTCAAAACTATGCAACGAGAAATTCATTTGGCGAAGAGCTGGTTTATCGAGCAGCTTGTGTCTATTTTTATTAATAAGTGTACCGTTCGTTGTAATGTTGACCTTGAAGCCCTTCTCGTGACTTAGATCGAGCAACTCATCAATTTTCGGATGAAGCAAGGGTTCCCCTTTTACATGTAAATAAATATGATCTGTATGCGGTTTGATTTGATCTAGAATGTTCGTAAACGTATCTATTTTGATGAAATTCGCTTGGCGCTTCGTCTGTGGGCAGAACGTACAAGCTAAATTACATACACTCGTGATTTCAATATAAAATTTCTTGAACTTCTTCATGGTCGATCTCCGTTCTAGCTGCGCTACTATGATAGAGGCTATTATACCAAGCAAGACGGCTGAAAGAAAGGATTTCACGCTGATTGGAAAAATAACTGAACAATCCAAGCGATAAAGTAGGCAGATGGGACCAGAAATACTTGCGCCAGCATCGTGCCCAAGAAGCGCGTTGTCATAAGTAAAGCGTAGATTTTGCCAAGCTGCTTGCGCTGAGCTTCGTCGTGGAGTGCTTTATCCGTAATCAAACCTAGCTGTGGATCAATAAATATCGTGAGCAAAATTGTAGCAATCCCGTTAATCAGTCCCGAGGCCTGTGACGCCGTCGTCGCATGATCTGGCAGCAGATGAGCCGTATATAGAGAGGCTAGTACACCTACCGAATAGAACGCTGTGACGATGATGTTGATGAACAGAAATCTTTTGGAAATACCCAAATAGCGGAATTGGCTAAGCTTTACTTTCGGCTTTTTGATGTACTTAGGCGTGTTCTTCAACTGCGCAATGGTGACACTCGAGAACAGCTTCGGAATGGAACCTGCGATTTCAAGGCGAGCAATGACTCTAGCGCTGATGTTAATAAAAGTCGGAAATAATGCGATGGCAATGACCGTCCCGACAGACGAAGCCAACAGTGTGATCCGCAAATAATGCACTAAGTCGAAGGTCGGATTCTTCTTGGCGAAATCAACAAAATGCGCCGTCATTGGCGCCTGAATGAGATTCGCTGTCCGTGACACGAGCACGACAATACCGACAAGTGACAATGCGACGGCGAGTTTATTCAAGCGCACCCCTGCGTAGCGGATCGAATACGAGAGCGTCTCTGCGGTGTGGATGATCATCGTTAGAATGAAGACCAGAATGAGCGTGTTGATCATAGGGAGAATCATCCTTTGTGTAAGTGATGGTGGTAAAAGCATAAGAAAACCCACCTTTTGTCGCAGCATCGGGTGGGTTTGTGTGGGTTATGGTGATGTGAATTGATATAGAGCCTTGATTTGGCGTGCTTTTCCAGCTAAAAAAGCTTCTTGCTCCCACTTCGGGAGTTCGGCTTGAGATTTCAAGATCTGTACACGCTTCTAAGCGGATGTCCGGCAGTAATAGATGGAAAACATGCAGCTAATTTCTGTGTAATCGCCGCTTTTCAACCTTTAGATGGAAAACATGTAGTTAATTTCGCTGTTTTCGGAGTTATCGGCGAATTTGCTTGAAATTAACTGTATGTAATCCAGTTATTCTGTAATTCAGCGAAAAGTTATTATTTTTAGCTGTAGTTTATACAGTTAATGCATTTGATTTAATTAACAGTTTATATCGTCGCTGGTTTCCAATGCTCAATAGTGTTGCAAGTACTGATTAGCTAGAGTTGTAATATGGTGTTGGGTGCAGCAGCGATAAAGTAGATTTGGTTAACAGTGCTTGATGCTAGGATAGCTTAGATTTCGTTAACTATGCTTGGTGCTACGATACCGTAGAATTCGTTAACTGTGCTTGGTGCTACGATACCGTAGAATTCGTTAACTGTGCTTGGCGCTACGATAGCGTAGATTTCGTTAATTGTAATTGGTGCTACGATAGCGTAGATTTCGTTAATTGTGCTTGGTGCTACGATAAAGTAGATTAACTCATCCGTTGGTTCTATTATTCGAGGCTTCGCAGCAATTTCCTTTATTTGTCATTCACTTCGACAAAGGAAGTTTAATTCAGCTACGCCTTTCGGTCATCCCCGTACCACAACTCGCGGAATGTAGAGCTGCGAAGCAATAGTTCCTCCGACGTGCCCTCGGCCTCGATGCGGCCGTCTTTCATCACGATGATGTGATCGGCACGTGTCAACGCGGTTTTGCGATGTGAGACGACGAGACACGTCGCTTCACGGCGGCGCTGGAACATCCGCTCCCAGAGCTTCTGCTCGGTCTCGACGTCGAGCGCGCTCGACAGGTCGTCGAAGACGTACAGCTCGGCGTCGCGCACGAGCATGCGAGCCGCGGCCGTCCGCTGCGCTTGGCCGCCGGAGAGCTTCACCCCACGCGGGCCGATGACCGTGTCAAGCCCGCCAGGCAGCTGCGCGACGTCGTACTCGAGCACCGCCGCGTTCAGTGCCTGCTGCAAGCTGTCGCCTTGCTCCGCTTGCCCGAGCAACACATTATTGCGCAGCGTATCGCTGTATAACCGCGGCACTTGCGCGGTGTAGGCGCTCTGCGGCGGTGTAAAGAAGGTGCCCGGATCTTCGACGGGCACACCGTTCCACGCGATCGTTCCTCCTTCTTTGGGCAGCAGCCCAAGAAGGGAACGCACTAGCGTGGTTTTGCCAGAACCGATCGTTCCCGTAATCACGGTGAACGATCCTCGCTGCATAGCGAAGTGAATGTCAGCGATACCTCTACCCGTTTCCGGGTAGGTGTAGCTGAGCCCATTCACTTCTAGGCGCTGCAACGGCGGAGCAATCACGCCGTCATCCGCTTGGTCTTGAACTTGATCTTGCTCTTGATCTTGCTTTTGAGCTTGGTCTTGAACTTCATCTTGCTCTTGCTCTTGCTCTTGAACTTGCTCTTGCTCTTGACCTTGAACTTGCTCTTGCTCTTGATCTTGCTTTCGAACTTGCTCTTGAACTTGCTTTTGCCCCCTCCTTTTTTCCTGCCCTTGAACTTCCACCAAATCATTTCCACGAGCCCCAACAGCCTTACCAACCATGGAAGCCGCGCTCGTCTTTACACCCACCCGCTCCTTCTTCAAATAAAGCGGCCTCACCATCGTCAACACCTTCGCCGACGCGCCCTGTAACAGAAACGTCAACCGCTTGAGCGAAACACTCATTTGCTTAAAATACGTAATAAACTTCCCTACATTTGTAATGAACTGCGTCACGAAAGTTAAATAATAGACGAATAACGCTAAGTCGCCGACACTGAATGTCCCTGCTCTCATTTTCGTACCAGCTAACAGAAGCAGCAAGCCTGTTCCCAAATTCACCGAGTTCGAGAACACGGAGTCGAGCAATTCGCTCATCAAGCGATCCTTGAGCATCGCTTTTCGGCGAGAATCGCCAAAGCTGCGAAAGCGATCGATCACTCTTTTCTCAGCGCCAGCGACTTGAATCGCCTGTACATTCCCGAACATTTCGCTAATTTCACCTGTTACCTTCGAGGTGGATTCTCGGCTGGCTGCGCGGTATTTCTGTAGACGTACCGTGGCCAATTGCGCAGCCGTGATGACGATCACGATTGGCATAAACACAAGCAAAGTCATTTGGGCATCGATGCGGATTAGTATGTATCCTGACACAAGCGCGAAGACGGTCATCCCAAACACATCGACCGACCAGCTGACCGCTTCTTCCGATTGATCCACATCGTCTCGGAAATGGCTGATCGCTTCTCCCGGTGAAACCGGAATAGCTTGTGCGCCGGGCTGCTTCAGTACATGCTCAAGCAAGTTACGTCGCAGGAGCATCCCCATCCGAAAACGGAATTGCACATCGGTAATGAACCCAACAATGATCAGCAATATTCTTCCTAACGCTGCCGCAATCAGCAGGGCAATTAAGCCCCAAACCCCAATACTTAACGTGGATTTCTCCGTCAAAGAATCAAAAAAAGCTTTCGTGATGAGACCCGGCGCAATCGGAGCCAAATAAATGATCGTCCACGCAAGGGCATTGATGAAGTAGCGAAAAGGCCGGTACATGATCAGTCCTTTTAAATATTGAAATGTCGTCATGCCAGCACCTCCTCTAGTCCAGTGGCGAGTAATTGGCTAAAGCGGGAATTCGGATCAGCGGCTAGCCGTTCTCTTTTGCCAGATTCCAAAACGCGCCCTGCATCTAAAATAACAATATGATCCGCACGTTGAACCGTAGCAAGTCGATGAGCAATCATGATACATGAACGCTCTTTCAGCAGCCTAGAGACAGCCTTCTCCATTCGTTGCTCGGTCAAAGGATCCAATCTCGATGACGCCTCATCCATGATCACAAGCCCGGGATTGGTTAGAAAAACCCGTGCGAACGCCAATAATTGCGCTTCCCCCGCAGATAAGCTGCTTCCTCCTGACGCAAGTCCCGTGTCCAGGCCTTCCGGCATAGCCTCATACCAAGCACCCAAACCTAATTCCTGCAGCACCTCAATGATCTGCTCATCCCGAATTGTCTCATCATAAAAGGTTAAATTATCGCGAATTGTCCCTTGGATAATTTCGATATTTTGCGTCACGAGTGCGACACGCTTTCTTAACTCAATTAATGTGCAATCACGGATATTCGTCCCGCCGAGTGCAATCACGCCGCTTTGCGGATCGTAAAATCGTAGTAATAGCCTAGCTAATGTAGACTTCCCGCTCCCCGTACGGCCCAGTAAGCCGAGCACTTCACCAGGCTTCAAGGTCATCGATAATTCATCTATCGTCGGTTGATCCTCATCATAACTAAACGTGACTTTTTGAAAATCAACGGATAACGGTCCTGCTGGAAGTTGAGCGCCTGGTCCATCTTGTATCTTCGATTGAATCGCGAATAACGCTCGAATGCGTGAGATACTAGCATCTGCTTTTTGCAAATCTTCCATTTGCGTTCGAATCTTCTCAATCGGCTTCGCCAGTAATTCGGTATAGAAGAAGATCAAATAAACTGTACCAAGCGAAATGTGATGGCCATGCCATAAGTAGGCGCTGATCCCGAAAGCCATCGCATTCCCTAAAGCGAACACGAAGATCGACATGTTCCACATTGCACAAAAGCCGAGAAAAGCTTTGACACGCAGCGGAAGCATCGTTCTAAGCATCGTATAGAAGCGATTCATCACGAAGCTCACAGCGCCATTAGCCCGAATGTCCTCTGTTCCCTCCAAATGCTCACCGATAAAGCCATAAAACTCAGCGTTCGCTTGACGCCATTTTGCCCAAACCGGTACCGCGAATTGACGAATCCATTGAATCATGTAGATCGCGAATACAACGAATACGGCCATCCCCGTTCCAATCAGCCAGTTCTCGCGAAATAAAAGAACGAGAATGCCAGCCATCAACAGCACGTTCCCCAACAAATGAATGATCATAGAAGAGAAGAAATTCGCAAGCGCATTCACATCGCCATCCACTCGCTCAATTAGCGATCCTGATGTCTGGCTTTTATGAAACGTCATATCCAAAGACAAACAATGTGCCGCCAAGTCGACGCGCAGCTTATTCGTCGTTTTCCAGCCCACATTTTCGCTAAAATAGGTAGCAATCACTGAGACAAGCTGCTGGATCAGCGCAAATCCGATAAACAGCATCGCAGCTGTGAAAAGTGGCTTCATCGCCCCTTGCGACTGAGCCGTATCGATAAAATAGCGAATAATTTGCGGATTAATCAGCTGCAGCCCGATGGAAGCAAATAACAGCAGTGTCAGTCCGATCAGCGTTCCCTTCTGGGGAAACAGATAGCGGCCCAGCAACTCGCGGTATTGTCCCATAGAGTTGCTGTTCTTGCGGTTTTTGTTCATAAAAATGGAGTCCTCCGTATTCCTCTTGACGTACACTCCATCATACTAAATTGGCATCATCCCGACAACGGACACTTTGGGTAAAATGAAAAAAGCCGCGTTGCGGCGGCTGCTTCGGTTCGTGTCGTTCATATCGTTTTGACATGGTACGGATTGAATGCATTATGTTTTTCCTTCACTACAACATGCTCAAAAAAACCGCGAAGTCATCATCTTCTTCTTCGTATAAAATTCAACCCCATCTTTGCCATTGGCATGCAAATCACCATAGAAGGAGTCTTTCCATCCCGAGAATGGGAAAAATGCCATCGGTGCCGGCACGCCTACATTGACTCCCAGCATCCCCGCCTCAACTTCCTCGCGGAATTGACGCACGGCTTTCGCATTCTCCGTGTAGATCACCGCAGAATTCCCGAATCGCGAGTAATTCACGAGCGTTAACGCCGCATCCAAATCCTCCGCGCGGAACAACGATAGAACCGGCCCGAATATTTCTTCTTTAGCAATCGTCATTTCCGGTTTCACATGATCAAATATCGTAGCTCCCAGGAAAAAGCCCTCGCCCTCGCACGCAGCAACCGTTCGGCCATCAATCAGCAGTTCCGCTCCTTCGGCGATTCCTTTTTCAATAAAGCTGGCAATTCGCGTACGTTGTTCATCACGAATGATAGGCGTCAGTGTCACCTGCTCCTCCATCCCATTCCCCAGCACCATCTGACCTGCTGACTCTTGCAGTGACTGCACGAATGCATCGCCATCCCCGACAACGACGACAGCGGAGCAGGCCATACACCTTTCCCCAGCGGAACCGAATGAAGACATGATAATATTCTCCACCGTCTTCTCGAGGTGAGCATCGGGCATCACAATATGGTAGTTCTTGGCGCCAGCCAGAGCTTGCACCCTTTTACCTGCAGCGGATGCTCGCTCATATACATACTTAGCGACTGGCTGTGAGCCGACAAAGGAAATCGCTTTGACCGCAGACGCCGTCGTGAGCGCATTCACCACATCATGCGCGCCATGCACGACATTCAGCACGCCATCTGGAAGCCCGGCTTCCTGCATCAGCGATGCTAATTTCATTGCCGTGAGCGGAGTTCTCTCCGATGGCTTCAAGACGAACGTGTTCCCGCATGCTATCGCTAACGGAAACATCCAACAGGGAACCATCATCGGGAAGTTAAATGGTGTTATCCCTCCTACGACGCCCAGCGGTACACGAAACAATTCAGAATCCATCTCGGCGGAAATATTGGCCAGTGTGGAACCCATCATATGGGAAGGTGCACCCGCTGCAAATTCCACACACTCAATCCCGCGCAGTACCTCACCTAGCGCTTCTTTATAACTCTTCCCATTCTCCTGCGTAATCAGTTCAGCAAGTTCTTGCTCATGGGACTGTAATAGCTGCCAATAATGAAATAGCACACGCGCACGTTTAGGAACAGGTGTTCTACTCCATGATTCATAGGCCTTCTGTGCCGCACTAACAGCAAGCTCCACATCCTCAGCAGTTGAAAGTGGCACGCGCGCAATGACTTTCCCTGTTGCAGGGTTGATTACGTCACCCTTTTCACCACCTATTGCGTCTATCCAAACGCCATTGACTAAATTTTGCAGCTCCCTCATCGTCGCTCATCTCCTGGCAGCCTGAAATTTTCTAAATATTCCCCACAATTCACTAGACACATTGTATAATGAATCTCAATCCAATTCTCTCGAATGAACGTCAACTTCCCTAACATGAAAAGAGTGATCTTCCATGGTTCAAACCCTCTTACAATTAACTGTTCACGATATTTTACAGCGCCCTCTTTTTCAGAAGGCTGAGGCGATCGCAACAGAAGAAGCGTTAGCTCGCAAAGTGCGTTGGGTTCACATTATGGAGGTTACGCAAGTCGGTCATTTATTGAACGGCAATGAACTCATTCTTAGTACAGGAATTGGTTGGGGGGATAACGAAGCAACAAGTCTTTCTTTTCTCCAACAATTAATCGATCATGGTGCTTCTGGACTCTGTATCGAGCTCGGAACCTATACGAAACAACCGCTTGAACGTTTGAAGTCACTTGCCCTCGAAGCGAATTTCCCGCTCATTTTATTTCATGAAGAAGTTCGATATATTGATATCACCCAAGATTTACATGCCTATTTTATTCATCAGCATCACAAAATGGTCTCCGACCTAGAAGCCCTCTCCACCGGGCTCAATCAGCTTCTGCTATCGGGTAAAGGCTTACAGCCGTTGCTCAACTTACTTCATGAAACTACGCATGCACAGGTGGCTTTCTTCCCATTCGATGCCGAGGCCATCTTCGTCCCTCCGCTTCCGAAGGAGGATGGTGCTGCTTTTTATGAAAAATGGATTTATGGCGAAATGTTTCATTTTCCCGAAGTCAAAAACAAATTGGCTCATCGCCCTATTCTCGCTTTAGAACATTTGTTCGCAGACCTGTTATTATCTGCTAATCAGGAGCTAAGTGAGTTTCAAATTCTTGCCTTGGATCGTTTCGCAACGGCCATCGCCCAAGAAATGATGCGCACCACCTACATGGAGGAGAAAACGCGCTACAAACAAGACCTTTGGATTGCCGACTGGCTGAGGGGCAAACATTCACTTCCAGAAATTCGCGACTATCTCATGACGATTAAGCCAGCCGTGAAGCTCGGACCACTCCTTGTATGCGTGTTCGACACGGCGCCAATTCGTGTTGAAGGTGGTAAATCCCAGGAATCACTTCTTTTCCAAAAGCAATTGATCGCTGGTTCCCTGTTTGAACGAGAAGGATTCCATTTGCTCCCAACCTTCTTTGAACAGCGGATTGTATTCATTTTGATTAATCAAATGTTGGCAACTACGGCCCATGATAGAATCTTACGTGTGGTACACCGACTGCAAAAAAATGACCTCACCCAAGAGACTGCCCTATTCTCTTCGATCTTCGGCATTGGCATTACCGTCAGCGATCCGCTCCACCTGCCTGCCAGCTACAGCTCTGCCTTGGATACTGTCGACATCCAGAAGGACATTGGGCTGCTCCCGAAGCCTTTTTATCACGAACTGCACATTTACAAACTGATTTACCTGTTGAAGCAAACCGGACAATTAACGGCCTATATCGATGGGTATATCGGAGGGATTTTAGCTTATGATCGCGAGAAAAATGGTCAGCTTCTCCGTACATTGCATGTCTATCTGACGCTCTCAGGATCCAAACAGGAAACAGCGAAGGAGCTGTTTATTGTGCGGCAGACGCTCTACCATCGCCTGGATAAAATCGCCGCTATTCTCGGAGATGATTTCATGAAGCCGCAGAAGCGCATCGCGCTCGAGCTTGCCCTACATGCTTTTGAATACATTCATGGAGACATTCATTAAGCTTGGGAGTGACCCTGTGATAAGAGCACGTTGACGTAATATTTCCTCGCATTCGCCGTAGTTAGATGCAGCCTTGCCGTTTCACCGCCGGGGTGCTCGAGATCCAGCCAAGCCCCTTCGAGATCTTCGAGCACGCCGACAATGCGGAATTTCTGAGCGACGTATCCGTCTAGCTTTTGCTTTTCCGCTTGAAATAGCTCAAATTCAGACATTGGGCACACCTCCTCGGATCGTTTCCTTCTTCGAAACGGCCTCTCCTGATGCGGATGAAACATATGTTCGCCTCTTCACGAATTGGCCATTTCCGGCCTCACCCACGAATTGTTTATCCAAAATGACGAATTCACCACGGGACAAAACGGTCACAGGTTCACCCTTTATTTCTAGGCCTTCAAACGGGTTATAATCCACGTTCATGTGGTGGGTTTCAACCGAAATCGTACGTTTCACAGTGGGATCAAAAATCACAAGATCCGCGTCCCCGCCAACGGCAATCGTCCCCTTTTTAGGAAATAAACCAAATAACTTCGCGCTTCGCGTCGCGATAATATCCACAAATTGATTGATTGTAATCCTCCCTTTGCCCACGCCTTCCGAGTACAGAATAGAAAAGCGATCCTCGATGCATGGCCCTCCGTTGGGAATTTTACTAAAGTCACCAAGGCCTAAATCCTTTTGACCGATAAAATTAAACGAACACTGGTCCGAGCCCACTGTCTGTAACTGGCCCGTTTTCAATGCATTCCATAACACATCTTGATGAAACTTCGGTCGTAATGGCGGTGACCACACATATTTCGCACCTTCAAAATCCGGTTTCTCGAGATACGTTTGATCAAGCATCAAGTATTGTGGGCACGTTTCGCCCCAAATATCGACACCACGATTCCGCGCTTCCGTAATTTGCTGCACCGCTTCTTCGCACGTGACATGCACAACATAGAGCTGCGAGTTCGCCAGATCCGTAAGTTTCGCTGCCCGCCCTGTCGCTTCCCCTTCGATCAGTGAAGGCCGCGTCAGCGCATGATAAATGGGATCCGTCTGCCCAGCTTCGAGCGCTTGGCTGATCAGATACTCAATCACATCGCCATTTTCTGCGTGAACCATGACTAATGCGCCATGCTTTTTCGCTTCCAGCAAAGTGCGGTACAGTGTGCCGTCATCTGCTTGGAAGACGTTTTTATAAGCCATGAACACCTTGAGTGAGGTGATCCCTTCTTCCTGAATCATAGCCGGCAGCTCAGCGAGAACCTCATCATTGATCTCAGCAATCATCAAATGAAAGCTATAATCAATAACCGCTTTGCCCGCAGCTTTCTGATGCCACGTTTCAACCGATTGACTTAGCGGTTTCCCTTTGTTCGTCAAACAAAAATCAATAACCATCGTCGTCCCGCCGAAAGCCGCAGCCCGGGTGCCTGTTTCGAAATTATCGGCTGTGACAGTCCCGCCAAAAGGCATATCCAGATGCGTATGCGGATCAATCCCGCCAGGGAACACATATTTGCCCTTCGCATCTACAATGACTGCATCTTTTCTGGTTAAATTAAGGCCAATCTGCGTAATGACCCCGTTCTCGATAAGAATATCTCCTTGATATTGGTCGGTTGCCGTAACGATTGTTCCATTCTTAATAAGCTTGGCCATGGCTACACAGCCTCCTTCTTCTCAGCATCTTTCCCATCGGACAACTTCGCAACCGCCTCCTGACGCTCATTCCATGTCATCGGAGCTTCTGTCCCCTTCACTTCAACCATGGAGATTACCCCATCGACCGGACACACAATCGCGCATAAATTACAGCCAACACAGTCCTCTTCCCGTACCTGCAAAAAGGATTTCCCCTGATCGTCCGTATGCCGCTCGATACATTGGTGCGAGGTATCCTCGCAGGCAATATGGCACTTATTGCAGTTAATACATGTTTCCGTGTCAATCTTAGCTACGACCGCATAATTCAGATCCAAGTTCCCCCAGTCCGAATAACGAGGAACGGATTTCCCGATCAGATCGGATACACTGGCTAGACCTTTGTCATCCAAATAGTTATTCAACCCGTCGATCATATCCTCGACGATGCGAAAGCCATGATGCATGGCGGCTGTGCACACTTGAACTCCCGTAGCGCCCATAAGCATAAACTCAACCGCGTCCCGCCAATTAGAAATACCGCCAATACCAGAAATCGGGATGTTCACGCCGGGATTACGAGCGCAATCTGCCACCATGTGGAGTGCAATGGGCTTTACTGCTGGACCGCAATAACCGCCATGTGAACCTTTGCCGCCAACATGCGGAATCGTGTTCCACGAGTCAATATCCACACCAGCCAACGAGTTGATCGTGTTGATCAGTGAAATCGCATCTGCTCCGCCACGTACTGCCGCTAGGGCTGTGCTCGTAATATCTGTAATGTTCGGCGTGAGCTTCACGATAACCGGCGTCTGAGCCGCTTCCTTCGCCCACATCGTTTGCGCTTCAACAAGGTCCGGTTGCTGCCCGGATGCCGCGCCCATCCCACGCTCCGCCATCCCGTGAGGGCAGCCGAAGTTAAGCTCAAGCCCGTCGACGCCGACAGCTTCGACCTTTTTTACGATCTCGTGCCATTTATCCCGTTTGGGCTCAACCATTAAGGACACGACGAGCGCGTGATTCGGAAAACGCTTTTTCGTCTCATAGATCTCCTTCAGATTAACCTCCAGCGGACGGTCCGTTATCAGTTCAATATTATTGAAGCCCGCGACGCGTTGTCCGTTAAAATGCACAGCTGCAAACCGCGAGGATGTATTAATAATCGGATCACCTAGTGTCTTCCATACCGCTCCGCCCCATCCCGCTTCAAAAGCTCGCTGTACCTGAAACCCCGTATTCGTCGGTGGCGCCGAGGCCAACCAGAAAGGGTTGGGTGACGTAATACCCGCTAGATTCGTTCGTAAATCAGCCATGCTGAATCCCTCCTGATTCTAATATCCCTGCTTAAGCCGTCGCCTCATGGCCCTTCACCAGCTGCTTGTAAATCGCATACGCCGTCAGCTTCCCTTGCTGGGCTGCTGATACTACCATCGCTTCGCCCTGTCCATCGCCGAAGATGACATCTCCAGCCGCAAACACCTGCGGATTCGACGTTATACCTGCGGCTGTATCAAGAAGCGTGACCGTCCCTCGCGTATGCGCGAGTCCGAACTGCTCGATCAGCGAGATATGCCTCGACTGGCCTATTGCTTTGACTACGGCATCCACCTCGATAAGGAATTCGGAGTCTGCAATGGGCACTGGGCGTTTGCGCCCGCCGTCATCAGTTTCCACGAGCTCCATTCGCACACATTCGATGCCAATGACATTCCCCTGCTCATCTCCAATGATCCGTTTTGGAGCAGTCAACCATTGAAAAGCAACACCGTCCAATTTCGCAAACTCGTATTCAAAATCATACGCCGTCATTTCCTCTTGGGTTCGTCTGTAGACGATCTGCACGTGTTCCGCACCTAATCTCACCGAGCATGTGGCTGCGTCAATCGCCGTATTCCCTGCGCCAATCACGACCACGCGCTTACCAACGAGAGATTCATCGAGATCCGGTGCAATTTTCGTCGATTCCACAAAATCAATCGCATTATAGACACCAGTCAAGGCTTCCCCTTCAATTCCGAGCATCGGCACCTTCGACATCCCTACGGCTAATACAACAGCATCATACTCACTTAACAGCTCGGCGGGACTCACATCTACACCTACACGTGTGTTCATGCGGAATTTGACGCCCAACTGTCGCACTTGCTCAACTTCCCAGAGTGAGATTTCCTGCGGTAAACGAAACGATACGATACCATATGTATCCAAGCCACCAGCTTGCTCCTTCGTCTCGAACACCGTCACTTTAAACCCGAAACGGGCTAGCTCCCGAGCAGCCGAGAGCCCTGCAGGTCCACTGCCTACAATTGCCACGGTTTTACCGTTACTGGTACCCGCTTTAAATAATATCTGTTCGTTCTTGATCGCCCAGTCCGTCGCGTAGCGCTGAAGCTGGCCAATAAGTATAGGCTTGGACGAATGATTAAGTACACAAGCCCCTTCACACAGTTCTTCCGTGGGACACACGCGGGAACAAGAAGCCCCAACTGGATTCGCGTCCATTATCGTGCGTGCAGAGCCTTTTAGATTGCCGGAGGCAATCTTTTTAATAAATGAAGGAATATCAATGCCTGTCGGACATGCATGCGTACAAGGAGCGTCATAACAGAACAAGCAGCGGTTGGATTCTTCAATCGCCTCTTTGGGCTTCATGCCCGACTTCACTTCGGCAAAATTACGCTTCAAATCCGTTAGAGAAATAAATGTCGTACTCATCTTCGCTCCTCCTCCTTTATTTGATCAGCTTACCCTTGGAAGCGCTCTTTCTCCATTACGATGCGGCGAGCGGTTCGGTACAAAAGCTCTGTGCCCAGCGAAATATCCTCAGGACTAGCATATTCCTTGGGATTGTGACTAATGCCCTCCAAGCAGCGGACGAAGATCATGCCATAGTCACAGACATGGGACATTGCCAATGAGTCATGGAATGGACCGCTCATCAGTTCGGGCGGCTTCATCCCCATGAGGGCAGCTTCCTGATGAAGACTTTCTTTGATCCAGTCCGCACAGTAGCGAGGCTCGCTATTCGTATCCTCCCGAATCGTATAGGTGAGGCCATGTTCACAGGCTACATTCTCGATAATACTGAGAAGTTCGGTTTCATGCGCATTGCGGCGCCGGATTTCAATATCACGTAAATCAATCGTGAAGCTCACTTTCTCCGGGATAATGTTGCGAGAATCCGGAAACACAGATAGTGAGCCAACCGTTCCTACCGTTGGTGCACCTGGTTCCCTTCGAACAAGTTCGTTCAGTGCGACGATGATTTTGGCTGAACCGAGAAGCGCATCATGACGCATCGACATCGGCACGGAGCCTGCATGGCCTGCAAAGCCGGTCATTTCTACCGTCAGCCATAACGGACCCGAGATTCCGCTGACAATCCCAATTGGCTCATTTAGCGACTCCAGCACGGGCCCCTGTTCAATATGCAGCTCTAAGAAGGCGCCAATACGACCAGCTTGAAACGCATATCCCTCGAAATCCGCTGGATCACACCCGAACTCCAACAAGGCTTCACGGCGTGTAACGCCGTTTTTGTCCATACGATCCAGTTCATCTACCTCTAGCTTTCCGGTCATGCCTCGAACGCCAAATAACCCTTTATTGAAGCGGCATCCTTCCTCATCGCAAAAGGCAACGACCTCGATCGTACAAGCCGGCTGCAGGCCTTCCTCCCTCATCGTTTGTACGACTTCGATCGCGCCAAGCACACCAATTGCGCCGTCAAATCTGCCCCCATAGGGTTGCGAATCGACATGCGATCCCAACATAAGAACCGGTGCTTGAGGATCACTTCCGCGCCAGACACCAATCAAATTCGCGAAAGGATCGATATACGCTTCCATCCCCGCTTCCTCCATCCACGATTTCACAAGCTCAACGCCGGCGCGATCTTCCTTGGATAGGGCAAGTCTACAGACCCCGGTTTCACCAATCTTGCCGATCTGCGCGAGGTCATGAATGTGTCCGTGAAGTCGAGCTGCATTAATCGCTTTGCTTGGGATTGTCGTCAACTCACATCATCCTTTCTCTTCTTCTTGGCCAAAAACAGCAAGTAACGTTGCGATGATAAAATCCACATCACTGTCCGTCGAGGACAAAGGGGGACTTAACGTAATAATGTTCGCGAAGCCATGGACCGTATCCCCATTTTTGCCGACGAGCAGTCCCTTGCTTTTACAAGCCATCACAATCTTCGTTACCCGTTCTACTGAAGCGGGAATCTTCGATTCACGATCTTCGACCAACTCGATGCCCATCGCTGATCCAAAAATACGAATTTCCCCAACATGCGGATGTTCCTGTAAGGGTTCCAGTCCTGATCTGAACGCATTACCGATCTCGGCAGAACGTCCCACTAAGTCTTCTCGCTCGATAATCTCAAGATTCGTTAGTGCGACTTTGCAAGAAACAGGATTACCACCGAACGTGTTGATATGTCGAAAATGGCTCGTCGCCTCTTTCTCTTGGAACGAGTCGTATAACTCGGAGGACACCGCCGTAGCCGATAACGGCGAATAGGCGCTTGTTAACCCTTTGGCCATCGTGACGATGTCGGGTCTAACCTCATAATTCTGATGCCCGAATGGCTTACCTGATCGCCCAAACCCGCATATTACCTCATCCACGATGAGCAACACATCATATTTATCACAGATGCTTCTAACCATCGGTAAATAATCATCAGGAGGAATTATCATGCCTCCGCCGGTAATGACAGGCTCTAGAATCACGCCGGCAACCGAGTCAGGACCTTCCCAGACGATCGCATTTTCAATGGCTTTGGCACACTGCAGCGAGCATGTTTCTTTGGTCTGCCCAAATGGACAGCGATAGCAATATGGCGGGGGCACATGCTGAAAGCCAACACCTAACGGCTCGTATTTCAACTTCCGTTGTGCTTGCCCCGTTGCCCCTAAGGCGCCCATGGAATTGCCATGATACGCGCGATGACGCGAAATGAATTTATACTTACTCGGTTTCCCATTCTGATGATGATATTGACGGGCGATTTTGAATGCAACTTCATTGGCATCAGACCCGGAATTGGAATAAAAAATACGATAATCGCCGATCAGCCACTCATTTAATTTGGCCGCTAATTCAATAGCTGGGATGTGGCTTTGTACGAGTGTTGCGTATGCGAGCTTCATCATTTGGTCAGCGGCGGCTTCGGCAATTTCTCTTCTTCCATGACCGACATTCACACACCATAAACCCGACATCCCGTCCAAATAACGATTCCCATCGATATCCGTGACCCAACTTCCATCGCCTGAAGCGATAATCATCGGATTTTCATTATGGGCCGTCATATGATGCCACACATATTTGCGATCTTTTTCGAGCAGGTCCTCTTTATTCCATTGGTCGAGATCTTCACTTGCGGTCATACATCGTCCCCCTCGCGAATGACATCGTGCATGGCTCTCCTATTATATTTCTATGTCTACATTGGTGAAGTCATCCCTATCATTTGCTTTTCAATTAGTAGGGAGTAACTTAACCTAATTGATCTTCAGAAGGATCACTTTCCTCCTTATAATCATGGTGAATGGCAGCTGTTAGTTTTTGAAAAGGAAGAGATTCTCGTGTTTGCAGGTTACGGTCTTCCCCTAGGGGTACGGGGTAAATCGCATGTACACGACCCGGATTGGCAGTTAATACGATGATGCGATTGGATAGGAATACGGCTTCTGAGATACTATGAGTGACGAATACGATGGTTTTATTTGTTTTCCTCTTCATATCGAGCAAGTCCAATTGTAAACGTTCCTTCGTAAATTCATCTAAAGCGGAGAAAGGTTCATCCATAAAAAGGATGGGAGGATCGAGGGATAACGCACGTGCGATGGCGACTCTTTGCTGCATACCGCCGCTGAGCTGCCACGGATAATAATCTTTAAATTTCGTTAAGCCAACCGTATCCATGAGGTGGTCGACGAGTTCCCGATAAGCATGGCGAGGGTGGCCCATGACTTCAAGTGGTAGCTCGATGTTCTCGCGCACACTCCGCCATTCAAATAAGGTTGGTGTTTGGAAAACAATACCGAACTTGCGACGCAGCCGCACCTCTCTAGGGTGATCCTTCTGAATCGTAATATGACCTTTAGACGGTTGAAGGAGATCCGCCATCAGTCGAAGCAACGTCGATTTGCCGCAGCCTGAAGGCCCTAGTACAGAGACGAATTCATTCTGTTCGACATCAAATGTGATGTCCTGAAGGACCGTTTCCTGTCTCCCCTTTTTACCGAACACCATACTGACGTCTTCCAATGAAATTTCCACTTTTCGTCGGGAAAAATCAGAACTCATCGGATTCCTCCTCCATTACGTTCACGCTTACGTCACCTAGTTGTAAGTTTAAATAACTCTATATGTTATATTATATAGCGATTTTCAGGATTTTCATTATACATACTGTGCCTAAATTTCATCTGAAATTAGACACTATGTAAAATTATCTGAATTATCTATTAAATTTAATCTAAGGTTATATGATTTGTTTGCATAACTAATGTTATGTAAACAAATATCGATTCCCTTCCCTATATCCATATTTTGATCATATTCTCTGTTTCTTCATTTTGATAGAATAGGACTGTCCAACATTAAACAACTAGGAGGAATTCCATGAGAAAGATCATTTTATCAACCATCGTAGCTACAAGTCTTTTGTTCGGTGGCATTGCAAATGCAGCAACTGCCGTGAGTACTGCGACTTCTAGTCCCTACGTCGCTACTGATTCTGACACTTTCTGGTCCATTTCACAGAAGTTTAATGTTCCCTTATCGGAACTGATCGCAAGCAATCCGAGCGTGAATGCGGATAATATTTATGAAGGCGTTCTCATTAAAATCCCTAGTAAAGTTGCTCCAAAAGCAAGCTGGGAAGTACAAGCGGATGCGATCATTGCAACGGGTATGAAACAGCTGGGTGTGCCTTACGTGTTTGGCGGCAACACGCCCTATGTCGCTTTTGATTGTTCTGGCTTTGTACAGTATGCATTTAATCAAAATGGTTTTAATTTGTTGCATTCTGCAGCACTTCAAAGTCAGCTAGGCACGCCTGTTGAAAAGAGCAATCTTCGTAAAGGAGATCTTGTTTTTCTGCAAGGAACCTATACGACAGGTGTTTCCCATGTAGGTATTTACCTTGGCAATAACCAAATTCTTCAGGCAGGTACAATGGGTACGCGAGAAGTGAAAATTAGTACTTTGTTTGGTACACCCTATTATGATGCTCATTATTGGGGTGCACGTCGTTTAATTAACTAGTGAAGGATAACAAAAAGCCGGTGTATACCGGCCTTTCTTCACCCATTCGGTCATCTTTCACGATTTTGCTAGACGGTAACGGTTGGTTCAAGGACAGTAAGCGTATTATTGTACGTGTCCAGATCAGCCATGGCCCCTATGGGAATCGCCGCTTTGTAAAGCCCGTGTGCCGTACTCAAGTTGGTCATAAGTGGTTTCCCTAACGGAACCATTATCCCATTGATTAAATCATCATAGGAGGTATTATAGGATGTAGAGCAATTCGTACATAAGCCCATCACGATACCGACACAATCTCGAAATTTACCTGCCATAATCAACTGTGTCAAATAGCGATAAATCGTATTCGTTGGTTCATGCGTCTCTTCAATCAGTATGATTTTCCCCTTGGTATCTACTTCGAATGGCGTCCCTAGCGTACCTACAAACGAAGTCAAATTGCCCCCTACGATTTGCCCGCGCACATGTCCTTTTACTAAACCATTCAATGGCATACCAGGTGGATTAGTAATGACTCTTGGGCTTACTAGCGTTGAAGTTGCTGCATAGAATTGATCGAAATTATAGGCCGGTGTACTCGTGTTGAAGTCAATTAACAGCAAGCTTTGAAACGAAATCAAATTAGCGAATTGATAAAGAATATTCAACAGAATTGAAATATCACTATAACCCGTTACGATTTTCGGATGACTATTGATGATGGGGTAGTTTAACAATGGCAAAATATCCTTGACGCCTGTTCCTCCCCTTGTCGGCAGGATCATTTTGACATTCGGATTAACAAACATGGACATCAAATCATCCGCTCGTTGTTGCGCAGTTGATGCAACGATCCCCCCATAAGCGTAAGCATACTTGCCTACAACGACTTGAAACCCCATATTTCCCAGCGTCTGAATTCTTGCATCAATCGTATTTGCGTCGAGCGGGCTACCTAACGTAACAATGCCAATGGTATCGCCACGTTGTAAGATGGGGGGCCGTATTGCCATAATGACGCCTCCTAACCAAGTTATCGTTCCCGAATCGGATAATCCCTCTGTTGCCTTATATGTAAAAATTACATAGATTATGACACTTAAATCCCCATTCCCACCGGTATAAAAGCTGAAACACGATTCATGGCTTCTTGTTTTTGCTTATCACCCACATGCGTGTAAATTTGCGTGGTTTGAATGCTAGCATGGCCGAGCAATTCCTGCAAAGTCCGAATGTCTGTCCCTGCCAACACTTGCATCGTCGCAAATGTATGCCGCAGCTTGTGGCTAGAGAATGACTTCCCTTGCAGCTCGATGTATTGCCCTTTCAATTGCCCGAAATACTTCTCGGCAATGGTTTGAATCATCCTGATGCTAATCCGCCGTCCGAACTGGGAGACGAAGAACGGCTGCTCTGCCCCATTTCGCGCATCCATGCGTTCAACAAGTGCACGTGCAAGCACCTGAACAATTTCAGCTGGAAGTGGGATCACGCGCCATTTTCTCCCTTTCCCTAGCACCATTAGTGTATTCGTACCGCGATTGAAATCTGAAATATTCAAACGATGCAGTTCACTCACACGCAGGCCCGCATAGCTCATCAAGAGAAACATCGCGACATTGCGAATCTGGTATTTCCCCTCGATGGATTGCAAGAAAGCAGAGAGAAGCTCTTCACTCAGAAAAGTTGGAACTGGATTCTTCTCTACCTTCGATTTCTTCACAGTCATTGAAGGATTATGACTAAGCATTTGCAGCTCGATAAGCGCTGTGAAAAATGTCCGTATCGACGACAGGTATCGATTCCTCGCGGCATCCCCTGCCCCACGCTGACGCATCCTCGTCAGGAATCGCATAATATCAATGGCCTCGATCGTCGGTAGTTCTTTCTCCCCGAGGTTGCCAAGGAATAAACGAACATCGCCTAGGTAAGCCTGCTGCGTTCGTTTCGTAAACCCCTGGTCCTTCATCCAGGAGTCAAAAAGCTCTAAATACTCGTCATCATAAGCCAATCTAGTGTCCATGCTGTTAATCTCCGTCCATTAGAAGCTAAATTGCGTTAAATATAGATTTAGTGCAATTTTTTTAGTAGGAAAATTACTTGTTTCTGCCCTATCAACACATTTACTGTTTCGTAAATTCCTTCATCACATGTTGATCTCATTCTATCATTTCTTTTATTTAAAAAGCCTTGCCTTGAAAATATAAACAGGAGGCTGTAAAGTCTTTACGACCTTACTACCTCCCGATACACTCGGAATATCATTTCTCAATCCCGCGGATACTCCACCTTCATAATATCCATGAAAGGCACCTTATCCAGCTCACCTTTGCAATCCATATGAACGCGTCCTGTACGAGAGTCCATCGTCGTGATCGTTCCTCGTACTGTTTCTTCACGCCCCCAAACGGTTAACACAATCTCGGAATTTTCCATCTTCGCTTCCGACAGTTGGTTCCCGATTTCTTCTAGCACAAACTCATCGCGCGTTGGACGCTTCGTTACCTTTGCTTTTGCCATCTTCTATTCTCCTTCGTGATCCGTCAGTCAGTTAGACGGCGAAATGATTTCTTTCACACGACCTACCTGGCCATCTGTGAGCCTTACTTTTATACCATGAGGATGTGTGGGCGAATTCGTTAGAAGATCTTTGACAATCCCGCGTGTTAATTTCCCGCTGCGTTGATCTTGTTTGAGTACGATATTCACTTCTTTGCCGGGCACAACATCTTTCCGATTTTGTCCATTCATGCTGCGTATGTCGCCTGCTTTCATGCCATAATGAGATTTATTATACCATAGATTCCCCTACTTCCCCATCTTAAGCAACAATTTGTCCACGGAAATTAGTTAATATCATTAATCTTTAATGCCACTAAATGAATAGAGGCAACAAAAAAAAAGCGGGAATCCTAAGATTCCACGCCTTGCAGTACCATTTCTTCAGCGGACTCATCGCTTTTTTTCGAAAAATATGGAATTAATAAGGCACTTGAGAAGCTGAAGATCATGACAGCCTTAAACACAAATCCATCAAAGTCATGAATCCCGAGAATTAACGCCAGAAGGAACATACGGGAGATGACAAGGATCAATTCCCGCCATACCAACACACGTGTTTGATGAATGGGCTCTAACCGGTAAGTCGCAATAAATTGTCTTGAGCTCCAGATCGTATAGAAGAAAAATAGACCGATTGTCGTAAGAATATTAGATAAAATAAGAATCAATGGTGTTGGGAACAACGCAAGTAAGAATCCAACAGCTGCTGCAATCATGCCAAATGTTAACCATTTGTTATCACCGATTGGACGGGTTCGACTAAAGCGTCGATATAAGAACACACACGCAATCGTGAATGAGGTGTACATAATTTGCAGCATCGCAATACTTAGCTTATCTTGCGTAACGGAAAAAGTGAAAATCAACGAGAAAATCCCTTGAAACTGGATGAAGAAGCCACCGGCAATGAGGGAAGGAATCATCCATTTCAGCTGTGGCGTGGCGAATACTTGGCGTATGCCAAATTTTCGAAACACAGGCTCTTTAGCCTCTTTTAACGAAATAGGTGGAACGAAATAAGAAGTAAAAATCATAAGTGCGATAAAGATAAACATGATGAAGAAGGAAGCGGTAAACCCCATCCACTTAATAATGACCGCGAACAACAATGGATTAATAAAGGCAATGAGTTGACCGATCACGTTCGTCGCAGAGAAAAAGGCGGTGAATTCCTTCCCCTTCCCAAAAAGCGAGATCCCCATATTTTGCGCGGCGCCGTATAGCCCATTTGTAAGACCAACAGGTACTGCAATCATAGTAATGTATAAGATTTTCGGTTCAAAATGCACCCAAGATAACAGAATAAAGGTGATGCCAGCACCGATAGCAGCTACCCTCATGACCGTACCGATGGTGAATTTGGACAAGAGATTCGCACCATACATGAAAGCAACTCCCCAAGCAAGAAACATAATGAGGTTGAACCAGGCAACGTCAAAGATTTGATTCCCTTTTTCCCAAATAAACAGATTGATAAAAATACCCATATAGTTAAAAATAATCCCCGAACTCATACTCATTAGTAATAGTCGTTTCAGCGCGGCTGTCATGTTGCACTCACTTTCTCATCAAATTTTTGATAAACTAGGTTTCAAGGAGGTCACGCTTCCCTTATAATGAAATTACGAAAGTTAATGCGTTTTAACTTTCATCATCATATCACGGAGTTTGCTCGGAAGGAATGTATGTTATGCCTAGATTCATGGACGATACGATAAGTCCCTACCCGCTTCGAATCATTACTTTGCCTATCGATGCCAGTAAATTAAAATTACATTCCTTGCGCATTCTCAATGTTGGGCATTTGCCTGGTCGAATCATGTATCGGGATCATGCCGTGTTCGAGAAATGGGCCTTCGTCTACATCTCAGGAGGCAAAGGCACCTACCGCGTAAATGGCGGGCCTATTCAACAGGTCAATAGCGGCAGTCTCTTCGTCTTCCGTCCGAATACGGTTTATCAATATGGACCTGAGCCCGGCGGCTACTGGGATGAGTACTATTTCACTATGGAAGGCAGCCGTGTGCAGGAATGGCAGAGTAGCTGGCTCACCCAATTAGACCTAGTGAAACAAGTTGGTGCTAACGATGCGGCCCAGCATAATCGGATTGAACGCATTTTTATCCTCATGGAAAGCGGGATTCCTACGAATATTGATCGAGCAGCTATGCTCGTCGAATCCTTATTATTTGAATTTATCATGCAAGCAGAAGCTACAATTGAAACGACGAAATCACAACAATTTATTTCACTTATCGAAGATCTTAGCCAATCGTTATACCAACCATTTGACGCACAGCTTGTAGCGCGGAGGCATCATATCTCCTTATCTACCCTTCGTAGAATCGTGAGTGAATATTCTGGTTATCCATTGAACACCTACATGCACCGTATGAAAATGGCGGAAGCCAAAAATATTCTATTGAACACAACCAATTCGGTAAAGGAAATCGCAGAATCCCTAGGGTATAAGGACGTTTTCTACTTTTCACGAATTTTCAAGAAATATGTAGGCGTATCACCGCTTATTTTCCGAAAAACGATGCATGCGTAGACTCTAAAATTTTCGAATACCTAGCACGACTTGTCACATTGCTGCATATGATAGATCGAAAGCAAATCTTCGTATGTGGAGGTGAATCAGACATGGCACTTACACTCACGGGTTTAATGCTTTATGCAATGTGGCTTGTCTTAGGGGTAATGGGTCTTAGTTTTGTAGTAGATTTAGTCAAATCGTTTGCATCAGGCACGTTCTCTAGCACGACGATTACTTCTTACTTGAAAGACCTTCTGTACCTTGTGTTCCCCCTATTCTTGCTCTCCAACATGATGCCGCTTGATCATTCCGATTACATTATCAAAATCGCTTACTACATCGGTGCTCTAGGCGTCGTCTACAAGTATGTTTCCGTTTACTTTAAAAAGTAACTTGCAAACGCATTCACAGCTGCTGAGACCCTCTCAGCAGCTTTTTTAGTGTCAAAAAAAGCTGCTCGCCCTGCAAGGGCAAACAGCTTTTTCTCTGTATTCTTAAATTTCCTATTTTAAAAACGCGGTAAATTCGATAAATTGTTGCTAGGATCACCATCCGGATAGGACCGTAAGGTTTTCTCCCCAGCTCGGTTGACACCGGTATTTGCATCCTCGATTAAATCTGCCTCGGTCATCTCGATCGCAGTTTGAATATCGACCACTTGACCATTTTGAAATTGAACAGCCTGGATACTTCCGTCCTCGTAATGCACCGATTGAATCATCGCTTTCTTCGGATCAATGGTGTGCTTATCACTTTGACTTCGCGGCATATAACTACCTCCCCAATCTTGTTCAATTTGACTCGTTCTGAGATTTTATTTCCTGTTTCAAATCTTCGGTTTTTTGCTGTGCCTGCTTGATTTGAGTTTGCAGATCCTCAAGCTGCTGTTCGGCTTCTGTCAGTGCTGCTGCGGTGGCTTGCGAATAAATTTGTTGGGCAACTTCCAGCGTTTGTTCGGCTGCTTGTTCCGCTTTTTGGGCTACATCTTTAATTTGCGCTAAGCCTAATTCCTTTTGTTGCGGCATGGTAATACCCCCAGCTGATGTTTTGCATACCCAATTAATGTAGGCAGATAAGCCCTTTTTTATTCGGACAAAAGGTACGCATGAGAACTCAATTGATCATTAATCACACTTGTCGGGATAATGAACTCACTTCCACCCATATAGCCTGGCGACACCTCATATTTCTGAAACACGATGACAAGCTTACCTTCATTATTAATGTAGAAGCTTTGATCTTTTTTTATTGTCTTAAATGCAAATTTCACGTCATTCGGAACACCCTCTACCCAATAGATTTTGGAGGAGTCTTCTTTCATACGTTGTTTCATTTGCTCCTTAATATAGTCACTAATGACGCCAATATAGCCATCATCTTTAAATAAGCTAGGGAGTGTGATGAGCAGCTGATTCTTTTTATCAATCGTGTCATATTGAAAAGTCGTCGATGAGGAAGCAGCCGTATTCACGACATATCGGCCTACCGCGAGAATTTGATCATTGTCTGTCTTGACCACATACCCACTATCAACTCCGATATGCCCCTCAGACCCACTCGCTTTCAACTTCTCGATGTCACTCATGAAGTCCGTGTACAGCTTCTTGCTTTCTTCCAAATATTTCGAATTCAATGAATCCTCCAGCGTCTTATTCTCTAAATTCGTTATGGCAGGGACTTCTACTTTGGCACGATGTGCGCCATCATCATATTTATATTCTCGAAACGTCAGGACTTTAATTAATTTACCTACAACTGGTACCTCAGCTAACGAATGGGCAAAAGCTGGACTTGTGTTGAGCCCCGCTACGAATACGATCGCTGCTGCCGCAATGGCTGTTAACCATTTCATAACCGTCTTCGGTCTCTTCGTGCTATGTGCTGCTATTGCCTGGTTAACGATAAAATCAAGCTCCGCGGGAATAGGAATGTCCATATACTGTTGTTTCATTTGCTCTAACTTCTCATCCATCGTTAGTTTACCTCCACTAGCGTATCATCGATCATTTTAACCCGGAGAAGCTTCAGAGCTTGATATAGCCGCGTCTTAATCGTGCTCGTATTTTCTTTCAGAACATCGGCAATTTCATCAATCTTCAAATCTTCGAAATACCGAAGTGTGATCACACTGCGATACATTGTTGGCAAGTCCTCAAGCGCCCGCTCCAAATCAATATTCGGATAAGCATCCTCACTGCCTGGTGTGATTGCTTCCATGGTCACATCGTCCATCACCGTAAGTTTTTTATGTTTTCGCAAGAAATCTAAAGAGGTGTTGACGACGATTCGGTAGAACCAGCTTTTGATCGAAGCCTCGCTCTTCAATGTATCCGCTGCGGCGAAAGCCTTCTGTATGGCTTCCTGAACGATATCTAGAGCATCCTGTTGATTTTTCACATAACTGTAAGCCAATCGGTATACATGTTCCTTGTGTTCCGTAATGCAAGTAATTAATTCCGTTTCCAACTTCTTTTTTATTATCATGAGGTTGATGACGCTCCTTTTGCCGCACTCATTTACTGAGATGATTCTTGTTGTAGCTAAGACGCATCAGCACGCTGAATAGTTTGATTTCCATACCTACCAATTTCGCGAATCCACTGGTATACTAACAGCAAGACGCTAATGAGGTGACTTCTATGAATATTATTAAAATCAAAGATCGCCATGAATTAGATCGACGTGTGCCTTCGATGCCATGGTATATTGAGAAATTTATTAATTATAAGCTTCCAGACCTCTCGCCTTCATCCCTTTTGGAATATGTCCGTGATTATGAGATTTTCTTATCTTGGCTTCTTGCAGAAGGCTTGAGTACAGCAACCACCATGAATCAAGTGCCCCTTGAGGATTTGGAGAAGCTGCATATGGACAGCGTTAATAATTTTCGCATGTTCCTCGCCACACGTAAAGCACAAGCTAATGGCAAAACGACGATAAACCGCAAGCTGTCCGCGCTGCGCTCATTATTTCACTATTTGAGTCAAATTGCTGAGGATGATAACTTTTACCCGCTCCTGAAACGCAACGTCATGGCGAAGGTAGAAATTAAGCGTTCCCACAAGGCCAAGGACAGCGCCGCGAAGCTGGAAGGCAAGCTGCTGCAAGAGGAAGAAATCGTGGAGTTTATTGCTTATGTGCAAAGCGGCTATGAACACGATGTAGCGACCAACAAGCAAGCGCTCTACGCCTATGAACTCAATAAAGTGAGAGATGCTTGTATCGTTACGCTCATTCTCAACTCGGGGCTTCGTGTTTCGGAGGTGTTTAACCTGAATGTCGACGATATTGATCTGAAAATGAAGTTAGTCCACGTATATCGCAAGGGTAAAAATGACGATACGTTCAAAACGCCGGTGTACTTCCGACTTGAAGCCATACAAGCCCTGACGGACTACTTGGCCATTCGCTCTTCACGGTATAAGCCGCTCAAAAAAGAAAAAGCCCTCTTCATTGCCATGGCGAATGGCAAAAAAGAAGGCGAACGAATGACGAAAAGAGCGATTCAAGAATTGGTGATCAAATACGCCAAACGCTTTGGCAAGCCCTACTTGTCCGTACATAAGCTGCGACATTCTTTCGCCACTGATTATTACTTACAAAATGACTTGTATAAAACCCAAGAACAGCTCGGCCATGCCTCCCCGGAGACCACGCAGATTTATGCGCATCTCACAGATCGCACGATGTCCGAAGCGATTGATAAACGATTGGAATCCTGAAGTTTACTTCAGGATTTTTTCAATTGCCGCGAGTTCTTCTGGTGCGAATTCTAAGTTCTTAAGTGCAGCCACATTTTCCTCGATTTGAGATACGCGGCTTGCTCCTATCAAAGCAGAGGTCACTCGCCCGCCACGAAGTACCCAAGCCAGGGCCATTTGCGCTAAGCTTTGACCGCGCGAGCTCGCCAATTCGTTCAATTGAATGATTTGATTCAACTTCTCCTCAGTAATGTCTTGCTCCTTCAAGAATTGGCTCTTACCACCAGCTCTCGAATCCGCGGGAATGCCGTTGACATATTTATTCGTTAACAAACCTTGCGCAAGGGGGCAGAACGCAATACTTCCCGCACCGAAGTCATCTAAAACGTCCTGCAAACCGTCCTCAATCCAACGGTTCATCATACTATAAGCGGGTTGGTGAATAAGCAGTGGCGTACCTAGTCTTTTTAGAATCGCAGCTGCTTCTTTCGTTTGCTCTGCCGAGTAATTGGAAAGTCCCACATAGAGTGCTTTCCCCTGACGAACAATAAGATCCAACGTCGCCATGGTTTCTTCGAACGGTGTATTGGGATCTGGTCTATGGGAGTAGAAAATATCAACGTACTCTAAACCCATTCTTTTCAAGCTTTGATCCAAGCTGGAAACCATATTCTTCTTGGAGCCCCACTCGCCATAAGGACCTTCCCACATATGATAGCCAGATTTCGACGAGATGATGAGCTCATCACGATAAGCACCGAGATCACTTTTCAGTACGCGGCCCATTAATTCTTCTGCGGAGCCTGGAGGCGGACCGTAGTTATTCGCTAAGTCAAAGTGGGTAATCCCCAAATCAAAAGAACGAAGCAGCATGGCTCTCCCATTCTCATGCAGGTCTAACCCTCCGAAATTGTGCCACATCCCTAAGGAAATGGCCGGTAACTGAAGTCCAGATTTCCCTGAACGATTATATTTCATTTCTGCATAACGTGTTGCACTCGCTTGATAGACCATGTTTGTCCTCCTTTGTGGTTCTAAGAAAATTATGTGAGCTGTTACTTGTAAACCACTTTTGCATTCACTAAAGTTTTCACAAGAAGCTTGATTCCTATGTACAGTATAAGTGAAGCGTCCCTATAAAAATAGAACTGAAAAAAACGTGTCTTACTAACCTCCAGGTTAGTAAGCACGTTCAATGATTACATTTGATCGAATTGAAGCAACGTATCATGTTCTTGCAGCCACTTGGTTTTCTCATAGGTATTGGTAATAATATCGACTAGCACACCTTGCGGATCTACGCCATCTAAGTATCGCCCCAGAAAGTGAATAAAAACATCTAGTCTCCGCAACTCGATCAGTAGAGGCAGTATCCCCTTCTCTTCTTGTGTTAAAGCGATAAATTGACGGTAGCCCTCGTAAAAGGTTCTACAATTGGTTTTGAGCCGATCTTCCGATAAGCTAGGATCGATCAGATCTGACAAGCATACCGCAAGTTCCATCACTCGTGCATCGATCGTGACAAATTCGAAATCAAGAATCGCGGCCAATTGCCCCTCTTCGTTCACCAACATGTTAGAACCATTAATATCGCCATGCACGAGTTGATGCGGTAATTGCCGGATCGTTGGAATCGCGGCGTATAACGCCATATACCGTCCAAATATATAAGCAAGTTCCTCCTGCTGCGGCAGAAATGACTCAGGCGCCTGAAGACAGAATGTGCGAATCGCCTCTGGCTTGCAACTAGGATGAATATGTTCAATTTCATAATAAGGAGCATATTCTGGCTTAAGCTCCATGTTAATCGTGGCTAAGGCTGCGGAAAGTTGACCTACAGCCTTCCCCATCTCATGCAACTGAGATAAACCTAATTCGATTGGATTCTCTCCATCAGTAAAAGTAAATAATGCCGCGATCTTACCTTCTCCATCTCCTAGTGTTACCATCGTACCGCCATTCGGAAGTTCGAGCGGCATCGGAATATCGTATGGAAGCTCCGCTTTAATGGCGGCTAAGCGCAGCAACACGCTATGTTCGAACTTGATTTTGTTCGTATCTCGATGCGTTTCATACAAGCGTAGAACATACGTTCTATCACCAACTTCCACGAATCGCGTTGTGTTGTTCATACCCCCGGCACCTACACGCAGTGTCCAGGTTTGTGCTGGAAACCAATTGGCGGGAAGTGACGCTAATTGGTCTTCTTGATCCATAACTCGCATAATGACGAGACTCATCTCCTCTTCCTAAACTTGGTTATCGCCTTCAACCGCGAACTCAAAATCTTCCACATCGAAAGCCTCCACTGGGATTGCCGACTCCACTAGCCGCTCAATAAAATCGAATTGATCCGTTAGTAAAATCGCCTTTTCTCTTATTGCAGTTAAAATTAATTCGGTTTCGATGGGATCAAATTGATCACCGTACGCTTCGTTATCTATCGCATATACGACCATTAGGGTCACATGTTCATTTATGGGTAATGGCGGGCTTTTGCCCCACGGTATCGATAAAGCTTTTTCTATTTTTTTCTTATTAAACGATTCCTCGAAGAAAACAATAAGCTCTCCAATCATCTGTTTCACAAAGCCATCATCCTCATGCTCTAACATAATCGGTTCAGGGCTCGTATGCAACTCGTATAGCTCTTGAATCGTCGTGTACGGAATCAGATACGTCACTGGCTTTGATGGCAGCATGAGTTGACCATGTACAGCCAACATGACAGCTTCGATGATAAATGTCTTGCTCATGGAATTCCCCCCTATGCTACATGCATCATTCAGCAATACTTCGCTAAGAAACATTGGAAACCCTCTTTTTCAGGAAGGAAAGCTCTTACACCACTTCATTCAAAACAAAACCGTCAGCTCCCGAGATCGCTTTGACCATTCGAGCTAACGGTTTCTTTATCCGCATTATACACTGCCATCCATCACCTCATGATCCTCGTATGGGGGACGATAGGGTTTCTTGGAATATCGATTTGCATAGGCCGATGCGACATAGCAGTCTGGTTTAATGACGGGGACCATCCCGACCGATTCCACGCGTCTTACCATTTCTTGGACGAATTTGGCCGTCCGATTTCTATTCTCGTCATCCCCAGCATCAATATGAATAAACATATCGAATGTGGCACCTTGATAAAGATGAGGAAGAACAATATTTTCCATATCGAGTCGCTTGTTTTCGTCAAAATACATCGCAATCTCTTCACTCAAGCTAGTTTCCATCGAAAGCTTTTCTTTGATCGAGTAAAGTGCTCTTGGTACGATCACTTGACGATAACACGCCCACGCTCCTTTCCCTAGCCGCTGGATCACTACGCCGGTAATGAATTTCGTATGACCTGGGTGCACCTGACAATCCGTACCAATAATAAATTTATAGGTCGCTACGGGGTCAAGACGCATAAAGTGCAGAATACGCTCGTGCACGGTATCCAGGTTAAGTCCTCTTTCCGTTGTGTTCCTAAATTCCAGTGGATGGTTCGTCGTCGAAGGTTTCAAAGATAAGGCTCTCCCTTTCTCCATAGAATCCAGAATAAACGTCTCAGCCTTGCTGGTCGTCGAGCTCGTTTATCAAGGTTGCTGAGAAGCAAAAGTTTCCTGCTTATTCTTCGGTAGCAACGAGCAAGAGGCGGATGCTCAAGGCAAGCATCCGCCTCTCTCTATAGTATATGGCAAACCTTGCCTGTTCGAACCATCAACTTATCTTATAACACTTCCACCGTACAAAAATCGGTTTTCCCACTGTTTGCCATCAATGGTATCCACCCGAACGCCGCCAGATTCAACGGAATACGTGTGCAGGATTTGACCATTACCTAAATAAATAGCAACGTGTGTAATTGGTTCTGTTAGAATATTCACACCCGCATAATCGGATGCTTTAGCCCCTTTGTAACTGCTGAAGAAGAGAAGATCTCCACGTTTCAATTTCGTCCAATCTTTCACAATCGGGCCCAGTGCTCTCACATAGTTGCCTTGTCCCGCTGAGTCGCCAGGTAAAGACAAGCGAAGCGCATCCCAGAACATCGTTTGAACAAAATCAGAGCAATCGAATGTTGTTGGATCATTACGAGTTGAACCAAATTCATAAGGGGTTCCCATATACACTTGTCCAGCCGCGATGACTGCTTCGATCTCATCATCAATCGGCATATTCGGTTTAATGATCGAGAAATCTGCTGTTACATATTTGCTGCTAGAACTGACATAGCCTACTACACCATTCGCATCCTGAATTTTGTACCAGCTATCATTCACTTTGTCCGTGATTAGCACTTCTTCACCTTTACTCAACATGCGGATGACTTTGGAACCTGAACCAGTATCAGAAGAAGGCAATGTACGGAAATTCACACCATAAATGATTTGTGCATTACTTAATAAAGTTATGTATTTCGAGCTCGTTGACACGTATCCGCTAACACCTTGCGCATCTTTGACTTGGTACCAACTTGCTGTCGTGTAGTCTGTCACGGTTACCACTTCATTTGCTTTTAGAAGGCGAATTACTTTACTGCTCGTGTTTGGTTGATCTCGAAAGCTTACACCTGCAACAATCTGTGCTTTGGTTGTAACACTTTCGTCAGCTTGCGTTTCTTTGGGGAGTACTAACGTCAACATCACCATCAGTACAGCAATAACGCTCGTCCACTTTTTCATCGTCTTTCCCTCCATAAGTTGCTTGTGATCTAGCTGTACGATGTTAATTTTTTCATTCGTACCCTTATTATAGATTGAGGGGGTCATCGTCGAATATAGGTGAAAGGTAGCGATTATGAGCTGATCGTAAGTGGCGATTAGCCTATTGACGAGGCGGTTTAATTTTCCAATTTACGAACCTCAGGTTTTCGAGTTGCAAATGACCAAAATAGTTGCAACTGCGCGGAGTTTCTCAATTTTACATTACATATTTTCATCTCATTTTCTTCCAGTTCAATGAGTTGCCATCGACTCAGCTCAGGCGCCGACTGCGTTTCCAAATATGATAAGGCCTGCGCTTCTGCTTCTTCCAGCTCCATCCAGAATTTCACACCGTAATACGCAAGCCCATAATTGTTAACTAGTGTACTGGTGTAGATTTGCCCGGTTTCTTTATGCTGTAAAACATAAGGCATCTTTCATGACCTCCTGTTAAAAAAGGCACACTCACCATGAGGGGAATGTGCCTTCGTATATGATGAGTGCTACTTAGAGATACGCATTCTCATGCTTGGCTTTCAACATATTCCAGCGACGCTCAACTTCTGTCTCAAAAGATTTCAGCGAACCTTCATATTCGGGCTTCGTGAGATGCTTTGTTTTGCCCATCGTTTTCAGCCAATCTGATAATGGAATCTTCTTGCTCTTCTCCTCCGGATTATACGTGATGGAAGTCACCCCATGTTCCACTTCATAGAGTGGGAAGAAACATGAGTCAACTGCTGCGCCGACAATGTTGGAGCCCTCCTGATCGTCAGATAGCCAGTTCAATGGGCATGCAATGAGGATTTTGCCGTAAACTAAACCTTCATGCTGCGCATACCATTGCGCTTTGGCTGCTTTCTTAACCAGATCCTGTGGATACGCCTCTGAGCCTGTGAACACATAAGGAATATGCGTTGCTGCCATGATTTGCGCCGTATCCTTATGGTGGAACACTTTCCCGCCTTGATGCTTCCCTACATTGGACGTTGATGTCCGATGTCCCATCGGCGTTGAGTAGGACAACTGCGCACCTGTGTTCATGTACCCTTCATTATCGTACTCGAGAATGATCATTTTATGATTCCGCAGTGCAGCCCCAATAGCTGGCCCCATCCCAATATCCATGCCGCCATCACCCGTAATCATGACGAACGTGAAGTCGTCCTGCAACCCTAAATGATCGAGTTCTCCACGACGCTTCCGCTCCCAGAACATCTCTACGACGCCTGACAGTGTCGCTGCGCCATTCTGGAACAAGTTATGGATATACGTGGCTTTGTGCGCCGAATACGGGTAACCCGTCGTCACAACCATCGCACAGCCCGTATGGAAAATGGAGACGATATCACCTTCAATCCCTTTGAAGAACAGTTCCAGTCCTGAGAAAATACCACAGCCCGGGCAAGCGCCATGACCTGGTGCAATTCGCTTCGGTTTCTTCGTTAAAGAGCGCAACGGTGGAATGCGCACATTCAATTTGCCTGTATTCTCATCTGGCGAGACTGTGATAAGCCCAGTCTTCAGATCTTCATACTTCATCGGTGTCAATACCCGCTTCGGTGCTTTCGAAGGATCTCCAGGCGTATGCCCGTAGTAGTCGAAAGGCACGTCCACTTTGCCGCTTTCCATCGCATCAATGGCGAATTGGAACAGATTATGCCCATCTTCGGCATAAAAGTCTTTGCCACCTAAGCCATAGATTCGGCTTATGACAAGCGTATCTCTGTTCCCATGTGTGAACAGCGCCGCTTTAATTTCATTGACCATGTTGCCGCCATGTCCGCCATAGGAATCCGCGCGATCGCCTACGGTGATCGCTTTCACGTTCTGCAGCGCCTCTGCGATTTGCTTAGCTGGAAAAGGACGGATCAGATTCGGTGCAATCGATCCTGCTTTAATGCCCTTCTCGCGGAGCTGGTCGACGACATCCTTGATGATTTCGGAGGCCGAATTCATCAGGAATACCGCAACTTCCGCGTCCTCCATCCGATAAAGCTCGAGTATCGGATAGTCTCGCCCTGTCAAATCGGCGTATTCCTGCCGAATGCGATCATACACGCCCTCTGCGTTGTACATGGCTACTGACTGCTGGTAGCAGTTATTAATGTAATCTGGCTCATTCATATACGGCCCAACCGTGATCGGATTATTCCGATCTAAGGTATCTGGGAAGCCCTGTGGCTTCTCACCTACGAATGCCTGCACATCAGCCCGATGTGCGAAGGTTTGAACTCTGCGCTTTTGGTGTGAGGTGAAATAACCATCGGAAGCGACCATGACAGGTAAACGCACCTCAGGATCCTCTGCTAATTTGAGCGCCATAATATTCATATCATATACGGCTTGTGGGTCTCGACACATCACGATCGGCCAACCTGTATTCAAGGCATAATATAAATCTGAATGATCTCCATGAATGTTAAGCGGCCCCGATACGGAACGACAAACCAAATTCAAAACCATCGGAAATCGTGTTCCGGATTGTACGGGCATTTGTTCCAACATGTACAAATAACCGTTAGCACTTGTCGCGTTAAATACGCGGCCGCCAGCGGTTGATGCCCCATAGCATATCCCTGCTGAGCCATGTTCCCCGTCTGCAGGTATGAGAACGATGTCATGCTGTCCATTGGACTTCATGAGATCCAGAAACTGAGCTACCTCCGTGGATGGTGAGATCGGAAAGTACCCCATAATATGATAATTAATTTGATGCGCCGCATAGGCCGCCATTTCATTCCCTGATTCATATACGATGCGCTGCTCGACTTTGGCTTGCCCTAATTCTTTCTTGATATCAATGGACATGCGAGTAGTTCCACCCTTCTCCCATAAATACTCTCTAAGAGTTTATAGCTAGATTGAATCGATGCGGCATGCGATTAGCATCTGCATAACCATCTACTTCCCGCTCATTTGAGAGCGCATCGGTTGGACAAGCCTGTACGCATTTAAGGCAACCTTTACAATACTGATAGTCTATGCCTTGCAAGAACATTTGGGGACGCCCTTTTTTGTCGGGGAGCTCATCCCACACAAAACAAAAATCAGGACACACGTTATCGCAAGAAGCGCAGTGAATACATTTATCTTCATGAAAATGTGGCATCATCCCTGCACGGGAAATGCTCAAATCTTTAAGTATACTGTTTCCGGGATTCGTAACGACACCCCCGATAGGTTGCGTAGCAAAGCCCAGAACTGGTGTATCATACCGTACAAAGTCTGGCATGGATTCCCCTTCTGGCAGCGCGTACGTTTGGAACACGACTTCGTTATAACCGCGGTCGAAAGTACGTAGTGCGGGTGCAACCGCTAACGGATATTTCTTTTCTAACGATTTGCGAATAACACCCCGCATGACATCTGGATCCAGAAAATCACACAATCGGAACATCGCGCCAAGCATAGCCATATTTACACGATTTTTCTCTTCGAGTGAAATCCCGATCGCATCGATAACAGCAATCGTTCCTCCGCGAAGCTTCATCTTTTCTTTCAGCTCATCCGGTGTTTTCGTTGAATTTACTAACACGGTACTATCTTCATAGATGCCACTGATAACGTTTACAGTTTTGGAAAGCGATTCATGAAAAACACCAACAACATGCGGTCGTTCAACGGGTGATGTATCCCGAATCTTCGTATCCATGTCACAAAATCGAATGTGTGCTTTTACTGCTGATCCTTTCTTCTCTGACCCATAGGACGAGAAACTGACACCGTTCAAACCAACGCCAACGACTCCTGCTTCCGCCAGCATCTTCCCTGCTAGGTTCGCGCCAAGACCGCCGATGGATTCCAGTCTTATCTCGAAAAAACCGAGATCGTTCAATTTAGGTAAAGTTACCATGCTTGGTCTCCTTTCAAAAATGAACTGCATAAAGAATGAATAGTGTGAATAGTAAATCTACTATTATTGTAACAAGAAATGGCTGGTAATCAACCTTTTTTTCTCGCAGCCATTTAAAGTAAATAATCTATGATAAGTCCACATTTCCCTAAGTAGAAACAGCATGACACCCTGTCATCCTCAGCTTCCTTCTGCCCTTCCTCACATTCCTCACATACGTCTACATAATCGTCTTCAATCGGATTAAATACAACACCGCACACCTGTGAGCACGTCCGCATTCACATCTCTCCTCGGCTTCAAATCCCCATTATTGTAAACGTTTGCAAATCATGTTTTCTTTATTATACAGCGCATTGTGCATCGGTGACTATAAGTCTTTATCAAATCTTTAGCAAATCTTTAGCATCCAAATAGCCCCTATTTATTTGATTCAAACGGCATCTGTGAGATAATGTAGAAACAATTAATTAATTGTCGAAATATGGAAAGGATGTTTACGATTGCTCCATTTAATTGTATCCAATGAGCTTCACGGCCTCTTTTACATCATGAGCGCGACATTGCTACACCTGGTTCTTTCTCCCCATTTCATCCATAAGGAACAACATTTAAATGTGTTATTTTCCTTCATTTTAAGCACTTTCATTCTCTGTTATTGGAATTTTTCAGATATCGATCCCTTGATTTATGTGCTGCAATTAGTTCCTGTTTGTCTGCTCTTCGTGACACTTTGTGTGGGCATTATTCCATCGATCTTAACTTGGCTGATGTTTAACTTTGGTTGTATATTCGTTCTACATTATTATTGGGAGCCGGCGTTACTTAGTAGTACATTCATACTGATCTTAGGCTTTCTAGTTAGAAATCATATGAGCGTTGCCTCATTGGCCATCAAGCTAACTTATGCTACTGCCATACTTATCGTGTATGAATTATTATATGCGCCTTTAGCACCCTATGTCTTCGCACCTATTTCACTCTATACGGGGTACGTCGTTTTCTTTGCCTTCATCTCCTTATGGATATTAGTTGCCTTACAATTCCTCATCGACAAGTATGCTATTAAGAAACAACACATTACACATTTAGAGAAAAATCGTATGCTGGCCGAACTGTCTGCAACAATTTCACATGAAATCCGCAACCCGCTGACTTCAACAAGAGGCTTCTTACAATTATTACTTAATTCGGAATTGTCGATTTCAGATCGGAGACGTTACGTAGAATTAGCTATATCCGGGGTCGATCAATCAACCACCATCTTAACTGACTTCTTAAATTACGCGAAACCATCGATCAACTTGCAAGAACAGCTTGATATCAAACAGGAATTAGAACAAACCGTTCGTTTTATCAGCCCATATGCTTCTGATTCGCAAGTCGTCATTGATATATCCCACGAATGTGACGCACCGCTTTATATCCTTGGTGAATCACAGAAATTGCGTCAATGTTTGCTGAATCTCATTAAGAATGCCATTGAATCTATGCCCAACGGCGGCATGTTATCCTTACGTACATGGAAGCATCCAAGTGCAGTCCAAATCTCGATTACGGACACCGGTGTAGGAATGACGAGCTCGCAATTGAAATCATTAGGCAAGCCCTTTTTTACCACCAAAACAGATGGAACTGGGCTCGGACTTGTCGTCGTCATGAGTCTGATTAAGAGAATGAACGGCAAGATCTCCTTCTCAAGCAGTCTTAATCGCGGCACACAATGTTCCATCATTTTTCAGCTAAAATAAAAGAAAAAAGCAAGCTGCATCAGAGAATCTCTGTACAGCTTGCTTTTTTTATACCTATTCAACTAAGGAGCTAAGTTTTCTTTCTTCACGATAAATGCGAGCAAACGGCTGCAGCTCTCTTCCACCATTTCGTACACTTCTTGGAAATTCCCCGTATAGTACGGATCTGGTACGTCAGAGAGCTTCCGATCACTTGAGAAATCCAAGAGCTTATGAATAGAAGCTCTCTTCTCTTCATCTTTACTGTCCGGTGCAAATGAGCCCAGATTGGTCACGTTACTATCATCCATCGCGATGATGTACGTGAATTGAGTGAAATCATCCGAACGAACCTGCCTGGCTTTCATGCCTTCATAACTGATCTGATGACGGTCTAGAATATCACGTGTGCCTTGATGAGGAGGATGACCGATATGCCAATCCCCAGTGCCCGCAGAGTCAATCTGAATGACATCTGCCAAACCTGCTAGCTTCACTTGATGACGAAACACAGCCTCTGCCATTGGCGAACGACAAATATTCCCTAAACAAACGAACAACACCTGAATCATATTTGGCCAAAAACAAGCATTTTTTCATTTAACGTGAGCGGTCGCGCTGGAATATCCAACACAATTCGGCCTTCCGACACACCCCAGATACGTGTGGCAAAACGCTCCGCTAATTCAACCTTATGTATCGTTGCGATGACACTCATGTTGCGGTCTTTACACAAATTCTTCAAATCTTGCAGAATGAATTCCGTGGATTTAGGATCAAGTCCAGATACGGGCTCATCAGCCACAAGTACTTTGGGGCCAAGAATCAACGCTTTTGCAATCGCAACACGCTGCTGTTCACCACCACTGAGCTGACCAACCTTCTTATCTCCCTTATCCAACAGTCCGACTTTCTCTAAGAAGTCCATGCTGTCCACATGCTCATTACGAGATGTCATCACTGTTAGAATACGAAGTGGAGCTTGATACACACGGCCCATCAAAACATTTTTGACAGCGCTTTTATTTCGATTCAAAAAAGGCTTTTCCTCTAGGTATGCGAAATCTTTTCCTAGTTTAAAACGGTCCCATGGACCTGGCTTGGAAATATCATTCGAATTATAGATCAACTGACCGCTTGTCCATTTCTCTTGATGACTGATACAGCGAAGCAGTGTTGTTTTCCCGCTTCCGCTGCTACCGATAACAGCGATAAACTCACCTGCATCAACTTGAAAGCTAATTTGTGATAGGACTTGGTTGTCAGGTGGGTATACTTTACTTAAATTACGAACTGTCAGCATGACAACTCTCCTTCACGTAAGTCTAGTGGTCATTCACTATAAATGAAAATGCAGTCCTCTTTACATAGTTATATGTTGGCAAAAATCGCCACTCAATCCAAGCATTTATTCTGCTCGTTGAGGGCGATTTGTTGCTCGATTCATTACTGATCTTAGTCACAAGAAGTCGGTGCTTCTGCCGCGCCAGCCTCTACATTGATTTTATCCGAAATCGTATCGCGAACGACTGACATCACAAGTTGAAGTAAGTAGTTGATATCTTCTTGTGTTTGTTTAAATTCGTTCACGATCGGGATGCCGTCTAACTCGTCCTGCAGGACTTCGATTTCATTCTCGATCTTTTCAACCATTTTCTTATTTTGGAAAGTTTCAAATGCCACAATTTCTTTTTGTTTTTTCTTAATGGCACTAATTAAACCTTGGATATCAGGGTTCGAAGCAATTTGCTTCTCAGCCTTTTGATAGAACTGAACTTCATTCGACGTTGTCAGCAAATTAGCAAGTTCTTTCGCTTTAGCCAAAATATCTTCGCGAACGATCATTTCTGTATTTGTAAATTCCTCTACTTTAAACGCATGAGGTTGATTATCATCATGGTTGTGATCACATTGGGACATTCGTAACACGCTCCTATTTCTACTACTGTAATTTTATACCGACACTTCAAGTGGCTTCTGAACGATCTCGCCTTTCAAGATCCATGTTTGTGCATGGGTAACTTTTACATCAACCATTTGACCGATCAAAGAAGGATCACCGGTGAAATGAATGAGCTTATTCGTCCGCGTGCGGCCTGCAAGCACATCCACATCTTTCTTACTCTCTCCTTCGACTAGCACTTCCACAGTCTGATGTAACAAACGCTCATTACTATCTTTACTCAACTTGTTCACCAGTTCATTCAGACGGTATAACCGTTGCTTCTTCACTTCCATGGGAACATTATCTTCCATCTCCGCTGCAGGCGTACCTACTCTCGGTGAATAGATAAATGTAAACGCGAAATCAAATCCAACTTCTTCATACAGCGTCATCGTATCCTCGAATTGCTCATCCGTTTCTCCTGGGAAACCAACAATAATGTCCGTTGTTAAGACGACGTCAGGCATTGTTGCTTTAATTCTACCCGCTAGCTGCAAGTAGTGGTCTCTTGAATACTTCCGGCTCATTCGTTTCAGAACCTCTGTATTCCCTGCTTGCACAGGCAAGTGAATATGCTCCACCAGGTTACCGCGTTTGCCCAGAACCTCGATTAAGCGATCATCGAAATCGCGTGGATGCGAAGTAGTGAAACGAATTCGTGGAACATCAATTTTGCGAATGTCATCCATCAAATTAGCGAAAGTGTACGTTATATCTTCAAAGTCTTTGCCGTAAGCATTGACATTCTGTCCAAGTAGCGTAATTTCCTGAAACCCTTGACGTGCCAAATCCCTAACCTCTGCCAATACGTCCTGCGGTCTACGGCTTCTCTCTTTACCACGCGTATAAGGAACGATACAGTAGGTGCAGAATTTATCACAGCCATACATAATGTTAACCCAAGCACGGATACCTTCCCGCTTCTTAGGGAGATTTTCAACGATATCGCCTTCCTTGGACCATACTTCGACAACCATTTCTTTGTTGAAATAGGCATCCTTCAATAGGCTAGGCAACCGATGGATATTGTGCGTCCCAAAAATCATATCGACAAACGCATGCTTTTGCATAATACGGTTTACAACGGATTCTTCTTGTGACATACATCCACAGACGCCAAGAATAAGTCCAGGTTTCTGAGCCTTCAAGGTTTTCAAATGCCCAAGTTCACCGAACACTTTATCTTCGGCATTCTCACGAATTGCACACGTATTCAGCAGGATGACATCAGCTACTTGTTTATCTTCCGTTGCTTGATAGCCCATTTGCTCGAATAGGCCCTTCATGACCTCTGTATCGTGCTCATTCATTTGGCAGCCGTAAGTCGTAATTAAATAATATTTATCTTGACCAAATTGTTGCATATCTTCGGGAATGGCAAAATCATAATGAACCTGAATGTCTTCTTTGCCCCGCTGTTTCTCATCCTTATAATTCGGCGCAGCGTTAATTTGAATATTTCGCCCTTTAATGCGATATGTCGTTTTGCCCTCTTCTTGGCTTAACACCTTCGCATCCGAGAAGTCAAAGTATTTGGAGTAATCCTTAACCTTGTCGGATTTTATGTCCGATGTATTTTGGTTCTCCTTTGACATGATGAATTCACTTCCCTTTATCTATAAATATAGCACTTATTGTCGTAACCCAATATCAAATTATAGCACAAAAGATACCTGTATATCCATATTCGCTTCTGTATCACGACTGTAAGCCAAAAACCTTCTCCTGCGAGAAGGCTTATTCTTATATAATCTTATCCCCGTAGGTATACTGCTTCTTAATCATGCCGGTCATTTCCTTAGCGGGGATAGGACGGCTAAATAAATATCCCTGTGCTTCATTACACTGACGTTGCAAAAGGAATTGCAGTTGTTCCTCTGTTTCTACACCTTCTGCAATCACTTTTAATTCTAGATTATGTGCCATCGTAATGATAGTATGGATAAGAGCGGCATCCTTCGTATTCTCAAACATGTTCCGTGTAAATGATTGGTCAATCTTTAAGCTATCAATCGGGAAATGCTTCAAATAATTTAAAGAAGAATAACCTGTTCCAAAGTCATCGATCGATAAAAAGATACCCATGTCTTTCAACTTTTGCATCGTCGTAATAGCATATTTGGAATCTTGGATAATACTTTCCGTCAGCTCTAGCTCAAGGTATTGCGGTTCCAAGCCAGACAGATCCAATGCATTACTCACGGTGTCGATCAAATTACTTTGCTTAAATTGTCGTGATGACATATTGACAGCCATTCGCAATGGTGGATATCCTTGTGTCTGCCACTCTTTGTTTTGACGGCAAGCCTCGTTCAGGACCCATTCCCCGATAGGAATTATAAGACCTGTTTCTTCAGCTAATGGAATAAAATCTGCTGGAGACATATGCCCCCATTCCGGGTGTTCCCAACGAATAAGTGCTTCAGTTCCAATAACGTGACCTGTGTTTACATCAATTTGAGGCTGGTAATACACTCTAAATTCTTTTCGTTCCAATGCTTTACGCAGACCGATTTCCATCTGCATTTTTCGAGTTACCGCTTCATTCATATCTGGCGTGTAAAATTGAAAGTTATTTTTACCTAACTCTTTAACTCGGTACATGGCTGTATCCGCATTTTTAATTAGAGTATCACTATCAACGCCATCTGATGGATAGAGACTTATTCCAATGGAAGGGGTCACGAATAACTCATGTTCTTCGATCGTAAACGACTTCGTAAATTGTTCTAATATTATCCGAGCTTTTTGAATCATTTCATCTGTCGACGTATTGACCCATAGAACAATAAATTCATCGCCACCCTGCCTTGACACGGTATTTCCTTTACCCGCACTTGCCTCAAATCGCTTAGAAGCTTCCAATAAGAGACGATCGCCCATGGCATGACCCAGTGTATCATTGATATACTTGAACCGGTCTAAATCAATAAACATAATCCCGATCATTTGTTTATTCTCATGCGCTTGATCTAATGCGTGTTTAAGTCGATCATTCAATAAATGCCGATTGGGCAGGCCAGTCAAGGGGTCCCGATACACCATCTGATTAATTTTATCCTCAGCTTTTTTGCGCTCCGAAATATCCCTAATGATCGTGCTGAAAAACGTATTCCCCTCTTCCTTCCATACGGCAATTGAAAGTTCAATAGGCAGCTCTGTTTGATCTTTTCTTAAACCGCTTAGCTCAATCGTATTACTTAGCTCATTCATTTCGCCTGTTCTTAGCAATTGCTCCATGCTATGCTGATAAGCTATAACGTAGCGTTCTGGAAAAAGAAACTGTATGTGTTCACCAATGACTTCTTGCTCTTCATAGTCGAAAATGAGATTAGCTCCCTTATTCCAAGAAATAATGGCACCTTTGTTATCGGCTAAAATAATGGCATCATGGGCTGATTCTACGACAGAACGAAATCTTCTTTCTGACATATTGGTTTGATTTTCAAATCGTCTATCAATAAACGTACTGGCGAATGCTAATCCCAAAACAAACAAAACTCCAAAACCTATCAAATAAGCTAATAACGATGAATCCAAAGTATTTTGCGATATCATACGGGTATGATCATGCTCAAATGAGGCCGCCGACATCCCTGTATAATGCATACCTGCTATCGCAACACCCATAATCAATGAGCTTACTACTTTCCGCAACATGATACGAGGAGAACTGGCGTTCATTTTTACCGCAAATAACAAAAGGAGCGCTACTAATGAAACGACATAAGCGATAATTGCAGAAAGCGCCCACAGAAACGGATTGTATGTAATTGTGGCTCCCATGACCATCGCTTCCATTCCGATGTAATGCATGGAAACAATGCCCGTTGCGATAAAAATAGCCCCGACGAACACATGTGATTTTCGCATGACAGGCCGACTTATGATGGATAAGGCAATCCATGATGCAAGCAGCGCTGGGATTATCGAATAAATAACCATAGATAACTGGTATGTAACCGAGATTGTTAAATGAAAAGCCAGCATAGCGACGAAATGCATCGACCAAATGCCCATCCCCATTGCAAAAGAGCCGCCAGATAACCACGCTAGCCTCGCGGATCCTTTGGCTTTGTGAATGCGAATCCCTAAATCCAAAGCAGCAAATGATGCGATGATCGCAATTACGATTGAAAAAATGACAAGCGAAAGGTGATACGTGCTTGAGATTGTTTCCACAATGATGTCCCCTAACTACAAGAAATAATGTTTTACTTGAAGGAGCAACTGGTTTCAACCAAACATTATGCTTGATTAGCTGACTCTTAAAAACAATCTTATCATGATTTAGAGGGTGGCTCTATATGTTTTTGTCGAATATATGCGAATAATGAAAGTTTGACAATCTTATGTATGTTAAATACAACAAATTATGCTTAAGAAGGCCCTTACACGTAGGTAAAGGATGCACTTCTTTGACATTTCGATATTTATTAATGGCATTAACCTTATAAAAGGAGTTCAGCCTGCTCTCCCGTTTTTACGCCAGCAGCATTGCCTTCATCCGTATCGATATGCATATCTAATGCAAACTGATCAGACACACGTGCTATAACATCCTCCAAAATAAGTGGTCGTTCTCCTCGCAAATGAACACGAAGCAATTGTTTGTCTTGAATGCCCCACTGCTCGGCGTCTGTGGTATGGAAATGAATATGCCTTGCTGCAACGATGACGCCTTGCTCCAAAGGAACTTCTCCTTTAGGACCAATAACACGCAAACCTGGTGTACCCTCGATATGTCCGGATTCCCGTACTGGCGGGTGTATTCCTAATGAAAAAGCATCCGTCCGAGAAACCTCGATTTGTGTCTGCGGGCGTACAGGCCCAAGAATCCTTACCTTCTCAAACTGTCCTTTGGGTCCAACGATCGCCACCGTTTCTTGTGCCGCGAATTGACCCGGTTGGGAAAGTTCTTTAAATACCGATAGCTCATAACCTTCACCGAAGAGGATATTTAAATCTGTTGGCGATAGATGTATGTGTCTTGCTGAAACACCGATAGGTATCATAGGCATAGTGGAAAGTCATCCTTTCTTTAATAAAATCTTGCAGATCAAGCAGCGTCTACGTTGTCAGTATCTCCGCTCATCAAAAAAGGCATACGGAATTTCTCCATATGCCTTCATAAGAAATCGTTTATTTGAACTCAGTAAGCAATTTGCTGAAGTCAGCTTCAGAAAGCTTAAGATCTTGTTTAGTAAGACCCTCTTTAGCAAAGGTAGGTAGTGAGTCTTCATAACTCTTCTTCTCTTTGTTTTGATAGATGATGCCTGTCAACATGGAGTTAGTTTCCATGATTTTGGTCATCGCCATCACACGGTTTGTGTAATCATAGTCTGGAATCTCATCCAAGTCTACGATATTCTCTTTAAACCAGTCATATGTGTTCACTTTATTGAAAGTTACACATGGGCTGAATACGTTGATCAAGGAGAAACCTTTGTGATTCAAACCAGCTTCGATAACAGCAGTTAACTGTTTCAAGTTACTGGAGAAGGATTGTGCTACGAATGAAGCACCAGCAGCCATTGCGATTTCTAAAGGAGAAATGGCAGACTCAACTGTACCGGATGGTACGCTTTTCGTTTTGAAGCCTTCCGCACTACGTGGGGATGCTTGACCTTTAGTCAAACCGTAGATTTGGTTGTCCATTACAATGTAAGTAACGTCGATGTTACGACGAATAGCATGAACAGTGTGACCCATACCAATTGCAAATCCGTCTCCGTCTCCACCAGAAGCGATAACTGTCAAATCGCGGTTAGCCATTTTCACGCCTTGTGCGATTGGAAGGGATCTACCGTGGATACCGTGGAAACCGTATGCATTGATATATCCTGAGATACGTCCGGAACATCCGATACCTGATACGATTGCTAAGTTTTCTGGCTCTAATCCAACGTTAGCTGAAGCACGTTGAATAGCTGCTTGTACGGAGAAATCTCCGCATCCAGGACACCAGTTAGGCTTTACATTGTTACGAAAGTCTTTTAATGTTGCCATGCTAAAGTCAACTCCTTACATTTTTGTTCGATTTCTGCTGGTAAGAAAGGATTACCGTTGTATTTAAGAACATTTTTGATTTTATCTGCGTGACCAACATGCAGTTTAATTTGATCTGCCAATTGACCTGTTGCGTTGTTTTCGACAACAATAACTGTTTTCGCTTTTTCAACGAGTGGTCTCAATTGCTCAGCTGGGAAAGGATGAATCAAACGTACAGTCGCATGGTTAGTTTTGATACCTTCCAATTCAACACGTTGTCTTGCTTCATCAATCGTACCACCTGTGGAACCCATACCGATAATGAGAAGGTCTGGATTTTCATGAGGAGCATCAAATTTAATCGCATCTGTAACTTGGATGTGTTTCAACTTCTCAAGACGTTTATCCATCATACGTTGACGGTTTTCAGTGCTCTCGGAAGGACGACCCGTTTGGTCATGTTCTACACCTGTTACATGGTGAATACCGTTCTTAACGCCTGGGATCACACGCGGTGAAACACCGTTCTCTGTGAACTCATAACGTTTGAACAATTGGTTAGCTTCTTGCTCAGGAGCTTCAGTCACCAGCGTACCGCGGTCAATCACGATGCGGTTGTAATCCAGCATTTCTGCGGATTGTTTACCAAGTGAAAGCTGAAGATCTGTCATAAGAATAACTGGCACTTGATATTTCTCAGCAAGGTTGAAAGCTTCAATTGTATCGTAGAAGCACTCTTCAATTGTACTTGGGGAAAGAACGATTTTCGGGATCTCACCGTGAGTTCCGTAAACCATTGCATTCAAGTCGGATTGTTCTTGCTTCGTTGGAAGACCTGTACTTGGACCACCACGTTGTGTATCAACGATAACAACAGGCGTTTCTGTCATACCAGCTAGACCGATTGCTTCCATCATCAAGGAAAGACCAGGACCTGCAGATGCTGTCAATGCACGTGCTCCAGCGTAGTTAGCGCCGATTGCCATTGTACAAGCTGCGATCTCATCTTCCGTTTGAATAACGGTTCCACCCATTTTAGGAAGTACTTTTTGCAAGTATTCCATAACTTCGGATGCTGGTGTAATTGGGTAAGCAGGCATGAAACGGCAACCTGCAGCAACAGCTCCAAGAGCGATCGCATCATTACCGATCATGAACAATTTTTGTTGGCCATCCGCAGGCTCAAGTTGGAAGTCCGCAATAGGTCCGCCAGCTAGTTCAAGTACGGATTCCGCACCTTTACGAACGGCTTCAATATTCTTCTCAACAACAGCTGCACCTTTACGGCCGAATTCTTCTTCAACTGCTTTATTAAACACGTCAATTGGCAAGCCAAGTAGAGCCCATGAAGCGCCTGACGCGGCCATGTTCTTAAATAGGGACGTTCCTAATTCCTCTGCAATCGCAGTAATCGGTACAGGGAACAATCTAGCTTTAATACCCTCAGGTAAAACTGGGTTGAATTTAGCATCCGCAACGATTACACCATTGTCGCGAAGCTCGTGTGCGTTGAAATCGATACTTTCTTGGTCAAACGCTACAAGAATATCGAGGTCGTCTGAAATTGCGCGAATCGGTTTGGTGCTGATGCGAATCTTGTTATTTGTATGTCCCCCCTTAATCCGTGAAGAGAAATGACGGTACCCATACAAATAGTAACCGAGACGGTTCAATGCAGTAGAGAAAATGCGGTCTGTACTTTCGACCCCTTCACCCTGCTGACCTCCGATTTTCCAAGATAACTGACTAATCACCGTACGTCCACTCCTTTTGATTGTAGCTGCATGAAGAAAATTTGATAAGCTAATTGTGTAGTAATGTAAGTTGATGCAATAAAAATTTTCTTTCACTTGTCAACCAAATTCTATGCCTTTACAGAGTAAAATGCAAGAGGTTTAACCGTTTCTAAAAGATAGAGTTTTTAGATTGTATCCATATCAATTTTAGATTGATTTCCACTTATTCATTGCGGAAGGTTCGCCAGCATGAAATTACGCCAATTCCCATACAGAAAAGCCTCTACTTGTGACTCTCTGTAGTTTTTACATAAAGCTTCTATAATATTTCCGTATTGTCCAACATGTCTTAAATCTTTCACCCAATGTTCGATCCCATCAAAGTCTGATCCAAAACCAACATGAGTCTCCCCGCCTAATGCACAGATATGATCAATATGCTTCAGGATCGATGAAATGTGTACTTCTCCCTTAGCGCTCTCCAGAAAGTAAGGAACAAAAGTTATACCCATCAATCCCTGACATGAAATGATAGCTTTAATCTGTTCATCTGATAAATTTCTTGGATGAGGACATAAGTGCTGAGCGTTTGAATGGGAAGCTATAAATGGTTTCTTGTATAGATCAACAAGCTCCCAGAAAGCAGCAGCAGACAGATGGGATACATCGACTATTATACCCATACTTTCAATTTCTTTTAACATCGCTAGCCCTTTTTTTGTAAATCCACCATTTCTCCGCTCCATGACCCCGTCAGCTGCCCAATTTGCATAGTTCCATGTAAGTCCTATACTGCGAACTCCTAGATGATAAAGCATGCGTAAATAAGTGAAGTTCCCTACTACAGCATCTAATCCTTCCAAAGTCAAAACAGCGCCGATGTCATTACTTTGTTCTACTGCTCTCCAATCTGAAGCTGTTTGAATAAATCTCATCCCAGGATGACTGGCCACTTTCCGATGAAAGACATCTACCATTTGCAGTACATGCTCAAAATTAGGATTGGAGATCGACTCAGAAAGATACATCGCGAAATATTGAACTTTGACACCGGCTTTCTGAAGCCTCGGAAAACTGACATCCAATTCATCTTCTTCTGTATGAAAGTCCAGCTTCGCATTCATATAAAGTTTCGTAAGCGCATCGCAATGACCATCGACTATTCGCATCATTTCATGGCCTCCCCACATACGTACTAGGTGTCTAAACAACACAAAAACCTCTATACAGAGGTTTCATAGGTACTGTGATAACATGAAGTTGTAGCCTTCAGTTAAGGTAAGAAGTCAAACCCATATGTAGCTAATCGAACTCTACCGCGGTTCAACGATTAATTTGATAGCTGTCCGGTCCTCCCCATCAATGACGATATCCGTGAAGGCTGGTACGCAAATTAAGTCGACTCCACTAGGCGCCACAAATCCTCTTGCGATAGCTACTGCTTTGATGGCTTGGTTTAATGCGCCTGCGCCTATCGCTTGGAGCTCAGCTGCTCCTCGTTCACGCAATACGCCTGCCAATGCACCTGCTACGGAGTTTGGATTGGATTTTGCTGAAACTTTTAATACATCCATGAATAGTACCTCCTCGGAAATGATGGATAGCTTCCAATACCCATCATATTCACAAGGCTGATCAAACATGCTATTTCATTCGATTATTAACGAGAACACAAAAGATCGTTCCATTGCAGCATAAACGCTATCTTATATGAAACAATTAATCCATGAAAACTTGATCCTCATCATATCGAATCAGATTAATGCTTTTGGCTAAGCCGGTCTGATCATTTAATTCAATCACAACCGCATGGAAATGCCACTTACCTTCATCCGTTATGAATCTTACAGGGAGTTGAGTCTTGAACTTCTGTAGTACTGCGTTTCGTTCAACACCTAGAATGCCATCACGCGGCCCTACCATGCCCACATCGGTCACATAAGCAGTTCCTTGTGGTAATACGCGGTTGTCATTCGTTTGCACGTGTGTGTGCGTTCCTACAACGGCTGATACCTTTCCATCCAAATGCCAACCCATCGCGATTTTCTCTGAAGTTGCTTCCGCATGGAAATCAACGAAAACGAATTTGTGTTTCTTCTTGTCACCTTCCAAGATTTCATCAACCTTGCGGAATGGACAATCAATTGGCGGTAAAAATGTACGTCCTTGCAAATTTATGATGAGAAGTTCTTGATCTTTGACTTTAATAACCGTGTGACCTCTTCCAGGCGTTCCAGGCGGAAAGTTAGCAGGACGAACCATTTTATCATCACGATCAATGAAATCGAAAATTTCTTTTTGATCCCATGTGTGATTTCCCATCGTGATTGCTTGAATGCCCATCTCATAAATCTCTTTCGCAATCGCTGCAGTAATCCCTTTACCAGCTGCTGCGTTCTCTCCATTGGCAATAAATACGGCATGTGGATGTAATTGCTTGAGTCTAGGCATGATATTTTTTAATGCTTTTCTTCCAACGGATCCTACAATATCACCGATAAATACAATTTTCATAACGTCGTGAAAGCTCCTTTATAGACCGAAGTTGTTCTAATTCCTAGCAGACGGAGTCTACAGTCGGCCTTGAAAATAAGGAAAAGTGGCTATAATAGCCACTTTTCGCATTTGGTTCTTATTTGGCGTATTCAACAGCTCTTGTTTCACGAATGACCGTAACCTTAATATGTCCTGGATAATCGAGTTCACCCTCGATTTTCTTCGTAATATCTCGGGCTAAACGGAACGCCTCAGTGTCATCCACTTTCTCTGGTTGAACCATGACGCGGACTTCGCGGCCAGCTTGAATGGCGTATGATTTCTCAACACCTTCAAATGACTCTGAGATCTCTTCCAACTTCTCAAGGCGCTTGATATACGTCTCCAATGTTTCTCTACGAGCACCTGGTCTTGCTGCAGACAATGCATCAGCAGCTCCGACAAGCATCGCAATGACAGATGTTGCTTCCACATCACCGTGGTGAGAAGCAATACTATTGATAACGATTGGATGTTCTTTGTATTTCTTACCAATCTCGACACCGATTTCTACGTGTGACCCTTCAACTTCATGGTCTAGCGCTTTACCAATGTCATGAAGCAGCCCGGCACGTTTCGCCAAAGTTACGTCTACCCCGAGCTCCCCGGCCATTAATCCAGCCAGATACGCTACTTCCATGGAATGCTTCAGCACGTTCTGTCCGTAACTTGTTCTGAACTTCAGGCGTCCCAAAATCTTAATCAAATCAGGATGCAATCCGTGTACGCCAACTTCAAACGTTGCTTGCTCCCCATATTCGCGGATACGTTCGTCCACTTCTTTGCGGGACTTCTCAACCATCTCTTCGATACGTGCAGGGTGGATACGTCCATCCGCCACAAGCTTCTCAAGTGAAGTACGAGCAATTTCACGACGGATTGGGTCAAAGCCTGATAAGATTACAGCTTCTGGCGTATCATCAATAATAAGGTCAATACCCGTAAGAGTTTCCAATGCACGAATATTTCTTCCTTCACGACCGATAATACGGCCTTTCATTTCTTCATTTGGCAACGAGACAACTGAAACTGTAGTCTCAGCTACGTGATCCGCCGCACAACGCTGAATAGCTAGTGTGATGATCTCACGTGCTTTCTTGTCGCCCTCTTCTTTGGCTTGCTGTTCGATCTCTTTGATAAGCTGTGCTGTTTCGTGGCGAACTTCTTGCTCTACATTAGTAAGAATAATACTCTTAGCTTCTTCCATTGTAAGACCAGAAATGCGTTCCAATTCGGACACTTGGCTTTTATAAAGCTGATCAATTTGTGTTTGTGTATCCTCGATTCGCTTCTCTTTGTTGGCTACTAGCTCTTCTTTACGCTCGAGAGATTCTAATTTTTTATCCAGCGATTCCTCTTTTTGCAACAATCGTCTTTCTTGTCGTTGAATTTCATTCCGACGCTCACGAATGTCTTTTTCAGCTTCGGACCTCAGTTTATGCACTTCGTCCTTTGCTTCCAGAACCGTTTCTTTTTTCAGTGCTTCTGCTTCCTTTTTGGCAGATTCTCTTATCTGCTCAGCGGCTGTTTCAGCACTGGAAATTTTCGCTTCTGCAAGAGATTTACGGATAAAATAACCAATCCCTAAGCATGCAGCTCCAACAACGAGAATGATCGCGATCCAGATGGCAGTCATCTTGTTCACCTCCTCGTTGGTTTCTCCAAGGTGTTAGCCTGGGATACCTTCGGTTTTTTAATCCGATTTAATTGTTTGACTAGTCATACATACTCTTTATTAGGAAGAGTATGGCTTTTAAATGAATGCGCACTGTGCGTTAGGGCACTATAGTGCTAATAATCCATAATCAAACAGTGTAAAAATTGGCGGTTTTTACAGCTGCCCTCTCAAAATCAATGAAATTAGTATGATTTTGAATACATTATGAAAATATACACTGTTATTTTATCTTTTGTCGAAGAAGCTTGTCAAGCGAATGTCCAAGACTTGATTAATTTGGCCCAAATTGGCTCCATCGATTATTAATGCCATTAATTAAATCCTCGAATACTTAATGGCATTAATTATCATCAAAGACTTCATCCATCTCTAGTATGTCATCGTCAGTTTCCGTACTAATCAGTCCCAAGACCTTTGTCACAATAGCCCCCGTAAAGCCTCTACGCATGAGAAAAGCCCCTGTCTTACGCTTTCTATCTATCGTTTTCCCTGATGTTTGCTTCCATTTCGTCCTAGCAATTTTCAAGGCCCCCGCGTATTCATCATCGGGATTTATGGATTCCATTGTGCTTTTCACAACATCCTGGTGGATGCCTTTTTGCTGAAGTTCTTGTCGAATTAAGTTACGACCTTTACGTTGCGAGATTACACGATTGTCTGACCACATCTTTGCAAATTCTTCATCGTTAATATACTTATTCTCGATAAGCTTCTCACTGGCCCACTCAATAATTGGCGCTTCAAAACCTTTCTCTTTCAACTTACGCTTTACTTCAGATAAGGAATGTGGACGTCTCCCCACCATATAAAGCGCCTTAACATAAGCCAGATTCCGCTCTTCATCCAGAATGATGGCTTCAATGGCTTGTTGAAATAAGGTTTCCCCTTTATTTAAGCGATGCTTGATCAATATATCTTCATGAACAGAAAACGCATAGTCCTCATTCAAATAAATATTATAGCGGTGCCTTCCCTGCTTTTGCTTCTCTACCTTCGTGATAACTTGTAATTGTTCCTCTTCGTGATTCATCTTCACTCATCCTCTATTAATGAAAAAACACCCCAACACAAGGTTAAGGTGCTTCTTCATCTTATATTTCAAACTTATTCAAAAGCTGTTTCCAACTCATCTTCATCATCATCTGTGTTAGGGCCAACAACCTTCGTCAGGTTACTGTTATCTCTAATACGTAATTCAATCGTCTCTGAGATCGCTTTGTTATCTTTCAAGAATTGCTTCGCGTTCTCGCGACCTTGACCTAGGCGTTCTCCCTCGTATGAATACCAAGCACCGCTTTTATTCACGATATCCAATTCAGTTCCGATATCAATAATACTTCCCTCACGTGAGATACCCTCACCGTACATGATATCGACTTCCGCTTGTTTGAACGGAGGAGCAACTTTATTCTTAACGACCTTAATTCTCGTACGGTTACCAACCATGTCATTGCCTTGTTTGATCGTTTCAATTCGACGAACATCCAAACGAACAGAAGAGTAGAACTTCAATGCACGACCACCTGGAGTTGTCTCCGGGTTACCAAACATGACGCCAACTTTCTCACGCAATTGGTTAATAAAGATTGCAATAACTTTGGATTTATTAATTGCACCAGACAGCTTACGAAGAGCTTGTGACATCAAACGCGCTTGAAGACCTACGTGAGAATCCCCCATATCGCCTTCAATTTCAGCTTTAGGAACTAGTGCTGCTACGGAGTCAATTACGATAATGTCTACCGCGCCACTACGTACAAGTGCTTCAGCAATTTCTAGTGCTTGCTCACCCGTATCTGGTTGGGAGAGTAAGAGTTCATCTATATTAATACCAAGCTTGCTAGCATAAGAAGGATCCAACGCATGTTCTGCATCGATAAAGGCAGCTTGTCCGCCAACTCGTTGAACTTCCGCAATCGCATGAAGAGCTACAGTTGTTTTACCTGATGACTCTGGGCCATACACTTCAATAATTCTTCCTCGTGGAAATCCACCTATTCCAAGCGCGATATCAAGGGCAAGCGAACCCGATGAGATCGTTTCAACTTGCATATGTGTAGATTCTCCAAGCTTCATGATGGAGCCTTTTCCGAACTGTTTCTCGATTTGACGTAATGCATTATCAAGTGCGGCACGACGATCTGACAAAACGACCACTTCCTTCTATCATTATAGGTATATGATAACTTGTTTTGGCATGTTTGCCAAGCATTTTTTCGAACATACATTCGTTTATTTGCGAACAAACAAAAAACCGTAACAAAGTTATCGCTTTGCTACGGTTCTTCCGTTAACACTTGCTTCTAATTATAGTTGATTTCTAGTTATCTTTCAACTGTTTCCACAGCTGATAGAGCGCACTCTTCGCGGCTCTTTGTTTAATAAACTCTCTATTTCCTGATAGTTGCAACGTAAAAACTTCTGTTGTTGCATCCTTTTGCGCTAAACCAACATAGACAAGTCCAACAGGCTTCCCTTCAGAAGGGCTTGGACCGGCCACACCCGTCACAGAGATACCGAAGTCACTCCCAGTCCTGATTAGCAATTGGTCCGCTAAAATAGCCGCTGTTTCGACGCTGACAGCACCTGGCGCACCCTCGCCTTCCAAAACTTCCATCGGAACGCCTAACAATTTGTGCTTTAAGGCGTTTGAATAACAAATAATCCCACCGAGGAATGATTGCGAGCTTCCAGGAACTGCCGTAATTAGATCACTCAATAAACCACCTGTACAACTCTCTGCTACAGCAAGCGTCCGTTGATTTTTTCCTAATAGTTGCAGAACAGCCGTCTCGATAGGTATATCAACTTCCGCGTAGAGGTATTGACCCAATCGGTTCTTAATCTCATTTTCAGTCGCTTGAATTTTCCGTTCGCCTTCTTCAGCCGATTGAGCACGGGTTGTTAAGCGAATGGTCACTTCTCCCTCATTAGCATAAGGCGCTATAGTGGGGTCAGATTGCGATTGGATCAAATCGAGTAATTCATGTTCCAAACTCGACTCACCAATGCCGGCAAACTTCAACATTTTTGAATATAGAGGGATTTCATCCGTCATTCGTGATTTAAGCCAAGGAATCGCATAATTTGTAAACATTGGCTTCATTTCTTTGGGAGGACCAGGCAATAGAATGAAATGTGTGCCTTCGAACGTGAGCGCATTACCAACGGCTAAGCCTGTATCGTTTTGTAAGGGATCGCTGCCCTCCAGCATTAGCGCTTGGCGCCGGTTGCTCTCTACCATATGAATACCGCGTGAGGCAAACATCGTTGAGATCGCTTCCATCGAGGGTTCATGTATATGTAAGTTGCTTCCCGTCCATGCGGCAAGTACATCTTTGGTCAAATCATCTTGTGTGGGGCCTAGTCCCCCCGTACATATAACAACATCCGCTCGCTTAGCAGCCAATTGAAGGCTTTCTAACAAGCGCTGCTCATTATCCCCGACAACAGTCTGAAAGTAAATATCAATGCCATGTGCAGCACATTCTCTCGAAATAAATTGCGCATTCGTATTCACAATTTGACCAAGTAGCAATTCTGTCCCTACTGCGATAATTTCTGCTTTCATTGACCGAGGCCTCCTTAAAATGAGAAAACCTCTAACGTAATCGTTCAGTGATGATCGACTGCGTTTAGAGGTAAGGTGTATGTTGTAGATATAACGAATACTAGGTTGCCCAATTATGATTTTTCTGAAAAATCGATGACATGCTTATTTTTCACAAAATATTCGACACCTGAATAAACGGTAATAATGGCTGCTGCCCAACTAGCTATAACATCAAAGGGGAAGTCTAGAAACGTAAATGGAAAATTATTAATTAGCAGTGCAATGATGGCTGTAATCTGAGCTGCCGTCTTCGCCTTACCCCATTTGCTGGCCGCCATAACAGTACCCTCAAGGAGAGCAATTTGACGAAGTCCAGTGACCGCCCATTCTCTGCTAATAATGACAATAACGATCCAAGCATCAACTTTATCCATTTCTACTAATGAAACAAGCACAGCGGTAACAAGCAGCTTGTCCGCCAAGGGATCAAGCAACTTGCCTAAATTCGTGACAAGATTACGCTTTCTAGCAATGTAACCATCTAAGCTGTCTGTACTTGCAGCAATAATAAAAATTAAAGCAGCAATAATTTGATTATACGTTATGCTAAACTCCTCTATCCGTATTTGCGGGAATTTCACCTTAATCAACAAGAAAAACATGATGATCGGTACTAATAAAATTCTCGCTACGGTGATGCGGTTAGCTAAGTTCATGCAATTACCTCCCCCGATAAGTCAAACTCATAGGAGTGGGTAACACGAACTTTGGCCAGTTCTCCAATAGTCAATTTCGCATTGGAAACGAATACTTCGCCATCAATTTCGGGTGCATCAAATTGTGAACGACCAATATATACATCGCTGCGACCATCGTATCTTTCGATAAGCACATCGATTTCTTGACCAATTCGGCGGCCACCGCGAATATTTGAAATTTCACGTTGAATTTCCATAATCGCATTTGCACGGTATTCTTTAACATCATCCGGCACTTGATCCGGCAGTCTCGCTGCTGGAGTATCATCTTCTTTGGAGTATGCAAACACACCCAAACGATCAAATTGAACATCGCGTACAAATTGTTTCAAGTTCTCAAAGTCTTGCTCGGTTTCGCCTGGGAAACCAACAATAAGCGATGTGCGCAAAGCAACATCCGGAATGGATTCACGAATTTTACGAACGAGCTCACGTGTATCCTTTTGACGGCCAGGTCTGCGCATACGCTTAAGAATTGAATCTTCGCTATGCTGCAATGGCATATCAATGTATTTACATACTTTAGGATTCGTAGCCATCACTTCGATCAATTCATCACTGAAGAAGCCAGGATAAGCGTAGTGTAGACGCACCCATTCAATACCTTCAACTTCACTTACTTTGTTAAGCAAAGTAGGAAGCATGAAGCTATCATAAATATCCGTACCGTAGTTTGTGGAATCTTGTGCAATTAAGCTGATTTCTTTAACGCCTTGTGACGCAAGATTCGCCACTTCTGCAACAATCGATTCCATGCTTCTACTTTTGAAGGCGCCACGCATAATAGGAATACTACAGAATGTACATGCGTTATCGCAGCCTTCCGCAATCTTCACATACGCTGTATAGCGAGGGGTTGTCATAAGTCTAGGCAAATTATCAGCGTCATAGTTAAATACCGGATTCCCAACTAGAACCGGTTTCTTTCCTCTGAGCGCTTCATCAACAATATGATTAATTTTATCAAAATCGCCCGTGCCCACAATGCCATCGATCTCAGGCATCTCGTCCATCAACTGCTTTTTGTATCTTTGCGTTAAACAGCCTGAAACAATAAGAGCCTTAAGATTCGCTGTTTGCTTCAGTTCTGCCATATCCAAAATTGTATTTACGGATTCTTCTTTCGCTGCATCAATGAACCCGCAAGTGTTCACTATAATGACTGTGGCATCTTCCTTGTTATCAACAAGCTGAAAGCCACGGCCGTGAATTAAGCCTGACATAATCTCGGAATCAACTAAATTCTTCTCACATCCGAGAGTAACTACCTTAACCTTTTCTGTCATGAAAGAAACAACCTCCAATAGTCCTAAAAAACGCTCCCTACCAGTATAATACAAGCCCCATAGGGTGTCAAAATGTAAAAACCCCCTGCATCCAGGAGGTTTTCTACAATCTATCACAGCTTACCCACTTATTTCATATTAACAAACTGCAAATCTAAGGGAATATCTGCTTTGCGAAGGAGGGCTATTACTGCTTGTAAGTCGTCGCGGCTCTTCCCGGTTACACGGATTTGGTCCCCTTGAATCTGAGTTTTCACTTTCAGCTTAGAATCACGAATTAATATGTTAATTTTCTTGGAGTTGTCTTGATCAACACCTTGTTTCATGCTAATTTTCTGTCTAACCGTTGAACCAGCGGCTGGCTCTACTTTGGAATACTCGAGATTTTTGATCGATATTCCGCGTTTTGTCATTTTGGCATGCATAATATCAAGTACGTTCTGTAGCTTAAACTCATCATCGGATGTTACAACGAGCTGATCTTTATCTAATTTGATACTGCTTTTGCTACCTTTAAAGTCAAAACGGGTCAAGATCTCTTTCTCCGCTTGTTGAATCGCATTGTTTAATTCTTGCATATCCACTTTGGATACGATATCAAATGAACTCTCTGTACTCATCTACTTCCCAACATCCCTTCCATCAAATTACATAGCATTATAGCAAGAACACATAAAAAAAGAAATATCCAAGCGCCAACTGGCCTCGAATATTTCCCATCCTCTTATTTCATTGCCCGGGAAAGCGCAGGAATTGCTAAAATGCTAGCTTTTTTGCAAATTCAGTTGTATACGCTTCGGATTGGGCGTATCACCAACAGGCACGAGTGTGCCATTGACCATCAGCTGCAAGGTACTTGCCGCGCCAACATTCAAGTAAGCCGAGGTTGCTAGATCAAAAGTATCCGTATCGCCTGCATTATATAGCTTCTGTCTAAGTAGTGCACCCTTCTCCCCTTCGGGAGTCATGGCATTCAAAGCAATCCAACAGGAACCTGTAATTTTAAACTGTATATTTAGATTTGCAGTTCCTGTAATCATGTAATTGTCTACACCCTTTTCAGTGCTGGTGAATTTAACCTGAACTGTAGGTGGTGTAGGCGTCGGAGCTGGCGTTGGCGTCGCAAGTGTTGTTGCTTTAACATCTCCGGTCGCATTCACAGATGGATTGGACGACGGGTTAGGGTTCGTCGAGTCCGTAATCCGCGGTGAAGTTGATTGCGTTGGCTTCTCGTCCGCGGGCGTTCCTTTATAATTCTTATATGTGTAGTAATACACGATTCCAAATATAAGCAGAATAAAACAGACAAACATTAAACTTGAAGCCCACCGGCTCATTTTCTCCGTATTACGAACACTTGATCTATTCGAACGAATCGCTTCGACAACAGGCTTCTCAATCGTTGGGGAAGGAATGCTTGACTGATACATGTTCAGCACTTCATTCGGATCCAGCCCCAATGCTTCCGCATAGCTTTTGATAAAAGCTCTAACATAGAAACTGCCAGGCAGCACCTTGTAGTTTCCTTCTTCAATGGCTTCGAGATAGCGTTTGCGAATCTTCGTTACTTCTTGAAGATCGTCCAGCGATATCTTTTTTTCCAGTCGTGTTTTGCGCAAAATATAGCCTAAATCAGACATGTGGTCACCTCCCCGAAAGAATTATGTATCCTGTTATTGACGTTCGATGTATCAAAAAGGTTCGGACGTATACGTAAATGAATCATAGTTAATTTCTTCATCTGGGCTATTTCGCAGCTCAATGATGTAATCAAAGTGATTGTAGGTGTATTCTGATTCACGAATGAAAATGTCTGGATGCTCAATTACCTTCGTTGAAGGCATGGCCATGATATCTTGCAAAAGACTGTAGTGCTTCTCATTCGAACGAATCGTAGAAACAATACCATCAATAATATAGACATTGTTTGGGGCCATTTCATCCTCAGAAAGCTGGCTTCGAACCGTTTGTCTAAGTAGGGTTGAGGAAACGAATGTCCAACGCTTATTGGCACAAACACTCCCAGCGATAATCGACTCTGTTTTACCAACACGAGGCATACCTCGCAGACCTACAACTTGATTTCCATCACGTTTGAAAATTTCTCCTAAAAAGTCAACTAATAAGCCTAATTCATCGCGTGTAAAACGGAACGTTTTACGATCATCCGAATCACGTTCAATATAACGCCCATGACGCACAGCCAAAATATCAACGAGTTTAGGGGGTCTCAAAGCAGTAATAGTAATATTATCTACTTTTCTCAACATTTTACCCATTAAATCAATTTTTTCTTCATCGTTAGTTTGAAGCAGCATCCCACGTGTGCGATCTTCAACACCATTAATCGTTACGATGTTAATATCAAGCATCCCCATTAAAGAAGCTATATCTCCTAATAAACCGGGACGGTTCTTATGAATTTTGTATTCCATGTACCACTCTTTAACGTCCAATGCTTCCACCTCATCATCATCTCTGTCACACACATCTGTTAATGAACAAATAATATTGTCTTATTAATTAATTTCTACAAATTCCGTCAATATCCTTCTCTCTTTGCGACAAATGTTCATTTTATTTCATTTTTAGTTCTTTTAGCTCTTGCAAATTATAATTTTGAGTACCACTTTGCCACGAATGTGCTTTCATGATGGCAAGTCGGTTATCCAAAATTTGTGTCCAATTGAGATCAGCCGACAATGCACCTGAAAAATCCATCACAGATACCCCAATCGACTTCGCTTTCTGAATTTGTGCTGGATCAGCAGGGCTATAGAAAATAACCCACGAAGCGCGATGTTGATTGATTTGAAAAACAAGCTGCTGATACCATTGCGGATTATTATCTAATAATACAATATGATCTGCTTCCTCCGAAGGGGCCCACGCAGAAGGAATTGGCCGCGTACTTTGCGTCACCCATTCTACGGCAACATTTTGAAACAAGAGATCTTGAATCCATTTGTTCTTCATGGTTTCCATTTGCTGCGTATCTACTTGGAGTAATGACGCTTGGTTATCAAGGACCACTGCACTCCCCTCGGCAAATGGTTGACTCTGCAAAAAGGTCCATTTACTCGATGAAAGCCCAAGCTTCATAGTCTCGTTGGCCGAAGCGAACAGCTCATTTCCAACCACATATATGTAATCATATGATTTCGTTTTCAATTTTGAAACCACATTATCATCTAGAACAGTCAAATCTTTAACCCATTCATAGGCGATTCCATTGGCATCACGCCAGGTATTCAATGCTTGGCTAATCGGGTCTGAAGCAGATGCTGTTACGCTGGCACTTGATAATACAAGCACCGAGATTTTCTGATTGAGCATGTCCTGATTAATTACTGGAATACCGCGATTACCGCACCCCGCAAGTAAACAAATAAACAAACTTAGAATAACTAACACATATTTCTTATTCATGAAGGTATAATTCCTTTCTAGCTTAAAAAGCATGCAAAAGCCTCCGAAAGAGGAGGCTCTCACAATTTATCTTATTGAATTGTAAAACGGTTATTAGCCTTTGTCTACTAATTTTACCATGAGACGGGCGAGTGTATGCTTCTCTTGCTCATCCCCTGCATCCCACAACTCTTTGAGAACTCGTTCTTGTTCGTTTTGAGGATCCACCTTGTCTGACAAAAACTCCCCAATTTGAAAAGCGAGCTTCGAGATCGTCTCCTCGCTCATCCCTGCATGTCCAGCCTGACTCACGCGTTCAGCCAAAAACTCTTTCCATTTGTCGAACACTTTAAGTACAGTAGCCATAGTAAGAAGCCTCCTTTGAGTTATGAGAAATGGTCATTACATACGTAATATGCTCTTCTCAGAAAAGGATTATGCGTGGGCTTCTTTTCCACTGACTGTACGTATTACGTGTGCCATCCCCCATTAGGGGAAATGATTTGCCCGGTTATATAGCTAGATTCAGGCAATGCCAGAAAATAAACTAATGAAGCCACCTCATTGGGTGAGGCAAGCCGGCCAACCGGGATTTCATTCTCAAGCGCAGCGATCTCATCTGGCTGAAAGCCAGCCATCATATCGGTATGAACAGCCCCAGGCGCCACGGCATTCACCGTGACACCAGAAGGAGCAAGTTCCTTGGCCAAAGCTTTGGTAAACGCATTTAGACCGCCTTTGGCCGTGGAGTATAAAACTTCACATGAAGCTCCTGAGATCCCCCAGATCGAGGAAACATTGATAATACGTCCATACTTTTGCTTTATCATTGGTGCCATGAAGGCTTGCGTGCATAGAAAAGAACCCTTCAAATTCACATCCATGACACGATCCCAATCCTCTTCCGTCACATCAGCAAGCATCCCATAATGGGAGATACCTGCATTGTTGACGACGATATCGGGCAGCATATTCATTTGCTCCAGCTTATCCCTCATTTTAAGAATGTGTTCGCGTGATTGAATATCCGCAGACACCGTGAACACTTTGGCCCCCTGTTTCATGCAGGCTCTAGCAATTTCATTTGCAGCTTCGTGGGATTCACGATAATGAATCACGATCTGCATGCCAACCGCGGCGAAACGAAGCGCAATTGCAGCGCCAATTCCTCTGCTTGCACCCGTTACGAGCACAGTTTGTTCGCTAAAAGGTTTCACGAAGGTCACGATGGCTCACGACTCTGTACAATGGAAACAGCAAGCTTGCTCCAATCAAAATGGTCGCGGAAACGACGGTTCACATCATCTAGCGTAATTTGCTCATACACCGGCAAAATATCGAACAAATCTATCCCTTTAAATCGGTATTTCGTATACTCGTTCGCGATCGATTCAGGTGAATTCATCATGCGGAGGAAGCTACCGATCTTCTTCTTCCGACTACGTTCGAACGTGACCTCATCAAGTCCCGCTTCTTTCCTTTTTTCAACCTCTTCACGAATTCTGGCAATAAGCTGTTCCGGATCCTTCGTATCTCCACCAACGATGGAAAAAGCATAACCATCACTACAGTTGTATTCATGTCCGAAATTATCAGAAATCAGCTGATCATCATACAGTGTTTGATAAATCTCCGAACTGGAGCTAAATAACACATCTAACATTAACTTCGTTGTTAATTCTCTGACTAATAGCGGTTTCCCTGTTACGGACGGAGCTTCTTCCTTAAATCCCATCAAACATTTTGGTAATGAAACGGGCAGTATAATAAGTCTACGCGCTTCTTTGACATCTGCAGGCTCCTCTGGAAAGAAACGTTTGATATCACCTTGAGGCGGAAACGTTTTGGCAGCTTGATTGTCCTTGACCAATGTAATAACTTCTTGCGGGTCCACGCCACCTACGACGAATAAACTCATGTTGCTAGGATGATAGAACGTGTTATAGCACTCGTAGAGCGATTCCTTCGTAATTTCAGCAATAGATGCCACAGTTCCTGCGATATCAATGTGAATCGGATGTTTCGCATACAAGGACTCAATTAAACCGTAATAGCTTCTCCAGTCCGCATTATCCTCGTACATTTTAATCTCTTGCCCAATAATCCCTTTTTCCTTTTCAACATTTTCGTCTGTAAAATAGGGATTTTGAACGAAATTAATTAATGTCGTTAAATTTTCAAGATAACGATCTGTCGATGAGAATAAGTAAGCCGTCCGATCAAAGCTTGTAAAAGCATTAGCCGACGCCCCGTTTGTCGCAAACGTCGCAAAAATGTCTCCTTCTGGTTCTTCGAACATTTTATGCTCTAAGAAGTGAGCAATCCCATCTGGGACCCGAACAGCTTCTTTCCCTTGAACCTGAAAAAAATTGTCGATAGACCCATATTGCGTTGTAAAAGTCGCGTACGTCTTTTGAAAGCCTTCTTTGGGTAACACAAACACATGCAGCCCATTATCAAGCGTTTCATGATAAATGGTTTCACCGAGATGTGGATATGGTATACGCTGCATGGTCTACTCCCCCTTTTGATCCCGTAAAAAGTATATCGTGTCCAATTGAACGCGTTTGGCTGCTGCCGCGATAGCTGGTATATCCACTTGCTCTACGGCTGTAATCAAACCAGAAACCGTCCGTTCTTTACCGGAAAGTATGGCATTGAAATCGAATGAGATCAGCTCAAACGCTGAGTCTTGGATTTCTCTTAATTGATTAGAAATCATAGCACGTGTTTGGCTCCACTCGACCTCACTGATCTCACCTTGCTCCATCGCGGTTAGTTGTTTTCGAATAATATCAACAGCTTTTTCATAATTAGCCATCTCAATGCCAGACTGAATCGTAAGGATACCCTTATGACCATCAAAACGGGATGAAGCATAATACGCCAGACTAGCCTTCTCGCGCACATTGGTAAACAATTTGGAATGCGGATAACCGCCCAGCACACCATTATACATAAGGGCAACTGGATACTGTTCATCACTATACGAAATATTCGTACGCAGCCCCATATTCAGTTTGCCTTGGTTCACATCCAATCGTTCTACGATTGTTTTTACATCACCAGTAACGCCACGTGGTTCGGAGGTTACATAACTAGCATCTGCACTCCGGTCGATCGCGAATGACGACTTCACTATCTCCTCCACTTCGCTAAGTGTAGTGTTACCTACGACATATATATCCATTGGTGAGGTTTGAAGCCAGTTTCTATATTGTTCGTACAGTTCCTTCGTATTGATACCGTCGAGATCTTCTATTTTACCTAACGGATGGAGTCGATATGGTTCATCTTTGCACATTTCCTCCATACAACGCTCAGCCGCATACCTGATTTTATCGTTAATAACGGATTCAATGCGCTTACGGAGTGTGATCTTCTCAGCATCTACGTATTTTGTACGAAAATGTTGATCTTCGAGCGCGGGACGCGTTAACGTTTCCCCCACAAATTCAAGCCCCTGCTTTAGTAAAGAATCGGCCGATTTCACAAAGCGATCATTGATAATGTCCATTCGTAACTGAACGATTTGATAATCGCCTCTTTTATAAATATCAAAACCGAAGCCAGCGCCATACAAATCATCTAGATACTCTCTAAATTGCTTCGTTTCTGGACGCAATTCAGTACCTCTACGTAGGATAAAAGGTGTAAGTGCGGTACTCGTGACCGTCTCCTCATCTAATTGACGGCCTATGTAAACGGAAATAGCAAATGTTTTGAAACGGTCTGTCGGCATAACATGCATGCGAATATGCTTCCACGTACTACGCTCAAATTGATTAGGCTTCACAGGTCGGTCTCCTTTCTATATCCGTGTTCTATATCCATTATATTCCTATACGAAGAGGAGAAGCAACCAAAGCTGGTTCCTTCTCCTTGTCCACCGTTAAATTAAATACAGAAAATGTGCTTCCCAATATTTTTAACTTGTTGTCGCGTCCAAATCCATTTCGACGTTGCTGTTGCTGGGTTAAAGTAATAAATACATCCCCCTGTAGGGTCCCAGCCATTTAAAGCATCTTTCACTGCTTTTTTTGAAGATTCATTCGGCGTCAACCATATCTGACCATCGGCTACGGCTGTGAAAGCGCCTGGCTGAAAGATAACACCGGAAATGGTATTCGGGAAACTTGGAGATTTTACTCTGTTCAAAATAACCGCGGCTACCGCAACCTGTCCCACATAAGGCTCACCACGAGCCTCTCCATTCACCGCATTGGCCATCAAATTAATATCTTGCTCGGAATATCCTAGATTATTGGAAGGCGTCAAATTCGCCGGTTTTTGATCCGCGCCTTCTGTAGCTTGGTTTGAGCCGCTGCCTTGATTTTTGGATGCCGTTGATGGTGCGGATGGCGCCCAGCTTTTTGTAGCTTCCCAGAGCTTCAATTTAGTCTTCGGTCCGACAATCCCATCTACTTTCATACCAAATTCACCTTGGAATCGCTTCACTGCTGTCAACGTTTGATACCCATAATCGCCGTCAATGCTTCCACTATAAAAGCCAAGGAATTTCAATCTGCCCTGAAGCTCATTTACATCTGAACCCGTAGCACCATAACGCACTTCATTTTTACTAAATGTTTCTTCTGCCGGTTGATTAAACTTTCCTTTTAATTGAAAAGAAACAACCAAGACAAAAACAATGCAAAATGTAATGACAATTAATCGTTTATTCATTCCCCTTCTCAACCTCACTTTTCAAATTACAGCCTTTTCTTGCTTATTATGAGAAAGCAGGTCGATGATTATGCAAATAAAAACACTCTCGGGAGGAGAGTGTTTGAGTGGTTTGGATTATGAGCTAATCCGATTATGATGATACTGTTCAAGTGAGAGCAATACTTCACGTGGTTTACTACCTTCATAAGGGCCTACTACCCCTTTGGCTTCCATGGCATCAACAAGTCTGGCTGCACGCGTGTAACCTACTCGCATACGCCGCTGTAGCAGAGAAACGGACGCTTGCTTCGCTTCCAAAACAATTTGAACAGCCTGGTCATACAGCTCGTCCTCAAATTCATTCTGCTGCTCTGGCATTTCTTCAACTTGCGGTACCAGTTCTTCGCGATAGTTCGCTTGCTCTTGTGTACGAACGAAGCCAACGACCTGTTCTACCTCTCCATCGGACAGGAAAGCACCTTGAACACGAACTGGCTTGGATGCGCCTACGGGCAAGTAAAGCATATCCCCACGGCCGAGTAACTTCTCTGCGCCTACCATGTCCAAAATTGTACGCGAATCCACTTGAGAGGAAACGCCAAATGCAATCCGAGATGGAATATTCGCTTTGATGACACCCGTGATAACATCAACCGATGGACGCTGTGTAGCAATAATTAAGTGAATCCCTGCAGCACGAGCCATCTGAGCAAGACGACAGATCGAATCTTCCACGTCATTCGCTGCGACCATCATGAGATCAGCTAACTCATCTACAATAATCACATAATAAGGTAATGGCGCCGATGTGCCACTCTCTGTAAGCAAAGCATTATAGCCCTCAATATTCCGTGTGCCGCTCTTAGAGAACAACTCATAGCGTTTCTCCATCTCAACAACGATTTTCTTAAGTGCTAGGGATGCGCGCCGAGGATCCGTTACAACAGGTGCTAATAGATGTGGAATTCCATTGTAGACATTCAATTCGACCATTTTAGGGTCAATCATCAAAAATTTCACTTCATTAGGCTTGGCTTTGTATAAAATGCTCGTAATAATTCCGTTAATACAAACGGATTTACCCGAACCAGTTGCACCTGCAACAAGTAAATGGGGCATTCTTGCAAGATTACCAACAATCGGTTGTCCTGAAATGTCTCGTCCTAGAACGACAGACAATCGAGAACTGGACTCCTGAAATGCTGACGTTTCCATAACTTCTCGCATGGTAACAATGGATACTTCCAAGTTCGGCACTTCAATACCTATTGCTGATTTACCAGGTATGGGGGCTTCCATCCGAATGTCCTTCGCTGCAAGTGCCAAGGCAATATCATCCGTTAACGAAACAATTCTACTGACTTTCACCCCTACATCGGGTTGAATTTCATAACGAGTAACTGCGGGTCCCCTTACGACCTCAAGAACTTTGGCACGAACTCCAAAGCTTTCTAGCGTGGCTTCTAACTTCCTGGCATTGGCCTTATAATCAGCCATCTCGCTTCCTTTACCTAAAGCTGGTCTTGCCAATAAATCAAGCGATGGTATTTCATAGGGACGTGAAACAATCACCGGCGTATCTACTTGAAACTCTACTGTGACTGGTTCATTGGGATCGAGCTCCACACCTGCAGGAGCAACTGGAGTAGATGGTGCTGATACTGGTATTGTATTTGCACCATTCGGTCTAACCGTTTGCTGCGCTTCCTGAATAACCTGCTCCTGAAAATCACGAATAATAGGTGCACCAGGTTGATCACCTGTACTATGTATAGGCTCTTCTGTTTGACGTGTATGATTCGTGTATACAACTTCCTCTGGGATTTCATCGGCTCCTGAGTCAGTTAGATTATCTTCCATCACATCTTGTTCTGACGTTGAGGACTTCTTCCGCCCTTCCTTAATGGGACGGAGTAATTCCATAAACAAAGGCGTTTTCTTTGCCCGTTTGACGGGTTGGAATACTTCTTCATCAAATTCATCATCGACGGGAATATAGGCAGGCTTTTTCACCTTCGGAGCGGCGGTGCTGCTTCCTGCCGCTGCAGCTTGCGGCTGACGCACTTCCCTGTCCTGTAACCATTCTTTCATTCGGTCTTTAAATGTTTGACCAACATTGCTGAAACGCCCTTTGATGATATTTCCTAGATCCACATAAGAGACACCGGTTGCAAGAATAAACCCCATAACAAACAGCATATATTGAATTAATCTAGCTCCAAGATAATCGAATAGGAAATAGAGTATGCTGTACAAGAAAGCCCCTATCATACCTCCACCGATTCCATGCTCCAAGGAAGCTTTACCAGCTTCTGTTGGGTGCAAACCGTCCAACATGGCAGTCCATGTTGATGAAATGACTTTGCTAGAAGAAAAGTCGTTGTTAGGATAGAGCTGAGCAAATAAATCAATATGATTCTTTATCAATAGGCCAAAAATGAATAACAGTATTCCCGCTTTCTTGGGAGTTATCATTGGTGGCCAAGCCCGTTTGATCATGGCATAAAGAGCCACATAAATAAAGATAAGAGGTATGATGGAATACCACGTTCCAACAAAAAAGCGAAACAAATAAACCAAAGAGTTTCCCACATGTCCTTGATGGGCAAGAGCAATGATTGAGAAAATCAAGATGAGGATTCCATATAACTCGAATAGTAAGCTGGTTTTTACAGCCTTTGTCTTTTTCCTGCGTTTCGCCAAGATTGTCACCCCCAAGTCCACATTATACCATATTTGACTTGAGGGATGATATGGGAACACGGGCTTACCTTACCGAAAACGTCTCTATCTGCGGACGATAAGAAATTATTGTTCCTGGTGCATACTGTTCATTCAAATAATCTTGGGGATTACAGCTGTACAGTCTTACGATACGTGCTTGAAACCCGCTTAATGGTTCGATTTGCATCATGAACCCATTTTGTTCGATATCCTGATATTCAGGAGCAAACTTCTCATATCCATCAAATATGACTTCCATCGGAATCACCGAATAATGGGTCATTGGACAAGCCCTCCACTAAGTGTTGCTTTTTTTGCATCAATTCGGGCATTGAGTTCCCGAATAGCATCTCCGATTCCACCTACCTGATTAATTAACCCATATTTTACGGCATCGATGCCAATAACCGTTGTACCGATATCTCGCGTTAGCTCACCTGTTTTAAACATGAGCTCTTTAAATTTCTCCTCTGTCACATTCGAGTGCTTCGTTACGAATCGGACAACACGTTCTTGCATTTTATCCAGGTATTCAAATGTTTGTGGCACACCAATGACCAAACCATTCATACGGATCGGATGTATGGTCATCGTTGCTGTTTCTGCAATGATGGAATAATCCGCAGAAACAGCAATCGGAACACCGATACTATGACCTCCTCCTAATACTAACGCAATCGTTGGTTTGGATAAAGTTGCAACCATTTCTGCAATAGCAAGACCCGCTTCAACATCACCACCAACCGTGTTCAAAATAATCATGACACCTTCAATTTTAGAGTTCTGCTCCGCCGCCACAAGCTGTGGAATGAGGTGTTCATATTTGGTTGTTTTATTCTGAGGAGGTAGAACAATATGACCTTCTATCTGGCCGATAATCGTGAGACAGAAAATATTGGACTCACCCGAAACCGTATTTGTTTGCCCTAATTGCTGAATATTTTCGAGAACGGCATTCTTCTTGCTTTCTTCCGCTCCTGCTTCCTGTTCTTGTTCTTTCGTGCCTGGTTCAGCTGCCACTAAGAAATCCCCTTTCGAATGTTGCTGCAAGATCAAGCTGTTCAATATCTCCCATAGTATGAATAAACTTGTATCCTTTCATGCATTATTCGATCAAGACAACAAGAAAAAGCTCCCTCCGATTGGAGAGAGCTTTACTATTTGCATAGGCTCAAGTGACTTGTTCGAGTACCTAAACTTCCATAATGATAGGAAGAATCATTGGTCTTCTTCTGGTTTGTTCATATAAAAAGCGTCCGAGAACATCTTTCACATTTGTTTTTAAAGATGCCCATTCATTTACATTTTCATTCATAAGTTTAGTTAACGTATTAGTTACAATACGGTTGGCTTCTTCAAGAAGTCCTTCGGATTCACGAACATAAACAAATCCGCGTGAAATAATATCGGGTCCGGACAAAATTTTGCCATCTTGTTTACTTAGCGTAACCACGACAACTAGAATTCCATCTTGCGACAGCAATTTACGATCACGCAATACAATATTGCCTACATCCCCAACACCTAGTCCATCAATCAGGATGTTGCCGCTTTGAACTTTCGATCCTTTGCGTGCAGCACCATTTTGAATTTCAACCGTGTCACCAATATCGCACATAAAAATATCTTCTTTAGGAATGCCGACAGACTCGGCAAGAATGGCATGTTGACGCAGCATGCGATATTCGCCATGAATTGGAATAAAATATTTAGGCTTCATCAGGTTAAGCATAAGCTTCAATTCTTCCTGACTACCATGTCCTGAAACGTGAACGCCAGTCACAGAACCTGGTCCGTAGATCACGTTAGCGCCAATTCGGAACAATTCATCGACTGTTCTGCCTACGTAACGTTCATTTCCTGGAATTGGAGTTGCCGCAATAATGACTGTATCACCCGGTAAAATATCAATTTTACGATGAGTTGAACGCGCCATTCTCGTAAGAGCTGACATCGGTTCGCCTTGACTACCTGTGGAAAGGATTACAACACGGTCGGCTGCAAGTTTATTAACTTCCTCTGGCTCAATCAACATGCCGTCTGGAATATGCAGGTACCCTAACTCGCTTGCAATCGAAACCACATTTACCATGCTGCGTCCGATAACGGTTACTTTACGATTCGTTGCTGCAGCTGCATCAAACACCTGTTGAACCCGGTGGATATTGGATGCAAATGTCGCAATGACAACTCTTTGTTTCGCTTTACGGAAAACTTCTTCAATCTCAATACCTACACCACGCTCAGAGCCTGTGTAGCCAGGACGTTCAGCATTCGTACTGTCTGAAAGCAAGGCAAGAACGCCTTTCTTTCCGATCTCAGCCATACGATGCAAGTCAGCGTATTGTTCATTAACTGGTGTTTGGTCGAACTTAAAGTCACCGGTATGAACAACAACACCTTCTGGTGTATCAAGAGCGACTCCCACAGAATCTGGGATACTGTGATTCGTTTTGAAGAATGTTGCTGTAAGAACGCCCAAAGGAAGAACGGATTCCGAATTGATAACAATTCGGTTCGTAGTGCCGAGCAGGTTTGCTTCCTTCAACTTAGCTTCGATAAGTCCCATCGTTAGCTTCGTAGCATAGAGGGGAACATTAAGGTGCTTCAGCACGTAAGGTAAGCCACCGATGTGATCCTCATGGCCGTGGGTGATGATAATGCCGCGTACTTTATCCCGATTCTCCGTTAAGTACCCAATATCGGGGATGACAATGTCAATTCCGAGCATGTCCTCCTCTGGAAATTTCAAACCACTGTCAATGACAATAATATCGTTTGCATACTGAACGCAATACATATTTTTTCCGATTTCGCCCACGCCGCCAAGAGCGAAGATCAAAAGTTTATCAATATTTTTTTTGGACAAGAATATACCTCCTTCATAGATTGGACGACGAATTTTAAATGAAAAAACCGAACTAGTCACTTGCAACCATTATACATGAAAAAAAACAGCAAATACAAGTTAATACTGAATACGTTTAGATTTCCCAAAAAAAGAAAACCGATGCCGGAAGCACCGATTCATTAGGCAGGATCATACAAAAAGTGATTGAATGAATTGACCTTCTTGCTCGGATACAGGAACTAACGGAAGTCGAACGCCACCTGTTTCAATACCTTTAAGTGCTAGAGCATACTTAATAGGTGCTGGGCTCGGTGCACAAAAGATACCTGTGAACACAGGATGAAGCTTACGATGAAGCTCCGCAGCTTGCTGAATGTTGCCTTCTAAGTAATACTTTATCATAGATTGCATTTCTTTTCCAATCACATGACTAGCAACGCTGACAATACCTTGGCACCCAATCGCTAATGCAGGTAAAGTGCTGCTGTCATCTCCACTATAAACGAGGAAATTTGGAGCAGCATGCGTAAGAATACGAGTCATTTGATCCGTGTTCGAGCAATCTTTGGTTGCTACGATATTCGGAATTTGGGAAAGACGAATTGTCGTGTCCGCATCCAAATTGACGCCAGTACGCCCAGGAACATTATAAAGCATGACAGGCGCTTCAACAGCCTCAGCAATCGCTTTAAAGTGCTGGTACAGCCCTTCTTGCGACGGACGATTGTAATAGGGTGCAACTAGAAGTAAAGCATCAACACCAAGTTGCTCAACTTTACGTGAGAAAGCAATCGTATGTGCCGTATCGTTACTTCCTGTCCCTGCAATAATTTTGCAACGACCAGCCGCAACACGAACCGAAAGATCAATAAGCTTTAGCTTCTCTTCTTCCGAAAGTGTCGGTGACTCCCCAGTCGTCCCACAAATCACAAGGCTATCTGAATGTTGTTCTTCAATTAAATAATTAATAAGCGGTTCTACTTGCTCCCACTTGACTTGCAATTGCTCGTCAAACGGAGTAACCATTGCTGTGACTACTCTCCCAAAACTCACGGGTACGCCTCCTTACTTCTACCTATTTATTTATATAAATTAAATTTTCGATGAAGGGCTCTAACGGATTTGATCATATCTACACCTTGAACGAGTACCCAGATCGTCGTATTCGAATCCGCAGATTGTAAGATACGAATGTCTTCCACGGTCAAAGCTTCAACAATATGTGCCATAATACCAGGCACACCATTCATGCCTCCACCAATGACGGATACCTTCGCACAGCCGCTTGTAAACTTAGGCTCATAGCCTTGTGCCTTCAGTAAGTGAACTGCACGCTCTGCCTCATGATCGAATACCGTATAAACGACACCTGATGGATTAACGTTAATAAAATCAACACTAATCTGATGTTGCGCCATTGTTTTGAATACGCGAAGTTGAAGATCAAATTCGCCATCAACAGCTGCCACCTGGATCTGTGTAATGTTCGTGAAATGAGCAATCCCTGTAACAAATCGATCCTTAACATGGTTAATTTCCGAAGACACATTATCCGAAGCCGTTACCAGCGTCCCTTCGTCTTTGGTGAAGGTAGACCGTACACGGATCGGAATATTCGCTTGCATCGCAACTTCAACTGCACGCGGATGAATGACCTTCGCGCCATTATGAGCCATGTTGCAAATCTCTGTAAAACTAACCCGTTGTAAAGGTTTCGCGTCTTCAACGATTCTTGGATCCGCTGTCAAAATGCCATCGACATCCGTAAATATATCAACGATTTCTGCCTTAAGTGCAGCACCTAGCGCTGTTGCAGAAGTATCACTTCCGCCGCGGCCCAGTGTTGTTAATTCATCTTGACTCGTTTTACCTTGAAAACCGGTCACAATGACAACCTGATCTTGCTCTAACAGTTCAAGAATGCGATTGGGCTTCATCGCGATAATCTGAGCATTGCCGTGATTTTCATTCGTAATCAGACCTGCTTGCCCACCTGTCAAAACCGTAGAACGAATACCTGTTTTGTTTAGCAGACTACACAAAAGCACCGCAGATATGAGTTCTCCGCAGCCCATTAACATATCGAGTTCCCGCGCAGGCAGTCCCTCCCCGTTCTTACGTACGAGGTCTAGGAGCGAGTCTGTCGCGTAGGGATCTCCTTTTCGTCCCATCGCAGATACCACAACAACTAATTTGTAATGTTGAATTAGTGCATCTTGAATGTGTCCAATAACGTGATCTCTAGCTTGTGTGGTGGAAAGCGAAGTACCTCCAAATTTTTGGACAAGAATTCGCATGAGTTTCCCCCATTTTCACTGCTATCGTTAAGCAGTAACTGATTATTGCTCTATAGCAATATATTCAGCAATTTGTACGGCATTCCATGCCGCACCTTTCAACAAGTTATCCGAAACAATCCACATATTAAGTGCTTTTGGATTGCTTAAATCGCGGCGTACACGGCCTACAAATGTTTCCAGCTTACCTGCTGCATCTGTTGCAAGCGGATACTGCTGCTCAGAAGGATTGTCAACCAACACAATTCCTGGTGCATTTGCAAGCAATGTTTTCACTTCTTCAACATCGAAGTCTTCTTTTAATTCCACATACACGGATTCCGAATGTCCGTAAACGACAGGAATACGAACACATGTTGCTGTAACTTCAATGGATTCATCACCCATGATTTTCTTCGTTTCAAGAATCATTTTCATTTCTTCATTCGTAAATCCATTATCAAGAAATTTATCAATCTGCGGAATCGCATTAAAAGCAATTTGGTGCTTCACGGGTAAAGAACCGACTGGTAAAATATCCGGATTGGCATCGTTACCTTCTAATACTTCTTTGGATTGTCTAAGCATTTCGTTAATCGCTTTGGCTCCCGCTCCGGAAACAGCCTGATACGTAGATACGATGATACGGGAAATCCCATAACGGTCGTAAAGCGGCTTAAGCGCTGCTACCATTTGGATCGTGGAACAATTCGGGTTCGCGATAATCCCTTTATGTTCATTGATTTTGTCAACATTAACTTCGGGTACAACGAGTGGAGTTTCAGGATCCATCCGATAAGCACTTGTGTTATCAATACATATCGCTCCTGCTTTTACCGCATGCGGTGCTAATGCTTTTGTCACATCGCCTCCCGCACTAAATAAAGCGATATCCACATCATGAAAGCTGTCTGGAGTCGCTTCTTGCACAACAACTTCTTCGCCTCTGAAACGAAGCTTTACACCCGCTGAACGAGCTGATGAAAGTAACTTTAATTCCTTGATGGGGAAATTCCGTTGATCTAATAGACGGATAATTTGTTCACCTACTGCGCCTGTAGCTCCTACTACTGCAACGTTGAATAGCTTCTGGTTCGACATGGGCTGGTCTCTCCCCTTCAAGATTATATCTATGATTTAATATTGAAATCTCTCAATAATCATCGGTTGCAATTGTTTACCTTCAAGCGCAGCTTCACAGGCTTCCATAATCAAGTCCATACGAGCCACCAACGAATTTGGCTTTGCTCCTGGAGCATCCTGACCATAGGGCACGAAATAAATATTTTTGGTAATTAACAGTTTTGCGATATTCATAGCATTCAAGCCCAAACCATCATTCGTTGAAATCGCCAATACAAGCGGCCTCAAGTTTCTCATTTGTGCTTTAGCGGCCATAAGAACTGGACTCTCCGTCAATGCATTTGCTAGTTTACTAGTCGTATTACCCGTACAAGGCGCAATAACCATCACATCCAACAACTTGGATGGACCTAGGGGTTCAGCATCTACAATGCTAGAAATAATCTCATTTCCTGTAATATCCTTCAGCATTTGTTGCCAATCTGCCGACTTACCAAAACGCGTATCGGTTGTCATAACCGTATTTGAAACGATCGGTATGACCCTTGCTCCCGCGTCTACAAATCTTTTAATTTGAGGCATAACCTCTTCAAGTGTACAGTGTGATCCGGTTAATGCATAACCGACTGTTTTCCCTTGCCAATTCATTCCACATCGCTCCTGTCTATGAAGTCTACCTCGATCAGCTGACTCAACGTGTTAGCCATAATTCGGCCAGCTGTTTTGGGGGCGACGATTCCAGGTAAGCCGGGCGCTAGCATCGCTTTAATGCCTCTTTTCTCGGCAAATCGAAAATCCGTTCCGCCAGGTTTAGAAGCTAAATCGATAATAAGCGCGCGATGTGGGATATTGGTAATAACTTGCGCTGTGACTATCATAGTCGGAATTGTGTTAAAAAGCAAGTCAATATTCCCCACTTCCGGGTACAGATCCTTCGTATAAAAAGGCTGAAAACCCATCTCCCACGCCCTTGCGAAATGCTCCGGCTTCCTGACGCCAACCTTCACGGTTGCCCCTAATCCTTGCAATGTTTTGGCCATGGTAAAGCCAGTTCGACCAAAACCTAACACCATACAAACAGACCCATGAATGGTAATATCGGTGTTCTGGATGGCCATCATCAGCGCACCCTCAGCAGTTGGAATGGAATTGTAAATAGCAATATCATCACGATCCAATAGTTCCACAACCTCGATTCCGTGAGCCATTACAAGCTTCTTCAAATAATTCTTTGCCATGCCGGTATACACTTTGGCATGCTTAGGCAACGAAGATATGTGTTCATCAGTGAGAATCAATTCTTCACTCGAAAAAATGGATTCCACTTGTCCCGTATCATCCGTACCTACAACTGGTAAAATGAGTGCATCTACCTGTTGAAACAATGCCGGATCCAGCTTCACATTCGTAACGCCGTTAAACTGCCTGCCGAGATTGTCAAATCCGAGTAGTAACACGGTAGCATCTAGCTCAGTAAATTTCTGTATTACTTCAAGTTGCCGGGCGTCTCCCCCCATAATAGCAACCGAAATCCCAGTAAGCATTCTTGCTTACACCCCTTCCTCGGTCCGTTTCGATACGTTATAGTATGCGTACGCCTAAGGATGGGTGACTTCCGTCTTTGCGTCCCCAGAAACAAGAAAAAACCTCTTCCTTAGAGCTTAGAAGAGGTTTTACTTTCTTATTAAATTAACGTCCTGTATGGCCGAAACCGCCAGCTCCACGTACAGTTTCGGTCAATTCATTGACAACATTCAATTGAATTTGCGGCACACGTTGGAATACCATCTGCGCAATACGCTCGTTCCGCTCAATAACAAAGGGCTCCTGCCCAAGATTAATGAGTAATACTTTTACCTCGCCGCGGTAATCCGCATCGATAGTTCCCGGGGAATTAAGCGTTGTGATACCGTGCTTATAAGCCAACCCGCTTCTTGGGCGAATCTGTGCTTCTAACTCTGGCGGCATACTAAGTGCAAACCCTGTAGGGATCAGCCGACGCTCGCCTGGTTGAAGGATAACTTGTTCATCTACTGCAGCATGTAAATCATACCCGCTTGCAGCAGCGGACATCTTCTGAGGAAGGAGGACATCCTTCTGACCTTCCATTCGTTTAATCTGGACCTCGTAATCAAAGGGAGACAAGCTGATCCCTCCTGAAGCCGTTAATCACATCATCCGAATTTCCGACCATTGATAATGCAAACGGTGTGGCAAAGAGTGTTTTCGTCAGCTGACGAACATGCTCCATCTGAACGCTTTCAATGCGCTCAATCATTTCATCCAAACTATAATGCTTACCCGTCATCAATTCATTTTTCCCATAGCGGTTCATACGACTGCTTGTGCTTTCCAAACTGAGAATAAGACTGCCTTTCAGCTGCTCTTTCCCCTTCTGCAGTTCGTTATCTGTCATTCCATTAATCACAATATCATGAAGCAACTCCATGGTCACTTTGAGAACTTCTTCTGTTTGCTTCGGTGCTGTTCCTGTATAAATCGTAAACATCCCGCTATCAATGTGAGAAGTGTGATACGAGTAAACCGAATAGGCTAAACCGCGCTTCTCACGAATCTCTTGGAATAGTCTAGAACTCATACCTCCACCAATGGCATTGTTCAGCAATACCATAGGATACAAATTTTCTTCTTGAAGCGATAAGCCGGGTAACGACAAGCAAATATGATTCTGTTCCGTTTTCTTCGCATGGAAAATCAATTCGCTCATGAAATCTGGTGCATCATAGCTCGTTTCTAACCCGGTCTGAGCAAACTCACCGAAATGCTTTTCGATAAGTGCTTTGACATGATCATCAATGTTTCCAGCGATGCTGAGCACTGTGTTTTCTGTGTTATAATTTTGCTTCATATAGGATCGCAGATCATCGGATTTCATTTTGGACAAATTATCCTGCGTACCTAAAATTGTATATCCTAATGAATGCTTCCCGTATGAAGCCTTCGCCAACAAATCATGAACAAGATCATCAGGTGTATCTTCGTACATCGAAATCTCTTCATAGATCACGTTCTTCTCTTTCTCCAGTTCACCTTCATCGAAGGTCGAATGGAAAAACATATCCGAAAGCACATCCATGGCTAACGGCAAATGCTCATCCAACACTTTCGCATAGTAGCAGGTGTACTCTTTGGAGGTGAATGCATTCACATTTCCGCCAATGCCATCAAATATTTCTGCAATATCCTTTGCCGAATGACGTTCTGTTCCTTTGAACAACATATGCTCAATGAAATGTGAAATCCCGTTATCCGTTTGTGACTCATTACGCGAGCCTGTTTTCACCCAAATCCCGAAAGTGACCGATCGGAATGTAGGGATTTGTTCCATGACGACTCTTAAGCCATTATGTAAGCGATATTTGATCACCAAGGTTCCTCCTCGAAATGTTACACCTATAAGTCCTATTCTCCCATTATACTTACTCAGTCTAACAAAAATGTGCCTGCGACTCAAATTCGCGGCATATAAGTAGACATTAATTCGTTATTTGCCCTTGTCCCGTGATTCGTTTCGAAGAAAGTGTATCCGAAACGGTTCCTAAAGTAAGCCCTTTTTTCTTGATCATACTGATCATTCCTGGAAGCGCATCACGCGATGAAGCCGTAGGATGCATCAGGATTAAGGTGCCTGGCTCTACATTCGTTGATAACCGCTCCAGAATGCGGCTCGCACCTGGATTTTTCCAATCAATCGTATCAAATGTCCATAGTACGGTTTGCAGTTTAAACTCGGAAGCGACCTGAACCGTTTCTTGGCTAAAATAACCCGATGGCGGTGCAAATAATGTGTTTTTCACGCCTAACTGTTTTAACAAATCTTCCGTTTTGGATATTTCCTCAACAGCTTTGCTGCGAGAAACGGTTCTCATATCTTTATGTGAATACGCATGGTTGGAAATTTCGTGACCCTCACTTTGGATTCTCTTCGCCATTTCTGTATTTTTCTTCAGCCACGAACCGTCGAAGAAAAAAGTAGCATGCACATTTTCTTTACGAAGCGTATCTAATATACTCGGGAGAAACTCATTCCCCCACGCAACGTTTATCATGAAAGAAACCATAGGTTTCTTCGGATTTCCTTTATAAATGGGGTTGGGACCAAGATCATCAAGTTGTATGCTTGGCTCTATTTCTTTCATGACGTAATTAATTTTGTTAGGCGTTAAGTGATGCTCCGCTAACTTCAGCGTCTCCTCAATATCCACTTCTAATCCATTATAGCCAGGAATGGCTTTCCAGACAGGATCAACTTTGGCATTAATAGGAGCAACTCTTCGTTTCTCTGCCTCTTTCGTGATGGTTTCCAATAATGCCGATTCCGAGGTAGTAGCAAACACAGAACGAATTTCATTACTCGTCCATCCGCGCTCCTCTGCCAAACGAGTATCTTGATTTTTCACGCTATGAATGTAGGTTCCTACACTAGGTATCGCGTTCACACTTATTAGAACCATAGCAAAAAAACTCCCAAGCAACAGCCATTTTTTGTGGAGCATACACAGGTCCCCTTTCTTCATCTCCTGATTGTATGCCCACTAGGACAAGATTATAACCATGCCTGTCCAAATCTCATGAAAAAGCAAAAAAGAGACAGATAGATCTGACTCTTTATCCTAAACTATGAATGAAACGACTTCACGTTGGCAAAAGACTAGCTTTGTGCCGGAACTTGTGAAGTTAACGTTGCTTTGCGTGAAAGATTAACTCTTCCTTGTTGATCGATTTCGGTCACTTTAACCGTGATTTGATCGCCTACATTCACAACATCTTCTACTTTTGCTACGCGCTCTGTAGAAATTTGTGAAATATGAACAAGACCTTCTTTGCCTGGTAAAATTTCAACGAATGCGCCAAACTTCTCAACGCGTTTTACCGTACCTAAGTAAGTTTCGCCAACGATGACTTCACGAACGATTCCTTCAATAATGGAACGAGCTTTTTCGTTCATTTCTTGATTCGAAGATGCGATGAATACTCGTCCATCTTGTTCGATGTCAATTTTTACGCCAGTTTCTTCGATAATTTTGTTAATGATCTTACCGCCTGCTCCAATAACATCACGGATTTTGTCCGGGTTAATGTTCATTGTAAGGATTTTAGGCGCATATTGTGAAAGGGATTTATTAGGTGTGGAAATACGTGATACCATTTTGCCCAAAATGTGCAAACGACCTTCTTTAGCTTGTTGCAACGATTGTTGCAGAATGCTGCGGTCGATCCCATCAATTTTGATATCCATTTGCAAAGCTGTGATACCTTCTGCAGTACCTGCAACTTTAAAGTCCATATCGCCTAAATGATCTTCCATACCTTGAATATCAGACAAGATGGAGAAATGATCACCGTCCTTGATAAGACCCATTGCAATCCCCGCAACTGGTGCTTTAATCGGTACACCTGCATCCATAAGAGCAAGCGTGCTCGCACAAATACTAGCTTGGGAAGTTGAACCATTGGATTCCAATACTTCAGAAACGAGACGAATTGTATACGGGAACTCTACTTCATTCGGGATGATCGGCTCAAGAGCTCTCTCCCCTAATGCACCATGTCCGATTTCACGACGACCTGGAGGACGTAAAGGTCTTGCTTCCCCAACGCTAAATGGCGGGAAATTATAATGATGCATGAAACGTTTCGTTTCAGTTAAATCGAGACCATCTAAAATTTGAACATCACCTAATGCACCTAATGTACATATGCTAAGTGCTTGTGTTTGTCCACGTGTGAACAAGCCTGAACCATGCGTACGCGGCAACAAGTTGATATCGCAGTCAATCGGGCGAATTTCTTCTGGTTTACGTCCATCTGGGCGCACTTTGTCATGCGTGATCAAGCGGCGCACTTCTTCTTTAACGATATCATACAGTGTTTCTTTCACATCGCCAAGAAGACCTGGTGTTTCTACGTACAATGCAGTGAAATGTTCCACAGCATCTGCATTCACAGCATCAATCGCTTCTTGTCTAGCATGTTTCTCAGGAATCTTGATGGCATCAACAAGTCTAGCTTGTGCATACTCACGTACCGCGCTATTCACTTCAGCATCTACCGCATGGAGTTTAACTTCCATTTTCGGTTTGCCAACTTGAGCAACCAATTCTTCAATGAGGGCTACGATTTTACGGATTTCATCATGACCAAACATGATTGCCTCAAGAACAGCTTCTTCTGAAACTTCTTTCGCACCTGCTTCAACCATCATGATTGCATCTTTCGTTCCTGCAACAGTCAGATGAATGTCACTTTTATCAGCAACTTCGCCAGTTGGATTGATTACGAATTGACCATCTACACGACCCACAATTACGCCACCAACAGGTCCATTAAAAGGAACATCGGAAATCGCAAGTGCAGCTGACGTACCGATCATGGCTGCCATTTCTGGCGGGCAATCTTGATCAACGCTCATGACAATTGAAACGATTTGAACGTCATTACGAAAGCCTTCTGGGAAAAGAGGACGAATCGGACGGTCGGTTAAACGACTGGAAAGAATCGCTTTCTCACTTGGACGTCCTTCACGCTTGATAAATCCACCAGGGATTTTACCAACCGCATATAATCTTTCTTCATAGTTCACTGTTAACGGAAAGAAATCCAAATCTTTCGGTCCGCTGGAAGCCGTTACTGTGCTAAGCACAACCGTATCGCCGTAGCGTACAGTTACAGCTGCATTGGCTTGTTTGGCTAGTCGGCCAGTTTCAAGAATGAACGGCTTACCGCCAAGTTCCATTTGTACCCTTGTCTCCATAATATCCTCCTAAGGCATGGTTTAAATTTCAAATATGTGTTTGATAAACATTGTACAGAAATCAAAGATCCAGAGACCAATTCGAATCTACCCCGTATGTATGTAAAAAAGACTAGCTATGGAGTTATCCTCTATTTCTGCGTTATGTCTAGTATTTCCTTCTTTTCCCGTTTTAAAAATACAAGAAAAAGCAACCTTGTGCTGCTCTTCGCCAAAGCTTTATCAAGCCCAGCAAAGAGCAACAGGTTGCTTCTCATTGTCGGTTCTATCGACGCAAACCAAGCTTTGCAATCAAAGCACTATAACGGCTTACATCTTTGTTTTTAACATATGCTAGCAACTTACGACGTTGTCCAACCATTTTAAGCAAACCACGACGGGAATGGTGATCTTTCTTGTGTGTACGAAGGTGGTCTGTCAAGTTAACAATGTTTTCTGTAAGGATTGCTACTTGTACCTCAGGTGAACCTGTGTCGGTATCATGTACTTTGTGAGTTTGAATCAGTTGCGTTTTGCGTTCTTGAGTTATTGCCATAATTGCTCATCTCCTAAATTCTTTTAGTATCCCCGCTAGCCTAGAAATCGTCGATGATAACGTCCATCCAAGCTAAGGTTCATGTCAAAGGATCACGTCCAAATGACAACGTTAATTAGTATATCATAACTGCCTAGCAGAAGTAAATGCTTGATCAAGGCTCTAAAGACAATTTATGCTTAGCCTCTTCTGCATCGAGCTTGATTTGTGCAACTAAATCATCCAACGATGAGAATTTACGCTCAGGTCTCAGAAAAGCAATAAGCTCAACTGTCACCGTTTCCCCATAAATTTGCTCAGAAAATTCAAATAAATGTGCTTCGAATGATGGTTTTAATTCACCCGTTTCGAACGTTGGTTTGATACCGATATTCATTACACCTTGGTAGACTTCTCCACGAACAGTCGCTTTTACTGCATAAACGCCATTCATTGGAGGAACATAAGACTCGTCTAATTGAAGATTTGCTGTTGGAAAACCAAGTGTTCTGCCTCTCTTCGCACCATCAACGACAATACCGCTGATACTGTATGGACGTCCAAGAAGGCGAGTTGCTGTTTCCAAATCTCCATCTTGCAATGCTTCGCGAATACGCGTACTGCTTACTTTTTCACCATTCATATGAAAAGGTCTCACCACTTCGACAGAGAATTTACCGTGACTCAGCTCGCAGAGCGAATCCGGCGTACCTTTACCTTGAAAACCAAAGGTAAAATCAAATCCACAAATGACACTATCTACACCAAGACGATCTAGCACTTGATCTACGAATTGTTCTGGAGATAATCGCATCAAGGAGGCGTCAAACGTTACTATGTACGTATGATTCACACCCATGCTCTCAAAAAACGCCATCTTCTTCTTCGTAGGTGTCAAAAGTTCCACATATTTATCCTGACCCATTACTGCTCTAGGATGTGGGGAGAAAGTCATGATCGCAGCCTCTAAACCTAATCGTTTAGCGGTTGATAAGGCGCGTCCAATGACCTCTTGATGACCCAAATGTACACCATCAAAATCACCAATGGCCACCACTTGTTTCCCAACAAATTGGACTAACTTGTCCAGATCCATCGGATATGATATTGGCAATATATGCATATAAGTTCGTTCACCTACCCATTTCAACCCGTCCCGCGACGTTATGATTAAAGGAATACTTTGGCCGGGACCAAGACGTGGCTAGTGCTTTTCCATTCAAACAGACCAAGAAATCGTTCATCAGGTGAATAGGCCCGAAATATGGTTTGTGAAGCATCTGCATGAGCCACCCGAATCGCAGCTAGAGTTAACTTTTTACCTTGCAATGCGTGTACAGCCTCTTGATCTGTAAGTGTAACTGAAGGAATGTGCGAAATAGCTGTATCCATAGGAATCAACTGCTGCTGCAATAAACCTTCTTCCTTCAATTGAGCTATCTGTTCAAAAGTCAAACATTGCTCCTTGCGGATATTACCCGTCGAAGTACGAATCAAGCTTTCCATCACAGCAGGATAACCTAAAGATTTGCCAATATCTACGCATAATGTTCGAATGTAAGTCCCTTTCGAGCAAACAGCTCGGAAATGAATCTCAGGATGCTTCAGATCCAATCGAAGTGCCAGAATTTCTAGCTCATAGATCGTCGCTTTCCGTGCTTTGCGTTCAACTTCCTTACCTTCTCTAGCTAATTCATACAGCCGTTTCCCATCAACCTTCACAGCAGAGAACATGGGAGGAATCTGTTCGATGTCGCCTACAAACGATTGAAGTGCTTTACGCACTTGATCTTCGATAAGCGAAACATGCGATACTTCTTCTAACACACTGCCGGTCATATCTTCGGTATCCGTTGATAGCCCGATTCGTAGTACAGCCTCATATTCTTTCGGCAATTCTTGAATGTATTCAACCATTCGTGTCGCTCGACCAATGCAAAGTGGCAAAACACCTGTCACTTGCGGATCAAGCGTACCCGTATGACCAATTCTTTTGATACCTAATATACGTCTAACTTTGGCCACAACATCATGAGATGTAAAGCCCGCTGGTTTCCAAACAGGCAAAATACCTTCTAGCATCATTGCAGCTTGTCCCCTACTTCCTGCACCATTCTAGCTATAGCCTCATCAAGTGTTCCATGAATGGTACAGCCTGATGCGCGGACATGCCCTCCACCACCAAGAGATTGAGCAATAGCCGCAACATCAACGAGCCCAGAGGAACGAAGACTCACTTTAATAACACCCGCAGCCTTCTCCTTAATGAGCATGCCTACCTCAACGCCCTCTACATTCCGAGGATAATTGACGAGTCCATCCAAATCATCACTTGACGCACCTGTTAGTTCCAAATCTGCAAGTGATACAGCCAACCAAGCTAACTTACGATCATAGGCAAAAGAAAGTGTAGAAAGCGCCTTTTGGAGAAGGACAATTTGTGCATATGTCATTCGTTCCAGCACATGCTCTGCAATGTCTGCACCCTGAACGCCTAGCTCAAGCATCGTAGCCCCGATTTTCATAACTACAGAAGTTGTATTCGAATATCGAAAACCGCCTGTATCTGTCAGCAAACCTGTGTAAATGCATTCACCGAAAGTCACATCCGGCTGCAAGTTCATATGTATCGCTAAATCATACAGGATTTGAACAGTCGCCGCGGCGTCATGTTTAATTAAATGGCATGTGCCGAATTGATCATTCGTTGGATGGTGGTCGATATTGAGTAATTGTACCTGCTCATCAAAAAGAGTGCTGATCCTACCCATTCTGGAGAAATCAGCACAATCTACACTTATGATGGTTTGGAAAAGTCGCTCAGGCGCCTGTTCACTATAATCAATGATATGTTTACTTCCTTCTAAAAAGGAAAATTTAGAGGGCATAGCGCCCTCATTAATCATCGTGAATGACTTCCCAAGTCGACTTAGTATCCAACCCGTTGCATACGTTGAACTGGCAGCATCTCCATCCGGTTGGATGTGAGATACGACCAGGAAATCATCATGCTGCTCGATAAATGTTGCTGCTGCTGCCAGCTGCTGACAGTATTCGGTGGCATGGTTCATTCCAATGTTCATACGTTTGTATTTCCTTCCTTATTGAGCTTATACAACAACTGGTCAATGTGACTACCATAGTCGATAGAAGCATCAAATTTGAACTGTAGCTCTGGGATCTTACGCAACCTAATTCGTTTGCCTAATTCAGAGCGGATATAGCCTGAACCAACTGAAAGAGCTTTAAGCGTCGCCGCCTTCTCCTCTTCCGTACCCATTACACTCAGATACACGCGAGCTAAGGATAAATCATTCGTCACTTCGACACCCGTAACGGTCATGAAACCGATGCGAGGGTCTTTCAGTTCTCCTTGAATGATTTGGCTAAGCTCTTTCTTAATTTGTTCACCAACACGTCCTACACGTACTCTAGCCATTTATGATCACCTCTCAACGGACTCCATGATAAAGGCTTCAATGATGTCGCCCTCTTTAATATCATGATAACGCTCAAGAGATATACCACACTCGTAGCCTTGTGCAACTTCTTTTTGATCATCCTTGAATCGTTTCAAGGAATCAATTTTACCTTCATGAACAACAATGCCGCTGCGGATCAAGCGCGTTTGTGCATTACGGGCAATTTTACCTGAAGTTACATAACAACCAGCGATCGTACCTGAGCCCGTAATTTTGAATACGTTACGAACCTCTGCTTGACCAAGAACAACTTCTTTGAAGATTGGATCCAACATGCCTTTCATCGCTTGCTCGATTTCTTCAATGACGTTATAGATGATGTTATGCAGACGGATATCAACTTTCTCTTGATCTGCTGTCGCTTTCGCTGCAGGCTCAGGACGAACGTTGAATCCAATGATAATTGCATTTGATGCAGATGCCAAAATAATATCGGATTCCGTTACAGCACCTACGCCGTTATGAAGGATTTTAACACGAACACCCTCAACTTCAATCTTCTCAAGGGAGCTCTTCAGTGCTTCTACAGAGCCTTGAACGTCACCTTTAATAATGACATTCAGATCTTTCACTTCACCATCTTTAATATGCTTAAAGAGGTCTTCCAGCGTAACGCGTGAATTAGCTGTCATTTCTGATTGACGAAGTGCGATTGCGCGACGATCAGCGATGTCTCTTGCTTTACGCTCATCTTCATAAGCTAAGAATGGATCCCCAGCTTGCGGCACTTCTGTCAGACCCGTAATTTCAACTGGTGTTGAAGGACCTGCTTCTTTCAAACGTTTACCTTTGTCATTCACAATCGCACGAACACGACCGAAGCATACACCGGCAACGAAGCTATCTCCAACTTTCAAAGTACCATGTTGAATTAGAATACGAGCCACTGGGCCTCTTCCTTTATCCAACTCAGCTTCAATAACAGTTGCTCTAGCCCGTTTGTTAGGGTTAGCTTTGTACTCTTGAACTTCTGCTACCAAGAGAATCATCTCAAGCAAGTTTTCAAGTCCAATACGTTGTTTTGCGGAAATTTCGCAGAAAATCGTATCGCCGCCCCACTCTTCTGGAACCAATTCATAAGCAGTTAGAGCTTGCTTGATTTGATCAGGATTAGCGCCTTCTTTATCAATCTTGTTCACAGCAACAATGATCGGTACACCAGCCGCTTTAGCATGACTAATCGCTTCTACGGTTTGTGGCATTACACCATCATCAGCTGCAACAACGATAATCGTAATATCCGTAACTTGAGCACCGCGGGCACGCATTGTTGTAAACGCTTCGTGACCTGGTGTATCCAAGAAAGTAATTTTCTTATGATTAACTTCGACTTGATAAGCACCAATATGCTGTGTGATACCGCCTGCTTCACCTTCAGTTACACTCGTTTTACGAATGGCATCAAGTAACGTTGTTTTACCATGATCGACGTGACCCATGATCGTAACAACAGGTGGACGTTCTAGCAAATCAGCCTCGTCATCGATTTCTTCGAAGGTTTCGAAGTTGTCTTCTTCGACTTTAATTTTAACTTCAACTTCAACACCAAACTCAGATGCGATCAATTGGATCGTTTCCAAATCAAGCTCTTGGTTGATTGTTGCCATTGTACCAAGGAAAAGAAGCTTCTTAATGACTTCAGATGCATCTTTGTGTAGTAATTTCGCTGTTTCACCAACAGTCATCGTACCACGAACAATGATCTTCTTAGGTGTGTTATCCACTTTCTCTTTCTTAACCATATCCTGTTGGTAACGTCCACGATTATTCCCGCGCTGATTACCTCTGTTGTTGCCACCTGGACCACGGTTGCCGCCAGATCTGTTATCGTCAAAACGCTTCGGAGTTGGCTTGGATTTCTTCGTTGTGATTACGCCAGCTTTAGCTGCTGCGTCATCCAACTCAGCTGCTGTAGCACCCACATGGAATTGTGGTTTAGCTTCTTGAACAACAGGTCTTCCACTTTGGTTATTGTTACGGTTCTCAAAAGGTTTGTTCTGACGGTTAGGACCAGCAGTACGATTCGGACTGGATTGCGGGCGTCCGCTGTTCGCGCCTTGCCCACTGCTTGCACCTGGACCACTTGTACCTTGACTTGGACGGGAACCCGCATAGTTGCTATTCGTGCGCGGTGCTCCGCCTTGTCCTTGACCTTGGCTATAGCCTTGGCTCGCAGGACGTGAGCTGTTGTATCCGCCTGAGCTTCCACCAGCTGGACGTTGTCCGCCTGGGTTAGAACCTTGGTAACCTGTACGTTGCCCGCCTTGGCTAGAACCTTGACCAGCCGGACGTTGTCCACCAGGATTGGAACCTTGATAACCCGTACGTTGTCCGCCTTGGCTAGAGCCTTGACCGGATGGACGTTGTCCACCGTTCGGATTGGAACCCTGATACCCCGTGCGCTGTCCGCCTTGTGAGCTAGGACGATTCCCACCTTGGTAATTGCTTTGCCCACTTGGACGTGACTGTGGTGGACGGCTTGATGTGTTTTGTGTAGACTGACCTTGTTGCGATTGTTGTGTAGTCCCTGCACTTGTTGGTGTTGTCGTTGTTGTTGGTTGAGGGCTCGATTGTTCCGTAACTGCTGACGGCTTAGCCGCAGGAGTTACTGCACCTTTATTCTCTTGTGCTGGAGCCTGCGATGCAGGATTCTGATTCGTCGTAGATGAACTCACATTTCCTCCGTCCGTAGCTGCTCGTTTGGCAGCCGCATTTGCTTTAATATCTCTAAAAAACTTTTCTACACTGCTGACCGCGTCATTCTCCATCACGCTCATATGATTGTTAACAGGTATGTTAAGTCGTTTGAGGATGGTTATGATCTCTTTGCTGCTCATATTGAGCTGCTTGGCGTATTCGTACACGCGGGTCTTGTCTTTATTATCTTGTTTATTGGTCAATATGTTTCACCTCCGCAGGATTTTCTTGACTCTTCAGCAGCATCTGCGCGAAGCCTCCGTCCAATACACCTATGGTGACACGCATTTCTTTCCCAATGCTGCGGCCCAACTCATACTTAGAGCCAATTTCCATGAGCTTTACCCCATAGAACTGACATTTATCTTGAAATTTCTTACGTGTATTAGCTGAAGCGTCTTCCGCCATAATAACAAGCTTGGCTTCACCCGCGCGAATTGCTTTGAAAACACCTTCATCACCCGTTACGAGTTTCCCAGCCCTCATCGCCAACCCTAATTGATTATAAAATTTAGGATTCATCTTCCGATTCCTCCTCTTTCGAAGAAAGGAATTCATCTTCCACACGAATGAAATCTTGTTCCAGTTGGTCATAAATATCTGCGCCGACGGCATGCTTCAGAGCTCTATCCAGGGCTTTGCTTTTCTTTGCCAATTTAAAACAAGAAACTTTACCGCACAGGTAGGCACCGCGCCCGGACTTCTTCCCCTTGAGATCAATGAGAATGTCATCCTCAGGCGTTTTGACGACGCGGATCAAGTCCCTCTTCGGCATCATTTCCTGGCAGGCAACGCATTTTCTCAGAGGGATTTTTCTCTGCTTCATTCCGATCACCCCTTGTTCCTAAAATAAACGGCTACTCCGTTCTGTTTGAACAGAAGCGTTTATCAGAAAATATAAGCATTATATAGTTAGAAACCTATATATTCTTATATTTTAACAAAAACTTAATCGATGCTGATCGAATCTTGATGCATCTCTTCCGAATAAGTTTTCACTCTTCCATATTCTTGTTCTGCTTGTGTTTCACTCTTGATGTCGATTTTCCATCCTGTTAATTTGGCAGCCAGTCGAGCATTCTGCCCCTTGATACCAATCGCCAGAGACAACTGATAATCAGGAACAATGACTCGTGCCATCTTTTCATTTTCATGAATTTGGACTTCAAGCACTTTAGAAGGACTTAGCGCATTCGCTACGTACTCTTCCACATTCTCCATCCAACGAACAATATCAATCTTCTCGCCGCGCAGCTCGGTTACGATCGTTTGAACACGAAGACCTTTGGGGCCTACGCATGATCCAACAGGATCAACCTCAGGGTTGCGAGAATGAACTGCAATTTTGGAACGGAAGCCAGCTTCACGCGCAACTGAGCGGATCTCAACAACGCCGTCAAAAATTTCTGGAACTTCAAGCTCAAATAAACGCTTTAGCAATCCCGGATGAGTTCTTGAAAGAATAATTTGAGGTCCTTTGGTTGTGTTCTCAACTTTCGTAATATACGCTTTAATGCGATCGCCTTGTTTGAACTTATCCGTAGGCATAAGCTCTGTAAGTGGAAGCACAGCTTCTACTTTACCAAGGTCAACATAAATATTACGTTGGTCTTGACGTTGAAGTATTCCCGTAACAATATCTTCTTCTTTATCGATAAAAGCATTATAAATTAAGCCACGCTCAGCTTCGCGGATACGTTGCGTTACAACCTGTTTAGCGGTTTGAGCCGCAATACGTCCGAAATCACGAGGCGTCACTTCAATCTCAACGATATCTTCCAATTGATAATTCGGGTTAATTTCACGTGAAGCGTGCACCGAAATTTCTAATCTTGGGTCTAGTACTTCCTCAGTTACAGTCTTACGTGCATAGACTTTGATGAGACCTGTATGTCGATTGATATCGACACGTACGTTCTGTGCCGTGTTGAAATTACGTTTATAACTTGAAATCATCGCCGCTTCAATAGCATCAATGAGTAGCTCCTTGGAGATACCCTTCTCTCGTTCAATTTCCGACAGCGCTTCGATAAAATCCGTGTTCATTTGAACTGAGTCCCCCCTTTCAATAAGTAACGTTGACTAAAATACGATAGCAAGACGTGCACTAGCTAATTTAGCAACCGGTATGCTGACTTTCTTTTTACCAATCTCAATCACGAGAACTTCCTCATCATAAGATTGCAACAATCCCTCAAATTCCTTAGAACCGTCGATCGGTTCATACGTGGTAACAAATACGTGACTGTTAACGGCTTTATAGAAATCTTGTGTTTTCTTAAGCGGGCGTTCTGCCCCAGGTGAAGAAACTTCCAAGAAATAAGCATCAGTAATCGGATCTTTCTCATCCAATAGAACACTCAAGTATTCACTGATGCGGCCGCAATCATCTATATCAATTCCGCCTTCTTTGTCCGCATAGACGCGAAGGAACCAATTGCTGCCTTCTTTGACATATTCAACATCAACGAGTTCAAACCCATTTTGTTCGAAAAAATCCTTCAGCATGTCCTCAATGATGGATTTGATTTGCACTTGTGTAGCCACAGATACCTGTACCTCCTAAATTGACTTCCCCTTGTCTTAACCGGAAAAGTCCTATATCAAAATGTAAAGAGTGGGTTTCCCCACTCTTTAATCACAAGATGATATCCTCATTATTGCCAATAAAAATTATACCATAACCAATCTTTGCATTACAATAGCAAACTTGTTAATCATTTTCACTTGACAGCTATGATCTAGAACAAGGAAAGTTGGTTAGATTCCGGCAATCCACGGAAGCAGCCCATGGAATTTAACAGTTCAATCACGGTTTTGGAGGCCTTAGAACGATTCTGGAAATCTTCAACCGAGAGGAAATCCCCATCTTCTTTAGCAGCAGCAATATTTTTAGCAGCATTCTCGCCAATCCCTGACATAGCAGCAAAAGGTGGAATCAACGAATTACCATCAATGATGAATTTTGTCGCATCAGAACGATAAATATCGATGGGCTTAAAGCTAAATCCGCGTGAGGTCATTTCTAACGACATTTCAAGAATAGACACCATGGCTTTCTCTTTAGGCAGCGCCTGGAAACCTTTCGCTTCAATCTCAACTAATTGTTTGAGAATCGCATCATATCCTTGACAAAGCAGTTCAAGATCAAAGTCCGCTGCACGTACACTAAAGTAGGTCGCATAGTAAGCGATCGGGTGATACACCTTGAAGTAAGCGGTACGAACGGCAGAGATAACGTAAGCTGCAGCATGTGCTTTTGGAAACATATATTCAATACGTTCACAAGATTCGATATACCATGGGGGCACATTACAGCGTTTCATCTCGTCTTTCCATTCGTCGGTTAGGCCCTTCCCTTTACGAACACTCTCCGTAATTTTAAAAGCCAGACCTGCATCCATTCCCGCTTTGTAAATCAAATAGAGCATGATATCATCCCGACAGCCAATAACGGTCTTAATGTTACAAATCCCTTTTTTGATAAGTTCCTGGGCATTCCCGAGCCAAACACCCGTTCCATGTGACAACCCTGAAATTTGCAATAAATCGGCAAAAGACGAAGGTTGCGTTTCTTGAAGCATCTGACGAACGAATTTAGTCCCCATCTCCGGCACACCGTACGTAGCAACAGGAGAACGAATCTGATCCGGTCTTACACCTAGCGCATCTGTTGAATTGAAAATACTCATGGCTTTCACATCGTTCATAGGGATGGTCGTTGGATCAATACCGGTCAAATCTTGGAGCATTCTCATCATCGTCGGATCGTCGTGCCCCAGAATATCTAGTTTAAGCAAGTTCGCATCGAAGGCATGATAGTCAAAATGAGTTGTCATCCATTCCGAATTTTTATCATCGGCAGGAAATTGAACCGGTGTAATATCATCGACCTCAATGTAATCTGGCACAACGACAATACCGCCTGGATGCTGCCCTGTACTTCTCTTTACCCCCGTACAACCTGACGCTAGTCGAGCAATCTCCGCTCCGCGCCACTTCTGGCCTTGTTCCTCCTCGTACTTCTTGACGAATCCGAACGCGGTCTTCTCAGCAACTGTACCGATGGTCCCTGCACGGAATACATTCTTCGGTCCGAAGATCTCCTTAGTGAAATTATGAGCCACAGGCTGATAGACGCCAGAAAAGTTCAAATCGATATCGGGAACCTTGTCCCCTTTAAACCCTAGGAACGTTTCAAATGGAATGTCATGACCATCACCTTTTAAATTTCCGCCACAGGAAGGACATACTTTATTGGGCAAATCGAAACCACTTGGCACACTACCATCAAGGAACCATTCACTATGCCTGCAAGTAAGACAAATGTAATGCGGCGGCAAAGGATTAACCTCGGAGATGCCTAGCATCATGGCAACAACGGAAGACCCAACAGATCCCCGAGAACCAACGAGGTAGCCGTCAGCATTGGATTTTTTCACAAGACGTTCTGAAATCAAGTAGTTGGCAGAAAATCCGAATTTGATGATCGGAACTAGCTCTTTTTCAAGTCGCGCTATGATAACTTCAGGAAGCTCTTCGCCATACATACCTTTGGCCGTTTCATAGCAGGTTGTTCGAATCTCTTCGTCTGCCCCCTCAATAATAGGCGTAAATAGCTTATCAGGAAACAGTTCAATGGATTCAAAGCGATCAGCAAGCTCATTTGTGCTCCGAATAACAACTTCAACAGCTTTTTCTGCACCCAAAAACTTAAACTCTTCCAACATCTCTTTGGTCGTACGGAAATGCGCATCCGGTTTCTTCATCGCTTTCAGCGGGCTAAAACCAGTAATTCCGTTGATCGTGATATCACGGCATACTTTCTCGCGTGGATTCAGGTAATGAACATTACCTGTCGCGATGACTGGCTTGCCAGTTTTATAACCTATTTCACAAACACGACGTACCGCATCCTCAAGATCTTGGACAGAGCCCACTAGCCCCTTCTCTACGAGATGCATATTATAGCTAACCGGTTGGATTTCAAGAATATCGTAGAACTCTGACACTTGCTCCGCTTCTTCAATCGATTTATTAAGAACAGCCTCAAAGAACTCTCCTTTTTCACAACCAGAAGTGACTAATAAGCCTTCTCTATGTTCAACCAACACACTTTTGGGGATAGTCGCAGATCGTTGAAGATACGTGGTATGTGACAAGGAGATCAGTTTAAATAAATTTTTCTTACCAACCGGATTTAAGGCATAAATACAACAATGAAAAGGACGTTGATTGGACAAGTCTTTACCTACATAATCATTGAGCTTCGCAAGGCTCGTAATTTGTCGATCGTTAGCCTCATTAATTAAATGATAGAGGACATAACCTAAGGCAATGGAGTCATCTATTGCACGGTGATGATTATCGAGTCCCACCTTGAATTTATCGGAAAGGGTATTGAGACGATGATTCTTCATCGAAGGGAATAGAAATCTAGCCAGCTCTAACGTATCTAACACAGCATTCGTAACCTCTGGCAGGTTCATCCGCTTCAAATTCGTTTGAAGAAAGCCCATATCGAATCGCGCATTATGAGCGACAAGCACGCTGTCGCCAATAAACTCGACAAACTTAGGCAGCTCGTCCTCAATATCTGGCGCATCCTTCACCATCTCATCATTGATATTCGTCAATTGTTGGATGTTGTAAGGGATTTTCTCATGTGGATTAATAAATGTTGCGAAACGATCGATTTCTTTTCCGTCTTGCATTTTGACACCGGCAAGCTCGATGATACGGTTGTTAGTAACAGATAGCCCCGTCGTTTCCACGTCAAAAATGACATACGTCGCTTGCTTCAGATCTAGATCGCGTCCATTCATAACGATTGGCACGGAATCATTGACAACATTCGCTTCAACGCCATAGATCACTTTAATCCCATGTTTTTTGGCCGCCTTACCTGCATCTGGGAAACATTGGATGTTGCTGTGATCTGTAATCGCAATCGCCTTATGTCCCCACTTGGCCGCCATTTTCACATATTGGTCGACGGAAGTTAAGGCATCCATGGTGCTCATGTTCGTGTGCAAATGAAACTCCACACGCTTCTCCGCTGCATCGTCCACGCGATCCCTAGGTGCCATCACTTCGTATAGATCATTCGGAATCATCACGAGTTCCGGAATTTGCATGAAACGGTCATACTCGACTTTACCTCTAGCTCGAATCCAAGTACCGTTGGCCAACAGACTCATGATTTTCACATCGTCTTTGGTCTTGGCGAATACTTTCATTGCTAATGAATCACTGAAATCGGTAATGTTAAAAGTAAATAGCGTGTTGCCATTTCTTAATTCTTTGACATCCAAGCCGAAAACAGTTCCCTGAACGGCAATTTTCTTCTCTTCTTCTTGGATATCTTTCAGTGGCGTAGGCACGTCTTTGATATCAATACCCATGACTAACTTCAAATCCCCATCCGGCAAGGATGATTCTTCTTCTTCCATGTCGATGGACATCATGATTTCCTGCGTAAATGTTTTCTCGCCTTGCTCCCGCTGCTTCGCAAATTTCTCATACTCTGCAACGATTTCCGTTGAATCACTCATCGCGTACTTCACAGATAACTCGGTTTGGAAAAAGTTATGGAAAAAGTTCCGAATAAACATATCGATATTTTTTTTCTTCGCTAGCTCAAGGCCAATGGCATCCAGCATGACGAGCGAAAGTGATTGTCCTTGTACTTCAAACCTGGCCTTAGTCATCCAGCCGTTAACAGAAGGAACTTCCCGTTGCAGCCACTCCATGAAGAGGCCCCAGTATTCCTCAACTAGCGCCTCAGGTTCCACCTGTTCGAACTTCCAAATAAACCGAATTTTCGCGATTTGCGCGAATTTTTCCTGAATCATTTTACAAAATGAACGGTAAATGTTCTGAGGCACAAGCTCATTTTTCACCAAATAGAAGGTCCAATCGCGATTTTTACGACTAATTTCTACTTGATCAATATAACCTTCTGCAAAATATGACCGTACAACATCGGCTGGAATCTCGGCTTGCTGCATCAAAAGCTCAAAGCGATTCCGTTTATCAGCCAAATTACTCATGAACAGCCTCCCCATAAACATACCAAGGGCAATGGAGTTAGACCTCCATATGCCCTTGATTTCTAATTAATAGCTTCTACCAAAGACAACCGTATGCTGTGCAGCTTCGCCACATACCACACAAGTCGATTTGGTTTCAGATGGTGTGAACGGGATATTACGACTTGTAGCTCCTGTTTCTTCTTTCACTTGCGCTTCGCAAGCGTCAGATCCGCACCAGCCAGCCAAGGCAAATCCACGTTTCGTTTCCAAGAACGTCTTAAATTCATCGATCGAATCTACCGCAATGTAATGCTCGTCACGGAATTGCTTCGCTTTATCATACATCTGCTGATGAATCTCAGCAAGCATATTTTGCACTTCTTGTACGAAGTCAGCTTGTTGGACAATTTTCTTCTCGCCACTTACACGAGAAACAAGAACAACTACGCCATTTTCCATATCACGTGGTCCGAGCTCTACACGAATTGGTACGCCGCGCATCTCGTACTCGTTGAATTTCCAACCAGGGCTTTGGTCCGCACGATCATCGACTTTGACGCGAACGCCAGCCTTCTTCAATTCTGCGAATAACTCGTCCACTCGTCCAATAACTTGGTCACGTGTTTTTGGCGGTCCAATCGGGATCATGATTACTTGCGTAGGAGCAACCTTCGGCGGAAGAACTAGACCACGATCGTCTCCATGAACCATGATTAGTGCTCCAATTAGTCTTGTACTTACGCCCCATGACGTCGTATGAGCAAATTGGTGCTGATTCTCACGATCTAAGAATTTGATATCGAAAGCTACTGCAAACTTAGTGCCAAGGTAATGAGAGGTACCTGCTTGAACCGCCTTACCATCTTTCATCATCGCTTCAATAGAGAATGTATCAATCGCACCAGCAAACCGCTCAGATGGTGTCTTTTTACCTACGATAACTGGAATAGCAAGGAACTCTTCCGCAAATTGACGATATACTTCGAGCATTTGCATCGTTTCACGCCGGGCATCCTGCTCATCTTCGTGTGCGGTATGTCCTTCTTGCCATAGAAACTCAGTCGTGCGAAGGAAAGGTAATGTCCGTTTCTCCCAACGAACCACGTTCGCCCATTGATTGATAAGAAGTGGAAGATCACGATAGGAATTAATCCATTCGGAATACATATGACCAATCATCGTTTCGGAAGTTGGACGAATGGCTAACCGTTCTTCAAGCTTCTCTCCACCTGCTTCCGTCACCCATGGCAGTTCGGGATTAAAGCCTTCCACATGCTCTTTTTCTTTTTGGAAAAAGCTCTCTGGAATAAACAATGGGAAATAGGCATTCCGATGTCCCGTTTCTTTAAATTTACTATCCAACTCACGTTGAATGTTTTCCCAAATCTCGTAGCCGTCTGGTTTGAATACGATACAACCACGAACTGGAGAGTAACTCATTAAATCAGCTTTCTTGATGACATCTATATACCAACGGGAGAAATCTTCCCCTTGCGGTGTAATCTCTTTAACAAATTGCTTATCGTTTGACATAAACCCTCCCGAATAGTAGGACTAACCCTTAATCAATCGTAAAATATCATTGTACGTAACGGCCACCATGAGAAGCATGAGCAGTGCAAAACCAACAAAATGAACCATACTTTCTCGATTCGGATCAATCGGTTTGCCGCGGAGTGCTTCCAATCCCATAAAGAGCAATCGGCTTCCATCTAAGGCAGGTATCGGCAGTAAATTGAATATCCCGAGATACAAGCTTAATGTAGCAGCCCACGCAATCAAGGAGCTAAGTCCCATTTTGGCGAATTGAGCAGATACTTGGGCAGTCCGAACGGGCCCGCCAAGATCATCAAGTTTGAACTGCAGCATAACTAGTTTCTGCAAGCCAGTTACGATGCCTATTGTTGTGCCGACAACTTGGTCATAGGTTCCTGTAAAGACTTCACTAAAGGTAGCGCTTCTACGATCTCCGCTAATAACAACGCCAAGTTTCCCTGAACCATCTTCCATTTCAGGTGTGACTTGAAGTGTAATCGGATTACCAGCACGATCAATGACCCATGTCATCGGCTTTCCAGCCGAAGATTGAATGGCGGATACCATTTTCTCGCGATCATCGCCAATGGGCTGCTTATCGATCGACATGATAATGTCACCTTTTTGCAAACCAGCCTTCTCTCCAGCTTTACCAGAAAGAACAGAATCCAGCTTCACATTCGTGAACACACCTGACATAATCACTACGATGAAGAACAAAACAATAGCTAGAATGAAGTTCATTACGGGTCCCATGACGATCGCAATCGCACGTTTCCCTACTGATTTGGAACCAAACTGGCGATCGTATGGAGCGATTTGCGTTTCTGTACCCTTTGTTACCATCATAGCTTGCGGGTCAATTGGATACGTAACCTTCTCTCCGTCGACATCTAACGATATGCGCAGAGCTCGCTCTAAATCAATTTGTTCCACAACGCCAATAATAACATTGGAACGACGGTCTAATTGGTCTAAATATAAAAATGTAACTTGATTTTGTTTATTTAATTTAATGGCAACTGTCTGTCCGGGATTCACTTGGACGATTTCCGGATCTTCTCCAGCCATTCGTACAAATCCACCAATAGGCAGAATCCGTAACGTATACCGTGTTTCCCCTTTTTTATATGAAAAAATTTTGGGACCAAAACCAATTGCAAATTCACGAACTAAAATACCTGCACGTTTTGCAAAATAAAAATGTCCCCATTCATGAATCGTAACAAGAACGAAAAACAACAAAATAACTTTTAACCCAACTTCAATGGCCGACAAGTCGTATTTCCTCCTTCGGGTTTTCTACAGAAAACTATCCTATGCAGCAATTTCCAGACGCTTTCAGTCAAAAACCTACCTTTTAAGCATCTACTTAAGATCAACTGTTCTAGTTCTTAGATTACCACTATTGAACAGTTGAATACAAGCTATGCCCGTTCAGGACAGTATACGAGCTCAGAGAATGAATTAGACTTTACTTTTGGGCCTGCTGTTGGTTATTCAAAAAAAGAGCTGGGCCATGCAATCTGACCTTTGCTCTTCATTAAACTTAGAAACGGATAGAGGATGCGAAAGCTCTTGCCCACTGGTCTTGCTCGTGAATAAGATCAATCAGCGGATTCGCATAAGATTCATGCTTGTCCAACACCGCCGCAATGATATCCTCAATTTGAAGGAACGTAATTTCCCCTTTGAGGAAACGAGCAACAGCCATCTCATTAGCCGCATTATAAACAGTTGGTGTTGTTCCGCCTTGTTTACCGCTCTCAAAAGCCATTCGCAAGCAAGGAAAACGCGTGTAGTCCATCTCGCGGAAATGCAGTTTACCGATAGCGGCAAGATTTAATCTTGATGTAGGCGTAGGAAAACGATCTGGATAGGTTAATGCATATTGAATAGGCACCCGCATATCCGGATTTCCTAGCTGAGCGATCACACTGTGATCAACAAATTCGATATAAGAATGGATAACACTTTCTGGGTGTATCACAACTTGAATATCTTCATAAGACAAGCCGAAAAGCCAGTGCGCCTCAATAACTTCAAGCCCTTTGTTTACCATCGTGGCTGAATCTATCGTTATTTTGGCCCCCATCGACCAATTCGGATGCTGAAGCGCTTGCTCGACAGTTACTCCCTCAAGCTCAGCTCTCGTACGATCCCGAAAGGACCCACCGGAAGCTGTAAGTGTAATCTGTGCGATCTGGGCGTTCTTTTCACCATTAAGACATTGAAAAATTGCTGAGTGCTCGCTGTCAATAGGCAGTAATGCAACACCTTTACGCGCTACAGCTTCCGTAACAATATGACCAGCGCTTACCAATGTTTCTTTATTCGCTAGACCAATATGTTTACCAGCTTCAATCGCGGCTAAGGTAGGTTTCAACCCTTGACTCCCTACTAATGCACTTACAAGTAAATCCGCATCTGTCGCTGCTGCAACTTCTAACAGACCTTCTTCGCCGTAAAGAACTTTAATATGTGAAGGAATTTGACTTGCAACCTCGTCCGCTAATTCCTTCGTCGCAACCGACACTAGCTTTGGTTGAAACTGATGGGCTTGTTCGATCACACGATCACGGTTGTAACCAGCTGAGATCGCTTCAACTTGAAACATGTCAGGGGAGTGCTTCACAATATCAAGGGTTTGAGTCCCAATTGATCCTGTCGAACCCAAGATGGCAATTTTCTTCATACTTTCCACCCCGCTGATGAGAATTAGTTAGGAATCAAGTCGAGCAGATAAATAAAAGGAAAAACAATGAGCCAACTATCCATCCGGTCGAGCACACCGCCATGTCCTGGCAGTAGTGTTCCTGTGTCTTTAATACCTTTTACGCGTTTATAGGCTGATTGAATCAGATCCCCTACTTGTCCAACTACAGCTATAAGAAAACCTAATAATAAGGCTCTCCCTATACTTAAAAGATCAGGTGCATACCATGCGAAGCCAAGCGCAATAATCATAGCAATGACTACACCGCCGAGCGCCCCTTCAATAGACTTTTTCGGACTGATTTGAGGCCATAACGGGTGTTTCCCGATCTTGGAACCGACAAAATACGCGCCAGAATCGGAAGCCCAAATACAGACAAATATCATAATCGTCCAAAATAAGCCATTTTCCGCTAAACGGGATTCAATCATATAATTAAATCCAAAACCAAGATAAATAACACCTAGTAAGATCACAGAAACTTGATCAATCGTGATTTTGTTCTTGGAGGCTACGGTAATAAAGAGCACAATGAACATCGCAAGCCATGTAACCGCAGTGAACGAAATTGGAAAGGATATCCCTAACAATCCCCAAGGAATTGTTAAACATAAAAGCGCTATGAGTCCTACAGCAGCCGTCAGTTTATAAGACATATAACCATTCATTTGTAAATACTCACGGTACCCAATGATGGAAACAAGAACAATAAGCCCTGCATACCATAAATCACCAAGTACTAAGAGTGTTATAAATACAAGACCAGCAATTACACCGGTGATAATCCTTTGCTTCAAGTTGAATCCCCCTAGATGAACAACGTTTATCTCTAAGCCATTCATGCACAGTGACATCACAACTTACAATGAAGGGTTAAACGCCACCATACCTTCTCGCACGTCGTTGAAACTCAGCAATGGCTTGCATGAATAAGTCCTCTGTGAAATCAGGCCAGTACGCATCTGTAAACCATAATTCAGAATAAGCTAGTTGCCACAGTAAAAAATTACTCAGCCGTAATTCGCCACTTGTTCGAATTAACAGATCCGGGTCTGGTAGATCAGACGTTAACATGTAAGAAGAAAACTTGGCTTCATCCAGTTCATCCGGCTTCAAAATACCGTTGTGTGCATCTTGCAACATATCTTGAACACCTGCAATGATTTCTTTGCGTCCACCATAATTTAAGGCAAAATTCAAAATGAGACCTGTGTTATCCTTTGTTCGTTCGATAGCACCTTCAATCGCTTTCAGCGTGTAGTCAGGTAGCCCTTCTTTCCAACCGGTCATTCGGATACGCACGTTGTTCTGAATTAATTCTTCAATCTCCAATGGGAAAAACTCTTGAGGAAGTTTCATTAGAAATTCAACTTCGTCCTTAGGTCTCTTCCAATTCTCCGTGGAAAAAGCATACATCGTCAAGACTTTTACACCAATATCATTGGCTGCCATCGTAATTTTCTTTACATTCTTCATGCCTGAGTGATGACCCGCGACACGCGGTAATCCTCTTTGTTTGGCCCAACGACCATTACCATCCATAATAATTGCAACATGTGCTGGGACTTTGTCCAGCTCTATCTCAGGTGCTTCCCAAGTCCTAGGCTTACTCTTCTTGCTTAACCACATCTTGAATAGCTTGAGCACAGTTGTTCCTCCCAACTAGGGAAAGATGAAAAACCCCCGCGAATACCCGGGGGCATATCTATCTTATACTTCCATGATTTCTTTTTCTTTAGCAGCCAAAACTTTCTCAACTTCAGCTACGAATTTATCAGTGAATTTCTGAATATCCTCTTGATGTTTACGGGATTCATCTTCAGAAATACCTGCTTTCTCAAGCTTTTTAATTTCGTCATTCGCATCACGGCGAATATTACGAATTGCAATTTTGGCTTCTTCGCCAAATTTCTTCGTCATTTTCACCAAATCAGCACGACGCTCTTCTGTTAAAGCAGGGATCACAATTCGAATAACGATCCCATCATTCGACGGCGTTAAGCCAAGGTCTGATTTCATAATAGCTTTCTCAATTGACGTCATGGAACTCTTGTCCCAAGGCTGAATGAGTAGTGTACGTGAATCCGGTGTTGTTAAATTGGCAAGCTGATTAACAGGCGTCATCGCCCCGTAATATTCGACTTGAATACGATCTAACAGAGATGGTGTAGCGCGTCCTGCACGAAGTGAAGTTAAGTCTCTTCTTAAAGCTCCGATTGCCTTGTCCATACGATCTTCTGCATTTTTTTTCACTGATTGCGGCATGTTTTAAACACTCCCTTTAACTGTAGTCCCAATTTTCTCGCCAAGGACCACTCGTTTGATATTCCCTTTTTCCGTAATGTTGAAAACCACTAACGGAATGTTGTTATCCATACAAAGGGAAGATGCGGTGGAGTCCATGACACCAAGGTTGTTACTAATAACTTCCATATAGGTTAACGTTTCGAACTTCTTCGCGGTTGGATCTTTGAATGGATCTGCGGAATAAACGCCATCCACTTTGTTTTTGGCCATGAGGATAACCTCTGCCTCAATCTCAGCTGCTCTGAGTGCAGCCGTCGTATCCGTGGAGAAGTAAGGATTACCTGTCCCAGCGGCAAAAATAACAACGCGACCCTTTTCAAGATGACGCATCGCTCTACGGCGTATGTACGGTTCTGCAACTTGTTGCATGGTAATGGAAGACTGGACTCGTGTCGGTACCTCGATATTTTCCAGTGCATCCTGCAAAGCCAATGAATTCATGACTGTGGCAAGCATTCCCATGTAATCGGCTGTTGCCCGATCCATGCCCTTCTCACTACCTGCGATGCCGCGCCAAATATTCCCGCCGCCTACAACGATAGCAACCTCAACATTCAATTCAACAACATCTTTCACTTGCTGAGCAATGGAGGTGATCACTTCGGAATCAATGCCATATCCCTGTTGTCCGGCTAAAGCTTCGCCGCTTAATTTAAGCACTATTCGTTTATAAAAAGGTTGACCCAACTTGTATGACCTCCGTTTCCATGCATAACCAAATCTCTTTAAGGGCTAAAAAAGAAGGAACACCAAGTGTTCCAACTTTTTTGAATACTTATTATAGTTTAACTTGGGACATAACTTCTTCTGCGAAGTTTTCTTGTTTCTTCTCAAGACCTTCACCAAGACCAAAACGAACGAAACGACGGATGGAGATGTTCTCGCCGATTGCAGCGATTTTCTCATTTAACAATTGGTCGATTGTTTTGTCTGGATCTTTAATGAATGCTTGCTCCATTAAGCAGTACTCTTCGTAGTATTTACCAATACGGCCTTCAACCATTTTGTCGATGATTTTCTCTGGTTTGCCTTCGTTCAAAGCTTGGTTACGAAGAATTTCTTTTTCTTTTTCCAAAGCTTCGGTTGGTACTTCTTCACGACGAACATACGATGGGTTTGCTGCTGCAATGTGCATAGCAATGTCTCTACAGAATGTTCTGAATTGCTCTGTTTTACCAACGAAGTCAGTTTCACAGTTGATTTCAACTAGAACGCCTACTTTACCACCAGCGTGGATGTAAGATTCTACTGCACCTTCTGTAGCAATACGTCCAGCTTTGTTTGCCGCTGCAGAAAGACCTTTTTCACGTAGAAGTTCGCCCGCTTTTGTGATATCGCCATTTGCTTCTTCAAGTGCTTTTTTGCAATCTAACATACCTGCACCTGTTTTTTCGCGTAATTCTTTAACTTGTGCTGCTGTAACTGCCATGAGAAGAAACCTCCTGTTAAATGTTTATAGTTAATATGTAACACTAGTTTATTCTTTAAAAAAAGGGTGGTGACAGGCTGTTACACCTTCCAACCACCCTTTTCACATTCCTATAGATTAAGCTGTTGTTTGCTCGCCTTGGTGTGCTTCGATAACTGCATCAGCAATTTTCGCTGTTAACAATTTAACTGCGCGAATCGCGTCATCGTTACCTGGAATCACGTAATCAATTTCGTCTGGATCGCAGTTTGTATCAACGATACCAACGATTGGGATACCCAATTTGCGAGCTTCTGCTACAGCAATACGCTCTTTACGAGGGTCAATAATGAAAAGTGCACTTGGCAGACCTTTCATATTCTTGATTCCGCCTAGGAACTTCTCAAGACGATCTTTCTCTTTACGGAGAATGATAACTTCTTTCTTAGGAAGAACTTCGAAAGTGCCGTCTTCTTCCCATCTTTCAAGAGTTTTCAAACGATCGATACGTTTTTGAATAGTTTGGAAGTTAGTTAATGTACCACCCAACCAACGTTGGTTGATGAAGTACATGCCACAACGTTCTGCTTCTTCAGCAACGGAATCTTGTGCTTGTTTCTTCGTTCCTACGAAAAGAATAGTACCATTATCTTCAGATACGGATTTAACAAAGTTGTAAGCTTCTTCAACTTTTTTAACCGTTTTTTGTAGATCGATAATGTAAATACCGTTTCTTTCAGTAAAGATGTATTTGTCCATTTTCGGGTTCCAACGACGTGTTTGGTGACCGAAATGTACGCCAGCTTCTAAAAGCTGTTTCATGGAGATAACTGCCATCCCCAATCCCTCCTCTAAATGGTTTATTTGGTATCCGCCGCCCCTCGCATCTTTGCATAAAACCTACATAAGTAAGCACCATTATGCAAATTGAAAGGCGTGAGTTTTTAACACCGTGAATAAATATACCACAACTCAAAACCCGATGCAACATTTAATCCTATTTGTCATCCTGCCCTTGAAATGGATAAAAAATGTATAACACAAATAAAAAAAGATCTCGTTAAGAAGATCCTTTTAACGGCCCTACTATTGAGCAGTTATCAAATTAGTGACTACCGCTGGCATGCTCATAACGCCATCAAACTCGTGGTAACCCACTTGAATTTTGGTATTTCCACCTTGTTTATCTAATTCAGTCACGAAAGCTTTGCGATCCGCAATGACCCCAGCGCGAAACAACAAATCAGCAACCGTAGTTGCATCTAAATTAGGTTGGACATACATAACAATCTTCGAAGAAGCTGTCGCTGGTGTCGCTTTAGCTTGATCTTGCGGCTTAGCAGTAGCTTGCTTGTCCGCTTCCTCTTTGACTTTCTTCTGAATAGCAGCATCAAGCTCAGCTTGCGTATACATCTTCACATTTTTTTCAAATACTTGATAGTACTTCGAGGTTTCTTCCTTTAACTTCTGTGGATCCATCTCTTCCAATGCGATGCCTGATGTCTTAGGTGCGCTAGGCCGAACATTCATAACTTGTAGGAGTATTGCACCAATAATGATACCTGTTCCAATGCCTGTGACTAACACTCTATTTTTAAACACGTGTCCGTTCCTCCTGTCTTGACAGCTGCAGGATCAAACTGACCTCGCCTTTATTCATATTGAGTTTCTTAGCAATTGCCTCAACACTTTTTCCTTGGTCATGGAGTAAGAATAGTTCCGCATATCTGCTTTTCATACTAAGACCAACATAAACGGGTTCTTCTGGAATAGGATCAGGAATAATCACATCCTCTTCGTAAGCCACCTGCGTCTCCAATTGATGTGAGTTAGTGGAAACTTCCAGTGCTGCATTTGAAGTATCTGATACGTGCTTAGTCACATGCAGAGAAGTTAATTCTTGTGATAATTCATGTTTCTGTCTCTCCAAGGTTTCAAGCCGACCTGATAACTTGGCAAGTTCTACTTCATAGTCTTGTTTGGTTTTTGAGAATAGATTAAGCATCGTTTGATTCTGTTCATCCATTTCGGCAGCGAAGTTTTCAATCGTATCTTCGATTTCTTTCACGACTGTCGCGGTAGAGGATGAGGCCGCTGTCTGATCCTTTGGAATGAATCTTGCGTAAACAATCATCACAAGACCAAGGAGAATGACATACAACACCGGCTGCATGACCATGGGGTTCACCTTTTTCTATAGCAAGTTATAGGGAAAAATCGATATGATGACCTTTGTAGGGATGTTCCGGTTGATGATCATGTTCCGTTACTGCACTATCCATCGGCCCTTTGGTTTTGCTTTTGCTCATCTGTGACTGCTTCTCTTTACGTTGATCCTTCATATCCGAACGGTGACTCTCTTCGAGTTTTCCTGTTCGTTGACGATCAATATCCGTTGATTGCATGGCTTGATTTTCTAAAAGGGTGCTATCTTGCCGCGGCTTCTGCATCAATTGATTTTGTTTGATACCCGCCTCGTCATTCTTGTGTACAGCGAACTGTAAATCGATGGCTTTAAAACTCATCGTTTACTCCCTCCTCCACTTACACATTAGCACTCACTGTAATATCGCCTTCGCTGAGTCGGAATGTCATACGGGTTGTTGGATCTTTAATGAATTTCGTATACCGCCCAATGACAATTTTGGTACCACCATATATGGTAGAGGCAACTTGCACTTTAGCATTTTCGGAATCCTCAAGCGATTTTTCGATTTCTAACATACGATCCTTGATAGCTAGCTGTTCGTCAATCGTTTGTTTCTTCGTATTATTAAGTTTGATTCGCATAGCCAGCCTATCCGGACTTAATTGTCCCGCTGCGGCTAATTGATCTAAAAGAGAAAGCGCTTTACTCGTCTTATCCAAGTTTTCCATCAGTATCTTTAACTGATTACGAAGGTGAATCATCTCATTGCGAAGCTCTGGCAGCACACCTACCTCGATAACCGTAGTCGTAGACATCGAATTGCCGATGGTACGGGCAACAACACGATCCCCAGCTTGAACAATACCTCCAACAATGAGTCCCTTTGCACCAACGCATTGTACACTGACGCCTGCTCTAACCGTTGAGTGCATAATACTTTGTGAAACGACAAGATCTCCAGAAGCCTCGATCGTAGCATCCTGGATGAAGGAACTTTTCACATTCTTACCGGCTTTAATGAATGCTTTATTCTGCCCAACTATCCCTGCAGAGATTTCAATGGATCCATCAGCTTCTAGTTCCGCAGCCTCGACTCCGCCAGTAACACGGATATCTCCGGCTGCGCGAATTTTAAAGCCAGGAAGAACATTGCCCCGAATAACAACGGTACCGATAAAATCAATATTTCCTATATTATAATCGACGTCACCGTTCACTTCATAAACAGGGAATACATTTATTTTATCTCGATCGGTACGAACAACCATTCCATCGATTGTCGCATATAACCCTTTTTGCTCAGCATCTGTAACAACATTCTTGCCGAGTTTGAATCTAGCTTCTTTGCCCGCCTTGGTAAACAGGGTCTCCCCCGTTACAGCACGTCCAGGTATTCCTTCGGTTGCCAAAAATCTTTGACCGATTAGTTGCCCTTTTCTCACATTATGAATGGATACAACTTCTTTATAATTGACCCTGCCGTCTTCCAGCTCTAGTGGTTTTTTGTCGTTATCATCGAAATCGAATGTTAATTTGATATAGCCGTTCTGACCTTCAACCGGCTTAGTTCCTGTTGCGATTAACGTCTTCTTAAGGATATAAGCTTTGGGATTAGCCGAAATAGCTGCTAGTTCAACTTGGTTTAGTCCGTGAATAATCCGATTTCTCTGAACAAGATCCATTAATTGCCCAATGGTCACTTTAAACGTATCGTCCGTATTACTAATTAGTAAATGAGCAGATAATTTATCATCTGACACCGTAATACTAATGTAGTAATCCAAAGGCATGCTCCCTTCACTCATGGACATACCACCTTCCCTGCTTACACATAATAAACGGTTACGCCGTCCTCATGGATGAGCGTGATAAACATAAAATAAATCCGAGTTATTAAGTGAAACATATGAATTCTTATATTTACTACAGTTAGTTATCTTGAAATAGTTGATTTTTAAATCGACCAAGCACACCTTTGAGTCTTAAAATCGCTTTAGAATGCAGCTGTGAAATTCGTGATGGAGATAAGCACATAACCTCTGCAATTTCGCTTAAAGATAACTCTTCGAAATAAAATAGTGAAACAACCGTTCTCTCTTTTTCCGTTAACCGATCAATGGCTTTCGCCAAAGAATCTTTCAAATAAAACTCGTTTACTTGATATTCTGGATTCTTGGCTTTCTCATCGACGATCAGCGAAAGACGAGTTTCCGATTCTTCCTCCCGAATGGGATCGTCGATGGAGCAAATCGTCGTAATCGAAATATCCTGAAGCATCTGCTGGAAATCTTGCTCACTAATTTGCAAAAAAGTGCTTATCTCCTGATCCGTTACGGATCGAAGATATTGCTGCTCCAGTTTCTGATACGCTTCTTCTACTTTTTTGGCCTTCTCTCTTACGGATCTTGGTACCCAATCACCCTGTCGTAAGCCATCGATAATAGAACCACGAATTCGCCAAGAAGCGTAAGTTTCGAACTGTAAGCCGCGCGCATAATCAAACTTCTCAATGGCATCAATCAGACCCATAACGCCAAAGGATGATAAGTCATCTTTCGAAACGCTTTTGGGAAGTCCAATAGCCATCCGGCCGGAAACGTACTCAACCAATGGTAAATAACTCTCAATCAGCGTTTGCCGCGCGTGAATTAAGCCCTGTTCTTTCCACTGCTTCCATAACTCCATATTAGCAAGTTGGACTTGCTTTTGATCGATCATGATTTAAGATTCACCATCCTTAATCTTCAGACATTCGCCTCAAGGCACCCGCCAGTTGTTCAGGGTCGAAATTATTCTTGGTGACTAGCTTAGGTGGATTCAATGGTGAAAATTGCGCTTCATTAGAAAGAGCAGCGTTCTGGTTGTTAGGCATGTTCGATTTCATCATTTCCCGTGTTTCTGCATCCTCATCAGGCGTAATTAAATCTAGCTTTTGACCCACGTTAGATGAGGAGTTAACGTCTGAAGATGCTTCCAGTAATGACACAGATCCAGTTAATAGACCTAACACCCATCTAAATCCGAATGTTAGCACGAATAGTATCAGGAAGCTGTAGCCGCTCTTGAGACAAGTAGACAGGAAGACATTATTACCAATGGATAAAACAAATGTAAAAATACAAGCCAACGAAGCTACGATGACATTAATTCGAATTGTTCCAATCATCATTACATTTCCTTTACTCCTAATTGGACACTGCGTATTAATAAGATACCCGTTTCACTATAAAACTCAATCGTACGACCATAATTAGCACCGGTATCCTCAGCAAGAATAGGAATCTTATATCGATTCAACATTTCCTTACAAGATTCTACATTTCTTGGCCCAATCCTCATCGTATCATTATTTCCTGCAAAAGCAAACATTTGAGCCCCGCCTGCAAGCTTGGCTTCTAATTTATTTGTGTTAGCGCCTAACGCTTCCATTCGTGAAATTAATTCAGGAATAGCTGTATCCGCATATTTGGCAATATTTAAGGAGCCTTCACGGGCAATATCCGATGAAGGCAGCATCACATGTGCCATTCCTGCTACTTTCGCTCGGCTGTCGTAGAGGGTCAAACCTACACACGATCCCAGTCCTGTTGTCTTCAACACACCCGTTTGATGAGCAACATTCAGGTCAGCCATACCTACTTTAATTAAGTTTTCTAGCGTCATGGAGAGACTACCCCTAATGCCGAAAAGATTTTACCAAACGATTCCGGATCAGGGATTAAGAAAAAGTGCCCTTGCACTTCATTCTCCCCTTCCAAAAATTTAGTATCAATGAGGAGAGCCTGGTCCCCCATCTGACCAAATTGCAATAAACCATAGCTTAGAATTGCACCAGCCATGTCGATCGCCAGCGCTGGAACCGTCGGCTGCATATTTAAATTCGTGAAATCAGCAAGTGATGATAAATAAGATCCAGCAAGGATATTACCAATTTCATTTAGTGCCGATAATTCAAGCTCTGAATACCCATCTTGATCAGAAATCGATAGTCCAATCAGATCTTGAAGCATATTATTAGCAGCATCGAGGTCAAGGATGAAGAACATATTCCCTGGAGCGTCCCCTTCAACTCGTAAGAAAATGGCTAAGACCACCGTCTCTGCGCCGCCTACACTATCGCAAATCTCTTCAAATGGCAGCATTCTAACTTTCGGTACAAGCATATCAATCGGCTTATCCAGCAGAGTAGAAAGCGCAGTTGCTGCATGACCCGCGCCAATGTTTCCGACTTCTTTCAGAACATCTAATTGGAAATCCTCTAAGCGGCTAAAAACGTCCACAAGCTATTCCTCGAATCTTTCAAGCTGCTGGATTTCACTACGATTCAAGACTTGCTCCAGGTTAAGGAGTACAAGCAAACGATTTTCACCAACACGAGCAATACCATCTAAGTACTTCGCTTTAATTCCACCAACAACTTCCGGCGGCGTATTGATGTTATCTGTATCTACATCAATGACATCATTCGCTGAATCTACAATTAGGCCAACTTCAAATTCTGCAGCCGAAACAATAATGATACGTGTAGCATCGGTACTAGCAACTTCTTCAAGTGCGAATCTAGCACGTAGATCAATAATAGGAATAACAACACCACGTAAATTGATAACACCTTTAATAAATTCTGGCGCTTTCGGTACACGGGTCATCGGTTGCATTCTTTCAATCGTTCTTACCTTCTCAACCTCAACACCATACTCTTCCGATCCAAGTGCGAAGACAATTACCTTTTTTTCTTCTCCCATTTTGAAATCCTCCTTATCGAATATGGTTTGCTTACTTAATTAATGCATTAGGATCAATAATTAATGCTACTTGTCCATCTCCAAGAATGGTTGCTCCTGAGATTGCAAAAATGCCAGTTAAATATTTACCTAATGTTTTTAAAACGATCTCTTGTTGACCGATAAATTCATCCACCATCAAAGCTACTTGCTTATCGCCTTTGCGAACAACGACAATTTCCGTTTCTTCCTCTAGATCCTCATTGAAATCAGGAACTTGGAATAAGGTACTTACTGAAACCAACGGAATAACTGATTTACGGTAATCAATCATTTTACTTCCTTGGATGTTACGTATTTGCGACTTCTGAATAGCCGATGTTTCCACAATGGAAGACAATGGAATCGCATATTTCTCACTACCAAGGCGAACCAACATAGCCGAAATAATAGAAAGTGTCAGCGGTAATTGAACAGAGAACTTGCTGCCAAAGCCTGGTTTGGAGTCCACTTGCACGTGTCCACCCAGCATTTGAATCTTCGTTTTAACGACGTCAAGGCCTACACCGCGCCCGGAAATATCTGATATTTTCTCAGCTGTGCTGAAGCCGGAAGCGAACAATAGGTTATACACTTCATGGTCAGTTAATTTAGCTGCTTGATCTGCAGTAACAAGACCGTTCTTCATGGCTGTTTTCAGAACTCTGTCACGATAAATCCCTTTGCCATCTTCTTCGATTTCAATAAAGACATGATTACCACTATGGAATGCTCGAAGTTGAATTGTACCATGCTCTGGCTTACCAGCTGCAACACGCTCGCTAATAGACTCGATACCGTGATCCACTGCATTTCGCAATAAATGGACGAGCGGATCACCAATTTCATCAATTACTGTACGATCTAACTCAGTATCAGCGCCAGTAATTACGAGATCTACTTTCTTATCCAAAGATTTCGCCAAGTCTCTAATCATACGTGGGAATCTATTGAATACAGAATCTACGGAGACCATGCGCAGTTTCAGAACGATATTTTGCAAATCGCTGCTAACGCGCGACATATGCTCAACCGTTTCCGTCAAATCATTGCGCTTTACTTCACTGGCTAGCTGTTCTAGGCGTACACGGTCAATCAAAAGCTCACTAAATAAATTCATAAGCGTATCTAAACGCTCAATATCTACACGAATTGTACGGCTTGCAACTGGAGCACCACCTGCAGCTGGTTTAACAGCACTACTCACAGGTTCAGCCGCTTTAGGTGCAATTATCTCAGGTGTGACCACTGTAGCTGCAACAGCAGCAGCAATTTCTTGTCTAGCTGTTTCAATTTCAGCAATCGGACGAGATAGTTCAGCAAGTGACTCTGTATCCACCGTAATAATCACAGCAGAAGCAATCTCGGAAACGTTCAGAATCTCTTTCTCTAGCGTTGCTTGATCAACTTTAGAAATAAAGTAGAGGGAGAACGAACGATCAAATTTCTCTTGCTCAATTTCTTGAACAGAAGGCGTTGATTTAATAATTTCGCCCATTCTTTCCATGGCATCGAATACCATGTAAGCACGAGCAGCTTTCAATACGCAGTTTTCGTTAACACTTACTTCTACATAGAATACGAGGAAGCCAGAATCGATTGATTGCTGAAGAATCGAATATTGAAACTCATCTACTTCGATGCCTTTAGCTGGTTCTTTAACAGCAACAGCCACGGATGAAGGCGCCTGAGCTTTCTTATACTCCCCTGTGACAATAGACCTTAAGGATGCGACAATGGAGGATACGTCTGCATTCCCCGTGCCACCTTGAATAATATCTTCAACCATAGATTCTAACGAATCTAAACTTTTAAAAATACAATCGAATATGTAAGAATCCATTTCAATTTTGCTATTACGAACAAGATCAAGTACGTTTTCCATTTCATGCGTCAGGGCCGCTATATCTTCAAAGCCCATTGTTGCTGACATCCCTTTTAACGTATGAGCCGAACGAAAAATATTATGTACGATGCTAATATCTTGAGGACTACTTTCTAAATTCAACAAATTTTCATTTAAAGATTGCAAATGCTCTTTTGATTCATCAATAAACATGGATAAATATTGACTAAGTTCCACAACCACACACCTCCAATAGAATCATCCAGTACACAATATTTGCTTCAGTTCATTTCATTCAGTACGCACTTTGATAAGCGAACTGCAATATCCTGTTGAGGTAAAACATGCATCGCAGCTTGATTCTCTACAGCGGCTCTGGGCATGCCGTAGACGACACATGTTTCTTCCGCCTCGGCAATTGTTGTTGTCGCACCTGATTGCCTCAGAGAGAGCATCCCTTTAGCCCCGTCGCTTCCCATGCCAGTCATTAAGACAACATGTCGTTTTAATTCAGTCATACTGCGTAAAGAATCAAACATCACATCAACGGAAGGTCGGTGACCAGAAACAGGTTCATCTTTGGTCAATCGAATTTTGTAAGTTCGGTTGGTATCTTTGTAGACAACCATATGCCAGCCACCTGGTGCTACGTAAGCAGTAGCTGTATGAAGAACATCGCCATCCGCCGCCTCGACTACCCTAATTTGAGAAATGTCATTCAAACGCTGGGCCAGAGATTTGGTGAAATTAGGCGGCATATGTTGAACAATTAAGATCGGTGCTGGAAAGCCTGCAGGAATATTGGAAATAACCTGATGCAATGCTCGTGGGCCACCTGTTGATGTTCCTATGGCAACTACATGGTTGAAATTCGCAGAAGCTTGCATCACAGGAGCTTTGCTCTCTGGTTGTCTCACCGTTTCTTTCGCATTCATGACTGGAAGCGAGAATGCATTTGTTTTTGGAATCTGAGAATGAGCTTGAGATGTTGGTATCGCGTTCATTTTCGTTCGAACCGCCATATGTAATTTCTCGTGCAGCAGTAATTTCACTTTATACAAATCCAAGGATATCGAACCCGAAGGCTTACGTATAAAATCAACTGCTCCCCACTCCAATGCTTTAATCGTCTCAGCAGCCCCCTCTTGCGTTAACGAGCTTAGCATGATGACTGGCGTTGGTTGTTCTGCCATGATGTGATGGAGCGCATCCAATCCGTTCATTACAGGCATTTCGACATCCATCGTCACAGCATCGGGTCGAAGCAGCTTAACTTGCTCAATCGCTTCCTGCCCATTTTTCGCCGTGCCAATGACTTTATATTGCGGATTTTCTGAGATCAGATCACTTACTATTTTTCGCATAAAGACGGAGTCATCTACGACAAGAATGTTATATGTTGCCAAGCTGCTTCCCTCCTCTATCTGCTTATTCGACATGATTTTCAAAAATCCTATTTCAAAAGTTTCATCATTTTATTTAAAAAACTCTTGACACCTGTAGAAGGTGTCTCTATTACGCGATAACCTTTGATATAGTTGTCTGTTAGCGACTTTATACTTTTGGTTGCACCCGAATAAGGAAAGGCAATCGAAAAAGGGATTTGTTTTTTTACGGCTTTCGAAACGACAGGATCATCCTCAACAAAACCAATCGTTGGTATTTGGATATTTAAAAACTGCTTAGCCACTAAAGAAATTTTGTCAGCGGTTTGCTTGCCTTCTTTCGCATCCGTTACGCGATTAATGACTAGCTTAAACGCTACGTCATGTCCCATGGAATTCACCATTTTGATAATGGCGTAAGCATCTGTGATAGAAGTCGGCTCTGGCGTAGTAACTACGATAGCTTCTTCAGCCGCGAGAATAAACTTCAGTGTTTCCTTGGACAATCCAGCACCTGTATCGAAAATAATAAAATCCGCATACCCATTCAATTGCATAACTTGGTCGGCAAAATAATCTAATTCTTCCTCAGTAAGTCGTAATAAATCATTAAAACCTGAACCACCCGCTATAAATTCCAAATCATTGGAACCCTTTTGGATGATTTCCCAGATCGTTTTATCTTTTTTCAATAAATGATAAAGGCTGTACGTTGAGGGTACACCCATTAACACGTCAATATTAGCTAGTCCGATATCCGCATCAAAAACAAGTACCTTATACCCCAGAGACTGCAGTGATAAAGCAAAGTTCAGTGTAAAATTGGATTTACCCACACCACCTTTTCCACTGGTCACGGTAATAATCCTGGTTGTCTTTGTGCCTTTATCACTCTGTGTTTGAACCAGATTCCGTAACCCTTCTGCCTGATCCTTCATGTTCTAGGCTCCTCCAATAGCAAATCAATGATTTGCCATTCATTCATTTCCGCAATATCATCAGGAACACTTTGCCCATTAGTCACATACGAAAGTTTCAGAGAAAACTCATGTACAACATTCAGAATCGCACCGTAGGAGTCCGTTTCATCCATTTTGGTGAATAAAACTTTATCAAGCTTAAATTTACTGAAATTGTTCGTAATCGCTCTCAAGTCACGATATTTCGTTGTTAAACTCAAGACAAGTATCGTCTCACTATTTCCTTGGGTTTTAAGCAAAGAGTTTAATTCTGAAACATACATTTCGTTCCGGAAATTCCGCCCTGCCGTATCCATGAAAATAATGTCACATTCTGCTAAATTCTGAAAGGCCTTCGTTAAATCCTGCGGGGAAAATACAACTTCAAGCGGTACGTTCAAAATTGTTGCATACGTCTTTAACTGCTCAATAGCCGCGATCCGATACGTATCTGAGGTAATAAAACCAACTTTACGATGATATTTCAACACTTGTTCTGCTGCTAGTTTGGCAATTGTCGTTGTTTTACCAACCCCGGTTGGTCCAACAAAATGAACAACTCTTGTCTGTGAAGCAATGTGTTTACTTTGATCTGTTTGAAAAATTTGCCCTAACTTGGAACGCACGAGTTGATGCGCAGATTCTTCCGTGACAGGCTCATCAGCCAGTTCAAAATCAGCCATGACCTCATCCATAATTTGTCGAACGAGTGTAGGATTCACTTCTTGGTCATAAAGACGCTGTTCAAGCTTCTGTAAAGCTTCTGGGAGCTTTCCCTCGTCGGAAACTTGCGTTAATTTCTTCATCATGTCTTTCATTTGTTTAAGCTCATCCATCAAATGATCATCTTTTACAGTCGCTCTTGAAGATACTTGGACAGATGATTGAACAGATGATTGTGAATAGGCTTGATGTTGCACAGGATTCATAATTTTATCAGGTATAGCGCTTACCGCAACCGGCTCACGCTTGATGGTTGGTGCCATAAGGACATCAGGAACTTCTGGAAAATCAGACTGATGAATCTCGTTTTTGGCCTGTTGGATCTGACTTACGATTTTGGGCTGAGGCGCCGGTTGTGGTGCGACCCGTTGTGGGGCAGGACTTGGCTTCGAAGTAGCAGCATCGATAGCTGCAATGACTTCTATTTTCTTCTTTCCGAACATGCCAAGAAATCCGCCAGTGCGAATTTCCTTCGTATTGAGAATAACAGCATCTTTGCCAAGATCCGAACGTATTTTCTGCAAAGCGTCTGGCATGGAATCAACGACATATCTTTTTACTCTCATAAATTGACTACCCCCATGCTTTGGATTTCAACGCTTGGCTCTAATTCACTGTAAGAAAGAACCGGTATATCTTGTAGTGTGCGCTCTAAAAGTTGTCTAACATACATACGTATCGTTGGAGAAGTTAAGATAACTGGCTGTTGACCTGATTGAATTAATTTCGTTATTTGTTCAGAGACACGATGATAAATAATTTGTGAGGAAGATGGATCTAAGGCCAAGTAACTGCCTTGATCAGATTGTTGCACAGAGTCAGCAATTTTCTTCTCAACGGATGGGCCAACCGTAATAACTTTTAACGAATCGCCGATGGAAGTAAACTGCTGTGTAATCTGACGAGATAAGGATTGTCTCACATACTCGGTCAGGATCTCAGGATCTTTGGTGTATGTTCCATAGTCTGCAAGCGTTTCAAGAATAGTAACCAAATCTCGAACCGATATTTTCTCGCGAAGCAGCTTGGACAATACTTTCTGAATATCCCCAATAGATAATACAGATGGGATCAAGTCGTCCACAAGAGCTGGGTAAGCTTCTCTAACATTTTCGATCAGAGCTTTCGTTTCTTGACGACCCAGCAGTTCATGAATATGTTTCTTAATGATTTCAGTTAAGTGTGTCGCTACAACGGAAGGTGGATCCACCACCGTATAACCCGATAGCTCTGCTCTCTCTTTGTTCATTTCATCGATCCAAATGGCAGGTAAGCCGAATGCTGGCTCCGTCGTTTCAATTCCTGAAATAGAGTCATCATCAATACCTGGGCTCATAGCGAGATAGTGATTAAGAAGTAGTTCGCCGCGGGCAACGGTGTTGCCTTTAATTTTGATGATATACTCATTAGGTCTTAGTTGGATATTGTCACGGATGCGAATAACAGGTACCACAACTCCAAGCTCTAACGCACACTGGCGACGAATTAAAATAATCCGGTCTAATAAATCTCCGCCCTGCTGCGTATCAGCAAGAGGAATAAGTCCATATCCAAACTCAAATTCAATCGGATCCACTTGCAATAAGGAAATGACACTTTCAGGACTCCGTACTTCTTCAATTTGCTTTTCTTCAACCAATTGCTCTTCTTTGATAGCTTGATGATCCAAATTCTTTTGCATTTTGAAGGCAGCGAATATGAGCAGTCCCGCAATAGGAAATGTTGTGAACCAATGAATAGGTGTGAAAATACCCAGGACAACAAGTGTTCCTGCTACAATGTACAATAACTTTGGTTGGGCAGTTAATTGGCGCGTAATATCGTGACCTAGGTTACCCTCAGACGAAGCTCGCGTTACAATAATACCCGCAGCGGTTGAAATTAAAAGCGCCGGAATTTGACTGACCAAGCCGTCACCGATCGTAAGGATCGAGAAGGTTTGAAGTGCTTCTTGAAAGGACATGTGTTTCATCGTCATCCCGATAATAAAACCACCGATGAGATTAATAACGAGAATAATGATCCCTGCAATCGCATCTCCTTTTACAAACTTACTGGCACCATCCATCGCACCATAGAAATCAGCCTCACGTTCAATCTTCTGCCTACGTTCTCTCGCCTGCACCTCATTAATCAAACCAGCATTCAAATCAGCATCGATACTCATTTGTTTTCCTGGCATCGCATCTAGTGTAAATCTAGCTGCTACCTCGGCCACGCGCTCAGAACCTTTGGTAATAACGATAAATTGTACTAAGACAAGGATGAGAAACACGACGAATCCCACGACGATATTGCCTTGAGCTACGAATGAACCAAAAGTTTTGACCACGTCGCCTGCTTCTGCGTGAGACAAAATGTTACGCGTAGTGGAAACGTTTAATGCTAATCGAAATAAGGTTGTAATCAACAATAAGGAAGGAAAGATCGAAAATTGAAGTGCTTCTTGCGTGTTCATCGCGACCAAAATAATCATCAAGGCAATAGATATATTGATAATTAGTAAAAAATCCAGCATAGGGATCGGAACCGGTACAATCATCATCAACACGATGCCTATAATACCAACTAGAACTAATAAATCTTTGATTTTCATCAGATTGCACCTCCCTTGAGCTTATTTCGTCTTACCCTTGATTTTGTATACATACGCTAGTACCTCTGCAACAGCCTGGAACAGTTCTGCTGGAATCGCTTCCCCAATTTCAACCTGTGCAAAGATCGCTCGAGCAAGCGGCTTATTTTCCATCGTCATAATGTTATTTTGTTTGGCTACCTCTTTAATTTTCAAAGCCATGTAGTCCGCACCTTTAGCAATTACAGTTGGAGCTTGCATATTAATGGAATCATACTTAAGTGCAACCGCGAAATGGGTTGGGTTAGTAATAATGACATCAGCCTTTGGTACTTCTTGCATCATGCGCTGCATAGCCATTTGGCGCTGTTTGGCACGGATCTTCCCTTTGATGAGAGGATCGCCTTCACTTTTCTTATACTCATCTTTAATGTCCTGTTTGGACATCTTGAGACTCTTCTCATATTCATACTTCTGATAAATATAATCGAAAATGGCAAGAACAATTAAAATTGCCCCTATTTTAATTCCTAAGCTCAAAGTAACCGAAGCTATGAAGGAGAATGTACTTTCAAGGGGCGTATGACCCAAACCTAGAAGTCTTGCCTTTTCCCCCATTAAAGTTGTATACACGGCATAGCCGATAATTAGCATTTTTAATGTAGATTTTAGAAAGTCCATTACGGTTCGCAAAGAAAAAATGCGTTTAAAACCGCTAATCGGATTGATTTTGTCGAATTTCATCATTAATGGATCACCGATAAACATGAAACCAATTTGTGCGTAATTGGCGATAAAAGCAATTAGTACAACTAGAATGAAAATCGGTGCCATAATCATCAAACCTTGTTTACCTAGATCCATGAAAAGCACTTGCACATTCCCTGCGGTTATATCCATCCCCAGTTGATTCTCATAGACATTACGAAAAATGTTAATTATTTTTTCTTTCATATACGATCCAAACATCACAAAAGCCAGGAATGAAAAAAGCAAAATGGAAGCCGCGGGCAAGTCCATACTTTTTGCAACTTGACCCTTTTTTCTGGCATCCTGTCTCTTTTTCGTAGTAGCAGACTCCGTTTTTTCCCCAGCAAACCATTGTAAATCTAGCTGTAAACGAAGTTGATGGGACACGGTCTTCCTCCTACTTAAGGTGATGATTGCTGTGTACCACTTATGATCTGGAGCATCTTCTCCATGTAATCGAAAATAGTACTGAACAATTGTTGAAATTGTGAAACTAACTCAGGAAAAACAATCACGAGCAGAAAAAATCCTAATATCATTTTCAATGGTGCACCGATGACGAAAATATTGAATTGCGGAGCGACCCTGGTCAGGAGTCCTAGACCTAAATCCGTGAGAAACAAGGCTGCAACAATCGGAGCTGCCAATTGGAATGACAGATAAAACATTTTGGATAGAGATTGAAATAAAAAATCAGAGATTTGACCATCGTAAATGCGGTTAAAAAGCTGGTTATCAATCGGCACCCATTGGTAACTGTCAATGATGGCTCGGATCAAATAATGATGCCCATCAAATGATAGAAACAGCAATATGGCAATCATGTACTTCAAATTACCTAACATCGGTGTTGATGTACCAGATAAAGGGTCGATCACACTTGCCATACTGAATCCAATTTGCATATCCATGAAGGAACCGGCTGTTTGAACCACCGTAAAAAACAAGTAAGCAAGAAACCCGAGCAGCACACCGATTAACATTTCACGCATGATCAATAGCACATATATGCCATCAATTGGCATTGTTTTATCAATACCAATCGTAGAAAAAATAATCAATGAAATAAATACTGAGAGTCCCACTTTAAACATCATCGGAACATTTCTCGAAGAAAGTATAGGTACCACGACAAAAAATGATGTAATTCGACAAAAGATAAGCAGAAAAATAGGAATCGCTTGAATAATGGCTACCATGTCATTCACAACCTATCCAACGAATTTGTAAAGATTGTTGAGTAGATTGAAAGTAAAATCAACCAAGGTATTCATAATCCAAGGTCCAAAGATCAGAATGGAAAGTAATACAGCAACAATTTTGGGAACAAAAGCAAGTGTCTGCTCTTGAATTTGCGTTGTCGCTTGAAAAATACTAATGGCTAGACCGACGATTAAACCAATAAGTAACATTGGCGCACTAGCTTTAAGAACGGTATACACGGCTTCGCCTGCAATTCGAATAACAAATTCCGACCCCATCTAGGTCACCTCCGATATCATGGTAATTAACCGTAGCTTAACAGTAACGATCTCACCACAAGATACCAACCATCAACCAGGATGAAAAGTAGGATTTTAAATGGAAGTGAAATCATCACGGGCGGTAGCATCATCATCCCCATGGCCATTAAGGTACTAGACACGACCATGTCTATGACCAGAAAAGGGATAAAGATCATAAACCCCATCTGAAAGGCTGATTTTAATTCACTAATCGCATAAGCTGGCACTAATGAGGTGATTGGTATATCCTCAACCCCTGTAGGTGCTTTTGCTTTGGAATAGTCTAGGAATAGTTTCAAATCTTTCTGACGTGTATGTTTAAACATAAACTTCTTCATAGGAATCGAAGCAGTCTGAAAGGCTTGTGTTTGATTAATTTCACCTTTTAAATAGGGTTGAAGTGCTGTTGAATTAACTTCTCCTAAAGTTGGAGACATGATAAAAAAGGTTAAAAACAGAGCGAGTCCGATTAGAACCTGATTGGGTGGCATTTGTTGAGTTCCTAATGACGTTCGAACAAAACCCAGCACAATAACAATTCTTGTGAAACTCGTCATTAATATTAGAAAAGAAGGCGCTAAACTAAGCACAGTCAATAACAGTAAAAGAGTGACTGTATTCGTAGAGGAACCCCCCGCTGCAGAGCTCGTTCCAATGTTAACATTTAAACCAGGAATGGGATTCGTAACATCCGTTCCCGCAGCAGAAGCTGTTAAAGATAACAGAAATACAGAAATGACAACCATCAGGATGACACTGATTAGATTCTTTCTTTTCATTCTTCATTCAACCGATCTGTTTGTTTTTGATCTGACAGCCATTCTTCTACGTTTTTATTACGATCTGTTACACGTTTCAACTTATCATGAAAAACTTGTTGGAATGAGGAGGTAAGTTCAACTTCTTCCTCCACCTCCACTTTTCTTGTTGGTAACTTGTTGATCCATTTTCCTATGGCCCCGAATCCCATCCTATCATCCTGTGAGGATTGAAGGATCTCCGAAATATAAGCTACTTCATCGGCGTCCATGATTTTATCCAGTAATTGAATATTTTCACCAACGCCAACAACGAAGAGCGAATGACCAATTTCAACAATTTGTATCGATTTATTCTGACCAAGGGGAACTCCTCCTAAAGAACGAATCGAGTTCCCGAACATGGTGCCTTTATTTTTCTTTGATATATACCTCATGAGGATATAAAAGAGAATGATAATAAATAAGAGAACGCCTATTACCTTGATGACCATAAAAAACGAACTCATGGAGTCCATAGTATCCGGGTAATCCGAAATCGGCATATCCGGAGATGGTGTTGCTTCCGCAAATGCGACGTGACTTGTAAGTAACATAGTGAATAAACTAATTATTGCTAAGTATATGGTATTCGATTGACGTCTTGTCATAGGAACAACCCTTTCGGTTTATGTAAGACTCAACCGAATTCGTACGGTTTAACCTAGAGTCTTTTTGATAGCTTCGATAACGCGGTCAGCTTGGAATGGTTTGACAATGAAGTCTTTCGCGCCAGCCTGAATAGCATCAATAACCATGGCTTGTTGTCCCATCGCAGAACACATAATGACTTTAGCATTCGGCTCAATTTTCTTGATTTCTTTCAGAGCTTGAATCCCATCCATTTCAGGCATTGTGATATCCATCGTAATTAGATCAGGCTTCAACTCTTTATATTTTTCGATCGCTTGTGCGCCATCATTCGCTTCGCCACAAACTTCATACCCATTTTTTGATAAAATATCACGAATCATCATTCTCATAAAAGCTGCATCATCCACAATTAGAATACGGTTAGCCATTGAAAATATCCCCCTAAAATTAAATTATTGTATTTTTTGAATTCGTTCCCATTGGTTCACAATGTCAGTAACACGAACCCCAAAATTTTCATCGATGACCACAACTTCACCCTTGGCAATCAACTTGTTATTGACCAAAATATCCACCGGTTCACCAGCAAGCTTGTCCAATTCGATAATAGAACCTTGTGATAACTCTAAGATGTCCTTAATCACCTTATTCGTTCTACCCAACTCTACAGTTACCTTAAGAGGAATGTCGAGTAGTAAATTTAAGTTCGTATCATCTGCTTGTGCGAAACCACCTGAATTTAAATTACCAAACTGTACCGGTTGTACATTCACATTCCGATTGGGTATCCCACCATACGCTGCTGGAGGTTGTTGATACATCGGCTGCCCAGGTGGATACAGCGGTTGTGGTTGCTGTGGCGGATACATCGGCTGTCCCATTGGGGGCTGCTGATACATCGGCTGTTCATATACCGGTTGTTGATAAACAGGTTGCTCGTAGACAGGTGCTGGTTGTGATTTAGGAGTTTCTTGCACTGGTGGAGCTGCAGCTACTGTTGGTGCTTGAGCAGCTGGTGCAGCTTCCATAGCCGAGTCAGTTTCACCACCACCCATTAGAATCGATACCATTTCTTTGGCAAAAGGAACAGGTAATAACTGCATGATATTGGAATCAATCAGATCGCCAATGGCAAGTCGGAACGATATCTTTATAAATACGTCCTCATCAGGCAGTTTTCCTTCTCCTTTCGACAAATTTAATATGTCGATTCCTGGTGGAGAGATATTGACAAATCGATTAAAGATGGTAGACATGGATGTTGCTGATGAACCCATCATCTGATTCATCGCTTCTTGCACGGCACTAATATGGATTTCACTTAGGGTTTCATCCCCGCCAGTGCCATCTCCACCCATCATCAGGTCAGCAATGACCTGCGCATCACGCGTTTGAATGACGAGCAAATTGATGCCGTGAAAGCCGTCTACATAGTTGACATGTACGGCGACATGTGGTCTTGGAAACTGCGCTTCCAATTCTTCTTTCCCAATGACAGAAACCTTAGGTGTCGTAATATCGACTTTCTTCCCGAGAAGCGTCGACAACGCCGTCGCCGCGCTTCCAAACGTAATATTACCAATTTCCCCAAGCGCATCCTGTTCGAGCGGGGATAAAAAATCTTCAACTTGCGGAGGCCCTTGAAAAGAAGAGGCTGAGCTTTCTTCAGATGATTGTCTCAATAAAGCATCGATCTCTTCCTGCGACAAATAATCTCTGTTATTCATCATAATCTTCTTCTCCTTCATTCACGATTTCTGTAATTTGTACAGCCATCTTCCCTTTTACGGTACCAGGGCTTCCGAGATATTTCAGCTTCTCGCCCACTTTGACTTGAAGCGAATCTTCGACGGATTTATGCAGCGGGATTACATCGCCTATCGCTAATCCTAAGAAATCCTGGATTGAAATTTCAGACGATCCCAATTCTGCAATAAGAGGTAACTTGGTTTTCTCCAAGCGTGATTGAAGTGCTTCCACTTCTTCAGGAGCTCTCGTTTTCTTCTGGGAAACAAACCAGTGATGAACAGAAAGTCGAGGCATGATCGGTTCAATGACGACGTGCGGAATACATAAGTTTATCATACCTGTTGTATCCCCAATTTTGGTGCTCAACGATATTAATGCAATCGTTTCATTGGGTGAAACAATTTGCATAAACTGCGGATTCGTTTCAAGTGCCTCTAATCGCGGTTGAATATCAATAACAGTCTTCCAAGCTTCTTGCAGACTATCAAAAGCTCTACTGAAGATACGTTCCATAACAATGGTTTCAATTTCGGTTAAGGCATTAATCTTGGTTGGCGTCGTACCTGCTCCGCCTAATAAACGATCCAACATCGCAAATGCAACATTCGGATGAACCTCAAGCACCATTCGACCCTCTAAAGGCTCTGCTTCAAAGATGTTCAAAATGGTCATTTTCGGGATCGAACGAATAAATTCATCATAAGGCAGTTGTTCAACCTGGACAACATTGATTTGTACGAATGTACGAAGCTGTGCTGAGAAATATGTCGTTAAAAAACGCGCAAAATTTTCATGAATCCGGGTTAAGCTTCGAATATGGTCTTTAGAGAAACGTACCGCTCTCTTAAAATCATAAGCCCTTACCTTCTTCTGAGTATCCTCCTTCTTCAGCTCATCTGCATCCATTTCGCCAGAGGATAAAGCAGCTAATAAGGCATCGATCTCATTTTGCGATAAAACATCAACCATTCGAGTCACCTCCTTGTAAGCAAAATCAATAACGAGTTACTGTAGGACTTTATCAGTTATCCAAATTTGTTTGATTTTACCTGCGTGCAATAATGGGTTTAGTTTGTTCATTATTGTGGAAGTTAAACTATCTGAACCCTTACTTCCTTCAATTTGATCCTTCGTCATATCTCCCAATATTTGCACAATAGTTCCTTTAACCGCAGAGTCAAGTAAGCTATCAAACTCAGCTTTGCCCTTGGAATTTTCCATTTCAAACGCGAAGCTGATTTTAATGAAATTCTGACTGCCAGATAAATTAGTCAAAATATCCTTAATGATCGACGTGTTTGCCTTAACTGTTTCAGCCGAAGGCGCTTTCGTTGGTTTGACGCTTGCAACAGCATCTTGGGCTTGTACAGCAGGATCCTTCGATTGGTTATTTTTCTCCATAAAGTTCCACAACACAAAGGCTGCGGTGAGAATCAGTGTGATCGCAATCAGAATAGAAACAATGAGTATGAATATTTTGTTCTTAAACACTTACGAACCCTCCGTATCCCTGGACTGTATTGTCGCTCGAACGGATCCAATATCTTGCATGTAGGTCCGCACTAAGCTTACCACAACCTCTGCCTTTTCGAGAACTGTGATTTTCTTGCCTGTCGTCAATGTAATCATCGTATCCGGAGTTTCTTCGATAAGTTCTATCAAAATCGCATTCAAGATAAGGGATTTACCGTTTAAACGAGTGAGAGCAATCATCCTTCTCCTCCTGAGTCAGGGTTCGGGGAGCTAGGCTCCCCTTATTCATTCAATTACTTCTTAGTGCTTGAGGTTAACAACTTCTTGAAGTACTTCATCTGAAGTCGTAATGATCCGTGAATTCGCTTGGAAACCACGCTGTGCGATAATCATTTCTGTAAACTCACCTGTCAAGTCAACGTTGGACATTTCTAATTGACCTGAAATCAGAGTGCCAGTCCCCGTGGCCGGATCTCCTGCAGCACCTACAGTAATCTCACCCGCAGGATTGGCATTCGCTGTCATTTGGTAAAGATTACCACCGATTTTCTCGAGACCAGCTGGATTAATTACTTTTACTACGCCAACTTTCTGCCCAGTTGCAATCGTTTCACCATTGGCATTGACCCCAATAATGTCACCATTCTGAGAAATGGAGAAGGAAACAATGTCCTCTGGAATAACAATCGGACCAGCTCCATCAGCACCCATAACATGAAGGCCTTCAGAGTTCACTAAATTCCGGTTTGGATCAAGTGTAAAGTTACCGGCTCTAGTCAAGAAAGGTGTATCTGCTTGCTCAGCAGTTCCTACTGCGAAGAAGCCATCTCCATTCACACGTAGATCAGTAACCACGTTCGTAGTCATCGCACTACCTGCGGTATGTACAGTATCAATTGCAGCCACACTGACACCTAGACCCACTTGCTGTGCATTCACCCCACCACGAACATCATCGGGTGCGCTGACACCTGAAACTGTTTGACTCAGAATGTCCTTAAACATTACACGACCACTTTTAAATCCGATGGTATTAACGTTAGCGATGTTATTGCCGATGACATCTAGTTTTGTTTGAAAACCACGCATACCTGAAACGCCTGAGTATAAAGATCTTAACATGGATAGGCCTCCTAAATCGGATGTGAGTTCTTAAATTCGAGCTGCTTCATTCGTTCCACAGCTCCAGGCTTCCTTGACGGTCGAGCCCATTTTCTATGAAATGATCATTGCGCTATCGATTTGGGTAAATACATGCTCGTTCATGGCTTGTCCATCCAGCGCAGTCACAACGGTTCGGTTGGGCACGTTCACGATGTACCCATTTCCAGCCACGATCATCAAAGCATCTTTTGCCCCTTTGGACGCTGCTTTATCGATGGCCTTATTAAGCTTCTCAAGTTGTTCAGGTTTAAGTTGAATACCACGCTCTTGGATTCTTACCTCTGCGTGATGACTAAACCGGACGAACTGATCTTGAAAAATTTTCTGAAATGTTGCATTTCCCGACGGCGGAATCTGTTGTTGTTGAGCAAGTGATCGTCTTGTTGTAGCCGGAGAAACCGCATTAGGGTAAAGTTCACCTATGGATATTCTCTCTGTCATTTTGAATCGCCAACGTTCTCAATTTTCTTCAGTTTATCCAGTGAAATTTCTGCGCCGTTGACATTGGCATATTGGTTGCCATCTTTAAAGGTAATGGAGTCTACGACACCTGATAAATCAGTCGAAACGCCAGATGCATCTGTACCCGTCCATGTTATCGACTTCCCAATCAATCCTGATACAAAACCTAAAGATTGTCTCATTAGCTTCATTTCACCAGCCATATTCGTCAGTTGCTCAACGGACGTAAATTGGGCCATTTGCGCAATAAACTCTTTATCTTGTAAAGGTTGCGTAGGATCTTGGTTTTGAAGTTGAGTGATCAAGATTTTCAGGAAATCATCTTTCCCGAGTGTCGTACTATCCTTGTCCTTCGTTGTCTTGGTAGTGTTTGTATTAATAAGATCCGCTACGTTACCTACAATTGGACTTGTAGCCATACTTTCACCTCCAACAGTTCATTTGAATTACACATTGAATATTGCTTTAAGCTATTACATCGAAAGAATTGCCGTTTGCTGCTTCACGAACCTGTGCAAGTTGCTCCATGTCATCTTTAAATTCAATAGCATCGATTTCAACCGCATTAGATCGATTTCTAGGTTGTTGCTGCGACTGATTAAAGGATTGAGGTTGTCGTTGCTCTTGGAACATGCTGGAGGACATATTCGCACTTTGTGTAACTTCTAACTTCTCAACTTGTAATCCTTGCGTTAGCAAAGCTTGGCGAAGTTGCGGCAGCTGGCTTTCCAGCATTTGTTTACCCGCTAGGGTATCCGCTGCAAACTGCGCAAACAACTGACCATCATGCATGGAAATTTTCACATCAACATGTCCTAGATTCTTAGGAAATAAAGAAAGTTTCGCTTCTGAAAAACCTTCTGACATGGTGATCTTCATGTTTTTGAGCACATGCGCAGTCATTTCTTCTGTAAAGTTAGCTGCTGATAACACAGGAGCGGCTGTCTTCTCTACATTTGTTACTTGCTGCGCTTTTTGCAAATCAGCAATAGTTACAATCGTATTCGTTGTCGAATTACTCTCAACGGGTACATCAACTAGAGGAGCTTTCTTCTCTTCCGTAGCATTCGAAGCTAGTTCATTAATAGCAATCGGAATATACTTGATTGCAAATTTCTCTTGCTTGGATTGCACCGATTGAAGATTGATAGTTTGTATATTTTCTGTCGGTTGTTCAACAGCGCGTTTGTTTATGTATTTGTGCGCACTAGCTTTCGTAGCTGATGTCGCTTGCTTCTTACCGGTATCAACCGCATCATCAGACGCCAGAGGATTTGCTGTCACAGGACTTGCAGCGGGCTTCTGAGGGCCACCAAGTGTAGCTAAGATCTCTGGAAGCAAGGGCTGAATCGTATTCGTCAGATCCGCTTTTAAATAGTTCAGAATCGGATTGTCTGGCTGTTGTTTTGACAGTGTCGTCAATGTTAACAACGTATTCTGCACTTTCAAATTAACCGATGCATTCGTTGGCTGTTGCAAGTTCGCTATTAAGCCAAGACCAGCAGTATTTGAATTATTTCCAAGCGCAGCTAGCATGTCATCTGCATTCTCGAACCATTTCTTCACTTTAGGGTCTTGCAATAATTTACCCGCAAGATCCGGATTACTGTTCAAAGCTTCTACTAATAACTCAGGCAGCGAATGCTCCTCCGTTTTTGTAGTCGCACCTTGCTCAGCAGCAGTTTGTAGCGGCATGACAAGCGTCTGTAACATTTGGATCATCATGGTCATGGAAAGTTCGCTATCTGTTGGTTGCCCATCAGTTGCTGGCGCATTATCCTGACCTGTCTGATCCGCAAGCAGAGCAGAGAAAGACGTCGTAGAAGCATTCCCTTTCGACGTTCCTTTGTTTGCAGCAGTTGTACTGGATGTTGCAGTTGCTGTTGGAGTTGTTGGTACTGCAGCCATTTGTACGTCCATTTTTGTCACCTCCTTTCGAATGATCCCTGATCACTATGGTCCAAGTTTAGTTGCAATCGCTGCAGCTGTTTCCTTGTTCGCATCGGATAGCGCGGACATTACTTTAGAGCGAGACGCATTGTCCATACCGCTTAAAATGGATAACACTTTGGCAGGATTGGATTTATTCATCTCTAGCAGAACATTAGCAGCACTTTTTGGCACCATATTTGCAAATGTTTGTCCAAGATCTGATGTACTCACCGTCGTTGTTGCCTTGGCATCCTTCGTACTATTGGTAGCTAATCTCTCCTGAAGCGCTGCAATTTCTTTATCGCGTACAGGGACAACGTCTTTTAGACCAATAGAGGCGATAGCAGCCTTCCCAGCGTCCATCTTCTCAAGAATAGCCCCACGACTATCTGCTTTCATCATCGAAAACACAAGTACCATTTCATTTGGCGTTAAGGCTTCAATAATAGGAGCAACCTTACTAGGACTCATTTTGGCATACATATTTGCGAGTTGCGTGATTTGGTTATTATATTCTTCTTCCGTTTGTGTTTTGTCTTTTAGCTTCTCTTCGAGATCGGCGACTTTCGCCTCGGCATCCTTCAGAGATTGATCTTTTATACCTGTTACTGTGTCTGCTTTTTGTAAAGCCGTTGTAAGCTCAGTTACTTTGGCGTTAAGCTTAGCGATCTCATCCTCTTTTTGCTTAGCGTTTTGTTCAGGATTAGATGCTTTACCAGAAGCAGTCACTGCAGCAGTTTCCTTTGGCGCAGGAACAACTAACCCGATTACTGGTGTATTGTGCAAAGCCTTTTGGATACTACTTTTGATATCATAATCAAAGATCGAAAGCAGCACGAAGAGTAGAACTGCTGTAAACACAAAGGGGATGACAAACCATATTAAAAACCGCTCCAGTGCACTATAGGATGCACCCTCCACGCTTGTATTGGCCATCTCCTCTTCCCTCCCTTGTTTCCTTAATACGATAGTCGTCTGAACCGATTAGTTGCCATCTCATCAAGAGCTTCCTGCTCTTTCTTAGCGACCATCGCTCGAAACTGGTTATGCGCTTTCTCTCTTGCTTTGGACCATACCTTCTCATCAATCATTTTCTCGGAAAGATGATCCTGTTTCTGAGTAACGACATGTTGAGCATGTCTGACATCTTGATGTTTACGAGCAATTTGCTTGTCCACATGATTCATATAGCTTTGCAGCATCAACATGTTCGAGATCGTACTTGCGTGAGTAGCGGCTCGTACCATTTCGTTGTGTAAGTTTTCCTTCTGTTCAACTAATCCATGTAAGTTCGTTTCTTCATTCCGTAATTGCCCCATTGCCTCAGATAAAATCCATTCTGCTTGTGTTCGTTCATTATTTTTCAAATCGACAATTTGTTGGAACGAATAACGAAAACTCATTTAGGACCCTCATCCCTTATAAAATTCTTGTATTAAGCGTGCTTGCGCTTCTTCATACGTCAGCTTTTCACTTGTTCTTTGCTTCGTAAAATCCCAGATCGCCTCAATATTATCCATCGCAACATCAATATTTGGGTTAGAACCTTTTTGATACGCCCCTATATTAATGAGATCTTCCGAATCTTTATATATAGAGAGAAGTCGCTTGAGTTGATCAGCAGCCTCCATGTGTTCAGAAGGAACAATTTCTTTCATAACTCGACTTACACTGGAAAGTACATCAATCGCTGGATAATGTCCTTTGTTCGCAATATTACGATTAAGAACAATATGACCATCCAGGATACCTCGTACAGCATCCGCAATCGGTTCATTCATATCGTCACCGTCAACAAGAACGGTATAAAAAGCGGTAATCGAGCCCTTAGCCCCTGTACCAGAACGTTCCAAGAGTCTTGGAAGCATAGCAAAAACCGATGGTGTATATCCACGTGTAGCAGGAGGTTCCCCCACTGCTAGTCCAACCTCACGTTGTGCCATAGCAAATCGTGTGACGGAATCCATCATCATCATGACATTTAAGCCACGATCTCTAAAATATTCGGCTATACTTGTCGCAATCATTGCCCCTTTAATACGGATTAACGCTGGCTGATCCGAGGTCGCAACAATAACGACAGAGCGCGCCAAACCTTCAGGACCTAAATCTCGTTCGATAAAATCTAAAACTTCTCTGCCACGCTCTCCAATAAGAGCTATGACATTGACATCAGCCGAAGTATTACGGGCAATCATACCCATTAATGTACTTTTACCAACACCGGATCCAGCAAAAATACCAACACGCTGTCCCTTGCCAATCGTCAGGAGGCCATCGATACAACGAACACCAACTGAAATCGGGTTGAGAACACGCGGTCGCGTTAATGGATTACTAGGAACATTATTCGTAGAATACTGTGCCATTCTAGATGGTAAGAAAGATCCATCCAACGGTTGACCTAACCCATCCAACACCTTGCCAAGCAATTCATGCCCGACTTGAACGGTTAGAGGTTTACCTGTTCCGACAACATCACAACCAGGACCAATAGAATCAAGATCACCTAGCGGCATTAAAATAACTTTGTTACTTCGAAATCCTACGACTTCCGCTTTCAAGGGCTTATTCGACTTATGTGGATAGATATAACAAAGATCACCGATACTAACATCAGGTCCTTCAGATTCAACGGTAAGTCCAATAACTTGCGTTACTTTGCCGTTAACCCTGATTGGATCAATGCTTTGTAAATGTTCCTTGTATTTATCCACTTTCGGCAGTGGTTGCGGCATATTAGGATTCCTCACTTTGTGTGGCCACTTGCTGTAAGGCTGACTTGATTTCTTTCAATTGCGTATCGATTTTAGCATCAATGCTTCCATAAGATGACCGAATTACACAACCTTGATCTTGTACCGATGAATCCGGAATAATTTCCAGCTCAGCCTGTGAATCAATGGAAGTAAGTAATTCTTCTCTCGCATCTTGGATATAAGCGAACTGAGATGGTGCTACACATAACGTAATGATTCCTTTTTCACGTCTACGAGCAAGTACTTTCTGTATTAATTCAATAATCCATTGCGGTTCTAGAGATAATTGTCTTCCGATAATCTTCTCTGCGATGGATGTGCTTAACTCAATAAGAAAAGGCTCTGATTCTTGTATGATTTGTTGTTTCAGCTTGTATGACTGTTCAAGGATGGTACAGGCCTCAGCGAGCATATCACTATACTCTTTTCTGATTTCTTCTCCCGCTTGTGCAAGACCTTGTTGAAAACCTGCCTCATATCCCTGTTGCTTGGAAGTAGTAATGATCTCTTCATCTTCTATACGTTTGGCTTCCCACCATTGTGCAATGTCCAATTCCGTTTGTTCACGAATGGTTGCGCACTCACGCATTGCTTGATCAACTTGTTCGCTGGCAAATTCTTCAGCATCTTGCAGAATTTGATTCTTCAAACTAGTTGCATCGTTAATCTCATTCTGCATTTCAACCGATAGGCCGTCCTCAGCATCTTGGTCAGAGCCAAAAGGAGCATATGCAGCTGGCGTTTCAACAACTTTCTTATCCTCAAGTGGATAATAGGCAAATGATTTAATGACATTAGACAATAATATCATCTCCTCCACCACGTGCGATGATGATTTCACCCGATTCTTCTAAGCGACGAATCGTTGCAACGATGCGGGTTTGGGCTTCTTCGACATCTCGTAAGCGAACAGGTCCCATAAATTCCATTTCTTCTTTGAATGTTTCTGCCATCCGTTTGGACATGTTTTTGAAAAGCACATCACGAACCTCTTCACTTGCCACTTTAAGTGCCAATTGCAAGTCAGCATTTTCAATATCACGAATAATCCGTTGAATTGAACGGTTGTCAATATTGACAATGTCCTCGAATACGAACATCCGCTTCTTGATTTCTTCCGCTAATTCTGGATCTTGAATCTCTAAGGAATCGAGAATGGTACGTTCCGTACCACGGTCAACACCATTCAAAATCTGAACGATGGAAGCAATACCTCCAGCATTTGTATAATCCTGAGTAACCGTTGAGGATAACTTTTGTTCAAGTACTCGTTCAACTTGAGAAATGACCTCAGGCGATGTGCTGTCCATCAGGGCGATACGCTTGGCCACATCCGCTTGTTTCTCTTGCGGCAGCGACGAGAGAATAATTGATGCTTGCTCCGCTTGTAAATACGACAACACGAGAGCGATCGTTTGCGAGTTCTCATTTTGAATAAAATTGAGAATTTGCGCTGGATCCGCTTTCCTTGCAAAGTCAAAAGGTCTAACTTGAAGTGTTGCTGTTAAACGATTAATAATATCGAGTGCTTTCTGGGAACCCAGAGCCTTCTCCAAAATATCTTTGGCGTAGGCAATACCGCCCTGTGAAATAAACTCCTGAGCCAAACAGATTTGATGGAATTCAGCCAAAATCGAATCCTTCTCAAGGGCATCTACTTTGCGCACATTCGCAATCTCAAGGGTTAGTTGTTCAATTTCTTCTTCACGCAAATGTTTAAAAATTTGTGCAGATACCTCAGGGCCTAAACTGATCAAAAGAATAGCTGCCTTTTGTCGTCCGGTCAACCCTTGTAAAGCGGCTCTGGCCATACAAGTGCACCTCTATTCATCTACTAACCAAGTACGCAGCAAGTTAACGAAATCTTCTGGCCGCTTTTTCGCAAGCGTTTCGAGTTGCTTACGTACTTGATTGTCATTCGTAACATTTTCAATATCAATCGTTGGAAGTTCTGCTTTAGTAGCTGCTACATTCATTTCTTGATCAAGTAACAACTGCTGTGAAGCTTTTCTGCGTCTTCTTATTGCAAACCCAACAACAGCTCCAATTGCTAACGCTGCAAGCGCTAAAGCTCCATAAGTCAAGTAAGTGGACGTCTTTGTTGCCGTCGCATCTGAAGTTCTTGCAAAAGAATGTGCAAAGACCGTAACTTTCTTCTGTAATTCCTCGTCTGTATAAGTAGTCTTATTATCAGCAAGAGCAGTTCTCACGATGTTAACCAATGCATTCTGAACAGCTGTTTTCGTCTCCGCGGTTAATGAATTAGGATCATCTTTAACTGGAGGTTCGATACCGACGTTGATACTTAAATCTTTTACAACATACGGTGTTGAGATGATATCATTCGTAATACGATCTACTTCGTAATTAACGGTTTCACTCGTCTTCTCTGAGTTGGACTTACCTGTGGTTGAAGTACCAGGGTATCCGGGAACGTCTGTAGACCCTGTACCAGGTACACCGCCATTATCAGCACCATTACTCTGATAAGATTCTGTTGCTTTTTGCAAGGAAATTTCCAAACCTTTTTGATCCACTTGATTCGGTGCTCTTACCAGTTGTTCTTTCGTTTTCTTTTGATCAAAGTTCATTGTCGTAAATACATTGACATTAACTTTATCGCGTCCAAACATGTTGCCTAACATATTGTTAATACTCTTCTGCAAGTCATTCCGGAATTGCGTATTAATATCTGTTCCGCTAATCAAAGTCTGTGATGTTCCACCATCTAGTTTGGAAGAATTAAGTCCTTGTCCATATTGATCCGAAATCGTGATGTTTTCAATAGGAAGGTTTTTCACACTGTGGGAAACTAGATTATAAATCGTATCCACTTTGGGTTGATCCAACGTATAGCCTTGTTTCACTTGTAACACAACCGAAGCTGTCGCTTTCTCAGCCTGTTGTTGTAAGAAAGGACCTTCCTCCGGGAGCGAAATGAGAACCTTCGAACTTGCTATCGCTTGATTTGAATTAATTAACTGCTGCAGTTCACCTTGAATGGCGCTTAAATATTTTACTTTGAATTCATTATCCGTGATCCCAAAAGAACTACTGCCACTAAAAGCTTCAAATCCTAAGGAACCATTCTTATTCAATCCTTGTGACTCGACGCCAAGCTTTACGTTGGCCACTTCACTCGTAGGCACTTCTATACTTTTACCATCCGTACTCAGATGATAGGGAATTTTCGCAGTATCCAGATAGGATTTAATACTTGCAGCATCACTCGGCTGCAATTCCGTAAAAGCCAAGGAATACTCTGTTTTTGATAAATTAATGCTAATTATTGCAGCGGTTAGAATCAGTAACAACACGGTTGCGATAAATGTTATTTTCGTTGTGCGATTATAACGATTCCAGTATTGCTTCACCTTTTCCCAGTACTGGAGCAGGTTCTCGTTCACTCTGTCACCTCATTGACCCAAATTTAGCAGCATCTCTACTATTACAGCTGCATTCTCATCATTTCTTGGTATGCCTCAATCACTTTGTTCCGAACTTGAACAGTTAGTTCTAGCCCAAGTGATGCTTTCTCCGAGGCAATTGTCAATTGATGTACATCGGAAAGATCTCCTTTGATGAAGCTTTCATTCAGTTTGTCGACTTGCAATTGTTGACTATTTAGATTATTCATTGCGTCATTCAGAAAGGAACCGAATTTCTTACCTAAGTCGTCAGCTCCCTCTCCCGTGTTATCCTTCGGTTGTATAGAGCTCATAATGTTAATTGGGCTGTAACTAATCTTATCAATCATGTTGTAACCTCCTGTCGTGGTTATCTACCAATTTCTAATGCTTTCGTAATCATGGATTTACTTGCATTCAAAGCCGTGACATTCGCTTCATAGGATCTAGTTGCTGAGATCATGTCAACCATCTCTTTTGTGATGTCAACATTTGGCATATAGACAAATCCATTACTATCCGCGTCGGGGTGAGTCGGGTTGTACACTTGCTTGAGCGGCGAGCTATCTTCGAAAATTTTATTCACGCGTACACCTTCGCCAGTTCCATCTGCCATTGCCGAACTTAACGATTGTGCAAAACTTGGCTGTGACTTGGTCTCAAATGAAACCAATTTTCTTGTGTAAGGCATCCATTTACCATCGACAAACTTCGCTCTCGTCGTATCGGCATTCGCTATATTAGAGGAAACAACATCCATCCGCAGTCGTTGCGCCGTTAAGGCTGAAGCACTGATATCAAATCCGTTCGTGAGTCTCATCGGTTATTACTTGCCTCCTATGACTGTTCGCATTTTCTTGAACTCGCTGTTCATTTGTTGAATCATTGCATTGTATTTAAGTTGGTTTTTGGCCATTAATGACATTTCGTAGTCCATATCCACATTGTTATTGTTTGTGTTCACTGCCGTTGACTCATCCGTTTTGATTTCAGAATTTGGCAACTCCGTGTTCGTGTTTCCGATGACAAAATGTCTAGGATCGGTCCGATAACCTTCAATAGAAGGTGTCGCTGCACTCATCTGGTTATGTAATAATTCTTCAAAAGATACATCGGAACGTTTAAAGTTAGGGGTATCCACATTGGCAATGTTATTCGCTACCACCTTTTGTCTTAGCGTCGATGCATCCAGCGAACGCTCCATCATATTCCAACTAGGCTTGTCTAAAAACGACATAAATGATTCCCCTTCACTCTAAATAATAGTCTGTAAGTACTTCCACATCGCAAGAATCTATTCCTTCTTGTTTCGACATTATTCTCGATATCCGATACAAAATAGTTCTATATGTAGAAATATGTAAACCTTTGACTTATTCCCTTATCATCTAAGATATTACGATAACTTACAATAAGAAAAAAGCCCTATCTTTTTACCAGATAGGACTTTACGTTGTTTATATCTATAGTTTTGATTTCATTTGTTCAATACTTTGCATGAGTTGTTCATTTAAAATACGGATATAAGTGCCCTTCATGCCAAGTGATCGCGTTTCAATAACGCCAGCACTCTCCAATTTGCGCAGTGCATTGACAATAACAGAACGTGTGATGCCAACGCGATCCGCAATTTTACTTGCTACTAACAAGCCTTCTTTGCCGTCCAATTCATCAAAAATATGCTCCACGGCTTCCATCTCACTGAACGATAGGGAACCAATTGCAACTTGAACGACTGCTTTACTACGTGCTTCCTCTTCAATTTCTTCCGCACGCTCTCTTAATATTTCCATGGCGATTACTGTCGAACCATATTCAGCAAGAATCAAATCATCATCAATAAAGCTGCCTTCACTACGGCTAAGGATAAGCGTCCCAAGCCGATCCCCACCGCCAATAATAGGTACTAAAGTCGTGTGTGTGGATGGAAACATATCTTTCATTTGATCCGTGTAATAAAAGTAAGGGCTATCCTGTTCAGCAGTTGACGAAGTTTCCTCGATTTTCAACAACAAATTATTGGATTCTAGTGGAAACCTACGCTCAACAAGGATCGTTTGATTCATTTCTGGTGATACGGGATCATTCGTTACCGCGTAGCCAAGGATCTTACCTTTTCGGCTGACCACATAAATATTTGCAATAACAATATCCCGCAGCACTTCTGCCATATCCATAAAGCTAACCGCATTGCCTGCTTCTTTTTGGAGCAAGCGATTAAGCCTTCTCGTTTTATTTAATAAACTCATGTAACTGCCTCCTACTACCTGAAACCTGCATGTTTCTTATAAAATATATTGACTTAAATCTCGATTTTGTACGATGCTGCCAAGCTTCTCGCGTACATAGGCTGGATTGATCACGATGGACTCAAGTGTGATTTCCGGTGCCTCAAAGGATAAATCCTCTAATAATTTCTCCAAAATAGTATGCAAACGACGAGCTCCAATATTCTCCGTCTGTTGGTTTACTTCAACGGCAATACGAGCTATTTCATGAATAGCTTCCTCCGCAAACTCAACAGTTATACCTTCCGTTTGTAACAATGCGGTGTATTGTTTGGTCAATGCATTCTTAGGCTCCGTTAAAATAGAAACGAAGTCTTCCAACGTTAAATCACTGAGTTCGACCCGAATTGGGAATCTCCCTTGTAGCTCGGGAATAAGATCAGATGGCTTTGCAATATGAAAAGCGCCAGCGCCAATGAATAAGACATAATCTGTTTTGACAGTACCGTATTTGGTGACAACCGTTGAGCCCTCAACGATTGGCAAAATATCACGCTGAACGCCTTCGCGAGAAATATCTGGACCGCTGCCGCCGCGGCTGCTGCTAGCTATTTTATCGATTTCATCAATAAAAATAATGCCGCTTTGCTCAGCACGATGAATCGATTCTTGAATGACATCATCCATATCAATTAATTTCTGCGCTTCTTCTTGCGTTAGTACTTTTCTTGCTTCTTTGACATGCAGCTTCCGCTTTTTCGTCTTTTTGGGCATAAGACTTCCGAACATTTCTTGCATGTTCATACCTGCTTGATCATTACCTTGACCGCCCAGCATATCCAGCATGGAAGGTGCAGTGTCTTCTACTTCAATTTCAACGATTTCATTCTCTAATTTACCATTGGACAATTGTTCTGCGATTTGACCTCTTTTAGAAGCAAGCGTTGGATCCGGTGTCGGCTCCTCTTGCTCATCCTTATTTTGCCCGCCGAACAGCATCTCAAGCGGATTACGCTGCGTTTTAGCGCGAGCTGCACTCGGAGCTAACAACGTTACTAATCGCTCATTTGCAAGCTTCTCTGCGCGGTCTTTGACCTTCTCCATACGTTCTACCTTAACCATACGTACGGCAGTCTCCACCAAATCACGTACCATAGATTCTACATCGCGCCCAACATAGCCCACTTCTGTAAACTTCGTTGCTTCTACTTTAATAAATGGAGCACCGACCAATTTGGCAAGTCTACGAGCGATTTCCGTTTTACCTACGCCTGTAGGACCGATCATGAGAATGTTTTTCGGTACGATTTCATCTCTCATGCTTTCGTCTACCAGATTCCTGCGATACCTGTTGCGCAAAGCAATAGCAACCGATTTCTTTGCTTTTTTTTGTCCCACAATATATCGATCTAATTCCTGAACAATTTGTTTAGGTGTAAGAGAGCTGTTTGCCATATGTGTTACCCTCCTTAAAGTTAGGTTAAAGCTAATTGACCCATTGAGCACGTGTGCATAATTTGCTTAAAGTAACATACGTTCTAATTTATTCAATTTCTTCAACAATAATATTATGGTTAGTAAAAACACATATTTCAGCTGCCGTCGTTAGCGCGGCGTGGGCAATATCCCTCGCACTCATGTGCGGCGCATGGCGATGTAATGCTCTACCCGCGGACAACGCGAAACTACCTCCAGAGCCTATCGCTAAGATGCCATCATCTGGCTCAATAACTTCACCATTACCAGAAAGTAATAATAGACCCGTTGCATCCATAACAATCATCATAGCTTCCAATCTTCGCAGCACACGATCTTGACGCCAATCCTTCGTTAGTTCTACAGCAGCACGTTGCAGATTGCCATGGTGCTCCTCTAGCTTACCTTCAAATTTCTCGAAAAGCGTAATCGCGTCGGCAACTGAACCGGCAAAGCCCGCTATGACTTTCCCTCTATGTAAACGCCGTACTTTTTTGGCCGTACTTTTCATGATCATACTGTTGCCAAAAGTCACTTGACCGTCGCCTGCAATAGCTCCCTTACCTTCGTGTCGGATCGCAAATATCGTTGTTGCGTGAAACGTTGCTTGATTAGGTTCCATTTCCAATCACCCCTCTATCAGAATCTTGCCCGCAAAACAGAATTCAAACATGTGTATGGGTCGCAAAAATGAGAGAAACCTCTAGCGAGGTCCCAAAAGAAAAATGACCGCATCTAGAGGTAAATGTATGATCAAACGAATGAAAAATGCAACAAAACATAATTATAGTAACACATCGAAACGTCTAATTACAACTTATACGGATATTGTTTTCACAAAATTCTGAATACTTTCTAGCGCGCGGTTAGCCAGCTTTTCATATTTTTCTTTTTTATTTCGGATCCGCTCTGGCAATGCAGGAAGCAGTCCAAAATTCGCATTCATCGGTTGAAAATGCTTGAAATCAGCCGTTGTAATGTATTGCGCCATACTTCCTAACGTCGTTTCTGCAGGAACAACCAAACACTCTTGACCTTTGGCCATACGTCCTGCATTAAGACCGGCAATTAAGCCCGAAGCGGCCGATTCCACATAGCCCTCAACGCCCGTCATCTGACCTGCGAAGAACAGATTCTCGCGGCGCTTGTACTGATAGGTAGGTTCTAGCAGCCTAGGCGAGTTAATAAACGTATTGCGATGCATTACACCGTAACGAACGAACTCCGCTTGCTCCAATCCAGGGATGAGTTGAAGCACCCGCTTCTGCTCGCCCCATTTCAAATGCGTTTGGAAGCCCACTAAATTATATAGAGTACCTGCCGCATTATCTTGGCGAAGTTGTACGACAGCATGAGGCATTTTACCTGTATGTGGATTAATTAAGCCAACGGGTTTCATCGGTCCGAATAAGACGGTTTGCTTCCCCCGCTTCGCCATCACTTCCAAAGGCATGCAGCCCTCAAAATAAATTTCTTTCTCAAATTCCTTTAGTTCCGCAACCTCAGCCGTGATCAGAGCATCATAGAATACATTGAACTCTTCCTCCGTCATCGGACAATTCAGATAGGCAGCTTCCCCTTTGTCGTATCGCGAAGACAAATATACTTTATTCATATCAATGGAGTCTTTCTCCACAATAGGCGCTGCCGCATCATAGAAGTATAAATATTCTTCGCCCATTAGGGATTTGAGTTCCGCAGCTAGGTCTGGTGAAGTTAACGGTCCTGTAGCTACTACAACAATACCTTCTGGCAGTGCTGTTAGTTCTTCGTTGCGCACTTCAATCAAAGGGTGATTCCTTAACGTGTTCGTAACGCTTTGTGAGAAACCATCTCGGTCAACTGCAAGCGCTCCACCTGCAGGCACAGCATGCTCATCAGCGCAAGATAGGATTAGTGAGTCCATACGTCTCATTTCTTCCTTCAATACACCTACCGCATTCATAAGTCCATTGGAGCGAAGTGAGTTACTGCACACGAGTTCAGCGAATTGGTCGGTAATGTGTGCAGGCGTTTTTCTTTTATTACGCATTTCATATAAAGTAACAGGTACGCCTTGACGGGCAATTTGCCACGCGGCCTCACTGCCAGCCAATCCTGCGCCGATGACTGTTACTCTTTGATTTTCTGGCAAAATCAGACACCTCTAATCTTTCATATCATCTGTGTTTTCGGAATCATCTATCGCTTCTTCCTTATGATCACATTGCGTACATTGAATCATAACACCATTTTTACTGCGTTTCTCAATCATCAGCGAGCTGCAAACCGGACACGGTTTGTCCACTGGCTTATCCCAAGAAACAAAGTCACAGGTAGGATACTGGTCACAACCGTAGAATACCCGTCCTTTTTTGCTACGGCGCTCCACAATCTTACCGGTTTTACAAGTAGGACAAGTAACCCCAGTATCTTTGATAATTGGTTTCGTATTACGGCAATCGGGAAAACCTGAACATGCCAGGAATTTACCGAATCGACCCATTTTGTAGACTAGATGTTTTCCGCATTTCTCGCAGATCTCATCTGAAACCTCATCCTGGATCTCAATTTCCTTCATTTCCTCTTCGGCAAATTCAAGGCGCTTCTCAAATGAGGTGTAGAACGTATCAAGAACACGTACCCAATCCTCTTTGCCTTCTTCCACAAAGTCCAGCTCTTCTTCCATATGTGCGGTAAACTCGATATCGAGAATTTCCGGGAAAAATTCTTGCATTAACTGGATAACAAGCTCACCTAGTTCCGTCGGAACGAATTTCTTCTCCTCGATAGCCACGTAGCCACGCTTCTGAATGGTCTCAAGCGTTGGTGCATACGTACTTGGCCGCCCAATACCCATTTCCTCAAGGGCACGTACTAAGCGCGCTTCTGTATACCTTGGAGGCGGTTGAGTAAAGTGTTGTTTCGGCTCTACGCTTTGCTTTTGCAAGGAATCTCCCTTCGAAAGTGGCGGAAGCAGCTTATCTTCTTCTGTTGTACCATCATCATTGCTTTCCACATATACCTTCATAAAGCCAGCAAACTTCATTTTAGAACCATTCGCTCTGAAAACTGTTTCCCCAGCATTCAAGTCAATCGTCATAGTGTCTAGAATAGCTGATGCCATCTGACTTGCAACGAAACGATCCCACACCAGCTTGTACAAACGGTACTGATCTTTACTCAGGAATGCCTTCATTTGATCAGGTTCACGCAATACAGATGTCGGACGTATCCCCTCATGCGCATCCTGCGCATTCGCATTTTTCTTTAGATACTGACGAGGCGTCTCTGGATAAAAAGTAGGACCGTATTTCATCATAATGAAGTCTTTGGCTTCTTCTTGGGCAATAGGAGAGATTCGCGTGGAATCCGTACGCATATAGGTGATTAAACCGACGGTACCTTCTTTACCTAAATCGATACCTTCATATAATTGCTGTGCCACAGACATCGTCTTGGATGCTCGGAAATTGAGCTTACGCGCTGCTTCCTGTTGCATGGAGCTTGTAATGAATGGCGGGGACGGATTACGTTGACGTTCTTTCTCTTTCACTTCTTTGACGACAAACGCATCTTTACCCATGGCAGCAAGAACGAGATCAACATCTTCTTGTGAATGCAGTTCCTTTTTCTCACCATTATGACTATGATACTTGGCTTCAAAGACTGTTTTACCCGCATCAAGAACTGCCGTTATGGACCAGTACTCTTCTGGTTCAAAGGCTTTGATCTCATTTTCACGATCTTGAATCAGTTTAACCGCAACAGATTGCACACGGCCTGCTGATAATCCCTTTTTCACTTTTTTCCAAAGTAAAGGACTAATCTTATATCCCACAAGTCGGTCCAAAATCCGACGAGCTTGCTGCGCATTTACCAAATCTTGATTAATGCGACGTGGTGTTTTAAAAGCATCCTTAACCGCATCTTTCGTGATCTCATTAAATACAACTCGGCACAGCTCATCTGGACCTACATCCAAATAGTGAGCTAAATGCCACGCAATCGCTTCACCTTCGCGATCCGGATCCGCTGCTAGGTATATTTTTTTCACTTTTTTGCTTGCGTCTTTCAGTTCTTTAAGGATAGAACCTTTTCCACGAATTGTTATGTATTTAGGCTCAAAGTTACGGTCGACTTCTACGCCAATTTGGCTTTTCGGAAGGTCGCGAATATGACCCATCGAGGCTTTTACGATAAATTTACTTCCTAAATATTTGCCGATGGTTTTGGCTTTTGCTGGTGACTCAACAATGACTAACGAATCTGCCATGGTTCGTCCTTCCTCCCCTCTTGGTTTCAAGGTAAAGTTTACTTGGCGAGAAGCAAAACTTCTGTTTAGCCTATGCTCGAATGTATGTTGAACCCGGAAGCTGTTTAATCGCCTTTTTCAATACCAAAGATAACAGAACTGCATGCAAATGTCCAAACGTAAATTGACTGTCTTCTAATATAGTGTCAATTGAGACAGGTGTATCTGACAACTTTCGAACAATTTCGACTTCATCTTTCGTGAGATGAAAAGCCGGTTCTGGCTTCAAAACGACATGTATGCCATCTCCGCCAAAGAGATGTTGATATTCTTCGACAATCTCCTCCACACGTGTAACTAATTTCGCACCATCTTTTAAAAGCTTATGAACACCGCTGCTTTGACGCGAGTTAATCGGCCCTGGTACAGCGAAAACATCTCGCGATGCATCGAGTGCAAACTCGACCGTAATCAAGGATCCACTATCTTCGGCCGCTTCCACAACCGTCACTCCCAGAGATAAACCGGCAATAATTCGATTCCGCTGGGGAAACATCCCCGGTCTCATACCAGTGCCAATTGGGTATTCAGAAATAATAGCGCCTTCTTGTTCGATTTGCCGAAATAAGAGGGCATTTTCTCGCGGATAAATCGAATTAATTGCGCATCCGAGTACAGCTACTGTCTTCGACTTTCCTTGGAGTGCGCCGATATGAGCTTTGCTATCAATCCCTCTCGCAAGTCCACTCACGATTCCAAAGCCCGTTCTCGAAAGTGCCGAAGCCCATTCTTCTGCGATTTTCTTACCATAGAGTGTTGGCGTTCGAGTCCCTACAATACCTAATAAGTGATGATTTAAATACCTAGAATCACCCTTCACATATAACACCCAAGGAGGTTGTGCAATTTCCTTTAACCTCTCTGGATAGCCATCATCGAAGCGAGTCAATATTTGAATGCCTTGACTTCTATATAAGTGCAGCTTTTGCTCAATAAACGATGGTGTTAATCGTGCCGAAACGAGCTCTGCAACAGAAGCCCGGATACCACAGGATGCAATTTCGGATGCTGATAACCCAATCAAAACGCTAGGTTCAGGAAATTTGCTTAAAAGGTGTTGGATCGTTTTCCATCCAACGCCCTCCAGCTCATGCAAACCAAGTAAACTATATCGATTATCCATTAGTATATACACTCCTTCCATGAATGACAAATCTATGCACAAGGGATAAAAATAAAAAAACCTCCCAATTCCCAAATAAGGGAAATGGAAGGTTGCTTACCTTCGTAGAACGAAGCTTATTTTTTAGTGATAACTTTATCAAGCATGCCTTTTTCTTCAAGTACGCTAACAAGTGTTGAACCCATTTCGGATGGTGTAGCCGCTACGCGGATACCGCATCTTTCCATTGTTGCAACTTTCTCAGCAGCTGTACCTTTACCACCGGAAATGATGGCACCAGCATGGCCCATACGTTTTCCTGGAGGCGCTGTTTTACCGCCGATGAAGCCAACAACTGGTTTCGTCATGTTTGCCGCAACCCACTCTGCTGCTTCTTCTTCAGCCGTACCACCGATTTCACCGATCATGATAACAGCGTACGTATCCGGATCTTCGTTAAAACGTTTAAGGATGTCGATAAACTCGGATCCTTTAACTGGATCTCCACCGATACCAACTGCGGAGGATTGTCCAATTCCGCGAGTTGTCAATTGGTGAACAGCCTCGTAAGTCAATGTCCCGGAACGGGAAACGACACCTACGTGACCTGGTGTATGGATGTATCCTGGCATGATACCGATTTTGCACTCGCCTGGTGTGATTACGCCTGGACAGTTTGGTCCGATAAGAACGGTATTTTTACCTTCAAGGTAACGTTTAACACGTACCATATCAAGTACTGGAATACCCTCTGTGATACAGATAACCAATTCAAGCTCAGCTTCGATCGCTTCGATGATGGATTCTGCAGCAAATGCTGGAGGTACATAAATAACGGATGCTGTTGCACCAGTTACCTTTTTAGCCTCAACAACAGTGTTGAAAACAGGTAGCTTAACAAGCTCGCCATTTTCCAAAGTGATATCGACTGTTGTGCCGCCTTTACCAGGAGTTACGCCACCCACCATTTGTGTGCCGTAGTCCAGACCGCCTTTGGTATGAAACAAACCCGTAGCGCCGGTAATCCCTTGAGTAATGACTTTTGTATGTTTATTGACCAAAATACTCATGATCGATTGTTCACATCCCCTATATATTTTTCAAACCGCTCAGGTTTGATTATTTAACTAGTGCAACGATTTTTTGTGCGCCATCCGCCATGGAATCAGCAGCAACGATGTTCAAGCCGGATTCGTTAAGAAGCTTTTTACCAAGCTCAACGTTAGTACCTTCAAGACGAACAACAAGCGGACGGGATAGTCCTAGCTCTCTAGCAGCAGCGATTACGCCCTCAGCGATGACGTCACAACGCATGATACCACCGAAAATGTTAACGAAAATCCCTTTAACTTGCTCATCGGATAAGATGATTTTGAAAGCTTCAGTAACTTTCTCTTTCGTAGCACCGCCCCCTACGTCTAGGAAGTTAGCAGGGTCTCCGCCATAGTGCTTGATAATGTCCATAGTGGCCATAGCAAGTCCAGCGCCGTTAACCATACAACCGATGTTGCCATCAAGTGCGATGTAGCTAAGGTCATATTTGGAAGCTTCGATTTCTTTCGCATCTTCTTCTTCAAGGTCACGAAGTTCCACGATATCCTTGTGACGGAATAATGCGTTAGAATCGAAGTTTAATTTCGCATCAAGTGCCATAACGTCGCCAGAGCCAGTTACAACCAATGGGTTGATTTCAGCAATGGAAGCGTCTTTCTCAACGAATGCTTTGTAAAGAGCAAGCATGAACTTAACTGCTTTGTTTACTAGTTCATTTGGGATGTTGATGGCATAAGCAAGTCTACGTGCTTGGAAGGATTGAAGACCAATCGCTGGGTCAACCACTTCTTTGAAAATTTTCTCAGGAGAGTGTTCAGCTACTTCTTCAATCTCCGTACCGCCTTCTTCGGAAGCCATCAATACGACGCTGCCTGTTGCACGGTCAACAACAACACCAACATAATATTCTTTCTTAATGTCACAGCCCTCTTCGATCAAAAGGCGTTTAACTTCTTTACCTTCTGGACCTGTTTGGTGAGTGACTAGCACTTTACCTAGAATTTCGCTAGCATATGTACGCACTTCATCGAGGCTTTTAGCTACCTTAACGCCGCCTGCTTTACCGCGACCTCCGGCATGAATTTGCGCTTTTACTACGACAACGGATGTGCCAAGCTCTTTTGCTGCTTCTACAGCCTCGTCAACTGTAAAAGCAACCTTTCCGTTAGGAACGCTGACTCCGTACTGTCTCAGGACTTCTTTCCCTTGGTACTCATGGATATTCATTTCCTAAATCCTCCTATCAGTATGGACTTTCTATACGTGCTATACAGGGAAAAGTGTAATTTCCAATTGACGTTGTGCACGAGAATATATCTTGCTACCGGAATTAGTATCACACTTCTTCGCAAGCCCTAACCATTGTATCACATTATTTTCGACAGTTTCTTTATTTTTTTCGTGAATCCCTTCAAATTTTCCTTTCACACTGAAAAACTTTAGCTATCACTTCGCAAATTAAAAAGACGCATTTTCCAAAATAACGGGAAAACACGTCTTGTGTCAGCTTAATTTAAGAAAACGAAGTTGTTGGAGAGTTGACTCTAGGTTCACGCTCGGCTTGCTTAATAAAGCGCATTTCATTACTGGAAAAGTTACAAATTAAGCACTGAATCGTTGGTTCTGGCTCAGGAATTACATCAGGGTCTTGAAATTCGGTAAAATCTCCCGAAAATGCATCCTTCATAAATGACTGCGAATAGCTCGTAATTACACTGAATTTCACGCGATTCGACCGACAATTGGGACAAAAATATGGTTTTTCCTGCATATCATCACCTCATCTTCCAGTATGTGCATGTCGCACATTTTTAAACCGTGAAAGACAGCTGTTCCTATTTGCGTAATTTTACCATTTGCGATTATAATAAAAGAAAAAGTTCGGATCAATAAGGAAGCACCTTTTATCCAATGCGAGATCAGTTCTAGGAACTGCTCATTCTATGGAGAAGAAGGTGTTTTTTATGTATGGCAAAGTTGTGAGCGCCTGCTTACAAGGAATTGAAGGTCAAACGATTGAAGTAGAGGTCGATATTTCAAGTGGATTACCCCAGATCAACCTAGTTGGACTGCCCGATTCAGCGATTCGAGAGTCTGTTGAGCGCGTTCGCTCATCGATCAAAAACTGTGGATTCACCTTCCCTATGGATCGAATCACGGTAAATCTAGCTCCGGCCGACCTGCGCAAAGAGGGATCTTCGTTCGATCTAGCGATTGCCGTTGGCATTCTCATCACTACAGGGCAGGTCCATATCGACGGCTACCAAACTACGTTGTTTCTTGGTGAATTAGCACTAGACGGTTCGCTTCGTCCTATTCCCGGCGTACTTTCAATGGTTCATGCCGCCAAAAAGATGGGGATTAAACGTGTATGTGTCTCCCCTGTAAATGCACCAGAAGCCGCCTTAATTCAAGGAATTGAGGTATGTGTGATTAAAAATTTGTCCGAATTCAAAAATTGGAACAAACATTCGTATGTCGATTTTATCTATCACCAAGTTGCTCAAGGTCACGATGAACTCTCAGCTTCAAATGGAAATTCTCACAACAACCTTCATTATGCCGAAGATTATGCCGATGTAAACGGGCAGCATACGGTGAAGCGCGCCATGATGATTGCAGCAGCTGGTATGCATAACCTCTTACTCCTTGGCCCGCCTGGCACAGGAAAAACCATGCTCATTAAGCGCCTGCCCTCCATTCTACCTCCAATGACAGATCGCGAAGCCCTTGAAGTAACGAAAATCTACAGCGCTTCTGGCAAGCTAACTGACCGCTCCACACTTATGCGTGCGAGGTCGTTCCGTGCCCCGCATCATTCTATTTCACCTGCCGGCCTTGTTGGCGGTGGTACCATCCCCAAGCCAGGTGAGGTAAGTTTATCCCATCGTGGCATTCTATTTCTGGATGAGCTCCCCGAATTTACGCGGAACGCGCTAGAAGTTCTTAGGCAGCCTTTGGAGGATCGCTATGTGATGATTGCCAGGGCTAGAGCTGTGTACACGTTTCCTTCCCATTTTATTTTGGCTGCAGCCATGAATCCTTGCCCTTGTGGCTACTATGGTGCGGAATCTGAGACAAATGCCTGTACCTGCAGTCCTGCAAAGATCGTTCAGTATCGGTCCAAAATTTCAGGGCCGCTCCTTGATCGGATCGACCTCCATGTGGAAGTTCCTAAGCCAAGCTATGCACAACTAAAAGATAACACCTCTAATTTATCCTCCAGCATGATGCGAGAAAAGGTTATGCAGGCCCACTTGCGGCAACAGCGGCGTTACGCAGGTACAGATATCCAACATAATAATGAATTAAGTGGACGATTTATGAAGGAGATTTGCCGACTAACACCTGAAGGAGATCAGTTACTGCGTATTTCATTCGAGTCACTGGGGTTAAGTGCGCGTGCGCATGATCGCATTTTGCGACTCGCGCTGACGATTTCTGATTTGGATGGCTGCGAAACCATTCTCCCATCTCATCTTGCAGAGGCCATTCAGTATCGAAATTTGGATAAAAATCAGCGAATAGAAGAGATTGAAATGTGACTTTTAACAACCTAAAAAAGCCTTTTGAAACGTCACATGAGTTATCATTGACGTTTCAAAAGGCTCCTTGTATATGGACAAGCTTTGGTTCCGGCTGCATATCGGTAATTTCAACCGTAATCACATCAAATTGAATAGATTGCTCGTATTTATGGAAACGGTGCAAATAGTATTGCGCCGTTTCTCGCACTTTCAGCTGCTTTCGGTAGTCAACAGATTCCTTCGCTGTTCCGAATCGACTGGAAGGCCTTCTCGTTCGAACCTCAACAAATATGAGCTTATTTTCTTTCTCCGCAATGATATCGATTTCTCCGGAACGACAACGCCAATTGCGCTCAACAATTAGATAGTCTTGTTTCAAAAGATAGCTCGCTGCCCACTCTTCACCTTGTTGCCCTAGCATTTTGCGATCGTCTTTATGCACGTTGCTCATCTATTCTTGCCTCGATGGTCGCATGCGCTGATCAGAGCGATAAATGAAACTGAGAACTTCAGCCACCAATTGATACAATTCCGGAGGAATTTCTTGATCCAGATCTAACTTGGACAAGACTTCCACCAATGATTTATCCTCTTGGATGGGAATGCCGTTTTCTTTCGCCTTCTGTAAAATGGCTTCAGCCATGTGCCCTTTCCCTTTGGCAATCAGGGTTGGCGCTTTTTGTGCTTCTGGTGAATAACGCAGGGCAACAGCCTTCTTGAGCGAGGTTAGTTGTGACTCCTCGGCGGATTTCTTGGGATGACTCATGCGCGAACATCAACCCCTTTATAGGTCAAAGGGCTGTAGAGTTCTCTTAAATCCGCTCGACCATCTAACGAGGCAAGTTTAGCCAAACCTTCCTTACCCTCCTGAATTTCAGGTGGCTTGGGGTATGGCGAACATTTCAATGAGATGAATTGATAGCCTACACTGCTCATTGCCGCTGCGATATCTTCTTTCGAGGATTCCATTAAACCTGCCAGAGCGGGATGATCATTATGAACGTTTAAGGATACAATTTTGTTGACGACTTGGACATCAAGCAATGTGTTGCCCATTACTTTCATTTGAAGGTCAAATAATAATCGACAATTGCTTGCATCTACTTCGCCGCGGCTCCCCTTACGGGACTGAATATGTATAGCTGCAGATTGCTGTCCCGTATTGTCCACAAATGGGACAAACAGGGTCATTTGAGCAAACATGGCATTCTTATCGTTGGTTAACATCAGCTGTTGACCAGTAATTTGAGCTACAGCTTGCTGTGCGGCTTCTTTGACTGGCGCAGGCGTATCATCCGAAGCTGTAAGCTGAAGCAAAAGGCTTTTCAGCGTGTCTGCCGCAGGCTTAACCGTATCGCCTTGTTGATCACTCGTGTTACTAAAAATGTTAGTAAAGGCATCATCCGCAGCTTGCTGGCGTATGGGTATGGCATTGCCGCGCTCGTCCAGCTTCGCGGCCACTTGAGATTCATGCTCAACGCCAACGGCTTTGAGCATCTTGCTGATCCAGTTGGTCTCTGGATCAGCTGGCGGAGCTTGAGGCGCGCTTACTCGCGCCTCTTTAGCGGCAAGAACCCCCTCCTGCTTCGCAGGGGGTTCTTGCGCGCGCACGGGCGCTGGCGAACCCGCTTGCAGCGGTTCGCCCTTCAAAGGCTCAGCGCTGCGCGCCTGAGCCTTGCCTTCGGCCGCCGGCTCCGCCGAGACGGCCAGTGCCGTTGCCGGCTGCGCAGCCGGTGCGGGAGGCTCTTCGCCCGCTGCCGTTGCTGCGGGCGGGGCTGCGCTGGCAGCGGCCGCAGGCACGCTGCCGCGCGGCGCAGCCTCGTCTGCACCAGCCTGCGGAGCAGCTGGTGCGGGCTCTTGCGGTGCTGCGGCCGCAGGCGCAGCTGCTGTGGCAGACGCCTGCACAGCAGCAGGCGCTGTCGTGGCGGAGGCTGGCGCAGCCAGCTCCGCGGGTCTTGCAGCTGCGGCGGTAGCGCGCAGCTCCCTCAGCACCGACACAACCTGCTTGGCGGTATCCACCGCAGGGTGTGTCGGTTCTTGCTCGAGCAGGTTCGTTACCTGCTGCTCAAGCTGCTCAAACACCTGGCCCACCGGAGGGCCCGTGGTCACTTGCTTCACCGCGTTTACCGTCGTCGGTGTCAGCGGCAGTCCTTTTTTTGAAACAAGGATAGCTGCCTGCAGCCATTCTTCCTTGTTCTCACCCTGTGGCATTTCACTCATCACAGCTTCAAAAGCCTTCACATTTTCCTTGGAAACTGGAACGCCCGCCTGTTGCATTTGCTGCACCATTTGACGTGTCCCCGCCGAATCTTTTACTTCAAAAGCTTTAAGCAGCTCACCTAAAGAATCATCTGTAATCTGCACATCCGAAGCAACAAGCGGCTTTAAAATAATTTGACCACCTTGGGATTCAGGCTGCACTTGCAGCATGGTCACATCACCTTGTTTCAAAGGCGTTTCCAACTTCGCACGAACTTGCGTACCACCAATATTTAGAAGTGCTTCTTGATCATTCAAAAGCTGAAGCACGACACCTTTAATAATTTGTCCAACTTTTAATTCGAGAACCTTAGGATCGGATGCTGTTAAATCTCCGACTAAGTTACGAATTAATCCACTAATATTCAAAAGGGCTCACCTCTAATCTGATTCCACGTATGTATATTATCGGCGTCCGATAGCGATTTCGTTACATGAGAATACCTAGATCAAATCAAAAACTAACTGTTCGGATGAAACTTCACTTTCTGGTTCTTCTAGTTGAGCCATAATTTTACGAATAAATAATTTCCGGTGAAGTGGCGTAGGACCGTAGCGCAACAACATTTCTCTATGATGCTTAGTGGCATAACCCTTATGTACAGCGAGCCCATACTCCGGATATTGCGTCTCCCAATCCGAACACATGCGATCTCTTGTAACCTTTGCGATAATGGAGGCCGCAGCTATCGACTGGCTCAACGCATCTCCATGAATAATTGCAGACTGAGGAATGTCTAGATCAACTTTTTCTGCATCAACTAATAAATAGTCCGGCACGATACTTAACTGTTCAACCGCTTGCTTCATAGCTAATCTTGATGCCTGTTTAATATTCAATGATTCGATAAGATCAACATTCACAATCCCTATACCTATTGCTATCGCTTCATCCCTAATTTGATCAAAAAGTAACTCTCGCTTCTTCTCCGAAAGCTTCTTAGAATCGTTAACCCCTTCAAGGACATGCCCCTTTGGGAAAATGACAGCAGCGGCCACGACATCTCCAAACAAACATCCTCGTCCTACTTCATCGATTCCAGCAATCGCTGTGAACCCTTGTTGCCATATGTCTTTCTCATGATCTAGCACGCGTTATGCCCCTTTCCCATGCCTACATTATATAGGATCGGCGCTTCGTCAAGCCACACCCATTTTTTTGCATCGTCCATGTGAACAAAAAGAAAAACCCAAGGCTTAGCCCCAGGTTCTTCCTGATTCCTATGTCTATGAAGGTCTCTCTAACGAAATCCGACCCATTTTTCCAGCACGCAGATCACGAATGATGATAAGGGATGCTTTGTCTAGATCAACTTTGCCTCCGCTCACGATGGCACCGCGCTTACGCCCGATCGCCTCCATGACCTTGACCATCTCTTGTATATTATCCATGTCATCTGGTAACTCCTGAACACCGAAGCGTTCCTGAATACCAGCTCCATAATGCTGAACCATATATTTAATGGTGAACAAGGCTACGTCATCCAAGTGAAGAAGCTCTTCCTTAATTGCTCCCGTTGCAGCTAAACGCATACCAACCATCTGGTCTTCGAATTTGGGCCACAAAATCCCTGGTGTATCCAAAAGATCCATCTCCGTGCCGACCTTGATCCATTGTTGACCCTTGGTCACACCTGGCTTATCGCCTGTTGCGGCAATTTTCTTGCCTGCTAGTTGATTGATAAGTGTGGATTTCCCCACATTCGGAATCCCAACAATCAGCGCTCTGATCGCACGTGGATTAATCCCTTTGCGCAGCATCGTCTCGATTTTATGAGACCAAAGCTGTTTAACTCTAGGTAAAATCTCCTTGACATGCGTACCGTTCGCAGCATCAATCGGCAAGGCAGGCAAGCCTTGGTCCGCGAAATATTTCACCCACTCTGCCGTGACTTGCGGGTCCGCTAGGTCATTCTTATTAAGCAATACAAGACGTGGCTTGCCTTTTAAAATCTCATCAACCATCGGGTTCCGGCTGGATAACGGAATGCGGGCATCCAAGAGCTCAATCACGACGTCAATCAATTTAAGCTTTTCCTCGATCTGTCTGCGAGCCTTGGTCATGTGACCGGGAAACCATTGAATGGTCATTTCTCTTCACCTCAAAAATGTATGAAACTAATTTTCTTCACCGGCCAGAAAATAACTTCTGCACGGCCTACAATTTTATTGTAAGGCACAAAACCAATCATACGGCTGTCCTTGGAATTCGGTCGATTGTCTCCCATGGCAAAAATCTCACCATCAGGCACTTTCGATTCAGGAAAATCCTTTAACGTATTATAAGGATGTCCTTCTTTTACTGCTTGATCAATCGCGGCTTGGATGTAAGGTTGGGCCAATTCTTCACCGTTAATATACACCTTGTCACCGGTAACTTTCACGGTTTCCCCTGGAAGTGCGATAACGCGCTTGATATAATCCTTGCCTTCTGGTGCGTGGAATACGATAACTTCGCCTCGCTTAGGAGCACGAATATCATACACAAGTTTATTGACAATCAATCGCTCACCCGTAAAAAAGTTCGGATGCATGGAATCACCATCAACAATAAATGGAGAGAACAGGAACCAACGAATAATAATAACAAGCACTCCTGCAATAACTAACGCTTTTATCCATTCCCATGTTTCATTTTTGGTTTGCACCGGCTTTGCTGGTGTAGCGCTGATCGGTTGGTTGGGTTGCATTTGATCGTTATGTTCCATCACTGACGGCCTCTCTTCCAGTTTTGGTGTGATCTTTATTATGTTCTATTATGTACAGAAAAAATGAAAAGGAGACTTGACTGAACAAGCCCCCCATTTTACTATCGAATTTCTTTAATTCTTGCTGCTTTACCACGAAGACCACGCAGATAATAAAGTTTCGCACGACGAACTTTACCACGGCGAGCCACTTCAATCTTGTCAATCTTCGGAGAATGGAATGGGAAAGTTCTTTCCACACCCACACCGTAAGAAATTTTACGAACTGTAAACGTTTCGCTAATTCCACCGCCGTGGCGTTTAATAACAACACCTTCGAACAGCTGAATACGCTCACGTGTACCCTCGATAACTTTTACGTGTACTTTAAGTGTGTCTCCTGGACGGAAATTAGGAATATCCGTACGGAGTTGCTCTTTCGTAATCTCTTGAATAAGATTCATAGTTGACTCCCTCCTTCCACACAGGTGTTCATTCCGCTAATAGTTAGTGTATCTAAGTTGTTATGCGTAGAGGACCACCAGACTCGAACTGTTGAAAAAATCACAACAGAATATATATTATCATAGTCCAAGGATTAATTCAATAGAGAAGTTTCCGAGGACAGCTTTCATGAGTTTATTTCCTTTTCTTGCTGCTGCTTCTTCCATTCGGCCACCCAAAGCTTCTCTTCTTTAGACAAAACTCTGCCTTCCAGCAAATCGGGCCGGCGCTCTAACGTTCGAATGAGCGACTCTTTAAGACGCCATTTCTTCACATTGGCATGATGGCCAGATAGCAGCATTTCGGGAACTTCCCAGTCTCTGAACTTGGCTGGCCTTGTATAATGCGGATACTCCAGAAGTCCTGTTGAGAAAGAATCTGTCACTGCCGACATTTCATTCCCTAGCACACCCGGCAAGAGCCTTACTACACTGTCTATAATGACCATAGCAGGGATTTCACCGCCGGTTAATACATAATCACCAACAGAGAGCTCGTCCGTCACTAGATGCTGTCTAATCCGTTCATCATAGCCCTCATAATGTCCGCAAATAAAGACAAGATGCTCTTCACCTGAAAGCTCTTCCGCTTTCTTCTGTGTAAAGGTCTCCCCTTGTGGGCATAGGAGAATGACGCGAGGTTTTACTGGTTCCCCCTCCTCAGTTAGATGAGGTGGTAAATCTTCTACAGCGCCAAAGATCGGCTCCGGCTTCAATACCATCCCGCCACCGCCGCCATAAGGATAATCATCTACGGTATTATGCTTGTTCGTCGAATAATCTCGAAAATTGACCGTTCCTAGAGAAACAATTCCCTTGTCACGTGCCTTCCCTAAAATGCTGGACGAAAATACGCCTTCGAACATTTCCGGGAACAAGGTTAAGACATCGATTTTCATTCCATTAACCCTTCCATCAGATGGATCCGAATCGTTTTGTTAGGAATGTCTACATGAAGAATCACATCATCGATAACAGGCAGTAGTAGCTGTTTGCCTTTAGCCAGCGCCACGACCCAGACATCATTAGCTCCCGGTGTCAGTACTTCAGAAATAAGTCCAAGCTCTTGATCTTCTTCTGTAACGACTTTGCAGCCGATGATTTCGTGATAATAATACTCTCCCTCTTCGAGCGGCTTTTGATTCTTAGCTTCAATTTTGAGCAGGGAGCCTTTATATTTCTCAACATCATTAATGTTCGAAAATTGATCGAACAGGACAATAAACACATTTTTATGTAAGCGGGACGTTTTCACCGTCACCGGCGTTTGCTTATTTTGAGAATCGACAATAATCAAGGAATTACCTACATCAAATCGTTCTGGAAAATCCGTTTCAGGTACAATTTTTAATTCTCCACGTATACCGTGGCTATTGACGACTTTACCTACCGTTACTAGTTTATCGGTCATATGTGCTTGCCCAACCTCCACATTAATTTACGTACAAGAAAAAGGCTAGGAATAGATCCTAACCTCATTTCTTATGAAACGATTTCAACGGCTACCCGCTTCGTTTCCTTCACAGCTGCTGACGTGACAACTGTGCGGAGCGACTTCGCAATCTTGCCTTGCTTGCCAATCACTTTACCGACATCGTCGGGATGAACAGAAAGCCTGTACTCGATCTTGTCCTCTTTCTCCACCACAGCGACACGTACCTCTTCCGGATGATCGACAAGAGCCTTAGCAATTACGGTGATAAGATCCTTCATGAACCCACCCTCCGAAAGATAACAGATTACTTCTGTAATTTCAGCTCGTGAAACTTAGTCATCAAACCTGCTTTTGAGAACAGGCTGCGAACTGTATCGGACGGTTGAGCGCCAGTTTGAAGCCATTTAAGCGCTTTTTCCTCATCAAGAACCACAGCTGCTGGTTCAGCAATTGGGTTATAAGTACCGATTTCTTCGATAAAACGACCATCACGCGGGGAACGGGAATCCGAAACCACGACACGGTAGAAAGGAGCTTTATGAGCGCCTACACGTTTAAGACGAATACGTACTGCCATTGAAAAATCACCTCCTACTTAGAATAAACACTATTTAAAAGGGAAACTTAAATCCCTTGCCTAACTTTTTCATGCCTTTGGCGCCTTTCGGCCCCATCATGCCTGAGAACTGCTTCATCATTTTACGCATATCATCGAACTGCTTGATGAAACGATTGACTTCCTGCACCGTATTTCCGCTTCCCGCTGCGATCCGTTTGCGACGATTCGCATTCAGCAGCTCCGGTTTACGCTTCTCTTCGGTTGTCATGGACTTCACGATCGCTTCAACGCGAGCCATCTGCTTCTCATCAACCTTCATATCTTTCATGCCTTTGATCTTATTCGCACCAGGCAGCATATCAAGAATCTGGTCAAGAGGACCCATCTTCTTCACTTGCTCCATCTGTTCGATGAAATCCTCGAAGGTGAATTCGGCGTTGCGCATTTTGCGCTCCATCTCTTTCGCCTTATCCATATCGATACCAGCTTGCGCCTTCTCGATTAAGGAGAGCATATCGCCCATTCCGAGAATTCTGGATGCCATACGGTCTGGATAAAATGGTTCTAATGCATCCATTTTCTCACCGCTAGCTACGAACTTGATCGGACAACCTGTTACCGCCTTGACGGATAACGCAGCACCACCGCGCGTATCTCCATCAAGCTTGGTTAACACAACGCCTGATAATTCAAGCTGTTGATGGAAGCTCTCTGCCACATTAACCGCATCTTGCCCTGTCATCGCATCGACAACAAGCAGAATCTCATCTGGGCTCGTTGCTTCACGGACGTTTTTGAGCTCTTCCATGAGGTTCTCATCAATGTGTAAACGACCCGCTGTATCAAGAATCACATAATCATTGCCATTATCTTTGGCGTGTTGAAGGCCTGCTTTCGCAATCTCAACAGGACTCACTTTATCACCTAAAGAGAATACCGGAACCTTGAGCTGCTCGCCGAGCACTTCCAACTGCTTAATCGCCGCGGGGCGATAAATGTCACACGCAACAAGAAGCGGTCTGTGATTCTGTTTCATCAACATTTTAGCTAACTTACCTGAGGTTGTTGTCTTACCAGCCCCTTGCAAACCTGCCATCATAATAACAGTTGGCGGACGATTCGAACGCGCTAGCTTACTTTGTGTACCACCCATCAGAGCTGTCAGTTCTTTGTTCACAATATCAATAACAACCATGCCGGGTGTGAAAGATTTCAGAACGTCTTGTCCAATCGCTTGCTCTTTCACTTTCGCAATAAAGTCTTTGACGACTTTAAAGTTAACGTCCGCTTCAAGGAGTGCTAGTCGTACTTCGCGAAGCGCTTCGCCTACATCTTCTTCCGTCAGCTTACCTTTGCTTCTCAGCTTGCCGAACACATTCTGCAATCGGTTTGCTAATCCTTCAAATGCCATGCGCTTCACCTCCTGCTTCTTACTCTGGTTTCAATCGATCCCTACTATTGTATCAAAAAGCTCAGTCATTTTCCTCTTTAGCCCTGGATCACAATCCTGCAACTCCACAACCAAATCCTGACGCAGCTTCATGCGTTGTTCATGCTTATGTACCAGCTGTAATTTACTCTCATATTCCTGTAATGTCAACTCGGCCCTCTTAATGTGTTCATAAACCGCTTGACGGCTGATCGTAAAGTTCTCTGCAATCTCCCCAAGGGAGTAATCATCATGGAAATACAGTTCAAGGAATGTCCGCTGCTTATCGGTCAACAATGGTTGATAGAAATCAAAAAGCAAGTTAATGCGATTTGTTTTCTCTAACATAGGATCGACAGTCATAATCTACCTCCGTAAAGGTTGCACACTTGACAGCAGCACAACAGAACCTATCATACTGAATTCCAAGATGATTGTCAAGCATTATACCTTGTCAGTCTGTTCGCCTATCCATTTTCCGAAAAGCGCATGGACAAACTGCTCGGAATCGAACGGCTGAAGATCATCCATTTTCTCGCCAAGACCCACAAACTTAACCGGTAATGCCAGCTCTTGTCGGATCGCCACAACGATCCCGCCTTTCGCGGTTCCATCTAATTTGGATAAAACCAAGCCCGTTAGTCCTGTTTTATCACCAAAAAGTTTCGCTTGGCTGAGTGCATTTTGTCCCGTAGTTGCATCTAGAACGAGAATAACTTCATGAGGCGCATCCGGTACTTCGCGTTGGATCACACGATAGATCTTGTTGAGCTCTTCCATCAAGTTCACTTTGTTTTGCAAACGACCCGCTGTATCGCATAAAAGGATATCCACACCGCGCGTCTTCGCTGCCTGTACCGCATCGTACATAACCGCGGCAGGATCAGCGCCAGATTGCTGCTTGATCACATCAACGCCAACGCGCTCTCCCCACGTTTCTAACTGCTCAATGGCGCCCGCACGGAACGTATCGCCAGCGGCCATCAACACTTTTTTCCCTTGGGACTTGAACATGTGGGCCATCTTACCGATGGTAGTCGTCTTCCCTACGCCATTAACTCCAACGAATAGAATAACGGTAAGGCCATTCGGATTGATATTCAATCCAGCATCTGCATCGCCCTTCAACAATTCAATCAATTTCTCAGAAAGGATTGGTTGCAATTCAGAGGGATCTTCGATCTTGCGCTTTTTAACCTCAGCACGCAACTCATCGATCAGCTTCAGCACGGTATTCACGCCAACGTCAGCGCCAATCAGAATCTCTTCCAGTTCTTCATAAAAGTCCTCATCTATTTTTTTACGGCGGCTGAATAGATCATCGACACGATTCACGAACGCATCGCGCGTTTTGGTCAAACCTTCTTTGAACTTATTCGTTACCGCTTCTGCTTTACCGGAAATACTATCTTTCAGTCGTTTAAAAAAGCTCATAGTTCCTCCTAAATAACTCCCTTAATTTCAGCGCTTTTATTACATGAAAGTCTATACCCTTATGACGCGGTCATCGTTGCTTCCTCGTCTTCTAACCGAACAGAAACTAATTTAGAAACGCCGCCTTCTTGCATCGTGACGCCATACAGGACATCGGCCTCTTCCATCGTTCCTTTGCGGTGTGTGACCACGATAAATTGCGTCATCTCTGAAAATTCACGCAGATACTCAGCAAATCGAGATACGTTCGCCTCATCCAGCGCTGCTTCAACCTCATCCAGTACGCAGAATGGCACTGGCTTCACACGAATAATCGAGAAAAGAAGCGCAATTGCTGTAAGCGCACGTTCGCCTCCAGAGAGCAATTGAAGGTTTTGCAGCTTTTTGCCTGGCGGCTGAGCTACAATCTCAATCCCTGTATCAAGCATATTCTCAGGCTCAGACAGAATTAAATCGGCCCGGCCTCCACCGAACAATTTGGCAAAAACAACGCCAAAGTGCGAACGGATGGCATCAAATGTCGTTTTGAATCGCTTGGACATTTCGATGTCCATCTCGCGAATGACCTGATACAACGTTGTTTTGGCTTCGATCAAGTCATCTTTCTGCGAGCTCAAGAACTCAAAGCGTTCCGACACACGCGCATACTCCTCTATCGCACCTAAGTTGACATCACCAAGCGATGCAATCTCCCGTTTGAACTCACGTACTTTCTGCTGCGTACCTTGAATATCTTCAGGCACCGGATAACGCAATTTCGCCAGTTCATAACCTAGCTCATATTCTTCGGCAAGTTTCTTGAGCAGGTTTTCTAGCTCTACATCTAGACGAGTAACCCGAACTTCTGTTTGGTGGAGGTTTTCTTCAACCTGCTTCAGCTGAACACGTTGTGTGCGCGTTTCATTCTCCCCTTGTTCCAGCTTCTGTAACCATTCCGTACGTTCAGCCCGTTTGAAATCGATGCTTTCGGAGCATTGCTGCTTCCTTAGTTTCAAATCATTCAGCAATTCAATTTGCTGCACGGTTTCTTGCTCAAGCGTTGCCATATCGCGATCTAGCTGGCTGAGTAAGCCTCGATTTAGCTCGATTTCTCGCTCTACATCGCTGAGATCCTGCTGTAAACGCCGCTGTTGATCTTGAAGAGATTGCTTCTCCTGCGAAGTCGATGCTACTTTCACCTTCAAATCCGTCAATTGGCTTTGCAGCTCTTCTTTCTCGGACTCACTCGCTTTACGTGAGCTCTCCGCATCACGAATCGCCTGTTGAAGCGAAGCTTCCTCTTCTTGGAGCTGGGCTAGCGCTGCTTCGCTCTCCACTTTTTTACGGCCAAATTCAGTTCGTTCCTCCTGGAGGGCTCCCCGATCTTGACTATCGATCTTGAGCTGCGCTTCCACTGTACGACTCTCTGACTCCAATGGGTTAAGTTCCGCTCGAATTTGCTGCTCTGTAATCCGCTGCTGCTCACCCAATTGACGAAGCTGTTCCACTGCCAACATTTCATCCGTAATTTCACGCTTCAACGAACTAGACTGGCTGCGTAAACCGCTAAGCTGACCTTCAGAACTTGCGATCTCTGCATCAAGCTCTTCAATCTGACGTTGGCGACCTAGTAGATTCGTGGATTTCTTCTGCAAGCTTCCGCCTGTCATGGAACCGCCTGGATTAACGACGTCCCCTTCAAGGGTTACGACACGATACCGATATTGGGCTTTCGCTGCGATATGATTGGCATCTTCTAGACTTTCAGCTACAACGACATTCCCGAGTAAACTGGAAAAAATATTCGTATATGTCGCGTCGAATGACACTAAATCAACTGCAATCCCAACAAAGCCCTTCGATGCCTTCAACGTGTGACTCTCGTGATCAGAGATCGAGCGTCCACGAATAACATTCATCGGCAAGAAGGTAGCTCGTCCCATTTGACGACGCTTTAAGAACGCGATGGCTTCTCGGCCGTCTGCTTCGGTCTCTACGATAATATTCTGCAGGGCACCGCCTAGTGCCGTTTCGATAGCTATTTCCACATTGGCAGGCACTTTAACAAGCTCGGCTACCGCACCGCGAATACCGCGCAGATCTTTGCGCGTTTTTGCTTTGAGCACTTCTTTGACACCTTGTTGGAAGCCATCGTAATCGTTGGCCATTTCTTTCATGGTATCGCGGCGTGAAATGAGTGCATCGAGCTTTTGCTCCCATTTGCGCACCATCGCTTGTGCTTCATCTAATAAACCTTGCTTACTTTTAAGAGCTTGTGTTAACTGCACATATTGCAGTCTTGCCTTCTCTATGTCCGCAACAGTTTCTTCCAATTTAGCAGAAAGTTCTTGTTTACGGCGTGTAATGCTTTCACGTTGGTCAGCCCACTTCTGGCGCTCTTCGTCCAACCTCTCCAAACGGCGTCCGATACTTTCTATTTGCTGCTCAGCGTACCGAATTTCATTACGAGATTGTGCCATCCGATTGAGTGTTTCCAGTAACTCGCCTTTGAGTTGATCCTCAGGAGATGAGCTAATCCCGCCGCTAACGCCTTGTAAACGTTGCTCTTCTGCTGTTAGCTTAGCTTGAAACTCAAATAACTGCGCGCCAATGCTAATAATTTTATCGCGCTGCTCGCTGAGATCAGCTTCTTTATCTAATTTACGCTGCTCTTGCATCGCAATGGTCGTACTTAACTGCTGATGATTCGTCACATAGTTCTTCTTCCGCTCTTTGAGAACCTCACCGTGACCCTCACACTTCTCAAATTCCTCACTAAGTCCCAATAGGCTCTCTTGCAGTGTCTCTAGTTCCTCTTCTAACCTGCGAGTCTCCCAGCGGTGTTTCTCCAAGTGCGCATCATGCTGATTGACGATTGTCGACAACTCCGTCTGTTCTTTCGTCAGCTTCTCTAGCAGCTGTGTAGCATCATTCCATGCGATGTAAATCTGATCAATTTGATGTACATACATGGAGATCTCACTGCTCTTGAGTGTTTCCTTCAGCTCTTTGAACCGAATCGCTTTCTCTGACTGTTCACGAAGCGGTTCAACTTGATCCTCTAACTCCGAAACCAAATCATGAATCCGCAGCAAGTTCTGCTCCGTGTCATTGAGTTTCTTTTCGGCTTCACGCTTACGCGATTTATATTTAACGATCCCCGAAGCTTCTTCAAAGATCCCTCGGCGATCTTCCGATTTGGTACTCAAAATTTCTTCAATTCGGCCTTGTCCAATAATCGAATACGCTTCTTTCCCGATACCGGTATCCATAAACAATTCCGTTATATCCTTCAACCGACACGGCTGCTTGTTAATCAAATACTCGCTATCCCCATTGCGATGCACTCTGCGAGTCACCGTAACTTCGTTAAAATCAAGCGGAAGCGATTGCGAGGTGTTATCCAGCGTCAGCGAGACTTCCCCGTAATTCACTGCACGACGCGCATCACTGCCGGCAAAGATAACATCTTCCATTTTACCACCGCGCAATGATTTTGCACTTTGTTCCCCTAATACCCAACGGATCCCGTCCGAGATATTACTCTTACCACTCCCGTTAGGACCTACAACCGCGGTTATGCCTCGTACAAATTCGAGTTCCGTCCGGTCCGCGAATGATTTAAATCCGGATAATTCGATCCGTTTCAAAAACATGGTCTCACCTCAAAAATTATTGTAACATATCGCATGTTAAAATAAGAGAAAAATACAAAAAAGGCAGCAGCAGCCGCCTCTTCTGGTTATTCTTCCTATCTTTGTACCGCTACGTTTAATTTAGACAACGCACCAGCAGCAGCCTGCTGTTCCGCCTCTTTCTTCGAACGGCCTGCACCGGTTCCCAGGAGCTCGCTTTCCATATACACTTCAGCAACGAACTCCCGCTCATGAGCTGGACCTCGCTCATTCACAATCCGGTATTCCAAGGAACCCATATTATGATGCTGGGTATGCTCTTGTAATTGCGTCTTATAATCAATCACAAGCAGCTTACCTTCATTGGATATTTTGGCGAAAACATGCTTCTGCAGAAACGTTTTGACCGTTTCGAGGCCTTGATCAAGGTACAAGGCGCCAACAAAGGACTCGAACACATCCGCCAAAAGCGCTGGACGTGAGCGTCCTCCTGTAAGCTCTTCCCCTTTACCAAGTAAAACAAAGGCTCCAAAATCCAAATCCTCGGCAAATGTCACGAGCGAGGGCTCGCATACAATCGATGCCCTTAGCTTCGTTAATTCGCCTTCTGAACGCCCTGGATAAGATTCATATAAAAATTCCGAAACTGTCAATTCCAGAACGGCATCTCCCAGAAATTCGAGCCGCTCGTTATCTTTATGTCCAGCGATTCGATGTTCATTCACATAAGACGAATGTGTAAATGCTTGCTTCAGTAACTCCGTTTTGCGAAACAAGACACCGATCTGCTTCTGTAAATCTTTAATTTCACGGTTCATACCTTAACTTTCACCACCCCGAGAGAATGATATTCCGTTATCTTTCTTCGTAGGAAGGTAAATTATGCTTCAAACTTTTTCATGATGATCGTTGCATTATGTCCGCCAAAGCCGAAGGAGTTCGACATCGCAATGCCTACGCTCGCTTCACGCGCTGTGTTCGGCACATAATCCAAGTCACACTCTGGATCTTGGTTGTCCAAGTTGATTGTCGGAGCGATTAAGCTATTCGCAATCGTTAGTCCACAAATCACAGCTTCAACTCCACCTGCAGCGCCAAGCAAATGACCTGTCATGGATTTCGTTGAACTAACTGCTACCTTGTAAGCATGCTCGCCTAGCGCTTTCTTGATCGCAATCGTCTCTGATTTATCACCAACTGGCGTCGATGTACCGTGTGCGTTAATGTACGCAATCGCGTCAGGCGCAATCCCTGCATCTTTGATCGCCTTCACCATACAGCGTGCTGCACCATCTGGGTCTGGGTCTGTCATATGATAAGCATCGCCACTCATCCCATAGCCGATGATTTCGGCATAGATGCGTGCTCCACGCTTCTGAGCGTGTTCGAGTGACTCCAGAATGAGTACGCCTGAACCTTCGCCCATGACAAAGCCATCACGGTCCGTATCAAACGGACGACTAGCCAAATGAGGTTCTTCGTTGCGAGTTGACATCGCGCGCAATGCACAGAAGCCTGCAACACCGATTGGTGTAATCGTCGCTTCAGCACCACCACAGATCATCACGTCCGCATCGCCACGTTGAATCATTTTGAAAGAGTCACCGATGGAATGTGTACCTGTTGCACAAGCCGTTACGGCTGTGGAGTTCGGCCCTTTCGCACCTGTGACCATCGATACATGACCAGAAGCCATGTTCGCAATCATCATCGGGATAAAGAAAGGTGAAACACGTTTAGGACCTTTTTCCAACAAAATGCGATGTTGCTCTTCCCATGTGTTCAAACCGCCGATCCCTGATCCTACGGAAACGCCTACTCGCTCTGGATCTGCATCTTCCTTCACATTCAAGTTCGCGTCTTTGAGCGCATTCAAGGATGCTGCTACTGCGAATTGAACGAAACGGTCCATGCGACGGGATTCTTTGCGATCCACATAGTCCTCAATGTTGAAATCTTTGACTTCAGCGGCAATCCGCGTTGGGTATTCGCTTACATCAAAATTCTCGATCAAACTCACGCCGGACTTCCCTGCAGTCAGGTTCCCCCAGAATGTCTCCAAATCTTGACCAAGGGCAGTAACTACGCCCATACCTGTAATTACAACTCTGTTCATTTGTACCACCTTCTATGTAGTATTGCTTATTTTTTGGAGTAATTGAAAATGGAGAGAAGTCCCGTCTTTATTAAGAAACGGGACTCTGTAGACTATTACGTATGAGATTTTATGTAATTCGTAACTTCTCCTACTGTCGTAATCTTCTCAGCATCTTCATCTGAAATTTCTAAATCGAACTCATCTTCTAATTCCATTACTAATTCAACTACATCGAGAGAATCAGCACCTAGGTCTTCTTTGAAAGATGCTTCGAGGGTGACTTCAGCTTCATCAACCCCTAGACGATCGACTACAATTCGTTTAACACGATCCAATACGTCGGACATCCGGTTCACCTCCTCATTTGGTATTATACGAGAATCTTTGACAGATTGCCAGTAGGCAATTTCGTGAATCTCATTTTGGAGAAACTTACATGTACATTCCGCCATCAACATGGAGCGTTTGCCCAGTCATGTAAGAGGCATCGTCAGAAGCCAGGAATCGAACAACCTTCGCAACTTCCTCTGGCTGCCCTAGGCGCTCCAGCGGGATTTGCTTCAGCATGTGTTCACGATTCTCGGCAGACAATTTGTCTGTCATATCGGTTTCAATAAAGCCTGGCGCTACGGCGTTCACAGTAATGCCACGCGAGGATAATTCTCTCGCTGTCGCCTTCGTTAAGCCGATTACACCTGCTTTTGCTGCTACATAGTTAGCTTGACCCGGGTTACCGAGCACGCCAACTACAGAAGATATATTGATAATTCGACCGAAACGCTGCTTCATCATTGGACGTGTAACGGCTTTGACACAGTTGAACACACCTTTGAGATTCGTAGCGATGACTTGATCGAATTCTTCTTCTTTCATTCGCATGATTAAATTGTCTCTTGTTATGCCCGCATTATTCACGAGAATATCAATTTTACCAAAAACTTCTAATGTTTGCTTGACCAAATCATCAGATTCTTGGTAGCTGCTTACATCGGCGCGCAATTTAATCGCCTTGCGCCCCATGGCTTCAATTGCAGCTACAACCTCGCCAGCAGCCGCTTCACTGCCTGCGTAGTTGACTACAACATCTGCCCCGTGTTCAGCCAAATGCAAGGCAATCGCACGGCCAATGCCGCGAGAAGCTCCTGTGACTAGTGCTACTTTACCCGTTAACATGATTGTGCACCTCCTGCGTGAACTTGTCCAGCGCTTCCAGGCTGCCAATCGACACGGTTTTCACCGTTTTATCGACCTTCTTGATCAAGCCCGCTAAGACGGTCCCTGAGCCTAGCTCAATGAACGTATCGACACCTTGGCTGATCAGGTACGTGATCGTGTCTTCCCATAGAACTGGGGAATACACCTGTTCTACCAACAAGCCGCGAATATCGCTCGGCTGTGTCACAGGACGCGCTGTGACGTTGGCGACAACGGGCACAGCAGCATCCTTCATCTCGATGGACGCGAGCACCTCTGCGAGGCGCTCCGAGGCTGGCTTCATGAGGGAAGAGTGAAACGGCCCGCTCACCTCGAGCGGGATGGCACGCTTCGCGCCAGCTTCCTTGCAGCGTTCAACAACCGCTGCAACGCCTTCCTTACTGCCCGACACGACAATCTGTCCCGGGCAGTTTACATTGGCGAGCTCCACGACGGAGCCGCCGCTGGTGATTGCCGCGCAAAGCTCCGCCAGCGCTCCGCGCTCGGCTCCAAGCACGGCTGCCATGGCACCCAGTCCGCCTGGGACGGCCTGCTCCATGAACTCGCCGCGGGCCCGCACGGTGCGGACCGCGTCTTCGAACGCGAGCACGCCAGCTGCGACGAGCGCGCTGTACTCACCCAGACTATGTCCTGCGACATAGTCTGGCGTGATGCCAGCAGCCTTGAATGCCTCCAGACAAGCGATGCTTGTCGTGAGCAGCGCAGGCTGCGTGTGATACGTAATCTTCAATTGGTCCTCTGGACCTTGGAAGATCAGGTCAGACAAGGAAAAGCCCAGCGCTGCGTTCGCGCGGTCAAAATAATCCTTAGCTGCCGGCAACGAAGCGTATAGGTCTTGTCCCATACCCACGGATTGCGAGCCTTGACCAGGAAATACAAATGCTATTTTACCCATACGAGAAAAGGATCCCCTTCCGCGATATAATTACTTGTCATTTTAAAATAAGAATGAGTTCACACTGCTCTAGCCAGCTTATTACCAAACTAAAGCCGTCGCACCCCATGTGAGTCCGCCGCCAAAACCAACTAAGACAAGGCGATCGCCTTCACTTACTCGGCCTTGCTCAGCAGCTTCTGCAAGGGCAACCGGGATAGAAGCAGCCGACATATTGCCGTATTTGTCCAAGTTGATCATACACTTGTCCGCAGATAATTCCAAGCGATTCAATGAGGATTGAATAATACGCATATTCGCTTGATGGGGAACGAGCAGATCGATGTCTGTTTTCTCCCAACCCGCTTTGCGTAATGCTTCATCTGCAGCATTCCCCATAATGCGGACCGCGAACTTGAATACCTCGGCACCAGCCATATAAATGTAATGTAAACGCTGGTCGATGGAATTTTGCGAAGCTGGATTACGAGAACCGCCGCCTTCAATTTTCAGAAGAGGACCTCCCGTACCATCTGCTCCTAATTCAAAGGATTTGAATCCTCTTTCCTCAGGTACTTCACCTATAACGACCGCCCCTGCACCATCACCAAACAGAATGCATGTGTTGCGATCTGTGTAATCCGTAATTTTGGATAGGCAATCTGCGCCAATCACGAGTGCATATTTATATGTACCCGTAGCTATGAAATTAGAAGCATTGGCTAAGCCATAAACGAAGCCCGAGCAAGCTGCTGATAAATCAAACGCCGCCGCTTTCTTAGCCCCTAGCTTTTCTTGCAGAATGCATGCCGTCGATGGGAATGACATATCCGGCGTAATCGTGGCCACGATGATCAAATCGAGTTGATCCGCTGTGATGCCCGCATTGGACATCGCAACCAGTGAAGCCTCGTAGCAGAGATCGGACGTAGCTTGTCCTTCTGCCGCGATTCTTCTTTCACGTATCCCCGTTCGGGTTACGATCCACTCATCATTCGTTTCAACCATCGTTTCCAATTCTTGATTCGTTAAAATACGTTCTGGTACATATTTACCCGTTCCGAGTACCCCAACTGGTATTAAGTTCATGTTGTTATATCTCGCTTCCCGCGGCTAATTTCGGCAGATATGGTGCCAACCAAATCATTTTGTAACGCTATTCTTGCTTGCCGAACGGCATTCTTGATCGCATTTGCATCCGAGGAGCCATGACTCTTAAGTACCAATCCATCAATACCGAGAAATGGTGCAGCCCCATGTTCATTATAATCCAGCTTTTTGCGGAATTGTGTCAAGCCTGGCTTCAAAACTGCCGCTGCAAGCTTGGTAAATATAGATTTCGTAAATTCCTGCTTCAAGGCTGAGAAAATGGTGGACGCAGCGCCCTCCAATGTTTTCAACATAATATTTCCAGCAAACCCATCGCAAACAATGACGTCACATTGTGCGCGCAGCACCTGCGAAGACTCCACATTACCCACAAAATGAATCGGAGCTTGTTCCAATAAAGGATATGCTGTTTTGGTTAATTCATTCCCTTTGGTCGATTCCGTCCCTACATTCAATAATCCTACGCGGGGCTTCTTCACACCGTGCACTTTGGCCCGATAAATGCTCCCCATAATCGCATATTGGATTAATTGCTCTGGCGTTGCATCCATGTTCGCACCTAAGTCTAGTGCAAGCACACCGCTGCCATCCATCGTAGGAATCATCGGTGCTAGCGCCGGGCGTTCAATGCCTGGAATTCTCCCAACGACGAGTAATCCTGTCGTCATGAGCGCCCCCGTGTTCCCTGCAGAAATCATCGCTTCCGCTTCTTTCTCGCGCACGAGTCTTCCTGCGACGACCATGGAAGCGTCCTTCTTCCGACGAACCGCTTTAACGGGCTCATCCTCAGCTTCAATGACTTCTTCTGCATGGCGAATCGTCAGGTTATCCGGCCTCTCTGTGAGGTGGGCTTCAATTGCGGCGCTGTTGCCAACCAGAATGATATGTACGTCCTTCCACTCTTTAGCCGCTGCGAGAGCACCCTCAACTACGATCTTAGGCGCATGATCTCCACCCATTGCATCAATCGCGATCCGCATGGAGCTTGTCCTCCCTATCTAGATGTTGCTCTTTCTTCGAATGAAAGATAACAAAGTTGCCTCTGAACACCGTCTCCTCACCAACATAAGTGAACACCTCAACGCGTGCTTTCCCTTTAGACACGGAGCGCACGTAAGCTTTGGCGACACACTTCTCTCCTAACTTGACCGATCGTACAAAACGGATATCTGCTGATGCGGTTAAAGCAATCGGGTCGTCGATGACAGCAACTGCCAAGGAGTTGGCTTGCGAGAAGATATGATGTCCGCGAGCAATTTTAGTTCTCGAAAAAATATGATCTTCTTTAATTTCAAAAATCGAAATACCGCTCTGATCCAGCTGTAAGTCAATAACTTCTCCAATAATTTCATCCATCGGAAGCGAACGTACAGGATCGTACGTTTTGACAGCCATATGTTTCATACGTTCCCGCAGTTCGGGAATTCCGAGCTCTAATCGATCCAAGCGGACAGTTTGGATACTAACTCCAAACGTTCGCATCAGTTCCTCATCCGTCATAAAAGGGTTTGCTTCAATGGCTTGCAACAGCTGTTGCTGCCTTAGTCGTTTCGGAAGGCGTTCGATGGTAAGCACCACCTTATCTCGTGAGATCTCATCTTATTACCAGATACTAAACTGTAGTATATTAAATTTAAGACCAAAAAGAAAGCAAAAAAAATAGCACCTCACCTAGGATGAAGTACTATGTCTATTCTTATGCTTTTACGATCTCTCTGCTTTTGTAAGTTCCGCAAGATTTACAAACGTGATGTGCTAGTTTCAACTCTGCACATTGTTCACATTTCACCATGCCTGGAACTTCCAATTTAAAGTGAGTACGGCGCTTGTCGCGACGAGTTTTGGACGTTCTTCTTTGAGGTACTGCCATATTCAAAACACCTCCTTATACGAATTTCGGGCGTTGCCTTATTCTTTGTTAAAAAAGTCCGCGAGACCTGCAAGCCTAGGATCAATCTTATCCTGCTTACAGCCGCAATCACGTTGATTGCGATTTTCTCCGCACACTGGACATAGACCTTTGCACGCTGAGTCACAAAGTGGTATGTATGGTAAACCGACCACTACATTTTCTACAACGTAAGGCTCCAAATCGACTTTATCCCCAACAACCAGATGGATATCCTCGTCAAGCTCTGGATCTTCCTCTTCTGGTTTTTGCATGAAGACTTCCTTGAACGGAAGCTTAATTGTTTGGTTCGTGTGCGTTAAGCATCGAGAACAACTTAACTCCAAGTCTAGCGTTAACGTACCGTTAACTTTCACTACTCCTTCTTCATACTTTGCATGAAGATCGGCACGTACAGGTCCGTGGCCAAGAATGTCTGAACGGCCCTCAAAAGGTTCCGTCAAGTTCATAACTTCGCTCATAGGTACCGACTGCCCTTGCAGAGATAGCTCTCTAAAACGAATTTGCATGTTTTTTCACCCCAAACAAACAAAGATTATTATATCCACTGCGTATACGATTTGTCAATTTAAATCTATGACTTTGTCATAGATACGCATTATTTCGGAGGCAACGCTGCTAGATATTTTAAAGCATCTTCCATGGTGCCAATCTCTACAATTTTCATCTTCGTCTTAATTTGCTCGGCTCTTTTGACAGCATCCGAATAATTCTCAATTTTGGTGCCATCTTTGTACGTTATGTTCTTCGGCGCAAAGAAAATCTCTGCTTTTTCGCGATCCGCGGCAATAATTTTGTGCTCAATACCGCCAATTGGTCCAACCGTGCCATCCGTGTCAATCGTTCCCGTTCCTGCGATGCGATAGCCCTTCGTAATATCCTCTGGGACTAGTTGATTGAAAATCTCTAAAGAGAACATCAAACCTGCGGAAGGACCTCCGATATCACCAGCTTTAATCGTGACCTGCTGGTCCGCCTGATCCGCTTTCACAGACTGCATGCCTGCAGGAACGACGCCAATTCCAGCACGTTGCACAGTCTCACCCTCTTGCAGAGGAAGCGCTCCAAGCGTAAGCGTGGCTTGCATGTCGACCTTATTCCTCGTATACGCAATCGTGATCGTATCCCCAGCTTTTTTACCTGCGATGGCATCCAACAGATCTTGTGCGACTTTCACTTCTTTATCGCCTGCTTTTAAAAGCACATCCCCTGGTTTGAGCACCTTTTCGCCAGCTAAGCCTGGCACCGTCTGAAGCACCATCACTCCCTCAGGCTCAATATGAAAAGGGACCTTGGCTTCGGTATAAGCCGCTTGTATCGCACTTGCTTGTGAGGTCAGCATGACGTATTCCTGACGTTGCGAATACTCCTGCTCGGACTCTCCCTTCTTGAGAACCGACGTTTTGGGCTCAATTTCTTCATAGGGATGAACGAGTCCTACTAAATAATTCACTACATTGGCATCGGCGACACGCACCGTTGTCAGCATCAGTGTGCCTTTCTCTGTGCCTGTGGTTTTGACAATCGACACCATGGGCTTAATTTCTTCCGCGGTGCCTGGCATAAAGATAAAATAAGGAAGTCTTACAAAAAACATCACATATAAAATGATGATACCGATAAGCGCAGAGATTAAATAACGTCTCGTCGACGAACCTCTCGGATATCGATAGGAATCATTCGACCACGCCTGAACTGTACTTTCTTCTTCCCTTTCCATACAGGTTCCCCTTTCCTGTTGCCTTCGCCTGATGTTTTGGCCATTCCAATCCATGTGAAAGCTTGGTCTATTCGTTTGCCTTCTTGCGTACAATGAAGCATGTTCGAAGGACGAGGTGATGCTATGCAGCCTATGAATACAAGATCCAATTCTAAATTAACTACACTGGTACTAGGTGTTTTGGCTGGACTAGTTGTCGTATCTATTATTTTATTTCCGGACAAAGCTTTCCAATCTTCTCTCGAAGGGCTTACCGTTTGGTGGAAGCTCGTCTTTCCTGCTTTGATGCCTTTTCTTATCATGGCCGAGCTATTGATCGGCTTTGGTGTCGTTCAAGGCACAGGCGTTCTCTTGGAACCGCTGATGCGCTTGATCTTTCGCCTGCCAGGTGTGAGCGGATGGGCACTGGCCTCCGGCTTTATTGTAGGGTTTCCTGCCGGCGCTAAAATTACTGCATCCCTGCGCGAAAAAAACCTGCTTTCCCGTACAGAAACAGAGCGTTTAACGGCTCTTTCCCATGTATGCAGCCCCTTATTCCTTATCATGGTGGTCGGCATCGGGTTCTTGCACAGCGCCAAGCTAGGGATTCTACTTGCGATTATTCACTACATTTCCGCGATTATAACGGGATTCTTGATGCGATTGGGTAAAAAGCCCGTTGCCGCTGAACCGAAGACGGTCAATTTAATGCAGGGAGATCCCTCTACGATATGGGCTTCAGCTCTTACAACCATGCGTAAAGCCTATTGGGATGACGGTCGTTCCTTCGGTAAACTGCTCGGTGATGCCGTGGCTAATGCTGTACAAACCCTTATGTTGATCGGCGGGTATATGATGATTTTCTCCGTGTTGATCAACGTGATTTCGATCACTCATTTTGCTGATATTCTGCGGCCCTTCACGCAGTTTCTACTGAGCTTTATGAACATTTTCACAGATACTACGCCTCATTGGATCAAAGGCTTAATGGAAGTTCACCTCGGTGCCTACTCGTTCAGTCAAGCTAACGATCTCCCGCTTCTCCCGCAAATGGCGCTGCTTAGCACATTTCTTGGCTGGGGCGGTCTATCCGCCCACGCACAGGTCGCAGGCTTTCATCAGAAGACGGATGCACGCTACTTGTTTTTCTTACAGTCGCGTGCCCTTCACGCTGTTCTCGCCTTATTCACGACCATTGTGCTATGGACGCCTCTGCAAATGCTTTTCATGGATTCCGAACCTAGCTTTCTTTGGTTGGACAAATCCTCAGGAGAGGCCGCGGCATCGTTTCCTGTGAACGGCGAATCGGCATGGGGCCTGTGGGGACCAATGCTGACGCAATTCCTTTTTATTTTCAGCCTCATGCTGCTGATTTCGATTAGCTTACGCCTTTTCCAGAAGAAAACGGTGAACTAACTTTTTTATAAAATAGTGATTGCATGGTTAACGCAAGTAGGACAAAGTTCCTTTAGACCATCTGCTTCTTAGGTCTGAGGGAACTTTCTTCTTAACTCCTCTTCCACCTCGGCAGGCACCAGTTCTTCAACAGGCCCATGGAATTTCGCAATTTCTTTGACGATGCTGGAACTCAAATACGAAAATTGCGGCTTCGACGTCATAAAGAACGTCTCTACATCTGGGTTCAACTTGTGATTCGTTGACGCCATCTGCAACTCATATTCAAAATCAGAAACAGCCCTAAGCCCACGAACAATCAGACGCACATTCCGAGCCTTCATATAATTTACCATCAAATCTCGGAACCCATCAATCTCCACATTAGGAAGATCTGCGGTCACTTTCCTAAGTAACTCAATCCGCTCTTCCAAGCTAAATAACGCATTTTTGGATGTGTTGTTGAGTACCGCTACAATTAGCTTATCAAACACCTTCGCCGCTCTATGTATAATATCAAGATGGCCGTATGTAACCGGATCAAAACTTCCTGGGTATACCGCAACTGTTATCCCGTGTTCTTGCCTCATCATGCCCCTCATCTCCTTCGCTGACTCACTCATATTGATGCGTTGTCGCGTTTATATATGGTTACAGCTGTATCTCCATAGTCCGCTCTGCGCTGCTGTTTAAATCCACTTATCGTGTCTTGCAGCACATCTTTCGCATCGTGTTCGACCACAATCGTCGCATCCGCGTCAACAATGGCTTGTTCCTCCATCATCGTCATCAACTCTGCGATTCCTTTCATACGATACGGGGGATCTAGGAAAATAAGTTGAAATTGTTCCGCCCGCTTCGCCAACACCTTCACGGCTCTCGACGCTTCCGTTCGGTATATCTCCACCTGATCTTTCACACCTGCTACTTGTACATTGTGCTGTATGGTGTCGATGCTTTTCTTCTCGATATCAATAAATACCGCCTTATCCATACCTCGGCTTAGCGCTTCAATTCCTAACCCGCCTGTGCCTGCGAACAGATCAAGTACCTGTCCTCCGTCAAAATAAGGTCCGATCATACTGAAGATCGCTTCCTTCACTTTATCTGTTGTTGGCCGTGTGCTTGTACCGGGTACAGCCTTTAACGACCGGCCTTTGGCCGTGCCTGATATCACTCTCATCGTGCGTTTCCCCTTCATGCTGGTTCATTCTTTTGCTATCGTACCACATGGACTAATCTGTTACAAAAATTTTATCCCTCCGATGTATAAATTTACCGTAAATCGGTCATCCTTACATTATCGACATCAGAGAATGTCGTAGACAACCGCGGAGAAGGCTTACGTTTCCCCATAAGCTCTTCGTCCGGTTTCTCCTCTCCCATGAGGCGGCTGCGCAAGCAGTCGCCGTTATTATTTTATAGGACAGTTTTCAGAACCCGTTGATATATTAAGGAATTATGTATATAACAATTCTAAAAAAATGAGTAGTACAGGCTCTCCATAATCGTTTAAGGTACCATTAGGATACCAAACGAAAAAACTTAATCCTATTACATCTAAATTAAACACAAAAAAAGCCCATGTAACTCCTTGGGCTTTTATTTATTTTAGGTGTTTCATCAAGATTTTGAGGGTCTATCATTATTTTCCCGGAAAATGTGACGCAATATATTCCATATAGCCCATAATACCTGAGCTGAGGGGTTAAACATATTTATTTAGTTTTAATAAAAACTGTCTTTGAATTTTCTTCCCAACTAACCTTAGCTCCAAAGGATTCTACTATAAATCGCGCGGGGACTAATGTCCTTCCCTCAATAATCAATGGTTCTGAGTCTAGTTTTGTGCTCACTCCATTTACATAAGCAATATCGCTACCTACTTTGAGTTTAATGACTGATTGTCCTTTGGTGGCCGTTACTGTTAATGTATCCTCATCCCATTGAATATCTGCCCCTAGTGCCTCAAAGATTTTACGCAAGGGCACCATTGTGTTTCCTTCGATAATAATAGGGGGTTGATCAAACTCCAGTTCTTTATTATCCAACTTCACAATTATTTGATCTTCTTGTAATACTTCAGAATCATAACTTTTTATCCAAACTGGTACCGTCCTATACCATTTCGTACCATCCCCAACATAACCATTTCCCCATGACCAGAGAGTATGATCCGCTTTTAAAGCCATCGATTTAAAATCAGTTCCAGAAGCTGCAATTTTTTTTATTCTTGTTAAACCCTTTACTTGAACAGGGACAATACTATCTTCATAAGAACCTATTCCAAGCTGTCCACCTGTATTTGTTCCACTAGCCCAAACTGTTCCATCACTTTTCAAGAGAAGAGGCCCTCCTGCACTTGCTTGTACAGAGACGACATCCTCAATTCCTTCAAGTAATTGAGGTTTTGAATGATCAGCAGTATCTTTCCCACCAACTACTGCCCCACTCTCACCATTTGAGCCCCAAAACCAAACTTTTCCATCTTTCTTTAGGCCATACGAATATTGTCCTCCAGCTGCAATTTCTGTAATGTCACTAAGTCCGTCGACTTGAACAACATTTCCATGTGAAGGTATCCATACGGTACCATCTTTCTTTAAAGCAACCATATTTCCCCAACCTAGAGAGACAGAAACTATATCGGAGAACTTTTTAAGTTGGGTAGGGACAATATAATTGGCAACCCTTCCATCAGCTTTACGATAGTAGATCCCCCCCCAAGCCCAAAGGGTACCATCATTTTTAACTGCATAACTTGTGTTCCAATCTGCTGCGATAGCAACCACATTGGATAGACCTATTGCTTGCACTGGTATATCTTTATCTGCACTTTTTATTGTTTCATAGGTTTTTGGATCAAAAACAGATTGGGTTCCATCGCCTAGTTGACCATCACCATTGCCACCCCAACCCCAGACTGTACCGTCTTTCTTCAAAGCTAAAGAGAATCCATGGCCTGAGGCGACAGCAGTGACATCTGAGATGCCTTTAACTTGTTCCGGGACCATAGTAATACCTGCATTCTCTGCATCTTTTATGTTTGATGTTGGCTTTGAAGCACTATTTCCACTCCATGCCCAAACCGTTCCATCTTGTTTAACTGCAAGGCCAAATGCGCCAATTTCTGACCAACCAACTTTAGCATCATTTTCTGATGATTGGGAATCAGCATTAACTAAAGTACTTACTGAGAAAGAGTAGATAAGCACCGAGACTAGTAGGGTTTTTATTAGCTTTTTTGTTACTTGCATGAATTAAATTTACCTCCAGTTACAAAATATTGTAGTATTTCAGAACAAATAATTTGACCATGGAAAACTTTCAACGTCGAAGGACATTCCCTCTCTGAAAAAGTCCATGTAGAACATCCCACTAAATATTACCATGTAAATAAATCTTTAGGTATAATTTTTGAAGATTATTGTACTTTTAGCAGATCCTATCCAACTTCAGCGCACGTCATTTCCTATTCATCTGCTCACAAGTCATAAGCTTTGATCCACTAGCTGCCACACATCGCCGTATCGCGTCTCAGCGTGAAAAATGATGTTATTTGAAGAAGTATCTACGGAGCAATACCTCTAAATGAATTACTGGTATATTGCTATTTAACAAATAGCCTCTTTAAAAGCGTTCTCTTTTCCTCTTTTATTTCTTCAATTGTTATATATTTTTGTCCATAAGTGTTTTGTATACTATGAATTCCTAACTTAAGCGACTGTAATAATACAATAGCCTCTCGACTTCCATTATTATCTTGAAGCTTAGGTAAAATGAATTTAGTGAAGTTACGTTTCACTTCAGAATCAACTTGATCGTTGGTTAGTTGTTGAACTGAGTTTACTGAGTTTACTGTGTTTATTACTAAGGAGGAAACTCCAGCTGCGATTATATCGAGACCATATTGCGTAAAACCAGTTTCACCTCTTGCTACAAAACCGTACAAATATTTTTAAAGTTATAGTAAAATGTCACTACAAAAGGATTATACTCATCAGTTTCATAATCATTTATTGATCTTTGAATTTCAATTTCGTTAGAAAACTCCATACTTTCATCCCTCTTCTTATACTATCTATATCTTGCAAACGTTGAAATAACTCGATCGAAAGCATCATTATTTTCATCACTGTATTTACTTTTTTCAATAAATACTTCAACCGTGAAATATTCATCTGAATTATTACTTTCTATGAAAACCATCTTAATTCGAGCATCTGATTCTTCGCGATCAATATAAGTCCCTTTTAAATCCCCTACATATATCTCTTTCATTTCTATAATTCTTGAATGCTTTTTAAGTTCTTCGATTTTTCTTGAAATATTGTCCTTAAATCCGTATTTGTCAATTGTTGTTGTCTCAAACTGTACACCCATATACCAATTGCTGTATATTTTCTTAACATCTGTAATATAAGTTGGACTCCATAGCCCATCGATACTAATTTTAACTCCGCTTTTATCTGTAGTATTAGCAAGTACAATTGAATCCTTTTCTAACGTTGCTGTTCTTGACTCCTCATCCCACTTTACTTTCATCCCTGTTGCTTCCGCCACTGATCGTATTGGTAGATATGTACTTCCATTGTAATTAATAGGCTCTAATTTATTTCCTTCTGAATCCTTTAAAGCAAAATCAGTACCATACAATTTTATTTTGATACTATGATCTAGATATGCAGAAATGGACTCTAATACTGAATCTGCCTTTGCACCGAGTGAACCTCCAAGAATAAAAGCCAAAGTAATTGAGGATATAATAGCATTTTTTTTAAGTTTCAATTTAATCTTCCTTTTTAGTTTAATAAATAAATTAATCTCTTCTTGTAAATCACGTTCAATCTGCACTATCATTTATCAAAAATCATGCTTGATACCTCACCAGTTGAACGGTCCAACTCCAACCAGTCAGCAGTCGCTGTATGCTCGTCATCTTTATCATTACGTACTATTTCATAGATATGGATAGTAACCGTTTTATTATCGCTGTGATCAACCTCTGTCTTAAATATTGAACCAATATTGTCAGAATTACGTTTATTATTAGAAGTTGACGTAGCACCCTCAATACCAGTAACGATGTAAAATGCCTCGGCATCTGTAAGTTTAAATTTATCTGGTTCACCCACTGTTCGATCACCATTATCAAATCTTTTCATTTCTAACTCAATGAATCGATCAGCATAATCTTTGTGCAAGAGTTGATAAATTAATTCTGGAGAAGCTTTTAAACTTTCTAGCTTTTTAAGAATTTCCTGACTTTTGTGACTATTTACTTCACCTAAGACATCAAAGATTTGATTTGAAGTATCATAAAGTACCAATGACTCAGCAACAATTTGAGTGCGGTTTATGCTACCTTTAGAACGAACCAATAAAACTTTCTGTGTCTTGTTTATATTATAGGTTAGTACATCTGTAAATCCATGGCGATACTGATCTCTGAGCTTTAACTTTTCGTATAGTGTTCTCAAAAAAGGAGCATCATCAACACCAGAGTTTTTCAAGTAAAACGTACCTTTAGGCTCTGCTCCTGCCCCACCAAATCCCTCGCCAGGATAGTCAATCGTAAGAGTGTAATCCGTAAATGAAATGGTGACTATTTTATACTGATCATTTAATAGCACAAAGTTTTTTCCATCGTAGGTAAAATCAGAGTCAATTTCACCGATATTATGACCAAACCCATGAACAACAGAAACATTTAAATGATATTTATTAGTGGATATTTTGGTAACTTCTGCCGTACCTGAGTTCAATGGATTGGACCAAGGATATATATAAGTTCCAGTAATAACTTTATCCACGTCTGGCAAAGTTTTATTTGAATTTATTACTTCGGTGGGTTGTACTGAAACTGTTGGAGATGGAAGCGTCGATGGAGTAGACGTTTCAGTTTGAATTGTTGGAGTAACAGTTGGAGATGGCTTGGGTGTTTCCACAGTTTCAACTCTTTCTTTTGGAACTATCGTGTTACTAGGCTGTTCCTCCTCTCCACCTGTAGAATTTTGATTATCACAACCAATAACCAATGCTAAGATAATTAAAATGAAAATACGTTTCAAGTCAATTCCTCCAAATTTAAAATTAATTACTAACTATATCAATTTTGTATATTTATAACAGTCCATTTAGCCCTTCAAAAATACGTAAATGACCTCATCACCTTCATTATATAAGTTGCACCCCTGGTAAATGTTGGATCGAATTTTATCGTAACATAAAATAATAATTAATATGATTAAGAATACACAAAAACCTATCCTAAAAGGATAGGCCGTCCCACTTTGAAACTATCTACACTATTGGACTAAGACCATTATCATTTACAACATCAAAAACCTGTAAGCCTCAACTCGAGACCTTACAGGTTTTCTTCATCCTCTTTTTCTCCACCCTCTACACCCTCTCATAAACCTTCAACCACGAAAACTGATCTTTATTTCTATACACAAATTCCACATCTATATATACCGGATACACGTAATCCCCCTTATAGAACATTTTTTCTCCCAATTTCTCAGAAGGTACTTTATACACAACACGCAATGCTCGGTACAACAAGGGATCAATTAAGGCTATGTAATAGTTAACCCGATTCGTCTCCCCATAACAAACCATGGCTGAAAGGAGTCGATCTAAGTTTTTACCACGGTGTTCGTTCAAAATGGCTACTTTATCCACTTCAATAGTCGTGCGACTGTGTTTAATTTTATCAACATGATGAAAAGGGAAAATTGCATTAATTTCTGAAAGATGGCTAAATGCTTTAAATTCTATGGAACCTATTTCGTCATTTTGATCATTTCGAATTAAATAGCGATCGACCTTTCCTTCGGAATACTCCAGTTCGAATCCTTTCTCCTCCCAGGACCGGGTCCAGATTTCATCAAAGCGTTGTAACTCTAGCACACTCTCTACTTTTTTGAACATGGATACCTCCATTTATTATTATAATTTGGTATATTTATACATTAACATTAATTCCATTTAATGGGAATATACAAGTCTTTTAGTTATTGTAAAAGAGAAAATAGCACCAAGGCTCATCTGCCCTGATGCTATATGAAGTTCATGTTGAGAACTTGATTGCCTCTTCCATTTTATGCTATAATCAAAAAACAAGAACATATATTCCCTTTATTTTACATTCATCCTACAGCCAGAAAAGAAGGTAAGTTATGAAAGATCAACCTGTGTTTGAGAATTTGCGTGACAAGTACGCCGATGAGGATCGGGCTAAGCTTGTGATGCTGCAGTTACGAACGTTAATGGGCCAGAAGCAGAAGAAGAAATGGTACCAGAAGTGGGGATCGTCCACGAAGACGAAACCATCGAGTTGGAACGATTAACCCAGGAAATTTCACATGTTATATCATTGAAAATAAAATAAAGGCTCCCTTCCGTAGTTGCCTACGTGGAGAGCCTCTCTTCTTTTTTAACGGTTCTTTTTACGTGAATGATACAACACCCCAACATAATGCGCCCCTGTAAACAAGGTCAATATCCCAAAAAACAATAAGAATCCGCCATTACGGTCACGGAAAAATAATTGCACGACGAACAATGCTAAGGAGACTTCGCTCCAGAGAAGCGTTCTTTTCTTAAGCTGGGTTAAATCCGCAGTAGATCTGCTTATTTTGCGTAGATTCATGTACGTCAGGCCTGCGAGTAAGATGACACCAATGACGATCACGAGAATATAACTTGAATTGCCCGACATATGACTCCCCCTAATTCTAGTAGCTATTATCTCTAAGATACATGGATTAGTACGGAATGTCTATTTGAAAATCTCACCGCGAGAAGGTATATAACTGCCGCCGTGGAACATATATTGAAGTTTGTTATTTCATTCAGCGAGGTGCCCACATCATGTCTTCCTTAACTTTCAAGCAAGTAGCACCATCCGACATCTCTTTTTTGATGGATATTTACAATCATTTTGTTGTTCACTCCACCTATTCTTTCCACACAGAGCCCGTCGCATTACCTGAATTTACGGAGAGCGTCATTCACGCTAACCCGCGGTATCAGACTTATGTCATTCTTCTGGACGAGATACCCCAAGGGTATGTCCAAGTTATGCCCCACAAGAAAAAACAAGCCTATGATACGACAGGTGAAGTAACGATTTATTTACATCCGGAATGTGTAGGTAAAGGAATTGGATCCGCCTCCATTCAATATGTAGAAGCGATTGCCAAAGAGCGAGGCTTTCACTCATTAATTGCGACGGTTTGCGCAGATAATTCAGCTAGCATCCATATGTTTACTCGAAACGGTTACGAGCAATGCGCTTATTATCGTGAGGTTGGTTTCAAATGGGGAAAATTTCTGGATATTGTGACGTTTCAGAAAATCATTTCGTAATCATTTGTTTCATTATTTGAAGGAGGAATCTCGTGAAAAAATTCATTGCCGGCACCTGTTTTGGCATTGTAATCTCACTTTCTTCGGTAGCCGTAGCTTCCGACACGATTCAGGCACTCCTTTTTCCAGCTGCATTTGAAGTCAATGGGAACACCGTATCTTTACCAGACGACTATTCGGTTCTTAACGTGCAAGGGCACGCCTATGTGCCTATTCGGTTTGCTGCGGAGCACCTTGGGGCGAACATTGATTACGATCCCAAGGAGCAGCGAATTATCATCAAGAATGAACCACTCCAACTCATCGATGCCACTTATCCACAAGTAACCGTTGGGAATATTATTGCTGTAGATTCAGGAGCCAATACCCGCGTTACAGGGCAGCTTCAGCTAGAAGGCACTGATGATCAGGCACATATCATTGATGCCTACCTAAGCTTTCAGGATGAGCATGGTACCGAGATCGGTGTAGCATCAATTGCTGGATCTGCCTATAAACGTACTCCCCTAACATTTGAGACAATGGGATATGGCCATTTTGGCCAGTTTTCCTCTGTCCTTTTACATATCATTGCCGTTAATGAACGCATGATCGCGGACCCCACCATTGCAAATCCCCTCCTTCTGACCAAGGAGCAAGCCCTGTCCATTGGCATGACTACCATTTCTCAAGCAGACAATCCCGTATGGAGCGCTCTGCTCCTTCCGGCTTGGTCTGTCCCACTTCCGGATCAACAACGATACACCAAGGTTTGGGTGATTACAGCTTTATATTCTCCTTACGGTAACCGGCAGACAGTGACGATTGATGCTGTCACAGGGGCACTTTTATCCAGCGGTGATTATGAGGGACATCTCTAAGGATTATTCTGTTTCCGTTATTTTCACTGGATAAGATGACCCACCCTAACAAAACCTAGAGCATAGTCATAATGCTCGGAGGGGATTGCCATGACCAAACGGCTTTGGTCCGTCAGCATCATTTGTCTGCTTGTTACAAGCTGCGGTGTGCCTTTAGCGAAGCCTTTTCAAGAACAAAACTCAACTCAACATACCTATCCAGAGGTCACCCAGACATCTACTGATGTTACTCGGGAGCCCATCGCGTCTCCGTTCGTTACAGATGTCATTCGGTCGAAACAGATAAGTCTTCTTTCGCCTATTAACACGCCAGCCGCTTCAGCACAACCAACAGCTACACAAGAGACACGTCGTACGCTTATCTCTACTCCTACCTTGTCGCCAAGCTCGAAACCAAAAACGAGCCCCAAGAAAGCAGCTATACAACCAGAAGCTTCTAAGAGACCTTCCCTGCCTGTTCAGAAAAATCAAGGGCAAGCGCGAATTTCTCAGAAGAGACTTTCTCTCTCACAACTGGTTGTTAAATACCCAGACACCTTCAAGCTGCGCGGCTCCAGTCAGGAGAAGAAAATAGCTTTAACCTTCGATGACGGACCCGATACGCGTTTTACGCCAAAAGTGCTTGATGCGTTGAAAGCGAATGGCGTGAAAGCAACCTTTTTTGTACTTGGTTCTTTGGCTAGCACACATCCGGATATCATTCAACGAATCGTCCATGAGGGGCATGTCATTGGTAACCACTCCTATAGTCATGCGAATCTTCCCAAGCTATCTGTGGATAAATTCCAAAACCAAATTGAACGCACAGACAATGTGCTCCAAGGTCTCATCGGCTACGCACCTAGGTTGATCCGTCCGCCTTATGGTGCAATTAATGAGGAACAAGTCCGGTGGATGGCAGATCATCATTATTTAATTGTGAACTGGAATGTCGATTCCCTTGACTGGAAATCGCTGAATTCAGACCAAGTGCTCCATAATATTATCCAGCAAACGAAGCCAGGCTCCATTATTCTTCAGCACTCCGGAGGCGCAGACAGCCAGGATTTATCTGGCACTGTGCAAGCCATTGGACCCTTAGTCTCGAAGCTGAAAGCAGCTGGTTACACCTTCGTAACCGTTCCTGAATTGCTTCATGTGACCAAAAGCAGGTAGCCATATACCAAAAAGCAGTCTTGCTGGTTTCTCCCAGCAGACTGCTCTAAGTATAATATGAATAAGACGATGGACTACTCGCTTATTTGAGGAACAGGCATGGCTGATTTGCAATCCGCGCAATACCCAAATATCTCAAACCGATGGCTTTGCACTTCAAAGCTCTCTGGTAAATCCTGTACAAGCTTCATCGGACAGAACTCAAACGTCACTGTCTTCTCACAGCTAAGACAAATCATGTGATGATGATGGTGCGACAAGCAGCTCGCTTTGAACTTCAAGCCATCGGCCAAATGAAATTGCTCCAGAACACCCATCTCGCTCAACAATCGGAGATTACGATACACAGTATCGAAGCTAATGCCTGGATATTTCACTTTCATATGCTCATAGACATCCTTAGGCGATAAATAACCGCCAGACTCCGCGAATAGAGTCGCCAAACTTCTACGTTGCTCTGTAATTCGCCAGCCCTGCTGCGACATCGCTCTTAGCATCTCATCGATCGTATCTGTATGCGTATGCGTACTCACTTGCATTACCCCTCTGTGTTGAAATCTTCTCCTATTATAGTGCAGCAAATGGGCTTTTGCGTCAAGTGTTGGACATGGCTTCTAACTTCAGCAACTCCGCACGAATAGCATCTTTGGCGAAGTTCTCGCCAATGAAGACCGCTACATCGGGCACATCACCTTTGGGCGTAATTTTCACAAAATCCATTTCTCTGTAGGCGTATTGGAATAAGAAACGACTCGATGTATCCGAGAAGCTAAGAATCCCTTTGGCCCGATACACTTCCTGAGGCAGCTTACTGACGAATTCTTCAAAGGCATTACTATCTACGGCTCGTTCAAAAAAATGTGTATATGCCATCACATGGCGATGGGAATGGTGATGATGTTCATCCTCATGGGATGGCTCGTGGTTATGCCCCCGTGTATGACCGTTCGAATCTGGTTGAACCTTCGTCCTCTTAGGAACGTCCATGTGGATATCTTCAATTAGTCTGATGTCGATTTGACTGAATACCGTATAATGTAAATCCGCATACGGATTCCATTCGCGTACCAGATCATGAACCTCTTGAAGCGCCGCTTCCTGCAGTAAATCCGTTTTGTTAAGCAGGAGTAAGTTCGCACAGCGAATTTGATCTCGCATGAGTCGGTAGGTTTTCCCACGGCTTGTTCGATTCAACTCTAGCAGCTGAGGTGCATCCACAACAGTGATCATCGCTGAAAGTTCGATAGGGAGCACGAGCGATGCGTCTGTAACTTCATCAATAATCTCCATCGGATTCGCAATCCCTGTCGATTCAACGAAAATCAAATCAGGCTGCTCTTCTATTACCAAATCATTCAGCGCAGTTGCCAAATCCCCACGGCTGGAGCAGCAAATGCAACCTCCGAGTAATTCTGACATCGGCACCTCATTCGCGATTAATTGCCCGTCCAAATTCACTTCACCAATTTCATTCATAATCACGGCTGGCTTGCGTCCCGCTTCTGTAAAATAATCGATGGCCTTGGTGAGCAAGGTCGTTTTACCGCTCCCAAGAAATCCAGATAATATATAAACATGAACTCTTTTATTTGTCATTCGTATCATTCTCCTCCATCCCATCATCCTAATTGCGCCTAGCCAAGTCCCCCAAGTATTACTCGGGCTTAACCTCAAACTTCATAGCCAAGATCGGCCATTTGCCGACGATGCCAGCCATGAATGGGAATAGTTTCGCCCCTAACAAGCTTGTCGCCCAATCTGCAGGTTTCAGCGGGAGATCGATCCGCTCGTATAGGATTCTCGTTGCCTCTTGAACAAGCTCCATCGCCAAATCAGCAGGAGCAGCCGCGGCTACAGCCTCCAATCGCGGGAGGTAATACTGTGTGATCGACTCGGATAAGCGATGCTCCACTAAGTTGGCTGAAGACATCACCTCTCCCATGCCTAAGCTAACTAGACGTGCTGTTTCTTCCTCGAAAGCATAAGGAATACAATAAATCTCCAATGCCAAAGCGGCTATGTAGATCTCTCTCAACAATTCATCTTCTTTGGCCATCGTTAACACGGGATGGGATAAATAGGCCGTTACAGCAGGTTTCAACGTGTCCCAGCTACTTTCGATCCCTTTCATCGTCAGCTGCATCATCGCTGCAGCCAGTTCCACGGGGGTAATTTGCTTCTTATCTATTTCTTGCATAGGTGTTCATCCTCTTTTCTATCGTTACTTGTTAAAATGAATCAACAGCTCAATGATTTCGGATTGGCTGCCTAACCGTATGGGTGGCCCCCATGTTCCGAAGCCTGAGGAAACAATCGCATGTAGATTACCTTTGCGCAAATAGCCCCAGTCGAGTTCGAAGATGCGTCTAGTGAATAAGTGGTTGGGCGCTATTTGACCACGGTGGGTATGCCCTGACAGCATCACATCGGCGCCTGCGGCTGCAGCTTTGTCTAAGTGGTGCGGCTGATGATCCATGACAATAATCGGCTGCGCGAGTTCCAGTTCCTCCATCAAGGAGGCTAGCGGTTTACGCCCTTCAGCGGAATGTTCCGCTGATTTATCTTTACGCCCCACGATATATAAGCTGTCTTGGATATGAACGACTTCATCCATCAGCACGCGAATGCCGATTTGTTCCATTTGTTCCACGAAGGCTGGAATATGTCCACCATAGTATTCGTGGTTACCAAGCACGGCATAAATACCTAACGGAGCTTGCAATTCCCGCATCGTTCGCCCCATTTGATAACGAATAAAAGGTTTAATATCATCATCAATGATATCACCCGGCAGCAGGATAAGATCAGGCTTCATCCCATTCACATGCTTAACAAGCTTCCGTAAATGGCCGTTACCGACGACGTTGCCCAAATGAATGTCCGATGCGACGGCGACTCGAAGCTGCTTCCAGTCCCCTGCTTGTTTAGGAATCGTAATCTCGTACTTACGGATAACCGGTGTCCGCGCCAGATAAGAACCTAATGCAAGCAATATAAGTAGGATAGCTACATCGATCCAACCTAGCAATGGCACATACGTGGCCGGTGAGACGGATGCCAAGTAAAGCACACCTATTGCCACATCCGTGACTGGCAGAAGGAGTATACCGAATTGCATAAGAGCCAACCAATAGGAACCAACGACGTTTAGCGACCGCGATACTGTTGGTGGCAGCACCTTTGTTCCAAACCGCCCCATTAAATAGCAGAAGGCAACAATCCAAAACACAGGCCAATACAACCATGGATGATAGGAAGCTCCCCCTAAATGCGATAGAAAAACTTTCAAGTGCCAGCCTATATAACCGTTGATCGCCGCTACAATAACAAGCATAATCATAATTCTTCGTGCCATGCGATTTCTCATATTACTTGAGTCTCCCATTCTCTATAACCTTCTACCTTTAAAGTAGCAGGCTTATCGGCTCTATACAGAGCTCATCGTCATTCCGCACGTTCCCTACTCGGCTCGACACAGGATACCCCATCATCAATTCCGAAGGATACGGCTTTAATAACAAACTGAGCTGTTCCATGTTTCTGTTATTGCGGTCTAGCCAGGCCGTTTCCTTTTCCCGGGGCAAAATGACAGGCATACGCTCATGAATATCCCTCATCAACTCGTTCGATTCCGTCGTAATGACCGTACATGTGGAGATACGTTCGCCCTCAGGCGACGTCCATGTGTCGTAAAGCCCTGCCATGCTGAACAGTTCTTTGCTGCGCAGCATGATGCGCATCGGCTGCTTATGCTTGCCAGTCCCTTTCCAGTCGTAGAAAGAATCCGCCGGGATGAGGCAGCGTTTGCGTTCAAACGGCTTGCGGAAGGCAGGCTTGTCCGATAAGGTCTCGGAGCGCGCATTAAGCATCTGATAACCTACCTTCGCATCCTTGGCCCATTCGGGAATTAGTCCCCAGCGCAGCTCGCCCAGCTTATTTCGCTGCCCGTCATGGACGATGGCCATCACTTGCTGCCCTGGCGCTACATTATATTTAGGACTATATCTCGGCATATAGTTGTCGTACATATCATAACGCAGCATCAATTCCTCTAACGTTACGGTGATTGTATAGCGTCCGCACATCCGTCAACATCCTTCTCCCTTACGATTATCCTTAACCCTCTCTCCATTATGGAAAAAAGATAGGCTCACGTCAATTCGTACAGCCCGAAGAAGTGTTCTTCTTCAGGCTGTGTATGACTCGCTGCTCTTTGGCACATCTCACGATTTCTTCTTCGCTTCCGTCTCTAACACACTCACACGCGGATCCGTCCCATAAATGGTTGTGACAAGACTGTCGGCATATCGACCAATTCTCACGCCAATCTCTGCACGCAGATAATCTCTCGTCATTGTAAACCGATCTTCGTGCTCCCGGCACGTATAGCGGTAACGAATCATCTGATCGTCCTTTTCCTCTTCGCAAACGCTCATGCCGTTCTCCAGCATATGCCGCTTCACTTTCGCTAAATCTGCCTTCATGTTTTTGGCTAAAACCAGAGCCACCTTCGCGTACAAGGCCCTTAACATCTCCGACGAGCGCTCCATTTCGTTCGCCTTTCTCACAATAATCGTATGCATAAGCGGTAACAGCACAGCTTCTCTCATAATCCCAATATCATCCGCCGTCGGACGCTTCGTAGGAACGGGCTTATCGTGCCGCACACTTTGAAAAGCCTCTCGATGCTGCGGCAACATCATGCGACTAGACTCCCACAGTCCGTTATCCTGTAGCTTTTTGCTCATTTATAGTGGCCTCCGATTTTGAGCGAGCGAGTCTTCGCTTGACCCGCTGTCGTCAAGGAGGACGCGCGAACAATCGCCGCATTGCCGAACCGATCCTTAATGCTGTCTGTCACTTTCTCCAGCTCTCGTGCCTTCACCTGATCCTCGAAGAGTGTGAGTTGATAAGTCGCATCATCCACAAACTGGCTTAGCATCACACCCGCGCGGCGAACAGGCATCGTATCCCAGAACTTATAAAAAAGCTGTTTCACAGCTTGGAATACCGTACCGGTATGGTTCGTCGGATCCGGCATCTTCATCTGGCGCGAAAAGCCCGTCGGCGCATCAAACGGACTGCACATACAGCTGACCGTCACAATGGACGCCATATAGCCTTTGCGCCGACAATCGCGGCACACTTCCTCAGTAAGCTCCATGAGGATCGTGTTCACCTCGGAGGATTCCGCATAATCTCTCGGCAGCGTCATCATATGGCCGATTGACTTCGGAGGCGTATCGAACGTGCCTGGCGTGACGGGACTGTCATCCAGTCCATTTGCCGTTCGCCACATCACCTCGGCGTGAATGTCCGACTGCTTGCCGAAGCGCGCGCGAAATTTCTGCTTCAGCTGCGGCAGCGGTGTTCGCGCCACTTCGCCGATGGTATACATACCCAGCTTGGCAAAATGGGCCGTCATCCGCGAACCAACACCAAACATTTTACTAACAGGCTCCTTCCACAGATACTCCTCAATAGCAGATGGGTGAAGTGTGAAAATGCCGCTGGCATTCTTTTTAGCCCAAATATCGGTCGCGATTTTCGCTAGGATTTTATTCGAGCTAATTCCGATGCGAATTTTAACGCCGGTTTGTTTCAGTACCTTGTGCTGCAAAGTTGTCGCTATCGTCATCGCATCTCCATAGAACGGTAGACTCCCTGTGACATCTAGGAATTGCTCATCAATGCTGAATACTTCAACCAAATCTGTAACTTCCTCATATATTTCGGTTATTTGCAGAGAAGTATTGATGTAATGCTGCATGCGTGGACGCATAACAATCAGCTCAGGACACTTCTTAAGTGCCTCACCCAACCGTTCGGCTGTGGATACACCGAATCTTTTGGCAATAGGGCAGGCGGCTAAAATAATGCCCGACCTTAACGCAGGGTCCCCCGCAACGGCAACTGGTTTGTTCTCTAGACCTGGATGATCCGCCTTTTCTACACTCGCGTAGAAGCTTTGACAGTCCGCTAGGAAAATCGTTCGTTCCCCACCCTTGTTCCCCTTGCTCATCGCAATTCCCCCCGCATATTCATCAGCGTAGTCATAAGCTCAGCTTTGACCAAACTACGAAGCATCGTGAAATGATGAATGTAACCTCGCACTTTGTACTCTACATTAATGCCTAAAGCATTCATTTCTGTATGGATCACCTTAATCTCTCGCTGCTTCATTTTGCTCTTCAACCGTTGTAATTCGGGATAAATCGCCATCTCAACCTCTCTGAGATAAAACAGAATGTGATTATATACGATCTTATCCTTATAAACCTTCAGCTCCTCCATATCTCTTGCCAGCATATCCAGCAGAATGGGTAGCAATGTGTATTCTTTAATCATTTGGACATCTTCTTCTGTCTCGACTTTTGAACTATTACTCATGTCCTCACCACCATATACGAACATGTATTCGCTTTTCCATATTATATACCGAACACGTATTCGTTATGCAAGTGAATTTTAAAATATATTTAGCAATGGATAAAAACACCAAAAACCCAGATGAAGTATCTGGGCAAAAGTGATTTATTCAACGAGATGACCTTATTTTTCCCCATGGTACATAGTTGCTGACCGTTAAACGTAAAGAAGCTCCCCATTATTTGTTGGAAGCTTCTTGCCGATTCTTGATGCCATATCCAATTTTCTTAAGGAGCTCGATAAGTTCAAGTTTCTCCTCATCCGTCGCAAATGACAAATTTTCGGAGATCTTCTGAACATGCTTAGGGAAGATCTGATCAAAGTAACTTTGTCCTTCACCAGTCAATGTCACATTCGTTTTGCGTCGATCACCGGGGATTGGCAGCCGTTCCACAAAGCCCTTCTTCTCCAGCTTATCTACAACATAGGTAATACTCCCACTCGGGATGGAGAAGGTATCACTTATTTTTTGTATGGGTTGTGGACCTTTATTGTATAGAAGCTCGAGGATTCTAAACGTTTCCATACTGAGGCCATAGCTGTCAATGTCTCGTTCTAAGCTTCCGTACAACGCGTTTACCATGTTTCTTAGTACTCTTGTAAGCCTTAAATCAATTTCTTTCCCCTCAGCATCGCGTTCAGTCATTTTTCGACCACCTTATCTGGCTTTGTTAATACAAAAGATAATCTACTTCTGCAGGAACATCAATCAGAAAAATTCGAAGCACCTTTCCTTCGGCCCAGAAATTGATTTATTTAACCTAAAATTATTTAATCTAATAATATATAATATATTTACATCTTATGTACAAGTCAATATGTTGAACCACCTATGTGAGATAAGGAACAGCAATAATAAAAAACTGACATATCCATATAGTCTACCTGTATGAAGCATTTTAAGCACACCTACCCTCCCTACTTCCGAATCGAATAGGGAGGGCAATTTATCGTATGAATCGGCCCACTGATGGAACTAGATCACGTTATTGGGACCGCTGCTTGCGGTATTGTTTTTCACATTGAACTTACCTATTAAAAGATAGATATTTTCGATCTTTTATACGTGACTACCATTATTTTTCTAATCCGTAATATTTTCATGCGTGCCGCTCAAAACTTTGATCAATTCTTCAGGGGATTGTAATCCAGATAAACGGATCTTCTCATTAATGACAAAGTAAGGAACTCCTCTGATCCCTAACTTTTCCGCGTTGCGTTGTCCTAATTCAACTTTTTCAATCCCCTCACCTTGCGAAAGCCGCGTTTTCAGCTCAGCATCGTTAGGGATCCCAATAGTATTAGCTATTTTTACAAGTTCATCTATATCACCGATATCTATCCCATTTTCAAAATACGCCGTATAGATTTGCTGGATCAATCGTTCTTGCATGTTCTCAGGAGTAATAGCGATTAACTGATGCGATAAAGTGGTATTGGGCGTATATTTTACAAGATCCATCTTAAACTTAATGCCATAATGATCACCGTATTCTTGATACTGCTTTTTTCTTACTTCGAATTGAGGAACGCCACCTAATTTGCCAATCATAACCTGGCGATAATCTTCTCCTTCAGGCCGAATACCTGGGTTAATCTGAAAAGCATGCCAACGGACGATTGCCTTTGTGTCTTGTGGTAATTGTTTCAATGCAGCTAACATACTCTTGGTTCCCATGCGACACCAGGGGCATGTTGTATCCATATATATGTCAATTAGTAAGTCTTTCATGACTTAACACCAACTGGCTTAACTGTTTTAATATGATGAATGTAATCCTTCGTACTCTGTGCTAAACGTTCTTCCGTAACGGTAGAAGTATCGTTAAGTGCAAAGTGAGGCAGATAGGAAGCGCTGATGAATTCGGCAAGTGCTTCGATAGGACGTAATATCTCCTGTAGTGTAAAGCGATTAGATCCTGTTGCTTGATAAGACGCTGCTGTGCCATACGTTGAAATGGCTGCACCTATTTCTTTGCCTGCCGTTTTAGAGCCATCTGGTCCATAGGCCCAACCATATTGTAAGACAGTATCAAACCACTTCTTAAGCAAAGACGGTGAACTGTACCAATACAGCGGGTATTGGAAAATAATCCGATCATGTGCCTCAATGAGCTTCTGCTCTTTCGCGACATCGATATTTTCATCAGGATATTCCTTATATAATTCATGAACAGTGAATCCACCATCTTTTTGCAAACCTTCAAGCCAAGATTTATTCCAGTTCGATGTTTCGATGTTAGGATGCGTTACGATGACTAGAGTTTTCATTTATAATTGCTCCATTCTAAGTTGTATTTGTTATCCATGCCGAGTCTTTACGACATGCCATGTTTCACAAAAAATAATTTTACCTATTAAAAGGTAGATGGTTATTAAAAAATCATCCGCCCCCTTTTTCAAGCTAAAGCGGATATTAGGCCATCGGCAATCTTTTCAAACTTACTGATATCATGAAAGCTTCTAGCCAATAATTGCGCACCTTGTAGTGAAGCAAGAAATTGATGTGCTTGTACATCCGCGGAGCCTTCAAAATGCAGATGTCCCTCACGCCGTCCCTGTTCCAGCACGCGTTCCAACCATTCTAAATTTGAAGCGAAAAACTGTGATAATCCTACTTGTACTTTACCTGATAAAGTAGCCAAGTCAGTCGATAGCATGACACTTAGGCAAGCACAATAATCTTGAACAGGACCACTGTAAATCAAAATGAATTTGCGCAGCTTTTCTAAATTATGCTGGGTTTCCGTATCGATCTGAGCTGCCATAGAAATAAAATTTCTATGATATCGTTCAATCAGTGCTTCTCCCAAATCTTCCTTGTTCGGGAAGTAATAATGAATACTAGCATTGCGTATGCCTACTTTTTCTGCAATGTGCGAATAGCTGAATCCGTTAAATCCGAATTGCTGCACGATCGACTGAGCCGTATCCAAAATAATTTCTGAAGTGTTTTTGTTTTTATTCATGTTGTAATTCTACCTTTTAGTAGATAGTATGTCAACTTGGAGATTTATGGTTTGGTTTTATCTCGAAATTCCTTCTTCAGCTTCCCATTTTGCGACCTCTTCCCGAACTCGCGGTGCGACTTCTGTTCCTAATAGTTCAATGGCTCTCATAACTTCCTCATGCGGCATGGTGCCGACAGGTAAATGTAAGAAAAATCGTGAGAAGCCCAAATGTTTTCTCATATAAACAATTTTGTTGGCGACCGTTTCGGCATCGCCTACGTAGAGTGCACCTTCTAAACTGCGTGCTGCATCAAAGTTGGAACGACTATAATGTCCCCAACCGCGCTCTTTACCAAAATAATTAAGCGACGCCTGTGTAGGAGGGAAATACTTGTCGGCCGCAAGCGAGGTACTGTCCGCAACGAACCCGAGTGAGTGCACCGCTATCTTTAATTTCGAAGCATCATGTCCTGCACGAGTAGCAGCGTTCTTATACAGCGGCACGAGTGGAGCAAATTGCAAAGGACTTCCGCCAATAATGGCCAAAACAAGTGGAAGTCCAAGTACCCCTGCACGTATTACAGATGCTGAATTCCCCCCACTGCCAAGCCATACGGGTAATTGATTCTGAACCGGACGCGGATACACACCTAGATTCGTAAAGCTCGGTCGATGTACGCCGTTCCAGGATACTTTCTCTGAGTCTCTTAATTTTAATAATAATTCCAGTTTCTCCTCGAAAAGCTCATCATAGTCTTTTAAATCATAACCAAACAATGGAAATGCATCGACCATGGAGCCTCGACCCGCGATAATCTCCGCACGTCCATTTGAAATACCATCGAGTGTGGCAAATTGCTGAAACAATCGTACTGGATCTGCAGCGGAGAGCACAGTAACCGAACTGGTTAAGCGTATTCTTGTGGTCATAGGTGCCGCTGCCGCCAGTATAACAGCAGTAGCAGAATCCCCGAATTCCTTACGGTGATGCTCACCGACCCCAAATATATCTAACCCAACCTGATCGGCAAGGACGATTTCTTCAACAACCTGCCGCAATCGCTGTGCATGACTAATCGTTTCACCCGTTTTAACATCTGGGGTTGTCTCTACAAAAGTATCTACACCAATTTCCATTTTAAATCCCTCTTTTTTCCTTCAAATTTTTAAACATGATGTTCACCCTACTATTTAAATGCTCATATGAATATTTATTCTATAATTATATATCCTAATATTATTTAATATAATATTATTCAATTAGAGAGTCAACATGGAAAAATTGACATAATAACTATAAGGAAGAATAACAAACAGCCGCGATAAACTCGCAGCAAATGTCTAAACTCTTAACTTGTATCAGTAATACGACTAGATTTATCTGAATAGTTGTTTGCTTCCGATCTTCGGTCAAAATGAACTGTGTTCATGGGTATGTACGAATACAGAGCAAGATGAAGCTCTACTAAATCATATCATTCTCCTGAATACAATATCCTCATCAATAAATTTCCTTTACAAATCACGTAATCCACTGACTAGCTTTGTTTTATTCAAAGCCCTCACTCCACACATAGTTTCAGGAGTTAACAACCCATTTAATCCTCTTTATTCAAAAATGTGCGGTTAACCACGGACGAGTGCGTGTCCCGACAGCTCCTCTTCTGCATTTAATATACTAAATTGGACTTTACGGGAGGGGGAGAACCCGATGACGAGAAGAATCTATGTCAGCGACTCCCATTTCTCTTGTTGCAATTGCCATGAGACTGGGATTACGGGACCGACCGGGCCAACAGGAGCTACAGGGGACACTGGACCGACTGGAGCGACAGGGGCTACCGGTGATACGGGGGCTACGGGTGTAAATGGAGCTACAGGGGCCACGGGTGCTACTGGTGCCACAGGACCAACTGGCGCCACGGGTGTCACAGGGCCGACCGGGCCCACGGGCGCCACGGGGGTCACCGGGCCGACCGGGCCCACAGGCGCCACAGGTGTCACCGGACCGACCGGGCCTACGGGCGCCACAGGCGTCACCGGGCCGACCGGGCCCACGGGCGCCACGGGGGTCACAGGGCCGACCGGGCCCACAGGCGCCACGGGCGTCACAGGGCCGACCGGGCCCACAGGTGCCACGGGCGTCACTGGGCCGACCGGGCCCACGGGCGCCACGGGGGTCACAGGGCCGACTGGGCCCACAGGCGCTACCGGCGTCACAGGGCCGACTGGGCCCACAGGCGCCACGGGTGTCACAGGGCCGACCGGGCCCACCGGGCCTACGGGCGTCACAGGGCCCACCGGGCCCACGGGCGCTACCGGCGTCACAGGGCCGACCGGACCTACGGGCGCCACGGGGGTC
>NZ_LYPC01000023.1:0-32471 GCF_001700435.1 Paenibacillus pectinilyticus
TGTCCCCAGCGCTCTTTGAGCAGCTATATTACCAGCGGGTGGCTTAACTTAGTGACGTCTACTTTCTTGACAGAAGAGCAAAACTCCAGCTAATTTCAACCTTTTGCGCGATTATCGCGGAAAAGGTGAAGTTTAGCTGGAGTTTTTCCATCTGAATGGTAAAACTCGTCGGTATTGGCGAGAATAGATGGACTTTATCCATCTATTTGGCGTCCGTCCGAATAAGTTAGAGTTGCTATTGGTTTTGGCGAAGGCTGTCGCGGCTCCGACTAAGCCTCCAACGAACTCAATGTTTTCTCTTCGCATTCCTTCGAGCAGAAGCTGTCATGCTCCTCTTCGCAAGCTTCACAGCAAATATGCTTCAAGTGGCACAGATCGTTGGCACAGTTGATGTAACGGTCCTCGGCGGTGCCGCAGTGGTAGCATTTGCCAACAACGATATCTTCATCCGTACGGTTAATCGGCACGGAGATCCGCTCGTCGAACACGTAGCATTTGCCATCGAAGAGGCGGCCTTTCACTTCTTCGTCCTTACCATATGTGACGATACCGCCGTCCAGCTGATACACATCCGTGAAGCCTTCGTTGATCAAGAAGCCGGACAACTTCTCACAGCGGATGCCGCCCGTACAGTAGGTGAGAATAGGCTTGTTCTTGAATTCCTGCAGGTTGTTGCGAATCCACTCTGGGAATTCCTTCGTCGTTTCGACTTCTGGGCGAATGGCGCCGCGGAAATGACCGATATCATACTCATAGTGATTACGGCCATCGAGTACGATAACATCTTCATTTTGGAGCTTCTCGTAGAATTCCTTCGGCTTCAGATGCGTGCCCGTCAACTCATTCGGATTCACATCCTCTTCCAGACGGAAAGTAACGAGTTCTTTCTTCGGACGGACAAAAAGCTTCTTGAAAGCATGTCCCTCATGCTCGTCAATTTTGTAAACCATATCTTTAAACAGTGGCATCAGATTCATCATCGCCATGTAAGCTTCTGTTTGTTCGACAGTCCCAGAGAGAGTGCCATTAATGCCTTCAGGGGCAATGAGAATCCGCCCTTTTACACCTAGCTTTTTGCAATAAGCCAAATGTTCTCGAGCCAATGCTTCGTGATCGCGCACAGCGACGAATTTATAGTACAACAAGATGCGATATGGAGCCTCATGTTCTGTCATAATAAGTAACCACCTATACGTATGAAATTACACGCCCTATAAGAAAGAGCATACGCATATAGTGACATAAATTCACGTATTTTTCAATCAAGCAGCAATTTTTGGATGGCTAGAAAAACATTTCGAAGTTCATCCTCGACCTTTTGCAGATGATCCAGCAAGCTTGGGCCAGTATCATTCACACTAGGCGTGAAGCCGTTCTCCTTCAAATGCTCTTCCAACGCAGTTGCCGCGGCGAACACACGATTAGCGGAAAGGTTGCTCGATGATCCTCGCAAGCCGTGTAATAGACGCAGAGCTTCCTCGTGGTCGCCAGTACCAATGGCAAGAATTAACTGCTCCATGAGCGGAATGGACTGCTCTTGGAATCTCCGGAGCATCTCGCGGAAGATGTCGGTTCTACCCCCGATGCGTTGAAGCGCTTGCGCGATATCAAGATCATCCGAACGAATAGCTGCATGCTGTTGAAGCACGGCTTCAATGACGGACTGCAAGCGTTCAGGAATAATCGGCTTAGATATCATTTCACTCATGCCAGCGGCCATACATGCCAATCGATTATCTAGTGTCGAGTCAGCCGTAATGGCGATGATCGGAATGTGAGCCCATTTCGGTTCAAGTCGAATCCGTTTCGTCGTTTCGATACCGTCAAGTCCAGGTAGATGAATATCCATCAGGATCAGATCGTAGGTGTCATTTTCCAAATCGTGCAGCGCATCAAAGCCATTCCCAGCCACTTGGATACGACAGTTCATCATGCTCTCCAAGAGGGATCGTGCCACGGTCTGGTTAATGTCATTATCCTCAACAAGTAAGATATGGAGCGGGGTGTCTGCCAAGGCCGAGAAGGTCAGGGAATGAGCCGGTTTATCTAGATTTTGATTAACATGCTCATGCAAACTGAGGTTTCTCGACATCTCCTCCTGTTCGCTCGTCAGCGAATCTATTGTTCGATAAAGCAAGCTTCGCGAGATGGGTTTGACCAAAATCGCATCTGGCGCTGCGGTGATTGGGAGCTGCTCCAAAGCATCTCTGCCTGATAGCGATGTATAGACAATCGTACGGATGCCATGACGTTTACACGCTGCCAGCATGTTGAGCCACACGTCTTCCCCATACATATCGTCGGCTTCCATATCAAGGAGAATCATATCCAATGGGACATGCTCAATAACTTGGAAGGCTTCCTTCCAGGAAAGCACGCCTGCAACGTCTGTACAGATGGATTGCAGGCTGTGGACAAGCACGGGATTGAGCTCTGGATGATCTTCCACAACCAACACAGTTACAGGAAGTGGCGTTAACACTTTGCTGCTCATAGGCAAGTTTAAGGCAAAAGTCAAAGCAACCACGAATTCGCTTCCTGCGTCTTGTGTACTTGTAACGGAAATGGCTCCGCCCATGTTTTCGATAATGTTTTTGGAGATGACAAGACCTAGGCCGGTTCCCCCGTATTTACGGCTTGTCACATCGTCACCTTGCACGAAAGGCTGAAACAAGATCGCTAGCTGCTGCTCATCCATGCCAATACCGGTGTCGGAAATCCGAAACAGGAGGGAAACCTCCTGCTCATTCTGCTGATCTATTTGAACACGTAGCGTGACAGTCCCGAACTCCGTGAATTTAATCGCATTGCTGGCTAGGTTCAGAAGCACTTGATATAGACGCAAGGAATCACCAATTAACGAGGTGGGGACATGGTTAGGGATATCGCATATAAAGTCGACAGGTTTATGCCCTAATTGTACGCTTAAGGTTTCGCACACGCGATCAATCGTCTCGTCGAGCTGAAAAGGGTGATGTTCAATCACCAGCTTGTCTACTTCCAGCTTCGAGAAGTCCAGAATATCGTTGATGATATGGGATAAAGACCGTGATGAACGTGAGATTTTACGAATATAATCCTTTTGTAAATCGGTCATAGCTGTTTTCTCTAGAAGATGGGAGAGTCCCACGATGCCATTGAGCGGTGTTCGAATTTCATGACTCATCCGCGCTAGGAACACACCCTTGGCCAAATTCGCTTCGTCCGCTTCCTGCTTCGCAAGAATAAGCTCTTCCTTGGCTCGTACTTGATCTGAAATATCTCGGGTAATCGCCGAGAAATACAGTTCCCCATTATCAATAGGGTAATGAGGAACGATGATCAAGGAAACGGTAAGCCGCTGTTGATTCTTCGTAAGGACTTCAGCCTCGAACTCCCAGAACCCCAGTTGAATCGCTGCCAGGAGGCCTTCATTCAGATCAATGGTGTTCAGGATCTCCACATACTCACTGAAATGTGTGCGGCCAACAGGTGTGTGCTCCAAGCCGATTGTGCGGATGCCAGCCTGATTGATATAGAAAATATAGCCTTCTTGATCAAAAGTGAGAATCATATCTCGCGCGCTCTCTACAATGGTGAGCAACCGCTCCTTCATCTCATTACTCTTCTTAATGTCACTGATGTCTCTAGCAATGAGGACGTATCCTTTCAACTCCCCATTGGGATGGGTGATACAACTCACACTCGCTTGCACGTAAATCCGAGCTCCGTCCTTATGATACCAAGTCCACTCCGAATCCTCCTTCAGGTGCCGTAAGGAACGAATAACTAGCGCTGTACAATCCGCAGGAATGATCTCACCTAATTCGATCGAATACTGTGCAGCTCGTTCAGTCACTTGCTGTTGATCTAACCAGATTAAGGGGGAGGCGCTCTTATGCACCTCACTTAACGAATAACCCAAGAGTTCTACAGCCCTGCCATTGAGATGATTGATCAGATAATTGGGATCCATGACGATCATGGCATATTGATTATGGTGGATGAAAGCTTCGAATGGCTCGAAGAGCTCGCGCAAATTTTCCATCATCCCATTGACAGACAAGGCTAAGGCGCCTAACTCATCTTTGCTCGTGAACACGATGGGTTTCGTGTGGAAATCGCCAGCAGCAACAGCCTCAGTCACTTGGAGGATTTGTTTGATTCTTTTGATAATCAGATGGTTGGTGACGATATAAATGAGGATAAAAATAATCAGAGCCGTCATGACAATCAAACCAATGGTGGACCAGAGCAGAGGGCTAGTTGGAGCTTCTATGGTGGTAATCGGCATCGAATAGGCCAAATACCAGTCCAGATGAGGTACGCGTGAATAGAACCAACGGGTCTTTTGACCACTCAGAATGGATTCGTCAATATAGCCCTTCCCTTTTAGTAAGCCCTTTTGAAATTCGGGATTCAGCTTCGGATAATCAGTGAAAATGTTCGTGTTAAGTATGGAAGATGCCTCGGAATCATAAAGTGTGAGGCCATTTTGATTCACAAGCAGTAATTCCCCATTATCGAGCGGGGGGAGCAAATGCTCTTGAAAAGTAGGATCAGCTCGCAGGGAAACATCGATGATACTTACGACCTTATGCTCATCATCGAAAATAGGTGCTGTGATGGAGATAACGTAGACGCCCTTCATTTTGCTCATATGGGGATCGGAAATAAAGGTATTGCCTTGTAAAGCTTGCTCAAATCGGCGCTCGCCGGTCATGGAAATCGTGATGCCAGACGTAAATTCAAGTGTCCCTGACAGATCGGAAATAGCCATAGCGTAGTAGCGCTTCTCATCGGTCTTCAATTCTTGGGTTAGAAAGCTCAGACGTTCGGCTTGGGTGCCCTTTTTCATGATACTGACGCGACTAATAAGCTCGACTTCCGCCAATCGGATGGACAGAAAATCGTAGAGATTTTGGGCTGAGTTAGACACGGAGGTGATGGATTGCTCGTTGATTTGATGAAGGAGCTTATTTCTTGAGAGCGTATAGTTGGTAATGCCTACGACAGCAAGGGAGATCGATGTGAGAAGTACGAGCCAGGCGACAAGTTTAAAACGCAAGGATGATGACATAGAAAGCCTCCGATATGAAGTAGGTTAAATGTTAGAAAACTTCACAATTTTATAATGATTGATGCCGAACTATTTTAATGAATTCAAATTAAGATATAACCAACAGATCACATACATATACACAAGCGTCATTATTCAATTAAGGACATAGGGGGCAAGTTAGGTATGAAGCTGACAGTTCGGACGAAATTAATTATGGTATTCACAATCATTTTACTGATGGTTGGCGGGACAAGCTGGACGGATATGGGACGCATGGGAGCTCTGAAAGAAAGCAATAAGAAGCTCGCGGAGAACTGGATGAAAGGCATTCAAATTATTGAAGACATTCATTATAACTCGGAGCATCTGTTAACTTTGTATTATAAGAAGAAATTAGAACCCGATGTGAAGAAGCATGAACCTATTGATGCCGAACTAAACGCTACTATTACACAAATCGACAATTTGTTAGGAATTTATGAGGCTTCTTTGGCGAGTGAGGAGGATCGAACGAATTGGCAGGAACTGAAAGTAAACTGGGAAGGGTTTAAAACAGCCTTTCTAGCAAATAAACAACAATCGGGCGATCCAACGAGCAAAGCAGCACAAGATAGTCTTGCGGCGATGTCAACAGCGTTCACGAAGGCTCAGAAATCCATGTCAGATATGGTCACTTACAATCAAGAAGGCGGCTTAAAAGGGGAGCAAGAGAGCGCAAAGGTTTACCAACAAAGCGTACGAACATCACTTATCGTCATGTCCATATTAGTCCTATTTATGATTGGGGCTTGTTATTTCTTAGTAACGAACATCTCGAATCCCGTGCGCAGAGCTTCACTTGCTTTAAATCGAATTGCGAGCGGTGATCTTACGGTAGAGCGGATTATTGTCAAAAATAAAGATGAAATCGGCACACTCATTACTTCTGTGAATCAAATGGTGAATAATCTGCGTCACTCCGTGGAGCAAATGTTGCATGCCTCAACAAGTGTTGCTGCATCTTCACAACAATTGTTCGCCAGTTCTGAGCAGAACACTTCTGCCTCTCAACACGTGGCGGAGTCGGTTCAAGATTTCGCGAATGGAGCCGATGTACAAGCTCAAAGCTCGGTGGAATGCGGTAGAGCCATGGAAGAAATGGCTGCTGGTATTTCCCGAATTGCCGAAACGACGGCTGATGTATCGGAGTTATCGATGACAGCAACGAACATCGCAGAGCATGGCACACAAGCTATGGAACGTGTTGTGAACAAAATGCAGGCTGTGAGTACGTCTGTAGATGCAGCAAACCAGGTTATTCATGAGCTGGAGAAACACTCACAAAACATCAGTCAGATTTCCACACTGATTGGGAACATAGCATCGCAAACGAATTTGCTCGCTCTGAATGCAGCGATTGAGGCTGCTCGTGCGGGAGAAAGCGGTAAAGGCTTTGCCGTTGTTGCGGGGGAAGTTCGCAAGCTGGCATCGCAAACCGATGATTCGGTTCGTGACATTTCGGAGCTCATTGCAAATATTCAAAGAGATTCAGCACATGCAGTCGGAGTTATGAACACGGGACGGTCCGAGGTTCAGGATGGTCTGAATGAAGTCGGAGTTGCGGAGAAAGCCTTCAGTCAAATTGTACAAGCCTCGCAAGAAGTCGCGAGTAAGATTCAAGAGACGGCTGCAGCAGCTCAGCAAATGGCAGCAAGCTCAGAAGAAGTAGCAGCAACGGTTGCACAAGTCGGCTTCGTGGCGCAGCAAACGTCGGGTACGGCCCAGTCCGTTGCGGCAGTTACAGAAGAACAGCTTGCTTCTGCTGAAGAGATCACAGCTTCCGCGAAAAATCTTGCGGTTATTGCCACGGATCTGAATAACGTGGTGAGCGCGTTCCGTCTGGCTTAAATTTTAAATGTGAACAAAATGTGACAGTCAGACTTTTCCGAAAGCTGGTGCGTCTAGTTATCGTGAAGGTTAGAAACAAGAGAAAAATCACGATAACTTAGAAGGAGTGAGTAGGGTATGAAGAAAAATCCTTGGAACACGTTGCGAATGGGTGTTATGAGTTGTGCGTTAATCGTTGGTGTGAGTGCCTCTGTCTTGCCGGCAGCAGGCATTGCAACTGCGGATACACCGGAGAAAACCGTTCAAGAAGTTACGGCGGTTCCTATTAATGCAGCAATACCGGTGGTTACATCAACTGCGGTTGTTGTGAAAGAAGTGGTTCTTACTTCCTCAAGTGAAAATCTTACAACGGACATTAAAGTACCTCAATTAACGGGAATGGTTGATGTTCGTTACCAAGATGAACTGAATGATATTATTTTATCTCATGCGAACAAAGATCTAGCGGCTTGGGAAAAGGATGCTGCGGACGCTGCGGCGGCTGCCAAAGAACATGGCTATACGTATCGTCCATATGGGCTGACGATTACGTATACGTTGAAATCCGACGGTACAGGTAATCCTGCTGGTGTTGTCTCGTTAACGGTTACCACGTATGGTGCAACTGGCGGCACAGGGATGCCAAGAGTGGATACCTACACTGTGCTTAATGCAGCGCAAGCGCAGCGTGTAACCCTGCAGGACTTACTTGGCGCGAACTACAAGGAAACGATTAATGCGGGTGTTATCGCTAAGATCGATGCGGATCCGCAATACTTTTTCAAAGATCAATTCAAAGGCATTAGTGACGAGCAAGGCTTCTATGTAGAAAAAGGGGAAGCGGTTGTGGTGTTCCCGAAATATGCCATCGCAGCAGGTGTTGCGGGCAGTCCTGAATTCCGTTTCGCATTGCCAGCAGATCTGAAGATTACACCGAATCCAACACCACTTCCAGGTGCTGATAAGGTTAAAGTCGATCTGGCAGCAAGCGATGTTGTTGTCAATGCAGACGGTGTTTCTCTCGTTCCATTCCGTAAGGTGGCTGAGGCGCTTGGCTACACGGTGAAATGGAATCAGGATACGTATGCGGCAGAAGTGATGAAGGGTGCACAATGGACGAGTGTCAGCGTCGGGAAGGACAGTTATTTCTTCGCCAAAATGGCGCCAGTCGCACTTGGAGCAGCACCTGTGATTCTGAACGATTCCTTGTATGTCCCGGTTAAATTCGTATCGGATATTCTTCGTGCTGATGTGACGGCGGGTGCAACCGGCCTTCATATTGAGCAGTAAACAAAGCGTCAATATGGAGATGTAGACATCAAGAAGTTAAAGCCCTCATTTGCCTATGAAATTAGGTGAATCGGGGGCTTTTTGCATACACGTATGTGTAAGCGTTTGCATATACTGTAACATTCCGCATATAGGAGGTGTGATCGGTATGTATCTCAAAAATAGCTTGTCAGCGCTCATGGGCCTCTGGTTCCTGATTAGCCCTTGGGTGTTTGGATTTGGAGATGTTACCCATGCGCTTTTTAGTTGTGCGCTGTTTGGTAGTCTGCAATTTGTTGGATCTATGCTAGCTTTAGGAAAATCAGGGAAGCATATATGGCAGAACTGGCTATGTGTCGTTACTGGCGCTTTATGTATTGTTGTTCCTAATGTATTTCATTTGGGGATGTTGGCATTCTGTTCTTTCGTATTCTTTGGCTTCATGACGGTGCTAATAAATTATGCCAATCTGTATCCGGATGAGCAATAGAGATGAGCAATAGGAATTGCAATAAAAACGAGTAATAGGAAAGAGCAATAAAATGAGTAATGAAAGTGAGTAATAAAATTGAGTAATGAAATTGAGTAATGAAATTGAGGAATAAAAGAAAAGAGCCTGTTGTAAAATGGATTTAAGTATGTCATAATGACATTATCAAGTTGCATGGAAAATGTGAACAGATGAGTGCCAGGGGATTTGCTTGTGGAGAAGGCATGAGAGGCGTTAGAAGCGTAAGAAGGCATGGAAGCATAGAGAAGATGCGAATTGGCATATAATTGCTGTTTTCAAAGTTAGGCGTTTCTTTTTAAGGGTTGATAATGTCAATTTAATAATATTAAATATACTAAATAAGGAGTGATTTGTATGAAAGCTTTGGTGCTTATTGATTATACGTTCGATTTTGTGGTTGGCAAGCTCCCTTGCGGGGAACCTGCGGTAGCGATTGAGACTCGCATAAGTGAGCTGACTTCAGACTTTGTGGATAAAGGGGAATTCGTTGTGATGGCTGTTGACCTTCATGAGGAGGGGGATCCCTACCACCCAGAAACGAAGCTGTTCCCGCCTCACAACATACGTGGTACGATGGGGCGAGAGTTGTATGGGAATTTGAAAAAGGTCTATGAAGCAAATATAGAAGCTATCTACTGGATGGACAAAACCAGATACAGCGCCTTCTGCGGTACGGATCTGGAGCAGCGACTTCGAGCAAGAGGCATTCAAGAGCTTCATCTAGCCGGTGTGTGCACGGATATTTGTGTCTTACATACCGCGGTTGACGCGTATAACAAAGGGTTCTCCCTGGTGATTCATGCGGATGCGGTTGCTAGCTTTGATGAGCGCGGTCATGCGTGGGCTCTGCAGCATTTTGAACAGACACTGGGGGCTAAGGTTGTTCGGGATTGGAAAAATTAACGAATATGCCATTAGGGAATCTAAGGGACGATGGAGAGGGTGCTTTCTATGAAGTGGGCTGCGATGCAGGCGATGAATAACTTAACCTTACACACGGATAAATATCAAATTAATATGATGTATGCCCATTGGCTGCAAGGCACGCATACGGAGAAATCGGTGTTTGAAGTGTATTTCCGTAAGTTGCCTTTTGACGGTGGCTATGCGGTCTTCGCTGGCTTGGAGCGGGTCGTTCACTACATTCAAAACCTGCATTTTGGCGAGGAAGAAATCGCCTATTTGCGAGAGCAAGAAGAGAACTATAAGGAAGAGTTCTTGGAGGCGCTTCGCGCGTTTACGTTCAAAGGGGACATTCAAGCCATCCCGGAAGGAACGCTCGTATTTCCGAATGTGCCGCTGGTTCGCGTGATCGGCAGCATTTTCGAAGCGCAGCTAGTGGAGACAGCGATTCTCAACTTTGTGAACTTCCAGACGCTCATCGCGACCAAAGCATCGCGCATGAAGGGTGTTGCTCCGCACGACGTGCTGCTGGAGTTCGGCACACGCCGCGCCCAAGAGGCGGATGCCGCTGTCTGGGGCGCAAGAGCGGCCTACATCGCGGGATTCCACGCGACGTCGAACCTCAGGGCCGGGATGCTGTTCGGCATCCCGACCAAAGGCACGCACGCGCACGCGTGGGTGCAGGCCCACGACACGGAAGAGGAAGCCTTCCGTGCGTATGCGGAGGCCCTGCCCGAGCAGGTGACGCTGCTCGTGGACACGTACGACACGCTGCGCAGCGGTGTGCCGAACGCGATTAAGACGGCGCGGCTGCTCGCGAGCCGCGGCAAGCGCTTGAACGCCATTCGCCTCGACAGCGGCGATTTGGCGTATTTATCCCAGCAGGCGCGGCGCATGCTGGATGAGGAGGGCTTTCCGGAGGTGAAGATTGTGGCATCCAATGACTTGGATGAGCACATCATCGCCGGGCTGAAAGCCCAAGGGGCTAAGATCGACAGCTGGGGCATCGGCACCCAGCTGATCACGGCCGCCGACCAGCCTGCGCTGGGCGGGGTGTATAAGCTTGTTGCCCGGGAGAAGGACGGCGAGATGGTGCCGGTCATTAAGATCTCGGGCAACCCCGAGAAGGTGTCGAATCCGGGCTTCAAGGAAGCCTATCGGATTATGAACCGCAAGACGGGCAAAGCGGAAGCTGACTACCTCGCGCTGCAAGACGAAGTCGATATTCGGGAAGGGAAGCGGATTAAGCTGTTTGACCCGATTCATCCTTACATTTTCAAATACATCGAAGAGTATGAGGCCGTTCCGTTGTTGAAACCGATCTTCGAGGGGGGCAAGCTGGTATATAAGCTTCCAACCCTAGATGCGATTCGTGACTACCATGCGCAGCAAATGCAAACCGTATGGCCGCAATATGTTCGGATGCTAAATCCCGAGGTGTATCGTGTCAATTTGAGCGCGGCTTTATGGCAATTGAAGATGGATTTGATTCATGCGCATCAGAAGTGAGTCACGCTCCAGATCGATAGCAGGGAATAACGGATGACTTGACTTACTCTTCGTAGTAGCGATGTGAGTGTGGGAAGTCGAAGAAATCGACTTGCACGAAGGGAATGAGTATCTGCGAGTGTGGGAAGTCGAAGAAATCGACTTGGACGAGGGAAATGAGTATCTGCGAGTATGCGAAGTCGAAAAAATCGACTTGGACGAGGAAAATGGGTATCTGCGAGTGTGTGATGTCGAAGAAATCGACTTGCACGAGGGAAATGGGCTCCTGCGAGAGTGCGAAGTCGAAAAAAATCGACTTGCACTAGTTCCCAGAGAGGCGAAAAGAGGTAAGATAACCGGAAACCCCGTGTATCTCACGCCTCAGAGAGGCGAAAAGAGGTAAGATAACCGGAAACCCCGTGTATCTCACGCCTCAGAGAGACGAAACGAGGTAAGATAGCCAGAAAACCCGAGTATCTCACACCCCAGAGAGTCGAAACGAGGTAAGATAGCCGGAACCCCCGACTATCTCACGCCCCAGAGAGGCGACACGAGGAAAGATAGCCAGAAACTCCGAGTATCTCACGCCCCAGAGAGTCGAAACGAGGTAAGATAGCCAGAAAACCCGACTATCTCAGACCCCAGAGAGGCGAAACGACGTAAGATAACCAGAAAACCCGAGTATCTCACATCCCAGAGAGGCGAAACGAGGTAAGATAACCGGAAACCCCGACTATCTCACGTCCCAGAGAGACGAAACGAGGTAAGACAGCCAGGAAAAACGAATGAGATGTTCAAAATTTTGGAATATCCGACTTCAGTGCTATGATTAGATAGAAGGAGCTACACGGTAAAGAAGCGCTCATTCTACACTTATTCCGATGGAGGTTATTGCAATGTCTACGAAAGCGAATCAAGCATTTACAGCTGGTGTTACGCTCAACAATGGTGTACATATGCCTTGGCTGGGCCTCGGTGTTTATAAAAGCAAAGAAGGTCAAGAGGTTATCGGTGCTGTTCGTACGGCCCTAGAGCTAGGTTATCGGAGTATTGATACGGCAGCGGTTTATCGCAATGAGGATGGTGTTGGCCAAGGTTTGCGCGAAAGCGGTGTGCCGCGTGAGGACATTTTCGTAACGACGAAGGTGTGGAATGCGGATCAAGGTTATGAGTCTACGCTGCAAGCGTTTGAGGCAAGCCGCAAGCGACTGGGTCTGGAGACCATTGATCTGTACTTGGTACACTGGGCGGTGTCCGCGACCTATCGTGAAACTTGGAAAGCTCTCGTCCACCTGTACAAAGAGGGGCATGTCCGTGCAATTGGCGTGAGCAATTTCCAAATCTCCCATTTGGAACACGTCATCGAGGATACAGGTGTTGTTCCTGCCGTCAACCAAGTGGAGTATCATCCGGAGCTGTCGCAAAAGGAACTGCTCACATTCACTCGTGAACACAACATTCAGTTAGAAGCGTGGAGCCCGCTTATGCAGGGGAAATTGGATCAGCCCGTGCTGGCGCAGCTAGCTGCCAAATACGGCAAATCAGCAGCACAAATTGTGCTGCGCTGGGATATTCAAAACGGCGTCGTCACGATTCCGAAGTCTGTGACGGAGCATCGTATCCGTGAGAATGCGGACATTTTTGATTTTGAGCTGAGTGCGGACGATATGGCATTAGTTGATTCGATGAATGTCAACCAGCGTATCGGCCCAGATCCGGACAATGTGACGTTCTAACATCAAAAACAAAAAGGAAACCCCCTCTTCCGCCGGGTTTCCTTTTTTGTATACAATCCTCTCTCCTATCGACTCACGCTAACTAACACGCTATGCACGCAGTAACTCCCCGCAATCCCATGCTGTCAACTAGTTCCCGCTGCTCTCACATGCTATCAGAAGCTCCCTTGTCATCCCATGCTATTTCAACAAAGCAATCATCTGATACACCTCGCGGTGATCGCCAGGCAGCAAGTAATTCGCCACCTTCAGCTGTGAAGAACCGTCCCCGTCTAGAAAAAGCCCGTCTACAAGCTGATTATCCCCTACTTGCTCTTGTACCGCTGTGCGGAATTCTTCGCCTGTACATGGCGTTGGCGCTACAACGAGATACACGTTGTTACTGCGATCATACACGATGCCAGAACGCATCCGCTTCTCGTTAATCACAGGCATTTCTTCCGAAACGGCTTGTGCAGCCCAGCCAAACGGGTTCGTAAGTCCCATGCTTACGCCTCCCTGCGCCCAATAATGGGTGCGGTCTGTCACTTGAAGCTCACTTGCATTTTCAACGACTTGAATGGTAAAAGCTTGCGCCTTCTCATCCCACACCAGCGTTCCTCGCTTGCGATCCGTATTGTACCAGCCAGAACCGTAATCACCAGGTTGCCCTTTGACAGGTAGATCATTGGTCACAGCGATGCTAAGTAAATAACCCTGCCAGAAAAAGCCTCCATTAATGCCATTATCCTGCCGATCCGTCACATTGGCTGTGATCGCTTTAAGCCCGATGTTCGCTGGTGAGGTTTCGATGACATGAAGCAGGACGCCATTACTCGCTGGTTTGACGCTATATTCCGCGCTAGGTAGTGGGGGCGGATGAGCAATGGGGTGATGAAATCCCCAAATTAATGTCCACACAAAGCTAGTGAGCATGATGAGGAGATAGATTAAGAGATGGGCGGCATTTACTCGTAAAAGGCGGCGTATAACAGACATAGTGCTCTCCATCCCTGCTGTAATGGGTTTATTTCTATTAGTCTATGAAAAGATAAGGGATTCTATGCCTATCATCTACGAAAAAACCTCCCGCAATGGCATATACCATCGAAGGAGGCGCTTGCAGATCTATGTAATGACTAGGCGTTTAAAAAATAGGGATCCGAGCCTTATTTCCGTCCGTAGCATATAAAATGGCTTCTGAACTAAAAAGATCTACGTGCTCTAAGGAATTAACTAAATTCATCGTGGTGAATTTGTTATATCGAAGTGCGTTGATCAAAGAGGGAATTAACTTATGGTCCGTGCCGACGAAATTAACCGTAATCGGCTTCTTATTAAATAAAATATTCATTCTCACTTCAACACATCTCCTTCGGATTTATTAAGTAGATATTAAGATTATCACAACTTTCTCAATAAGTTCGTCGATTGGCGGTGTCGGAATTCCACTAGTTCTGTCAGGTGGCTGGCTACAAACATAGGTCCATAAGGAAAGTGTAACTGTACGATGTTTTGTTATATGATAGGGTGAGTTCAGTAAATTTTGGAAGCGGAGGGGGCTAGGGGTATGGAGTCTTCACAGATTGTAATTGATGCGGACGGATTAATTAAGAATTACGGATCGTTTCAGGCTGTACGCGGCGTTAATTTCCAAGTGTTTCAAGGCGAGGTTTTCGGGCTGCTCGGCCCAAATGGAGCTGGGAAAACGACGACGATGGAGATGATTGAAGGTCTGCGAAAGCCGGATGGCGGGCGCGCGATTGTAGCTGGATTTGATACACAGAAGGATTTAGGGAAGGTAAAGGAGGTCATAGGCGTACAACTACAATCTACGTCTCTTTTTGAGTTGTTAACGGTGGAGGAAATTATGAGGATGTATGCCAGCTTCTATCCGACTTCAGTGCCGATTAAGCCTTTACTTGAAGATATGACGTTGATTGATAAAAGAAACGGTCGCGTCAAGCATCTCTCTGGCGGGCAGAAGCAGCGGCTTGCAATTGGGCTTGCGCTTTTGAATGATCCCAAGGTCATTTTCTTGGATGAACCTACGACGGGTTTGGATCCGCAAGCACGGCGAACGCTTTGGGAGATTATTCTCAAGCTGAAGGAGCGAGGCAAAACGATCGTACTCTCGACGCATTACATGGAGGAAGCGCATGTGCTATGTGATCGCATCTGTTTGATGGATCAAGGGAAGGTAGTTGCCTTGGATACACCTCGTAATCTAGTGAAGAGCCTGCACTCCGATAGTGCGATAGAATTCCGTTTGAATGGGATTGATGAAGAGAACATGGAACAGGTTCTTGGGGAGCTTCGTGAGATCCGGGAAGTGAAGTCCGTTGATGTGCGCAAGGATATTTTCGTGCTGTACACGGATAAATTGCAGGATTCATTAATCGATCTGATTGAGCGAAGCGCCGGAGGCAAGCTGGAGCTGTTTGATTTGCAGACACGTACGGCAACGCTGGAGGATGTCTTTATTTCCATGACGGGAAGGAGCTTGCGAGAAGAATGAATGCTTATATCCAATTAACGTTAAGTCAGCTTCGTTTTTTTGTGCGGAATCGCCAGGTGCTCGTGTTCACCTTGTTTATGCCGCTGTTCTTCATGTTAATGCTCGGTTCTTTTCTCGGAAAAGGAAATGATATCAGTCTGGATGGCGTGATCATCGACCAAGATCATAGTGCAGAGTCCAGCGTGATGGTGCAAGCACTCCAATCGAACAGCATTCTGAAGCTCAAATCTTCCGATGACTTGGATAAGTCGCTTGACCAGCTGAAAAATGGGGATCAGAAGCTTGTTGTTCTCATTCAGCAAAATTACGGTCATGCGGTTGGGTTAAAAGGAGCAGATAGCACGAAAGCGAGCTTCTTACAGGTGTACTACGACCAGACGAACCAGCAGAGTGCGCAAATTGGTTTGCAAACGGTAGGTCAGGTCGCTGATGGTGTGTCCAAACAACTGGTGAATTTTGTACCGACCATCAGAGTCGAGCCTATAGGAGTTCAAGCGCTGCAGCTTCGCTACATCGATTTTCTCGTCCCGGGCATTCTGGCGATGATGATTATGTCCAACAATCTCAACGGCGTTTCGGGGCAAATTGCTTCCTGGCGGGAGCGCGGCGTACTGCGTCGCATGCAAAGCACGCCGCTGAAAGCCTCGACGTTCATTGCGGCGCAGATTACTGCGCGATTAGTCATGAACACGGCGCAAGCTCTGATCGTGCTGCTCGTGGGCGCGTTGGTCTTCGGCACGCAGGTGAATGGCTCGTGGTGGCTGCTCCTGCTGTTCGTCGTCATGGGAACGTTGACGTTCATGTCCATCGGCTTTATTATCGCTGGCGTGGCCAAAACCCCGGAGAGCGCCGGGCCGATTGCCGGCCTGATCTCTTTCCCGCTCATGTTCTTGGGTGGCGTGTTCTTCTCGGTCTCCAGCATGCCTAGCTTCTTGCAGCCGATCGTGAAGTCGATCCCGATCACCCAATTGAGCACCGCCATTCGGCAGATTATGAACGTGGGCGCTGGCATCGGGGATCTGTGGCAAGAAGGGCTGATGCTGGCTATATGGCTTGTCGTGGCGTTTGTTGTGGCGACGTTTACGTTTAAGTGGGAGTAGGCAAGGGTTATGGCCGATGTTGATATTGAGGCTGAGATTGAAATGGCGAACGTCATGAACTTGGCCCTAGCACTGTGTTTGATCAGTCCCTAAAGGCAGGTAAAGCGGGTTCGAGTGTGCACATGCATGGTTCTTCATTCCCCAAGGGGAACGTAGTTCCCTTATTTGCCCGCATAAGTCCTCTTTACGGCGCAAAGAGGAACGAGAGGGCGCTATTACCTCGAAAATGCCGTGATTTTGCCAAATTAGCAAAAATAGAGGATCTAGGTTCCCTTTCCTCACGATATCGGCTGATTTCATGTAAATAGCGGAATGACGTTCCCTATCGTCTGATTATCATCTTTTGATAGGGACGATAGGACGTAAACACCCCCAAAAGCCCAACCCCTCAGGGTTGGGCTTTCTCCTTCCACTACAGAAACCGCCGATGATGCTTCTTCCCATCAAAGCTGAATAATACCGGTTTATCCTCGACCACCGTATGCATGTGTATCGTTTTGCCCCAGAGCTTATAGATGTACGGCAGCGTCCGCTCCACGTATTTGAGGTCAAGTTCGACGCCTTCGAAACAATGCTTCAAATACAATTCCCCATTGCGTTGATAATCCCCATCCTCAACTACGATATAAGGGAACCCGCCGTTAACGCGTGAGTAGATGAGTTGATCCCGTGTGTTTTCCCACGTTTTATCCGTGATTTTCCACTCGGGCCCTTTCTTCTCAAACACATAGAGATCTAATTCTTCAACCAATGGTTTATTTAAATAGTTACGGATAAACGAGGTATCCGACTCGTATTCGCGTACTTCGAAGATTTTCTTTCGTCCCTCACCTGGTTTTCTTCCGAATCTGCGGATTTCTTCGTCCGTCGGCGCATCCCAGCGCTTCTCGATATCTTCGAATATTTTCACGCCTAGATAATAAGGGTTCAACGAATGGCGGGAAGGAACGACGACGGAGGAGTTCAGCTTGGAGTACTCAATCGTTTCTTCCTCGGTTAAATCCATCTCGCGCAGGATATGTTGATGCCAGTACGAAGCCCAGCCTTCGTTCATGATCTTCGTTTCGAGTTGCGGCCAGAAATAAAGCATTTCATCGCGCAGCATGGTCAGAATATCACGTTGCCATTCTTCCATATAGGGCGCGTTTTCCTCTATAAAAAGAAGAAGATCCTTCTCCGGTTTCGGCGGAAAGCGCTTGGTATCTTCTTTGTCCAGAGAGACCATAGGTTTATTTCGGCTATCGATGTCCCATAAATCCTCATACCCATACGTAGCTGAGGTCGGCGCGGCTGGCGTGGAACCTTTGTGCGTTTCTTGCCGGTTGCGCGTTTGGCGATAAGAGAGGGTCAGAACCGGATCGATATGCTCTTGAATGGCAAGTACCGCATCAATGAACTGCTCGACGGCATCGATGCCATGTTCGATTTCATATTGATGGATGCGTTCGGCCGTGGCCGACATGCTCTCCACCATGTTGCGGTTCGTTTTGGCGAAACGCGCGTTGTTCTTGAAGAAGTCACAGTGTGCAAGCACGTGTGCGACGATCAGTTTATTTTGAATGAGGGAATTGCCATCCAGTAGAAAAGCATAGCAGGGGTCAGAATTAATGACCAGCTCGTAAATTTTACTTAACCCAAAGTCATACTGGGTCTTCATTCTGTGGAAGTTTTTACCAAAACTCCAGTGGCTGTAGCGCGTTGGCATACCATAGGCCCCGAAGGTGTAAATGATTTCTGCCGGACAGATTTCGTACCGCATCGGATAGAAGTCGAGCCCAAAGCCTTTGGCAATCTCATTAATCTCATCTATCGCATATTCGAGCTTCTGGATTTCGGATTTACTCACGTCGCAGGCACTCCTTCCTGTTTGGTGAAAAAGGTTTTCAGAGCTTTATACACTTCGCCTTTTTCACGGATGACATAATGCAGAAACTTCGGGTTGTTTATATGGCGGAAGGCAGACATCAGCGTAGAACTGCGGTTATATTGATTCACTTCTCCGTAGCCGAACATATTGGAGCGTTCCATTAATTGGGTAATTAGCTTGACACAGCGCTCGTTATCGGAGGTCAAATTATCGCCGTCTGAGAAATGGAACGGATAAATATTGAACTGGGAAGGAGGGTACCTTTTATCAATAATATCAATAGCTGTTTGGTAGGCAGAGGAGCAAATCGTGCCCCCGCTCTCTCCCTTGGTGAAAAACTCTTCCTCTGTGACCTCCTTAGCCTCTGTATGATGCGCGATGAACACAATTTCCACGTTCTCATACTTCGTGCGTAGGAAGCGGGTCATCCAGAAGAAGAAGCTGCGGGCTATGTACTTCTCGAACGAGCCCATGGAACCCGAGGTATCCATCATGGCAATAATCAACGCATTCGAGTGCGGTTTCTCGACTTCTTCCCATGTTTTGAAGCGAAGATCATCTGGACTGATATGGTGGATGCCGGGTGAGGTGGAGCGGGAATTGCGGCGCATGTTTTCTAAAATCGTACGTTTCTTATCGATGTTGGACATGATCCCTTTTTTACGAATATCGTTAAAAATCACTTCGGTGGACGTCATATTCCGCTTATCTTTTTGCTGCAAATTCGGCAGCTCCAGCTCCGAGAATAACATCGCTTGCAGCTCTTCCATACTGACTTCCGCTTCGTAATAATCCTCGCCGGCTTGATCGCCAGCCCCTTCACCTTTACCAGGTCCTTGCGCTGGCTGCGGATCTGTGCCTAGCACATCGCCGACTTTAGAGTCGCCGTCACCTTGCCCAACATGCTTCCCTTTGTTGAAATTATAGCGGAATCGGTACTCGTCTAAGCTTTTTATCGGTACCTTCACGACTTGTTTTCCGTTAGACAAGACAATGCTTTCATCTGTAACCAGATCAGGAAGGTTCTGTTTAATGGCATCTTTGACCTTCTCTTGATGTCTGGTTTGATCTTGGTATCCTTTGCGGTGAAGTGACCAATCCTCTTTGGAAACGATAAATAACGGCTCTGTCATGGGGACACCTCCTTGGCGTTTATGATAAGCGGTGGCGCTAATCAGGCATAGGGAAATAAAGCTTGTTATTAAATATATTCAAGAGTGTGGGGGATATGTGGTGAATTGTTTCGGGAATTTTGCCTAAGAAAAGATGGGAATGTTTTCAAAGTGGTGACGAAAACTTTTGAAAAGTGAATTTCTGATATAATATAGACTTCTCTATGAAATAGGCGAATGCGAGGGAACCTAACTCTACTATACATAGCTTTGCAGAATTTGGAGGCATACATCATGGACTACCTAGAAATTGGTCAGGTTGTTTCCGGATTTCGGGAACGTATGACCAAGTTGGCCCTTTTTGACCCGCTCTATGAGCTTCAGCGGAAACGTCAAACGGACCGACAAAACAAACCGATCGACTTCATGGAACTCGGGCTGCTGTCGTTGCTGTACTTCTTTGAACAGAAGTTGATGCGTAATAACAAGGCAGGTGTCAAAGACTTAGCTGAGTTTCTTCTGAAGGTGACGGGGAAATTCATTGATTTGGACGATGCCGGATTTGAAGATCTGGCTAGACAGATTACGCAAGTATTTCGCCCGACGACTGGGAAGAAGCGGGATTTCACCTTTATGAACTGGGAATCCGGTGAGAAGGAGCATATTTATATCTCGATCCTGAAAGCGAATGCCTTCGACTTAAAAACGAATACCCAATACTACACGCTTGACGAGGATGGGTTGGAGCTGATCTTCGCGACCAAAGAATTTTATACGGAGTTCCAACTGTCGATTCACCAACTGGTGCTTCGCAAGCAACTGGAAAAAGGTGAGTTCGAAGGTGCTCTGCGGCAAATTAATGAAATGCGGATTGATGTGGAAGCTCTGCAGGAGCGGATGGTCAAGCTGGAGCATGAGTTGAAAAGGAACATTGTGTCGGAGGAAACGTTCACACGTTATAAAGGGTTACTGGAAGATATTTATTTGCGATTGCAAATGGAGAATGAAGAGTTTGAAGAATTACGGCAGTTCGTGAAAGAGACCAAGGATCGTGTTCAAGCGGCAATCGTTAGACAGACAGATCAACGGCCTTATGAGTTAATTTTACGCATATCCAATGAGCTTGAAAAGGTACATGGTGAGCATTCTGCTCTTTTTCACCAGAGTATGGTATTGAAATCACATGCCTTGGGCGCAGCACAAGAATCCTTGTATTATACGGGCCTAGATTCCTTTAATTTCGATCAGGATATTGCATCGCTAATCTTTAGCACGCCGCTGCCTGTGGAGACGATGAAAGGTGTGATAGCCCCGTTCTTACCGGTTCAAGAGACGAAGTTGTGGTCGCTTCTGACAGTGTGGTCTGAGCAAAATATGCTGGAAGACAGCAGTGGTCAAGAGCGGGATGTTAAGTTTCTTGAAATTGGCGGGGACAGTCATGAATATCGCTATCAGACGATGCAGAAAAAAGTGTACAAGCTTCTGATGGAGCAGCTTCTGCACTTGATGGAAGAGCATGGCCACGTGGAATTGAAGTTTTTTATCCAACTGTTTGAAGCGCGTGAAGATACTAGATTGCTGGGAGAGAGAGTCTTCTACGATTTTTGGATTTATTTACATCAAAGAAGCCCTTTGCAGGCGGTAGACATGGATCAGCAGCAGAATGACGTGCAGGGGACATTGCTGGAAGATTTGTATGCACTTCTGGGAAGCCGCTGTTTAATCGTTATCGAAGAAAAGGATATTATTCAAGTGAATGATAGATTTAGCATACAGAATATGTTGATTTCGTGGGGAGAACAGGATGACAATCGGACTTGAAAATGGAACTGTAATGAAAGCTTTTCGCATCTACACCTTGCTCGCTCGCGATAATCAGGTGGGAAAAGAGTGGCTCCATGCCTACATGGCGGATGACGTAGTACGTGGACTAGTCGATCAATTCGCGCGAGAAGTTGATTGCGTAACGATCATTGCCGGCGAACAGCTGTATATGATCCCTGAGACGCGGCTATCGCCTTTTCATATGAATAATGAAGTAATTAAACGCACCTATCTGCGGGCGAATGCCGTGAATGCAGATCTTTATCTCATGTATGTCAGTATCATTGTGCTCATTGGTGCCTTCTATGATAGCTATCAAACGATGGAGCCTACTAGAAGCTTTATCGGGATTGAAGAGTGGACTGCGCTCGTGAATGAGCGAATTGCGTTATTGAAAACACATCCTGAGGCGGAACTAAAAGAGATGGAGCAGGAGTTTTCGTATAACTGGACGGCCTTGATTGAAAAATGGAGTGCCATGGACGATATCAAGGAAACGGCCGCGAAACAAAGCGGGAATACGATTAGTCGGGTCAGCTTTATGGATTCGGTCCGCAAGTTTCTTATTGCACAAGAACTGGTGATCGATATTGGCAATCAGGAAATCACCTTGACCGATAAGGCGAAGGTGGTTGTGCAGCGTTATTTTATGGAGTTAGAGTATAATCGCGGTATTTTGGAGTTTTTATATCAAAGTGATACGAACGAGGGGGAGGGCAGCGAACATGCCAGCGATCTCTAAAATACGGTTTACAAATGTGGTCTATGAGGATGGGAATAAGCGATACAACGATGAATTGTTTCATTTTGATGGACATAACGGTGCGATATTGTTGGAAAATGGGGGAGGTAAGACGGTTTTCATTCAGTCCGCCATCCAAGCCATTCTACCGCATGAGGAACTAGCCGGACGTAAAATAAAAGAAACGTTAAGTCTCGAGAATGGTCCTGCGCATATTGCAATCGAGTGGATCCTTAGCGAACGTCCTCGGAGATATGTCGTGACGTGCATCAGCTTGTTTTTGACAGCAACAGGGATGGATTCGTATCGATATGTGTATGATTATCCAGTGCTTGATCCGGATGCCATTGATCGAATTCCTTTTGTGAAGGAAAGTGCCGGTCATCTTCGAGCGGCCGATAGGGGCGAAATTCATGATTATTACCACCAGATGACGGTGAAAAGAATGAATGCGAAGCTGCCTGCCACGATGAAAGATTACAAAAAAATATTGGAAAATGATTACCATATCATCGCTTCAGAATGGGAACGTATTGCGAAAATCAATAGCTCAGAAGGCGGTGTGGAGAGCTTCTTTGATGAATGCAAAACGACGAGTCAATTATTTGACCGCTTGTTGATTCCAACGGTAGAAGATGCCATGGGCGGATATGAACAAGGCGAGTTTGCCAATAATTTTGAAATGCATCGGGACAGCTTCAAGAAATATAAAGAATTAAAAGAGAAAATCGAAGAGAATAAAAAAATTCTCGTTGAATTGGATCAGTATGTCCTTCGTTATGCTGCGATGGATACGAAGCAGATGGCCTATGCCGCCGCTCAAGCTGAGACTAAGGCCTATTGGTTGTTAGTGAATGACCAGAAGAATGAGGAAAACGGCAAGCTATCCCAATGGCATCAGCAGATGGCTGCCTGCGACGAGCAATTTCAGGGATTGGCTCGGAAAAAGGAATCGCTTCACATTGCGAAGGAAAAGCAGGAGCAATCCGTTCTGGAAACCAAGCTCAGATTGGTAGAGGAAGACGTTGAGTTTAAAGAGAAGCTTGTACGGAGTGCTAAAGAGAACTACTATTCTTTGCGTTTGGCCGATTACAAGCAACAGTGGAGCTCTGCCGAAGAGCGCATGAACTATGTGCAGCGCGAACTCGAGCGGTTTGGGAATACGCAGGAAGAGGATGCTCTGAGGGAAGCTTGGATCCACAATGGCGGGCAAATCCGCAGCATTTACAGCAAGATGGAGCAAGAGTGGCAGACCGAAGAAGAGAAGCTCATTCAGGAACTGTCTGCTCATCAGAGTAGGATGAACCTAGAGGAAACGATTCTGAACGAGCTTTCAAGTGAATTAGAGGCATTGAACAAGCAGCTTATTGAACATAGATCCATTGTGCAAGCCCGTGAGAAAGATAAAGACGAGTTGAGAGCTCATGTTTTGACGAATCCGGCAGTTGAGAGTATGGAAGGCAGCATGTCGGAATGGATGCAACGGGTTCAGAAGCTGGATGAGGGCCATGTGCAGCTGGTGCAGAAGAATAAGGCTTTGGCATCCAGCAAAGAGGAAAGCGCGAGCCAGCTGGAAGGCGTGAGTGAAAGCCTCAAAATCGCCTATGTGGAGCGTGCCAGTGCAGAGCACAAGCTTGAAGCATTTAAAAAAGAGCATCAATCCATACTTGATCAAATCGCTTCGTACAGACCTTCATGGGGAAGGATCTCTTCCGTTTATGAGAAGATGAGCTCGATTGAAGAACGGCTTAAAGAGGATATAGAGAAGCTGCAGCTCGAGAAGGAAGCCTATTTGCTGAAAGAGCGCCTTGCTTTCCGCTATATTGATGATTACAGCTCTCAGTCAACATTTTTTGCGGATGTTTATGTGGCAGGATTGGTGGATAAGTGGAGAAATCAATTCACATTATTGGAGACAGGTATTCACTATTTACAAAGTTTACATGTAATCGAACAGGCGATGACTCACCCTCTCTGGTCCGTGACGTTAATTACGACCGAAGCTGAGGTTGAGTTAGTAACAAGCAAGCTGCGGCAGTACGCTGAAGATATGCAATTCCCGATCCAAGTGATCTCTTCGCAGGAAGCGGCGAATCTTGCCAATCGTGATACACCAGTAGCTGTGAATGATAGCGCGTGGGTTGAACCGCAGCATTGGCGTGACAATGTAGAGAATGCGGAATTCGTCAGCTGGAAGCAAGCGATATCTCTGAAAGGAGAAGAAGTTCGGACAGCACGCAAAGAAAAGGAAAGTGAGCTGCAGCGTTCATCTGATCTTCAAGCCTCTTTCGGTCGATTCCTATTGGAATACCCACTAGAGGTCGTACATGAAATGGAACGGCAAGTGGCACTGCAACGCGAATCTGTCCGTGAGCTAGAGGCACAAGAGGATACGATTAAGAAATCAATACGCCAGGTAGATCAGGAGATTCAGCAGATTAATTTCGTTATAGACGAGCAAAAAGTGGAGATGGTTCAACTTCAACAGTGGATTGAAAAAGGACAGAAATATGCCGAGTTAGGCTTAGAAATCGTTACTTTGAATGGGGCCATTGACCAACTTGTAGAGCAGTCTGATGATCAGCAAAATAAACTGGTAACCAGGCAGCGCTCTATGGAGCAAGCGAAGCTGCAGAACGAATCCTTGAAAAGTAGAATGATTCATTTAAGAACAGAGAAAGCGAGTCTTCGAAGTCAAGATCTGTACATCGAATTGGGGGATGTGCAGCCCATTGAAGCCAATCATAGCTTAGATTGGTTGAAAACGGAGCGTAAAGATTTACATCTCAAACTCAATCGCATCTCCCAAGGGCGTCAGCAGCTGGAAGCAGAGTTGAGCCATTGCCGCGCAAGCAGATCAACGTTGGAGAGAGAGATGAGCAAGCTTCGTTTGGAACAAGCGGACTTGAATTTGAATGAGACGCTTGCTTTCTCTGTAATGGGTGAGGAACAGATGTCGCAGCTATTGTCAGAGCTGAAGGAACACGAATCACGATTGACTCGCGATAAAGAAGAATTGGTGCGCGTGGAGAAACGATTTGACGAACTGACTACGAGGATCAAATTACTCATTGAACAGTATGGGAATACGCATAAGGATGAAAGGCCGCAGACCTTTACGGAATCGCTGAGCGTCGTGGATGTACAAGTCCAAAGTGAGGATACACGTCTACACCAGCAGAAGTCGGCCCTGCAGCAGCAATATACACAAATCCAAGCACAATTAAGTAAAATTGGAGAAGTGGTTGACTACTTAAATCAATACAAAATCATGCACAGGTTTGAAAATCCGCTTATTCAGGCAGCTTTTATCACACAGGAGCAGAAGGCGGAATTTCCGTATGACCGAATGAAGTGGGTGCGGAAATCCGTGACAGTCCTAACAAACCTGACGAAAGAACTAGAAGCAGAAGAGTCGTCCGTGAAAAAGGCTAAACTTCATTTTATTGATTTTTGCCGGAAGCAGATCAAAGATGTCAAAATGAGAGATATGGCTGAACAAGGTGTCGAGAACAAAGACAACTATCTGGATCTGACGCAATTTCAGCAGAAAATGCACAGCCGCATTGAACGCGTCAACCATGTTGCTGAAGAGACGATGCGCACCCATAATCAGCAGCTCGAACAGTATATTATTCATGTGCACAGCCATTTGAAGTTAATTGCTTCTGAACTTCGAGATATTCCGAATAAAACGAGAGTTAGGGTCGAGGATCAGTGGCGGCACATCTACTCGTTCCAGATCCCTGAATGGGATGAGTTGGAGGCGAAAGAGCATCTGCGCAAGCATTTGGAATGGATTTTAGCTGAACTGGACAGAGGTCACTATCGTGATGACAGCGGGCAGGAAGTGAAATCCACGGTTCGTAAAGAGATTGAAAAATGGCTGGATACCAAGCAGCTTCTGCAAATTGTATTGCAAGATCATCCGATGCGAGTGTCTTGCCGCAAAGTAACCAATGAGAATAACGTGACGAAGGCTTCCTTCTCGTGGGAACAGTCTAATAATTGGTCTGGCGGGGAAAAATGGAGCAAGAATATGACGTTATTCTTAGGTTTACTCAACTATGTGGCTGAAAAACGCCAGCATATACAAGCGAACATGAAGAGACATCGCACAGTGATCCTAGATAACCCTTTCGGGAAGGCATCGAGTGATCATGTGTTAAGCCCTGTCTTTTTTATCGCTGAACAGCTTGGGTTTCAAATTATAGCACTCACTGCCCATGCGGAAGGCAAATTCCTCAAGGACTATTTCCCAGTCGTCTTTAGTTGCAGGCTCAGACAAGCAGCAAATGGAAACAAGCTGGTCATGACCAAAGAAAAGGAAATTAATCAAGCTTATTTCCGTGATCATGCACCGTTTTCCTTAGAGAGACTGGGAGACGTTAAACAGATGGAGTTATTCGTTTAATCGCCTAGCTCATCAAACGGTTGAGGTTTATGGATTAGAAGAAGGATCGTTCCAAAAACGAGAGGTATTCGGAAAAGAAGACAATTTGTGGTCATTTGCGTTTCCAGAGTTGGTCATTGATTTGGAACATATATTCCACTAGTATGATCTAGACTTAAAAGTCTGCCCTATCTCCCGCGGCAATCGGGGAGGTGGAGCAGACTCTTTTATTTTAGAACGATAAACACATCCACGATTACCTGACTCTTGCCCCTGCTGCGCTAACAGGAATAACAAACGACACGGTTGTTCCTTCACCAGGCTTACTGACAATAGACAAACCACGACCATACAACTGAGTTAATCGTTGATTCGTATTGGCGATGCCAATATGCTGCCCTTGCCCAGCTCAGAATGAACTGTCAATGTGCCGCCGTGTAAGTCCACTAAGTGCCTGTAAATGCTTAGCCCAAGTCCAATGCCTCTACCAGCGCTTATCCCGTAAGCCCCTTGCTCATAGGGGAGGAATGCTCGAGACTGTGTTTCATCATCCATCCCGACACCGGTATCCGATACATGGATAATGACATGTGCATCCTTAGTTTCAGCGGAAACCGAGATTATTCCTTTTTCAGTGTATTTAAGAGCGTTATGTACGAGGTTATACAAAATTTGTACAAGTCTCTTCTCATCCGCCATAACCAATGGCATGGTTTCTGAGATATCCATTTGAAGCAGGATGGGCTTGCCTTCTACCATGACTTTAGCATAGCGATGACACCTAAGACGGTTGATTGAATCTTAATAGGCTCTCGTTGGAGCGAAATGCGGTGTTCTTGGAGCTGAACGACATCAAGAAGATCCCCAATCATATGTGACATGCGTCGGCTAATGGAACCGCCTAGGACGAGTTCGTTTTAATGAGATCCAACTTCTATCTGCTGTCTGAATGATTCACTACGAGGGAATTTGTTTCATTCTAAAAATTCCCCTATACGAAGTAGAAATTGTCCTATTTTTGATAGTCGGGGGTATGGTATAACTAGTCTGCGTACTCGATAGAAAGCGTTTTCATTTCGGTGAGTACAATAATAATCTATGAGGTGAAAGCGTATATGTTAAAACGAAATTCCAAATGTTTCCTTAGTCTTATACTTGTCATTGCAATCGTTTTTTCGATGTTTCCGACTTTTCCGTCATCTGTGGCTTATGCTGCCGTATCCAACTTACTGCCTACTAAACTAACATTAAACAACGGTACCAATAACGGGAACATTAAGGCTAGCTCCCAAAATGGCACTAGAACAGCAGCCAATATCGGTGGAATTGTCACTTGGACGCTTGGGGCAAATACCGTTTACGCTGCAAGTGGTTCTTCTAATTTATGGGTAGCCATTGATCTTGGTTCTTCTAGTAAAATAGAAGGTTTTAACTTTCACACGACTGCAATCGATACCAATACGATAAACCGTAGTACCCAGTATGAAGTAAGTTATTCAAATGACATTTCACCTACATCGCCTTGGAATAAACTTTCCACCACACCTTCCAATAGCGCGATAACGTTTTCACCAACAGCTAACGGATGGACTAGCGCTGCGATTGTACCTACCAATGTTGCAGCTGGCACTGTTACGAATGGAACTTACAGTTGGAGTTCTGACCCTAACATTAATAGTGGCTTTTACACATCAAACTTAACGTTTACTGCTCCAATTACAGCACGCTATATTTTGATTAATTATACTTTAAAACCCTCTCCTGCTACCGGTCAACTAGGTATTGGACTCTTACAAATAATACCCCCTGTAACGCTTTCTTCTTCATCAGGAACTTTTTATAAATCATTGCAAAATACAGTAGCTACTGCTGTTTATCTTGATAGCGCTTCAAGTTTTACAGGGATTACCAATGGTTCCAACACGCTTGCGCAAGGTAGTGATTATACGGTTGATGTAGACAATGTTGTTACATTATCAAACACCTACTTAAACAGTCTTAGTGGGAGCTACAATTTAAGCTTTAATTTTGCATCAACGCAAGGTTCGTCATCCCTACCCTACTTACTAACAGTCGTAGCAGCGGCCGACTCTTCCCTTTCGTCTCAAGGTGCTATTTATATTCCTATGTCGCCTTCTACAATATCAACAACAATGAATCTCAATAGCAACACGTTTACAAACATTAGTGAGGGTACGACAAGTATACCTGAAGAGGCTTATGTACGATCAGGTAATACGATTACCTTTGATCCCAGTTATTTAAACACACTGAGTATGGGAGTTCACGCTTTTATCTTTAACTTTAATCAGGGGAATCCGCAGAAATTTATGCTTACCCTATCGGGCAAACCTCCTGCCGCCAACATTGATTATCGCTATTGGACTTTGCAGGAGCCACTCCCTGGAGGAGCAGGTCAAACATCACAAGCCTTACAAGCAGGCTATGCTGATCCCTATTTCTACGTTGGGTCAGATGGAAGCCAAGTCTTTATGGACACCGCTGTGGGGGGGACAACACCCGGCTCGGCCCATCCTCGCAGTGAGCTAAGGGAATATGATCCTATAGCGGGAACAGACGCAGGTTGGTCGCCTACTGGGGCTAACGAAATGACGAGCACGGTTGCTGTTGCAACTCTTGGAACTTCAGGCGGTGTAGGTTGGACTACCATTGGGCAAGTTTTTGATCCAAGTGTAACAACCTTGTGCGAACTCGAGTATGGATATGACCCTGCTCGTCCCAATAGTAATATTCGCATCCTGTATGAACCAAGTGGTATAAATGCAATAGGGTACCAGTATATTCCTGTTAAAATTCCGTTAAATCAGTATTTCACATATAGGATGGCCCTTAATGAAGGTGTGCTATCCGTTTATATAAACGGCGCCTTGATATTTAATGGACAAACAGCCAGTCCTAGCCAGGTTATACCGTCTAATCATCTGTACTACTTTAAAGCCGGTAACTACGATCAAACTGCCACAAACGGCGATGTGAATTATGTTCCATACACCGTTGTTCAGTTTAAATCGATAAACGTATATCACGCTCCAACAGTTTCCAGTAATGCGGACTTGAGCTCACTTACGTTGTCTGACGGCACGCTAAATCCTGCATTTGCAGCCGGTACAACGAGTTATACTTCCAGTGTGGCTAATCGTGTTTCGAGTGTAAGCGTAACAGCAAATATATATGATAGTACCGCGACGATGACTGTAAATGGAATTACGACCGCATCAGGTCAGGCAAGCGCAGCAGTTAACTTGCATGTAGGTGACAACGTTATCCCGATTGTGGTGACAGCGCAGAATGGCGAAACGAAGACGTACAGTGTGTCAGTGAATCGTGCATCTAGCAGCAGTGATGGCGGCTACGTTGCCCCACCTTTAAGCGAAACCAAGGTGACCTCGACAAACGGTAATCTGACACTTCCTGCAGGCAGGGCAGGTGAAGTAAGTTTGGGAACTGAGGTTACTATCACGATTCCTGCCGGTACATCAGACAGAGATCTGATAGTAACGATTGAGAAAGTGCCGGACACAATAAAGCAGCAACTCTTGACAGGTGAAAAAGAAGTTCTTGCCAGCCCGATCTATGAGATTCTGAAAAATTTCTCGGAGAATTTTAGCAAACCTGTAACGTTAAGCTTTGCATTCGATCCGTCAACCGTGAAGGACGGTCAAAAGGTGTCGGTGTTCTATTACGACGAAGGCAAGAAAGTTTGGGTGGAAGTGCCAGGCGGTAAGGTGAGCGGCAATCAAATTTCCGTAGCAGTCGATCACTTTACGAAATATGCGGTATTTGCCGTTGAGCAAGTCGCTGAGAAGCCGTCAACAGACACGAAGCAGGAGGTTCGCTTTAGCGATATCGCCGGACACTGGGCAGAGGCTAATCTCAAACAAGCGGTGATCAGCGGAATCGTAAACGGTTATCCAGATGGTACGTTTAATCCCAATGGTATGGTGACGCGCGCGGAATTTGCGGTGATGCTGATGAATGGATTGAAGCCGCAAGGAGATGGAAAGGAACTCACCTTCACAGATTCGGCGAAGATCGGATCCTGGGCACAGAAAGCGGTCACGCAAGCGGTCCAAGGGCACATCATTTCGGGCTATGAGGATGGCAGCTTCCGTCCGAATGCAGAAATTACACGTGCTGAGATGGCTGTGATGATCGTGGGTGCATTGAAACTCACGGTCGAAACGAGCCCTTCAACTGGCTTCGCGGACGACAAGGATGTTCCTTCTTGGGCGAAAGGTGCGGTAGCGGCGTTGAAGAAACAAAACCTTGTAGAAGGCAAAGACGCCAACCAATTCGCTCCTATGGCTTCAACAACAAGAGCCGAGGCTGTGACGGTAATTCTGAACATGCTAGCTCAAAAGAGTAAATAAAACTTTGGTGAAATTAGGTTATTCTAAAGGCGGCTGAGCAGGCTGCTTGCAGAATAATCTTTTTTCATGTTTTCAAATGAGCTTCATGACTCCATTCATTGATTTTAAGCCGGTGTCTTAACGGCTATTGTGGATACGCCATAAATTTCTATGACAAGCGACTCTTCAAATGGGAGCGTTTCGTAGTATAATGTTCCTATTGATCAATGGAGGCACGCAAATGACGTTAATTAAACAGCTACAAGCACCAGATGATTTTACTGGGTTTTACTTGATTAAAGAGTTGGATGTTAAACAAACGAACACTACGCCTGCGAAGGATTTCATGGATATCGTACTTTGCGACGCAAGCGGGCAAGTATCCGCGAAAATGTGGGACGTCAGCGCCGCTGATAAAGAAACCTTTTTCCCGATGACATTGGTAAAAGTACAGGGTGTCGTTCAAATGTACCGCGAACGGCTTCAGGTGAAAATCGTGAAAATCCGCAAAGCGCTGCCGGATGATGGTGTACAAATCACGGATTTTATTCGTTCTGCACCTATCAGTCCAGCCGATCTTATTCATACCATTAACGGTGTTTTGGCTAGTATTACGAACCCGACGATGCAATCGATTGTTGCATTTTGCGTGGCGAAAGTGGGAGACAAACTGGATCATTATCCAGCTGCCAAAACCCATCATCATGCCTATTTCGCAGGGCTTGCGTATCATATCGTGCGGATGTTGGAGCTTGGCGAGTTTGTTTGCAAACAGCGGCCGTTTCTCAATCCGGATTTGATCAAAGCGGGCATCATCCTTCATGATATTGCGAAGCCTGAGGAAATGATTGCGCAGCTGGGCATTGTGTCCGACTATAGCGTGCAAGGCAAGCTGCTTGGTCATATTTCAATGGCCTCCAATTGGATTACAGAGGCAGCGATCCATCTAGGATTAGATCTCCAATCGGATCTCGTCATTGGCTTGCAGCATATAGTGTTGTCACACCATAATTTGCCGGAGTGGGGAAGCCCTGTACTGCCGCAGTTGCCGGAGGCTGTAGCGCTGCATTACATCGATTCGATGGATGCCAAGCTGCAAATGGTTGAGGATACGCTGCTCGTTACACCGGAATCCGAGCCGTGGACGCCGATGATTCGCGGATTAGAGAATAAGGCGATGTATCGATTGAAACTTTAGGAAATACATGAAGAGCTGTTCTTGTGTAGAGAAATCTACGTGGGGACGGCTTTTTCATTTGAAAAAGCCGGTTAGAGTGAGTTTGGTTAGATTGAGTTTGGTTTGGATTGTATTGGATTGTATTGGATTGGTGTAGTGTGTTCATCGAGAGCAGTTGTGTAATGATCTGATATAGCGGGTTAGAGAAGGGATTTAGCTGTAAAAAGTACAGCTAAAATGGTGCGATTTGCTGATTTATTTGAAATAAATGTAAAATGTACAGTTAATTTCAATGGAATCAACCAGAAATGCCTGAAAGTGAGGAATTAGATACATGTTTTCCAGCTATTCATACATTCCGGCGTAATATCTTAAAAATAACTGTACATTTTCCAGTTAAAATGGAGTGGCAGTAGATGGGCGGCAGATGGACAGCCAGCGACTATAGGGGACAGCCGAACTTCCCACCATATCTGCTTTTGTCATGCTCCGCGCATCATCGCTCCGCCACATCAGCTCTGTCATGCTCCGCGTATCATCGGCCAATCATCAGCTCTGTCATGCTCCGCGCATCA
>NZ_LYPC01000023.1:32614-111179 GCF_001700435.1 Paenibacillus pectinilyticus
TCGCTCCGCCACATCAGCTCTGTCATGCTCCGCGTATCATCGGCCAATCATCAGCTCTGTCATGCTCCGCGTATTATCGCTCCGCAACATCAGCTCTGTCATGCTACGCGTATCATCGCTCCGCCACATTAGCTCTGTCACGCTCCGCATATCATCGCCCCGTCATCTGCTCCTGTCACGCTTCGCATACCATCGCCCCGTCATCAGCTCCTGTCACGCTCTGCATATCATCGCCCCGCCATCTGCTCCTGTCACCGCGTATCATTGCTCCGCCACATCAGCTCTGTCATATTCCGCGTATCATCGGCCCCTGCACTTCCGCAAGCTCGCCCGTCGCCACGAATTCCGCCTCTCAAAGCTCCAAACCCGTCCCCTGCTTAAACCGCTTAATCACCATCTGCGTATTCACCCTAACGACACCATTCAATTTGTAAATATTCTGATACAGGAAATCCTCCAACGCGGCATCATCCTTCAAAAGGGCATGCATATGCAGGGAACTGGTCCCGGTCATTTGATAAATGGACACGACATTGGGATCCGCTGAGAGGGTGTTTCCAACTTCTTCCGCATAGCGCGGCTCCACTTCTACCTCGAAAAAAGCGCTAACCACCTTCCCTAACTTCGTAGCATTCAGGCGAATTGTGAAATTCTCGATGATTTCATTGTCGATGAGGTTTTCGACGCGTTTTTGAATCGCGACACGCGATAGATTCAAAATCTCACCAATGCGTGCGTAGGACATACGTCCGTTTTCGTGCAGCAGTTTAATAATTTCCTGATCAACGGGGTCAAGCACGTGTAAATCTAACATGAACATCACTCCAACTCATTTGATGAAAATATATACATTTAGCAATAAAACTCATCGTTTTCTAAAAAACAGCACTAAAATCATCTATATTAATCATAATGTTAATATAACACAACCAAAATACGAAATAATAGTAACATATTGACGAATACATATTTACAAATGGTATTGACGACCACCATTGACCTGCATATAATCATGTTATAAAAAATAACACAAAATACCAATAAATAATTAAATGTAAGATTATATAACACAAAAGGGGCTGTCACATGGCGAAAAAACTCATCTACAACGGCACCGTCCTCACGATGAATGCCACAAACCAAATTTTCAAACCTGGTTATGTGTATATGGAACAGGATGTGATCTGTGAAGTTGGCGAATGGAAGTCGGATGGCAGTCTTAATCATCTGCTCGCGGAGGCCTCCTACCAATACAATGCAGAAGGTAAAGTTGTCATTCCGGGTATCGTGAATGGTCACACGCATTTATTTCAAACGTTCATGCGTGGGGTATCTGATCATTCACCGTTAGCCCAGTGGCTAAAGGAAATTATTTGGCCGATGAGCTTGGCGATGGAGCCCGAGGATTTCTATCTGGCGGCCTTGATTGGATGCATCGAGAATTTGAAATCGGGTGCTACCTATATGATGGATCATCATTATATTCATACCTACCCGGAGAATGATGCAAGTGTGATCAAAGCCATGATGGATTCCGGGATTCGCGGACATTTGGCGCGGGGAGGTTCCGATCAGGCAGGCGAAGTTCGCTTGAGGGAGACAGATGAGCAGATTTTTAACGCGACAGATCAACTGTTGGATGAATGGGAGGGGGCTGCGAACGGCCGTATTCGGATTGCTTTAGGGCCGCTCAATTTATACGGCTGCTCCCGTGAATATCTGGAACGTGCTGCTGTATTCAGCCGAGATCGCAAACTGATCTCTCATGTACATGTCGCAGAAACGAGCGAACAAATTGAAACAACCATGGCCCGCTATGGCATGCGCAACTTGGAGCTGTTAAATGAAGTTGGTTTGCTTGGCGAGAATACACAGGTTGTGCACGGCGTATGGCTCGATGATGGTGAACTATCCCTTATTAAAGAAAAGCAAGCGTCTGTCATCCATTGCCCCGTATCCAATATGTACCTAGCTTCCGGTGTTGCGCGTGTACCAGAAATGCTGCGCATGGGCATCAATGTCGCGCTAGGAACGGACGGCCCTGGCAGTAACAACTGCCAAGATAACCTCGAAGTGCTGAAATTCACTGCCTGCTTGCACAAGGTGAATGAGTTAGATGCCACGCTGCTTCCTCCGATGGATGTACTGCGAATGGCTACTGTTAACGGGGCCAAAGCTGTTGGTCGTAGTCATGATTTAGGCACTCTGGAACCTGGTAAGAAAGCGGACATTGTCACGGTTGATATGATGAAAGCTCACATAAGTCCTGTACATCGGGCATCCTCTGCGCTTGTTTATAATGCGAACGGCAATGACGTGGACCTGGTTATGGTTGACGGGCAGGTTGTAGTGGAGCATGGGAAGAGCACATGGATCAATGAACAGGAAATTTTGTTAAGAGCACAAGCCAGAGTTGACGCACTTCGCAGCAAGCTGGCGGGAGCATATCCAATTTTCGCCAACAATGTATAGATGTTCGATCGTTAAGAACTTATGAATTACATTTTCACACACAATTCGAGGAGGATGATTCCTATGGCTTTACAACGACTACATGATCCTGTTTTAGAAAATGATTGGCACGCCGTTTACTTAGCATCTGAGCTGAAAGAGCAGCCAGTTGGTGTCATTATTTTAGGGGAAAGAGTAGCCCTCTACCGCTCAAGCAAAGGCGTTCACGCCATGCAAGATCTCTGTGTCCACCGTGGAGCCATGTTATCTAAAGGTTGGGTCAAGAATGATGCGCTGGTCTGCCCGTATCATGGGTGGCAGTATGATTCCTCTGGACAGTGTGTTTGTATTCCTGCACAACCAGCAGGGGAGAAGATTCCGCTGCGCGCCAAAGCTGTCACTTACGCCTGCGAAGAGAAGTATGGTTTCATCTGGGTATGTATCGGTGAACCAGCAGCTCCCATTCCGCATTTCGAAGAGTTTGCTAATCCTGAATATCATCCGCTGCCATGTGGGCCCTATAAGGTTGCGGCAGCAGGCACGCGTGTTATCGAAAATTTCACGGATTTTGCACACTTAATGTTCGTGCATCAGGATTTATTGGGGCACCCGGACTACGCCGAGCTTCCTGACTTTCAAGTTGTCAAAGAAGAGGATCGCATCTATATCGACAATATTCCGATTTTTCAGCCTGTGGCGCATTCTGGCTCGGACAAAAGTGCTGGCACAACCTATGTATACATGAAGGAAGTGTATCGTCCACTATCAGCTAGACTATCCAAGGCAGATCCAAGTAATGGTCAAACCTTATGGATTATGCTGACTGTGCTCCCTGTAGCAGCCGAAGAATGTGTTGTCTTCATGATGGTTTCCCGCAATTATGCCTATGATGTCGATGATGCCAATTTCATTAAATTCCAAGATATCGTTTTTGAGCAGGATGCTAGGGTCATTGAGACGCAGAAGCCCGAACTGCTGCCACTAGATCTCCAAGTTGAGCTTAATCATAAGGTGGACCGATTCTCGATTGCTTATCGCCGCTGGTTAAAGGAACTTGGTGTTGTTGTAGGTACGATTTAGAGTAATGTTCGGTTTTTGGCATTTATATTTGCTTAACAATATATATAGAGTTGGAAAAGTAATAAAAAGACGTACTTTCTTTGTGTGAAAATACAAAACGTCAGTCTATTCGTTGACGTAAACAAGCCGTGAAACGTATATTTGACTCAAGGTTACACACAAAGATTCCTACAGAAAAACAAATATGGAGGGGAAGTTAACCATGAAACTATTTAATCGTACACGCACACTTGCAATGAAACGCCCAGCTGCTACATCCCTGAGTTTAGTCATGATCTCAAGTCTGCTTGCCGCATGTGGCAGTTCGACTACCTCGGTTTCTTCGTCAGCGCCAACAGCAGCACCAACGACTGCGGCAGCGACAGCTTCTCCTGCAGCATCAGCGGCACCTGCGGCCAAAGCTGCGGTTCCAGCGACCGTTGTATTGAACTGGTTCGCAGAGCCAGAGCATGGCGGGAATTTCGCTGCGCTTGCCAAAGGCTTTTACAAGGATGCAGGCTTCGATATGACCTTGATGCCAGGCGGTCCATCGGTATCCGCTACGCAAATTGTAGCTTCCGGTAAAGCCCAATTCGGGATGGCGAATGGTGATGATATTTTGGTAGCCAGACAAGAGGGAATACCGGTTGTAGCCATTGCGACTTCCATGCAGAAGAGTCCACAAGCGTTGTTTTATCATAAAGATTCGGGCGTTAAAGATTTCGCAGATTTAAACAGCCATAAAGTGTATGTGGCCTCTACAGCAAGCTTCTGGCAGTTTATTAAGAAGAAATATAAATTAGATGGCGCGCAAGAAATGAAATATACAGGTCAATTAGTGAACTTTGTTAGTGATAAAAATGCACTTACTCAAGGTTATGTCACTTCAGAGCCTTTCACAATGGATCAACAAAAGGTTGATTATGGCACCTTACTCGTAGCGGATTCTGGCTATCAAATCTATGCGGGTGTGTACTTCACAACGGAGAAAATGATCGCAGAGCATCCGGATCAAGTGAAAGCCTTCGTCGAGGCGACTGTGAAGGGCTGGGATTACTACAAAGACCACTCCGAAGAAATTAACCCGAGCATTCAAACGAAAAACCCAGACATGGGTCTTGATATGATGAAATTTAGTGCATCCAAAGAAATGGATTTCGTATTCGGCGGAGATGCAGCAACACAAGGTACTGGCGTGATGACCAAAGCACGTTGGGAAGAAGTACAGAAGCAAATGGTGGATGCGGGCGTTCTGAAGTCGGCTGAAAGCATTGATAAAGTGTTTACAACCCAATTTTTACCTAAAAAATAAACGATAAGCAGTTGAAAACATCGGGAGGTGGCGGCATTGGCTTCGAACAACCATATCGATTTATGTAACGTGCGATTGCCATTACTAGATGAAAGGGAATTGTATCGTCTCTCGATTCGTGATGGGAACTGGACGCATATTCGGAAACAAGAAGCGGATGCCGCTGATCCTGAAGTTATCGATTTAGAGGCGTGGAAGTCAGAGCAGCGTGGGCCAACAGACGGGATTCCAACCCTTGATCTTCAGGGTAAAATCTTACTGCCAGGCTATGTGGATGCCCACATGCATCTGGATAAATCATTCTCTCTAACGACGGTTGAGAATATCAGCGGGACCTTGGAAGAGGCGATCCTGAACTACTCGGCAGCAGCGCCAACGTTCTCCAAAGAGGAAATCAAAGCAAGAATGATGCGATCTGCTCTGCAGGCGTTGTCCTTCGGCACAACCCATATCCGAACACACTTGGATTTTAATTTAAAATACTCACGAGACATTGCCTTACGCACGATCGAAGCAGCCTTGGAAGCGAGGGAAGCGTTAGCTCCTTATATTACCTTGCAGCTGTTTCCGATGTGCCCCTTCAATTTCATGTCGTTAGATAATGAAGCGATTGAGGAAGCGTTGCGAATGGGTGTTGATGGGATCGGCGGGGCTCCGCATTTATCTCAGACGCCAGAAGAGGATATTGATTTTATTTTCAAAATGGCAGAGAAATACGATGTTCCGATTGATCTACATTGTGATGAAACGGATAATCCGCAGATGCGAACTGTGGCCTATGTGGCAAAGCGTACCCAAGAAGAAGGCTACCAAGGCCGAGTTGCCGTGGATCACTTGTGTGCACTGGCTTCCATGACAGATGAGGATGCAGGCGGCATCATTGACCAGATGGCAGAGGCGAAGCTGAAAGCCGTGTCTTTACCAGCGGTGAACTTGTATTTGCAAGGCAGGCACGACACGTTCCCTGTAAGACGCGGGGTTACACGGTTGAAGCAAATTCATGAACGAGGCATTCCCATCGCCGTCGCGTCGGATAATATCCATGATCCTTTTCACCCGTTTGGGCGAGGTGACTTGTTACAAATTGCGCTCATTGGTTCTTACGCAGCACACATGGGAAGACCCGCTGATCTTCGCACACTGCTGCGGATGATTACGGAAGCACCAGCAAATGTTCTTGGGCTTACCAGCTATGGCCTTACAGAAGGCAATGCAGCTAATTTTGTCATCCTAGATGGCCGATCAACCGAAGAAATCTTTACTCTGCTCCCTGAACGCAGATGGGTATATTGCCAAGGTCGTTTCGTAAGATCCCCTGGCTCAAAAGCCGAATGGAATAACACAACGTTAGCCCAATTCTGGCAAGGAGCAACGCAAGCCGTATCGTTCCAAAAGCACGAATTCGCGAAAGGGTGACATGAGGCATGGCTAACCTGTTGGTCATTTATTACAGCGCCTTCGGTCACGTCTATCAGATGGCGCAAGCTGTTGCAGATGGTGCCAGTCAATCAGGCGCGCATCCTGTGAGAATCGTGCGAATACCAGAAATGGTTGCGGATACGAATCGCGTGATCAAGCAGGATAAAGACAGACGCCCTTCCGAGATTGAGAAGTCTTCGAGCTCAACTACGTTATCCAAGCAATTTCGATTAACGGATCGTTATCACAAGTATGAAGCAACCTTAGCCTTACAAAAAGATATCCCTATTGCCACTAATGATGATCTCCGCTGGGCAGATGGCATTCTATGGGGCTTCCCCACGTATTACGGCTCCATGCCAGCACAAGTCAAATTGTTCCTTGAGATGGCCGGGGATCTTTGTATCGAGGGCGCCCTAGAGGGTAAACCCACCGGCATATTTAACAGCACGGCTTCCATCCATACCGGGCATGAAGCGGCGATTTTAACAGCAATGGTACCTTTATTCCACTTTGGTATGATCTTCGTGGGTCTTCCGTATTCCGAGAATCCGGAGTATCTGACCGCCGATGCCATCGGCTGCTCCCCTTACGGGGCATCGACCTTAGCCGGACCAGATAGTTCACTGTCTCCAGATCCTAGAGAGCTGCTGATGGCAGCGCGTCTGGGAGAACGAGTAGCGGATGTGGCCGCAGCCTTAAAGCAATTTCAAGCGAATAAGGCATGAGGCGCACATCATTAAATTGGAAAAGACTGAAAGATCCCCTCTTCCAAGAGCTTGGGTCTTTTTTCTCAAATACAGCGTCACTATATCGTGGAGGTGCTCAGCATGACATTCAATCGCTATCAAGGAAAGGCTTGGGATCGCTGCTTCTTCCCTCGGCTTAGTAAACTTCAAGTGGCTGACATTCCCAAGGAAAATGCACTTGTTGTTCTGCCTGTCGGGGCTGTTGAACAGCATGGTCCACATATGCCGGTGTTTACCGACACGTTAATCTCTGAAGTGCTCCTAACTGAAGCTTTCGAGCAGCTTCCTGACGATGCGAATATTTGGCTATTGCCAGCGATTCCATATGGGAAAAGTACAGAGCATTTAGGGCATGCCGGGACGATTACTTTATCCGCCACAACACTAATGGCAGTCGTCATGGATATTGCCAAAAGCCTGCGGAAAAGCGGCTTCGAGAAGCTCGTTCTCGTTAACTCGCATGGTGGGAATACCGACCTGCTGAATATGATGGGCCGGGAAATCCGCATTGAAACGGGCTTAGCTGTGTTCCGGTTAGACCCAGGTGGTCTCGGCGGCGCAGATGAATGGCTAACATCGCTAGAGAAGCAGGCGGGTATACATGCTGGTGATATGGAAACTTCCATCGTCATGGCGGCGATGCCGCACTGGGTACATATGGAAGCAGCGCCTACGGAATATCCGAATTATCCGGATTCCCGTTATTTGGCCCTAAAGAACCGGGCTTTCGCGTGGGTAATGGATGATCTATCACATTCGGGCATCTCTGGTGATGCAACTGTCGCAACAATCGCGAAGGGGACGGCAATGACGGAGAAGTATGGCGCCTATATTGTAGAAGCTTTGCTTGCTTTTCAAGCCTTCGATATGCAATCACTCAAAATCAGCAAATAGTTCTGGCAAGCCCCAAACTCGCTAAGGAGATGAAGAACATGGCTAGATATTCTTCTCTAATTGATACAGCAAGCCCGCAAACCTCAGGTTCAACCTTCGTCAGCATGTCGAATCTATCCAAAACCTACCCGAATGGCACGATTGCCCTGCAGGATGTCAACCTGTCGATTCAAGAAGGTGAATTCTTGTGCTTTGTAGGCCCGTCGGGGTGTGGAAAATCGACGATTTTCAAAATTATTACTGGCTTATCGAAGCCGAGCAAAGGGGCACTCGATGTATTCGGAACAACGCCGAAGGAGGCTCGCAAGCAAAGCGATATCGCTTTCGTTTTCCAAGACCACACGTTGTTGCCATGGTCCACGGTTGAAGCGAACGTCAAGCTTCCGCTCGAATTGCGCGGTGTTGATAAAAAAACGCAGCAACAAGAGGCGGAGCGGGTATTGGAGCTTGTTGGTTTGAAGGACTACATGAAAGTACTGCCTAGACAGCTTTCAGGTGGTATGAAAATGCGCGTGTCCATCGCGCGGGCGCTGATTTCTAGACCGAAGCTGCTGCTGATGGATGAGCCGTTCGGTGCATTGGACGAAATTACGCGTCAAACGTTGCAAATGGAGCTGCTGAACATCTGGCAGCAGGATAAATCGATGACCGTACTCTTCGTTACACATAACGTGTTTGAATCCGTTTTTCTATCGACAAGTGTTGTCGTGATGACACCAAGACCTGGCAAAATATCAGCCAGAATTGATATTCCCGTTCCTTTTCCAAGAGATGAAACCTATCGAACAACAGCACAATTCAGCGAGTTAGTACGCGTCGTAAATGAAGCCTTGGGGCATTAAGACGAGAGGATGATGACAGCTATGTCCACGGAAGCGGAAGTAACCTGGGTTCATGAGGTCGAAGAACAACTTGGTACAGAAATCGTAGCGATCGATCAAGAAACGAGAGATAAGCTTTCCAAGGATTATTACTGGTACTCTCCCGTGCTTAATCGTCAACTGCAGGGGTTGCCAGCTGCGGATGTGGTGATCTTACCTCGGAATGAGGAAGAAGTGGTGAAAGCTCTAGCCTTCGGATTCCGGCATGGCATACCAGTGACCGTGCGCGGAGCGGGAACAGGTAATTACGGTCAGGCGGTTCCTCTACAGCGGGGAATTGTTTTGGATCTCAGCCGTATGGATGCCATTCTTGAGATAGGGCCTGGTTTTGCTCGGCTAGAGTGCGGCGTTCGTCTAGGCGTCATCGACAAGAAAGCACGCGAAGTAGGTCAAGAGATCCGAATATACCCCAGTACGTATGTGAAGGCGACGGTTGGAGGCTTTGTCAGTGGAGGGTCTGGCGGCATCGGTTCGATCACTTATGGCAACCTATGGGATGGAAATGTTCTTGAAGCTGTTATCTATACAATGGAAGAAACACCGCGAAGACTTGTAGTTAAAGGGCCTGAGCTGTTTACTTATATTCATAATTACGGAACAACGGGGATTTTGACCGAAGTAACGATTCCATTATCGCCTCGTACAGAATGGACGCAAGCCATTGGTCAATTTCCAACGTTTGAGCAAGCGATGCAGTTTGGAGAGGCACTAGCGCGTGAGGAAGCGATTCCGAAGCGTCTCATAGCACCGATGGAATGGCCAATCCCTTCATATTTTGTCCCCTTTAACAAAGTGATTGTGCCAGATCGTGCTGCGGTGATGTTGGAATTCGCGGAAGAAACGCTGCGCTTGGTTGATGCACTGGCTGTGCAGTACGGCGGACATATCGGACATGTCATTGAAGCGAAAAATTATCGTAAAACAATTGGCGTATCTGATTTTACGTGGAACCATACCACGCTATGGGCGATGAAGACAGATGCATCTATGACCTATCTGCAAGCAGGCTTTAAGGTGGATTGCTACTTGGAGCAAGTGCAGCAGATCAAAGCGAAGTACGGCGATGAAGTGTACCTGCATGTCGAATGGGTGCGTAGTGGCGGAGAAGTTACCCCTACAGCACTTCCTGTTGTGCGGTTTACGACGGAAGAACGGTTATATGAGATTATTGACTTTTTCGAATCCATTGGCGTCCGAATCTTCGATCCGCACACGTGGGTTCTCGATCAAGGCGGACGCGGCGAAGTAGGCAGTATGGGAAGAAAGAAACGTGAGAATGATCCAAAAGGACTTCTTAATCCGGGGAAAATCAACACAGACTGAGAAGTAATGTGAAAGGGGATATGTACCATGGCTGTCGATTCGAAATACCTACAAATACTACCTGATGAAATATTTCCCGCACGGGAGCGCGCAGCTTGGATGAGTCGCATGGAGGATGGCGTGTCGTTTAGCCGCAGGTTGCTCCTGTTGTTGAAGCAGCTGATCCCGCCGTTAGCGGCATTTATCGTATTTATTGGCGGGTGGGAGCTTATCGCAGCACTTACGCACGCGCCTGTCTATCTGGTTCCGAAGCCTTCGGATATCGTAAAAGCAGCCTATGAGAATAGAAGCGGGCTATGGGTGTCCGTTCGAACAACAACCTTTGAGGCCGTGCTTGGATTCATTGCAAGTATTGTCCTAGGTATTGCGGGTGCGATTCTGCTTGCCAGCTCCAAATGGATAGAGAAGAGCGTGTATCCGTATGCGATCATCCTGCAAACGATTCCGATTGTAGCTATTGCACCTTTGATTGTCATCTGGTTCGATGCAGGGATGAATGCCATTGTCATTATTACATTCTTAATCGGTTTCTTCCCGATGTTATCGAATACATTGATTGGACTGAACTCCACAGACCAAAATATGAGTAATTTGTTTTATCTGTACAACGCAAATGGCTTTCAAACGATGTGGAAGCTGCGCATCCCAGCTGCGCTGCCGTATATCGTGGCTGGTTTGAAAATCTCCTGTACCCTGTCTGTCGTAGGCGCCATTGTGGGTGAATACATCGCCGGCATCGGCGGCGGTCAAGGTGGATTAGGCTACGCCATTACATATGCAGCCGCCCGCTTGAAGACGCCTTACCTCTTTGCTTGCGGTTTATCGGCATCTGCACTAGGGATCATTTTCTTCCTGTTGGTTAATGCCTTCGCCAAATGGCTGCTCAGCTCCTGGCATGAATCCGAAATGAAGCGTGATAACTAATTCGTGAAGTGAATCATGTAGTGAAGTAATAACACGTAGTAGAGGTGATAGGTTTGCTAGATAGCATCTTTCGTCATGTGCGATTATTGGGTAGCCCCACCTACCAAGGGCCTGTCGACGTCGGGATTAAGGATGGCAAAATCGTAGAAATCGGTGAAATAACCGCTCTCGGCGAGCGAGAGATTGACGGCAGCGGGCACGTGCTGCTGCCGCCCTTCGTGGAGTCACATATCCATTTGGACACCGTGCTGACAGCAGGAGAGCCAGCATGGAATGAGAGTGGAACGCTATTCGAAGGCATTGGTCTTTGGCAGAAGCGTAAACTATTGCTGACCTATGAGGACGTAACCGCTCGTGCGGAGAAGCTGCTTCGCATGCAAATTGCAGCAGGCATTCTTCACGTGCGAACGATGGTAGACATCTCCGATCCAAATCTGACGGCGCTGCGCGCGATACTAGCACTGCGCGAACGTGTAAAACCTTACCTGAATCTGCAGGTGATTGCCTTTCCGCAGGATGGGATAAGGGCTTGCCCAGACAATGAGCAGCGGTTGGAGCTTGCCTTAGAGCTAGGCGCGGATGGCATCAGTGCGGTTCCGCATCTGGAGCCAACGCGCTCAGAAGGTGAAGCCTCGCTGGATAGCATCTTCCGTCTCGCTGAGAAGCATGGCTGCTTCATCCATGTATTCTGCGACGAGATGGACGATCCTCATTCCACCTTCTTGGAGAATGTTGCGCATCTCGCCATTCGCACAGGCTTAAGGGAGCGAGTAACGGCTGCGCATGTGAACGCCACCGCCTATTACGGTGAAGCGTATTTTCAAAAGGTGCTTGGCTTAGTCGCACGAGCGGGCATTCATATTGTGTGTTGTCCACTGATCAATAGTGCGATGCAAGGACGATTCGATAGTTATCCTCGCGGTCGCGGAATCGCGCGTATCAAAGAAATGTGGCAAGCTGGCGTGAATGTGAGCATCGCCCATGATGATATCCGAACGCCATTTTATCCGCTAGGCACCGGTAATATGCTGCAGGCTGCTCATATGGCTGCGCATCTCGCACATATGACGGGGCGGGAGGAAATAGATGAGCTTGTCCGTATGGTTACCATGCGAGCCGCTCGCACCTTGCAGCTTAAAGAATACGGCATTCAGGTTGGCGGATCGGCCAGCTTTATTATTCTCCCGGGGGACCATGAAATGGACCTCATCCGCACGCAACCCCCTTGTCGTTATGTGGTTAGCGGGGGAGAATTGATCACCGAAACCAAACCGGCACGAACCGTTTGGTTTACGGATAACTAAGGAACGTCCACTTGGTATTCTTGCAAGTGGGCGTTTATTTTTGTTTTGAGAATGTTTACCTACTGAAGAAGGAAAGCTCAGAACCCCGTCGAATTAAAATAATGTAAATAACTTACAGGCATCTAGGGGAAGGTGAATGAATGCAACGATTGCTCCAATTACGTCAACTACGTTCAAAAGTAGGGTTGCTTGTCCTCCTTGGTCTTTTATTAGCGGCTAGTTTCGCCTTCGCAGAGCAATCAGAGCAAATGAAAGCGATCCCAAGTTGGAGTATGATGTGGGGGGACCAGGGCGATCAGATTGAAGATGTTATCGCTTCAGCACACCCGGATCGTTGGATGACCATTGCAAGTAATGGGGAGACGCCAAATAAACCGCGAGAAGTGACAACAGCCTGGGTTCGAATAGAACTCCCGTCACAGATTCCAAAGGACTACGGACTGTATATTGATGATATATACGCACAGAAGTTCTCAATGTATATGGGGGATAGGCTTGTACATGAAGTTAAATTTGATTTTCCATACGATGAACAACGTAGTTTAATACCCCTTAGTACGGAGGACGGCGGGGCGACTGTTTATTTAAAATTACAGACGACCATGGATCGACTTGGTATTCATTCTGATATCCGATTAGATCATTATTCCATACTGACTCATGCTTTTATATTCCGCGACTTACAAAATATTATCCTTGGATTTTCCTTTCTCTTTATCGCTGTGATTATGCTGGTCTGTTCCTTTTTTCTTAAACAAATCCAGCGAGCGACGTGGGTTTCGCTTAGTATAATGATCCTAACGCTAGGAACGATTTTTCTCACCTATTCGCCATTCCTCTATGCTAATTTCACACGTTTTGGTGATCTTTTCCTGAATATTTTTGATATTTCTCTTGCTGTCTTTCTACCATCGCTTCTCTTCTTTTTTGAGAAGATATTTGATAATGGCAGATTTAAATGGATCCGTTCATTCAGGAAGTTTCAGATCTGGTATTCGGCTTTCTGTATAGTCCTAACGATCATTAATCAGTTGTATGCGTACAAAATTAATAGCATCTATTACTTCTTCACTGTTACTGTGCTAGGCGCGATCATGATTATTCAATTTATCACGATCATTGTCTTATCTATTGTGTTTGTAATAAGAGGAAATCGTGAGGCCATTATTTTCTCCTCAGGTTTTGCGATGTTTGCATTTATGGGGACCATTGACCTGATTCTTTACTACGCAAACAATCAAAAGTATCAGTTTTTTATATGGAAATACGGCGTGGTTGGATTTATTGTCGCACTTATCGTCATTTTGGGTAGACGCTTCGCAATCAATCAAGAGCAGATGAGCAATTACTCGAAGGAACTTGAATTTTACAATCATCAGTTGCAGCTTTCCGAAAAGATGGAAATGATTAGTTCTTTGGCCGCTTCGGTCGCGCATGAGGTTCGCAATCCGCTTCAGGTCACACGGGGGTTCCTGCAGCTGGTTGCGGCCAGAACGGACGACAAGAATAAAGAGTACATGGGTATTGCGATCGAAGAACTGGATCGGGCTTCCGTTATCATTACGGATTTCCTAACATTTGCGAAGCCGCAGTTAGATGAAATCGTGGATTTAAATGTAAGTAAAGAAATTAGCCAAATTGAAGGTATTATTGTACCTTTGGCAACGCTGAATGGCGGCCGAATTACAGTCAATGTACCTTCCGAACTCCATATTCTAGGGAATTCTTCGAAGCTCAAACAAATTTTGATCAATATCATCAAGAATAGTATCGAGGCCTTTCAAGTCGATGGGCAAATTAATATCTGGGCGTATGAAAAAAATGATGAGGTCTTCATTCATATCAAAGACAATGGCGAGGGAATCGAGCCTTTACAACTGACGAAGCTAGGCGAGCCTTATTATTCAACGAAGACAAAAGGGACGGGGCTGGGTTTAATGGTCACCTTCAGGCTGATTGAGATCATGAAGGGGCACATTGAGTTTAAAAGTCAAAAATACATGGGAACCGAGGTTATTCTACGATTCCCCAATGTGACAATGAATTAAATAAAAGGTGTTCCGCTTATTTCAGCGGGACACCTTTTTTATATTACCAAACGCCTTCTGCACCATTGGAAGTAACAAGAATCTTAGCTGGATTTGTAGGAATGACAAGAACGAAATCTGTTGAAGTTTCTTCAACCGCTCTTACCGTAATGTCTTCAGGGAGTGTAATGTTAAATGCTTGTTTCAGCGCTGCTCTCGGATTGGACAGAAGTTGATTTTTGAACGCTTCATCTTCCCAAGCTTTTTGAATAATTTTAGCTTTTACGCTTTCGTTTGTGGACATTTGAAATCACTCCTAGTCATCTGGGTAATTTTTCCTACAAGACAAATTATAGCATGGAAACTTCCAATAATCTATCAAAATCTCTCAGAATTAGACAGGAAATAGTAGAACCCGCCAGATGCTAGTGCAGATCTTCGATCTTTTATTTCTTGGGCCAAACGGAGGATATTCTGGACCAGTGAATCATGAAAACCGAAGAGCTGATCCATAGCATGTGGTAAGCGGAGCAGGCGTTCATGATGATGCACCGCGATCTCTCCATAGGCTTCCAAGTAATCGTGAACATAGATCTGTTGCTTGATCATTTCCAGTGTGAGCTGATTCGTCTCAGCCAGCTGTAGTCGCTTTTGAATACCAGCTAACAAGCAGTTATAAGAGCCTTCTTCCAGATCCTCCTCCCAGTCTGCCCAGTCATCGAGCATTTGGAGGGTGACCAGCGCTTGCTCAACAGCGGCTGTGACCTCAGGGATGAGATACGCTTGATCTGACAGGAGCAGGGCTCCGGTGCTTGCATTTTTGACTGGACTAGCCTTCTTGGCAATTTGCATAAGATCGTTATGGAAATAATCGGAATGTCCTTCATTCGACACAGTCTGAGCCCACTCCGAAATATACGTTTCATAATACCCCCAGAAGGGGGAGTCGGATGGAAAGAGTTCACGATAAATGGCGAGAAAGCGCATATGAAATAAATTAGCCAGTGGCAGCTTGTTTGCGTAATTGCCCTTGGAAGAGTCCATGATATCGTCTTGAATAAAATAGTAGAGCATGACGAAAACATTCGCGAGAGACAGCTTATTAAAGGCTGCCGCAGGCAGTTCACAGATATCTTCCATCCAATAGGGCAGCAGATAGCAAATATAGTTCTTGGTACTGCCTTCCTGACTCGCGTCAAACTTAGCCAAGTAGGCAAGCCCTAATTGATCCATAGGCGAAGGAAATTGGCGTACGATGTCTTTCGCTTCGTTAAATACGTCGTTTAGTCGGTTTGTATGAGCATGGAGCCAAGTCATCCTTCTTCAATCCCTTTCTGAATGAGGGTACTTTCAAATTTGAGCTGCTTGCGGAAATCGTTCGGCGTAATCCCGTTGTATTTCTTAAATAGCCGATAGAAATAGGAGTCGCTGGTGAACCCTGTTTTTTCAGCGATTTCGGCAACGGAAAGAGCTGTGCGCAGGAGCAGGTCCTTGGATTTATTCATCCGGACATCTTGAATAACATCGGTGATGGCCACCATCGTATGTTGTTTGTATAAGCGGCTTATGTAGATGGAAGACATGGCGAGTTCATCAGCTATGGAATTTAGAGATAGGTTCTGGTTCGCATAATCGCGATCAATGATGTCATTCATCTTCTTGATGAGCTCAACATGCTTAGAGCTTCGCTTTTCATCAAGCTTTTTCTGAAGCTGCTTAAATAAGTCGGTGAATTGGCAATTAATTTCATCAATCGTCTCTACATGTGTTAAAGAGGCGACAGCCCCATCAAGAAAGAGTGGAAACGCTAGGGCATTATTTCGGTTAATGGTGGTCAGCACATTATTGACGGTCAGTGTTAAGTGTGAAATGGCCAAATGAACGACGGTGTAGGGGTATAGTGCGGTTTCTCTGACGATATCGAGATAGATGAGTTCAGCCTCTTCCGAATCGCCAGTCATCAGGCTGTCGACCAGTTGCTTTTCCTTTTGAGACGGGAATTTGTATTCTTTCGTGCGGTACGCCATGATCTCATCTGACCAAATGATACAGCCATGCCCCCTGAATAAGCGGTGATAGGAGGCTTCAAGAAGCTGTTTATAAAGCGTAAAACATTGCGCAGCCTCATCTTGAAGGGGGCTTACTGTCATGGAGACAGATAATTTGATGAAAGAAGCAATGGATGCTTGCATGTTGTGCAGCATGTCGATGAAAACGTCGCATTCCCACTGGAAGTCAGCTTCCTTCGCGGATAACAGCATGACGATATGATCATCTCCCATATCAATGCCTTCGGCGTGGAACAGGGGACTGCAAATCTCGGTGCAAATATTCATGATGGCATAGCGTAAAAGGGGGAGTTGATCTTTAAATGTTCGGTTGTTTTCTTCATAACGATCCATTTTGACCATAAGCATCATGGCTGGATGGCTAATCATGATTTTGGAACCGAAATAACTTAGTTTGGATTGCAGGGCTTGAGGATGATAAACATCTCTTCCCATCATAATATTTCTCAGGAAATTTTGTCGTAAAATTTGCAGGTGATCGCGTTTTTCGATCTCTAAGGTTTTTAGGCTGCGTATGACTTTATCAATCGGATCGAATAATCGTTTGGACATCACAAGTGAAATCAGAAGACCGGCAAGTAAAATACTGAGCGAGATATAGATCGTTTTGGTTCGCATGCTCTTAATTTCTTTGGTGATAATCGTGTAGGGGGTTATGCGCACATAGCGCCAGCCTAAGGAATCGGGAGCTGTATAGGTAATTAAAGATTTCGTGTCAGTCACCTTATCGACCAAATACCCTGGGGCTGCAGCGTTGGCAATGATTTTCTGGATATAGCTCTTATCGGCATAGTTGGTTAATACAGGATTGGTCCCATCGGTGGAAATGAGAAGGCCTTCCTTATTAATGATGAATTCGTCGGAGGAACGATTGTTTACGATATTTTTCAATGATTTATTGAAAAAGGATTCTGAAATATTGACGACAACAGCGGAATTCAAGGAATTATTTAAATTAATGGCATCGTAACATAAGTACGAGTAAATGCCGACCTGAGTAGCTTGTGGCGAACCGACATCATTAGGTGTAAATGACCTAGGAATAGGCAGGAAAGGGATGTAATCCTGAAAATGATCCAAAATATTGACCATGCTCGGATCACCTAGCGTCGCTTTCGTTTGAATGCCGCTCTGGAAATTGTTCGAACTGACATAGAAGAGCTGCGAATCCCCGTTATAGACGTAAATCGAATCGATGAAAGGCATGGCGAGTCTGTACAAGTTAAGCTGTGCCATACTGCCTTGGACATCGTAGATGTCAGGTTTATCGTAAAAGAGCAGCTTACTAATGACGAAGTCGCGATAAATTTGAAAAGACAAGGAAGTAGCCGTCTCGGTAATCGTTCGAATTTCCTGACTCGTTTGCAGCAAGGAGTTAGAATCGGATTCGTACACTTGTTTGAGCGCGATATTATCAAAGTTCACGTAGAGAATGGTCGAGGAGACTAGCAGTGTAACAACAATAGATAGAACAATACTGAGAAGTATGTTGCGATACATAAATTTGCTCTCTTGATTACGAAGTAACATGGCAGCTATCCCCTCCTTTGGTACGAAAAGTATATTCCAACTATATAACGCTTAACCTGAAATAGGATAGCCCCGCTGGCGGAAAATGGGGTAGAAACGCCAGAAAATCCATGAATGTTTAGATTGTGCATATGAATTGGAGGTGTTCACAAGCCAGTTCGTTCATAAATGTTAGCAGATCTTCAGTATCGGGGTTGGGATGATTCTGTTTATAATTCGAGTATGGCAACCGACAAGCACGACAAGACATATTAATGCAGGGAGGTTAACCGCATGATCCGAAAGAAAGGATTCTTCTATGAGCTAAACAAAAATAAATTGTTGTTTCTCATGATAGCGCCAACACTGATTTTCTTCTTTATTAATTCGTACGTACCGATGGTTGGGATCTACTTCGCTTTCACCAGGTTTGACTTTAATGGAGGGCTTTTCGGAAGTCCATTTGTAGGCTTACAGAACTTTGAGTTCCTATGGAAGTCAGGAGTGCTATGGGTGTTGGCAAGGAATACAGTAGCGTATAATCTTGCGTTTATCGTGTTTTTAAACGTGGGAGCCATCTTTAGTGCCATCTTACTCAGTGAATTAACAGGGAATTTTTTCAAGAAAATTACACAATCTGTGATGTTCTTACCTTATTTTATTTCATTTGTCCTCCTGAATGCAATCGCTTACAACATGTTTAATTATGATACTGGTTTTGTGAACACGACCTTGAAATCATGGGGTTCAAACCCCGTGGACATTTATAACACGCCTTCTGCTTGGGTGGTATTATTGGTGCTATTTTATGTATGGAAAAATGTTGGCTACACCATGGTCATCTACCTCGCCACCATAACGGGCATCAGTGATGAATATTATGAAGCCGCTACCATTGATGGAGCGAACATTTTCCAACGGATCTGGTACATTACGGTTCCGATGCTGAAGCCAACCTTCATTATATTGCTCTTATTTGCACTCGGTAGCATCATGAAGGGGCAGTTCGATCTCTTCTACCAGTTAATTGGAAATAACGGCATTCTGTATAATACGACAGACATTTTGGATACTTATGTGTTCCGCTCCTTGAAGGTTACGTTTGATATCGGGATGGCGACGTCTGCTGGTTTATTTCAATCCATCTTCGGTTTTGTACTGATTATGACCGTCAACTTTCTGATCAAAAAATCAAACGATGAGTATGCGCTGTTCTAGGAGGTGAGCGACATTGAGAACTAGAGGAATAGATTCGATTACATTTAATATCTTGGCTTACCTCATCATTATTGCGATATCGATTGTCTGTATCTTCCCTTTCCTGCTCATTATTTCGGGTTCTTTTACGGACAATGAATCGATTATTCGTAATGGCTACCATCTCTTTCCGCAGGACTTTTCATTAACAGCCTACAAAGCTGTACTGACCTTTCCGCAGAAAGTATTAAAAGCGTATAGTGTCACGATTTTCGTGACGGTGGTAGGTACGGTTCTCGGATTGTTCATGATGACGATGGCCGGGTATGTGCTGCAGAGGAAGGATTTTAAGTATCGCAACAAGCTGTCCTTCTTCATCTACTTCACGACGCTGTTTGGCGGTGGACTTGTCCCTTGGTACATCCTCATTACGAAATATTTACAGTTAACAGATACGTATGTGGCCTTGATTTTTCCAGGGCTGATGTCTCCCTTTCTCATTATATTAATGCGCAGCTTCATTAAGTCGTCTATCCCGGAGGAACTTACAGAGTCTTCGAAAATTGATGGCGCTAACGATTTCACGATTTATTATCGTGTGGTGATACCGCTGGCGATGCCTGGGATTGCAACCGTTGGTTTATTCCTAGCCTTACAATATTGGAATAGCTGGTTTGCCACCTCGCTTTTCATTAATGATCAGAGCAAATACGAGCTGCAGTATTTCTTGTATAACATCATTAACACCGCAGCAGCGATCTCACAGTTAGGTGTAAGTACTGGGGCGACCATGGGCCAAACGATTCCAACGGAATCGACGAAATTAGCGATGGCCATTATCGTAACGGGGCCCATCTTGTTCTTGTACCCTTTCGTGCAACGGTTCTTTGTTAAAGGATTAACGATAGGCGCTGTCAAAGGTTAGAACTGAACCGGAGCGATTCCGTCAGCTAACATAGATTGTTCCACCCATCCAAAGCACTAATAAAAGGGAGGATTTACATGAAAAGAAATGCAAAGAAGATGTACAGTGTGTCTGTGGCGATTGCGCTTGTTGGCTCGGTGGTTGCTGGGTGCTCTAGCTCGACATCGACGAGTTCTCCGAGTCCTTCCGCAGCAACGGCAACGAAAACACCGGATGCTACCGCAGCAGCCACAGCTACAGCGAAGGCAACAGGCCTAGATATTTCCAAGAAAGTGGAATTGCAATTTTATATGCTAGGGCCCGCACCGAAAGATTTGCCTGTCATTGAAGATGAAATTAATAAGTTAGCATTGAAGGATCTGAACGCAACTGTTAAATTTAATTTCACGACATGGACGGATTGGGATCAGAAATATAAGCTTTTATTATCTTCCGGCCAAGCGGTCGATCTGATCTTCACGGCGGATTGGACGCAATACCAAGCTTACGCGAAAAAAGGAGCCTTCCTGCCACTGGATGATTTACTTCCTAAAGCGGCACCTAAGCTAAATAGTTTTGTACCGAAGGATATGTGGGATGCTGTCAAAATCGATGGCAAAATTTATACGGTGCCTGCGACGTACAAGGAATATGTGACAACGGGCTTCATCTGGCGTGAAGATCTTAGAGCGAAATTCAATTTGCCGAAGCCGGACTCCTTAGCGAATTTCGAAGCCTATCTTGCGGGTATCAAGAAAAATGTGCCTGATATGGTTCCTTTGGCAGCCAATAGTGACGTGAAGTCCAATCTTTCTGATCTTTACAAAAATTTAACAATCGATCCTGTTGGAGCGCTTCCTTACGGCATGAACATTTCGTATAAAAATCCAGGAGAAGTCACTTCGTACTGGGGCTCTCCAGAGCACCTGAACGAACTGAAAACGATGAAAAGATGGCAGGATGCCGGTTACATTTCGAAGAACGTCCTGAATGTGAAGGATGCCATGACGGACTTGATTACAAGCGGTAAAGCCGCTGCCAACTTAGGCGATAACCCTAGCCGTTACAACGATCAGAAGCTGCAAATCGCTGCCGCTCACCCAGATTGGAAACTTGAATACTATCCAGCTCCTTTGATCAAAGGTCACGCTGAGCCGGTTCACCCGATTCACAATGGCTTCGCGATTCCAAAGAGCAGCAAAAACCCTGAGCGCGCACTTGCCTTCTATGAAAAAATGGTCACAGACAAAACGTACAATCAATTGACGGAGTACGGAATCCTAGGTAAAAACTATACGGTAGATAATGGTTACTACACGATGATTGGTGACACTAACAGCAATGGTTTTCCTAGAGAAGCTATGCAAGGCTGGGCTTGGCGAAATCCTGAGTTCATGTTGTTCGACAAAGGCTATGATGGCGTGAAGCAAATTTTCAGTGATTTGGATAAAATTGCATCACCTGATAAGTTCACAGGATTTGCTGAAGACTACACGAGCTACCAAGCGGAGAAAGCAGCTTTAGAGCAAGTGGAGAAACAATATCTGTATCCACTCGAAGCAGGTCTTGTGGCGGATGTTGAAGGTGGATTGAAAACATTTATGGAAAAGGCGAAAGTAGCGGGTCTGGATAAAATTCAAGCTGAGTACAAGAAACAATGGCTTGCGTATGTGAACAGTGCCGGCATTAAATAAGACGAAGTAGTGAATGGGCGCTCCTCAATAGGGCGCTCTTTGCGTTGTGTATTGACAGAGGGAGGCTTTTTGTTTAAATTGGAAGCAAATCGATTGTTCGCAATAAGATAGAAGAAAGGAACATAGCCATGAGCAGTAGTGAATTTTTGAAGCTGGAAAATCAATTGTGCTTTAGCTTATATGCAAGCTCAAGGGCAATTACCCGCATGTATCGTCCATTTCTGGAGGAGCTCGGCATTACCTATCCGCAATACTTGGTCCTATTAGTTCTATGGGATCAGAAAGAAAGCACGGTCAAAGAATTGAGTGAGAAGCTCGACTTGGATTCGGGAACACTGACACCGATGCTCAAGCGCATGGAAGCGCAGCAGCTGCTAGTTCGGAAACGTTCGCAGGAGGATGAGCGTGTGGTGCTGATCCACATTACAGAAGCTGGCCTAGCCCTTTATGAGCGGGCACTCTGCATCCCACAGACGCTATTCGAAGCGAGCGGGATGTCACCGGAAGAGATTACGAATTTTAATCTGCAATTAAAGCGAATTATATCAAGCGTGAATGCCCATTCTTAAGGCGTTATCAGGGATTCTCGATGAATTGAGGCTTTGAAATGAATTATTTCGTGTATATTCTCGTCAATAATATTGTGCCTATTTGCATCATGATTGCCATTGGTGTCACCATGTATCGTGCATTTCGCATTGATATTCGGACCCTTTCAAAGCTTAATTTCTATGTATTTTCGCCTGCGCTAGTATTCGTAAAGCTGTATGAGTCGGAGATGAGTCTCTCGATCCTCATGCAGGTGCTCTTATTCTTTGTTATTTTCTTCAGTTTGCTGTTCGCGATCATTGAAGTGATCATCCGTATTCAGAAGATGCAGCGCGGCATGCGGATCGCCATGCGAAATAGTGTTATTTTCTACAATAGTGCGAACTATGCCTTACCTTTGAATCAAACGGTATTTGCCGGAAATGCCTATACGTTAGCGATCCAAATCGTCATTATGATCATGCAAACGCTAATTCCCAATACCTATGGGATTTACTCGTTAAATGCTCATAAAGCATCCTGGAAGGCTACGATGAAAACGATACTCTCGTTGCCGGTCATTTATGCCATTCCCATTGCGCTGGTGTTGAGGTATTATCATGTGCCAGTCCCGGATTCGATTCATTTGCCATTGACTTACATATCCAATGCTTTCATGGCGACAGCCTTATTGACACTGGGCGTACAGCTTGGTGCGATGAAATGGGAATTTCACTTCTCGCGGGTGCTGCTGTCGAATTTTCTTCGTCTAGCTATTTCTCCTTTGCTTGGTGTTCTCGTTGTATGGATGTTGGGCATTGAGGGCTTAACAGCGAAGGCGTTGATTCTATCTTGCGCAGTACCCACTTCGTTAAGCAGCGTACTGCTGGCTATCGAGTATGAGAATGAGGCGGAGTTTTCTTCGCAGGCTGTCTTTACTTCGACACTTTTCAGCATGTTTACGATACCAATTGTCATTTATTTGTTGGATTTTATCTGAAGATAATAGGGTATGATGGAATTAGCAGGAATATCGACAATTTCGGCGAATGGGTAGATATACCTAAACTTATCCAAATTCAAGGGGGATGTCTACCATGCGTTACCAATTTTGCCAGTACGTTACGATTGTCGATATGAGCGATGAAATTTTGTCTGAGGTGATATTCGAACATGGAGAATTTGAATCAAATGCTGTAGCGATTGGTTCCTCTGTGTTGATTCATCAGCTGGGTCTGAAGCAATTTGATGTTGTGTATGACAAGCGTGAAGGTAAGACCACTCGTTATAAGATTGAGGATATTGAGGTTAATTTGATCGAGCAGCCGACGGTAACGCGTGTTTTCTTGGAGCCTGTTCGATTGATTGTTGGTCAGCATGATATTGGTGAAGTGGAGTAAGTCAGATTGCTTGTGAAAGGATTTATGATCATGAAATTGTTTGTACTGCTCGGAAGCTTGAATGCCTTTTTGTCTGTCGCTTTGGGTGCGTTCGGCGCCCACTATTTAAAAACGAAAATTCCCGATAAGATTGACGTGTTTCAAACAGGTGTTCATTACCACATGATTCATGCGGTAGCCTTACTTGTGATTGCCGTGCTTTATGAGAAATTAGGCAATCAGTCCATGGTAAATGCTTCTGGTTGGGCGATCTTTATCGGTATCATTTTATTCTCCGGTAGTCTTTATGCCCTGAGTTTGACGGGATTGAAGATCTTCGGACCGATTACGCCGCTAGGTGGATTGAGCTTCTTGGTAGGATGGATTCTTTTGGCCCTTGCAGCAATTAAATCCTAAAATACGAGCAGAGTCGGAGAAATCCGACTCTTTTCGTATTTTAGGGCAGGAAAGCAGGAAAAGGCACAACCTTTGTAGAAAGAAGTCAATGATTGGTAATGTGATCGTGAATCGGCAGAGACTTGGGAGTAAGAACGGATAAGTATGACATGCTTCCCTTAGTTTGATTGAACAATGTAAGGAGGCTCATTCGTGAAAAATCGGCTCTATATTGGCGGATATGCAGTCGTGGCTATACTCGTAAGCATCTTAGTAAAGCCTTATGCGACTTGGATTTGTCTCTTGGGCGCACTTGTGCTTCTTTACTTCTTATATGGTAAAAAGACGCAGCAACAACCTATTCCAAAAGAATTGCCTCGGGATCACGCCTATTTAAGTGTGTTGGATTCCTTATTTGAGCATAATCCGAATGCGATCGGGATCTTTAATGAAGAAGGCCGGTTCATTCGAATGAACCAAGCGGCGGAATCGATTTTAGGCTACTCGGCCTCGGAGCTTCTGCATCAACCCTTCACGAACATCGTGACAGAAGAACAGTTGAGACGAACAGAGCGGCATCTGGAGCAAAGCGGCAACGGGAAGCCCTATACCTTTGAGACTTCCGTCCATCATCAGCGCGGATATCGGGTTGATTTGCATGTGACTGCGGTTCCTGTTGATATTCATCACCATACCAAAGGGAACATTCTGATTTGTCAGGATGTGACGGAACGGAAACGTGGGGATGAACAAGTCCGTTATATGGCTTATTACGATGATATGACCGGGCTCCCGAATCGAAGATTATTTCGAGATCATCTGAATGAACGTCTTCTCCAATGCAAAGCAGATGGACATAAAGTTGCGGTGTTTTACTTAGACATTGATCGCTTTAAGCTGGTGAATGATAGCTTCGGCCACGATTATGGCAACATGCTGCTGCTGCAGCTTGCTGAACGGTTCACTCGTATTGTAACCGAAGACGATTTCCTTGCTCGAACGGAAGGGGATGAATTCGCCTTCTTCTATTCGAATGTGGAGGATGCGAACGATGTTATCAGCGTGATTGCTGAGATCAATCGTGTGCTGGAAAAACCATTTCTCCTAGAACAATATGAACTGCATGTGACGTCCAGCATCGGTGTCGCGATCTCGTCAGAAGATTCGGATGAAGCCGAAACGTTGATGAAATACGCAGATATCGCGCTTGCACGGGCCAAAGAAAAGGGCAGAAATGATTATCAGATTTTCAATACGGATATGAAGTCTGTTTCCATTAATCGCCTGCGACTCGAGAATGAATTGCGCAGAGCGCTAGTCAATGAAGAATTCGAACTTTTCTATCAACCTCAAGTCGATATTGGATCAGCTAGAATTGTAGGCGTTGAAGCGTTAATTAGGTGGCGTCATCCGGAAAAGGGTTTGGTCATGCCGAATTACTTTATTCCATTAGCCGAAGAAAGTGGACTGATTGTTCCGATAGGCGAATGGGTACTCCGCGCGGCCTGCAAACAGAATAAAGCTTGGCAGTCCGAAGGTCATCCTGCGATCCCGATCTCCGTGAATTTATCCGTGCGACAGTTTTTCCAGCATAACTTGAAAGGGAAAATCAGCCACGTGTTAGAACAGACGGGGTTGGATCCACAATATTTGGAACTAGAAATTACGGAAAGCATGACGATGGACGTTGATCATGCGATTCAATCGCTGCTTGAGTTGAAAGAACTTGGCGTGAATGTCAGTATCGATGATTTCGGTACGGGGTATAGCTCGCTGTACTACTTGAAAAAGTTCCCAATTGATAAGCTGAAGATTGACCGCTCATTCGTACGAGATATTATGGTGGATCCGAATGACGCGGCCATTGTTGCAACGATTATCGCAATGACGCATCACTTGAACTTGAAGGTGATCGCCGAAGGCGTAGAGACCGAAGATCAACTGCAATTCCTATTTCAGAATCGCTGCAACGAAGTACAGGGCTATTGGTTCAGTCCGCCCGTTGCGAAAGACGATCTAGAGCATATGCTTAGAAATGGTATAGCCGCTGCGTCAATAGCCGCATCCGGCGAATAATAAAAGGTACCTTTGCTGATCGTCAGCAAAGGTACCTTTTTCTCAATTAAATGTTTCGTAATCTTCGATCTCGTTCAACTTAAATAAATATACTTTCTTCTCGTCGACGTGATAAACAGTGACATTCTGACTGCTCCCGTCAAAATTCAAGATGCGACAGGGCAGACTGAGCTTGATGCCTTGCGCTTTAATGACCGTCAAACGGATTAACGTATTGCCAGCTTTAAATTTCTCGAGCTGCTCCACAATGTTAGAGGCTGCTTCCGAACTTGTCACTCGCTTCGCCAATGGAACTGCCGAAGGAGCGGGAGCTGGCGGAGGAGCTGTGGGCTTCTTACTTGTATGTATGGAAGGAAGGCTTTCAGGTTTCTTGTTGAGTTCAATTAGCTGCCCAAGCCCAATACCTTTAAGAATTTGATAATCTTTGACGCTGTCTACATTTAACAAGTGAAGGAGCTTTTCCATTGCAAGGCCATTAGTTGTTTCTTCAATTAAAATCTCTACGGTGAATAAATGTCCACTCTTCGGACTTATGTTTGAATCCCGTTGGCTCATATGGCCTCCTTACCGCACTGAAATCGCACTTATATGTACTATATCACGATATCACAATCAAATGTAGATCCTCTTTCACAAAAGGTTTTGCAGCAGGTAATATTTGTATTGCCTCCTATTCCAGGGAGAAGTACTATGGTCTTAGTGAACTTCCTCTCGGTATCTGTGACGGTTGGAAAATCAAATGACAGAAGGAGGAATCGGATTGGAAGAAGATGCAGCAGCAAGAGAAGCGTTGCGATTAAAGTTAATTGAAGCGGAAGTCAGCCTTAAATTAGCAGAGGAAGAATATGAACAATTTCGAGAACAATTAAAGAGATATGAAGATACCATTAAGGAGCAGAAGGAAACCATACGGGTGATAAAAGCCAATACGGGACTGCACCTCCAATAAAGCTTTGAAGTAAAATAAATGGCATAAGGAAGGTGAACTATGAAATGGATTGTACTCGTTGTCATCCTACTTCTTGTCCTTCTTTTGGTTTATAAATTTACTTTGAAAATGAAGGATAAGGTTGAGACGAATAAGGTTATTAACATGTCGTTGCAGCGCCGTAAAAAGTCTCAAAGCATTAATAAGCAAACGTGCTCCTATTGCCGTAAAAAAGAAAAGAAGTTGTCCTTCTATGCCGATGAGCAAGGAAGAGTCGTTGGTGTTTGCAAGGTGTGTCAACCGCAAGCCGAACGGAGAGCGCTCAGAAGGCTCTGAATAGAAAAAATACATAATCTTTACAACGATGTCACACCGTACTAGCCGCGGGCGCATATACTACCGTAAGACTGCGAAGAGGAGCTGTGCAGAGTATGATGCGCGTAGAACCCATTCTTCTTGAAGGACATACAGCAATCGCGATAGAGGTTAAATTGCCAAAGACAACCTTGCTAGTGGTGACAACGGATAAAGGTTATATTATGTGTGGAGCCCTTGACGTGGGACTTCTCAACGAGCGATTAAGTGACAGGAATATTGTAGCGGCACGCGCAACCGGGGTTCGCACGATTGAAGAGCTCCTGGAAGCACCGCTTGAATCGGTGACGTATACGGCGGAAGACTTAGGCATTGTGGCGGGTATGACAGGCAGGGAAGCAATTTTGAAAATGATGTGAACAGTTTCATGATCTGTGGAGCACTTGGGTTTATTAGACCTAAGTGTTTTTTTCTTTTGGGCATAAGAACAAACAAGCTATATAAATGTTGTGCATAGAAATGAAAATGCATAAAAATACACTTTTCCTGCAATTTCCACGGATATTTGTAGCTTGTAGGTGTTGTCATTTTATTGACCAAGTGTTAATATATGAAACGTCCATTACATAGAACGGGGGAATTCAATAGTGAAAAAGGTCATATTTTCAGTTGTAGCAGCAGCTTTGGTTTTGACAATGACAGCTTGTGGAGCAAAAGACAGCGGTGGCACAAAAGTAAAATTTGCAACAGATGCCGCTTATGCACCGATGGAATTCATGGATAAAGATAAGGTATCTGGTTTTGATATTGACTTCGTTGGAGAAGTGATGAAAGAAGCAGGTCTTGCCTATAGTGTGACGAACACAGGTTGGGATACAATGTTGACGAGTGTTCAACAAGGTAAAGAGTATCAAGCAGGGATTTCCAGCGTGTCGATTACAGATGAGCGTAAACAAACTTATGATTATTCGGCTCCTTATTTTGAATCCACGAACATGATTCTTGTTAAAGAAGGCAGCCCGATCAAAAGCGCCGCGGATCTGAAAGATAAGAAAGTAGCGGTTCAAATTTCGACGACAGCGGATACGCTAATGACGAAAATCATGGGTTCCGATAACAAGTCTTTGAAACGTATGGACAACAACACATTGGCATTACTCGAACTTGAGAACAACGGTGTAGACGCAGTTGTTGCTGATATTGCTATCATTCGTGAATATGTAAAAAATAATCCAAATAAAAAACTCGTTTCCATCGCAGATCCAAAAAACTTTGATTCTGAGTACTACGGCATTTTGCTTCCAAAAGGCAGTGACCTCAAAGCGAAGATTGATCCTGCGATCAAGAAAGTGATTGAGAACGGCACGTACGCGACCGTATACAAAAAGTGGTTCGGTCAAGAGCCAGATACGAAGAAGTTGCTCGATCAAAAATAAAATTCAAAAGCATGCGTAATGTAACCTTGCGCATGCTTTTATTCTGTGAGTAGCACAATAATTAAAGGAAGGAAGTGTGGAATGGATTTTCGCTGGGATATTATTCTTGATTACTTGCCCTTGCTGCTGAAAGGTACGTTATGGACGATTGGTATTTCCATTCTCTCCATTTGTTTCGGGTCCGTATTAGGGCTGGCAGTTGGTTTAGGTAAAATGTCACACCGCGGCTATCTGAGATGGCCAACTAGCATGTATGTTAACTTTTTCCGTGGCACACCGTTGCTCGTTCAAATATTACTTGTGCACTTCGGCGTCGTACCACTGATTCTAGGGGAAACGAACCCGATCGTCGCTTCCATCGTTGCCTTATCCTTAAATTCAGCGGGGTATATGGCGGAGATTTTCCGGGCAGGTATTCAATCCATTGACAAAGGTCAAACGGAAGCGGCGCATTCCCTGGGCATGACGCATTTTCAAACGATGAAGTCGGTTGTTTTACCGCAAGCCATTAAGCGTATGATTCCACCGTTCGGTAACGAATTTATTGTTTTGGTCAAAGATTCATCCTTGTTTGCTATTATCGCAGCACCTGAACTGATGTATTGGTCGAACGCGATGCGCAGCCAATATTTCCGGGTATGGGAGCCATATCTAACAGCTGCACTTATTTATTTCATTTTAACCTACTCTCTTAGCAAGCTTCTCAGCTATATCGAAAGGAGAGTATAACGATGACGGCCATGATTGAAGTTCGTAATTTGAAAAAAGCATTCGGTGATAACGTCGTTTTGCGTGACATTAGCACGGATATTCAGCACCAAGAGGTGCTCGTTGTTATTGGACCTTCGGGTTCTGGGAAATCAACGTTCCTGCGTTGTTTGAACCTGTTAGAACAGCCGAATGGCGGTACAATTCATATCGAGGGCCGTAATCTGATGGATCCAGCGAATAAAATCAATGAGATCCGCATGGAATTGGGCATGGTGTTTCAACGGTTTCACCTCTTTCCGCATATGAAGGTGATTGATAACATCATGTTGGCGCCGATGCAGGTTCGCAAATGGCCAGAGGAGAAAGCGCGGAAGAACGCTCTGGAGCTGCTCGCCAAGGTAGGACTTGCGGATAAAGCGAATGCGTTGCCTGACTCGCTATCCGGCGGTCAAGCACAGCGTGTGGCGATTGCCCGGGCCCTGGCTATGGAGCCGAAGATCATGTTGTTCGATGAGCCGACATCAGCTCTCGATCCTGAGATGGTTGGCGAAGTGCTCGCGGTAATGAAGCAATTAGCTAAAGAGGGGATGACGATGGTCGTCGTTACCCATGAAATGGGCTTTGCTCGTGAAGTGGGCGACCGCGTTATGTTCATGGAGCAGGGTGTGATCGTTGAGGAAGGCAAGCCGCAGCAGATTTTTGAGCAACCGACGCAGGAACGAACGAAATCGTTTCTTTCGAAAGTTTTGTAGTTGAATGTAAATATATGAGGGTCGCGCTGAGCGCGGCTCTTTTTGTTATATCGATAATAGTTAGTTTTCGGCTCGATGGGGAAAATAATCTCAAAAGGGGCTGGTGTTGATTTTATGAAAAAACGAGTAAATTTTCTATTCTTACTTCTTACACTTAGCAGTTTATTTGCATCTAAAGATGCGCAAGCCGAACAACCTAAGAAAGTGGTTGAACATTTTATCAATCATGTTATAAAAAATGAACATGATTTAGCTAGGTCATATTTATTTGATACAAGGTTAGCGATTCCAGAGTTAAAAGAAACCACTGCGATTGGTAAATTCAACGTACTTACAACACCTCAAAAAAAAGATACTCAAGTCGTGGTAGCGTATTTTAAAGGTGAACCTGGCGGTGAACGAGTCGCATTCATATGGGAAATCATCGTTAGAGATGAAAAAATTTCATACATACAGGTTATTCACGATGGTGCTAAGCCACTGCTGGAAGAAGCGAAATTGGTGAAGGAATATCAATTGAAGTATCACAGACGCGTATTGGTGCCCACGGAATTCCCAGCTGAGATTACTGGCTTTCATGGTTATATGACTGAAAAAAATGGAACGCTGCCTGAGACTCTAGATTTAGGATATGGCATGGAGTCTCTGCACAGCTACTTGCACATCGCGGTATTCCCTGTAACTGAGCATCTAGATCGATTTATTTGGAAAAACACCGAGATTCTCCAGCTAAAAGACGGAACAAAAGTGTTATATCATGCAAACTTTGATTTGGGATATGAAATTCGTTTTCAGAAAGATGGTTTGAATTATAAATTAGCGGTAGGCAAGAAAAACTTAAGCAAAAAGTTTACAGTAGATGATTTATTGAAAATCGCGGAATCTATGAAATAAAGGCAGACTTGGACTGTCCATTTCATGTGAAGAAGCTATGCCCAATTACTGCACTTCATAACCAATAATAGAATCAAAACGGCGAATATAACCAGCATCAGATAAAGAAGCTAGAATCTTATTTCGGCCGTAGATAAGCAGCGGGTTCTCAAGTTGTACGATTCGTCCCATGGACCGAGACATCCGTACGATCCGGTTAGTACGTGCCTTACGCTCTTTCTCATAGGCTAAAAGTGCAGACGGAATATCCGAATGCCGCAGGCACCTTGCCAGGACGATGGCATCTTCAATTGCCTGAGCGCCGCCTTGCCCTAAGTTCGGCAGCATTGGATGGGCTGCATCGCCGAGCAACGTCATTCTACCGGAACTCCACCTGCGTAAAGGGGGGCGGTCAAAGATAGGATGACCAAGAATGGTGGAGCCTTCAGTTGCTTCAATAGCAGACACGATCGGGCTGTACCAACCGTGAAATTGACGCAATAGTTCTGCCTTCCTCATTTCTATCGGCGGTATGTTCCCTTCAGGCGCATTAATTGCTGCAAACCAGAATAGACGGCCATTGCCGAGGCTGGAAAGTCCGAAACGTTTGCCGGGTCCCAGCGCCTCGAATCCCCCGCCATTATTTCCGTGGAGTGCCTCCTCCGTTGAACAGACACCTCTTAAAGCGAGATACCCCGAGTAACGGACTGGATGTTGACCGAAAAGGTGTTCTCTTACGGCAGAGTGAATCCCATCTGCTCCGATAATAACATCGGCTTCCTCCTGAGTACCATCTCCGAAAACAGCGATGGCTCCCTGGTCACTTTGTTTCCCATCAACCCACTGTTTATGGGTCTGAATCGTTGCTCTCTCACTTACGGCTTGCACAAGAATCGATTGCAGGTCAGCTCTATGGATGACATAGCTTTGCATGCCGTATAGTGCCGCTTGTTTGGCCGCTGGAAGACTTGTAATGACGGTGCCTTCCCACGTTCGAATGTCAGCCTGAACGACTGGTGCCCCTACGTGTCTGACTGTTTCCCCAACGCCAAGAAGATCGAGTGCTTTCATCGCATTGGCAGCTAGCACAATGCCGGCGCCGGCTTCTCTCAGTGATGTTGCCTTGTCGTAAACCAGTACTTGCCAACCCTCCAGCTGAAGAGACAAGGCCGTGCATAATCCACCGATTCCCGCCCCGACTACGATCGCTTTCCGTTTCGATCCTGTGCTCATATGTAGAACCTCCAACTTCATTCGTTTCGCGCTACCCAATGTAGACTCATCATAACAAGACGGAGGGCTGCTGACCACCCCAAATGAACCATGCATCATTGCAGATCAGAAGACCTTGATGACCTTGACAGAATTGGTTGTCTAGCATATAGTTGTCTAAACAACTAATTTCGAAGGGGCATCAAACATGTCAATCGAATCTAACATGCTGCCGATCGGATTTGCGATGGGCGTTACATACCGCAAGCTGTCGGCCTTGTTTCAACAACGGCTGAGCGCACATGGCATAACGCCGGAGCAATGGTCTGCGTTGTATCATATTGATTGCGCTCAAGGCTTGATCCAGCGTGAAATCGCTGAACGGACCAGTAAGGACAAGCCAACGACGACGCGGATTTTGGACCATTTGGAGAAGAAGGGACTTATCTATAAGAAAGCGGGCGATCGTGATCGACGATCATTTCTCGTATATAGTACGGAGCTTGGACAAGAGGTCATCCGCGTCACTACCCCGATCGAAGACAGTATGACGGCGGAAGTAAAAGCATGCATGTCGGAAGAGGAGTATGCCATCATGATGGACTTGCTGCTGCGTATTCAACGGCATATCGGCGGAAAGCTCGGACATACGGAGCAAGTCGAAGACTAATACTATTGTCATATATTTTGATTGGAGATGAAGTTAACGTGCAGCAAGAACAACAGCCAACTCCACTATGGACGAGACCGTTCATTGCGTTGACAACTTGTTTTTTTCTATTATTCCTCAGTTTGCAAATGCTTCTTTCATCCTTTCCAGCCTATGTGAAGGATGAATTTCACGCTGGCAACATCCAAACCAGCTTGGTGACGGCTGTATTCGCGTTGGCGGCCATCGTATCCCGTTTCGCGACGGCATCGCTCATGCAGCGTGTATCGCGAATGAAGCTGCTGCTGGCAGGCCTTATCATCGCTGCGGCAACGACGGCGCTGTACGCGGCCGCGGGCTCTTTCGCCACGTTATTGTCGCTGCGTATTGGCTACGGCATCGGCTTCGGGATGGCGAGCACAATTTTGCCGACGCTGGTATCCCGTATCATTCCATTGCGCCGTATGGGCGAGGGCATTGGTTATTTCGGGTTGTCTACGAGTTTGGCCATGTCGATCGGTCCATCCATCGGGCTGAATGTGATGAAACAAGCCGGTTTCATGCCATTGACAATGATCGGTTTGATAACATCCGTGGCTATTTTTCCAATCTTGTGGCTTTCGCGTTCGAAGCGGGATCAAGCCCTTATAGAGCCGGCAAAGCCTGCTCAGCAAGCCAATTTATCCAACACTGCAGCCAAACCAGGCTTTAACCGAAAACTGTTGTTCCCCGTGCTGCTGAATGTTTTTCTCTCTATCACGTACAGCGGTCTGCTTAGTTTTCTTGCGTTGTTCGGCGACTATGTACATATTGAACAAGTGGGCTTATTCTTCTTGTTCAACGCCGTGACGATTATTCTCGTTCGTCCGTTCTCCGGTCGCATCTTTGATCGTTTCGGACATGCGTCAGTGCTCATTCCTGCTGGATTGTTTGTCACGGCCAGCATGGCGGTGCTGTCGAATACACATACGATGCCGATGCTCATCGTGTCGGCGCTACTTTATGGTATAGGATTCGGCGCCATTCAGCCTACCATTCAGGCCTGGATGCTGCGTTCCTCGCGGCCAGAGCAGTATGGCATGGCGAACAGCATGTTTTACAATTCAACGGATTTCGGCGTTGCGATAGGTTCGATTCTGCTCGGTATCATTTCATCGGCAACGAACTACTCGGTGATGTACAGATACTCGGCGGGTGTTATGGCTGTATTCGTCGTCCTAGGGGCGCTGCAGTATGTCATGACGACTAGACGTGTCAAAATAAGCAATGGCGATATGGTCGGTTCTTGAACGGCTATACGGCAAGTAAATAAATAGGCAGCCAACAAGAAAGGCAGCTGATCCCTTGTGGATCGGCTGCCTTTTTGCAAAGTAGATAAAACATAGAGATAATAAACGAGGACATATGTCCTATCAGGCTCCCCTTACTCCTCGTTATATTAGAATAAGGATTGAAGATGAGGAGGCATACAGGAAGATGAAAGGTGTCATATATGCTATTTTAGGCGGTGTTTTCCTTACTTTACAGGGGACAGCGAACGCGTTCATCGGTGAGAAGATCGGAACATGGCAGGCAGCTGCACTTACGCAGGGGACTGGGTTTGTAGCCGCATTGCTGCTCGTCTGGATGGTCGGTGATAAATCGTGGAAAAACGTTAAGAAAGTGAAGCCAGCATATCTGCTCGGAGGAGCTTTTGCTGCTTTTATCCTATTTAGCAACATAACAGCGTTTCACCGCAATGGCGCGGCACTAACGGTGTCGGCGGTGCTGATTGCTCAAATCCTAGTAACCTTAATCTTGGAAAAAAGAGGCTTCTTCGCCTCGGTTTCGCCTCGATTGCGAACATCGCAATGGGTCGGTGTCGGGTTAATGGTTATCGGTATTTTATGTTTGACTTTATAAAAATGAGTGTGCCAAGTAAGGTGGGATGACAGCAATGAAAGAAATCATGGATACGAAACGGATCAATCAGTATCTCAGTCAATTTGGTCTGGATGATGTGATACCGAAGGAGTTGCGAAAACATCTGGCCCTATACCGTTTTGAACCGGATGAAGCCTTATGTCTGCAAGGTGAAGTTCCCCAATATATTCATTTTATCGTGCAAGGCAAGGTCAAAGTGTATACCACCTCATCGGAAGGTAGAACACTGCTAATTAATTTTACAATCCCATTAGGGGTAATTGGTGAAATTGAATGTTTGAGTGAGAAGGTGAATCTCAACACAGTAACAGCTGTATTTCCTGTAGAGACGATAGGTGTTCATAAACGTTGGTTAACCCAATATGAAGACGAGACTTCATTTCTGCGATTTTTACTTAACTTAGTTTCTCATAAATTTTACCAAAAATCGAAATCGCTTAGTTCTATTCTTCTGTATCCAGTTGAAGTTAGGCTCGCCAGTTATCTACTGTCAGTCTCTGCGGAGGATGAGAAGGGGGCAGAGCTTTCCAGTTTAAATATGACGAGTTTAAAAGATACAGCAAACCTGATCGGAACAAGTTACCGACATTTGAACCGGGTTCTTCAGGGATTTTGTTCCACAGGGCTCGTTGAGCGGAGTAAGGGTAAGCTCGTTGTGATCGACCGGGAGGGGCTAACCGAAGTGGCAGGCTGGAATATTTATGAGAATGGGGAGAGCAAATCATGATCGTAGGGGTATTGATGGCCATAATGGCAGGCGCCTTCATAAGCATTCAAACGATGTTCAATAGTAAAGTGAATGAAGCTGTGAGCTCACATTCCACGACGGCTCTTGTGCTGGGGATGGGTTTCTTAGCATCCATTAGTATGGGATTCCTCTTCGATGGAACGGGACTCTTCTCTGTGAAATCTATGCAGCCATGGTTCTGGTTTAGCGGTTTGCTAGGGATTGGTGTTGTGACGTGTGTTGTAAATGGTGTGAAAATGCTGGGACCAAGCTACGCGATTTCGATTGTAATGGTATCCCAATTGCTATGTGCCGTATGGTGGGATTCCGTGGGCTGGTTCGGGTTGGAGACTGTCCCTTTTACCATTCAAAAAGCAGTAGGAGTAACGGTATTAATCTGTGGCCTGTTATTATATAAAGCAAAGCCCAGAAATGCTAAAAATAACATACAACATAATGAATCACTACAAGGAGATTTTTGAGATGACCATAGATCGTATTAGACAACAAATTCAGTTTATTCGTGAGATTGATGAATTGAAGCATGTGCTCCGGCAATCTTACCTAATGAATGGCTCTCGGCGCGAAAATGATGCAGAGCATACCTGGCATATTGCTGTCATGGGGATTTTGCTCCTAGAACATGCAGTAGAGCGCAATTTGGATGTGAAAAAAATCGTACACATGCTCCTCATTCATGATCTAGTTGAGATTGATGCAGGTGATACATTTGCCTACGACGTCAAAGGCAATGAGGATAAATGGGAGCGGGAATTAGCGGCCGCTAAGCGCATTTATGGGATTCTTCCAGCGGATCAGCAAAAAGAATGGATGGATTTATGGCTTGAATTTGAAGAAGGCCATACGGCTGAAGCCAAATATGCTGCAGCAATCGACCGTCTTCACCCGGTGCTTCATAATTTTTATACCGAAGGAAAAGCATGGAAAGCCAATCAGGTCGCGGTTGCTTCCGTTCAGAAAAGGGTAGCCATCATTGCGGAAGCTGCTCCTATATTAGGTGAATATGTAGCTGCTTTGCTGGAAGAGGCGGTTGAAAAGGGTTATCTTTTGCCATAGCGTTAAGGTATTGGATAACGTTCGATGTTATTGAAATGTGAGTGAATCATCAGTGAAAAGTGATTATATTCATGCTCAGTTTGAGTTACGATAAATAGTGGTATTCTGCACGATCGGTGGCAGTTTGCCCTAATAAAACGGAGGTATCAGAATGGAAGAAGATTTTGCATGCCTGTACATCATTCGCGGAGAACCTTACCAACCGGGCACTTGCATCAATCTGGGCGAGTTTGAAACGCTTGTCGGGCGGGTGTCCAATCAGCTGACGCCAGATTTGGCCTTTACGAACGCTTTTATTTCTCGGCAGCATTTCGTCATCCGTAAGGAGCAGGACAAGGCAGTGCTGTACGATCTGGGGAGCCGTCACGGAACGGAAATCAACGGCGTACGATTAACACCCCACACCCCATACCCACTAAACAATTTTGATATTATTAGGCTTGCAAAAGGCATGACTGTCCTCCACTTTTCTTATATGTTTGCCGATCAAACGCTTGAAATCGAACCGCTCAGCATCACTAGGCAGCTAGAAGTGCCCGAATTGCCTCTGACAATACATTGGGAGAAAAGGGAATGTGTAGTCGAAGGGAAGCGGATCCCGATGTCAGAAAAAGAATATTTGCTGATTCGTGTGCTTCATGAGAAAGCGAACCAGCTTGTTACGATTGAGGAAATCAAATCTAACGTATGGCCGGAACGGTCGCCGGGCGTGGAAGGCGTCTCGGATGTGTCGTTTGATGAATTAAATGCCCTGATTTATCGGGTGCGCAAAAAATACGGCAAAGAAACCTTTCTCATTAGCGCAGTACGGGGCAGCGGCTACGTGCTCGAGTCGGAACTGATATCGTCATAACGAAAGTGGGAATAACCTAATGAAATATATTCAGGCGGAGTATTCAGGACCGCTCAACGGAAAAGTACATATACCTGGAGCCAAGAATAGTTCTCTTGCTCTGTTAGTTGCCGCTAGTCTGGCGGACGATCTCGTAACGTTGGAAGGCATTCCGCGGATAGATGATGTTAACATCATTGCGGGTATAAGCCGTGATATCGGGATGGAGCTGAAACAAGAAGGTGGACAAGTCGTCATCGACCCACGCAGGATTCACAGCGCAGTAATTGACCCTGGCAAGGCTTCGAGCTACCGGGCCTCTTATTATTTTGCAGGTGCTCTTCTGTCCAAATTTGGCCGAGTCACGATCGGATTCCCAGGTGGAGACGATTTCGTTTCAAGACCGATCGATCAGCATATCAAGGTGTTTCAAGCCTTAGGAGCTCAGGTTCACATCTTTAGCGACTATTATGTCGTCGAGGCAGCCGAGCTGAAGGGAGCAGATATTTATTTCGACACCATTACCTCCGGTGCGACGATTAATGCGATGCTGGCGGCTGTGCGGGCAAAAGGGCGGACACAACTGTTCAACGCGGCTGTGGACCCGGAAGTGGTTGATACGGCAGTCTTCTTGAATCGGCTTGGCGCGAGGATTTATGGAGCGGGAACTGACCGTATTCGCATTGAAGGCGTCTCTTATTTAAATGGGGGAACGCACAGCGTGATTCCGGACAGGTTGATCGCAGGAGCATTTCTAATGGCTGCGGGGATCAACGGGGGGCAAGTTACGGTCCAAGATGTCATACCTGAGCATCTGGGTGCCTGCCTTGCCAAGCTTGAAGAGATTGGGGTTCAGGTGGAGTGCGGAGAGAGCCACATTACGGCTTATGGAACGGGTTCGCTTAAAGCAACGCGGATTCGTACAGGCATGTATCCGGGCTTTGCCACCGATTTACAACAACCGATGACAGCACTTCTGTTGCAGGCCAAAGGGAAAAGCATCATTACCGACCGCGTCTATCCGAAGCGATTCGCACATGTGCCTCAGCTGCGACGGCTTGGTGCAGAGATTGAGCTGCGGCAGGAAAGCGCATTTATTCGCGGTGGAATGCCGCTGCAGGGCGGTTGGGTGCATGCTTCAGATGTGCGTGCCGGCACCTGCCTGCTGCTAGCTGGGTTAGCAGCAGAGGGTAGGACGAGTATCACAGGTGTTGAGCACATTGAGCGAGGATATGAGGATGTCATCGGCAGCTTTCAATCCATTGGAGCGAGGATCACAATGTGCGAGATGGATGCGCAGGAATTGCCTGGCCAGATCCAACTGAAAGGGTAAAAGATAGAGCACAATTCCGTTGAGGAGGTGTGCTCTTTTTATGCTGCTAATGTTTCAATAATTTGGTATTTTATGTATGATAAGGGTGTGTAAAGAGATCAAATGATCGGAGTGCTGCAATTGTTGAAGAAAAAGGGTCTTCTTTTATGCATATCCATGGCAATTATACTTGTTTCCTGTCAAGGAAATCCTGATCAAGGATCGGAGGGCGGCGATTCTCTTGTGTCTGCTGTAAAACCGTTGAAAGCCGATCTGATTCAACCTAAAGGGACAAATGTGGCAGAACGCATTGCTGTGCCCAAAGGATTCGAACGGATACCTGTTGAGAATGGATCGTATGAAGCATATTTACGTCAGATTCCGCTTAAGCCTCATGGCTCCAAGGTTCATTTATTTAACGGTGAGTTAAAGGCAAAAGAGGTTTACGAAGCGGTATTGGATGTGGATGTGGGGGAACGGGATCTCCAGCAATGTGCCGATTCGGTGATGAGACTGCGCGCGGAATATTTATACGGTAAGGGATGGTACGACAAGATTCATTTTAACTTTACCAATGGGTTCAAAGCTGATTACGCTACATGGGCGAAAGGAAATCGGATTGAGGTTACAGGAAATAAGGTTTCCTGGGTGAAACGCGGAGCCAGCTCCAATAGCTATGAGGGCTTTCGCAGTTATCTGAACATGGTGTTCGCTTATGCGGGCACTTTATCCTTGGCAAAAGAAATGGAGCATATAACGCTATCGGAAATGCGACCGGGTGATATTTTCCTCGAAGGGGGATCACCAGGACATGCGATTGTAGTCATGGATATGGCTTATAATCCGAAAAATGGCGAGAAGCTCTTTCTCCTGGCTCAGGGATATACGCCTGCACAAGAGATGCACATTCTGGAGAACCCTGCGAATGGTAAGGGAAACCCCTGGTACAATATCTCCTTTGGTGATAAATTGCAAACACCGGAGTGGAAATTTACGAACGAGCAGTTGTTTCGATTCTATACGCTGTAGCATTTTGCTAAAGTAACACATCCGCTTCACCTACAATATGATGGGTATAGAAATCTAAAGAGGTGAGCCAATGGCAGTCGTAAAAGCCAGGAAACAGGATGTTGATATGTTGGCAAGGTTGCTTCGAGCTGAAGCAGAGACCGAAGGCGAAAAAGGCATGCTCCTTGTCGGAAATGTTGGTATTAACCGAATAAGAGCGAATTGCTCCGATTTTAAAGGAATCCGGACAATTCCCCAGATGATCAACCAGCCGCATGCGTTCGAAGCATTGCAACATGGTCTGTACTATCAAAACGCAAGAGAGAGAGAACGCCGTCTGGCCCAACGGGCTGTGAATGGAGAGCGGGATTGGCCAGGCAGATTCTCCTTATGGTACTTCCGTCCAGGAACATTCGATAATCCCGGACCATGTCCGCCAACTTGGTATAATCAGCCACTTGCAGGAAGATGGAAGAAGCACTGTTTTTATGAACCGACCGCGAAAGAATGTGAAAGTGTATATGGTACTTTTTAGTTTAACTAACGTAAAGATTTCAGGATCTCTTAACTAGATTAGTCACAGCCATGTGTCGGTTTATTAGAACTTTATCTGATTCAGTGCCGCGTATATCGCGGCTTTTTTTGGTTTAGTGGAACGAAGAGTGAACTACGCAGAACGAAATATGAAAGCGGAAAAGGGATGATGATTCATGTATCTAGTAGATTAGGTGAACCTTATCACTATCAAAATAGTGGTACCTCGGATCATTATTTTACTAGCGTGAACTGACGATTTGATTATATATGTGGTAAAATCTTGAAGAAAAGAAAACTACAAAATGATAGAGGTGTTATGTTGATGAGACATTTCAAGACAGTTGTCCTCCTGTGTTTGCTCCAGTTTTGCTTGGCACCTGCCGTTCATGCGGATGAACCTGTTCGGGTATTTGTCAATGAATATCAGGTAATCTATGATCAACTGCCTATAGTCGAGGAAGGAAATACACTCGTTCAGTTCCGGCCTTCCTTCGAAGCACTTGGCTTTGGCGTAGAGTGGAAACAGATGAGCTCAACCGTAATAGGAACCGCTCCGAATTTGAAGGTACAGCTGCAGGTGGGCAGCCGTAAAGCATATATCAATGGCGTGGAGAAAGAGCTACCTATTGCTCCTCGCATAGTAAATGGCTCGACGTTCGTACCCATCCGGTTTCTGGGAGAAGCATCGGGGGGAGATGTTACATGGGACTCCGCTACGAATCATGTCGACATCGTGACGGATAAGAGCTATTACGTTTACCGCGAGGTGATCGCGAATAACCTCGATAAGGTAAGATATTGGCTCGAACACGGAGGCGGCCCGAATTTTGCCAATAGAAATGACGGGATTTCCTCACTGGGGATGGCGTCATATCACAACAATATCAAGATGGTAAAGCTTTTACTGGATTACGGAGCAATCCCAGATATGATCAATCCAGTTTACTCTTTTGCTCCGGATGATATGGATATGGCCATATACGGGAAAAAGCCAGAACTGGTGAAGCTACTCGTTCAATATGGAGCCGATCCGAATAAGAAAAACCGAGGTCAGTCATTAATCGAACAGGTCAAGCAGCAGTTAGACAAAGAAAAGTTAGAGGATGACTCGGCTCTAAACGCGATTCTAGACATTCTCGAATCCAAGGATCTGCCGAAAATAAATCGTTACGAGCACTTTATCATGCCGGATAATTCTATGAATCCGACCATCTTGAACGGGGAACGGACATGGGTGGACAAGCAATTTGACCAGCTTCATTCGGTTTCGAGGAATGACCTGGTCGTGTTCGAAGGACCGGACGGCAAATTATCAATGAAAAGGGTGATCGGGCTTCCCGGAGAAACGGTTCAGATAGATCAGGAGGATGTGTATGTGAACGGAGAACTTTTAACATCCAATGTGCTACCGGGGAATAAGGTCGATCAGGCGGAGATGACACTGAGCAATGATCAAGTGTTTGTAGTTGGCGACAATTACAATGTCAGCATCGACAGCCGGTCGTCCTCCGTCGGCCCCGTCACATTGAAGCAGATTAAAGGGAAAATAATCCATGTCGAGCATAATTATATCCCGAGCGAGGTAGAGCATCCGCCTCAAGGAACGAATCAGGCGAATACGGTCCCAACCCTGTCGGTGGCCAATACCTATAAGAGCCCGCCTGCCATGACCATCGACACTTCGAAAACGTATCAAGCTCAAGTACATACGAACAAAGGGGACTTCACGATCGAAATGTTTGCCAATACGGCACCGAAGACTGTGAACAACTTTGTTTTTCTGTCGAAGCAAGGGTTTTATAACGATGTTATATTCCACAGGATTATCAAGTCATTTATGATCCAGGGGGGCGATCCAACAGGCACGGGAAGAGGGGGACCGGGCTATACCTTCGAAGATGAACTAAAAACTTCTTACACTTACGAGCCAGGAATTGTCGCGATGGCGAATGCCGGGCCGAATACGAATGGCAGTCAGTTTTTCATTTGCACGGGAGAGGACAGCCTGACACTGGCGCAATTCCCGAACTACACCATATTCGGCAAAGTGACGGAAGGGATGGATACTTTACTGGCGATTGCTGATGTTCCAGTAGAGCAACAGGACAACTATAATGAAAAAAGCAAGCCAATAGAAAAAGTGGTCATTCAAGGCATCGACATCGTAGAATCAGAATAGCGGAAGAGTAAGGAAGTCGGGGCGGCAAAATGCTGCTTCGTATTTTTTATTTCTACCAGTAGGACATCTTCTAAAAAGAAGATGCTGGAGAGAAAAAGGAATTAGGGTATTTCCTCTGAAAAAATTGGAAAACACTCTGAGGCCAACTTTAGCTGCTGAATGCCAATATTCGTTTTTATTAAAGTGCAGTAGTTGAATTCCATTTATGAACTTGCTTCGATCGATGGGTTGCTAGTCGGGAATGGGTAGGGTAATAGTGGACGGAAGAATCTATTTTTACATTCAAGATATAGCAGTCTTATCTGAGCATCAAAACAAAGGAATAGGCAAATTAATAAGGGGAACAATCAAAGAATACTTAAAGGAAAGTGCTCCTGAAAAATCATTTATTGGTCTATTTGCATCGCAAGGTAAAGAATCTTTCTATAATAAATACGGTTTTAAAAGCATGAAGGAATTACAGGAATGTTCGGAGTAATTCAAGATAACGATGTTAAGTAAAGGTTATGGTTGTTACGTTAAAAAGGAAACTATAACGGAGGAGGCTGCCTCACAGCAACTCCTCTTTTTTGTTCATTCAAGTAATGGGTAGCTATCTTCAATAAATTGTGTAGGAGCTGTCACGGAAAGGAATACCTTCATTTAGATCACAGAAAAGTTCATATTTTTCCTCAGTTCATAGATCTATAGAAATGCTCTATTATTTCGACAGTATACGTCTAAAATGCTTATGGAAAAAAATCCCTGAAAACGATATAGTTGAGGATGTTATTCAATATCATAGAAGGGAGTTTATACATTTATCTGAGATGGAGAAAAGGGGATTAGCATAAAAGGCACAATCAGTTCTCTTTCTGGGACTACTAATATCAAAAAACTAGGGGAGATTACCGTCTATGCGTGTGCAAATAGGAAAACAAATGTTACGTATCTTATTGTCCATGGTCCTCGTAATATCGGCATTTCCGATGCTAGCTAGTGTTTTAGCTGCTACGGCTATGCCGAGCATCATCTCTCAACCGGTGGGAACGACAGTGAACCAATATGGCATCAGCCCAACTTTAAGCGTAACAGCCAGTGTAAGTGATAGTGGAATTCTGAGTTACCAATGGTACAGAAATACTACGAGCAGCAATAGCGACGGCACAGCGATTAGCGGCGCAACAAGCGCAACGTATGCTACACCAACTGGGGCGGTTGGCACTACGTACTACTACGTTGTAGTAACGAATACGAACAGTAGCACAACGGGCAGCCAAACGGCTACAGTGGCAAGTGATACGGCGGCGGTTATGGTAAACCCGACGCCAACGCCACCAACGCCACCAACGCCGGTTTTAGGCGCAGGAGGTAGTTCGGACATGTCAAATTGGAGGTCGGTGGGACTACCATTTCAGGATTATGTATATTCTCTGCTGAATGTCAATGGCACGCTGTATGCGAGAACGAATAGTGGCATTTGGTTGTGCAGTAATGGCACGTGGACATTGATCAATGGCTCACCGAGCAATGTGAGTGTCATGGAGAATATCAATGGCACGCTTTATGTAGGGGCGGTTAGCGGCATATGGTCGTACAGTAATGGCCTATGGACGTTAATGAATGGCTCGCCGAGCGATGTGAAGGACTTGGAGAATGTTAATGGCACGCTGTATGCAGGGACATGGTCATGGCTAGGGGACGGAAGCTATTACTTTTGGTCATACAACGGCACGTCGTGGACGCGGATGGGCACTAGCTCGCCAGGCAATGTGACTTCCTTACTGAGTAACAATGGTACGGTGTATGCGGGGACATATGACAAAGGTATATGGTTATTTAATGGAACGTCGTGGAAGCAGATGGGAAGTAACCCGCCGGGCAATGTGTATTCCATGAAAAATGTCAACAGCACGCTATACGCGGGGACAGATAACGGCATATGGTCGTACAACGGGACGTCTTGGACGCAGAAGGGTATTAATTCGCCCTCACCGGGTTTTGTGACTGCCATAGAGGATGTCAACGGCACGTTGTATGCGGCGACAGGGCTTGGCGTATGGTTGTATAGTAGCGGAACGAATGTCACCAACGGTACGTGGACATCGATAAGCCCCTCGCTGGTTAATCTGAATTCCTTGCTGAATGTCAATGGAACGCTGTATGCAGCGGCGGGAAATGTAGTAATGCAGTTGTTGTATCCTCCTAGCACACCGGCAAATCTGCAAGCCAGTAGCACGATCTACGATACAACTACGCTGACGCTGACTTGGGATTCCGTATCCGGAGCGACAGGATATAAAATCTACCAGAATGGGGGTAATACGGCGAGCTCCACCGTGTTTAGCACTACATATTCATTGAGTGTGCCCCCAAATACATTGTATACATTTACGGTTAGCGCATTCAATGAAGCTGGCGAATCAACACAAAGCGGTTCGATCCGAGTCTTGACTCTACCGATCCATCCGACATATACTCTGACAGACCTGAAGGCAACCAGTGGGGATGGACAAGTCACGTTAAGCTGGAGTCTCATACCAGAAACAGGATCAGTAACCTATAGTGTCTATAAGGGAACGACTTCTGGTTCATATGCCACAACTCCCGTCGCAACGATGACCGGCTCGACCCATAGCTATACGGCCTCCGGATTGACGAACGGCACAACGTACTATTTTGCGGTTAAAGTAAGAAATGCGGGAGAAAGCGGAGACTACTCCAATGAAGTGAGCTCTACACCAAAATCATCAAATACATCATTCAGTGGCGGTGGTTTCGGCGGTGGTGCAATTGTAAATCTCCCTGCACTTAATTCTGATGGTAAAATGACTTATGATGTTCAACCTGCCCATATTGATATGTTGCTCGATCTTAAGGATGATGCTAAGAAGGAACTCACTGTCGATGCAACAGCAAAGCAACAACTGGATATCACTTCGGTTAGTATACCTGCTGACATTCTCCAATTGGCTACTGAGTTGGGTAAGCCAGTTGTCATTAAATCTAATGATGTTTCAGTGAAAATTCCGACAAAAGCTATTACGATCAATAATGCTGCTGATACTGTTAAATTCCAAGTAGCAGCTGTAACAAATAGCGCTTCTGAAGGATTTAATACTGTATCTCCTGTTCTCGAATTTACTTTAGCTGAGAACAAAAATTTGATTACAACCTTCAAGAGTCCAATTGAAGCTACCTTTACTTATGATGTCAGCAAAGTGAAGGATGCTAGCAACCTTGCAGTTTATTGGTTCGATGAAGCAAATAATACTTGGGTTTCTATGGGCGGAACTGTAACTTCTGCAGGAACAATTGTTGTTTCATTACCACATTTTTCTAAATATGCAGTTATGGAAAAAACCGCAACGAAGACACCTGATCAAGCAGATACAACCTTTTCAGATGTTCAAGGACACTGGGCACAGAAAGAAATTCAACAACTAGTTAGCAAGCAAATTATTGATGGGATGGGTGATGGTTTATTCCAACCAGACAATAACATGACTAGAGCGCAGTTTGTAACGATTCTCAAGAAAGCCCTGAACTTGTCGCCTAAAGTAACCACTAAGTCGTTCACGGACGTAGCTGCCGATGCCTGGTACAAGGATTCTGTATACGCTGCTTATGCTGTAAATATCGTAAGCGGCACAGGCGATAGCACCTTCGCTCCGGAAGCTAATGTTACGCGTGAGGAGTTGGCGGTCATGATGGTCAAAACTTACCTGAACGCAACTGGTAAGAAACTTAGTGATTTTGCAGCTCAACCGGTCAATTATGCAGATGTAAGCAACATCAGTGACTGGGCTAAGTTATACGTAGCAGTTGCTACAACTCTCGGATTGCTGGATGGCGTGGACGACACTCATTTTGCTCCATCTCAAAACAGCACACGGGCAGAGGTGGCTACTGTAGTTATGCGAATGCTGAAACAAATCTATGTAAAGAAATAATCTTTAACAAAATATTATTTCTTTCAATCATTAGGAAGGGCTTGGTCTTTATACTTAAGGGAATTGAGCAATTATTGACTAAGCTAATGGAGAAACTAAACATTTAGACATCCTTTAAAATATATAATTTTGATCCTCGGCCGTTGCTGTGGGTCTTTTTTTTATTCAACTAATGGGCAGAGCAGAATGGACTATCCAAGGAGTTTGAAACAAATCCTAATTCATATTGAGAGAGCATAGAGATGGAACCAATTCCTCGCGCATATTTACTTTGTGGTAGACGCGGCGCTGAACTAAAGGGCAGCATTAGTAGAGAAAATATCACTTTGTGATATTCCATTATATGTTAATATATGAGTGTGCATTGTGATAAAAATTTTCCAGTAATGGATAACTATTTTAGAAGGGAATCATTCATATGGAGATTACAGTAAATATTACAAGATCAGATTACTGGAAATACAATAAGTATGCTTTATTCAATATACCTAAACTAAGAAACAGATTTATTATCACTAATATATCGTTACCGTTTATCGTAATTATTCTTTTGTTGTTATTCAAACTTCCTTTAGTCTTCTCTTTATGTTGGGGGGTCTTTGGAGGAGGTTTAGCATGTATATTCTCATATTTAAGTATGAAAAAAAGAGTGATGAGCATTCCAGAAAGTAAAGAAGGAATACTAGGAGAACGTAGAGTTGAAATAAACGAAATAGGAATACATCAATTAAGTTCAGTAAGCCAGAGTAGTTATAAATGGAGTGGAGTTAGAAGTATTAATCAAAATGATGAATATATATACATATTTGTTGACACAATTATGGCTTATATCATACCGAAGAGGTCGTTTGTAACTGAAAAAGAAAGCTTGGAGTTTTATCATCAAACTCAAATTTATTTTTCAAAGTGCACTCCGTAAACGATTAATGATGGGTACATAATCGGATTTGTGAGTAAATGTTTAAAGATCAAATGTTTTTAACATTACGATAGTTACATCCTAAACATCGAGGCTGCCACGAGCAGCCTATTGTGCTAACGGGAAGGTTACTTCCAATATGTGTTAAACATTATTAATGGGGGTTAAATTTTTGTTGAAAATTATTAGGATATTAGGTATTACCTTTAGTTTATTTGTAGTTGCAATTGGTATTTATTCCTTAGTAGCTGTGGTGGATTTACCAAGAAAATCGATTATATCATCATAGATGATGGTTGGTTTATGTTTTTTACTAATATTTAATGGGATATCCTCTTATTTCCCTCAGAAAAAAAGAGCTGGATTATTCATGAGTGGAGTCGGCGTAACAATATTAATAATAGTCTTAGTTAAATTCCCATTTTAATGGTGAGACAAGCCTCTTCCTCAGGAAGTAACTATATTTACATTATAGCTGATAACGGGCGGGATAGTTGAGATCATACGCACGGAACCGTTTTATAAGTTAGGGTAAGTTATATATCTTCCGCGCCTAAATTATTACAGCTGTCGATCGCGACGTGTTCAATGGAAACGATTAAGATCACTTCTCCGAATGCGCCTCTCACTCGGACGAAAGCGGTGACTGCCCGACATTAATAGTTAGGGGCATATGGGAAGGAATCGTTCCTTCCGGCATCTCGCCGTCAATGTCCAAGAAATAATGCCGGATCGGCGATAATTGCTCGTTCAATTCGTACACGAGCGGGATGCCGGTAGGTATGTTCAAATCGGCGATCCCGTCGGCAGGGACTCGATCCAGATGTTTCACCAACGCTCGTAACGTATTGCCGTGAGCCGCAATGAGAATGTGCTTGCCGGACGAGAGAGCAGGGCAGATTACTTCTTCCCAGTACTTTAACACTCTGCGCTCCGTATCATCGAGATTTTCCGTTAATGGAAATTCTCCTTCTTTTAAATTCCGGTAACGTGCCGCGGACGCTTCGTATCGGGCATCGTTTTGATCCAATGCAGGTGGGCGAACGTCGACGGACCTGCGCCACAAGTGAACTTGCTCTTCACCGTATTTCTCGGCTGTCTCGGCTTTGTTCAATCCTTGCAGAGCGCCGTAATGCCGCTCGTTCAGCATCCAGCTTTTGAATTCCGGAATCCAAGTCAAATCCATTTCTTGAAGAATAATCCACATCGTCCGTATCGCACGCTTTAGAACGGAGGTATGCGCTGCATCGAAGACGTAACCCTGCTTTCTCAGGATGATTCCGGCTTTTCTTGCTTCTTCTAGACCATTCGAAGACAAATCGACATCTGTCCAGCCCGTAAATCGGTTCTCGAGATTCCATTCACTCTGTCCATGGCGAATCATTACTACTTTGATCATGTGGAATTCTCCTTGTATAAGGATATGTTGGTTGCGCAACTTTATCATAATTGTCAGCTTTGGTGAAAGCAAATGACCCAAAAAAATGGTCAGTATTTTATCTTGCGTTTTTTATTGAACTTGGAGATATCTATTTTGCGATATAACGATTGGAACAATACGGAATTGATCATAAGATTATCATTAACCCATAAGGGTATTGAAAAAGTAGTATGCTCATTCATTAACTATAGGAATGTGTAATTTTTATCAGTAAATACCCGAATCGTAGCTGCTTAAAGCAATCGCTTCTTGAGCCAGACGCGGTATACGACGTAGACGCATGCCAAAAAAAGGATGTACACACCGACGGACAAAACGAGTTTACTTGTACCCGCAAACAGATTGCTGCCGATGAATGCAAACAGGAGCATAGCAGGGATTTTGCCCAATGCGGACGCAACGGCGAATGTAACGACCGAAATGGAAGTAATGGCAGGAATGACATTAACGACAGCCTGAGGGATAACCGGGATCAGTCGAGCCAATAAAATAGTCAGGAACGGATTTTTTTCAATCGCGGTTTGGAGCTTTTCTAGCTTCGCGTACTTGGACAAGTACGCACGGCCCTGCTTTTGAAACAAGTAGCGTGCGAGCAGAAAAACAATGACAGACGCTACGGAAGCAGCAGTCCAACTGATCAAAGCGCCCAGTAATGGACCGTACATAAATCCGAGCATGCCGATCACGATTTTGTAGGGGATGACCGGAACGAGAATAAACCCGAGCGCTGCTGCAAAAATAAGCAGAACGGGCGCATCCCCATACTGCATCCAATGCAAAATTTCATCTTTGAATACATAGACAATAAATATGAGCACGAGATACATGCCGATGGTGTACCATTTTTTCATTTGTTAGGGTGTCTCCTATGTCTGAGTTTTCAGGCCGTTTTGATCATACTTAGTGTAACACACAAATATTCTTCATTGGTGTACATTGCTGTTTAACGAGCTTGAGCGGAGATACACCTATATGCTTAGCCAGAATGGCATAGCTCAACTATAGGTTGAGTCTGATAAAAACTCAAATTTGAAGTTATTGTTGGTTCCATTTAATGTGTATAGAATTGGGATTAACAAGGAGCGTGAAGACATGAAAGAATATTTGGCAAGAAACATAAGTAGATACCGAAAGGAAAGAGGACTTACACAGGAAGAACTTGCTCTAAAACTGGGGATTAGTTTTCAAGCAGTTTCTAAATGGGAAAATGCTCAAACCATGCCTGAAATATTACTGTTACCCGAGTTGTCTAAAACACTGATGGTGAGCATTGATAAATTAATCGGATATGTTTCTAAGGATGAACCCATATCCATTTATGAGGAAGTATATAAAATAGAGGGATATTATTGGGGAAATGAGCCCAATGCAGCTTGTTATCAGCTTTTGCAGTTGATGCCACCTAAGCAACATCTAAAACTTTTAGATATCGGATGTGGAGAAGGGAAAGATGCCGTTTTTTTTGCAAGAAATGGATATGATGTTACGGCATTTGATATATCTGATGCAGGTATTGAAAAGACCAAAAGACTTGCAGATAAAATTGATGTGCATGTGAATGTATTTAAAGCAGATATTTTAGATTTTCGTTTGGATTCTAATTTCGACATCATTTATTCCAGTGGCGTTTTAAACTATATCAAACCCGAATACCGTAATGAGTTATTTAACAATTATAAGCAATTTACGAATTCAAATGGACTTCACTGCCTGAATGTGTTTGTAAATAAACCGTTTATTGGTCCTCCACCTGAAAAAGAGTCGAATTCTTATAAATGGCAGTCGGGTGAATTACTAGCCCATTATCATGATTGGTTAATCAAGGATACATCGGAAATTGTATTCGATTGTAATTCGTCTGGAATTCCTCACAAGCATGCGATGACTACAGTTACTGCACAAAAAATTACTTCGTTGGCGAAATAATAGGGAGGGCACCCTCGTGCAACAATATGAGCAAATCAGACGTTGTAATATGTAGACAGCAAAATTGAGATCTACATTGGAGTGTGTCTTATGAGACGAATCACAGTTCAGCTTTTATTGCTATTCACTTTGTGTCTAGCTCTGGTTGGTTGTGAAAGGAGTTCCCAGCAAACCGATGCTGTGGCAGGAGACAAACTCTACATCCCAGAAGGTTACACAAAACAACTTTCTTCATTGAAATTAACGGAAGTAGCGCCACTCCCCTATTTTTCTAAACCGTTCATTTGTGTGGCCAAAGACGCAGCCGGGCAACAATTTGCAGTTGTATTTCAGTCAGTCGAAAAGGTTGAAACCGTAAAACTTCCTATTACTTATGAAAATATACTAAAACGAATAGTATCCGAGGGATTCGAAATTAAAGTTGGAACACCTTCCGAGCAAAATTTACACATGTTTGAAATTAACAATAAATTATTTTGGAATTTCGCAGATGGGAAAGGGAACATATTTTTAACTCTCCAAGGTGAGGTTATAACCAGCCCATTTTAAGGCACCCATCCTAACGGATAACATTAGTTCAAAGAAACAGGGAGCAGACCGCCGCGGTCTGCTCCCTGTTTCTTTGAACTGGCAGAGCGACTAATAACAAGCCTGGCTCAGCACGAGCTGTTTATATTCAGTCTATAAAGCTATTTTATTCTAGATAATGTCATTAGAAATATTATCGATCACGGGAGGAACGAATATGGAAAAAAATGTTCTAGTTAGCGGGGCGAGTTTTGCCGGCCTCTCAACAGCCTACTGGATGAAGAAGTTAGGCTTCAACGTGACTGTTGTTGAAATCGCAAAAGGTCTCAAAAAAGGCGGCACGCCTGTAAATATCCGTGAAAACACCGTCGATATCGTGAAACGTATGGGGCTGCTCGACCAAATCAAGTCGAACAAGATAAACATGGAATCGACAGAATTCAAAAATTCAGATGATGTCACTGAAAAAGCGGAATTACGTGAGGACCTCGCAGAAGATGAATATGAAATCGAGCGAGATGTGTTGCTAAATATGATGTTCGAGGCTGTCGAAGATGATGTCGAGTTTATTTTTGGCGATAGTATCGTGTCCTTGAAGGAAGAAAGTAACGGCGTCTACGTAACTTTCAAAGGGGGCCAAAAGCGCTCTTTTGACCTGGTTTTTGGCTGTGATGGTATTCATTCAGTCGTTAGAAAATTGTGCTTCGGCGAGGAAGCTGAGTTTTCGCATTTTCTTAAAACTTACTTCTCGATCACGATCGTGAATAACTTGTTGATCCGCGAGAATACGACACAGATGTACAATGAGCCGGGCAAGGCAATCATGCTGAACGCTTATAATAATAAGACCGATATCGTCCTCTGTTTTTCTTCGGATCAGGAAATCCCTTATGACTATCGAAACGAAGAGCAACAGCGGAAAATCATTCTGGATCAGTTTTCTGGACTAGGCTGGCGAACGCCGGAATTGCTGGAAGAAGTGAAGAACTCGAAAACTTTTTACTTTGATAAACTGTGCCAAATGAAAATGCCGTCATGGACAAAAGGCAGGGTAGCGCTAGTCGGTGATGCTGGATTCTGCGCCTCTCCGGCTGCTGGCATGGGTGGATCACTGGCGATAGATGGGGCAGCCGCCTTGGCGGATGCTTTTGAAAAGTGTCAGGGCAATTTCGAACTTGCATTCCAAGCATACAATAAGAATTTCCGTCCCTTCATCGAGGAAGTACAAGCAACCGCGGAAATGATGGTAGATTTTCTTGTCCCACGAACTGAAGAAGCCATTCGCGAAAGAAATGCGCAAGCACCATCCGCGTAGAACATGCCTAGGGAGCGACAACAAGCAGGAATACAAAGAGTTTAGCCATTAGGATAAATAATTATTTATTATGCAAAAGGTATTAACGGGTAAGATAATGAAAAACAATGGGTAGTCTGCCGCGGCAGCTGTTCATTGTTTTTTCTGTTACTCTACAGCAAGTTTATCTTATGGTTCTGAGCTGAGAAAGACCCTGCAGGATTGTGCACGAAATGTCGGGAAGGGAATTACCTTCTCTGCTATTCTTTGAGTAACGAGGGGAGGCGATATCAGGATTATGCTGGAGCATTTAAACAAAGCTTTAAGCTATATTGAGGAAAATCTTACTGAGCGTGTGGACTATCAGGAGGCAGCGAGAATTGCCTGCTGTTCGGAATATCATTTTACACGGATGTTCTCATTCCTTGCAGGCATTCCACTGTCAGAATACATCCGCCGGAGACGCTTAACTTTGGCAGCACTTGAGCTAAGCCACAGTGACATCAAGATCATCGATGCTGCAATGAAATACGGATATACCTCGCCGGATTCCTTTACTAGGGCTTTCCAAAGCATGCATGGGATTACTCCATCAGATGCCCGGGTCCATGGACAGTCCCTCATAGCCTTCCCACGGATGACGTTTCAGCTGACTATTAAAGGAGGAAGTGAAATGAACTACCGAATTGAGGACAGAGAGGCTTTTCGCATAGTGGGGATCAAAAAACGAGTGCCAATCGTATTTCAGGGAGTGAATCCGGAAATTGCATCGATGTTCGAAGGACTCACGCCAGAAATGATTCATAAGATTAAGGGCTTCTCTAATACGCAACCTTCAGGACTAATTAGTGCTTCCGCGAATTTCAGTGAAGGGCGCATGGAGGAGAAAGGAGAGCTCGATCATTACATCGGGGCGGCCACAACGGATGAAGCACGAGATGGCTTCGCCCAGCTGGAGGTGCCAGCCTCTACATGGGCTGTATTCACGGCAGTCGGCCCTTTTCCTAGTGCGCTTCAAGAGATCTGGGGACGCATTTATTCCGAATGGTTTCCGTCCTCAGAATATGAGCTAAGCGAAGGGCCTGAGATGCTCTGGAATGAGCATAAAGATGTTACATCGCCACAATTTAAAAGTGAAATATGGATACCCATTAAAAAGAAATAAGCAGTGTTTTGTTGAAGTAACGAAAAACGATAGGTGAATTAAACAAGGAGTAGTCTGCGACAGCAGCTGCTCCTTGTTTGTATGATGAGAGGGATACTTGTAATATGTGCTAATATAGAAATGCAATGATTTTCGTGCTTCTAATTGGATAGAGGTAAATAGACGAATCAATGATATGTAAAAACCGAAGAGGATATCTTTATCGGACTGATTTTTTTACTATTATTCGAATTAAATGGAGAATCTTTTGATGATTTCTTTGTACTTGATTAAACAAAAGCATAAGTCATACATTACACATACGGAGGGACAGCGAAGTGTCTAATAATGTTGGCCAAATCAGCGAGATCTATCGTTTTCCAGTCAAATCGTTCGGGGGAGAACGGTTGGAAAGTTGCGATATTGAACAATACGGCATGCGGGGGGACCGGATTTGTTCGTTCTATGACGAAACGAAAAAGGATTGGTTCAAATATATTACCGCACGAAATATCCCCAATATGTTGAACTATCAAGCACGTTTCGTGGACGGAGACATCGAGGTTACAAGCCCCGAAGGGCACAGCTATGGCTGGGACGAGCATTTACTCGCCGAATTGCAAAACCAGACGAAAACGCATATTACGCAATCGCAAATGATGGCGCCGAATCCGGAAGCGAAAAACGTGCCATTGCTTTCGGTCGAAGCTGCAAGTATTTTGCTTGTGACGGACGCTTCGCTAAGAAAGCTCGAATCCATGTGGGGCAAGCCACTCGATCCGCGGCGCTTCCGAGGTAACTTCGTCTTGAAGTTGAACGACGACGCACCTAACGAAGCCGAGTGGGTCGGCAAAAGGATCGTCATTGGCGAAGTCGAGCTGCAGGCTGACAGCTTGTGCGAGCGCTGTGTCGTGATAACCATGGATCCGGACACGCAGAAGAAGGATTCTTCCTTACTCAAGCTCGTGAACCAAGAATTTGGTTTGATGTTTGGTGTATACGCCTCCGTCGTCCGGACGGGGCGAATCCGACTCGGCGATGAAGTGTCGATTGGCTAATCTGAATGTTACAGGATACCCTGGCAGCCGGCCATGAAGATCGGTTGCCGTTTCCATAATTGGCCAAGGTAGCGAATCATCAAGAAATATCGATTTTCAGTAACTGTAATTACCCATTATTTGGTATAATAGTACCCTAATCTAAATAAGCTTAACGAATCCAGGTTAGGAGTGAAGAAATGAATTTCAACAAAAAGCTAATTATTTTTGTGAAGATTTGTTTATTCGTGTTCACTTTTCTGCTTGTAAGTGCATGTAGTCAAACTGAGAAACATGAAACTATTGAGGTTTTTGCAATAGAAACATTTGACGACCATCAAAATGATAAAGGATTCTTTGAACGAACGGGTTACAAAATAGTGAATGCCATAACCACTATGGAGGAAGGGAAAACCAATGTGAAATCGGACATGAAATCTGTTGAGGATTTTTATGATATGGAAGGCAGTTATGTACAAACAGAAATAATCCATTCCTATTCAAACAAATCTAAATTGTTACTCACTGAAGAAGGAAATACCCATAAAGATAAACTTCAACAACCCTCCACAATTCTTTTATCACCTGATAATTTTAAAAATTTAAAATTAAACAATTTGACCCAGGAAGAAAAAGATCAGGTGAAAGAACACTTGCTAGCTATTATGAAAAAGCTGTAAGCGATAGGGTTCCTATTTGAGCACACCATTATTATGTCAATCTGCTTATGACTGGGAGGTTTGAAATGAAGGTCAAACGAATCGTCGCCAATATAAATACGAAGGATATCACGGCAGCGAAGTGTTTTTACCAGGATGTACTCGGCCTTGATTTAATGATGGATCATGGTTGGATTAGAACGTATGGTTTAAACGAGGAGATGGGCATTCAAATTAGTTTTGCCTCACAGGGTGGCTCAGAAACGTCTACGCCTGATCTATCGATTGAAGTCGATGATGTCGATGCTGCATTAGAAGAAATGAAGAGAGCTGGATTTCCGATTGAATATGGACCTGTGAATGAACCATGGGGCGTTCGAAGATTCTATGTTCGCGACCCGTTTGGAAAGCTTATCAACATTCTTGCTCATGACCATTGATACACTAACGGCTAACTGCAAAGGGAAGCTGGTTTGTTCAACTAACTGGAGACTGATAGTTCAATATGACAAGGGCTGCCGGGAGGCAGAAGTCGACCCTCTAGGGGTCGACTTCTTTTTATTCTATTGCTCAGTCAAGATTTGTGGACCTTCAGCCGTGATGGCGATTGTATGCTCGTATTGGGCTGCGAGCTTGCCGTCCAGTGTCCGAGCTGTCCAGCCATCCGGATCGATTGACATGAGGTAGGTGCCTTCGGTGAGCATTGGCTCGATCGTGAACACCATGCCTTCCTTGATGCGGAGGCCTTTGCCAGGCTTGCCGACATGCATATAGTTCGGCGCCTCGTGCAGGTCCCGGCCGATGCCATGCGCGAGTAGGTCACGCACGACGCCGAATCCGTTCGATTCGGCATGCCGCTGGATCGCGCTCGTCACGTCGCCGAGCCGATTGCCGGGCTGCGCCTGCGCGATACCGAGGTCAAGGCATTCCTTCGTGACGCGCATCAGCTTCTCGGCTGTCGGCGAAATCTTCCCGACCGCATAGCTCCAGGCTGAATCGCCGAGCCAGCCGTCGAGCTCCGCGACCGTGTCGATCGTCACGATATCGCCCTCCTCAAGTGGCTTATCTTTAGGAAAGCCATGCGCAATCACGTCGTTGACGGAGGCGCAGGTCGCATATGGATAGCCCTTGTAGCCCTTCGTGTAGGGCTTGGCGCCGTGCTTCAAGATAATGTCCTCGAAGATGCGCTCAATCTCGTTCGTCGTGATTCCCGGTTTGATAAGTGGAGCGATCGTGCGATGGCATTCGGCGACCACTTGGCATGCCTTACGGATAGCCTCGATTTCATACGTGCTTTTTAAAATGACCATGTTCGTATCACGACTCCTTCGTAATAGCTTGCATCGCGAGCTTAGCGATTCGATCGACGTCCAGCTCGGAAGTACCCGCATAGTAGTGCAGCCCACAGCAGCCGACCAGCACGGCAAGCATATGGTCGACGCTGTCGTCTTCGCGCTGGGCGATCGTTTGGAGAGGAACATACAGCCGTTCCATGAATCTTCTCTTGGTGGAGTTCCGATCCTTCTCAGGCAACCCAGAATAATGTTCCGCCGCCATTTTATAGACGAGATATGCGCGGGCGTCCGACTGCCACAGCCGGAGCAGCGCCTTGCAATACGTTAACATCTGCCTCTCATCCTGGCTGCCGTCGTAGATGTTAGCCCATTCGGCTAGGGCTTGCTCACATCGCTCGAAGCCACTGCTCAGCACATCTTCTATTAATAAATGTCGGTTGGGGTAATAATGGTATACCGTGCCGTAACCGATCTCGGCCTCGCCGGCGACGTCGCGAATATCGAAGCTGCCGCCCGTGTGGAAGTAGGTGCGAGCCGCGGCGTCAAGGATTTGTTCACTGCGCTGCATGCGGATGAGCTCGTTTTGTTCTTTGGTACGGGGGCACATGAACGCGTACACCTCCTTATATAGACCTGCAAATTTGTCGATATAAAAATAGTAACGCATGAGGTGGGAATATGCAAATGATCTGTTAGTTATCAGACGATAATGCACAGTCCAGCTTAGCAAGTCATAAGAATCAATCCAAGCAGAAATGTGCTAGAATATAATCATGTAGACATCCCTCATGAACAAAGGAGCACTGAAAATGAGAAAACTCGTTCTATTTTTGCACGCATCACTTGACGGTTTTGTAGAAGGACCAAAAGGCGCAATGGACATTGGCTGGATTTCCTACAATGGTGAGTTAGAGAAATACGCGAAAGAAATTCTAAGTACTGCTGACACCGTCATTTGGGGACGAGGGACTTATCAATTAATGCACGGTTATTGGCCATCTGTGCCTTCGGACCCATCAGCTACAGAGTATGAACTTAATCATGCCGAGTGGATCGATAAGACAGCCAAAATCGTTTTTTCCACGACGCTGGACAAAGTTGAATGGAACAATTCCAGACTGGTGAAAGAAGATGTCGAGGAAGAGATCAAGAAGCTCAAACAGCAGCCAGGCAAGGATATGGTCATCCTCGGCAGTCCAAGGATCGCACATCACCTTATGCAGCTTGATTTAATCGATGAGTATAAAATTACAGTTTCTCCCGTCCTGATCGGTAGCGGGTTACGGTTATTTGAAGGTCTCAAGGAGAAGGTCAATCTTAAACTTATCGAAAACAAGACCTTTGATTCTGGCGCCATAGGGCTCGTTTACCAGTCGGTTAGATGATCTTTGTCTCCTATAAATAGATTACGCTAACGATTAATGTTTGTTGAATACTCATTTAGCGGCTTTCGGTTTATATACTATAACAGCGGCAGTCTAGGACATTCTTCTCTCGTCCTAGATTTGCTGCTGTTTTTGTATTTAAAGAATTACAGTTCTTCTATAAGCGTCCTAGTTATTTGAAAATTTACCTTCGATTATCATATATCTCGATGATAATCATTAGCTCAGAAAATGGAAAATATGAGCAAATGATTGTTTCGGAACTGCATTCGAGGCTGTTAAGCTGAGGGTGTTCGAAAGATGGAGTCGATTTTGGGCTGAGATGAGAAGAAGGGGGGATAAAGTAAATTCGCAAGTGTTTTGTAAGCGGTTTCGAAGGCGCAACTACCACTTAAATGCGGGAGGAATTAGATTGAATAAAAGTGTTGCAAAGCTAACGAATTACGTTTTATTGTTTGCACTAGCGCTATCGATAATCGCAAGTGGAGTGGCCAGTAAGACCGTGCATGCTACTGGTCTTTCGATCACGAGCAGTGGAGGCTGGAATGAGACGGCCTATGTCGAATGGTCACCAGTAAGCAATGCGCAAGGGTATAATGTATATGTTAAACCTGCAAATGCAGCAGATTCTCAATATAAACAAATGGATACGCAATTAATCCGAAGATATGCTGCCTATTGGAGAGCTGACGCTGTAGGACTTGCAGCTGGAAGTTATGTAATGAAAGTTGAAGCCGCTCTGTCAGATGGTTCAAAAGAAAGTACAGTTTCCAACACGATCTCCGTAACGGCACATGACAGATCGGGTTTTGCATTTGCAGGAAACTCACCATTTGGCACAGGCTCAGGTGCTTATAGTGACGATGGAACACTAAAGAATGGTGCTCAAGTCATTTATATAACATCTGCGACTGCGCAAACCGTAACTCTGGATGTGATAACCAGCAGCTCAGGTTCGAAACAAACAGGTGTTGGTCTGGGTGCAATTCTGGCACTAAGACAAAAAGGCTATGATAAAACACCGCTTGCGATCCGATTTATCGGAAAAGTGACGGATGCTGATATGAGTGGACAATTGAACAGCAGTGGATTTCTCCAAGTAAAAGGGAATACCAATTATGCTGAAATGAATATGACATTAGAAGGTATCGGACAAGATGCTTATGCTTACGGATGGGGATTCCTACTTAGAGCTGTCGGAAATGTAGAAGTAAGAAACTTTGGTATTATGTTATTCCCTGATGATGGTATTTCACTTGATACAGGTAATGTTAATGTTTGGGTGCATAATAATGATATTTTGTATGGAAAAGCAGGCGGAGATGCTGACCAAGCCAAAGGTGATGGCTCAACTGACCTTAAAAAAGGATCAACGTATCTTACAATCTCTTATAATCATTATTGGGATTCCGGTAAAGCTGCGCTAGTCGGTTTTGATGATACAGCAGAATTCTTTGCAACCTTTCACCATAACTGGTTTGATCATTCAGACTCTCGTCATCCACGGATACGGACAGGATCCATTCATATCTATAACAACTTCTTTGATGGCGTTTCCAAATATGGTGTAGGTGCGACAACAGCAAGCAATGCATTTGTAGAATCCAATTATTGGAGAAATGCTCATAATCCACTAATGATTTCTTTACAAGGCACAGATATTAAAGATGGTGCTGCTAATGGCACTTTCTCCGGTGAAGCAGGCGGTATGATTAAAGCCTACAATAATATCATTGATAATCCGAATAGTCTGATCTATGCAAATTCCAATGCGGGAACAGCGTTAGCTAATGCAACATCCTTCGATGCCTACTTAGCTTCGTCTAGAAATGAAACAGTTCCAGGCTCATACAAAACGCTGGTAGGTGGAACCGCATATAATAACTTTGATACGTTAAAAGATTTAGGGGTCAATGTAGCTGACATTGATAACGTAAACAATGTTGAACAAGTTGTTACGGCAGAAGCTGGTCGCTTAAATCATGGAGATTTTACGTGGGATTTCGTTGATTCAGTGGATGACACTTCCTCTAGCCTTAATTCAGCACTGATGACTAAAATACGTAATTACACAACTCAGCTTGTAGCTGTAGGGGGAAATTCAACAGCGCCAACATCTACCCCAGCACCAACGTCTACACCTACTCCAACTGCAACACCTGCGCCAACAACGACTCCAGCACCAACGTCAACTCCAGGTACCTCCATTGTTCATAACTTCACCTCAGATGGAAAGACAAGCAGCGTCTTCACAATTGTAGGGAACCTTTCGACTAGTAAGGGTACAGTTGTCTATAGTGGGTTAACATTAACACAATGCCTAAAAATGGAGAGTACTACCAATGTTGGGTTTACCACATCGACAGCTAAAACTTTAACATTAGTGTTTAATCCAGCAAACGGACTTAAAGTCAAAGTAGACGGAACAAGTTATGCAATGACGAATGGCATTGTCAGTGTATCACTTGCGCCTGGCGCACATACCATCACAAAAGAAGATGTTACAAATCTGTATTACATGAAACTAGAATAGTCAGCTTTTATCAGGAGCTTGCCTTGGGCAGGCTCTTTTTTGCTTGCATTGATGTAAGGGACTTTACCCGAATAACATACAACCAATAGGTTAAAATAAATGAGGTGGAATCATGCCCTAATTGTGTATAAGGATGGGAATAGGGAAATGGCGAAAGAAAAGATAAATAACAATATCGAATTTGATGAGGCCTCGATCATTCAGGGCTTTGATATTGAGCTGAGCGAAAAAAATGCGCAACGGATAGACAGATTAGTTGACGATTACGAAAATAGTATTCTCAATCGAGTGGATGAAGCCTATTCAGACCAAACAACATTTACGGATCGTCTTGCAGATCGTATTGCGAAGTTCGGTGGAAGCTGGACGTTCATCGGTTACTTCGGTGCCTTGCTAGTGGCTTGGACGATATGGAATACGCTTCCTTTCTTCAAGCCTTTACATTTTGACAAACCTCCATTTATTCTACTGAACCTGTGCCTATCTTTTCTTGCAGCCTTTCAAGCACCCATCATTATGATGAGTCAAAATAGGCAAAATGCCCGAGATAAACACGAGTCCGTGATCGATTTTGCCATAAATTATAAAGCCGAACAAGAAATTGATGATATTCAAAATCACCTACACCGCATTGAAGAAAGTGGATTGCGAAACAAAGAAGAATTTTACAGTGAGTTGCTGCAGATTAAACAGATGCTTGCTTCAATTGAGTCTAAACTAAGTTAGCAGGCTAAGTCAGAACAATAACAACATATAGCCAGATAAACAAAGCAGGGCGCGAGAGCGACCTGCTTTATTTATTGTAGTATCGGAGCAGGTTAACAAGATGACAGTGTAGAAGTAATAGATCACTTTGCTAGCCTGTATCCTTCAGACCACGAAGTATTCACGGTAGTTAAATCGCATATATTCATTCCAAAGGTAGGTCGAAACCCAATGAAGCAAAAAATAGAATATGATAATCTCATTCCAATTAATGCGTATCTTTGGTGTCCAAAACCTTACCCACAGCCCCTGCATTTCCATTCCAGTTTGGAGATTGGTTATTGTCGGGAAGGCAGAGGGAAGTTTATTTTTGAAAATAAGCTGTATGAAGTACGCAAAGGTGATGTCTTTATTGTAAATAATACAGAGCTTCATATTGCCCAGTCGGCTGAGCACGATCCAAGCCGTTATATTTTTCTGAACTTTGATCCGAGTCTCTTTCTGGAAGAAGATGAGAAGTTATTACTGCCATTCGCCTATCGATCCGAGAGATTTGAGAATCATATTGCTGCTGGAACACCGCTTGCCCAGCAAATCGGGGTATTAATTCAACAGATTTACGAGGAACTGAATGCGAAATCGGAGGGATATCTGACCATTGCTCGCTGCAAATTGCTGGAGCTGGGTGTTACTCTGCTTCGCCATTACAGGAGCGGGTTCAGTAATGAACAATGGGTAAAGATGTCCAATTCGCAGCGTGAGATCAAAGAAATGTTGCTTTTTGTGAAAGAACGGTTTCAAGAGCCGCTTCAACTTACAGATGTTGCTGCTCATCTAGACTGGAGCACCGCGCGGACAAGCCGTTTTTTCAAGGAACACACGGGCAGCAGCTTTATCACGTATATAACTCAGCTGCGCATTAGTGAAGCTAAGAAACAACTTGTCACGAACCTGGAAAGTATCGCGGACATTAGTTTTTCCAGCGGGTTTCAGAGCTTGGCGTCCTTTTATCGAGCCTTTAATTCTGATGTTGGTATGTCACCTCAAGAGTATCGTAAACAATTTGGCGTTAAGCAATTATTTTGAGAAGTGTGAAGGAAATTGAGAAGATTCGCTAGAATTAAATTCGTATAATCAGCTTAAATCTTACATTAAAGGTGGTTTTACGATGGCTGGCTGGGAGCGATTAAAGAACATTGTACATTTGGAAATGATACAAAGGGGAGAAGAAGGCTGCGATGTAAGCGGGTTTCAGGACAAATGGGCCTCAGCTGGAGAAGATGAAACGAAGCTGATGGACGTCTACCATCAGTTGATGGCGCTTGAAATTAGTGCTGATTATCCATATATAGAACCCTCGGATTTGCCTGGTATTCTTGCGGCGAGGCCTGAAGGACCACGACAATTAGCAGCCGATAAATCTGAAGCCGAATGGCTCAATCAATTTCATGGTGCGTGGCTCGGTCGAAGTATCGGATGTGCCTTGGGTAAACCGCTTGAACATGGTCCATTTATGGCGGGCAGCGGGGGCAGAGCCGGATGGAAGAATGTTGAGCTATGGTTCAAGGGAGCCGATGCTTGGCCAATTCGCGGATATACGCCCGAGAGTTCACGGGCGTCCATCGAGTACGATTTGAAATTGAGTCATTGGTGTATGAAAAGCATGAAAGAACACATTCAGTTTATGGAAACTGACGATGATATCCGTTATACCGTATTAGGTTTGATTCTTTTAGAGAAGAATGGTTTGGATTTTGATAGCTGGGATATTGGCAAGCTGTGGCATATGTATCTTAGCTATCAGCAAGTCTGTACAGCAGAGACGCAGGCATATTTGAATTTCGCTCAGGTAACCTCTCATATGCAAGGTGAAAAAACGGAAGATTGGGCACAGAAGAGTGAATGGGTACGTACATGGTTAAATCCGTATCGCGAATGGATTGGCGCTCAAATCAGAGCGGATGGCTTTGCTTACGGTGCGGCTGGAAATCCTGAGTTGGCAGCGGAATTAGCTTGGCGAGATGCTTCCTTTTCCCATGTGAAGAACGGTATTTATGGGGAAATGTTTGTGGCCGCCATGATTGCAGCAGCTTTTAACGAATCGGATAATGAACGTATTGTGGAAATTGGGCTTAGTGAAATTCCAAGCAATTGCCGGTTGGCTCATGATATTCGCAAAGCGGTAGACATTGCGCACAATGCCGTTGACCAATTGGATCTAGTTGATCAGATCTGGGAAGCGTTCAAGCACTATCATTGTGTGCATACGAACAATAATGCAGCCTTAGTTGCTGCGTCGCTCATCTTTGCGAAGGATGATTTTGAGCTAGCCATTACGACAGCCGTGCTTGGCGGTTGGGATACGGATTGCAACGGAGCTACAGTTGGATCCATTATGGGGGCGAAGCTAGGGGCGGATAAGCTGCCGGCCTCTTGGGCAGAACCGCTTCACGATACGCTATACTCAGAGGTGAGAGGGTTCCATCCGATCGCGATTTCGGAATGCGCGAAGCGCAGCTATGAGGTATTTAAGAAGATTTCTGCTGAAAATGAGGCAAGACATACGTTTTCATAATTTTATGCAAAGGGATGAAAGACTGGCCTAAGGGGCTGGTCTTTTTTACATTCATCGGATCACCTAGCTGACAAAATCGCAAAAGAAACAAGACACGACAGCATTGTTGTTTGGCCGCTGGAAACGTAACATTAAGGCTAAGAAGCAATTCTCATTCCACTGGTTAGTGCAAGTATTTTTGACAATAGTTAATATTGGTTAAATATATTGTATATAATCCGATGCTGACCTCTTCCGATTGCTTGATGTTCTAGAGACACAACAGAGCCGAACGTCTTAATTTTCGCTTTTAAAATTCCCTTTAAATGCAACTAGGAGGGGATTCTATATGGCCATAAATTGAAGAGAAAATAAAGGATGATAAATTAGTCCAAAGATGCCAATACTACTATTTAGCAGCAATTAGTTTACCTGAATCATAAATTGCCCATATGGAATAGATCCAATATGTGTTAGGAGTGACTAAACATGATGCACTATTATTATTCGGATAAAGTTCATATTTTTTGGGATGATGTGATCGAATCCGTCGTGATTCGTTGGACGTATTTAGCTCATGAAGAAGATTTCCGTGAACCACTTCATAAATTGGTTGAATTGGCAGCTATAAAAAAGTCTAAGAAAGCTTTATTTGATGAAAGTCATAGTCTGTTTATCGCAAAAGACACACAATGGTTATCCGATGAGTGGCTTCCTAAACTCTTAGATGCTGGCATCATCTATATCGCGACTGTTTTCCCAGAGAATACATTGACTAATATCGACATAAGAAATACGATCGAAAAAAAAGGTGATAATGAGTTGGTTCATCGTGAATTCGATAATTTACATAGTGCAGTTAACTGGCTAGATGGGGCACCCGTCGGATGCGTTAATTAATCCATATATTGAGCTTGTTTACTACACTTGCTGGACGTATAAAAGGAAAGGCAGCCGATTTTCGGCTGCCTTCTGCTCATTTGCCTACTCTACAATCTGTTCTCCACCGGTCGCTAACGGCTCAAAGGAATGGCTGACCGAAGCTTCCTCAATGTCATGAATCGCCCAATGATTGTCTGGAACGTCAGTCCAAGGTGAGTGCTTCACCCCGTTAAGCGGTCCTCTACCTAGTACACGATTAATGACAGTGACTGCTTCTGCACGAGTGAGTGGTTTGGCGGGACCGAAAGAGCCATCCCCATAGCCATTCATGTAGCCCGCACCTTGTGCAGCTTTGATGGCGTCTTCGGCCCAAAGGCCGGACGTATCGGTAAAGCCTGTTCCAGTTCCCGTAGGATTCACTGCGAGTCTGATCGCAAGAGCAGCCATTTCCGTTCTGGTGATTGGTTGGTCTGGCTTGAAGGAACCGTCTACGTAACCTTGCATGATGCCCATTCGCGAAACTTGAGTGATAGCGTTGTAAGACCATTGATCAGCCTTCACGTCAATGTATTCGCTGCTGTTGTCTGATGCCTGCTTGGTTACGATGCGTGAAAGAATCGTAGCCATCTCTGCACGGGTAATGCGATTTTCTGGGTGAAACAAGCCGTTTTCATAGCCTTGGATGTACGGTTCGTGCGTGAACGTCAATGACTTACCATCCACTTTCAAAAGCGCGAACGTGCTGAACTTACTTGTCGTAAATTGAATGCCACGGCCACCTTCGAACGTTGTGACAGTCCCTTTTTTAAACTCCGTAGTCCCGTCGCTATGCTCGATATAGACACCAAGCTGCTGAATATCGGCTTCACTTATATCTGCAGGAAGCGGAAGGACAAGGGTAACTTCATGATTTTGTAGATTAGTCACAATGTCTACAGGGCGACCAACTAGAGCTGCTTTTCCGCCTCCAGCAACACTGAGAACGACTGTCGCCGCATTGGCGCGACGTTCCAAATCTTTGCCTGCATCTAAAGCTTTGGCAGGAACAAGGTTGAAAAACATGTCGTCTTGCAAGTTCTTCAGTGAGCTGTTCGGTATTTGGACTTTGACATTACCTGTGTCGAGGTCAAGGCCAAGCCCGCTATCACCTAGTAAGCCGAGTGAATCTTTACCTACTTCAACATGGGTTATTGCCACGTCATCTTTGGTGTCGGGTAGGGAAATGACAGCTGATTTGGCTCCAGAGGTCTGGGACTTCTGTATGAGCATTTTCGCATTGTCACTCGAAATCTTAACTTCTTCTTTGTTCGTACCGTCGGCTTGTGTTGTACGAATGACGTTAACTGGGCTGTTGTCATTACTGTTGCCCAATCCGCTTCCAGTTTGAGGTTCAGAAGGCGCACTGCCAATTTCGGCAATATTGAATTTAAGCGCATCTACCAGCATATAACTGCCTGATTTTTTAACAACCTTCAGCGTGTGAGAGCCATTCGCAAGAGAGGATATGTGGTAAAGACTGTGTCCAGCACTCCGAATCGTTGAATAGGCATTGACCGTTTCCTTCAACTGACCATCGATATAGATGTCCATGTCGCCAAGTTCTGGCCCTGTAGGTGAGAGGATTTCGATACCACTTCCTGTGAATGTATAGAGGAAGGAGTCTCCGTTCACAGAAGTCGCATGAACATCATCTCCATAATCACCTTGAAAAGCAAAAGTAAGCTTCAGGGTTCCGACAGGTTGGGCAGCGAGATATTCTTTTTTTATCGTTACTTGATTGCCGTTTATTACGTAATCTGTAGCTTTGATAAGCGTATTAGCACCGTTTGTAATGCTGTGCAAGCTCTCAGCGTTGCCAATGATGTTAACGCTCACATCTGCTGCTGCCGTTTTGTTGAAGTCGGCTGCAGAGATATCAATTAGGTCGGATTGCTGTACCTTAAGCGCATCTACTAACATGAACTGCCCAGACTTCTTGACGGCTTTCAGCGTATGAATACCAGGTGTCAAATTCATAACCTTATAGACTTCCTGTTGAGCATCGTTATGTGCGTTTGCTCCATAGGTGTGCGCAGTTCCATGAAGTTGACCGTCTATATAGATGTCCACATCGCCTTGGCCCTGGTCGACTTCTGTAATATAGGTAATTCCAGTACCATTGAATGTATAGGTGAAATAGTCATTGTTTTGCTCAACATAATGGACGTCTTTGCCGTAATCGTTAATAGGGCGGTTAGTACTGCGGTTCCAAGCACCCGTGTAGTGAATTTCCGGGTTGTCATCGTTGATGTAAGTGAATCTGCCAGGAGATGCTGAATTACTGATGGTTATGGCTAACGTTCGCGGGTTTCCGGAACTGAAGGTGAAGGTCAAATTCGTCAATCCAATAGGCTGTTGGGTCAAATAGGACTTCAAAATTTTCACAACACCGTTTGTAATCGTGTAGTCCTGTTCAGGCGTCAAGCTGACTGAGCCGTTCATGATGCCTGTCAGACTGTTGCTGCTGCCAAGTGTTAGTGTTGCCGTGACGTCCGCTTGTGCGGATGTTTTCTTGTCAAAGACGGCAGTTGAAGGATTGAGCGACGTGCCAGTAACTGCGATGGACAAGGATTGCGTGTCACCGCCAGCAAAGGCGAAGTTTAGCTGAACCGGGCTTCCCGAAGGCTGTTGTAACAGGTATTCTTTTCGAATCGTTACCACATTGCCGCCGCTTATTGTGTAATCTGTAGTTGGCTGCAACGACGTTGTGCCGTTTTTAATGCCTGTCAGCGAGCTAGCACCAAGGGGAAGACTCGTCGTGATGTCAGCAGGTTGATCTTTGTCAAAGCTGTTCGCAGAAGGTTGGCCAACCAGCGTTTCGGTCGTCACCTTTAAAGCATCCAGAATGAAATAGTATTGACCGGAGCCGTTTCTTACCGCTCGCAACGTGTGCGCTCCCTGCGGAAGATCGGCGATACGATAGACGGAATATTGACCTGACTGCTGAGGACCTTCAGCGTCTACCGTGTCTTTCAGCTGCCCATCAATATAAATGTCCATACGTCCATTGGAAGTACCCTGTTCCGAGAACAGCTCAATGCCGGTTCCCGTGAAAGCGTAGCTGAACTCTGGCTCTGTGCCATTTTCAGACTCGCCATAATGCACGTCACCTTGGTAGTCACCATAAGATCTTCCGCCACTATATCCCCATTTGTTCGAATATTGGATAGACGGATCCGTATCGTTAATATAGACGGCGTGAGAGACCGTAGTGCCACCTGCATTGTCTTGCGTTGGCATATTATTTCCACTCAGACCGACAGGAGCGGGAGCGGAGTCCGCAATTGCAATTGATAAGTCTTGGGCATCGCGAGCTAGTTCTTTACCGCCGTTGCGTGTCCATGTGCCTGTGTATCTCATGCCTGTGTCATCGTCGTTGACAACAGAGCTGCCTTTAAGCGCCGTTACTTTGAATAAACGCGAAGCGTGCGGCTCCAAGGAAACTGGACCATAACCAGACGTGTAAGTGCCTAGTTCAGTATGGCTCCATAGGTCGCGTACAGAGGCAGTGCCGCTCAGACCGATGTCGCTCCAGTTAACGGTAATCGGAGCTGCTTTGTTGCCCAGATTGAAAAGAGCAACTGTATAGGTTCCGTCACCATTATTGGCATACCAAACTTGCTGATTCGTCGACGTGGATACCGGATGTACAGGGCGTCCGGCTTGATTGACAGCGATGACTTCGTCGTTCGTCAGTAAGTCAAGACCGTAAGCGTCGAGGTTCGACAGGTCGTCGCCTGTATAGAACTGAGCGGATGAAGCGGCCCATAATGTGGCTGCTGTTTGTCTTTCGTCCTTGGTCAAACCAGAGGTAGAACCGTTGCCGACATTCAAGGAGTCGAAATCATTCCATCCTCCAGGTCCAGCATCGCGCCACCACAGAGCAGCGTCGGGAAATAATCGCGCAATATTGGCCCATTGCGTCATACCGACTTCAGGGTCATAGGATTCTACATCCCAATCGACCCGCCAGCCGTTCGCATATTGTTTCCAATAATCCACGTAATTGTGATCCAGCGCCCAGGACAGCTCATACCAAATGTGATGTCTGCTCAGTGCTGTTGACCAGGCTTTGACATCGTCACGCGCATCGATACTGACGTCGTTATGCCCGGAACCGGGCGTTACGCTATCGAATTTGACGAAATCGATACCCCAAGAGGCAATGATATCTGCAACCGAATCAATATATTTTTGGGCACACGGATTGCTGAAATCGATTTTGTAGCCGATATTCCAGTAATCTGCATACTTATAAGGCTTAACAACAATATCACCGATTGTACAGCCAGGTGCGTTATAAATCGGCAAGTTTTGGGCTACTGCATCCGGCGAGACGCCTGGGATGAGATAGATGCCAACTTTCTGCCCGTTTCCATGGATATAGTCGACGAGATTCTGGAAACCTCCTGGATAAAGCGTCGTGCTGGGTACCGGTCTGCCGTACTCGTCCATGCTGCCGTTCCAGCCCGCATCGATATTGATATATTTGAATCCATGTGCCTGCAGTTTTTCATGCATAGCGTCAGACATCTTCTTAATCTTGGCTTCGGAAATCCAATTGCCGGATGGACCGTCGTAGACCTGCATACTGTAACTGCTCCAGCCCATATAAGGTTTCTGTGCCAAACCATTGTCAGCAGCCATAACTGTGCCTTTGCCAGACGGGACGTAGCCGATCTGAGCGATGACAACGATGGCGAGCAACAAACCCAGCCATAGCTTCCTTTGGCGTTGCAATCTGCTTTTCATCTTCACTTGTCTCCTTTGTCGTTGAACTGATATCATTATGTAAGCGTTACCGGTCTTACACACGTCCGATTATATAGGAACAATTCTGGGCCTGAATAGGTACACTTCTGCCGTAAACCGTACACTTGCCCGAATTAGAAACTCTTTTGATAAAAGTAATGGCAAGAAAGTTCAGTTAAATATGGAAATAGGAGATGATTTTATTGGAATTATGGGAAGAGGTTTTTAAAAATGCCGAGATACGAGGCGGCACTATCACATGCGCCGAAATGGTACTGCATGGAAGTTTTTCTCTGCCCGACGGTAAAATGATCAGCGACTTACCCGCATTTTGCCGCATTGCGGTCAATCTGAAGCCAACTCCTCAATCGAACATCCAAGTAGAGATTTGGCTGCCTGAAGAGAATTGGAACGGTAACTTTCTCGGCACGGGTAATGGCGGCGGTGCTGGTTCCATCTCCTATGCTCCACTTGCATTTGGGATACGGCGAGGCTATGCAACGGCTAACACGGATCTAGGCACGTCACCTAATGCGGATTCTGCCGTTGGTCAACCCGAACGATGGGCGGATTTCGGCCATCGTGCAACACACGAGATGACAGTAGTTGCGAAGGAAATCGTGGCATTATTTTATAAAAAATCGGCCAAATACGCTTATTTCATCGGCTGTTCAACAGGTGGCCAACAAGCGTTAATGGAAGCACAACGTTATCCGTCTGATTATAATGGCATCATCGCAGGTGCTCCTGCTAACAATCGCACTCACTTGCATACGGGATTTCTTTGGAATTTGAAAGCAATGAATCAATCATCAGGCGCGATGTTGTCGGAAGAACAACTAAAATTAGTAACACAAACTGTGATCGATCAATGGCAGGGAAATGATGGCGGCGCTTCGGAAGATAACTTCTTAACCGATCCGAGGAGATGCGATTTCGATCCGGATACGATTCCTACTAGAAATGCGACGGATAACAACAAGGGTCTCACAAGTGAACAATTGTCCGGACTGAAGCAGATTTATGCGGGACCCACCAATCCAAGAACGGGAGAACGGATATATACACCACTCCCCTATGGAAGCGAGAGTATTCCAGGTGGGATAGGTATCCAACAAGATCCTGAGCTAGTGTCGTCGTTGTTGTATTTGTTTAAATGGGCATTTGGCGCTGACTTTGATTATACGAAATTTGATTTTGACCGAGATTTGGATACATTGAATGACAGACTGGCTCCGTTACTAAATGCGAATAATCCAGATTTAAGCGAGATGAAAGAACTTGGTGGGAAAATATTGATGTACACGGGGATGTCTGATCCTCTCGTCCCTTATCAGGATGCGCTACATTACTATGATCGAGTTATTGAAGATCAGGGGGGACTCTCCCAGACGCAAAGTTTTTTCAGATTTTTCCTTGTGCCAGGGATGGGGCATTGTGGAGGTGGACCGGGGCTAAATGATATTGGGCTTGGAGGCTCTCCATACGTTCAGCAAGATCGTGAACATGATGTTTTATCTGCTTTAGTTGCATGGGTGGAGCATGGAATAGCACCGGAGAAAATTATTGCGACAGCGTTCAAGGATAGTTTTGCTCCGAATGGGGTTAGTTTTCAGAGACCTATCTACCCCTACCCACAGCTGCCTGAATACGTCGATGGAGATCCGACATTACCTTCTAGCTATCAAGGTGTTCATCACCCGCAGGGTGGAGTTTTGATTCCTGCGGAGAGATATCTTATTTAGAAACCACATGATATAAAGATAAAGCCACTCCTGCCAATGGAGTGGCTTCTTTGAATAGAACTTCTCTTTTATTTCATATTACTCTGTCGGAGCTGGCAAGAACTATGTCGGCAAACAACTAATGAGACAAACCGCCTGCGCGCTCAAACATATTGGCGTGCACAAGGCAGCAAAGATACCGCATGCAGATTTGCAAGCGTTCCCAATTCGAATGCAATTCGCATTGCATGCGGGATCAGCGGTCGCGCTTTTGCGTCCACGCGGAATTAGTTTTTTTAATACACGCTCAAGTTTAATAAATAGTCGTTTAAGGGCAAGTTGGAGCGATTTATCGATGCTGATCCTCAATGTCGTGCCATCTTTGAATCTTATTTTTTTGGTACGCGTGCAAGAACACGAGCAGCCACATTGACAACCGCTTTCAAGTTTAACGGGAACGATTGCTTTCTTATTAATGAATCCTCTAGCAGTGATATGATTGTTTTTCTCATGGAGTATGATGTTGGCACTGGAGGCGCCGTGCACTTGTTTACCAAAAGAAGCAGTGATTCTGCTGGATGTGCGATTCAGAGATTGTATTTTGAACGTTACGAAGTTACATGCATTCTGTGTGATGTTTAGTAAAATGTCGGAGACACCTCGACGGGGGTTTAAAACCAATTCGATGTTCGCACTTAAGATGCCTTCTTGCTTGGATTTGATGCTAGCTGTTGCAAAAAGGGTGGTCGTTCCGTTGACTGTGCGTAGAAGCCCGGGCATAGATATCACTTCCTCAATCCATATGGTTTGTACCCTCACAACATATGTGAAACCAAAAGGTTCGGTGTGGGTGAATAACTAGAATGCCCTAGCCTCTAATAGAAATAGAACGGAGTAGAGTGCCGAGTAAGCTATTTCTTTTGTGCATGAAAGTAGAGCTGAATCATAGTCGTAATTAACAGGATTTGAGGATTAGTTTGCAGAATTCATAGACGAACACTTCAATTTCGAAAGCGGGGGAATAACTTGATAGTGCCACCATTGATTTGAATTAGATATAATAAGAAATAGATAAAAACAGCCAAATCCGAGGTGCCTATGATGATTCTGAGTACCAAACTTCATATCCCGCAAACGCGGCGCGATGACCTTGTTGAGCGAGCGGCGATCAACGTGCTATTAAATAAAGGATTAAAGAGCAAACTTACATCCTTAACGGCTCCCGGAGGGTACGGCAAAACAACAGCTTTGAGTCAGTGGCTGCAGCAGTCCGTCATACCTGCCGTATGGATTTCCTTGGGCCCTCAAGATAATGATCTGATTGAGTTTTGGAGCTATACGATCGCTGCAATCAATAGTAAGATTCCCCAATTTGCAGAAACGGTCACCCCCTATTTGTCTTCCTTAAAATCGGGAGCGTTCGAGTCATTCATATCAGCCATGATTTGCGAGCTTGAGAATCACTCGGATGAATTGGTCTTGGTTTGGGATGATTATCACGCGATTGATCATGCCTCCATTCATGCTTCGGTGGCTTATTTCCTTGGCTATTTGCCCACTCACATCCACCTCTATGTAACAAGCAGGGCTGAAATGCCCTTTCCTACGGCAAGGCTGCAGACAACAGGCCAAATGGTGAAAATCACGATTCAGGAGCTGCGATTTCAACTTGCGGAGGGAGTTCGTTACTTTCAGGAGTGCATGGGTTTGCCACTGTCGGGAGACAAGATAGCTGATCTAGTCAACCGCACGGAGGGATGGATCAGCGGACTGTATCTTGCGGCTATATCGCTGCAAAGAAGTGGCAATTATTCGGATTTTATCCGCGGCTTTAGCGGGCAACACCGCAGCATATCCGATTATCTGTTTCAGGAGGTTTTTAGTCTCCAGTCGAGCGAGATTCAGTCCTTTCTATTGGAAACTTCGATCGTAGATAGGATAAACGGCCCGTTGTGCGAGACAGTTACCGGAAGAACGAATTGTCAAGAGCTGTTGGAAATGCTTGAACAGCATAATCTGTTCATTGTTTCATTGGATGATCAGCGGGAATGGTATCGCTATCATCATTTATTTTCCGAGTTTTTACGGAGGCTTTTCCGGCAGAGGTATGCGGGACAATCGAAGGAATTGCATGTCAAGGCAGCTCGTTGGCTGGAGGAGCACGGATTTTTAGAAGAAGCGGTAGAGCAACTGTTTATGGACGGGCAACATCATGAAGCAAGCACAATGATCGAAAAGCATCTGCAAAATCTTCATGTGAAGAGAGGGGTGCTTTATCGATGGTTGCGCGAGCTCCCGGAGACCTGTTTTACTGGAAAGCCGGGCATTCAGTTTCTTTATGTCAAAGTGATGGTAGAAACCAATGAATTGGAGTTGGCACAAGCAAGACTTCGCCTAATGGAGGACAAGCTATCGGATCAGGAATGGAAACCTTACGCAGGAAATGTTCATTTTTTGTCCGCTGCTGTTTCTTTTTACCGGAGAGACTTTCGGCGGGCTAATGAATATTTTGAGGTTTTTGATCGCCATACACCGGAGGGCAGCTACGTCCAGATGATTGAAGCGAATTCGTATTCGATGTATTTCGACACATTATTGAGCTTTTTCAATGATTTACACGATGCGGAGAGATTCTTTTATAAATGGATCAAGGTATGGGAAGCTAGAGACAATTACCCCTACGTCGGTTTTTTCTACAATACGTACAGTTTGCTGTTATATGAATGGAACCGCTTGGAAGAGGCTGAAGTTTATGCGGAGAGGGTACTGAGGTCGACGTGCATGCAGCCCTATGCCCTTATTCTGTTAAGTGCTTCTATTAATGCTGCGCGCATCTGTCAGGCCAAAGGAGATTCGGCCAAAGCTTTTGAATGGCTGGAGTGGGTCAAACCTAAGATCGATTCCGTGGATAAAAGAATGTTTATGAGACGGATAGAGGCGGAGAAGGCAAATTTGTCGCTTGCGAACGGTTCTTTCGATGAGCGGTGGCTTCAAACTTGCGGCATCAAGCATACCGATACGATCCCGCCCGGTCCGATCAAAGAATATCTTATTTTGGCAAATGCGCTTATGGAACAGGGGGAAGTTGATGACGCTTTGCACCTGCTGGAACAATTGTACCAGCTTGTCGATAAGGCTGATCGGATCTGGGATAAGGTTAAGGTGACCATCCTGCAAAGCATGGCTTTTTATCAAAAAGGAGATATGACGAACGCTGTAATGAAGCTGGAGGCGGCACTCCAATCGGCGGAACCGGGGAAATACATCCGAAGTTTCGTGGATGAAGGGGCCAAGATGGCTGAGCTGTTGCGTGAATATATCCGGCAAAGGCAGACGGGCGCTAACCGTAAGACTGCGAGCACGCGTTACGCCAGGGAATTACTTCTGCTAATATCGGATTCTATGAATGAGACTGGAAGCTCGGGTGCCCTGATCACGAAACAGGAATTGAAAATATTAAAGATGATTGATATGGGGCTCTCGAATAAACAAATCGCCGAACAGCTTCAAATCACTGCCGAAACGGTCAAGAGTCATCTGAAAAGTATGTATAGAAAACTTCATGTGAACAGCAGGGAACAGGCATTGAAGCAAGGAAAAGAACTCCAATGGTTGTAGAGCAGTTATCGCAATTGAAGGAAATCATAATTATACAATACATTTTGGAATCGTGTATATCCCCCATTTTATTACCCTCTATCCCCCTTGGATGGGGGATTTTTTTGTTGGGACGAAAGTCATAGAATGAGAGGGAAAGTGGCAATAATCGACAAGCGCGGCCAGGGAAATATCGTTATTTGTCGGCTCAAGTAATCTTGTATCGCTGCATCGTCGGTTGCAATCATAATGATAAATGAAGAGGTGTATACGAAATTATGAAGCTATCTATATCAGGACTTAAGATGTGGTCTTCCCGATTAGGGAGGATTGTTCTGGCATTTCTACTCGCCTTAATGCTCATCCCCTTCATGGGGGCAGGCAAGGCTGCCCATGCGACTTCGCCAACGTGGACATCGGTGGGGCAGACCTTGCAACCTTCAAGCGTGAATGCCTCAGTCAATGTAAACGGTAAGTTATATGTGGGTACGGCTAATGGCAGCAATGACGTATGGACGTACAGTAATGGGGAGTGGACGCAGCTAATCGGTTCGCCGGGTCGCGTGTTTTCTCTGGCAAATGTAAACGGCACGCTGTATGCAGGGGTTTATAACGGCAGCAGCGACGTCTGGTCGTACGATGGAACGACGTGGACGCAGGTGGTGGGCTCGCCGAGCTTTGTGTCTTCTTTGATTAATGTGAACGGTACTTTGTATGCGGGGTTTCAAGGTGAAGGCAATGCTATAAAGTCGTACGATGGAACGACGTGGACGACGGTGAGTGACTCACCGAGCTATGTGTATTCTATGGTTAATGTCAACGGTACCTTGTATGCGGGGTCGGTGATTAATGATAGACCTGATATATGGATGTGCAGTAGCGGGACGTGCGCGCAGATGAGTGATTCGCCGAGTAAAGTGTATGCCTTGGCGTATGTAAACGGTACGTTGTATGCCGGGGCGCAGAACGGGAGCAATGACGTTTGGACATACAGTAACGGGACGTGGTCGCAGATGACGGGTTCGCCAGCTCGAGTGGATACCTTAGTCGATGTAAACGGCACGTTGTTTGTTGGGGCAGAGGACTATGGGAACGGCACATGGTCATACAGCAGCGGGACGTGGGCGAAGATGACAGGTTCGCCGGGCTATGTGAGAACTATGGTTGATGTAAACGGTACCTGGTATGCAGGCACTAATTCTGGCAGCAATGCTATGTGGGTGTACAGTAACGGAAATTGGCTGCAGATGGGCGGAATGCCGAGCAAAGTCCAAACCACGCTTAATGTAAACGGTACGTTGTATGCGGGGACACAGACTGGCAGCAACGACGTATGGATGTACAATAGCGGGACTTGGACGAAGATGATAGGCTCGCCGAGTCGTGTGTACGCTTTAGCCGAGGTGAATGGCACGCTATATGCGGGTACGCAGGCCGGTAGCAACGCTGTATGGATGTATAGTGGCGGGACATGGACACCGATGACCAACTCGCCGAACTACGTGTATGCCTTACTTAATGTAAATGGTACGTTGTATGCGGGAACGGCGAACAGCAACGGCGTATGGATGTACAGTGGCGGGACATGGATGCAGATGACAGACTCGCCGACCTACGTGACTGCCTTGCTCAATGTGAATGGCACGTTGTATGCGGGGACGCAGACTGGCAGCGAAGATGTTTGGATGTACAGTAGCGGTACATGGACACAGATGAATGATTCACCGAACAACGTGAATTCCTTGCTCAAAGTAAATGGTACCTTGTATGCGGGGACGCAGACCGCCAACGGTGTATGGTCGTACAGTAATGACACATGGTTGCCGATGGACAGCTCACCATCCTACGTGAGTTCCATGGCAGAAGTAAACGGCACGCTTTATGCCGGAACGTTACAAACCGGCCAAGATGTATGGGCATTTACTAACGGGACGTGGACACAGCTAAGTGGCTCTCAGTACAGTGTGAATACCTTGCTCAATGTAAATAATGAGCTATACGCAGGGGGCTATTATAGTGGTTTAGAAAAGTTTGTCTCTCCAGGAGCGCCTGATAACCTGCAATCTAGCAGCACGACGTCCACATCAACTACATTATCGTGGAATGCCATAACTGGGGCAACCGGCTACAACATCTACGAGAATGGTGGGAATACGGCGATTGCTACCGCGACTAGCGCCACCTATATGGTTAACGGACTGACGCCGAACACCGCGTATACATATACGGTGAGCGCCTTTAATCTCGCTGGCACATCAGTACAAAGCGGAGCGGTTCATGTTCAGACACTGAGTACGGCAAAAGCCATTACAGCATTTAATTTTGTTGGATTGCACCCAGCGGTAACGGGAACGGTTAACGATTTGGACGGGACAATTGCATTGACTGTGCCATACGGAACAGATGTAACGACACTAGTCCCAACGTTTACAACATCGGGAGCCAGCGTGAAGGTAGGAAGCACTCTACAAGAGAGTGGAACAACACCGCAGGATTTCACTCATCCAGTAATGTACACGGTTGTAGCGGAAGATAACACGACTCAAGACTACACGGTGACCGTAGCGGTTGCAGCGAACTCTGCGAAGGCTATCACAGCATTTGGTTTTGCGGGATTGAGCCCAGTGGTCACAATTGATGAATTGAATAAGGCCATCGCGTTGACCGTACCATATGGAACGGATGTAAGAGCCTTAGTGCCTACTTTTACAACAACGGGAGCTAGCGTGACGGTGGGAGGCACTGCACAAGAGAGCGGAATAACACCGCAGAATTTCACTAATTCAGTAACAAGTCCAGTAACGTACACGGTTGTAGCGGAAGATAACACGACACAAGACTACACAGTGACAGTGACGGTGGCAGCGAACGATGCGAAGGCCATTACAGCATTTGGTTTCGCGGGATTGAGCCCAGCGGTCACAATTGACGAATTGAATAAGGCCATTGCGTTGACCGTGCCATATGGAACAGATGTAACGACGCTAGTGCCAACGTTTACAACAACGGGAGTTAGCGTGACGGTGGGAGGCACTGCACAAGAGAGCGGAATAACACCGCAGAATTTCACTAATTCAGTAACAGATCCAGTAAGGTATACTGTTGTAGCGGAAGATAACACGACACAAGACTACACAGTGACAGTGACGGTTGCAGCGAACGATGCGAAGGCCATCACAGCATTTGGTTTCGCGGGATTGAGCCCAGTGGTCACAATTGACGAATTGAATAAAGCCATCGCGTTGACCGTGCCATATGGAACGGATGTAGCGACGCTAGTGCCAACGTTTACAACAACGGGAGCTAGTGTGAAGGTGGGAAGTACTGAACAATTGAGCGGAATAACACCGCAGAATTTCACTAATCAAATAACATATACCGTTGTAGCGGCGGACAATTCGACACAAGACTACACGGTGACAGTGACGGTTGCAGCGAACGATGCCAAGGCCATCACAGCATTTGGTTTCGCGGGATTGAATCCAGTGGTAACGGGAACAGTTAACGAGACGGACAAGACCATAGCATTGACCGTGCCATATGGGACGAATGTAGCGGCGTTAGTGCCAACATTTACAACAACGGGAGCTAGCGTGAAGGTGGGGATCACTGCACAAGTGAGCGGAACTACACCGCAGAATTTCGCTAATTCA
>NZ_LYPC01000024.1 GCF_001700435.1 Paenibacillus pectinilyticus
TCTCGAACACGACCGTTAAGCCCTCCAGCGTCGATGGTACTTGAACCGCAGGGTTCTGGGAGAGTAGAACGTTGCCAAGCACATGGAGATCTTTTGGTGAAGCCAAAAGAATCTCAGCTAAAGAGCTTTACTTGGATAATACCAGGTAAGGCTCTTTTTCTATCTTTGTATGAAACGCGTGTAGAATCCAACGCGAGAAAGCCCCAACTTACGATTAGGCGAGAATATCGCTTGTTCGTTCGTAAGTTGGGGCTTTCTGTTTCATTATTGGACCAGGGTTACTTACTGGATGTAACAAGAAGTTTCCTTGCTCGTTATTTTCACCAGGCCTGCTTTGCGGTAAGGCTGAAAACGGAGCAGCATCCATAACCGCGGCAGAATCATCCAACAATGAAAGATCGTGAGGTGGATCAGCCAAGTACGAGGGATCCACGGGTACAAGATCAAGATTAGTGCTAATCCGATGAAAAACAGGTGAAGCTGCACTTTGGTCACGAGACGGACAGAAGCATGGCCTTCTGGTAAGAAACCAGCCCAGAAAATGCCCCACCGGTAAGACCATCCCCGCATCGCCATGCCAATCGTGAAATGAAAGTAAGCGCGGATAAGCAGCGTATGGAAAATAAGAATGAGTGGAAAGCTTACTAAGAGTGGCAGCCAATGAGAGGGATCAAATTTGTAGAAGACTACCAGAACGAGTGTCATATAGTAGAGCACTATTTTGTACAAGGAATGATAATAACGCTTCATCAACGTATAACTATAAATCGTAGACTGTTTGGATAAGTTGGATTCTTGTTGGATCGACATCGATAGACCTCCGCGACGCGGTAACGTTTTATTCAATTATTATCGGCATTTGCCTTCCAAAAGATGAGTGTTTAGCTAGTTTAGGAGAGTTGAGAATCGGATATACTAGTCGTAAACGATCTTTGGGGGGATCCTATGGAGGAGAATCGGTTTGGACTATGTATGATTTGCGAGCAACAAAAACTTGGCGGCATTTATATTGTTACGGCATTTATTTGTGATGATTGCAGTAGTGAGATCGTGAAAACGAACGTGAACGACCAGAAGTATCCGTTTTTTGTAAATCAGATGAAAAAAGCCATGTACTTGGGAAATACCAGTTTGTATATGAATTAAGAGGAGAAGCTTCTTTTTAAGAAGCTTTTTTTGTTTTTTTAGCATGAATCCACTACTATATAAAGGTAAAATGAAAATTCGAAGCTCATGAAGCTCAAGGAGTTTGAACCGAGTGTGCAGTCAACATATAGATAAAATGCGAGCTCCCCTATACGAGGCCATGATAGCCCACAAAGCTCGCCATACCGTAAGTCTGCATGTACCTGGGCATAAGTCAGGGCAGGGTGTATTAGAAGAGGGTAAAGAATATCTAGAATCGGTTATGTCCATTGATTATACAGAAATTACAGGACTAGATGATTTACATCATGCAGAAGGTGTTATTTGGGAAGCGGAGCAGCTTGCCGCGGATTGTTTCGGAGCTGAGGAAACCTATTTTCTAATCGGCGGAAGTACGGTTGGTAATATAGCCATGATCGGAGCTGTTTGTCAAAAGGATGAGGTTATTCTTGTCCAAAGGAATGTACATAAGTCCGTAATCAATGGGCTCATGCTAGCAGGTGCGCAAGCGGTATTCATTGCACCAGGTGTGGATCCCGAGACAGGTGTAGCGACAGGTCTACAAATAGAAGATGTTAAGCAAGCGTTACAACAATACCCAGCAGCGAAGGCTTTATTTCTGACAAATCCCAATTACTACGGAGTGGGCGTTCATCTTAAGCCTTTTGCAGATCTCATGCACGATCATGGGATGCTTCTACTCGTCGATGAGGCGCATGGCGCGCATTTCGGCTTCCACGACCTAGTACCCGCATCGGCCTTATCGCAAGGGGCAGACGCTGTTGTACAGTCCACGCATAAGATGCTGACTGCGATGACGATGGGGGCTATGCTGCATGTACAAGGGCCGCGGATTAATCGGAAAGCCATCAAACAAATGTTGGCGATGCTTCAAAGCTCAAGCCCATCCTATCCCATTATGGCTTCTTTAGATCTGGCGAGAAAGCGAATGCATACGGAGGGTCAAATCTGGTTAGATGAGGGGCTTAGACTTGTAAATGAATTTAAGCTAGGGTTAGAGGAGCTGCCGGTATTGGATTATTATCCGCGTCAATCTCTTCAAGCCAGCCTCGGGGATAACTATTCCAATGCTGATCCATTCAAAGTCGCCATTTATGATCCTTCCTATAAGATCTCAGGGACGAAGTTAAAAGAGAGGCTGGAGGAGCAAGGATGTTTCGTCGAAATGACGGATGGCTATCTGGTTCTGCTTGTTTTTACTCCTGCTAGTTCAAGAGCAGATATGCACCGAGTTCTTCAAGTTTTACATAACATTTGTTTGGACATCACGCATCAGAAGCAGGAACTACATACGCCTATCTCGAATATAATTAAATTACCCACCTACGTACCCATCTCTTCACCAATAGGCTTTGATCGAAGTGCTGTGTTTCAAGCAGCGACCACAACGGTTAATGTTAAGGAAGCGATTGGGAAACGTTCAGGTGATATGGTAATCCCGTATCCGCCGGGTATTCCTTACTTATATCCAGGAGAAGTCATCACGGATTCCGTTGCCCAAGCACTTGTTTACTTAGCAACGCAGGGGATTAAGTTTCAAGGCACTCATTTTGGACAGACGAACAAATTAACTATATACACAGATCACGAATGATTTCGTGAGGCAGTAAGCAGGAGGCATATGTGAACGGCATATTTATTACGTTTGAAGGGCCGGATGGCGCTGGAAAAACAACACAGCTTAAGAAAGTAGCGCAAGAGCTACAAAAACTAGGACATGACGTGCTCGTCACAAGAGAACCTGGCGGTACGGGGATCAGCGACAAAATTCGCAGTATCATCCTCGACCCTGCCAATGAGGAAATGGTGGATCAAGCGGAGGTTTTGCTATACGCGGCATCTCGCGCACAGCATGTTCACGAATTGATTCTACCAGCTTTGCAAGCAGGACGAATTGTACTTTGCGATCGCTTTATTGATGCCAGCGTGGCTTATCAGTCTTATGGCCTTGGTGTAGATATAGAGATGGTGAAGAGTATTTCGAAATTTGCGAGCTCAGGGCTGCAAGCAACACGGACGTACATCATGGATGTACCTGTGGAAGTGAGCTTAGAGCGGTTGAATCAACGCGCGGGTACTGGTGATAGTACGCAACAGTTGGATCGCATTGAGCAGAAAAATGTGGCCTATCATAGCAGAGTACGAGCGGGCTTCCATCAAATTGCTGCAGATCATCCCGAGCGCGTGCTAGTCATTGATGCGAATCGGAGTGTTGATCAAATTGCAGAAGACATCTGGCAAGACTGTCAACAGTTGCTTGAGGAACATATTTCCGTCTAAAGCGGAAAATCCATTATTAGTTTATAATAAAAGGAGGCATCACCCATGAAACTAGTCGTAGCCGTTGTACAGGATAAAGATAGTAACCGTCTCTCCAACGCTTTAATTAAGGAAGGGTTTCGGGCCACGAAGCTGGCGAGTACCGGGGGATTTTTGCGTGCGGGGAATACAACCTTTATGATTGGTACGGAAGATGACCGAGTGCAAGAGGTGATGCAGGTGATTCGAGCTAATTGTAAGATTCGCGAACAGCTTGTGACACCCGTTTCTCCAATGGGAGGAACGACGGACTCGTATATTCCATTTCCAGTGGAAGTACAAGTGGGTGGGGCAGCGGTTTTCGTATTGCCAGTTGAGCGATTCGAGCATTTCTAAAGATAATCAGATGTACACAAGGATGGATGCGTCTTGAAAATTAATCCGGGGCTGCAGCCCATCGGTAAGAATATGAAAGTGAACGAGAACGTTCCGTCGCCGCAAATGGCACCGCGGAACTTCTCTGACATTATGCAGCAGCAAGATGAGAAGTACACCCATGAACAGTTATCCAAAATGGTGCAGCAAATCACGGTTCAAGGCGATCGCTTGTCGAGGGGCATGACCGTGAGAGACTTGCTCCAGTATAAGCTGCTGATACGTCAGTTTTTGGAGGAAACCGCTCGTCGTGGGGTCAATTTGAGAGATACGAAGGGCTGGGATCGTCGCGGCCGTTCGAAGCGATATAAGCTTTTGGAAGAAATCGATCAAGAACTTCTCGCCATGGCCGATGAATTGTTGGAGAATGAGCAGGGGCGGATCGAAATTTTGCAGCGCATCGGAGAAATCCGGGGCATGTTGATTAACTTGTTATTTTAGGGAGCGAAGATAAATGTCCTTCCAAGCTATACCGGGGCAAGCAGCAGCGAAGCGGCTCTTGCAGAATGGACTGCGTCAAGATAGGCTTTCGCATGCGTATATTTTTAGTGGTCCTGTTGGGACGGGCCGTTCCGAAATGGCGTTGGCGCTGGCCAAAGCGATCTATTGTCAGAATGGGATTGATGACGCATGCGGGGAATGTTTGGAATGCCGAAAGGTGGAACATGGTAATCATCCGGACCTCCATATGGTTTCTCCTGAAGGCGCTTCAATTAAGATTGAGCAGATTCGTGAGTTGCAAAAGGAGTTCGCTTATCGCGCAACGGCGTCAGGAACGAAAATTTACGTGCTTTACCATGCAGAGAAAATGACGGTACAAGCAGCGAATAGTTTGTTGAAATTTCTAGAGGAGCCCAACTCACGCGTTGTGGCGATTCTGATCACGGAGAACGGGAATGCACTGTTACCTACAATTCAATCAAGGTCACAGTGGATCCAATTTACGCCAATGGCGCGTGAACAAATGGTACTCACTTTACTGGAAGAAGGCTTACCAGCAGCGTTAGTTGGGCCTGCGGCACATGTAACTGCAGGTTTGCAAGCAGCAAGAGATTTAATTGGCGCAAATTGGTTTGCAGAAATGAGAACCGTAATGTTACAATTAGCGAAGGAGACGCTCACACGTTTCCCTACTTCCATGATTACCGTACAACAGCGGATTGTGAAAACAGAACTTGCGGATCATGTATCGACGTTGTTCGACTTATTGATTCTCTGGTTTAAAGATATGGTGCAGTTGCGTCTTGAACGCAGAGATAAGCTTGTATATAATGACCAGCTAGACTGGATGAGCTCTCTCGCGTTAAGTCGAGATGTCTCAATCTGGGTGCGTATGATGGAGCAAGCCGTAGATTTGCAAAAACGACTGCGCTTTAACGCCAATTCTCAGCTGGTTATTGAGAAAATGCTCGTGGAGATGCAGGGGGTGTAAGATGTACTCAGTGGTTGGCGTCCGCTTCAAGAAAGCGGGTAAAATATATTATTTCGACCCCATTGATTTACCGATTGAGCAAGAAAGTGCTGTAATCGTTGAAACCGCTCGAGGTGTCGAATACGGCAAGGTCGTCGTGGGCAAGAAAACCGTCAAAGAGAACGATGTGGTTCTGCCGCTCAAAAAAGTGATACGCATCGCGGATGATACGGATGCTGATTTGGTTGAAGAGAATAAAAAAGCAGCCAAGGACGCTTTCCAAACGTGTCACGATAAAATTAAAGATCACAGTCTTAAGATGAAGCTTGTGGACGTAGAGTATACCTTTGACCGCAATAAAATTATTTTTTATTTTACGGCTGAGGGGCGCGTCGATTTCCGGGAGCTTGTGAAGGATTTAGCGAGCATTTTTCGGACAAGAATTGAGCTTCGTCAAATTGGCGTGCGCGATGAAGCGAAGATGTTAGGTGGTATAGGTCCGTGTGGGCGAATTCTATGCTGTTCCTCGTTCTTAGGTGATTTCGAGCCCGTATCGATCAAGATGGCCAAGGACCAGAATCTTTCCCTGAATCCGACCAAAATATCGGGTTTATGCGGTAGATTGATGTGTTGCTTGAAATATGAACATGATAACTATGAAAGTGCCAAAGATTCGCTGCCGACGGTTGGTCGTCTAGTGATCACCTCATTTGGCAGTGGGAAAGTACTAGGTCTAAATATTAAAGAACGTACCGCAAAGGTTCAATTGTTTGATCTTGGGAAAGCGCTAGATCTACCTTTCGATGATGTTGTTGAACAAGAGTAGAAGATCGAAGATCCAAGGGGGCGCTGGCCAGTAAGCATGCATGGCACTAGAGGTGAAAGCGTGGATAAACAAGATATTTTTGGACAAATAGATGGAATAGAAGAGCGGATGGGTACCACGTATGCCGAGTTGGGTGCCTTGAAGAAACGGATTATTACCCTCATTGAAGAAAATAAAAGATTAAGCATAGAGAATCAGCAGCTTCGCAAACTCATTCGCCAAGAGGAAACAGTGGTGGAGGAGCCAACGAGGGATCCTGCTGAGGAACCGGTACAGCTGCCTGGAGCCGGATATGATAATTTAACCCGCTTATATAATGAAGGATTTCATATTTGCAATGTGTATTACGGACACCTTCGGACCGAGGGAGATTGTTTGTTTTGCTTATCCTTTTTAAATAAATAAGACGATTTGGCCGTAGGGGTGTATGCCTTACGGTTTTTTTCCATAATAAGCAACAAAGAGAAAGGAAACATGTATGAAGGAAGTTTCTTTATTACCAACAGAACGTATCGATGATTTATTAACCTATGATTTGAAAATTATCCAAAGTGACGAAGTATTCAGCTTCTCGATGGATGCCGTGCTATTAGGACGGTTTAGCAGTGTTCCGCCGAAGGGACGTGTGATTGATATCTGTACAGGAAATGGCGTTGTCCCCCTGCTGCTAGCCACGCGAACCCGCGCTGAGATCTGGGGCGTTGAAATTCAGGAACGCCTTGCGGATATGGCGGTTCGTAACGCTGAAATTAATGATCTATCGGACCGATTACATATGGTGCAAGGGGATTTGAAAACGATTCACAAGACGTTAGGGCACGGACAATTCGATGCCGTCACAGTGAATCCGCCCTATCTGCCTGTGCCAAATGGGGAGCAGAATGGCAATCCTCACTTCGCAGCAGCACGCCATGAAATTCACTGCACGCTAGAGGATGTCATCTCGGCAAGTGCTAAGCTCGTGAAAGCCGGCGGGAAAGTGGCGATGGTCCACCGCGCTACGCGGTTGATCGATATTTGCTGCCTCATGAGGCAGTATCGCATCGAACCCAAGCGAATTCGTTATGTACATGCTCGCGCTGGCGAGGAAGCCATGATGGTATTGATCGAAGGGATGAAGGATGGGAAGCCGGAGATTCGTACGCTGCCTCCTTTGATTGTCTACAACGAGAATGAGGAGTACTGTCAGGAACTCAAGGAGATTTACTACGGGGGCAGGAGTTCGCTGGAGTTCTCGTAAGAGGAACGTACAGAGCAAAGAAAGTAATATGAGACATGCAGGAAGACAAATACAAAGCGATGAGGGACATATAAGTGAGCTTGACGATACAGAAAAGCTACCGCGAGGATCATAGCGGTGTAGGGACGCTATACCTGGTTGCCACACCAATCGGCAACCTAGAAGATATGACCTTCCGTGCGATTCGCACCCTAAAGGAAGTAAGCATGATTGCCGCGGAAGACACGCGGCAAACGCGCAAGCTGCTGACCCACTTCGAAGTCGCGACGCGACTGGTCAGCTACCACGAACACAACAAAGGAGCAAGCGGCCCCGAACTGGTCCGCTTGCTCCTTGAAGGGCAGAGCATCGCGCTAGTCAGCGATGCTGGGCTTCCGGCCATATCCGACCCAGGTTATGACCTGGTGCGGATGGCCGTAGAAGAGGGCGTGCCGGTGGTGCCCATCCCCGGCGCGAATGCGGCCCTGTCGGCGCTGATTGCATCAGGCTTGCCGACAGAGCGTTTCGCCTTCGTCGGTTTTCTCCCGAGGGAGAAAAAAGACCAGACGAAGTTGCTTGAAAGCTTGCAGCATGTGCAGGACACACTGCTGTTCTATGAGTCGCCGCACCGCGTGGAGAAATCACTTCTCCGCATGGCGGAAGTGTGGGGGGCGGAGCGCCGGGTGTGCCTCGCCCGCGAGCTAACGAAGCGGTTCGAGGAGTTCGTCCGAGGCACGATTGCAGAGTGCCTAGAGCACTTAGGGCAGAACCCGCCGCAGGGCGAGTACTGCATCATCGCCGAAGGCGCATCCGACGCGGCTGTACAGATTGCCGCTGACGGCTGGTGGGAAGCCAAGTCGCTCGGTGAGCATGTCGCCCACTACGAGGACCGCGGGATTGATCGCAAGGAAGCGCTGAAGCTAGTCGCAACGGATCGTGGGCTGTCTAAGCGCGATGTATATAATGCGCTGCTCGAGCGTTAAATATGACAGAGCAGGGCTAGGCCGAAGCGAGAGGGTCTCTCAATTCATCTTGGATGTAGGTATTGTATCTCCATAAAAGGAAAAAGCCCCGAACGGGGCTGAATCCTTTATCAAATCAAGGATTGTCATCGTTTTATCATACGAGGACAAAAAAAGATCTCTAACCCGTGGCCGAAGCCAACTAAGTTAGAGATGAAAGGAGATATGAAAAAGGTTAGAATTACCAATAGGATAAGTGCTACTTCTATTATATACTACTTTTCTTATTTTGTCACAGGTGTTGGCATTTCTGCTAAACAAATATGGCAAACAATTTTTCCTTTGAAATACGATACGTTCTCCGCATTGCCGCAGAAGATACAAGCTGGCTCATATTTCTTCAACATGATGCGCTCGCCGTCTACATATATTTCCAAAGCGTCTTTCTCACCAATACCCAACGTGCGGCGAAGCTCGATCGGAATAACAACGCGTCCTAGTTCGTCCACTTTTCTTACGATTCCAGTAGATTTCATCATATATATAAAACCCCTTTCGATTTTATCAATTTTTTATCAAGATCGTCATGTTTCGACATTTACTTTAAACTTATGATACCAACGATTCCCAAAATAGTCAACCATATTTTCGCTGTAAACAGGCGATTATTCCTAAAAATAATTATAGATATGAAATCACGAATAACGAAAGAATCCCTTAGAATAAGGGATGTAAGGACTATATTACGAATCTGTACGATGCTAGGCTCTAAACATGTACTGAGAAAAATGTTTGTAAGCAGCAAGGAAATTGGAATTTGAAATTCGACATAAACCGACATTTCTAGAGGAGTTCATGTCGGAATTGTCGAAATATTGAAGATGGATTAAGGGAGGTAGACAACGTATGAAGGAAGAGAAGGTTTTTAAAGATCCCGTCCACAAATATATTTATGTGCAGGATGACACGATTTGGGATTTAATCAATACGAGGGAATTTCAGCGTTTGCGCCGGATTCGCCAATTAGGCACATCCTATTTAACTTTTCATGGGGCGGAGCACAGTAGGTTCTCACATTCGCTTGGTGTGTACGAAGTGACACGGAAAATTATTTCACAATTCGAACGCAACCATTATGAGGATTGGCCGAAAGAGGAGCGGCTGCTCTGTCTGTGTGCAGCCTTGCTGCATGATTTGGGACACGGTCCCTTTTCACATTCGATCGAAAAAGCATTCGGCACGAGACACGAGGATTGGTCCATCCGTATCGTCCTTGGAGACACAGAGGTTAATGAAGTGTTAAGCCGGGTATCACCTGATTTTCCGAAAAAGGTAGCAGGTGTCATTTGTAAATCGTACAGCGAAGAGATTGTGGTTAGCCTTGTATCCAGTCAATTGGATGCGGACCGTATGGATTATTTGCTGCGCGATGCTTACTTCACAGGGGTGAATTATGGCACGTTCGATCTGGAGCGCATTCTTCGCGTGATACGGCCATATAAGGGGCATATTGTTGTCAAAGAGAGCGGTATGCACGCTGTGGAAGACTACCTGATGTCACGCTATCAGATGTACTGGCAGGTTTATTTCCACCCTGTGACGCGGAGTGCAGAAATTCTTCTGCACAAGGTATTCGCTCGGGCGAAGCACCTTTATGAAGAGGGCTATACGTTTGGGTTCATGGTGGAGCCTATTCTTCATCTAATTCAGAATCAAATTTCCCTGGAAGATTACTTGCTGCTGGATGAATCGGTTATGCAGACGATGTTGACCTTCTGGTGCCAAGAGCATGATGATATCCTAAGAGATATGTGCAAGCGTTTCTTAGATCGTAAGTTGTACAAATACAGCACCTTCGAAGGAAATCAGGATGGGCTCATTCAGCGGTTGGAACATGTGTTGAAAGAAGTTGGGTTTGACCCCATTTATTATATGGAGATCGATTTCCCTTCTAACCAATCCTACGACGTCTACAGAGCCGGCGAAAATGACGATAATTTACCGATCCTGTTACTGGATCATAAGGAAAACTTAACAGAAATTACGCATCGTTCGGAAATTGTGCAGTCGATTAGCGGCTTTCAGATGGGGAAACATCATGTTTACTATCCGGAGGAGTTGCTGGAGAGATTGAATTCGGAAGAGTATGCCGATATCTGGGAGATGCTAGGGGAGCAAGAATAGACGTATAACAACTTATTTAGGATATAGAGGAGAACAGACATGCTAACAGATTCACATACACATTTGAACGCTGAACAATTTAAAGAGGATCAGGCGGAAGTGATTCAACGAGCGTTGGATGCTGGAGTCACACGTATGGTAAATGTGGGCTTTAACCGCGAGACCATTCCTAGCTCCATTGAGCTAGCGGAGAAATATGATTTCATCTACTCCACTGTAGGTTGGCACCCGGTCGATGCGATTGATATGATGCCTGGCGATCTGGATTGGATTGAGTCTTTGTGCGCGCACGAGAAAGTCGTTGCCATCGGGGAAATCGGTCTGGATTATTACTGGGATAAGTCGCCAAAAGATGTGCAGCAACGGGTTTTCCGTGAGCAAATTCAACTTGCACGCAAGTTGGGGATGCCGATTGTGATTCATAATCGCGATGCCCATCAGGATATTTTGCAGATTTTAAAAGAAGAGAAAGCTGCAGAAGTTGGGGGCATTATGCATTGCTTCTCCGGCAGCTGGGAAACGGCGAAGCAATGTCTGGATATGAATTTCCATATTTCCTTCGGAGGCCCTGTTACGTTCAAAAATGCCGTGCAACCGAAAGAGGTGCTGGCGAAGGTTCCGCTTGATCGTCTGCTGATCGAAACGGATGCACCGTACTTAACGCCACATCCTTTCCGCGGCAAGCGCAACGAAACGGGTTATGTTCGCTTGGTGGCCGAGACCGCCGCGGAAATACGTGGTATGACGCTGGAAGAGCTGGCACACATTACAACGCAGAATGCCATCCGTTTACTCGGCCTCAAGTAAGGCGTTCTTCTTAAACCTTCGGCGAAGTACAACACCGCATGCGAATGAGATTAAGATGAGGCAGACCAGTGGAACTGAGAGATACATAATGGACGTGTGAATCATGAAGGGGATCGTCAAAATAACGAGTTCCAACGTTAACGTCAACCAAATGATGTAGGCGAGGGAGCTGGCTTTGGTCTGTGGCTCTAATGGGTACATATTGAGCCAGAACGTATAGCGATGCGCACGCTCGAGTGACGTCAGTTGGACAAGTGTGATGACTAGGGCAATGACCATAATCACACTTCGCGTGGTGACAGAGTCAGAAACGGCAATCGCTAGTACACCAATCAACGTTAGTCGCATAAAGATTGCGAACAATTCGGTTCGCAGTAATGTTTTCATATATAAATAGAGAAACGCCGAATCCTGTCGAAAAGGAATGATGCGGGTAAGCCCGCTGATCCAACCTCGGCGGGCTATTCGTGTTGGCAGCTGCGGCACATCTACAAACCAGTTGAAGAAGCCATATAACCTGGCTTGCTGCTGTTTCTCCTTGGCAATGAGGTAGTCCCACCCAATGACATACCTAGTTGCGGAGCGGAATGCGATTAGCCAAATGAACAGAAGACCTAATGCAGCCAGACTAGCCCATAAGACACTGTAGTGAAACTGCAGTGTGATCAGTAGGATGGAAGACGCCCATCGGAAAATAACAGAGAGCAATCTCGTTCGCTCGGCAGCAAATCTTCCTTCTTGCCAGCTAGCGAATAGGTTCGCTACTTTTAATAGAAGTAATAGGGCGAACATGAGTAAAATGGGCTGTGCATCGGACCCGAGACAATGCCGGTAGAGCGGCATGACGGCAACCCAGCCTAGCAGCAGCCAGAGCCCTTGCATAGATAAGCTATAGATGAAGCTGCTCCGAAAGTAGGCGCCCATCTCATGCTCAATGCGTAATAGAAACATCCGATCGGCACTGCGCGTTAACGTGCGGATGGGGCTTGAAGTGAGGAAGGGCACAAGTACGAGCAAGACGATCCACAGATACGGATAATCTGTCGGAAGGCGCTGTAATGTTTTTGCATAATAATAGGAAGAAACGATGACAAGAAACAACAAGAAGCCAATGAAGTTACTGCGGGCCGCATATTGCCAGTAGCCCATGGATTCCTTCATATAATGTTGAAATCGCTGCTGCCATAATGCACGTGTGTTTAATGCAGGTGTAGTAGTGGGATGGCTCATCGCAGATCTCCTTGAACAAGCTTGTAGAAAATGTCGTCCAATGACGCCTGGGGAAGCGCTGTTTGTTTGCGTAATTCGACGAGATCTCCCTGAGCGACCATGTGTCCTTTGTGCAGGACGACATAGTTATCACAATATTTTTCAATAGTAGACAAAATATGCGAGGAAATGAGAAATGAAGCGCCTTTTTGCTTCATGTTGACCATTAATTCGAGCAGCGAACGAATAGCTAAAGGGTCGAGCCCAAGGAAGGGCTCATCGATAATATATAAAGAGGGCTCGATGAGAAAAGCATTCATGATCATGACCTTCTGTTTCATCCCTTTGGATAAATGACTGGCGAAGCTGTTCAGCTTGTCTTTCATTTGAAATTGCTCTAAAAGGGACTCGGAGCGAACGGTGAAGTCCTCTTTGGAAATGCCATAAGCCATGGCGGTTAATTCAAGGTGTTCGCGAATCGTAAGCTCTTCGTATAGCTCCGGACTTTCGGGAACATAAGCGTAAGTTGCGCGATATGGAATTGGACTTTCGGCTAGTGTGAGGCCGTTAATTCGAATAGATCCTTTTTGCGGTTGAAGCAGGCCGAGGATATTTTTGATCGTGGTGCTTTTGCCTGCCCCATTGAGTCCAATAAGCCCCATCATTTCACCTTGACGGATCGAAAATGTCAGTTCATGGAGAACGGGTTTGGTGGGTAGATATCCACCGAATAAAGCGTTTACTTCTAAGATGGGCCCCATCTCAATTGCCTCCCTAAATAGCAAATTATTGGTATTATTTAATCATAATCTTCCAAAATCATTATAAACAAATTTGTGTTTTTAGCCTAGTTTAGGTCATTATACATTAAAAAAACGAGTATACGTACGTTAAAGTGAGACACAAGTAGATATAAGGGGGTTATATTTATGTAATAATCGAAATTTCGTCGATTTAGCCCTTTTTAACGGGTGTATATCCCTTTACAGGTTGAGATTAACAGCGTAATATACTTTTCATAATAACTTAATATCCAATTTGCCAATTTTCCATTCGCTGAGTTCCAAATGTGGAAACGGGGGAACCACTGTAAGCTTAATTTGCATGTTATGCGATTAAGTAAGCAGATTGAGTATCAGGGGTGAATCATAGACAGCAAACAGCCGTTTGCGTCTGCGTAGGGCGACTCTCACGTCCGAATCCGTCAGCTAACCTCGTAAGCGTAAGAGAGGTAACGATTGTCGTGCGTGCTATTTGTATTTCATTATGCAAACTAAGCCAGCGAGAAGAGTCCTCTTCTTGCTGGCTTTTTGTCCTCATATAGGGTTTGACACAGATCAGATGACATAAAATGACCCGGAATTCATAGGATGTTGAATAGGTAAAGAGGGGGGGACGACCAGCTTCAGCGTGTACGTTGCTGAGGATGGCGAGCACATTAAGTTAAACTAAAAACCTTAGTCGCGTCAATTTAATCATGCTGTAACCTGGCGGCGAGGCTTTGAAGGAGGACCGAAGAAGTGGGCAGTATCTCAATTAGCGAGACCCATGTAAAACGATCATCCAGCATGTCCTTCGCATTGCGATGGAAGCATGAAAACTTGCGTTTGATTTTAAGCTTAGCTGTAATATCAATCGCAATGACTTTCATGTTTTTGGTGTTGTTGTACGGAACGGCTACCAAGAGCGTATCCGTGGTTGTGAATGGACAAGAAACTATTGTGCACACGAAGCAATGGGTCCTGCAACGCCTACTGGATGAACAAGCCATAAAGATTGGTGAGCACGATGAAATCTCAGCTGCACTCTCGACGAAGATCAAGGGTGGAGACAAAATTATTATCGAGCATGCTTCGCCAATTCAATTGACTGCTGATGGAAAGACCACCACTGTTTACACAACTGCAAGAACGGTAGAAAGTGCATTGCAACGTTTACATATTGCACTTGGGGAGAACGATCGTATCACTCCCGAACCGACGGCCGCTCTAAGCGCAGGCGATGATATCAAAATCGTCCGCGTGAAAAAGGAGACGGAGGAAGTTACTGAACCGATCGCATTCGAGACAGAGAAAAAGAATGACGCCAATTTACTTAAAGGGAAAGAGCAAGTCGTCCAAGAAGGTAAAGAAGGCGTGAAGATCAAGAAGAAAGAAAAGACTTTCGAGGACGGGGTTTTGGTCGCGGAAGCAGTTGTGGGTGAAGAAGTACAAACAGAGAGTGTTAGCAAAGTGGTATCGGTAGGCACGAAAAATCCGGTTGTTGTTCTCTCCGCCTCCTCACCGAGTGTGGATGAGGTCTCCAAGAATGGTGTGACCTTCGGCTACAAGCAAATTCTCAAGAACGTGAAGCTTACCGCTTACTCAGCGGACGCAGCTTCCACTGGCAAAGATGAAGGGTCTTACGGGTTTGGTAAAACCTACACAGGAACTACCGTGACCGAAGGACGTACGATTGCAGTCGACCCGAAAGTAATTCCATTGGGTTGGTGGGTCTACATTGAAGGCATTGGCTTCCGTCGTGCCGAAGATATTGGCAGTGGCGTGAAAGGCCAAATGATCGATGTTTACTATGAAGATCATGGCTATGCAAATAAATTCGGAACTAAACAAGGGTACACCGTCTATGTGGTTGGACCTAAGAAGCCGTCTGAAAACTAACGTGTAAACGTCTGTTTCTGCGGGAACACTACGAATACACGTAGCTTGGCAACTGCCGGCGCGAAAGAAGAGGAGACCCCTCTTCTTTTTCTGCTTGTACTGGGAAGGAAAAACGTTGATGATTAAAGAAATGATCGTTGTAGAAGGTAAGGACGATACAGCTGCCATCAGGCGGGCTGTGGAGGCGGATACGATTGAAACAGGCGGGTCTGCTATTGGACAAGCCGTGCTCAAACGAATAGCGCTGGCTCAGCAGCGCAGAGGCGTCATTATATTTACGGATCCGGATCACGCCGGTGAGCGGATTCGCAAAATTGTTGCAGCCAAGGTGCCCGGCTGCAAGCATGCCTTTATTACGCAGGAACAGGCGGCGTATAAAGGCGACATCGGCGTCGAGAATGCGACGCCAGAGACGATCCGTCAGGCGCTCCAGAGCCTGCGGACAGAGTATGACGCTGCGGTGTCGCAGCTGACGATGGAAGATCTAATTGCAGCCGGCCTTATCGTGCATCCGGATGCAGCGGCTCGCAGGTTAGCCGTAGGCAATGCGCTGGGTATTGGTTACTGCAACGGCAAACAATTCTATAAGCGCTGCGCGATGTTCCAGATCTCGCGAGAGGAATTCGAAGCGGCGTTGGAGCATTTGAATGAAGAAGTATGCGAAAATAATGAGAACCTATAGATAATGAGGTCTATCCGATGAATACATCCGAACAAGAAGTCATTGTCACCGCAGAAGATGTGGCGACACCGAGTAAAACGAAACAAATCATCAAGAAGAATGGTCTTGTGCTGAAGAAAAGCTTAGGCCAGAACTTCTTGATTGATCGGAACATCTTGAGCAAGATCGTCATGGCCGCTGAGCTTGGGCCAACGAAGGCTGCGCTGGAGATCGGCCCGGGCATCGGGGCGCTTACGCAGCAGCTGGCCAAGCTCGCTGGCCGCGTGCTGGCCGTAGAGATCGATCAGCGCCTGCTGCCCATTCTGGACGAGACGCTAGAGCCATACCCTCATGCGACCGTTGTCCATGGGGATATTCTAAAGACCAACCTGCCGGAGTTGTTCCAGCAGCACTTCGAGGGCATGGACGGCGTCAGCGTCGTCGCCAACCTGCCCTACTACATCACGACGCCGATCATCATGAAGCTTCTCGAAGAGAAGCTTCCACTGGAGAATATCGTCGTGATGATCCAGAAAGAAGTAGCCGACCGCATGGCGGCACGTCCAGGCACCAAAGATTACGGCAGCCTCAGTATCGCCGTGCAGTTCTACTGCGAGCCGGAGCTCGTCTCGATCGTGCCTCGCACCGTCTTCGTGCCGCAGCCGAACGTCGATTCCGCCGTTATCCGGCTGCGGGTGCGTCAAACGCCGCCAGTCGAAGTGGCGGACGTGGACTTCTTCTTCGCTGTCGTCCAGGCATCCTTCGTGCAGCGGCGTAAAACCCTGTACAACAACCTTGCGGCACGGTTCTTTACCAAAGAGAATAAGCCGGAGCTGGAAGCTTTGCTGCATGGCATTCAGATCGAGCCATCGCGACGCGGTGAAACGCTTAGCATGGAGGAGTTCGCACGCTTGTCGACGGCGCTTCGCGCGCACGGCTGCAAATAACCCGCACCAAATGCCTAGTCTCGCCATAGGATACCCCTAGGAGGGGATTTGTGCGATGAGGCAAGGAGACTTTGTTACCCGTATTTCCTATGGCGGAGACGTCATGTTTAAAATTGAACGTATTGAGCAGCTCAAAGCTATTCTGCGAGGCGTGGACTATCGATTGCTGGCGGATGCACCTTTGACGGATCTCACGCTTACGAAATCGGCAGAGACTTTAGATCATCCGCGATCAAGTTCACCCGAGTTTCGGGAGTCGCTGCGTCGTTTGGCTGTGTCCCAGGTGCAATTACAAGAGAAGAATCAACTAGCCATTAACCAAAAACAAAAGCCTCAACACAATAGCTATTTCGAAGTGCCTGGCAAAGTGCTTCATTTGGATGGCGATCCAAGCTATCTGCGGAAATGTATGCAGCTCTATGGCGAGCTCCGTGTGCCGGCTGAAGGTTTCTATGTCCCTGAAATGCAAATGGCGGAAGCACTCAAAAGGCTGCTGCCGCAGATTAAGCCAGACATTCTCGTGATCACAGGTCATGATGGCATACTGAAGAATCGGCAGGGCAATGGACTTCATAATCTGTCGAGCTATAAGAATTCGCAGAACTTTGTGAATGCCGTCCAAGTCGCTAGGCAGTATGAGCGGAATCGGGATGCCTTGATTATCGTGGCAGGAGCCTGCCAGTCGCATTTCGAAGCGCTCTTGCGGGCTGGGGCTAATTTTGCGAGCTCGCCGGCCCGTATACTCATTCATGCGTTAGATCCGTTATGTATTGCTGCTAAGCTGTCTTATACCTCGGCAAGAGAGACGATCTCGATGCTGGAGATTATGGATTTGACGGTAACGGGTTTAGACGGGCTTGGCGGGGTGGAGACGCGCGGCAGCTATCGGATGGGTGTACCAGGCATTCAGCATACCGAAGAGCCTGTATAGCGGGTTTAAACCAATTTAATAAGAAATCCAAGAAACACTTTCTTGTCATGGACTCCTTCGTGGGGGCTGACGGAGAAGGTGTTCTTTTTTTACCTTGGAAAAGTGTGAATAATTTGCGAACTTTGGTGACAACCTGAAGAGAGGAGAAATCGGAAATTGAATAAAAATGCCGTTGACAACGGGAATGAGGTGCTGATATAATATTTGCCCTCATTTGACATGCCTGTCAGAATGGGTTATAATTGACTAGGAAAGAGGTGGTAGTTGACAATGGCAAAAAATGCGCTATTGGAAATCAAACGCAGTTTGGAGCCCCATGTTGGGCAGAAGATCATGTTGAGAGCGAATGGCGGCCGTCGTAAGACTGTCGAGCGTTCCGGAGTTTTAGAAGAAACCTACCCTTCTGTGTTTATTGTGAAATTAGATCAAGAATCCCATGCCTTCAAACGAGTGTCATACAGCTACGCCGATATCCTCACCGAATCCGTTGAAGTTACTGTATGCAATGATGATGGCCAAGTTCGCATCACTTACATACAGCATTAGCTTAAATAGCGTTCCGATATTGAACAGACCCATGCGGTCTGTTTTTGCTTTTTATAGGATGCATGGACTTGTCGCCTTGGGACATACTAACGGAAATCGTCATCAATGACTGCTTATGATGGTTGCAGAGGTTATTTTTGCGAAAATGATAAGGAGGATGGGCTATGGGTCGAAGAAGAGGTGTTATGTCGGAGAGTTTGAAATCGGAATTGGCGAAGGACCTAGGTTTCTACGATGTTGTACAGCGTGAAGGCTGGGCAGGTATTCGAACGAAGGATGCGGGGAATATGGTGAAGCGGGCGATTCAAATTGCTGAGGAACATTTGGCTAAACAGTATGCCTCCTCTAGCGTGAACACGCAGGCATCTCCATCAACGTATCGTCAGCCGAGCGTCGCACAACCGATGTACAATGGAGCGAGCTATACGCCTTCCTACGGCTCCTATTATCAACCGCAATCCGTATCGGTGAATCATCTCATTGCAGGTTCCCATCAGGCTAACCAAGGCGCGCAGCGCCCGTACTACAGCTAAAGCAATTGCTTTAGCTTTTTTTTTGTGCTTTTGTTATAATATCGGGGTGGCTAACGAGCAAAAGAAGGTGATCGGATGAAGATTTTTGAGAAAGCACCGGCTAAAATTAATTTGTCTCTTGATGTTTTACATAAAAGACCAGACGGCTACCATGAAGTTGAGATGGTCATGACGATGGTGGATTTAGCAGATCGGATCGAAATGCAGGAGATGGCACGTGACACGATTATCATATCGAGTCAGGCGGGCTATATTCCGCTCGATGAGAAGAACTTGGCCTTTCAGGCTGCCAGGCTCATTAAGGACCGCTATGACGTCAAACAGGGCGTCTACATCCACTTGGATAAGCGGATCCCTGTGGCGGCAGGCTTGGCTGGCGGCAGCAGCGATGCAGCGGCGACGCTTAGGGGGCTAAACCGTTTGTGGAACCTGAACATCCCGAATGAAGAACTTCAGGTGCTGGGCGCAGAGCTTGGCTCTGATGTGCCGTTCTGTGTGACAGGGGGGACGGCCCTCGCGACGGGGCGCGGTGAGAAGCTGGAGCATATTACAGCGCCGCCGCAGTGTTGGGTTGTGCTTGCGAAGCCGCCGATCAATGTGTCGACTTCGGAGATTTACGGGAAGCTGAAAGCGCGTGAAATTAAGAACCACCCTTCTACGGCGAATGTGCTTAGCGCAATTAGGGACAAGCAGTTCGATCGTCTTTGTAACTCTCTAGGTAATGTACTCGAAGAGGTAACCTTGGATCTGTATCCAGAGGTGAGGCATCTCAAAGAGTGCATGCAGCGCTTAGGGGCGGACGGGGTTCTGATGTCAGGCAGTGGGCCGACGGTGTTTGGGCTTGTTTCAAAAGAGGCGAAAGTGCCGCGCATCTATAATGGGCTGCGAGGTTTTTGTAAGGACGTTTACGCTGTGCGTATGCTGACATAATAAGGTCTAGGGGAGCCCCTTTGAGGGGCTCTTTTTTCTCGGATGGGGTATATTGGTGAAATTAACTAGCGCATCCTGATTTGTGTCACATTAATGTCAGGTGTATGTTAACATAATTTTCATGGTTAACTTGAATAAATACGTATAAAAGTGGTATATTTTCATTATAATATTCGGATTTTTGGGGGTAGTGCGATGAAAAAGTTGAAAAGGAGCGCTAGGCTGGTAGAAATGACACAATATTTGTTGTTTCGTCCTCACTCGTTAATCCCTTTAACGACTTTTGCCGAGCGTTACAACTCTGCGAAATCTTCCATCAGTGAAGATCTTGCGATCATTAAAGAAGTATTTGAAGAAGAAGGATTAGGCGAATTGAATACGCTGGCCGGAGCCGCCGGAGGCGTGAAGTTTTCACCGAAAGTGCCAAAAGAAATATCTCTGAAGTTTATTCAGAATTTATGTTTGCAACTCCAACAACCTGAACGGATTCTTCCGGGTGGCTATTTGTATATGTCGGATATTATGGGACAACCCCAGTATCTCAACGAAATTGGCAAAACCTTTGCATCCGCTTTCGCGGGCCGTGACGTCGATGTTATTATGACTGTCGAAACCAAAGGCATACCGCTCGCTTACGCGACGGCTACCTATATGAATTTACCTGTCGTTATCGTTCGTAGAGATAGCCGTGTAACTGAGGGTTCTGCCGTAAGCATCAACTATGTATCGGGGTCCAACAAGCGGATTCAGACGATGTCGCTCGCAAGGCGTGCACTGAAAGAAGAATCCAAAGTTCTCATTATCGATGACTTCATGCATGTGGGGGGTACGATTCACGGCATGATGGATCTGTTGGCGGAATTCAAAGCCACTGTGCAGGGCGTCGGTGTATTTATGGAATCCTGTGAAGCTGAAGAGCAGCTGGTGGATAACTATGTTTCCTTGGCTCGCTTATACGGCGTGGATTCAAAGACGAAGCAGATTACGGTGGAGCCAGGCAACTATTTTGACACGAAATAAAATGACGTACCTGTCCATCTTGGACAGATAGGTAACGAAAAGGAGATTCGTCACATATGGAACTTATTTCAACTACAGCAGCACCGGCTGCAATCGGACCTTATTCGCAAGCGGTTAAGCTAGGCAATCTGCTGTTTACTTCTGGACAAATTCCATTAGGTTTGGATGGCCAGATCGTGGAGGGCGGAATTAAGGAACAAGCGCATCAGGTCTTCGCAAATTTGACAGGCGTGTTAGAAGCAGCAGGTTCTTCTTTTGGGCAAGTCGTGAAGGCGACTGTTTTCCTGAAAGATATGAATCAATTTGGGGAGCTCAATGAGATCTATGCCACCTACTTTGGTGACCATAAACCAGCGAGATCTACCGTTGAAGTTGCGAGATTACCCCGTGATGTTTTTGTCGAAATTGAACTAATTGCTGTGATTCCTGTCGAAATTTAACAGAAACATTAAGATCACATCAAATTATCAAAAATTTCAAAAAAAGAAGAAGGAATTTGCACTACGATGTGGAATATTACACCCAAGTCTCAGAGATGGAAAAAGGTGGTGAACACAAGTGCAAATTACAGATGTAAGACTCCGCCGGGTAAACTCCGAGGGGAGGATGAAGGCAATCGCTTCTATTACCATTGATAACGAGTTCGTCGTACACGACATTCGTGTCATCGATGGCAATAACGGAATGTTCGTTGCTATGCCGAGCAAACGAACTCCAGATGGTGAATTCCGCGATATCGCTCATCCGATTTCGTCCACGACTCGTGAGAAAATTCAGGCAGCCGTTCTCGCCGAATACGATCGCGCAGCAGTTGAAGAGGAAGTTATCGAAGAAGGCGCATAATTCAGATTATTGAGAGAGCCCTTTGGGCTCTCTTTTCTTTTCACAGGTAATGATGCTATATTGGGGGAAGAACTCATTCGTTTAGAGAGAAATAGACTAATACTAGTTCATATCAAAAGGAGTTGGATTTGTGTTGAAGCTTATGGCGATCGTTTTGGCTGCTGGACAAGGAAAACGTATGAAATCAAAGCTATACAAAGTGCTTCATCCGGTTGTTGGTAAACCGATGGTGGGCCACGTTGTGGATACGCTGCAAGATATAGAAGTAACGCAAACGGTTGTGATCGTTGGATTTGGTGCAGACGCGGTGAAAGGTTACCTAGGTGACCGTGTAGGGTATGCGCTGCAGGAGCAGCAACTAGGGACAGGTCATGCGGTTCTTCAAGCCAAGGAAGCGCTCGGCGAAGAAGAGGGGATGACTGTCGTCATTTGCGGCGATACGCCGCTCATTACGGCAGCTACGCTGCAAGAGACGATCGAACTGCACAAGCAGTCCGGTGCGGCAGCAACGATTTTGACAGCGAAGCTGGATGAGCCGCAAGGCTACGGGCGTATTATTCGCGGCGCAGATGGGCGGGTTGCGCGTATCGTCGAGCAGAAAGACTGCTCGGTCGAAGAGGCAGCGGTGCAGGAAATCAACACGGGTACGTACATTTTTGATAATCGAAAAATGTTCAAAGCATTGGCGTCAGTGACGAACCAGAATGTACAAAATGAATATTACCTGACGGATGTCATTGGCATTATGACGAGCGCTGGCGAGGTTGTTCAAGGCTATTGCATGGCGGACCCGGCTGAATCGATTGGTGTGAATGATCGTGTAGCGTTGTCCGAGGCTGAACAGCTGTTCAAAGCGCGAATTAATCGCGGGCATATGCTGAACGGGGTTACGATCATCGACCCTTTGAACACGTACATCGAGAAGGATGTTACGATTGGGGCAGACACAGTGCTGCTGCCAGGTACGATTTTACGCGGAAACACGAGTATTGGTGAGTTATGTACGATTGGACCGCAAACGGAGATCATCGATTCCACAATTCGCGATGAAGTCACCATCAAACAGTCTGTTCTGCAAGATGCTTTTGTCGATAACGAAACATCGGTAGGGCCGTTTGCTTACTTGAGACCGGGTGCTAAGCTTGGCAAGCATGTGAAGGTTGGCGACTTTGTTGAGATCAAGAATGCGACGCTTGGCGAGGGATCGAAGGTTTCTCATTTGAGCTATGTGGGTGACGCGGTTGTTGGATCGAATGTGAACATCGGCTGCGGTGCAATTACAGTGAATTATGATGGATTTAATAAAAATCTCACGGAAATCGGCGATGATGCGTTCGTAGGCAGCAATGTGAACTTGATCGCACCTGTGAAAATCGGAAACGGGGCGTATGTCGTTGCAGGCTCGACGATTACTCATAATGTGAACGAAGGCGATATGGCTATCGCTCGCGCGCGGCAAGAGAACAAGGTTGGCTATGCCGATAAAATCAAAGGCCGGATGAAGGCGAGAAAAGAAAACAAAGGGCGCAGCTAGACGCTCATTGTGGCATTGGTCTGCGCGCATCAGCGTGCTTGTAGATGAAGTATAGGGAATCGGAATGGGACCTCTTGATGTGGGGGATGCTAGACATGGCGTTCTCCCCGTTCAGCTAGGCTTTCGCAAAAGCGATGAGCTAAACTAACGACAAGAGGTTCTTTCTTTATTAAATGAACCAAGCTGCCGCCAGGGAGTGCCAGTTGGAATAGTAGGCTTATTGACTAAGGCTAGTCATCTTGACAATGTAAGCGCTTAATATCCAGGTCGTGATATAAATATATGTGTCTCTCTGCTGTAGAAAGTATGATTGATCTGGATGAAATAGCGGTTGTACAATTCGATGAATCCTATATCCTTGTGTTGATTTTGATAGTATACTTGGACGGGTACGCCCGCATCTACATGATCTTGGAAATGATTATCTTGGGTAAGCTGTTGTCCATGAAGATACATCGTTCCTTTATCACCTACTGCTTTTTAATAAATGCTTATATTGTAAACAATAACCTTTAGAAGCGGGTTCCGCAAAGGTTTTTTAGTTTAGGTTTAGGGGGATTTTGAAGATTATGAAATGTTTTATTGGACTGGGAAATCCGGGAAAACAATATGAACAAAATCGACATAATGTAGGATTCATGGCGATTGACCGCTTTGCGGCCAAATGGGGGATCACATCTTTTCAGAATAAGGGAAAAGGACTGTTGGCGGAAGGCAATGTAAACGGGACGAAGGTGTATTTACTGAAGCCGATGACCTACATGAATCTTTCGGGGGAATCCATGCGTGCATTCCTCGATTTCTATAAAGCGAAGATGGAGGACGTTGTCATTGTGTATGACGATATGGACACGACCTATGGACAAATCCGTCTTCGTTATCAAGGCAGTCCTGGCGGGCACAATGGGATTAAATCCATTATTCAGCACGGGGGCACGCAAATTTTTAATCGGATTCGGATCGGCGTGAATCGCCCAGCACCTGGCTATAACATTGCTGATTATGTGCTGTCTAACTTTTCTAAAGAAGAGATGAAGTCGATGAACGATGTGCTTGATCTGACGTGCGATGCGATGGAATTCAGCTTAACGGAAACCTTCGAGAGAACGATGGCGAAGTTCAATAAATAGGGTTGTTGTACATGAAACAGCCATATGTATGATCATATGCAGGCCTCCTATTCCAAATGACAATGGCAGATTCGGCTAATTTCTCCGAAGAATGGTCATACTAGGATGTAATCGAAATGTCGAAGGAGGCATACATATGATCAAGTATATTTGCAGGCACTGTCATACCTTTGTCGGGGAAATTAATCAGCATGCAATTACGGAGCAGCAGTTAGGCTTCCATTTCTTGACCCCTGATGAGCGTAGAGATATAATATCGTATAATACGAATGGAGATATCACAGTTAGGGTTGTTTGCGACTATTGCCACGAGGCACTGGAAGCGAACCCGGAATTATCCCTGCTAGCCAGTCCGTTGCAGTAATAATGATGAAGATGAAGAGTTAATAGCCGAGGCAAGTGTGCCGAGGCTTCTTTTTGTGAGGGGAGTGTACTTGTTTGCAAGCTTTAATTGGAGCTTTTTCTGCGGATACTGACTTTCAAACGATTGTGACCGGCCTCAAGTCCGAAATGAAAGAGCAACTCATTGCTGGATTAACCGGCTCCTCCAGGCAAGTCATGCTGGCCTCACTTGCGCGTGAGCTAGAGCGTCCGCTGTTTGTTGTTACTCATAATATGTTCGCTGCACAAAAAATAGCGGAAGACCTCTTAGAGTGTCTATCCCCTGAAGAAGTGCTGCTCTATCCATCTCAAGAGCTTCTGACGACAGAAGAAGCGGCTTCCAGCCCCGAGATGCTAGCGCAGCGTATTGACGTTCTCACGAAGCTGGCTGGTGGATACCGCGGCGTCGTTATTGCGCCATTCGCTGGGGTACGCAGATTGCTGCCACTCAAGCAAGTCTTCGAGGAATCCCGCGTTACGGTGAATGTGGGAGATACCATTCAATTAGACGAGCTTCTAGCTACGTTATCGAGCTTAGGCTACGAACGGGTAGAGCGCGTCGAAACGAAGGGCGAGATGAGTGTTCGCGGAGGCATTCTCGATTTATTTCCGTTAACGTCGGAGAATGCGATTCGGATTGAGCTTTTTGACATCGAAGTGGACTCTATTCGAACCTTCGATGTAAGTGACCAACGGTCAATTGATAAATTAACGACCGTGACCATCCCTCCCTGCCGCGAGATTCAAGCGGATAGAAAGCGGTTACAATCAGCGGCGCAGCATGCGTACGAGCTATTGCAAGCGCAGCTAGCGAAGATGAGCGAGCGCTCCGCCAAAGACAAACTGCTAGAGGGCATCGGACACGATATTGAACGAATGCGCGAAGGGCAGACGTTCCCTGGTATTTATAAATATATTTCTCTCCTGTATACGGAAAGACAGACGCTCATGGACTACATGCCCAAAGATTCGATTCTCATTATCGACGAGCCTGCTCGCTTGTTAGAAACAGCGAAGCAATTGGAACGCGATGAAGCCGAATGGATGATGCATGCGTTAACTGAGGGGAAGAGCTTGCCGGCTTTTGTGCTGTCCAAATCGTATGAAACCCTGCTGCACCGCAGACCTTTTCCAACGCTGTATGTGTCGCTTTTCCTCCGCCAAGTTGCGGGGATTCAGCCTCAGAATATCGTGAACTTCGTCTGCCGCGTGATGCAGAACTTCCACGGGCAGATGAATCTCCTCAAGGCGGAGATGGAGCGCTGGACGAAAAATGGCAGCAAAGTCATTCTGCTGGCTAATGGTGAAGACCGCGCGGAACGTGTACGCCGCGTTTTGAACGATTATCAGATTGAAGTGCCCGAAATTGTGGATGGCAATCTGCAAACCGGGTTTGAGATGCCTTCGATTCATCTCGTCGTCATTACAGAAGGCGAAATCTTCACGCAGAAGCAGCGCAAGGCGCGCAAAGTAGAGAAGAAGCTGGAGAACGCAGAGCGGATCAAAAGCTATCAAGAGTTGAAGATTGGCGACTATGTTGTTCACGTGAATCACGGGATTGGGAAATACGTTGGCATTGGTACGTTAGAAGTTGGCGGGATCCACAAGGATTACCTGCACATCATGTATGCTGGCGGCGATAAGCTGTCTGTGCCGATTGACCAGATTGATTTGATCCAAAAGTATGTCGGTTCCGAAGAGAAAGAACCGAAAGTATATAAATTAGGCGGCGCGGACTGGGCTAGAGTGAAGAGTAAAGCACGCGCATCGGTGAAGGATATTGCCGATGAGCTGATTAAGCTCTACGCGGAACGCCAAGCTGCGACGGGGTATGGGTTTAGCAAGGATAGCTCGTACCAGAATGAGTTCGAAGCTATGTTCCCTTACGATGAGACGCGAGATCAGCTTCGCGCGATTGAAGAGATTAAAACGGACATGGAGAAAGAACGCCCGATGGATCGGCTGCTCTGCGGCGACGTTGGTTACGGCAAGACGGAGGTTGCGGTTCGTGCTGCGTTTAAGTCAGCCATTGACGGGAAACAGGTTGCGGTACTTGTGCCTACGACGATTCTGGCGCAGCAGCATTACGAAACGTTCCGTGAACGTTTCTCCGGCTACCCGTTCAATGTGAAGGTGTTAAGTCGCTTCCGTTCCAAGAAGGAACAAACAGAGGTTATGAAAGGCGTTAAGAAGGGGACCGTTGATGTCGTCATTGGGACCCACCGGCTTTTATCCCAAGATGTCCAGTTCAAGGATCTTGGCTTGCTGATTGTCGATGAGGAGCAACGTTTCGGCGTGTCCCACAAGGAGAAGCTGAAACGGTTGAAAACCAATGTGGACGTGCTTACGCTGACCGCGACACCGATACCAAGAACACTGCACATGTCCATGCTCGGTGTTCGTGATTTATCAGTTATTGAGACACCGCCAGAGAACCGTTTCCCTGTCCAAACGTATGTTGTGGAGTATGGACCGACGTTGGTTAGAGAGGCGATTGAGCGAGAGTTGGCGCGTGAAGGTCAGGTGTACTACCTCTATAATCGCGTGCAAGGCATTACCCAAATTGCTGATCAAATCTCCATGATGATCCCAGATGCTCGTGTAACGGTGGCACATGGTCAAATGGGTGAGCAGGAGCTAGAGAAGACGATCCTCGATTTCTTGGACGGGGAATACGATGTACTCGTCAGCACGAGCATTATTGAAACGGGTGTCGACATTCCGAATGTTAATACACTGATTGTTCATGATGCGGATAAAATGGGGCTTTCTCAGCTCTATCAGCTGCGTGGACGTGTAGGTCGTTCGAATCGCGTCGCTTATGCATATTTCACGTATCAACGTGATAAAGTGCTGACAGAAGTAGCTGAGAAACGACTTCAAGCGATTAAAGAGTTTACAGAACTTGGTTCAGGCTTTAAAATTGCCATGAGGGACTTGTCCATTCGTGGCGCAGGTAACTTGCTGGGTGCTGAGCAGCACGGCTTCATTGCTTCTGTCGGCTTTGATTTATATTCTCAAATGCTCGCGGAAGAAATTGCTAAGCTGAAGCTGGAAATAGATGGAGAAGCCGTCGTTCCGGAACCGGAATGGCATACGTCGATCGATATCCAATTGGATGCGTACTTGCCTTCAGATTATATCTATGACAGCATGCAAAAAATTGAAATTTACAAAAAAGTGGCCGCCATTCGCACGCTGGATGAAGCCGCGGATCTGCATGATGAACTCGTTGATCGTTTCGGCGATCTTCCGCAGGCCGTGTTCAACCTACTGACAGTGGCTCGTTTGAAAGCATACGGTTCGGAGTACCGAATTGAAACGATTAGCCAAAAAGGAGAGGATTATCTAATCAAGGTGCATATCGACCAGAATGGCAGATTAGATGGCCAGAAGCTCCTCGCCTTGTCCAAAGGCTTTGAGGGTCGTATCAAATTGAACGCAGATCCGCAACTGCTTATTGTTATCCGTTTTAAAGGTATGAAGCCGGAAGCCTCCATCGAATTGTTGGAGAAATTCTTGGTACAATATAAGGATGTTTTGAAAACGAAAGGGGAATTACAGGATGTTGCCAAATGAGACTAGCAGACAACGACTTTCTTCGAAAAAATGGATTTTAGGTTTGGTGACAGTGGTTCTTGCATTTTCTGTCCTCAGCGCATGTGGAAGCAAAAAAGACAGCACTTCTACAGCTTCACCTGCTGCATCAGCGGCAGCGACAGGAAAGCCAACTGACATTATTGCTACTTACAAAGATGGCGGCAAAATTACACGCGCCGAGTTCGATTCCTTCATTAACGTAAATAAAATGTTCTCACCGCAATTGGCTCAATACTTGACAGATCCAGCGTTCCAACAAGATATGTTGAAGCAAATGGTTACTTTCCGTGTTCTTTCTGCAAAAGCAGACGATAAAGTGAAAGCTGACGCTGACAAGCAAGTTACTGAGCAAATGAAATCCATTACCGATTACTTCAGCAAGCAAGAAGGCGGCATGGATAAACAATTGAAAGACAACAGCATCGAACTGAAAGATATCGAGTCCCTAATGAAATTAAGCTTCTACACAATGGGCAGTATGGAAGGTAAAATTACTGACCAACAAGTGCAAGATTCCTACAAAGAGCAATCGGCTGCACATGCGTTTGACGTAGCGACGGTTAGCCATATTCTTATTGCCTTGAAAGATTCCGCAACACAAGCAGATCTTCGTACGAAGGATGCAGCGCTTGCAAGAGCGAAAGAAGTAAAAGCAAAACTGGATGCAGGTGGAGATTTCGCGGCGCTTGCGAAAGAATATTCCGATGATCCAGGTTCCAAAGATGCTGGCGGTACGTACAAAGATGCCGACATCAATCAATGGGTGCCAGAATTCAAAGAAGCAGCAAGCACACTTCCTTTGAACAAAATCAGCGATCCTGTTGAATCTTCATTCGGTTACCACGTGATGAAAGTAGAGTCCAGAAGCACGAAACAATTGGATGATACGCTTAAAACACAAATCAAATCTCAGCTTGCGGAGAAATCTCTATCTGAGTTTGCTGAAACGGAATATCCGAAATTGATCGAAACGAATAACCTGCCTAAAGTCGAAACAAGCCCAGCTCCTGCTGCAAGCCCAGCAGCTAGCCCTGCGGCAAGTCCGGCAGCTAGTCCAGCAGCCAAGTAAGAACTTTCAGGATGTCCGATAATGGACATCCTGTTTTTATTTTTTTGACGAAAAAATCAACTGCTAAACGAGGTCGCTCAGCATTGAATTTCTTCGATATAGATTTTCTCAATTTTGGACATGATAAGCGCAGCAGGGTGCAGAGCTAAATAAAGTAAATTGCTTAGTCGAGGCGTCTGCATAGAAGAATGGGAAGTGAAGAATACTATGGATAGATTTCAAGTTCCCACCAAATCCCGATCTAGCATACAAGGTTTCATGCTCGTGTCGTATCTAATTCGTAAGCGGAAAGTGAGGCATCTAGAGGTATGAAAGCAACTGGAATTGTCCGTCGGATAGATGATTTAGGGAGAGTTGTAATCCCCAAGGAAATACGGCGCACCCTACGCATTCGTGAAGGTGACCCTTTGGAAATTTTCGTGGATCGTGATGGAGAAGTCATTCTGAAGAAATACTCACCGATTGGCGAGCTTGGCGATTTTGCGAAGGAATATGCAGAGTCATTATTTGAAAGCACCAATCATGTAGCTCTCATCTCGGATCGAGATAATATCATCGCCATGGCTGGCGGATCCAAGAAGGATTATTTAGAGAAATCCGTTGGGGCGATTATTGAATCCTGTATGGAAAATCGAAAAGCTGTGATTGAAAGCAGTTCAGGACAATTTGAGATCATTAAAGATACCAACGAAACCTTTACCTCCTTCGTAGCAGCGCCGATCGTGGCCGGAGGGGATCCAATTGGTTCGGTTATCTTGATCTCCAAGGACGAGAACGTCAAAATGGGCAATATGGAAGTTAAAATGGTTGAGACTGCCGCAGGATTTCTGGCTAAGCAAATGGAGCAATAAGCACATAAACAACACGAAAGCTTCCTTACGGAGATGGTGATCATCTGTAAGTGAAGCTTTTTTTGTCTGCAATGGCAGATTTCGCTATAATACGTACATGGGAATGATGTCAGCGAAGAGGGGTTAAGCAGAATGGAAGTTACCGGCAAGGAGCAAGATGGGCGACAAGAGGAGCTCCAGAGAAATGCCGGGAAACAGGGGAATAAGCTGTTAAAAGGCGCTGCACTGCTTGGAGGCGCCGCTGTGCTCTCCAAACTATTAGGGACCTTACAGAAGATTCCCTTACAAAACGTGGCCGGGGATGCGGCTTTTGGTATTTATAACGCGGTGTATCCGCTCTATATTTTAATTTTATTTGCAGCCACAGCAGGATTTCCTGTTGCGGTTTCTAAATTTGTTGCCGAACGCGTGATGGAAGGCGATCATCCGGGTGCTAGGCGGATTGTGTATGTCTCGGCTGCCTTATTAATGTTTGCGGGGCTCGTGTTGTTTCTGTTGTTGTATTTTGGCTCAGAAACGATTGCGGGATGGATTGGCATCCATCAGACGGCAACGGCGATTCGTAGTATTTCTTTTGCGCTGCTGCTGTCACCTATGCTTGCTGTTCTGCGGGGGTATTTCCAGGGGTATCAAAATATGGTGCCGACCGCAGTTTCACAGGTTATTGAACAACTCATTCGTGTCATCACGATGGTTGCGTTGCTGCTCTATATGGTCTCGCTCGCCTATGACAATGCTTGGATCGCAGCAGGAGCCACTTTTGGCTCTGTGACAGGCGCAGGAGCGGGTCTGATCGTGATGGCTGTATTTTGGCGAAGAGCACAGCGGTTGGAGCGGGAGAACGGAGCTGGTGGAAGGGAGGTTCTTTCTTCCTGGCAGTGGGCGAAGCGGATTACGTTGTATGCGATTCCTGTTTGCTTAGGTGCTATTGTCATGCCTCTCCTCACACTTGTCGATACGTTCACGATGCCGCGCATGTTGGAAGCTTCGCTTGGCAGTGAGATGGAGGCGATGCGTCAATTTGGTCTGTACAATCGCGGACTGCCGCTCGTTCAGCTTGTAGTGATGATTGCGTCCTCTATGTCAGCGGTACTGGTGCCGGCGATAGCGGAGGCTAAGGCGCGAGGGCAAGAGGAGCGAATTCGCTTTCGAGCGGAAATGTCAATCAGGCTCGCTTGGCTGATTGGTCTTGGCGCCTCGTTCGGGCTAGCGTTCGCGGCTGTGCCGATTAACGTGATGCTGTATACGAGCTCCGAGGCAAGCTGGACGATGGCCGTGTTGGCCTTCACGGCCTTGTTTAGTACCGTGAACGCTGTCAGTGCCAGCGTTCTGCAGGGCGCCGGCGCGATCCGCACGCCGGCCAAAGCGCTGCTCGTTGCCATCGTGCTGAAAGCACTCGGCAACATCTTACTGCTGCCCCGCTGGGGCATCGATGGCGCCGCGCTTAGCGCGGTGATCGCCTACGCCGCTGCCGCGGGGCTGAACCTGGTGCAGCTGCGCCGCAGCACCGGTGTGCGCTTCGCGCTGCGGCCGTACGCCGTCAGTCCCGCGCTGGGCGTGGGACTGATGGGAGGCTGCCTCGCAGCGCTGCAAGGGCTGGCAATGCTCGCTACGGCGGCATGGCATGTGCCTGAGCGATGGAGCGCCAGCGCCATCGCCATTATGGGCGTAGCCGGCGGCGCAGCCGTCTACGCGCTTGCGCTGCTGCGCAGCGGCGGCATCAGCCGCGAGGAGCTGCGGCTGATGCCGGAGCTGGACCGGAAGCTGGCGCCGGTCCTGGCGAAGCTGAGGCCGACGAAGTCTTCCGTCGGCTCGAAGGACTCCAAGTAGCGGCCTGAAAGTGGTTTAGTCCGATTCAACCCACTTCATGGCGACTGTTTGCGATGATTAGCGCCTGTTGTTCGATTCCCCGTCAAATAGATAAAATCGTTACTACGTAGGTAATGCACTTGATTACTGATTTGCCTGCATGAAGATTGCCCGCTTATGGTGACTTCTGCAACTGTGTATATTTGTAAAGCTGCAAATGTGCTGGCTTTTGCCAGAGAAAAATCGATATACCTATCATTCAGGAGGTGTCACCCATGTCAGCAAGCAACCCGTGTATTACCGTCCTTGGACTCGGGACCGGAGACGAAGATCAGCTCACGTTAGGTGTTTGGAAGAAACTCCAATCGGCTGCGAAGTCACAAGCTAAGCTGTTCCTACGCACGAAAGACCATCCGATGGTCCAGCTTTTAGATGCAAACAAAATCCCTTACGAGACCTTTGATGCGAATTACATGTCGAATGAGTCGTTTGAGGGTGTTTACGCGTCCATTGCGGAAGAATTAATCGCTGCTGCGAAAAGTAATTCCCTCGAAGTGCTCTACGCAGTACCAGGTCATCCCATGGTGGCTGAATTTACGGTACAACTGCTCAAACAACGTTGCCCTTCCGAAGGAATTGAGCTGCAAATCACGGGTGGTGAAAGCTTTTTAGACCAAGCGTTCCTGCGCTTTGGTTTTGATCCAATCGATGGCTTTCAGCTGCTTGATGCGACAAGCATCAGCCGTTATGCGCTGAATCCACAGCTGCATACGGTGATTGGGCAGGTGTACGATACCTACACAGCGTCAGACCTGAAAATCAGCCTCATGGATGCGTATCCGGATGAATACCGCGTAGTAGTAGGTCACGCTTTGGGTGTAGCGGGGCAAGAGCAGATCATCGAAGTACCGCTTCATGAGCTGGATCATGTCAAAGGCTACGGCAATCTGTCGCTAGTCTGGGTCCCTCGCAGCGAGCAGGAGGAGCCGTACTATCGCACATTTGGCAAGTTGCATGAGATTGTACAAACGCTGCGCAGTCCAGAGGGCTGTCCGTGGGATCAAGAGCAGACGCACGAAAGTCTGCGTAAGAATCTGATTGAAGAAGCTTACGAAGTGCTGGAAACGATCGATGAGGATGATCCAGAGCACATGTGCGAGGAACTAGGCGATCTTCTTTTGCAAGTGATGCTGCATGCTCAAATGGAAGAGGAAATTGGCACCTTCACCGTATATGATGTGATTGCCACTTTGAATGAGAAGCTGATACGCCGGCATCCGCATGTATTTGGTGAGAACAAGGCGGAAGATGCGGATGAAGCGCTGGTAAACTGGAACGCCATGAAGGCGGAGGAGAAGCGTAAGAAGGGCATTGATGTGACGAAGCAGTCCGTCCTTGATGGCATTCCGCGTGAATTGCCTGGGCTTATGAAGGCATTGAAGCTGCAGAAGAAGGCGGCGACGGTCGGTTTTGACTGGACAGAGCTGGACGATGTGCTTGCGAAGGTGGAAGAAGAGCTCGCTGAACTGCGTGAAGCGATTGCATTGGGGGCGGAAGACGGGGCTCAGGCGCGCCGCGACGAGCTGGGGGATGTTCTTTTTTCCATCGTAAATGTTGCTAGATTCCTCAAAGTAGATCCAGAAGAGGCGCTAGCCCAGACGAACCGCAAATTTATGCAAAGATTTTCCTATATCGAGGAACAACTACGTTTAAGAGAGTTATCTTTTGAACAAACTGGGTTATCAGAGATGGAAAAATATTGGCAGGAAGCAAAAAAAGTTGCAAAACTTGATAGGTCTTAGAAGGATTTTGCCGAAAAAAGCAGAATACTAGACTTGTTGCAAGGTAAAATCATAAGCATGTAACCACAGTTGGTACATAGAAGACCTGATCTTCAAACATTTTGGGAGGTAAAGAAACCACATGAACAAAACAGATTTGATCAACAACATCGCAGAAAAAAGCGGACTAACTAAGAAAGACGTAGAAGTTGTCCTTAACGGATTTCTTGGTGAAGTAACAGACGCTCTTTCATCGGGAGATAAAGTACAATTGATCGGTTTCGGTACTTTCGAAACTCGCAAACGTTCCGGCCGTACAGGTCGCAACCCGCAAACGGGCAACCCAATCGAAATCGCAGAATCCAATGTTCCTGCTTTCAAAGCGGGCAACAAGCTTAAAGACGCTGTAAAATAATGCGGATCGATAAATTTCTCAAAGTGTCTCGTCTAATCAAACGTCGCACCGTTGCGAAGGATGTGTCCGATCAAGGGCGCGTGTGGATTAACGGTCGTGATGCTAAAGCGAGTACGCATGTGAAAGTTGGAGACGAGCTATCCATTCAGTTCGGTCAGAAGAAAGTAACGATCCGCGTAGAGCTTCTTACCGAGTCTACTCGTAAGGAAGATGCTGCCATGATGTATACGCTGCTGAAGGAAGAAGCCTTCCAAACCGAATAAACGGCACATAACGTTAAAGTCCATGATTCCCTTAACGGGAGGTCTTGGGCTTTTTTGTTATGAAATGGTAAGTTCAAGTTCCGCCTGGGCGCCTCTTGCATATCCTACCTAAATGAGAAGTGATGAGGGTGGTGTTAAGATGCATTGGTTTTCTATTGTGGCCATTGGCGTCGCTGCGAATATTGATAATTTGGGCATTGGCTTATCGTTCGGCTCACGAGCAACGAAGGTTCCGTTTCTCTCCAACTTACTTATTGCTCTGCTATCTCTGGTGGCAGCCTATATGGCCATGTCGTTAGGACAATATTTGTCACATGTCATGGCGTCTTCGCATGCGAATCTGATCGGAGGTGTCGTTATCCTTATTCTGGGGGCGTGGGGACTTCGCTCGGGCATCCGACGTTACCGTAGGAATAAAGCGGAGCTGCAACTCGATGAGCAATTTGATGACATGGCCCTCCGTTCAGATAAGGACGGGAATCATGTCATTTCCTGGGGAGAGTCGTTGTCTCTTGGCTTTGCACTATCTATCAATTGTATGGCAAGCGGCTTTGGTGCGGGGGCGAGCGGTGTTTCTCCGGTATTAGCAGCACTTTCAGTGGGTCTGTTTTCCCTTGTGACCGTAGATATCGGAATTCGTATGGGCGGCCAAATCGCCAAATCATGGCTGGGTCAATACGCAGAGATACTGGGATGTCTGTTACTAATCCTCATCGGATGCTATGAAGTGATCGTGTAAACGAGAGCCTCAGCTTGTTCATATTTCTTTATGAAGTTCATAGGGTTGTAGTTCTAAAAAAGGACATCCTCCCATATCGTAATGATAGATGAAGGAGGGGTACAGGCCATGATCGAACCCGTGAAAAACAACAATAAAAGACAAGAAATCAAAATGCTGAATCGCAAGCTCTTGGAGATTTCGGGAGTTTTGAATGTAGAAAGCTTTGATAGCGAAGAGTTCCTCCTTGAAACGGAAATGGGCTACTTGATGATTAAGGGGCAGAATTTGCACATCAAGAACTTGAGCTTGGAGCAAGGATTAGTCGCCATTGAAGGTATTATTCATGAATTAGCCTATGTGGACGGGAACACCCAGGAGAAATCCAAAGGGTTCCTAGGTAAGTTATTTAAGTGACGCTTCACGTTCAGTTTCATACGATTTTCATGATGTTCCTTAGTGGAGTCTGTATAGGGGCCATGTTTGATATATTTCGTGTGCTCTCAGGCAAGCTGCGATTACCGCGATGGACCATCCCGATTGTGGATAGTATCTATTGGATTGTGGCGACAATCCTGGTGTTCAAGATGCTCGTTTACAGTAACGAAGGACAAGTTCGTATCTTTATTTTCCTTGGTATGGGGATTGGTATTTGTTTCTATTTCGCCTTCCTCAGTCCGATCATTATTCGTCTGACACTGATAATTATCCGCATCATTGTGGTGATTTACGGCTTCCTAACGAAGACTGTCGAAATTATCATCATTAAACCGATAATTGGCTTATATCGTCTAACAGTGATAATTTTAGGCTTTTTGCTAGCCGTAGCTATATTCCTTTACAAAATTGTGCTACAATTGCTCTATCCTGTGTGGAGATTATTCCTCTGGATGACTAAGCCTGTACATAAGTACTTGGTGATCCCTGCGTGGTTGAAGAAACTCGTGGGACGCATCATTGCGCTTTATCGCAGGTTATTCTCGAAGTAGGAGGAATTCCTATTCATGCATGCTCAAGCAACCGTTTCAACCAAGCGCATCAGCCGGGTAGGCTCAAAGCGAAGACTGCGTATTCTTCTCATCATCGTCTTATGTTTTCTGAGCTGGGCTGCTGTTAACATCTGGGGGCAGTTCGCCAAGCTGCACGAGAAGAAAAGTGTCGTAGCGAATATGGAGCAACAACTCGTCGATTCCAAGAAGGTGAATGTTGATTTGACGAAGGAAGTCGCACGACTGCATAACGACGAATATTTGGATCAAATCATTCGCCGAGATTTTCATTACAGTAAAACCGGAGAGACGCCGCTAAGCGCCTCGAAGTCGCAATGAGAAAACCTTTACCGACGTAATTCGAAGATGATCGATTGCGTTTAGATGTAGGTTTTATCGCCAATAACAAAGCAATTTTCGGATACCGAAAACTTATACTTTTTTATGTGGTAAAAAACGTTACGAAGAAGTGGCAAATGCCGTGTTGACCGTGGTTTCTCCATCGGTTATAATCGGCGTAGCCAGTGTTTTCAACATTTTAAGGGAGGAACATTTTACTTTATGGCAATTGAAGTTGGCACCAAGTTAGAGGGAAGAGTGACGGGGATTACTCACTTTGGAGCATTCGTCGAGCTTGCTGAAGGAGTTACCGGTCTTGTTCACATTTCGGAGATCGCGGACAATTATGTGAAGGACGTTAATGACCACTTGAAGTTGGAAGACAAGGTAACGGTCAAAGTAATTAACGTGGACAAGGATGGCAAGATCGGACTGTCGATCAAGCAAACGATTGACAAGCCAGTTGAGGAAAGACCAGCTCGTCCTGAACGTACAGGTGGCAGCAGCTATCAAGGACGCCCTAGCGGAGATCGTCCAAGCGGCGGTTATCAAGGTGGTCGCCCAAGCGGTGGCGGAGAACGTAGTGGTCCTCCAAGCGGTGGTCCCGGTGGTGGTGGCGGTCGTCCAGGTGGCGGCGGTGGCTTCAATCGTGGCGGCGGTGGTGGTGGTCGCGGCGGCTTTAACAAGCAGCAAGGCGGAGCTAGACCGTTCTCGTTCGAAGATAAAGTATCTCGTTTCCTTAAAGATAGTGAAGAGCGGATTTCGTCCTTGAAGAAGAACACCGAGTCCAAACGCGGTGGCCGAGGCGGAAGAAGAGACTAATAGATGCAGATCATGAACCACATTCGCTTAAGGCGGGTGTGGTTTTTTACTATGTCATCCTACTTATCCTACTTGTTGAGGATAGGCCAACCTCTGAGAATAACGGGTGTTGGCTTTTTTCACCACATTAGAAAGTATAAATTTTCGGTTCCTGAAAACGTCTTGATAATTGGCGATAAAAACTACCTATAAAACGCGGTCGCACATCCTCGAAGGACTTCGATAGAAGTTTTTCTCATAGAGTTTGAAGCCAAATCGTAGGGCTGTAGATGACAAGCTGCGCAAATCCACGCACAACTGTGCAATTCAATCGACATGGAATTACGGGTATCTCCCTCATATGCGCGGCGAAAGTTCGAGGTATTCAGACTTCTGGAAACGTTTGCAGTGCGAGAAAGCTAGAGTAGGCAAGGGCTGGGAGCTGTTNGAGTTTGAAGCCAAATCGTAGGGCTGTAGATGACAAGCTGCGCAAATCCACGCACAACTGTGCAATTCAATCGACATGGAATTACGGGTATCTCCCTCATATGCGCGGCGAAAGTTCGAGGTATTCAGACTTCTGGAAACGTTTGCAGTGCGAGAAAGCTAGAGTAGGCAAGGGCTGGGAGCTGTTGACAAAAGCTTCAGGATGTGTCGGAAATTTCTTTGAATCTAGCAACTCATTCTGACAAACTTTCTGCTAGATTGTCTCTATACTAGAGAAACAAATAAGGGAAGAAATGGATGGTGTTCAAGAAGATGCAAAGACGAAGCTTAGGCGCGGTGATGGGTGGCGGATGGTCGGGAATTTGGCAGAAGGCGAAAGCGGGTGTTCACAGTGCAGCTGTGGAGAATCGATGGGTACAAGCTTTTGTTGCAAAAAAATGGTCATTACTGCTAATCGTTATGGGCTTCTTGCTAGGTCGTGCAATGATTCTGGAACAGCTATCTCCGTTCGCATTAGCGTTCATCGCAGTTATTTATTTTACAAGAAAAGATATTCTGCACTGGGTAGGTGTTGCGGCATTTGCAGGCAGCTTGCTAGCGGTGAATGGGAATACCGGTTATCTGGTGACGGAAATCATTGTGTTCTTGTTAATTCAGAAGGCACTGGAGAAATACGAGCGATCCGACTTGACGCTAGCACCGATTCTCGTATTCAGCTCAACCTTTCTCGTACAGCTGTTTGCGAAACTGGTGGTATCCAACTTAACCTGGTACACACTCATGATGATTACAGTCGAAGCGTTGCTGAGCTTGGTGCTGACGCTCATCTTTGTACAAGCGATCCCTGTATTCACGCTTACCCGCAAAAACTATCATCTGAAACATGAGGAGATTATTTGTTTAATTATTTTGCTTGCCTCTGTGATGACGGGGACGGTTGGCTGGATTATGGGTCCTGTGACATTAGAGCATGTCCTTTCACGCTATTTAATTCTTCTGTTTGCGCTGGTAGGGGGTGCACCCTTCGGGGCATCTGTTGGGGTCGTGACAGGGCTGATTCTAAGCTTGGCGAGCAGCAGCGCGATTTATCAAATGAGTTTGCTTGCTTTCTCGGGTATGCTTGCGGGCCTACTGAAAGAAGGCAATCGCTTAACAGTTGCTTTTGGGATGCTGTTAGGATCCTCGATCCTTTCCTTCTATATAGGGTCTAGTGTTGATGTAATCAATTCCACATGGGAGTCGCTTGTCGCTGTTGCTCTTTTCCTCTTAACGCCACGGAGCCTCATTCTGATGCTCGCTAAATATGTGCCAGGCACACAAGAAAATCTGAAATCACAGCAGGATTATGCGAAAAGGGTACGAGATGTAACGGCGGGCCGTGTCGAACAGTTCTCAGAGGTGTTCCGGCAGCTGGCGCGCAGCTTTAAGCAGTTAACCACAGAGGATGCGGTGAGCCGCAAGGAGGAGGATGTCGGACATTTCATGAATGCTGTCACACAGAAGACGTGTGAGTCCTGCTGGAAGAAGAGCCAGTGCTGGGACCAGAAGTTTTATCAAACGTACACGTTCATGACGGATATGATGACCCAAATTGAGTCGAAGGAGACGATGACGAAGAAGCAGATTCCGCCAGAGTGGAAGAAAGTGTGTATTCGCACGGAACAGGTGCTAGATGTGATGAAAGGACAATATAGCTTATATAAGAATGACATGCATTGGAAAAAGCAGATCATGGACAGTCGGCATCTCGTTGCCGACCAATTATCTGGCGTTTCACAAGTCATGGAGGACTTGGCGAAAGAAATTAAACGGGAAGGACAGGAGCTCTTCCTCCAAGAGGAGCAAATCCGTAATGCCCTGGAGGAGCTGGGCTTATCTATTCATACCATTGACGTCATTTCCTTAGACGAAGGCAATATCGAGATTGAGATCATCCATCAGTATACGAAGGGATTTGATGAATGCCGTAAAATCATCGCGCCGCTCCTCAGCGAGATCATCGGCGAGAACGTCGCCGTGATGCGGGAGGAGATGCACACGCGCGGCGAGGGCTACAGCACGGTCGTATTCGGCTCCGCCAAGGAATACGAGGTCGAAACCGGGGTCGCCGGGGCAGCCAAGGGCGGCGACCTCTTCTCGGGCGACAGCTACTCCACGGTGGAGCTGGGCAATGGCAAGTATGCCGTTGCGCTGAGCGACGGCATGGGCAACGGCGAGCGCGCGCGGGCAGAGAGCCAGACGGCTCTAAACATCCTGCAGCAGCTGCTGCAGTCGGGGATGGACGAGAAGCTCGCGATCAAGTCGCTGAACTCGGTGTTGATGCTGCGTTCATCTGATGAGATGTACGCTACGGTGGATATGGCGTTGATCGATATGTACAACGCGAACACGACGTTCATGAAGATTGGCTCGACGCCAAGCTTCATCAAGCGCGGGTCGGAGGTCATCGCGATCTCCGCCAATAATTTGCCTGTCGGCATCTTAAGTGAAATTGATGTCGATCTGGTTTCCATTCCGCTGCAGTCTGGCGATATCCTTGTGATGATGACGGATGGCATCTATGATGCGCCGGGTCATGCGGTGAACAAGGAGATGTGGATGAAGCGAATGATCCAAGAAATCGACACTACGCTGCCGCAGGATTTCGCGGACTGCTTGCTGGAGCGTATATTCCGCCATCATCATGGGGAAATCCAGGATGATATGACCGTTGTTGTGGCGCGCTTAGAGAAGCGCCAGCCTGAATGGGCAACGTTCCGTTGGCCGGGGATTACCCGTATGGAGCGTCCGAAGACCGTTAGTTAGCGATAGAGAAAGCCGCACCAGCTCATGTGCTGGTGTGGCTTTTGGAACGAGAAAGGCAGGTTGTGGCATGATTAGGAGAGTGCTTCCCCCGCTGCTCATACTTCTGGGTATCCTCATTTTTCTATATCCGACGTTCAATGATCGATATGAGAGCTATCAGCAGAAGCAAATTTTGAAGCAGTGGCAGGATAACATGCAAGCGATGGATCAAACGATACCGGAGGAGAGTGAGGTTCCAAGCCCGATTGATGCTTTGGTGGCTACTTCTTTGACAGTGCCATCGACGCCAGTGGCTGCTCCAGCCTCTGTGGTGCCGGCCACGAGCACGAGTAGTCCACCTGTTGTGAAACAAGCGACACCGAAGCCCGTACCGATGAAACCAAAGAACATGGAGGGGGTTCTCAGCATCGCAAAAATTGATTTAAAGTTGCCCATTCTAACGGATGCGACGATGGAGAATATGAAAGTGGCTGTGGCTAGCATTGTAAACACGGGGAAGGCGGGGGCAATAGGGAATTATGCGATTGCGGGGCATCGAAATTTAACCTATGGGAAAAATTTCAATCGGCTAGACGAGGTTGAGCCCGGTGATTTGATCGGTGTGGATACCGGGAACAAGCAGTATGTGTATAAAGTGGAGGAAAAGCTGTATGTGCTGCCAACCGATGTATGGGTGTTGCAGGGAAATGATAAAGATCGAGAAATTACGCTAATTACATGCGACCCCATGGTTGATCCAACGCACCGCTTAATTGTGAAAGGGAAGCTTGTAGAATAGTTGAGATGTGTATTGACTTATAGTAAAAAGTTAAACAAGATATTTACAAAACATATGAATGAAGCTCTGTCAAAAATGATACAATATGTATCAATAAGGTAGGTTTTCTTGAATGGAGCAGGGCTGTTCCTGCCTTGAGGAAGTAACATATCTGAATGGGGGTCTAAGAAATGAGGAAGAAGCAGACGAAGGCCATGCTGATTGCTTTACTTATGTTTATGCAATGCATGTATGGCATTACCTTATCTAGTAAGGTAAACGCGACGGAAATATCAAGTAACATCCTGGATAGTGTCACGATGGCGGTGTATGACAGTTCGGGTCAAGTCGTTACAGGGAATGTCTATGACCAAGGTGCTAAGGTGAAGCTGGACTACATGTGGTCTTTGCCGGATGGGCATGGTTACCATGACGGGGATACGTTCTCTTTTACCCTGCCGCAGGAATACCAACTATTTAATGATGTAAGCGGTACACTGAAGACGGATGATAATTCTACGGCGGGGACATTCCATGCGGATAAAGACAGTCACCATGTGGTTGTCACGTTTAACCCCTATATCGAGAGCCATGATGATTTGCATGGAACGCTGACGTTCCAAACGCAATTTGATCGCAGCCAGATTACGGGAACCACCGAGCAAACGATAACGATTCCGATTCGAAGCGGTGAGCAGATCTTCACGATCCATTTCAAGCCTACGGTGACATCGACTATCAGTAAAATGGGCGTTCCCTCCGGCTACAATCCCAAGTCTATTGCTTGGACGGTAGATGTGAATCAAACGCTGGATCAGGTTCAAGATGCCGTCTTGACGGACCCTAATATAGCTGGGCTATCAGCGCCGGCGGCGGTTACGGTTTATCAATTGGCTGTTCAGTTAGATGGTACGGTCGTTCAAGGGGCACAGGTGGATGCCAGCAACTATACTGTGAATACGGACGGAGGGATTCTGACCGTTCATTTCACGAATGGTCCAATAACATCGGCCTACCGCATTCAATATACAACGGACATTACGAATACCGCTGCGACGTCTTTTACGAATACGGCTCAATTCACAGGAAGTAACCAGTCTGCTGTTACCGCATCGTCAACGGTTGCTGTGCGTCGAGGAAGTTTGATTCGCAAAGAGAACACGGACTATCAAGCGAATAAACAGAATGTGTATTGGAGTGTTCTTTACAATGGCGGAGAAGTTCCAATTATCCAAGAGCACGCCTACATCATCGACACCGTCAGCGTGCCGCATCAACTTGTGGATGGATCACTTCATGTCTATCAGGTGACGTTTGATGCTTCGGGCAATGAGATACGTGGCGGTCTGGTGCCTACCGATCAATATACGATTACGCCATCAGGAGAAAGTGGCAATGTATTCAAGCTGCAATTCAACGGTGCTATTTCTTCCGCTTACCGGATTGATTACGAGACCCATGCGACACTTCCGATTCTCGATGACACTACGATTACGAATACAGTAACAACGTGGACACAGGAGTATAGCACGGCCTCGCAGGATATTACGCAAGTTGCACTTATTAAAAACGTAGGAGCTATCGATTACAGCGCGAAAACAGTAGGTTGGAAAATCGAGTTAAACGGCAACAGCCAAGTGATGAACCAAGTTGTTTTGCAGGATACGTTCCCCAATAAAGGCTTGCACCTCGTGGAAAGCACTTTAGTGATAACTAAAGGAACGGAAACATTGGTGAGAGACGTTGATTATAGTTTGAATGTGAATGCAGGTGGTGATGGTTTCAAGGTGACGTTTGCAAATCAGGTGACGGAACCGGTAATCATCAACTATGTAACGGATTTTAGTTTGGATTGGATTGACCCGCCAGGCAGTGCAACGGATTATCATAACGAGGCTCAAATCAACTGGTATGCCTCGAATGAAAATAACTATACGAAGAAAGTTGGAGCCGCCTTTTATCCGCGGGATGAGTACAAGGACAATGGCTTTAAATACGGTTCTTTCAATTTAATGAATAAGCAGCTTACATGGATGGTCGGCATCAATTATCGGGGGAACGAACTTGATTCAGCGAAAGTGGAAGATGTCTTACAACCTAATCAGAAGTTTGTCGAAAACACGTTAGTCGTGTACAACATGATCATATCTGCGGATGGTACGCCGACATTGGGCACAGTTGTAGATCCTTCACGCTATAGTTTTAATGTTGATGATCAAAATAAGCTCATCATTACGTTCCATGAGCCGATTTCAGCAGCGTATAGTATTGTCTTTAATACAAGTCTGGATGGTCAGCTTATTCCTGAAGTGGTTTCCAACACAGCGAAAGTATTTAATGGTACAGCGCAGGTCTCTGGAGATTTAACAGCGAATTTAGGCATACCTCATGGTGGCGAATATGTCACTAAAAATGGCTCGCAAAGCGGAGATAAAATTAACTGGACGATCACTGTGAATCGTGGCCAATCAACGTTATCCGATGCACAGATTGTTGATCATCCGTCAGTAAACCAAGTATTGGTAGAGGATTCTTTTCATTTGTTTAGTACAAATGTAGCTGAGAACGGCGATTTAACCAAGAGTGTGGAACTGATAAAAGGCACTGCGTACACGCTGGATATTGCAACGGATACTCATGGATCCCAGACGTTCCATTTAGCGTTTACGCATCCGATTTCAACCGCTTATGTATTAGAGTATCAGTCGGTCATCGCTGCAAATGATAAAGATACGGTATCGAATGCGGTGGATTTTAGCGGTAACAATGTGACCACCGTAACGAAAGAGACGGTTAAAGAGATAACCGTGGGCGTCTCAACCGGTTCCGGTACAGGGAATGGTGTCCGCGGGTCGTTAGAAGTTAAAAAGCTAGAATCGAATAGAGAAACGGTCCTGAGCGGAGCAATCTACAGTTTGTATCGCGTTTCCGGTGATGCGAGAAATTTGATTCAAACGCAAACAACTAATGAATTGGGAGTAGCGCTCTTTAATGGTCTATTAGCCGGGTCGTATGTGGTAAAAGAAGTGACGGCACCAAGTGGCTATGTGCTTGATACCAGTGATCACCCATTCACGCTGCAGGCTGCTGAGAACAAGAAGCTGACGTTTACGAACGATAGAACGCCGCCACCGACATCAACGCCAACGCCGCCGCCACCGACACCAACACCAACACCAACACCAACACCAACACCAACACCAACACCAACGCCACCACCACCGACATCAACGCCGACACCAACGCCACCACCACCGACACCAACACCAACACCAACACCAAGTATAACCCCGAGCCCGTCAGTTACACCGAACCCAACTCCAAAAGCGTCGCCGCCTGTTGTCACGGTCCCTTCGCCAAAGCCGACTGATTCTGGTGTCGTCGTGCCGCTAGACAAAGAACCTGCTACGCTGCCGGTGACAGGAGAATCTAGTCATTTGTATGTGAAGCTGGCTGGTCTTACATTTGTACTATTTGGTGTTATGTTAGGCAGAAGAGTTCGTCGCAAACGTTAGGTAGCCTGTAACGACGGACTTGTATTGGTTGACGTATGAAGAAGCAGGGGAATCTTCCCTGCTTCTTTCATTTTGAAAACTCTGGAAAATTCTTTGTATCTATCCAGCCATTCTGATAAAATTTCTAGTACATACGTCTGGGGCAAAGTGGCTGACAGCTATGGGGAAGCCAAGATGAGGTGATAGGTTGCGGGCATTGTTAGTAGATGATGAACCGTTGGCGTTACGGAGTATGGAGAAGCTGCTGGAAGTACAAAACGATGTGGATATCATTGCAGCGTTAGTAGATCCCAGGGAAGCGATACGAATTGTAGAGCAACAACGCTTGGATGTTATTTTTGTCGATCTGGAAATGCCGGAAATCGGGGGCATGGAGTTGGCGGAGCAGCTATATAGGCTGCAACCGGACCTTCATATCGTATTCGTGACGGCGTTTCATCAATATGCAGTTGAGGCCTTTGAACTGCACGCGCTGGATTATGTACTGAAGCCTGTATTTGCTGATCGTTTGAATAAGACGCTAGACAGATTACGCAAGGTGCTAGCCAAATCCAAGATATCCTCAAGGTCAATCGTGAAAGTGCAGTTAAACTGTTTTCAATCATTGCATTGGCTAAGTGGGAATGAGGATGTGAGGAACTTCTCGTGGCGCACAAGCAAAACGCAGGAGTTATTCACTTTCCTTGTACATCACCGTCGTGGGCCTGTTATACGTAAGGAGTATCTAATTGAGTTGCTATGGCCAGAGCAGGAGATGACACGTGCTTCTGTGCAATTACATACAGCTGTCTATCAGCTTCGCAAAATGTTGAAAATTCAAGGGCTTTCGATTCAGGTTGTCTATGAACAAGAAGGATATCGCTTGCAATTTGACAATGTTTTCGTAGATGTCGACATGTGGGAACACGAGCTGCTGCATGCTCCGGAGTTGAGTGTGTCAACGGTGAGTACCTACAAAGCGTTATTGGCCATTTACAAAGGTGATTATCTCGGGGAGTCATCGTTTGAGTGGGCAGAAGCGGAGAGAGAACGGTTGCGTCTTGTCAGGCTGCATCATCTTCAACGTGTAGCAGATTTTTGTCTGAAAATGGGACTGCTAAACGATGCTAGCGAACTCTATCGGCTGATGAAGGAGCAATATCCGCTTGTGGAAAGCGGCTATTATGGACTCATGCAAGTGTATGTTCTATCTAATCATTTTGCTGATATCAAATTGATGTATGAGGAGCTGCGCTCCCGCCTAGAGGAAGAGCTAGCCATAATGCCAAGTCCTACCCTGACAAAGTGGTATCACGATACTTTTGAACTAGTTAAGAAACAAAACGTTTGACTTTGGTCTTGCAAGTGGTAAGATAGACTTATATTTTAGTAGAATTTAACTTTTTGAAAAAGGCAAACCTGTCGAAAGGCAGGGACGCAAAGCCACGAGTCTAAAGCATTCGCTATGATCGTCGGGCCGCCAAGAGGTAGCAGAGCATTCTATCCTCTTTTGGCTTCATTACAAAGGAGGTTTTTTGTCATGCGCAACAAGTTTAATGTATCAATTGCACTATTCGTATTGGTCATGTTCCTCATTTCGACAACGACTGCATATGCAGCATCAGGTAGTGATAGTTCCACTAGCGTGGCAGTTGCGGCTAAGGATGTAACTGAATTAGAAGCAACGATTCAAAGTGAGTTGGCGAAGAAGCCTGAAGTCATCACCATCCTTTTTACAGCCAAAGCGCCGAAAGACGCCACAAGCTATTTGCAAGGTGTGAAGGATGCGATTCAGCATGCGCAGAGCAGTTTGAACGAAGAACTGTACTGGAACATGAAGAGTCTCTCTTACAAAATGAAGGGCAGTATCGGGAACCTGAAGATTACCTTGGAGCCTTCATATTTGACAACTAACGAACAGGATCAATTCGTGAATGAGGAAGTCGATCGTATCTTAGATAAGATTCTTACATCGAAGATGACCCCGTTTGAGAAAGAAAAAGCGATTCACGACTATGTCGTTTCGCACACCTCTTATGAGGATTTAGGTGAAATTGGTCATACGGCCTATTCGGCTTTATATAACAACAAAGCAGTCTGCCAGGGGTACGCGATTCTTACGAACATGCTGCTTGGTAAAGCGGGGATTGAAAGCCATCTGGTTGTAGGCTATATCAATGACGATCCTGATCAATCCCATATGTGGAATGAAGTAAAAATCGATGATAACTGGTACATGCTCGACACAGTCTTCGACGATCCGACACCGGATCATCCGGGTGTTCAATCGACAGACTATTTCAATGTAACGAATGAAGCCCTCTCTGCGATGGGGCATACATGGGAAGTAAATGACTATCCAGTTGCGGATACGGTCTATCATAAATAAAAAAGGAGCCCTAGGGCTCCTTTTTTTTGACGGCATGCACAACTAAACGTGTGTCATCGGTCTCGTTGCTGCAAGTGACGAGGGTGAGGATTTCATCTTTTACCGTAGGGAGAACATCCGTCGTATACAGTGATTTTTGGCGATATTCTTTCAAGGCACGTTGAAATGTTTGATCGTTCTCATAGGAAGTTTCAACCGTATCGCGTGTAGCGTCAATCGTGTATACGGCGAATACGTCCCAGGTGGTTTCCTTGTCTGCTAAGTCAAGCTGAATACTGTGGTGTTCCTTGTAGAAGGCTTCCTTCTTGAAATTACCCAAACTGCCAAACATCGTACCGTCAATCATGTTATGCCCGTAAATAACAATATTTCGCTGAGGACGCGTCCAATCAATGCGATAATCCATAAAAATACTGCCGTAAATCGATGGTTTCCCCCCTGCATCGGTATGCAAGTAATAGTCGTTATCCTCATGTTGAACAACTGGATAATCAATGCGGGCCCCGTCGACGTGAAGCCAACCTATGATTTCTTTGTTTATCCTAGTTAAGGCTTTTAGCTTCTCGCGTATAGGAATCGGCGTAACCTGGGGTTCTACTGGTTTTGGAAGTTCGGTTGCCGGACTGCCCTGCGGGAAAGGTGTAACAACGGATTGAGGCTGCACATTCGCATGATAGAGCTGAGAGAGCTGATGGCTAAGCGTAACGGATTGCTTGCTCTCCTTATGAAGCTTGTACGCATCTAAACTGATGAAGGAGATGCCGCCTACAAGTAAAAGGGAGGCAAGCCCGTACCAAAGTGCATAAGATTTCGTTGTTGACACGGACTTTTGCTTCACCATGTGTCCTGCAAGCCTCCTTAATCGGTCGGGGTAAAAAGAAGGGGCACATCATGTGCCCCTTTCATTCTTATTTAGATCTATTTCTGCGCTGCTGCCAGCGCGTGGCACCAAAGACGCTTATTCCCGCAAGCACCATAGCAAGTCCAGCTAAATAGATGGAGCTGTATGCTTGTTGGCCTGTTTTAGGAACAAGTGAATTGGTGTTTCCTTTGTTCTTACCTTTAGGCAAGACATTCACTTGGATATCCACATAGGAAAGGGTGTCATCAGGCTCTTTAATTGCAATGGTGAACGTGTCAGTCCCATTAAAGCCCTCTTTCGGTGTATAGATCCATTTGCCGTCGTCTGTGAGTTCAACATCGCCGTTTTCTGGTTTGGCAGAGACGGTGTTCTCGGTATTCGGCGTAACTTTAGGGATGACACCTTCCACTGACGTATCTTCGTCTGTTGTGACGGGTGCGGAAGGTGTCGGCTCAGGAGCCGGTGTAGGCTTCACGCTAGGCGCAGGTGTTACTCCTGGTGTCGGCGTAGGCCCTGGAGTTGTTGTCGGCTTAGGTGTAGGCGTAATGCTCGGTGTCGGTGTTGGCGATGGTGACGGCGGAATATAAGGTGTATACGCATAAATCCCAGCATCAATGGTACGATCGTCATCACCTGACTTGAGAACAATACCCGTTACGCGACCTGAACTATTAGGATTGGAATCGACTGCACGGTCCGAACCGGACAGACTAATTGTAAATAAATGGTTACTAACAGGAGTAAAGGCGACATCATACGAGCCTGGCTCGAGATTATCGAATAAGTAGTACCCGTTGGCATCAGTTACGGCAGTAGCTACAGTAACAGTTGGACTGGAAGTGAGATAGAGCTTTACGGTCATATTAGCAAAACCAAGCTCTGTTGGGTCTTGCAAGCCATTGACATTGGAGTCAACGAATACCCGGTCTCCCAGTTTAGCGAGTTTGTAGAAACCAGCACCAATGGTCAAATCATTAACTGTTGTAAGCAGAGAAATCGTATGACTGAGTCCTGTCGTTAAGTCACGGTCTGAGTCTTTGCTATCGTCACTGCCAACATTCACAGGGCTCTCTTTATAGCCTGCAGGTTTAATGAATTTCACTTGATAACTGCCGGTATTCAAAAGGTTTGTAAAAAGATAACGTCCCCCAGCATCGGTTGTTTGGGTATCAAGCAATGTCGCTGTACCTGCTTGATACAGCTCGACCGTTACACCAGGAATACCAGGCTCCCCAGCATCTTGTACGCCATTCGCGTTAAGATCGTCCCAGACAATGTCCCCGAGAGAGCCATCTGTCAGCAGATAAAGTCCGGCATCAACGGTAATGTTGTCATCGCCAGAAGATAAGGAGATATAACCTGTTTTACCAGTCGTAGGATCAGCATCTGAATCCAAGGTGATGTCGCCGCCCTGATTTTTAGCAGATAGGCCATATCCTTGTGGTTTCACGAATTCTACAATATAACTGCCCGGATCTAACCCTGTAAATTTATAAAGGCCTGCTACATCTGTGGTTTGTGTAGCTATGATGTGCGCAGGATCCAAAGCTTTATACAGGTTAACAACGATCCCTGGCACAGGATCTTCGCCTGCATCTTGAATGCCGTTCTTATTGGCATCAAGGAAGACTTTATCGCCAAGACTAGCTGGTCTAAATAACCCAGCATCAAAGGTGTAATCACGTCCACCATCCAGAAGTGTAATACCGCTGACCGTAGCCTCGGCGTCTTCCCTTAATGTAAAGACGGCATCACTATCTTTCGCATCATCCCCTCCAGTGTTAGAAGGAGAGAAGAAGTCGTATGTGGTTGGCCTTGTGAACTTTACAACATAACTACCAGGAAGCAGATTGGAGAAATTATAAATGCCACTGCCATTCGTTGTTGTTGTGAATAGCGCAGTAGCAAGATCTCCAGCATCGAATAGCTTGACGGTAACGCCAGAGATACCAGGTTCACCTGCATCTTGAACACCGTTAGCATTTCGATCATACCACACAAGATCACCAATTTCACCAAGGTAGAAACCAGCATCAACAGAATGATCTTGTTGTCCTGAAGTGAGTGCGATCGAATGGCTGAAACCAGTTATGACGTCGCGGTCAGAATCCTTGGCATCATCAGCACCCTGATCTTTAAGGGTAGGTTTGTAACCAGTTGGATTCATGAACTGTACGGTGTAATTGCCTGGATCCAACTGAGGAAATAGATACTTTCCTGAAGCGTCAGTTGTTGTTGTGGCAATAGCCGTCGTCAGATCGGATGATTTAAAAAGTTTGACGGTGGCCCCGCTAATACCAGGTTCACCACTATCCTGCTTCCCGTTGGCGTTGACATCATTCCAAACGAAATCACCAATTTCACCCTTGGTATAAATACCTGCATCGAGTGTCATATTGCTCGTATTGGCAGGTAAAAAGGTGTGGACTCGATACGTTTTGGATGCCGAATCGTATAGGGCGAAATCGCTATCCGTTGCATCAGTCGCAGCCGGATTATCTTGAGGTGACAGGAAGTAGCCACCGCTTGGCATAACGAATTCCACTGTATAGTCATCCGCGGCGAGGTCAGGGAATTCATAATAGCCTGGCTTATTGGTGCCATGTTCATTACCCGTTCTCGTGTAAGCAATCCGCGTTGTAGGAGCGGAAGTGCGATACAGGTTCACCAGCACACCGTTGATGCCAGCTTCCCCAGCATCTTGTTTGCCATCGGCATTTTTATCTACCCATATAAAATCACCAAGATTACTTGTTAAAGCTGGATCTACGCCTTCGACAAGGAAACCAACCTTGATGGGTTCGGATGGTAGGAAGGCTTGTGGTCCGCCCTCATCTGGATAGGTAGCCCCGTAACCGAAGGAGTTCCAAGCGATCTGGTTTCTCGGTGCGCTAACGGGCGCACGCATGTCCCACTCTAATGTAACGGACTGTCCTTGGTTTAAGGAAAGGGTGCCGAAATCAAACTTTAATGCTTTTACCGTTGTGATATCCGCTGGAGGTGTTAGCTTCCAATCACTGGTGTCAGCAGTTGCGCGGTGAAGCGGATCGGAAATTTCGCTGACATCCGGGGCATCCTTGGTCGAGTAATAGACTTTGATTTCCGAACTTTGATTGCTTAGCGGAGCACCGTTCGGACCTGTTACGTTATTGACAAGATAAGGTCTCCAATCCGAATTTCGTCCATTGGTATCGACAACGCCGGTATCCCCGATACGTGGCAGCTTATCGATGATCACGATATTCGAGATCGGTCCGTTGGAGCTGTTATTGCTTACAACCAATTGATACATAGCTTTTCCGCCCGGGAGCGTCTTTCCGTAAGCCGGGTACTTGGAGAAGCCGCTGTCGAGCTCACCTTTTACCCATTTGACGGATTCAAGGGAGCCGATGAACTTCACATAGATGTTCGCCGTATCGGAAACAAATTTCGTTGTTGTCCCATTTCCATCCCAGTCGTTACTATCAAGAACAGTAGGGATGTCACTTCGGAAGTTATCTGTAACAGCACTAGCGGCATACATGGTATTGCCAAATGTACCATTGAGCGTGTGCGTTTTGACTTTGCCGCTAATCTTCACATCAATGTAATCCCCAGGCTGCAGGACGGCACCTGTGAATGTCCAGTTATAGACCGAATAAGTGACAGAACCGACAGTAGGTGTCGTGTGTGTAAAACTCAATGTTCCACTCGTGTGAGCATGGGATTGATCGGTACTTACAACAGTAAAGTCTTCCAATTGTGTTTCTGGGAAGAAGTCTAGAATAGTCGGTGAAGTCAAATCACCGGTAGCATAAGCATGATTCTGCACCCTTAAATTATAGGTCGCCGTCTGTCCCTCTCTTAGGGAAGAGCTGCCGACAACAGACTTATCAGCTAGAATCCAAGGCTTAGGATCTACGACCTTAATTGAGACGGTATCTGTACTGCTCAAAGTTGGAGTAGCGAGATAAGTTGCGGTTAACGTTGCTGTATTTGGGATCACTTGATTGACTACAACGGCAGCAGCATTATGGTCCGTACTCAGTAATTGGCCATAGACGTGAATATCAGATGCGATTCGGAACCCTGCAGGAGCAGAATCATACACCCACTGTACCTTCGAGACGAAATCTCCGACTCCAAAACCTAAAGCAGAGACAGGTAGATCCTGATTACTGCTTGTGCTCAGCCCAGTACCGCTGACCCAGTTGTACCAGGTAGTAGAATCGTTGTTCTTTTGATATCTAACCGATACATGCACGCCGGTATTATTCACATAGGAACCGGTGGTTACCTTGGTCAAATCAATCTGTGGGGGAATCGCGTCCTCCACAATCAGGGTATCCAAGGGTACATTACCGCTGTTACCGAAATTATTAATTTTGTAATTAACAAGCTGGCCAAGGGCATATTCATCATTCGATTGACGAGCATCCTTATTAATACCGTAAATACCCGGTGTCGGAGCAGCGAGAAGGTGCGTTACGCTAGCGATATTAGTAGTAAGTACAGTGTTCGCTAAACTGGTCCCAGCTGCATAAACGGAGTTCGTAACGGAGTTGCCGACGGCAAAGCCTGAGCTGGCCGGGAATCTCAAGACAACATTGTAGGTCATTTCTTGGCCGACATGTAAGGTAGGAATTGTCCAGTACACACTTCCGTACACGGAATCGTATACACCGCCGCCGGTAGCTGAAACAAACTCAGAATTAGGTGGCAACGTATCATAAACACCAACGCTGTTAATGTTCGACCCACCTAAGGTGCTATTGCCAGTTAACTTCACCTCATATGTGACATCGCTATCTAATGAAGGATTAACTGTAGGAACGATTTTACTCTTCGCAATGTGCCAATCAGGTGCATTCAGCGTAGCTGTAACAGCTTGTGCTGTCGATGAAGTAGGAATGCCGTTAGTAGCCGTTGCAGTAGCGGTATTCAGAGCGACATCACCTTGTTGGGTGACACCTTCTTTGAATTTCGCTCGCAGCTTTAGCACGCCTGTTCTACCTGCAGGTAGAAGGGGAATCATGTTGAACTTTACCGTGCCGGCCACCGCAGACACAGAGGCGACATCTGCCGTTGTATCAACGTCGATGTAGTCGAGTGTGGATGGCAAGACATCTGTGATCAGCATGTCCACTGCATCGTCCGTCGTGCTCGGGTTCGCATACTTAATTGTATACGTGATCGTTTCACCGGGCTTAGCCGTCGTTTTATCAACCGACTTCTCCAGTGTTAGCGCGATCGGTGCGGCAAAGACGACGAAATTGTAATAAGGCAGCACGCCCAAAGAAAGGGCTAAGAGTAAGAAAAGAACCTTTTTTGGAAACCGAAGAAAGGTTTTCTTTCTTTTCGAGCGAGATAAACGATACATTACATTGTCCCCCAAATCCATTAACATGAGCTGGCAATGTATTTTCTAATGCAAAAATAGTCCAACTGCATGTTTCGTAAATGATTTTAAATCCTTATGTAGAAGCTAAGCTGTCGATGAATGATGAATTATAGCATAGAAATTAAGTCTCACCTCCTATGAAAAATGATAATTTTATAGATTTTTATATAGGTATTTATACCTAGTGATCTATTGAATATAGTCTATAACAGATCTTTCCTACTGTACATGACAGAACTGAACAAATTCTGAACAAATCTCTTAACATATGACAGTTTTCTTTAAAATCCTACAAATGACCTGAATCTCTATTAGATGAAATGTGGGCTCGATCCCTTGGTCCCAGGATGATTAGACGCTCTCATAAATGGAAAAACTAGGATGGAAACTAGTAGAGAGCTAATCTTATCGGCCAGGGAGGCAGAAGATCATGATGAAACAAATTTTGTTAATTACAGACGGGTGCTCCAACGTTGGGGTCAGTCCTGTCATTGCGGCGGCTCAAGCACAAGCAGAAGGTGTTGCTGTGAATGTCATCGGGGTGATTGATCATGGAGAACTCGGGGTACTAGGGTCTGAGGAGATTCGTGAGATTGCAGCGGCAGGCGGAGGAATGAGCAGGATTGTGAATTCTGAGCAGCTTTCCCAAACCGTGCAGATGATGACACGCAAAACTGTCAATGCCACCATTCAGCATGCCGTAGGCAAGGAGCTTCAAAGTATTCTAGGCATATCCCAGATTGAACAATTGCCGCCAGAAAAGCGGGCCGAGGTCGTACAAGTGATTGATAATATGAGTGAAACCACATCACTGCGGGTAGCTCTCCTTATAGATGCAAGTGCGAGTATGAAGCCGAAACTTGCCGCGGTGCGTGAAGCGATCCATGATCTTTTGCTGAGCCTGCGGGCGCGTACGGGCGTGAGTGAGCTTGCTGTTTTCCACTTCCCTTCGACCAAAACGAGAGATCAAGAGTTGGAAATGGATCACGGTTGGACGAATCAACTTGCAAATGTCGACAAGATGTTCTATAAAATAAACATGAAGGGTACGACGCCAACCGGTCCGGCACTGCTGCAAACTTTGCAATATGTGACTGAAAAGCCTTTCTCACCAACGACGACCGAGGATGGGATGCTGAGTGACTACGTGGTATGATGAAGCCTTTCGCCCAGGGTCTGAAATTAAGGGGAAATGGAATGGCCGTGTGTATGTGGTCGAACGCTTATTAGGTGCGGGTTCGAATGGGATTGTTGCCCTTGTGCGAAGGGGATCTGCTAGATTTGCCCTTAAAGCAGGCTATGAAACGGTAGACCATCAGTCAGAAATCAATTCCTTGCTGGCGATATCGCTGAAAGACAATTCGTTTAAGAATTTTTTGATTGATGCCGACGATATGATCGTTCAAGGGAAGGGCATTTCCTTTTATGTCATGCGCTATATTGAGGGCGTGACCCTTTCCGATTTTATACATAAACGGGGTCAAGATTGGATTTATGTCATCGGCTCCAATTTGTTGCGGAAGCTTACCGAGATACATAAGAGCGGTTATGTGTTCGGGGATTTAAAGGCTGAGAATATGATTGTTTCTAATTATGGAGATGTCGACCTGATTGATTTCGGCGGCGTAACGTCGAAGGGGCGCGCAATTAAGCAGCTTACTGAAGTCTACGATCGCGGGTTTTGGAGTATGGGGGAACGAGTTGCGGAGGAAAGCTACGATCTATTTTCATTTGCCATTTTACTATTAAAATCATTAGATCACCGCAAGCGCTTCACAGGCTTTATCAAAACACTCCCTCAAAATCGTGAGTTAGATCATTTAACTGCCATTATGAAGGAAAACCCAGTTGCTGCGCAGCTTGCGCCCTTCCTGAACAAAGCATTGCATGGCGAATTTAGAACTTCAGAGGAAGCGAGCATCTATTGGCGAAAGCTATTAGCGGGTAAAAAGGTCGCCTATTCAACCTTAAAATTGCCGTGGCTCAAAATATGTTTTGCTGCTTCTCTATTTATTTGCGGAGCAACGATCTATGTATTTTGGGGTTAAAGCATGTTGGCAGAAAGGAATGTGAGATGGAAACAGATCTTGTTGCCGCAGTCGAACAAAGAGTAAATGAGATAAAGCTTGCAGATCCAGGAGATGTGATTATCGCCGCGGTTTCAGGAGGACCTGACTCTGTGGCGTTATTGCATGTCCTATTTCGTCTTACAGACAAGTATCATTGGACATTGGTTGTCGCCCATGTGAATCATCAATTTCGAGGTGACGAATCGGATGCAGAGGCGGATTTCGTCGCAGAGGTTGCTGCGGGTTTGGGATTGCCGTGTGAAATCGGCGTCATCGATGTTCCAGCCTATATAGAGGAAGCTTCGCTAAATGGGCAAGCCGCCGCGCGGGAGAAAAGATACGAATTTCTCCACCAGGTGGCGGATAAATATGGTGCACATCGGATCGCACTAGCTCACCATGCCGATGATCAGGCCGAAACGATACTGATGCGAATCCTTAGAGGGACAGGCCCTTCAGGGCTTGTTGGCATGCCGGAACGCAGACGAGAAAAAAAAGTGGAACTGATTCGTCCTTTTTTACGTATATACAAATCAGATATTGTGAATTATTGCACTCAGCATGAAATTACCTATTGTAATGACAGCAGCAATGAGCTGCGGAAGTATTTCCGCAATCGGATTCGGCTGGATGTAATGCCGATGCTGAGACAGTATAATGAACAACTTCCCGAGTCACTCAATCGATTGACGGATATGATGCAAGCTGAAGATGATTATTTAGCGGTGGAAACCGAGAAGGTTTTTCGCCAAATCATCACTTTTCAGTCCAACCTCTGCCGCTTTGAACGGTGTGACTTCACCGAGCTCCACGTTGCTTTACAAAGGCGTTTGATTAAATTAATATTAAACTGTCTTTGTGTGGAACGGGAACGGCTGGTCTTTACGCGGATTGAGCGCGTGCGTGAGTTAATTAGTAGAGATCTAATTTCGAATCAAGTTCTTCAGGTGGATGAACAGGTTTATATTGTGAGAGAATATGGATCTATTCAATTTCAGACCTTTGCTCCAGAACCTAAGCCTTATGCTTATGAGATCGAAGCAATGTCTAGAGAGTTGTACCTGCCGGAGTTTGATGCCAAATTAATCTGCTCATGGATGTCCTCAAGCTCGAATGAGAAAGCGGCCTTATCCTCAACTGCAACGGACGTTTTTTTGGATTTGGACCAAGTAGCCATGCCGCTTGTAATTAGAAGCCGCAGATCGGGTGACCGATTGGAACCATTTGGTTTAAACGGATCCAAAAAGGTAAAGGATATGTTCATTGATGCCAAAATGCCGTCAACTCGGCGTGAGGTCATCCCACTACTGGTCGATGCTGCCGGGCGCATTCTGTGGATTGCTGGATTTCGTAGGTCCAAACACGCTTTGGTCGAACCAGACACAGAACGTGTGCTTCATATGAAGCTAGTGCTGCAGGAACATACGTAAATTTCGTTCTTCTAGAATGTAAATTTATAAGGATTCATAATATAATCTAGGGGGTTCATCCTTGTACAGCGACATTCAAGAAGTACTTTACAGTGAAGAACAAATTCAAGGTAAAATCAAGGAATTAGGGGAATTGCTTTCCACTGATTACGAAGGTAAGAATCCATTGGTTATTTGTGTGCTGAAGGGCGCTTTTATTTTCATGGCGGATCTTGTGAAGCAAATTAGAGTTCCTTTGGAAATTGATTTTATGGCGGTATCCAGCTATGGTCAATCTACGAAATCCTCTGGTGTAGTTAAGATTATCAAAGATCTTGATGTGCCAGTGGAAGGACGTCATATCCTTATCGTAGAAGATATCATCGATAGCGGTTTAACGCTCAGTTATCTGATAGATGTGCTAGAACGCCGCAATGCCAAGACAATTTCGGTTGTTGCGTTGTTTAATAAACCGGCACGAAGAACGGTTGAACTTGAGCCTGATTATGCGGGTTATGAGCTTCCGGATGAGTTCGTTGTTGGATATGGTCTGGATTATGCAGAGAAGTATCGTAACCTTCCATTTATCGGCATATTGAAACCAGAGATCTACTCGAGCTAGTGTCATGTTTCGTGCACGCGTCAAACCTGTAAAGTTGTGGCGCTTTACCGGAATGTGGTAAAATAATAAAAGTGTGCCGTTTGAGAGGAGGCTCGTTATGAATCGAATTATCCGGAATACCGGCTTTTATTTGCTTATATTTTTGGTTACCGTAGGGATCGTTCATTTCATCAGTACCCAGAATGAACAAAAGGAGTTAATCACTTACGATAAATTCCGACAAGCAGTAGTTAACAAGAATGTAGAGTCTGTTGTACTGAAGTTCGATGGGTATACGTATTCCATTAAGGGTAAGTACGTTAATCCCCCTAATGGTGCGGATAAGAAGAGCTTCGAAACACATGCTCCTTACGAGCCGTTAGTAGTTCAAATGATTGAAGCGAACGGCGTACCAACGGAAGAGTACGGGCCGATGGAACGCGATAGCGTTTGGATTAGCTTTCTTACGTCCATTATTCCATTCGTCATTATCTTCATTTTGTTCTTCTTCTTGCTGAATCAAGCGCAAGGCGGCGGCGGTAAAGTCATGAACTTCGGCAAGAGCCGTGCACGCCTGTATAATGAGGAGAAGAAGCGAGTCACCTTCGAGGATGTGGCGGGTGCAGATGAAGAGAAGCAAGAATTAATCGAGGTTGTTGAGTTCCTCAAGGATCCTCGTAAATTCGCAGCGGTTGGCGCCAGAATTCCTAAAGGTGTTCTGTTGAATGGTCCTCCGGGAACAGGTAAAACGTTGCTTGCTCGTGCGGTTGCAGGTGAAGCAGGCGTTCCGTTCTTCAGTATCTCAGGTTCTGACTTCGTTGAGATGTTCGTCGGTGTCGGCGCATCCCGTGTTCGTGACTTGTTCGAGAACGCGAAGAAGAATTCACCTTGTATCATCTTCATCGATGAGATTGATGCGGTTGGTCGTCAACGTGGCGCTGGTTTAGGCGGCGGACATGACGAGCGTGAGCAAACGCTCAACCAATTGCTTGTTGAAATGGACGGATTTGGCGCGAACGAGGGTATTATCATCGTAGCTGCAACGAACCGCCCTGATATTCTTGACCCTGCTTTATTGCGTCCAGGTCGTTTTGACCGTCAAATCACGGTAGATCGTCCAGATATCAAAGGCCGTGAAGCCGTACTGAAAGTTCACGCACGTAACAAGCCGCTTGCGAAAGACGTGAAGCTAGATTCACTTTCACGTTATACAACTGGATTTACGGGTGCTGATCTTGAGAACTTATTAAATGAGGCGGCTTTAATCGCGGCGCGTCGTAATCGTAAGGATATTTCGATGGCTGAGGTTGAAGAAGCATTTGATCGTATTATTGTAGGTACACAGAAGAAAAGCCGTATCATCTCCGAAACTGAGAAACGTATCGTAGCGTACCATGAAGCGGGACACGCGATTATCGGTTATCATGCAGAGAATGCGGATATGGTTCACAAGGTTACGATCGTACCTCGCGGACGCGCTGGCGGTTATGTGATGATGTTGCCAAAAGAAGGCGAAGATCGCATGATGCAAACGAAGAACGAGCTTCTTGATAAAGTTACGGGTCTCCTTGGCGGCCGTGTTTCCGAAGAACTGTTCATCGGAGAAATTGGCACAGGTGCATACAGTGACTTCCAGAAAGCAACGGGAATTGTTCGCCGCATGATTATGGAATACGGAATGAGCGATAAGCTTGGACCAATGCAGTTCGGCAGCTCGCAAGGCCAAGTTTTCTTGGGCCGCGATATCGGACACGAGCAGAACTATAGTGATGCGATTGCTTACGAGATCGATCAAGAGATGCAAAGCTTCATTCGTACGTGCTACGAACGTGCACGCACAATCCTTACAGAGCATGCAGATCAAATCCACCTTGTTGCTAATACATTGCTAGAGAAAGAAACGTTGGATAAAGACGAAATCATCGCGCTTTTGGAGAAGGGCAAGCTGAATGCTAGCTCGGACGATGAAGATGTGAAGGTTACGATCCAAGGTCAAAGCCAAGCAAGCGAGAGCAACAAGCTTGAATTCGACAAAGATAAAGAAGTTAAAGAAGATAAAGAAGTTAAAGATATTAAACCGGATCAAACAGAAGAGTAAGTTGCGATATGAACTCGGAAATCCGTTGTACACGTCAAGTGTGCGCGGAATTCCGAGTTTTTTCAATATATTTGCGCATTGACAGGCGATGTGAGAATGTGTAAATTAGTTGTAAATCTCTAATTTTATTGCATTTAGATCATACTACTTTTAGATAGACGATGAGACAATTCTTACGTCCCAGATAGGGGAGGAAGCACCATGGAAGCATTAGCATTAGAACGTAAAGCCGAGCAGAATCGTGAGCTCAAAGAACGCTTGTTGCAATTGAAGAAAGAACGGAATGCTATTATTCTTGCTCATTATTATCAGCGTGACGAAGTTCAAGAGGTGGCCGATTTTCGAGGAGATTCCTTCTTGCTCGCTCAGAAGGCTGCACAAACAGATGCCGATGTCATCGTCTTCTGTGGTGTCCATTTCATGGGGGAGAGCGCGAAGATTCTAGCTCCGAATAAAACGGTCATCATTCCAGACGAACGTGCCGGCTGCCCGATGGCGGATATGGTGAATGTAGAAGGCTTGCGCGCCCTCAAACGTCAGCATCCGAATGCAAAGGTAGTTGCTTATATTAATACATCAGCCGACGTCAAATCGGAAACCGATATTTGTTGTACATCTGCGAATGCGATCAATGTCATCAATTCCGTCGATTCAGATGAGATCATCTGGGTACCGGATAAAAATTTGGGTGACTATGTATCAAAATTCACAAGCAAAAAAGTTATCATCTGGGAAGGCTATTGCAACACGCACGATATGCTGACCGTCAAAGATGTGGAAGAAATGAGAGCACAATATCCGAACGCACAATTCGTTGTTCATCCAGAGTGTCGCCCAGAAGTTGTTAAACTTGGTGACTTCGTTGGCAGCACAACGGCGATTATTAAATATTGCAAAGAGTCTGATTGCCAAGAATTTATCGTAGGAACGGAAGACGGAACGGGGTATCAGTTGCGTCTAGACAGCCCGAACAAACAATTCCATTTTGCGACCAAATACTTGGTATGCCCGAATATGAAAGTCAACAATTTGAAGAAAATTGTGAAGTGTCTGGAAACCATGCAACCAGAAATTTATGTACCGGAAGATGTAGCAGATAAAGCAAGATTGTCCTTGGAGCGCATGTTACAAGTGAAGTAGCATGCGCTGCTTCTTGTTCAATGAATAGGTACCCTCATAAAGCAGGTTAGTTTCCGCCGCACATTGATGTTGTCGTAAAAAGTCGATGGTGGACAAGCTAACCTTGCTTTATGAGCTAATTAATGGTGAAGAACAGGTGAAACGTCATGATTCCTAGATATCTTGTAGATGTTGATTTAGATTCCATTCCTCATATACATACAGATGTAATTGTCATTGGTGCAGGCATTGCAGGACTCTTCACAGCGCTTCGCGCCAGCGAGAATAAGAAAGTGCTCATGATTACGAAGAAGTCACTGCTAGACAGCAATACGCGCTATGCACAGGGCGGTATCGCGGCCGTTATCTCCGACGAGGATTCACCGGAATACCATCGGCAAGATACGTTGATCGCGGGTGCAGGGCTTTGCTCGCCAGAAGCTGTGGATGTGCTTGTACATGAAGGTCCTGCGGGCGTTCAAGATTTGATTCAGATGGGAACCCAGTTCGACTTGGAGAACGGGGAATTTGCCTTAACCAAAGAAGGGGCGCACAGCCAACGTCGGATTTTGCACTCCAATGGCGATGCTACAGGCGCGGAGATTGTAAGAGCACTTTCGGAGCGGACGAAGCAAGATCCGAATATCGAGATCTGGGACGATCACTTCGTGATCGACCTCATTACGCAAGACGGCGAATGCTACGGCGCGCTGGTACAGAAGCCGGGCGGACAGCGCGTGTTTGTGCGCGGCAACGCCACGGTTCTTTGCTCCGGTGGCGCGGGACAGCTGTTCCGCTATACAACGAATCCCGATATCGCCACAGGCGATGGGATTGCGATAGCTCACCGCGCAGGAGCACAGATTCAGGATGTGGAATTCATCCAATTCCACCCGACAGCGCTGTGCTACCCAGGTGCACCGCGGTTTCTGATTTCCGAAGCGGTGCGCGGCGAAGGCGCTTATTTGCGCAACATCAAAGGCGAACGCTTCATGGATCGCTATCACCCTCAGTTGGAGCTGGCGCCGAGGGATGTAGTTGCCCGCGCAATCGTAGACGAGATGGAGAATTGCAAATCAACTTTCGTCTACATCGACATTACACATGAATCAGAAGAACTCATCAAACATCGTTTTCCTACCATATACGAATACTGCTTGAATTACGGACTCGATATGAGTACGGATTGGATTCCAGTCGCACCGGCAGCTCACTACATGATGGGTGGCGTGAAGACAGACTTACATGGAGAAACGCAGGTTCGTCGTCTATTCGCCTGTGGGGAAGTGTCCTCAACCGGTGTACACGGGGCTAACCGATTGGCGAGCAATTCTTTATCTGAGGCGATTGTTTTCGGCCGTAGAATCATTGAACGAATCCAAGAGCTGCCTCCACTGCAAGGGAATATTCAGATTCGAGCAGCTTCCGAAGCGCCGCGAACTGAAATTCCGAATCAAGCAGTAGTGGAGAAGAAGCTCAAGCTCCAAAAGGTCATGCTGCGCTATGCGGGTCTTAAGCGTAATGCTAGAGGCTTGCAAAAAGGGCATGAAGAGCTCGCGAGACAGTTGTCTATTTTCGACTCATTGATGACGAAACGTGAAGAATATGAGTTTGCTAACCTGCTCAACGTAGCACTACTAACAACGACGGCGGCACTAGCCCGCGAAGAAAGCCGCGGCGGTCATTACCGGGAAGATTTCCCGGATCGGGATGACACTGAATGGAAGAAGCATATTGTTTTCCAGCGCGGGGAAGATAGGATTGAGGAGTGGATCTAACATGTTAGATATCAATATGGAAATCGTGCGGAAGCAAATTCGTCTTTGGCTGGAAGAAGATATCGGTACAGGCGATGTCACGACGTTGACTACAATCCCTTTGGAACAAGAGTCCAAGGGGATTATCCACGTCAAAGAAGACGGAATTGTTTGTGGGCTTCGTATCGCACAAGAAGTTTTTCACGTCATCGACGCATCGCTTCGTTTTGAAACAAAAGTGGTCGAAGGATCGTCTGTTCATAAAGGGACCATACTAGCTGAAGTGGAAGGCAATACACGCAGCATCTTACTAGGTGAGCGTTTAAGTCTGAATTTGATGCAGCGCCTATCGGGCATTGCTACGAAGACGAATGAATTCGTAGTGGCGTTAGATGGCCTTCCAACAAGACTGGTGGATACCCGCAAAACAACGCCAGGTCACAGACTGCTTGAGAAATATGCAGTGCGTGTTGGTGGTGGCTATAATCACCGTTTTGGCCTATACGACGCGGTTATGATTAAGGATAACCATATCAAGGGCTCGGGCGGCATTACGCAAGCGGTTCAAAGAGCTCGTCAGAACATTCCGCATACGATGAAGATTGAGGTGGAAGTCGAGAACTTCGAACAACTTCATGAAGCGCTGCAAGCAGGCGCGGATATCATTATGCTGGACAACATGGTGCCTGCCACAATGAAAGAAGCAGTTTCGATAATTAAAAGCAAAGCGCCGCATATTGTAGTAGAAGGGTCAGGTTCTGTCACGCCGCAAACCATTAAGGCTATGGCGGAAACAGGTGTAGATGTGATCTCTGTTGGACGTCTGACCTACTCCGTAGCAGCACTTGATATTTCATTGGATCTCAATGAGCGGAAGGAGACAGCACTATGATTCTCGTGATCGACGTCGGGAATACGAATATCGTGTTGGGTCTCTACAAGGAACGTACGCTGCTGCATCATTGGCGCGTGAGCACGAACCGTTCGGCTACCGTTGATGAGTATGGCATGCAGCTGCACAGCCTGTTCCAACATTCGGGCATTACCTTTGCAGAAGTGGAAGGGGTCATTATTTCGTCGGTTGTGCCGCCGCTGATGAATGCGATGGAAAACCTTTGCTTACACTACTTAAAAAGGACGCCATTTATCGTAGGACCCGGGATCAAGACGGGCCTCAATGTTCGTGTTGACAATCCGAAGGAAGTCGGTGCAGACCGAATCGTAAATGCTGTAGCGGCGTTGGAGCTATATGGAGCTCCGTGTATTATTGTGGATTTCGGTACGGCAACGACTTACGACTATATCGACCCGTCCGGACAGCTTGTGGGATGTGCCATTGCGCCAGGCATTGGGATCTCAACCGAAGCTTTGTATCAAAAGGCAGCGAAGCTACCTCGAATCGAGCTCGTCAAGCCGAAGAGCGTCGTTGGCCGTAATACGGTTGCTGCGATGCAAGCCGGTATTATTTATGGTTACGTAGGCCAAGTTGACGGCATCGTTGGCAGAGTCATTCAAGAGTTTAATGTCAATCCAACTGTCATCGCGACTGGCGGTTTAGCCGAGCTCATTTCCAGTGAGTCGAAAACAATTCAGGTCGTCAATCCGCTGCTGACTTTACAAGGTTTGCAAATGATTTATGAGAAAAATGCCTAAGGTATGTGAAGGAAGGAACTCGACAGACATGAGTGATTATTTAATTCGAGGAACAGCGATGGACGGACGTGTACGTGCGTTTGCCGTTCAGACGACGCTCCTGACAGAAGAGCTTAGCCAAAGGCACCAAACGACACCCACAGCGACGGCTGCATTAGGGAGAACTGCTGCTGCAGGTCTACTCATTGCCGCTATGCTCAAGGGTGAAGAACATCTCATCGTTCAAATTAAAGGCGATGGTCCAATCGGGCAAATTGTCGTAGATGCGAATGCAAAGGGTGAAGTACGTGGCTATGTAGATAACCCATTGGTAGATCCTCCTCTCAAAGAGAATGGCAAATTAGATGTTGCGGCTGCCGTGGGGACAGAAGGTTTTTTATACATAACGAAAGATTTGGGGATGAAAGAGCCTTATAAGGGAAGTGTTCCTTTAATCTCAGGTGAATTAGCCGAAGATTTCACATATTATTTCGCCAAGTCAGAGCAAACGCCTTCTGCTGTTGCGCTCGGCGTACTCGTTGACACCGATCATACGATCATCGCTTCAGGCGGCTTCGTCATTCAGTTACTTCCGGGTTTAACTGATAGTGAAATTGATGAGATCGAGGGTATGCTAGGTCGTATTCCACCTTTCACGAATATGTTGGGCGGCGGATTGAATCTGGAAGAGATTCTACAAACCGTGCTCCCGTCCTTCCGTAAATTAGATGAGATGGATGTTAGGTTCCGTTGCAAATGCAGCCGTGAGAAAGTGGAGTCTACTTTAATATCGCTGGGCAAACATGAACTTCAAGAAATTTTGGAGGACGAGGGTGTTGCGGAAGTCGTTTGTCATTTCTGTAATGAAGCCTATCGCTATGAAGGCGCAGACTTACAACGGATGATTGATCTGTAAGCGCGTGTCCGCTGACCTCTATAGCCAGCATACACCGGTGCAAACAGCATTATGGAAGTAAAAGAGGGAAACAGGATGCACAACGTAAAGCGATTGTGGGGAGTCATCGTCGCCATGGCGATATGTATTCTCGTGCTCGCATCCTTGCTGATCAGTCATGCCATCAACCAATCAGAACCAAGACAATCACCAGAGCCAGAACAGCAGGGTGAGGATAAGAATACGCAAGTTGTCGCCAAAATTGGAAACAGGGAAATCACGCTGCAAGAGCTCCAAGCAGCTCTCGCTCATCACTATGGTACAGAGCAGCTAGGTCAAATTCTGGATCGTGAAGTGATTCGCTTAGAAGGAAATGAGACGGGAACAACGGTCGATAATGCGGAAATCAACCGTGAGTTGAAACGGATGCAGCAAGGATATGAAAGTGAGCAACAGTTTTATGATTCCATGCAAAGTCAGCTAGGGATGTCGCAGCAGGAAATCACAGATGACGTATCGAATAAGTTGTTACTTGAGAAGCTAGCAACGGCCACTATTCAGATCACTGATGCTCAGGTGGATACTTACATAAGCACGCATGCAGATGAGTTTAAGCAAGAAACGGAGTACAACGTTCAGCAAATCATTGTATCTACGAAGGATCAAGCGAACAAGGTGATTGCGGAACTAGCCAAAGGAGTGAGTTTTGCTACCTTAGCCAGAGATCGTTCCATTGATGATGCCACCAATAACTCTGGTGGTGATTTGGGGTGGGTGGAAGGCGACGATCCCTTTGTTGCAGCGCCCATTTTGGATGCAGCGAAATTGCTAAAGGTTGGCGAAATCAGCAAGCCGATTCAGGTTTCTCAGGGGTACGCGGTCGTAAGCCTTAAGAATCGCCGGAATAAGGCAGATCCGGATCTGAAGTTCATACGGGAGAACGTACGCAGAGAGCTTGCGCTGCAACAAGCACCTCCATTGAAAGATTTTGTCGCGCAGCTGCGTGGTAAATGGAAGGTAAGCATTGTGGACCCGATGTTCCGTTAGTGGCTTGTGAAAATTTGATTGACAACCTGTAAGTGCATTGATAAGATTAGATTAATAATACCGACTAATTAACTCGGAAATCATTCGATACTCAATCTGGAGGGGAAATATTATGGCAAGATTAGTACAGAGCGTTACGGATTTGATTGGAGATACACCACTAGTTCGTTTGAACCGTGTTGTTCCTGAAGGCAGTGCAGAAGTTTATGTGAAATTGGAGTACCAGAATCCAGGTGCCAGCGTTAAAGACCGTATTGCCATCTCCATGATCGAAGTAGCTGAGCAAGAAGGTAAATTGAAGCCAGGTGACACCATCGTAGAACCGACAAGTGGTAACACAGGAATCGGTATTGCGTTAGTGGCAGCGGCAAAAGGATATAAAGCCATCCTAGTTATGCCAGAAACAATGTCTTTGGAAAGACGTAACCTGCTTCGTGCTTATGGTGCGCAACTGGTTCTAACGCCTGGGGCAGAAGGCATGAAGGGTGCAATCAAACGTGCGGAAGAGCTTCAAGCGGAGAATCCTTCCTACTTCATTCCACAACAATTTAAAAACCAAGCGAACGTGAAAGTTCACCGTGAAACAACAGGACCTGAAATCGTTGAAGCGATCAACGCACATGATGGTAAACTGGATGCTTTCATTTCCGGTATCGGTACGGGTGGTACAATCACAGGCGCGGGCGGCGTTTTGAAAGAAAACTTCCCGAACATCAAAATTTACGCAATTGAACCTGCGGCATCCCCAGTTCTTTCTGGCGGTAAACCAGGTCCTCATAAAATTCAAGGTATCGGCGCAGGTTTTGTTCCAGATATTTTGAATACGAACATTTATGATGAAATTATCGCGGTTGAGAACGAAGATGCGTTCGAAACTTCACGCCGTGTTGCCAAAGAAGAAGGAATTCTTGGCGGAATTTCCTCCGGTGCAGCTATTTTTGCAGCATTGAAAGTTGCTAAAGAGCTAGGAGCTGGCAAACGTGTTGTTGCCATCATTCCAAGTAACGGTGAGCGTTACCTTTCAACGCCGTTGTACCAATTCGAAGAGCAATAAGATTAATCTACATCAACAAGCCGGGATTAAGCCTTCAGCTGTTACAGCTGGGGCTTTTTTTCTGTTTAGGGTTGGAGTATACTAATTGACAACGAATTAACGGATATCGAAGTAAGGAGTACACGTATGATTTTAACAACACTGGAACAATGGCAGGCGTGGTCCCATCAGCATTCTTATACGATGCTGCCATATGTGATCAAATTAGGTCTTGCGGATGATCGTATGGCTTCTTGGGGAAATGCCTGGAAAGAGGCGTCGCCGGACTCCTTCGTCCTCGAAAGTGGGAAAGGCGGACGGTATACGCATTTTGGACTGCATCCCTTTTCCAAGATTCAAGGTAAGGGACTTCAAGCGGAGGTCACCAACACGAGAGACGGGGGAAGTCCTGCGAGTGAAGCGAAAGTTCCTCACGTTTCTCACATCCAAGGTAAACCGCTCGACGTCGTGAAACAATGGATGTCCGTCTTCCATAGTCCGAAAGTGCAAAGAGCCCCCAAATTTGTAGGCGGTTGTGTCGGGTATTGGAGCTACGATGTGATTCGCACCATCGAGACACTGCCAGAGCAATCGCAGGATGATCTGCAGATTCCGGATTACAGCTTCGCCATGTACGATCAAGTGTGGACACTCGATCACACGGAGATGAGCCTGTACATTGCCGTGCATATGCCTTACGCACCAGGCGCAGACGTCGCTGAGCTCTACGCTGGGGCGCACACGCACGCCGAGGCGATGCTCGTCCGCTGGCACGCGATCCGCGCCGGCAACTGGTCGGGCACGCCGCTGAGCGGTGCCGACCAGCCGACGATGGCGCGCGAGCAGCTGCACATCGACGTCGAAAGCATCGCAGGCATCCAGCCTGCGTTCGACAAGACCGCCTTCATGGATGCCGTGGAACGCATCCAAGCGTACATCTCACAAGGTGACGTGTTCCAAGTCAACTTGTCCGTCAGACAGAGCCGGCAGCTGCGCACGACGCCGGAAGAGATCTACGAGGCGCTGCGCATCGTCAATCCCTCGCCTTACATGGGCTTGCTGCGCTTCGCAGGCTTTGCCCTCGTCTCCGGCTCGCCGGAGCTGCTCGTGCAGCTCGAGGACGGCGTCCTGCGGACGCGTCCGATCGCTGGCACGCGCCCGCGCGGCAAGGACGAGCAGGATGATCTGCGCCTAGCCGGCGAGCTCATCCACAACGACAAAGAGCGCGCCGAGCATGTCATGCTGGTCGATCTCGAGCGCAATGACCTGGGCCGCATCTCCAAGTACGGCTCCGTCCAAGTCAAAGACTTCATGGTCATCGAATACTATTCCCACGTGATGCACATCGTCTCCGAAGTCGTCGGCGAGTTGGCCGAAGGGAAGGACGCTTACGATGTCATTGCGGCGACCTTCCCTGGAGGTACCATCACAGGCGCGCCGAAGATTCGCTGCATGGAAATCATTGAAGAACTAGAGCCCGTACGCCGCGGTCCCTACACAGGTTCGATGGGATGGATTGACTATAATGGCAATATGGAATTTAATATTATTATACGCACGTTAGTAGCCGTTGATGGGATGGGGCATATTCAGGCGGGAGCGGGGATCGTGATTGATTCCATTCCAGAGCGCGAGTATATCGAATCCTTGAACAAAGCCAAAGCGATGTGGAAAGCAATTGAGTATAGCGAGCGGAGCATGAGCCGAGCTTAAGCCCGAGTGGGCTGAGACGAAAGGGGAGCTTAGAATGATTTTAGTGATTGATAATTATGATTCGTTTACCTACAACCTTGTTCAGTATTTGGGAGAGATTGGCGAAGAAATCATCGTTCGTCGGAATGACGAAATCGATTTGGCAGGTGTCGAGGCGTTAGCGCCAGACCATATTCTAATATCTCCTGGTCCTTGCACGCCGAATGAAGCTGGAATTAGCTTATCACTGATTGACCATTTTAAAGGGATCATCCCGATTTTCGGTGTTTGTCTTGGACATCAGTCCATTGGCCAAGCCTTCGGCGGCGATGTCATTCGCGCAGAGCGCTTGATGCATGGCAAAACCTCGGAAATTTTCCACGACGGCAAAACCTTATTCGAAGGACTTCCGTCACCTTTCATCGCGACACGTTATCATTCGTTAATTGTGAAAAAAGAAACCTTGCCAGATTGTCTGGAAATTAGTGCGCAAACGGCCGAAGGCGAAATCATGGCTTTGCGTCATAAAGAATATCCGATCGAGGGCGTGCAATTCCACCCGGAATCGATCATCACGCAGCATGGGCACCAGATGCTTCGCAACTTCCTTCGTCGTACAGCGAAAACAGGAGCATAAAGCATGATCATCTCTATCAATGGAACGCTAACCCCTGAAGCACAAGCCGTGGTCTCTGTATACGATCACGGTTTTCTTTACGGGATTGGCTTGTTCGAAACTTTTCGAACGTATAACCGCAAGCCTTTCCTGCTCGCTGAGCATCTTCGTCGTCTAACCGATGGATGTCAAGAGCTTGGCATCACTTACGAGCCAGACCTCGATAAGATTACCAATCTGATCGAGCAACTCCTCCAGGCCAACCACCTAGAGGATGCTCACATCCGTTATTCCGTCTCCGCAGGTGTGGAAGCATTGGGACTTCCTTCTGCTGATTACGCGCAGTCAACGGAAATTATCTACATCAAACCATTACCCCCAAGGGATGTGCACACGTACGAGCAAGGTAAAGCGCTGCAGCTGCTTAAACTGCCACGCAATACGCCAGAAGGCTTGTATCGTTTCAAGTCCTTTCATTATATGAACAATATATTGGCCAAAAGAGAACTACAGCAATACGCATGGGCTACTGGAGCAGAGGGCCTTATGCTGTCCGAAGATGGCTATGTGGCTGAAGGGATTGTAAGCAACCTCTTTTTCGTCAAAAATGCCCACCTGTACACCCCCTCGCTCGATACGGGTATCTTACCTGGTATCACAAGAGCGCATGTCTTAGCGCTAGCACAGCGACTGCAGCTCCCCACACAAGATGGTCTATACCGATGGGAAGACCTTATCGATGCGGATGAAGCATTTCTGGTGAACTCCATACAAGAAATCGTACCTGTCACCACTCTGTATACTCCAAGTGGACAAGCCTACACTGTAGGCAAGGGATCCCCAGGTTCAGTAACGCGCCAACTCATCCAATCGTACGTGTAGACACTGAACTAACCATGAACTGAAAGCAATGAACAGGAAGTGAACCTAAGATGAATGTGTTATCCTGCAGAGGACATGAGCTGCCCATCGGTGATCGGACGATCATTATGGGAATATTAAACGTAACGCCAGATTCCTTTTCCGATGGTGGAAGCTATACGCGCATAGAAGATGCTGTTCGCAAAGCTCACCAAATGGTAGCGGAAGGCGTGGATATTATTGATATTGGCGGTGAATCGACACGACCGGGTGCGGCGACAGTCACAATAGACGAAGAGCTTGAGCGAGTCATTCCTGTGATCGAGGCGATCAGACGTGAAATCCAGATTCCGATATCCATTGATACGTACAAAGCTGAAGTGGCCAAACAAGCTTTAGAAGCCGGAGCCCACATCATCAATGATGTATGGGGTGGACAAGCCGATGCCAACATGGCTGGAGTAGCAGCAGAGTACGATTGTCCCTTTATCATTACTCATAATCGTACGAACGCAGCATATATTGATTTTCTCCCAGAAGTGATCTCGGATCTTCTTCAATATACGGATCAAGCGATACAAGCTGGTGTTAAACCGGCACACATTGTCCTCGATCCAGGCATTGGTTTCGTCAAATCTTATCAACAGAATCTCTTCTTAATGAACAATCTACGTGCAATCACAGATCTCGGCTACCCAGTACTGTTAGGTACATCGCGCAAAAGTGTGATCGGATTAACACTCGGACTCCCTCCGGAGGAACGACTTGAAGGGACGGCATCCACAGTCGTGTTGGGCATCGCGCAAGGTTGTCAGATCGTGAGGGTCCATGATGTCCAAGCCATGAAAAGACTAGCCGTGATGACGGACGCCATCATTCGCAGTTCAATTTAAACCCAGGAGGCTCCTACAATGGATAAAATCACGCTATCTCGCATGCAGTTTTTTGGCAATCACGGTGTTTTCCCTGAAGAAAATGCGTTGGGGCAACGCTTCTACGTGGATGTAGAGCTGATGCTCCCTTTAGATAAAGCAGGGACAACCGATGATCTGACCCAAACGGTTCATTATGGGGAAGCCTTTTTCCTAATTAAAGAAATTGTCGAAGGGCGTACTTACAAATTAATCGAGGCTTTGGCAGAAAATATTGCATCCGAGCTCCTGCATACTTATACTAGTATCAATGAAGTGACGGTTCGCGTCATCAAGCCGCATCCGCCCTTTGCTGTTTTTTTTGACGGCGTAACTATAGAGATCAATCGAAAGCGGGCATTGGAATGACAGCCGAAGAACGAGAACGCACAATCATTGCTTATGTGGCATTAGGCTCCAATATTGATAATCGTGAACATTATTTGCAGGGTGCAATTGCAGCGCTGAATGAGGAATCGGGAATTACAGTGACGGGTCAGTCCTCCATCTACGAAACCGAGCCTGTTGGCTATGTGGATCAATCTGCTTTTCTAAATATGGTTATTCAAATTCATACTGACTTATCGCCTGAAGCGTTATTGGCTACCTTGCTTACCATCGAGAATCGTTTAGGTCGGACGCGTGAATTGCGTTGGGGACCGCGAACAATTGATCTGGATCTGCTCATTTATGGTGACCATCGGCTAACGACCCCCGACTTGATCATTCCGCATCCGCGGATGCATGAGCGGGCTTTTGTGTTAGTCCCCCTCTCTGAGGTTCTCTACGCGCGGCAGGCGGCCCAATTTGAATCCATCTCTGCACACTTGGAGAAACTGGAAGGAAAGGAAGGCGTCATCTTATGGAAAAAAGCTCAATAGCACAGCGCATCCGTGCTTTTCGCAAATTGAAAGGTTACACCCAGAATGAATTGGCTGATTTGTTAGGGGTATCGATTGCGATCCTAGGAGCGATAGAACGAGGGACACGTAAACCGGATAACAAGATGATTCAAAATATCTCGCAAGTACTTAACATAGAACCCGATGAATTAGTCGCGGTAGTAGTGAAATGAAAGGAGTGGATCTTCTGTGCTGAAAATAGGAAATGTCGAAGCGCCCAATAGAGTCGTTTTAGCCCCAATGGCAGGCGTATGTAATCCCGCGTTCCGGCTGATTGCCAAAGAGTTTGGAACAGGATTAGTTTGTGCGGAAATGGTTAGTGATAAAGCCATTGTTCATGGAAACACACGTTCGATGGAGATGCTGTACGTTGATGATCGTGAGAAACCGTTGAGCCTGCAAATTTTTGGAGGCGACACGGAGACCTTAGTACAAGCGGCACGAATCGTTGATCAGCAAACGAATGCCGATATTATTGATATCAACATGGGGTGCCCTGTTCCCAAAATCACAAAGTGTGATGCAGGTGCGAGATGGTTACTCCAACCGGACAAAATCGAAGCGATGATCGCAACAGTGGTTGCCGCAGTGAGTAAACCCGTTACCGTCAAGATGCGTATTGGCTGGGACTCCGATCACATCTATGCGGTAGAAAACGCGAAAGCTGTCGAAAGAGGCGGCGGCAGCGCCGTCAGTGTTCACGGCCGCACACGCGAGCAGCTCTACACAGGTAAAGCGGATTGGAATATCATTCGTGATGTGAAACAAGCACTGTCCATTCCGGTTATCGGAAACGGTGATGTTGTGACACCAGAGGACGCGAAGCGCATGTTGGACGAAACGGGTGTAGACGGTGTCATGATTGGACGCGGTGCCTTAGGCAACCCGTGGATGCTGTACCGTACGGTACAATATCTAGCTAATGGTGAGCTTCCGCCGGAACCGTCCGCAGAAGAGAAAATTCGTATCGCTATTTTACACATGGATCGTCTGATCGCACTCAAAGGTGAGCATGTAGCTGTCAAAGAAATGCGTAAACACATGGCTTGGTACCTCAAAGGCATGACGGGCGCAGCACGTGTGAAGGATATCATTATGGAGACGGAGAAGCGGGATGAAATGGTTCGTACATTAGACGCTTATGTCGAGCATCTTGCGATGAGTTCCGGTTCAGGGTCAGCAGAAGAATCCGCTGTGCTACATTAAAATCATGCAACAATGGTTGACATTGACATTTTGAAACGGTTGCAATATAATCAGTCAATATTAATGTGTTCCTGCATATATTGAAAGACTAACGAGTAAGAAACTTATTATGAAACGTGAATTCATACTACTTGAATCAGCTCGATAAAGACCTAACTCCTAGCAGGAAGCATCGATTCAACGATATGAAAATCTTTCACATGACGGGAGATCAGTTGGCAATGGCTGAAAAAGAGGTCATTCTTACACCAGTAGGGCTGCGGAAATTAGAGGATGAGCTTGAACATCTGAAATCCGTGAAACGCCGGGAAGTCGCGGAAAGAATTAAGGTTGCCATCGGTTATGGCGATATTAGTGAGAATTCCGAGTACGAAGATGCGAAGAACGAACAAGCATTTATTGAAGGAAGAATTATCACTTTAGAAAAAATGCTGCGCAATGCGCGGATTATTAATAATGATGACGTCGATATTAACACCGTTAGTGTTGGTTCGATTGTAACGCTGAAAGACTTGGAGTTCGGCGACTTGGTAGAATACAACATTGTGGGTTCAGCAGAGTCGGATCCCTTACAGAATAAGATTTCCAATGAAAGCCCTGTGGGTAAAGCTATTCTAGGCAAGCAAAAGGGCACCAACGTCGACGTTGTCGTTCCTGCTGGCGTCATTCAGTATCAAATTGTTGATATTAAAAAGTAGCGTGCAGCCGCAAGCCTTTTGGAAAGCTTCCCTCAGGAAGCTTTTTTCCGTTCAGAGACTTCACTAATAGGAGATGAAATAATGAGTCAGGAATTAGAATTAAATGAGTTGCTCGTAATTAGACGCAATAAATTGGACGAGCTTCGCGGTCTCGGCGTCGATCCTTTCGGCAGCAAATATGTAAGAACACATTCGGCGAAGGATATTCTTACGGCTTATCAAGAAATGAGCAAAGAAGATCTAGATGAAGCGAACGTAGAGGTTCGTATTGCCGGACGTATTATGCAGAAGAGAAGTATGGGGAAAGCCAGCTTTGCACATCTGCAAGATATCACAGGAAAAATTCAAATCTACGTGCGTGAAGATGCGTTGGAAGCAAACATCTATAAAGCATTTGATATTCTCGATCTAGGCGATATGGTAGGGGTAGAAGGCGTTGTTTTCAAAACGAAAACCGGCGAAACCTCTATTAAAGTGAAATCACTTGAGGTATTGACCAAATCCTTGCTTCCGCTGCCGGACAAATTCCACGGGCTTAGCGATGTTGAGCTTCGCTATCGTCAACGTTATGTGGATCTGATTATGAATCAAGATGTGCAGCAGACCTTTATTCTTCGTTCTAAAATTATTCAATCCATGCGTCGTTATTTAGACTCTTTGGGTTATTTAGAAGTGGAAACACCGACGTTGCACTCCATTGCTGGTGGGGCTTCCGCGCGTCCTTTTAATACGCACCACAATGCGTTAGATATGCAGCTTCATATGCGTATCGCGATCGAACTTCATTTGAAGCGTCTAATCGTCGGTGGGCTTGAGAAAGTATATGAAATCGGCCGTGTATACCGTAATGAAGGTATCTCTACGCGTCATAATCCGGAGTTTACCATGATTGAGTTGTACGAAGCTTATGCGGACTACAAGGATATCATGAAGCTGACTGAGGAGCTTGTTGCTCATATCGCGCAAGAAGTGTTAGGTCAAACAACAATTCCTTATGGCGATCATGAGGTTAATTTAGCTGTTGGTTGGAGACGTGTCTCCATGGTCGATGCAATCAAAGAAGTTACAGGTGTAGACTTTAGCGTTCATATGACGAATGAGCAAGCGCATGGTCTGGCGAAAGAGCACAAGGTATCCGTAGAGCCGCATATGACATTTGGTCACATTGTGAACCAATTCTTCGAGACCTTTGTTGAAGAGACGCTGATTCAGCCTACCTTCATCTATGGACATCCATTAGAGATTTCTCCGCTTGCCAAAAAGAATCCCGAGGATCCGCGCTTTACGGATCGTTTTGAGCTCTTTATCGTGGCGCGTGAGCATGCAAATGCCTTTACAGAGCTTAACGATCCTATTGACCAAAGAGAGCGCTTTGAGGCCCAGCTGCGTGAGAAAGAGCAGGGGAATGATGAAGCGCACGAAATGGATGAGGATTTCATTCGTGCACTTGAGTACGGCATGCCGCCAACAGGTGGCTTAGGTATAGGTATTGACCGTTTGGTTATGCTATTGACGAATGCACCATCGATTCGTGATGTGTTATTATTCCCGTTAATGCGTGAGCGTCAAGGCGAGTAATTTCTTCATTTCGGGGCACCATTCGGTGCCTCGAATTTTTTTGAAATTAGGGCTTGCAAAGTGTATGTCGTCTGTGGTATCTTATAAAAGTTGCCGCTGAGGACAACATGAGAAACACAAGAAACACAACAAAAAAACAACCTGAAATTAAGGGTTGCAAATAAAAACTCAGTATGGTATATTGGTCTTCCGGCTTTCGAGAGAGAGCGGATGGGACAAGAGTGATTGATCTTTGAAAACTGAACAACGAGTGAGTAAGCACGAACGAGTAATCGTTCAAATAAAGAGATTGCA
>NZ_LYPC01000025.1:0-37986 GCF_001700435.1 Paenibacillus pectinilyticus
TCTCGAACACGACCGTTAAGCCCTCCAGCGTCGATGGTACTTGAACCGCAGGGTTCTGGGAGAGTAGAACGTTGCCAAGCGCACAGTAAGAGTCTTTCTGGATTTTTTCCAGAAAGACTCTTTTTTTTATATCTGTAAATGTTGCTTTTTTAACCATACTAATCCTTACGAGGAGGGATAGCGATGGAGACAAAAAGCAGCATGAGATGGATCAGCAGGGTGTGTCTTTGTTCGTTAGTAACATTAATGGTGAATGGTTGCTCCACCAAGATTGAAGAAGTGAAGGAGGAGGCCAATCCACTTCATTCTTTGACCAATCTAGGAAGCGTTGGACCTGCCCCTATTCAAGAAGCGAAGAAGATGCCGGTTGTTGCGGCGAAGTCAGCTTTGCAGAAGCCTGCGAAACCAGTGGTCAAGGGGATTTACGTTTCGGCTTGGTCCTCCGTAGGCAACAAATTTGAGCAACTCATTGATCTCGTGGAACGTACCGATTTGAACGCCATGGTCATTGATGTTAAGAATGACTCTGGTCAAGTGACATACCCTTCAAATGTTCCTATGGTGAATGAGATCGGGGCGAATAGCCACGTCATTATACATGATTTGAAAGCAAAGCTGCAGAGATTGAAGGAAAAGAATATTTATACCATTGCTAGACTGGTTGTTTTTAAAGATCCTTATTTGAGCAAAAAGAAAAGCACGTATGCTCTGAAGAACCGAAGCGGCGGCGTTTGGAAGGATGCGAAGGGGATAGCTTGGGTGGATCCTTTTAAGAGAGAAGTGTGGGACTATAATATCCAAATCGCGAATGAAGTGGCGAGCCTGGGCTTCGATGAGATTCAGTTCGACTATGTGAGGTTCCCAGAGAATGGGCCGAAGGTGAACCGTGAGGTGCTGTTTGATAACCCTCAGAAGCTAAGTAAGGCGCAGGATATTGCGAGTTTTCTGCAACAAGCGAAGGAGCAGATCGGAGATAAAGCCTATATTTCGGCCGATGTGTTTGGCTTAACGACCTCCTTACCTGATGATATGGGAATTGGACAGGACTGGGGGATGATCAGCAAGCATGTTAATTTTATATCGCCAATGTTATACCCATCTCATTACACCACAGGGATTTACGGCGTCAAAAGTCCGGATTTACAGCCTTATGCGATCGTCCACCAGGCGATCCACGATGCCAATGTGAAAAACCTGCAGTTAGCCAAAGCTAATCGTCAGATCGCTCAGATCAGGCCGTGGTATCAGGATTTTACAGCGACGTGGGTAAAGCCGCATAAGACGTATGGTGCGGTGGACGTGAAGGAGCAAATTAAGGCGGCCAAGGAGCAAGGGGTGGAGCAGTTCCTTTTATGGAATCCCAGCAGCACCTACTCCTATCGTTAACCGAATTGACTTATTCGCAGAGGCAGTAGGCAGTGGGCAGGTCCTTTCCCTTGACACGAAAAATAGGCTTTTGTTAAGATTGCAATCATATACAAATGAATGAACAGAAGCTTATGAATCAAGCTTTCTTACGATAGAGGGCTTTAAGGAGGACATGGTACGCTGTGAGAGAAGACAAGTTTGGCAAAGAAGGGTTAACGTTTGACGATGTGTTGTTAGTGCCGAGAAAGTCAGAAGTGTTCGGTAAGGAGATCGACGTTTCAACGGTACTTGCTCCAGGTGTGAAATTAAATATTCCATTCATTAGTTCCGCAATGGATACCGTGACGGAATCCGCGCTAGCAATTGCCATGGCTCGAGAGGGTGGCATCGGGATTATTCATAAGAATATGCCGATTGAACTGCAAGCTGAGCACGTTGATCGTGTGAAAAGATCGGAGAGCGGCGTTATCACAAATCCGTTCTCATTAACACCTGAGCATCATGTGTATGATGCGGAAGAGCTAATGGCGAAATACCGTATATCCGGTGTTCCGATTGTGAATGCGGAGAATCGTTTGGTGGGTATTTTGACGAACCGTGACTTACGCTTTGTACATGACTATTCCATTAAAATCAAAGAAGTGATGACGCAGGAAGGGCTTGTAACGGCACCTGTCGGAACGACCCTAGCGCAAGCAGAAGGCATCCTTCAAAAACACAAAATTGAGAAACTGCCTTTGGTAGACGAGAATTTCGGTCTAAAAGGTCTAATTACCATTAAAGACATTGAGAAGGCTATTCAGTTTCCTAACTCAGCGAAAGATACGCAAGGCCGTTTGCTCGTTGGTGCAGCTGTCGGTGTATCCAAAGATGTGCTAGAGAGAGCAGCAGCGCTTGTAAAGGCTGGCATCGACGTTATTGTCGTAGACTCAGCGCACGGTCACCACATTAATATCGCAGAGACCGTGAAGAAGCTGAGAGCGCAATATCCAGAGCTCCCTATCATTGCGGGGAACGTAGCGACAGGTGATGGAACGCGCGATTTGATTCAAGCTGGAGCTTCTATGGTGAAGGTAGGGATTGGTCCTGGATCAATCTGTACAACTCGTGTCATTGCAGGGATTGGCGTGCCGCAAATTACAGCGATATATGATTGTGCTCAAGCAGCGGCTGAGTTCGGAGTTCCGATTATTGCTGATGGCGGAATCAAGTACTCCGGTGATGTGGTGAAAGCCATCGCAGCGGGAGCGAGCGCGGTGATGATCGGAAGTCTTTTCGCGGGAACGGATGAGAGCCCGGGTGAGTCTGAGATTTTCCAAGGGCGGAAGTTCAAGGTATATCGTGGAATGGGCTCTTTAGGTGCCATGAAAGAGGGCAGCAAGGACCGTTACTTCCAAGAGAACGAGAGCAAGCTGGTTCCGGAAGGAATTGAAGGCCGTGTGGCTTACAAAGGACCGATGGCGGATACAGTGTATCAACTGGTGGGCGGACTTCGTTCAGGCATGGGCTATTGCGGCGCGCGTAACATTCAAGAATTGATTCATGATACGCAATTTGTTCGCATTACAGGTGCAGGTTTGAAAGAAAGTCATCCGCATGATATCCAAATCACGAAAGAAGCACCGAACTATTCCATGTAGAGGAGAGACTTTTAGCTTCGGCTAAAAGATCCCTATATATTGCCACAATACGGATGAAATGAGAGGCGTGGGGACTTAACCCACGTTTTCTTTTTTTTGACATGTGCTAGTTGAACGTTGCAGCCGTTTATTTCGTCTAATGGGGTGTGCTACAATATAAGGTATTGTAAGTCTTGTCCAAACATCATCTAGGGAGAGTGAAATTGTGAGATTTTTAAGTTTTACAAGGAAAAAGGTTGCTTTGGTGTTAGGTGTTAGCTTAATTGCTCAATCCCTACTTTTACATATACAGCCAACCTACGCGGCAGATACGAAGAAGGCAGCGGCTACGCCAACGCCTACAGCGGTAACAACCCCTGCCCCGAGTGCGGGGAGTACGCCAACAGCTGCACCGAATGAGCCCCAGCCGTTAGCGAAATCTGCGATTATTATGGAAGCCAGTACGGGTGCAGTTTTGTATCAAATGAACGCGGATGAAGCCTTCCCTCCGGCAAGTATGGCGAAGATGATGACGGAGTATTTGGCTATGGAGAGTATCAAAGAAGGCAAATACAAGTGGGATTCACCAGTCACAGCGAGTAAGAATGCGGCTGACGTAATCGGTTCTGGACAGTTGATCGCTGAGAATGAAACGCTGACGTTCAAAGATATGTTCAGTGCGATGTCGATCTATTCGGCGAACGATGCATCTGTAGCTTTTGCGGAATTGCTTGGAGGCACGGAAGAGAATTTTGCGAAAATGATGAATGAGAAAGCCAAGCAATTAGGCATGTCGGATAAGGCTCATTTCATTAGTGCAACAGGACTTTCACGTTCCGATCTCAAGAATCCACCTGCTTCCATTGATGGAGAAACGAAGATGACGGCTCGTGATGCCGCTATTCTTGCCTACAATATTTTGAAAGATCATAAAGAAATCTTGGAATTCACGAAAATTCCTTCGGCCAAGCTAAGACCAACAGATAAGACGCCGATGATCAACTGGAACTGGATGCTCGAAGGAAATTCGACGAATGTTAATTTTAAAAAGTATGCGTATCCAGGTCTTGATGGTCTGAAAACGGGTTCTACGGATGATGCGGGCTACTGCTTCACGGGAACGGCAGAACGTAACGGTATGCGTCTGATTACAGTTGTTATGGGGACGAAAACAGAGCCAGAACGTTTCAATGAAACACGTAAACTGATGGACTATGGATTCAATAATTTCGAAATGAAACCGTTCCTGAATGCGAAACAAGCGATAGATTCTTTGAAAAGTGTAAACATTAAGAAGGGTGTACAATTAGAAGTACCTCTTGTAACAAAATCAGGACTAACATTCGTTGCTAGAAAAGGCGCGAAAGACACAGATTTCCAAGTGACGACAGAGTCTGTGGAAGAAAGCAAGCTTGTCGCTCCGATTGCGAAAGGCGATACGCTCGGGAAAGTCAAAGTAAGTTACAATGGCCAAGATAAAACTGTAGATTTGATTGCTGATGCTGATGTGGAAAAAGGCAGCTGGATCCGACTGTTGTTCCGCTCCATTAAAAACTTCTTCAGCGACATGTTTCATGGGATCAAAGGCAAAGCATAGGCCAGAAAATGGGTTGTATAATACCCTTCCTTCATGTAAAATTGTTGTTTAGAAGTTTATTATCGAATCGTGTAGGGAACTACACCGAAATTGGCATAGAAGCTATAGGAGGAAATAAAGAATGGAAACAGGAACTTCCCGCGTTAAAACTGGTATGGCCGAAATGCAAAAAGGCGGCGTGATCATGGACGTTATGAACGCTGAGCAAGCAAAAATCGCAGAAGCAGCTGGCGCGTCCGCTGTTATGGCACTTGAGCGCGTACCTGCAGACATTCGTGCTGCTGGTGGCGTATCCCGTATGGCTGACCCAACAATTGTTGAGGATGTCATGAAAGTAGTATCCATTCCAGTCATGGCGAAAGCAAGAATCGGACACTTCGTTGAAGCAAAGGTTCTTGAATCCCTAGGCGTTGACTATATCGATGAGAGTGAAGTACTGACTCCTGCGGATGAAGTATTCCATATCAACAAACGTGATTTCACCGTTCCTTTCGTATGTGGCTGCCGCGATCTTGGTGAAGCACTTCGTCGTATTGGTGAAGGTGCATCCATGCTTCGTACCAAAGGTGAGCCAGGAACAGGTAACATCGTTGAAGCGGTTCGTCACATGCGTACAATTCAAGGTCAAATTCGCAAAGTACAATCCATGTCTTTGGACGAGTTGATGTTCGAAGCGAAAACGCTTGGCGCTCCTTATGAGCTCTTGCTGCAAATTCACCAAACAGGTAAATTACCTGTTGTTAACTTCGCAGCTGGCGGTGTAGCTACACCTGCTGATGCAGCGTTGATGATGCACCTTGGTTCTGATGGTGTATTCGTTGGATCCGGTATTTTCAAATCCGACAGCCCAGAGAAGTTCGCGAAAGCGATCGTTGAAGCGGTGACGCACTACACAGATTACAAAATGATCGCTGAAATCTCCAAAAACCTAGGTACCCCTATGAAGGGAATCGAAATTTCCAAGCTTCAAGCTTCCGAGCGTATGCAGGAGCGCGGCTGGTAATGACGAAGATTGGGGTTCTCGCGCTGCAAGGCGCGGTAGCGGAGCATATACGCGGTATTGAAAAGGCGGGCGCGGAAGGTGTCGTTGTTAAACGCACGGAGCAGCTCGCTGAGCTCGACGGCATCATCCTCCCAGGCGGAGAGAGCACAACGATTGGTAAGCTTATGCGTACGTATGGCTTCATCGAGGCGTTACGTGAATTCTCTGCAGCAGGAAAGCCTATCTTCGGCACCTGCGCGGGGTTGATTGTCATCGCGAAAGAGATCACCGGGCAACCGGAAGCTCATCTTGAGCTGATGGACATTACGGTGGCTCGTAACGCATTCGGTCGTCAACGCGAGAGCTTTGAGACGGACTTGCCGATCAAAGGCATTGACGAGAACGTTCGCGCGGTATTCATTCGAGCCCCACTTATTGAGAAAGTGGGACCGGATGTTGATGTACTGGCCACGTATGACGGCCAGATTGTTGCCGCGCGGCAAGGGCATCTCCTTGCGGCGTCGTTTCACCCGGAGCTGACGGATGATTTCCGTCTGCACAGTTATTTCTTAGACATGGTAAAGCAAAGCCAAGCATAATACACGGTTCAAGCACCTTGATTTAACCGGGATTGCCGGTATGGGTGCTTGCTTCCATATACAAACCATTTTGCGCTAACGGAGGAATCTCCTTGTTTGATGTAAAGTTACTTCGAAGTGATTTAGCAGCTGTACAAGCTGCCATGCAAAACCGCGGCAAACAGATCGAGGAGCTGAATGGTTTTACAGCTCTAGATGTGAAGCGTAGAGAGCTGCTGCAAGAGACTGAGCAGTTGAAGAACCGCCGTAACACCGTGTCGCAGGAAGTAGCCGGTCGTAAAAGATCTGGTGAAAATGCTGATGAGCTGATTCAAGAAATGAAAGTGGTCGGAGACCGCATTAAAGAGCTGGATGACGAGATTCGTGTCTTGGACGAGTCTTTACAACAGGTTCTTCTCTCCATCCCTAATATGCCGCACGCAAGCGTTCCTGTGGGCCGTACAGAAGAAGAGAACGTTGAATTGCGCCGTATCGGCGAGATTCCATCGTTCGATTTCGAAGTGAAGCCGCATTGGGAAGTTGCGCAGGAGCTCGGCATCTTAGATTTCGAAGCAGCGGCGAAGGTAACGGGTTCGCGTTTCGTGTTCTACAAAGGGCTTGGCGCTCGTCTAGAGCGCGCTTTGATCAACTTCATGATGGACCTGCACAGCGATGAGCATGGCTATGAAGAAATGCTGCCTCCTTATATCGTGAACCGTGATAGCTTGACGGGAACAGGACAGCTTCCGAAGTTTGAGGAAGATGTGTTCAAGATAGAGAACTCGGAATATTTCTTGATTCCAACAGCAGAAGTACCGGTCACGAATTATCATCGTGAAGATATTCTAACGAATGAACAGCTGCCGGTTAACTTTGTGGCGTTCAGCGCTTGTTTCCGTTCGGAAGCAGGATCTGCTGGTCGCGATACACGTGGGCTAATCAGACAGCACCAATTCAACAAAATTGAGCTTGTAAAGCTTGTAAAGCCCGAAGACTCCTATGAGGAGTTGGAGAAGCTTACAGGGCATGCTGAGCGCGTCCTACAGCTTCTGAAGTTGCCATACCGCGTGCTGTCACTCTGCACAGGTGATATTGGCTTCACATCGGCGAAGACGTATGATCTGGAAGTGTGGCTGCCTAATAGCGGTGCCTACCGTGAAATCTCCAGCTGCTCGAACTTCGAAGACTTCCAAGCGCGCAGAGCGAACATTCGCTTCCGCCGCGATGCGAAAGCGAAGCCAGAATTCGTACATACGCTGAACGGATCGGGCTTAGCGCTTGGTCGGACAGTTGCTGCGATTCTTGAAAATTATCAGCAAGCAGACGGGTCGATCGTCGTTCCAGACGTGCTTGTTCCTTACATGAACAACGTAAAAGTGATCACGAAAAAATAGCACTTGCATCGAGCTGTGATTATGTGCTACAATGCTTTTTGTCACTGCACAAGGTCGTCTCTCTAATCAGAGACGCCTATCGTGGAGAGGTGGTCGAGTGGTTTAAGGCAGCGGTCTTGAAAACCGCCGAGGTCGCAAGGTCTCCGTGGGTTCGAATCCCACCCTCTCCGTAGCCAAGGTAATACCCAACCAAAAAGTCATGCGATTCTTCGAAATCGTGTGGCTTTTTTTGTTTTTGTTTTTAGGGCAGAAAGGGCGTAGTGAGATTTACAAAATCTACATGATAAATTAACGAAGCGTGTGTATTTTGTACCTTGCACTTTTTTTATAATGGACAAGATTATCCCATTATGAGGAGAGTGAACTACATTTTGAAAACTCGAATAAAATCTCGTGTCATTTCATCTATAACGGCGGTACTCGTTTTATCTGGGTTAATTCCGACGGCAGCCACAGTCATGGCGGATACGACAACAACGACGACGACAAATACGACTAATACAAGTGCTAATCATGTTGTTATTAGTGAGATTTATGCTGGGGGGACGGGGAATGATACGAGCAAAGCTGCTTATTCCCACGATTTCATTGAGCTATACAATCCTACTGATGAGGAAATACCTCTATCAGGATGGTCGTTACAATATGCAACAGCAAAAAGTTCTTCATGGTATGTAATTCAATTAGGAACGAAGACTCCATCTATAAAGGCTCATGGCTATTATTTAATTAAGATGGGTACAAGTAATTTAGCCGGTGGGTATATTAAGTCGTTAGACGATTCTTATGCAGATGCAATTGCCAATAATCCAACTACAGCTGATATCAATAAAGATGGATCGAAGATTGCCTTGGTTAAAAACACGATCAATGCAATTACTACTGCGGATCCTAGAATAGATACCTTATCTGGTAATTTAGTTGATTTAGTTGGCTTTGGAAAAGGCAGTGTAGCTAATCCAAATGCAACAAATTCACCTAACGCTTATGAAGGTAGTGGGTTTCCACCAGACGGTTCTTATCAAAAAACGCTTGTTCGTAAAGGGATAGATCCTACAAGCTCCAATATATATATTCCGACTAGTAATATTAATGGTTACGGTAATGGACTAGATACTGATGATAATATTAATGATTTTGTTATTCTCAGTGGAGTCAGTTATGTCAATCCTCAAAACAGTCAATCCCCACTAGAACCCTTCATTCAAGGGTCTGTAGATGATAACAATAAAACAGTAACCATTGATACATACAGAGCCGTGAGCTCTTCTGATTCTAGCTTTACGATCAATCTGGCTACCCAGACCGGTAAGATAAGAGCGGGTGCCTTGATTCAAGGTACAGACTATGTTCTAAGTGGCTTACCTGCTGGTTTAACAAGCACAGCGATAGGGCTTTCAGATAGCTCTAATAACTCCATTACTTTTGAAATCGGAGGAACAGCTGCTGTTGATGTCTTGGCAAGTGCAAGTGTGAGTGTTCAGGTCTATACGCATGCATTAAACACACCTATTTATGGTGATTCGTGGACGATTGGAGGGATTACGCTCCAGCCTGCGACACCGAAAGTGACAGCGGCACTTACAGATACTACGGTTTCTATGTCTTCTGCTACAGCAGTGAGTTCAGCAGACTCAAGTTTTGCTGTTCAATTAAGTAAGGGCACGATCAAAGATGGCCTGCTACAAGCTACGGATTACTCAGTAATCGGCCTACCAAGTGGTTTAAGTATTGAAGCCACCGGTGTTGCTGCAGCGAATACAGTGAACTTCAGAGTCTACGGAACGGCTGCCCAGCCTATTTTAAATGACGTGAACCTCTCAGTCGTTTTGAAAAAGGAAGCTGTAACCGCAGGTGCTACGCAAGATTCCGATATCATTTCAGGCATCACATTGAAACGGGCATCGGCGCCTCTTCTAACAGATACCGATCGGAAGAACAGTGTTGTGAATGTGTTGAAGCAAGCGAATGCGTTCCACTCTGATTTATATGACAAAAACTATAAGTACAGTGAAATGAGATCATCCGCTTTTAAATTTTATCGTGGAAATAATCCCGTTTTCTTTCAGGATCTAGGTACACCTGTTTTACCTATTCCCGCAGCGTGGAAAGACTGGAATCAGGTAGACACTTGGATTGAAGGCGATGCGCATACGCGAAATGTTGGTTTTTTTGACCATAACGATGGCAAGCCGTATTTCGATGTGAACGATCAAGATGAATCATTGAAAGCACCGTTTTATTTCGATTTAATCCGATTCATCGCGAGTATTTATGTAACGAAGGACGATGTTTCGGGAACTAAAACGGCAACTGCTGCGGAAACAAGACAGGCTGCTAAGGATTTCTTAGAGCAGTATAAAACGACGCTCGAAAGCGTCAGAGGTAATGATACGGAGAATACGACGGTACTTGATGAGAGCTTTATGGCTCAGCATGGTTTCAGTTATTCGGGGTATATGTTGAAAACGTTCTTCGGCAGCTCGCCAACGGGTAACGAAGGACTTCTAGATGGGATTACGAACAGTAGCTTCCTAGATGGGTATTCGCAAGTTACCGATGGCCAACGGAAATTAAAGAAAATTGCCCTTCCAACCGATGCGAAGAATGGTAATGAAAAAGTACTTGCCACTACACCAGCTGAAGAAAGTGAACTTAAAGCCAACTGGTCAACGTATGTGAACCAAACACGTCTAAGTTCAGGAGACAAGGCGTCCTATTTTGCCATCAAGGATATCGGGCGTGTGATTGAAAAAGGATTAGGCAGTATCGGTGTTAGAAGATATTTCGTTCTGATTGAAGGCCCTACAAGTGATCCAAATGATGATATCATCCTCAATGTGAAACAGCAGAAAATGCCTGCTATGGTAGGCAACACGTATAAGCCACTGGATTACTCGGCATATGTGGATCATGACGCTGACCGCACGAAGACTGCTTACGATGCCTTATCCGCGGTGGAAGATCCTTTTATCGGGTCATTAAACGGCTCTGCGAAAACGTTCTTGGTCCGCCAATTGTCAGCATATGACCGTGATTTTAATGATAAGAAGTTTTCAAGTTTTGCGGACTATCAAGATTTCCTCAAGGCTTCAGCTATGGCTTATGCGTATACACATGCGCGTGCAGATCGTAATCTCGGATATAGCTTCGAGGACAGTGTAAGCACGATCTTGAACTCGGATTGGAGTACCATTCGCGATACGATGGTGAATCTAGGTGAGGATTATGCGAAGCAAGTGGTCGCGGACTATAATCAGTATAAAATTGTTCCTAATGCTAATTTGATTGATATTACCGATTTGAGTGCTTTGACGATTACGGGAGGGACAATTTCCCCTGCATTTAGCAGTAAACAGACTTCTTACACGATGAGCGTTGGAAATAGCGTGTACGCGATGACCGTAGCTCCAGCAACGATTGATCCTGCCGCTACGGTATTGGTAAATGGGACTTCCTATGTGGGGGCGACACCTCGAACGGTTGATTTAGCCGTCGGTAGCAATACGGTCACGGTTGTGGTTACAGCACAGGATTTATCAACGAAGACCTATAAGATAACGGTAAACCGAGATAGCTCTAGTGGAAGTGGAACAGGGACGCTCCCAGCCGCTCCAGAATCGACAAGCACTGTTGAGAAGGGCAATACAGCAGTTACAACGACTACGGATGTAAAAAGCACGCTAGACAGCGCTGGGAAGGCTACAGCCTCCCTAACAAGCAAGCAGGTGACTGATGCTCTAGCTAAAGTGGCCGATAGTCAGACTGTCGGGAAAGATTCTGTTCTAGAGATCAAAACCGTTGTTGATTCGGCAGCTAAAGAAGCCGTAGTTAGTCTACCAACCGAAGCATTTGCTCTTATTGCGGGCAGCAAAACCGATACACTTACGTTATCAGCGGGTCTTGGTAAGCTTTCCTTAGACAAACAGGCCATCGGTGCTGTACAAGCTGCCGCGACTAGCGGTACAGTGGATATTTCAATCCGCAAAGCTGATCTTCAGGCGGTAACTCAGAATTGGACGCCGGCTGCGAAGGAAGCACTGGCAACAGCGGTGAATGGCCGCCCTGTTTTCGACTTCACCATCACAGCAGGTGGAACTAAAGTCTCCACTTTCAACGGTGGTTCTGTAGAGGTTCAAGTACCTTACAAACCATCCGCAAATGAAGATCCGAATGCGATTGTGGCCTATTACATTGCTGATAATGGCGAGCTGGTCAAAGTAACGAATAGCCACTATGATGCAGCTACAGGTTCTTTAGTTTTCCATGTTAGCCACTTCTCACGATACGCGGTTGGTTATTCCCCTGCGACTTTCCGAGATACGGCAGAAAGCTTTGCTAAGAGCTACATTACGTACCTAGCGGCTCGTAATATCATCAACGGAACAGCGGACGGTGTATTTACGCCAAAAGCACAAATCAGCCGTGCTGACTTCACGCTGATGCTGGCACGCATGGCTGGTGTGAAGCTAGACGCTTATAAAGCGTCCAGTTTCAGCGATGTGAAGGCGGACAGCTATTATGCCCAGTCTGTACAATGGGCATCCGATAACGGCCTTACAAGCGGTGTGCGTGCAGGTGAATTCGCACCTGGGGCTAATATCACACGTGAGCAGATGGTCACGATGATCGCAAGGTTTGCTAAGCTGCAGAAGATTAGCTTGCCGCAAACGACAGCCGCGGCGGCCTTCGCGGATGCGGCTGAGATTCCCGCTTTCGCGGTAGATGCAGCGAAAGCGATGCAGCAAGCAGGCATTATTTCCGGGAAATCGGGAAATACCTTTGCACCGAAGGATTTTGCTTCGCGTGAAGAGGCAGCGAAGATGCTGGGTATGGTTTTACAACTCAGCGCGAAATAAGTTGTCATCACAAACACTTACTCTCCCATCACGAATTCGATTCGTGGCGGGGAGTAGGTGTTTTTTTACATGGATAAAAGACAGGGCGCTTCCGCATTTTAATCATGTGGAGGTGTTACTAATGAGCAAATCAGATAAGCCTAGCGTGAATCAAGCTGAGATTGTGAAAGAGTGGGAGAGCGTGATGCCAACCATTCTGCAGCCTGCTGATACAACTCGAATATGGGCAGATGAAAGCGACGCGGACGCGATCCGCGTGCACATTTTGACGGCAGGGCATACCGGCTACTCCTTTGATTTTAAAGTGACGTATGTTGACGCAAGAGAAGTAAAGGTTGAGCTGACAGACGTTCAGCAAGGAACCACGCACATTGATGAGCGAGGCGATGTCGTACAGTCGTTGATCGATGATTATGTGCGTCATATTCATGAGTGTGCGCAGGCTTTGCAGAAGGTCACTAACGCTTAGTGCGAGGAGGACATATCGATGACCAAGCAGAAAAGTCCAGATAAAAACCTGCAGAATGTAGCCAAGGATTTGGATACCGATGCAGTCAACAGCCATAATGCGCAGCAGATCCAACAAAAGGTCAATGACCATCGACATCAGGATGCATTGAATCACGATGGCAACTAGTTCGTAAAAGGAGGATGAGGAAGTATGGCTAAACAGAAATCGTATTCCGCAGGAGATAATCTCGTTAATAACGGTTCCGTGAAGAATCGAAATAATCAAGGCGGCAATCAAGAGCCCTTGTCTGGGTCTAAAAAGGTGAAAAACCAGAACCATCATGGTGGACATGCAGCAGAAGGCCATGGTCACGGTGGATAGAGAGCGGAAATGAAATTATTTTTAACCTAGATGATTAAAAAAACGAAAACCGGTCATACTATTATTGTCGGCAAGCAGAGAGGTGTGGTTCCGTTGGAGCAATTAGCGAAAGCGAAACAACCATTGCAAAGAGGACTTTTCTACCTGTTATAATCAGGCTGGAGGGCGATGTGCTAAAGACACTTACCGTGTTTTATACGCAGATTTAACTTAAGTTTTTGTGTAACAAGGTTCAAGGAAATATCATCAATGCCGACGAAAAAAGAACCCTTAGGGGTTCTTTTTTTCATTGTCTATGGCTTCATGGAATCAAACTTCGTCGTCAGTAATATTCATTTCACGAGCGGCGAAGGATTTTTCAAGAATGACTTGTGGCTGCTTCTTATGGTTCATTAATAACCGGATACCGCCTCCAATTAGGAGCAGGGCTACAATCAAAGTTTGACTGAAATTATTGATCCAATACATATAGTTTCGCGAAGCGAACTGATATAGGAATAGACGAAGCCGGGCTAACTTACCCCTGCACAGTTATGAAAAAAGAGTGAATCGTGAGATTCACTCTTTCTCTTTATCATTGATGCAATCGCAGACTAATGCAAATAGAAAAAACGCGCACCGATTGAACATCGATACGCGCTGATAGCTTAGTTTGGATTAACCTTTCATCGCACCGATTGTGATCCCTTGTGTAAAATGCTTCTGGAAGTAAATGAAGATGGCCAGCACCGGAATTGTCGCAATGACGGCGCCAGCCATCGCTACGCCATAGTTCATCTCGTTCTCGATCGTACTCTGCGCGATCTTGATGCCGAGCGGCAGCGTGAACAATTCTTTCTTCGTCAGCACGATCAGCTGCCAGACGTAATCGTTCCACGTAGAAACGAACGTGAAGATCGCGAGTACGGCAAGACCAGGCAGGGCAAGCGGCACAATAATGCGCCAATAAATACTGAACTCGCTGCAGCCGTCGATGCGTCCCGACTCGATCAGTGCCGTCGGCAGTGTCTGAATGAACTGCTTAATTAAGAACACACCGAACGGCCATGCAACAGCGGGCAGTATGACGCCCCAATAGGAATTGATCAGCTTAAAGTCAATCAAAATCTGGTACAGCGGAATAAAAAGCACAGCATGCGGTAGCGACATCGCGGCGACGATCATGACGAATACTGGCTTGCTCGACTTGAAATTGATCTTGGCCAGCGCATAGCCGGCAAGCGAGCTGCACAGCAGCACGAGAAACGTTGTTGCCATCGTCACGAGCAAGCTGTTACCGAACCATCGCATGATGGGATAGTCATTAAAAATATGTGTGTAGTTAAGGAACGATGGTGTCTTCGGGAACCATTCCGGCGGGATTTGCATCGATACACGCAAATTTTTGAATGAACCTGTGACCATCCAATAGAATGGCCACAGAAAGAACAATGCGGCAAGCAGTAAAATTGTATGGGATACCCATTGCAAAGGGCTTGTTTTCTTCATTTTGCGCATCCTCCTCCTAATATTCAATATCCGACTTGAGCGCCCGGAATTGGACCAATGCGATCAAACCGATCAATATGCAGAGTATGATGCCCATAGCGTTCGCCAAACCATAGTTCAAGTTTTTGAAGGCTTCGGTATAAATTAGCATCAGAATTGTTGTTGTTTTGTAGGCCGGACCTCCGCCGGTCAGCAACAGGATAATGGCGAATACTTGGAACGCGCCAATCGTACCCGTTACGATAACGTAAAGTAGGCTAGGTCTGAGCAGTGGCAACGAGATGCGGAAGAACGTATCTCGCCCTTTCGCCCCGTCCATGTACGCAGATTCGTACAAATCTTTCGGGATGCCGTTCAAGCCAGCGCTCAACACGACGATCGAACCGCCCATTGCGAGTGTGATCATAATAATGGATAAGGACATAACGCCGTACTCCGCTCCAAGCCAATTGACCGGCTCAATACCTAACTTCTTGAGCGCAAAGTTAGCGATCCCGAATTGATTGTTGTACATGTATTCCCATACCATGGTCAAACTGACAGCGGATGTAACGCCGGGGATATAGAATGCCGCTTTAAAGAAAGACTGCTTCAAGTGCGACATATTCTGAATGCCCACCGCGACCAAAAGCGACACCACCGTCACCGAAGGTACGATAATGAGCACGAACATGATCGTATTCCGAATAGCCAGGATGAACGTTTCATTGTGGAATAGCTCGTTGTAGTTATGAAACCAATCAAAATAATAATGTCTGAAGTCAAATGTATACATGCTCATACGGATTGCTTTAGCGATTGGATAGAAAAGAAAGGTGACGAAAAACAGCATCATCGGCAGTATAAACAGCCAACCAGTCACTTCTCTTCTCGCCGTCGTGTTCATACGCCGGTAGAGTGCTTTTATCATCGTCCCCATCCTTTGCCATGATTATGGGAAGGGCGGGAGTCACAGCAAAGAATTTCGCCTCTGCATGAGTCCACCCGCCCTTTTGGAGCTTGCTATAAACGTTTGCTAACGGATGCTATTTCTTATATTTCGCGATAATGTCGTTGTTCTTCTTCGCGATCGCATCGAGTGTTTGTCTTGGTGTCGATTGCTTGATGAACATCTTCTGCATCTCTGGGAACATGGCAGCTCTCATCTCACCGTAACCGATAACGCCCCAGCCCGGATCGATAACCGGCCAGTCTCCGGCTTTCGTTACGTTTTTGTTGAAGAAGTCAAGCTCTTTGTCGTCTTTTGTCCAAACAACGTCTTTACCGAATACGTTGAATACCTTGCCACCGCGGTAGGGGAGGTCGGTTTGCTGCCACATCCAAGCGAGGAACTTCTTACTCCATTCCACTTTCGTCGCGTCGGAGTTTTTGAAGACAGCACCGTTACCATATTCAATCTTCAGAGCGGACTTGCCAGGCATCGTAGACGGGAAGTTTACCAGCTCGTAGTTAATTGGTTTGGTTGCCGTTCCGTCGACAAGTGCTTGTGCGATACCGGTCAAAGTACCTGCGGATGCAACAAGAATACCGTTCTTATGTTGTTTGAAATAGTCGCCAGCGTTGACGGCTGATACCGTTTCCGGGTGCGGTGTGACGAGGCCTTCGTCAACCAACGATTGGAAGAATTTGAGCGCATCTTCCGATTTCGGGTCATCAGCAGCGACATATTTCGAATAATCGTCATTAAACAACCTAGCGCCATAAGCAAAGATTGTGTTGTTGTACAGCTGGTCGCCCGTCTCGTTAAGTCCGAACATGGTGAGACCATATACGCCTTTATCTTTGTTTGCTACGGCCTTCATCGCGGCTTTGAACTGATCCGGGGTCCACGTGCGGAACTCATCTTGCGGCAGCAGGTTGGCAGCGCCGGCATCTTCCCACAGGGAGCGGTTGACCAACAACGCTACGGGGCTTGTCGAATACGGCATAATCATCATGTTGTTGTTGATGGACGTCATCTTCATCAGCATCGGATTCTTCATGAATTTATCCATATCTTCTTTCGGAATAACGTCGTTCAGCGGTTCGATTGCGCCCAGTTGTGCCCATGGAAGTACGCGGCCGCCATAGTCGAAGATGATGTTCGGCGTCGTCTTGGCTGCCATGGCTGCCGAGACCTTCTCGTTAATGCCATCCCAAGGAAGCGTTTCAGGTTTAATCTTGACCGTCGGGTGAAGTTTGTTCCATTCCGGTACCAAGTATTGAGTTACCCAATCGTCTTTATCCGTCGCATTCAGCTTGAGCTGCGGAGGCATCCAAATATTGAGCTCAATGTTTGGATCAGGCTTTGTGGACGTTGCTGTGGAAGCTGTTGCCGTTGTTGTTGCCGATGCGGAAGCGGAAGCTGTTGGACTGCTGGAAGCTAATCCTCCACTGCTGTTGCTGCAGCCTGCTAATACCGTCAGCGCTAACGTACCCATTAGCGAAGCGTGTGCGGCTTTCGTTTTCAGTGCATTTTCTAACCAACCCATACACCATTCGACCTCCCTATGAGATTATGAAACCATGGAATCGCAGTTCCGATTCCGCCTTCACCATAGCACCCGCAAGCTCATTCATATAAGGGAAATTATTCAAGAAAGGGGTGGGGATTTAAAGATTTGTCCCCCATATATAAATTTTCAATATTTTATATGTAAATGGATCATTATTTGCCGGTGAGTAAAGGTGTCCGGCCCTGGTGAATTGTGCTCATGCTTACTTGAGGAGCTGCTTTGGTGGATGAGACTAAACCTCCAACGCTGATCTGCGTTCTAAGCCTGTTAGTATCCCATTCTTGCGGAATTGTGACGGGGTAAGACCGGTCTTCTCTTTGAACCAAACGCCGAAATAGTGCGAATCCATATATCCGACAGACGTCGCAATGTCCTTCACTTTGAGCACTGTGCCTTTGAGCTGATCCTTCGCCTTATTTAACCGAAGATCGCAGAGGAAATCGATGAAGTTCGTGCCGGTTTCTTTTTTAAATAATTGACTGAAATATGCGGCGTGCAGCCCTAGGACATCAGCGACGAATTCCGTACTGAGATCGGGATTGTTATACTCTTTCTCAATAATAGCGATTGCCTTCTGAATCTTCGGATTGAGCGGCACCTGAGCGCGTTTGTGCATTGCGCCAATGAACAAGGCGATCATGCGTTCCAGCTCTTTCATTCTCGTTTTGATCGAAAGCTCGGCTTGGAAGCCGCCGGCAAACTCCCTGCCGAACCAATCCTCCGGCTGCTCGCCCTGCTTCAGCACAGTCTTGCATAAATGGGAGTAAATCGTGTTGATGAAGATCATGATTGAGGCCGGTTTAACTTTGCTGGTCACCACGTAATCTTCGAATTCGGCAAGCACCTGCCGGCATTTCTCCAGATCTGTCGTTTCAATATAATGAAGAAGCCGGCTTTCGTACGTTTCTGGATAGGACACCTGCCACAGCTGCGAATCGATATAGCTGAAGCCGATAAAATCGGAATGGTTATAGAGACGATATTGCATCAACTGCTTCGCTTCTTCGAAGGATTGCTTAACAAAGTAAACCTCGTCGTACGGATTGCCAAAATAGGCGTGAACAAGGGGGCTGTTGTCATCTCGCCGGACTGCTTCTGCAAGCTCACCGAAAATGCGCTGCGATTCTTGCTCGTTATCATTGAAGATCACACAGAACCGTTCGGGCGCAAGCTGGATGTAGGAGAAAGCGTACAATACCGAGTATTTGGCCAGCTCATCCTGAAAGCTCCGGATGAACGAATCGTAATCGTCAAGCGGGTCGCCGTTGCTTTGTCCGATATCAAGGATGGCCACCTGGAAAAATGGCTGCTGTAACGGCAGTCCGATCTTGCTATTAATGCGCTTGATCTCGTCGCTGGTTAAGTTTCCTTCCAACAGCGAACGGATCAGCTTCTCGCGCTGCAGTGGCAGCGAGTCGCGGATACGCTCCACCATGTCATTAAAACTTTCACCGAGAAGTCCAATTTCGTCGCGCGAATGAACACGGAACGCAACGTTCAAGTTGCCGTACTTCACTTCGCGATGCAGCCGTGTCAGCTTGTGCAGCGGCCTAGCGATGGAGCGGGAAATAAATTGCGATAGCAGTGCGACAAGCGTGAATGTGCATGCAAAGACGATACCCCATATTTTGTTGATAGACCCGATCACGTGGAACAGCTTCTTCTCCTCGAGCGCATACATGAATATCCAGCCGGTCGCAGGCTGTTTCACGTAGGTCACGATATAGCGCTTTCCATTCATTTCATCGGCATAATGTCCCTCACTTGTGCTTACTTGTTCGCTTTTAATTCGCAAGAAGTCGCCGGATCGGCCAGTTAATTGTGTTCCTTTATCATCGAGGATGACGTAGTCACCGTCTGCCTGTTCACGGGACGTAAAATAACTGTTCATCACTTCTGGAGATACCGAGATCACGATAAACCCAAGCGGCTTCATCGTACTCGTGCTGATAATGGGGCGAACCAGACTAATTGTGCTGGAGTCGTTGATCCAATCTGTAATTAGCCAATAGTTTTGCGCACTAGACGTGTTAGCTAAGCGGTACCAATACTGTTCGGAAACGTCTTTGGCCAACAGTTCGCTGGACAGCTTATCCTGAACATTCGTGAACGAGAATAAATTTTTGTAATTATCGATGATAAAGATGGAGTTGAGGCCGATGTTGTTCAGTTGCGTCTGCTTGAGCAAATCGTTGATATGGTTGTAAGCCTGCAATCTCTCGTAAGAAGGCAGCTGATTAACATCGGAGGAGAAGTAGGTTTGAATAGCCGGATTATAGACGATCGTGGAGGCAGCGGAGTCGACCGCTTTCAGATAACTGTCCAGATTGGTTTGAAATGCTTTTAAATTAAGCATGGCTGCGCTTGTTTCTTTCTCGATCAAAATATTCTTGTACATCATGACCGTGATCGATGAGAAGATCGACAGCGCCAGAAGACATACGAACGAAAAGGAAACGATGAGTTTGAAATGAAGCTTCATATTGCGTATCGGCGAAAAAATCCGGTTTGCCATGCAATCCCCCCTGTTTTCTCGTCTATGTTTGGTACTAATCATACAAGATCGCTAGGTAGGTTAATAAGGTGAAAATTTGAAGGTAACCGTTAAATTTTTAGGGTTGCAATTCAACAAGCGATACAAGCATGCCGAAAAACCCGCGCCGCATGATGCGGCAGCGAGTTAATGGGTAAGACAAAGCACGAAAGCGTTGCAGGCTGCTGACTTAGCTGCATGTAAGTTAGACTAGGCCAAAACAATTTCTACAGTAGTCACCGTAGATGCGGAGCTAAGCTCACAAGCAATCGTGTAAAGTCCGAGAGCGGCATCCGCCGCTACCACGTTTGCTTCCCTGCCATTCACATAAGCTTGAACAGGCTTTTGCTCCGAGACGAATGTGAACGTACCGCCGTCTTTTAGCTGCACCGTCACTTTCGCTTCGTTCATGTGCACGTCCAAGACGCTATCGGAAGCGACCAGCTTGTCGGTCAGCCCAATTGCTGTGAATGGACCGGTCTCTGGAACGATCACGAACAGCTCGGCCTCGAGCGGCGCCAAACGGATTGGCAGCCGTTCTTCCGCCTGCATCCGGCGAGCGGTCCGACGGAACGCATCGTAGACGAGAAAGGATTCTCCAGTGAGACCAGAGATGTCAGCTGGTCCGACATCCCCTTCGAGCACATCGTCGCCGTTATAAGCATGGAACGCTGCGACGATACCTGCAACCCCTGCGGTGTTCCACACCTTGAGAGGCGCCTGCGTGTGCAGCGGATCCTTCATCAGCCAATCCTTCGTCGGCTGACCGATTCCGTCACAGCGGATAATGCGTCCGTCGCTGTAGATAAGCGGCCAGATGATCGCGGTGTTCGTTTTCCCTGGCGCATCGCTGAAATAGAGCGGACCACCGCTGACGGCTCGCAGCACCATATGCGGAAGAGCATCGTGATGCCCCGTCCAGAACATATCCCAATCGCCCCAATAGAAGGCGCCGTGATAGAACGAATTGTATGCGTTCTGCAGCGCATGCTCACCGAAGCCATTTGAGATTTTCGGTAGGAAATCGTTGCTGCTCCTGGAGACGGACGACCGCGGCCGGTTCCACACATTTTCCGAAGCCATGCCCATACAGTTGATGATGCAGCCCCCGAAATGCAGCGCGACGGAGCCTTCGAGACCGATATGTACAGAGCGCGCTGCACGGGCGATAGATTGTTCTCCTCCCAAGTAGCTGCCCAGTGAGCTTTGGTTGTCGACCTTGACGAAATCGATACCTTGCTGCTTCAGATACGAGTGCCAGGCTTGCCAGAAGCCGAAGCTTTGGCTGGCTGTTAGGTCCGGAATCCATTTGCCGTTGCGGGTCAGATGCAGGTTGTCTTTCATCGCTGCGAACACTTCGCCTTGCGGATGGATGCCGTTCCAGTAGCCTGCCATGTTATGCCACGCGCCGACCCAGCGAACTCCGTAGCGCTGCTTCAGTTCTTGAACGGCATGTCCGAGACCTTGCGGAAACTTGGTCATATCGGCTGAGAAGGAACGAAGCATCGTATCCGATACATCAGACCAGCCGTCGTCGATCATAAACCATTTTACAGGCAGACTGAATTGGTTAAATTCCGCCGCTTTTTGTATCAGTCCGTCTTCGCTGATATCCTGGTAGAACGCGTCCCAGCTGCACCAGCCGAGATAGTTCAATATGTCCGGATACGCTTTCTCGGTCCGTGGTCCACCGCCGATACCACGAGCAGCAAAGCCTTGTTTGGCGGCTGCATCAGGCAGCTTATATGGATCGAGCTCGGCGCCAAGAACGAATGAGCAGGCGCGGATACGTTCATGTCCCGGCTCAAGGGCAGAGATAAGAATCGAGAGTCCCTCTAATGATCCGGCCAGATCCGTACGGGTGATCTCATCGCATATAGGAAGAAGGTAGCCGTAACCGTTTTCGGTTTCCCATAGCAACGATTGGGTTTGCGGCGGCAACTTGCGCAAGTCTGTGTCAAAATGGGGCCGGGTCCACCATACCTTATGCCGCGCGTTGGCCATCAAGCCTGTTAAGCCCGTCAATGCACGAATCGAGATGCGGATGCTGCCTTCCGCGGCGAATAATCGCTGCATGTGATAGGCTGATTGGTTGCGGATTTCTGCGCTCACCCTTGCGGTCTGGTAACGTCCATCGCTTGAAAGTACCAGTTCAACTTGAATTGTGCTTTTCTCATCCTCGAACAACAGTCGAGTATCGAGCTTTAAGCTGTTTGCTTCTTCGAGCAGTGAATCCGTCGCAGATGTCAAAGCGAGCAGGAGTTCCCCTTCTCCAGCAATATGCGCTTTAACTGCAATATCTGCAAGTTCGATTATCGGCGTGCCGTCATAACGAATGGAAGAGGATTCTTTGTAGTAGCGAAACATGGGTCTGCCTCCTTGTGCCGAGAGTAGGTAAGCCAATCATAGAAGATTGCTGGGCCTATAACCAAGGTGAAAATATGAAGGAAACCGTTAAAATTTGAAGAATAGCAAGCCAGCCCCTGCATGGATACGAAAAAAAGAGCGAATCGTGAGATTCACTCTTTTTCTTATTGCGCTATTGTCGACTTGTTAGATGGCAAGGGTTTTTGTTTCGTTGAGCTTTGAACGAATAAATATGAGAGTAATGCACTTGCAACACCAAGTATGCCGAGTACAATAAAGCCTTCATTCAGCGAGAAATGATCGCCGATGATCCCCATCAGCACCGGTCCGATGAACATACCAAGGCCATATATGGCTTGGAAAAAGCCCATCGCTGTCGCCCGCTTATCTGCAGACATATGCTTAATGCTCATGCCCATGAGCAAGGTGAACGAAAGCCCGCGACCGAAGCCGGCTAATGCCTGGGTTACCATAAGGATCCATAGATGATGTGTGAATGGTACTGTAAAAGTGAAGATACCCATGAGCAGGAAGCCGGCCACAACCATACGTTTCTCCCCGTAACGGATCGACCATCGTCGTCCACCGAACAAGGAGGCGAGCGCAACGGGCACGTTAGCGAATAGAGACAGCAGGGAGAGCGAGAATTTGTCTGCTCCGAGCTGCGTTGCATACACAGGCGTGAAGCCAAATACCGTAGCGAAGATGAGCACCTGCGATAGAATAGCGAGCAAAGAAACGAATAATAGCGTGCGATCTGTCGCTACGTTTCCGATACCGCGCAGGGTAATCTTGGGCGCGTCTCTTTCAACTTTTTCGATGAGGAAGAACGACCCGATCATGCCCAAGAGACCAAGGATAGCACCGAGGATGAACACCGATTCCCACCCGAGTCTATCTGCCGCCCAACCTGCACTCAAGATGCCTAATACTTGCCCCAGCGAGTTAAAAAAAGAGATCGTTCCAATCGCCTTCGTAGACTCTTCATGCTTGTAATAGCTTGTGAATAGCACCGTAAAATCAACCCAAGTTGCAGCAGCAGCTCCTGCAAGAGCACGTAAGATCAAGATCCACGTGAAATCGTGCGTGAACCACAGCCCGAGTCCCGTAATTGCGGTGAAGAGAAGACCGAAGGTGATGAACAGCCTTCTTTTATGAAAGCGATCGGACATGATACCGACCGGTATGCGCAGCAGCATTTGCGAGATGCCGTACATACCGACAATCCATCCAGCGAGCTGGTGGCTGCCGCCAAGGAATTCTACGTAGGGTGCCATAATGGGAACGCTGGTGTACATCGACATCCAGAACAGCATGGTCACCGCGCAAAAGAGCGGAATGCGATAGGAGGAAATAGCGCGTGTTGTCATCGGAGTGAGCACTCCTTTCGAATGTAAATCCATAGCAAAGAAAGGGATTGCCAACCTGAAGTTGTAATCCCTTTTTGATTATTATATAGGTCACTTGTGACTCTTGGCAATGACATCGTAGGATTGCTCGCACCCCGCTGAAATAAGGTTACCTCAGCTCTATGGCTTTAACGAAAGCGGCTTCTTGTACGAGAGTCAGCAGTTGATCCGCACGATAAGAAGCGGGAAATCGGACCGTCATCTCCAGCGCAATATCATCGGAGTCATCTCCCTGAACCTCGACTTGAAAGCTCAGTATGGTGATTTTCTTCTCTTCAAGGAGCTGCTGAAGTTGTCCGTCATAGCCAATCAGCGCACCGCAAATACCAGCGATAATAACGCGCAGCAAATAGTCAAATTGCATCGTGATCCTCCTCCAAGATCTTAGTTTCTATGTTGGAGTGCGTCACCTACCCTAGCGTGGCACGAATAAAGAGTTCAGGTTTGTATCATGTTGCAGGTTAAAAGAATACAAAAACCACTCTTCGCTAAGATAGAGTGGTTGTTCAAGGAATGTAAGTTCTTATATACGCGCCCGATACGATTCGAACGTACGACCTACAGTTTAGGAAACTGTTGCTCTATCCTGCTGAGCTACGGGCGCATAGTAAGGTTTATGATAGCATGAAGCTTTTTATGGCGCAATCTTTTGGGTGGTCAAATTTCTGTCGACGAAATTTGACTTTTTTATTTTTTGGTATATACAGTTCTCGGTTTCATAGGCTAAAATCAAAATTAGGAAAATTTTTACTAATAATTTAGCGGGTATTAAGATTAATGTGAGGAGGGGTATCTATGTGGAATTGGCTAAGAAGTTTATTCTCATCAGGTGAGGAAACCGAGCATGCTGCTGGACTTGAGCAAGTCACGACAGCGATGAATCCTATTACGACGAATCTCGAAACGCTAGGCGATCAGTTGGACTCGCTTGGCGATAACCTCATCAATTCTGGTGAGGAACTGGAAAACTTGGGTGCCGAACTAGAATTAGAAGCGGCAGCACTTCAGCTGCAAGCCGAAGAGTTAAGTGAGCAAGCGGAAGCACTTAGTGAAGACTTCGTGGAAGATGAAGATTATGAAGAAGACTATGAAGAAGATTTTGAAGATGAAGGCTATGAAGAAGATGAAGATGAAGATGAAGACTATGAGGATGAAGATTGATCCTACTCGATTGAAGAAGATAGTGATGGCCAGCCCCTGATCTCTCCGTATAGGAGATATCGAGGGCATTATTTATTTTACGGGAAAACCCATTCATGGCATTATAATAAAAAATGAATGAAGGCAGGTGCGACATGGAGAAACGTCCCGTGATTCAACTTCCTAGAACCAAAACTGAAACAGCCCTAGATGCGATCTGCCTCTTGGTAATTATCAGCATGATTGCCTATGCAGCTTACGAATGGCAGGGCTTGCCGGAGCGGATTCCGATGCATTTTGACGCTAAAGGGAATATCGACGGTTGGGGAAATAAATGGAGCCTGATTCCGATTCCCGTTATAGGCATCATCATTTACGTTGGTTTATCACTTCTTGGTAAAGTGCCTCATGTATTTAATTATCCGTCCCAAATTACAGAGGCCAACGCACCAGGGCAATACCAGAATGCCCGATTATTTATCAACTGTTTGAAGACGGTGATAGTCGTTTTATTCGGATTCATCGAATGGAGCATCCTACATAGTGCGAAAGAAGGCACGCTTGATCTAAATCTATGGGTTTTGGGCTTGCTCGTAGTGGTTATGCTGGGCACGATCGTTTTCTTCATCGTTCGTTCGTTTAAATTAAGATAAGGAGGATGTCGTACATGACAGTTTATGTGGGTTTCCTGCGTGGGATTAATGTAGGTGGGAAGAACAAGATTAAGATGGCCGATTTGAAAAAGACGTTGGAGGCAGTTGGACTTACGCAAGTGCAGACATATTTGCAAAGCGGCAATGTGTTGTTCGTATCTAATGAGGCGGTGGAGTCACTAAGGCCTCGCATTGAAAAATCAATCAGCGAAGCTGTCGGCGTGGCGCCAACGGTTATTTTGCGTACCGCAGCGGAGCTGACGAGACTCGTAGCGGAATGCCCCTATGACGCAGATGCTTTATCCGAAGGGGAGAGCATTCAAATATCCGTCCTAACGGAAGAAGCCCCGCAGTCGTTCGCCGACATCTTAGCCAAAGGGCAAAGCGATGTGGACGAATTTCAGATACGGGGCGGTACGATTTATTTCCTTTTTCGCCAAAGTGTATTGGACTCGAAGTTGGCTAGTAACATTCAGAAGCTTGGCGATCAAGCGACAACACGCAATTGGAATACGATGAGTAAGCTCGTAGAGCTAGCGGAAGCGTTACAGCAGACTTGAAAGCTAGATACAACTAAACTTTAAGCCTTGCCGCGCAATTTTCGGAAAAACTGCGTCAACATCGTCGAACACTCCTCCTGCAAAACGCCGCTAACCACATCGACCCGGTGATTGAACCGGTCCTCCTGCAGTAAGTTCATCAACGTGCCCGCACAGCCTGCCTTCGGATCGACAGTCCCGTAGATCACCTGCGGAACCCGTGCCTGCACGATAGCACCTGCACACATCGGACAAGGCTCCAACGTCACATAGAGTTGGCAGTCCAATAGGCGCCACGCTTGCAAATGCTCGCTAGCTTGCTTAATGGCAATCATCTCTGCATGCGCGAGAGGATCTAAGGTTGTTTCGCGTAAATTATAGCCGCGGCCAATAATCTGACCTTGATGGACGACGACTGCGCCGATCGGCACTTCGCGAATCGCTTCGGCTTTGAGCGCCTCGCCGATCGCTTCTCTCATCCAGGGAATATGTTCATCCACAGGGGGACACCTCGCAATAATAGTCTATCCACATGTGTATAAATATCCGAACGAATATTCGTTGTTAACAATCTGTGGATAACAATGTGGATAACTTATAAACCTGTGGATATTCATTCCACTACACATTCATACAATAAAAACATAATCGTTGCAAGGATTTTAGTTGAAAGAAGTACCTAGGCTACGTATAATGGGTATAACAGTGGGTCTTTTAGACCATAAACAGGAACGAACGAGTGCAAACATATAAATGACATAGCAGGGTTCGACAATGGCAAACTTGCTGAAAGGCAAGGACGCAAAGCTGAGGGTCTACGGTTCTTTTACGAACTATGGCAGCCTGGTTACCGAAAATCGATGCTTTATTGATTGAGGTGATAGGCTGTCCCTTTGTGGGGGCAGTCTATTTTGTGCAGAAAAGCTCTTGGGAATCCCTCGGTAGAGGAGAGGTGCTGGTGAGCATGACCATGAAGCAGGATGTTTTGAAGAGGTATGGGAGCAAAGAAGGATACGATGCGGAGGTATTAATCAACAGCAGAACTGTCCTTGCCAAGGATGATTTCGTGTCTACAGGTATTCTGACCTATGCGCAGGGCGATATCATGGAGATCGAGTTGCCGGAGTATGATGTATTTCTGCTTGGCGATAAAGTGAAAGTAACCATGTACACCAAATCGGGCCTATTCGTTCTCGACACGACGGTTGTCGCCAAAGAGCCAGGTTCGCTGATTGTCATTAATCCGCCTGAGAATCGCAGGAAGTTCTCGGAGAAGCGGGAGTTCCCGCGGGTAGAAGTGAAAAACCTGGGACAGATTATGGGCTTTCAAAATGTCCAACAAAAAGAACAGCATCAGCTTGAAAATCCTATTCAAATATCGATTAAAAATATATCCATGAACGGACTCGGCTTTACGATTAATGATAATTCCATGATTGATGCTATTCTGCATAAGAAGTGCCTGCTGCAAGTGGAGTTGGATTTAAGCTTTGAAATGCCGTGTATGTTGGAAATTATAAGGAAAGAGAAGCTCGAGGACACCTATTATTATGGAGCCGGCTTCGAAACCATCCCGATGGAACAAAGCAATACATTACGGGGGTTTATTCTGCGAAATCAGATCCAAACGTACTTCGAACAGAAGCGGGATGAAGAGTTCAAAAAAGCAATGGAAAAAAAGTCTGCGGCGAATCAGTAGCTTGCAGGCTTTTTTTTGCCCTCCAAGTACTATATAATAAGAAGGATGATTTTCGAAAATTAAGGAGTTGTAACGACAATGGCTTTGAAAGCAGGTATCGTCGGTCTACCGAACGTAGGAAAATCGACATTGTTTAATGCAATTACACAGGCGGGGGCAGAATCTGCGAATTATCCGTTCTGTACGATCGATCCGAATGTTGGGGTAGTAGAAGTACCAGACGAGAGATTGCAGAAGCTGGTGGAAATCGTTGTGCCTAAGAGCATCGTGCCGACGGCCTTCGAATTCGTTGACATTGCGGGTTTGGTTAAAGGTGCGAGCAAAGGTGAAGGCCTTGGAAATAAATTTCTAGCACACATCCGTGAAGTTGATGCGATTGTGCATGTTGTTCGTTGTTTTGAGGATGATAATATTACTCACGTTTCTGGGAAAGTCGATCCGATTGGCGACATCGAGACGATTAATCTTGAATTGATTTTGGCAGATATTGAGTCGGTTGATAAAAAGATCGAGCGTTCACGTAAAAACCTCAAAGGCGGCGACAAGAAAGTGGTAGCTGAGGTTGAGTGTTTGGAACGTATCAAAGAAGCCTTATATAATGATATGCCAGCACGCAGCTTGGATTTGTCCGATGATGAGCGTCTTCTGGTTCGCGATCTTCATTTGCTAACGATGAAGCCAGTGCTTTACGCGGCAAACGTGAGTGAAGATGAAGTTGCAACAGCAGACGACAATGCATACGTTAAAATTGTGAAGGAATTCGCTGAGAAAGAAAACAACGAAGTCGTTTCCATTAGCGCGAAGGTCGAATCCGAAATTGCTGAGCTGGAAGATGAAGAAAAAGCCATGTTCCTGGAAGAGTTGGGACTTCAAGAGTCCGGCTTGAATAGATTGATCAAAGCAGCTTATAGAAAGCTAGGTTTGTACACGTATTTCACAGCTGGTGTGCAGGAAGTTAGAGCTTGGACAATTCGTAAAGGAACCAAAGCGCCTCAAGCGGCTGGCGTGATTCATACGGATTTCGAACGTGGATTCATTCGTGCGGAAGTTGTGTCGTACAACGATTTGTCCGCTGCAGGATCCATGGCTGGTGCGAAGGAAAAAGGCCAAGTGCGTCTTGAAGGTAAAGAGTACGTGGTGAATGACGGCGACGTTATGCATTTCCGTTTCAACGTTTAATTAATTATAAAAATTAGAAAGGAGTGATCCCCTATGTTGGATCGACTTCAGTCCATTGTGGACCGCTATGACAAACTAAGCGAGTTATTGTGTGACCCGGATGTAACGAGTGATACGAAGAAACTAAGAGAGTATTCCAAAGAGCAATCTGATCTTCAGGAAGCTTACGATGCTTATAACGAATATAAGAGCGTGAGCGAGCAACTTGCTGATGCGAAAGTGATGCAGAACGAGAAGCTGGATGATGAGATGCGTGAAATGGTTAAAATGGAGATCGAGGAGCTTAGCGAGCAATCCGCTAAACTTGAAGAACATCTCCGCATCCTGATGATGCCGAAAGATCCGAACGATGACAAGAACGTCATCGTGGAAATTCGCGGAGCGGCAGGCGGCGACGAGGCTGCACTGTTCGCAGGCGATCTCTACCGGATGTATACGCGTTATGCAGATGCACAAGGATGGAGAACAGAAATTCTGGATGCGTCCGTGAATGATTTGGGCGGATTCAAAGAGATTATTTTCATGATTACAGGTAAAGGTGCTTATAGCAAACTTAAGTTTGAGAGCGGTGCGCACCGTGTACAACGTATTCCAGTAACGGAATCCGGTGGACGGATCCACACTTCCACGTCGACGGTTGTTGTTATGCCAGAGGCAGAAGATGTAGAAATCGTGATCCACGATGCGGATATTCGCGTAGATACGTTCTGTTCCAGTGGAGCGGGCGGTCAGTCCGTTAATACAACGAAATCCGCTGTGCGTGTAACCCACGTACCAACGGGTATCGTCGCTACTTGTCAGGATGGTAAATCGCAAAACTCCAACAAAGAGTCAGCGCTTCGCGTACTTCGTACGCGGATTTCAGATAAATTGCGTGAAGAGGAAGAAGCGAAATATGCCGGCGAGCGTAAAACGAAAGTCGGAACGGGCGACCGTTCAGAGCGTATTCGTACCTACAACTTCCCGCAAAGCCGGATTACCGATCACCGTATCGGCTTGACGTTACACCGTTTGGAAACGGTGTTGAACGGCGATATGGCGGAAATTGTGTCAGCACTAACGATTGCTGCACAATCCGATGCCCTAGAGGCGATGTAATGACGACTAGGAGTATGACTGTGAGAGAAGCCTTTGTGAAGGCTTCTTCTTTTTTAGGGGCGCAAGGCGTCGCGGAGGCTTCGTCTTGCACGGAGTTGCTGCTTCAGCACTTGCTCGGCGGCTGCAGTCGGACGGAGCTCCTGTTCCGCTGGTGGCAGGAGCCGATGCCGGAAGAGCTGGTCGCCACGTGGGACCAGCTAGTGGCAAGGAAGGCCGCGGGCGAGCCGGTGCAGTACATCACCGGTGAGCAGGATTTCTTCGGCCTTCCGTTTAAGGTTGGGCCGGCCGTGTTGATCCCGCGGCCGGAGACCGAGCTGCTCGTGGAAGCGTTGCTCCACGAGGGCTCGCGTCTGTTCCCGCAAGGCGCTCCGCTGCTTGCGGATGTAGGCACCGGGAGTGGTATCATCCCGGTTAGTATTGCGCACGCGCGCCCTACGTGGCGCGTGGCGGCCAGCGACATCTCCGCGGCAGCGCTGGAGATGGCTCGTGAGAATGCGCAGCGCCACGATGTGGCTGCGCGTGTGGAGTGGCTCGAGGGCGACCTTCTCGAGCCTTATATCGAGCGCGGGCTCGCGCCGGATATTCTGGTGTCGAACCCACCATATATCCCGGATGGCGACCTGCCAGCGCTGATGCCCGAGGTGCGGCTGTTCGAGCCGCACACCGCATTATTCGGCGGTGTCGAGGGACTCGACCTGTACCGCCGGATGATCTCGCAGCTGCCCCGGCTGCCACGAATCCCGACTGTGGTCGGGTTCGAGGTGGGCATCGGGCAGGCGGAGGCCGTTGCGGCGTTGCTGCGCGCCGTCGCCGACTGGACGGAGATCCGCTTCGTGCAGGATCTCCAGGGGATCGATCGCCATGTGATCGCGATCCGCACCGATCTCTAGCCGATGGTCGGAGATCATCGGCTTATTCTTTGAGTAGCAGTAGTTGAGTAAGACAAACCTAGCTACCGACTCTAGCGACTCTATCAACTCTATTATTTTAAAAATTATCATAGATTCATAGGTTTAGCCCCACCCACTCTTGTCCATACTGGTTAGTATTATAAGAGATTGGAAAGGGGCTACTCTCCATGGTTAAGAGAACAGAGCGCCAATCATTTAAGAGTTTATTATTCATTTCTTTTGCACTTATACTTATGATTATGTGTTGGGAATCTAATCGTACGAACGCGGCGGTGATTACGCCTAAAATACCGGAGGAATCCATTCGTTTGCGTATTCTAGCAAATTCCGATTCTGCCCAAGACCAAGCGCTGAAACGCGAGATTCGCGATGCTATTATTGCTCGTATGCAGGAGTGGGTCGTTGGACCGCATTCTTTGGATGAAGCGAGAGCTGTAGTGAAGGCACATTTGCCTGAATTCGATGTCCTAGTTGGGCAAATGATAGAGGCACGTGGCTACTCCTATCCGCATACGGTCGAGCTCGGAGTAGTTCCTTTTCCTACGAAAATGTACGGAGATGACGTCTACCCAGCAGGTGACTATGAAGCATTGCGTGTTGTCATTGGTTCGGGTGAAGGTCAGAACTGGTGGTGCGTGCTGTTTCCGCCGTTATGTTTTGTAGACTCCGTATCCGGTGAAGCGGTTGCTTCGGCTGCCGTTGTCGTAGCTAAAACTACGGATGAGAACGGCAAGGAGAAGCCCGTCAAGGATGCAAAAAGCAAAGCTAGTGAATCACCAACTGCGAAAAAGAAAAACGAAGTAACTGCCCAAGATACGGGAGCTACGAAAGATAAAGCAGCTGCCAAAGAGAAAGTTACTGCGAAAGATACAGATGCTAATGTGCAAGAAGTGGCAGCAGTGCCATCTGAGCAAGCTCAACAACCACAGGTGAAGTTCTTCATCTGGGAAATGATTAAGAAGATCTTCTCGTGGTTTAGTTAAGGGAATTTAGATAGTGAAGTCAACTTAATTGGATGCATATTTACGAAGTCTTGAGTTTGGAGCTTGTGTCTTGTGTTTGTGTTTTATGTCTCGTTTCTTGTGCAGTAATGCCTTCTGTCTTGCCAGATAATCCCCAAAAAACTGCAAATCTACATCTTTATACGACAGATCCCCCTTTGAAATAGATATTCCTGCGATTGTGCTGGAAATACTGCAGATATATCGGATTACGAGGGAATTCGCAATAAAAGCCTGCATTTTCGCAGGTATTTCCCTTAATTGATGCAAATCATCGCTAAAAAACTGCATATTTGCAGGTTTCCACAGTCTTTCTCACAACTGGTAACAGTGGTCGATGGATAGATGGCTGTTGTCAAATCATATGGGTCAGATAGATATTAGGTTTCAACTTGTATTATATGGTTGGATGATAGATGACAGGTTGCAGCTTAACGCACATGGGTCGAAATAATAGAAGATTATTTCAAATCGAATTGGTTATCGAATATCTACGCGAAAGATAATTCGAATTTCATAGAAGTAAGGATGAGAGTGATCGTGACTAGGTACTGGAACGTACAGCATGGCGATGAGCGTGAAATCGCACAGCATATATCAGAAGCAGCGCTTCTCTTGCAGCAAGGGGACACGGTCGCTTTTCCTACCGAGACGGTGTACGGACTGGGTGCGGACGCGACCAATACGGCAGCGGTGAAGCAGATTTTTGCTGCGAAAGGGCGCCCCTCGGACAACCCGCTAATTGTTCATATCGCTGATGCTGAGCAGCTCGGAAGCCTTGTCCAAGCAGGATCGCTGACATCTCACCATCGTATACTGATGAAGGCCTTTTGGCCGGGACCTTTAACCATTGTGCTACCTGTCATCGCAGGTAGCCTTTCGCCGTTGGTCACGGCGGGGCTTCAAACGGTCGGTATTCGTATACCCGATCATCCTATTGCCTTGCAACTGCTAAGGGAATCGGGTTTGCCCATTGCGGCGCCAAGCGCGAATAGCTCAGGCCGACCCAGTCCAACCTTAGCAGCACATGTGCATGATGATTTGGACGGCAAAATTGGCGGGATTGTAGACCGCGGTGCAACGGGTGTTGGGGTGGAATCGACGGTTATCCAGCTTGTAGATGGCGAGTTATATGTGTTAAGACCAGGTGGTGTGACGGCGGAGCAGTTGCAATCCGTTTTACCGGATATTCGACTGCATGCCACTGATCATGAAGAAGTTGAAGCTGCGGATACACCTCGTGCACCTGGCATGAAGTACACCCATTACGCCCCGAAGGGGTATATGCATATTGTTCAAGGGGATGACGAGAACGAAGTATCGGCTCGGATTCAAAGCGATGTTGATGCCGCCAAAGCGCGTGGCGAATCGACGGGTGTGCTTACTTTTGAAGAAAGCGTGGGGAAGTATCGGGCTGATCTTGTTCTCGCTTGTGGATCTTTAGCTAGACCGGAGACGATTGCACGGGAGCTCTATGCGGCTTTGCGGGATTTTGATCATAAAGGCATTAGTTATATTGTGGCAGAAGGTGTTCCCGAGTCCGGTATTGGCCGCGCCATTATGAATCGACTGCTGAAAGCAGCAGGACATCAGCGGATACGTCTCTAAGTAAAGACTTATAAGTTTCACGCACTGAATTGTCTTATATTTCTGGATAAACGCTACCGTCCAAGTAGGACAGCGTAGCCGTTTTTTCTCATTAGCATGATTCCCAGTTTGTCCGCATATCTTGAGAAAGAATCGTGGACAAGGGGGATCGTGCTATGCTCGCATCCGGGGTACAAGTTGGGCAACTCATGACAATTGGAATAATGGCGATTGCTTTGGGCCTAGATGCTTTTTCATTAGGTATTGGCATCGGAATGAAGGGTATTCGTCTGCTGGATATTTTGAAAATTAGCGTAGTCATCGGCATTTTTCACGTGTTAATGCCGCTGATGGGGATGTTTATGGGGCAATATGTCTCCCTCCTTCTGGGAAATGTGGCTACGGCTGCAGGGGGATGTTTGCTTATTTTACTAGGAGCCCATATGGTGTATAGCTCGGTACGCGGGGAGGAAGCCAGCTCCTTCGATCATCGGACTTTGTGGGGGCTAACCATTTTTGCGCTAAGTGTAAGTATTGATTCGTTCTCTGTGGGCGTGTCTTTGGGGATGTTCGCATCGGATATCGTGTTAACTGTGTTGATCTTCGGTTTATTCGGCGGTTTGCTTTCGATTGCGGGTCTTATGCTCGGCAGGCGAGTCAGCGGTTGGGTGGGAGAATACGGCGAAGCTTTCGGTGGTCTCATCCTATTGGGGTTTGGGATCAAGTTTTTACTATGATACAATAGACGTAATTATCGACGGTGCAGCCGTTTAGTTCAGGGAGGATTTCATGTTGCGAATTCTATTTGTCTGTACAGGAAATACGTGCCGCAGTCCGTTAGCTGAAGGTTTGCTGCGTATGAGGGTGCATCAAGAGGGGCTTGCGGCGGAGGTTCGTTCGGCAGGTGTATCTGCGATGACGGGTGGTCCCATTTCGAGAAATAGTCAGTCGCTTCTTCATGAAGCGGGCTTCAAAGAATCCATAAGCTCTCTAGCGATTGGCGCTGCAGATGTCGATTGGGCCGATCTGATTCTCACGATGACGACAGGGCATAAACGTACGGTTATTCAGCGCTTTTCGCAGGCGATCGAGAAGACCTTTACGCTCAAAGAGTATGTCGAGGACGATGCTCGAATTCTCAAGGCGATTGAAGAGCGCGAACAGCTCGCAACGGAGCTTCAGCTCAAACAGGCGCTGTCCCAAACGGTATCAGTGGAAGAAAGAAGCCGTATGTATATGTTGGAAAATACGATCCCAGATTACGATATTTCCGATCCCTATGGCGGTTCGTTGGCCGATTATCGGTATACAGCCGAAGAGATTAATAAGAGCTTAGATAAATTGGTGAAAAAAATACGATAAAACCCTAGTGTGTACCTTGAACGCTGTTCCCTGCAAAGGGATAGGCTAATATAGCTTTACACATCGGTGGGAATGCGATAAAATACAACTAACAAGCAAGACTCAATGTAACTGGCGACGAGTGGGAGTAACCACAATGGAGCATTGAGCTATACGGCCGGTCGCCTGGGCAAAAGAGCAACGCGCGGTTTTTCGCGTGTGCGCTCTTTTTTTCGTTTTTGGTGAGCTTTGGGATATAATAGGATGGTCGAATTCGAACAGTCAAAAAGGAGCGTTTTATTCATGAAAATTGCTTTAGGCGCAGATCACGCAGGCTACCGTTTGAAAGATGTAATCATTCCTTTTATTGAATCTTTAGGTCATCAAGTTATCGATTTCGGATGCAGCTGCGGCGACTCCGTCGATTATCCAGATTATGCACTTCAAGTTTGCGAAAAAGTGGTTTCGGGAGAAGCTGACAAAGGAATTCTCCTTTGCGGAACAGGCATCGGGATGTCCATTGCCGCGAATAAAGTTCCGGGGATCCGCTGTGCGCTTGTACACGATCTCTTCTCAGCGAAGGCAACACGCGAACATAATGATACGAACGTGCTAGCGATGGGTGAGCGAGTTGTTGGACCTGGCGTTGCGGAAGAAATCGTCAAAATTTGGTTGGAAACTGAGTTCTCTGAAGGTGTCCGCCACAAGAATCGTATTAACAAAGTGCAGAGCATCGAAGATCGCTTCACGGTACATCCCTAGAAATGAGGGAGCCCAATGAGTGATTCACTATTTGACCCTATAGCAGCAGCGGTTGCGGTAGAAGCAAACCTGCGGGAGTTGGTCCAGGTTGGCGAGCTGCGCCCCGGGAACATTCTAGTCATTGGCACGAGCACGAGTGAAATTCTCGGGCATCGGATTGGGACATCAGGCACGCTGGATGCAGCGAAGCCGATTTACGAGACGGTAGCGCGCATCTGCAGCGAGTTCGGGTTGCATGCGGCGTACCAGTGCTGTGAGCACCTGAATCGTGCGCTCGTTGTTGAAGAAGAGCTGCTGGCGCTAGCGCCTCAGCTTGAACCCGTCTCGGTGATCCCTGTGCCGAAGGCCGGGGGCTCGATGGCTTCCTACGCGTACCGACATTTCGCGAAGCCAGTCGTTGTCGAGATGATTCAGGCGCATGCGGGCATCGATATTGGCTCTACGCTGATCGGCATGCATCTGCGCAGAGTCGCCGTTCCGGTAAGACCGCCAGTGCGCCATATTGGCCAGGCTTATGTCACGATGGCTTTTGCTCGGCCGAAGCTAATCGGTGGTACAAGGGCTGTCTACTCCGCTGCTGATGCGGAACAACGTTATCAACAAGCTGCACCTGATGCAGATTGCTAATTTATTTGTAAATACCACCTTTAGGAGGAATTCCCTATGACAAACTTTTTGAGCAAGCAAGATCCGAAAATCGTTGAAGCTATGAACCTTGAGCTAGGCCGTCAACGTGACAAAATTGAGCTAATCGCTTCCGAGAACATCGTAAGCCAAGCCGTTCTTGAAGCAATGGGTACGGTCCTTACGAACAAATACGCAGAAGGCTACCCAGGCAAAAGATTCTACGGTGGCTGTGAGTACGTTGACATCGTGGAAGACATCGCTCGCGATCGTGCGAAAGAGCTTTTCGGTGCTGAGCACGCGAACGTTCAACCGCATTCCGGTGCACAAGCAAACATGGCTGTTTACTTAGCAGCTCTAAACCCTGGTGACACAGTACTAGGTATGAACCTTGCACATGGTGGTCACTTAACACACGGCAGCCCAGTGAATGCTTCCGGTATTCTTTACAACTTCGTGGCTTACGGCGTAAGCGAAACAGATTCCCGCATCGACTACGATGAAGTTCGTAAAGCAGCTTTCAAAAACAAGCCTCGCATGTTAGTTGCTGGCGCAAGTGCTTACCCGCGTACGATCGATTTCGAAGCAATGGCTTCCATTGCGAACGATGTAGGCGCATTGTTCTTCGTCGATATGGCGCATATCGCTGGTCTTGTTGCAGCTGGCTTGCACCCGAACCCAGTACCACACGCACATTTCGTAACAACTACAACACACAAAACGCTTCGTGGTCCTCGCGGCGGTATGATTCTTACGCGCAAAGCTTGGGCAGCAGCGATTGATAAAGCGGTATTCCCTGGTTCCCAAGGTGGACCTTTGATGCATACAATTGCAGCTAAGGCTGTTTCCTTCGGTGAAGCTCTTCAACCGGATTTCAAAGTTTACGGTCAAAACGTGATTAACAATGCACAAGCATTGGCAACAGCTCTTACAGCTGAAGGCATCAACCTTGTTTCTGGCGGTACGGATAACCATTTGATGTTGGTTGACTTGCGTAACCTAGACATCACGGGTAAAGACGCAGAGCACGTTCTTGATGAAATCGGTATTACAGCGAACAAAAACGCGATTCCTTTTGATCCAAAAAGCCCGTTCATCACAAGCGGTATACGCTTGGGTACACCGGCTGTCACTTCCCGTGGTATGGGCGTTGAAGCTATGCAAACCATCGCGAAAGTCATCGGTCTTACGTTGAAAAACCCGAAAGACGAAGCTACGCTTGAAAAAGCGCGCGGTATGGTTTCCGATTTGACTGCACAATACCCGCTTTACCCAGGTTTGACTTACTAATTGTAATTGTTAGGGCCAGCTCTTTGGAGCTGGTCTTTTTTTTGTTCTCGGCTCCAACCCAACCCAACCCAACCCAACCCAACCCAACCCAACCCCTTACTTACCACCACGCCATTGGATAAATCCAGTAGAATTCGTATTTTGAAGCTATAAAAGCGGTTTTCATTGGATAAATCCAATCAAAAACTTGAAATCGGTATAAATTGGGTCCTTTTTCAAGACTGCAACTGGATAAATCCAATGAAACCGATCATTTAGCTCTTGAATCTGTGATTCCAATGGATAAATCCAATGGAGCCAAGTCAGATCAAACAAATTTCCAAATATCAACAAATTCATAGCTATATAGTAAATAAACTACCGTTAGACCATCCAATTGGAGAAACTTGCTCGAAATAAATGGAGTAAATCCAGTTTCATTCAGATGAGACGAAGTGGTAGGAGACGGGTTTGAGGGTGCACGTGTCATCACACATCCCCAAAACTTCAAACCATCTTACGAAAATATGAAACTTTTCAGCAAGGTGAACACATTACACTGATTGTGTATTCGTGTAAATACTTACACAATTGAAGTGGAGCACGGAGCACGGAGCACGGAGCACGGAGCACGGAGCACGGAGCACGGAGCACGGAGCACG
>NZ_LYPC01000025.1:38190-186219 GCF_001700435.1 Paenibacillus pectinilyticus
GGAGCACGGAGCACGGAGCACGGAGCACGGAGCACGGAGCACGGAGCACGAGGAGCGATGAGCATGAATTTTCAAGAACGGCTTCGGCCGGTGCCGGCCCAAGCGAAGTTCGAGCTAGCAGGATGGCATGTATGGTGCGGATCGATGACACGAGATGAGGAGGGGACGTATTATTTGTTTTACTCGCGATGGCCGGAGCGGGCTGGGTTTGACGCTTGGGTTACACATTCGGAGATTGCCTACGCAGTGGCGGACCATCCGCTCGGACCGTTTCACCACGTGGATACGGTGTGGAGCTGCAGAGACGGCGAAGCGAGCTGGGATGGAGACGTGGTGCACAACCCCGCGATTTTGCGGCAGGGTAACCGTTACTACTTGTATTACATGGGGACGCATGGCCCCGATTGTGCGCTTGATCAGCCTGTCGACGAGGCGACTTGGTGGGCGTACCGCAATAACCAACGCATCGGCGTTGCCGTGGCAGATCATCCCACAGGTCCTTGGACACGTACGGCTAGTCCCGTACTTGATGTTTCCCTCAGAGAGTGGGATGGCCTGATGACGAGCAATCCCACGGTGTGTGAAATGGCGGACGGCCGAATCCTGATGATGTACAAAGGCGTGGCCGAGGGCCCTCCGCCTAAAGGGGGCGCGGTCAATGCGGGCATTGCCTTGGCCGATCATCCGTTAGGACCGTTCCACAAGCAGCCAGATCCGACAGTTTCGAACCCGACGAACGATTGGGCCGTGGAGGATCCCTATATATGGCGTCAGGGCGAGGGGTATTACGCGCTGATGAAGGATTTTCAGGGTTATTTTACGAAATCGGAACGTGGTTCTGTTGCTTTGTTTGAATCACCCGACGGCTTGTCCTGGCGACCATCGCGGCATGTGTTGGCGTTTGATCTGCAGATTCCCTGGGTCAATCAAGCAACGCAGCCCGTCACGAGACTTGAACGCCCTCAGTTATGGTTCGACGAAAGCGGGAAGCCCGCAGTTCTGCTGTGCGCTGTTCTCGAACGAGAGGGGAGCCGAACGTATAACGTCCAAATTCCACTAGGAGGAGATTAATAATGAGTCTATTCCCAAAATGGTTTAAACCCCTTCGCACGGTGCTGCCCGTTTGTTTGTTGGCCACAGCCGCCCTATCGACACTTTCGCCAACTCAGGCATCAGCCACGGCACCAACGGGCTACACGTTATATTACGCAGATGAGTTTAACGATGCAGCCGTGAATGAAAATGATTGGATGTACCGCGACGCAGGCCCGTACTCCCAAGGCTATAATCGCAAAGAAAATGTGCGAGAATCGGGCGGATCTTTGCATATCGATTTTAAACACGAGCAGATCAATGGTACTTGGTATAACACCTGCGGTGGCATCATTTCGAAGAAACTGTTCGGCTATGGCTATTATGAGACGAAGGCGAAGCTGTTTAATGCTACGACAGGGCTGCATTCTTCCTTCTGGAGTATGGGACTGAGTAACCATATTGCCGCGGACAATGTAACGGGGTTAACGGCTGAAATTGCCGCTGGCAATTTGCCTTACTACAATCAAGCGACAGAGATTGATGGTTTCGAGCATAACTCGGGAACCAACGGATATGACACAGGGACTATCACGTACGTGCCTGGTTACAGCTCGCCGCGTCAGAGTGTAAGCACTACGCCAGATGCCTGGCATGTGTATGGCTATGAATGGACGCCGACGGCAATTAAATTTTATCTCGACGGCACGCTCGTCAACTCGATTAATACAACGACAATCCCGCAGCCGTTTGCACCGGCCAACTTCTGGCTGACAGCCTTGGGCTACTCAGGAGTCTCCGACTATTCGAAGCTGCCAGGTGAGAGCGAATTCGATTACTTCCGTTACTATGCGAAAAGTTATCCGAATGCCAACCTGCTGGGTAATCCTCAAATGGAGTACACCGTGAAGGATACATCGAAGGGTTACACAGACCAAGATACACCAAACTGGATTGAAACCTATGACAAGGATGCCAGTTTCATGACAACGACGGATACCCATACGGGTACGCGTGCATTGAAGCATGCCAAGTCGAGTGATTATCTGGTGACGACGAAGCAAAATTTGAACGGCATTGCGAACGGCACGTACCAGTTAAGCGCCTGGGTAAAGAGTTCTGGGGGTCAATCACAGTCCATGATGCGTGTGCTGAATTATGGCGGACCGGAGATGAACCTAACAATCCCAGCAACGAGTACTTGGACACAAGTTACGCTGAACGATATTCCAGTGACCAATGGTCAGGCCACGATTGCATTCACATCGAATGCCACGTCCACGCAGTGGATGCTCGTTGACGATGTGAATTTCAGCGAGGTCTCGGCTACCACGGTGTACGAAGCGGAAACCTTGCCGGTGACGGTTTCCACCGGTGATTCGCAAGCGAATTATGCGGATGCGCCAGCGAGCGGGGGTTCTTTTAACAATTTGAGTGGGAATGCAGTAGGCGATTATGTACAGTACACGCTGAATGTCCCACAAACAGGTACGTATACGGTATACGTGGGCAATCGGAAAGCGGCCAATAAGGGGATTTATCAGCTAGCTGTTAACGGCACAAATCTAGGCTCGACCGTTGACCAGTATGCGGCAGCATCCGGGTACGCCGAGTCTAATCTGGGCACGGTCACGATTAGTGCAGCGGGCAACCAGACGTTCCGTTTCACGGTAACGGGCAAAAATGCGTCCGCCAGCACCTACAATCTAGCCTACGATTACATCACACTCGTGAAGAATTAAGCATAAGGAGCCGTCTCTCTTCGGGGAGACGGCTTTTTAACTAACGCGTGCTTCCTATCGGTCGCGCGATTTCCGAAGATTTTAGACCAACTGCCAAAGATATGAAAAGGATCACTCCTCCCGCGGCGATACAATAAAGCTATAAACAAAGAGAGAGAGAGGAGAGGCAAACATGCAACGAACGATTAACCTATTGCGAAGATATGGCGTCATGTACGCGCTATTGCTCCCTGGCTTGCTGTACTTCGCCGTATTCAAATATGTGCCGATGGTGTACATCGTCGCTGCGTTCAAAAACTATAACGTGCTGCAAGGACTGGGCGATAGCCCGTGGGTGGGGTGGCAGAACTTTCAGTTATTTTTCGACGGTGTGTACTTTAAACAAATTATAGGGAACACCATTATAATTTCGTTTTACAAGCTGATCTTCTCGTTCCCAGCCCCGATTATTCTGGCGCTTATGCTGAATGCCGTCACTTCGCCAGGTTTCAAAAGAACGATCCAAACCTTAACGTATTTACCTCACTTTCTATCGTGGGTCATCATTTACGGCTTGCTTGTCGCTTTCTTAGCGCCAGGGTCGGGGCTCGTTAATCAGCTGTTGACCGCGTTCCATTTGGATCGGATCTCCTTCCTAACGGAGTCGGGGCTCATCCGAACGCTCATCGTCTCAACGGACATTTGGCAGTCGGTTGGTTGGGGAGCCATCATTTACTTGGCAGCGCTCACAGGAATCGATCCGAGTCAGTACGAAGCAGCAACGATGGACGGCGCGTCTCAAACTAGGCAATTGTGGCACATTACCCTGCCGGGTATTCGCAATGTCATTATCCTAATGCTGGTTCTTAGGCTTAGCGCGATTCTCGATGTTGGTTTTGACCAAATCTTCATCATGCTCAACCCGCTGAATCAAGAGAAGGCGGATGTGATCGAGACCTGGGTGTATAGGGTCGGATTACAAGAGGGACGTGTTGGACTTGCTACCGCTGTCGGGTTATTCAAATCGGTCATCGGCTTCGTGCTTGTACTTGGTGCGAACCGTATTGCCAAAAAATTTGACGGACAAATCTGGTAGGAGGAGGAAAATCATCCATGCGTCATATGACTGCTGGCGACCGGGTCGCCCAAGGCCTTAATTATTTGCTTCTATCCCTGCTAGCTGCTTCTTGTGTATTACCGTTTCTGTATGTAATCAGTGTTTCACTGACACCAATCTCCGAGTTTATTAAGAAAGATGGTCTTGTCCTCATCCCAACCCATACCACCTTGACCGCATATCGAGAGATTATGCAAGGTGGCAGGCTCTTGGACGCTTACCAAGTTACACTCTTTCGAGTTGTTGTCGGTACGCTGCTGAACTTAGTGTTTACCGTCATTACTGCCCTGCCGCTTTCACGTAAAGGGCTGCCTGGGCGAAGCGGGTTCCTGCTATTCATCGTATTCACCATGCTGTTCAACGGCGGTATTATTCCGGGCTATTTGCTCGTAAAAAATGTAGGACTACTTAATTCCGAATGGTCCCTTATCATCCCAGGCTTGATTAATGCGTTTTATCTCATGATTGTGAAAAGCTTTTTCGAACAGCTGCCAGAAGCCATTGATGAAGCTGCGCGCATAGATGGAGCGGGCGAAATCTCGATTCTCGTTCGTATCGTAATCCCGCTTTCCGTTCCAATTATTGCAACGATTGGTCTGTTCTATGCCGTATGGCACTGGAACAGCTACTTTGATGCCCTGCTCTACATCAATACCCCTGAGAAGCAGCCTGTGCAGCTGTTTCTACGCCAGATTCTACTCGCTTCCGTCGCCATTAGCGGGGACGCAGCGGAAGCGGCTAATTCCGTCAATCCGATTTCGGTTCAAATGGCGTCCGTCGCCATTACCACACTGCCCATACTGGTTGTGTACCCGTTTATTCAGAAGCATTTTACCCGTGGTGTTCTGCTTGGCTCTGTGAAAGGTTAGTCCAGAGCCGATATCGATGATATCTAGAGGCAACTCTCGATATAGCATGTATAATAGACTAAAGGGAGAGGTTCAAGATGAAAAAGAATCACGCAAGTGCGTTGCTGAGCATGACTGTGCTGTTAGGGGTTGTTGCTGCGGGCTGCAGCAAGGCCGAGAATACGGCGTCTCCAAGTGCAAGTGTTGCTGCTGCATCCTCGGGAGCTACACAAACGGCTAAACCGCAGGAAGCGGATAAGAAGTATAAAATCAGCTTTTATAACACGATTGGCTATCGGTTAACAACCCCAATGCCGGCGAAAGAGCAGGATCCAATCCGTCAGATGATCGAGAAAGACAACAACATGGATCTCGATATGACTATGGGCGGCGAGAACTGGAAGGATAAGCTCAACTTATTGATCTCCTCCAACCAAATTCCGGATATTGTGTCGTTCCCAGATCGGGCTTCGGCGATTAAATACTACGATCAAGGCTTATTGACGGATCTCGACGATTTGTTGAAGGAGTTTCCAGATCTCCCGAAAGCATTCGATCCTTCTCGCCTTGAGCCTATGAAATATAAAGGTCACACGATCGGCTTACCTGCATCTGAAGCGGTTGGCGGTGTAAATGGCTGGTGGATCAACAATACCTGGCTGCAGAAGTTGAACCTGTCTATTCCAACCAATCCACAAGATTTATTAAACGTCATGAAAGCGTTCACTTTTAATGACCCAGACGGCAATGGCAAGAACGATACGTATGGCTTCGTCGCCATGCTGCCGAAGGATGGTTCACTTGGTTATAGCACGAGCGGCCCAGTAGGCTTCCAACAAATTTTTTGGATGTTTGGAGTGCAGCCTAACTTCGTGGATGTCAAAGACGGTAAGGTTGTCGTGTACAACACCGATCCGAAGACGAAAGAAGCCCTGCAATTTATTAAAGATATGATCGATGCGAAGGTCGTTGATCCGGACTGGGTAACCATTGACGACGGTCTCAAACGTGATAGTAAGATGTACCAAGGCAAAGTGGGTATTATGATTAACGACTGGCGCCGTTCAGAGCCTGCGGAAACGAAGAAAATGCAGGATGCTGGAGGCAGTGTGCCGGATTGGAAGCAAATCGCACCTCCTAAGGGACCGTATGGGGATCAGATTCTGGATGTGAAACCTTTCCAACAGTCGCTGATTGGTCTCTCGAAGGAAGCGATGAAAGATGCAGGCAAAGCAAAGCGTGCTATGCAGTTCATTCAGTATCTGTACACGAATAAAGATGCTTACCCGTTCCTTGCCTATGGTATCAAAGATAAATCATTTACAGTTACAAATGGCACGCCGAAGCTGATAGATAGATCCACCTACAATGAGAAAGAAATCGAGTGGCGCTATAACTATGCGTTCGTTCGCAAAGCGACGGACAGCGTGTACTTTGACTTTCAGAAGCCTGACATCACGAACGCCAATCAGAAGATCAACACGAGCTATTTAAAAGAGAACAATATTAATCCACGTGTTTTCGATGACCCAAGCGACCCTATGGCACAAGATCGACTCAAATATGCCAATGAGATGATGCTCAAATTCGTAACAGGCAAAGAGCCGCTGGCGAACTGGGATGCTTACGTGAAGACGCTGCAGGACAAATTTAAGCTGAACGATGCGATTGCGAATTACACGAAACAGCTGCAAGGTGATGGGGTTTTAAAATAATAAGTGCGGGAGAAGGGGAGATACCTCCTCTTTTTCCACATTCAATAGCTTAGCAACGAGGGGTGCACACATGCGGGATTGGATGAAGAAATGGTTTCACAACATATCGTTCCGGCTGTTTCTAGTCTGTTTCGTCTTCGTGCTCAGCTCGGAGGCTATTCTTAGCGGGTTATCTTATCGCTATATAAAAAATGAAATTACAACAAGTCAGCTTAATCAAGCGACTCAGCTCCTGCATAAGGAAGAGGAGTATATCGACCTGTACTTTCTGCTTGTGCAAAATACGATCTCTCAACTGTCTAGCTCAGCTAATTCGTGGCGTAATGATCTAAACGCTGCGCAAGCCGCATTGGAGAATGCCTATCGAGAGAATTCGGTCATGTTGACCGATGTGTATATGATTCGCAAGGACTTATCCATCTTGGGCGGAAATTCGGTAACGAAAGTCATCAATGATACAAGAGAAGACCGCGATCCTTTGTACAAAATGGCGTATAGTAACGCCTACGGCTCCGTGACGGTGAGTCAACCTTACCAGAATTTCTTCTCTGGTTGGACGGTGACGTTCACCAAAGCGATTACGATCGCTGACGAGCCTATGGCTGTAGCTGTCGATTTGAACTTAACTGCTCTGCAGGAGCGGTTGCAGAAGATTGGCGGCGGCAGTAACGATCTGCAGCTGGGGATTATGGACAAAGAGGGGCGCGTCATTCTGGAGCCCGTGGGGAGTCGATTGTTCAATGTTGTCGATCATCGGCTGCGGTTTGACGATCGGGATGGCCGTGAGCTTGCCGAAGCGAAGGATGACGTCTTTCAAGAGCGGATGAATGGGACGAATGTGACCATTATGAAGAGCATTAATCCACGTACCAAATGGATCATATTTGCCTTCTATGACGGCACGACGCTGCAAACTTCGCTGAAGCGAATCGAGACATTTTTCATCGGACTGCTGCTGCTTGGATTCGTTCTCAGTGCGATGACGGCGGGCTTCGTCGCTCGTATGATTCGGACACCGGTCTATTATCTCATTCGCAAAATAAGCCAAGTTCGCCACGGGGATTTGAATGTCAACATTTCCAGTTCACGTCGTGATGAATTTGGGAAACTTGCTGAGACATTCGACGAGATGCTGCAGCAAATTCGAACCTTAATTGAGCACGTCAACCTTGGTGAACGCAAGAAGAAAGAGTTAGAGATTCAAGTGTTGCAGTCCCAAATTAATCCTCATTTTCTATACAATACACTGGGTTCGATCTCGAATGTGGTTGCTTTCGGCCGCTACCATGAGGTGGATAACCTCATTGAGGCATTGATTTCGATTCTGGAATACGGAATTACCGATTTCTCAGACCGTGTCAGCTTAGAGCAGGAGCTTCGGAATGTGAAGGATTATTTATATATTCAAAAGATTCGGTACGATTGTGAGTTTGAGCTGATCGAACAGATTGACCCTGTCACGCTGCAGCTGCCTGTCCTTCGTATGGCGCTTCAGCCGATCGTGGAGAACAGTATTTTCCACGGCTATGCAGGTGGGCGTAAGTCGGGTGCTATCCGGCTGTCCGCCATTCGGAGAGAAGGCATGCTCATTATTGAAGTGGAGGACGAAGGTGTCGGCATGACACCGGAGAAGACAACCGAGTTATTACTGGCCGATCCTGTTGAGAAAAAGTTAGACCAGCGCAAACGCATCGGTTTGTACAACATTCACCAGCGCATCCGTTTGAATTATGGTGAACCTTACGGGCTTAACGTGTGGAGCGAGCAAGGTCGTGGAACTTGTGTCACATTGACATTCCCAGATGATATAGGGCAGGAGCTTGGAAAGCCGGAGCAACGAGAAGAGGGGGAGGCGTAATGAGAGAGGTCACTTGCTTAGTCGTGGATGATGAGCCGCCGATGGTACAGCGGTTGGTCACTTATTTCGAGCGATGGGGAGAGCGGCGGTTGCCTTTTCGACTCGTTGGTCAAGCCTATTCCGGCGTTGAAGCGTTGGAAAAAGCGGCAGAACTGCGTCCGGATCTCATTCTTACGGATATTGTGATGCCAGGAATGGACGGGATCGAGCTGATCCGTCAGCTCCGCGAACGTCTGCCGGGCGTGGAGGTTATCATTTTAAGCGCCTACTCCGACTTTGCTTATGCCAAACAAGCGATCGCCATGGGCGTGTTTGAGTACTTGGTCAAGGTCCCTTTGCGCGAAGAAGATGTTCGCACAGCCTTGTCCAAAGCACGAGACAATGTGATGGCTCGTGAGGAAAAGGAGCGGCGTCTCCAGAGTCTGAGCGGTTCGGTGAAGGAGAATTCCTATCGACTTCGTAAGCATCTCCTCGAGGAGATGCTGCGCGGCGAAGTGTCGGAATCTATTATGGAGCGCAGAAGTGCGGAACTGGTGCCGGGCTTTGAGCCGCGTCAGTATGGTTGTTTTGCGGTGCGATTCGATAATTATGAGGTATTCTGCGCGGAGTATTCGCCAGGTGATCGCAACATGCTCAAGTACGGCATGCTGAATATTATTGAGGAAGTGCTGACGGAGAGCGGTGGTTGCTTCGCTTGTGAGCTACAGCCTAACGTCATCGTAGCCTTTGCTACGATTCGAGCGGGCAGCGAACAGTCGTTCGATCGCATCTGTTATGAGCTAGGGGAGCGTATTCACGATGCCATCAAGACGTATTTACGGATATCCGTTTCAGTTGGAGTGAGCCGGATGTACAGCGGTTGGAGGCATGCGTCAGCGGCATATGAGGAATCGGGCGGTGCAATCGTTGACACGTTCTATGCCAGCTTTGGCACGGTGGTTACACCAAACCGCAGGTTAAGTTACAGCGAGAGTGACTGGCGTGAATTTGTGGAGCGTTTTGAAGAAACACTCGATCGTACAAATACGAAGTCGGGAGGCGAAGCGCTCGCGCCATTGCTTCATTTGCTGCACAGTCATCGGATTAATCCCAGTAAGTTACTGAGTTATGTGGAAAGTTGGTGCGCGCGGCTTCGGCAGCGGCTGCTGCCAACGGAACATGCTGATGTAGCCGCAGCGGGGATATTTACGGATTGTACGCATTTGCATCAGCTGGTGGAACGGCTGCGCTTAGCGTGGGAAAGGCTTCACGCACAGGCCGAAGGGAGTGGTCTCCGCGCTGAAATGGTTAAGGCCATGCGATTCGTTGACGATCATCTGAAGGAGTCGATCTCACTCGGCATTGTGGCGGAGCATATTCATTTGAATCCGTCCTATGTGAGCGAGCTTTTCAAAAAAGAACTTGGCATCAATTTCACCGACTACGTCTCGAAGCGAAGAATTGAGCGGGCCATCGAGCTGTTGCGCAGGAGAGACTACTCCAATTTAGAGCTGGCCGAGGCGGTAGGCGTTCATAATGAGAAGTATTTCTGTACGTTGTTCAAAAAAATAACCGGGACCTCCCCGCAGAAGTTCGTTGCAGCAAGCGGGAGGGACTGACTAGGAGCGATCCGATTGTGAAAGCGAAGCATGTGCAAAGTGAATTCGAGCCGTCGATATTTCAGAATCCGCCTGCCACTTATCGCAGCCTGCCCTTCTGGTCTTGGAATGATAAGTTGGAACCGGATGAGCTGCGTCGGCAGATCGGTGAGATGAAGCGAGCAGGGTTAGGCGGCTTCTTTATGCATACGCGGCAGGGGTTGGGCACGCCTTATATGGGTGAGGAGTTTCTGGATGCCGTCGAAATATCCGCGGAAGAAGCCAAAGCCCAAGGGTTGGAAGCGTGGTGCTACGATGAGAATGGCTGGCCCAGTGGAACGGCAAATGGCGTTGTTCCTGCATTAGGGGCCAACTATCAGCAGAAGTCACTGGAAGGCGTTAAGGTTACGCGTCAAGATGATGCGGAGCAGCAGATCGACGTATACAGGCAGGATCCTGACTTTATGTGTATGCTTGTGCGCGGAGCGGGAGAGAGCCAGTGGCGGGTGCAAGAGGATTCTCAGGCGTTAGCAGGGGAGTCGTCTCTTCTAGCGTGGGATGAAGGCATCGCTGTGATGTGCCGCGTGAATCCCTACTATATCGATATCCTTTCTGCCAAAGCGATGGAGGCCTTCTTACAGGCGTGCCACGAGGTTTACTTCGACCGTATGGGTGAGAGCTTTGGTGCTAAGGGGATTCCGGGGATTTTCACAGATGAATTTAAGTTTTCAGGGATCCCTTGGTCCGTTGATTTGGACATCGCCTATAGGGAGCGCTATGGGGATACGTTGTTGAATGCACTGGGTTGGCTGCTGACGGAGGTAGAGGAAGGGACACCAAGCGAAGTATTGGATGCAGCTTATCTTGCTCGCTACCGTTATTGGCACCTCGCGAGCGAAAAATTTCAGGCATCTGTCCGCCTCGTCGCGGACTGGTGTGAGACGCATAATTGGCAGCTTACAGGCCACTTCATGGGGGAAGATACCCTCGCGGAGCAGATGCAGTATACAGCTGGGGTCATGCCGCTATATGAGCGGATGCATATGCCGGGCATTGATATGTTAGGACGGACGCCGCGTAGTGTACTGCTGCCCAAGCAGGCCGCCTCGGTAGCGCGGCAGTTAGGAAAGCCTTTCGTCATCACAGAAACCTTCGGTTGCTGTGGCTGGAATCTGAGCTTTCGCGAGATGAAAAGGATCGCCGAATGGCAGTTTGTCCTAGGCGTGAATCGGCTATGCCCGCATCTGCAATCGTATTCGATTCGCGGAGTTCGCAAGCGGGATTATCCGCCGTCTCTGTATGTGCAGCAGCCTTGGTGGGATGTATATCGTCAGTTTAACGATTACTTTGGCAGGCTCACTTATTTATTGACCTTGGGCAAGGCTGTGCCAGGGATTCTTGTGCTGCACCCGATTCGCACAGCTTGGCTTCAGCATGGGGCTAAGAAGGAAGCTGTGGAGCATCTACAGGACCGGATGGACGAGTTGGCTTCCGTGTTGTTGGGGCTTCAGCGTGACTTTGACTACGGGGATGAAGGGTTGATGGGGAAGTACGGCGACACAAGAGATGGCCTGCTGCTTGTGGGATCGCAGGAGTACGATACGATCATCATTAGTGACTCGCTCACGCTAGAAGCTTCTACTTTTGAATTGTTGAAGCAATTCACAGCAGCTGGCGGGAAGGTCATTCTGGCGGGGGAAATGCCTCGTTACTTATCAGGTGAGCGATGTGACGAGCTGACAGCTTGGTTTTCGAGTGACGAAGCGGTTCGAATAACCGAAAGCAGCCGCATAGGCGAACATGTGCAGGTGCGCAGAGATTGGGTATCATCGGTCGAAGGCGCATCATCAGATGCCATACGTAAGCTTTATGTACAGGAACGCCGGTTGCCAGGTATGACGATGCTCTTCGCTGTACACACAGGCGATGCTGAGTCCATAGCGTTGCAGATTCATAAGGAAGACAACAGAAGGTGGCTTGAACTCGATTTGGAAAATGGGACAATAGGCGAAGTCGATGCGCGTCTACCAATAAAGCTGAGCCCGGGTGACTCGAAGCTCTTCATGGTTGTGGACAGCGAGGAAGGCATCGCTGAACTGGATCTATGGAGTGCTGGTGCTTCACGCCAGCAGCCTTCACAGCCGACCGTTGAGAACTTATTCTCAACGGCAACGGCGCCGCAAGAGACTATCAACATCGACGCACCGTGGGACTATCAGCTATCCGCACCTAACGCCTTAACGCTGGACTATGCCTCTTTTCGTATCGACGATGGTGATTGGTCTGTTCCAACCTACGTGTTGAATATTCAAGAGCATTGCATCGCCATGCAGCGACCTGTTCATATCGAGCTGGAGTTCACGTTCGAGATAGATGCCGAGCTGATGCTGCATACCGATCGTTCGCTGTGGAAGATAGCTGTGGAGCGGCCCGAGCAGTGGGAACTTCGGGTGAATGGTCAACTCGTCCGAGCAGAGGAAGCGGACGGTTGGTACGGAGGGGATCGGAGCTTTCCGATGCTGCCCATCGGAGAATATATTCAGGCGGGGCAGAATCGCGTCCGCATGTCCGGTCACTTTTACTGCAATGAAGAGGTCTATAGGTTCTTCGGTGTGGCAGGGGCTAATTTAGCTCCGATTCGGAATAAGCTCTTCTTCGATGTTGAGATTGAAAGCATCTACGTGCTGGGCCCATTTGCCGTGAAGCCGCAGGGGGGCTGGGAGCATACGGAGCGGGACGCGCTATGGACGGAAGGTCCATTCACCCTGACAACACTGCCAGAGCAGCTCCAGCTGGCGGACACCACGAAGCAAGGTCTGGTCTTCTATGGTGGTGCAATTGCCGCGGAGCAAACCATGACCTTATCCGAGCAAGTACTACTAAGCCTACGCGATGCGCGAAGCAGGCTCGTTCTCCAGTGGGACGCCATGCGCTGCCCGGCAATGAACATATCGATAAATGGCGGCTCCGCCAAGACGATTCTCTGGGGTACACAGCAACTGGATATCACGGATGAAATCGAAGGAGAGCAGCTCCTGCTTCAGATCGAGTTGTTGACCAGTGGTCGAAATACATTTGGCCCCCATCATCATCTCAAAGGTGAAGTAACGTTTGTTGGACCTACAAGTTTCACCGATAAAATTGGCTGGGTCGATGCTGGCGCCGATAAGATTTGGACCGATCGCTACTGTTTCGTTATCTTCGGGTTATTAGGTGTGCAATTGCTGCTCATTCCATCGTAGTAAAGTATCCACATGCCACTACCAATTTTCATCATCATGGCCTCATTCAAGCCCCTCGTTACAGCCTATTCTCACATCGAGAGTAAGGCTTTCGAGGGTTTTTTGCTATAATTTGATGTCCCATCGCAAACAGTGCATATTGTTGGGTTCTACAGCAGATAAGTTGGATAACATATGATATAATAGACAAGGTTTGCCTGACCCCCTGCCTGTAGATTGCTCGAAACAGGTCGAAATAGGGTTGAGAAGAACGAATCTTGCCATCGGCTACCATGCTTATATTAGGAGGAACACATGGGTAAAGTACATATTTGCGATCATCCGCTTATTCAACATAAGCTTACCTATATTCGGGATGAGAATACGACAACGAAGGATTTCAGAGCGCTTGTCGATGAAGTTGCTACATTAATGGTTTATGAAATTACACGAGATCTGCCACTAGAGCACGTACAAGTCAAAACCCCCGTAACAACGGCAGATTGCCAAGTCATCTCGGGCAGAATGTTGGGGCTTATCCCTATTTTGCGTGCTGGTTTGGGCATGGTTGACGGCGTTCTAAAGCTGATGCCTGCTGCCAAAGTGGGACACGTTGGTCTTTATCGTGACCCTGACACGCTTCAACCTGTGGAGTACTACGTGAAGCTGCCTACTGACGTCTTGGAGCGGGACTTGTTAGTCATCGACCCGATGCTCGCGACTGGCGGATCCGCCAATGCAGCGATTGAAGTGCTGAAACGCAGAGGCTGCACGCGCATTAAGCTCATGTGTCTCATTGCTGCACCAGAAGGCGTCGCTTCCGTTCAAAAAGAGCATCCTGACGTCGATATTTACGTCGCTGCGGTTGATGATCATTTGAATGATCATGGTTACATTGTGCCAGGTCTCGGGGATGCGGGAGATCGTCTGTACGGTACGGATTAATATTTGAAAAAGACTATGCTTACGAAGTCAGTTTTCCTACAGAAAACTTTAGAGGGAGAAGAAACCGATGAAACGTCTTAAAGTGATTACGATCTTCGGAACAAGACCTGAAGCTATCAAAATGGCTCCGCTTATTCTCGAGCTGGAGAAGCACCCTGAGCAGATTGAGTCGCTGGTTTGTGTAACGGCGCAGCATCGTCAGATGCTGGACCAAGTGCTGGATATTTTCAAAATTACGCCTGACTTTGATCTTAACGTGATGAAAGACCGCCAAACGTTGAACGAAATCACGATGCGCGTTCTGCAAGGTTTAGAGCCTGTATTCAAAGAGGCGAAGCCGGACCTGATTCTTGTTCACGGGGATACGTTAACGACATTCCTTGCCAGCTATGCGGCATTCATGCAGCAGATCCAAGTAGGCCACGTGGAAGCGGGTCTTCGGACGTGGAACAAATTGTCCCCGTATCCAGAGGAAATGAACCGTCAATTAACTGGCGTTATCGCGGATCTCCACTTTGCGCCAACCCAGCAATCGGCAGATAACCTGCGAAAAGAAAATAAATCCGAGTCACAAATTTATGTGACAGGCAATACGGCCATCGATGTGTTCAAGTACACCGTGCGGGAGAATTTCGAGCATCCCATTCTTGAATGGGCTGCAGGCCGCAAGCTGATCTTGATGACAGCGCATCGCCGGGAAGCACAAGGTGAACCGCATCGTCAAATTTTCCGTGCCGTGAAACGCATCGCTGATGAATTTGAAGATATTGCGATTGTTTACCCGGTGCATCCGAATCCGGTCGTTGTGGAGCCTGCCCATGAAATTCTTGGCAATCATCCGCGCATCAAGCTGATAGATCCGCTAGACGTTTTCGAGCTCCATAACTTCTACCCGCATACGTATATGATTCTGACTGACTCTGGTGGCCTTCAAGAAGAGGCGCCAACCTTCGGAGTTCCAGCGCTTGTCCTACGTGACACAACGGAGCGTCCAGAAGGCATTCAAGCTGGTACGCTGGAGCTGGTTGGAACGGATGAAGAAGTGGTCTACGAGCGTGCTCGCGCCCTCCTGACAGATGCAGATTTATACAATAAAATGAGCCAAGCCGCCAACCCTTATGGGGATGGAAAAGCGTCCGAACGAATCGTTCAATCCATTCTCCACCATTTCGGTAGGACTACTGAACGCCCGGAATCTTTCTAACCGTGACAAAATCATGACAAACGCTACAGCGTACAGTTGGACTGTTCGGTTTGAAAACGCGCAAACCCTTGAGCCGCAAGGCTCCAAGGGGTTTTGTGAGATGTGACAAATGAAGTTCCGTCAATTGACAAACCTTGCGTGGCTTCGTTACAATGAATGAGGATTCGTAGCAGATAAGCTGCGAGACACGTTTTCCCATGTGGAAAACACCCAGGAGGATGCGATGAAACGGCCAAATTCCAATGATAATCCTTGGCGGGCAGTGGCGTTAACTAGTGCAATTGGCATAGATCTTGTCGTTTGTTTGGTCGCTGGATATTTCTTCGGCGAATGGCTAAGCAGCACACTAGGAGGCCAATTCTGGCTGTTAGGTGGATTTTTACTGGGGCTTGTAACCGGCATCATTAGCATTTACTTCATGATAAAGCAGTACGGAGGGCTATGATGGACGACTTTTCAGCCACTCTGAAAACGGTTCAAAACGTATTTCTATTCTTTTTATCCTTTTGTTTGGCTGCATGGGCGCTTCTTGTCGATTACAGGATTTACATTGCAGGACTTATGCTTGGCTCCGTTGCGAGTATGATCAGTGCAAGGTTTCTAGCCTGGAAGATTAACAAGTTGGCAGCAGCTGCGATAGAGCAGAGCGGGCGCAAGGTAACCCTTGGCTTTCTGACTAGGGCAGCAATCGCTGGGTTCGTAGGTTTGGTTGCCGTTAGGTATCCCGAACATGTTGCAATAACCACAACGATTGTTGGATACTTTTTTGCTCAATTGGCAACACTCGTACTGGGTATTCTTTCTATTAGGAAGTCTAAGAAGTAATTCCACGATGTAACTTCAATGGATGAAAGGGGTGAAAATGGAAAATATGGAACATAAGGTACCAGAGTTTGAGTGGTTAGGCTTTCATTTCGATGCATCCGCACTGATGATGATCGGGATTACCTCAGTTATCGTGCTTATTCTTGCAATCGCAGGAGCTAGCCGAGCATCCGTAACGAATCCTTCGAAATTGCAAAACTTCATGGAATGGACAATTGAGTTTGTAGAAGGCATTATTGGGAGCACGATTGGTTCCAAACATGGCAAGGGATTCATCGCATTAGGTCTTACACTTATCATGTACATCTTTATCGGCAACATGCTCGGCCTTCCTTTCTCGATCGTGACGGAAGATCATGTATCTTGGTGGAAATCACCGACAGCTGATATCGCAGTAACAGGGGCGTTAACGGTTGTTGTTATCGTACTAAGTCACTTCTTAGGGATAACTCGCAACACGAAGCATTACTTCGCGCATTATTTTGAGTTCAAAGGGGCAATGTTGATCCTTCATTTAATTGAAGTCGTCTCCAAGCCGCTTACACTCGCTTTCCGTCTTTACGGTAACATTTACGCAGGTGAAATTATGATATCTGTCATTGTTGGAGCAGGTTGGTTTGGCGTAGCGCCTCTCTTCGTATGGCAGGGCTTCAGTGTGTTCGTAGGTGCGATTCAAGCCTTCGTATTCACGATGCTAACCATGGTTTATATCTCACAAACATTGATTCACGAAGAAAAGCATTAAGAGTAAGACTTACCTCGGGAAGTCTCGAGTCACTTATACAACAACAAAAACTTAAGAGTTTAAGGGAGGATTTTATCAATGGGAGCAATAGCATTAGTAGCAGCAGGTATCGTATTCGGTTTGGGAGCACTAGGTGCAGGTATTGGTAACGGTTTGATCGTAGGTCGTGCTTTGGAAGGTATTTCCCGTCAACCAGAACTTCGTGGTACGCTTCAAACAACAATGTTTATCGGGGTAGGTCTAGTTGAGGCAATGCCGGTCGTTGCATTGGTTCTTGCGTTCATCTTTATGGGAAAAGCTTAAGAAACCGTTTGGCGGGGATGGCATTAGCTACCACGCCTTCGTTTTGCCCATGTTATCAGAAGGGAGTGACGTTACTTGCATATTGAATGGTCCACATTTTGGATACAACTCGTCTCGTTCATTATTTTATATTTGTTGCTTTCTAAATTTGCGTTCGGCCCTCTGTTCGGCATGATGGAAAAACGCAGACAATTGGTGAAAGATCAAATTCAAACAGCTGAAAACAGCCGCAAGCAAGCTGATCAATTGTTAGAGGAACAAAAGCAAGCGCTGCAACAAACTCGTAAGGAAGCTTACGATATTATTGAGCAAGCGAAGCATACAGGTTCCAAGCAAGCTGATGATATTATTCATGCTGCTAGCGCAGAAGCGAATCGTCTGAAAGACGAAGCGTTGAAAGATATCGAAAATGAGAAGAACAAAGCGGTTGCCGCTCTTCGCAGCCAAGTTGGCGCGATGTCCGTTCTGATCGCATCCAAAATTATCGAGAAACAAATCGACGAAAAGTCACAAGAAGAACTTGTTGAGCATTACCTCAAAGAGGTAGGAGGCAACGTATGAGTGACATCGTCGTAGCGAAGCGTTATGCCAAAGCTCTCTTCGAAGTAGCGAAGGAAAAGAATATCATTTCCCAAGTGGAAGAAGAGCTTAAATCTGTAGCTAGTGCGATTAGGGACAATGCAGACTTGCAGATGTTCCTGAACCATCCGAACATCGGGACGACCGTCAAAACGGACCTGCTGAAGCAGATTTTCGAGGGCAATGTTTCCGAACCGGTGTGGAACACGCTGCTGGTCTTGATTGATAAAGGTAGACAATCCATTCTTTCCGCCTTGGTCAGCGATTATGTCAAGGTTGCGAATGAAGCACTCGGGCAAGCGAGCGCAATCGTTTACTCCGCATTCGTATTAACGGATGCACAGCAAGCGGAAATTGCCTCACATTTTAGCAAAGTAACAGGTAAAACGATTCGTGTTTCGTCCGTAGTTGAGCCTAAGCTGCTCGGCGGTGTACAAGTACGTATCGGTGATCGTTTATATGATGGAAGCTTGGCAGGCAAGCTAGACCGCTTGGCCAAAGCATTGGTTTAACACAAGCACTGTAAGAATAGGGGTGAAGTTCGTTGAGTATCAAACCTGAAGAAATCAGCTCATTGATTAAACAACAGATAGCAAACTATAATTCCGATATCCAAGTGGTTGATGTAGGTACAGTCATTCAAGTTGGTGATGGTATCGCTCGTGCTCACGGCTTGGAAAGCGTAATGGCAGGCGAGCTGCTTGAGTTTCCAAGTGGCGTTCTAGGTTACGCGTTTAACTTGGAAGAAAGCAACGTAGGTATCGTTATTCTCGGACCTTACAAAGATATTCGTGAAGGCGACCAAGTTAAACGTACTGGCCGTATCATGGAAATCCCTGTAGGTGATGCACTACTAGGCCGTGTTGTTAACCCATTGGGTCAACCGGTTGATGGTAGAGGTCCTATCGAAACAACTGGATTCCGTCCAATCGAATCCCCAGCACCAGGCGTTATGGCCCGTAAATCGGTACATGAGCCAATGCAAACAGGGATCAAAGCGATTGATGCGATGGTACCGGTTGGCCGTGGACAACGTGAGTTGCTCATCGGTGACCGCCAAACAGGTAAAACAGCGATTGCAATCGATGCAATCATCAACCAAAAAGGCAACGGCGTTAAATGTATCTACGTTGCTATCGGTCAAAAGCAATCCACTGTCGTAGGTGTTGTTGAAACACTTCGTCACGCTGGCGCTTTGGACTACACAATCGTTGTAACAGCTTCTGCTTCTGAGCCTTCACCAATGCTTTGGTTGGCTCCGTACGCAGGTTGCGCAATGGGTGAGTACTTCATGTACAAAGGCGAGCACGTGTTGATCGTCTATGATGACTTGTCCAAACAAGCAGCTGCTTACCGTGAGTTGTCCCTCTTGCTTCGTCGTCCACCGGGTCGTGAAGCTTATCCAGGGGATGTTTTCTACTTGCACTCCCGTCTTCTAGAGCGTGCTGCGAAATTGAATGATGAGCTAGGTGGCGGTTCCATGACGGCACTTCCTTTCATTGAAACACAAGCAGGCGATATCTCAGCATACATTCCTACGAACGTAATTTCGATTACGGACGGACAAATCTTCTTAGAATCCGACTTGTTCTACTCAGGTCAGCGTCCAGCGGTTAACGTTGGTAACTCTGTATCCCGTGTAGGGGGCTCCGCTCAAACGAAAGCGATGAAAAAAGTTGCCGGTACACTTCGTGTTGACTTGGCACAATATCGTGAGCTTGCAGCGTTCGCAGCATTCGGTTCTGACCTAGATAAAGCTACTCAATCGCGTTTGGACCGTGGTGTTCGTACGCTTGAAATTTTGAAACAAGGTGTTCACCAACCGATGTCATTGGAGAAGCAAGTTGCTTCCCTATACACAGTTGTTAAAGGACACGTGGATGATCTTCCTGTTCAAGACGTTACACGTTTTGAAGGTCAATTCTTGGCTTTCTTGGAATCGAACCGTCCAGAAATTCTACACAGCATTCGCGATACGAAGGACATCACTCCGGATAACGATAAAGCGCTTGTAGAAGCAATTGTTCAATTCAAAAAGAGCTTCGCAGCTTCTGTATAAATCATGATGGTAGAGCTTCCTGCCTACAGTGAAGCTCTACCTCCCATGTTAACCCTGGGCAGGCTGATCGCCTGAGTTCAGGTCTTCGAATGAAGGCTTTTCTAAGCCTCAAAAGAGAGGTGAGCAGGTATGGCAAAAGGAATGCGCGAGATTAAGCGCCAAATCAAGTCCACACAAAGCACGAAGCAAATCACGAGAGCGATGGAAATGGTCTCTGCAGCGAATTTGAGACGAGCACAACGTTCTGCGGAAGCAGCACGTCCTTACTCAGACAAGTTGAAAGAAGTTGTTCAAAGCATCGCAGCTGGAAGCAAAGGGATCAAACACCCGATGTTACAGACACGCGAAGTGAAGAAGACGGGCTATTTAGTAATCACCTCGGATCGTGGATTGGCTGGAGGATACAACGCTAACGTGTTGCGGAAGGTCATGACCGAGATTCGTGAAAACCATAAATCAACAGCTGAATATTCGATTTTTGTAATCGGACGTAAAGGCAGTAACTACTTCCACAAGCGCAATATGCCAGTTGTAGAAGAAGTAACAGGTGTTCCGGATTCACCGAAATTCGCGGATATCAAATCTGTCGCTTCAGCAGCAGTGAAGAACTTCGAGAACGGAACATATGACCAGTTGTTCTTGGTATACAACCAATTCAAGAATGCGATTACCCAAATTCCAACCATGATTCGCCTGCTTCCTATGGAGGAAGTTACTGGCGTGGCTGCTGCTAGTTATGAGTATGAGCCATCACCAGAAGGTGTTCTGGAAGTATTGCTGCCTAAATATGCAGAAACGCTTATTTACAGTGCAGTACTGGAAGGTAAAGCAAGTGAGTTTGGTGCGAGAATGACAGCGATGAACTCTGCTACGAAGAATGCTACAAAAATGATCAGCGGCTACACATTAGCTTACAACCGTGCGCGTCAAGCTTCGATTACCCAGGAAATATCGGAAATCGTTGCTGGAGCGAACGCGAACGCATAACAATGAAGCTTCTACGGAAGCAAAGCTTTTCTTAGGAGGGAAACCATGAGCAAAGGGCGCGTTGTAACAATTACAGGGCCAGTCGTCGACATTGAGTTCGAACGCGGACAACTCCCTGAAATCTTGAATGCCATCAAGATTGAAAAAAATGATAATGGCGTACTTTCCACAATGACAGTCGAAGCAGCTGTTCACCTTGGTGACAACTTGGTTCGTTGTATCGCAATGTCCTCAACTGACGGACTTGTGCGTGGAGCAGTAGCTACAGATACAAAAGCTGCAATTACTGTACCAGTTGGAGCAGCAACACTAGGTCGTGTGTTTAACGTATTGGGAGATCCGATTGATGGAATCGAAGAAGTTGACCGTACATTAACAAGCGGCATTCACAAAGAAGCTCCAGCTTTCGACAACTTGTCGACAAAAGCAGAGATTCTTGAAACAGGTATCAAAGTTATCGACCTTATGGCTCCTTATGTTAAGGGTGGTAAAATCGGTCTCTTCGGCGGCGCGGGTGTAGGTAAAACCGTAACGATGCAAGAGTTGATCCACAACATCGCACAAGAGCACGGCGGTATCTCCGTTTTCGCAGGCGTTGGAGAGCGTACTCGTGAAGGTAATGACCTTTACCACGAGATGAAAGACTCCGGCGTTATCGCAAAAACAGCGATGGTATTTGGTCAAATGAACGAGCCTCCAGGCGCGCGTCTTCGCGTAGCTTTGTCCGGTTTGACAATGGCTGAGTATTTCCGTGATGAAGAAGGTAAAGACGTTCTTCTATTCATCGATAACATCTTCCGTTTCACACAAGCTGGTTCCGAGGTTTCCGCTTTGTTAGGCCGTATGCCTTCCGCGGTAGGTTACCAACCAACCCTAGCTACAGAAATGGGTCAATTGCAAGAGCGTATTACCTCCACGAAAAAAGGTTCCGTTACTTCCATTCAAGCGATTTACGTTCCTGCCGATGACTATACGGATCCGGCTCCTGCAACGGCTTTCGCTCACTTGGACGCAACAACGAACTTGGAGCGTAGTATTGCTGCAGCAGGTATTTTCCCTGCGGTAGATCCACTTGCTTCTTCTTCCCGTATCTTGACGCCAGAAACACTTGGCGAAGATCACTATAGAACAGCACAAGGCGTTAAACAAATTCTTCAACGTTACAAAGAACTTCTGGATATTATTGCGATCTTGGGTATGGATGAGTTGTCCGATGAGGACAAATTGACTGTACACCGTGCGCGTCGTCTCCGCTTGTTCTTGTCTCAGCCGCTTCACGTTGCTGAGCCGTTCAACGGTTTCCCAGGTCTTTATGTACCATTGAAAGAAACTGTGCGTAGCTTCAAAGAAATCCTTGAAGGTAAACACGATAACCTTCCTGAAGTAGCTTTCCACAATGTTGGAACGATCGAAGACGCTATCGAGAAAGCAAAAACACTGTAAGCTTGGCATCTTGCTAAGAACGGTTTTTGCTCAAAGATAAGCAACGCTTACGATAGTTTACCTACGGTAAACGTTTAGGAAGGAGAATCCAAGTGAGTACATTCCTACTGGAAATTGTTACACCGGAGCGCAAAGTGTACGCTGAACAAGTGAACATGGTTAGCGTGAAGGGTACTGAAGGGGAGCTTGGGATTCTGCCGAATCACATTCCATTGGTCACTCCACTGAGAATTGCACCGATTACTGTGAAGAGAACGGGCTCTAAAGACGAAGTCATCGCAGTAAACGGCGGATTCATGGAAGTGCGCAAGGATAAGGTGGTTATTTTGGCGGAAAGCGCCGAGCTACCTGAACAAATCGATATCGATCGTGCGAAGGCAGCGAAAGACCGTGCGGAGAAACGTCTTGCGGATACCAAGCAAGATAACGTGGATTTCAAACGTGCTGAAGCTTCCTTACAAAGAGCAGTGAATCGTATCGGCGTGTCCGGGAAATAAATAGATCAAGCGGGGGAACTTCGGTTCCTCCGCTTTTTTGCTTTTAACCGGGCATATAAATAGCCCCTCTCAGAGGAGAGGAGCCAGTGTGAAGGGTTCATTTTAAGCGTGATGCCAAGTGGTGGATTGTCCTGTTTTCGGGCAGGGAGGGAACGTTTGACCCGCAGTCAATTCTACACTTTGTCCGTCTGCATCGCGATAGCGACCAGTCTCTGTGACTTTGTCATTGGTTCTATGTTGGTGATTAGCATTTGATGCATTTGCCATAAGAAATCATTCCTTCCTTGGTTTAAAATAGGGTTTGCGGCGAGAGCCTCAATGCCCCGTGCATAGTATTACCCACCATTGAGGGATCCTACTCATACGCGGGAAGAATTAATGTCGACGCCCATACCCCTTTTTGATATACTAATAAAGGTGATTATTACCAAAACTAAGAAAATGATAAAGAATGCAAATCAGAAATGGAGGCGGTTACATTCACATGATGTATACAAATAACTATGTAATCGTGGCGATTTTTCTTGGGCTAGGTGTTGTCCTCCCCATTGTAGCGCTAACGATTGGCAAATGGTTAAGACCGAGTAAACCCATCGATGAGAAGTACACGACGTACGAGAGTGGTAATGAGCCTGTAGGTGAAGGGCAGATCCGGTTTAACATTCGTTATTATTTGTTTGCTTTGATGTTCGTCATCTTTGATGTGGAGACCGTGTTCCTCTATCCGTGGGCTGTTGCGTTTAATCAGCTTGGATTGTTTGCTTTAATAGAAATGTGTATTTTTGTAGCCTTGCTTGCCATAGGATTAATATACGCTTGGAAGAAGAAGGTGCTGCAATGGACTTCAGTCTAGAGTCAATCTCTCCCGAGGAACGGGAAGAAATTAACCGTAATGTATTTATGACAACGCTGGAGCAGGTAAAAGCATGGGCTCGCAGTAATTCGCTTTGGCCATTAACTTTTGGCTTGGCTTGTTGTGCCATCGAAATGATGGGAACAGGTGGTTCACACTATGATTTAGACCGATTCGGAGTCATCTTCCGTACGTCACCTAGGCAATCAGATGTCATGATTGTGGCAGGTACGGTTACGAAGAAAATGGCTCCTTTGCTGCGCCGTCTTTATGAACAAATGCCTGAGCCGAAGTGGGTTATCGCGATGGGTTCCTGCGCTACGGCAGGTGGACCTTATGTGAAGTCGTATTCCGTTGTCAAAGGGGTGGATCAAATCGTACCGGTGGATGTGTACATCCCAGGTTGTCCGCCTAATCCAGCTGCACTCATTTATGGAATCAACAAGCTTCAGGAGAAGATTCGCTATGAGGCGAAGACTGGGAAGCAGGTGACGAACCGATGAGTGAGGAGAAAAAGCCCGAGGAAACGGTAGTTCCGGGTTCTGAGGGTGAAGGTAAGGCTGAGGATAATGCGGGAACTGAAGTGGAAGGTAGAGAGGCGAGTAAAGAGGCAGCTTTGTCTGAGGCTAGGGCTGAAGATAGTGCTGAGAGCGAAGTGGAAGCTGCTGCAGAGAGCAACGGTGGAAACAAAGCTGAAGTAACTAGTGCAGAGAGAAACGGCGAAAACAACATAGAAGTGCGTGCAGAGAACAACAGCGAAAGCAAAGCCGAAGTGCCTGCGGATAGTAATGGTGAGCGTAAAGCAGAAGCCACCGAGCCGCCTCCGCCAGAGGCAGCTCCGGAGTCGGGCAAGCCCGCGCCCGCCGGGGCAACAACGCCAGCGTCCGCAGACGCTGGCAGCGAAGACCCAGCGGCCAAAGCCCAGGCCGCTGCAGAAGCCCGCGCCGCACGTGCCGCAGCACGCGGCGCCAAGACCGAATCGGCGGACCCAGCCGCGCCGAAAGAGCCGTCACCGAACCAGCCGCTGCTGGATCGGTTGGTCGAGATCTTGAAGGCCGAGGCAGGCGAAGACGCCGTCGTCGAGGCCTTCATCAACGAAAGGGACGCGCATCGTCCTTACGTCGTCATTCACAGCTCGCGCTGGCCGCAGGCCGCGCTGACTCTTCGCAACCACGAAGAGCTGCGCTGCGATTATCTGCGCAATCTCTCCGGTGTGGATCAAGAAACGCACCTCGAGGTGGCGTATCATCTGCTTTCCCTTACACACAAGCGCGAGTATTGTGTGAAGGTGAAGACGGACCGTGAGCACCCAAGCATCCCTTCGGTGGCCCCTGTATGGCCGACGGCCGACTGGAACGAGCGTGAAGCCTTTGACTTATTTGGCATCGACTTCCCTGGCCACCCGAATTTAGTACGCATTATGATGCCTGATGATTGGGTGGGTCATCCACTGCGCAAAGACTACGAACCGCTTGACCCGGAGGTGTAGCACGTGTTACGGACAGAAGAGCTCCTGTTGAACGTTGGTCCACAGCATCCTAGTACCCACGGCGTTTTCCGCGTGATCGTCAAGCTGGATGGTGAAATCATTCGAGAAGCAATACCCGTCATGGGCTACCTACATAGAGGAACTGAGAAATTGGCTGAGAACCTCAGCTATACCCAAATCATCCCGTACACCGACCGTATGGACTATGTATCGGCGATGACAACCAACTACGCGTTAGTGAACGCCGTAGAGAAAATGATGCAATTAGAAATCCCAGAACGCGCGGAATTCCTTCGCTTAATTGTGATGGAGCTGCAGCGCATCGCCTCTCACATGGTGTGGTGGGGAACGTACCTGCTGGACATCGGTGCCATGAGTCCGTTCTTATACGCATTCCGCGATCGTGAAATCATCATCGATCTATTCAACGAATTGTGCGGCGCCCGTTTGACGTATAACTACATGCGTGTAGGCGGCGTGAAATGGGATGCACCCGATGGATGGATCGAGAAAGTACGGAAATTCGTTCCTTATATGTACGGCAAATTAGAAGAATATCATACGCTCGTCACCGGCAATGAAATTTTCCTCTCGCGGATCAAAGGCGTAGGTAAGTATGATGCTGATACAGCCATTGCGTATGGCCTTAGCGGTGCGAACTTGCGTTGCACGGGTGTAGATTGGGATATTCGCAAAACGCAGCCGTACAGCCTGTACAGCCGCTTCCAGTTCGATGTGCCGGTCCGTAATGGCGGAGACTGTTATGACCGTTATTTAATTCGGATGGAAGAAGTGAAGCAATCGCTTCGCATTTTAGAACAAGCCCTAGATGTCTTCCCTGAGGGTGGCGAAACGATGGGCAAAGTGCCTCGTGTCATTCGCCCGCCAGAAGGTGAAGTCTATGCAGCGATCGAGTCTCCCCGTGGGGAAATCGGCTGTTATATTATTTCCCGGGGCAAACAAGAGCCATTCCGCCTGAAATTCCGCAGACCGTCCTTCGTGAATCTGCAAATATTGCCTAAGCTGCTGGTTGGTGAGTCCATGACGAACTTAATCACGATTCTAGGCGGCATCGATATCGTCGTTGGGGAGGTGGATGCCTAATGGTTAATCTGTTGGAGGAGAGTCTTACGTGGACGCACTTCCTCGTGTTCCTATTCTGGGGCATTGTGATGCTGATGCTCGTTCTGGGCTTTGTTACCTACGCAATCTATTTTGAGCGTAAAGTCATCGGATGGATGCAATTGCGAATTGGGCCGAACCGAACAGGGCCTTTCGGGCTGCTTCAAAGCGTCGCCGACGTGTTTAAGCTTCTGATTAAGGAAGATACGATTCCCAAAAAAGCTGAGCGTGAGCTGTTCATCCTCGCACCGATCATTACCTTTATCCCATCTTTTACGATCATCGCAACCATCCCGTTCTCGGATCGGATGTTTAATGCGAACTTGAATGTGGGATTGCTCTATTATGTAGCCCTTACAGGCATTTCAACCATCGGGATCATCCTTGGCGGTTGGGCTTCGAACAATAAATACGCGTTACTTGGCGGTATGCGTTCTGCAGCACAAATGATTAGCTACGAAGTTCCGCTGGTTATTTCGGTTGTTGGTGTGGTCATGATGACAGGTAGCTTGAATCTGCATACCATCGTGGATCACCAAACAGGCGGCTTCTGGCACTGGAACTTCATTCCGCAGATACTGGGCTTCATCATTTTCGTGATTGCCGGTGTGTCGGAGTTGAATCGAACGCCTTTCGATTTACCGGAAGCTGAATCCGAGCTCGTCGCGGGCTATCATGTGGAATACAGCGGTTTCCGCTTCGCTTTTTTCATGCTATCGGAGTATGTGTATGTCTTCGTTATTGCTTCACTCATCAGCTTAATTTTCCTAGGCGGGTGGCATGCGCCATTCGGGTTCCTTGATTTCATTCCAGGTGTCATCTGGTTCCTGCTGAAATTCTCTTCGGTCGTATTCTTCCTGTTCTGGCTGCGTGCAACACTGCCACGGGTTCGCATCGACCAATTGATGGGTTTTGGCTGGAAAGTGCTGCTTCCACTAGCACTGGTCAATATGCTGCTGACAGCAATCATCATGACGATCTTTTAAGAAAAGCAAGGTATAGGCCTAACCTGATCGAGCGAAAGACCTTGAGTCATACGTGTAGAGGAAAGCTTCTTTTTAACGCCTACGATGCTAGTTTTCCTATCGCAACCGTTAGATTTATGCGCACGAAGTCAGTTTTCCTCTGGAAAACGTTAAGGAGTTGAAACACATGAAGGGCATTATGAAAGGTTTAGGCTTCACGTTTAAGCACCTGACTCAAAAGAAAGTGACTTACGCATACCCGGAAGTTCCGATTAAAATGCCGGATCGTTTTCGCGGTATTCAATATTTTGATCCTGAGAAATGTATTGTGTGCAATCAATGTGCGCGTGTATGTCCGACGGAGTGTATTACGTTAACGGGTAAAGCGAACCCCGACCCTGAGAAAAAAGGGAAGGTCATTGATACGTACGACATCAACTTTGAAATTTGTATTCTGTGCGACCTGTGCACAGAGGTATGTCCGACGGAAGCCATCGTCATGACGAACAATTTTGAGCTGAGCTCGTTCAGTCGGGATGATTTGTTCAAAGATATGCAATGGCTGAGCAGCAACACGCAAAACATTCGTCAAGAGAACAATTCGGCGATGCCTAAAGGGGGCGCGAAGAAAGATGTTTAATGGACTTGGCGATTTTCTATCCAGTGGCACAAGCTGGGCCTTCTTCATTTTCGCATTGCTCGCGATTGGCGGAGCGATCTTCATGATCTCTTTTACCAAAGTCGTTCACATGGTTATTGCCGTAGCCCTTACGTTCATTAGCTTGGCCGGTCTGTACGTGATCCTTGAAGCGGAATTTGTGGCTTTCGTGCAAGTGCTGATTTACGCAGGCGCAATCTCCATTCTGATGATTTTCGGCATTATGATGACGAAGCACAGACAGGGTGAAGACGAGGGACCTAAACGTCCGTGGCATGAGGGATTGGCTATTTTGGGCGCGGTAGGCTTGTTCGGGATCTTGTTCTATGCCATTCAGAAATCGACCTTCGTTTCTTCTGGAAGCTTGGATGCGGGTAAGGATAATACGCTCGAAATCGGCAAACTGCTCTATAACGTGCATGTTATTCCCTTCGAAATCATGTCTGTGCTGCTAACGGTTGCCTTCATTGGTGCTATCGTTGTGGCGAAGAGAGAGGAGGACTAGCATGGGAACGTTAATTACCCCCTATCTCACACTGGCAGCGATTCTGTTCTGTATCGGTCTTTATGGGGCTCTAACGAAGAAGAACGGGGTTATCGTGCTGCTCTCCATCGAGCTTATGCTCAATGCAGTGAACTTGAATTTGATCGCCTTCTCGAAGCTCGGGGACCATCCTGCGCTGACGGGTCAAATCTTTTCCCTCTTTAACATTACGATTGCGGCTGCTGAGGCGGCAGTGGGGATTGCTATTCTGATCACCATTTATAGAAATAAAGGTACGGTCGAAGTTACGGATTTGGATTCTATGAAGCGCTAGGAGGCTAACAAGGCTATGGTATCGGACTATTCACAGTACGCCTGGCTCATTCCATTGTTTCCGCTGCTTGCTTTTCTAGCGCTCACGGCGATGGGACGTCAACTCAAGGACTTAGGGATTTACGTTAGTATCTTTGCGATGCTGCTCTCGTTTATTGTGGCTTTGCTCATTTTCGTCGAGCGGATTGGCGGCAATGTCGAGGATTTCACATGGGATAAAATGAACTGGCTGCAAGTCGGTGATTTTACGCTAAAAATGGGCTTTGAGGTTACTAACCTGAACAGCCTTATGCTTGTCATCGTGACACTGGTTTCCTTGCTGGTCAATGTGTACTCCAAAGGCTATATGAAGGGCGACGAGCGGATTCACGTGTTTTTTAGCTATATCGCGCTGTTCTCATTCTCCATGCTGGGCCTGGTCATTGCGGTAAACATGCTGGAGCTTTACATCTTCTGGGAGCTTGTAGGGGTCTGTTCCTTCTTGCTCGTTGGATTCTGGTACTTCAAGCCAGAGGCGAAGGCTGCCGCCAAAAAGGCATTCATCGTCACCCGCATCGGGGATGTGGGCTTGTTTATCGCGATCCTGTTGTTGTATCTCTACATGCCAGGACATGCGCTTGATTTCACATCCATACATAATGCCTTCACAACGGGTAAAATCGACCCTATGATCGTCACATGGATTGCTGTTCTGATTTTCGTCGGGGCGATGGGGAAATCCGGTCAGTTCCCGTTGCATACCTGGTTGCCTGATGCGATGGAAGGACCAACGCCGATATCGGCGCTGATCCACGCTGCAACGATGGTTGCCGCAGGGGTGTACCTCGTAGCACGGACGTTTGATATTTTCCATGCGTCACCGGATGCGTTGACCGTTGTAGCTTATGTGGGCGGATTTACGGCCATTTTTGCAGCTACGATCGGTATCGCGCAGAACGATATTAAGCGGATCCTCGCGTATTCAACTGTGAGTCAACTCGGCTACATGATGATGGCGCTGGGCATTGGCGTGTCCTATACGTCAGGAATGTTCCACTTGTTTACACATGCGTTCTTCAAAGCATTGCTCTTCTTGGGTGCAGGCAGTGTCATTCATGCGGTTCATACACAGGACATCAACGAAATGGGCGGTTTATCCCGCAAAATGAAAATCACAACCTGGACCTTCGCGATCGGAACGCTGGCTTTATCCGGTATCTTCCCATTCGCAGGCTTCTGGTCGAAGGATATGATCTTAACGGAAGCTTACGAGCATAACCAGCTTCTGTTCTGGGTCGGTGTTATTGCGGCATTCTTCACCGCCTTCTACATGTCTCGTCTATTCTTCCTCGTGTTTATGGGATCGTCTAGAGCGAAGGCGCATGCTGCTAACGATCACGACGATGATGCTCATGCGCACGAACATGAACCGCATGAATCACCGGCGTCGATGACGATACCGTTGATCATTTTAGCTGTGCTGGCCGTTGTCGCAGGCTTCGTGAATACGCCATTCAATGAATGGCTCGGCCACTGGCTAACAGGGCAAGACCATGAGGAAGCGGCGAATTGGACGGTTATCATTTTATCCACGTTGGCTGGATTGCTCGGTATTGGGCTTGGTTACCTGATTTATCTCAAACGCACCATCCCTCGGGACGTTGTTTCGAGCAAAATGCCGTGGTTGTACACGCTGCTGAATCGCAAATATTTCATCGATGAAATTTACGACACAATCGTTGTTAAACCGCTTCGTGGACTAGGGTTCATCTTGGAATTGATCGATATTTATGTCATTGATGGGATTGTACGCTTGGTCGCGTTCACAGTTGTTAGTCTTGGACGCTTAGGCTCCCGACTTCAGAATGGTCAACTGCAATCTTATGGGGTCATCATGCTATTAGGGATGCTGATTCTGGCACTTGCCATCGCAGGAAGGAGGTTCATACATGCCGGCTAATTTACCTATTTTGAGTATGATTGCCTTCTCACCTCTGCTTGGCGTACTGGTCCTGCTCTTCCTTCGTGGGGATAAAGGCCGTTTGATTAAAACAGTGGGTATCGTCACAACGCTGATTCCGCTTATTCTGGCGGCATGGCTGTATGTCGACTATAACTACCAAGGGGATCCGCTGCAGTATAAGGAGTCGCTCGACTGGATTAAAGTGCCGCTCAATCATGAGGGTATTCAGCAAATCACGTCCTACTTCTTCGAGTTTAAATATTCATTAGCCGTCGATGGTATTTCGTTGCCGCTCGTCTTTCTAACGGCACTAGTATCGTCCATGGCTGCACTAGCGTCTGTGTACATTAAGAAACGTTGGAAAACGTATTTCATATTGTTCCTTTTACTTGAAACAGGGATGTTCGGTGTATTTCTGGCACAGGATCTCTTCTTATTCTTCCTGTTCTTCGAGATTACCCTGGTCCCAATGTTCTTCCTAATCGGAATATGGGGCTACATGAACCGGGAGCAAGCGGCGAATCGCTTCTTGCTTTATAACGGACTTGGCTCCGCGATCATGCTGATTGCGTTCCTAATTCTGGTTACGACCGCGGGTTTCAATCAGGATCCGTCACAGACCGAAGCGATCATCTACTATAGCGGTGACATCCATACGATTGCGCATAACCTGCTGCAAGCTCCTGAAGCTTATGTGAATCAAGCGAATACGCCGTTCTTCATGAGTCAGGGTATGAAATGGACCGTATTCATCATGCTGCTTGTGGCGTTCGGTATTAAACTTCCGATCTTCCCGTTCCATACGTGGATGCTGAAAGTGCATACAGAGGCTCCGCCAGCTATTGTTATGATTCACTCCGGGGTTTTGCTGAAAATGGGGGCCTACGGCCTCATCCGTTTCGGTATTCTGTTCTTCCCTGCGGAAGCCCATCAATGGGCGTGGGTGCTTGCGCTCCTCGGTGTCATTAACATCGTGTATGGCGCCTTGCTCGCGATGGTCCAAAAGGACTTCAAGCTCGTGCTGGCCTACTCGAGTATTAGCCATATGGGCATCGTCCTGCTCGGACTTGCTGCGTTTAACATCTCAGGTCTGCAAGGTGCCGTGTTCCAGCTCATCTCACACGGTCTGATCTCAGCACTGATGTTCTTGCTCGTCGGCAGTATCTACGAGCGGACCGAGACCACGCAGCTCGATCGCTTGGGCGGTCTCGCGAAGAATATCCCTTTCATCAGCGGTATTCTGCTGATTGCGGGGATGGCATCGCTCGGATTGCCAGGCTTATCCGGCTTCATCAGCGAGTTCCTCGCGTTCCTCGGACTCTTCGAGAATCACCGCGTGTACGCGATCGTCGGTACACTGGGTATCATTTTCACAGCGGTGTACGTGCTGCGCGGGGTGCTGAACATCACATTCGGCCCTAAACAGCCGAGTTTGTTACAGCAAGGAATGCGCGATGCGCGCTTAATCGAGGCGGTGCCGATGATTACGTTGGTCGCATTCATTCTCTTGTTGGGTGTGTACCCAAGCGTGCTGAGTCAGCCGCTTCAACAAACCATTGGCAGCTTGGATCAATTGATCCATAGCGTAGCCGGGAAGATAGGAGGTTAGTCCAGTGGAACAGATTAGACTCCATGTTGCTGATTTGACGCATCTGCTCCCTGAGCTTGCGCTGATTGCTACGGCGATCATCCTATCTCTCTTGGATTTGGTTCTGCCGAACCGCTTCAGCCGTTCGATTATCGGGTGGTTGACACTCGTCGGTATCGCGGTTTCCGCCGTCTTCGTTGTGCTGCAACTGAATCCGGATGAAGCGATTCAGCTGTTGAATCAGAGCTATCGCATCGACGATTTCTCTAACATTCTTAAATTGTGTACCTTAGTCGGAACGGGACTCATCGTTTTCATGAGCTTAGGCTTCGTGAAAGAGGATAGCATTCCGCATGTCGGCGAGTACTATTATTTTTATCTGCCTGCTGCGTTAGGTGCCATGATTATGTCCTCTTCAGGGGACATGATTACACTTTACGTAGGATTAGAATTACTGAGCATTACGTCTTACTTGCTCGTTGCCATGAAGAAAAAGGATAGCAAATCCAACGAAGGTGCATTCAAGTACTTGGTTATGGGCGGTATTTCGTCCGCAATCATCCTATACGGCATGTCCTTTCTCTACGGTATGGTGGGCTCCACCAACCTGCAAGAAATTGGCACGGCTCTCCCGACGCTGGTAACCTCGTATGAGCCATTGCTCTACGTTGCCTTCTTCATGCTGTTGGCGGGCTTTGGCTTCAAGATTGCGGCAGCGCCGTTTCACAGCTGGGCACCAGATGTTTACGAAGGTGCGCCAACACCTGTTACGGCATTCTTGGCTGTCGTCTCCAAAGCAGCCGGCTTCGCCATCTTGTTCCGTGTGTTCTACGTGTTGTTTGGCTTTAACACCTTCGAGAATACCCATTTGCAATCGGATGTGTTCCTAGCGATCTCCGTTATGGCCGCTGTTGCCATGGTGACGGGTAATTTCATTGCCTTGAAGCAATCGAACATGAAAAGGCTACTCGCCTATTCAGGAATTGCGAATGCAGGTTATCTGCTCGTTCCGATTGGTACGTACTTCTCGGCGACGCATTATGGAAACTTCTCTGAATTCATTTTCTACTTAAGCGCCTACGTCTTTATGAACATCGGCGCTTTCGCCGTATTGATGATAATTGAGCAGGCGGAAGGGCATACGGAGGCCAAAGGCTTCGCAGGTCTATACTACCGCGCACCGTTAACGGCTGTAGCTATGGTATTGCTCATTTTATCCTTGGCTGGAATTCCATTGTCTGGCGGATTCTTCGGTAAGCTCTACATTATCCTAGGAACGATGGAGACCCATCAATACTGGCTTGGGGCTTTAATGATCGCAACCAGCGTGGTTTCGTTCTACTACTATTTCAGCATTATCCGTCAAATGTTCATGCGCAGCGATTACGAGCCTGCTTTGATCAAAGTGTCCGTTCCACTGGGCATAACAGTTTGGCTGTGCGCACTAATTAGCGTGGCATTAGGCGTTGTTCCACATGTGGTGTTGAAAGCGATTGAGAGCATCTTTACCCTGACAAAGGATTTTATCCTCATGTAAATTCGTTACCAAAAGGCCTTCCCTACGTAAGAAGTAGGGGAGGCTTTTTCTATTTCCCAAGTATTTCCTAACTCCCAGAAAATACTTCTAAAAATATTTCGTCAGATCTGAACTTTTTGCGAAGAAAATCCGTTATAGGTATCGAGAAGATGTTTAATGTGGTATAGATAGATAAGTAAATGGCAAAGTGAATCATTCTAGGATAAAGGACCTGATGTGATGAAAATTTTTCGATACGTAGGACCCATGATGGTAATGATATTCGTCCTCGTACTTACTGGGTTCATGACGAACGTAGAGGCAGCTTATCCCGTATCTACGGATCCCATGAGGGTGAAGCAAACCTATCTGGATATGATTCGCGTCGATCAAGCGTGGGCGGCTGCTGGAGATTCGCGTTCGCCGATTGTGGTCGCGGTTGTTGATACAGGTGTGGACCTAGGTCATCCTGATTTAGTGGGTAGTTTGGTTGAAGGCGTTAATCTACTCCAGCCTGGCAAGAAGCCATATGATGATAATGGACATGGAACGAACGTTGCGGGATTGATCGCGGCGACGATAAATAATGATAAAGGGATTGCGGGCATTGCTCCCAATGCTAAGATTATGCCAATAAAAGCATTAGAAGCCGATGGAACTGGCGGTGAGGCGAAGTTAGGCGAAGGTATTAAGTATGCCGTCGATCATGGAGCCAAAATCGTTGTACTATCCTTAGGTTTGAATAAATATTCGGATTACTTAGCAGGTGTTGTGCAATATGCGGAGGATCATAATGTGCTGCTCGTTGCCGCTGTAGGCAATGAGAGTACAAGTGTGAAATATCCCGCGGCATATTCAACGGTGTTGGCAGTTGGCGGGGTTAGTCCAGATAAGAAGGCGGATTCTCGTTCGAATTATGGCCCAGAGCTGGATATCATGGCGCCTTGGGACGTATACACCACCGCTTTGGGCGGAGGGTATCAGTACCAAGACGGAAGCTCGATGGCGGCTCCTCAAGTGGCAGCAGCGGCAGCTTTGGTTTTGGGCAAATACCCAGCTATGACGGCATATCAGGTGCGTTCGCAGCTAGAACAAACGGCGCAAGACTTGATGGCCAAAGGGTGGGACGAAAAGACGGGCTACGGTTTGTTAAACATCGAGAAGGCGCTGACAGAGCCGTATAAGCAAGATCGCTTTGAGCCGAACGAGTCAGCGAACCAGGCAGCCTCACTTCCGAATCATACTGCGGTCAGAGCTAATCTTAGCTCAGGGCAGGATCAGGACTGGTATGCGATTGATGCCACCTATGACGGATACATTCAATTATGGGTACAGCCCGAAGAAAGCGGCCAAATCCGCGTGAACTTCGATTCGGGGCAAAGCTTTGTGGCTGGATCTGGCGCGAGCGATGGTCAACCATTCACAGTAGCTGTGACCAAAGGGCGCACTTACGTACAGTTAGAGAATGTTGATCGTACGCGCAAGACAGCATTAAATTATGCGCTGCGGACAGATTTTGTTATTTATACCGATCCATTTGAGGATAATGATAAGCAGTACAAAGCGTTTACTCTACCGGCTCGCAGTCAAACGATTAAAGGAACCTTTCATCAAAAAGGTGATCTCGACTGGTTTGCCTTACCGTTGGAGCACTCGGGTACGATGCGTGTTCGGTTGTCTACTGATACAGGACGCATAGATCCGATGCTATTGATCCAGAAGGAAGGGGAGAAGGCGACAACGATCGATCAGGCCGGCGATGGCGGCATGGAGGTTAGCTCGTTGATGGACGTACTTCCCGGTCAATATTACATTCGTGTTAGCAATATGAAGGATTATACGGGGCCGATTACGGGTGAATACACGCTAGAGATCGAGTATACACCTAAGCTAGTTGATCCTAACGAGCCGAATGATAAATCGTATCAAGCTACATTTGCCGCGATGAATACGGGGTATGAAGGTCTTTTTAGCACAAATGATGATCTTGATTGGTTCGAATTCCGATTAACTTCCAATAGTTTGGCTCAAGTGAGACTAACGAATATCCCAACCTCACGGATCGTTTATGCAACCCTCTATAATAGCTCTCTTCAAGAGCAAGGTACGTATCGCAGTGATGGGTCGACGGAGCTCAATTTTGAGAAGCCTTTGCCTGAAGGGACGTACTATATCAAGCTCCAAGCCAACCAATGGTTCATGAGTCAGATGTATCGTTTGCAACTGAACAGCTACGGGCTTGTTAGCGGGTATGTCGATATAGCGGGGCATTGGGCGCAGAGCGCGATTACTCAGCTGACCGAGCAAGGGTTGATCAGCGGGTATGGCAATTACCATTTCGCTCCGAATCAGTCGATTACGCGAGCAGAGGCGGCAACCGTGATTTCGCGCGCGCTAAATTTATCGAAACGCAAAGAACTGCAGTTTAGCGATATGACGACTTCGCACTGGGCTTATGCAGATGTTGCCAAAGCCGTTCAAGCGTCGATCGTCGACGGCTACCCCGATGGCACATTCGATCCTGATGGGAAGCTGACTCGCATGGAAATGGCGCAAATGCTAGCGCGCAGCATGAATATGACCGGAAAGAAGCGGGGCAATTCTCCTTTTAGCGATGTGAGTGAATCGTACTGGGGTGTGGGCATTCTGAAGCAGATGTCAGCCGACGGTTGGATTAGCGGGTTTCCCGACGGTACCTTCCATCCAGAAGATCGGGCAACACGAGCTGAGTTTGTGACATTGTTGGCGAAAGTCGTGAATCGGTAGAACTGAAGAGGAGTGACTTATGAGCGAGACGGATAAATGGAGTGGCGTGGCGCAATATGCGTCATTGATGAATATGGTCAACATAGCGGTCTATGTCCTATGCATCGGATTAGCGTGGTGGGCGCTGCAGGCGTTCCGGTTTGATATTTTGCTCAGAAAGCCCAAAGGCGCACAAGCGATCATGCTGCAAATCTTACTTTCAATTGGATTGGGTCAGCTGGTTGCTGGATTTTTCATTCAGTATTTAGGTCTCTCGATGAGCTTCAGCAAGATGTTTTAATTGCTATTTCCCGAATAATGCTGAAGTTTGTTGTCAACAATGGATAATAGAACGGAATGAAAACCGCAATACGTTACGAACTCTATGTAGGGCACTTCTGACTACCAAAAGAACACAGTTGTGTCCATGTGGCATCCAATGATAAACTTAAGAAATGTGTGAAACCTGTCTTATAAAATAAGTGCGCGGAGGGACCATGATGAGCAAAATTATCGTCCGCGGTGGCCGAAAGCTAGCTGGCAATGTGAAAATCAACGGAGCAAAGAATGCGGTACTGCCGATTATTGCGGCTTCTATTCTGGGGTCGGAAGGTGAAAGCGTCATCCATGATGCGCCTCCCCTTGACGATGTACTAGTCATTAATAAAGTATTGCAAAGTTTAGGGATTGAAGTCGAATATAACCGTCAGGTGATTCGTGTAAGAGCTGCGCAGATTGATACCTGTGAAGCGTCCTACGATCTAGTCCGTAAAATGAGAGCCTCTTTCCTCGTAATGGGTCCATTGTTAGCTAGACTGGGTCAAGCGAGAATATCGCTTCCAGGCGGTTGTGCGATTGGTACGAGACCGATTGATCAGCATCTCAAAGGTTTTGAAGCGATGGGTGCTGATATTGAGCTGGGTCAAGGCTATATCGAAGCCAAGGTAAAAGGGCGCCTGAAGGGTGCCAAGATTTATTTGGATGTTGCCAGCGTAGGTGCAACCGAGAATATTATGATGGCGGCAACGCTTGCTGAAGGCACAACAACGATTGAAAATGCGGCGAAAGAGCCGGAAATCGTTGATTTGGCCAATTACTTAAATGCGATGGGCGCTGTGATTCGCGGTGCGGGAACAGGGGTTATTCGCATTGAAGGCGTAGAGAAGCTTCGTGGCTGTGTACATACGGTGATTCCGGATCGTGTAGAAGCGGGTACGTATATGATTGCAGCTGCCATCACAGGCAGCGAACTGTATATGGAGGGTGCGATCGGTGACCATCTCCGTCCTGTTATTTCGAAAATGCAGGAAATGGGCGTCATCATCGAGGAAGATGAGAACGGTATCCGCGTTCGGGCTACGGGTCCGTTACGCGCGGTAGACGTGAAGACGCTGCCGTATCCTGGCTTCCCAACCGATATGCAATCGCAAATGATGGCGCTGTTAATGGTGGCGGATGGCACGAGTCTCGTGACCGAGACTGTGTTCGAGAACCGCTTCATGCACGTGGAAGAATTCGCGAATATGAATGCTAGTATTAAAGTAGACGGACGAACAGCTATCGTGAGTGGTAACTCGAAGCTGCGCGGTGCGAAGGTTTGTGCAACAGACCTACGTGCTGGAGCAGCGCTCATCCTCGCGGCATTGGCCGCTGACGGTGAGACTGAGATCACAGGTGTCCACCATATCGATCGTGGCTATGTTGACATCACCGATGTGCTGCGCGAACTGGGCGCCGATATTTATCGAGCGGTTCCGCAAGAAATCGAGCAGGAAGCGGCGGAGCTTGGGTTTTTCAATATTCAGCCAACGCTAGCTTAATCAAGAGGAACCATCAGGGATTGAACCTGGTGGTTCTTTTTTATTTGCAAGGTGACAGCGCGCATTCATTTTTGGGTGGTTAGCAGTATTTTTACCCAAAAAGCATGCATTTGCAGGTATCTCCCCAAAACCAGGTGTATATCCTCAGAAAACCTTGGTCCTACTAGTGAAAGTCACGCTTCAGTCAGATCGACGCTCTCCTTTTTCACACATCCTATCAACCTCCTGACCCCGCCTCTTCTAAGTTCTATTCTAGCAACGCCTCTCATAAGCTAAGACATACCAAAATTCCTGCTAGTAAACGCGCTTATGGAGGCTGCTTAGAATATGTTCAAAAAGAAACGCGTGCTCAGAAAAGGGGTCATCCTGTGGATGACTGTTTGCTTATCTTCCATGTTGTGTGTCACTATCATTGTGCCTGGATTGCTAGTCAAAAAGATTCCCAACGCAGACCATTTGCCACCGGCCCCTATCGATGGAGGGCAGTTGCGAGAGACTAGCACCGAACAAGGTCTTATGATCCCCGTGTATTTGACGAAACAGGCGACGGTTCAGACGGTTCCACTAGAGCAATATGTAAGAGGTGTGTTAGCGGCTGAAATGCCGGTTGAATTTGAGCTAGAGGCACTTAAGGCTCAAGCGATGGCAGCAAGAACGTATGTTGTGCGTAGAGTGATAGAGAAGGATTTTAGCAACATGCCCGTGGATAATGCCCTTGTCACAGATACGACAGCCCACCAAGCCTATCTGACGGATCAAGAGCTTCAAGAGAAGTGGGACAAGAAGTCCTATGAAACCAACATGGCCAAGATTAATAGGGCTGTTGATGAGACCAAAGATCAGATACTTACTTATAATCATGAGCCGATCAATGCCACTTTTTTCTCTACTAGCAATGGGTATACCGAGAATTCAGAAGATTATTGGCCTTTCAAAAGTCCCTATCTACGCAGCGTGCCCAGCCCGTGGGACATCAAGCTATCCTCTCACTATCAAGAGAGTGTCACGATCAGTTACAAGACGATGCTGCAGAAGCTCGGTGTGACGAGTATTGCAACGTTAGATACAAGCGCGAAGGGTATGAAGGTACTCTCGTGGTCCACTGGACATCGGATTAAAAGTATCAGTATCGGAGGCAAAACGTTCTCAGGACGCGAAGTGCGAGAGAAGCTAGGCCTAGCATCCTCTCAATTCGCTTGGAAGTGGGCAGGCTCTCAGATTATTATAACGACCTATGGCTACGGTCACGGCGTAGGGCTCAGTCAATGGGGGGCGAACGGCATGGCGAAGGAAGGGAAAACCGCGGAGGAGATTGTAACCTATTATTACACGGGCATCTCTATCGAAAAAGCATCCTCGTTTCTTCATAAATCTTAAATTATCAGCGTTTCTATAAAAATATCTTTCTTCAAGTATAAAACCTTGGAATGTGTCAAGAATGGTTGATGAGGTGATGACCATGAGTGATAATAACAAAGGTTTTCAGAAAGAAGAAGCTCCTAAAACTGTTCAAGGAGCACAAAGTTCACCATCCGCATGGAAGAGATTGACTGCTAAGAAATGGGTATTCCCAGCGACATACGTGGCAGCAGCAGCAATTATCTTAACCTTAATGTGGGTATACCAGGGAGCAGGAACGAAAACAGTCAGCCAAGAAGATCTGGGAATTAAGGTTAGCAGTAACGAACAAACCGATAACCCGAAAGCACCTTCTGATGCTCTTGCGGTTAACGGAACGGCCGAAGCCATGCAATGGCCTGTTAAAGACAGAGCTGCTGTCGAAGTTGCAATTCCTTTCTATGACACGAATGCTTCCAATGATGTGAAGTCGGCAGCGATGATCGATTATAATGATCAACTCACGCCTCACACAGCGATTGACTTGAAAGCTAAAGATGGCGCAGCCTTCGACGTTCTAGCGGCTCTTGGTGGTAAAGTGACGGCGGTTGAGCAGAATCCAGTTGTAGGTAGCCTTGTTGAGATCACACATACCAATGGCTTGATCAGCGTGTATCAAAGCTTAGCTGACGTGAAGGTAACGAAAGGCGCTGAAGTGAAGAAAGGCGACATCATCGCCAAAGCAGGCCGTAACGATTTCGAAAAAGAAGACGGCGTGCACTTACACTTCGAGGTTCGTCAAGTTAGCGACAACGCAGCGATTAATCCAGAAACGCTCTTGAACGCGAAGCAATAAGCGAATTTCAAGCAATTCGATTACACAGGCGACTAGCCTACATAAGTGAAGGCAGCGGGGAACTATTCCTGCTGCTTTTTCACATTTTTCATCTGATTAAGAGCCGGTTTAAGCGTCCTAAGCCGAATTTGCCCATTATTTTGAAAATAAATATGGGAAAAGGGCTTGTCAGGCTTGGTTACGTAGAATATCTAGTCATGCCCCTCATATACTTTACCAAACTATCTCGAGTAGGGAGGCGAGGGGAGTGCACGATTACATCAAAGAGCGAACCATTAAGATTGGTACCTGTATCGTCGAGACCAAGAATACGGTTCGCACCATTGCTAAGGAATTCGGCGTTTCCAAAAGCACGGTGCACAAGGATTTAACGGAAAGATTACCGGAAATCAACCCGGACCTGGCCAATCAGGTGAAGCACATTTTGGAGTATCACAAGTCTATTCGACACCTTAGGGGAGGAGAAGCGACGAAAATCAAGTATCGCAAGACCCGGAATCCGAAGCTTTCTGAAAGCCTAGTAACGGTTAAGTCCTAAGATACCCTTCATCCCGAGATGCTTCCTTTATATGGTCATGTCGAATTTTCACGGAAAAAGAGGAAAACATGCATTTATAGCGAATTTAGCTTATAATTAGAACTGTATATAAGAGCGCCGATTCTTCACGGGATGGACGGTAGGTTTAGGGAGGATTAATCAGAAATGTTCAGCAAGGATATTGGAATAGATCTCGGCACGGCAAATGTGCTCATTCATGTAAAAGGTCGCGGAGTTGTGCTAGATGAGCCTTCCGTAGTGGCCATTGAAAGCGATACGAAACGCGTGCTGGCTGTCGGTGAAGAAGCCTTCCGCATGGTAGGCAGAACGCCTGGCAACATCATCGCAATTCGTCCTCTTAAGGACGGCGTTATTGCGGACTTTGATATTACGGAAATGATGTTGAAGCATTTTATTGCGAAAATTGGGGGCAAGAATTGGTATTCTCATCCGAGAATACTGATCTGCGCCCCTACCAACATTACCTCGGTCGAGCAGAAAGCGATTCGCGAAGCAGCTGAGCGCAGCGGTGCCCGAGAGGTATTCATGGAAGAAGAACCGAAGGCAGCCGCGATTGGTGCCGGTATGGACATCTTCCAGCCTAGCGGTAACATGGTTGTAGATATAGGCGGAGGGACGACAGATGTAGCCGTGCTATCCATGGGCGACATCGTCACCTCCTCCTCCATCAAGATTGCTGGCGACAAGTTCGACACCGCGATCATGAAGTATATCAAAAATAAGTACAAGCTGTTGATCGGCGAACGGACAAGCGAAGATATTAAGTTGAGAATTGGAACGGTTTATCCACACGGGCGTGATGAAGAGATGGATATTCGCGGAAGAGATATGGTATCCGGACTTCCACTAACGATTACGATTCATTCCAGCGAAGTACAAGAAGCTCTGTGGGATCCGGTTTCATCGATCGTCACTGCAGCGAAAAGCGTACTGGAGCGGACACCGCCAGAATTATCTGCGGATATCATTGACCGCGGCGTTATTCTGACGGGCGGCGGCGCAATGCTGCATGGCCTTGATCAATTACTGGCTGACGAGTTGAAAGTACCTGTCCTTATTGCCGAAGATCCGATGTCCTGTGTTGTTAAAGGGACAGGCATTATGTTGGACAACCTTGATAAAGTAACCAAACGTAAATTTTAGTTAGATAGACTACCCAAGAGGTGACTAGATGTTAAGAGGACTGTATACCGCGGCGGCAGGGATGATTTCTGAGCAACGCAGACATGATACGATTACGAATAATATTGCCAATTTGAACTCGCCAGGCTTTAAACAGGGCAATGCCTTGTCACGTTCGTTTCCAGAAATGCTCATCTCAACCATACGCGGTGGACAGGGCGCTTCGCCAGCTCCGCTTGGGAAGATGAGTTTAGGTGTGTTCTCGGAGGAGAGTATTTCTGTGCATTCCCAGGGTGATTTACAGGAGACGCAGAATCCCTTCGACTTCGCACTTGTCTCGAATATTCAAGTGCCCGGCATCACCTTCGATGCTACGGGTAAATACGTGAATGCCGATGGTGAACGCACGTTCCAACCACAAGCGCTATTCACAGTGTTGAACCCGAATGGTGAGCAGCGGTATTCCTTGAACGGGAAGTTCACTGTAGATGCTGCAGGCCAGCTTGTGAATGCGAATGGCGAGCAAGTCATGGGACGAGATGGACAACCCTTGGTGTTACTAGATGCAGCGGGTCAACCGATCTCTAACTTCAAAGTGACGAATAAAGGTGAGTTCATGGACAGCGAAGGCCGTCCGATCTTGAACGCGACAGGTCAGCCGATTGGCTTAATGCTATCGCGCGCAGAAAACCCGAACCTGCTTCTTCGTGAGGGGAATGGACTGCTGCGCATTAATCCAGGGGATGAAGCTACGATCACACAAGTCGCACCAGGCGACCAAGTTGAAGTACGTCAGGGCTTTGTTGAACGCTCGAACGTGGATTCTGCGCAATCCATGGTCGATATGATGTCGGCGCTTCGTGCGTATGAAGCGAATCAGAAGGTCATTCAATCCTATGATAAAAGTATGGATAAAGCAGCAAACGAAGTAGGACGCGTCTAAATCTAGCTTGCGAAGGGGCCAAACATGAACAATTCCATGATCAACTCATCGGTATCCATGCATAGCTTACAGCAAAAGCTGGATATTCTCTCCAATAACATAGCAAATGTTAATACCAATGGCTTCAAGAAGAAAGAAGCCTCCTTCGAGGATGTCTTGACGAATGTGCAAGCACAACCCGAAGGATTCCGTCAACAAGGCCGGTTCTCGCCATTAGGCTTTAACCAAGGTTGGGGTTCGAGACTTGTGCAAATTCAGACGAATTTGTCACAGGGTCCGATCCATCCTACGGGTCTTCCGACTGACTTCGCCATCCAAGGCGATGGTTTGTTTGAAGTGTCCGTCAGCAAAATAGACGAGAACGGGAATCAAGTCTTTCAGCCTGCGTGGACGCGTAATGGCGCATTCAGCTTAACACCGGATGGCACGGGTGGGACAGTCCTTACGACCAAAGAAGGGCACTTTGTTGCAGGAACAGATGGTAATCCAATTCATGTGCCGGTTGGGTATCGAGCCGTCGTGGGCAAGGATGGTACGTTTCAAGGCTATAATGAACAGGACCCAGCAGCAGAGCCGATTACGTTAGGTCAGATCAAGCTTGTTCGTGTAGTACGTCCGCAACTGCTTCAAGACGTAGGGGACAACCTCTACACACTTCCAGCAGAAGTAACAGCGGGTGAGAAGGCGAACATTCTGCAAGATGTGAACGGCGTAGCAGGTACCAATGCGACTCGCGTAAGCTTGATGCAAGGATTCCTGGAGCAATCGAATGTGACACTCTCCGATGAAATGACGGACTTGGTTATTGTACAAAGAGCGCTTCAACTGAACTCCCGAGCGATCACATCATCCGATCAGATGATGAACATGGCTAATAACTTGCGCGTGTGATGTAGAAAGGAAGGGATAGGCTCGATGGTAGACAAGCCTGCTCCAGTCAAAAAGACACCACGGCCGAAATGGCAAAAGATCGTTTGGCTGATTATCAAAATCATACGTATTCCAGTGCTAAGTGTACTAGCCATCTATATAGGTTTATGGGTAGGTTACACGAAGCTAGGTCATCAGCCCTCATCCGAAATTTTACATATCAGTACGTGGCGGCACTTATACGATCTCGTTTTTGGAAATTAATTTAAACTCCCGCAGGGGAGTTTTATTTGTGAATAAACCCATCCGTCCGCGAAGGACGGTTTAGTGGTTTATTTTGTGTGCAAGCGGCGTTATAATGATAAGAAGGTTATATCTGTCAAATATCGGATCGGATTCTTTGGCACAGGAGGAGTACCTTGAATATACCGAACATGCTCACGTTTAGCAGGTTTGTACTAATCCCCGTGTACCTCGTGCTTTTTTTCAATGGCCACATCCGAATCTCCTTCGTCATCTTGCTGGTAGCTGGACTCACGGATATTTTAGATGGCTATATCGCAAGAACACGTAAGCTCATTACCCCTATGGGTGTTATGCTAGATCCGCTTGCCGATAAATGTATGATGATCGCAGTCATCTTGTCTTTGCTCATCTCGCAGATGATTCCTTGGCAAGCAGCGGCGGCTATGTTTATACGTGACGCAGGGATGATTATAGGCTCAGCCTTTTTTCATTTCAGAGGGAAATTAACCGTACCAGCCAATGTCATGGGGAAGCTAACGACAGTTCTCTACTATTTTGCCATCCTTTTTATTGTATTTGAGCTTAATTTCGCGATCACTTACCTATGGTTTGTTATAGGGGTCTCATTCCTAACATCATTTATTTATATTTTTCAATTCTTGCTGCTTAATCGAGGGGTTCGGGCCAAATAACCGAAAAAGTACTGCCTTATGAATAGAAAAAAGAGCCTATGTAGGGATCTGCGGCACAGACCTTTACATAAGCTCCCCTTATATGAACCTTCACTTCTGCAGGGCATGAAGGGACCTCCCTATTGTAAGTAATTCCCTTGTATTTTATACAAGTATTCGAAAGGAGCACGAACGCACGATGCTAGATATTAATCAAATTCAAGAGATCATTCCTCACCGTCCGCCTTTCCTTCTCGTTGACCGCATTTTGGAGGTTGAAGAAGGGGTTCGAGCTGTAGGGATTAAGAATGTTACGATCAATGAACCTTTTTTCACGGGTCACTTTCCCGGATATCCCGTAATGCCAGGGGTTCTGATTGTAGAAGCCTTAGCTCAAGTAGGAGCAGTTGCCGTCCTGTCGATGCCAGAATATAGAGGCAAAATCGGCCTGTTTGCAGGCGTTGATGGTGTTCGCTTCCGCCAGCAGGTTGTACCAGGCGATACCCTTACACTTGAAATGACGATTACACGAATTAAAGGCACCATTGTCAAAGGTCAAGCCGTCGCTAAAGTCGGTGATAAAGTGGTAGTCGAAGGTGAGCTTATGTTCGCCCTTGCTAATAAATAATCCCATATCTATAAAGGAGATGAACCTGACGACGATGACGCGTGTACAAACAGAGTATCAATTATGGCTGCAAGATCCAGCTGTCGATGAGCAAACGAAGCAAGAACTGCGAGCTATTCGGGACGACGAGAGAGAAATCGAGGATCGTTTTTATAAAGATCTTGAATTTGGGACAGGCGGTCTCCGTGGCGTAATCGGCGCAGGTACGAATCGTATCAATGTGTACACTGTGGGGCGTGCCAGCCAAGGCTTGGCATCGTATGTCAATGGAACAGGTGCAGCTAACCCTGCGATCGTTCTTGCCTATGATTCCCGTCATATGTCACCGGAGTTTGCATTAGAAGCAGCACTTGTCTTCGCAGGCAATGGGATTAAAGCATATTTGTTCCAGACGCTGCATGCAACGCCTCAGCTTTCTTTTGCTGTGAGATACTTAGGTGCGGCAGCAGGTGTTGTCGTAACGGCAAGTCACAATCCACCAGAATATAATGGCTACAAAGTATATGGCGCAGACGGCGGGCAGTTGGTGCCTGAGTTTGCGGAACAGGTCATTGACCTGGTTCAGAGCATTGATTCTTTTGATAAAGTAAAGAAGCTATCTCAGGAAGAAGCGGAAGCACAAGGGCTTCTAGCTTGGTTAGGCGATGATGTTGATCAAGCTTACATACAGGCAGTCACTGCGATTAGTCAAAACCCAGACGTAATCAAGGAAATCAGCGATGACTTCCGTGTTATTTTTACACCGCTGCATGGCGCTGGGAATGTGCCTGTTCGCGAAGTGCTGAAAGCCGTAGGCTTTGGACAAGTCCGCGTTGTGGCTGAGCAGGAGCTGCCAGATCCGCAGTTCTCTACGGTGAAATCGCCGAATCCAGAAGAGCGTGAAGCTTTCACGCTAGCCATCGCGCAAGCGAAGGACTGGAATGCGGATATCATCATCGGAACAGATCCAGACGCTGACCGTATGGGTGCAGTGGTGAAGGATGCGAATGGCGAGTATGTGGTACTTACGGGCAACCAGTCCGGTGCGATTATCGTGAACTACCTGCTATCCAGTATGAAAGAGCGTGGAACCCTGCCTGCGAATGGCGTTGTGATCAAGACGATCGTAACGAGCGAGCTGGGCGCCGCGGTTGCGAACCATTACGGCATTCCAACGTTGAACACCTTAACAGGCTTTAAGTATATCGGTGAAAAAATGTCGCAATTCGAAAAAACTGGTGAGCATACGTTCTTATTCGGTTACGAAGAGAGCTACGGCTACTTAGCTGGCAGCTATGCCCGTGACAAGGATGCGGTCATCGCAGCTATGTTAATCGCAGAAGCGGCAGCTTTTTATAAGAAGCAAGGCAAGACTTTATATGAAGTGCTGCAGGGGCTATACGAATCCTTTGGCTACTTTTTGGAAAAACTGGAATCAAGAACGCTTAAAGGGAAAGACGGCGTAGAACAAATTGGACGCATGGTGGAAGCGTGGAGAACGAATCCTCCTGCTGAGATCGGCGGCACACGTGTTAGCTCCGTAGAAGACTATGCGCAAGGCATTCAAGACTTGCCTCGCGAGAACGTATTGAAGTTCAAGCTGGAGGATGGATCGTGGTTCTGCTTGCGTCCATCGGGAACAGAACCGAAAATTAAGTTCTATTTCGCGGTACAAGGGGCGACAGGTCCTGAAGCTGCAAAACAGCTGGATAGCATTATTCAATACGTGCTTAATCGTGTAGACGGATAGAGAACTAAGTGGAACAGAACCTCTTCAGAACCTAAATGAGGGATAGATCGTCTAATAGAATGGCTGGATACGAAATCTACCATGCATTGGACGTTTTTCCCGCGTTTGGGAGCGGAGAGGTTTTCGAATGTATAAGGGATCCAACTTGTAAACAAAAAGTAAATGCTCTGAGGAGTGGACAAGCGTGAATTTGTATCAAACCTGGAATAACCCGTTAAGAAATATCCTATGGTGGTTCGTTATTATTGGCATGCTGTGCTCGTTACCGTTAGCCTATGCCCGTCACCAAACCGAAACCTCGGCGAACCAAGTCGAATTTGTATTTGACTATCGTGATCTCTTGGACATTGCCGATCTGCAAACCAATCCACAGGGTTATGTAAACACCGAGCTTCCCAAAATGAAAGCCGCGGGCATCAGTTCGATGGCCGTGTATGAGAGCACCTTGGCGGAGTTCAAAGAAAGTCGTCGTATCGACATGTACAACTCGCGTGATGCGGCTGCCCTTACACAAACGTTTGGTAATCCGAACGAGAATTTCACTTATGTGCTGTTCGCGGATAGCCAAACACAGCAGAAGTTAGAACCGCTTATCAAGAAAACGTTCGCAGACCTTAAGGTCGATGTAAAGCCGTGGAGTTTCAAGAATAGGAATGGCCTTGTTATCCAGATGAGCATGGATGACGCCTCGATGAAAGTCATGGATCCAGATCCGATTGCCTTGCAAATGCTGAAGGATCAGGGCTTCCAGATCGTTGTACGCCTATCCAATCGCAGACCTTTCAACACCAATGAGATGGATGCCTTGTTGAAACAGTTTCATGATCTTGGCGTGAAGCGAATCATTGTAGATGGGAATGAGGTTCCAGGCTACACCGAAGAAAATACAGAAATGAATTTGAACAAAATGGCTGATCTTCTTCATAAAAATGGCATTGGGCTGGCAGCAATTGAGCTCTTGAAGGAGCCACAGAAGGGCTTCAGCACCTTAGCCAAAGAAACGAATTACGATGTTGTGCGGCTGCACTCTTTTACAGAAAAAGATGGTGATAAGCTGACAGAGCCGCTGAAGAAAGTGGAGCTTGCTGATCGTATTCAAGGCATGGCAGACCGACTTGTTTTAGCTGTCAAAGATCGTAACATCCGTATGGTCTTCTTGAATGCACATGCTGTGAAAAGCGTGGATAAAGGGAAATTAGTAGATCCGTTGGCCTCATATTATGAGAGCTTACAAGGCAAAGACGGTGCGATCCCACGTATTGAGAAGGTTGGCTTTACCCTCGGACCCGCAGAAGCCTTCGATGTACATAGCACAGGCTGGCAAAAGGTAGCTCGTATTTTCTTACTCGTAGGCGGGTTGAGCCTTATTGTATGGATGCTGTCTTTCTTCTTGCCGGAATTAACGCTTATCTTCTTTGTTATCGGTTTAATAGGTCTTGTGGGCCTACATACACTTTCGGCAAACCTGTATGCGCAAGGACTTGCTCTTGCGACTGCAATTAGCGCACCTAGTGTGGCAGTCATGCTGGCAATTCGCTCTGTACGATCGGGTGCTGCAGCTAAGTGGAAATCAGGACTCGCTTTTGGCCTTTGGACGTTGCTGAAAACATCGGCAATCTCGCTGCTAGGTGTTGTGTATGAAGTCGCGTTGCTGAACCACATTACCTATTCACTGGTTCTTCAACAGTTCCGCGGCGTAGGCATGTTGCATCTCCTACCGATTGGTATTGCTGGGTTGTATCTCTTATTCTTTAGTGAGAATAATACGTACAAGGAGAAGGCGGCGAATGTTCGCAGAATACTTTCTTCCTATATTAGTGTCTTGTGGATTGTCATTGCAGGTGTAGGACTTGCAGCTATCTACTACTACTTGTCACGTACTGGGAATGAAGGACAAGCCTCCACCGTGGAGAAATTATTCCGTTCTTTCTTGGAAAATACGTTAGGCGTACGTCCACGGACGAAGGAATTCTTAGTGGCTCATCCGATTTTCTTACTGGGTGCTTACTTATCCGTTCGTTATCGCCATGCGGTGTATTTGCTCTTCATAGGCGTGATTGGCCAACTTTCCTTAGTGGATACCTTTGCTCATCTGCATACGCCGCTGCACATCTCCCTAATTCGTATCTTTTACGGATTAATATTAGGAGCTATCATCGGAATCGTTCTCATTGCAGTTTGGGAAATACTCACAAGGAGTTGGAAGAGATGGGTACAGCCCCAAGTGTCAAAATAGCGTTATCCGGCTACTACGGCTTCGATAATAGTGGGGATGAGGCTGTGCTGCAGTCGATTTTATTTGCTTTGCAGGAGCAAGGTAAAGAACAAGGTATTCAGATTGAGCCTATCGTACTTTCGGCTAACCCAGAGAAAACCTCAGCCATGTATGGGGTCAAAGCGTATCACCGCATGAAGCCAGGTCCTCTTCTTCGTGCTTTGCGGGAGTCAGACGGCTTAATCAGCGGAGGCGGAAGCCTTCTGCAAGATGCGACAAGCTCGAAGACAATCCCGTATTACTTGGCTGTCTTGAAGCTGGCACAATGGCTTGGAAAGCCAACGTTTATATATTCACAAGGTATCGGGCCCGTAAGCCGGCCGATGTTCTATGGCTGGATCCGCAGCGTATTCAAGCGCTGCGCCTTCGTGTCGGTCCGCGACACAGAGTCCGCGGACTTATTGGGTCGGATGCGCCTCCCGCGAGAGCGCATCACGGTCGTGCCTGACCCGGTGATGGGCTTGCCCCTCCGGGGTGGTGTTGCGGACGCGCCTAGTGATGGCGTGTCTATCGGTGCAAGTGCGGTGCGGACGATCGGCGTGTCCGTCCGCTTCTGGAACGAAGACCGCTCTGAGCTGGAAGCTCTCGCGCGGTCGCTGCAATTGCTGCTCGCAGCCCGCACGGATGTGCGGCTGCGGTTCTTGCCCTTCCACCTTCCTTCGGATGAGGTGGCGTCGCAGTTCGTGATCGACCGCTTGGGCGATCACGCGGGGCGCGCGGAGATGGTGCGTGGCGTCACGCATCCGCAGGATATGCTCGCGCAGGTCGCGGGCTGCGACCTGCTGATCGGGATGAGGCTGCATTCTTTGATTTATGCAGCCTCGCAGTACGTGCCTATGGTGGGGATCTCGTACGATCCGAAGATCGACCAGTTCCTCCATAGGCTTGGTATGAAAGCCGCCGCATCGACAGCTAGCTTCGATGCTGAAGCGTTTAGCGAGGAGGCGCTAGGCCTCCTCGATGCTCGTGAGCAGTGGGCGGCGTCAAGCCGCGCCGCCATCGAAGAGCTGAAGGCGCAAGCTCAGCTACCCGCGCAGCGGATCATTTCCTTTTACAAAAGGAAATAGACCTTCAGGGGTGTATTTTTTCAACCTTATACCACGAACAAGCAACCAATTAGCAACTTAAAACGTCAATACTAAGGAAGAGATATCATGAGTTCCACATCGATAACGAATAGTGAGCCAGCTGCGCTGGCCTCCTTACAAGCGATACCGAAGGTGCGCATCTATGGTGTACCTATTTCCAAAATGAGCATGAAGCAAACCGTCGACTACCTCGCCAATGTCATCGAGTTGAAAAAGCCGCATCAGGTGATTACGGCCAATCCGATTATGGTCATGGCAGCGCAGGACGATCCGTCCTACTTAAGCATGATGCAGCGAGCGGAGCTCATCGTTCCTGATGGAACGGGTGTCGTTTGGGCGGCAAACCACGTCGGTCAACCTGTTGCGGAACGAGTGCCAGGCTACGATTTGATCCATGAGCTGATGAAAGTCGGAGAAAAGAAGAGCTGGAAGGTTTACTTGCTGGGCGCTTCAGATGAAGTGATCCAGGCTGCGGCGGAGAAAATTCGAACTTTGTACCCGAAAGTGAGCCTCGTTGGCGTCCGCAACGGCTATTTCAAAGATGCAGAGGATGCCGAAGTGATTCGAGCTATTGTGGATGCTGCGCCAGATCTTCTTCTCGTAGGAAGAGCGGCAGCGAATCAAGAGCCGTGGATCGGGAAGTACAAGGAACAACTCGGAGTACCAGTAATGATGGGTGTCGGTGGAAGTTTCGATGTACTTTCGGGCAAGCTAAAAAGAGCACCGGTTCTATTTCAAAAATTACGTCTAGAATGGTTTTACCGCCTTCTGCAGGAGCCTTGGCGCTACAAAAGGATGCTATTACTCCCGAAATTCGCAATGAAAGTGATGCGAGACAAAGATAACGTCACCAAATCATGAAAAAATCTATGAAAATTACCTGAAAACGGTCATTTCAGATGAATTTAGCAGTAGTATTTGTGACGGAATGGGAGTATAATTCATTTCGGCGGATGACCTGACCTGCCACCCATGATAAGAGGAGCTGTGAAGAAGACATGTATGGATTATATGCGATTGGGTTTATTGCTGCGTGCGTTATGGCGCTGTTGCTGACACCCCTGGTCAAAAAATTTGCCTTCTGGGTAGGAGCTGTTGATGCCCCGAACCATCGGAAGGTGCATACGCGAATTATGCCGCGATTAGGAGGATTAGCGATATTCCTTGCTTTCGTCGGAGCTTATTTCGTCGTCTCTCCAGCACTTGATGCCGTGAACTCAGATGCTGCTTTTGGACTATTGCTCGGTGGCTTTGTGATTGTTGTCACAGGAGCGTTAGATGACCGTTTTCAACTTTCGCCCAAATGGAAGCTGTTAGGCCAGCTCATTGCTGCCTGTATCGTTGTTTCCTTTGGTCTCAAAATCGACCTTGTGAATATCCCTTTCGGGACAACCAATCTGCCTATCGGCTGGTTAAGTATCCCGATTACTATATTGTGGATTGTCGGCGTATCGAATGCGATTAACTTGATTGACGGTCTTGATGGCTTGTCAGCAGGTGTGTCGGGTATTGCTACAACAACGATTCTTATTCTTGCCCTGATGATGGGGAACGTAACGGTTATTCTTCTTTGCGTGATTTTGCTAGGAAGTATCTCAGGCTTCATGTTCTTTAACTTTCATCCGGCCAAAATTTTCATGGGCGACTCCGGCGCCTTATTCCTGGGCTTCGCCCTTGCAACGCTCTCAATTCTCGGCTTTAAGCAAGCGGCCGTTGTTTCACTTTTAATCCCGATTATGATTCTGGGCGTGCCTCTATCCGATACGTTCTTCGCGATGCTGCGCCGCTATGTGAATAAACTGCCGATTTCGGCTCCGGACAAAAGTCACTTGCATCACTGCTTATTGCAAATGGGCTTCACTCATCGTACAAGCGTTCTGATCATCTATGGAATTGCTGCTATGTTCGGCGGTAGTGCGGTTGTCTGTTCCGTCTTCATATCGCAGAATTCGATTTGGGGACTGATCATGATTATCGTTGCACTGTTCCTCGTCATGCTCGTAGGTGCTGAAGTGATTGGTATTATTAGTAAAAGCCGCAAACCCGTGCTTACTTTCCTCCAGAGACTGATTGGGAAGCAAGTGCAAAGTGATCGGGTAGGAAAATAGCTCTTTATCTCATCTCATATGACTTATCTAACCCAGCCCTTGTGGCTGGGTTTTTCTTGCTTTTCAAGGAAAAGCTTTCTAACTCTAAACATTTACCTGCAATCAACCGATAAGTAATGTACAGTAGTAACTTTTGGCGCTCAGCCACGTCTAATCATGTAGAATGATAGATGGAAATAGGAGGGATTGTCGAAAGCTGGTAGGTACATAGGTTACAGAGGTAAGATCAACCCACTGATAATACAACATTTAGATAACATAAGGAGGAGCTTTTTCTTGAGAAATTTTAAAAAGAAATGGACGAGCCTAACCATCGTTCTAGCGATGGTGCTTAGCATGCTGCCGACCTTAGCGGCTAATGCCGCGGGGACCATTACCGTTACGAATCTATACTCACCGGATCCGGGTGTAGCCATCAATGATAGTCTGATTGACCGGTTTACTTTGAATCCAATCAATGTTGATTTCCTAATCAATGGGATTGCGGACGATCAAATCTCGAATATTTTCTATGAGATTTATAACGTGAACACATCCCAAACGACAACCAATGCTACGAACAAAGCAGTTAAGAGCACAACTAATAGCAATGAAGCATCCTTTAAAAACGTTCAGCTGACGACGGGTCTTAATAAGATCACGATTAAGTATGGATCTGGCGGCAGTATTGCTTCAAGCCCTTCCTACGCTTATTACACACCCGTTACGAATATCACCAAACTCAAAATTAATGGAGATGACTTTGTAGACGGTGGTTTCTATCCGAAGCAAGCACCTTATTCAGGTGTTTCTATCACAGGAACTTCATCCAATGCAACAGAAGTAGAAGCTTCGTTGCAAGGTTCCACGTTCCAACCATCTGCCTTCATTAATGGTGATTTCACATTTATCACGAATACAAACAGAACGAACGAAGTGAATTTCCGTCCAGGAGATAACGTAGTCACGTTTGCAGCTAAGAATACGACTAACTTTTATAAAGCAACTCGATCATTCGTCTATGATAATGGTCAGGCATTTGCTTATAACGCGAATGTTGGTCTAATTGGTCAACTGGATGCAAACGGTGGTGCTCAAATATATTCGAAATTAGTGGACAGCCCAAATTTGCAAGATGATACTATTGCAGATGTAAGTATCTCATCATCGTTCAAGATACCTTTAACCTCAATTGGTGTGTCTCAGTATGTGTACGCTGATGTATCCTCTACAGGTGTCGGAGCGGCTAATCTTCATTTTGATTTTACAAACACATTAAATAACCCGACGGTCACGACTACAGGGAATTTAAATAGTTCAACACCAACTGTACCAACTGTACCAACTGCTTCAATTACCAAAAGTGCTTCTTCTACAAGTGCTTATAATATTTATGATATTACTGGTTCCTTGCCTATTAACAAGGGTGCGACATATCAAGAGTTAGTATTCAAATTTACGGATACTAATGGAGGTGTGACATATTCAAAGTATAATTATTCTTATGTGAACCCGAATCAGGCCTATGTCGATCACGTGGGACTTACTCGTAAAGCTTCAGCAGGTGGTGCTAGTTACGAAGCTATTATGAGTGAATCGGGAACAACCCAACTCACTGACTTCCCTGCTTCTCTAAGAGTATATACGAATAGCGTTGCAAAGTACGTTAAAATTGAATTAAACGGAACGATCTACAACACCGGTGCTGACCCAAATGATCCATCAGTTGTACTTTACCCTACAATTACAACCACAACAGGATCTGTATATGCGGATATAAACTTGCAAGGGATTGCAGATGGCCCTGTTACCATGAAAATTACACCGTATGATACAAATAGAGCCCCATACACAGCCGGGGTTAAGCAATATGACTTAATTGTCTCCGGTGCACCATACGTCATTGTCAATAATATTTTTAACGGAATCGTCGTGAATAACGCGGCTAAGTTGACATGTCCTAGCGTTTCAGGATCAGTCCCGTGTGTAACAGGTAGAGTAGTTAATCTACCTGCAGCAGAATACCCCAAAGTAGTCTATACACTTAATGATAAGCAACTATCTGTTGATGCTACTACTGAACAACCGACGGTGGCTAACAATGGTACATTTACACTTACAAAAGCTTTGATAAACAAGTTTGTCCAAAGTGACGGTAAAACAGATGGCAAATACACATTGAAAATCGCTTTAAATATAGGTGGACAATTAATCACGTCATCGAGCGTCGACATTTTTATACTTTCCGACGATGTCCCAGTGGTAAATAACTTGAAACCAGTTGAGACTGATCCTTTAAATCCTGAATTTATCGCGGGCTCATTGCCAGATACCTTTGTAACAAGAGCGCCATCCGTTCAATTTAGAGGTCAAGTTCTGAACTCTATCGTAAATCCAGGAACAGGACTGCCTGGGACGACGCTATACTTACGCAAGGCAGCATCTACATCGGTTACAGGTACGCAAATTGTTGGATTGAACTCGACGCAGTATGTTAAGCCTGTACAAGACTTCGACTCCGTCGTCTATAACATGACGGAATACGGTGACTATGTATTTGAACTAGTTGCAGCTAATGGTACTTCTGGTTCCACAGCGAACAAACTAATCACGATAACAAGAGAGCCGGTTCCTTATGATTTCATCGCACCAAAACGAAATCAAATTATTAAGAACAGCAAAGGCGTCGATCAGGCGAATATCAATCAGAACTTCTACATGCTAGAAATCTTAGCAGATAAAGCAGATTCCGTGACGATTGGTAAAGATCAAGCGATTCTTGACAAAGCAACAGGGCATTTCTTCTATGAAGTAAGAAATCTCAAAGTAGGTGCTAACGAAATTAAGTTCGTAGTTACCCGCGGTACCGGTAAAACGAACGGCAGTATCGTCTTGTTCAATACGGATACAGGTATTGAAGGTGCGTCGTACAAAGCTCCTTTAGCGAGTAACATGAAAATTTTTAATGGCGATATTGATTTGAAATTCCCGAAAGATACAAAGTTGATGCGTAATGATCGGACTAATGCGACACAATACATTACTACAGATCGTCAGATTTTGTTTGGTATCGCGAATAACGATGATGGACGTATCGACAAGCTCAATGAGAGTACAGGCTGGAAACAACTATTAATCGAGCCTACAGGCCATTTTAGGCCTGCTAGCAAGCGTTTCTGGGTAGATGCAGGGATTATCCCTGTAAATGCGAATTCAACGAATTCAAGCTTGCAACAAGCTTTCCTAGGCGGAGGTATTCTGCCGAATACGACCGATCCGAAATTAACACCATTTTATAACCGTAACTATAACGATCTTGTTATGCCTACGGAACGCGGTACCCTGACGCTCAAATATGATTCTAATATTCGAGACGATGCGTGGAAGTACTTGACTGTTTACCAATATGGTTACTTTAACAATGCAACAGGGCAAGGGCCTGCTACGCCTTCATGGAGAAATATTGGCGGTGTCGTTGATCCGAAATCCAACACCATTACCGTTCCAGTTAGTTCATTCGGCTATTTCCAGGTCATGTACATGGATGATAGCTATAATGATGTGACGAACCACCCTTGGGCGAGAAATGATTTAGACACGCTCTATTCCAAAGGTATCATGAATAGCAAATCACCTGGTCAGTTCATGCCGAACGATGCGATCAATCGCGGTGAGTTTGTTACGATGCTTGTGAAGATTTTTGATATTCCTTTAGAGAACCTAGATACACAGCAAACAGGAGTTGGCTATAACAACAGTACCTTTGTCGATGTACAGAGGGGCTACAACTTGGCTGGAAGCAATAGTAATACACAGTTCGAGCAATACAACTTCCTTTACATTGAAGCTGCTGCAAGAGCTGGTATCGTCAGAGGGAACGCGAACGGCATGTTCTTGCCGAATAACGCGATCACGCGTCAAGATGCCGCGGTGATGATTGCACGTGCCGCAGAGTCCAAGCTAAGCGGTGACGAGGCCAAATCACTAGCGAATCTACAAAAGCTTTTCACAGATGCTAATAGTATCGACTACTATGCTCTTACATCCATTGACGCAATCAGCAAGCTAGGTTTAATAGAAGGAAAAGAAAATGTCCTTCTACAAGGCCAGAAGAAGACGACCTTGCGTTTTGATCCGCTTGAGAACTTTACCCGTGCAGAAGCTGCTGTAGTGGCTATGCGCGTATTGAAACAACAGAAGAAGGTTCCTAAATAACGCTAGAATCGCCAAAGAGACTGCATTCCGAGAGAAATCGGATGCAGTCTTTTGTGCTTTCTAAATGTGTCTTTTAATTGTCTTTCAGGAAACATTCAGGTAATTTTTAGTTTATATTAAGCTTCTATTCTTATTTCCTTTACAAATAGGCATTAATCTTTAACTTGTGGGTATAGAAGGTTGAGGTGACTCCATTCAGGCGAAAAGAGAAGCTCTTCTGGAAAATACTTTACAATGAAATGTAGTATAGAGTGTCGTATACTAAGTTTGTAGCCGAGGTGATAGACGCGAAGCTACACGGAAAGCTATCAAGTGTGCTTCAAGAGATTCACAGAGTCACATGATTCACATGTCGCAACGTTGGTTATAAGTTTTTATAACAAAAAAACTTTAAAATATTAGGAGGAAACACATTTTATGAAAAAGACTTTTAAAGTACTTGCAACTGCAACTCTAGCATTCTCAATGTTCGCATCAGTAGCAATGGCTGATACAACTACTACAACAACAACAACGGATGCAACTACTACCGCGACAACTACAGCGGCTGTAAAAACTTCCAAAGACTTCACAGACCTTGCTGGTCTAGATGCAACAATGGCAGCTAAAGTTGATGCTTTGCTTGCTAAAGGTTACATGGAAGGTAAAACAGATACAACTTTTGATATCACAGGAAACATGACTCGCGCTGAAGCAGCTAAACTTGTTGCTAAAGTACTTGGTTTGACAGTTGGAACTGAAACAACTTCCACTTTCGCAGATGTAGACGGTACTGACGCTTCCATCGCTTGGTCCATTCCTTTCATCGAAGCAGCTAAAAAAGCTGGTATCATCGATGGTATCACTGATACAACTTTCGCTCCTAAAGACAACGTAACAATCGGTCAATTGGCTACAATGTTCGTTAAAGGTCTTGGTAAAGCGGCTGACGTTAAAACAACATCCCCTTGGTACCAAGGTTACATGGATGTAGCAAAAGCAAACGGTGTTGATCTTGGAACTGACGGTTCCGTAGCAGCAACCCGTGCTGACCTAGTAAGTGGTTCATACGCGGCTGACGTTGCTTTCAACGCTAGCAAAGCAGTAACACTTTCCGGTGTTAAAGCATCCGGTGCTAAAAAATTAGAAGTTACTTTTAACCGTGCAGTTGATACAACTAAAGCAGTTTTCGCAGTAGCTCGCGGTACTAACGCTGTTACAACTTCCGATATCACTTGGAACACTGACAAAACAGTAGCAACAATCAACACTTCCGCTAAATTGTTCGCAGGTGACTACACAGTATCCGTAACTGGTCTTTCTGATAAAGCATTGACTAGCACAACAACTGCAACTGACGAAAAAGCAACTAAAATTACAATCGGTTCTGATAAAGCAGCTTTGGTTGATGCAACAAACATGAGCGTTAAAGTGTCCTACAAAGTATTGAACCAATACGGCGAAGACATCACAAGCATCACTGATCTTCAAACATCATCCAGTGGCGGTAGAGTTGATCTAGGTAGCAGCACGGCTACAATTACATCAACTACTACAGCATTCACACTAGGTCAAACGGTAGTATTAACACTAGTACAACCGGATGCAGGAATCAGCGCAACAGCATCTTTAACAGTATCCCCTACAGCACAAGTTGCTAATGTATCTGTAACTAAATTGTATAACGCAGCTGGAAGTACGTTGTCTGCTGATTCGGACTTCAGCTCCTACGAGCTAGTAGTAAATGCAGTTGACCAATACGGCAACGCAGTGACAGATCCTAGACTTTTAGAGGGCCAAGTGCTTGTGTCCGTATCAAACACACTAGTTGCTAGTGTTGATGGATTGAGCAACAATAAAACAACAGCTTGGACTACAGATACAATTGATGGTGCTAACGTACCAGTTCTTAAACTTGTTGCAGGTACAAACGTAACTCCATCAGCTGGCACTTCAGTAGTAACATTCATTTCATCTTCAACAGGTGCATCAACATCCTTTACAGTTAATGTTGCTGATGGCGTTATTGCTGATAGCATCAATTTTGGAAGCATTGATAATGTTGTAGCTGCAAATGATGGTACGCTAAACATCCCAGTAACTATTACTGACAAAAACGGAAATGAAATCACAGATCTAAATGTTCTAAACAATGCTACAAAAGGTGTTAAAATTGGAAACAGTGCAACTGGCTTTACAAAAGTAGACGGTAAAGTTGTTTACCAATACACTGTACCAACAACAGCACAAACAGTTGTGTTAACTGCGATCACTGCAAACAACAAAGTAGCTTCCAAAACAATCACAGTTAAAGATGCTGCTGTACCGACAGTAATCACTGGATTTACATCCGATGTTAACACAAATATCTTAAATAAAATTGATACAACACCAGGCAAACAAACTATTCAACCGTCCTACCTAGTGGTACAAGATCAATATGGTCGTACAATGGATTCTAACACATTCGTAGGTACATTAGGTGCGACTCCTAGTGGTTTGCAACCGACTCCTTACCATGTAGTAGTTACTGAAGGTAACACTGCAACTACATCACCAATTGCATTAGAAGGAGCTTCACCTACTGGAGTAGTTACTCTAACAAGCGCGACAGGAACAGTTGCTGATGCGGTTTACAAAGGAACTGAGTCCTTGACAGTTTCTCTTGAGAAATACGATACAACTGCGATGGCGTTTAAACCAGTTAATGGTAGTGATTTTACAACTACATTGCGCTCAGTAGATAAGAGTGAGCTTTCGTCTTACACTGTAGATGATATTGCAGATGTATATGCACCAACAAGTGCAATTTCCGCTTACCAAAAAGCGATCACTGTATCTGGTGTTACAGCTGATGGCAAGAAAGTTGCTATCCCTGCTGGTATGTATACAGCATCTGTGAGTGCTGGTAGTATCACTGGTGGAACATTCAAAGCAGTATCTGCTACACCTGTGGTTAATCCTGGAGATATCGACTTCACAAATGTAGGTGCACCGACTTCTACTTCTAAAGCAATAACATTAACAGTAACGGTTAACGATACTGGTGATGTAATCACAAAAACATTCAACGCAGTTACAGCTGCTCCTTCGGTTAAAACTCTAAAAGTGTTGAATGCTAATGGTACTGCAGTAACTAATCTTGAGCTAAGCAGAAATACAATTGGTGGTACGTTTAACCTTGGTACAATCGCAGCTCAACTTGATGCTTTGGATCAATACGGTGTTGAGTACAAATTAGGTACTGGTATTGATGCTAACGGTCTAATTACTTTTGCTGATCACACAACGACTACACCTAGCATGACAATCTCCAAACTTGTTGATGGTAACACTTCAAACACAGATGTTCCTTCAATCGTAAATAACGGAACAAGCACTGCAGCGATCAATAACGTTAACGTTGGCGATACATTCACAGTAACAGTTGGAACAACAACTGTACTAGTATCCATCGTGCAATAATGAGTAATCATTGATTACAAAAAGAAGACCCTTCGGGGTCTTTTTTTTGTGCATAAAAAAGTAAATTAGAGTCATGGAAAATACTTGGCAATGAAAAAGTGCGAATTCTCACGTATACTGACCCTATAGACGAAAAGATAGATGTTTGGATATAAAGTTTTCGAATTATTTTTTTAGGATTCGCAACTTTTATATTTTATATGCGTTTAATACTTTGAAACACCCAATAAATTTAATATTGCAGATCAGACGGAATCGTTCATACAAAATTCTTCTTTACGACTCAGAATGATCAATGTATAATGTAAATTGGTCTAGGTTCCTATTTTTTCACAAAAATTTTACTAGTTTCAAATGTGGCCACCAGGGCTACAAGCGAACTTAGTTATATTATGCTCTAACTCTGGGAAGGGGGTGAACAAGACAATGAGTGAATCGAGCTCAAATATGGTAAGATCTAACTTAAAAAATAAAACTCACGATATTCAAGGAGGAGAAAAAAAGGTTATGAAAAAAAGTTTAAAAGTACTAGCAACAGCTACACTAGCATTCTCCATGTTTGCATCGGTGGCAATGGCTGACACAACGACTACAACACCTGCAACAACAACAACTGCAGCTACAACTACAGTTAAAACTTCCAAGGATTTCACAGATTTGGCTGGTCTTGATGCAGCTCTTCTTGCAAAAGTTGACGCATTGCTTGCTAAAGGTTACATGGACGGCAAAACAGCTACAACTTTTGACGTTACTGGTAACATGACTCGTGCAGAAGCAGCTAAACTTGTTGCAAAAATCTTCAACCTTACTGTTGGTACTGAAACAACTTCTTCTTTCAAAGATGTTGATGGAACTGACGCTTCCCAAGCATGGGCTATTCCTTTCATCGAAGCAGCTAAAAAAGCTGGAATCATCGATGGTATGACTGATACTACTTTTGCTCCAAAAGATAACGTAACAATTGGTCAACTTGCTACTTTGCTTGTAAAAGGTTTTGGTAAAGGTTCAACTGTTCAAACAACTACGCCTTGGTACCAAGGTTACCTAGATGTTGCTAAAGCAGCTGGTGTAGATTTGGGTACTGACGGTGCAAAACTTGCAACTCGTGGTGACCTCGTTGTCGGTTCTTATGCAGCTGACGTTGCAGTTTCCTCTTTGAATGCTGCAAGCATTTCAAGCGTAACAGCTACAGGCGCTAAGAAAATTGAAGTTAAATTCAACAAAGCAATTGATGCAAGTAAAGTAACTTCCATCACTGTTGCTCGTGGTACTAGCGCAGTAACAACTGCTGGTGTAACTTGGTCTGATGATAAAACAACAGCAACAATCGCAACTTCCGCGAAACTGTTTGCTGGTGAGTACACAGTATCCGTTGCTGGTCTTACAACTGCAGCTTTGACTGGTAAAGTAACAGCAACTGATGAGAAAGCAACTAAAATTACAATTTCTTCCGATAAAGCTGCTCTAGATGCATCTGATACAACTGGTAAAACAGTAAAAGTCGGATACAAAGTACTTAACCAATATGGTGAAGAAATCACTAGCATCACGTCCCTACAAGCTTCAACTAGCGGCACAGGTGTAGATATTGGAACAGCTGGCACAGCTAAAATTACAAGTGCAACGCAGTGGACTTTAGGCCAAACTGTAGTATTGACATTGGTACAACCTGATGCGGGTATTAGTGCAACTGCAGCATTGATAGTATCCCCAGCAGCACAAGTTGCTAATGTAACTGTTTCCAAGCTATATAATGCAGCTGGTAGCACCTTATCTGCTGACACTTCTGATATCTCAGCATTTGAATTAGTTGTTAAGGCAGTAGACCAATATGGTAGCACAATTTCTGATACAGCTGCTTTGAAACAACAAGTATTAGTTTCGGTCTCCAATACAACAGTTGCAAGCGTGAAGAACCTTTCAAGCAATAAAGCTGATTGGGATACTGATACTATCGATGGTTCTAATGTATCTGTATTGAAACTTGCTGGTACACCAACTTCTGGTACTACTGTGGTTACATTGATCTCTGCATCAACAGGTGCTTCTACAACATTTACAGTTAACGTTGCTGATGGTGTTGTAGCGGATAACATCACTTTTGGAAGCATTGATAATACAGTTGCACTAAATGATGGTTCAGTTAATGTTCCAGTTACAGTTACAGATAAAGCTGGTAATGAAATTACTGATTTGACTGTACTTAACTCAGCTACTAAAGGGATCAAAATTGGTGGGGTAGCAGGTGGCTTTACAAAAGTTGATGGTAAAGTAGTATATGTATATGATTTCCATGCTACTGTAACAGCAGCTCAAACAGTTGTACTAACAGCTATTACTGCTAACAATAAAGTTGCTTCCAAATCCATTACAATTAAAGACAATGCGGTTCCAGCAGTAATCACTGGATTCACTTCTGATGTAAATCCAAATATCTTGCTAGCATCTGCAACTACTCCAGTCGTAGCAGGAACTCAAAATGTTACACCTGGTTACTTAGTGGTACAAGATCAATATGGTCGTACTATGTCAAGTAGTGCTTTTACTGGAAATCTTGGATCAACTACTTACAGAGTAAAAGTATCAGAAGGAAATACAGCAACTACATCACCAGTTAATTTGACAGGAACAGCTTTAACAAGTGCTTCAGATACTTCTGTTGTAAAAGCAGTTTATAAAGGTACTGAAACGGTATCGTTCTCTCTTGAGAAATGGGACGCTAATGCTGTGAATCCATCACCAGCACCAGCAGGTGCATGGAAAGCAGTTAGTGGTAGCGACTTCACACCTACATTCCGTGGTGTAGCTAAGAGCGAGTTTACTTCTTATACTGTTAATGACATTACAGATGTTTTCAAATCCACAGATTATGCAACTGCAGTTACAGTATCTGGTGTAACAGCTGATGGTAAGAAAGTTTCCCTTCCAGTTAGCCTTTATAATGGAAGTGCGAGCCTAGGTTCATGGGATCAAGCAACTGGTAAAATTGATACATCTGCTGTAGATTTCACTGTAACAGGCGCACCAACACTTACAACAAAAGCAGGTACCTTTACGGCAACAATCAATGAAACTGGTGATGTTATCACTAAAGCTTACAATGCAGTAACAGGTGCACCATCCGTTAAGACTCTTACAGTACTTAAATCAGTTGGTGGCGCTGCTACAACAAATCTTGAACTTAAAAATGGTACAGTTGGTGGAACATTCAGTCTTGCTACAATTGGTTCATTACTAAGTGCTGTTGACCAGTACGGTAAGTCATATGTTGTAAGCACTGCTAATCCACTACCAACAAAAAGCTTTATTTCAACTGCTGGTGTAATTACATTTGCAAATGGAACATCAGCTACACCATCATTGACTATCTCCAAATTGACTAATGCAGGTGGTTCAGCTACTCCAACTATCTCTCAAAATGGTACTAAAGATGCAACGATTACTGGCGTTGAGCTTGGTGATAGCTTCACAATCACAGTTGCATCCGGATCCGGCACTACAACTGTTGCAGTAAATATCGTGCAATAATAGTAATTCATAATTAAAGAGGACCCTCCGGGGTCTTCTTTTTTTATTCCTTCTCTTTATTTCTTTCTACCGTTATAATGAAAAAAAATAAAAAGGAGAGACACCTATGAAAATCAGAAAAACATTTCCTGCTGCACTTCTTCTAACCATTTTAATAAGCACAGCTATTTCAACGTCGCAAGCGGAAGCGCCGGCGGCAGGATCGGGAACCGATCCGGTGATCACGCAGAGCTATTTTGAGCAAAACACCTTAAGCGAAGCGAAGGTGAAAGAAATTGTGGCCGCCGCGATCGCGAATAGCGGGAGCAACGGAGGCACAGGTACTACCCCAACGGCAGATGCAACTATGAAAGTTGTCCAATTGCAAAATGGACAAACCCTATACGCCGGCGCTGGCGCGGAATTTATCGTGCGAACCGGCAAAGTGCTTGCCGTGAGTAACGATGAGAACGGCATCCCGGACGTAACGGGAGGCAAAGACCTGGCAGCGGGAATGGAAGTTGCGCTGAATCATCTTTTAATTTTCCCGACAGAAGGTCGCGGGATAAAGCCTTCGACAAAAAATGATGCGGCTATCTATGTCATGGTTCGCGGTGGTTATTTAATTTTGAACGCAGACGGTAGTAAAGTGTCACAATAATGTCATATGTAGAAGGTAAGTATAGTTAACTCTACTCCATAATTTTACCCAAACTGACAACATCTTATGCGTGTTGTCTTCTTTATTCTAGCCATACTAATCGATGTACCTAGCACGCAGGGCAGCTACTGACACGTACATGATCACAACTAAAACTCTGGGGAGGCGTTTGGTTATGGCTAGAAGTAAAGTGGTTCCAGAATCCAAGAAAGCATTGGATATGCTTAAGTATGAGATTGCTGCTGAATTAGGTTTGCCCGTAGGCAAACAGATGTCGCTAAATGCTGACACCGAGTTTGCTACAGAGCTAGGAGCTATTCATTCTTCCTCAGTCAAAGAAGACTACTGGGGACACATCACTTCTAGGGATGCAGGAGCTGTTGGTGGGCGAATCACACAACGCTTGATCCAGAAGGCCGAGGAAACCCTGTTCAGTCTTTAATTTATCGTTTCTTATTTAAGTGGTGTATTAGATTTTTTAATTTTATAAAATAACCATGAATAAAAAATGAATGAAACCTGAAAGAATCCTGAAAGAATTCTGAGGGTTTTCTGAAAGATTTCTGAATGAATTTAACGGTAGATCAATTGACACTAGACGACAAATGAAGTAAGATAATAAATTGAAGGTCAATCTTTCATTTAACCTTTTCCAACCGGGAAAGGTTCATTTTTTTTACGGAATTCATACATCCTTACAGCGCTTGAGCGCAAAAGAGGGATTCCGTTTGGCGTGAAAAGCTGCCGCTAAAGCCGGGCCCAATTTTTTTATCATATGAGGCATCGAGTAAAAGCTTTTCAAACATACTAAGTGAATAAGTAGGAGGATGAATGATATGGCGCAAGTACGTGGACGTCGTTTATTTACATCCGAATCCGTAACAGAAGGTCATCCAGATAAAATTTGTGACCAAATTTCTGACTCGGTATTGGATGCATTTCTTGCCAATGATCCGAATGCTCGTGTAGCATGTGAGGTATCGGTAGCAACTGGTTTGGTTTTGGTAATTGGCGAAATTACTTCGAAGTCTGAATATGTTGATATTCAAGCGATCGCAAGACAAACAATTAAAGAAATTGGTTACACACGCGCGAAATATGGTTTTGACTCCCAAACATGTGCGGTTCTCGTTTCCTTGAACGAGCAATCCCCTGACATTGCACAAGGTGTTGACAGAGCCCTTGAAGCAAGAGAAGGTTCCATGTCGGATGAAGAAATCGAAGCAATCGGTGCAGGTGACCAAGGTTTAATGTTCGGATTTGCAGTTAATGAAACGCCTGAACTTATGCCTCTTCCAATCTCGATTTCTCACCAACTAGCTCGTCGTTTGACAGAAGTTCGTAAGAATGGAACTCTTCCATACCTACGTCCGGATGGTAAAACACAAGTTACTGTTGAGTACATCGACGATAAACCAGTTCGTGTAGATGCGATCGTTGTATCCACACAGCACGATGAGAACACAACTTTGGAGCAAATCCAAAAGGATATTAAAGAACACGTCATTAATCCAATCGTTCCAGCTCACTTGCTGGATGCGAACACAAACTATTTCATCAACCCAACAGGCCGTTTCGTTATCGGTGGACCTCAAGGGGATGCTGGTTTGACTGGTCGTAAGATTATCGTTGATACGTACGGCGGTTACGCTCGTCATGGCGGCGGCGCATTCTCCGGTAAAGATCCGACAAAAGTTGACCGTTCCGGTGCATACGCGGCGCGTTATGTTGCGAAGAACATCGTAGCAGCTGGCCTTGCTGAGAAATGTGAAGTTCAATTGGCTTATGCCATTGGTGTTGCTCGTCCTGTGTCCATTGCTGTGGATACATTTGGTACGGCTAAAGTGAGTGAAGAGAAACTTGTTGAGCTTATTCACAAAAACTTTGACCTTCGTCCAGCGGGTATCATTAAAGAGCTTGATCTTCGTCGTCCAATCTATCGTCAAACAGCGGCTTATGGTCACTTCGGCCGTAACGATCTAGATGTTCCTTGGGAACGTACAGATAAAGCAGAAGCATTGAAAGCTCAAGCTTTAGAGCTTAAGCATTAAAATAGATAGGCCGTCCTTTGTGGGCGGCTTTTTTTATTTTACTCACTAATTTTACTTTAGTAATTATTTTTGTTTTCTTTTGCATATATACTATGGTAGAATAAGTATATGTCAACTGATGCTAATTCATAGGGAATTATGCTATGATAAGTCTTAGATATGTTCTGCGTCGGTATACGAAGGGAGAGCGATATTTTGGATAATGCAATGAAGGAATCAATGGCCGCGTTACTGAGAGCAGAATTATCACCAGTTTTTGTAAGGTTAGATGGAATCGATTCTCGGTTAGATGGCATTGATTCTCGGTTAGGTGGAGTGGATTCGCGATTAGATGCGATGGACTCTCGATTATACAGACTAGAATTAGAACAAACCCAAATTAAACAAGCTGTGCTAGAAACGAATGAAATCGTGAAGCGACTGGAAAATGTTCAAGAGCAACAACATCGGATTATTGAGCTTCTCTCGGCCCGCTCGATTGAACAAGAGGCGAAATTAAAGAAAATTATCTAAGTGTTTATATAATAAATAGATCCCAAGCATCTCAAGCAGAGAGCAGACCCCGGTCGGGTTTTGCTCTTTTTTCGTTTGCAGTCCAGCGGGGGTTATTTAGCGACGTATGAATACAACATGGGCAATATCGTAACTTTTTCCATAGTTTAAGAGTCTATATAGTTATCGCCTTAAAGATAGATACTAGACTTAGATGAAAAAAGAGGAGTGGACAAGCAGCATGACGGTTCAGAAGCAGGTAGCAGCAGCTGCGCTGGCTTGCGCTTTGGTGTGGCAGCTAGTGGCAGGAACGACGGTAAATGCCGCGGGAACGAAGCTAACGCTGAGCTCGCAAGATATCATTACATCAGGCGCAATTATGAAGAATTATGTATGGACAACGACGAGAAGCAATAAAGAAGTTTCGGTGAATGCCAACGTCATTGAGGTAGATTTGACGAACCCGAACGTGAAGATAGACGCGATGGCCGGAACGAACAACCAGTTTACGAAGAACCAGAGTGTCCTTGGCATGGTGAAGGATACAGGCGCTGTAGCTGGTGTGAATGGCGACTTCTATAACACGCAGGCAGAGGGTGTACCTGAAGGTGCGCAAATCACGAATGGCCAGGTGATGGCAACGCCAGCAAAGATATCGGGATTATATTCTTTTGCGATAACGAAGACGAATCAGCCAATTATTGATATTTTCGATTTTCAGGGTAAGGTAACGGCTAAGGATGGGACTTCGTTCGAACTAGGTGGCGTGAACAAAACGTTCTACTGGGATGACAATGATGTGCCGATGATCGCGGATGGCCTGTTTCTTTATACGAGTGCCTGGGCAATGACACAGCGTGCGGTTGACGGTACACATGTTCCGACTGAGGCGCTTATTCAGAATGATATCGTGAAGGAAATTCAGGTAGATACGAATGTGAAAATGATAGCTCCAGCAGATGGATATATTCTTAGAGGTTCTGGTTTGGCCCGTGAATTTATTGTGAATCACCTTAAGGTTGGAGATAAGATTACGACCAAATATGACATGATTCCTCATGATGCTTCCAAGACGTATGATTGGAAAAACTTCAAAATGCTCATCGGCGGCAGCACTTTGCTGGTTGATGAAGCAAAACCGAGCTATTTTACGCGGAATATTAATGATTTTAACGGATATAGTCCGCTTTCCCGGACAGCTGTTGGGTATTCGAAGGATTTGAAGAAGGCCTATATTATTACAGCCGATCGCAGTGGAGCAAGCAGCGGTATGACGCTCCCAGAGCTTCAACAGTTCATGATTGATGCAGGCGTTTGGCGCGGCATGGTATTGGATGGCGGCGGCTCGACACAGATGGTGTCTAGACCGTTAGGCGATGTGGACCCTAAGCTTGTGAACAAAACGCAGAATGGCAATCAGCGCGCGGTTGCAAATGGATTGGGCGTCTATTCTACAGCACCAAAAGGCGAGTTGAAAGGTCTTATTTTACAAGGGCAAACCTTATTATTCATGAATGAATCCAGCACTTATCAATTTAAAGCTTATGATGATTATTATAATCCGATTAGTACAAATGGTATTGTTCCACAATGGAGCAGCACGATGGCGAATGGCTCCTTCAATGGCAATATATATACACCAACAATGACAGGTAAAACGCAGATCGTGGCCAAATCAGGCAAGGGTTCTGCGACTATGGATGTGGAAGTTGTCGGACGAGATCAAATTACGTCGATGGCTTTCAGCTCGGGGCCATTTTCGGTGATAGAGGGTGGCGATTTCAAATTGCCGATTTCGGTTACAACGCGTAGTGGAGCAACACGAGACTTGCCTGCATCCTCAGCAACATGGGAACTTAGCGGGGTTAAAGGGTCGATTACGAATGGTGTCCTGCATGTCGATAGTGCCGCGGGATCGCAATCAGCTCAGGTTATTGCCAGATATGATGGTTACAGCACGATGGTAACTTTGCCAGTCGGACAGGAAAAAGTTTGGTATGATTTAGATAGCTATGCGGTAATGACAACGGGAGATCGTTATCCTGCTGAGGTTGTTTCTTCCGTAAATATCGCTCAAAATAATGGGAACAAGAACCTCGAAATCGCTTATGATTTCACAAAAGGGATGGGTACCAAAGCGGCTTATGCGCGTTTTAACAATGGCAATGGGGCCCCAATCGCAGGTGAACCGCAATTTATCACGGCGAAAGTATTCGGTGATGGCAGCTTCAACTGGGTGCGTGCGGAAGTGATTGATGGGGACGGAAAGTTGAATTTAGTAAGTTTTACAGAAAATATGAATTGGACAGGCTGGCGCAAAGTGACGGCGGATGTGTCGGGTCTGAAGTCTCCGATTTCTGTGAAAAGTGTTTATGTCGCTAATCCAGCCAACGGACAGGATGAAAGAGCCGCCAAAGGGAAAATTAATATTGATGACATTTCATTCATTTATAAAGGACAACTTCCGACTTTACCGAAAAATGCGATTAAACTAACAGTCAACAATAAGCAAGCAACATTGAACAGTAAACCGATGACACTCGAGCAAGCGCCTACGATCGTGAACGGTAATACGTTGGTTCCAATTCGTTTTATCACGGAGGCTTTGGGTGGTAGTGTGAAGTGGGACGACAAAGAACGGAAGGTAACTGTTCTACGTGGTGACAAGTTAATTGACCTATGGATTGGAAACGCGGATCTGCTTGTAAATGGTGATCGTGTCACGGCGGAGGTGTCGCCAGCCATCATGAATAATGTGACCATGGTCCCATTACGGCTCATTTCTGAGAGATTGGGCTTCAAAGTAGGCTGGGATCCCCAGAATTACGGGATTTCTATTGAATAAATAGTACTAGAAGTACACGGCAAACGGCAAGAACTATGCTACAATATGGGGTAGACTAATTACTACTATGGTTTTAATAAAAGGAGCTCGTTTCATGTGCAACCAGACGCTATAGACCGTGTCATTACCAACGCCATTAACGTCATGGAAAGCAGCAAATATCAATTATTTGAAATTGCTGAGTCGTCACGCTTAGAGAAAGAGTCCCTTGCTCGAGAGCTGAATGAGATTAAGCATGAGACGGGTGTTACGATTGATCTCGTGGATATGCTAGAAAAAGAATACAAGAGGTCGCGGATCCGACTCACGGAAGTCAGTCGTGATTTCAACAAGTATCGTGAGGAAGATATCAAGATTGCTTATGAAGCCGCTATCGCTTTTCAATTACAGCTAACGGTTGCGCGGGAAAAAGAGAATAATCTCAAGATCCGCCGCAATGACCTGCAGGTTCGCATGAAGAATGTGGGCAAGCAGGTAGAGCGTGCCGAGACGATTGTCTCACAGATGAATGTTGCTTTGGAATACTTATCAGGGGATCTCAATCAGGTAACACGCATTCTTGAGTCCGCTAAGAACCGCCAACTCCTAGGGTTGAAAATTATTTTGGCCCAGGAGGAAGAGCGGAAACGAATCGCAAGAGAAATTCATGATGGCATGGCCCAGACCTTAGCGAATGTCGTGTTGCGGACAGAAATTGCCCAACGCATGCTGCAAAAGGAAGATATGACTGCTGTGAAAGATGAGTTAGTCGATCTGAAGGGACAAGTCAGAGGTGGCCTTGAGGAGGTTCGGAAAATTATTTTCAACCTTCGGCCAATGGCGCTCGATGATTTAGGGATTGTACCTACATTACGGAAATATGTGCAGGATTTTGAAGAAAAATATCGAATCCACACACAATTCAATTTAGTTGGGAAAGAGACTCGCATACCATCTGGGCTTGAAATTGCTATTTTCCGCTTGGTGCAGGAGGCTTTATCAAATGTGAATAAGCATGCCAAAGCAACCTTCTTGTCTGTTGAACTTACGTTAGAGCCGGATCAGGTGCAAATCTACGTTGTAGATAACGGGATCGGCTTTGATGTGCCGCTAACAGAGCTAAGAATAGCCAAGGGCAATAACTTTGGTTTACTGGGAATGCGTGAGCGTGTGGAGTTGCTAGAAGGGACTATGGTTCTGGAGTCCGAGAAAGATTCAGGGACAAAAATCACGATGCTCATCCCTATCGGCGGCGTTGGAGAGAACAAGGAGGAAAATCAGAATGGACAACACGGCGAGTCATAAACGCAATGTACATATAGTCATTGCAGACGACCATCAGCTTTTTCGCGAAGGTGTTAAACGAATCATTAATATGGAAGATGACATGGAAGTTATCGGTGAGTGTGGCGATGGCATTCAGGTTATTGAACTGTGTAATCAGATCACGCCAGATATCGTTCTTATGGACATTAACATGCCCCTTGAGAACGGTGTGATTGCAACAGAACGCCTTAAGCTAATCTTTCCCGAAATCAAGGTCATCATTCTCTCCATTCATGATGATGAGAGCTATGTGTTCGAGACACTTCGCAAAGGAGCTTCTGGTTATTTACTTAAGGATATGGAAGCGGAGTCGCTGATTAATGCGATTCGTTCCGTTGTTGCAGGTCACGCTTATATTCATCCGAAAGTAACAGGTAAGCTGATTAATCAACTAAGACGTATGACGTATCTGGACGATGTTGGTGTAGTCGGTACAGGCCAGGGCGTCAAGGATACGGGTCTGAAATATATACATAATGCAAATAGCCCTCTCACTAAACGGGAAGCAGAAGTGCTTCGCCTAATGGCTGAAGGGAAAAGCAACAAGTTAATTGGCGAATTCCTCTACATCAGTGAGAAAACGGTGAAAAACCACGTCAGCAGCATTCTCCAAAAAATGGAAGTTGATGACCGTACGCAAGCCGTTATTATTGCTATCAAAAATGGTTGGGTAACCCTGTAAGGTTGGAAGCTCTCATGGTCATGTGAATAGGAACCCCCCTTTGCTCTGCCGCATACACTGCAGGTAAGGGAGGGACCCGCTATGTGGATTGGATTGCTCTGTATCTTAGGTTGCTATGGCGTGAGCATTATCATGCTGCATCTCTTATTTGGTTCCCGAAAAGGGAATGCAAAGAAACCGGCTTCTATTTTGCTCGTTACCAAAAATAATCAAAATCAGATTGAGTGGATCATCCGCTCGTTGTTTTTCTTTTCACGTGTAAAAGGCAGCCACGTCACGGCAACGGTTATTGACGAGGGGTCGTCCGACGATACGAGAGCCATCATCGAGCGTTTATCTCAAACATATTCGCTTGAGCTGCGCGTGCAGTCTGATTATGATGCGGTTGACCGTTTTCTAAGTCAACATGACGAAGATCCCGTCGTGATTGTTCATCTTAGTAACAGGGAGGATTTTGTGAAAGTTCCTGTCATCTAAGGGTAAATGCTTTGGAAAGCAAATCATGTTAGGAAGAGAGTACGGTGAGGAATGAAGATTCAGATCTATGCCGTTCGGAAGAAACAAGTTTGGGAATGGCGATTAACGGTACACGCCCAAATCGATCGTCAATATTGGTTCGAACATTACGCAGCCGACGCCGGCCTCGTACTGTTCGAACCTTTTATTTCTTTAGGGCAAGGAACACGATTGCTCGAAGAGCTTAGGAAGAAGCCAGTTAACGCGGGTGCCAATGTGAATGAGAGTCATTTGCTTGTGCAACTCCAGCGTGCGGCAGCTAGTTACGGCCTAGCGAACATCACTGACCCACGGACGACCACGTTTACCTATGAGGATTGGTGTCGCACTAAGGTGCCTGGTTTGAAGCTGCACACAGGCGTCTATATCAAGCTTGTGGAAGCTTGTCGCGGACGAGCTTTACTGGTAGAGGAGCTTCAGCAGTTAATTGAAGCAGTCGGAGATGATCTTGTGGGCGTGGACGTATTGTGGCCAGCGTATCTTCAGCTTGCTCACCTCAACGGCGATGTGTCATTGACGAATGGCTTACGCATTCGTGAGCATCGGGAGTGGCGCCGAGGGTTCAGGAGGGTGGAACGCTACACGTGCAAGCGCTGTGGCAGCGGGGGAGAACGAATGTTCTGGACAGATTGCTTGTCCTGCGGACAAGCCTGTCCTTACTGCGAGGAGTGTCTCACGCTGGGACGTGTCCGTTCATGCTCTTTGCTTGTGGTAGGAGGCACGGGCGAAGTGGCATCCGATGGCGTTGAAGATTTGAGCGGTTATATCGAACCGTGGGGACTGAGTGATGCTCAGACCCAAGCTTCGCTTGAGGGGCTGACCTATATCCAGAGCAGTCCGCCCAGTCCGCGAAAGTTCTTGATCTGGGCGGTTACTGGCGCCGGGAAGACCGAAATGATCTTCCCGTTCATTCACTACACCGCCGCCCGTGGCGGGCGGGTGCTTATTGCCACACCACGCAAGGACGTGGTGTTGGAGCTGCAGCCGCGCATCCAGCGGGCGTTCGCAGGTTACAGCGTGGTCACGCTGTATGGGGGAAGCGAGCAGCGCTGGGAGCAGGGGCAGATCACGATCGCAACAACGCACCAATTGTTGCGCTTTCATCAAGCCTTCGACCTCGTCATCATCGATGAAATTGATGCTTTCCCGTATCATAACAACCCCATGCTCAGCTATGCGGCTGAGCAAGTGTGTAAGCCAAGCGGGACGAACATCCTGCTGTCAGCTACACCGCCAACCGCGATCCGGCGTGCCGCTGAACGTGGGCGTCTGCCCCATGTGCGCGTCCCCGTGCGGTATCACAAACATCCACTTCCTGTTCCCCAATTGATTTCTACCCCTACAGTCCGAAAGTTCATCACAACACAAACCATTCCCTTATCCATTAAATCTCGCTTATTCGTTTCCATAGAACGTGGAGCCCAGGTCTTTCTGTTTGTCCCAAATATCCAGCTCGTTGAGCCGATGGTCTCATTATTGAGAAACAAACTACATGAAAATCAGATGACTGCAATCCGTGTAGAAGGTACTTCCTCTAAGGACTCATCGCGTACAGAGAAGGTGCAGCTTTTTCGCAATCGTGACATCCGAATACTTGTCACGACAACTATCCTAGAACGAGGGGTGACGGTGCCCCAGTCTGATGTTTTCATTTTAGATGCGGACTCCAAGTTGTTTGATGAAGCAGCACTTGTCCAAATGGCAGGACGTGCAGGCAGATCCAAGGATGATCCGTTTGGAAAAGTATATTTGGCCGCAGCAGAAATTACGAAATCACAAAAAGAAGCAGTTCGACAGATTCGAACGATGAATCGCATTGCGCGTAAACAAGGTTTTTTACAAGGAGGAGTTTCGTGAGCTCATGGTGGAAGGGCGTTAGTGATGCCGTATTCGCATTGCTAAGTCCGAAGCGAGAAGCATGTCTATTATGTAATCAGATGAGCAGCCTAGCGCGTGGTGAGCTGGGTCTATGTCATGCTTGTTATTCACGAATACCTTGGATTCGGAGGGTGCACTGTGCATTTTGCGGGCGAGGGGCGTATTGTCCAGATTGCAGGCGGAAGCCGCATACCCACTTTACTAGAAGCCGTAGTGCCGTCCATTACGAGGATACGATGAAGGAACTTTTGGCGCGTTACAAATATCGCGGAGATGAGCGGTTGAAGAGAGTCTTAGGCCATATGCTGGTACACGCATTTCAGCTTTTGCAGTTGGAGAAAGCAGCATCACAAGCGGGTTTAGAGCAAGTGAGAGCCTGCATCACCTATGTGCCTGTAAGTGAGCGTCGCATGCAAGAGCGGGGATTCAATCAAGCGGAGCAAATGGCTATAGAGTTAGGCGGGCGTGTTGGTCTCCCGGTTGTACACTTATTGAATCGCGCAAAGCACACGGATAAACAGAGCTTTAAGAAACGAAATGAACGGATCGATGATCTTGCTGACGTTTTTGAAATGGATACCAAAGGGCAACGCAATTTAGATGCTCTAGGGGCAAAAGTACTCATTTATATCGTTGACGATGTGTACACAACTGGGAGCACGATGAATCAATGCGCGATGACGTTAAAAAAGCATATGTCGATACCTGTCGAAATTTATGGACTGACGTGGGCAAGGTGATTAGGTCTAGCCTGCTATTACCCTAAAAATAAGGATAGGCAAAACCTGTCGAATTGCGGTAAACTGGAATTAAAAAGTGGAAACTGGGAATACTCTAAAGGGGGCCATACAATGGGTATGAATGTGGCGAATTGTCCACGTTGTGGGAAGATATTCGTAAAGGGCTTCGTAGAACTTTGTCCGAATTGTATGAAGGAGCAGGAACTGCATTACGAGAAATGTGTGAAGTACCTGCGTGAGAATAAGGGAGTCAACATCAATGAACTAAGCGAAGCGACGGGAGTAGGGATTAAGCAGATCTCTAAGTTCATTCGAGAAGGGCGTATTTCCATCTATAATGCACCGAATATGTCCTATCCTTGTGAGATGTGTGGGACGTTGATTCGTGAGAACACGATTTGTGAGTCTTGTCGTCAGAAGCTCGTTAAGGATGTTCGGAATAACGAGGAAGATGAGCGTCGAGATGAAGAACGTAGACAGCAGGACGGAAAAGTTACCTATAACATTCATGATCGACTCAAAAATAAGCGATAATTCGAATTAGGTCTAGAGAGATATAAAGTTTCATATAGAAGTTGCCGATAATAGTTCTAACGATTATCGGCTTTTTATTTTTAGGTCAGTGAACATAGGAGTGTATCGGTATGAAAATTAATGATAATGGGCGCATAGGCGCTGTGAATCCGTACAAGAAAACAGGCGACGCCACTTTCGCGCAAGCTGCTGCGAAGAAGGGTAAGGCAAAGGATCAAGTTGAAATCTCGGTTGAAGCGAAGGAATTATTAGGTGCTCAAGGCATTCGTACGGAAGAGCAGTCCCAACGCATCGAACAATTGAAAGCATCTGTCGCGTCAGGAACGTATCATGTGGCAGCTGGGAAAATTGCTGAGAAGTTACTGCCTTATTTAAAGTAATGAACGAAATCACGAAAACGAGGGTGACTGCTGGTGTCAATTCAAGAGCTAATTCACATCATGGAGCAACTGCTTGAGACCCATGAGTCCTTATTGGTACTTTCTGAGGAAAAGACGCAATTACTTGTGAAAAATGATGTTGAGAAACTGAACTTAATTGTAAATAAAGAAAGTAAGCTGGTAAGGAAAGTTGTCGAACTTGACCAACAGCGACTTTTGGAAATAAGCAACTACTTAATATCTCGGGGATATAATCCGAATCCTAAGATAACAGTAAGCGATCTTATTAAACTTATTTTTAAAGCAGAGGAGAAACAAGCTCTCCTGCAAGCGCATAACCGCTTAATGCCGGTCTTGCGTCAATTGCACGATGTGAATAAAACAAATCAACAGCTGATCAATCAATCCCTTTCTTTTATTGATTATACGATCGATCTGGTCCTCGGACCTTCGGATGATAGTATCGTATACCGCAATCCTGCGCAGCAAAAGAGTGACATACGTTCAGGGATTTTTGATACTAGGGCTTAGTATGAGGCACAGAGTAAGAATGGGGGAGATTCCAAATGACATCAACATTTACGGGGATCGAAATATCGAAACGAAGTCTGTTTGCACAGCAAGCCGCGCTGCAAACGACAGGACATAATATTTCGAATGCGAATACACAAGGCTATTCCAGACAAGTTGTAAACTTCGTGGCGTCGGCACCTTTAGAAGCTCCAAGCATGCAACGAAGCACCGTACCCGGTCAAATGGGGCAAGGTGTAGAGTTTGATCAAATTAAGCGTGTACGTGAGAAATTTATGGATACGCAGTTTTATGATGAGAACAAAACATTAGGTGAGTGGAACACTCGCAAAGATACGTTAGAGAAGTTAGAAGCTATCGTGAATGAACCTTCAGATACGGGTGTTAGACAAGTTATCGAAGGGTTCTGGAGTGCTTGGCAGGATGTGAGTAAGGAGCCGGATAATCTGACAGCCCGTGCTGCTCTTAAGGAGAAGGCTCTGGCGATGACGGATGCACTCAACCATACAGGGAAACAACTGGATGATCTAAAGAATGATCTTACAGATAATATTTCTGTTGAAGTTGGTTCAGTGAACACGATGCTGACGCAAGTGGCGAATCTGAATAGAGAGATTTTCCGAACAGAAGGTTTGGGCAATAACGCCAATGACCTAAGAGATCAGCGGGATCTGCTCGTAGATAATATATCCAAAATTGTGAACGTCTCAGCGACAGAAACGAGTGGTGGATATACGCTGAAGATGGGAAGCACCGAATTGGTAAACGGAATTAATGTGTCAACAGAGCTTACCCCAGATTCTCTCAGCGCTAGTTTGGGTTCGGGAGATTTGCAAAGCGGTGAGATCTACGGCATGTTTGTTTCCCGCGATCAATATGTGGCGAGCTACAAGTTCCAATTTGATTCTATGGTCAAATCACTCGTACAAGGTGCTGTACCTGTTACGCTGCCTGCAGGCTCAGTGATTCCACCAGGTACGACACTCACAGGCGCAGATGGAAATTCGTATTCGGGCACATTAGCTGCCGATACCAAAGTAATCGTGAACGGCATCAATGGGATGCACCAATTAGGGTATACACTCGAAGATCCTCCGAAAAGCGGCATTCCTTTCTTTACTCTAAAAGAAGGAGCTACGGACTTTACGGCAGACAGTATTACCGTCAATCCTGACATTGTGAAGAAAGTAGCCAATATCGCGGCTTCCTCTCGTACCTATGTGGACACAGATGGCAAGACTAAAGTAGTCAGAGGGAACAACGATATTGCTTTAGCATTAGCTGGTATGCAAAATCAGAAGTTTGACTTTGATCCTAATGCCAACGGAACACCGCTTTTAACGAACGGTACATTCGATGAATTCCTACGTGCGATTGTTGGACAACTTGGGGTTCAATCCCAGGAGGCTACTAGACAAACGACGAATCAACAAGCGCTAGTCGATCAAGTAGATTCGAGAAGACAGTCTGTTAGCGGCGTATCTTTGGATGAAGAGATGGCCAACATGATTAAATTCCAACAATCTTATAATGCTGCAGCCAGAGCGCTAACCACTTTTGATGAAATGCTAGATAAAGTGATTAACAGCATGGGCACAGTCGGTAGATAATATTTTTCGAGTGAAAGGTGGTAGAGGGAGATATGGCAACTAGAATTACTCAGACGATGATTAATACGCAGATGCTTCGCAACCTGGGTACGAATCTCAACCGGATGGATAATTATCAGAATCAGCTTGCAACAGGAAGAAGAATCAATAAGCCGTCGGATGATCCGGTTGGACTTAGCTTTGCTATGAGATATCGCAGTGAGTTATCGGCGAATGATCAGTATCAAGCGAACACGGAATCTGCGACCTCATGGTTAAGTTACACAGACTCTACATTAGATAAGACAAATGAGGTTCTTCAGAGAGTACGTGAGTTAACCGTACAAGCGGCTAATGGAACAAATCCTCAAACAGCTGAAGACTCTATCAATAGTGAAATGAAACAATTATATAGTCAGTTAGTAAGTCTCGGTAATAGCGAATTTAATGGCAAGCACGTGTTCAATGGTCAGATGACAGATGTCGCTCCCTATACAGAAGCAAATGCGAGTCAAGTGGATGTTGATGACGCATCTGTTCAATTCGAGATTGGTGCAGGTGTGAAACTGCCTGTCAATGTGACGGGGACTCAGGTGTTTGGTAGCTCGACGGAGAGTGATAATGTATTTAAAGTTATGCAAGATCTTATTGGGGCGATTAGTACAAGTGACTTTACAGGAATTAGTAATAGTTTAGGGCAATTGGATTCAAGAATGGACAAATTTCTGAGCATTCGTTCGGATGTTGGCGCCAAGATGAATCGTGTAGATTTATCGAAAAGCCGTCTCGAGGATATCAACTCTAACCTCCAGTCCCTTCAAACGAAAGTGGAAGACGCTGACGTTGCGGAAACGATGACCAACCTGAAAACGGCACAGAATGTGTACGAGGCTTCCTTGTCTGTGGGCTCTCAGATTATTCGTCCAAGTCTTGTTGATTTCCTCAAATAAGGAGGTTTAGATCATGTCTGCCATTCCACCAATTAGACTTGATATTCAACCTGCGAAAATGGGGATCGATATTCAGCGCGGACAGTGGGATATTCGCCAGCCCCAGCCGACGATGGAGATGCATACAACGCCCACGACGATAGAGATGAGCTCCCCGCAGGGGGAAATTCATATTGATCAAAGCAGGGCATGGGATGCATTAGGAATCGGAAGTAATATAACCTTCATGAATCGTATCTATAGCCAATCTAAGGATATTGCTTTACAGGGTATCGCGAGTATTGTAGCGAAAGGTAATCGGCTTGCAGCCATTGAAAAAGGAGGCAATCCGATCGCCGATATGGCGGCGGAGCGAGCATTCGAGCCTAGCAGTATGAACTATCTCGGCGAAGCTTCGTATGATAACGTTGATTTGGATTATACGCCTCATAAGGTTGAAATCGAGGTTAACCCAGGTCATGTTAGCATAGAAGTGACCCCGCATTTCCCGGAAATTTCGTATACGCCTGGTAAGGTGTCTTTCTATGTACAGCAGTATCCTAAAGCGGAGATGATTCCGCCAGAAATTGATACCAAAGTTTAAATGTTAAGCAAATTGCGGTATAGTCAGAACTGTAGATTGAATAATCTATAGTTTTTTTGTGTATGTAAAACGAAGACGGGATGGGAGTTGCCAGAATATGTTGCTAACGACATTACAATTCGGTGAATTAACAGTTGAAGAGCAGGAAATTTTCACATTCCATCAGGGCATTCCAGGGTTCGAGGACAATCTGAGGTATATGTTTATACAACCTGATGCTGAGTCAGCATTTTTCTTTTTACAAAGCGTAGATGATGGCGATATTGCACTTGTCGTGACCAATCCATTTATGTTCTTTCCGGATTATGACTTTGAAATTCCAGAAGGCGTCATTACAGAAATGGAGATTGAAAGTACGGACGATGTGGCTGTCTGGTCGGTTGTTACTGTGAATAAAAATATTCAAGATACCAGCGTTAATTTATTAGCTCCTATTATCGTAAACGTAAACACGAGAGTAGGAAAGCAAGTCATCCTTCATAATTCTTCGTACCATGCGAAACATAAAATAGCGCCTTCGGATACCTCCGAAGCTAAATAAGGGGTGACAGGCATGCTCGTTCTTACGCGTAAAAAAGGTGAAGTCATCATGATTGGCGATCATATTGAACTTGTGGTACTAGGGATAGAAGGAGATACAATCCGTCTTGGGATTTCTGCGCCTAAGCAAGTAGAAGTGTATCGTAAAGAGGTCTATCTATCGATTCAACAAGCGAATAAGGAAGCCTTAGGTAGTGCATCGAACTTTAAAGATCTCAATGAATTATTCAAAAAATGAGAAAAATAGAGAAAACAAGCCATATAGCAGAGAAATAGCTCGTTTTTATGATGTTATAAGTGAAATATGTCGAAATTTCGGTAAATTAGGACTTCATAAAAAAGAGTAGCCTGACGATATATAAGTATAGGCGATTCCAAGGGCGGCCGACCTGGAAGAAGCGCTAATCCACATGGAAGTGGATAACACACAATTCAAGGAGGAATTTTAAATGAGAATTAATCACAACGTAACAGCTTTGAACACTTACCGTCAATTGTCCACAAACACGGACAACCAATCTAAATCCATTGAGAAATTGTCTTCCGGTCTTCGCATCAACCGTGCAGGTGACGATGCAGCTGGTCTAGCAATCTCCGAAAAAATGCGCGGCCAAATCCGCGGTTTAGATCAAGCTTCCCGTAACGCTCAAGATGGTATCTCCATGATCCAAACAGCTGAGGGTGCTTTGAATGAAACTCATGACATTCTGCAACGCATGCGTGAACTTTCTGTACAATCTGGCAACGCAACGAACACTGATGATGATCGTAAAGCAATGCAAGGTGAAGTAAGCCAACTTAAAGATGAAATTGATCGTATCGGTAATACGACTCAATTCAATACAAAGAACCTGCTTGATGGTTCCCAAAAATCTTCAGGTGCAGCTGTTGGTCTAAATAGCACAACTGGTTCTATTGTAGCTAAACTGACTGCAGGTGCTATGACTTCTGGTACAGCAATTAATACTGATATGTCTGCTACAACAATGGGTATTGATACACTTACAGTTGATGGTCAAAAAATTGATGTTAACTGGGATACATTGTTGAGTAAATCAGATCAAGCTCTGATGCAATCTGATTTAAGTGGTGCAACAGCTGATACAATCAAACATATTAGTGACACAATTGTAAATGCTGTTAATACAGCTATTGATCAGTCCGGTAAGAGCATTGCTCATGTCACTGGATATGCGGATTCATCTAACAAAATGGTTTTAACTAGCGGTACGACAGGAACTAAATCTGAGGTAACTCTTACAACTGCAGCTGCCGCGACTTCTGTCGGAGCAACATTCCTATCTGACACTGCGGGTGCTGTTTCAGCAGCAGCTAATGTAGGTACTAGCAAATACAATGGTACAGCTATTGCTGCTACAAAATTCGATGTATCCTTAGGCGGTCAACTGATTGGTCAATCCGGTGCATTGACAGTTGCAAACGGTGCTACGATGGCTACTGCTGCTACAGCCTTACAAACATCAATTAATGCAGCTATTACTTCTTACAATACCAGTACTGGTAAAACGGCAGGTCAAGATGGTTTTGTTCAGGCAGTAACAGTATCTGCATCAGATGATGGTCGCTTTAGTATCAGCAGCCCATCGGGTGATATCGCGTTGGCAGATCAAACTGGTAAAACGGCTGTTTCTGATTTGGGATTGAGCAATGCTCAAACTTCTGCAGCTGGAAACGGCGGTATTACGTTCCAAATCGGTGCTAATAAAAATCAAACATTGACTTTCGGTATCAATGACATGCGTTCTGCTGCACTAGGAATTTCCGGTTTAGACATTTCTACTGCTGCTGGTGCACAAAATGCAATTACAGCAATAGACAATGCAACTAAGAGCGTGTCCTCCGAGCGCGCTAAGCTGGGTGCTCTGCAAAACCGTTTGGAACACACGATCAACAACTTGAACACTTCGAATGAAAACTTGACAGCTGCCGAATCACGTATCCGTGACGTGGACATGGCGAAAGAAATGATGAACCAATCCAAGTCCGGCATCTTGGCTCAAGCTGCTCAAGCTATGTTAGCACAAGCAAATCAACAACCACAAGGCGTACTTCAATTGCTACGTGGCTAATCTTTTTCAGAAAGGAGACTCTAGTTTATCTAGGGTCTCTTTTTTATTGTTGGATGTGCTAAATTAAAAGGAAGATTTACGAAGAAAGGAGGAGACATCATGGATATCGCAGCAATGTCAATGGTAATGAGCCAATCTAGCCTAGCGCAAAATGCAAGTTTGTCTGTATTGAAGTTGGCTATGGATTCGGCTCAAACAAATGCAACTAACATGACGGAAATGCTTAGCCAGAGTGCTCTGCAGCAGTTTGTACAGCCGCATCTTGGCGGTAGCATCGATCTGAAGGTTTAATAAAGATTTTAAAATAAAGGTGGCTCCTGAATGTAGGAGTCACTTTTTTATTTTGACACTACGGGAGTTATCTTTATAGATTCCCTATTAAGAATAGGGTTACTGCATCCGATATATAGAGTAGAGATTTCTTTTTCGGGGAAGTTTGTTATTTTTATGAGGAAAGTGGAGGAATGAGCTATGAGTACAACATCGGTAAATCGGATAAGTGGCATGGTATCGGGGTTAGATACCGACTCGCTAGTGAAGAAGTTGATGGCGGCTGAAAGTGTCAATTTAATTAAGTCAAAGCAAAAGTTACAAACCTTAACCTGGCAAAGCGATGGCTATCGCCAATGGAATACAGATATGTTTTCGTTCCGGACGAACACATTATTTAATATGAAACTATCGAAATCCTATGATACCTTTGCAACCACTACTTCGGATTCTAATTCTTTAAGCGGAATAGCTTCGTCAGATGTTATAGAAGGAACCTATAGTTATAAGGTCACAAATCTTGCACAGTCTGCTACGATGAAGTCTAATGTTGACATTGATACGACCAAAGCTTTAACGGACACGGCTACATCCATTACTATCAAAGCTACTAATTCGACGGGTACCCAAGTTTCGGCCGATATTGCTGTGGCCAAGACAGATACCATCACAGACGTATTAGCTAAAATAAACTCGGCAAAAGATAGTTCGGGCAATAGCCTTGGGGTAAAAGCGGTCTACGATTCTTCTCTTAAGCAATTTATCGTGAAAACGAAAGACACAGGTTCCTTGACGAAGTTAACAATTAATGCAACGCCAGATAAAGTTCCGCCTACACCTGAATCCACTGCATCTTTTGTAGCAGGCCAAGCCCTTTTGGATAGTACACTTGGTTTTAATAACTCGGCAGACGGAGATTATTCAAATGGATTTAGTAAGGTTTCTGCGGCTTATGTAACAGTGCAAAGAACAAGTGCAACTCGTGTGCCAGACACTAACGTTACAACGAATCCTAATTATGTTAAAGGGTCCAGTGGTTTAGTTAAAATGAACACTCCAAGTGATGCCACAGACGGAGCAAGTATTACGGTTGACGGCACAGCCTTTAATATTGCAGCAGCACTACAGAAAGATTGGACCGGTAAGTCGCTAACCGATGTTGTAAACAGTCTTAAAAGTGTTACGAGTGGTACTACAAAACTTTCCGACTTGGTCGATATTTCTACAAATGGTACTGACATTAGTTTCAAGTCTAAATCAACTGGACCTTCCAGCTCAATCGCGATCAGTGCTGGTACAGGAACATTGAAGGATGCTGTAGCAAACCTTTTCTCAGTTGATATAGCTTCACACGCGGCAACAGATTTAGGGAATTTCGTAGGTACTGGTGTTACAGATCCAAATAATCCCAATGTGGCGCAGGATGCCAAAATAAATTTTAACGGTACAAATCTTACATCAACCTCGAACAGTTTAAAAATTCTGGGCGTAAACTACACCCTCAAGAATGTTAATGCCACAGCTCAAACTGTTACCATAACAAAGGACATTGACGCTGAAGTTAAAAATATCACCGATTTTGTAAGCAAGTATAATGACATGCTGTCTAAAATCAATACGGCTGTTAACGAGACCGTCTATAAAGATTATCAACCATTAACAGATGACCAAAGAACAGCCATGTCTGAAACGCAAATTACAGCATGGGAAACGAAAGCAAAGAGTGGTTTATTCAATAATGACAGTATTCTTAAGCAATTAGCTACCAAAATTAGAAATGACATGACATCTAAGGTTGACAATGGAAGTACTTATAATTCACTAGCATCCATTGGTATAAATTCAACGAGTTATGCGGATAAAGGTAAATTGTACGTTGATGAAACAAAGCTCCGTGCAGCAATTCAGGCTGATCCAGACGCTGTGAAATCCTTGTTCTCACAAACTTCGACCGATACGACATCGAATGCCAAACAAGGGGTCGTTTCTAGGCTGTATGACGATTTTCAATCTGCGATGACCAAGTTAGTGAGTAAAGCAGGGTCTTCCTCTAATGCCCCTACTGATCAGAGTTTTGTAGGAAAGCTTCTTACTCAAACCAACACGTTTATATCCACAGAAACAGATCGCTTAAATGCCAAAGAGAAGAACTATTATGCCAAGTTTACTGCTATGGAAACTGCAATGAATAAATATAATTCACAAAGTGCCTATCTCACACAAAACTCTTCTAGTCAATAATTCGAGTTCACTCTGATTCTAGTATATAATATGGAGGTCATTAACTTGAGTATGAACCAACCCGTCGGGAATATTCCCAAGCCTACTAATATCGAGGCTCCTGTAACGCCCAAAGTCTCAGGTTCGGCAAGTTCGGAAAGCATTCAGAGTGTCAAGGATTTGAAGCAAGCACAAGCGCAGGGTCAGAATATCCCGATCAGTGAACAGCAGCTAGTCAAAGCAATTGAACGTGCAATTAAAGCTGTGGAAGGAACCTCTACTACGCTAGATTTTTCCATACACCAAGCAACAAAGCACATTATTGTTAAAGTATTAGATAAAGACACTGGTAATGTTATCCGCGAAATTCCGAATGAAAAGTCACTTGATTTCTTGGCCAAGGTATGGGAAACTGCTGGGGCTATGGTAGACGAACGCGCGTAAGTCGATTTAGATGGAGTAAAGGCTATTATTAGGGGGTAATTTAAATGATTTCGGCGCAGCAGAATAAATATGTGCAAAATTCAATCCAAACAGCGAGCCCAGCTCAGCTGCTCATCATGCTATCGGATGGTGCGATTCGTTTTTGTAAACAAGCCATCGAGGCAATCCACCAGAAGAATTATCAGGATGCGAATCATTTTCTTGTTAAGGTGCAAGATATTATCCAAGAGTTTGTTATCACATTGGATAAGAAAGCAGCTGTAGCAGACCAACTTCTACCTTTATATGACTATTTCTTATTTCGCCTCGTGGAAGCCAACACGAAGAAGCAAGCGGAACCGGCAGAGGAAGTACTGGGCTATTTGCAAGAGTTGAAGGAAACGTGGCTACAGGCTGCCAAGCTGTCCGTTGGCGCTACTCATGGATAACTTGTTAGATGAATTGCACCAAATGACGCTAGACGTGATCGAACGATTGGATTCCTTGGGCTACGACCAGATGGAAGACTTTGTTGAACGCAGAGGCAAGATAACTAGTCAATTACAGTCACTGGACCTGAGATATACAGATCAGCAAAAGATACAGATCAAAGAAATTCTTCAGCATGACGATAGGATTGTAGCGCGCATGCAGATGCTGAAGGATGAAGCGTCGGTCGGTATGGAGAAGATGGATCGTGCACGTATCCAAAAATCGGCCTATGACCCCACGTATGCGGCTGACAGCTACTTTTTTGATAAGAAGAAATAGTTCTATCCACAGAAACCTTTTGCCGCGGCAGAAGGTTTTTTCATTTATCCCAGGTTATCTGCAGGCGAGAACAGGATTCCGTGGATAAACAATCTGTTATGGAACCCAGATGTGAATAAACAGCAAGGCACTCTTCGAGTTATCCCGAAAACCCCACAACAGACCTGTGGACAATGTGCATAAACCTGTGGACAACTTTGTTAATAAAATGTAAAAAAGCCCGTCATGACAGGATTCTACAAATTCCGCACTTATCCACGGCTTGTATATACGTGAATTTTCTAAATATTCATTTTACTTAAAGTTTGAATTTGACAGGCCAAGCGGAGAGGTGTTATAGTCAAAAAGTAAGGGCTTACATTTTGTTTTGGACTCATATTTATATTTTTTAAAACGAAAGGAATGTGTACGTTATGCAAGGTAAAGTTAAATGGTTCAACGCAGAAAAAGGCTATGGTTTCATTGAGCGTGAAGATGGCGGGGATGTTTTCGTACATTTCTCAGCAATCCAATCCGAAGGATTCAAAACGCTGGACGAAGGTCAAGCCGTTGAATTCGACATCGTGGAAGGCGCTCGCGGACCACAAGCTGCTAACGTAAGCAGACTATAATTATTTGGCACGGGGAACTGTGCCGATCGCATACACAATGAATGAGACACACCTCGGGAATCGTTCCTGGGGTGTTTTTTTGTAACGAAAAAGAAGCTCGGAATTTAAAGGAATTATGAAGATGGAGTGGAATGTAGTATAATGTAAGAAGGAAGGGAGATGTTTAACTATGGATATTAGCATTCGCGGAGAACACCTTGAAGTTACTGAAGCCCTCAGAGACTACGTCGACAAGAAGTTGAATAGACTAGAGAGGTATTTTGAAGCTCCCCTTACATCTGATGTACAAGTAAAGCTAAGTGTGGTTAAAGGTCTTCAAGCCATTGAGGTCAGCATCCCTTTAACAGGCGTGCTGCTGAGAGCAGAGGAACGCAACACAGACATGTACGCATCCATCGATTTGGTTGTGGACAAATTAGAGCGTCAAATTCGTAAGCACAAAACAAGAACGAACCGTAAGATTCGCCAAGAAGGCGGCAAGCGTGATCTATTCAAAGTAGAAGCCGCGGCAGCCAGCTACATGGAAGAAGAAGAGGATTTCGAGCTCGTTCGAAACAAACGCTTTAATTTGAAGCCGATGGACGTGGAGGAAGCCATTCTCCAAATGAATATGGTAGGTCATAACTTCTTCGTATTCTCCAATATGGACACAGACACGGTCAACGTCGTGTACAAACGGGATGACGGCAAGTATGGTTTGATCGAACCGGCCATGTAAGGTGCCCTTATACCCCATAAGCCTAGCAAATTCATTAACATTCCTATACAAAAAATGATCAAGAGCTTAATTCGATTTCATCGAATTAAGCTTTTTCCTATAGCAGACAAAGTTAAGGATCTCGTATGCATGTTAGAGGCGTATCCTTTTCATACTAAGAAATACAGGAATACATGGTTGCTAAGTCCTATTTCCATTGGTTTTAAGAGGAAGAGATCGCTCGTTTGTTGCGACAAGACTGTCATAAGTGGTACAATTTAAGGATACGAAAGCAATGGAAAGGGGTTCACCGATGCTAGGACTAGTGAAGAAAATTTTTGGTGATTCCAATGAACGGGAGATTAAACGGATGCTCAAGGCCGTTGACTACATCAACGAGCTAGAAGCAAGCATTAAGCCGCTGTCCGATGAAGAGTTAAGAGGGAAAACAATCGAGTTCAGAGAACGTCTTGAGAAAGGCGAAGAAATCGATGATTTATTGCCTGAGGCTTTTGCAGTTGTCAGAGAAGCGGGGATCCGTGTATTAGGCAAACGTCATTACGACGTTCAACTCATTGGGGGTATGGTGCTGCACGAAGGCCGTATCGCGGAAATGAGAACAGGGGAAGGGAAAACACTCGTTGGAACACTCCCTGTTTATTTGAATGCCTTGCTAGGTAGAGGCGTGCACGTCGTAACGGTCAATGACTATTTGGCTCAACGGGATAGTGCTGAAATGGGTCAAATTTATCAGTTCCTCGGCTTGACGGTTGGTGTTAACTTGCATGATTTATCGCATGAAGAGAAACAAGCGGCTTACGCTTGCGATATTACGTATGGCACGAACAATGAGTACGGGTTTGACTACCTGCGTGACAACATGGTGTTGTACAAAGAGCAGATGGTTCAACGTCCGCTTTACTATGCAGTTATCGATGAGGTTGACTCCATTCTAGTCGATGAAGCAAGAACTCCATTGATTATTTCAGGACAAGCTGCGAAATCGACAGATCTTTACTTCTCAGCAGACCGCTTTGTGGCGAAGCTGACGGAAGAAGAAGACTACACGATTGATATTAAAGTACGATCCGTGGCGCTGACAGAAGAAGGCGTTGCGAAGGCTGAGCGAGCTTTTGGTATTGAGAACTTATTTGATCATCAAAATGTAACGATCAACCATCACATCACACAAGCGCTCAAAGCGCGTTGCATTATGAAACGTGATGTGGATTACGTAGTTCAAGATGAAGAAGTTATGATCGTTGATGAATTTACAGGCCGTATTATGACAGGTCGTCGCTATAGTGATGGGTTGCACCAAGCTATTGAGGCCAAAGAGCAATTAGAAGTTCAGAATGAGAGCATGACACTTGCTACGATTACGTTCCAGAACTACTTCCGGATGTACCGCAAGCTGGCGGGTATGACAGGAACGGCGAAGACGGAAGAGGAAGAGCTTAAGAAAATTTACGGCCTTGAAGTTATTATCGTACCTACGAACCGTCCAATGATCCGTAAGGATTTGCCGGATGTTGTGTACAAGTCGGAGAACGGTAAGTTCAGAGCGGTCGTTGAGCAAATCGTAGAGCGTCATAAGCTGAATCAGCCTGTTCTGGTCGGTACCGTATCGATTGAGAACTCAGAGCGGCTTTCAGAGTTGTTGAAGAAGAAAGGCGTTCAACATAAAGTATTGAATGCCAAGTATCATGCGGAAGAAGCGGAAATCGTTTCTCGTGCAGGTCAGCCTGGATCGGTGACGATTGCAACGAATATGGCAGGTCGTGGTACGGACATCGTACTCGGCGAAGGCGTACATGATGCGGGCGGTTTGCATATCATAGGTACAGAACGTCACGAAAGCAGACGGATTGATAATCAGCTGCGCGGGCGTGCAGGACGTCAAGGTGACCCTGGTTCCTCCCAGTTCTACCTCTCTTTAGAGGACGAATTGATGAAACGTTTTGGCGCTGAAAATATTATGGCGATGATGGACCGTCTTGGTATGGAAGAGGATCAGCCGATTGAAAGTAAGTTGATTTCTCGTGCTGTGGAATCCGCACAAAAACGCGTTGAGGGTAACAACTTTGACGTGCGTAAAGTCGTCCTGCAATATGATGATGTTATGAATCAACAACGTGAAATTATATATAAACAGCGCCGCGAGCTGCTGGAGTCTGAGAATATCCGTGAAGTGATTGAGGGTATGATCAGTGCCGTAATCGAGCGCATTGTGAAAGCACACTGTCCAGAAGAACAAATTCCGGAAGAGTGGGAACTGCATGAAGTGGCTAACTTCGTGAACAACAATTTGTTGCATGAGGAAGCTCAAATCACGGATCAAGATCTGTGGGGCAAAGAGCAAGATGAGATCATCGAGCAGATCAAAGAGCTGGTGAGCAAACGTTACGACGAGCGTGAATCCGAGATTAGCACAGAATTCATGCGTGAATTTGAAAAAGTCGTAGCTCTTCGTGCGGTTGATAGCAAATGGATGGATCACATCGATGCGATGGACCAACTGCGCCAAGGTATTCACCTTCGTGCATACGGCGGTACAGATCCGCTTCGTGAGTACCAATTCGAAGGCTTCGAGATGTTCCAAGAGATGATCGATAACATTCGTGAAGAAGTAGCGATGTACATCATGAAAGCACATGTACAGAGCAACCTGGAGCGCCAAGCGGTGGCGGAAGGTCAGGCTGTCGACACGAAGAATGAAGCAGGCGGTAAAAAGCCGGTCGTACGCGGCGATGAGCAGCGTATCGGACGTAACGACCCATGCCCATGCGGCAGCGGGAAGAAATTCAAGCAGTGCCACGGACAAGGGATGTAAGATCGCTTAACAGCTCAGGGTCTAGGTACAAGCAGAATAAAGAGGTGTAAGACATGCTAGAACCAGAAGTAAAGCAAGACTTAAGAGAAACAGCAAAGCGACTAACCGAATTACGGGGGTCTCTTTGACTTAGATCATAAGCTAGAAGCGATTGGCGACTTCGAGGAAAAAATGGGAGCGCCGGACTTCTGGGACGATAACGAACGCGCCCAGAAGACGATCGCGGACCTCAACGTCATTAAGAGCGTCGTTGAGGAGTTCCAAGGCTTCTCGAACGCATTCGATGACCTTCAGGTCATGGTTGAGCTCGAGGAAGAGGAGAACGATGCGGAACTCGTGAAAGACATCGAGACCGGCATTGCGGCTCTAGTGAAGAAGCTCGAGTCCTTCGAGCTGGGTCTATTGCTTAATCAGCCGTATGACCGGCTGAATGCGATCCTTGAGCTGCACCCAGGTGCTGGCGGCACTGAGTCGCAGGACTGGGCCGAGATGCTGCTGCGCATGTACCGCCGCTGGGCGGAGAAGCGGGGCTACAAAGTCGAGGTGCTCGACTATTTGCCGGGCGACGAAGCCGGCGTGAAGAGTGTCACGCTGCAGATCACAGGCTTCAATGCCTATGGCTATTTGAAGGCCGAGAAGGGCGTGCATCGACTCGTTCGGATCTCGCCGTTCGACGCCTCTGGCCGTCGTCACACGTCTTTTGCATCATGTGACGTCATGCCAGAGATCGAAGACGACACTGACGTAGGTGAGATCCGCTCCGAGGATCTCAAGATCGATACGTACCGCGCGAGCGGCGCCGGCGGTCAGCACATCAACACCACGGACTCGGCTGTGCGGATTACGCACATTCCGACTGGTGTCGTGGTGAGCTGTCAGCAAGAGCGCTCGCAGATCAAGAACCGCGAGAAAGCGATGAAGATGCTTCGCTCCAAGCTCTATGAGCGGAAGATCGAAGAGCAATTGAAGCACCTGGCCGAGATTCGCGGCGAGCAGTCTGATATTGCGTGGGGCAGCCAGATTCGCTCCTACGTTTTCCATCCTTACAGCATGGTGAAGGATCATAGAACTTCGGCGGAGACGGGGAACGTTGGAGCCGTCATGGACGGCGACCTCGACACCTTCATTGATGCGTATCTGCGTCACCAAATTCGTAAGCCTGAGTAACGTTAGCTTATACTACCAACGAAATCATGCATGCCGGGCAAGCTGATTTGCAGGCCCCATGCATGTATCACGTCATAAACGTTGATCCTACACCTAATGGGTGTAGGATTTTTCATGTAAACGAACGAAGGAGGACCACTCGTGTCCAGAAAAGAACCACGCATACGGATCGGAAGCCCGACACATACCGTATTCGAATACATATTGCTGCTGGTCGGATCGCTGATCATGGCAGCAAGTTTTAATAGTTTTTTGAACCCGAACCAAATTGCGACGGGCGGTGTTTCAGGGATATCCACGATCGTGCAGCAAGTGGCGAAAATAACGCCAGCGTACACGCAGTGGGCGCTGAACATTCCGATTTTACTATTAGCGTTGTGGCTGCTCGGAGGGAAATTTGGCATTAAGGCCATTGTGGGGTCGATTATTTTCCCATTCTGTGTATTGGTCACCAGCCACTTGGGCGTACCTACCCATAATCCACTGCTAGCTGCTGTATATGGGGGAATGGGCGTTGGCCTCGGTCTAGGTGTCGTCTTCAAAGGGCGGGGATCCACAGGTGGATTAGGGCTTGCTGCTCAGTTGCTGCACAAGTATTCGGGCTTGAGTCTTGGCTTCTCTGTAGCCGTGTTCGACGGGTTGGTGATTATCTCATCCGCACTGGTGTTCACACCAGAGAATGCCCTATACGGGATGATCGGCTTATTTGTCACGACGAAGACCATCGATATCGTACAGCTCGGCTTCAATTATGCGAAGGTGGCCTTTATTATTTCAGATCATACGGATGCCATTCGTAAGGCGATTTTATACGATTTGGATCGCGGCTTAACGGAACTTAGCGGATCTGGCGGGTTTACGGGGGAATCTCGTACCGTCATGATGGTGGTCGTGAAGCAGAATGAAGTTAGTCGGTTGAAAACACTGGTGCAATCGGTGGATCCGCAGGCTTTTGTTATTTTGAGCGAAACGAATGAGGTGTTGGGCGAAGGGTTCAAGCGTCACGCGTGATACGGGTTGGTTGGAGTTTTTAAGAGCAGGGGCAAGGAGTCAGAAGTTAGGGGCACGAGCGGCTGGGATTGGTTAGTGAGAATCCAAAATCAGAAGAACTTATAAGACCATTGGGAGCACTTTTTCCTGATGGTTTTTCAAATTGTGGATAAGTTGTTGGCAAAGTGTGCATAATCTCCTAATTTATCCACACTGCGCACATTCGTATGTGCATAACTAGAAAGGTACTAACAGAATTTGCCTTCGCACTCTTGAATTTGGGATAATGATGAAGTTGAGCTGAAGTGGATGCGGAAGTGCTTACTACACTTTTATGCACGTCTTGCGTAAAATTGATGCATATTGTGTATATAAGACAATGTAGTCTGACTATTCAGATAACTATAAATTCGTCGATTTATGCGGATAAAAGCCTTGAAATGACTTGCTGGGAAGCGATTTTGGCCGCACGCGACTTGCAAAAAAATTCGTTGAATTATTATGTATACGAATGTATAATAATACATATATTTTCGGAACATCGGGAGGGCATGGATATGAATCAAAGTATAAGAGCGGCTATTATTGGAGCTACAGGATACGGTGGTGCGGAGTTGATTCGTCTTTTGCAGGCGCATCCACTCGTTCACATCACATCCGTGATATCAACATCGAATGCGGGAGCGCCTTTGGCGGAGCATTTTCCACATTTGCAGGAAATCGTTGTGGATATCCTTGATGTCCTCGATGTTGAGCTGATTGCTGGCAAAGCAGACGTTGTGTTCTTGGCAACACCAGCTGGCGTAAGTGCAGAACTTTCACCTAAGCTATTGGCTGCGGGCCTGAAAGTTATTGATATTTCGGGGGATTTGAGATTGAAGTCCGCTAGCGACTATGAAAAATGGTACAAAAAACCTGCCGCTTCGGAAGAAGCTTTGGCTCGTTCGATCTATGGTCTTTCCGAAGTGTTCGGCGACGAAGTAAAGGGCAGCGATCTGATCGCTAACCCAGGCTGTTATCCAACAGCATCGTTGCTAGGTCTTATTCCTGCGGTTGAAGCGGGATGGATCGATCCGTCGACGATTATTATTGATGCCAAATCCGGTGTATCCGGTTCGGGTCGTGGTTTGAGCTTAGGCGCGCACTACTCCGAAGTGAATGAGAATTTCTCGGCTTACAAAATAAATAAGCACCAACACATCCCGGAAATTGAGCAAGCGCTGAGCCGCATTGCAGGGAAACCGGTTGTGACGACGTTCACGACGCACCTTGTGCCAATGACGCGTGGGATTATGGCGACGATGTATGCAACGCTAACGGGTGAGCATACGGCTGAGGAGTTCATCGAGAAGTATCGCCAGTACTATGAAGGCCGCAAATTCGTGCGGATTCGCCCGCTAGGGAAATATCCTTCAACGAAAGAAGTAACAGGCTCGAATTACTGCGATATCGGCTTCGCTGTGGATGAGCGCACAAAGCGTGTAACGATCGTGTCGGTCATCGACAATGTCGTGAAAGGCGCTGCAGGCCAAGCGATTCAGAATTTAAATATTATGCAAGGCTGGGACGAGACGACAGGTTTGTTGTTCGCACCGGTATATCCATAATTAGAAGATAAGGATAGGTGAGAGAACGACCATGTCGGATCAAGTTAGCTTTACTGTTGTGCCAGAGGGCACAGTAACAACACCGAAGGGCTTTCGTGCAGGCGGACTGCACTGCGGATTAAAGAAAACGGAGCGCTACGATCTTGGCGCGATCCTTTGTGATGTACCAGCATCAGCGGCAGGCGTGTACACGCTGAATGCGTTCCAAGCGGCGCCACTGCGCGTGACGCAAGAAAGCATCGCCCACAGCGGCAAGCTGCAGGCGATGATCGTGAACAGCGGCAACGCCAACGCGTGCACGGGCCAGCAAGGCGAAGACGACGCTCGCGCGATGCGCGCGGCAAGTGCGAAGGCACTTGGCGTGGAAGAGCACCACGTCGGCGTGACGAGCACAGGCGTCATCGGCGAGCTTCTGCCGATGGGCAAAGTGCTGAGCGGCATCGAGCAACTGCCTGCGAAGTTAAAGCTGGACGGCGGCGAAGACTTCTGCCAGTCGATCCTGACAACGGATCTCGTGCAGAAGATGACGTGCGTCCGTGTTGTAGTTGGCGGCAAAGAGGTGCACATTGCCGGAGCGGCCAAAGGTTCGGGGATGATTCACCCGAACATGGCGACGATGCTCGGTTTCATGACAACCGACGTTGCGATTGAGAGCGAATACCTGCAGTTGTTGCTAAGCAGGATTACAGATAACACGTTCAACATGATCACTGTTGACGGAGATACAAGCACCAACGACATGGTCGTGGTGATGGCAAGCGGGCTTGCTGGCGGCGAATCCTTGCATCCGGGGCACCCGGATTGGGAAGCTTTCGCGGCAGGGTTCCAATACGTTGGCGAATACCTCGCCAAAGCGATTGCTCGCGACGGCGAAGGCGCGACGAAGCTGATCGAGACGACGGTTATCGGCGCGGAGAGCGACGATGCAGCGCGTAAGATCGTGAAGTCGATCATCGGATCGAGCCTCGTGAAATCAGCTGTATACGGTGCTGACGCGAACTGGGGCCGGATCATTGCGGCTGTCGGTTACTCCGGGCAGCCGGTGAACGTGAACACGGTCGATATTCGCCTGGGCGATATCGCAGTTTTGGAGCAGTCGCGTCCCGTGAAGTTCGACGAGGAAGCGGCACTGGCTTATTTGAAAACAGATACGATTCAAATTCACGTGAATTTACATATGGGCGAAGGCAAAGCAACGGGCTGGGGCTGCGATTTGACCTATGATTATGTGCGCATCAATGCGGCATATCGGACGTAAGGGGGAAAACAGCAGTGAAGAACAATTGCTTTGTGATGAAATGCGGAGGCAGCACGCTTGCGGCGCTGCCCACAAGTTTTTTTGAAGATATGCGTCAGCTTCAGGAGGAAGGCATCGTCACCGTGATCGTGCATGGCGGCGGTCCTGCGATATCGGACACGTTAGGGAAGTTAGGCATTGAGTCTGGTTTCGTGAATGGCTTGCGCGTAACTTCGGAGGCGGTGCTCGACGTGGTCGAGATGGTGCTATCCGGTCAGATTAATAAAGAAATCGTACGCCGGATTCAGCTAACGGGTGCGAAAGCACTTGGTTTGTCCGGTGTGGATGGACATTTGATCGAAGCGAAGCCTGTAGCAAACAGTCATGAAGTTGGTCTTGTAGGCGATGTGACGAAGGTGAACGCGGAGCTGATTCAAGGCATTGTTGGCATGGGCTACATTCCGGTTATTGCGCCGGTTGGTCTTGGCGCAGATGGCGGACAACGGTACAATATTAACGCCGATACGGCGGCTGGCGCTGTAGCTTCTCACCTCCTCGGTGTGGAGCAGATGGTTGTTGTGACAGACGTTCCCGGCATCATGAAGGTCGTGGATGGCGAGAAGCAAGTGCTCCCTGTCGTCAGCGTAGCAGAGATTGAAGAAATGATCACAAGTGGCGACATCTATGGCGGCATGATCCCGAAGGTTCGTGCAGCGATTGCTTGTATACAAGGGCAAGTGCAAGAAGTGGTTATCGTGAATGGTTCGGAACCGAACGTGTTGAGCAAGGTTTTGAAAGGCGAGGGCATTGGCACGCGCATTGTACGGTAATCCCCCATAAAGGAGTTGCTTGTTGATGATTCTAGCGAAGAAAGTTAGGCTGTTGCCAACGCCAGAACAACAGCATCAACTTTGGAAATCCGTTGGTACGGCAAGGTGGGCTTACAACTGGACCTTATCAAGACAGCGAGAAAATTATGAGAAAAGTGGAAAATTCTTATTTGATGGAGAATTGAGAAAAGAACTAACAGTCTTAAAGCAGACAGAAGAATATTTTTGGCTATATGAAGTGTCTAATAATGTTGTAAAGCAAGCAGTAAAAGATGCATGTGATGCGTTTAAACGTTTTTTCAAGAAACAAGCGAGTTTCCCACAGTTTAAGAGTAAACGAAAGTCTAAACCTGCTTTTTACAATGACAATGTAAAATTGAAAATCAAAGATGATCTTGTGTTGATTGAGAAAGTAGGCTGGGTAGAAACGGTGGAATCACTTCCAATGAACACAAATTACACTCAGCCGCGAGTGAGCTTTGATGGAAAGTACTGGTACTTGTCTGTGGGATTTGAAGAGAGGCTTACTAAGGTTGAACTTACGAATGTAGTACTTGGCATTGACGTTGGTGTAAAGGAATTTGCCGTTCGCTCAGATGGTATCAAGCATGAAAACATAAATAAGACCAAGACAGTACGCAAGACAAAGAAACGCCTTGGCAGGTTGCAACGGAGCGTTTCCCGTAAATATCAGAATAATAAGGAGGGAAGCCGTTTCGTCAAGACGAGCAACATTATAAAACAGGAAAAACAAATACGTTTGCTACATCGGAAGTTAGCTAACATTCGTAACAATCAAATTCACCAAGTAACAAATTCAATAGTGAAAACCAAACCGTTGAAGGTAGTTATTGAAAATTTGAATGTAAGCGGAATGATGAAGAACAAGCATCTATCTAAAGCTATAGCAGAGCAGAAGTTGCATGACTTTAAAGTAAAGTTATTCTACAAGTGTGAGAAGTATGGAATTGAACTTGTGGAAGCTGATAGGTGGTATCCTTCTTCTAAATTATGTTCCCGTTGTGGAGCATTGAAGAAAAACTTAAAACTATCTGAGCGAACTTACAACTGCTCTTGTGGATTACGTATAGATAGGGACTTGAATGCTTCGATCAATCTTGCGAATTACGGGTTACAATTAGCGATCTAACACTTACTTGTTAACGCTAATATGTAGGACGCGTTGCATCCGAATTTACGCCTGTGGAGTGTCATACCAAACGAGAGTAGCTTTGGCAAAATCGGACACATTGAAACAGGAAGCAAACAAAACTTATAATCTAATATTTGTTTTATACCTTTTTATAAGTTCTTGGCAACGGGAATGTACATGACAGAACAAGGAAAAAGCTCGTTGTTTCCAACCTACGCCAGATATCCGATTACGCTAGTGAAAGGTGAAGGCAGCCGACTGTGGGATGACACAGGCAAGGAATACATCGACATGATGAGCGGAATCGCTGTAGCAGCGCTTGGGCATGCACCACAAGGAGTTAAAGAGAAATTGATCGAGCAATTGGATCAACTTTGGCATGTGGGTAACTTATTTCATATTCCGAATCAGGAAAAGTTGGCTGGTTTGTTGACAGACAATAGCTGTGCGGATGCTGTGTTTTTCTGTTCCACAGGTGCGGAAGCGAATGAGGCGGCGATCAAAATCGCACGCCGCTACTCGCAAAAAGTGCTGAACAACGGGCGCTACGAGATTATCACGTTCAACATGTCCTTCCATGGGCGCACGATTGCTACATTAACCGCTACCGGTCAGGACAAAGTAAAGGAAGGTTTCCTTCCGCTTCCTGAAGGCTTCGTATATGCGGACTATAACGATATCGAGTCCGTTCGCAGCCTCGTGAACGATCGTACGTGTGCCGTTATGCTGGAATTCGTACAAGGCGAAGGCGGTGTATTGCCGGCGGATCCAACATTCGTGAAGCAGCTTGCTGAGCTGTGCAAAGAGCATAATCTGCTCTTGATCGCGGATGAAATCCAGACGGGTGTAGGCCGTACGGGTAAACTATTTGCCTACGAGCATTATGGCGTAGAGCCGGACATTTTCACATTGGCCAAAGGTCTTGGCGGTGGCTTCCCGATTGGTGCTATGCTGAGCAAAGGCTACTTGGCTGAAGCGTTCAGCGCAGGCAGTCACGGTTCAACGTTCGGTGGGACTCCGATTGCAACCGCAGCGGCTCATGCGACGTTAAGCACCATTCTTGATAACCACTTATCGGAACGTGCGGCTGAGCTTGGTGAGTACACGGTTAAGAAGTTGGAAAGCAAGCTGGCGGGCAATCCGTTAGTGAAAAGCATTCGTGGCATTGGCCTGCTCATTGGTATTGAATGTGCACAGCCAAGTGCCGAAATCATTAGCGAGATCCACAAGCAAGGCGTGTTAGTTATTCCAGCAGGACCTAACGTGATTCGTTTGGTGCCGGCGTTAACGATACCGCAAGAAGATTTGGATCAGGCGTTAGAAGTCGTGTGCGGTGTCCTCTCCCAGAAGGCATCCACGATCAGCGGCGTCTAACCGAAGTTAACAGTAGAGAGGTTGGATCACATGAATAGCACGGTCAAGGAAGAACTGGCTGCCCAGTTGAAGGGCAAGGATTTTCTTGCTTTGGTTGATTATACAGCAGAAGAATTGGAATACCTGATTCAATATGCGATTGAGTTGAAACGCAAGCAGAAGGCGAGAGAGCCGCATGCTGTGCTAGCGGGCAAAACGCTGGGCATGATTTTCGAGAAGTCCTCCACGCGTACGCGTGTTTCCTTCGAAGTGGGGATGTACCAATTAGGCGGGCAAGCGCTGTTCCTGAGCAAAAATGATTTACAGCTGGGCCGCGGAGAGACGGTATGGGATACCGCTCAAACCCTTTCCCGTTACTTAGACGGAATCATGATTCGTACTTACGAGCACCGCAAGGTGATCGACTTGGCGCGCGGAGCGACAGTGCCTGTCATTAACGGCTTGACTGACCATGCACACCCTTGCCAAGTAATGGCTGATTATCAGACCGTTTTGGAGAAAAAAGGCCGCTTGAAAGGCATCAAAGTCGCTTATATCGGCGATGGCAACAACATGGTACACTCCCTGATGATGGGAGCTAGCAAGCTTGGGATGGATTTCGCGATTGCTTCGCCAGAGGGCTATGAGGCTGGGAAAGAAGTGATTCGTCAATCCAAGGAAAATGCGGCTGAAACAGGCGGAAGCCTGCTTGTTACGCGTGATCCGCGCGAAGCGATTGAAAATGCCGACATCATCTATACCGATGTATGGGCGAGCATGGGGCAAGAAGCGGAGCAGAAAGAGCGGGAAATCGCGTTCAAAAACTATCAAGTCAATGAAGCTTTGGTGAAATATGCGAAGCAGGATTACCTATTCATGCACTGCTTGCCTGCACACCGCGGGGAAGAAGTGAGCGAAGGCGTCATAGACGGCGCGCATTCCATTATTTTCGACCAAGCAGAGAATCGTCTTCATGCGCAAAAGGCCATCATGGCCGCGACAATGATATAAATTTCAATTGAGAGTGTAGAAACGGAGCGAAGAGTAGACATGGCTAAGGAAAAAATCGTACTCGCTTATTCAGGCGGCTTGGATACATCAGTTATCCTCAAATGGTTAAAAGAAACTTACGACGCAGAAATCATTGCATTCACAGCGGATATTGGGCAAAAGGATGAGTTGGACGGCTTGGAAGAAAAAGCCCTTGCAACCGGCGCTTCCAAAATCTACATCGACGACCTTCGCGCTGAGTTCGCGAAAGATTTCATCAACCCGATGTTCCAAGCGGGTGCGCTCTATGAAGGGCAATACCTGCTCGGCACGAGCATTGCGCGTCCTTTGATCGCGAAGCGTATGGTTGAGATCGCTCGCGCTGAAGGCGCAACAGCCATTGCACACGGTGCAACGGGTAAAGGGAACGACCAAGTGCGTTTCGAACTTACAGCAGCGGCGCTTGCGCCTGAGCTGTCCGTAATCGCGCCTTGGCGTTTGGAGCAGTTCCGCGAGGAGTTCCCAGGGCGCGCAGAGATGATCGCTTACGCGGAGAAGCATAACATTCCGGTAACGGCATCCGCAGCGAAGCCTTATTCGACTGACCGCAACTTGCTGCATATCTCCTTCGAGAGCGGCATGTTGGAAGATCCTTGGTTCGATGCAGCAGCTGACGACAACAAAGGCATGTACGTGCTGAGCGTTGCGCCAGAAGATGCACCAGATCAAGCGGAGTACATCGAGCTTGAGTTCGCGGCTGGTGATTGCGTAGCGATCAACGGAACGAAGCTTTCCCCACTAGAAGTGATGGAAACATTGAACGAGATCGGTGGCAAACACGGGATTGGCCGTGTAGACATGGTTGAGAACCGTTTCGTCGGCATGAAGAGCCGCGGCGTGTACGAGACTCCGGGCGGTACAATTCTTTTCACCGCTCACCGTAAAATGGAATCCCTCACGATGGACCGCGACGTTATGCACCTTCGTGATTCTTTAATCACGAAATATGCATCCCTTGTATACAACGGCTTCTGGTTTGCGCCTGAGCGTCTAGCAATTCAAGCGCTTGTGTCCGAGAGCCAAAAGAACGTATCGGGTACGGTTCGTTTGAAACTGTACAAAGGTAACGTAATGGGCGCTGGCGTGAAAAGCCCAGTATCCCTATACAACCCGGATATCGCAACAATGGAAGCTGATCCAACGAAGGCTTACGATCAAGGCGATGCAACAGGCTTTATCCGCTTGAATGCGCTGCGCTTGAAAGTCGGTTCCGGCGTGGAACAAAACGCGAAAAAGTAATTGTATAGCTGCTCAGCCGTGGGCTTTCCCTTCGTGGAAAGCCTTTGGGCTGTCCAAATAAAGAATAAAGATGTTTCACAGGATACGTCACTATATAGCTGGACAAAAGGGTCCGTTCAAGAAGGACGGCAGAGAATTTGTTTTATCTGTGTGGTTGAGGTGTCTGATAAGCATGTTGAAAGTGTTTATTTGCTCATAAGCCTGACTTATAGTCGACAGCTGTGAGGTAGGTTAATACGAGAGGGGTCATGCACGGTGTCTAAGCTTTGGGGTGGACGTTTCACAAAACAAACCGACCAATTGGTCGAAGAATATACCGCATCCATTACATTCGACAAAGAGCTTGCCGAGGAAGATATTGAAGGCAGCTTGGCGCACGTGACGATGCTGGGCAAATGTGGGATTCTTCCTGCAGATGATGTGGAGAAAATTAAAGACGGCTTGCTGCAAGTACAAGCTATGATTCGCCGTGGCGAGCTAGAGTACACGATTCAGAATGAAGATATTCATATGAATATCGAGAAAACCCTGATTGACCTGATCGGACCTGTTGGCGGTAAGCTGCACACGGGTCGCAGCCGTAACGATCAGGTAGCGACAGACATGCATCTCTACCTGCGCAAGCGCGTGGTTGAGTTCGTTGGCTTGCTGATCAAGCTGCAAGAAGCGCTGCTTGAGAAGGCAAAGGCTAATCTCGATACGATTATCCCAGGGTATACGCATCTGCAGCGTGCACAGCCAATCTTGTTCGCGCACCATCTGATGGCCTACGTCAGCATGTTCCAGCGTGACCTTGAGCGCTTGCAGGACAGCTACAAGCGCGTAGACATGCTGCCGCTCGGCGCTGGCGCGCTCGCGGGCACGACCTTCCCGATCGACCGCCATTTCGTGGCGGAGCAGCTCGGGTTCGGACGCGTGTACGAGAACTCCTTAGACGCGGTCAGCGACCGCGATTTCATCCTGGAGTTCCTCTCGAACGCGTCCATGATCATGATGCACCTTTCTCGCTTCAGCGAGGAAATGGTGCTCTGGTCTTCGACCGAGTTCGCGTTCATCGAACTCGATGATGCGTTCTGTACCGGCAGCTCGATCATGCCGCAGAAGAAGAACCCGGACGTAGCGGAGCTCGTCCGTGGTAAGACAGGCCGCGTCTATGGCAACTTGTTCGGTCTGATGACCGTACTTAAGTCGCTGCCGTTGGCGTACAACAAGGACATGCAGGAAGACAAAGAAGGCATGTTTGATACGGTCCGTACCCTGCAAGGTGCGCTGCAATTGTTTGCACCGATGGTGTCCACGATGAAAGTGAACACGGAGCGCATGCGCCAAGCCGTGAACCAGGATTTCTCGAACGCGACGGATATCGCGGACTACCTGGTGAACAAAGGTCTTCCGTTCCGCCAAGCGCACGAAGTCATCGGCAAGACGGTTCTGTATTGCATCCAGAACAAAAAATACCTGCTCGATATGAGCATCGAGGAGTTCAAAACGTTCTCCACGCTGTTCGAGTCCGATATTTATGCGGTACTTCAACCTGAGCAAGTCGTGAATGCGCGTAATGTCTACGGCGGTACAGCGAGCAATCAAGTGAGCGAGGCCATAGGCCGTGCGGAGCAAGTGCTGGCAGAATCGCAGGCGTGGCTGCAGGACTTTTTAGAAAAAAGTAAATAGGTTATATGATATTGGCATAGATAATTACTCCAAGAAGAAGCTCTTCCCATCATCTCTAAGATGTGTGGGTAGAGCTTTTTTGTCGTATTCGGGTGCGTTCGACAAAATATTACAATTTAAGTAAGATTACGTTTGTTTTCGTCTATTTTATTACCGCAAATCGACATTTCAACATCACGCAGCATGATATATATGGTAAAATACTACATATACAAGACGCGTTAAGAGCAAGGATTGGAATGAGGTGCAGAGATGGAAAAAGGTTGGCTGCAAAGCGCTAATTTTCTAATTATCGACGATCAAGAATACAATATCAGCTTGTTAGAGCGAATACTGAGTCGTGCGGGTTTTGTGAATTTAACCTGCACAACGGATCCCAAACAACTAGAGTCGCTTTTTTACGAGGTTAAGCCGGATATCATTTTACTAGATTTACATATGCCTGAAATGGATGGATTCGCAGCGCTGAAGCTGCTCCGGGAGCGGGTGGAGGAGAGTCACTTTCTACCGATCTTAGTACTAACAGCCGATGTCACGCAGGAGGCTAAGAAGGAAGCGCTGCATCTGGGCGCGCATGATTTTCTTACGAAGCCTTTGGATAAATCGGAAGTCGTGTTACGAATCAATAACTTACTGAAGACACGCTTCTATCACAAGCAGATGCAAGAGCAGAATCAACTCTTAGAGCAGCGCGTACAGGAACGGACAGCTAAGCTGGAGAAGGCCAAGCTGGAAATCTTGCAATTACTGGGGCGTACCTCTGAATTTCGAGATGATCAGACGGGACAGCACACGCAGCGTGTAGGTCAAATGGCGAAGGCAATTGCTGTGTCACTAGGGCTGCCAGAGCATGAGGCAGAGCTCATCGAGCGGGCCACGCCTTTACATGATTTGGGGAAGCTCGGCATTCCGGATGATATTTTATTGAAACCGGGCAGGTTCACGCCAGAAGAATTCGAGCACATGAAGACGCACACCACGATCGGGGCTAGCATTCTTGAAGGGAGTCAGTTCCCTGATCTACAATTGGCGCATACGATTGCTTTGACACACCATGAGAAATGGGATGGCACCGGGTACCCGAACGGACTGAGTGGCGAAGATATTCCACTGGCAGGTCGCATTGTGGCCATCGCTGACTTCTATGATGCGTTGACGCATGAACGGCCTTATAAACGAGCGTGGACGACAGAGGAAGCGTTGACGGAAATTCAGAAGCAGCGGGGCCTTCATTTTGACCCCCGAGTTGTGGATGCTTTCCTGAATATCATTCAAGAGAACATGATTTCAAAATAGAAATGGGAGCGTGTTGGTATGAAAGGCATGGTATTTACCTCTTTTCTCGAAATGGTCGAAAATAAATTTTCTCTTGGTGTTGTGGATCACATCATAGAAAGCTCTGACCTGCCTTCAGGCGGTAGTTATACCTCAGTAGGTACCTATGATCATCATGAAATGATTCAGCTCATCGTACAGCTAAGCCAACGGACAAGCATTCCCGTGACAGACTTGATCATTACTTTCGGTGAATATTTATTCACACAGCTCATTGAACTCCACCCGCAATTTCTGCAAGAGAACAGCACAGTATTCAGCTTTTTGAAAAAAGTAGACAGTTACATTCACGTAGAGGTTCGTAAACTTTACCCTGGCGCGGAGCTGCCTGCATTCGAATATGATACATCGGTAGCTGGAACGCTCATCATGACGTATCGGTCTTCACGGCCTTTTGCAGATCTGGCTGAAGGGCTGATCAATGGGTGCATTCAGTATTATGGCGAGCCAATTACCATGGTGCGCGAGAATTTGGAGGAAGGAACCGCAGCCCGGTTTATCCTAACGAGTGCGGACGTGAAATAGATGGAAGAAGTGCAAGAAATAGATGTACTTCGCAGGCAGCTGGCACGGGAGAAGAAGGCGCGGAAGGAAGCCGAATTAATTGCCGAGCAGAAAACGCGGGAAATATATTACGTGAATCAAGAGCTGCGACAGTTAAACGATGGGCTGGAAGAATTAGTGAAAGAACGGACGGCAGAGCTATCCAAAGCGCGCGATGAAGCGATTGAAGCCAACCAGATCAAAAGCCAGTTTCTTGCGAATATGAGCCATGAGCTGCGAACACCGCTGAACGCCATCATTGGATATAGCGAGATGCTCAAGGAAGATGCGGAAGATATGAATGAGCCGGCTTTTGCAGACGATTTGAGTAAGATTCATAACGCTGGCAAGCATCTATTAACCCTGATCAATGACATTCTGGATCTGTCTAAGATCGAAGCGGGTAAGATGGATCTATATTTGGAAGTGTGTGATATTCCAACGTTGATTCGCGATGTACTGACGACGGTCACTCCACTCGTGGAGTCTGGGGGTAATCGTTTGGAGCTCGTCTTCCCTGAGGGAGAGATAAGAACGGACATTACGAAGCTGATGCAGGTGCTGTTCAATTTGTTGAGCAATGCTGGCAAGTTTACGAAAGATGGAACGATCTGGCTTACCGCTGGCTATGAAATGGTCAATCGGCAATCTGGCATTAGCTTTAGCATTCGCGATACCGGTATCGGTATGACATCTGAGCAAATGGCTCATTTGTTTCAAGCGTTTAAGCAGGCGGATTCTTCAACCACGAGGAAGTACGGCGGCACAGGGCTTGGACTTGCGATCTCTCAGAGGCTGTGTCAAATGATGGGCGGTCATATAACTGTCGATAGTGTCTATGGGAAAGGTACCACGTTTACGGCATGGTTACCCTTGCAGGAACAACGAACAGAGGAGAGCAATGACACGGCTCCCATGGAAAGTGATCCAGCCACAGTAGAGATGAACCGTACGGTTTTGGTCATTGATGATGACCCTGCTGTGCTGCAGTTAATGCAGCGTTTCCTGAGTAAAGAAGGCTGTACCGTTGCTCTGGCTCAAAATGGGGAAGAAGGCATTCGACTCGCCAGAGAGCTGCGCCCGACATTGATCTCTTTGGATGTACTCATGCCGGGTATGGACGGCTGGGCTGTTCTGACCACGCTCAAGAATGATCCGGTGCTCTCCGGCATTCCCGTTATCATGATGTCGATGACCGATGATAAGAATATGGGTTATTCTCTTGGTGCGGCAGAGTTTTTGACAAAGCCGGTGTATATCGAGAAGTTGATTTCTGTGTTGGATAAGCACATCCCTGAACGGCAAAATAACGCGGTCCTCGTCATTGAAGATGATCTGACAACCAGTCATATGATGACCCAAATGTTGGAGAGAGAAGGCTTTAAGGTTACCAAAGCAAAGGATGGGCGCGCAGCCTTGAACACGATGTCACAAGCGCTGCCGCAATTGATCCTGCTTGATTTAATGATGCCGGGTATGGATGGCTTCGAGTTCGTGACGGAGCTGCGTAAGCGCGAAGCATGGCGATGGATTCCGATTGTTGTCGTGACGGCGAAGGACATTTCGTCAGAGGATCGTTTGCGGCTGAACGGCTATGTGAAAAACATTATCCAAAAAGGAAGCTTTAAGCGAGAGACGCTGCTGCAAGAAATCCGCAGCCTGATGGCAGGTTCACTGCATGACACGAGCCACGAAGGGCAGGCTTATATCCGGAGCAAAGAGGAAGCGAACGAGGATGCATAAGATTTTATTGGTCGAAGATAACGAAATGAACCGCGACATGTTATCCCGCCGTTTATTGCGTAAAGGCTTTGAAGTCATCATGGCTGTGGACGGTCAGCAAGGCGTCGATGCAGCCAGATTGGAAGCGCCGAGCCTTATCCTTATGGATATGAGCTTGCCTGTTATGGACGGGTGGCAGGCCACCCGTTTGCTTAAAGCAGCGCCAGAGACGCGCGGTATTCCGATTATCGCGCTCACGGCTCATGCGATGGCAACAGATCGGCAGATGGCCTTCGAGGCAGGATGCGATGATTTCGATACGAAACCGATCGATTGGAATCGGCTGCTGGATAAAATTCAGACCTTTTTGACATAGCAAAACGGCTCACTCGCAACGATGCGAATGAAGCCGTTTTTTCTTTTGAGATCCTCACGAACTAGTTTCTCTAGCGCGTTTTCACCTCGACATAACCTGTATCTGTGCGTGCTGTGATTTTTTTGCTGCCAGTGCCGATGGAGCCTTTAGCCGAATTATGACCTGTCTTTTCAACCGTCACGCCTGGGATTTGAAGGCTGGCGCTTCCTGTATCTGAGCTTAGATCAAAGCTGGTATCCGTAATAGAAGGGTCTACCTGAAGGCGAATGCTGCCTGTGTCGGCTTGCAGTGAAACTGTATCACCAACATCACGAAGAGATGCCGTGATACCACCTGTATCGGTTTTGATTTTTATATTACCTTGCCCATCGTTTACGTGTACGCCGCCAGTGTCGGTTTGAAGTGTGAGTTGCTTGCCTTCATAATGGTCAATTGTGATACTACCCGTATCCGTCGTTGCGGTGAGCTTTTCAGCTTTCACATCTTTGAAGGTAATGCCTCCTGTATCTGTCGAAACCGTAACCGCCTTAAACAGCTTATCTGGGAGGCTAACTTCCGTACGCAGACCGAAACGTTGACCGCTTAGTAAGCTTTTTAGCTGAGTAAGATCAAAGCCAAAATGGACGCGATTTTTATTGTTCTTGCACACATCGACTCGCCACACATTAGATCCTTCTGTCGTTGCTTCGACGGTGCAGTTCTTCGCATCCTTGTCGAGGGAGGCACCTTTCAAATGCACGCTAATTTCATCGGAATCGCTTCGAACGAACGTAACACCAGAAATATCATTTTCAATGATCAGGGTATCGATACTGGCGGCGGCAATCTTTTTCTCAATATCAATGTTCGCAGCGCCTGCGTCCAAATCCAAGGATTGGAAGGAAACGGCAGCACCAATCAAGCCAACAGCAAGGCAGATAAAGCCAGTTACCAAGAAGAATTTCACTTTACGTTGCATGGCTTAAACCCCCTTAATCAGCTTGGCATTGAATTGGATGTACGCCCGGCTGAGTTTGAAAAACATTTTGAGCAACCACGAGCTAAGCGTCGTTATAATGATCCCTAAGCCGAAGCAGGCTAGCAGGGAAAAGGAGATGAACTGAAAGTCACTGCCCGTCGTTCCGGCTAGACTAGTAAGCACGCCAATAACAGGGGCGATCAGAAGCGCGAAGCCTGCTACGAAGAAGCCAATTAAAGCCGCGCAAATACCTAACCAAGGCCCGAGGACGAACAAGAGATTAAAGAAACCTAGCATAATGGAGATAATAATCGCTTTAATTCCCGTGTCAGGCTTAGTGGGATAAGGGTTGGGATAGGGTGCGTTATACACAGGCGGGTAATTCGGGTTTGGCGCTTGCGTATAAGTTGGCGGTTCCCACGCGTCAGGAGCTGGTGCAGGAATCTTGGGCCCCATGGAGGGCTCAGGCTGCTTAACGTACGTGTTCACTGGCACTTCTTCTTCCGTATCGACATGAAGATCACTAGCCGCACCCGTAGGTGGTTTTGAGTCTTCTTTCATTAGGTTTGGTGTGCTTTTAAAAGCTTTCTCTTGCACGGGAGGTGCAGGTGGTACAGGTGGTGCGGAGGGAGTTTCTTTCTGTGCATCCCAGTTCGGTACCCGCGGGTAGCCAAGAGAGAGGGCAACCTCGTCTTCATGCTTCCCATTTTCAACGGCTTTTTGAAATAATTCTTCGTAAACTTTTAGTATATTTTGGCGTTCCTTTTCAGGAAGTCCGCGCAGGCGATAGTTTAATTCGTTGAAATAATCCGCTTTACTCATCGTTGTGCCTCCTTCATTGCTCTTTTGATAGTCTTATCATAAAAGAAAAAAGTCATAATGACGTAGTAACTACAGTCACATGACCTTCACTTTTTCATCACATTTATCAGGTATCATTGGGCAGCTAGTGTACTCACGCCATCTTCGACCATGGGCTGCTTTGGTGCAGGAGCAGGAGATTTGATATCGCTGCGGTTGGCGGCAATGACGGTAGGCACCGGCGAATATTGGTCCTTGGAGATTAATTCTCGGCTGACGATGATCCCGTTCTCTCGTTTCGTTCTATAGGTTTCGACTTTATACCCAACCTTGCCCTTGCTGATCGGGCGCTCTGTGCCTAGGCGCAGGCTTGGATTGTTCACATAGGTAACAGGTGGTTGAATAGTTTCCACAATGTTGGAGTTCACATCATAGGTAATGGCAGGGGTCTGATGCCCAAAAAGCTTCACCGTCACTGCAGAATCCGTTGTGATCGTCTGAATCCACACATAGCTTCCTGTTGTATTACGGAATTTGAAGTTAATGTAGCCGTTCGCGAAAGTCGCATCCTGTCCGAGCGGCACATAACTCACAGGAAGCGAGTGATTCCGCCGTTCGACAATTTCCAGACCGCTGCGCAGGACAGCGTTATACAGCGTCGTAGACACTTGGCAGATGCCGCCGCCGATCCCGGGAACGAGGGTGCCATTTAGAATAACAGGTGCTTCCTTATAGCCGAACTTGGCTTCGGTTTGCTCGATGATTTTACTGTAATCGAAAGTGTCACCTGGTGCCATTAAATAGTCTTGAATGGTGGAAGCCGTTACGCGTATATTGTGAACCCGTCCTTCCCCAGATGAAGGGAACGAGGTCGTAAATTCAGAAATTTTGCCATCGATGCCTTGCTGCTTCAAGGTTGCCATTGTAACAGTCGGACTCTGCTCGAACACAGGTAGGGACAAATGAATAGGCGCGGCATGTGTGAGGGTACCCAGTGTAGGCGCGACACCTTGCAGTTGCTCCTGCAGATGCACGGTATCAATCCGTAAGGCATTCTTCTCGGGTTCGTAGGTGACCTGATCCTGTTTAAGGAGTCGCTTCGCGGCAACGGGTTGTTTCGCGTAGAGATCGTTCCAGGTTGTTTTTACCGTGGCCGTTAACTTGTTCGGGTCTACGGAAACGTTCAATGGAATATGAGCATTGCGAAGCTCCCAGCGTGCTTTTATCCGCTCGAAGGGGGAGCCACTAGTCAGCGGTGCAAGTGATTGGTTGAGAGCATCCTTGTCATAACGAACACCTAGCTGCCCCAAGGGTAGCTGTTTGTTTGGAATTTCAGCATAGGAGGTTTGCATCAGAATGGGAAAAGCAGAGAGCTGCTGCAACCGTTGCTCCAATTCGGTCTGAAATGTGGCATAGGACATGCCGCCGACTCGCCAACCCCCAATGGTCACATTAGGCGAAAAAGTGGTCTGCATCCCGTACATATAGAGGGCAATACCGCACGTGCCCAACAGGCCGAGTACGACCGAAGATGAGAGGATTAGGTTCTTGAATGGGCGTGTCATGAACAGCCACTCCTTTACATACGAATGAGATACGGCCTGTCTCCTTATATGTATCAAGTTCCCTGCCAATTTAGTACATAATCCTTTTTCGGCTAAAAAATGTACGAACCATGGTATAATGACGGTATTCTCCACGATTTTCAAAGAGGATTTAGCAGGAATTTCACCTTTTGTGTCGAATGGATATAGGCTATCTATATAATTAGGATGTGATATTGTGATCGAAATGCAGGACGTATGGAAAACATACGCCAACGGAACGCATGCATTAAGAGGAATTAATGTAAAAGTGGACCGTAATGAATTTGTCTATGTTGTTGGACCTTCCGGCGCAGGGAAATCTACTTTCATGAAGTTGATGTATAGAGAAGAACGACCAACCAAAGGTCAGATTTTCGTAAATGGTTTCAATTTAGAAAAGCTCAAACAACGTAAAATTCCCTACGTGCGTCGAAATATCGGTGTTATTTTCCAAGATTATCGTTTACTTCCGAAATTAACTATTTTTGAAAATATCGCATTTGCTATGGAAGTTATTGAAGCTCCGAAGAAGCAAATCAAGAAACGGACCATGGAAGTGCTCGAGCTCGTTAAGCTAAAAGATAAGGCTAACTCACTCCCGTCGCAGTTATCCGGGGGCGAACAGCAGCGCGTTGCTATTGCCCGGGCAATAATCAACAACCCATCCGTCATTATCGCCGATGAACCGACAGGAAATTTGGATCCGGAAACATCATGGGGAATTATGAAATTGATGGAGGAAATTAATTTCCGCGGTACGACCATTGTCATGGCTACGCATAACAAAGAAATCGTAAATACGATGCGTAAGCGCGTTATTGCGATTGAGAACGGCCTTATTGCTCGCGATCAATTACGGGGGGAATATGGCTATGAAGATTAGCACAGTTACACGGCATTTGCGTGAAGGTCTGAAAAATGTCGTGCGCAATGGCTGGATGACGTTCGCGTCGATTAGCTCCATCGCTATCTCCTTGTTTATTCTCGGTCTTTTCGTCCTTATTACATTAAATGTCAATGATGTGGCTACTCAAATTGAACAGCAAGTCGAGATCAACGTGTACCTTGAGGTAAATACCGTACAGGACCAAATCGACCAGTTACAAACGCAGATACAAGCGATCCCTGAGGTCAAAACGATTAAATTCGTTTCGAAGGCCGACGGTCTAGTCTACTTACGTCAGAAGCTTGGCGATAGCGGAAAGGCGCTCTTAGATGGATTTGAAGGCGATAACAATCCTCTGAACGATGCGTTTACGGTTGAAGTAGACGATCCGCGGAATGTAGCGATTGTAGCTGATCAGATCTCAGCGTTAAATGTGGGCAAGGATCCTAAGCCGATTTACAAAGTGAATTATGGTAAGGGAACAGTTGAAGCCCTGTTTAAAGTGACGAAGATTGCTCGCTGGATCGGCATTGGCATTGTTGTTTTGCTGTCTTTTACAGCGGTATTCCTTATTGCGAATACGATCAAGATTACAATTTTAGCTAGAAAACGTGAAATTTCAATTATGAAGCTCGTCGGAGCGACGAATTCTTTCATCCGTTGGCCATTCTTCATTGAAGGTGCGCTGCTCGGATTTATTGGCTCGGCTGTCCCAACAGCGATTATTCTTGCGGGCTATTGGAAATTGCTCCATATCAGCTCGTTAAACTTGAATTTGATGATGATTCAGCTTACGCCGTTCGAACATATTGCCCCAACGATGACGGTTCTCCTTATCGGCTTGGGCATTGTAATAGGGGTATGGGGTTCCCTCATTTCGGTAAGGAAATTCCTTCGCGTATAGAGGAAACTTGTATAACCAGCTTAGATATGAAGTGAATGAAACTGGGGCAGAGTGTTCCTATGCCTCGTTTTCATCTTCTTTTTATTTTTTCATTTTCAAAGATTCATAGATTTATAGACATAGAACGTAATAGATTCAAACCATACATGGGGGCATCATCAGTTGAAGATGGGGAGGCTACATGCTTGAAGAAGAAGATTCTACCAGTAGTGTTGACACTCGGAATGGCGATGGCGCTTACTGTGCCTAATGCAGCGAGCTACGCGGCGTCGGCAACGGACAAGATCGATCAGCAGTTGACGCAGCTTAAGAAACAAAAGGCAGAAGCGCAGCAGAAGGCGAATAATGCTCAGAACCAGATCACGAAGGTGCAATCTGAGAAGGATCAGACGACCAAAGACATGAATTCTCTTGTTAATCAGGTCAATGAAGCTAGTAAAAAGCTAACGCAGCTCAACGAGCAAATTGACCAAGTGTCCGATAATTTGGAAGCGAATGCGAAGCAATTGGATGAAGCTGCCGCACGCGTGGATAGTCGCGACAATATGTTGAAATCACGTGTTCGCTTGATGTATATGAATGGATTTGTGTCCTACATGGACGTGGTGCTGAGCGCAACAAGCTTCTCCGATTTTTTAAATCGGATTGAAGCTTTGAAATCGATCGTGAATCAAGATAAAGAGATACTAGAGTCGAATAAAAAAGATAAAGAAATGGTTACGCAGAAGAAGGCCGAAACAGAGAAGCAGCTTGATAGTGTGAAGGCGCTTTATGCGGAAGCGGATGCACTAAGGGATGATCTGCAAGCGAAGGAAAAGGCGAAGGAAGTGAAGATTGCTTCACTGGCCAAGCAGGAGAGAGAGCTTGAAGACATTTCGGAAGAGAGCGATAAGCAGATTACGATGCTCGCGAAGCAAGAAGCGGATTTGCAAGCGAAGAAGCGGGCGGCGAGCAATACGAAGTCACCGTTTACGTACGCAGGCGGTAAGCTCGGCTATCCGTTGACGGTGCAAGCGCCGATCACGTCGGATTTTGTTTTCCGGATTAACCCTGTCACGGGCAAACCAGAGAACCATAAAGGTATCGACTTAGGTGCTCCCAAAGGAACACCGATTCTAGCGGCGGAGAATGGCTCCGTCATCTATGCGTCCTGGATGAATGGCTACGGGAACTGCGTCATTATTGACCATGGAAATGGGCTTTGGACGCTGTACGGCCATATCATGAATGACGGGATCTATGTCAAAGTCGGTGATGTCGTGAAACGCGGTGATAAAATCGCCGGCGTAGGCTCGACAGGTCAGGCAACCGGCAATCACTTGCATTTTGAAGTCAGGAAAAATGAAGTGCCTACCGATCCTAAACCGTTCTTGCGATAGGACAACTTAGTAATAAAAGAGGAAGGGCTTGTCATATACTATAAGCAGGCCGACTCAAATTAGGTTTTAGGAAAAAGGTGGTGTAACACGCTTTGCAATTTAAAGGTCGTACGGTCATTGTATTCGTTTTGTTAGCCATGTTCGCGAGTAGTATTGTTACGCTCACGCTGGTTGATCCATCCTTCACATGGGGGCGCAAGGAGCAGACCTCGGGTACTTCGGCAACGTCAGTATCTGCTACATCTGGGCTTTCTAGCAAGGATTTGAGCAAAATCGCGACAACGTTTCAACTTATTGAGAGTAAGTATTTGAAACAGCCTGATCATGATCAACTGGTGAACGGTGCGATTAACGGGATGTTGGAATCGTTAGAAGATCCGTTCTCCGTATATATGGATCAAAAAGAAGCGAAGCAGTTCGATGAAAGCATTTCATCCTCTTTTCAAGGGATTGGTGCCGAGGTTTCGCTTGAGGATGGCAAATTCATCATTGTTTCTCCGATTAAAGGCTCACCAGCTGAGAAAGCGGGCATTCAATCCAAAGATGTCGTCGTTTCTGTTAACGGAGACAAATTGGACGGGCTCACGCTGAATCAAGCGGTGATGAAGATCCGCGGTCCGAAGGGTACGCAAGCGAAGCTGGATTTACTGCGCCAAGGCACAGGTGATCCGGTGCAAGTGATCGTTGTCAGAGATAATATCGATGTAGAAACGGTCTATGGCGAGATGCTGCAGGATCAAATTGGTAAAATTGAGATTCGTCAATTCTCTTCGAATACGGCTGTCCGCTTTGCGGAAGAGTTGAAAAACCTGGAGGCCAAAGGGATGAAGGGACTTGTCATCGACGTACGTAATGATCCGGGCGGTCTGCTGAATGTCGTTGTCGATATCGTCAATCCGTTCGTGAAGAGCGGGACACCAATCGTTCAAGTTGAGAATCGCGACGGGAAGCGGGAGCCGACACCTTCGACAGGGAAAGGCAAGAACTATCCAGTCACGGTGCTGATTAATAAAGGAAGCGCGAGTGCCTCTGAGATTTTGGCAGGTGCGTTCCAAGAGGCTGTAGGCAGTAAAATTGTTGGGGAAACATCCTATGGCAAAGGGACGGTTCAAGTCACGTTCGAGAAAGAAATGGGCGATGGCAGCAACATTAAGATGACGGTGTACAAATGGCTGACGCCAAATGGCAACTGGATTCATAAAAAAGGGATTACGCCAGATATTGCTGTCGAGCAGCCTGCGTACTTCAAAGCTGCGCCGCTGACGAAGAAAGATGTATTGAAACAAGACACGACTAGTGATGATGTGAAGAACTTGCAACTGATGCTGACTGGACTTGGCTTCAATACAGAGCGTACAGATGGATACTTCAGTGATAAAACGACATTAGCCGTCAAGGCGTTCCAACGGACGAACGATCTTCCGGTGACAGGCGATGTGGATACGGATACGGCGGCCAAAATCGAAAAAGCGATTTTAACGCAAATTCGTGATCCGAAGAATGACTCCCAACTGAAAGCAGCTGTGTATCAAATTCAGAAGCAACTTGGGAAATAACGACCGTAAGTTAATGGAAATTGTGCGGGAGCGGCAGGAAATAAGCTTCCGCAGTCGAAATAGTGTAGGAAGGTTGCTTAGGCGGCCTTCCTATTTCTATTTCAAGGAGCCTAGATTCGTATGGATGTGTGGTTTCAATTTTTGGACAGAGGGCTGTTAGCTGTGGGACAGCTGTTTACGAATCCTTTCTACTATATAGGTGTTTTGTTTATCGTGTTGCATTACAGGAAGCAGATCCAAATGGAACGGAAGTTATTTCATACGCGGCTGCATTCGTTGTTGAGTGAAACCTGGCGTGTCGTGCTTTGGGGATGGGTAGGCGGATTGGGAGCTTCTGTGCTGCTCCTGTTCGTGGGTGTTACGTTACAAGCGGATGTTGTGATGATCTTGTGGGTCGTGACGATTATTCTCATGATATTGCGTATTCGGTTTTTATGTTTGGCTTATGCGGTAGGCATTCTAGGGATTGCGCAAGTGATACTTGCTTGGCTGCCAAACGATGCAAGCCTGCGGGAGTCCTATAGCATTATCAACACCATAGCAACTGCGGATATCCCATCGCTCCTTGTTATTGTTGCAGTGCTGCATCTCTTGGAAGGCGTGTTGGTTGGATTCCAAGGAGCTCGCATGGCTACGCCATTATTCCTTGAGGGGAAGCGCGGCCAAATGATTGGCGGGCAGCAACTGCAAGGCTTTTGGCCTGTTCCGTTGTTCCTATTAGTGCCGATGTCGGGTGGCAGTGATCTGGGTTTACCGTGGCAAACCTTGTTCAACACCGATTTCACGGCAGGCTGGACGCTGCTAGCGTTCCCGGCGATGATCGGTTTCACGGAGCTGACGATGTCTAAGCTGCCGAAGAAGCAAGCGCGCTTCAGTGCTAATTTGCTTTACGAGTACGGACTGATCTTGTTGGGGGCAGCGGTCGCTACCCACTACTGGACGCCGCTTGTGCTCCTAGGGGCGCTTCTAAGCATTGTTTTGCATGAAGGACTGCTATATTACAATCAATGGGTAGAATCGAAGATGACGCCCTTCTACATCCACTCAGATCGTGGGCTTATGGTGCTTTCGGTTGTGCCGAACAGCCCTGCTCAGGAGCTAGGTATTGGCATTGGTGAGATCATTCATAAAGTGAACGGGCATAAAATCAAGACGAAGACCGATTTGCATGCTGCGATGGGACTCAATTCCGCCTTCTGCCGCTTGGAAATTCTGAACGACCAGGGTGAAGTCCGCTTCTTGAAGCGTGGGATTTTCGCAGGCGATCACCATCAGTTAGGTATTCTGTTGGCACCGGATCAAGATGTGCTGTATTTCTTGGAGCGGCGGCAGCTCCATCTGTTCAGCTATTTGCGAAGCAAATTAACGGGCTTGCTGCCGAATAATTCGACGAAATCATTATGAGATAAGGGTTGTCCCCAATGTAGAGGCATCTACGGGGGATGGCCCTTTTTTGCATAGGGAGAGTAGATGTAAAAAAGCCCTCATCGCCACTGTGAGGTGGAATGAAGGCTTAGTTATGCACTATTGGGCAGGTGCTGTTGGGGCAATATCGTTCCGCAATACGATGATTTCAACGCGCCGATTTTTGCTGCGGTTTGCATCGCTCGTGTTCGGTACTTGTGGCATCGTATCCGCATACGCGGTGGCGATGAATTTCTTATCATCCAGCTTCGCTGTATCGCTAAAATAGCGAAGAACAGAGAGGGAACGTGCGAACGAGAGTCCCCAGTTATCCTTATAAGGGGATCCGGAAGCAAGCGGCAAATCATCCGTATGGCCTTCAATGCTGACCTTACTCTTCAATGTAGGGAAGAGCGAGGCTAACTTTTGCAGGATGGGGAAGGAAGGCGCCTTCAGATCGGCTTTACCCAAATCGAATAGGAATAAGTCGTTGAGGGTGATCGCTACTCCGCGTTCCGTATCGCTGGCAGACACCTGTGCTTCTAAATTTTGATCTTTAATGTAGGCTTGGACTTGTTTTAGGAGATCCTGAAGCTCTTTCTCGCGCTTCTCTTTCTCGCTGTCTTCCGTCTTCGTCTTATCATGTTCTTCCTTCTGCTCATCTTGATTCCGATGGGTTAAATCCTTGTCCTTACTGTCCGCATCACCTTGTTTTGGAGTCATGGAACCGCTAATCCCATGGTTTTTGTCCAGAACGGAGTCAGCTTTTTGGAACTGCAGGTTTAAGGCTTGCGCCAAAACGGCATACTTTTGAACATCCACTTTACTCATGGCATACATAATGATGAAAAACACAAGTAGCAGCGTAATTAAATCAGCATATGTAATCAGCCATCGTTCATGATTGACATGTTCTTCTTGCTTTCTACCGCGCCTCGCCAATATCGTCAACCTCCTCTACGGTTTTCTTAGCTGACTTATCGTGGAGGAAGGAATTCAGTTTTTTCTTAATCAACTGCGGATTTTCACCGGCTTGTAGGGCAAGAATGCCCTCTAACATCAATTCCATTTCATTGACCATTTCTTTACCGCGCACTTTAATTTTATTGGCGATTGGTAAATAAACGAGATTGGCGCTCATAACACCGTACAATGTCGCTGTGAAGGCTACCGCAATGGCAGGTCCTAGGGAAGAAGGATCTTCGAGATTTCCAAGAACGTGAATAAGCCCCATAACCGTTCCAATGATCCCCATCGTAGGCGCATAACCGCCGCCAGCTTCGAATACTTTGGACATATTATTGACTTGATGTTCGATGGCGTCCATTTCAAGCTCTAGAATCTGACGCGTCAGCTCGGGATCCGTTCCGTCAACGACCATGAGCAGTCCGTCCTTTAGGAACGGGTTCGTGTGTTCTTGTGCACGCTGTTCGAGGGCTAATACACCTTCTCGGCGAGCGACAGAGGCCATATCGACAATTTCATCAATTGTTGCCGCGGGATCTCTTTTGACATTTTTGAAGGCAATACCAAGTGCTTTGGGAATTTTGGCTAAAATAGAACCAGGGAAACTAACGGCGACGGCGCCGAAGGTTCCACCGAACACGATGAGCATCGCACTGGGGATGATTAATGAATTGATGTGACCGCCATCCCACATATACCCGCCGATTAAACCTACAAGACCTAAAAGTAATCCTAATACTGTTGTCAAATCCATGACTGTACCACTCCTAATTAGCATAGAAAGAATAGGAACCAAAACACGCGAAAGCCGCCTTGAATAAGGCTCTAACCGATAAAGCAGTTTGCATCCATGATTCAAAAATAGTATAATGAAAAAACGAGAACAAACATTCTTATGTTGGATATTTACTTACAATCCTTCATATGTGCAAGAAAACTTCCATTAGACTTCTATATCGGAATGTCGAATGGGAAAGTTTATAGGATAAAAGTTCGATTTATTTCGACAATGAGGGTGATAGCGGATGAGTGAACTCGTCATGAGCTCTAAGAAATTTGAGCTTGTATCAGATTTTCAACCACAAGGGGATCAGCCTCAGGCCATTGAGGAGATTGTCCAGAGCATAGAAGCAGGCAACAGACATCAGACGCTATTAGGCGCGACAGGAACAGGCAAGACGTTCACCGCAGCACAAGTAATAGCCAAATTAAACCGGCCAACATTGATTATTGCCCATAATAAGACCTTAGCTGCGCAGTTATGCAGTGAATTTAAAGAGTTTTTTCCTCATAATGCCGTCTCCTACTTCGTTAGTTACTATGATTACTACCAGCCAGAAGCCTACATTGCCTCCTCCGACACGTACATCGAGAAAGATTCCAGCATCAATGAAGAGATTGATAAGCTCCGCCACTCGGCGACAAGCTCGTTATTCGAACGTCGCGACGTCATTATCGTTGCCAGCGTATCGTGTATTTACGGTTTGGGTTCACCGGTTGAATACGGGAATCTGCTGCTTTCTTTACGTGTAGGGATGGAGAAATCGCGTACGGAGATTTTGCATCGACTCGTGGATATTCAATATCAACGGAATGATTTGAACTTTGTTCGCGGCACATTCCGTGTGCGTGGCGATGTTGTGGAGATTTTCCCGGCTTCGCACAGTGAGCATGCGGTACGTGTAGAGTTATTTGGCGATGAAATTGAGCGCATTACAGAAATTAACGTTCTGACAGGCGAAATTATCGGTCAACGTGATCATATCGCGATCTTCCCGGCGTCTCACTTCGTGACGCGCGAGGACACGATGAAGCGTGCGCTCGTGAACATTGGCCGGGAGTTAGAGGAACGTCTTGAAGAGCTTAAAGGACAGGGGAAACTCTTAGAAGCACAACGTTTGGAACAGCGTACACGCTATGACATGGAAATGATGGAAGAGATGGGCTTCTGCTCAGGTATCGAGAATTACTCGGGTCCCTTAACATTCCGTGAGCGGGGCGCTACCCCCTATACGTTGATCGATTATTTCCCAGATGACATGTTATTCATGGTCGATGAATCACACGTGACATTGCCGCAGATTCGCGCGATGTTTAATGGGGATAAAGCGCGGAAAGATGTCCTGGTTGACCATGGTTTCCGCTTGCCTTCCGCACTGGATAACCGTCCGCTGCGCTTTGAGGAGTTTGAGGAGAAGGTCAAACAGATTTTATATATATCAGCAACGCCTGGGCCTTATGAATTAGAGCATTGTCCGACCATGATTCAACAAATTATTCGGCCAACAGGTCTGTTGGATCCGATTATTGAAGTTCGGCCGACCAAAGGTCAAATTGATGACCTGATCGCAGAAATTCAGGACCGTGTGCGCAAAGACGAGCGGGTGCTCGTAACCACGTTGACGAAGAAAATGTCAGAGGATTTGACAGATTACTTCAAGGAAATCGGCATTAAGGTGCGCTATTTGCACTCGGATATTAAGACGTTTGAACGGATGCAGATCCTAAGAGACTTGCGGCTAGGGACATTCCATGTGCTTATCGGGATTAATCTCCTCCGAGAAGGGCTGGATTTACCGGAGGTATCGCTTGTGGCCATTTTGGATGCGGATAAGGAGGGCTTCTTGCGCTCCGAACGTTCGCTGATTCAAACGATTGGCCGTGCGGCGCGTAACTCGGATGGTCGGGTAATTATGTACGGGGATAAAATCACCGACTCCATGGAGAAAGCGATCTCTGAAACGAATCGCCGTAGGTCGCTGCAAGAAGCGAATAATGAACGACTTGGCATTACGCCGCAGACGATAGCGAAGAAAATCCGAGATGTGATTGAAGCGACGAAGGTCGCTGAGCAGAAATCGGATTATCTGGCGGATGTGAAGGGTGCGAAGATGTCGAAGAAGGATCGTGCATCTCTCATCGAGCGCCTAGAAGTCGAGATGAAGGATGCAGCGAAGAATCTACAGTTCGAGCGTGCGGCACAGCTGCGTGACGCCATTATGGAAATGAAGGCTGAGGCTTAGAAGAGGCTTCAGCTTCACATAGGAAGGAAGGGTATCTGTGTCTAGAGATCAGATCGTTATTAAAGGAGCGAGAGCTCATAATCTTAAAAATATTGATGTGACCATTCCGCGTGACAAGTTCGTTGTACTGACGGGCTTGAGTGGATCAGGGAAATCATCGCTGGCCTTTGATACGATTTATGCGGAAGGACAGCGTAGATACGTGGAGTCACTATCCGCTTACGCTCGTCAATTTTTGGGGCAGATGGACAAACCGGATGTCGATTCCATCGAGGGTCTATCTCCGGCCATTTCCATCGACCAGAAGACGACAAGTCGTAACCCGCGTTCTACGGTAGGAACCGTAACCGAGATTTATGATTACTTACGGCTCTTATTCGCTCGTATCGGGCGTCCGCATTGTCCAACACACGGCATCGAGATTACTTCACAAACCGTGGAACAAATGGTAGACCGCATCATGGAATATCCGGAGCGCACGAAGATTCAAATTCTGGCTCCGCTTATTTCAGGCCGCAAAGGTGAACACACGAAGCTATTCACGGACGTTCAGAAGCAAGGGTTCGTTCGGGTACGTGTTAATGGAGAAACGGTCGACCTATCAGAGAAAATTGAGCTGGATAAAAATAAAAAGCACACCATCGATGTCGTCGTAGACCGTATTGTGGTCAAAGATGATGTGCAAACTCGTTTGGCAGATTCTCTCGAAACTGCGCTGAAATTGGCGAATGGCCGTGTCATCGTGGATATCATGGAGAAAGAAGAGCTATTGTTCAGTCAGAACTTGGCATGTCCGGAATGCGGATTCAGCGTTGAAGAGCTTGCGCCACGGATGTTCTCATTCAATAGTCCGTTTGGTGCTTGCCCCGATTGTGATGGACTAGGCAGTCAGATGATTGTCGATCCAGACTTGCTCGTACCGGATAGAAAGTTAACGATTGAAGAGGGCGCCTTTGAAGCATGGGCCGGCAGCACTTCGAACTATTATCCGCAGTTTCTTGCCGCTGTTTGTGATCACTATAAGATTCCGCGCAATGTACCTGTATCCGAGATCAGCAGCGATCAAATGAAGGTGATCCTTTATGGAACGGGTGGCGAGAAAATCCGTTTCCGCTATGAGAACGATATGGGAGCCTCCAAAGAGGCACTGGTTCCATTCGAAGGCATTATCCGTAACTTGGAACGCAGATTTAAAGACACCTTCTCCGAAGGCATTCGCGAGCATATCCAGTCTTATATGAGCACGAAGCCTTGCCCGAAATGTAAAGGGCAACGGTTAAAGCCAGAGACACTGGCCGTGACCATTAACGGTAAGAACATTGCTCATGCTACCGCTTTGTCGATCGGAGAAGCCGAAGAATGGTTCAAGGGTCTGGAACTGAACGAGCGCGAGTTGACGATCTCTAATTTGATCCTTAAGGAAATTAGAGCACGCTTAGGCTTCCTAGTGAACGTAGGATTGGATTATTTGACGATGCACCGTGCGGCAGGCACCTTGTCAGGTGGTGAGGCACAGCGGATTCGACTAGCCACCCAGATTGGTTCGAGTTTAATGGGCGTTCTCTACATTCTAGATGAGCCAAGTATTGGTCTGCATCAACGTGATAACACACGGTTAATCCAGACGCTTGAGCATATGCGGGATCTTGGTAATACGCTCATCGTCGTTGAGCATGATGAGGATACGATGCTGGCGGCCGATTATATTATTGATATCGGTCCAGGCGCAGGGATTCACGGTGGACAGGTTATCGCACAAGGTACGCCTGCAGAGCTGATGCAAGACGAGAATTCGTTAACCGGTCAGTATATGAGCGGCAAGCGATTCATTCCGATTCCAGCTGTACGCCGTAAACCGAATGGCAAATGGATTGAAGTCAAAGGCGCCAAGGAGAATAATCTCCGTAACGTCTCGGCCAAAATACCTCTAGGGGTATTCACGTGTGTAACGGGTGTATCCGGTTCAGGTAAAAGTACCCTGATTAATGAAATCCTGTTCAAAACTTTAGCACGTGATTTGAACGGAGCTAAAGTTCGTCCAGGTGAACATAAAGAAATTGTCGGATTAGATCTTATCGATAAAGTAATCGACATTGATCAATCACCGATCGGGCGGACTCCACGTTCGAATCCAGCGACATACACGGGCGTATTCGATGATATCCGTGACGTGTACGCCAATACGAACGAAGCTAAGGTTCGCGGCTACAAGAAGGGCCGATTCAGCTTTAACGTGAAGGGCGGCCGTTGTGAGGCTTGTCGCGGGGACGGCATCATCAAGATCGAGATGCACTTCCTTCCGGATGTTTACGTGCCTTGTGAAGTCTGCAAAGGCAAACGTTACAACCGCGAGACGATGGAAGTGAAATACAAAGGCAAGAGCATTTCCGAAGTGTTAGAGATGACGATTGAGGATGGCTGCGAGTTCTTCAAGAACTTGCCGCGGATTCATCGTAAGCTGACAACACTTCTTGATGTGGGGCTGGGCTACATGACCCTCGGCCAGCCAGCGACCACGCTGTCAGGCGGCGAAGCCCAGCGTGTGAAGCTCGCGGCGGAGCTGTACCGCCGCAGCACAGGCAAGACGATCTACATTCTGGATGAGCCCACAACGGGGCTCCACATCCATGATATCGATCGTCTGCTGAAGGTCCTGCACCGCCTCGTAGAGAGCGGTGAAACCGTGCTGGTCATCGAGCATAACCTCGATGTCATCAAGACGGCGGACCACCTTATCGATCTAGGACCCGAAGGTGGTAACCGCGGGGGCTTAATCGTGGCGGCAGGTACGCCAGAGGATGTCGTGAAGGTGGCCGGGTCCTACACCGGCCAGTATTTGAAGCCGATCCTAGAGCGGGATCGGGTACGTTCAGAGGACTATGCGAAGCGGATGGATGTCTTGGAAGGCTCTGTAAGCTAAAATGCGAACAAAAAGCTTGGAAATCGGGTGATTTTAGCCTGATGCCAAGCTTTTTTCGTATCCTCTTAAGCCAGAAGGCTTAAGAAATTTGCTAAGACTTAATTGAATGATACATGCTTCGACAATTTAACCCTCTATCCATATGTAAAAGATTAGGCCATAATAATAGTAAGTAACAGTGAACATCTCCCTCTACCTAACCTAACCAATGACATAATGATTGAGAGATATAAGCAGTTCTAATTTAATTAAGTTGTGGAGGCTAGTAATAATGAAACCGACGTTAGAGCTTCAGGAAATTGTATCTGCTTTAGGGATTGATCCTTTCCGATTTCTAGCTTGGCAAGAGAAAGAGCTAGCTTACACCGAATTAACCGATTTCTCAGAAGACGAAGAACAACGTGATGTACTTGCTGTGTAAGGAACCTTACTTATCTTAGAGTAAAAGATGTAAATAGAAGCCCGTTCGGAGACCTCTCTGGACGGGTTTTTATCGTCCCTGATCGGCTTTTCGCCCAATTCACACATACCATTTCATAACGAGCGCAACCTAGTATAAGCTACACCTGAGACCTCGACGCAGAAGCTAAAGATGCTTGAGGTAATAAATTTTTGGCAGGATGGACATTTTATACTTACAAGGGACTTTGTGTAGAGATCCGCATTCAACTTCTGCAGGAAACGCCGAACCCAAACAAAAGGTGACAAACTTGTTACACATCGATGCAACTACTTGCATCTCTTGTCTAATCAAGCTAACATAGTATTAAAATAGCAGGACGTGTGCCTTGCACCGAGTTACTATAAGGAGGTTTCACCATGTTATTCGCGGAAGCAGCTGCAACAACGGCATCAACTAGCACGTATACAAGCTTTGATATCTATGTGTTGATTTTCACGTTGGTTATCGCTATTGCGGTTATCAGACAAGTGATCAGCCCTAAGAGAAATTTATTTGCCCTCGGATTTGCATCTGTTGCTCTAATCGTATTCATCCTCATGGATGTCGTCATGATCAAAGGTTGGTAGTACATAGAAGCAGCAACAAAAAGCCCACAGGACATAAGATCATTTGATCTTCGGCCTGTGGGCTTTTTGTATTTATCGAATTATACCCACCACATTTCACCAAGAGGTTCCTTGATGAGAACTTGTTGCAGGTTAGCTACCGCTTTGGAGAAGCCTTCGTCAACGGACATTAAGCCGTCTTCGTGCTCGATGCTGACAACATAGTCATAACCAACCAGACGCAATGCGCTGATGATGTCTGCCCATACCTTCATGTCATGACCGAAGCCAACGGAACGGAACTGCCAAGCGCGGTCCAGCATGTTCGCGTAGGACTGCATGTCCGTTACACCGAAACGGTTGGTGTTATTGTAATCATGGGACGTATCTTTGGCGTGGAAATGGTGAATCGCATTAGCGCGTCCAAGAATTTGTACAGCTTGAACAGGGTCAATCCCTTGCCACCACATGTGACTCGGATCCAAGTTGGCACCGATCACTTCACCTGCAGCTTCGCGAAGACGAAGAAGGGTTGCTGGTGTATGAACGGAGAAACCGCCATGAAGCTCTAAACCGATTTTAATATTACGGTCAGAAGCGAATTTACCTGTTTCTTGCCAGTAAGGAATAACTTTGTTCTCCCACTGCCAGTCCAAAATTTCTTGGAAATCGTTCGGCCAAGGCGCTACCGGCCAGTTCGGATATTTCGCATCCTCGTGGTCACCAGGGCAGCCAGAGAACGTATTAACCACAGGAACTTCAAGGCGTTCAGCCAGTTCAATCGTTTGTATAATAGCATCGTGGAATTCTTTCGCGATGTGTTTTTGCGGGTGAAGAGGGTTACCGTGCGCGCTCAGTGCGCTAATCGTCAAGCCGCGGGACTCTACCGCGTGTTTGAACGCTTTTAGTTTACCTGCATCAGCAAGTAATTCAGCTGGGTTGCAGTGCGCAGTACCTGGATAGCCACCAGTTCCAATCTCAACAGCATCCAAGCCTTTTGCAGCAATATAATCCAGTGCTTCCTCGAAAGGCTTTCCACCGAAAAGAACCATAAAAACGCCTAACTTCATTCGATTACACCTCCATAATTGGTAAAACAATCAGATCAAATTATACCACTATCACCCAGTAAAATGAAGCAAGCCTTTGTAGATTCGAAGCACGGTGTCGTAATTCGAACTGTAGATAATAACAGAGAACGTAACGAGCGTCTGGGTAACCAAACAGCGGAAGTAGAAGTATGCTTTAGATACCTTTTTCTTATTCACGGTCGTGAGTTTAAAGATATTCTCGATGGCTATAATGATGCCGTGATACAGCCCATAGAGGAAGTATAACCACGTAAAACCATGCCATAGGCCCATGAGTACCATGATAAGGATGGACAGACTGGCGGTTAGCCCGACAGATGGCGTTTTACGCGAGAAGAACATGAAGATATGGTCCCGGAAAAAATCACCCAGCGTAGCATGCCAGTTCCGCCAAAACTGCGTCATCGAAGGTGAGAATAAAGGCTTTTTGAAGTTCTCTGGCATCGTATAGCCCATTAATCGACCGAAGCCGATCGCCATATCGGAATAGCCGGAGAAATCGAAGTAAATGAGCGCGTAGAACCAGATGAGCAGGAACAGGGATTCCCAGGTGTGAAGCTCATGCTTCAACACGTTATCGAAGATACTGGTCATCCAGGTTACGACGACGATTTTCTTAAATAAGCCGAGGATGATGCGTTTAATACTATTTTCAAAAAGTTTGGCATCTACAGAGTAAGGTTTCTTACTGTCGGCCATGAAATCGCGGAATTTCAGAATCGGTCCGGACGTAAAGGTTGGAATGAACAACAGATAGTTCGCATAATCAATGGCCGGCACTTCGCCTTCTTTGCCAAAGAAATAAGCGAAATAATACGAATCAATGACCTTAAGCACGTTGTAGATGAGGCCCAGATAAATAATGGTATCAAATATCGGATTGTGGAATACGCCCATCACGAAAAAGCGAACACCGAGAAAAACACCCGCGATATTGGCGGCGATTCCGAAGATAAAGGTCGCTTTGCGCCACAGCGTCGTTCGGCATAGGTACACAAAACCTAGATAGTTAATGATGGTAAAAGCGCCGTAGAATACAACTAGCTTCTTACTGAACAGCAGTAGAAAGCATAAGCTGAATATAATCATCAGAATGCGCTTATTGTCCGCCCACTTGCGTGTGAGCATCAGAACGGCAATCATGCCACTCATCGCGACCATCGCGTTCATGTGCATATAAAACATAGCTAAAGAACTCCTCGCTTGCTAGAAATGCGGAATGCAGGATGCGCTGGATTCGTTGGATCCATGGCTGGAACGAACCTAGAACTTTTCGTAGATGAACAATCCCTTGCCGGTAAAATAGATGAAAACCAAGTAAAGCATCACGAGGTAGATGAGGATTTCGACGGTTTTCCTAAGGAATTTAACCATGTGTCAACCTCCTTCGTAAATATCGGTGCACCATCTTCGCGGTTCAAGTGAACCAGATCATGGAAGTAACGTGGGTCATAAGTATGCATAAGATCTAGCGTCGGCACGTTTGCAGCCTTCAGCTGCCCGTTGACAGCTTCCTTCAGTGAAGCGACATAAGGCGGATCCGCATAGCCCTTGTTCCACGGCATCCAAATCACACGCAAAGCGAGCTTGTGCTCATTTGCATACTGAAGGACCCACTGAAGCGCATCTAGGTTTTGTTTAAAATCCTTCAAGGTCATTGCGCCGAATCGTTTGTCGTACTCGTCCCACTTCGTCTTCAGCGCCGCATCGTCAATGCGACCAGGGTACAGTTCCTTATCGATCCAACGCGGCACGTAAGCGAGACTGCCTTTGCCCAGATTACGAGCAAATTCCTCACCTGAATCACGGAAATAGTCCCGATACGTGTAGACATACGGCTGATACCACGGCTTGAACCATTGGTAGGTGGGATCAGTTTCAAGGGCGTCAAGCATGGTATGCACATCAATCCCAATGACCAATTCATCTTGCACCTGATACAGCTTGTCTTTCAGGATGCCCTTCAGATCCGTTAGCTTGCCATAGGACAGCCCCATCTCGACCAAATGGGAGTCAGACTTCTCCTCGATGTAAGCGCCCGTAACGGACGAATTACCGAAGAAAACTGGACCCGATTGGGACCAGCTATGATGATAGAGCGTTTTGGTAAAGTCGTTTTTGTAAAAACGGCGTGAAGACGCCATCGGGTTCCACCAGGAGATAAGCAGGTCGGAGACGACGATGGCGAGTAGCAAGCCGAGTGCAAAGCTATTTTTTTTAAGAAAAGCGGTAGCTTTCAATAGAATCACTCATTATCTGTTTAGTGGAGGGTTTGAAGCAATGCACCCTAAAAATGGATTTACGGCGCTGACTAGCTCGTGAAGTTGCATTTTGTGCAACATAATCGGTGAATTCAGACAAAAATGAGCTAGTTGTTGTATTAAATACAACATTTTAAGCTGATTCTCACCAACTTTGCCAATTAAGGCTCAAAATATTGTACGGAATACAACATGAGGCCTGAAATCGGCCTAGGTAGGGTAAACATGTTGCACAAAGTGCAACATTTTCCTACGTGCGACATGATAAACGAAGGTTCCGGGCTAAGGGTGGTTTAGTTTATAGAGCTTTCTCTTGCCAAGCGTGGAACTGCTCACGGAACGTGGCAGGCCATTGCTGTTCATCGAGACCATACTGTGCCAAGAACGCGAAAGCCCAGCGCTCGATACCGAAGCCTACGCAGCCTGTAACAGCGTTACGTTTGCCCATTTTAATATTAAAAGCATTACCGAACGTATTGCTATGGAAATTGACAGAGGAACAAGCGATGGACTTCTTCACATGAGGGATGCTCAAGCGAAGCTCATACTTCATCTCTTGATTACGTTGGAATGAGGCTTTCACTTGGAAATCGTTCGTGAAGAACGGATCATTCGCGATCTCCATCATGCTATCTACGTTCCACTCTACGGCCAACTCTTTCAAATATTCGATCGATTTCAAGCGGTTTTCCTTCACGAACTCAGGCTTACCGACGAAAATAATTTCGCGCATCGAGAAGTCGAGCAGGCGACCGAAATCGGAGTGGTTTTTGGACTCAAAACGATGACATTTCGCAATCGCGGTGACAACAATACCGTCGCCTTCCAAAGTTTCGTTCTCAAGCCCCTCGTAGCAGTGGTAGCACGTCGAAGGATTCATCATGAAATTCGGTTTCACCATGTTGTTATCTAAAGCAAGAGGCTTCTCTTGATCCCATCCGCCATCTTCGCGAATCGATTGGGAGAACGCCTCGATAACATCGAGGTCCTCACGAAGATGCGTGACGAAATGAATGTGCTCAGGGAACGAAGTGAAATGGTTCGTTTTGTTCAATGTATGGCTGTTAATAACTGCAGGATATTGCTCTTCTTGTACACCTTCGAAGCGATTCGCGATCTTCGTTACGAAGGAATAGTCAAGGAAACGCATCAAGCTGGAGAAGGGCTCACGGAAGATGAAGAGACCAGGCTCAAGGACCTTAATCGCTTTACGCTCAACAAGCTCAGCGATAATGTCGCCTTCATAAGGCGTGTCCACTTTATTTTCGAATAGGATATTTTCTTTGAAACCGAAATCACCGTGGGAGAAACGCTCGATGAGACGCTCCACACGCGCAATGATGCCCTCGTCACCGTTCGGTGAGTTATGGGTAATGTGGATGTGACCATCGATTAAAGTGATTTCTTGGATATGCTCATCTGCAAAAGCGGAGGCATATTTGACTTGTCCGTGCTGACTTTCTGCTAGGCCGGCCAAGGAAATTGTACAAGTGTTCATGATTCGCTTACCTCGCTGTCTTCTTGGAAATAAATTCGGCAATCTCGTTCACCGTGTTCATAGGGTAAAGCATGAGATCTTGGTTCGTTACTTGCAGGTTGTACGTTTTCTCGATATGAGCGATAAGGGCTGTAGCCCCGACGGAATCGATAAATCCGTAGTCAAACAGATGAACATCAACGTCGAAATCGTCATCATCCTCAGCAATTTCATAACGCTCACGAATATGCTGTTCAAGCTCTTCTAATAAAGTAGACATAGGGAAAGCCTCCTGGTTCAAGTGAAAGTAGGTAAAACTTAAAAATCTTGCATATGGTTACTGCGCCTTCCGGGCAGGACCGGTAAAAGTTAAGGTCGTCACATCACCGTAACGTGTGAGCGTGTACGTCTGTGTAGGTGCATCGTAGACAAGTGTTACATCTTTAGAAGTTTCAAACTTGAGCTCACTAGGACTATAGAATTTCACTTGCTGCAGTCCTGCGGATGCTAGTTTCAACTGATAGGTGCTTCCTTCACTTGTTAGGGTAAAAGGCACATTCGAACGTACAATATGAAATTGTCCAGTAGAAGAACCAATGCGAATATCAGCTTTCTTAGCCAAGCCGAGATAGAATTTGTTCTCTACTGTGGTATACACATCGGCATTGCTTTGCAGGGAATAGAGGGCTAATTTATCGCCTTTCTCGATGCTCACACCTAAGGTGCCCGCATACTCTTCCGCTAAGCCAGGTACTTCAGATGAATCCGCTGACAGAGTAGCATGGAAATGTGTGCTGCCTCCGCTGAGACGATCTTTCAGTTTGTCCCACAAGTAAGACCCCCAAGACTGACTGATCCGAACATTGCTTTTCATCGCGGTTAAGAAGGATTTGGCCATCTGGGTTTCGGACATAAAGTTATAATCATGCTTCGTGCGAAGCTTGTCAAAGTAATCAGCGAACTCTGTTAAACTAGCCACTTTATCAGGGTCGGGAAAATGGTACTCAATATGCTCGAAATAATCAATGGGCATATCTAACTTGACCATCGACTCGAACACGTCCGTTGTCGCGTAATCACCAGTCCGCAGTACGGGTGTAGGTGCATGGATCAACATGGTTTTGTTTGCTGTTCCTTGCTCATCCTGCAATAGAAACGGAAGTGACCAAATGGATTCAGGCCGTGATAGTACCGGTGATTCAGAAGGCAAGAATCCAAAGTTGTACCACATGCCCTGAGCTTCCTCCGTCGCTAGTGTTTGAGCACGATCTTCATTATTAATGCGCCAAGTGTGCTGATTCGTTCCAGGATGCAGCCAAGGAATGCCAAGCTTATCAAAAGCTTGTTTATGTAAGTTGAACTCGGCTCGTTCGTCATCCGCACTCTTAAAATTATGCACAAATGTATGCGGATTTAGTTGTAAATAGTTATCGTGAGCGTATTGAATGAATTCATTTAGCTCCGTTTTATAAGGAAAGTGCGGGTTGTCAATCGATACGGGAGACCCGAATTCAATGCCACCCACAACAAGATCGTCATTGCCATCGTGATTGAGGTCAAGCCATAAAGGAACGGAATAATGCCCACCCACCAAGGCATGGTTGCCTACTTGGTTTAAGGTTGTTCCGGCGAGGGGGCCTTGTGCCGACCAAGCGCTGTCAGCGTTTTGGAGAAACACCTGTAGGTCCCCGTCGCTGCTGCCGACCACGAGATCCGGTCGGCCATCGCCGTTCATGTCACGCACCGCTGGCGCGGCGTGCGTGGCCTTATTCGGCAGCGTCGCTATAACGCTGCCTGCTACAAGGTCCAAGGCCGCTGCGCTGCGGCCCTTGTAAAGCCACACTCGCCCATCGGCTGCGCCGAGGACGAGGTCGAGCTTGCCGTCGCCGTTCACATCGGCGACATAGGGCGCTGCAGGCCCTACGGGCAGCTGCAGCTGTTTCCCGCCCGCGAGCACGGCCGCGGGCTTACCGAACCTGCCGCTAGCGAGCTGCGGCAGCTGCCAGACCGCGCCGGACTCGTCTGAGACGACGAGGTCCGTGCGGCCATCCCCGTTCACGTCGGCGGCGTGAACGGCACTGTAAGGGCCGAGCTGGAGCGGCGCGCCGCTCTCCAGCAATAACTTCACTGGCGCGCCGAATGTGTCGGGCAGCGCCATGCCCTTCGGCGGCGGCTCGCTGACGTACGCCGCCTCGTCCTTGCCCAGATTCGTGTACACATACACGAATCCATCCGAGCTGCCGGCCAGCAAGTCCGTGCGGCCGTCGCCGTTCAGATCCGCGGCGGCTGGGTACGCGCGGTAGGGTTTTTCAATCGCGCTCGCCAGATCGCGATAGGCGGGGAACACCGCCTGCCGCAGCGGAATGCCGGCAGCCATTACGTGCAGGCCGCTCGCGTAGCCGGAGCCGGGCAGCTCACCGACGAACGACGGCTTCGCGTTAGTGCCTGTGTTAAGCTGCACCGTCACGCTCTCGCGCCACTCGCCCCAGTAAAAGGCGCTGCGCACAAGCGTAAACGAGGGAACCTCGTTATACTTCTTGAGCGTTTCTGCCCAAGCAATGCCGTCTTTTTGGCCAATCGCCGGCATCGCCTCAAAATGGTTCTGAAACGCCATCGCCGGCCGTCCATAAGGACCCAGACTCTTTTTCACGCTGAATCCTAGCGTTTCCTTCGAAACATAGGCGAGCAGCTCACTGCGATATTGCATGTTTGCAGCGGCCCAAGCGAAGTTGAAGTAAGGTTCAATCGGTAAATCTCTTTTATTGAAATAAGTCGTTCCCGGTGTCGGTTTGCTTTCCGCCTTGTACTTCGCAGCAAGCTGGGCGAAGCCTAGATTCAGGTCGGCACCGCTTTTCATATCAAAGCCCGTAGGGAAATAGCGATTTGGCAGAAAATTGCTGCTGATTAACACGGCTCCTTTGCCTACGCGATTTTGCATGACAAGGGAAATCGGTTGTTTCGATTCAGCCGGTTTAGATAGGTTGACAACGGATTGACCTGTGGAAGGACTGAAGCCGTATCCAAGATGAAATCCGGGCATATCGTCCATGGCATTATGTTTGAGATAGCTTTGCGTAAACAGTTGAAACGTTTGTTGAATGCCTTGTAAGTTAACGGGTACTTGTGGATAGCTAAGCGCTACCGAGTCTGAATTCTGAGCAGTTAAGACTACGTTGCCTGCTGGCATCTTTTTCAAATCAATAATTTGTGCAGCACCTAGAAAATCCAACGGGAACCGGTCAGCGAACTCATTTTCCAACAATAAGTGGCCGCCCTGTTTCACGAAAGCGATAAGCTTTGGTGATTGTTTCGACCATGCAGGGTCTTGTGCAAGTGCCGGATCTAAGTACAAAGCATCATACTTACGAAGCTCGCGGGATGAATAACTGAGCAAGCTCTTTCTATCAATTTGAACGCCTGCTTGCAAGGTTTGCTGGAAATTACTATAAGCCGCGGTATCATAAGAATCCCCGCTTGTGGCGTATAGTAGCTTAGTTTCCTCATTTTTTGGCAAAAATAATAGCAGTAGCACGATCAGCGCTAAACCAAGGCCTAGCCCGATCAGATATTGGAGCACACGAATTTTCGACAAATTCAAAAGGATCCCTCGATTGCTAGAATGGTCACTATCCTTGCCATTATAGCATTCATAGGTACGTTTGTTAACTTCTATAGGTGCGCGATTCGGCGGTATTGTCGGATATTGGCTTTGCTTGGAGTTATCCCCTGCCCTAGATTCCTGCCTATCGTTTCTGTTACACTAAAGAGAAGACTTTGAGGATTACCCGAGGATTGATATTGAAAGGATTTGCTGCCATGCGTACGATACGCAGAGAAGATGTAGAATTATTGGCCCCTGCGGGGGATTGGGATTGTTTGCGAGCGGCTGTTGCCAATGGGGCGGATGCCGTATTTTTTGGTGTGGAGAAATTCAATGCAAGAGCGAGAGCGCATAACTTCACGATGGCTGAACTGCCGGATATTATGTCGTTCCTTCATCTATATGGTGTGCAAGGCTTCTTAACGTTTAACATTCTCGTATTTGAGGAAGAGTTGACAGAAGCGAAGCAGTTAATTGAAGCGTGTGTGGATGCAGGCGTGGATGCGGTCATTGTACAGGATTTAGGTTTGGTTAAAATGATTCGTGAAATCTCCCCGGATTTCCCGATTCACGGTTCAACGCAGATGACGATTACATCGCCAGAAGCGGTTGAATTTACGAAACCATTCGACATCGAACGTGTCGTTCTGGGTCGTGAAAACAACCTGAAACAAATCAAACAAATCGGCGATCAAGCGAAACTTCCGATGGAAGTTTTCGTTCATGGGGCCCTTTGTGTGTCCTATTCGGGACAGTGCTTAACCTCCGAAATGTGGGGAGGCCGTTCCGCTAACCGCGGGGAGTGCGCGCAAGCTTGTCGCTTGCCGTATGACCTGATGGTAGATGGCGTACAGAAACCTATGGGTGACGTGACATATCTATTGTCCCCGAAGGATTTGGCGGCGATTGAAATCGTGCCTGAGCTGATCGAAGCGGGTGTTCGTTCGTTTAAAATTGAAGGGCGTCTGAAGACCCCTGAATATGTGGCTAATGTCGTGAGCAAATATCGCAAAGCGATTGATCGTTATTTCGAGGGGCAGGACGCTCGTCCATCTCGCGAGGAAGTGCGTGAGCTTCAGCAAAGCTTCTCACGTGGTTTCACGGTTGGGTTCCTACAGGGAACCAACAATAAGCAGTTGGTTGACGGCACGTTTCCGAAGAGCCGCGGCGTATTTGTGGGCCGCATCAAGCAGATCTTGCGCGATGCTGTGATCTGTGAGCTTGAGGCTCCGCTGAAGCGCGGCGACGGGCTTGTCTTCGACGCTGGGGATCCGACGAAGAAGGAAGAAGGCGGGCGCATCTACGATTTGCGCCGCAAAGGTGAGAAGCTCGAAGGCGAAGCCGAGGGTGGCATGATCGAGATTGTCATGGGACGCAACGATGTGGAGCTTGGTCGTCTGCACGTTGGCGATCGCATTTGGAAGACGAATGATCCAGCTTTGGACAAGCGTCTGCGCCAGACGTTCGAGACCGATAAACCTTACCGTACGTTCCCGGTAAGTGTGAAAGTGAGCGGCGTCCTCGGTGAGACGCTGAAAAGCTGGTGGACCGATGTTCGCGGCGGTCACACCGTCTTCGTTCAATCCGAGCTTCCGCTGGTTCAAGCGGAGAAAAGACCGATGGACGAACAGCTCTTCACCGAGCAGTTCGGTCGCCTAGGCGGCACGATTTATGAGCTAAGCGAGCTGGATGTCCAGCTTGACGGCGCGTTGATCGTACCGATGCGTGAATTGAACAGCATGCGCCGCATGGCTGTCGAGCTCATGGAAGACGAGCGGCAGAAGCCGCGCGCGTATATCAAGCGTGAAGTCGGTGCATACGACGATGTGCCTGCATCAGTAACGGAGCATCACGCTGCTGTGACAGCCTTTGATGCACCAGCATTGACGCCTGCAGACCGCAATGCAGTTGAGCTGACTGCCCTGTGCCGGAACTTGGAACAGGTGAAGGCTGTATTGGCGACAACTGACGTTGACTTGATTTATGCTGATTTTGAATTTATTAAGCAGTTCCCTGCAGCCGTTGAAGCTGTGCATGCCGCTGGGCGCAAGATCGCGCTAGTGACACCGCGAATTCATATGCCGGGGGAAACGGGCTATTTTAACAATATACTCAAGCTGAAGCCGGATGCAGTTTTGATTCGTAACACGGGCGCAGCGTTCTATTTCTTGAAACATCGCCTTGAGAATCCAGACGCACCGCAACCGCAGCTTATCGGGGATTTCTCTCTGAATGTGGCTAACCATAAGGCAGCCAACTTGTTCTTGGAAGCGGGTCTTTCGAAGGTAACACCTTCGTATGACTTGAACATCCAGCAGATGGTAGACTTACTTCGCCGCGCGGAAACATCCAAGCTCGAAGTCGTTATTCATCAGCACATGCCGATGTTCCACACGGAGCACTGTGTGTACTGTACGTTCCTAAGTGAAGGTACAGACTTTACGAACTGTGGTCGTCCTTGTGAAGAGAAGCGTGTGTCCTTGCAGGACCGTGTGGGTATGTCCCATCCTGTACGTGTGGATGAGGGCTGCCGAAATACCGTGTACAATGCGGTAGATCAGTCCGGTGCCGAGTACTTGAACCACTTCATGGGCTTGGGCATCCGCTCATTCCGTGTAGAGTTCTTGGAAGAGACGCCAGAGAAAGTTACAGAGATTCTCGATTTGTATCGCCGTGCAATTGATGGTCAAATCAATGGCACGCAAGTGTGGCGTTCGCTGAAGGCAACCAACCAGTTGGGTGTCACGAAGGGTACTTTGGTGAAATAAGTATTTTGCACATAATGTAAATTAGGACTTGCTCGAGGTTGCAGCCCCAAACAAGCCCTTCAACAAATAGCTGTGGAACACCATGGCGTCGCGTTAACTTAATTTAGCTAATCGAGAAACCCACCGAAGGCGCCAACCTTATGCGGTGGGTTTCTTCTTGTTCAGTTTTCGGCGTACATACCAGTAAAGCTTTCTAAGCCCAATGATATTAGTTTCGTTCACAATTCAGACACATTTTTTTAATCTATTTTTCAGATTTGCTTAAGGTTGGTTTATTGTTCCACCCGTATAGTGATGATGGTTACTAATGAACGAATAGAAATGGGGGATCTTGGATGCTAGAGGTCAAACAAGTCAGCAAGCTCTACGAAAATAGTCGTGGCGTACATAACATCGACTTCTCGATGCAGCGCGGCGAAATCGTCGGCTTTTTAGGGCCGAATGGTGCTGGCAAAACAACGACAATGCGCATGATTACAGGTTATTTGAATCCGACGCATGGTCAAATCTGGGTGGATGGTCACTCCATGGCCGACAACCCGAAGAAAGCGCGCCGCAAGATTGGCTACCTGCCGGAAACACCACCTTTGTACCCGGAGATGACGGTACAGTCGTACTTGCGCTTCATCGCCAATTTACGCGATGTGCCGGCGCGAGAGCAGAAGCTAGCTGTCGCCGAAGCGATCAGCAAGCTCGGGCTGCAAGGTCGCGAGAAGCAAATTATTCGCTCCCTCTCCAAGGGCTACAAGCAGCGCGTCGGACTCGCGCAAGCGATTCTGCACAAACCGGATCTGCTTGTATTGGACGAGCCTACGTCCGGCCTCGATCCAAAGCAGATCATCGAGATCCGCCAGCTCATTCACGAGCTGGGCGAGAACCATACCGTGCTGCTGAGCACGCACATTCTACCTGAGATTAACGCGATTTGTAACCGCGTTCTTATTATTAACCAAGGCCGCGTCGTTCTCGACGAGCGCCCAGAGCATCTCGGTCGTACGATGGGCGAGACGTTCGAAGTGTCGCTCGAGGTCAAGGGACCTCGCGAGCGGATCTTGACCGAACTGCGCAGCTTGTCATCCGTCGGCGAAGTCAAAGAAGTCGATGCGCCAGCGGCGGGCATAGCAACACTCGACGCGCCAGCTCTACAAGCGGCGTCGGAACTTAACTCGGCGGATGAAGCCGCCGAAATCCCAGCCGTTGCACCAGTCGACGCGCCTATCGAGTCCGTGAAACTCCTTGTCACTTCCGCAGATCGTGCGGAAGATATCCGCGAAGCGCTCTTTTTCCATCTGGCAAACGCAAAGCTGCCGATTCTTGAGATGAAGCGGGAAAGCCTCAGCCTAGAGGATATTTTCCTCAAGCTGACGACGGACGAGCCTGCGGACACAAGCAGCACGTCCCAAGAGGAGGTAGACACCGATGCGTAGAATTTGGGCCATTTGCTCGAAAGAGCTGCAAATGTATTTCTTCTCGCCGGTTGCGTATGTGGCATTTGCCTTCTACGTGCTGTTGTCGAGTTTCTTCTTCTATATTAATTTCGTGAATGGACAGCCGCCTATTGTGGATGCTCGTTCGATCGTGGGTAATACCACGTTTATCTATCTTTTCATTATTCCACTGCTCACGATGCGTCTCGTAGCGGATGAATTCCGCCAAGGCACGGATGAGCTGCTCCTGACGTCACCTGCGGGGATTGGTGAGATCGTGCTGGGTAAATACCTGTCCGCTTTAATCGTGCAGGTTGGCCTTGTTGCGATTAGCTTGGTGTACCCGCTCATTATGTCCTCCTTCGGAACACTAGATAAGCCTGTCACTTGGTTGTCTTACCTGAGCATGTTCCTATTGGGCTGTGCGATGATGGCGATTGGTTTGTTTGCTTCTAGCTTATCGAATAACCAGATGGTAGCGGGAATCACGGGATTTGTTATTCTGCTCCTACTCTGGCTCCTAGATTGGGTAAGCAGCAGCATGACGGGTAAAATGAAGGATTACGTCGGTCAATTCTCTTTGACCAGCCATTTGAGCAACCTGCAAAAAGGTGTTTTCCATGGCGGCGACATCCTCTTTTACGTGACATTAACTGCTTTGTTCCTCGTTTTATGTATACAAGTCCTTGAAAGAAAGCGTTGGAGGTGAGCGGAATGAATAAATGGATACGGGGAACTAACGCGACTGTACTATCGATCGCCGCTATCGGCATTTTCATCATTCTGACAATCTTCCTACACTCGCTGAAAGGCTTTCAGGTTGATTTGACGAAGAATAAAAACTTCACGCTCTCTGAGCAGACAACCGCTACACTCAAAAATCTGAATCAAGACATCCACGTCATCGCTTTCACGAACAGCGGGGATGGCAATGAATTTATCACACGTCAAGTTACCGATATGGTGGCGGAATATAAGAAGCAAAGCGGTAAAATCACCTACGACGAGTACGATATGCTGAAACAGCCTTCCATGGCGAAGCAGTATGGCGTTGATCAAGGTGGAACGATTATTTTCGAATTGGGCACCAAAAAGCAAAACATCAACTTCTATGAATTGTTCACGGGGCAGCAAGATGGTTCCTATACATTCTCAGGCGAAGAGAAGTTTACGCAAGCGATTCAAAGCCTGACGTCGACGGAGAAACATACCGTGTACCTGCTTTCCGGACATCAAGAGTACCCGGGTACGGCGATGAGTATTTTCAAAAGCAGCCTGGCTGCTGCCAATTATGACGTCAAGGATCTGAACCTCTACGTGGAAGGTAAAATCCCGGATGATGCGCAAATGCTGATGCTGCTTGGGCCGCAAAACGACCTGAACGATAAAGAAGCGGCGCTGATTCAAGAGTATCTGAAAGGCAAAGGGAAGATTTATATCGCGCTGGGCTTCAATAAGGACATGGCGACGAGCTGGAAAAACATTGATGCGATTATGAAAACGTACGGTGTTCAAGATCAACATGCGATCGCGATCGAACCGAAGCAAACGTCTTTGTATGATCCATTAACAATTATTCCTGAATATGGTTCCCATGATATTACGAACAAATTATCGAGCAACAATCTAGTAACCATGCTATCACTTGCAGTTAGCTTGAATGCTGACGACAGTGCCCCAGACTTTACGAAGTCGCTGCTTTTGAAGACGACAGATAAAGCTTATGGTGAAACGGACATCAACCTACTTGCTCAGTCCAAAACGAAATTGGATGCGGCAGATGTCAAAGGACCTCTGAACTTGGGTTATGCGATCGCAGACAAAGATAACAAGCCTAAGGCTGTTATTCTCGGCGGTTCGACATTCGTGTTGGATCAAGATATTCAGAATCAAGGGAATAAGGATTTTGCTCTGAACAGTATTGGCTGGCTGCAAGAAATGAAGGATCAAATTACGATCCGTCCGCGTCAAGGTGATGCGTATCAACAAGCGATGATTACGCCTAGCCAAGCGAATACGATTTTCCTCATTACAATCGTGTTCTTACCGCTCTTGTTCTTAATCATTGGCGGCGTGATCTGGTGGAGGAGGAGAAGAGGATGAAACGGTTTATTCCCACGATTCTGTTAGTCGTCATTTGCATCGGTGGTTTCTGGTACGCGTCGAGCAAGGACTTCTTCCAAGAGAAAAAAGATGAACCGAAATCCCTTGTGACACTCAAACAAGAAGACGTACAATCACTTAGCGTGAAAACGGAGGACCAGCAAATCGAACTGAATCGGACAGCAAGCGGTTGGGATATGCAAAAGCCAGCGGCTGCGCCAATTAATTCGAATCAAGTGGACTCTTGGTTGGATGCCTTAGGTATCGTAACGTCAACCAAGCTCGTGGAGGACAAAGCGACAGATCTGGCTACTTATGGCTTGGATAAGCCAGTTGGCACCTATGAAGTCACCATGAAGGATGGTTCCAAGAAGGGCTTGCTCGTGGGAACGGCATTGCCTATCGAAGGCTTCTCTTATGTTCAGGTTGAAGGTGCTCCGGCCGTGTATCAAGTGAGCGACCAATCGTTAACCTCGCTGCATAAAGCGCCAGTCGATTTTGCCCAAACGAGTCCGATTCAAGTAGAGAACGACAAGGTGCAAAGTGTCAAGTTGACATGGAAGGGCCAGTCGTGGACGCTTGCGAAGACAGATAAGGATAAAGTGGCTGCAGATGCGAACTGGAAGCTCGGGGATAAAGATATGAAAGGCGCAGACGCAAGTCCGCTGCTGGATCAGCTTGTCTTCCTGCATAGTACGGAGTTGCCTCAGCCAGCGGCTCAGAAGCCAACTGCGGGCGGTGAGCTGAAGCTCGAATTGGCTTTGTCCGTAGATGGGAAAGATGTTACCGATGTTTATGAGGGTAAAATCAATGGCGACCAAATCTGGCTAGCGAAGCAAGGCGGGCAATGGGCCTATGCGTTAACAGCCGATGATATTCAGAAACTAGCAGATGCGTACGCGGGTAAACCTGCGGCACAACCTGCTTCCTAATTGAAGAAACTGCTCCCTGCGGCTATTGTGCTGTGGCGGAGCAGTTTTTTTGTCATTCCGACATAAAACGGCATAATTTGGGAAAAATAAATGAAAGGAAAGGAGGTCACATGCACATGTACAACACACAAGGAAACCAACAAATTTCTGGTAAAGAACTTTCGTATCTGTCGGATACCTTTAAGAATGAAGAATTGTTAGCGAAGCTCTGTGTACAGGGCGCGGTGAACAGCCAAAGTCAGTCCTTGAAGCAAACTTTGTCTCACCTTTCGCAAGAAAGACTTCAAAATATGAGCATTCTCACCAATGCTTTGCAGCAACAAGCTGGTTTAACCCACTAATTCGCACATTCAAGGAGGTGCAAGACCCATGTATCAATCCAATTCGCAACAACAACAGCAGCAACAACAACAAGTTAACTTAGAAGAGCTGGACTTTGCCAACTTCGTTCTGTCTGAACTAAAGCGCAGTGCGCGTGAATATACAACGGCAGCATTGGAAGCGGCTAATCCTGGAATTCGACAGACATTTGAAAAACTGCTGCAGAATACACTGGACGATCAAGCGCTTATTTTTCAAGAAATACAAAAGCTTGGTGGTTATGAAATTCAGCCTGCTACGCAACAGTTGATTCAACAAGAGTTACAGAAGCAGAGCCAGACATCTGTGAAGGTACAGTCCATCGTTCAGCAACATGCAGGCAGAGCCTCTGCGGTGAGTTACACCGAGCCAGATCAGGATATGACACAGATGCAGCCATCTCAGTTACATGTGCAGTCACAGCCTCATCAAACCCAAACGCAGTCGTATCAGCAGGCCCAGTCCCACCAGCCTCAACATCAAACGCCATCGTATACGCAGCAAGAAAGTCAACAACATAACCAAGTCGCAGCGCTGCACCAGACGCCAACACCGTCGTTCCAGCCTGTGAATTATGCGAATCAATACCCGAATGCGGCGTACAATAATGCGGGCAATCGCAATAATCAGCAAAGCCAAGGTTATATGCCGAATAACTCCCAAGCTCAGGTTCAACCTCAACAGCAGTCATCCTACGCGCAAACACAGGGACGGGGCTACCAACAGGATCACAGCTATGGGCAGTCCAACGCGAACTTTGGTCGTGAGACACAAGGCTATGCGGCATCTGCTAACCAAGGCTCGGAACATATGGGAGCAACAAATAGGCCTGCACAGGCACGTATAATTTCCCGTAACCAACCAGGGGCGAACGCCTCAACGTCTGGTGACAATACTAATATGAATAGATCGCAAGAAGGTAACAAGTACAATTTTTAAAAAATAGATTCGCTATTCACCCTTCATTTCCATGTTTAAGTTCCAAGGCATCCTTGCCTCTTTTGGCAGGATGTCTTTTTTGTGCCTTATATCTTGTTTAACGTGATTTTGTCCCACTATTTTGTGAATTCAGGAATGAGTACGGCTTGGCACACATATATAAGGAACATAGGATGTCCAAACTTAGGGAGAAGGGTGCAAAAGCTGATGAAAAAAACATGGGTGTATGGTGCGGCTACTTTAGTGGTATTGGGAGCATTAACAACAGCATGCGGTTCCAAAGACGAGGTCATCACGTCAGGTTCAACGATTACGAAGGATGCAGGAATTTCAACAACAACGCAAGTGAAGGCAGGGACAGGCACTACAACAGGAACTGGCACTAGCACTGGTGCTACAACTACAACAGGTACCAAGGCTGCGGGAACTAACGCGAAGCCTGCGATTGATGCCAATTACAAGGTCGATGGGAAGAATGTTACGATCACCTACTCAACGACGAATTTCAAATTATCTGAAGAAGATATGAACAAGGCCAATGTACAGGGAGAAGGACATCTCCACCTGTATGTGGATGGGAAACAGAAGGCAATGATCGGAAAGACAGGCCCTTTAACCTTAAGCAATTTAACGCCTGGGGCACACGAAATTAAGCTGGAGCTTCAGCAAAATGATCACAAAGATCTCAATGTGGATAAAATATTGAACATCGTCGTGAAATAACGAACATTTGTACGTATTATTGCGTAAATGAAGCTTCCGAGACGCTCGGATACGTTCAGTTGCATATTCCTCTAAAAGACGGGCGATTAGCCCGTCTTTTGTCATTTGACACACCTGAATGGGTAGCATAGACTGTTGATAGTATGGCAGAACTGCCGCCTAATCGGAGGGAAACAATTGATCGTCGATATACGCAAGTGGAAGCATGTATTTAAGCTGGACCCAGACCGGGACATCTCAGATGAGGCGCTGGACCGGCTCTGTTTATCTGGAACGGATGCGATTCTCGTAGGCGGTTCTTCCGGGGTCACTTTTGATAACACAGTAGATCTCCTATCGCGTATTCGTCAATATGAGGTGCCCGTTGCCTTGGAGATTTCGAATCAGGAAGCGATTGTGCCGGGGTTCGACCTGTTTATGATTCCTGTGGTATTGAATGCGGATGATCCGAAATGGATCGTAGGGCAGCATCATGAGGCGCTCAAGGAATATGGCGCTTTACTCAATTGGGATGAGATTGTAGCAGAAGGCTACATTATACTGAATAAAGACGCGACGGCAGCCCAGCTGACCGCAGCGCGAACCGACTTGGATGCCAAGGACGTAGCAGCTTATGCACGTATGGCGGACAAGCTTTTTCACATGTCGATTGTGTATTTGGAATATAGCGGAACTTTTGGTGATATGGAGCTCGTCCGTCGGACGCGGCAAGTACTGGAGAATGCCCGGTTATTGTATGGCGGCGGAATCGACTCACTAGAGAAAGCTCAACAAGCTGCAGATGCGGCAGACACCATTGTGGTAGGCAATATTATTTATAGTGACTTGGAGCAGGCGCTTCAGACCGTGAATGTGAACTTTGATAGAAATGGAAGGTAACCCTAACGTGAATGAAACTGTCAATATTTTAGATGCGATTAAAAAGTTGAACCCCCAGCAGCGCAAAGCTGTAGAGGCCGTAGATGGCCCTCTCTTGATTATGGCTGGAGCGGGAAGCGGGAAGACGCGTGTGCTCACGCATCGGATTGCTTACCTCATTGGTACGCGCAAAGCGGCACCGTGGAACATTTTGGCCCTAACCTTTACGAACAAAGCAGCCCGTGAGATGCAAGATCGCGTAGGCAAGCTGGTTGGCGGCAGCGGCAGTGACATTTGGGTCTCCACATTTCACTCCATGTGTGTGCGGATGCTGCGCAAAGATATTAATCGGATTGGCTTTACCTCGAACTTTACGATCTTAGATTCAGGCGACCAACTGTCTGTGATCAAAACCTGCTGCAAAGAGCTCAACATCGATACGAAGAAATACGAGCCCAAAACCTTTCAAGCGGCGATCTCCACCGCCAAAAACGAACTCATCTCTCCTAAACAATTTGAAGAAAAAATCGGTGACTACTTCGATGGCTTAACCTCGAAAATTTATACGCTTTATCAGAAGAAGCTGAGAGCCAATAACTCCTTAGATTTCGATGATTTGATTATGGCGACCATTCATTTGTTTAAAGAAGTGCCAGAGGTTCTGGAGTCTTATCAAAACAAATTTCAATATATTCATGTCGATGAGTATCAGGATACGAACAGAGCGCAATATATGCTATGTCAGATGATAGCGGCTAAGCATAAGCGTATTTGCGTAGTAGGGGATAGTGATCAATCCATTTACCGTTGGCGTGGAGCGGATATTAGCAATATCCTTAACTTCGAGCAAGATTATCCGAATGCAACAGCCATTCTCTTGGAGCAGAATTATCGCTCAACCTCGAATATTTTGCAGGCGGCCAATAAAGTCATTGCGAATAATACAGGACGTAAGCCGAAGAATCTGTGGACGGATAAAGAAGGCGGCGTAGCGATTAAGCTGTACCAAGCCGATTCCGAGTATGAAGAAGGTTACTTTGTAACGAACGAAATCAATAAGAATAAGTCCAATGGGAAAAGATTCGGCGATCACGCCATCCTCTACCGTACGAATGCGCAGTCACGGGTTATCGAGGAAATTCTGATTAAATCCGATATTGCCTACACCATCGTCGGCGGGGTTAAGTTCTATGATCGAAAAGAGATCAAGGACATATTGGCTTACTTGAGACTTATCTCCAACCCGAACGATGATATCTCATTGAACCGTATCGTGAACGTACCGAAGCGGGGCGTCGGCGACACAACGATGGATAAAGTGGCGGATATGGCAGGGCGCAGAGGGATCTCCCTATTTGCGATGCTGGAGGAAGTCGATTCTCTAGAGATCAACACGAAAGCGAAGCATGCGCTCGCTGATTTCCGTGAAATGGTCGATAATCTTAACCGCATGGTGGACTACTTGTCCGTGACTGAACTTACAGAGAAAATCCTCGAGATGTCTCAGTACCGTGTAGAAATGCAGCGCGAGAACACGATCGAGTCCAAGGCTCGTCTCGAAAACATTGAAGAGTTCCTGTCCGTGACCATGGACTTCGAGAAGCGCAATGAGGATAAATCTCTCATTTCCTTCCTCACAGACCTTGCACTGATCGCAGACATCGATACGTTAGATAAAGATAAACCCGAAGAAGAGCAGGACGCTGTTGTGCTCATGACCATGCATAGCGCCAAAGGACTGGAGTTCCCGGTTGTCTTCATCATCGGGATGGAAGAGGGCGTCTTCCCGCACAGCCGTGCTTTCGCCGATAACGAAGAGCTCGAAGAGGAGCGCCGTTTGGCCTATGTCGGCATCACGCGCGCCGAGCAAGAGCTCTTCCTCACGTGCGCACGGATGCGCACGCTATTCGGCCGGACCGCCGCGAACGTGCCGTCGCGATTCCTTCAGGAGATTCCGAAGGAACTCCTGGAAACCGTCTCCGCTGGCGGCGCCAGCGGCGGGTTCTCCAGAGGCGGCCGTTCCGGCGGCACCTCGTCCTGGGGCAGCGGCGGCAGCGCCGCTGCATCGTCGAGCCGCGGTGGCAGCGCCACCGGCTCGTCTACCTGGGGCACGCCGTCCTCCTTCGGGGGACGGACAAGCGTTAGCCCTGGCACGACCGCAGGCTCGGCTGCGCCAAGCCCAAGCCCTGCGCCAGCGGCGAGACCGGCTGCATTCAGGGCTCCGCAGCCTGCCGCAGGCGGTGGGGTGACGGACTACAGAGCCAGCGACAAGGTGTCGCATGGCAAGTGGGGCGTCGGCACCGTCGTGTCCGTGAAAGGCTCGGGTGATGACACCGAGCTGCAAATTGCGTTCCCGGCGCCTGTTGGCTTGAAGCGCCTGCTCGCGAAATTTGCTCCGATCACGAAAGTGTAGGAGCGGGCCTGCCTTGCTTTGCTTTTCCTTGATTTGCCCTGCTTTACTTTGATTGCATTCCAATGCTTTGGCTAGCCAAGTTTTCCCTTGCTTTACCGCCAAATTCCCAATGAGAGAGGAAGAGCCCGCCATGACCGACCAACTCGCGGCAATGAAAACCCTCATCCAAGAAATCAACAAGCACAACCATAATTACTACACGCTCGATCAACCCACGATTTCGGACGCGGAGTGGGATGCTCTTTACGATAAGTTATCCAAGCTTGAGCAGGAGACAGGGATTATCCTGCCTGCTTCCCCTACGCAACGGGTAGGTGGGGAACTGCTCAAAGGGTTTGAACCGCATCGCCATCTTGCACGTCTTTGGAGCTTGGATAAAGCCCAGAATGCCGAGGATTTAGCAACGTGGCACACACGTGTACTTAAGCTGATTGCCGATTACAATAGCAAAAACCCAGAAACACCGCTCCCGGATCCATCTTACGTGGTAGAGCTTAAGTTTGATGGTTTGACCCTGAATCTTACCTATGAGCAAGGTCAGCTGGTTCAAGCCTCCACGCGCGGAAATGGCCAAGTTGGCGAGGGCATTTTAGCCCAAATCAAAACAATTAAGTCCATCCCGCTAGAGATTCCTTACGATCAAGGGACGATCGAAGTGCAAGGCGAGGGGGTTATGTTCCTCTCTGTTCTAGAAAAGTACAACGAGACGGCCGCAGAACCGCTCAAAAACGCTCGGAATGCAGCAGCAGGAGCCCTGCGTAACCAGAACCCAAAAATCACCGCAGAACGCAAACTGAACGCTTTCTTCTATAACGTAGGTTATTCGGACAATCTCCAATTTGACAATCATGCGGATATGGTGCAGTTCCTGCGCGACAATCTGTTTAAAGTGAACAACCGTACGCGTTACTTCGCAACAATTGAAGAAGTGAGTGCAGAGCTGGAACAGCTCGCGGAAGAGCGCTCCAGCCTCGATTTCCTCGTTGACGGAAGTGTCGTGAAGATCACGGATATGCGCACAAGAGAAGTGCTTGGCTATACGGACAAATTCCCGCGCTGGGCGATTGCCTACAAATTCGAAGCCGAAGAAGCGACGACAACACTGCAAAGTGTTTCATGGGAAGTTGGCCGAACAGGCAAAATAACCCCATTAGCCCGCGTAGAAGCTGTTGATCTTGCTGGCGTAACGGTACAGAACTGTACGCTCAACAATGTTGGCGACATCGAGCGCAAAAACCTCAAACACGCTCTCGGCAGCCTCGTCTATATTCGCCGTTCGAATGACGTCATTCCAGAGATTCTCGGCAAGGTAACCGAGGAGAATGACGGCGAAGAGATCGTGGCACCGACGCTTTGCCCGTCCTGCGGCAGTGAGCTGGAGATGCGTGGCGCTCACCTCTTCTGTCTCAACCGTCTCGGCTGCTCTCCGCAGCTCGTGGGCCGGATGGCGCATTTTGCTTCGCGCGATGCGATGGACATTGAGTTTTTCAGCGAGATGACCGCTTCACAGCTGCACCAAGAGCTGGATGTCCGCGATCCTGCGGATCTGTACACCTTGCAGTTTGACGATCTCGTGAAGCTGGATCGCTTCGGCGAGAAGAAGGCGCGTAACCTCCTTGCCGCCCTCGACAAGAGCAAAACCCGCGATCTCGCGTCTTTCCTGTATGCACTGGGCATCCCGAACTCGGGTAAAACGACGACGAAGGTGCTTGCCGACCACTATCGCAGCCTTTCCCGCATCATGGAAGCGACGACGGAGGAGCTTATCACCCTCCCGGATGTAGGCGGTATTGTAGCTGAGAGCATTCATTCGTTCTTCCGTGATCCTGTAATGGTATCCAGCATAGAGCGCATGCTTGCAGCGGGCGTTAGTCCTGTTGCAGAGGAAGCCCCAGTTATTGTTGCTAGCGAGGATAATCCGTTCTTCGGCAAAACCATCGTCCTCACAGGGACACTGTCCTCCTTGGGGCGTGATGAGTGCGCCAAAAAGCTCGAAGCCAGAGGAGCAAAGATCACCGGCAGCGTCTCCAAAAAGACCGACATCGTGATCGCAGGTGAAAGTGCGGGCAGTAAGCTGACGAAAGCGCAAGAGCTTGGCATTCGCATCATTGAAGATGAGCAAGAACTTTTGCAACTGCTAGGCGAAGCCTAATTTATATAGAAATGAGATGAGCGCCATGCCCACAACCCTGCATATCGTAAACGGAGACTCTTTTGGAGATAAGCTGCTTGCATCCGGTATCGATGGTGAGATTTTGGTGTGGCGTGAGTCGCTCTATGAGGGACCTATCGGCATGCAAATGTCAGATAGCGTCCTTTTATCTATGCGAGCCACTTATATGAATCATCGCCATGGCATCCCTGAGGCTACATTTAAGCAGAGTACACTAGAGCAAGAAGCGAGGCTCAATTCTCTCTCAAATGAAGTAGATGAGCTTGTCCTCTGGTTCGAACATGATTTATATGATCAATTGATGCTGTGTTATTTGCTTTCTAGAATCGGTGAGTTACCTCGTCATTCCTTCCGATTGTCGTTGCTTTGCATAAATCACTTTCCAGGTGTTGAGCCCTTCTATGGCTTGGGACAGCTATCGGCCGAACAGACGCATCGGTTACATGGCAAATGGATACCCGTCACCGAGGAGCAATTGCGTCTTGCCCACAATGTGTGGACAGCCTATTCGGCTTCTGAGCCTTTGCCTATGGCGGCTTTAATAGAAGAAGACCTATCGGCTCTGCCTTTTCTTAAAAAGGCCCTAGAGGCCCACACAGCTCGTTTTCCTTCTATGCAAAATGGCTTATCAGCCATTCAGCAGCTCATGCTTGAGCTGTTAGAGGACGAAGAGGTGTCTATTCTGTCCTTATTTCAAAAAGTGTCTGAGCACGCAAGTGTGTACGGCTTAGGTGATTTGCAATTCTGGGGCCTCCTGGAAGGGCTTTGGCATTGTGAGAAACCTGTAATTCAAGTGCTTGGTGGCGATAGGTTACCTAAATACAGTGAAGTATGGCCGCCGCAGTTTGAGAATTATAGAGTAAAGATGACTGAAATGGGTAAACTTATTCTTACTTGTAAGGGAGATCACATCTATCTGAATGGGATTGATGAATGGATAGGTGGCATCCATTTGATGGGTAAGAAGGATGTATGGCGCCGAAATGCTGTAACCATAGGGTTTTTAAGACTGTAAGATAATGGATGTAAAAAGGTGCTTGCATTCCGTTTTGAAACCTGATAATATATGTTCTTGTCACCGCAAGAGCGACACATTAACGCTTTAAACGGTAACGCAATAAAGCTCCTTGAAAACTGAACAAATGAATGAAGCAAATCAGCAAATTCAGTCACGTAAGTGACTACAATTGAGATTGCAAAATCTCGCTAGCATCAAAATGAGCATTTCAGCTTTCACAATAGGACGAGCAATCGTCCACTATTATGGAGAGTTTGATC
>NZ_LYPC01000026.1 GCF_001700435.1 Paenibacillus pectinilyticus
AGTGGCTATAAGGGGACCCTCTGCTAAGGGGTTAGACTGCGTAAGTGGTGCGAGGGTTCGAATCCCTCTCTCTCCGCCAGTATTTTTTGAAGTTTGGCCCGTTGGTCAAGTGGTTAAGACACCTCCCTTTCACGGAGGTAACAGGGGGTCGAGTCCCCTACGGGTCACCATTTTACATTAATGGGGATTAGCCAAGCGGTAAGGCAACGGACTTTGACTCCGTCATGCCAAGGTTCAAATCCTTGATCCCCAGCCATCTATACCTACGAACAGTTTATATACACTAAATATGGGCCATTAGCTCAGCATGGTGGAGCGCCCAGCTACTTACAACATCGAAAGCCTTGATATAAGGCTTTTTTTTATGCACCCAAATTCTTTTCTTTGTTAAGGGGAATAATTTGTTATCGGTTTCCTTGCAGGATGCTGAGGCACAGAAGCACTCAATGAAGCTAATTTACTTGTGTTAAATGCATAACTGACGAAAAGTATAAAAACATTCGATAAACAAGTTATCGATCATGATTATGTTTGTTTCTACCGCAAATAAACTAGACCGCGTACCAGGAAGGTATGCGGTCTAGTTTGTATATAATTAATTTTATGAAGAATACCTAATTAATCCCTAAACAGAACATTTGCCCTGAAAGTCTCAATAAGATCTTTCGCCGTATCACTTGAGTGATAGACCCCTGCGAATGGACCTGTAGGTGAGCAGTAGCCAACAGGAATGTGGAATATTTGCTCGATCAACAATTTGATACCTGGTAAATTTCCGATTTCAGCCTTGGCATAAGCTTCGGAGACTTCATTGGCGCGATATTGAAGAGCACGTGCTTCTTCATAAAGGCCAGCGCTCATTTTTTCCATCATGACTTTATGGTGATAGCAAGTCACGGCTTGCAATGCTCCGATATTTCCATCGGCTCCCATGAGCTGTGAACAAATAGCCAGTTCGTCAGCCCCTGTAAGAATGTTAAGATCAGGACGATGCTTTTTGAATCTTTCTAAATAATAAAAGTTATTGTCGGTGAATTTAATGCCGCGGAAAGTAGGCACTTCTTTCATAGCCTCGAGAAGCAGCACAGGATCAATGTTCTGTCCGCCTGTTAATGTTTTACCGTTAGCTACCCAGTAAATATAAAAGGGCACGTTCGGAGCGGCAGCGGAAATGCGCTTGAAGTAATCGACATTGTCTTGCAGGGTTGCTTGTTCAGATATACCAACAGACGCTACGGCATACGCGCCATGCTCAGCCGCATGGGCAGCAAGGTCAATAGAATCTTGTAAATTCTCATTGTACCCAACGTGAACGAAAATGGGCAATTTGTTCTGGGCAGCCTTTAGAACCGCTTCGGCCCATTGCTTTCTTTTTTCCACACTTAGATACTGGCCTTCACCTGTCCAACCTAGCATGTACAAGCCATCTGCCTGTTGGTTGACGTACATGTCTATTAAAGCTGGGGCCAGCTCCGTTCTAATATTCCCTTCATGGTCCATCGGTGTAACGAGTGCAGGAAGAACACCTGTCATTAGTTTGTTTTGCATTGTGATCTCTCCAATCTTATATTTGGTTTATATGTTAAAAATTAACATAACAAAGTCAGCACTTACCCTTTAATGGCACCGCTTGTGAGTCCAGTGACAAAATACTTGTTGAGTGCTATGAACACAACTAACATCGGCACGACCGACATAACGGTTCCTGCCATCATCAGATCCCAGGAAGTTACGGATTCTCCGGAGGTCTTCATGGACACAATCCCAACAACGAGAGGCTGTTTGTCGGGGTTTCCCAAGGTAAAGACCATCGGCAACAGGTAATCGTTCCACGAATTCATAAAGGCCAACAAGCCAACTGTCGCAACTAGAGGTTTCGTTAGTGGGAAAATGATGTTGTAAAAGATTCTGAAAAAACTACAGCCATCTACTTTAGCTGCTTCGTCAATCTCTTTCGGAATGCCATCAATGAAACCTTTGGCAAGATAGAGATTCGTCACATTGATGCCAAAAATGTAGATAATGATAACTCCCCATAGCGAGTTGTTTAAATGCAGGATTTTCGCAATATTCAGTTGTGGATAGAGATATAAGCTGCCTGCCGAAATAAACATAGAGAAGGTAATGAGCGCAAGTAAAGGGCGTTTGCCTATAAATCGTCCTCGTGAGAATACATAGCCTGCCGATATGGAAGTGATAATAGTTCCGATAACGATGAACGTACACATATAAATGCTGTTCCACACGTAAACCTTGAAATTGGATAAATTCCAAGCTCTTACATAATTTTTGAGTGTAATCGTCTCGGGAAAAAAGGAGGTGGAAGTTAGTATACTCGCTGTGTTCTTCAATGAACTAATGATGACATAGAAGATCGGGAATATAACTAAAATGGCGAGCAGCACCAGAAAAAAATATAGTGGAATGGCCTCAATGGCTTTTCTAGTTTTCATACTTTTCATACTTCGGTTTCCCCTTAATAATGATCTCCGACATTTTTGGTTAGTCTCATATACAAACCAACCACAAGAGATAGAATAATGGCTGTAATAACGGCCAGAGCTGAAGAATACCCATACTGGCTAACCGTATCTGCCGCACCATATGAGAAGAAAAATTTAAACGTATAAGACATCACAACCTCTGTTGAGCCGCCTGGCTGACCATTGGTTAATACTAGAATCAGATCGGACATCTTGATACTGTTTACGATGAAGAGCATCATGACGACTTTCCCTGTAGAAGAGAGCATAGGTAAGGTAACTTTGGTGAATTTTTGCCATTTGGTTACCCCGTCAATATCCGCACATTCGTAAATGTCCTGAGGAATGTTTTGAAGGCCCATGAGAAAGAAGATCATGTTTACGCCAAAACCTTTCCAGACACTAGCGATAACAATGACAATATCAGCAAGCCATTTGTCTCCAAACCAATTGATGGGGGAAGAGATGATGTTAGCCGATTTAAGCATCTGATTAACAGCCCCTTGAAAAGGCTCAAACATTAAGAAAAAGACGATACCGACAATCGCTGTACTGACGATGGTTGGCGAGAAGAATAGGGTTCGGAAAAAGGAATTCACTTTTTTATTACTGTTCAGCACAACAGCCAGGAACAAGGCTAAGGGAATTTCGAGTACAAATTTAGCGATAACAATAATCCAGGTATTCAATAAGGATTGCCAGTACAGGCTATCCCGCATAAACGCGCGAATATAATTGTCGAACCCAATGAACTTGGCAGATGAAATGCCGTTGTAGTCAAACCAAGACCATTGAATGAGCCATAACATCGGATAAATCGTGAACAACCCAAATCCAATGAGCATCGGCGTCAGCATGAGATAGGCTTGAAAGGTATCTTTGCGATAGGGGTTAAGATACGTTCTGGTTGTATGCTTACGTTGAGAATGATCCATACGTTCGATGCCTTCTTTCTTGAAATTGAAAGTATGGCCTCACCATACTTTCAATTTTTTTACGCTTTTATTTGGACGACTTGATGTTCCAATTTTTGTTGATATACAAATTAAGGTCTAATCCACCTGCAACTGCCTTATCCAGGGCCGTGTTATAACGATTGGTTAAATCGGTAAGCACTTTCGACACATCCGCATTTGCGGGTCCGGCAATTAGGTTAATGATGGTATTTTGATATGGCTGGCCTTCAATTGTAATGACACCGTCAGGCGGGGTTGGAGCGAAATAGGAATTGGACGTATTCCCAAATTCCGCAGTTCCCGCTTTCTTAAAGCTCGAAGGCGCTTGTGCTTGAATATCTTGTCTGGCGATAAAATCGATCTCGTTATTTTGAATCGCTTTCAACACTTCATCGCTGTGGAATAATGCATAGACTTTCATTGCTTTTTCAGGCATATTCTTCGCGCTAGGTCCAATACATAGCACATCTGCAATTTGAGCATAATTTTTATACTTATTCGCTGGATCAAGAACAGGGGTATCGGTTACACCAAGTTCAAATTTGGATCCCGTTTCTTTCCAGAACTTATCAAGTGAGGTGACGTCCCAATTCACGCCGGGCAGCATCCCGATTCGTCCTGCAGCAAATTGAGCCATCAGTGAATCGTTATCCATGCCTTCTCCGCCAGGGAATATACTGCCATCTGCCTTCATTTGAAGTATTTTTTGAATATTATCTTTTAATCCCGTGAAGGCAAACTTACCGTTTGCAAAGTCAAAGCCCATATTACCAACCGAGCTTGCAAATTGGGAAGCAAAATACCATTTACCTGATGAAGCCGAATCTTTCAAGTGTACGCCGTAACCGTAAGCGCTGCCTTTATTGTCTTCTGTAATTTTCTTCGCATAGGCAACGACTTCATCCCAAGTAGCAGGAGGTTTAGTAAATCCGGATTTTTTTAATAAATCTTTGTTGTACATAAACTTCGTCGTCAATACTTTATAAGGAACACTATAGGATTTATCATTGAACGTCGTATATCCTTTAATCAAAATATCCTTATAAGTACTCAGGAATTCTTTACCGCCAGGCAGATCATCTATCGGAAGCATCCAGCCTGATTTGATAAATGGCTCCTTAACGGTGCCGACAAATTTATACAGCTCAGGCGCTTGATTCGCTGCTAAGGCTACTTTCAATACATCATCATAGTTGCTTCCATACACTTTGTACTCGATATTGATCCCATCTTTTAAACCCTGTCCTTTGTTGTAAGTATCAACAATGGGGTCCATAATGGGTTTGTACGACGCATCGTTGGTCCATACACGTACGGTTTCCATTTTTGTATTGGATGCCGTTCCCGAACTGCTGCTTGGGGAGTTGCTGGTGCCACTGCTTGAACTGTTGCTGCAGCCAGCTAAGACGGTCGTCAATATGACGCCACACAAGCCTGCAAGTCTGAGACGGTATTGCGATTTTGAAATGGTTGTTCTCAATTAAAATCCCCCTTTGAATTTTTGTGAAGCGCTTTCGTTATTTATGTTAGCAAGTTTATAAACACAATAAAATATAAAAACTTGAGGGAAAAAGTTAAAAATGTTATGCAGTTGGTCGTGCTGTCTTGTGGCGATTTTAGTATTGTTGGTATACTGAAAGTGGTTAACGATGACTCGGAAAGGGGCTTGCGACAGTGGCAAATACTTATGAATATACGTAATCGATTAGTGTTGTATTTCCTTGCATCGATCCTAGTTCCCTCTGTCATTATTACGGTAATTGTTTACCTGGGTTCAACTGGCATCATTAATAAAAAGATGAGTGAACTGATTGAGAAAAACTTAGATTCTGCTCGGTTAATTGTTCAAGAAAGATTAGCATTTATTAATGAGATGACAACGTTAATTTCTTTAAACCCTATGATTCAAGAAGTATTGGGTGAGAGTCCAACCCAAGATTTGTCGGATAACATCAGACAGATTATTAAGCTGGATCGCGCATTAGACAGTTATTATTTATCAAACTACTATGCTTCCCCCATTTCAGCTATTGTTCCCACAATTTATTTAGTAAATAGGCCGGAATATCAGAAGTATGATATTTCATCCAAAGTTCAAGATATTTCAAAGATAGAAAATGAACCATGGTATGTGAATAGCAAAAGCGGCAATTTTGTCATCGATGCTCGTCCTGATCAAGATCATATCACGGTGGCCAGACGGATATTCAGCTTGAAGAATGCAGATAAATATGAATATGCGGCTCTAGTTAAGATTGAATTGGAAAATAAATCCATTAATAGTGTGCTGGCCAACTACAAACCTTCAGCGGAAAGCAAACTCTGTATTTTAGATCACAATAATCAAGTCATTTTGAGCAGCGACGCTATGACCAAAAGTGAAGAAAGTTTTATCCAGACGTTAAATTTGAACTCCAGTGCTTCACAAATCCTGGACTCAGAGGGAGGGAAAGTCATTGTCTCCTCAAAAATTATGGATAATATCGATTGGCGAATCGTGAACATAACAAACTTGCGTGAAGTGAATTCTGATCAAATTCGTTTGACGCGCATTGTTGTACTTATCCTTATCATTTGTATGACTACGGCGCTTTTAGCTGCTTTCTTTCTCTCCCGTTATATCTCCAGTCCCATTACGAAGCTGGTTGCCTCGATGCGTACAGTCAAAGGGAATAATTTTGATATTAACATTAAATATAATAAAAAAGATGAATTTGGGTATTTAATCAGGCAATACAAGCAAATGATCGGTCAGATCAAAGCGTTAATTGAGAAACTGTACATTAGCGATCTGAAAAAGCAGAATGCTGAACTGCTTGCCAAAGATGCGCAGCTCCGATTCCTGCAAGCTCAAATCAACCCGCACTTTCTGTATAATACCTTAGATTCGATTAATATGTATGCCATCAAATATAACACGCCGGCTATTAGCAATATGATTAAATCACTGGCTAATTTCTATCGCTACTCTCTTAGTAAAGGGCGCGCCATTATTACGCTCGAAGAGGAAATCAATCATACCCATAGCTATCTAGAGATTCAATCGATGCGGTTTGGTTCGAAATTACGCTATGTCATCGATTTGCCAAGTGAATTCAGGAGAAGTAGAATCGTTAAACTCGTAATTCAGCCGTTGGTTGAAAATGCTATCGTTCACGGTTTTCATCATGAGAAGGGTGAACTGGAGATTACGATCTCCGCTAAACAAGTAGATGACCAAATAATTGTTTATATTACAGATAATGGTATAGGTGCCAATGTTGAAGAACTTAACCAGTTACTGCGAGCCGCTGAACAGAAAGATCACTCCTTTGCCATCAGGAATGTCCATCTGCGGCTCCAAAGCATTTTTGGAGAATCGTATGGGATTAGATATTCGCGTAATTGGCCTGAAGGCACTACGGTTGAGGTTATTATTCCTAAGAATTACACTCCGGAGGACAACGATGCTAACAGTAGTTCTGGCAGATGATGATTATATAGTTACGGAAATTTTGAATGACTCCATCCCTTGGCATGATCTGGGGATGCAAGTGGTGGGCATAGCTGATCATGGCCGGAAGGCATTGGAGCTATGTCTAGAACATCAACCGGATATTTTGGTAACGGATATACAAATGCCTTTTTACAACGGTTTAGAAGTGGCCATGCAACTGATGGAGCAAGAAATTCAAACCAAAATCATTCTAATAAGCGGTGTGCAGGATTTTAACTATGCCCGAATTGCATTAAATGTTAAAGCGGCCGGTTACATCCTTAAGCCCATTCAGCTAAAAGAAGTGATATCGGTTCTCAAAAAAGCCCGAGATACGATAGAAATGGAGTTTGGCCGTGAACAGGTTATTCAGCGCCTCACCGCCCAGCTTTCAGCTAACATGTCCTTGATGCGAGACAAGTTTCTAAACAATCTGGTCCTGGATGGGATGCACAGCAGCGATGAGCTCCAAGAGCGGTTAGCGTATTTCAATTTGCCATTTAAAATGACAGAAGATATTACGGTTGCTGTGGCCAAAATTGATGAGTATGAACAGCGGGTGAAAAGCAAAGGCGTTGAGCGTGTACAGTTTTTTAATTTTTCCATTAAAAATATCATTGAACAGACCTTAAATAACTTTCATGCAGGAACATGCTTCACTACGAAAGATAATGAGTTTGTCATTATTTTTAGCGCAGAGTACTGCTATGAAGACAAAATGAATGAAATCTTTGAGGGCATGGAACAACTGCTCATTGATTTCGAGGGAATTTCACTTTCGATTGGTGTTGGCAATTGTGTAAATATCAGAACTGCGAACCTGTCTTATCATTGCGCTTGCAATGCGGTTACCTACAAATTTTATACAGGTAATAATTCGATTATTCATATCAATGATATTATCGACTCCAACACAATTGATAAAATCAGCGATATGAATAGCAATGCCAGGTTGAATGAGCTGCAGAAGCTTTTGTTAGGTGAGATTAAAATGGGTGAAAGTCAAAAAGTCATCAAAATCTTTGAGGAATTTTACGCCCTGCTCTCTAAAGCCAATCAATTCTCCCAAGAATATATACGAGGGCGCTTCCTTGAATTAATTATTGATGCGTACCGTGAAATTTGTGAAACGGAAGGTGAAGTCGAAGAGGTTAACGCCTGCTACATGGTTTCCTTGCAGTCCATCATGAGGTGCGAGTCCATCTCAGAAATTAAACCGCATGTCAGCCATATGCTGCTCTTCATTGCCGACTATTATAGTGTGAAATACAACAAAAAGCATAATACCATCGTGGATCGGATCAAACGGTATGTGAATCAGTATTATAAAGAAAATATTGCACTCGCCGAGATTGCCAGCGAAGTGTTCATGTCTCCCACCTATATTTGTGCTGTATTCAAGCGAGAGACGGGGCAGACAATTAACGAATATATCATAGAAACCAAGATGAATTATGCCAAAAAAATGTTAGAAAACACGAAAATGAAGATCATGGATATTTCCGAAGATTTAGGCTATGAAAACTCGCAGTATTTTAGTTATTCCTTCAAAAAGTATTTGGGCGAAACGCCGCAGCAATATAGGAGCAAGGTGCTTTTGAAATCATAAAATATGCGGTGGAATTATGCGGGAAGGGCAAACGGTTGATTGCTCCTTTCAGTTTGGGTTGAATTTCAGGGGCAGGCTAACCGCTTGGGTGGCATATGAATGGGATATGACGGGCTATGTAATGATCGCTAAAGATATGATTGGCAACATCTGCGGTGAATATCATGGCGGGATCCTCGCAAGGTCGAAGGACGGAGGGAATTGGGAGGCCTCGGAGGGGGAAAAGTCCTATACACGGCGTATCAAATGGGATGATGGTACGGAACAGGTCATGGGGAGTCTGGAGAGGCCGTTTATTTTATTTGAAAATAACGAACCCACGCATATGTTTTTTGCGACAGCTGACGGCCCTGGTGAATTTACCAAGGCTGCGAATACATGGAATATGGTCATTCCCTTGAAGCGGAATGAATCGTAAGCTAATAAAAAAAAGAGCCAGCAAACCTACGCGTTTGCTGGTTTCTTGAGCATTTCGACAATTTCGCCAGCATACACGAGTGATTCTGCCTGAAGGTATTGAATTGCGCTCAGAGAAGCCTCATGAGCTTCGCGCGAAGATCCGCTGACGGCGTCTTGCACGAGCTTCACGTAATAGTCGTGCTGATGCGCGTCCGCACATGTGTAATGGACACAAACGTCGGTCAGAAAACCGCATACGATTAGTGTTTGAACATTCAGCCCTCTAAGCAGCAGATCGAGATCGGTCGCGAAGAAGCAGCTGTATCGGCGTTTGATGATGGAGAACTCACCCTCGATCGGCTGCAGCTCCTCCACGATCTCGACGTCGGAGGTTCCTTCAAGACAATGAATGTCTTCAGAGCCGTCGAGTTCCCGGCCGAAGTCTACGCGTTCTTTACGATGCATCTCTTGGGATTGGATGACTGGAATCCCAGCTTCGCGTGCGGCGGCAAGCAGTGTGCGGATGCGAGAGACGGTGTCTTTGGCGTCAAAAACGGCGGGCATAAAGCCCTTCTGCGCATCAATAATGAGCAGTGCGACGTTCCCATGAATCGAAGTCATAAGCGATCTCCTTTATAAGTAAATTTTAGCAGTATCTTATCACTGTCAAAATTATTATGTCAATAAATATTACATTTAAGATGGTTGTTTTAGTGTTAAAGGCGATATCAACCATGAAATATCTATAAACCTCACATTAAAATAAAATTATATTGATATATCTGATTTTTCATGTAATAATAAGTGACACAATGTTCTCTAGGGTTCCGCTCGCTTCGCGAGGACTGGACCGAGAGAGAACGGTCGATGCGAACATCGGCTACACGGAGGGATAAAAACCCGGGAGAAGGAAGGTCACCCTTCCTCTCCCGGGTTTTTTCTATTTACATTTAAGGAGGCGGATTGAATGAAATGGAGAAAAGGAATGTGGCTTACGGCAATGTCTCTCGTGTTGATTACTGTTACGGCTTGTTCATCTTCGGGGAAGAAAGAGGTTTCGCTTCGCGTCGGGTATAATTTATGGGTGGGTTCGGCTGGCATGTATATCGCAGATAAGAAGGGGTATTTCAAGGATGCCGGTCTTGATGTGAAACTCACCGAGTTTGCCAGCCCGACGGAATCTGCACAAGCGCTGTTAACCGGCAATGTCGATATCTCCAGTACGACGTTTGATACGGCTGTGATGATCAAAAGCAACGAGCAATCCGGGCAAGACCTAAAGTTCTTCCGTATTTCCGACCAATCGAACGGTGCCGATGGCATTGTTACCAAGAGCGGAATCAATTCAATTGCCGATCTGAAAGGAAAAACGGTGGCAGCTACAATCGGTTCGGTTAATCATTTTCTACTGAGCCATGCTCTTCAGCAGGCGGGTCTTACCGATGACGATGTCAAAATAACGAATACATCGCCTGAGCAAACCGGGCCCTTGTTCCTCACAGGTAAAGTGGATGTTGCGGTGACCTGGGAACCTTATCTGTCAGAAGCGAAGGCCAAAGGGGGCAACATTATATATTCCACCAAAGATGCGCCCGATTTGATTATTGACGGAGATATGACTTCCTCCAAGCTGATTGGTGCGCAGCCGGATGCGCTTCGCAAATATGCGGAAGCGATCGAGAGAGGAACGCAGTTTTATTTCAGTAATCCCGACGAAGGCGCGCAAATTGTAGCCGACAAGCTGTCGACATCCAAAGAAGACGTAAAGTCGATGATGGAGGGCGTCAAGCTAGTTACATCAAAAGATGGAAAAGCGTGGTTGACGGATAATCATGACGCTTTAGTGAAGCGTGCGGGAGAGTACTCTACCTTTTTCAAAGCACGCGATTTGATTAAGACGGATGTTGACGGCGCCTCACTGCTCAGCAATTTCCTATATAAGGGGTGATGAAGATGATCAAAGAACTCTATCCAGGCGTCTATGTGCATTCGAGTCATATTCAGAAAATGCAGAGCGTCATCCTTGCAGATGAACGGGCACTGTATGTTTTCGACCCGTGCTACTTCACCAGCGAGATCGAAGAAATCCGCGAATATTCGCGGGGGTTGGAAACGCAGGAGCGGGAGCGCTGGCTCATTCTGACACACTCGGATTGGGATCATATTGCCGGTGTGCATGATTTTGCGGGCTACAAGATTGTAGTCTCGAATTCGTGGGATGAGGCGAATGAGAGCAAGATGATCGACAAAGTCGAAATGTTCGATAGCGAGTTCTACGTGGATCGACCTTGGATTGGCAAAATGCGTCGCGTACCCATTGATTACAGGGTGACCGATGGGGATTCAATCGCAGGGCTAGCCTTCTTCGAGGCAAAGGGTCATACAGGGGATGGACTGGTGTCCATCTATGGCGATATTGCTATTGTTGGGGATTATTTATCTGATGTGGAGTTTCCGTTCATCTTTACCTCATCTCGCGACTATGAACGAACGTTGACCAAATTTCAAGAAATGATAGAAGCCTTCGGAATTCAAACGGTCATTACGCAACATGGGCCCGCCGCTGTCGGCCCGGCTGAAATCCAGAGACGCATCAAGGTGTCCGAAGATTATATCGTTCGGGCAAGGGCGTTTGTGGAGGAAGGCATCCGCAAAGAATGGTCCATCGAACAAATCGTGGAGGCCGGGCGGGACTTTCCTTACGAAGGCAGTCCGGTCGCGATGGGCATACGCCACTTCCACGACGGAAACTTGAGATTGATCTGGAAAGAATTAATGCAAGCGGAGGAGTAAAGTTTTACTTGGTCGAGGTAGCGGTCTATTTCGCAGTTTCGTGGGCAACTTAAGCATTTCCTAATGGGAAGAGGGTGTCCCATGGGTAGAGTTAACTGCTTCTAGAGCAGTTAACTTTTCTTGCGAGCAATACGCACCCGCAGTGGTCTTATCGCATTAATAATCGTGAGAGCTGAAGCAATAGGCACGCTAGGACTGCTTATCAGGCAAGTATCGGCTCAAAATGACACCTCATGCGAGCAATACGCACTTGCTGTGGTCTTATCGCACGAATAACCACGATTACTGAAGCAATAAGCACACTAGGATTCCCTATTCGACTAGCGGCTAGTACTCTCTCAAACGAGGCTGTCTCTAAAGGTCTAACAAGACCTAAGAGATAGCTTTGTTTTTGTTTTACTCTTGTTTCTGCCCTCATTCCGAATTAAAAATTAATGTAACTTTTATGAGCGCTTAATTTTACTATGTTATAGTTGTCATCGACATCCCGAAGTTGATAGGCGGCTGACTAGACGAATGGGACGAGTTGCAACAGATCAAAGGTTATGTGAACGAAGTAATGGCGGATAACGCTAATTTGCATTATATTTATTGATAGTATGTTATAGTCCATAGATAAATAGTATGGGTAGGTAGGAAATGAAACTCTCTCGCAGCTTAGTAATGAGTACGATGATCATGATGTTATTAACAGGGTGTGAGCAGGATTCAACGTTGGAAGTTCCCCACACCTTTGTTACAGAAAGTCCTTCTGTATCCCCTGAACCAACAGCAACAGCTAGTCCAGTTCCATCCCAAAGTGTTCAACCCTCCAGTACGCCTGCCGCTAGCCCAATGAAGGAACCGGCCGGTTTCGAGACAGGGTTGCCGAAGGAAGAGGCAGTGGTTGCAGAATCGAAGAAACAGACGAAGAAGTCAGAGTTAAAGCCTATTTATTCAGTTGGCAAAGGTAAGGTAGCGATAACGATCGATGATGGACCAACGAAATACACTGCAGAGCTTCTCAAAGTTCTGAGGGAGCAGAACACGCACGTTACTTTTTTCTTCCTTGGACAAAACGCTGCCGCTTTCCCACAGTCTGTAACAGAGGCTGTGTATGACGGTCATGAAATCGGTTATCATTCGGATACGCATCCTCAGATGACGCAAATGACCTACGATGCACAGAACCTTGAATTTAACAGCGGTTTAAGTAAACTAGTCAAATTGGATAAGCAGCCAGTCACGTTATTTCGACCGCCTTATGGTGCTTATAACAATGATACTAAGCTAGTAACGGAAGAACATCATATGCAAATGGTGCTGTGGAATGAAGATCCGCAAGATTGGGCGACAAACGATCCTTCCCAAGTCGTGAAGAGTGTGTTAGCTCAAGTGGAATCGGGGAGCATCATCGTGATGCACGATCATCCCTCTACCATCGCGGCTTTACCAGGTATTATTAAAGGGATTCGAAGCAAAGGGTATACCTTAGTCACGGTTACACACTAAAGAAAGGACAGGTCGAATGCTAGCATTCGCCTGTCCTCTTTGCCTAAAATTAATTGAAAATTTGCATTTCCGTCAATTGAAAACGGTATCCAGATTCCTGGGCGACACCATTTAGTTTGGTTGCGTTCACGCGGATATAGCGATAGGTTTGTGGAATAAAGGTGAAGATTTGAGCTTTCCCGGCAACCGCATCCGGATAATTCGTTTCACTTACGATATTCGTGAAGGTGCTGCCATCATTAGAGCCTTGAATTTGAAAATCAATCGGGAATCCCGTACTGGCTGCGTTGCTGATATCGCTTCTCGGAAATAAAACCACTTTGCCAACGGATTGTTGGCTTCCGAGATCTACCGTAGCCCATTGGTTCGTCGCATTGGATGGACTGGAGGTTGAGGACCAACCGTTTCTACCGTTTGTTCCGCCTTGCACATTACCGTCAACCAAATAAGTTGCATCCCAGCCCGCGCCGACGCCATCTGTCGAACTGACGGCAACCGTATGGCCTGCCGCTAAATTGTTCGTAGTGGATGTTGTTTGATAAATCGCAGGCGCTCCCCAATAAGCCCATCCCCAGGCTGCAGGTCCTCCTGTTTGGAAGGAAACCGTTACGGTGCTTCCTGCCCAAGGCGTTACGTCTACCATAACCTCTTGCCATCGATGCCACACATAATCAGTCTCATGCATCTGAATACTGTCGCCGAATAAGGTTGAGCCATTCACGGCTACTTGAAACGTCGGTCCAGGAGAAGCGAATCCCCCAGTACCGTCTTTAATCCCGATGTCTGTTCGGAAATTCAAGCGCTCTCCAGCAGGTACGGAAGGGAGGGCAACGGTATAAGTAATCATTCCCGGAACTTGCGACTGAATCGACTTCTCTTGTGCATTCCCCACGGAGCCATTTGGTTCCAAATGGTTATCCACACCGCTTTTCGTGGCTGCCGCAAAGTTGGCATAGAAATCATAGATCTTGTTGCCCGGATTCCATGGTACAGGCTGCTTATTACGTTGTGTATTGCCGTAGTTCGTCAGGAAACTACTAATGGCGTTACCAAAGGTATCCCCATAATTCGGAGAACCGAAGATCGCGTATTGGTCTTTGGTTGCCAAGTCTTCCCAAGAATTTGGGCAGATGATTTTGTAGCCATCGTTAAACATGGTTACCATCGTATTATAGGCAGTTGTGGCATTCGACGATAGCGGATTTACTTCGAAATTGCCAACGTTATTGCTCCCAGCCCCTCTTAAGCGGTTACTTACTTTCCCCATCGTGGCAGGCACCCAGCCATAGAAAGTGATGCCGCTTCCTCCATTGGCTGCAGTAGCCGTACGAATATCATCTGCAAAGTTATAATAATCAAGCTCTGGTGTTTGATGCCCATAAATGAGGTTGCGATCGATCCCCGAGGCGGTAATCCAGCTCGTCACATCAGCGACATGATGCTCGACCATAACAACTCTCCAGCGTGACCATTCTTCGGAAAAAGCATTTCCTACGGTAACGGAGGTAGGAGGGGTTACCGCTGCCCACGACGCAAAGCTGGTTCCCATAGCCGTATTAAAGGAACCAATGGTCGTGAAAGCAGGTACGCGTCCTTGCCCAAAATAACTGCCGCCTGGCCCATAGATGCCCGTATTTTGCAGCCAATCTTTCCATTCGGCAACGGAATAGGTGCTATAATCCGCATCCCAACCGGTTGTCACCACTGTCTCTGAATCCAAGCTTACCCCGGCAAACAGCGTTGGATGTGCATTCGCCCAGGCGGCTATTGTGCTTGCAGACGACTGGATATTGCGCTTTTTGTAATTGATATAGACGGAATTATACCGTGAGAGTGAGAAATAATTACTACCATAATTGTGTGCATACAAGCTGCCGCCCGTATGATTCGTCATGACGGTATTCGGTGATGCGGCAATATGATCGAGTAAGGCATCGCCCCATCCACCGCTGGAGTTAGGCGTACAGCAATCAGCCCATCGCCCGTCGTTCATATGTACTAAGATGGGTAAGTTGGCGCTAACCGCTAGCCCCAGATTGTAATTTAGTTTAGTAGGATCAAATGTGTAATCACTAGAGGAGCTATTCGTTTCGCGACTTAGCGCCCATGAAGAGAAGGACCACCCTAACTTGGTGTAAGTGCCGCCAGTGCCCAGTCGGGTCTTCATGTTAGTTAGTACCGCGAGATCTGCGGTTGAGCCGTGCGAAGGATCGGAACCCTCCCAAATAGGCAGCACATACGTCGTATTCTCCGAGTTAGTTCCCGCTGCAAGTGCTGAATAATGAATGAATTGCGTAGGCAGGATGAGCAACAAAGCCAGCAAAAGGATTCGAAACCTTTTCATAACTACTTCCTCCTTCAATAATTTTGGTATGAACATGAAACAAAAATGGTAATCGCTTACATACCAATTATAACCAGTTCTACATGCGGCAAGGAGTACACAACTTTCGGAATTCTAGCGTAATATTTGGCAGGCATCCCACAATCCGAAAAGAACGCAAGGAACCCGAAGTTATATCGTTGTTCACCTACTTTAGCGAGGGTACACTGAGGATAACTGAATGAGGAAAATGGAGGTACTTCTATGCAGGGTTCTTTGTCGAAGCGGGTCATGACGAATATGGTTGCTTATCTGATGATATTTCCGGCCATGTTTTTTTTCATCTTATATTTGGTGTATCCGCTGTTTAAATCATTTCATATGAGTTTGTACAATTATTCAGGTGTCGGTCCATTGACGAAATTCGTGGGTATGGACAATTACGCGCAGGTATTCAAAGATGATCATTTTTACCAAGCCATGCAGAACAACTTTGTTTTGATGGCTAGCGAGATTATTGTGTCGATGACCGTTGCCTTTTTACTTGCCTATTTGCTGTATAAGGGCGTATATGGCTGGAAAATATTCAATGTGATCTTATTTCTACCTTATATTATCCCGCTTACGGTTTCTGCGGTGATTTGGTCGTTGATTTATGAGCCGACGATTGGGCTGCTGAATCAGGCATTAGGTGCTGTTGGTCTGCAATCCCTGCAGCGCATTTGGCTGGGTAAACCGGATACAGCTCTATTCTCTATCATCATCGTGTGGATATGGCGTACGATTCCATTTAATATGTTAATTCTTCTAGGCACGATGCTCAAAATCCCAAAGGATTTAATTGAAGCGGCGCGAATTGATGGGGCGCACGGATGGCGCATCGTCTGGCACTTAATTTTGCCACTCGTTATGCCAACGATCTTGCTCTTATGCGTGATTTCCATTGCTAATGATTTCCGCGCTTTTGATATCGTGTGGGTCATGACGCAAGGCGGACCTGCGGATGCGACCGAAATTGCCTCTACACTCGTCTATAAAGTTGGTTTTCAGCAAAATAAGTATGGTTACGCGAATGCGATTGCTTTTGTCGTATTCATTGTTGTGACAGTCTTCGTCGCGATTATTTCTTTGCTGCGCAGTCAATTGATGAAACAGAAAGGAGACTAGCAGGTGATGAAAAGAATTGTACTCACACTCGTAGTTTGTCTATTTGCGCTCACCTCTTTGTACCCGTTGTTTTGGGTCATCCTTCAGTCGCTTAAATCGGATGCGGAGTTCTTCGGAAGCCAGTTTGCACTGCCAAAGGTTATTCATTGGGGGAACTATGTGACGGCTTGGGAAAAAGCCAATTTCGCGCTTTACTATAAAAACACGCTGATTATTACAAGCTTCAGCCTCTTGTTTGGCGTTATTGTTTGTATTTTGGCAGGTTACGCTTTTGCGAAGCTTCGATTTGTCGGGCGCAAGGTCTACATGGCTGCATTTGTAATCGTGTTGTTCGTGCCTTCTCCGGTACTGCTTCTGCCCGTCTTTTTTATCAACCGAGACCTTCATCTGCTTAATACCTATATTGGTATGATAGGGCCTTACATTTGCGGTGCGGTGCCGCTTGGGGTTCTGCTGATGCAGTCCTCGTTCGCCTCACTGCCTAATGAGCTAAGTGAGTCTGCCAGGATAGATGGATGCGGAGAATGGAAAATTTTTTCCAGAATTCTACTGCCCCTGACGATGCCGACGGTAGCGACTCTTTGCATTTTACAGTTCATCAATGTATGGACGGATTATATGTGGCCGCTTATTGCCAATACCGACCCTGCGATGTATACCATTGCTATCGGGATGGCGCAAATGTCAGCGAAGAAGTTCGTATTCGGACTAGGCCCCGTATTCGCCGGCATGATGATTACGACGTCAATCGTTGTCATTACGTACATTTTGCTGCAAAAATATTTCGTGCAAGCGCTATCTGATGGGGCTGTGAAAGGTTGAGAAAACTTTGATCGAAGTCATTCAATGATGAGCGACCGCGTTCAGATGTAAGTTTTATCGCCAATAGGAAAGTAGTTTTCGGTTGCCGAAAATTTAAACTTTCCTATGTGGTAAAATAGAATTAAAAACAACGGGAGTTGGCGTACCGGTATGCTTCGTAGACTTCTGCTAACGTATGTGATCTTGATTGTATTGCCTTTGACGGTGGCGTCGGCATTTGCTTATATCGTGTTTAAGAAGAACATGGAATATCAGGTATCCCAATCCGTTCAACGAACGGTTGAGCTCTTGCATCGTGAGACGCAGTCGTACTTCGATGATATGGTCAATTTAACAACGTCCGTTATGAACGATGATAAAATCACCGGCGGCGACGAAAGTGTCTTTTCTATTTTGCGCAAGCGTGAAAAGGGGAATGGGGATCAACTGGAGGATTATGTTCAGAGGCAGAAGATTGATCTGTATTTGAACAATAACTTCCTGAATCGGTATCGCCAACTGAATGAAGCGGATCTGCTCCTCCAAACGGGGGAGCGCTTTTCAGCTAAACGAACCGCAACCATAGCTTCTATGGAGCAATTGCAACGCTTGCAGCAACAGCTTTTAGCTTCAGGCAAGGAGTGGATTGTAGCCAGCGGTGCGGCACTGAACGCGAATGCAGGGAATGGCGATCGATCCGTATATATTTTACGCCGAATTAATGAGCCGCTTACGCTGCGTTATATCGGCTGTGTAGTGCTTAACCTGAACGTGGAAGAGCTCAACCGGTCTCTCTACAATGCGCTATTGCCAGAACAAGATGTTGTGCTCCTCTGGGATCGTGGGCTGGTCGTACTGGATACGTCCAACCAATGGGAACAAGAGCCGATTGTATTTAAGGACACAGACCGTAAATCGGTTAATAAAATGACGCCGCATGGTGAGGTGCTGGTAAGCTTTTCCTCGCCAGAAGACTCAGAGTGGTCAATCGTGACCTATTTACCCTATTCGGCCCTAAGCAGAGGAATGGATAAGGTGCGAGACTGGATAATTGGCATCTCTTTGGCCTGTATTAGCTTGTCTATGATCGTGGCATTTGCCTGGGTTAAAGGCATCGTCAAGCCGCTGCAATCACTTCGTAATGCCCTGAAACGGATGGAGAAGGGACTTATTAATACCAAAGTGATCGTTCAGGGGAAAGATGAAGTGGCCGATTTGGCGATTGTGTTTAATGGCATGACGGATAAGCTAAGTGAATCCATTGACCAAATGTATCGCGTAGAAATTGCGCATAAGGAAGCGGAGCTCCGTGCACTGCAGGCGCAGATCGATCCGCATTTCCTTTATAACGCCTTAGAATCCATTCGAATGATGGCCGTGATGCAAGGTGCATCTGATGCGGGGGAAATGGCAAGGGCTCTTGGTGTGCTCTTTCGAGCTGCAACTGATTTCCATACTGAAATCCCTTTACAGCAGGAATTACTCTTATTGCGACAGTATGTGCTTATTCAGGAAATGAGGTTTGATGGACACCTCTTCGTTGATTATCATATCTCCCCTGATGCCGAAGATATCTATGTTCCGAAGCTGCTGTTGCAGCCACTGGTGGAAAACTGCTTTAAACACGCTTTCCCACAGGCCTTGATGGAAACACAGAATTGCAGGATCGACATTACGGTATCTGTAAAGGGGAATCAGGCACACATTGTCGTAGCTGATAATGGCATCGGCATGGATGATCATCATATCCAAATGCTTCAAACCAAACTCAGAAGCAGCTACACACAATCTGTTCAAGTCGGCATCATGAATGTGAATGATCGTATTCGCTTAAAATGGGGCGAAGATTACGGCCTTGATCTGCTGAGCGGACAGGATGCTGGGATGACTGTGACTCTCAAGCTGCCAATTAAACTAGGAAAGGAGGAAGCCATGTGAACATCATTATTGTCGATGATGAGAAGCTGATCCGCCAAGGTCTGACTTTCTTAATTGGGCAGATGGGCTCAGGCGACGCTGTGATTGGTCAATGTAAAAATGGCCGAGAAGCGCTGGAGCTTTGCCTACGTGAAGAACTAGCCGTTGATGTAGTGATTACAGACGTAAGAATGCCAGAAATGAATGGATTAGAGCTCATAGCGGAGTTGAAAAAGCGACGCCCTCACATCCAGACACTGGTTATGAGCGGGTATGATGAGTTTGATTACGTGCGAACTGCGTTGCGTGAAGGTGCCCATGATTACTTGCTCAAACCAGTGGATAAGACGGAAGTGCAAACCGTACTTGACCGTATCCAGAAACAGAAATTAGCAACCTTACCTGCTCTTCCTGTTCATACCCAAATCGTTGTACAGGACAGTCTGTTAAATAGTTTAATCGCCAAAGAACCTGGAAAAGTGAATGATGCCAAACGGTATTTCTCTGACAAGTTCGGTGTATCTGATGAGGAAAATGCTTATATTATGGCGGGTATTCAGATTGACGAAACACCGGAGCACCCACTTAAGAACACAGACCGTCAGTTATTTCAGTATTTTATTCGTAAAATGTCCGAAGAACTTCTCTTCGTGGATGCTCCGCAAAGCGGCACGGTTTTCCAAGGAGGAGATGGCACGGTTCATATCCTCTTTTTTCTCGATAAGGGCAGCAAAGGGGCTGCTGCTGTTGGGCAGAGCATGAAAGATTTGCTGACTCTGATTCAGCAGCATATTCACTATCCGGTCACAGTCGGCATATCGCTTGTTCATGAGCAAATATCCGAGATGGCTGAGATGTCCTCGCAGCTGGAGGAAGTGTTCCGAGCTCGTCTTGCGATGGGGACTGGCCAAATCTTAGGCTTTACCCAATTGCAGCAGCTTCATGGGGAAGAGCAGTTGCCCAAAGATCTGATGAAACCCGTCATTCTTGCGGTAGAAGCAGCGGACGAAGAGGCGATGTTAACGGCGATATCCGGCTTTTTTGGCCGTTTGCGTGCCCTTGATTTAAGGCCGGAGCTTACGATGGATATTATTATGCGCATGTTAATGAGGCTCGTTGCGATTCTGCAGGAGCGGGGCATCGATATTGTCAAAGCGGGTTTAACAGACGGGATCAAGATGAGCAGACAGCTTGAGAAGTGCTGCACATGGGAGCTGCTGGTTCGTTATGTGACAGAGACGCTTATGGGACATTTGCAGCAGTTGCAACGGCATGCCATGGAGGCGAAGCCAGCCTATATTTTACATGCCATCGAATATATTCGTATTCACTTCGCCAGTGATATTACGCTGAATGAAGTGGCGGATACCGTTGGTCTCTATCCGACGTATTTAAGCGAGCAGTTTAAACAGCATACGGGTGGTACGTTTATTGACTTTATCACGCAGGTTCGCGTAGAACGAGCGAAGGATCTTCTTCGTAAATCAGCGCTGCCGGCTTTTACAATATGCGAGGAGGTTGGGTATGCAACGCCAGCGCATTTCAGTAAGGTTTTTAAGAAATGGGTGGGCTGCACACCTACGGAATATCGTGAACGATTTCAGCACCAACTGATGCCGTGATGAACGCATGGACAATTGCTCCGATAGATTCCGAAGTTTGAACTAGAAGTCCGAAGGTTGCTACGTGTTCAGGTTGCGGAATCTCTTTTACAATGAGTTCAAGTTAGTCAATCGCATTCAGGAGGGGTTACAAATGACAAAGAAATGGTTGCAAGCATCTCTCGCACTAACACTCGTTACAACATCATTACTTACGGGTTGTTCCAAAAGTACCGATTCAAGTTCAGCAACGTCCAGCTCGTCCAGCAGTCCGCAGGCGACTGCGAAAGAAAGCAGCAGCTCAGATAAAGAGGTTAAATTGAAATTCATCTCTTGGTGGGCTTACATTAAACCGGAACAAATTAAAAAGTTCGAAGATGCGAACCCGGGCATCAAGGTTGACTACGAATATGTGGCGCCAGGTGATCCGTATTTTAATAAACTGAAATCGCTTTCGGCAGCCAATCAGCTTCCAGACGTGTTCGGTATGCAGAATCCACAGCTCAGCCCGTATGTTTCGGCGAATCAAATTATGGATTTGAAAGATGCGTTTAAAACACCAGCGTTTGATAAAAGTACCCCTTGGGGCGAAACAATCAATCCAGTGCTAATCGAGAATATGAATGCAGGGCTGGCGAAGGAAACAGATCCTTCGAATCATGTGTGGGGCGTGCCGTTTGGCGCGATTAGCGTAGCCGTAGTGTACAACAAAACACTCTTTGACAAGGTGGGGATCAAACCGCCAACGACGTGGGAAGAGTTTGAAAGCAATAGTGCGAAGTTGAAGCAGGCTGGCTTGATTCCGATGTCCTATGTGAATAAAGTTGGCTGGGGCGATTGGTGGTTCCGTCTCTTGCTCGATCAAACGGTACGTGATGTGAAGCCGGATGATTTCAATACAGGCAAAGCGAAGATGACAGATCCTGGATTTGTTGATGCTTTGAAAAAAGTGAAGGAAATGTGGGATAACGGCACGTTTGACCCAGCGGGTATGAATAACGGCATCGATGAAACACAGGCGTTGTTTGTACAGCAAAAGCTTGCGCAGTATATGGTTGTTCCTGAGAATTTCGTGAAATATTTGCAAGACAACAAGCCGCAAGGCGCGGAATTGGGCGCGTACCTATTGCCGGCTTGGAAGGGAATTAACCCTAGCCGTACGCTCGGCGGAGCAGCTAATATTGCCGTCGTATCTGCAACTAGCAAGCATAAAGAAGAATCGATTAAGCTGATTAAATTCCTGACATCCGAGACGATGTTCCAAACGCTTTCATCAGAAGATGTGGTGCCTAGCACGAAGGGGTACACGCCGCCTGCTGGGGATCAAATTATGGGTGCCTATGCGAAAGCAGCAGAGAACGGCTTCATCGTGGATCATTTGCCAGCAGGCAACGATGAATTCAATGACAAATTGTTCAAAGATGTCATTCCAAAGGTACTTCTAACCAACAAGAAGCCAGAGGATGGGCTGAAGGAAGCGCAAGACATTTTGGATAAAGCCAAGAAATAACGAAATCTAGTTCAAGAGCTGGTGCCGGTGTTTAGCTGGTGCCAGCTTGTTTAATTAGGAGGGGGGGGAGCTCAAATGAAACCACAGATGGAAATGCCTTTTCACAATCCGCCATCGATGTACAGACCTGCTCCGCTGTGGGTGTGGAACGATGATATGGATAAGCCGCGTATCCGAGAACAACTACTGGCCTTAAAGTCGCAAGGCTTCGGCGGTGCGTTCGTTCATCCTCGTCCAGGTCTAGTAACGGAGTACCTCTCTACGGCCTGGTTCGAGTTATGGCGAGAGGCTTTATCCGTGGCCAAAGAGTTGGAAGTGAAGCTGTATATCTACGACGAAAACTCCTACCCTTCGGGGTTTGCAGGTGGTCATATCCCAGCGCAGCTCCCTGATTGTTTAGCTAATGCAGTCATGCTGCGGCAGTGGGGGATCGAAGAGTGGCGTAAGGCCAGTAATGATACGAGTGCTTTTCTGAATAGACCAGGTCATCCGATTCGCGCTTATACGTTTACAACAGCTCCTGATGGGAAAATTACGCTTACGAAGGATATTACGGATGAGCCCATCGCCCTTTGGGGGAATCACGGTGAGCACTTTATGGTACTCGAGATCGGTTCGCCTGAGACGAACAGTTGGCTTGGCGGGTTTGCCTATACGGACATCCTTCGTCCGGAAGTGACAGAATTGTTCCTGAAGACGACTTATGAGGCTTACTATGCGAGATTTGGCGACGATTTCGGAGGAGCCATTCCCGCTATTTTTACAGATGAGCCCGAGATTTCGCCAGGCAATTTATTTCAGAGCGGAGCCGACTTTTTACCCTTTAGTTATTGGTTGGCTGCTGAGTTTTATAAGCGTAATGGTTACAGTTTACTCGAAGGTTTACCTGCCCTTTTTATGGATGTAGATGGTCTAAACTTGCCTGTAGATCCATTAAAAATTCGGTATGACTATTACGATACGCTGCGTGAATTATGGGTAACTAATTCTGTTAAACCGATCTCCCAGTGGTGTGAAAGCCGCGGAATTGCATACACAGGACACTATCTTGAACATAGTTGGCCGTATCCATGGGGGAGAAGTTCACCTTCGGTCATGTCGCTATATGAATACATGCATTGGCCAGCCATCGATATGCTCATGACTCACTTATTAAAAAATGACGAACCAGAGTCACATCTCATGGTGACCATTCGGGAAGCGCATAGTGCGGCTAATCAAATGTCTCGAGAACGCGTCTTATGTGAAGCCTATGGTGCTGGGGGATGGGATTCGACATTCGAGGATTATAAAAGAATTGGCGATTGGCTCTATGTGCATGGCATCAATTTCATGAATCAGCATCTCACCTTTTCGACGATAACGGGTGCTCGTAAACGAGATCATCCGCAGTCGTTCGACTGGCGGCAGCCTTGGTGGGAGGAGTATCGGTCTCTGAACGATTACTTTGCACGGCTTTCTATGGTGCTGGCTCAGGGGGAAACCCATAATCGGGTGCTTGTCCTCAACCCAACGACTTCGGCCTACTTACAGACGCCCGAACAAGGCAGTCCAGGTCTGATTTCCGATCATAAAGGGGCGTTCCAAGCGGATCTTGCCTTATTTCAGTACTTGTGTGACGAACAATGGGATTATGATTTTGGTGACGAGTTTATCATTGAGAATCACGGCCGTATGCAGGGGAATGAGCTCGTGGTTGGCGCGAGAGCCTATAAAATCGTCATTCTGCCATCCGCGATGGTTCAGATTAGGCAAAGCACGTTGGATCTGTTGCTGCAATATCTACAGATGGGCGGCAAGGTTCTCGCTTTCAATTGCCAGTTGAGCAGAATAGACGGTGTCTACAAGGAAAAGTTGATGGATGAACTGCGATCACATGACAATTGGGTAGATATCAATGACTTGGCATCCTTAAATGTGGCCTTGCAAGCTAGTTTATCGCCAAGATTAGCATGGACGACGACTAGCAGCGAAGCGAATAGAGGCATTGTTCATTTACGCAGGGTGTATAAAGAGGATGACGTGGCGTATTATTTCATAACGAATAGCCGTGCGAGCGCGCAAGAAGGGGTGCTGAAGATTGCAGGCAGCTCAGTCCAACGATACGATTTATGGGAGGGCGAGATGAAGGCAATTCCCTCTACCCTTATGGGTACTCACATTCATATACCAATTAATCTTGCCGCGTCGGGCTCGCTTCTGTTAAAGGTAGATGAGGCGGTATCGTTGGGGTTGCATGGATCGCCTGAACAGGCGCTGCATACAGCATGGAACGAGGTTTCTTTGACCGATTCGAACGTGGAGGTGGAGAGCGCCAACATTTTCCCCATCGATTATTGTTCGCTGGTTGTGGATGGTACAACGTATACCGATATCAGCACGCTCTATGCGGCGGATAAACTGTTTGAACACCGCGGGTTTGCTGCTAATCCTTGGGATAACGGGATTCAATACAAACGAAGGCTACTTGATCGTGATCGTTTCTACGGAGAATCCAGTGGATTCACGGTGGTATATGAGTTCCAAATGGACGGCTCCGCTTGTGTGGGGCTTACATGGTTAGGTATTGAACATGCCGATTGGTATCACGTTTACGTGAATGAACAACTTGTCGATCAAATTGGAACGCCATCTACGTTGGATCACCATATCTTAGAGATGGAGATTACGTCGTTGCTGTTGAGCGGGAAAAACGTTGTTACCTTGATCGCCCATGTTTTTCAGGTCCGGATGGAAATTGAGCCAATGTATCTGCGCGGAGAATTTGGCGTATCGGCTCAGTGTGGTCGATGGCTGCTCGGAAATAAGCAGGAGATGGGTTGGGGATCTTGGTTGGATTACGGCTATCCTTTTTATAACGGAGCTGTTCTCTACTCGCATTCCTTTGAGATTACCCAGATGGCAGAGGAGTTGCTGATTACCTTGCAAAGGTGGGAGGGCACCGTAGTTTCCGTGTATATGGATGGGGCTTTTGTTGGTCTCATCGGAACGGATGCCAGCAACTCGTTGCACGTCGATCACTCCCTTAAGTCAGGCGTTCATTCCATGCAAGTAAGAGTCTGTGGAAGTCAGAAAAACTTGCTGGGCCCGCATCATGATCCTGACCATCCGCGAAATAAGGCATGGCCGGGCTGCTGGAAACAAGCACCTAAAGTAGGGCAGCCTAGGGCAGAGCAATATGACCTTATTTCCTATGGTTTATATGGACCTGTCCAGGTTAACTATCGTTGATTAACATAACGGACTGGAGTTGTACTGTAATCCGGCACCTCCAGTCCGTTTATCTTTGAAAGTGTAAGCGTTTCCGAATTATGGACAAGAGAACAGAAGATCATTGATAGGCAAGGCATAAGCCGTTTCTTATACTGAATTCATGGCGGCATGCCAAATCCCCCCAAAATGAGGTGCAATAATGAAACGCTATTTCCTTGCAGCACTCGCTTTATGCTTGATCGTAGGCAATTTTGTTCTTTCCAAGCCTGTTGCCGCATTTTCACAGCTCGACACCATCAAAAATGTCTTCTACATTACGCCGATCGATGAATATCCGAAGCCTGCGAGCTATGGGTCAACTACGCCGACCAGTTCGGACGCTACTCGAATGCAAGATTTGAAGACAAGGTTGATTCCTAACGGAGATGGACCCTATGTGAAAGTCGGCTGGTCAACGAGTATTTGGTACATGGGTGGTCTTGGTAATTATCCTGCGATGTCAATTGCGGAAACCAAAAATGCAGCAGCAGATTATGCTTGGGATGCCGATGCCCGAACAGCCTATAAGTTGAATTTAACGAAAACGTATAATCTTCCAATTCTTTTCCACATGAACGGTGGACATTGGGGCGGCAGCAGCCCGTTGGTCGATTACTTGAGTTCTGACAACAACCGAGTCGAATGGGATCAGAACAATACGCCCGTTTTTACGAAAGCGGTCGTGGGATCGGGTCCTATTGACGGACAATATTTTAGTTTATCCCGCTTAAATACCGCCTTGTATACATATAAGAAAAGAAATTTACAGCAAGCGATCGCTTATGTTGTCAATTTTGATCAAGCGAACCCAGGGCTCGTGGTCGGAGTCAGCCTCGATTCGGAGACAATTCATGCTTCGGGAAATGGTGATTATAACCCCTTCGTGATTGAAGAATGGCGCCAATGGCTGCAGGGTACTGGCATCTATGGTGCTTCGGGCGCTTATGCGGGACAAGGAAAGAATCCAAGCTACACATCGATTGCTCAATTCAACACGGCAATGGGCACATCCTTCAGTTCATTCGCTGCCATTGACCCTCCGCGCAGCAACAACGGAAGTGTCTTCTGGCAAGAATGGCAGCACTGGCAGAAGCTGCTTGTCGATCATCATACACAGGATATGGCGGACTGGATTCAAGCGGCTGGGATGCCAGCGGAGCGAATCTTCAGTCATGAAATCGCCCCTTCTGGGTTGATTGATTCCTTTCAAGATGATCCAAGTGTGGCCAATTTGACCCCGCAAGGGCTTGGAATCACGACGTATGGTTCCTACGCGACCAACAATTCGATATTTCAGTTAGCCAAGAATACGAATTCATCCTGGGGAATATTCGAAACGAATCCAACCACGCCGGGTAACGTTGCTTCGTACACCGATGATTACAATTCGCTTCAGTATCCATGGGATAACGGAGCGCAGGTCGTGTGCCCTAATGCCTGGGGATGGAGTGATACGGAAACAGGAGGATACAACATTAGAGGAACTAATTATGAGACGGCGATTAAGGATTTCGTTAATGCGAACAAGAACACCTTAAAGCCGTATTTCCCGATGGGCGGGTCTGGGGGATCCGGAGGAACGATCGATCAGAACAACGCCAGCGGCACATTTACGAATTATAACGATATTCGCAGCACGAACCAACGATTGCAGGCATTTACAGTTACCAGCACGACATTGCCCAAGATCGACATCTGGTCGTATAAGAATGGAAATCCTGCTGGCGATTTAGTCGTTAAAGTCTATGCGTTCGACAGTTCAAACAATCCGACCGGCAGCCCGCTGTACACAGGCAACATTGCACCATCTGCGGTATCGGCTACGCCGGGCTGGATTACCGTTAACACGAACCTGACTGGATTAACGCCGGGCGGGAAATATGGTTTCATTCTATCGTCTCCTGGTACGGGAGATGCGGGATTGACGAATACCTATGGCTTTGGCTACAGCGACAGCAATGTGTATCCACAAGGTGCTGAGCGATACTCAAGCAACAGCGGAACGTCGTGGGCGACGGAAGCAAACCGCAGCTTGAAATTTATCACTTACAGCAGTGCATCGGGAGGTACGATCGATCAGAATAACAGTAACGGGACGTTTACGAATTACAATGATTTACGCCAGTCGTACCAAAGATTACAGACGTTTACGATTACCGGCACAACCTTGCCCAAGATCGATATCTGGTCGTATAAGAACGGCAGTCCTGCGGGTAATTTAGTCATTAAGGTGTATGCGTTCGATGGCTCGAACAATCCAACTGGGAGCGCGCTATTCACAGTCAATATCGCTCCGTCTTCCGTATCGGCTACGCCGGGCTGGATAACCCTGAATACGAACCTGACCGGATTAACGGCGGGTGGGAAATATGGATTCATCCTATCGTCCCCAACTACGGGAGATGCAGGATTATCGAACACCTACGGTTTTGGCTATAACGATAGCAATCTATATCCGCAAGGTGTCGAACGTTTCTCGAACAACGGTGGGACATCGTGGTCCACGGAAGCGAGTCGCAGCTTGAAATTCATTTCTTACAAATAGTGTGTAAGTGCTAGAAGCGCAGAAGTGATAGTAAAGGAGCACCCCGAATGGCGCATTCGGGGTGTTTTTGCGTTTACTCTGAAAGATCTTCGATGTGAAGAATCATCAATTAGGGGGGAATACACGCTTCAATTGTTAAGGGAGCTTCGAGTTTTTCGAATGTTGGTTGAACGCGCCCTCTCTCTAAAAAGTCGTCAAAGTTCCATTGAAATAGTCGGCAAACTGTTAGTTGGCTCAGAAGGATTACTCTAAGATGAAAGTAACATAGTAGAAATGTTCAAGAAAAGAGAGATCGTGATGATCTGGATATGCCGCTTGAGTCTCATGACTGGATTCGGTATGTGCCTATATGGATACAAGATAAGGGTCATGTGCGATATGCCATGGTAGAGAATATCGGGGCGTCTGTGGATAAATTCAGAAGTCTCGCTGATGATCTTCATGTCGTAAAGCAATTTATATAAGATTTGGCTCTTGTATAGAACTACATTCAAATAATTAGGAGGCTAGACCATGATGCAAGATGGAATTGGAAGAGTAGATGTAAGCAGTATCGTACTACCAGACGAAGTTAAGAAACTAGATTGTGGGACGTACACGTACTCAGGCAAAGTACTGATTTCGTATAAGACGGAGAAGGATCTTGAAACGACTGATTTTTATAACTTGGCTGTTCTGAACGATGATGGAACGGATTTTCGGGTGATCTTCTCTGGCGTGATACCCAAATTGCCTAAGGCAAACGGTATTCGGTATATGCCTTTTCAGGATAATAACCGTGTGTTGTTAGGAGATTATGTGCTGGAGTGTTCACCCAATATTGATATCTGTACAGATGCCAAACTAATTCCAATCGAATATCCATTAAGCCTGGTCGATAGTCCAAGTATTTCCCATCATTGGTCCGAAATCATCATTGCACCTGACAATAAACATATGAGTTGGACGATCCTCGGTGCAAGCAGCGGTGCTGCAGCGATTGGTGTTCTGACTCGTCATACAGATACGTATGTTCTGGAAAACGTACAGCTGATTAGTACCATTTCGGGATTTGAAAATGACCCGAATAATCCGGGATTTATTAGTCCCAATCCTATGCGTGGAGGAGAAGTGAAACAGTTTGTCCGTGGTGGTAACGCCATATCCACGGTGGCGGGGAAATTGAACAGTACTACCGACTCAATTGTACAGAGTTTGTCGACGGAAGATCTGACACAAATCACACGTACGCCTGGCTATGATGAAACGACCATTTTCTCCCCAGATGAACGGCTAGGCATGGTTATGAGCTCTAGATTTTCACCAAAAACAGATCCGGCTATTTTCGGATTAATGCCTCGGCCCAATGGTCTCAATACGATGGCAGGTATGATGTGGTCCCTGTATATGTATGCGATCGCCGGGGTACGAAGCTTCAGAGAAGGCAATATCGGCCCTGCTTTGATTGACATTGATCGTTCGATGAACGAACCGGGCTATAAAGGCATCCAGCTGACTACAGATGCCAATTGGGTGTATTGCTCACCGATGTCCTGGCATCCGGATGGCAAGCGTGCCGTGTGGCCAGAGATGCTGCGAGGCAGCGGTGGCGCACAAATGCGGCTTCAGATAGTGAAGCTGCTGGATTATGAGCCTCAGGCACCGGTGCCTTATGTAACAACGACCGATGACATCCCGTACGGGATCAAAGATTTATCCGTTTTAGAAGCAGTCAAATCGGATGTAGAAGGCAAAATCGCGGGGAAACATACGGGTTACATCATCTTTACTAGAAATTCCTCCGGTAATGGAGGAACGAATGAATCGCAATATGTAAACTTTAGCGATGACGGCGAGAATTTCTATAACGGATTTGAGAAGACCTATTTTAGTTTTAGTGAGGAAAACCGTTATGAAGCTAACCTTCAATTGACTGGTTCTAAGCAGGGGGATATGAAAATGAAGGCGACATTCTCCGCTGTGTTTGGTGCAACGCCAGTTAAACTGTTGTTTGATAACGATACAGACGGTAAGCCCAAAAGTTATGGATATGCCTCCTATGAGGGGATCAAACTGAATATCGCAGATTTGTTAGAATAGCAGGTACTAGCACCCTGAAAGTATTTTGGGGTGCTTTCTTCTAATATGAAATACATGAGTCCCGCATCCGAATACGGAAAGGAAAGATAGCCATGAAGATTATTCGACTTAAAACAAACCGTATCACGAATCCGCTAGGATTTTCGCTGGATAAGCCGCGATTTTCATATGTTGTCACTGAAACAGAGGCACAACGTCAAAGTGCTGCGCGTTATGAAGTGGCATTAGATATAGCTTTCGAAAGCATCATATATGATAGCGGCAAAAGGGAGGATACCGATAGCCTCGCCTTCGAGCTCCCCATTGAGTTGCAGCCAAGAACACGCTACTACTGGCGGGTCTCGGTTTGGGCGGACAACGGCGATCATGCGGTTAGCGAGAATGCCTGGTTTGAGACAGCGAAATTAGACGAGCCTTGGAATGGTAAATGGATTGTTCCTGAACTGGATAAAGACACGCATCCTGTGCTCAGCCGTTCATTTGAGCTAACTGGAGCGGTTGCTTCGGCGCGTGCTTACGTTTGCGGATTAGGACTGTATGAAATGGAAGTAAACGGTGAAAAAGCCGGTGACGAATATTTTGCACCGTATTTTAATGCTTACCAGAAGTGGTTACAGTATCAAACCTATGATGTGACGGCACTGCTGCGCAATGGCGCGAACCAGGTATCGGTAAGCCTAGGAAACGGACTCTACAAAGGACGGTTTGGTTTTGAAGGTCACGCAGCCGAGTTATATGGGAAAGAATTTGCCCTGCTGTGCGATATTGTTGTGACTTATATCGATGGATCAACGGTTATCATTTCGTCTGACGATTCATGGACGGCTGCCAAAAGCAAAGTCATGAGTGGCAATTTGTATGACGGGGAAGTTTACGACGCTACCTTCGAGTCCACACAATCCTTTCCAGTTCGTGAAGGGGATCTCGGCTATGAGCGGCTGAAAGCGCGTCTTAGCCTGCCAGTTGTTATCAAACAAGAGCTCAAACCTGTAGAGGTTATTCATACCCCGGCAGGAGAGACTGTGCTTGATATGGGGCAGAACATGGTGGGCTGGCTCCAATTTCATACCCATGCGCCTAATGGCACAGTTATCCGACTGCAATATGGCGAAGTGCTGCAAGACGGCAATTTTTATCGTGACAACTATCGTACAGCAAAAGCGGAATATCAATATACGTCTGATGGAACTGGAGCAGTCATACGTCCTTATTTTACCTACTACGGTTTCAGATACGTCAAGGTTGAAGGATGGCCAGGCGAACTGAATTCGGATGACTTTACTGGTTGTGTCCTCTACTCCGATTTGGAGGAAATCGGGCAAATCGAAACGAGCAATCCCCTTGTGAACCGGCTGTTCCAGAATGCGCTGTGGAGCCAGCGAGGCAACTTCCTTGATGTTCCAACGGACTGCCCTCAGCGAGATGAGAAAATGGGATGGACGGGGGATGCACAGGTGTTCTCTGGAACAGCTTGCTTTAATATGGATGCCTATGCCTTCTTCCGTAAATATGGCTATGATATGGGCCAAGAACAAGAGGAGCGGGGAGGTGCAGTTCCGAAGGTCGTACCCGCGATCAATTTGCGGGAAGGCAGTTCCAGCGCATGGGCAGATGCGGCTACGATCATTCCCTGGAACGTTTATCTGCACAGTGGAGATAAGACTATCTTGGATCAACAGTTCGAGAGCATGAAGGGATGGGTCAATTATATCATCCGCGCTGACGAGGAATCTGGCGGTCGTAGATTATGGTCAGTGGGATTCCACTTCGGCGATTGGCTTGCGCTAGACAGCAGCGATCCCGACTCTTCGATGGGCGGAACTGACATTGACTTCATCGCGTCGGCCTATTATCGACATTCCTCACAATTAGTTGCGAAGGCGGCGCGAGTGCTCGGGAATATAGAGCTTGCGGCCTACTATGAGCGGATTTCAGATGAAGTGAAGGCAACGATTGAAAATGAATTCTTTTCCAAAAATGGTCGAATGACCATTAATACGCAAACCGCTTTTACGCTCGCACTATATATGGATCTCGTTCCGGACGCTTTCAAAACTAGAATCGTAGAAGGATTAGGCAATCGGCTTCATATGGACCGTAAACTGATTAAGACCGGCTTTGTAGGTACGCCTTACTTGAGTCGCGTTCTGTCAGATCATGGGTACAGTGACCTTGCTTATACGCTGTTGCTTAACGAGGATTATCCAAGTTGGCTCTATGCGGTGAAGCTTGGCGCTACAACAATCTGGGAGCGTTGGAATTCAATTCTGCCCGACGGCAAAATGAACCCTAAGGGCATGAACTCACTAAACCATTATGCGTATGGTTCGATTGCCGAATGGATGTATCGTTCCATTGCAGGTATTAATCCCACAGAAGATGCGCCAGGTTTCCGTCGGGTAGTTTTGGCACCTCAACCTGATTTGCGTATGAAATGGGCCAAAGCTCACGTTCAATCTGCCGCAGGACTCTACGAGAGCGAATGGCGTATTAGTGATGAAGGTCATCTTATCTTCCGATTCGTAGTTCCGTTCAATACTACTGCAGATGTACGGCTTCCTGATTCGGATATCTCGACTATTGTGATTAATAGTCAGCCTTTGGGGAGTAGCGGAATCTTGGGTGTGCAAGAGGGGGACAAGACGCGCTTGGAGTTGTACAGCGGGACATACGAAATCCATTATTTGCCGACCAAAGACTACATCAAAAGATACAGCACTAGCAGCCCATTAGTTGAGCTTATGCGCAACGAATCGGCCAAGGCGATAATTCAGCCTGTACTTCCACGCCGTATGGATCATAATCCGCAGGACTTCTTGTCTGCTATTGGGGATACGTCACTACGTCAATTGTCTGCTTATTTTCCGATGGATGCGGCAGTGCTCGATCAATTGGATGAGCAGTTAAATGCTTTACCTGTAGCTTAATATTCGCGTTTAAGGAGGAGTAGGGATGACACAACAGTTTCCAGAGGGATTTTTATGGGGGGCGTCAACAGCAGCTCATCAGGTAGAAGGCAATAATACGAAGTCCGATTGCTGGTTGATGGAAAACGTGGAAGGCTCGATGTTTAAGGAGCCATCGGGCAGCGCTGTAGATCATTATCGTCTCTATAAGGAAGATATTGCGCAAATGGCTGCAATGGGACTCAACGGCTATCGCTTCTCCATTGAATGGGCGCGCATCGAGCCGGAAGAAGGTCATTTCGATGCGGCTGAGATTGAGCATTACCGCAACGTTCTGCTCGCTTGCAGACAATGGAAAATTACACCTATCGTGACTATGCATCATTTCAGTTCCCCGCAATGGCTCATTCGAGAAGGCGGTTGGGAGTCGGCGGGCACGCCTGCCCGATTTGCCCGTTATTGCGCGCATGTTATGCGCGAGCTCGGCGACTTAATTCCTTATGTTTGCACGATCAATGAAGCGAACATCTCTCTTGGCATTAAGAAAATTATGAAGCGCCACCAAGCTCAAGCAGCTGCTCCAGGTGCGCAGGTCGGCATGAATACGGACAAAATGGCTCAAATGCAAAAGAACTATGAGGCATTGAGCAAAGCTTTCGGTTCTCCTGCTGCTGGGGTTCAAGCATTTTTAGCTCCTCGCTCGGACAACGGATTGGAAATCATTTTTAAAGCGCATACGGAAGCGAGAGCGGCGATCCGAGAAATTAGCCCGCAAACGCAAGTCGGCGTAACACTATCGCTTTATGACTACCAGAGCGTTGCAGGCGGAGCGGAGCAAGCGGCTCAGGCCTTGCAGGATGAATTCCTTCAATTCCTACCTTATATGAAGGACGATGATTTCTTTGGGTTGCAGAATTATACTCGTGCGGTTTACGGCGCAGATGGCATTCTTCCCGTTCCAGAGAGCGCTGAGAAGACGCAAATGGGGAACGAATATTACCCTGAGGGGCTTGAGGCTGTTGTCCGTTATGCTTGGAAGCATTTAGGAATCCCCATCATGATCACGGAGAATGGCGTAGCCACGGATGATGATACCCGCCGTGTCGCCTTCATTGATCGAGCTTTACAGGGCGTACATGCCTGCATTTCGGACGGCATTCCGGTTAAGGGCTATATGCATTGGTCGTTGATGGATAATTTTGAATGGCAGCTCGGCTTCTCCAGAACTTTCGGACTTATTGAGGTGGACCGTACGACACAGGAGCGAACAGTAAAGCCTAGTGGTCATCATCTAGGGAGTATTGCAACAAAGAACACGATCTAAGCGAGCAAATATCAAAAAGATACAAGAAGGGCTGATCGGGGACATGCCCGATCAGCCCTATTTTCTCTCAAGAAAAGTCGTCAAAACGTTATTGAAAAAGTCGTCATACTGTTAGTTGACCATAGGCATATCTATTATGATGAACTTAAGAAGTATATTACTAAGAGGAAGTGAATTTGATGGAAAAATCCGTATCGGCGACTGTAACGCAGGTGGGTGTGAGAGTAAAGAAAAAAGAAAATCGGTATAGTAAATACGCGCCGCTCCTAATCATGATGGCACCGGGACTGATTTACCTATTGTTTAATAACTATCTCCCGATGGTCGGGATCGCAATCGCGTTCAAAAAAATCAATTTCGCGAAAGGCTTTTTTAACAGTGATTGGGTGGGTTTTAAAAATTTTGAATACTTGTTCAAGACCAGTGACGCTTATATCATTACGCGAAATACGATACTTTATAATCTTGTCTTCATTTTACTTGGCACCATTCTGGCCTTTGCGTGTGCGGTCATGCTCAACGAGATCAAAAATAAAGTATTAGTAAAGTTTTATCAAAGCATCATCACGCTGCCACATCTGATTTCTATGGTTATCGTTAGTTACTTAGTCTATGCCCTATTGAGTGCAGATACAGGCTTCATCAATCATACGGTACTTCCTTGGTTTGGCATGGAGGAAGGCATTTCCTGGTATAGCGAAGATAAGTACTGGCCATGGATACTGACAGTGGTTCATTTCTGGAAAAGTGTCGGTTACTCCAGCATTGTGTTTTTTGCGGCTTTGCTTGGCATTGACGAAGAATACTATGAAGCGGCGAGACTTGATGGAGCGAGTCGATTACAGCAGATCCGTCACATTACTTTACCAATTCTAACACCAGTTATTACGATGATGACATTACTCAGCATCGGACGTATCTTCTACTCCGACTTCGGACTATTCTATCAGGTTCCAATGAACTCGGGGGCACTATTTAACACAACGGCAACGATTGATACGTATGTATTTAAGGGCTTGATGGGCAGCGGCGATCTAGGCATGTCCACTGCAGCAGGCGTTTATCAATCAGTGGTTGGATTCCTGCTCGTTATACTAGCGAACTATACTGTGAGACGTTTCAGCAAAGACAACGCGTTGTTCTAGGGAGGGTATCATCTTGAAAAATGAAAGTAGAGGCTTAACTTGGTTCAGCCATATTATGATGTTGTTGTTCGCTGTCGTCAGTATTATTCCGTTTGTGCTGCTCATCTCGGCATCGTTTACAGATCAAAATGAGATCGTCGCCAATGGCTATTCATTCATCCCCCAAACATTCAGTTTGGCAGCGTATGAGTATCTATACGAAAGAGGGGCGGACATCGCGCGCGCTTACGGCGTAACGGTCTTCGTTACCATTGTGGGGACAGCAATTGGGGTAGCTATGACGGCACTGCTGTCATACCCGTTGTCAAGAAGTGTCACTCCACACCGTAATCTAATTATGTTTATCGTCTTCTTCACCATGTTGTTTAATGGTGGATTGGTTCCTTCTTACTTGGTGTACACACAGATCTTCCATATCAAGAATACCATATGGGCATTAGTTGTGCCTGGGCTCCTGATGAACGGATTTTACGTCATGATGATGCGAACATTCTTCCAAACCACGATACCAAGTGCATTAATTGAATCTGCACAAATAGACGGAGCAGGGGAATACAGAACCTTCTGGTCAATCGTGATTCCTCTGTCGGCTCCAATTCTAGCGACGATTGGCTTGTTTGAATGTATCATGTACTGGAACGACTGGCAGCTTGGAATGATCTATATTACGAACCCAAAACTATTCAGTATTCAGAATTTACTAAATCGTATTATGCAGGACATTCAGTTTATCACCACTAATATGAGTAGTACGAATACGAACGATGCCATGCAGCAAATGCCTACGGATTCGGTGAAAATGGCTATTGCCGTGATCGGCGTTCTGCCGATCCTCGTAGCGTACCCGTTCTTCCAAAAGTATTTTATCAAAGGTATTATGATCGGCGCTGTGAAAGGATAAGAAATAGTCTTCTATATGTGTAACGCCACAACTGTCGTATTATGGTTGTGGCGTTAGCACTTTCTGACAGAGTATGATACAACTAGGATGAAATCCGACCCAAAAGGAGACCAGATGGCATGAATACTCATAAATGGCACTGGCGGCGAACCTCATTGCGATACAAGCTGATCGCTAGCGTTCTACTTATGACTTTGCCGCTGATTGGTATGCTTTTATACAATAATTACTATGCAATTCATGTCGTCCGCGGGCAGGTTGCTGATTCTTACAAGAATATGCTAAAGCTCTATATGAACCAGACGGATGACAGCCTGAATGATATAGATTCTTATATGAGTACAGTGGCAAGTAACGGCTATGATTTGTTGTCACTTAGTCAGGCGGCAACCGATACGGATTATTACAGTGCGAAAATCTATCTGTTCAACAAGTTGAATCGGGATAGTTCGTTGTACAATTCGTTAAGCTCTTTTTTTGTATATACCGAGCACAGGCAAGATTATTTGGACGTTTCCAAAGGTGACCAATCTGCTCTGGAGGAAAAAGATGAAATTGCAACTTTCATCATCGAATGGATTCATTCCCGTCAATATTCGCAAGGGAGCTCAGTACAAAGATGGCAGCATGTCCGAATCGGTCAAGACGATTACCTTCTCGATATCGTTCATTCGGGTGATGCGTACTTGGGTGGTTTGATCAAAACAAGCCTATTATTGGAACCACTCGACGCCCTTCAGATCGGGGAGGGAGGAGAGGTTTTACTTGCGGATAAGCAGGGTAAACAAATAACGGATACAGAAGCAGTAAGCGATTACGGGGTTGAATTGCGAAAGAACATGAACGATTATTATATTTCAGGCACAACCAAAAAATTTCTAGTCGTCGGAGCGCAGTCCGTTAAAGGTGAATTCCAGCTGGTTACCCTAATTCCCGATCAGCATATCTTAGCCAATCTTCCCTATCTCCAATGGGTCGTTTGGTTAATTACAATTGGAGGATTCTTATTTATTCCACTAGGGCTCTATTCGATGAGAATGTCGATCTTAGTTCCCTTATATCGGGTGCTGCGAACCATGAAGAAGGTCCGTGAGGGAGATTGGAGCAGCAGGGTTGAGCTGAGTGATACTTCCGGCGAGTTTCATCTCATCGGGGGCGCATTTAACGCCATGATGACGGATGTCGAAAGGCTCCGCATCAACGTCTATGAGGAACAACTGAATAAGCAAAAGGAGGAATTGCAGCGGCTTCAGCTGCAAGTGAATCCCCATTTTTTCTTGAACACGCTCAATATCGTTTATAACCTCGCGAAGGTCAAGAACTACGAATTGATTCTGGAAATGTCGATGTCATTAATTCATTACTTCCGTTTTATGTTTCGCAGCAATACTTCGTTCGTACAATTGAAGGACGAGATTGAACATACCAAGAATTATTTGCGGATTCAAAGCTTACGGTTCCCAAACCAACTAACATGGAACATCGAGACGCCGGTTTACCTATCGGATGTACCTATTCCACCGTTAGTTATTCAATCGTTCGTCGAGAATTCAATCAAGCATGCCGTTACATTGGACGAGCCAATCCATATTTCCGTACACATTGAATTCATGGATGAGGAGAACGACTCCAGAGTGAAAATAAGTATTAAAGATACGGGATTTGGCTTTAATGATCAGGTCTTGGAAGAACTGCAAGCCGGGAGAAGCGTCGAGAATGAACGTGGTGAGCATACCGGAATCTGGAATGTGGAGCGAAGATTAAAGCTGCTGTATGGTGAAACTGTCTCTATTCAGTATGCTAACGTGAAGGAAAGCGGCGGCGCGGTTGTGGAGATAATTGTTCCCATACATCCAGGAATGGAGGAAAAGAGATGAATTATCAGTTGCTCCTTGTTGATGATGAAGTTCATGCCATTGAAGGCGTGAAGTCTGATCTGGATATGAACAAACTGGGAATAACGGCATTGTTTACTGCTTTCAATATCAGGCAAGCTAAAGACATATTTGAAAAGGAAACGATTGATATTCTACTGTGCGATATTGAAATGCCGCAAGGTAACGGCTTGGAACTACTGACTTGGGTTAGAGAGAATCATCCGAACACGGCGACGATCTTTTTGACAAGCCATGCGGATTTTAAATATGCCAAGGAAGCGTTGCAGCTAGGGAGTCTCGATTATTTATTGAAGCCTGTGCTTGGGACCGATTTGGAGAAAGCCATCCGTAAAGCGCAGCTCCACATTGACCGGAATAGTGAAATCAACCGGAATAGCAAGTCACATCAATTATGGTTGAAACATCATTCCTTTATCATCGAGCGGTTCTGGCTGGATCTCATCAACCATTCGACACCGAGTCTGCCAGCCGCAATCAGCGAGCAGGTAGAGCGTCATCATATCCCGATTACGGACGAATCTGTCTTCCTTCCTATTCTTATTTCTGTCCAAAGATGGAACAAAGGTTTGAACAGAAGAGATGAAAAGATTCTTGAGTATGCGCTTAAAAATACGGCTGAAGAAATCCTAATTACTAACCGTTCCAATGGTATTTGTTTTCAATTGGACCGGGGAATGCTAATGATTATCTTGGTTGCTAACAGGGGTAGAGAATGGGATTATGGTCATCTCACAGAAGCATGTCATCAATATATTGCCTCATGCAACGGTTATTTCTACTGTGACATGAGCTGTTATTTCGGACGTTCTGTCGAAAGCCGTGAGATGGCAGATATGGTAGCGGAGTTGCGGCTTAGGGATCGCAACAATGTTGCCTTTGTCAACCAAGTATTCCTTCATCAAGATAGTGGAAGTGCGCATCAGCCGATTAAGCTGCCAGCTATGAGTGTAGTTTCCTCGCTTTTGAAATCAGGTACTAGGGAAGCCGTCGTTCACGAAGTGGAAGCGATCTTAGATAATCTCGTACGAAATCAAGGAATGGATGCCGAGATTTTGCATCAATTTAATCAGAATTTTATGCAGGTGGTGTTCTCATTCCTGAATTTGAAAGGGATTGAGGCAAATCAATTATTCGGAGATGAAGAATCGAGGCGTATTTCGGAGATAGCTGTGCGATCCATTACGGATATGTTAGCTTGGGTCCATCATATCGTGAGCAAGGCGATGAACCAAGCAGAAGTGGTGAAAGAGACTGATAAAATCGTCCAAACTGTCCTAGCGTATATTGCGCTTAACATGGATCAAGATTTGGCACGGGAAACGCTCGCGGATCAGGTGTTTTTGAATCCAGATTATTTGTCGCGAATATTCAAAAAAGAAACTGGTTATTCCATATCCGACTATATATTGCTGGAAAAAATCAAGCATGCTAAGGAGTTATTATCACAAACAAATGTTCCTATTAGCTCCATTGCCTCCTCGTTGGGGTATACGAATTTCTCCTATTTTACAAAACTATTCAAAAAGTATGCGGGGTTAGGACCAACAGAGTATAGGAGTCAATTCGGAAACGTTATGAAGTCGTGAAAACGCTATTAAAGAAGTCGTCAAAGTGTTAGTCGGTCCTCACGTATAGCGATAAGATGAAGGTGTAAAGAACAACACCTATTGGGGGGATTACGATATGAAAAGAAAATTGAAGCTGACCGCTTTGTCGCTAGTCGCAGTCATGTTAACGGGGACGATGACCGCATGTTCATCATCCGAGAATACAGTAGATAAATCTTCTACTGCAACCCCAGCAGCTAGCGCAAGTACGAGCGCTACGAAAGATCCGTTTGAAATTGTGATGGCTATGCCGGTATTTGGAGCAATCCCAAAGGATATGCAAGCCGTTCAAGATGAAATCAGTAAAATCACGAAAGCAAAAATCAATGCAACGGTGAAAATCCTTCCGATTAGTATAGGCGCTTGGGCGCAACAAGTGAATCTGATGACGTCCAGCGGGGAAAAGCTTGATCTATTCTTTGAGTTCGGGCAAGGATATGGCCCTGATGTGGCTGCCGGCAAAATAATTGCGTTGGATAGCCTATTGGACAAGTACGGTCAAGATACAAAAAAACAATTTGAACCTGAATACTTGAATAGTACGAAGGTTAGTGGCAAAATCTACGGCATTCCTAACATCAAGGATTTCACTACGGCGGAATCTGGTGTTCTAATGAGGAAAGATTTGGTGGACAAGTATAAAATTGATGTCGCTTCTATCAAGAAAATTGATGATTTGGACGCCGTATACAAGACGATTAAAGATAACGAACCCAATCTAGCTGCGTTAGGATCAGGGTTATCTGTACCTTCTGATCAGTATCTTTGGTACGATAAACTAGGTGATAAGTATGGGGTATTGCCTGGATACGACAATGGTTTGAAGGTTGAGAATTTGTATGAAACAAAAGAGTATGAAGACTATCTGAAAAAAATGAGCAGTTGGTTCAAAGCTGGATTTATAAACAAAGACGCTGCTACGAGTCAGGTTCCCACGAATGATCTGATGAAAGCAGGTAAGATATTTTCTTACTTCATAACGAATAAACCAGGTGCACTAGTTGATGAAATCCGCACGTCGGGCAAAGAGTTAGTGTTTGTTCCGCTAATAACAAAAGCATATGCAACAACAAGTGATGTGCTTACGGGATTATGGACGATTTCCACCAATTCCAAGAATCCTGAAAGATCAATGATGTTCATGAATCTCATGTACTCAGATAAGGATATCGCGAATCTTTTATTGTGGGGCGTTGAAGGCAAGCATTATGTGAAAGCATCGGAGAATACGATCGATTATCCGACTGGCATCGATGCGAAGACGGTCGGATATGCCAATCAAGGTTGGTTAACTGGCAATTCACTCCTGGCTTATCTTTATAAAAGTTCACCTTCGGATAAGAATAAGATAATCATTGATAACAATAAAAATGCCATCAAATCGAAAGCGCTTGGCTTCTCCTTTAATTCGGAGCCAGTCAAAAACGAGATTACAGCGCTTAACAATGTGACGGATCAATATAAAAAAGGGTTGGAATCAGGAACGCTTGATCCTGCCGATAAGCTTCAGGAATTTAGAACGAAGCTGAAAGCTGCAGGTATTGATAAAGTTGTTGCTGAGAAACAGAAGCAGTTGGATGCATGGGCAGCTGAGAGTAAAAAATAAGAACGATGCCTGGTTCCATGTATATGGAACCAGGTTTTTTTTGTTCTACGCGACCCGCATAAGAAGTCGTTAAAATGTTATTGAACAAGTCGTGAGAGTGTTAGTGAGCGAAACGGATTGCCTTTATGATACAAATATAGACTTCTAGTTTGGTTATGAGAGGGGAACAACCATGTTTAAAGAAAATATTGACCGATCATGGGAATTTGTAAAGGGCAAACCATCTGTTATTCCGGGCATGAGCCAACCTGGCAAAATTGTTCATCTTCCACACGACTTTACCATCGAAACCGATACGTCTCCTGATGCACCTGGCGGCCAAGGAACGGGCTATTACGGAGGAGGAATCGGAACATATACGAAAGTACTGAATGTATCTGAAGAGCACGCCGGCAAAAGAGTTTTGGTAGAGTTCGACGGCTCTTATATGAACACGACCGTAGTGTTGAACGGACACACCGTGGCCAGACACCATTACGGCTACACACCATTCCATGCAGATCTCACGCCTTATGTAAAAATAGGGCATCCGAATCGGCTGTCAGTAACCGTTAACAACGCGGCGCAGCCGAATGCACGCTGGTACACGGGTTCGGGACTATATCGCCACGTTGATCTGCTTTGCGCCCCAAAGATGCATATAGCCCCTTGGGGAATTTTCGCTCATACATCGCATATTGTAGACGGGACGGCCTTTGTCATCGTGGAAACGACGGTGGAGAATCATACTGCGGATAACACAAATCTATGGGTGGACATCAAGTTTGAGAAGGAGTCCTGCGGTAGCTTAGCCGGTGTAGGAAGAGTCAAAGTTCATGTACCAGCAGGTGAAAAGTCCGTAGGACAAGTGAAGATCGCCGTTGAAAACGCCGACATTTGGGATATTGATTCGCCGAACCTTTACAAAATTACGGCTCAACTGAGCGATACAGAGACGGTTCTAGATAGAGAAAGCACCCAATTTGGTATTAGAACCATTTCCGTGGATACCAAAAACGGCTTTATGCTGAATGGCCGAACCGTAAAGCTCAAAGGCGGCTGCGTGCATCATGACAATGGCATCCTTGGTGCTGCGTCGTTTAAGGACAGCGAGTACCGCAAAATGAAAATACACAAAGACAATGGGTATAATGCCATCCGATTCGCTCACAATCCCATGTCAAGGGATTTGCTGGATGCTTGTGACCGTCTTGGGCTGCTTGTAATTAACGAAGCGTTCGATGTTTGGGTGATTGAGAAAAATACCCATGATTATAGTCAGTATTTTGAAGAGAACTGGAAGGAGGATATGAAAGCCTTCATTCTCCGTGACCGAAATCATCCCAGCGTCATCATGTGGTCTACCGGCAATGAGGTTCCAGAGCGCGGTGGGTTGTCGGATGGAAATAAGTGGTCTGCCAAACTCGCGGCTTACGTGCGTGAACTTGACCCAACCAGATTGATCACACACTCCTTATGCTCCTTTTTCGGCGGCCTTGACGATGATGATTCTGCGAAATTTTACGAGGGATTGTTTAAACAAGCGATGAACGGAGGAGGCTTACAAAATTTAGATACAGAATTTGGTAGGGGGATATGGGGAGATTATACGGAAACCTTTGCCGCTCCGCTAGATGTCGTTGGATATAATTATTTGAATTACCATTATGAAAATGCGCTTGATAATTACCCGAACCGTGTCATCTGTGGGACGGAAAGCAAACCGCTTGAAATGGATAAGTACTGGCATGATGTTGAGCGTCTTTCCCATGTTATCGGTGATTTCAACTGGACAAGTCACGATTACATAGGAGAAGCAGGTCTAGGGAAAGCAGAATATGTGGATCAAGATGAAGTTACCGCTACATCAAGGAGTATTCATATTGCTAATTATCCGTGGCGACTCGCAAGTGATTCTGATTTCGACCTTTGTGGCTTTGAACGACCACAACTTGCCTACCGTAGAATCGTGTGGGGCTCTAATGAAACCTTCATTGCATCGCGAAATCCTAAAAACTATGGTAAGTCAGAAGTTTTAGGCCGATGGGGTTGGCCAGAATGCGAAAATGAATGGAGCTGGGAAGGTCATAAGGGAAAACCAGTAGTTGTTGATGTTTATTCTGCTGCGGAGGAAGTAGAGCTGATCTTGAATGGAATGAGCCTTGGTCGCCAGCCTGCGGGAAGAGAGAACCGATTCACTGCAAAGTTTAATCTCACTTATGAGCCGGGAAAATTGGAAGCTGTAAGTTATACGGCTGGCAAGGAAATTTCGACTAATATCCTGACTTCTGCCGGGAAGCCTGTCGGGGTCCGTATAAAGCCTGATAAAAGAGAGCTTATAGCAGATGGTCAATCCTTATCTTTCGCGGTCGTGGAGGTCGTTGATGCAGAAGGGCGGCATGTTCCTACAGTCGAAATGAAAGCATCGGCCCAAGTAGAAGGGGCAGCTAAGCTCGCAGCTTTCGGAACGGGCAAACCGCAAACGACCGAAAACTATACAACAGGTGAATTTACTTCGTATCAAGGTAGATTGCTTGCGATCGTTCGTGCAGGTTACGAGCCAGGCCTGTCGGTTCTAACAGTTGACGTAGAAGGACTTGGCGCAGTCTCAATAGAGATTCCAGTAGGGAATATATTCAACTACACCACTTAAATAGTTTAACTATAACTTTTAAAATAAAGGAGCTCACCTACAATGTTATATCCTATCGTAACTGAATCACGTAGCGTAATTGATCTAAGCGGCATCTGGAGCTTTAAGCTTGACGCGGGCACAGGCTTTGAACAAGAGTGGCAGAATGCTCCTCTACAGGACACAATCGGGATGTCTGTGCCCTCTTCGTTTAATGATGCTGGAGTTACAGCGGAAATTAGAAATCATGTTGGCTGGGTTTGGTACGAGAGAGAATTCACTGTTCCGAGCTTGCTGTTTGCGGAGCGTAATGTTCTGCGATTCGGTTCGGCAACCCATTTGGCTAAAGTGTATGTCAATGGTAGCCTGGTTATGGAGCACAAAGGCGGTTTCACACCATTTGAAGCTGAGATCAATTCATTTCTACAAGCAGGTAAAAATCGTCTGACAGTCGCCGTCAATAACATCGTTGATGAAACGACGCTTCCGATGGGCAGCTATACAGAGACGGAATTGCCAGGAGGGGGCAAGGTTGTCAAAAACAACCCTTACTTTGACTTTTTCAACTATGCAGGGATTCATCGTCCAGTCAAAATTTATACGACACCAAGAACGTACATTAAGGATGTTGCCGTCGTTACAGCACTGAGTGCAACGACAGGGATCGTCGATTATGAAGTATCTATAGAGGGCAAAGCGGAATTAAAGGCTACTGTTTTCAATCAAGATGGTGAGACAATCGGAGTATCAATCGGTTCCTCAAGTTCCATCCACATCGAGAACGCCAAGCTATGGGAGCCTCTAGCTGCTTACCTGTACACGCTTAAGCTTGAATTGATTCAAGACGGACAAGTGATCGATGTGTATGAACAGCCGTTCGGCGTAAGGACGATTGAAGTGAAAGATGGCAAGTTTCTGATCAACAACAAGCCGTTTTATTTCAAAGGCTTCGGCAAGCATGAGGATACGCCAATTAATGGCCGAGGCATGAATGAAGCTGCTAATGTAATGGACTTCCAATTGATGAAATGGATTGGAGCCAACTCGTTCCGGACTGCGCATTACCCGTATTCGGAAGAAATCATGCGACTAGCGGACCGCGAAGGAATCGTCATCATTGACGAAACGCCAGCTTGCGGCTTGCACCTGAACTTTAACGTCGCCCCGTCAAGGGGGCCGCAGCGTAAAACGTGGGAAGTCCTCCAAACGCAGGAGCACCATGCAGATATCGTTCGTGAGCTGATTGCACGTGATAAGAATCACCCTAGCGTCGTTATGTGGTGTATAGCGAATGAACCGGCATCCGAAGAAGATGGAGCACTGGAGTACTTCCAGCCGCTTGTGGAATTAGCTAGAGAGATTGACCCGCAGAGAAGACCTGTCACTATCGTCAATATTATGATGGCTACGCCTGACAAGGATAAAGTTGCTGAGCTGGTTGATGTATTGTGCCTCAATCGTTATTATGGCTGGTACGCCTTTGGCGGAGAATTTGAAACGGCCAAGAGTATGCTGCGCAGAGAATTCAATGCTTGGACAGAGCGCTGCCCAGGTAAACCGATCATGATGACCGAGTATGGCGCTGATACGATTGCTGGGTTCCACGATGTCGATCCAGTCATGTTTACCGAAGAATATCAGGTGGAATATCTGCGTGCCAACCATGAGGTGTTTGATGAATTCGAGCATTTCATAGGGGAGCAAGTATGGAATTTTGCTGACTTCCAAACGAGCCAAGGTATAATTCGGGTTCAGGGGAATAAGAAAGGTGTCTTTACCCGTGATCGCAAACCGAAAATGGCAGCACACGAACTGCGGAGAAGATGGAAAGCGATACCCGATTTTGGGTATAAGGGGAAGGAGGGTTAGATTAAATAAATCGACGGAGGGGGTTCATCTTTTAGGACCTCCTCTTCAACTATTCATTAATAAAATCCCCAACTTTACCCCAGTAAAAACTTAAAAATGCCCCTTTGAGTTATGAACTTCCACCGCGTATAGTATCTTGTAATCGCATACATGTAGGGCTAAGATACTTCGGTAGCGCTGAGGTAACACGGCATGTACAATGAGAGGTAATGTCGTTAACCGAGGAAGGTTGTCATGGGACATAACAAATGGATCCAGAAAGCAAGTACACAACTTAAAAACATGAAGCTCCAAAGCAAATTTATGGCAGGCTACCTCATCGCGTGTGCGTTTCCTTTACTGGTGGTTAGCAGCATTATCTATAGTCAGTCGGCAGCCGGGTTGGAAGACTCCTCTCAGGAGTTCGCCGCGCTGTACACATCTCAGATCGAGAATTCGTTAAATGAACTGATGAAGGAGTATGATAAAGTAACCAAGTCCATACTCGTTGACAATGACCTTATTTCCAAGCTTGGGGAAGAACATAACATGTCTACGAATGAGTACATTGTACAGAAGTTTACAGTCCAGCGGGCACTGATGCGAGTAGCGTTGCTTAAATCTGAAATGAATAATGTCATGCTGATCAGTCGTGATAATAGCGTCTATCAGTATACGAATACAAGCAGCACGGTGAATGAGAGCGCTTTGTTGACCCAAGAATGGTACAAGAAAGCACGCAGCACTGGCGATACGTTGTTTATCACAGGTTTGCACGATCGATCATACTACGAGGATAAAGGCCAAGGGGCTTTAGTAACGGTAGGCCGGGTACTACTCAGTTCAGAAGGGGCATTTGCAGGCGTGCTTCTCATCGATTTGGATCCGTTTACACTGATGGAGTTAAATCATGAGTTCGTCTTAACGCGAGATAAGTATGGCATGAGTGTGATCATTTCTAAAGCTTCAGGCGAAACCGTCTACCATTCGGATGCCGCGAGCGGTCGAGTGCCCTGGATGCAGGTGCTGGAAGCAGGCAATGATTATACCAAAGACGTGAGCAGCAGTGATCGCATCGTGATTTCGGGAAGTACCCAATTGGGAAATCTGGTGATTAAGACCGAGATTCCCCGTGAGAAACTACTGCAGAAAATCAACAGGATTAAGCTGGTCACGATTATTTTGATCATCCTAGGATTTGTACTTACGGCATTGATTTCCTTTGCATTAAGCTTAAGGATCACCAAGCCAATTAAAGCGCTTCGCCGTAGCATGAAGCATGCGGAAACAGGGCAATATCTGCCCATTGAAAGTATTCAGGCCAATGATGAAATTGGAAGCTTAGTACACAGCTATAACAAGATGATTGTTGTTATTCGAACACTCATTGAAGACGTTTATATTGCGGAAATCAAACAGCGGAAAGCCAAATTCCTAGCCCTGCAGAATCAAATCAATCCGCATATGCTCTACAATACGCTGGAGTCGATCCGAATGAAGGCGCTGGTGAAAGAGGAAGAAGAGATCGCGGGCATGATCAAGATTTTGGCGAGAATGTTCCGATTGACTTTAGGCAAGGACGGCAAACAGCATTCGATCAAGCATGAAATTGATTATACGGTAAATTATTTGCAGCTTCAGAATATACGTTTTGCTGACAGCTTCCAGCTGGATGTTCGAATGCCCGAAGAGATGCAGCAGTGCAGTATCATTCCGCTTGTTTTCCAACCTATTGTGGAGAACAGTATTATTCATGGCTTTCAGGGCTATGAAGGAAGTATGCATATTGTGATTGAAGGTACGTGGACGGCAGATGGCGGAATTTGGATCCGCATTATAGATGACGGAATCGGTATGTCTAGAGAGAAACAGGATGAACTAAGTGCTATTCTAGAGGATGCGGTGTCGGACAAATATAAATTGGAAGAGACGGACAACGCCGAAGGTGGCGGATTAGGTCTGAAAAATATTGCAGAACGCATCACTTTACATTATGGGGACATGTATAAATTAACGGTTCGTTCGGGCGATGATCAAGGAACGACGGTCGAGATTCTCATTCCCAAATACTGAAGATGGCTATTAGACAGAATGGATGGGGAGGTACCTGAGTTGAAAATAGTCGTGGTGGATGACGAGAAGGGCATTGTTGACGGTCTCCAAAAAATGATAGGCCGCTACATTCCGGAATGTGAAATTGTGGGAGTGGCGTACAATGGCATGGAAGGCGCTAAACTCATACAAGAACGACAGCCAGACATTGTCATATCGGATATTCGGATGCCTCAAGCAGACGGTCTTTACATGATTCAGATGCTGAAAGAGCTAGGATGTCAGGCCAAATTTATTCTACTGAGCGGATATGCGGACTTCGAATACGCGAGGCGCGGCATGCAGTTGGGGGTTAAATTCTACCTTAACAAACCCGTGGAAGAAGAGGAACTTCGCGATTGTGTTTGTAAGGTCATGGACGTGATTCGGGAGGAACATGCCAAGCTCCAAGAAGTGGACGAGTTGAAACAAGAAGTGAATAGCCGTTTGATGGAAAGTGCCTTACGGGACATCATTGAAGGCGGCAGCGACCATACGGTACACGCGGAAGAACTGCTCCAAACCGCTCACATTCCAATGGATCGTACGCACTTTGTTTGCGCGCTGTTAGAGTTTGAAAGCAACATGGGTCCCATGATGGAGAGTGGACTAGATCCTGTGTTCCGCCACGTAGACCGCACGCTAGGACAGTATCAAGGCGTATTTCGCTTCCGGTATTTAGGTTCTCAGGTGGCGATGATTGTTACACATGATCGTGCGATTGCGTATGAGGAATTAGTCCGCGACATTCAACGACTCAAAGATGCGCTGTTTCGCGAGTTGAAATTATCCGTGACAATCGGGATCGGTACGGTGATAGAAAAGGCGGCGGGCATCCATATTTCTTTTGAAGAAGCACGTCACTCACTCAGTTACAAAATTGTTAAGGGCTCAGGTGCCGTTATTGCTTATCCGGATATTCTAACCCTGTCAGGCAAGCGGCAAGCCGTTCCGGAAGACATGATTAACAAGCTGGAAGCCTGCCTTGACAATATGGATGAAGAGGCTTGTGTGGGCGCAATCCGCGAGATCTTTCAGTGGTTGGAAGAGGAGCGTGAGCTGAGCCCCGTAGATCTCCAGCTTCAGTGTTTAAACATTCTTCTGTCCAGTGCACGTAAGCTATCCTTGGAGCAATTGCAGCAAAATGACTTTTTGGGGCGTAATCTCCTCATCCTAGATGGTCTTTCCCGGTACCTGACATTAGATCGGATGGAAGCATGGATGAATCAAATGATGAAAGGGATTATCGCATTTAAATTAGAGCATAATATCTCGAAGAAAAAGGATGTTATTGCCGAAATTAAGGACTACGTGTCCAAACATTACGCTGAATCGATCAGCTTGGCTGAATTGTCTGCCCGGTTTTATATCAATCCCTATTATTTGAGCCAGCTCTTTAAGCAAAAAACAGGCGATACCTATCTGACCTTTCTGGCTCAGACAAGGATCAATAAATCCAAAGAATTGCTGGAAAAGACGGATTTAAAGGTGTATGAAATCTGTCAAATGGTCGGCTATTCCGATTCGCAGCATTTTGCCAAGGTGTTCGAGAAACTGACAGGCTGCAAACCTAGTGAATACCGTAAGAATCCCCCCATTCCTTGAAAGTGAGAAGTCCTTTCGCCGTTCCTGAGGTGGAAGGACTTTATTCTTATCTATAAAATGACCTTGTCGAATCTTAAAAACGTCCCTTTGAGCGGCAGTCACGGTGCGTGTACACTTATGGAAGCGAATACAGTGTACACAACAACTAGACGCTGAAAGGAGAGTTAAATTGAGAAGTAGCTATGTTGAACGAATTAAGGTGTTCTGGCCGCTCTATGTGATGGCCATTCCAGGTATCATTTTTCTCGTTATTTTCAAGTACATCCCGTTAGTGGGCTCGGTGATCGCTTTTAAGGATTATTCCGTGTTCAAAGGGTTTATCGATAGTCCTTGGGTAGGCTTCAAGCATTTTGATAAACTGTTCCATTATCCGGATTTCGGTCGCGTGTTTGGAAACACATTAATTTTGGGCTTTTTGAAAATTGTGCTGGTCTTCCCGATTCCGATTCTACTGGCGCTGATGATGAACGAAGTTCGGAAAGCAGCGCTCAAGAAGGGAATTCAAACCGCACTCTATATTCCTCACTTTTTATCGTGGGTCATCGTGTCCGGTATCGTGTTTGATATCTTCTCCTTAAGCGGATTATTCAACATTGTCCTAGGTTGGTTCGGTCATGAGCCACTTTTGGCTATGCAAGACAGCGCTTACTTCCGCCCTGTTTATGTGCTGACTGCCATTTGGCGAGATGCTGGGTGGGGAACTGTCGTCTATATGGCCGCGATCAGCGGCATCGATCCTCAGTTATATGAATCAGCCATGATGGACGGCGCATCGCGCTTCAAACAGATTCGTCATATTACATTCCCGTTGCTTCTGCCAACAGTGCTTGTCCTCTTCCTTTTGGAAATCGGAAATTTCTTGGACTTAGGCTTCGATCAGGTCTTCAATCTCTTGACGCCAATGACTTACAGCGTAGGAGACATTCTCGATACGTATGTGTACCGTACAGGTATTCAGCAAGCGCAGTACAGTTTCGCAACAGCCGTTGGGTTATTCCAGTCGGTTATCGGATTTATTCTGGTATACATGTTTAATCGATTGTCGAAAAAAGTATCAGATGGGGGTCTGTGGTAATGTTTGAATCTAGGGGAGAAAAAGCATTCGTAGCAGGCATCACAGCCCTTCTTCTGCTATTATCGTTCATTGCACTCGTGCCGCTGCTATCCGTCCTCTCCATTTCGTTTAGCTCGAAGGGTGCGGTTGTGCAAAATCTGGTATCCATCTGGCCGAAACAGTTCACCTTGGATTCCTGGAGCTACATTATTGAGCGTCCTGACTTGTGGAAGTCATTCTTCCTCACGCTAGGTTCAACCGTGATTGGTACGGTGTTGGCCCTACTCATTACAGCTTTGCTTGCTTATCCGCTTTCGAAGAAGGAATTTCGCTGGGGTTCAGTGATCATGATTGGGGTGGTCATTGCGATGATTTTCAAAGCACCGATCATTCCTTATTTCCTTACTGTACGCGGTATTGGCTTATATAATAATCCATTGGTCCTAATTGTACCGCATATCTTGAATCCATTTAATCTGATTATTATGAGATCGTTCTTCAAAGAGTTTCCGAAAGAGCTCGAAGAAGCGGCCTTCTTGGAAGGCAGTGGTTACTTCCGGATGCTATTCCAATTCGTCCTTCCGCTGTCCAAAGCCGTCCTTGCAACACTAGCTTTGTTCTACGCGGTGGTTATTTGGAACCAGTTCCAGACGCCATTATTGTTTCTCCAGAACGTGGATTGGTTCCCGCTGCAAATGAAAATCCGCCAGTTCATCACGGATGACAACACAATTCTACCGGGTGCTGCTTCCATGGTTGATTTTAACTTTAACGAACGAACATTACGATCAGCGACGGTTATCTTCGCAATTATTCCGATCATTGCGGTGTATCCGTTCTTGCAAAAGTATTTCGTCAAAGGAGCCATGATCGGCTCTGTCAAAGGATAATTTCTATCGGAATTAAGGCATAATGAGCACAAACAAGACATCAAGGGGGAAACATTCGCATGGTTATCAAAAAAATAGGGGTACTCGCATTAACAGGAGCACTTGCAGCTACCGTTCTTGCGGGCTGCGGCAGCAATACGGATAAAAACGCTGCATCTTCTTCACCAGCTGCAGGACAAAGTGCAAATGCGGAGGGAATCGTTGATCTTGAGGTGTGGGATGGCAACACGGGCTTCAAACCGATTACCAAAGGCAGCAAGCTCTATGACTTTTATAAGGAAAAGCTGGGCGTTGGCGTTATTCAACCGTATGTGGAATGGAACGGCGGCACCAACTATTTGAACCAGCTGAATTTGAAGATTGCAGCGAACGAAATGCCGGACTTGTTCCAACCCGTACAGGGCATCGAAGACAGCTTGGCTAAGAACGGTGCGATCGCTGATTTGACAGATCTTTTGCCGAAGTATGCACCAAATGTCATGGCGGTTATTCCGAAGGAAGTGTGGGACGTGGTGAAAGCCAACGATCCTACGGGACAAGGAAGAATTTATTATATCCCGAGTATCGTGGACTATGGCAGAGAAACTGGCTTGATTCGCAAGGATTGGCTGGATAAGCTGAATCTGCCCATGCCGAAGACGCAAGATGATTATGTGAAGGCGCTTGAGGCATTCCGAGATAAGGATCCGAACGGTAATGGACTCAAGGATGAACTCCCAACTGGTGGCCGCGAACAAGCGGCTTGGATGGATCATTTATTCGCGATGTACGGTGTAGCGATGTTTGAAGGTAAGCCGGATTGGGATGTTTACGACGGCAAGCTGACCTACTCGGCGGTTACTCCGAATATGAAAGCTGCTCTAGAGTTTGTTGCTAAGCTATATAAAGACGGTCTAATGGATAAAGAATCGCTCTTGAACAATAAGGCGAAATGGGAAGGTAAGAATGATTCCAATCTGGTTGGGAATTACTTCCATTGGGAAGAGTCGGTCTTCGAGCGTTTGGAAAATATCAACAAAAACAAAGGGGTAAAAGGCGACTACTCCGTCCTTCCGATCCCAGAGGTACCGGGCTTCAAAGGCTTCTATACGTTAAAGAAGATGGGTCCTCCTGCTTGGGTTGTGAAAAATACCAAAGATCAGACGAAGCTCATGGCATCGTTGAAACTGTTGAACAATATGTATGACAAAAAGAATTGGAATACATTATTCCTCGGCGTTGAAGGTATGCATTACACCATGAAGGATGGCAAAGCGACCAAGCTGCCAGAAGACAAAAGCACACAAGAGAATCTGGCGATTAACCCGTATCTGTATTTCGCTACTGCAGACTTCTCAGCAGATCTATATAAAAGCACAACGTCGGAAGATCGCAAATGGGCCGTGGACCAAGGTATTCGAAATATTACGGAAGCTCAGAAATATGTCAAAACGATTGCTGGTGACGGTATGCCAGCTAGTGTCTACGAAGGCTTCGCTGACATCAACAACCGTACGCTGTATGTGGAATATGCAACCAAGATTATCCTTGGTCAATATCCGATTAGCAAATTTGATGAGTTCGTAGACAAGTGGAACAAATCAGGCGGTGAAGAAGTCACGAAGCGTGCTAATGAGTGGTATGCGAAGGTGAAGAAGTAATTCTATTGTGTGAATGTAGTAGTTAGGAGCAGCCATATTGATAGGGCGGCTCCTTCTCTATATCAGTATCAAACATGCAGAGACAGTTATAAGTAATGGGACGCCACCCAAATAAATATAGAGGTGAATAAATCATGATATACGTAGGAACGAATTACCACCCCCATGACTGGCCACGCGAACGTTGGCCGGAGGATATCCGCTTAATGAAGGAATCAGGATTTAACTTAGTACGTCTCGGACATCTGTGCTGGGACAGCTTCGAGCTTTCGGAAGGCAACTACAACTTCGGTTGGTTCGACGAGGTTATGGACTTGTTCGCAGAGGCAGGGTTCAAAGTCGTTCTCGACATTGCCACCCGTCCAGCCCCGACTTGGCTGCATAAGAAATATCCAGCTATCCAGCTAGCCGACCGGAATCGGAATCCGCTTCTAGCGGTGCACCGTTACATGGAGGATGTGGGTAACCCGACCTTTCAGGAATACGCGTACCGATTCGCTGAGACGCTGACCAAGCGGTATGCGGGGCATCCAGCGTTGCATGCATTTGGTTTGTGTAATGAGGTAGGCAGCGGAATCCCGACATTCTCGCATGAAGCACGTGATCGGTACGTGCAGTGGCTGAGAGCCAAATACGGCAGCGTGGAAGAATTGAATGTGGCCTGGGCCGCACAAAGGTGGTCCCGTAAACTCAATAGCTTCGAAGATGCGGAGTTCCCAGTTGCTGGGGAGATCAACGGAGCGCCAGAACGAATGCTGGATATGCGGAGGTTCTTCTCAGATGAGCAGCTTGGCTATCTATATGGTTTAAGCGAAATCGTACGGAAGAATGCCCCGCAAGCACGTGAAACGACGAATCACTGGGGGGAAAATCCCGTACTCGGCTTCGATTATTTGAAAGGCTATCATCAAATTTTTGATTTGCCAGGGATCGGATTTTACCCGGGTGTCAATCCAGAAGATCGGAATGCGTTGTTCGGCGCGTGCCTTCACATGAACCATCGCATCAGCGAAAAGGATGAGCCGATTTGGTGTCTGGAATTCCAGACGGGGTCCTTCGGTGCCTATGCACCTCCGAAAGGTGTTCTTCGCATGTATGCATATTTATCCTTATTATTCCGCTCGGAAGCGATATGCGCTTGGACATGGCGATCGATGCTAGGGGGAGAGGAGCAGTACCTGTTTGGACTCCTCGATCATGATGGTCTGCCTGGAAGAAAACTAGACGAATTCCGTCAATTCGCTCATGAGATGGAGAAGCTGAAAGCGATTGGCCTGCCGTATCTTCCTAAGCCGGAAGTTGCGCTAGCCTATTCTTTCGAATCGTTCAAAGTGTCCGAGAATCAAAAAGGCTATTATAAAACGACCTATATGAATCAAGTAATGCAGACGTTCCAAGCACTTGGTGAGGATAATGTGGACTGTAATGTGGTAAACCTTCGCCAGATCGAGAAGGATTACAAGCTGTTGTTAGTTCCTGGTCACTGTATCATGGATGAAGCTTCCGCGCAGACGATCAGGGATTTCGTCGCAGCAGGCGGAGCGGTCATTATGACAGCTTATTCAGCCAAAGTGGATGAGCACAATACAGTGTTTGGCACGACGATGCCGGGCAGACTTAGCGATGTTTTCGGAATCCGGGCGAATGCGTTCGAGCGCCCAGTCTACCATTATTCGGATTCGAATGAGGGTGGACTCCAGAAGCAAAAAATGAATATTCGACGTGAAACGCCTCAAGTTAAATTTAACGATAACATCATCGATTTTCCGATTGATTATTATGAAGTTTTGGAGCCATCTACGGCTGAGGTTTTGGCCACATTTACGAATCTAGACACAGAGTTGCCCGCTGTTAGTGTGAATGCCTACGGAAACGGGAAGGCCGTGTATGTGGCTGTTCCAGCTCATATAGAACTTATGCAAGCATTATTGAACCATTTCTACACAGAGCTTGATGTGCAAAAGGGACCAGAAACACCACGAGGTGTAACCGCGCGGCAGGTCGGTGACAGTGTGTTGTATGTAAATACAACGTCTTCTGAACAGCATATACCCCTTACCGTATCGGGACGTGGTAAGTTAACGGGCCGGGTGTACGAGACCATGCTACAGTTGGATCCCTATGGGGTGGAGGTCATTGTTGGGGAGGAAACGAACCATGGCGACTAAAGGGCAAGACTGGCGAACAGAGCAATTCCGACTTGGTGTCTGTTACTATCCAGAGCAGTGGCCAGAGAATTTGTGGGAAGACGATTATCGCCGCATGAAGGAGCTTGGCCTCTCGGTCGTCCGTGTGGCCGAATTCGCGTGGTCCATTTTCGAACCGGAGGAGGGACGCTTCGAGTTTGACTTGTTCGATCGGGCGATTGATCTCGCGCACCAATACGGCTTGCTCGTCATTATGAGCACACCGACCGCGACACCGCCAGCTTGGCTGACAGCCAAGTACCCGGAGGTGTTGAATGCCAAACAGGATGGGACGGTTTACCAACATGGACAACGTCGACATTTCAACTACAACGCGCCGATCTATCATGAGCTGTGTGCACGAGTTGTCACGCAGTTGGCGGAGCATTACAAAAACCATCCGGCCGTGGTAGGCTGGCAGATCGACAATGAGCTGAACTGTGAGGTCAATACCTTTTATTCAAAAGCAGATCATACGGCATTTCGAGTCTGGCTGCAGGAGAAGTACGGTAGTTTAGATGCCTTGAACCAAGCATGGGGCGCGGTGTTCTGGAATCAAACCTATAGCGATTGGTCGCAGGTTCATTTGACCAGACCTACTCCGACCAATTCGCCAAATCCGCATCAAGCGCTCGATGAGAAGCGATTCTTCTCGGATAGCGCGATCTTCTTTGCCAAGCTACAATCAGATATTTTGCGGGAAAAGGCACCGAACCACTGGGTCACGACGAACGGGATGTTCGGTCACTTGGATAGCCATCAGATGATGGATGAATCGTTGGATGTTTTTGCTTATGACTCTTATCCGAACTTCAGCACAATCCTGCCGGATAAAGGCGATCGACCGCTGCTGGACCGCAAGTGGAGTCTGAATCTCAGTGCGGCACGCGACGTTTCGCCGAATTTCATCATCATGGAACAGCAGGCTGGGCCAGGCGGTTGGGTGAATCGGATCGAAATGCCTTCGCCGAAGCCAGGCCAGATGCGGCTTTGGACGTATCAATCCATCGCGCACGGCGCGGATATGGTGCTCTATTTCCGTTGGCGAACGGCGACGAAGGGGACGGAGATTTATTGGCATGGTCTGAATGATTATCATAACCGGCCGAATCGCCGATTAGAAGAAGCGGCTCGCGTTGGCGAGGAGTTGAACCGGATTGGTGCGCAGCTGCTTGGCACAACATATCAAGCGGATGTCGCCATACTGAAAGACTATGACAATGAATGGGACGGAGAGCTGGATGTTTGGCACGGACCTCTGACGGGGAGGAGCATCAGCGGCTGGTTCAAAGCACTGCAGCGTCATCATATCCCGACGGATACTAAGTACATGCGTTCTTCAACAACCTTGGCGGAATTAGCCAAGTATCGCCTGCTCATTTATCCACATCCAGCGATTATGCCAACGTCGACAGCAGCGCTGCTGTCAAAGTACGTCGAAGGCGGCGGGACGCTCGTGCTCGGCTGCAGAAGCGGCTATAAGGATGCGACAGGCCAATGCTATATGCAGCCGTTCCCTGGACCGCTTGCCGAGTTGTGCGGTATCGAGGTGGAGGACTTCACGCTGGTTGGGCCGTTCCAACAGCTGCCTGATATCAGTTGGCAAACCGGGGCCGTCCTCCAAGGCGATGCTTTCGTAGATATTCTGCATGTTACTTCGGACAATGCTGAAATCTTAGCCTCCTATGCTTCTGACTACTATGCGGGGAAACCAGCGCTTGTACGGAATAAGTACGGCATGGGGAACGCCTATTACTACGGCAGTGCTTTTACGGAAGAGGCCGCAGGTGCACTCATCGCTGAGCTGGGACTTGTGTCCCCAGCTGCGAAATGGGCGGAGCTGCCGGAAGACGTAGAGTTGGCGATTCGTGTGCAAGAGGGTACGGATAAACGGTATGCCATTTTGATGAACTATGGGCATGAAGAACGGATGATCACCTTTCTAACACCGAAACGGGATATGCTCACAGACACTGATCTTCATGGCCTAGTGATGATGAAGGCTTTTGATGTGTATGTAATCGAGATTTAATAGAGAAGGGGTGTAATTCTTGCAAACCATTAATCGTGAAGCACTCGTGCGCCGCCACAACCCTGTTGTACGAAGCTTTGATAAGTTTTCCTCGCTAACGGTGGGGAATGGGAATTATGCCTTCACTGTTGATGCGACAGGTCTGCAGACTTTCCCTGAGCTCTATGAGAATGGCGGGGTTGGACTGGGGCACTTGTCGAATTGGGGCTGGCATACGTCTGCTAATCCAATGGGCTATGAGGTGGACAAATTTCCGAAAACCTCCTATCAAACGTTCAGTGGTAGAGAAGTTGAATTTCCATATATGCCACGCGGAGAAAGCAGCGAGGAATATCGTTGGCTGCGTATGAACCCTCATCGTCTGCATTTGGGGGCAGTCAAATTCCTCCTAACGCTTCCCTCTGGTGAGCCGGCCGTGCTAGAGAACTTACAGGAAATCGAACAAACCTTGGACCTCTGGACAGGTGTGATCTCCAGCCAATTCTCTTTATCCGGCGAAACGGCCTCGGTAGTGACCTGCTGTCATCCGGAAGAAGACATGCTTGCCATCCGTGTTAAATCTAATCTCTTGTCGTCAGGGCAGCCGAAATTGGCCGTGCACTTTCCATATGGGTCAGCATCCTTTGGCGGATCAGGCGCGGTATGGGACCGCCCAGAAGCACACCAGACGGAGATCATGGCAGCAACGGATCGCTCTGTACGCTTCAGTCGAACGCTGGATCAGGACAGTTATTTCGTCACAGCCGAATGGTCCAATGGCACACTTACATGCGATTCATCTGACCCTCATCTGTATGCACTTACTTCAGATAGCGATGAAGTAACGTTCGTGATTCGATATTCGAAAGAGGAACTAGCTGCTACGCTTCCTGACTTCGAACAGGTCCTATCACACTCAACGAATCATTGGCTTAACTTTTGGAACAGCGGCGCTGCCGTAGAACTGGCAGAAAGTCAGGACATGCGTGCCCATGAGCTGGAACGTCGCATTGTGCTCTCGCAATATTTGACGGCCGTGCAGTCGTCCGGATCGCTTCCGCCTCAAGAGACGGGACTAACGATGAATAGCTGGGCTGGTAAATTCCATCTGGAGATGCATTGGTGGCATTCCGTGCATTTTGCGTTATGGAATCGACCGGAGCTGCTCTCGAATAACTTGGGCTGGTATCAGGAGATACTCCCCAAGGCGCAGCAATTGGCACAGTCTCAAGGCTACGAAGGAGCCCGCTGGCCAAAGTGTGTCACGGATGAAGGCATCAATGCGCCTTGCTACATCGAGCCTTTTCTGATTTGGTAGCAGCCACATCCCATCTACTTCGCTGAACTGCTTTATTCGGTTGGCAAGGATCGTGAAACCTTGGAACGGTTTAGTGACATCGTCTTCCAGAGCGCAGCGTTCATGGCTTCCTTTGCAGAGTGGGATGACAACGGTAAGCGCTATGTTCTGGGGCCGCCTCTTGCACCCGCACAGGAACTCTTTGATCATGCTGTTACGATGAATCCGACCTTCGAGCTTGCATACTGGGCGTTCGGACTCTCCGTGGCAATCCAATGGCGAGAACGACTTGGATTAGCTCCTGTGGAGAAGTGGAATCACGTTCTAGAACACTTGTCTCCGCTGCCTGTATCGGAGGGTCTGTATGTGGCTGCCGAAACAGTTCTTGATACATTCAGCGGTCGAACAGGCATCGACGACCATCCGACAATGTTAGCGCCCCTAGGTATTTTGCCCGGCCTAATGACAGATACAGAGACGATGCAGCAAACACTTCACGAGGTCATGCGTGTCTGGGAGTGGAAGGACACATGGGGCTGGGATTACCCGATGATGGCCATGACAGCAGCCAGGCTGGGGGAAGGGCATCTTGCCGTTGATCTGCTCCTAATTGACCGGACGAAGAATACGTATTTGCCGAACGGTCATAATTTCCAGACGGACAGATTACCCATTTATCTGCCAGGCAATGGAGGCCTACTGACGGCCGTTGCCATGATGGCAGGCGGTTGGCTGGAAGGTCCTGAGACAGCCGCTCCGGGATTCCCACAGGATGGGACGTGGACAGTTCGTTGTGATGGAATGAATAAAATGCTGTAAGCCATTTCGAAAAACAGTACGATGCCGAGTATGGTCATTGTACTGTTTTTTTTCATTTTTAACTCGAATCTTATCTATAAAATGACCCTGTAGAAACTTAAAAATGCCCCTTTGAGAGGCAGGCCCCTTAGAGAGTACACTTTATGTAAGCGAATACAACAAGTGAATGACTTAGCGAATATACGAGATGTAAGCGAATACAGCAACTAGACATAGAGGGGGACTAACGTGTACAAAGGTAAACTTCAAATGAAAGTATTCTGGCCGCTCTATGTGATGGCCATTCCGGGTCTCATTTTTCTTCTTATTTTCAAGTACATCCCATTACTAGGCTCAGTGATCGCCTTCAAGGATTATTCCGTGTTCAAAGGGTTTATCGATAGTCCTTGGGTAGGCTTCAAGCATTTCGACAAGCTCTTCCATTATCCTGATTTTACCCGTGTGTTCAGTAACACATTAATTCTAGGATTTTTGAGAATTGTACTGGTCTTCCCGATTCCGATTTTACTGGCGCTGATGATGAACGAAGTTCGGAAAGCTGCGCTGAAGAAAGGGATTCAAACCGCGCTGTATATCCCACACTTTTTATCGTGGGTCATCGTGTCCGGTATCGTGTTTGACGTCTTCTCCTTAAGCGGATTGTTCAACATTGTCCTAAGTTGGTTCGGGCATGAGCCCATTTTGGCCATGCAAGACAGCGCTTACTTCCGACCGGTTTATGTTCTGACTTCCATTTGGCGAGATGCTGGTTGGGGAACTGTCGTCTATATGGCCGCCATCAGCGGCATCGATCCACAGTTATACGAATCGGCCATGATGGATGGGGCCTCACGCTTCAAGCAAATTCGTCATATTACGTTTCCACTGCTTCTGCCAACAGTGCTTGTCCTCTTTCTTTTGGAAATTGGAAACTTCTTAGACTTAGGCTTCGATCAAGTGTTCAATCTATTGACACCTATGACGTTCAGCGCAGGAGACATCCTCGATACGTACGTGTACCGAACTGGTATCCAGCAGGCACAATATAGCTTCGCAACAGCGGTTGGTTTGTTCCAATCGGTCATCGGTTTCATTCTGGTGTATATATTCAATCGGCTGTCCAAAAAAGTTTCGGATGGGGGGTTGTGGTAGTTATGTTTGAATCTAGGGGAGAAAAAGCATTCGTAGCAGGCATCACAGCCCTTCTTCTGCTATTATCGTTCATTGCACTCGTGCCGCTGCTATCCGTCCTTTCCATTTCGTTTAGCTCGAAGGGGGCGGTTGTGCAAAATCTGGTATCCATCTGGCCCAAGCAGTTCACATTGGATTCCTGGCGTTACATTATTGAGCGTCCTGACTTGTGGAAGTCTTTCTTCCTCACACTAGGTTCAACGGTGATTGGTACGGTGTTGGCCCTACTCATTACAGCTTTGCTTGCTTATCCGCTTTCGAAGAAGGAATTTCGCTGGGGTTCAGTGGTCATGATTGGCGTGGTCATTGCAATGATCTTCAAAGCACCGATCATTCCTTACTTCCTAACGGTGCGTGGTATTGGCTTATATAATAATCCGTTGGTTTTGATCGTACCGCACATCTTGAACCCATTTAATCTGATTATCATGAGATCCTTCTTCAAAGAGTTCCCGAAAGAGCTCGAAGAAGCGGCCTTCTTGGAAGGCAGCGGTTACTTTCGGATGCTGTTCCAATTCGTCCTTCCGCTCTCGAAAGCCGTACTTGCCACACTAGCTTTGTTCTACGCGGTGGTTATCTGGAACCAGTTCCAGACGCCTTTATTGTTTCTCCAAAACGTGGATTGGTTCCCGCTGCAAATGAAAATCCGCCAGTTCATCACGGATGATAACACGATTCTACCGGGTGCTGCTTCCATGGTTGACTTTAACTTTAACGAACGAACATTACGATCAGCAACGGTTATCTTCGCGATTATTCCGATCATTGCCGTATATCCGTTCTTGCAAAAGTATTTCGTCAAGGGAGCCATGATTGGCTCTGTCAAAGGATAATTCCTATCGGTTTTAAGGCATTCAGCCTAGAACATAGCATGTCGATTTCAAACAAGGGGGAAATAAAGCATGGATATCAAAAAAATTGGGGTATTAGCATTAACAGGAGCTCTTGCAGCTACCGTGATTAGCGGATGTAGTAGTAATAAGGATAATGCGGGTGCTACTGCCTCTCCTGCAGCGCAAAGCGCAGCACCAGGAGTGAGTGCTTCACCTAAAGCAGAGGAAATTGTTGATCTTGAAGTATGGAGTGGCAACACGGGTTTTAAACCTATTACCAAAGGCAGCAAGCTCTATGACTTTTATAAAGAAAAGCTTGGCGTTGGCGTTATCCAGCCGTATGTGGAATGGAATGGCGGCACCAACTATCTGAACCAGCTGAATTTGAAAATTGCGGCGAATGAAATGCCTGACTTGTTCCAACCCGTGCAGGGGATCGAAGACAGTTTGGCTAAAAACGGTGCGATCACTGATTTAACAGATCTACTGCCGAAGTATGCACCGAATGTGATGGCGGTGATTCCGAAAGAAATGTGGGACATTGTGAAAGCAAATGATCCTACCGGAAAAGGAAGAATTTATTATATCCCGGGTATCGTGGACTATGGTAGAGAAACGGGCTTAATTCGTAAGGACTGGCTGGATAAGCTGAGTCTACAAATGCCGAAGACGCAAGATGATTATGTGAAAGTACTTGAGGCTTTCCGAGATAAGGATCCGAACGGCAATGGACAGAAGGATGAGCTTCCAACGGGCGGCCGGGAGCAAGCGGCTTGGATGGATCATTTATTCGCGATGTACGGTATCGCCATGTTTGAAGGCAAGCCGGATTGGGATGTCTACGATGGTAAGTTGACTTACTCTGCAGTTACTCCGAATATGAAAGCTGCTTTGGAGTTCATCGCTAAGCTTTATAAAGACGGTCTAATGGATAAAGAATCCCTTCTGAATAATAAGGCGAAATGGGAAGGCAAGAATGATTCTAACCTTGTAGGAAATTACTTCCATTGGGAAGAGTCGGTCTTTGAGCGCTTAGAGAATATTAATAAAAACAAAGGCGTGAAAGGTGACTACTCCGTCCTGCCGATCCCAGAAGTTTCAGGCTACAAGGGCTTCTATACCATGAAGAAGATGGGTCCTCCTGCTTGGGTTGTGAAGAACACCAAAGATCAAGCGAAGCTGATGGCGTCACTGAAGCTCCTGAACAACATGTATGACAAGAAGAATTGGAGTTCGTTATTCCTTGGCGTTGAAGGTATGCACTACACGATGAAGGACGGCAAAGCTACGAAGCTTCCAGAGGATAAAAGCACACAAGAGAATCTGGCAATTAACCCTTACCTTTATTTTGCTACTGCAGACTTCTCAGCAGAACTATACAAAAGCACGACGTCGGAAGATCGCAAATGGGCTGTCGATCAAGGTATTCGTAACATTACAGAAGCTCAGAAATATGTTAGAGACATTGCAGGTGACGGTATGCCTGCTGGTGTCTATGATGGTTTTGCTGATATTAACAACCGTACGTTGTATGTGGAATATGCAACCAAGATTATTCTTGGTCAGTATCCAATCAGTAAATTCGATGAGTTCGTAGACAAGTGGAACAAATCAGGCGGAGACGAAGTTACGAAGCGTGCTAGAGATTGGTATGCCAAAGTAAAAAAATAAGATGTCGAAAGGGCTCCGATGCAGATCGGACCCTTTTTTATTATTATTAATAGTTGCAATAACACCCTATTTAGCATAAGGTAAAATTAGTTGCAATAACATCCTATCTAGGAGGGGATTTATCTGAGTCAACAATGGAGCCCGAATGACGAAGGTATACGAACAGAATCACATGGTCAATACATCTCAGCAATATACCGCCATATGCAGATCGCGATCACAGCAGAGTTGGCGCCATATCGAATTGGAAGCGGGCAATATATTTTTCTAATGGCAATTGCGTTTCAACAGCCTATTACTCAGAAAGCACTGAGCGAAAAGCTGCTCATTGATAAGACGACAACTGCGAAAGCTATTTCCAAGCTGGAAGCGGAAGGTTATGTGCGGAGGGAAGTGGATACCTCAGACAACCGCTATCAGTTGTTGTATTTGACGGAAGCGGGACATGAGGTGGTACCCAAGGTACAGGAAGCTCTGGCCCGCGTGAAAAATAAAACCAGAAAAGGCATGACCGATGAGGAGTATAACATGATGGTGAACCTCCTAAAGATCGTGCTTCACAATCTGACTGAGCAGGAATAGAAGCAGAATTGCCCGAAAAAACGAGTCCAAAATTTAGAGGAGGATGTTCATAATGAAAGCTATTCCCTTTATCGTAGTGGAAAACTGCAAGGATGAAATCAAGTACTATCAGCGTATTTTTGGTGGCGAGATTACCATTTTACGCAAGCAAGGGGAAGAAGTGCTTAACGCGGATCTACATGTAGAGGGGGCCATCCTTAAGTTTGCGGATACACTGGCGGCAAAGCCAATCATGAAAGGCGATTACGTGAGAGTGTTTGTGACAATTGAAAAGGAGGAAGCGTTCCGAACCATCTATGAAGAGCTTGCGGCGAGCGGGTCTATTAACGTGGAGATGTATGAAGCGCCGTTCAATGGACTGCTTGCGATTGTAACAGATCGAAACGGCGTTTGCTGGGTGATGTCCTATTATCGAACGTAACTAGTAGGGAAAGTATTCCAAAAGCCCGCGAATGAATCATTCGGGGGCTTTTGGCTTTACCTAAAATGTCTACTCACGCTTGATAAACAATTTAAAGACACTATTTTTCAAATAGTCGAGTGAATAGAAAATAGGCCGATCATCCTCGTCGAAATGAAGCTGTTTTAATAAGAGAATTTCCTCATTGCCCAGCACGTTCACAGCATTCTGATCCATTTCCTTGGTGCTGTTTAAGGCGCAGATTTCTGTGATTGCGTAAGCAATGTTGATGCCCATCTTGCCCTTCAGAAAATCGAAGATAGCCCCAGAAAATTCCCCCTCGAAATGACCGGCGACCAGACTTTGCGGGAAAATATTATAATAAAAGGCGACTTTTTTGCCGTCGGCTGTTCGCGAACGCTCCAAAATGACCACTTTTTCATCAATCTGCAGCTGCTTTTTCCAATCATCCTCAGGCTCTCGCGTATAGATTTTGATGTCTAATTCGCTTTCCGTGTAGCCCTCATTTTTGATCATTTGACCCACGCTTTGCAATCTGCTCAGCGGATTAATAATAAAATCGGACCGGTTGTTGACGTAGGTGCCAACCCCGTTTTTACTGATGAGCACTTTCTCACGTTGAAGCATCTTGAGTGCCTCGCGGAGCGTAGGCCGGCTCACCTCGAATTTCTTCGCGAGTTCAGGCTCGGAAGGAAGTTTTTCCCCAGGCTGCAATTCCCCTTTGGATATACTCTTTTCAATCTCTTCTTTGACTCTGAGATACAGCAATTTTTTCTCCAAAATTCAATGATTCCTCTCCGCTATTGATTTCAATTCTAATTTTTCCGATGCTGTCTGACAACAACAGTGTAACACATATCTGCTATTTTAAAAACAAGTAAACACATGTATGGAGGGGGTTTGCATCATTTCACCTACACAATTATTTAACATTGGAATCATTGACTTCAGCGAGTTATCTTCCCTATAATTTGAGATGTCAGACAGCATGATGAGCAGCGGAGAAGGAAGGAGGAAATGCCAAAATGAAGGCGGAATAATTGGCAGCGTGATCGACTGTCAGGATTCGTTTAGTTTACTCCATATTGAATTGAAAATAACTTAATTTCACGGAGGGGCCCTATCTGATGAGGAAAATAGTATTAAGTTTTATGACGGTACTAACTTTGATTATTCCTTTCTTCACAAAAGCGAACACGAGTCATGCTGCAAGTTATTCGGACCTAGCCGCTCACTGGGCACCTCAAATTTATCAAGACGTGAACGCTGATCTTGATGTAAGGGCTGACTTTATTACCAACTTCAACTATGACGGTGATTATCTGGCTTTGAATAACTGGGATAATCTTACGAAATACAATGAGAATGGTTATGTTTACTACAAAGTGGCCGAAACGACGACCCATTATTTCATTGAGTACGATCTATTTCATGCCAGAGACGATGCTTACACACGTCCATTGGATGCACATGAGAATGATCTTGAAGGTTTGTTCCTTGTCATTAAAAAGGATGGATCCACGTATGGAACATTCCAGTTGATGGAAACGATGGCGCATAACCAATGGTACGATTATACGAATGATCCTAGCATTACATCCGGTTCGGACGGCGTGGATGGAGGCGTTCTTTTCAACGGAAGCCATCCTATGGTGTTCTGCCAAGCGAATGGACAGAGTCCAAGCGGCGGGCATGGTGTTAAGGCATATGACGGATCAAGCGCTCCGGGCGGAGATGGTATCGTCTATGATTACACGGGTGTAGCCCAATTCCCAACGAATACTTCAGGCAGTTATACGAACCACTATGGCTACGCATTGATAGAGTGGGGAGATCTGTGGAGTCGCAGAAATGATCCGAATATTTTCGCTTCCTGGGGCACATTTGCAGGCGATAACAACACAGCCAATTCCGCAAATGCACCATGGGGTTGGGATGACAGCGATGACGGTCCAGCTTTGCAAGGGATGAACTGGTCGGATCCAGCTCACCAAGTCGATGTACATCTGAATGGTCTAGGTAATTTCTCGCATACGTATGTATTCAATCCTTATTACTCACATAAAATTGTTCTTCAAAATACTCAGAGTTTGGCAGATCGTGATCCGTTCGGCGGTAAAAGTGACCTGTACATCAAAGCCTATGTAAACGGTCAGGGTCAGACAGACGCAAGATTCTGGAAGAAAAATGATGCGCCTATCAATCAACTATATAATATTGCCTTCGGTGCTAACGATGCGGAGTTTGGAGCTAACTTCTCCGAGAACTACAATACGGTCTATGTAGCGAAACCATCCAATACCAATGTAGAAATCCATGTCTATGATTCAGATGGTACTTCTGGTGATGATGATATGGGTTACGTATCCGCAGTTGTAGCGCCTGGAACAACGCAAACATGGACCAATGCCCTTACAAGTAATGGTCAAGCCAAGGTAACCGCTATCGTTTCTGCGCAATAGGTTCCAAATACAAAAGAGAGATCATCTAGGAGGATGGATATGTTTCAGAAACCAAAAGCACGTACACTAAGTTTGTTATTGACGGCATCTTTTATGTTAACCACCGTGTTAACAGCGTGTGGGACTAGCACCAATACACAAGGTTCCTCATCGACACCTGCACCAACGAGTTCGGCAAGCAGCGAGCCAGTCAAAGCATCAACGGCTCCTGAGTCGAAGAAATTGGTCGTGTACGCGGCGTTAAATGAAGATGATATCGTGCAAATTCAAAAGAAATTTAAAGAAGATACGGGCATTGAGATTGAATACTTGCGTTTAAGCGGTGCGGGTGAAGCTAGTACACGTATTCAAGCCGAAAAGGCTAACCCTAAAGCGGATATTTTCGTGGGTGGATCGGTGGAGTTCTATGAGCCGCTTGCTCAGCAAGGCTTGCTTGAAAAATATACATCCCCTAACGCCAAAGATCTGGAATCACGTTTCAATGATCCGAAAGGCTTCTGGCAAGGATGGTATATGGGCGTACTTGGTATCGTTTTGAACAAAGACAGATTCCAAAAGGAACTTGCGCCGAAAGGCATTAAAGAGCCTACAACATGGGATGACTTGCTTGACCCTGCTTATAAAGGCCTATTTTTGACATCCAATCCTGCGACTGCGGGCGGTGGTTATATCTTCGTTGCTGATCAGTTGTTCCGTTTGGGAGATGAGAAGGGTTGGGACTATTTGAAAAAGCTGAATACGAATGTTCATCACTACACACCTGCTGCAGGCGATGGCATTACACTTACGGCTACAGGCGAGTTCGTAGCAGCTATGTCTTGGGCGCATGATATCGTGAAATCAGCTCAAAAAGGGTATCCAATTAAAGTCATCGTTCCTGACCAAACGGCATTCGAAATCGGCGGTGTTGGTATTGTGAAGGGCGGAGCCAATACGGAAAATGCTAAGAAATTCGAAGACTGGCTGTTAACCAAGCCGATCGGGGAAATGAATACGAAAATGTCCAATCGTTATTCCGTTAGAAAAGATGTAGCACCACCAGAAGGCATGATCAAGATTGAAGATGTCAAACTTGCGAATTACGACAGAGACAAGGCAGCTCAGATGAAAGCAGATGTTGTGAAGAAATTTACGGAAATGACAGGTAAATAAATGCTTTAAAGACTGTTCGATCACCTCCCTTGCTGCGTATTGGCTGGGGAGGTGCATGCATCTAACCGAAAGGTGTGGAAAGAATTGATTTCAACTACTGTCAAGGATACCTGGGCTGAAATGAAGAGGTTAAGGAATGAACCTGTCTTAGCTTTGGGTGTGGCAGCGATTATTCTCATTACGTGTTTGTTTGTCGTTTGGCCCATTATGAAAGTGATCAGCTTCACTCGGTTGGAAGACTATGTAAAGATTTTTACCTACTCGCGATGGTATCATGCCGCTTTGAATAGCTTGTTTATGACGGTGATATCAACCCTATCTTGTACGGTTATTGCTTTTATTTTTGCCTATACGATTGCAAGACTTAAGGTGCCTTTCAAAGGTCTCTTCAAATTTATTACGATTTTACCCATTGTTTCCCCGCCATTTATTGTTGCACTGTCTTATATCCTCCTCTTCGGAAGACAGGGCATCATTTCGAAATATGTGCTGCACGTGAATATCGATGTCTACGGCTGGCATGGCCTATGGTTGGTTCAGACGATGACTTTTTTTCCATATGCGTATGCGGTTATTTATGGCGTACTGAAGTCGATTTCGAACAATTTGGAGTATGCGGCTTATAATCTTGGAGCTACACATTGGCAGGTCTTTAAGAATGTCTTCCTTCCTTTGTGCAGGCCGGGTATTGCAGGCGGAGCGCTGATTACAGCGATGAATGTGTTGGCGGATTTCGGAAATCCCATGATCATAGCCGGGAACTTCACGGTGCTGCCGACAGAGGCTTATATGCAAATGTCAGGCTTGTTCGATTTGAATTCAGCTGCCGTGCTTTCAACAGCACTGTTGATTCCTGCCCTAGGTCTGTTCGTGTGGAACAGAGCTTGGGTTGGCAAGAAATCCTACGTGACCGTTACGGGCAAAGAAACATCCCTAGACCATTTTCCGCTGCCTTCCTTCATCAAATGGGGGTTGTTTACGTTCTGCTTGCTCATCACGCTTATTGTTCTTGCTGTCTATGGCGTGCTGTTTTATGGCGCTTTCACCAAGACGTGGGGGTTCGATTGGTCGTTCACCTTGCAGAACCTTCATTATGTAACGGCTAAGAGTCGAGAGATTTTTAATAGTTTGAAATTTGCTTTGCTCGCTTCGCTGGCTGCTGGATTCTTCTCTTTGCCTTTGGCTTTTATCGTCCAAAGAAGGCAGATAGGCATCAATCGGCTGTTGGATTTCTTGGCGATCTTACCAGGCGCTGTTCCGGGTGTGTTCCTAGGACTTGGTTTTGCGATGGCGTTTAATGAAGGGCCGCTTCTACTTTCGGGAACTTCTCTAATTATGGTTCTTGCTCTTATGTTTTGGAATTTACCAACCTGCTATAGCGCTAACCTTGCAGGCTTACAGCAGATCAGTGGAGCATTGGAAGAAGCTTCGCTTAATCTTGGGGCAGGCCATTTTACGACTTTTAGGAAAATCGTACTTCCACTGCTGAAAGGGCCGTTTATCTCGGGCATTGTCGTGTCTTTTCTGCGATCAGTGACATGTTTAAGCGTCATTATTTTCATTTACTCGGCGAAAACCTCCGTAGGCACGGTATCCATTCTTGGCTTGGTCCAAAACGGAGCATGGGGCAGTGCATCGGCCTTTACAGTTGTGCTCATTTCCATTGCATTCGTCGTACTGGCAGTGGCTGAGTTTTTCTTGAGGAAGCAAGGCAGATCAATAGAACTTTAAATGGAGGAAACGATGAACACGGAGAAACCGATGATTCAGATTTCAAATGTATCCAAAAGCTTCGGCGACTTCGAGGCAATCAAGCAGGTGTCCCTCGACATTCCGGAGGGCAGCTTCACGACACTTTTGGGACCAAGTGGATGCGGTAAAACGACATTGATGCGGCTGATCGCTGGATTCTATGAACCGGATGCGGGTAACATTTATATAGAAGGTAACCAGGTCAATGGACTGCCTGCGTTTAAGCGCAATACACCGCTTGTCTTTCAGGAGTACGCCCTTTTCCCGCATATGACCGTTCATGAGAATATTTCGTATGGATTAAAGCTGCAAAAGCCTTCCCGTCAAGAAGCCAAAGATAAAGTGGATGCGATGCTGAGTATGTTTGGGCTCCAAGGCTTACAGGGCAGGCTTCCTCGAGAGTTAAGCGGCGGACAGCAACAGCGTGTTGCCTTTGCCAGGGCACTCATCATGGGGCAAAAGGTTCTATTAATGGATGAACCCCTAAGTAATTTGGATGCCAAAATGAGAGTTGAAGTGCGAAATGAACTGCGGGAGCTGCAGCAGCGCTTGGGCATCACAGCGATTTTTGTTACCCATGATCAAGATGAGGCGCTGGCGATTTCAGATCGAATTGCTGTATTTAACAATGGGCGTATCGGTCAGGTTGGGACGCCGTGGGACATTTATTTTAAACCTCAAAGTAAATTTGTAGCTGATTTCGTTGGAACTGCTAATTTTATGGAAGGTGAAATTGTGGCTGAAGAGGGGGAGGATCACGTTGTTAAATGCGGCATTCTCACACTGCGGGTACATCGTGGGGACTATCTGTTTCGGTCAGGTGATCGAGTGACGCTTGTGATTAGACCAGAATGCATCACCATCCTGGATAAGTCGACTACTGGTGATAATGTATGGGCCGGTGTTATACAGAAGAGCAGCTTTCTGGGGAGAATGATTCGTTATTGGATCGATGCTTCCCCATTTGAGTGGATTGTTGATGATGCAAGTCCAAGTGTGCGCGGTTACTTACAGGGGATTGTGCATCTAGCTTTGGATAAGCACAAAATCCATCTGCTGCCGCTGGAGAAGTAAGGAAAGAAAGACGAACATAAAGGTGGTAGGCTTATGCCAAGTGCGAACGTTCAATTTCTAAATGTCGGGTGGGGGGATGCTCATCTGATTCAACTGCCTTCTGGCGGTATTTGTTTAATTGACGGGGGAGATGGAACATTCACCGAAGATCAGGATCATCCGCTATCTTGGATGAATCGGAATCGCGTAGATCAATTGGAATGGATGATTCTCACCCATATTCACGAAGATCATATCAATGGACTGTTGGATGTGGCGAAAGCAAAACCGGTTATCAAAGCGGTTCTTCCTTATGAGCCCTTCTTGCTTCCTCCGATAGCATGGACTGACAATCAAGGGGACAGCTTTGCTGAAAGAGTCTATCATATGTTGGCATCGTATGTTGAACTCATACAAGTTCTAAGCGAGCAGGGTACTGCAATCATATGGCGCAGTGCGTATGGATCAAGTGAGGATTCTGTCATTTGGACGGAGGAAGGCATGACCTTGACCCATTTGTATCCTTGGCAGGGTGATCCTCTTCCTGCGTATGAGGTTCTCCAAGACATTCTCTCGTATTCTATGGAATCTGAACATGAGGAAGTCGTGGAGAACTTGACGCGATTCTTTGAATTATCGAATCATGATAGTTCGGTCTATCGACTTCATGCAATGGAAGAAGCGAACACAAGCGTTCTATTCGGCGGGGATCAGTTGGAGCCGGGGTGGGAGCGATTAGCGCAGCGAACGGATATTCGGAGCCGCGTTTGGAAAGTTTCTCATCATGGGATGGAGGATGGCTTCAATGCTCGTATTTTATCGTGGATTGAGCCCGAACACTGTATCATACCGATTAGTTTGCAAAGTTCAGAAGTATTTCAAGAAAACTGGAGCAGGTTGCGATCTTGTACGAACGCTTCCTTCTATATAACTGGAAGTTATACGAGTGAGGAAACGGACCTTATCGTGAATGGCTCGCTTCCCATTCAGCTCGGTTTCGGCTTTTAGCAGACAGACGCCAAACATACGGATTGCGGCTTCATTTCGAAGGGGAACAAGTACATGCTCGGAAATAATATTAGTTTCATACTTGCTTTTTCTGCAGGCGTATTAGGCGTCATGCAAGGGATGATCAACGCGCATATCGGGAAAGATCAGGGGCAGTTGGGGATGATTATTGGCGTTTCCGCTGTGCAGATTACCGTGGCCCTGCTGCTATTATGGCGTGTTAGATCGGCTGCTCCTCTGGATCTGCAAGTCATTCCATGGATGGTGATTGCGGGGGCTATGGGGGTGGCTATTATGTTTGGTACTTCCTATGCCACAGGGAAAGTTGGGACCCTGTCGGTATTTGTCTTGATCATTGTTGGGCAAATGCTAGCATCATCGATTATCGATCACTTTGGCGTATTGGGATTGCCAAAGAATCCTGTGACCCTGCCTAAAATATGCAGCATGCTGCTTATTCTGATAGGCGTATGGTGTTTGATTAAATCATCCCGGTAGTAAAATAGGCTGTTAGATGAGAAGGAGAACATGATGAACGAACAGCTAGCTTACGAAGACGCAATTATGCAGGATGCCATCCGTTATGTGAAGGAAGCAGGCAAACTGATTATGGATCTCATAAATATGCCATTACACATTCAAGAAAAGAAAAATCAATCCGATCTAGTAACCGAAGTGGATGTCCGAAGCGAGCAACTGCTGCGCGGTCAAATCACGCGTGACTATCCGACGCATTGGATTCTTTCCGAAGAAACGGATGGGGGTCGGGAGGATTCCCATCACACTTTACTGGAGCCGCCAGCGGGCTATGGATGGATCATTGATCCCATCGACGGAACCATTAACTTTATTCATAGCTTAGCGCATTTTGCCATCTCTGTAGGGATTGTGAGAGATGGCCTGCCGATCTGCGGAGTCGTCTATAATCCGGTCACCGATGAACTCTACGCAGGCCGCAAGCAGGGTGGTGCCTATGTGAACGGGAAGCCCATTCAAGTAGGGAACGAGCAGGAACTTAGCCAGGCTTTGCTGGCAACCGGATTTCAAGCCATTGACTGGAAGCCGAACTCCGTTGTTGTGGAACAAATCGGCAGAATGACAGGCATTGTCCGAAGCGTACGCATCCTGGGAGCGGCCAGTCTTGATCTATGCCTGGTGGCCTCTGGGCGGTTGACGGGGTTCTGGCACGACGGACTGTACCCTTGGGATGTCGCCGCTGGTCTAGTCATTCTGCAAGAAGCGGGTGGGGCGATCACGAATGCTGCGGGAAGACCTTTTGTATTAAGTGATAATACGTTGATCGCCTCCAATGGGGTTCTTCATCAGTATTTGATTTCAATGTTAAAATGAAAAATGAGTTAAGGAACTCCCTGTTAAGGGGGTTCTTTTTCATTCCACTGTTCCACTCGTCTCTATCGTTGACTTAGTAAAATCGAACATAAATATAAATACTGGATAGCGAAATTGAAATTATCATTAGCGAAAAACCATATTTCATAAACGTCATGAAGGTAATTGGATGTCCTTCTTTGGCAGACATGCCAGCTACAATTAAGTTAGCGCTTGCGCCAATTAAAGTACCGTTACCACCCAGACATGCGCCTAATGCAAGGCTCCACCACAGTGGTTCTATATGCTCTACACCCAAAATTCCCATTTCTTGAATCATAGGAATCATAGTTGCTACAAAGGGGATATTGTCTAAGAACGCAGAGGCGATAGCGCTGAGCCATAGAATCAACATCGATGTTGCAACGGGATTTCCCCCTGTTAGTTCGATAGCCGCAACGGCCAACTTAGAAATTATTCCGGTTTCTACCAAGCCTGAGACCAAGACGAAGAGGCCGATGAAGAAGAAAATGGTGGTCCATTCCACCTTCGTGAAAGCTTTTTCCATGGCATGTTCACCCGTAAGTGACAGTAATACAAATGCCCCTGCTAAAGCGACAGTTGCTGATTCAAGATGCAGCAGTTGGTGAAGAAAGAAACCAACAATCGTAAGTCCTAGCACGCAAAGACTTTTCGTTAGTAATTTGCGATCTGTGATCACTTCTTTCTCATCAATTTGCATCATATTCCTCTTTAACTCAGGTGTTGTCTGTATGTGTTTACGGAATAGGAATACGAAAATGGGAATGGTAATCGCCATTATGATCGCCACGATGGGTGCAAGATTGTTGATGAAGGCCATAAAAGTCAAATATTTAACCGCACTTCCGATCATAATGTTCGGAGGATCACCAATTAATGTCGCAGTGCCGCCAATATTAGAAGCAATAATTTGAGTAATTAGAAAAGGTATTGGATTAACGCGCAGCTGCCGTGTGATGCTGAAGGTAACAGGTACCATAAGCAGTACGGTAGTCACGTTATCCAGAAACGCGGACCCCACCGCGGTGATCAACACGAGCGCTACAAGAATGCGGACGGGATCCCCCTTTGCCTTTTTTGCTGCTAAGAGTGCCATATAGGTGAATAACCCGGTTTCAGCTGTAATATTTACAATTATCATCATGCCTATGAGGAGTCCTAATGTATTGAAATCGATGTGGTGCAGGGCGGACTCCTGATCCACAATACCCAGAACAACCATCAGGATACCACCGATCGTAGCTACGATTGTGCGATGAATTTTTTCGGTGATGATCAAACCGTACGTAAGAAGAAAGATACCCATTGCTAAGATTGCTTGTTGTTCCATAGTTCTTTAGTTCCTCCTAAATATTAATTGTTTTTTATGTTAAAAATTGGAGAAAACTCCTTTCTAGGCATAAAAAAAGAGCCCTACCAAGGACTCCTTTTGCCTAAAATGAACAAAGGGAGCCCTTGGTGACAGGCTCCTCCATAACGCAACTCTATTTAGTTCATTGATAATTATGATCAAGTAAACGGTCGTATACCGTGGTGCTATAAATTTATACTGCTTTTTGATTTATGTCAACCTGAGTTAAATACCAAGAGGGTAGCTGCTATCCTGTTATATGGAATTATTGGAAAAATAAGATGTACGCCCTTTCTTGGCGTTACAAATCGAATGCAGGTCATGCTCTGTAAGGCCTGTTTTGGGCCTTACAGTAGCATCAGCTGCGATAAAAGAGCAGGAAACGCAAGAACCAAAGGATCTGAGCGACACAAAATGATTAGATCCTTTTTCATTCAATTCGACTCGGAAGGTAAAATGTCCAAAAAGCGCAATAGTGTTTTATTTTGCTGTTTTATACTGTTTTTGAGTTCCCCTTTGGCTACTTATAATGGCAGTTTTTCAATGAGAATATTGAGGATTTACGTCAGCAAGCGGGTCTTGTCCTGGGAACATATAGCGCTGATTGGACAAGTGCTAAGTAGCAGGTTCATCTTATTTTTGTTGATAATACGGTTATTTCCAACGTTTATCGAGCTTTTTCCCTATGTTTGACTATCTAGGATCTACATATTTGGAGTTCGTATTTCCGAAGAACTGGAGAAAAATTTATGAGTCATTGATCGGTATAAAAAGCAGGAAATATGTAATGTTATTGTAAACTATATACAGCATAATAAATAAATATATTGTAAAAAACAGCAATATACATTGCTTGATTATGCTTTTTATTTATATACTTGACTAGAAAGATCATGAAATTTATGGGAGGAGAAGACCATTTCTAGTTCAAATGTTATCTGGAACAAGAGGCTGGTAACATGGCTTTTGTTGCTATGGCTGCTAGTCGTCATTTGGCCTGTCAATTCAGCGAGTGCACATATGTCAACAACAGGCTATTCGGATGTTTCTATTGACAATTCCACCATTCGCTATCAGTTATATCTGGAACCAGAAGAGTATGATCAATGGCTTGATAGCAAATCCAACAAGACGACGTATGTGTTCGATCCTTCTGCGCCGCCGAAGTCTGCCTGGGAAACAGAGGATGTGCAGCGTCTCATCACGGAGGGGCTTTTTGTAAATAGTGCAAATGTGAGCGAACCAGCTACCTTGCTAGGTGTATCAATGAAGCAGCGGGAAAATCGTTCCTACATGATGATTGATTTGGAGTACGATTTCCCAGCTACAATCCACGATTATGCGATTAACTATGATTTGTTTTTTGATGGATTGGATCCTCAGCATCAAAATTTCGCAAAAATCAGATACAAGGGCAGCTCTGTAGACATGGTTTTTAACCAAGATCACCGACTCGTGGCAGAAGCAGCTGAGACATCGGGAAGCAGAAGCGTGAAGCTCCCCAGTTGGCTGGTGACGATATTTGAATATATCGGTATTGGCATCCACCACATTTGGACTGGAATTGATCATCTGCTCTTCGTCACCGCACTAATTATCCTTCCGCAACGCAAACGTGACTATTTGAAAACGTTGACTGCGTTTACGATTGGTCACAGCATAACGCTTATTCTAGCTTCTCTCAAAATTGTTAATATTCCGGTATCTGTGGTCGAGCCTTTAATTGCACTAAGCATCGTATATGTTGCTGTAGAAAATATATGGTTAAGGCAAATAAAATGGCGTTGGGCATTGTCTCTCGGTTTTGGACTTATTCATGGATTGGGATTCGCAGAAGTGCTGCGAGATGCTTTTTTGAATCATTTTATGTTATCTCTGTTCTCCTTCAATGTGGGAGTTGAGATCGGACAGATCGGTGTATTGCTCGTATTGCTGCCCATTGTCGTTTTTGCCTCAAAATGGCGCAACTATCGCTATGCTTTAGGTATTGCATCAGGGTTGATTGCGCTGATGGGAGCAATATGGGTCGTAGAGCGGACGCTGCTTTAACTTTATTAATCGCGTGGTAACAGAAGACGAACTATGAACAAGGGAGTGAATATGTATGTGGCATGATGACAATCGAACTATGGTCCGACTCAAGAAGGGAATAGCTCTGCTAAGCACGATGACGATGTTGTTAGCGAGTATCGGCGGGATGACACAGCCTGTTGCGGCAGCAGCTGATTACGAACTTCAACTGAACCTAAATTTTGATAACAGTACAATAGCTGACAGTTCAGGGAAGAACCTTGCTGGCACGTTAAGCGGTACACCTAGCTATGTGGACGGTGTATCTGGCAAAGCTATGTATTTCAAAGGCAATTCCTTTATTGACATGGGCAAACCGCCTGAGCTGCAATTCGGGACCAATACTAATTTCTCCATCGCTTTCTGGATTGACAATAAAGATACTTCGAATACCAACATTGTATCTAACAAAAATTGGTCGAGCGGAGCGAATACGGGGTTTGCGATCACACCATGGTGGAATACGGTCAACACCGATAAAGTGAATTTTACGGCAGCGGGCAAAACAAGGCTGGATTTATATGCAGCTCCTACCTTTGCCAACAAAGGCTGGACGTTCATGGCCTACACCTATGACAGAAACGGTATGCTGACGGTCTATCAGAACAACGTGAAAATCGGTGAACTTAACATCAGTTCCCATAAGGATGCAAGCATTGATTCTTTAAACTTCGTGATTGGTGCTGATGGCAATAAAAATCTAACTTTCTCCTTGAAAGATGCCAAACTTGACGAGTTCCGGGTGTATAAGGGGCTCATTGATCAGGCTGAGAGGGATAAACTGTACATGGATGGTGTCCCGAAATTAACGATTAGCAAAGTGGAAACGGCAATTAGCGATGCAAGAAATAGTGATTTGGTCTATCCGGAAAGTGCTTATGACAAGCTCGGGCAGGATCTTGCTGCTTTCAAAAACGGAATTGATGCAGCAGCATCCACCTCTGAGAAGGTCGCCATGGTAGCTGCGCTTGAGCGATCGTTGGCTGCTTTTCAGGCTACAGGACTTTCCAACGTCGTGTATTTGGATTTTGATGACGAGACAGCGACAGACCGTTCCGGAAAAGGAAATAACGGAGTGTTGAACGGGACTACGACTTTTACGGAAGGTGTCCTCGGGAAAGCCATTTATTTTAAAGGGAATAGTTATATTGATATGGGCAAGCCGGCTGCACTGCAATTTGGCGCTAATATGAACTTCTCCATAGCTTACTGGATCGACAATAAAGATACCTCGAATACGGCTGTTGTATCTAACAAAAATTGGTCAACTGGCGCGAATACCGGGTTTGCGGTCTCAACATGGTGGGAGCAAGCCAATAAGGATAAAGTGAATTTTACAGCAGCAGGCAAAACGAGGATTGATACCTGGGCAACAACCGTAGCCGGCAAAGGCTGGACGTTCATGGTGTATACCTATGACAGAAACGGCATGCTGACGGTGTACCAAGACAACGTTAAAGTTAGTGAGGTTGATATTTCCGGCACAAAGGGTGCATCAATCGACTCGTTAAATTTCGTCATTGGGACTGACGGAGCTAAAAATGTGAGTTTTAACTTGAAGGATGCCAAATTGGACGAGTTCCGTGTATACCGTGGCATTATTAACCAGAATGAGCGGGAAAGGCTGCAGAGAGATGTGTTTGCCAAGCAGCTAGCTGCAAAAGTAGAAAAGGCGATAGCTGATGCAAACGCAAGCGGTATCGTGTTTCCACAATCGGCTTATGATCAGATCGGGCAAGCGCTTGCTCGGTATAAATCTAATTTGGATACAACGTCCGCTGAGAGCACCAAGACGCTAATGGACGAGCTAACCGCTTCACTACAAGCATTCGAGGATTCACCGGGTGTTACCTCAGGTCCAGATTTACTCAATATGGATTTCACACAATCCGTTGGTGGAGATAGCAGTTCTGGTCAGCATTTAGGTAGCGCGGTAGGAATGCCTGTCATATACAATCATCCCCTTTTTGCCAAGCCTGTATTGGCGCTTGATGGAATTGATTCCTATGTCCGCATACCAAATAAGACGGAATTAAGCCCGAAACAAATATCGATGGCTGCCTCTTTCTCACTGGATAGACTCGATCGTGCACAAACGATTATTGGGAAAACGCATGAATCAGATTACTCGCTGACGTTTAATCCAATTTCCAAAAAGCTTGAAGCTATGTTTTATGTGAAAGAGGATGCTGGCACAGAAGGTTATGTTACTGTCGATAGCGGTAAACCGTTAGAGGCAAATAAAATTTATTATGCGTTGGCGACATATGATGGAGCTACCGCAAAACTTTATGTCGATGGCGAAGAAACGATGTCCAGATCCAGAGTAGGTGAGATCGGAGGCGCAACGAAAGTTGATTTGGCGATCGGAGCCAGCGCGAACTTGGTCGGTGCTCAAGAATACATGCAAGGGAAGATCGGTCTGGTGCAACTGTACAGCCAAGCTGTAAATCCGCTTAAAGCCAAATTTTTGTTTAAGCAGTATGTACGCGATTATGCCTCAACGGTCAGGTCCATTCGCTTGGATATTCCCACCAACTGGGTCGTTGGACAATCGGGACAAGCTGTCGTCCAACTGATTGACAATGCGGCCAACGAACTTGAAGCCAATCAGCAAGGTATTGTCTACCAAAGTCAGCATCCAGAAGTAGCGACCGTCAATGCTCAGGGCATCATCGTACCGGTAGCTCCAGGCAAATCTCTGATTACGGCGCAGTTGGGCACATTCAGTGCTTCAGTCGAGATAACAGTGAGAGCCAAAGTGCTGCAGTATCTTCTGCTTGATGGTCCGCAAACGATGCAACCAGGGGATGTTGCCAATCTACAAACTAAATTTATCAATAATGATGGCAGTATAGATTCCGTAACATCGGCAACCTATTCGTCGGATCATCCAAATGTCATCCAAGTAGATGCGAGTGGAACGGTTAGAGCCGTAGCTCCCGGCACGGCACTCGTGCATGTTGAAGCGAACGGATTAACAGCGGACTTGGTTATCGTCGTTGCATTCACGCCACCTGTCGGCGAACCAGGAAAGGCTCAAATGATCTCTCTTCAATTCGTCGGTCCGCACACGCTAAAAGTGGGGGATACAGCTTCAACAGTAATTCAAGCTGTATATGATGACAATTCACTGTCCCCTGTGAACCAGAATGTTAGTTATCGAAGCGACAACCCAAGCGTCGTCCGTATCGATCCTGTAACGGGTGAATTAACGGCTTTAATGGCAGGGGTAGCTCGACTATATGCCACCTACCAAGGATTTGCAGCCAATTATGCTATAGCTGTACTGCCAGAGCAACCGCCTCTTCTGCAGGGGGTCATACTTTATGCACCTGCGAGTATAAAGGTTGGTGAGCAAGTTTCTTTAAAAGCGCAAGCACTTTACGATCATGCAGTGCCAACTGACATTGCTTCTATGGCGAAGTGGAAGGTGGATGATTCTTCCATCATAAGCGTCGATTCGCAAGGCAAGTTGACAGGGTTGAAGCAAGGTGCGACGGTGGTAACTGTTGTTTATCAGCAACAAGCTGCGAAGTCATCTATTCGTGTACTTGAAGTAGATAGTGGAAGTGGCAGTGGTGGAGGAAATACTTCTCCGAATACAGGCAGCTCATCAGGTGTTTCCAATCCTACAGATAAAAAGCCTGGTACTACGCTTGTCAAAGAGGAACAACTCCAAGCGCAGATAGGGAATATCCGCGTTGATATCGCCCCAGATATTACACAAGTTGTGTTCCCGGCTGTGGCAAGCAAATTGTCAGACAACCAAGTGATTACAATTGGGCAAGATGACCTTTCCCTCGACTTGAGCGGAACGTTATTCCAATCGGCAGCTGTTAAAGGTGCGGGCGAAGGCAAGCTTGCCGTATCGTTCCCAGCTTTGTCCGAGCAAGACCAACAGAAAATGAAGGACACGTTGAAACAAGATGCAGGAACGATGTCGCTAGTCTCCCGGATATACGATTTCTCAGCTGGAGTGGAAATGGCTAATGGGAATAAGGTAGCAGCGGAATTGCCGCAAGGTTCTGTGCAAATTGAGTTCGTTGTGCCGAAAGATACGGACAAGGAATTACTTGGCGTATATCAACTATTCCAAGATGGAAGCACGAAATACGTTGGTGGTCATCTGACTGAACGAGGCATTCGTACAAATTTGGATAATAATGGTAAATATGCGGTAATGGCGTATAAAAAAACGTATACCGATGTCCCTGTCGACCATTGGGCATATCGGACCATTCAGGTCATGAGCGCCAATCATACGGTTAAAGGGGTAAGTGATCAATATTTTCAACCTGAACGGAGCATTACAAGAGCGGAATTCGTCGCCCTATTAGTTAACTCGCTAGAACTGAAACCGAGCCAAACTGCGAAGTTCACAGATGTGCCGAGCAGCGCTTGGTATGCGGGATATGTAGAGTCGGCGGCCGAAGCGGGCCTGATAGATGGCAAGGGAGATCGCTTGTTTAAGCCGGAAGTGGAGATCAGCCGAGAAGAAATGGCGGTTCTACTTGTTCGAGCTTATGAGCGTAAATACGGCAAAGTGGAGCTCAAGCAAGATGCAAATTTCCTAGACATGGATCAAACATCAACGTGGGCGCGCGATGCCGTTCAGATCGCAGCACAATTAGGCCTGTTGAATGGTCGAGGTAACGGTGCATTTGTTCCTTCGGATCCTTCCAAACGGGCAGAAGCCGTACAAGTCATGCTGAAATTGCAAGCGAAATAGGTATTCATATCAAAAGATAAAGGAGTGACCAGCTTTGAAAATGGGCTTATGGAAACATCGAATAATGGTCGTACTGCTGCTCGCGCTATTCCTCCAAATCCTACAGCCAGTAGGCGTCTTGCCTGATAACACTGCTACTGCATCGGTTACCGCTAATTGGGCGGATACGGATCGGAATTACCGAATCATGATTAGTTTTGACAATCAGGCAGGTGTGGAAGATTTGCTAGATTTCCCAGTGCCGGTGAAGCTTGATGCTTCCAAAATCAATTACACGGTCACCAATCAAGATGATTTGCATTTCTTCAACGACGATCAATCGATACAATTGCCGTACGAAGTTGAAAAATGGGATCCGCAAGGCGAAAGCATCATATGGGTGAAAGTACCGAAGATTCGCTCGGCTTCCAGTACTGATCATATGTGGCTCTACTACGGCGGAAGTTCGCTCAAGACAAACGATCAGCTACAGGTGTGGAACTCGGATTTCTTGTTAGTCTACCACTTTGGTCAACGGATTGTGGACAATTATGCCAATCCGAGTCAAGTGGAGCAGTTCAAGGATTCGACGGCAAATGCCAATATTGGCTTGCGTCAATCGAAAAGTGCTACAACGAGCGGAACCTCCTATACATTGGAGGGCGCAGACCCTAACTATCATATGGTGGGACGCTATTTTGAGAATAGTTTAGGGACGATTTATCCAGCCAATACAATGAATAACGGGGCAATAGGCAACGGAGAATCCCAAATTACGATCTCCGGTTGGGCCAGGTTAGCTAACGGCAAGGTAGCCGGTAATATGTTAGTACGGGAAAACGCATTCTGGATGAAAGCTGTTGCTGGTAAATGGATGGCGAATGTCTATACGGATTCAACAGATGCCAATCTGAATGGCCAAACAGCAAGCCTGCAATTAAACGGGGGAGCAACCAATTATAATTGGACATACCTTTCGATGACCTATGACAGTACACTTTCAGGAAATAACTTGGTCTTATATCGCGATGGTGTCAAGGTGGCCGAAGGACGACGCTCCGGGAACATCAAAGCGGGTGATCCCCTGACGATTGGAGGCAGTTCCTTCAAAGGGGGGATTGATGAAGCGAGAATTACTCGGATGGCAAGAAGCGCTTCATGGATAAAAGCTGAATATTTGAGTATGACTGACAAGTTTCTCATCTACGGAGAAGCAGAATCCCAGAATACCTCTTTACAAATGACGGTGTTTCAACCCAAAGAAGGCGCCACGTATTATTCGCCAGATCTTTCGTTTAGTGGATTTGTTAGTCAAGCCTCAGGTATTACTTACAAGTTAGACGGGGGGGCGCCAGTTAAGATCAGCTCCCAATCAACAGCATTCCAAACAACGCTATCATCATTAAAAAGCGGTCAGCATACGCTCGCAATTGACGCTGTCGCAACTGCCAACTCACAGTTGGCAGCCAGTAAGCGTATTACTTTTCAGATTGATGGAAGCAAGTTGAAGCCTATTGTCTCCCTGAAAGGTGCTGACGGAGAGATTGTCGATGCCAACGGAAAAGTGACATTGAAAGCTGATGTGACGGATCCTACAGACGATATGATGGATCTCGCATTTTATGAGAAAAATGTACAGTTTGTAAGCGATTTTCAAACCAATCCGTTGACGAATAAAGCTTATGAGTTAGCGAATACCATGGATCCGCCGGCAGCTGATACGATAACAGCGGAACAGCCGTTGCCAGCTAACGCTTTAAAGTCCATCCAGGCTTCGGATAGTTCCTACTATAGTACGCAATCTTTGAAAAATTATCCATATCAGCGGTTCGATATGACCGTTGACGGTGATCTATCTCAGATAGATGAATTGGAAGTAACTTGGGAAGGACATTCCAAGCAGCAAGTGATGATATACGCATGGGATTTCATTGCCAAGAAGTGGCAGCAAGTCGCGGTTAAAGTGGGAAATGCGAACAACAGCGATTTCGAACTGAAAGCCGTTTTAAATACAGCCACGATGGTAGATGCGAACAAGAAAGTGAAGCTGTACGTTGCAGCTACACAGCAGAATACCATGCTCCCAGGGCAGAAGCCGAGCCGCGACCAGTATGATTTCTCGTTCGCTTGGATGACGGATACACAAATTGAAGCGCAGGATTTTCCGGACGTTTACGATAAAATGACCCAGTGGGTCGCTGACAATAAAGATGATAAAAACATCCAATATGTCGTTCATACGGGGGATATAGTCAACGTAGCTACTTCTGAGCCGCAATGGGTGAATGCGGACCGCAGCATGAAAATATTGGATGACGCCAATGTGCGCTATGGGGTACTTGCCGGCAATCACGATGTGAATTCGCCTTATACGAATACAAGCTCAAGTCAGTTGTATTATAAATACTTCGGTGAGGATCGATTCAAGAACAAACCTTATTACGGAGGAGACGATCGTAATAATAAAAACCATTATGATCTCATTTCCGCTGGAGGCATGGATTTTATTATCGTCTATCTAAGCTGGGGCGTTGATCAAGCTTCCATCGACTGGGCGAATGACGTACTGAGCCGGTATAAAGACCGCAAAGCTATCGTTACTACGCATTCGTACTTGTTATATGATACAGGCAGCTACGATACGCAAGACTTTGGCGGGCAAAAAATTATGGAGAAAGTCATTGCACCGAACAGCAATGTATTCATGGTTTTATGCGGACATCGTCAAGCTGCTTTCTATAATGTAAAGCGAATTGACGGCAAAGTCGTCTATGAACTGCTACATGATTATCAGGATACTTCGTTAGGCGGAGCAGCCTATTTGCGAATGCTTTATTTTGATGTCAAAAAACAACTGGTTTATATGGTTCCATACTCGACGATAACGAATGACAACTATGGATTTTTTCAAGAGCAATATGAAACATATACGCTGCCGCTTAACACGGATGTTGGCGATATGGAGCTAGCGACAGGTTATATCGGTCTCAAAGGCAGCAAAATACAGCAGCTTGCAGCTGCCCAGCCTGTCGCGAGTGGCGGCCAATCTGAGTGGGAATGGTCAGGCTTGACTACGAATTCGACCTACTCATGGTTCGCTCAAGCGACGGACTCCTATGGGAATACGACGAAATCGGCGGAAAAGTCGTTTACTTTGAAGGATGCACCCGTGCAGTCGATCCGTTTGAAGGGACTTGCACCAATGAAAATTGGTGAACAGCGAAGCACGGTTGTCGAGGCAACCTATTCTAATGGAGAAGTGGCGGAGACAACAGAGGGTTACTCCTTTACCAGCAGTAATTCGGCGGTTGCTTCCATTACTGGACAAGGCGTGGTCACCGCACATGCCCAAGGTGAGACGATCATCACAGGTACGAATGGGAACGTATCGGGTTCGTATAAGCTGATCGTGCAAGGCGCTTCAGCAGGCAATGTTGTTATGCAATCACTGCAAATTGAAGGCTTGAAGCAGGCGGTGGTGGGGGATCATTTGCAAACCGTTGTGACGGCAGTTTACAGCGACAGCAGCAGCTCGGTGCTGCTCGATTCCAATGTCTCAGCGCCGGCGGGGTTAAATTTATTCATTTCGGATGATACGGTTGCGGCGCTAAATAGAAGCTCAGGAGAGATTACTGCGCTGAAAGCAGGCCAGACGGTAATCACGGCTACGTATCAGCAGTTGAGCACCAACTATACGATTAACGTTCGAGACGATTCAATCTCGACGCCACCAGAGCTGATAAAGCTGGAAATTACGGGGTCAAATCCGTTGCAAGTCGGAGAAAAAGCAAAAGTAAAGGTGCTGGGAACATATAGTGACCAGAAACTGGAGACGATTGCAGAGGATTTGCAGTTTGCCAGCAGTGATGAAGCCATCGCTTCAGTCGATGTCGATGGGCTTGTTACAGCGAAAAAGCAAGGTAGGGTGACGATCACAGTTTTTCATGGTGAGCTTAAGGCTACCTACGAGCTTACTGTAAAGACTGCTGATACTGGCGGCAATACGGGATCACCGAGTGGCAGCTCAGGCGGTCAAAGCAGCATCCCGCCGAGTGATACTCATCTCGTTTCCGAACCATTTGTACAGGTCATTAAAACTGACGATTTAACCTTGAAGGATGGACAGAGCACGGCCACAATTCAAGTGGAAGAAGGGAAATCCCAAGTGGCTATTCCGTATGAAGCTGCTGCGCAGTTTACCGGAGACCATCTTCAGCTTGTGTTTGACTGGGGGATGGCAAGTGTTTCGATGAAAGCCATTCGCGAAGCTGGTGCCAGTCTCAATGACGAGAATAGGAAAAAGAGTTCGCTTGTGTTGACTTACAACTCTATCACTGATGAGTTGCTGGGTGGCATTCAAGCGGATCCCAACCAAAGAACGGTGTTCCTAACCCCGGTTGTCCAAGTGAACTGGCAATTCCCGACGAACGGTGACAGCGGCTTGCAGGAACCAAATAAGAACTCTGAGCCTATTCAACTAAGTATGAAGGTACCTCCGCAAGGAAATGCGAAACGGGCAGGCCTATACAAGGTATATGAGGATGGCACTCTGGCCTATCAAGCGGCTAATACTGCGTGGAATATGCCCGAAGCTGTTTTTAACATATCAGATGGCGGATCTTATGTTGTTCTGGATTACAATGTGAAATATCAAGATATCGGTAGCCATTGGGCAGCAAATGCCATCGGTGACCTAGCGGCCCGACATATTTTTAAAGATATTGTGGTTGAGCCGATTGTGAAAGGGAAAGAATCTAGTCAATTCGAACCGGATAAACGCGTAACACGGGCTGAATTCGCTGCACTTCTTGTTCGTGCGATTGGCTTATCTGGAACCAAAAAAAGTAAATTCAATGATGTTCTAAGCACGGCCTGGTACAGCCAAGATGTTGCTGCTGCTGTAGAGAACGGTGTCGTACAAGGTGTGAGCGACTCCAGTTTCTCGCCTGACGATCTGGTGACCCGTGAGCAGATGGCTGTGATGTTGATGCGTGCGTGGGCCATTATGCCTGAGCATGCATCATTGAATCCGCGGTCTATTCAGTTCCAAGATCAAGACGAGATGTCGCCTTGGGCACAGCAAGCCATCCGCAATGCGGCTTCAATCGGGCTGCTAAACGGGACGCAAGAAGGGCAGTTCTCGCCAAAAGGTCATACGTCTCGAGCAGAAACTGTGCAAGCTTTACACAACTATTTATTTGGAGAGTAAGATCAGAAAAAGTTTATTGGGAACATTCGTTCCTGATAAACTTTTTTTTGTTAAGAAAATATAGGGGGTTACATCCATTAAGAGGGTCACCGTGTGATATTATGTTTAATGTCACATTTACTAGATGGAGCATTTTTGTTAGGATAGATGCATATAACGCAAATTAACGCAATAACACGGAGGAGATACGAAATGCTTGCACCAGAAAGGCATCGATTAATATTATTGGAACTGGAATCCAAGGGGCAAGTCACCGTCGTGGAATTGAAATCGCTGTTGCAAGTTTCCCTTGATACGGTTCGCAGGGACCTGGAACGATTGGAGCAAGAGGATAAGATTCAGCGTGTACATGGAGGAGCTGTTCCCAAAAGAGAAGCGCTCGCTACCAATCAAGCATTCTTTAAGCGTAAAATAACGCAAAACGAAAGAAAACAGGAATTAGCCGCATATGCTGTCGAGCTGGTGAGAGAGTATCAGGCAGTTTCACTCAATGCGGGCACGACGAATATTGAGGTTGCGAAGCGGCTCGCGGCTCGTTTCGAGAAACTCACAGTCATCACGAATTCCCTTCGTATTGCGGATATTTTGGCTCAGAAGAAGGGCTTTACGGTCATTATCCCGGGGGGATACCTGAATCATGAGGAGTTTTCCTTGTACGGCCGGTCGATTGAACAAGAAATTATGAGTTTTAATATAGACGTTGCATTCATTAGTATTAATGCGATTTCCCTTGAAAAAGGGTTGACTGATTTTCGCCAGGGAGAGGCGGAGGTTATCAATGCGATGTTAAAGGGTGCGAAGCGAAAGGTTGTGGTTGCGGATTCGAGTAAATTCGAAACGGTATCCTACCTGAACATCTGCGGATTGGATCAAATTGATACGATTGTAACCGATTCTTATATGGATAGCGGACTCCTGGAGATGTACAAAAAAAATAATATTTCGATCATAAACGCAGGCTAATTGCAGCTTGCGTTTTTATTATGTTTTCCCAGTGTTAAAAACAGCATATAACAGCATATATTTATTAATAATACGTAAATTATAGCATAAACTATTGCGTGTTTGCGTTATATTGATTTATAATTTGAAATATCAAAGCACCTAGAAATGAGGAATCAAGTTGAGTACGAAAGAAAGCATAAAGGCAATTATTTTCGATTGGGCCGGAACTGTGATTGATTACGGTTGCTTCGCACCGATGCATGCATTTCTTCGAACTTTTGAAGAAGCGGGGGTACCGATCACCGATCGTGAAGCAAGAATCCCGATGGGACTCCTGAAATGGGATCATATTCAAGCGATTTTGGAGATGGAAAGAGTAAAAAAAGCATGGATGGATGCGTTCGGTACGCAAGCCGTCAAGGAGGATGTTGATCGTCTTTATGTCCGGTTCGAAGCGATTTTAATGGAATCGTTGAAAACCTATACGGATCCGATTCCGGGAGCTTTAGAAACGGTGGAACAGCTTCGTGATGCAGGGCTTGCTATCGGATCGACAACCGGATATACAGCAAGCATGATGGCGGTTATCGTACCGGAAGCTAAGCGGAAGGGTTACTCACCAGACTGCATGATCGCATCGGATGAAGTAAAGGCTGGTCGGCCGTATCCGTATATGATATTCCAGAACTTAGTGGAACTCGGCGTATACCCTCCGAAAGCCGTCATCAAGGTCGGAGATACGGTGTCAGACATTCTTGAAGGCAGGAATGCTGGCGTATGGACGGTTGCTATCATACTCGGAAGCAGTGAACTCGGTTTAACACAGGCAGAAGTTGAGAGCCTGCACCCCGATGAACTTGCAGAGCGCATGAATCAAACGAGACTTACCTTTGAGCAAGCAGGCGCAGACTATATCATTGGCTCGATCACACAGCTTCCACTCGTCATTGAAGAGCTTGAAAGAAGCGGCTTGGAGCGGGGAATCAGATGAACCACTTTTATAATCCAGTAGCGGTATCCTTAGGAACAGAATCGGCGGAAGCATTCGCTGAGTTGTTTAACGAACGTTATGCAGGCGTCAAGAGAGTGTTGCTGCTGACTAGGGGAGGGGGCGTTGAGAAGAGTGATTGTTTACAGCCTGTTTTGAACGCACTCTCCAAGAAGGAAACTTTATTGATTGAAGTGACCTTGAACAACCCGAATGTGGCAGATATTTGGAAGCTGAAACAGGAGATTGAACCTTTCCAGTATGACCTTATCGTGGCTATTGGCGGAGGCAGTGTCATGGATGCTGCTAAAGTTATGTCGGCTTTGCAGCACAAGACGCTATCTACAGTCGCTGAAGTTCGAGGGGCAATCACAAGTGAGGCGTACCGCAGTGAGCTCTATTTTACCCCGTGGGTTGGGATACCAACGACATCGGGAACAGGCTCTGAAGTAACATGCTGGGCAACGGTCTGGGATGAAGAATGCGGAAGCAAATATTCGGTTTCGGATGAGCGGCTGTATGCGAATGCAGCATTAATTCTGCCGGAATTGACCGTTACGATGCCGCTGCGTTTAAGCGTTGCTACAGCACTAGATGCCCTGTGTCATGCTACTGAAGCTTATTGGTCTATGCATACAAACACTGTGACCCGCGTGTATGCGCTGCAAGCGATTGAACGAATTCGGCTTTCGCTCCCTTTATTAATCGAGCAACCCGATAATCTGGTCTTGAGAGAGCAGCTATCCTTGGGGAGTCTGATGGCTGGACTGGCGTTCAGCAATACGAGAACAACAGCTTGTCATTCGATATCTTATCCGCTTACGATGCTTTTTGGGATCGATCATGGAATCGCCGCCAGCATAACCTTATCTACGGTTTTGAAACATAATTTCGATGCATTAATCGAACCGGATAAATTACTGTGTGCATTTGGAGCAGCGAATGTGGAAGAAGTGGATAGGCTCATTCGAAATATGTATACCATCTATGGGTTGTCAAGCAATCTAAGTTCATATGGTGTTACCGTCGAAGGTATCCGTGAGGTTGTGTCTCTCGCTTATACGAAGGGGAGAATGGATAATAATCCAGTTGAAATCTCGTCGGAAGAGCTTGAACGTATGCTAGTTTCATTATTATAGGATAGCCGCTTTTATTAGAAAATAGGAGGCATTTTAATTATGAAAAAGAAAATGTTAACGCTCATGATTTCTTTATCCTTAGTTGCTGTAACAGCAGGGTGTGGTACGAAAGCTAATGAAGCTAAGGATGGTGCTCAAGCAGCGGTAAAAACGAAAGATACCATCACGATCGCTTGGTACCCGAATGAGTCCGGTGCAGACATGAAAACTTCCCGTGACGAAATAGGCAAAGTGGTTGCAGCTGCGACTGGGAAAAAGGTAGAACAAAAAACGACGACGGACTACACGATTGCTATCGAAGCGATTGCCAGCGGCAGTGCAGATCTTGTTTACATGGGTGCACAAGGTTATGTTGAGGCGAATGCAAAGAATAAGAAAGTTGTGCCACTAGTCGTTCAGAGCGGGGAGTCAGGCACATTGGATGATGCGGTTTACAACAGCTGGTTAAATGTGCGTAAAGGCGATGGCGATGGCTATAAAGTTGGCAGCATCTATTCCATCGAAAATATTGCCGGCAAAAAGTTTTCATTCGTATCCAACTCCTCAACATCCGGCTTTAAAATTCCTTCCGGCCGAATCCTTACCTTCTTTAGCAAAAAAGACAAGTATAAGAACTTGACGGTAGATGATTTGATTTTAGGCGGCAAAGATAAGTTCTTTAGCGATGTACTTTTCGGAGGAACGCATCAAGGTTCCGCTGTTAACTTATTGACAGGTAAGGCCGACGTAGCTGCTTTCTGTGATACTTGCGTAGCAAACTACATCGAGCTCAGCTCAGGAACAGCTAACACACCAGGCGCTGTATACAAAGTAAAACAAGGTGCAGCAGAACCGTTTAATACACTGATTGGTAAAGAATTCGAAGTCATTTCTGTAACGCCAGTATTGAATCAACCATTTGTTATTAACACAGGTACAATCAGCGCAGAGGACACGAAGAAATTAAAGGATGCTTTCACATCCGAAGCCGTAACGAACAACCCGTTGATCTTCCTTCCTAAAGATTCGAAGGATACAGGCATGTTTAAGCAAAAATCAGGCAAAGAAAAGTTCCTTCCCGTGGATGATGCATTCTTCAACCCAATCAGAACGCTCTACAACTAAAATGTATGACAACATGTGAAACCGATTAAGGGAGCAGCCATGACAATGTTACTGGAATTCAAGCAGGTATCCAAGCAATATGGCACGGATACAAAAGCGTTAACAGATGTTAATTTTGCTGTGAAAGAAGGAGAGTTTGTGTCGATTATCGGTCCGTCAGGGGCCGGTAAGTCGACGCTGCTTCGCTGTATGAACCGAATGATTGATGCAAGCAGTGGGAAAATTCTATTTAACGGCTCTGATATTTTAGCTTGTACGAAGCAAGAATTAAAACGGCTAAGAACTCAGATGGGCATGGTATTCCAGCATTATAATTTGGTGAATAGATTGTCTGTTATCGAAAATGTTTTGCACGGGCGACTTGGTTATAAGTCCACATTGGAGGGCGTTCTTGGGCTTTACTCCAAGGAGGAGAGGCATCAAGCCTATACCATTTTGAAAACGCTTGGATTAGAAGAGCAGGTCTACAAGCGGTGTGATCAACTGAGTGGTGGACAAAAGCAGCGGGTTGGGATTGCTAGAGCGCTTGTACAGAACCCCAAAATCCTGCTCTGCGATGAGCCGATCGCTTCCCTAGATCCTAACGCTTCCAAGGTCATCATGGATCATCTGCGTAATATTTCAACCACCATGGGGATCACGGTTATTGTTAACTTGCATCAAGTGGATACTGCACTGAAATACTCAGACCGGGTACTCGGTGTGAACAAGGGAACCATCGTTTACGACGGTAATCCGAGCGGGATCAATCGCGAGCAATTAGCCCGAATTTACGGTTCGGAGATGGATGAACATCAAGAGGAATTGGATGAACTGGAAGAACTGAAAGAGCCGGAGGGCAGTTATGCAAGATAATTTCTTTGCCAGAAAGCGACTGAAAACGTTGTTATACTGCGCTCTTTTGCTTGCCATCACAGTAATCGCCATCGTCATAACGAACTACGATGTGATCAAAGGCTTCACCTCTATTCCTAAAGCAGCCGAATGGGCATTCAACAACTTTTATCCGAACGAAAAAGCATTGAAACGACTTCCCGTCATTATCAGTAATCTCACGGAGACGGTTCTAGTCTCTATTGCAGCAACCGCCTTGGCAGCCTTGTTTGCTTTGATTTTCGCAATTGCAGGCTCCCATACTACCGGGGCTGGTGGCGTGTTCAGTTTTGTAAGCCGATCCATCGCAACCGTATTTCGTAACATTGATGTATCCGCATGGTCGATGATATTGCTCATTTCTTTTGGCCAAAATGTGTTAACTGGATATTTCGCACTATTCTTTGGCTCCTTCGGCTTCTTGACCCGTGCTTTCACGGAGTCGATTGACGAAGTAAGCAGCAGCTCTGTAGAAGCATTAAGGTCTACGGGAGCAGGCTATTTATCCATTATTTCGCAATCTGTCATTCCAGCTTGTGTTCCGCAGTTGATCAGTTGGATTTTGTTTATGATAGAAACGAACATTCGTCAGGCAACATTAATAGGCATTCTGACCGGTACAGGTATTGGTTTTCTTTTCAGCTTATATTACAAAAGTCTTAACTTCAGCGCTGCCTCTTTAATCGTCATCGTTCTCGTTCTTGCTATCTTTCTCATTGAAACGGTTTCTACCTATATCAGGAAGGTGATCTTGTAAAATGGAACCTCACTTGATCGAAATAAAGAAGCCATTCAACAAACAAAAAATGGTGATTCGGCTGACTTTGGTGTCAATCGTCGCATTGACGCTGTTTGCATTCCTAACTTTTGACTATAAGGATATTCAGTTTCTAGATGCTGTCATCTCAACAGCCCAGACGCTGAAAACCATGTTCATTCATCCGCTCTTACACCACATTACCTTTATCGAAGCAGTTAAATTTTTGTTTGTTACCCTAGGATTAGCATTTCTAACGACCTTATTCGGGGCTGTCATTGCCTTGGTGCTCGGATTAATGGCTGCCACTAATCTCTCCAATCCTACACTTTCCATCGCAGTTAAAGGTGTCGTTGCTTTTATCAGGGCGGTGCCAACTGTCTTATGGGTATTGATTTTTGCAGTAGCTGCAGGATTGGGGAGTGTAGCTGCGGTCATTGGGATGACGTTCCATTCTGTCAGTTATCTCGTGAAGACGTATTCGGAATCTTTCGAGGAGTTAGATAAAGGCGTCATCGAGGCTTTAAAGGCAAGCGGTGCGAATTGGGTCCAAATCGTATTTCAAGCCGTTCTGCCTTCGTCGGTCACGTATTTGATTTCATGGACATTTATGCGATTTGAGATCAACTTCTCCGTAGCATTAGCCATGGGTGCAGCAGCAGGTGCAGGAGGAATCGGGTTTGATATGTTTATGGCCAGCTCCTACTATTATGATGTGAGGGAAATCGGAGCTATTACGTATCTCATTTTGATATTTGCCATTCTGTTAGAGCTAGTGGCAGGAAGAATTAAGAAGGTATTACGGGTTCAGAATTAATAGGTATTTAGGAATTGGATTGCTGTTAATAAAATGATGCGTATGACAAGGGCAGCCGAGATGATCTCGGCTGCCCTTTGTCGTCGTGCGCCCCAGAGGCTGATTGCCTAATCTGGCACACGTTTCGGTTTTATATTTTCGCCTGCGCAAGACTCATTTCCACACACATGAGAATAAAGGCCCCAGCGCCATGTAAATCATTCTCGCTTGTCGGGCGAGCGATATAGTGGGCGTAATCGCCGATCCCTGTACCGATGCAAATTTGACCGATAACGACATGGCCATTCTCATCGAACTTCAACGTATCAATGACTCCTTGATACCCTTTCCACGCATAAGGCAAATACATGGCGTCCAAGTAGCCTAAGCGCACGGCTTTGGCAATGGCATGTGCATACAGGGCCGTACATGAATTTTCCAGCCAATTGCCTGGCTGATCTGCTTTGTCTACAACCTGATACCAGAGACCCGTATCCGCATCCTGGTACTTGGTCAGAGAGATGAGTAGATCCTGAAGGATGCTTGTCAGCTTGGCTTTATCTTTATGATTATGGGGAAGATATTCAAACATTTCTAACAAGGCAACAGGGTACCAGCCGATCGCACGCCCCCAGAATTCAGGAGCTAAGCCTGTATCGGGATCTGCCCATGCTGCTGCTTTGGTTTCATCCCAACCATGGTACAGCAAGCCCGTATTCGGGTCTTTGGTATGCTTTTCCATCAGGATCGCCTGATAGGTCATCATGTCAAAAAATTCGCTTTCACCGAATGTCTTACCGAACTGGGCTGCAATAGGTCCAGCCATATATAAGCCGTCCAACCACATTTGATTTGGATAACGGCCCTTGTGCCAGAACCCGCCGGATGGATTGGTTGGCCATGTTTTTAAATGAGAGACAAGCGTATACAGGGCTTTTTTATACCGTTCGTCGCCTGTTTGCTCCAACAGGTTAAAGAGAAGCACACCGGGTTGAATATCATCGAGCTCATCCGTGTTGTATGTTTTGATGCTGCCATCTGCAAGAATCTGGCTGTCTACCCATCTTTTAATATACGTATAGTACGCATCGTTCTTCGTTTCCTGCCAGCATTTCTCCATCCCCGATAGAAAGACACCTTGATGATAGTGGAAGCGGTCCGGTGGCAGCAATTCCGGTTCGAATTTGAACATTAATGCTTCACAGGCTTTCTCCGCCCATTGAATGGGGGTTAGCGCCTCTTCTGATTTATCCTTGATAGGGCTATTGGTTTCTGAAGAATTCATCTTGTTAATTCCTCCTTCTGTATATATGTTTATTTTAGCAGAGGAAAATGTACATTAATTGCGATAAATCCTTATTTCTTCTTATATCTTGCAGGAAATGAGGGGGAGGCGTATAATGATCAGCAAATTAAAGAAGGGCGGGGCATGGAATGGGAGATTTTCATTTCGATAATTATGAAGGCACCTTCTCGGTATCTTATCGGAAGGCGTTAAGCCACAATATGCCGGAGAGCCATTTTCATAGTACATTCGAAATCTTCTATTTGATGTCGGGCAAACGGACATTTTTTATCAAGGACAGAACCATGATTATGAACGAGGGCGATGTCATCATCATTTCTCCGAATATTCTCCATCGAACAACCAATACAGAAATGCCCGAGCATGAGCGGCTCATCGTAAATATACATGAAAGTTATATGGCACAAGTGAATGGAAGCTATCGTGATGTGTTACAACCGATGTTAGAGAACGCATATTTGATCGTAAAATGTCCTCTCCATGATCGGCTGTCTATCGAGGCGATTGGGCAGAGCATCATGCAAGAGATGCAGGAGAAGAAGTCTGGCTTCGAGATGTATGCGCAGACATTGGTGCTGCAATTGCTTATGATTTGCTGTCGCCATGTCAAACAAAACAGTATGACCTCCTTGGAATCCCCCAGTCCCATGCATGAACGAATATCAGAGGTCGTCCGTTATATCAATATTCATTATATGCAGGAACTCTCGCTGCACTTGCTGGCAGAGACATTTTACGTCAGTCCCTATTATTTGAGCCGGTTCTTTAAAGAAGCGACAGGCTTTACATTCGTGGAATATTTGAACAGTGTGAGAGTGAAGGAGGCCAAGAAACTGCTAGAGCAAACCGCTATGAAAGCTAGCTTGATTGCGAAGAAGGTCGGCTTCGGCAGTGTGACGCATTTTGGTCGCGTATTTAAGTCGGTTACGGGGCATGCTCCCTTGTATTATAGAAGGGAAAAGTAGTTTGGCGAGTGGATGGTGAAATCGATACTAACAGAAAATTGTTTCAACCAGAAGATGCACGTTGACGCTGAAAAGATTTTAATACAGGAAATGCCGAGCGGGCCGTCCCCAAAAGTATCTAACTTTAAGGGACGGCCTCTTGCTGTAGGATCTCATTCTGTATTCATCATTCCCCTACACCTGCATCGCCACAGCGATCAAGAAAAACCCAAAAGCCAAAATCGCCGCGGAGGAACGAATGATATCCAACTGCCCCCAGCGATTAATCAGTGCCTGCCAATTGCTTGGCGGTGCGTCGGGCTGCCAAGCGAGTGCTCCCTTGTTGATCGGGAGAGTGCCCAAGATCGTGACCAACATGAGGATGAGCAAGGCGAGCACACCCGCGAGGCGGAAGCCGAAACCAGGCTCCGAGCCCGTGAGAACGAGTACGATAATCCCTAACACGATCGTCGGCAGTAAGATGGCGGGCACCAGTATTCGCAGCTTAAGAATGAGGGCTTGACGGACTCGAATCTGAGAGGGTTCGTCTAGTCCAGCAAGTGACACGTGCACGCCGTAACGAACGACGAACTCCTCCCCAGCTAGGAGACCAGCGAGAAATAAGTGAATGAACGTAAGAACAATATGGGTCACGGGGGTATCCTCCTTCTTTATCTTTAGATCGACTTTACTTGCCGGTCGGTAAGTTGTCAAGTATAATCAGGAACATAATGAAACAGGGAATTGGAAAGGAAGCGAGAATTATGAGTAAGAGTGAACCAGTGAAACGGACTGGAAGCGAGACGAAGGCGGAGGCTCAGCGCGTAGCGCTAGCGCTTTTCACAAGCAAGGGGTTCGAGGCGACATCTCTTCGCGAGATTGCGGAACAGCTGGGGATCAGCAAAGCAGCACTGTACTATCATTTTAAAAGCAAAGATGATATCGTCAAGTCCATGGTGTCTGCCCGTGGTCATGAAGCAACCGAGCTTCTCGCTTGGGCTCGCAGTCAAGAGCCGGGTCCCGAGCTCCTGGAACAGACGATATTGCGCTGGGTGGAGTCGACTTCGGTCGATAAGCTGCGCGGAATCCGCTTCATGATCGCGAACCCCGCCACGATGCGGAACATGAAGAGTGACTCCCGCGAAATTACGAGCGGGCTGGAGGGGCTCGCCCAATTTGTCGCTGGCGAGCATGCTGATGCCAACCGCCAGCTGCTGGTGAGGATGGCGTTCCTGAGCATCAACGCAGCCGTAATGGCGGCGAGCGGGACGCAGCGTACGGACGAGGAAATCGTAGCGGCAGCAAGAGAAATGTCCATCGCCTTGATCCGCGTTCTTCGCGAGTCCTAGAGGGTCCAGGTTTATATGGTTGAGCTGGTTTAGATGGTTTAATGGTTTAAATATCATTCATGTGGAGGCTCAGAACGCAGCGTAGAGCCTCTTCATTTTGGCAGGAGATGTGTGATGAAGCTTTGGAAAGAGTGGGATTTAAAAACGAAGGTGGTTCTCAGCTTTTCTTTCCTGTTTGCGTTGTCGGTTATTTCGAGTGGGATTTTCTATTACCATAGCAGTGTAGGTGAGCTGAAAAAGCAGACTCTGCAGCTGCTCGACACCAACAGCACACAAATTACCCGAACGGAAGAGCTGTACATTGATGACATGGAGAAGCTGTCGCTTTCCGTATTCTATGATTCATTGGTACAGAATGTATTAAGTCATTCAAATGAAACGACCGAAGCCGAGAATGAGAGTCTGAATCAGCAGATTACGTCTCATTTGTTAAATATTTCAGTTTCCTGGCCATCCGTGCAAGGTATTTATTTATATCCGACGGATAATCCGGCGGCTACTTACTATTGGGCCAAACGAAGTCCCTTTGTCGGCAATTCAATTGCTGAGGAGCCTTGGTACCCTTACATATTGACCTATACGCAATCGCCATACCTATTGTGGCCTACGATGACAGAGTATACGATTACGAATTTCCAAGGCGTAAAGGTGTTCTCGTTAATTCGTCAGATCAATCAGATCCCTACGGGTAAAAAGATTGGCTACATGAAATTGGACATGGATGTAAATGTCATGAAAGATCTGGTATCTTACCGAGAATATGGGGAAGAGCAGGATTCTAGCTTGTTTATTTTGACAGATCAAGGGAATGTGATCTATGACAGTCAGGATCAATGGACAGGTAAAGTGATGGATGGCATTCATGTAGCCGATTTGACAGGGAACAAAGCATCAGGGACCTTAACTTGGCAAGGGAAATCGTATTTATACGGCAGTTATCGATCGGAAAGTACTCACTGGACGACGTTGATCTTGAAACCCATGAACTCCATCACGAGTCGGTTAAAAGAAATTCGCAATACCGTTATGATCATTGAGTCACTGATTCTAGTTTTAGTTATTGTGATCGCCTGGTTTATTGCCACTGGCATTACGCGTCCTTTACGGAGAATGATTACGAATATGCGTCATGTGGAACGGGGAGATTTCACGATCAGGGCTCTCCACACCAATAATCGCAATGAAATCGGCCAGCTGGGTAAAGTGTTTAATCAGATGTTGGACAGCTTGCAGGATATGATCTCGCGGGTGTATGTAGCCGAATTGCGAGAAAAAGATGCCCGATTATTAGCGCTGCAAGCTCAAATTAATCCGCACTTTCTTTTTAATACCTTGAGTATTCTCAAGTCCTTGGGAAGAAAGGGGGCCACAACCGATGTTGTGGAGGTGACAGAATCTCTAGCTCATATGTTCCGATACAGCTTATATGATTGGAATGGCACTGTTGCGCTCAGTGAGGAATTGAATTTGATCGAAAGCTATATTAAAATTCAAACTTACCGCTTTCAGGATCGCTTTCGTTACGAGATAGATGTGCCAGAGAAGCTGTTGAAAGCACAGGTTTTACGTCTAACCATTCAACCCCTTGTGGAAAATGCGGTGGTGCATGGACTCGAACAACGCAAATCGGGTGGTTTAATCGCTATCCACGTAAGGGCAAATGAGGGCCTGCTAGAGATTCTGATAGCTGACAATGGGGTAGGAATCAATCTTCAGACGCAAGCGGCGCTGAATCAGAATTTGGCAGATCTCGATATCCATAGCTCGAATACACATACCGAACATATGGGCATTGCACTGTTAAATATTCAAAAACGATTGCATTTAATTTATGGACATCAATATGGTCTATCCTTCTTACCTACACCAGGGGGCGGAACCACGATTCGCCTGGCTTTACCACTTCATTTTGAATAGAAAGGCAGAGGGTTAAAGATGAGAATTTTTCTAATTGAGGATGAAGCACTTGCGATGGATGAATTAATGTTCATCATGAAGCCATATGCCGAACAACATACCCTCGTCTGTTATGAGAATGGCGAAGATGCTTTAGAGGGAGCGCTGCAGGCGGCGCCAGATATTATCATTTCGGATATTAGAATGCCCGGGTTAAGTGGTTTGGAAACGTTGGAAAGGCTTACACATATAAACCCCAAACTGCAAGCCATTATTCTAAGCGGATATAACGATTTCGACTATGCGCGAAAGGCTATTAAATTAGGGGCGAAAGAGTATATTTTAAAGCCGGTTGTCGAAAAGGAATTGTACGAGGTTCTAGATCGGTTGATTGCTTCCGTGATTACCGAAGAGCATAAAATCCAAATCGCCATGGATTGGTCCTTAACACGAATGATGCGTGGCATGAGCCATCAGCAGGAAACGAAAGAGGAAGAGCCGCTTAGCGGGAACTGGTTAGTTGGTGTTATTTTATTAAATAATTGGAACAGTGAACATACATGGGCGCAAAGCCGCTTGTCGATGCATCATTTCTCAGTGTGGCTTCAAACGCAATTTCATCCCGATACAAAATGTTTGGATATGGATGTGCATCTCCGAATTTTTATGATTCCTGTGGTCAAAACAGACAAGGAAAGCAAGCATCGGCTCAAGGTCAATCAGATTCATAACTTTGTCTGCACGTATGAGCAGGTTGTTCATACAGTCTATCATGTGAAAATGGAGCAGGAAGTGTTGGACGCTACGTACCGTATGTGCCTCAGATTAATGGAAGATCAAGTTCGACTAGGCGTATCTACGTTTATGCCGATCCCGCAGTCTCCGCAATTAACACCTGTCTGGGATAGTGTGAGATTAATTGAATTGCACCTGCGCGAGTCCGAATATGCCAAACTCAACATGGAATTACGCCGAATGCTGGAAAGCTTGCAGCGTGCTGCTATTCCTTTAAAACAAATGTCTGTGTTCCTGTCGGATGTCTTCTATGCGCTCAAATATAATTTGCATCTTAGCAAAAATGATTTGGAATCCTTCAGTATGGACTCGCTGTATGAATTTATTAAATCTTGTGACTCGTACAGCGCGCTGCAGGATTGGTTGTTAGGAAAGTTTGGCGGCATGATGACCGGCCCAGCAACGGAGATGAGCAATCCCAAGCAAATCATTCCCCTGCTCATGGAGTATGTGCAGCAGCATTATGGTGAAACGATTCATCTGCAGGATTTTGCGGCGAAATATCATCTGAGTGTGGGGTATTTATCGAAGCTGTTTAAATCGGAAACTGGCAGCAATTTCTCTGAATATATCGTGGAGATTCGGATGAAAAAGGCGCAGGAGCTACTAAATGGCGGATACAAGAAAATATCGGAAATTAGCCAGATGGTGGGGTATGAGGACCCGAAATTTTTCAGTCAAACCTTCAAACGTTGGTCGGGTGTGACGCCTGCCGATTATAAAAAGAGATAAATGAACCTACCTTAAATGGAAAACGACTCTACATTCGAAGGGGAATCTAACGGGTATGATTAGAACTGTAAGATATCAATGAGGGGGTTCATTTCATGACAAGAAGAAATAAAATGACAGCAACGCTCGTTACAGCCGTATCCGTATCCATTGCGTTAGCGGGTTGCAGCAGTAAATCGACAGATACAGCTGCCTCTGCAAAGCCAGCAGAAACGGCAGCAGCGACGAAAGCGGCATCAACAGCTAAGCCCGTCACGTTAAAAATGTTTCACTTTCTTGAATCAGAAGCAGGTCCAACACTGAAGGATATTAACAAACGCTTTCATGAAAAATACCCAAATATTACGATCGAGTATGAAAACGCTCCCACTGATCAATATCAAACGACGATTAAAACGCGTTTCGCTTCAGGGGATGCACCTGATATTGTTGGGGTTTTCCCAGGCACGTGGAAAGATCCGTTTGTTAAAGCCGGTTATTTGATGGATCTATCAGATAGACCATGGGTATCACGCTTACAACAAGGTGCGCTAGATATGGAAAGTAAAGATGGCAAAGTATACGGATTGCCCCTTGATCAGAATGCCATTGGCGTTGTGTATAACAAAAAAATCTTCAAAGATTTGAACTTAACGATTCCGAAGAGCTGGAATGAGTTCCTCAAATTAGCGGACACGATTAAAGCGGCTAATATTACCCCTCTTGCACTCGGCATGAAAGATCTTTGGGTAACGCAAATCATTCCATACGCTATGGCACCTTCGGCTATTTATCGAGATGCCAAAACATTTGATAAAGATATGTATGATGGCAAAGCAACGTTTGCGAATTCACCATGGAAGAAAATGATGGAAGATTACGTCATGATGGATGCCAAAGGTTACTTTAATAAAGGTGCTCTTGGAACAAGTTATGATCAAATGGTTCAATTGATGGCAACTGGTAAAGCGGCTATGGAGATTATGGGCAACTGGGGTCTGCCGCCTATCCTAGCAGCGAATCCGCAAGCGGATCTGGGCATGTTCCCACTTCCATATGCAGAAGAAGGTAAGCCAGTATGGGTACCATCTGCGATCGCTTTGGGACTTGGTGCCAATGCAAAGACTAAATATCCAGATGAAGTCAAATTGTACCTTGATTTCTGGGCAGAAGCAGGGAACAATGCGCAATTGTTAACACAAGCTAAGTCATTCCCAGTATTCAAAGATGTGAATCCAGATCTGGATCAAACGCTGAAAGAATTAGTACCTTATCTCAATGTAGGCACATATAACTTCCTGGATCAAAACTGGCCAGCAGGCGTACAGGATACCATGATGAAAGATATTCAGAACGTGATGGTTGACGGTGGGAAATCCTTCACAATTGACGCGATGTTAAAGGAAATGGATAAAGTGTTCACAGAGAAAAAAGGACAATAAATAATTCAGGGTAATTGAGCGGTCAGGGGAAGCTTTTCTCCTGACTTCTTAATTAAAAAGAGGGAGATTGGATGAGAAAACTGTGGGTACAGGTGCTTTTTATATTGCCAGCCTTACTGATATTTAGCATATTTATTGTTATTCCTATGATGAGCAGCGTGTATTATAGCTTGACGAACTGGAACGGTTTGGATCCAGCGATTAGCTTTATTGGCTTGGATAATTATCGTAAGCTGCTTCATGACTCCGAAGTATGGATTGCATTGAAAAACACCATCGTGTTTGCGGTGTTAGTAACGATTTTCCAAAATGTGCTGTCACTGCTATTAGCGTTACTGGTGGATGGCTCACGGTGGTATTACCGTTATTTAAGAGTGGTGTACCTGATTCCGGCCTTATTGAGTGCTTTAGCTATCGGATATATCTGGAGCTATTTGTATAACCCGGTTTTTGGAATTATTAATACCGTTCTAGAAGATATCGGGTTAGGCCAGCTGGCACAAGATTGGTTGGGAGATCCCAAATGGTCGATGTATAGTATTGTGTTCACGAACATTTGGCAATGGGCTGGCATCACGATGATTATTTATATGGCGGGCCTGCAAGCCATTCCTGCTGACTTATATGAAGCTGCAAATATTGATGGTTCGAATAAATGGCAAACATTTACGCGGATTACTTTCCCCTTAATTGCTCCTGCGTTTACGATCAACATGATGATCTCCATCATTGGCAGCTTTAAAGTGTTTGATATCATCTATGTTATGACCAAAGGTGGCCCAGGTACGACGACAGAATCACTGGCCATTCTCTTGTATAAAAAGGCATTTAATTTTAATGAGATGGGTTATGGGACTTCGATTGCCATCGTGATGTTCTTAATTATTCTCGTTATCTCTATCTTCCAATTATCGTTCCTTCGTAAACGGGAGGTTGAGGCATAATGACGTTAGCATGGGTTAGTAAAGCAAGTAAAATTGTCATTTTGGCAATCTGGGGTTTAATCGTCAGCATTCCGCTTCTTATTCTGGTGTCTGTCACAGTGAAATCGCCGCAAGATCTTTTGTATACGACACTCGGCTTTCCAAAGGTTTTTATGTGGGGAAATTTTGCTGAAGCATGGAAAACCGCGAGTTTAGGCATGGCTTTCGGCAACAGTATTGTCATTACGGGATTAGCCGTTGTAGGTCTTGTTCTAGCAAGCTCGTTTGCTGCGTATCCATTAGCGCGAGTGAAGTCCAAATTTACAAGTACCATGTTTCTCTATTTTATTTCGGGCATTATGGTTCCGTTCCAGCTAAGCATGATTCCGCTGTATAAACTGCTTAAATTCTTGCATTTGATCAACACACATCAAGGCGTTATTCTCATTTTCATCGCGATGTCGATACCCTTTTCCATCTTTCTTTATACAGGTTTTCTAAAAGGAATACCGAAAGAACTGGAAGAATCAGCTTATATGGATGGCTGCGGCCCCTTCCGTACGTTTGCCATTATTATTTTCCCGTTAATGAAACCGGTGACGGCTTCGGTTATTATTACCAACAGTTTATCGATCTGGAATGACTTCTTGGTACCCTTGTTATTTCTGCAAGCGAAGACGAGTCGAACAATTCCTATGGCGATCTTTACGTTCACGGGCCAATACAACAACAGTTGGAATATGATCTTTGCGGCCATTTTACTAGGCACATTACCTCTTGTCATTACCTTCCTTTTCTTGCAAAAGCATTTTATTAAAGGGCTGGTAGGCGGAGCTGTTAAAGGATAAATGTTTGTTTGGAAGAGTTGAATAGCACCTTCTGCGCACGGGAGAAAGCACCTTAATAAACCGATGCCTGTCCAGAAGGTGCTCCAACAAGAACCATCACATGCCAGGCAAGGAACGTAGATTGCGTGTGGAGGTGATGTTAGGGCAAGATACTTGCTGAGAATGATCAGAGTATTGGGCAAGAGGTAAAGGATGATTGCGAAAGAGTTGGTTAGATGAACATGAGGAGGTTAAATGATGTGGAAAATCTCTAAAAAAGTGGTAGCCAGTGTGTGTATCCTATGTGCGCTCGCTCTGCCAGCTACGGGTGCTTTTGCTTATACGAATCCTATGACGCTCCCAAGTGAATTCACGAGTAGTGGGATCGGTGACCCATTCGTCATGAAATACAATGGAACATTCTATCTCTATAGCTCCACAGGACAAAGTGATACGGGGTTTAAAGTGTGGAGTTCAACAGATCTTGCCAATTGGACGTACGCGGGAATCTGTTCCACGGAAGCTATCACGAATGATGGTTATGCGCCTGAAGTCGTGTATTGGAATGGCACATTCTACATGTACACCTCTCCAGGCGGACGAGGGCATTATGTGTTAACTAGCACCAGCCCGACAGGCCCATTTACTGTGGCAACTGGCAATTTGGGGCACAGTATTGATGGCGATGTCTTTATTGATGACAATGGCAGCTGGTATTTCTATAGTGCTGCTGGCGACGGCATCCACGCTGCTCCGATGAGCAGCCCAACATCCATTGGAAGCGATGTGGTCCTTGGCGGCACACAAATGAGCGGTCAGTGGACAGAAGGTCCGACCGTTTTCAAAAGAAATGGGATTTATTATATGACGGAGACGGGCAATCATGTTCTCAGCCCAGGCTATCGGGTGAATGCCTCCTCTAATACGACTGGGCCCCTTCAACCTTTTACACCAAGCAATAGTGGCGCTCCGATTCTTCTAAATACAGAAGGCTCGAATGTGGGCTTAGGGCACAATAGTGTCTTTATCGGACCAGATCTAGATACCTATTATACGGTTTATCATAATTTAGCAGGTGTGTCTCCTGAAGGCTGGCCGATACGTCACGTTAATTTTGATGCGATCGGCTGGAATGGCGACAAAATGACAACGTACGGACCGACCAATTGGTCTATGCCGAATCCTGCACCGCCGAACTTCGAAGACCGATTCCAAAGAGCAAGTGTAGGAACGGGGTACGGCAATCTAAACGGCGGAACATGGGGGATTTCGAACAATTTCCTTTATCAGAATGCGAAGGGCAGCAATGCTTTTTATATCAATTATGAAAATACGCTTACAACCGCAAGCGACTATACCGCTGAATATAACGTGAAGGAAGTATCCAAGGGAACCGTGGCACCGAAACTTGGAGGCGTATACGGGTATGTGGATGCTAGCAATTATGGCGTAGCTATATTAAATGGCAGTGCGAATCGACTAGAGACGACCTTGTTAGTCAATGGGGTATGGGACACGCAAGTGAATACGCCTTTACCTGCAGGCTTTGACACAAGTAAACTACATACCATTCGTGTCGAAAAGTCGGGAACAACGTACAAGTATTTTGTTGACAAAATGCTGTTGGAAACGAAGACAACCACCAGACTTGGTGCTGGTAAAGTTGGGTATTTATCATCGGATGATGAAGCCAATTTTGGCTATCTGGCCGTTAGCAACAAAGTAAATGGAAGCGGTATCTTTGATACCTATAAACCGATCCCAGGCACGATTCAAGCCGTTCATTACAATTCAGGCGGTGAAGGCGTCGGGTATCATGATACAACGAGTGGAAACACAGGCGGCAAATATATCCGAAATGACAATGTGGATATACGTGATAATCCTGAGGGCGGCGAAAACATTGGCTGGAACAGCACAGGTGAATGGTATAAGTATAATGTCAGCGTAAAAGCCAATGGCTCGTACAATTTAGGTTTGCGATATGCAACGACCTATACGGGAACGCAAGTGAGGGTATGGGTAGATTCAACCGATGTGACAGGGGTGGTTACGCTTCCGAGTACAGGAGGTTGGGATAACTGGCAAACGTATTCGATCAAAGGACTGAACCTACCCGCAGGCAATCATACGATCAAAGTTGAAACGGTAACAGGTGAATTCGATTTCTACACGATGCAATTCAAAGAAGCGGATAATTCTTCTTTTACGAAAACGGATAATTTTGCTACTACGTTCGGACCTGATTGGAACTGGAGCGGTGGCAACTGGGCAATTGAAAGCGGAGAAGCTAGCATTGATAATGTTGGCAAAAGAACCATGGGCAGCACGGGTTGGTCGGATTACACTGTGGAGTCCGATATTAAAGGGATCGATGCTTTGAACAGCGGCATCATGGTTCGGGTGCAAAATCCTGCGCAAGGCGGTGCTGGTAATGACGCTGGCCTAGGGACGGATTTCTATCAGGGCTATCTGGCCGTCATTGGGGGCAATGCCGTTTCACTTGGCAAACAGAATTACAATTGGACGACCTTGGCATCGACTGCAGGAACGTATAATACGAATACTTGGTATCATATGAAAGTCGTTGTCAGTGGTAATAATATCAAAGTCTATGTTGGCGATATGACCACGCCTAAGATTGATTATACGGATAACAATAATCCGTTTATTACGGGTAAGGTGGGCATGAGAGCACACTATGCACATACTCACTTTGATAATTTCAGTGTGACACATTAGCATACCGCAAATGATTGGCATTCCCTAATCGGGCGATTGACGCCCCGATTAGGGATATTTGCTACTTACATCATTGTTGTATAAAGAATAATGGTATCTATATCTAGGAGGAAACACGAACATGTCGATAATTGCAAAGCGTACACCTTGGAAAGCTAGCTGGATTTGGGGAGGAACGGCCGAAAGTCCGCGCAATGAATGGCGCTGGTTTAGAACCTCGTTCGTCTGTCCGCAGGATTTGGAAACGATGGCGAGGGCTGTATTATGGATTACCGCAGATTCCCGCTATGAAGTGTACATCAATGGAAAAAGAGTCGGAAGGGGGCCGGTTCGTTATTTTCCGACAGATATTTTCTATGACGGCCATGAAGTTGGGCATCTTCTTCGGCGTGGGGAAATCAACACGATTGCTGTGCAAGTGATGCATTTCGGCGTCTCTAATTTTCAATATTTAAGGGAACGAGGCGGGCTGCTCGCGCAATTAGACGCGTTCTACGGTGACGACGAAGTGACGCTTGTCCAGACGGGAGAAGATTGGCGGACATCCGTTCATGCTGGACAAGATCCAGCCATCTCACGCCTGTCCTGCCAGACTGCCTTTGCAGAACGTATTGATGGTAGGAAGCTGGTGAAAGACTGGACGGCTTCTGCGTATTCCGATACTGAATGGGAGCGGGCGGATGTGATTGGGCCAGTAGGGATGGAGCCGTGGGTGAGACTTCATCCGAGGGACATTCCGTATTTGACAGAGGAGCCTGTGCTGCCTACGCGCGTAATTGCTTTGAATAAAGTTGTACCTTATCAGCTGACAGCGTTTATCGACGCATACCATTTGATGAAGACTCCTGGTGAAGAGAATGCCAATCATATCCGATTCTGCGGCGCATTTGCGACGACCCTTCGCTTGCGAGAAGAAGCGGAAGTTAAGGTCACGTTCCATGTTGGCGGCTTGGGTATCGTTAGGTTAGGAGAGAGGGTATACACGGCAGAGGAACTGCAAGTAGAACCGCCTCTTGCCCACATTAGTACCAAGCTGCCGGCAGGAGATCATGTCTTACTCTATACGGTGCACGGCCCCGAACATGGCCATAGTAACCGGGTGGGTGTTGACGCAGATCAAGAGATCACGTGGATCTCTCCTCTGGAGGCGGAACTTGCCGAGGTTGGTGAGCGGATGTCACCGTTCATACAGATCGGGCCTTCTTTTACTTATTCCAGCATCGATTATATCGATCAGGATGAACTGCTAGCGACATGGGAAGCGGAGCAAATCCGCTTCGCAGATCGAATCGCCCCGTTGTCGAGCATTGAAGAGCTGCGGGCTGCGGGTTACCCGGTTGCGCCTGTTCCTCATCGCGTAGCAAATGGGGAAGATGCGTTCATGCCGCAGTTTGCTAAGCGCGCATCGGAGGCTTACGCCGTTCCTGCTAATCTGCAGCGCATCGCAGTCGCTTCCACAGACCCCGGTGTTGTGCCCGTGTTCGAGGGCGGAGACACCGAATTCATGCTCGATTTCGGCAAGGAGTGGAGCGGGTTCCTTGAATTCGAATTGGAAGCTGAAGCGGGGATTACCATCGATTGGTATGGCATCGAATATCGAAAAGATGCGTATGTTCAGCACACATTCGGTGCCGATAATACACTGCGTTATGTGACGCGCGAAGGTATTCAACGCTACGCGTCGCCGATCCGCAGAGGGTTCCGGTACGTGATTGTTACCGTTCGGGGTGCGAGCAAACCAGTGCTGATCCATGACGTATGGGTCATCCAAAGCAACTACCCGGCTCCTGAAATTGGCCGTTTTCAGAGTTCAGACTACAAGCTCAATCGGATATGGGATATTTCCAAGCATACGACAAAGCTATGCATGGAAGACACGTTCGTCGATTGCCCGACTTACGAGCAAGCCTTCTGGGTAGGAGACAGCCGCAACGAAGCGCTCGTCAATTACTACACTTTTGGCGGGACGGAGATTGTGGAGCGGTGCCTTCGACTTGTTCCAGGATCTGCGTTTCAGACACCGTTATATGGCGACCAAGTACCTAGCGCTTGGACGAGTGTCATTCCGAACTGGACGTTCTTCTGGATCGCGGCTTGTCGGGAATATGCGGAGCATACGGGGAATCGTACGTTTGCAGCGGATATGCTACCGAAGATGCTACTGACGTTGAGCGCTTATCTGGAGCGTTTGAACGCTGATGATCTTTTGGACATGAAAGGCTGGAATTTGCTCGATTGGGCACCGATGGATCAACCGAATGATGGTATTGTTACACACCAGAATGTCATGTTGGTGAAAGCGCTGGAAGAAACGGCCGCTATGGCGGATTTTGCAGGAATGCCAGAACGAGGCAAGGAATGTGCAGCGTTTGCGATCCGAATGAAAGCAGCGATCAATCGGCATCTCTGGAGTGAAGAGCGGGGCGCTTATCTGGATTGTATTCATCCTGGAGGTCGACGCTCGAACATCTTCAGCATGCAAACACAAGTCATGGCGCTGCTTGTAGGTGTTGCGGAAAGGGAGCGCCATGCGCGATTAAATGAATACTTGACCGCCACACCGGAAGGATTCGTTCCGATTGGAAGTCCGTTCATGTCCTTCTTCTATTACGAGACATTGATGAAATCCGGCAACGTCCAATGGATGCTGGACGACATGCGTGATAACTTCGGCTTTATGCTCGATAACGATGCCACGACATGCTGGGAAATGTACGGACACACGACGATGAATCGTGCGAACGAGAATGATTTGACGCGGAGCCATTGCCACGCCTGGTCGGCAGCTCCAGGTTATTTCCTTGGTGCTTACGTGCTAGGCGTGCGCCCTGCCGCTCCGGGGTGGGCAAAAGTGACGATCGCACCGCTAACTGGCGATTTAAGCTGGGCCAGCGGAACGGTACCTTTGCCGCAGGGCGGGTGCATCGATGTGGCTTGGAAAGCCGAGAGTGGCGATATTGCCTCGCTCGTCGTGACAGCCCCAGAAGGCGTAGAGCTCGACATCCGTGTTCCTGCGGCGTGCAGTGTAAAAATTAGCCGGGTGCGAGAGCTTCCGACGGTGTAAATTGGAGATATGTGCTTTTCAGAAAAGACGACTTTTAATTCATATATGTGGATTAGAGAGTCGTCTTTTTTTGGATAAGTGTAGGCGGAAGCGGCCTCGGGGGGGCTGTAAGTCGAGGAAATCGACTTGCGGCCAAGGAAATTTGGCTTCGTGGCTGCTGCAGGTCGAAGAAATCGAATTGCGTCAAGGAAACTGGGCCTCGTGGCAGTTGAAATTCGAAGAAATCGACTTGCGCCAAGGAAATTCGGCCTCGTGGCAGCTGCAAGTCGAAGAAATCGACTTACGCCAAGTAAACTGGGCCTCGTGGCAGCTGCAAGTCGAAGAAATCGACTTGCGTCAAGGAACCTCGTCCTCATGGCAGCTGCAAGTCGAAGAAATCAATCTAGGCCAAGGAAACTTGTCCTCGGGGTTGCTGTAAGTCGAAGGAATCGACCTACGCCAAGAAAACTGGGCCTCGTGGCAGCTGCAAGTAGAAGAAATCGACTTACGCCAAGGAACCTGGGCCTCATGGCAGCTGCAAGTCGAAGAAATCGACATGCGCCAAGGAAGCAGGTCCTCGTGGCTGCTGCAAGTCGAAGGAATCGACCTACGCCAAGTAAACTGGGCCTCGTGGCTGCTCTAAGTTGAAGAAATCGACTTGCGCCATGGAACTTCGGAAAAAAGCCTGGGTTTACTCGAAAAAATCACCTAGCCCCGAGAAGTGAATGGCCCGGAGGTGAGATAGTCGGAAACCCCGACTATCTCACAATCAAAAGTAGCTCCAAGGCCAAAGATAATCGGAAACTCCGACTATCTCCCGCTCAAAAGTAGCTCCAAGGCCGAAGTTAATCGGAATATCCGACTATCTCCCGCTCAATAGTAGCTCCAAGGCCAAAGATAGTCGGAACCCCCGACTATCTCCCAATCAAAAGTAACTCCAAGACAGAAGATAGTCGGAATATCCGACTATCTCCCGCTCAAGAGTAGCTCCAAGGCCGAAGAGAGTCGGAACCCCCGACTATCTCCCGCTCAAAAGTAGCTCCAAGGCCAAAGATAGTCGGAACCCCCGACTATCTCCCAATCAAAAGTAGCTCCATGGCCAAAGGTAATCGGAAACCCCGACTATCTCAAAGCAACAGCCTGCCAGCCATCACACGATCTGAAAAAAGAACAAAAACCCAGATGTATCGAGCAAAGACAGGACAATAAGAAAACGTTTACAATTAGCTTGTAAAACAAATTTATGAGCGGGGGTTTTAGAAATGAAAAAGAATTTAGTAGTTAGTATTACGACATTGATGGCTGTTAGCTTAACATTAGCGGCATGCGGAAACAGTACATCCACGTCGGAAAGCACATCTTCTACGGCTCCGACACAGTCCGCTGCCCCATCGCCGGCAAGCAGCACTGCTGCAAAGGATGCGAATAACGATAACTACACGTTGAAGGTATCCAGCTGGTTTTTAGATGATACTTCTCAAAGCACCAATTTTAAACAAGTGGCAGAAAAGAAGTTTAAAGAAAAATACCCGAACGTGAAGATTCAATGGGATACGCTGGTCGGGGAAAAATATATGGATAAATTGAAAGCGGATCTTACGGCAGGAAGTGCGGCCGATGTGATCTGGAGTCAGAACGTCGCACAGTTCGGGAAAGCCGGATATTTGGCTGATTTGTCTAACGAACCATGGGCGGCTAATGTACTGGATGCAACTAGGCCTTTGGAATCCTTCGACGGCAAGCTTTACGGCGCTGCAGCGACGGTTTCGGTGAACGGGGTATTTTATAACAAGAAAATATTTAGCGATGCCGGTGTGCAGCCACCCAAAACGTGGGATGACTTCATTGCCATTAATGAAAAACTGAAGGCCAAAAAAGTGACACCGATCATTGCCGGATTTAAAGACGCGTGGACGATTGGATTGACGCTCGGTGTAATCGCAGATTCTGCGATCGAAGTAGCTAACCCGAATTATTTATTCGATATATATAACGGCAAAGCTAAGCTTACAGGCCCAGAAATGACAGCGACGACAGATGCCTTCCTACAATTGGCCAAGGGCGGTTACTTTAATAAGGACGCGCTAACACTGGATTGGCCAGGAAGCTTGGCAGCTTTTGAACAAGGTAAAGCGGCCATGATTATTCAAGGTAACTGGGTACCAGGGATGATGGACGGCGATGTGAAGGACAAAGGCATGCCGAAGCAGGATGTTGGTTTCTTTGCAGTACCGAATAAAGATGGGAAATCAGCGCTTTCAGCGGGACCTGACCACAGCATTTCGGTCAATGCCAAGACGCCGCATATGCAAGCGGCTAAAGATTTTGTTGCCATGGTGTTGAGCCAAGACGTTCTATCCGTGCACATCAAAGACGTTGCTTTCCCTGGCATTAAAAACATTAAAGGGGATTTCGCGAATCCAGCGATGTCAGACGTTATGAACGCTATGAACACAAGCGCTTCCGTAATCGGCGTGAACAGCAGCAATTTCCTAGCTAGCTCAGCATGGACAGGAATTCAGAACGGCGTGTTGAAAGTCATCGGCGGCGGTGATTTCGGCGATACGCTCACAGTTGCACAACAAAATTATGATAAAGACAAAGGGACAATCGTCATTCCTAAGCAGTGAAAAAATCTCTATCGATGGCGTTCAAAGATGAGCGACCGCGTTTAGAGTAAGAAAAACTCTATGGATAGCCAGTTGCGGCTTCGGCTGTAGCTGGCTGTCTAAACAGGGGAGAACCGTATGAACAATGAAAGCAAGATGTTTCGCTTTGGGCTGTTGTTAACGTTGCCGGCGACCGCTATTTTTTTACTTTTTAATTATTATCCGTTCATTAGTTCCCTTTACTATTCCTTCACGCAATGGGACGGGATTAATAAGCCCATTTTCATAGGTTTGAAAAATTATACCGACTTATTTCACGATCGGGCGATGCTCCACGGTGCGCTTCATACGCTTTACATCGTTGTCTTCGGCGTCATTATCTCAAATCCGCTTTCTTTGTTTCTGGCGCTGCTTCTAGACAAACCGTTTCGGACGAAATCAATCCTGCGAACAGCTTTTTATTTGCCGGTTATTATTAGCTTGGTCGTCGTGTCGATCGTCTGGAATTTCCTATTGAAATACGATGGTGTCATAAATGCGGTACAAACGGGGCTTGGCTTGGGTTCATACACGCAGGATTGGCTGGGAAGCATCCATTATGCGCTGGGTATGATCATTTTAATATCCGTCTGGCAGGGTACTGGATTTGGCGCTGTCATTTACTTGGCGGGGCTGCAGTCCATTCCGAAGGAGATCTTGGAGGCAGCGGAGATCGATGGCGCCAGGGGATGGAGTAAGGTGGTTTATTTGATTATCCCGCTGATCATGCCGGTGGTTACAATTTGTACCTTTTTCGGACTTGTCGGCTCGTTGAAAATGTTCGATTTGCCCTATGTGCTCACCAACGGCGGCCCGGGTGATGCGACGCTGACCATGGCGCAAGCCATCTATAATTTTGCTTTCGTCAATCAGACGTATGGCTATTCGACAGCAGCAGGTATTGTATTTATGATCATTTGCCTGATCGTGACAACCATACAATTAAGAATTACCCGTAAGATGGAGGTGGAAATGTGAGTCAATCATCCGCCCTTACAACCAAGCGCAAACCTGGGTTTATTGTGCTAGAAGTGATTCTTTTAGCCATGGCTCTGCTATATCTGTTCCCGGTTATTTACTTATTCGGAGCCAGTATGAAGAAGAGTGCGGAATTCTATGAGCCGCTGAAACTTCCGCATTGGTATTTCGGCAACTATGCCAAAGTATTCGAGCAGACGCATCTGTTCCAGGCGCTGGGCAACACGCTCTACATTTGTCTGGTGACACTGATCATTAATATCCTTGTTTCCTCTATGGCTGGTTATATTATTGGAAGAAATCAACATCGTTATTTTCAATTGCTATTTTATGTGTTTCTGAGTGGCATGATTATTCCAGTTCAGACGAGCATGGTTCCCCTATTTAAATTAGAGCAATTCCTCCATATGCAGAGCTCACTCACTTACTTATGTCTGCTGTATGTCGCAGGCGGCATCCCATACGGGACGATGGTGTATACCGGATTTATCAAATCAGTTCCTAGGGAACTGGAAGAATCAGCTTCGATAGATGGAGCAGGACGCTTTCGAACATTTTGGTCCATTATTTTCCCACTGTTGCTGCCGGCAACCGGCACGATTCTTGTAACGACCGTATTTTGGTATTGGAACGATTTCGTGAGTCCATTGCTTTACTTGGATATTAACCATACACCAACTTTGATCACACTGATCTTTAAATTTAAAGTCGACCGTGGTGTTGATTGGGGACCTATTTTCTCCATTTGCGTGTTGGCAACCGTTCCCTTAATCATATTGTTTTTATTTACCCAAAAATACTTAATTAAAGGCTTTATTGCAGGTGCCGTAAAAGGATAACCCGACGAAGCTACCTACATTCATATCGGAGAAGGAGAATTTCCATGAAACAAACTGAAGTAGCTGTATATTATTTCCCAAACTATCACCCGGATCCACTCAACGAACAATGGCATGGTCAAGGATGGACGGAGTGGGAATTGGTGAAGGCGGCAAGGCCGCGATTCCAAGGACATGAGCAGCCCAAGATTCCGATTTGGGGTTATGAGGATGAGTCCGATCCAGCCATTATGGCTAAAAAGATTCAGGCCGCTGCCGACCATGGCATCTCTTCGTTCATCTTCGATTGGTATTGGTATGAGAATGGTCCCTTTCTACATGGTGCATTGGAGCGGGGCTTCCTTAAAGCGCTGAATAGCGAACAACTGAAATTTTCACTCATGTGGGCTAACCACGATTGGTATGATATTCAGCCTGCACCGCGCAATTTCCGCAATAATTTAGCAGCGAGCGGGAAGGTAACGGAGGAGCAGTTCATCAAGGCTACGGATTATATGATATCCCATTATTTCCATCTCCCGAATTATTGGCGAGTGGATGGTGGTTTGTATTTTTCCATCTATGAATTGATGAATTTAATCGAAGGATTGGGCGGAAGTTATACGGAGACTAAACGTATTTTACAAGATTTCCGTACGCGTGTACGAAACGCTGGGCTTGGCGAGCTGCATCTGAACGCCATCGTCTGGGGAGTACAGAACCTGCCTGGTGAGAAGGCCATTGAAGATGTGAATGGCGTACTAGAGGATCTCGGATTTGACAGCATCACCTCTTACGTTTGGATTCATCACAACCCCATCCCGCATTTTCCAATGTCGGACTATAGCATGTATCGGGAGCTGTCAGTAAAGGATTTCGAACGATTCACGAATGAATACGATCTTCCGTATTTTCCAAACGTGTCGATGGGGTGGGATTCAAGCCCGCGTACGATTCAGACGGATGTCTATGATTGTGTCGGATATCCCTATACACCGATCTTGGTGGGCAATACACCCGAACAGTTCGAGAAGGCGCTCTCGGAAGCGAAAACCTTTATGGATAAAGGGTTTACCAAGCCGAGCATTGTAACGATTAATTCATGGAACGAATGGACAGAAGGAAGTTATTTGGAGCCAGATACGCGTTATGGTATGAAATATTTGGAAGCGATTAGAAATGTATTTGGAGTCAAAAGCAAACAGCATTCGCAGTCAGAAGTTGTATAATGCATGTACTTATTCTTCACTAGGAGGCGCGTGTATAATGGTGATAAAGCTAGGTTCATCATCCACAAGCCATTTCAAAGGGAGACCCAATGAGTAACATACGCCAAGTCGATTTCCTGAATCTTGCCCCTTATGTCAGGTACGTTCATGAGTTTGAACATAGGGAGCTTACTGCCGTCAAAGTACCTCCCCGAATCATTTATGATTACGAAATTATTTTCATGGTTGGAGGCTCCGGGAACTACCGAATTAACGATCGTTCCTTTGTGTTGAATGCGGGGGATTTATGTATCATCCCCCCATTTGTGCAGAATTCCTTTCTTTTACCACAAGGACAATATTGCCATTATCTCGCCGTGCACTTTGACTTAGTCTACATGGGACACAATTATGACTTCTCTCCCGAGGATGTCTATGTGAATCTGGATTACCAGAATATGGATAGCATTCCGTGGGAAGAAGAGTTAACCCATCGCCCCCATGTGGTGCTGAATGAAATTTCATTCCCTGATCATATGCAGCCTAGCGACCCTATTTTTGTAGCCAATCTATTAAAAGATTTACTCGCTACCTTTGTATCCAAGGAATATGGCTATCATTTAAGACTGCGTATTCTACTGTTGCAATTGCTAGAGGCTCTGCTCAAAGATATTGCGACAGACGATGGAGTCGGCAAACGGCATAAATATCGGGAAACCATTGCCGGGGCTATCCAAATCATGAAAAATCATTACAAGGATCCGCCGGATTATCGGAAAATGGCCAGTGATTTCGGGTTATCGCTCAATTATTTCCGCACGCTTTTTAAAGAAGCGACAGGTAAAGCCCCATTGGAATATTTGATTCAAATACGCATGGATAAAGCGAAGGAACTGTTAACCAATTCGAACTATTCAGTCGGAGAAATCAGCGAAATGGTGGGCTATGATAACATTCATCATTTTAGCAAACTGTTCAAAAAAATTGAGGGCATTTCGCCCAAACATTACTTAGAGTCTTTGACGGGCAGAAGGAAGAGTTGGTAAATAGGAGGAGGGAAATGATTCACGATCCCTAGTCGGACGCCTGGCGTTTCGATTAGGGATTTTTGTATACCCGAATGATCCAGAACAATAAACGTAACCATGTCCAAAAAATCCACCTCCAGCGTCGATTTTGTTCTCCCTATTCGTGCCCCTTTTCTCCTAAGATAGAGGTAAGAACGCAGGGATTATTAAGGAGGAAAAAGTATGAATCAAGCTTGGCACCTAACGAATCTAAGAACGAATGCCATGGTAAATCCATTGGGGGTGGAAACAGCCGCTCCCTTATTAAGTTATATTATCGAAGCTTCTGCTCGGAATCAGCGCCAACACTTTTATCAAATTCTAGCAGCGTCTTCTATATCCAGCTTAAAGAATCATATCGGTGATATGTGGGATTCAGGCAAAGTCGCGGGAAGAGCAACTAGCAACATACTGTATCAGGGTCAAGTGTTAACCTCGAGGCAGCGTGTCTATTGGAAGGTTCGTGCATGGAACGAGCTAGACCAGGTTTCAGATTGGAGTGAACCTTGCTATTGGGAAGCTGGACTTCTGCATAAAACAGACTGGACTGGCGCTTGGATTGGACAGGGGGAGTCGTGGGAAGGCAACCGTTCTGTGGTTCCTATGTTTGCTAAAGAGTTCGTGACCGCGGATGATAAAAAAATTACGGAAGCCAGACTCTACATAAGCGGTCTGGGGCTATTCGAAGCTCACTTGAACGGTAGGAAAGTGAGTGAGAATTATTATGAACCCGGTGAAAGTGACTGTAGAGATACCGTTTACTATGTGACTTATGATGTGACGGAGCAGCTGCAACGGGGGCATAATGCGATTGGCATTCTCCTTGGTAACGGCATGTACGGCAATTATGAGGAAGTGAGCACGCTAACTGGAGATCGTCTGCGTTATTCGAAGACAGATGGACTTGCAAAGAGCACCTCGTGGCAGGGCCTGTATGGAAGATTGAAGACAATCGCGCAAGTCGAAGTCACGTATGAAGACGGTACGGTGGATACGATTGTGACAGATGAGAGCTGGGTATTCACGGAAAGTCCGACGACATTCTCAGGCTGGTTCGGCGGTGAAGATTATGATGCGACGAAGGAAGTAACTGGCTGGCATTGTGCGGGGACCTCCCGGGACAATTGGGATCAGGCGCAAATCATGGAGCCTCCAATGGGTAAGCTGACAGCGAGAGAGTGTCCACCCATCACGATCGTTGAGAGCTTCCAAGCTGCATCGGTTACGAAGCTAGCGAGCGGCAATTATCTCGTCGATATGGGCAGGAATGGCGCCGGGATACCTGAAATCATTTTGACCCATACCACGCCGGAGATGGCAGGTGGCAAGATGACCTTATACCCAGCGGAAGTACTAACGAGCGAGGGCGGAGCAGACCCACATAGTGGTATTCAATATATTGAGTGGGGAATTGTTTACAACAGCTATATCGTAGGTGGAAAAGGGGAAGAGCGGTGGAAACCAACCTTTGCCTATCAAGGATATCGCTATATTGAAGTTGAACTTAGCCCGGAGTTAGCAGACTGGGTTCCGGATGTGACTCAGTTTATCAGTCATCTCCTAAGAACGGATAATGACATTGTTGGTACATTTCGGACATCAAGTGAGGAAATCAATACCATAGATACGATTATTACACGCGCGATTGAAAGTAACATGTACAGTGTTCTAACGGATTGTCCGCATATGGAGAAATTAGGCTGGGCAGAAGTGAGCCAGTTCATGTTTAATTCCATCGCATCGACATTTGATATCCAAGCCTGGATGAAGAAATTCACGAAGGATATGATGGATTCCCAAGAGGAAAGCGGTGAATCCGTCGCGATTGCCCCTGAATACCAGCGGATTACATTCCTGTACAAAGATCCGAACTGGGGCGGCGCGCTTGTCCTTACACCATGGCAGATCTATCAGGTTTATGGGGATTCGACCATTCTGAAGAACGCTTATCCGAATATGAAGGCTTATATTGCTTATCTCAAAAGCCAGACAACCGACAATCTGCTCATCGGCTATGCCCAAATTGGCGAATGGGGAGCCTATGATACCTCTACGCCTACCGACTTCGTGGCGACGTGTGCGTATTACCGAATTGTGCATACAGTAGCTCAGATAGCAGATGTTCTAGGGCATGCTGACGAGGCAACTTCTTATCTGGATCTTGCCGCAGCCATTAAAGCTGCGTTTAATCTCGCCTATTATGATGCCGCTACAGGCATCTATGGCTCAGGCAGTCAAGCGAGCTACGCTTGCGCGCTGTTTAGTGAATTGGTCGAAGAGACCCATATTCCGGGGACGTTAGAGCTGCTGGTTAAAGCGATCGAAGTGACGGACTATCATTTGAGCACAGGTGAGGTTGCCCTCAAGCAAATGTTATCGGTCTTAGCGAACTATGGCCGCAACGATGTCGTGTATCGCATGGTCACGAATAAAACGCAGCCAAGCTACTTGTACTTTGTGAGCCAAGGGGCAACAACGCTGCCCGAGTATTGGGATATGGCTCGATCGCAAAATCATTGCATGATGGGACACGCCAAGGAATGGCTTACGCGTTCACTGGCAGGGATTTCCCCAACATCGCCCGGCTATGACTCTTTTGAGATCAAGCCGTATCTGCCAGATGATTTGGCTGAAACAGAAGCAACGATGAAGTGCAATTATGGGATGATTGCTGCTCATTGGATTCGAGACATTACGAATAAGCAGCTTACTTTGAAAGTAACCATTCCGGTAGGTCCCGAGGCTAAAGTGTATGTCCCAAGATGCGGTGGAGCTAATCTTCGCATGGATGGGCAAGAGATCGCAGCTGCCCAAGATGACAGTGGCTCGTATTATGTGGTGGATCACGTAGGATCAGGAACGTATGTATTCTCTACAGATATTGTGGCTTAACATAGACGACCACAGAAGAAAGAAAATGCTTCAGCTGGTGCCCAGAAATGATAACATGGAAGTACCAACTATCATCTGGCCCTGTGGCCGTGGGAGACCACTTATGCTGCCTTTCATGCAAATGCTCCAGAAACAACCCATACGGCCCTACGTTCGATTTGCGCATCATATGCTTCAAGCCCTGGATATCGTGCCGCGTATCATATTCGATCATGAATTTGTTTGGATTGAAAAAGGGAAAGGCATTCTGACTGTGGGCGAGTCATTTCTCCCGTATCAGAAAGGGGATTTGCTGCTGATCCCCCCAGGAACGGTGCATGCGTTGTCGGGGCCCTTTGAAGCGCATAAAGCGATTCACTTTGATTGGGAGCACCGACCTGAGGCGCAAGAGTCACTCGATCAGCAGATCGATGACGGGCAGGCAGGGCGATTCCGCCTTCATGGGGGATCCCTTTGGCTGCCCCATGCCATTGTATTTCAAAAGGTTGGCGATGAAATCATCGCGGCCATTGATGAGATTGTAGACGTATACCAATCGAAGGCCACGTTTAGATCGCTGCAGCTTCAAGCTGCTTTCAGCAGGCTGCTCCTTCATCTCGTGATGGATGTAGATGAGGGGCGCACCGCATATGTTCAGCTTGTTTCCAAGGATTCACCTCACATGGCAGCCACGTTGGAGGAGAAGGCTGAGATTACGGGGCTAGCCGACCAGTTGATGACAAGGGTCGAAAAAGCGGACGTGGATCCGGGCATCTTGCAGGAATTGATGCAGCCCATTCCGCTTGGCGAAGCACAGATCAGGCGTCTATTCAAAAGACAATTTGGCTATACACCCCATATGTATGTAACCCTGCTATGTATGAATAAGGCTCGGAAGCTGCTGCAAGAAGGCTCGAAGTCGGTACAGGAAATTTCCTTTTCTTGCGGCTATGAAGACGCCAAATATTTCAGCAGACTGTTCCGTAAGCTAGAAGGTGTTGCGCCTGCGGAGTTTCGCGAGCTGCACAGGCTATACCGCGCGGAGCAGAGTAGTAAGAAAAGTATAGTGAAAAAGGTAGAATAATTGGATGTTTGTTCCACCCAATCGGTTATATAATTAGTGTACGTACACCAATAAATACGGTAACTTTTCGATGAGCCAGAGTATCGTTAAGCTGCCGTATTTGTCGTGTTATACTGGATAAAACTGGCATGAAGAGGCGGGTAGGGCAATGGCATGGTTTCGAAGACTATACAAGCGTGTTGTTACGGATTCCAGCATATTTAATAAAATTTTTTATGGCGTTTTAATCATTGTCTGCTTGGTCATATTCGTATCGAGCTTCTTTTCTTACAAATATACTAGGAATATGTATGTGGATGAAGCCGTAAAGAATGCTGCTCGGTTAGTCGACAATATCAATACCGAATTTGAAGATAATTTGGATCAGGTCGATCAGATTATCCAATCGATTTATGCAGAAACGGATTACGCAGATTCCAGTAACAGCATCAAGGAGATTCTATCTACGAAGTCGTACACAGGCATAGAAGATGAATTTCATTCGTTAAAAGTCATCCGCAACTTTTTCCAGAGACTGATGTTTCTACGAAAAGATTTTAATAGTTTTTACATCTATTCCTCCAAAGAGAAGGTTTTTTCCTATGCAATCGGCGGCAAAAATAAATTGGATTACTCGCCTACGAATGAAGCTTGGTTTAAACAAACGATGGAAGCCGATGGGAGAACGATTATTTTGCCGCCTCACTATCCTTTTCAGCTTCAATATAATAAGGAAGTTATTTCTTTCTCCAGACTTTTAAAAAATATCGATGATTTCAATGCGGAGCCGTACGGTGTTATTTTACTGGATTTGTCCATGGATTCGTTGAAAGGCATTATTGATAAAGCAAGATTAAGTGAAAAGACAGGTGTTCTATTCCTAGATCCGCAAGGAAACGAAATCTATCAGAACAAAGTGGAACAAGGGAGCATCGTCTTAAATAAGCAAATTTCCCATCAAATTATGACGGAGAGTAATGGGAACTATCAGGATACAATCGATGGGAAATCGTATCTAATTTCATTTAATACATCAAGTGTAACGGGATGGAAGCTTCTTACGCTAACGCCATATACAGAAATCGTCAAAGGCGGAGATCGGCTTTTACTCTTTTATATGGAGCTCGGTATTGCCGCTGTGATGATTACCATTCTCCTCGCTTATATGTTTTCTAAAGTGATGTTTAAGCCGATTCACAAGCTGCATAAAGGGATGAATAAGGTGAAAGCAGGCAGCTTTGAATTTCAGTTGGAGCATTACGCAAACGATGAATTAGGTCAGCTGATCCAGAGTTTTAACGCCATGGTATCCACGATCCGAACCTTAATTACGGAGAAATATGAAGAGAAGCTCGCCCGAAGTGAAGCGGAATTTAAGTATTTGCAGGCTCAAATTAATCCGCACTTTATGTATAATACCTTGCAAATTATTAGCTCTATGGCAATTGTGAAAAAGGTTCCTGAGATTCATCAGGTTTCCAAAAGCTTGGCCAAAATCATGCGATATAGCTTGAACACAGATAACAATCACAAAAGTGTGCAAGAAGAATTGGAAATTGTCAGTTCGTATCTGGATATTCAGAAGCTTCGTTATAAAGAGTATTTAAATTACCAAATAGACGTTGAACAGATTGGGCATGTACCTATTCTTAAATTAGTTATCCAGCCCATTGTTGAGAATGCGATTGTCCACGGTATAGAACTCAAGGGTGCAAACGGTTGGATTCAACTCTCCTCTCGCATCGAGGGGGAACATGTTTGTATTGATGTCTTTGATAACGGTGTTGGCATACCCCGTGATCGGTTGGAAAAGCTGATGCAGCACATGAATCATACGGAGACGATGGAATGGAGCGCTTCTTTGACAGACAATAACCATATTGGTTTAAAAAATATTCATCAAAGGCTCAAGCTCATGTATGGGGCTGAATACGGTCTGCAGATCGAGAGTGAAGAGGGAAATTGGACGAGAGTTACGATACATATTCCATTACCTAGGCCCGAAGGGAGATTGACATGATACGAATCATGATTGTTGATGATGAAGAGTGGATTCGACTAGGTTTGCGCGAACAGATCGATTGGAGCTCACTAGGTACGGAGATAGTCGGGGAAGCTCAGAATGGCCGAGTAGCTCTGCAAATGCTGGATGAATTGCGTCCGGATATTGTTTTGACGGACATTCGTATGCCTGTGATGGATGGCATCACTTTGCTCGAACATGCACATCAAGCTTATCCCGATATTATTTTTATCGTTATCAGTGGGTTTGCTGAATTTGAGTATGCGAGAAAGGCACTCACGTACCGGGTTTTTGATTATTTATTGAAGCCGATTGAAGAAGACAAGCTGGAAGCATCGATTCAGAATGCGGTGGCGATCATCAAGGAGAATGAAAAGACGAAGCAAGATCTTATCGACCTTAGAATTCAATTAAATGAAAGCAGTCATTTATCGCGGGAGAAGTTTCTTACTAGCCTTCTTACAGGCTCGCATGTTGGCGTCGAGGAAATGACACGTGAAATGGACAGAAATCAGCTGTCGTTCAATTGGCCTTATTTTATGATAACGGTTGTTAAGGTGGAGAATTTCACGGAGATAACAGCAAGGCATTATAATAGCGAGTCCAATGTCTCTAGTTTTGTTATTAACAATGTCATCAGCGAGTTAGTCGAACACATCGATAATATGATTGTATTTCGAAATTACACGAAGCAAGATGAGCTGGTCATGATCAAGGGCTTTGATGATGGTGAATATCAGGAAACGATTCAAGAGCTTACTGCCGAATGCAATCGGATTATTACAAGCGTGAAATCCATTATTCGGTTCGAACTTTACATGGGGATGAGCAGCGGGTTCGCGTCAATGAAGGATGCGGCGCAATCTTATACACAGGCTGTAGAAGCAGTCCGTCATGCAGGGATGGTACATCATAGTCGTATTGTACAGTACGACGAAATTACACGTAGAAATGACTATTTTATTTATCCGGATGATAAGGAGAAATCATTCCTTTATTACTTGGAGAATGGGTATAGCAAGCAAGTTACCGATATGATCGAAGATTTTTTCCGCGAAATTAACAATAGCCAGTCGCTGCATCCGCAAAGTATACGGAATACCGTCTTAGAATTATGTATGCTAATGAATAAAACGGTGAAGAAATATCAAGGGCTGTTGGAAGACATTCTTCAGGAATCCAACCTCCCAGATAAGATTACGAACGAACTATTCAGCAGCGCAGCGCTGGAAAATTGGCTGAAGCAAAGCGCACTGAAAGCGCTCTATTTTATTCAAGCCAATAAAAAAGTCGGCTCTAAAAAAGCATTAGATGATATTGTCGCCTATCTCCAGGCTCATTACGCCGAGAATATTAATTTAAATAGTGTGGCTGAAACGTATTTTATTAATCCAGCATACCTGTCAAGGATTTTCAAGAATCAGATGGGTCAGAACTTTAATGAATATGTAAGCAAAATTAGAATGGATGCCGCAGCCCGCTTGTTGCAACAGGACCACTTGAAATTAAGTGATATTTCATTGCGGGTCGGATATGAGAACGTCAATTATTTTCTGAAAAAGTTCAAAGAACATTTTGGTTGTACACCAAGTGAATATAAAAAGGTAGGAAAAATGTAGTGGAAGTAGTCAAATATTTGGATTATCTGCTCCAATTAAAATCGATATGATGAATACATAGAGCAGCACGCTTTAATCCAAATAGAGGAGGGTTTACATTGAGAAAAATCTCTTTACTAGCGTTAGCTTGTACATGTACAACCGTGTTGGCAGCAGGTTGCGGTACGACAGCAAGCACATCACCGACGCCTGCGTCAACTACGAGTGCGGCGCCTGCAGCTTCAGCCTCAGCACCGGCAGCAACGACGGCTGCAGCCAAACCGGTTACGCTCAAATATTTAACGTGGGATTATGCGGATAGAACCAAATCCACAGATGCTTGGATTAAGGATATGAAGGAAAAGTATAACATCACAATCGAGATGCAAAATGTGCCGACGGATCAGTATGAATCGTCTTTTAAAACCAAATTGGCTGCCAATGACTTGCCGGATCTGGTCGCTGTGCACGGGGTAGATAAAGGGCTTGTTGCTGAAAAAGCACATATCGATGCCAAACAGTTCTTAGATCTGTCGGATCTTAAATCCGTCTCCGAATATTTGCCTGCTGTCATTAAAGACAGGAAGGATAATAAAGCGAACAAATTATTCTATGTGCCTGTCTCCACGAACGTCTTAGGAGTTACCTACAATAAGAAATTATTCAAAGATAACGGGCTGACGGTGCCTACGAATATCGATGACTTCGTTGCAGCTGTAGAGAAGCTGAAAGCGGCTAATGTAACGCCTATCGCTGGAAGCTTTAAAGATGCGTGGACAACACAAATCGTTAATTTCATTGCCTTTGGCCAATATGTGAATAGCAAGGACATGAATACGAGAGTGAAGCTTGCTGACGGCTCCTTGAAGTATGGGGATATTAAACAGGATGTGAGCAAAGCGCTTAATGTGCAATTAGATTGGCTGAGTAAAGGGTACTTCACGAAAGATTATCTCGGTACGGATGTGAATGTGGCTAGTGCCATGGTCGGAACTGGAAAAACAGCGATGCTGATTAACGGAACATGGCAGTATAAATCCGTGCAGGACGCTGATCCTAAAGCGGAAATCGGATTCTTCGCTCTTCCTCTGAATGCCAAAGGGGAGAAAACAGCGGTTCCGACATCAGCGGACTCGGGTATTATGATCAATGCGGATTCCAAGAATGTCGAAGCGGCTAAGATTGCTTTGAACGCGTATTTGAGTGCTGATAATCAAACACGTGTCATCGCCGATCTGAATGGGATTTCCACCAACACCAAGGTGAAATCCGATAACGCCTACATTGCAGAGGTAGTAGGGGCCATGTCATCTGGCGATGTACAGCCGGATTGGTGGGGAGGCAACAGTAACTATCAGCCAAGCGGTTCCACCTTTGTTTATGATAAAGAGATGCAGAATTTAGTCGCGAAGGGTAAAACGGTCGATCAGTTTATCAGCGATTTTGATAAAGCGAATGATAAGGCACTAGAGAAAAAATAGCATAAAGCTGGCCAGCATGCATGTGAAATGCTGGCCTCTTTATTTCAATAGGGAGGCATGAAAAGATGTGGGCACATCGACATAAAGTATTTCTGGAGTTGAAATGGTTTGGATTTCTGCTGCCGGCATTGATTTTTTATTTGGTATTCTTTCTAATTCCAACGTTAAGCTCCGCTTATTATTCGTTGACGGATTGGGATGGCGTGACCAGCACATTCATTGGGTTGGATAATTTCAAAGAATTATTCCGCGATACGATGATTGTCACCACCTTCAGAAATACAGCCATATATACGGTGTCAATTACGTTGCTGCAAAACTTGTTTGGACTTCTACTAGCCTTGATTTTGGTTAAGAAGTTCGTAGGTGTGAATATCATGCGGACGATCTTCTTTATGCCTTTTATCTTCAGTACGCTATTAATTGGCTACATATGGGGCTTCATTCTTGAACCAAACATTGGTGTCATTAATCACTTGTTAGATGCGATTCATCTTGGCGGACTCAAGGTCGGTTGGCTGAGTGATCCCGCATGGGCCAAACGGATGATTATCGTGGTTACGATATGGCAATTCGTGGGATACACCATGTTTATTTATATCGCTGGTCTTCAAGGTATTTCGAAGGAGCTGTATGAATCTGGGGATATCGATGGCGCATCTGGCTGGAATAAATTTATTCATATTACATTCCCCTTAATCGCTCCGTCTTTTACGATTAACATCATGCTTTCTTTAATTGGCAACCTTCAGATATTCAATCAGATCTACGCCTTAACAGGCGGTGGCCCTGGTTACGCGACGGAATCCATCGCATCGATGATTTACCGTATCGGTTTTGGTAGTGGTTCTAGATGGGGATACGGATCGGCATTATCGATCGTGATGTTCGTCTTTATTTTAATACTAACGATTATTATGGTTAGCTTTCTGCGGAAAAGGGAGGTTGAAATGTGATGAGCAAATCTGCCTCCAGGGTGATGGGACCCCTATACAAGTTTCTCTTGTGGGTAATATGTCTGCTTCATATGTATCCCATCTTGCTTGTTCTGATCTCATCGGTCAAAACCAAGCATGAATTAGCCGTAAATTCGTTCGGGTTCCCTAGGGAATTCACACTGACCTACTTCAAGACCGCTTTCCAGACGATGCATTATTTTCAATCCGTTTATAATACTTTGCTCATTGCTATCGTTTCGGTCATCGGTTCTGTTTTGATAGCTTCTATGGCGGCTTATGCCATATCCAGAAAGAACAATCGTTTTTATAACACGATGTATGTGGTATTTCTGGCCGGCCTTATTATCCCTTTTCAAATGACGATGATTCCTTTATATAAAGTGATGCTAGGTTTCCATTTAATTAATACGTACCAAGGTGTCATTTTTATCTACCTAGCCACACTAGCCCCTTTTTCTGTTTTCCTATTAACCGGATTTGTAAAAAGCATTCCAAGAGAGCTTGAAGAAGCGGCTTCCATCGATGGCTGTGGGATGTATCGGACTTTCTTTGCAATCGTATTTCCGTTACTGAAACCAGCGCTGACAACGGTCAGTATTCTGAATCTCTTCACGATCTGGAATGACTTTTTAATGCCATTACTTTACTTAAATGATAGTCACAAAATGACGCTTACCGTTCAATTATCATCGTTCCGTGGGTTGTATTTTAATGATTGGTCGCTTATTTTTGCTGGTGTTTGTATGATTGTGGCCCCGATGCTGCTCGTCTATTTGTATGCACAACGGTTCATTATTGGGGGCATTACGGCAGGAGCATTGAAAGGATAGTTCAGTTAAGGAGCGAAATTCGAGGAAAGGAGGACGTAAGTGGAAGTCACGCCCAAGTTCAAATCGAAGCTAGTACGACAAGGATGGCTAGTTCCTGTATGCTAATTTGAAGGAGATGACTGTTGGTGAGAAGTTATGTGAAAACACTGTTCATGAGTGGGATTTTGTTAACCGCAATTTTTATTGGCCTATGCGCATTCACAAACGAGACATGGGCAGCCTATACGCCAAGTATCAATACGAGCCCGACGCTTCCTCAGGATGATGTTGTCATTTATACCGAGAACGTGGTTGACTTTGGTGCTGTTGCTAATAATCCAGCGGTGGACAATACGACAGCGTTTCAGAACGCGATTAATGAAGCTTATGCGAATGGCGGGGGGATCGTTTATGTACCTGCAGGTGATTGGAGACTGAATGGAACGCTCGTTCTAAAAAGAAAGGTCACGCTGCGCGGAGAATGGCGGAATCCAGATACCGCTGGTAATGAGGCAGCACAAGGCACAATTCTAAGTACGACAGCGAATCAAAATAACCCAGGCGGCTCTCCATTCATTACAGTAGCATCAAATGCGGCAGTCAAGAATCTGAGCATTTGGTACCCGAACCAAAGCTACGCCAGCCCTTCAACCTATCCCTATACGATTTCGGAAGGGGTATTTGATACGGAAGATGCCGCCCATCATGGTTTTGCGGTCATCAATGTAACGATCTATAACGCTTACAAAGGTATCGAAACAGGAAATGGGCTTTCACAGTCCCAAGAGCCGATGATCAAGAACGTAATGATGACTGCCTTGAATACAGGCGTGCATCAGACGAATGATTGGAACTTTGGGAATACGGAAAGCGTACATATTTCCTCCAAGTACTGGATCAATTCTGCACTTTCAGGTGCACCAAGCTCTTCACCGAATCAAGCTACTTTAACAAGTTATATGCGTGCGAATATGACGGGCGTCTTGTTGGATGGCCATATTGACGGCATTAATTTATACGATATTCGAGTGGAAGATGCCAAAATCGGGATCGATTGTGCCAATCGGTGGACACAGATTTCCAATATTACATTGAATAATGTCAATACAGGTGTTTACTACCATTACAGCGGTGGCGGAAATGCTGGGAACTCTTTAGTCGGCGGAACGATTAATGTCCTTGCAGGAACAAATACGTACGGCATCAAAATGAATCAAATTGGTGAGGCACTCATACAAGGGATTACAATTGGCGGCACTCCGACCAATGGCGTTTACTTTGATTCCAGCACGGAAACGTTGAATCTCATGAAGATGACTTTTACGAATTGGACTGATTCCGCCATTAAGGTTATGCAGGGAAGCGCCTTGATTGAGGCATCCGCTTTCAACTTGAGCGGTACGCATATTGCCTTGGATAGTCGAGTGAAATCGGCTTCGATTCTAGGAAATACGTTTACAGGAACGCCTACGATTACTTATGTGCCTTCACCGCAAATCTTCATTGATCATACATCGCTGGGCATTCCTAACTTGCCGGCCATTACGACAACCTACACGATGTTGAAAGAAAGAAAACCCGCTAATCCCACTAATTTCTACAACATTACGACCTATGGTGCAATAAGCGGCACCTCCAATCCCGCAACTGACAATACGACAGCTATTCAAAATGCCTTGAATGCAGCTTCCACTGCAGGCGGCGGTACCGTATTCGTCCCTGCTGGCTATTGGATGGTAAAAGGACAACTCACCATTCCAACAGGTGTTGAATTGAGAGGCGTAGCCGAATCGTCTTCCATGGGCGACAATAAAGGTTCAACCTTATTCTCCTACGCAAATCAAAATAATCCAAGCGGAACGCCATTTATCACGATGAATGCAGCAAGCGGCTTGCGAGGCATCATGGTGTATTATCCAGATATGGGCACAAGCAGAACGATGACGTATCCTTACACAGTGAAAGGGAATGGAAACGGCATTTGGATCCGCGATGTGCGGCTTGTCAATTCATGGAATGGAATCGATTTCGCATCCGTCCGCTCCGATAACTTTGAGTTTTCTGGCATATCCGGCAATGTTAGAAATATAGGGACTTTTGTTAGCAACGGCTCAACAGGCGGCATTATGGAAAATCAAATGCAAGCCTGGACCGGTGAAGGTGCCGAAAGTGCTGCCCTAGCTTTTCCTAATAACTCCTATCGCGATCATATCTCGTTAGCCAGCACGGCTTCTCCATGGAAGTTTGGTTCTACTTCGAATATCACTGCGCTGCAGATGTCCGTTTATTTACCAGACACAGGGATTGATTCACAGGCAGCAGGCTTAAGATTCGTTAATGATGGAGGAACGACGAATAATTTCACTTGTATCACGTGCCAAACCGATGCGACTTCTACGGCGCGGATCGACGCTGGCGGCACGATCAATCTTGTGGATTTCGGAGGCACACAAACGGGGTTAATCACCGGCTCTACATTTGCGGGTACAGTGAATGTATTTGGCTATCGCTATGCGGATCATGGCACGATGGTGACGATGAACGGCGGAACGTTGAATGCGTATCAGTTTATTACCTCGCCAGAAGATATTAGGTTCCAATTGAATGGTGGCACTTCTAATTTTTATGGGACGTATTTAACATACCCCTCACCGTATACTTCGTTTACCGTTGGTGCTTCGATCACAGCGGCGAAGATAGTCGGAGGAGCAGGAGTAGGCGGGATTGGTGTTGCGAATAGTGCAGGTTCCAAGCTTGTGCAAAGCAATAATATCGATACCAAATACAGCAGTGTTACGGCAACTGCAACCAGTTCAGCGGAAGATGCAAATTGGGGATTAAGTAAAGTCGTGGACGGCAATCCTAATTCAGTTAGCGGTGCTTATGGGTGGTCAAGTACCCTGACGCCAACGGTGAATCATACAGAATCGCTTACGCTGGATCTGGGTAATACCCGATCATTAGGCCGAGTCGATTTATATCCGAGAAATGATGGCGTGAATACGGGATATGGATTCCCTGTAGATTTCACGATTCAAGTTTCGACGAATGGTACGACTTGGACGACGGTGGTTACAAAATCCGGGTATGCTTTACCAGGTAATGCTGTGCAAAGCTTCACGTTCACGCCACAAGCAGCTCGCTATGTCAAAGTGCAAGGAACGAGCCTACGAGCTAATCCCAACGATGGCAACCTATATCGCATGCAATTTGCAGAAGCAAGCTTATTGGCTGTCACTAGCGTAAGCGCTACAAGCACAGTCGAAGACGCTAGTTGGGGCATTTCCAGATTAACGGACGGTAATTTGACGAGTGTTTCTGGTTCCTACGGATGGACCAGCAGCAATAACACAGGAGCTAATCATACTGAGTCCGTTACCTTAGATTTAGGTGCTAGCAAATCGATTTCCAAGGTTGATTTGTATCCACGTACAGATGGCGTTAATTTGGGGTATGGATTCCCAGTTGACTTTACCATTCAAGTTTCCACGAACGGAACAAGTTGGACGACAGTGGTTACGCGTACTGCGTATGCGAAGCCGGGTAATGCTACGCAGAGCTTTACGTTTACGGCACAAAACGCTCGTTATGTGAAAATTGAAGGCACGAGCTTGCGCTCGAATCCGAATGATTTCAATACGTATCGGATGCAGTTAGCTGAGGCTATTGTTTATTGAAAAAGGGGATAGAAAAAGGGTGTCTCATAAGTAGATTCTACTACTTCTAGCGCAGCTATCATCTTCTGACCAATAAGCACCCGCAGTGCTCTTATCGCATGAACAATCACGAGATTTGAAGTGATAGTCACGCTAGGATTGCTTATTCTACAAGTATGCGCTCAAAATGGCACCGCGTGCGACCCATACGCACTCCATGTGGGCTTATCGAACGAATAATCACGATTGCTGAAGCAATAAGCACACTAGGATTCCCTATTCGGCAAGTGCCCGCTCAAATGAGGCTGTCTCTAAAGGTCTGACAAGACCTAAGAGACAGTTTTGTTTTTTTTGTTTAATAATAGCTAGAAACAAAGGTGTTAATCGATTTCCCCTCGATTCCAATTATGTATGACTTTTGGGGCAGCCTCTTCTTTTAGTAATTTCTCTGCCATAGCTATGGCTAGCTGAGTGTGAAATTGGCGATCTGGGTGGTTGATGCCATTGGCGAGCCGTGCATGCAAGTCTTGACCATCCCGCGCTTGCTCGAACCAAAGCTGATAAGCATCTAAGACAGGGACATTCTCCGCTGCAGCTAGTGTCAGCATGGCCTCGCGGTAAAGGGCCAAGTACCCATGCTCCGCCGTGTGTAAAAAAGAGGGAACAGCAGGTCGATCACATGCATGGATGAATGGGTTGTCCGAGGTGATCATCCCCGTAGGGGTGATCAATAAAATATCGGCCTCCGTACGTGATCGAATAGAAGTGATGAGCTCGCGCAGCGCTTCCGTATAGGCGGCTAGCCCGCTCGGGCCGTCATGCGCATCATTGACACCGAAGCCGATCGTCACGAGATCGGGCATAAATCCGAACAGATCGCGCTCCCAACGCGCTCTAGATTGATGCGCGGTATCGCCAGAGACGCCGGCATTGATAACGCTAATCACGCTGCGCGGATAACGCTGCTCGATCAATCGTTTCACTTGCGCATGGTAGACGGCATCGAGATCGAGCGTGGCGTATTCCATGCAGCCCTGCGTGACGCTGTCGCCGAAGGCGACATAGACGACGGGCCGTTCACGCACATCGTCTGCCTTGCCGATAAGTCGACTTCGAAAGCGGTTGAAGGGGGAAGGAGGGCTAGTACTCACCATCAATTCGTCTCATCCGGATTGTGGTAGTTACGCGGCCAGTTGAAAGGTTGTAAAGCTTCCAGCAGCTCAGTTGGTAGCGGTTCGCCATCGGACACCTTGATGTTCGCCTCTAGCGAACGAATGGAGCTCATGCCAGGAATCGAACAGGATACCGCAGGATGGGACAGTGAATAACGCAGAGCAACTTCTGCCAGACTCGTATATTGGTCGCCTGTTAATTGACGAATAACAGCTTTCATCATCTCAACTTTGTCAAAAGTGCGAGCAAACCGGTCATTTTTGAAATAATGGCGGCGGAAGTCTTCAGGTGCGAATTGGTTGTACGTATCTTTCGTCCATGTCCCCGTTAGAGAACCTTCATCGAATGGCACGCGTGCCAGCACGGCGACGCCAGTCTCTTCGCAAACTGGAAACAATTCCTGAATTGGACGCTGTTCAAAAAGGTTAAAAATGACCTGCTCCGACTCTGTCATGCCACGTTTTGCTATTTCGATGCCATCTTCTGGGCGGTAGTCACGAATCGAAACGCCGATGGCGCGTATTTTGCCTTCTTGCTTTAATTGAGACAGGGTATCGAACCATTCTGTCTCTTCAATGCCACGTGTGAACCAGCCGTGCAGCTGGTACACATCGATCGTCTCCAGCCCGAGGCGCCGCAGGCTGGCTTCGCATTGCTCCCGCAAGTAAGCAGCAGGATAACGGGAAGCCATATCTGGATTGTCGATGCTAGGGTGCGGCCACTCGACGGGTTGAACCTTGGTGGCGATATAAATATGATCGCCATGCCATTGTTTTAATGCCGCGCCGATAACGGATTCTGACCGGCCCTTGCCGTACATTTGAGCCGTATCGACGAAATTAATGCCGCGCTCCCAGGCAGATAAGAGCAGCTTTATGGAGTTCCCATCCTCGACAGGTCCCATGTCGCCTCCGAGCCCCCAAGCACCGAAACCGATTTCGGAGACACGCCAGCCCGTTTTTCCATATGTGCGGTATTTCATGAGTAAGATTCCTCCAATTCTAATGGTTTAGTCGTTTACAGCTTATCAAATACAAGATTTTTGAATTCGATTTTGCCGCAGAAGGCAAAGTGCGTTATGCTGCTGCGTTCTTCAGCATTGAGTTTACTGAGATCGCTGCCTGGCGCAGCTTCAGCAAAACGTCGATCCATAATGCCGCGTACGATGTCATCTAAGCTGCGATCATCTTGGAGGCGATGTTTGTAGAGGAAGGGCGTCCATTTCTTGCCGAATTTGACATGTGTTCGCTCGTCGACAATATCGATCTCTGCTGTCATACCGGAAATAATATCTGATTTGGCATAAAAGGAATCCATCGATTTCTTCTTGCGGCTGAAGGAACACGATTCACCGAACATCGTTAATTCTGCATAGAAATGCTCCAGCTCTTGGGTAGCATCCTCGACAAAAGGAATCGGGAATTGCTTGATATCGAAGCCCAATTGTTCCAATCTGCGCACACCCATCTGATGGTGACGGCATTCATCCCAGATGTGGCGGCTGAAATCAACGAAAAATTCAAAGGGCATGTCGTCCATACCATAGAAAACGTAGCACATCGGATCGACGACCTGGATTTCTGTCATGTAGTGCCACATGAAGATTTTCAAATTATCGCGCACATCTTCCGGTGGATGATCAAAGTCTCCCTTTTTCAACCAGTCTGGCATCGTACGTTTCTTAGGTGCGGGTCCATAGGCCTCCACAAGTGGTTTCGCTGGTTGTGCAGTTACGCCGAAGTCACCACGCCCATCGATGCCATTCAGATGTCGAACGTAATCGCGTGCGTATTTGCGCCATCTTGTTACGCTTTCGAGGGTGGCAGGGTCCTTCACGCACTCATGGATTAGTCGTTTGGCCCATTCGATCTGATCGCGTTTTTTTGGCAATAATTCGGTAATAAGCTCTAAGGTTGGCGCATCGAAGATCGGGTCGAGTGATTCAGTAAGTCGTTCTAGTGCGTGGATGATTTCCGTTTTCACTTCCATGTACCAGCCAGCCAGAAATGCGTAGAATCCGTCCGCTGCCGCTACATCCTGCAGAAAAGTCTGGATTTGAGGCGTAGGAATATGGATCTTGGCGTTGGCCGCCAGCTCTTCCTTGCGCTCAAGAAGCCGATGGGCACAGGTCATATCGATCCACATATGTCGACAAAGCTCGGACTTCCATTCAAGCTCCTTCGCCGCGGGAACCCAGCCTGCGATAAGTCGGGCGGATGCCCAATCCAGAAAAATAAAACGATTCAGAAGTGAGATCTGTTCCGGTACTCGCATCCAGTAATCTCCTAGTTTGTTGCGCAAATCCTGCGATTCGAATCTCTCAATTTCAAAATGAACAGTCATAGGAACGCCAGCCTTTCCTGGTGATTTCGTTTAACTTAACTGATACAATTGTATAATGAAGGCTGCAAACGGACTTGGTGGATTTAACGAACAAACTGGCGAATCCGACAGATTGAAGGAGCGGCGAGACAACGTGACCGATGTGTATAGTAACGATAAGTTTTTAGAAAGTAAGGATTTTCTCTTCCATGCCTCTCCTTATCTCATTGCGAGCAATGAGACCATTCTTCCGCATGCGCACGAGTTCGTCGAGCTCGCTTTCATCAGTCATGGTGAGGGAGAACATGAATATGAGGGAACGTGGTTTCCGATATCGCAAGGTGATATTTTCATCATCGAGCCAGGGAAGGCTCATGGCTACCGTGTTGGAGCGGGACAGCAATTGAAGGTTGTGAATGTGCTGTTCGTGCCCTCGCTTTTGACTATGGAGCTTGAAGCGCTGTCGAACGTGACATCGTTTATGGACTTTTTCTACATGGAACCCTTCCTGCGGTCGGACGTGTCATTTCAGTGCAAATTGACATTGAATGCGAAGCAGCAGTTCGAGCTGCGAGAGTTGATGGAGCAGCTCATTCACGAATTTAGAAGTAAGGAAAGCGGCTATCGTTTCCTGATTAAGACGAAATTGATAGAGATTTTCATAACGTTAAGCCGCATCTATGAGAAAAATAAACAAAAACCGCTCTCCTCCATCACAAGTGATAGAGAAATGATTGAGCGGGTCTGTCAATTCATCGAATCGCGGCATGCAAGCCCGCTAACGCTCGAGCAGGTGTGCTCAATGGCAGGCATGAGCCAAAGTAAATTCACCGCGCTGTTTCGCGGGGTGGTGGGCAAGACCTTTTTGGAATATCGCAACGATATGCGGATTCGATTCGCTAAGCGTCTTCTGGAGACGACGGACGAGAAAATCATCCACATCGCGAAAGAAGTCGGCTTCGATGATCTAAGTCATTTCAACCGACTGTTCAAGCAAGAGGTTGGCGTATCACCCGGGAAATATCGGCGGTCGGCGGATATCTAGCGTATTTTATGAAGCATAGCTGATTGGAAAGGATGTAAAAAAAAGGATAGGAACGGGGCCCTTGAGCCCTATCCCTATCCTTTTTCCTACGACCATTTAATCCGTGATATTTCTCGTATAGTAGGCAATAATGTCCTTGCGTCGAATGATACCGAGGAAAATGCCTTCTCTATCTACAACGGGAACAAAGTTCTGGTCCGCGGCCAGAGCCAGCATATCCTCCATGTGTGCATCGATCGCAACGCATTCATTAAAAATCCGCTTCTTGATGTTGGTGACCGTAATCTCGTCCATGTTATCGAAGGTCAAGCCGGGCGTGCACTTCAGTTTCCATAATAAATCGCCTTCTGCTAGGGTGCCAACGTATTTTCCATTCTCGTCGATAATCGGAATCGCAGTATAATGGCAGGCTTCCAGTCGATCTATGGCATCTTTCATGGAAGCAGAAGTCGACAGGTAAGCTACTTTGTCTTTGGGTAATAGAAATGATTTAATTTCCACTGTGTTTCGCTCCTTTTTGTCCCGAGTAACGTCATCTCTTTTATTAAACCATACTTCACCTAGGAATAGGCAAGTTTAGACGGAGTAATAATTGGAAATGTGACCAAATGTGTCATAAAAAGGCCATATTCATTCTAGCAGGTGTTGTGTTTCAGGCTGTTGAATTAAGGGGAGAGCGCATCGAATAGCCCGCAATGATCGAATGGTTGCATATAAAAATGGGGAGTGTGTTACCATGCAAATACCACTAAAGGAATTGCAATTTTATAAAAACTTTGATGAACTTGCTAGGGATATTTTAGACATGGCCAAAGAATTTATGCCGGATAGACTTATTTACCTCACCACGTTTACGGATAAACACCAAGTGATCATAAAACTTTCAGAAACAAGTAGAGAGATCCATATCATTGAGGGCATGGTCATTGAGATCACTGAAACTGTGTGTAACCGAATTGATTTTGACAACAACAGGCCTTTGATTTTTGAAGATATGAGTAAAGAAACGAAGTTGGATGATCTGCGGAAGGCGCTTATCGGTGCCAATATTAATTCCTATCTAGGGGTGCCTATTCTTCTTTCGAATGGGAAGGCGTTTGGGACATTGTGTGCTGTTCATACCGATGCTAATGAATTTAGTACGAAAAGTATCAAAATGCTCCAAAACATCGCAAAACTGTTCGCTTATTACTTAAATTTAGAGCGGCTTGCCTATAGAGATTCTTTAACAGGGCTATATAATCGGCAGTTCCTACATAAATATTTTGAGGATTCTCCCGCGGGAGGAGGCGTACTATTTTTTCTTGATTTGGATGGTTTCAAAAAGGTAAATGACTTGTATGGACATGATACGGGAGATTTAGTCCTACGGGAAGTGGCCTTACGGCTTGACCAATTCGTCCAGCAGCATCAGGGCTTTGCTGTCCGACTAGGCGGAGATGAATTCATAATAAACATGATCGATCTATCTGACAAAGATGAGATTAGTCAGTATGCGGAAAGCTTACTTGCCCGGTTATCATCCTGGGACACTCAGCTAGAAGCGCTCCAATTATCGGTAAGTATTGGGATCGAATTGTATCCACCGCATGCGAGCAACCTGTTAGATACGCTTCTCAAAAATGCGGATAATGCGTTATACCGTGCCAAGGCAAATGGAAAGAATGGATATCAGTTTTTTTCTTAAAAGTAAGGAGCGCAGCTGCGAGCTGCCTAGGTTATGGCTATCTCAAGGGGATATTGCCTGTGAGATAGCCGGGGGACCATGATGGTGCAGCAAGTCGATAAAATCGACTTGCAGGAAATAATCAGAGGCCTCGAAGTGTAATAAGTCGAAAAAATAGAGCTGCTTGTCCGAGAGTCAATAGTAGCCAAATCCGGCTAACTGGAGTAGAATCGGGTCCCGCCGCAGGAAAATAGTCGGAAAAACCGGCTATCTCGAGTAGAACCGGGTCCCGCCGCAGTAGGATAGCCGGAAAATCCAGCTAACTCGAGTAGAACCGGGTCCCGCGGCAACAAGATAGCTGGAAAATCCGGCTAACTCGAGTAGAATCGAACCCAGCGGTAGTAAGATAGCCGACAAATCCGGCTAACTCAAGTAGAATGGAGCCCCGAGGCAGTAAGATAGCCGGAAAATCCGGCCAACTCGAGTAGAATCGATCCCCGCGGCAGTAAGATAGCCGGAAAATCCGACTAACCTAGTAAAACCGTTGCCCGCCGTTGCCCGCCGTTGCCCGTCCCGTTACCCGCCCCTCTGCACCTTCAAAGGCTGCTCGATCCTCGTTAAATTGCCGCCGAGCCCCCACAAAAAAAGCGATTGACATCCACTTCCACCCATATTAATATTAACCCATAAAGTATAAACGTTTATACTTAAGAAATTTTAAGGGAGGTGAAAACAACGATGTTAACTCGCAATGCCCGATATTTTTACTTCTTCATTACGCCGTGGCTCATCGGCGCGCTCGTGTTCATGCTGTACCCGATTGTCTCTTCGCTTTACTTCAGCTTCACAGAATATGACATTATTCATACGCCGAAGTGGATCGGGTTACAGAACTATACCAAGATGTTTCACGACGAATTATTCTGGCGCGGCGTCAAAGCAACGCTCATCTTCACCGTTTTCAGCGTCCCGCTGCAGTTAGTCTTATCCTTGCTGTTCGCTGTGCTTGTGAATCAGAAGGTCCCGTTCCGACGGCTGTTTCGCACGGCGCTCTATTTTCCAAGCATGATATCGGGCGTAGCACTCTCACTCTTGTGGTTATGGGTATTCAATTCCCAAACAGGCATGATGAATTACATGCTGGGTTTGTTCGGAATCCAAGGACCCAGTTGGCTGGAGAATGAGCATTGGGCGCTCGCGGCGATGGTCATTATGACGATGTGGGGAGCAGGGGCAGGGATGATCATTTTCCTAGCTGCGCTGCAGGGTGTGCCGACCTACTTGTATGAAGCCGCGAAGTTGGAGGGAGCAAGCCGCTGGCAGACGCTCCGCAACATAACATTGCCGGCCATTTCACCGGTCATCTTGTTTCAGCTGATCATGGGGATCAATGATTCGTTCCAAGTATTTACGCAAGCGTTTGTCATGACCAAAGGCGGTCCGCATTACGCTACACAGTTCTATGTTTATTATTTGTGGCAGAATGGCTTTAAATTTTTCAAAATGGGATATGCCTCTGCGCTGGCTTGGGTACTGCTCATTCTAGTCATGATCATGACCTACCTGGTCATGAAGATCTCCAAGCGATATGTGCATTATGAAGGGGGGGATGGCGCATGAGCCTCAGTTCAATCAAAACGGCAAAAAAGAATACGCTTACATCTAAAATTCCACAATTTCTTGTTCTAGCCATCCTCGTCATACTAGCGGTTATTATGGTGTTTCCATCCATTAACATGTTTTCAACAGCCTTGAAGTCACAAGCGGAAGTACTTAAGTTTCCACCGAAAATTATCCCCGAACATATTGAACTGAGTAATGTGAAAAAGCTTTTTACGACGTATCAATATGGCTTATGGTACAGGAATAGCCTATGGATCGGCCTTGTTACCGTCATCGGAACCGTGCTGTCGTCCTCGTTCGTAGCCTTTGGATTCGCCCGTTATCAAGCCAAAGGCAAGCAATTGCTATTCGCTTTTCTGCTCGGTACGATGATGCTGCCTTATCCTGTGCTCATGATTCCGCAATTTATTCTATTTAAGCAGATGAATTGGATGGACTCCTTTTTGCCGATTACCGTCCCTGCATTCTTTGGTTCAGCTTACATGATCTTTCTCATTCGTCAATTTTTCACGTCGCTGTCCAATGAACTTTTCGATGCGGCAAGAATGGATGGATGTTCGGAATTCCGCCAATGGTGGAGCATCGCTTTACCGCTATCGGGTCCGGTTCTTTCGACTGTTGCGATATTTTCATTCATCGGGAGCTGGAATGATTTACTCGGACAGGTGCTGTATCTGAGCTCCACGGAGAAATTTACCCTGACGATTGGCATGACATCGATGTATGCCTCGGCAACTCGTTTGGTCCCATGGAATCTGGTGATGATCGCGGCCATCTTAGCTGTGATTCCGATTTTGCTTTTATTTACTTTCGCGCAAAAGTATTTCGTTCAAAGCATTGCCATGACCGGCGTCAAGTAACGAATAGGGAGGATCTAGCCATGAAGAAAAGTATGCTGTCTGTAAGTTCTTTAGCTGTGATGCTTGTGGTAAGTTCAGTTGTAACGGGATGTTCGGATACGAAGAGTGACAACGATAAATCGGTGACGATTACCCAGTTTGTGCCCGACTTGCCTGACAAAACCTTTGTCGAACAGCTTGTACCCGATTTTGAAGCAGCGCATCCGAACATTAAAGTGAAAATTATGAAAGCCCCTTATTCCGAATTTGATTCCAAACTGCAATCCCTCGTCGCAGCAGGTACAGCGCCAGATGTAACCTCACATTGGGGAGAGATGGGTTTCATTGAGTTCATGGATAAAGGGATGCTTCGGGATATGACAGATCTCGTCCAGGCTGATAATTTTAAAGCGGCTGACTATGGGATGTCTGATGATGTACTGAACATTTATAAAATAGATGGCAAAAACTACGGGATACCGGTGTATAGCTATACTTCTTTGATGATCTACAACAAAGATATGTTTGATAAAGCCGGGATTCCATATCCACCGTCAGACTTTGAAGACAAATCATGGACCTTCGATAAGATGATGGAGGTTGCGAAGAAGCTTTCCAAACCGAGCGATGACCCGGAGAAAGCCCAATTCGGAGTGGATTGGGGCTGGGCTGAGAAGGATATGAGGCTCATTTATTTCGGCGCTAAAGTGTACTCAGAAGATACATGGAAGAACGGCGGTCATCCAACTGCATCCTATTTCAACTCTCCTGAAGCGGTCAAAGCGAATCAGCGGCTGCACGATATGATCTATACCGATAAGGTGATGCCTTCCAAAGAATTCACTAAGGCTGTCGCTGGGCAGGGCGGAGATCCTTTCGCCACAGGTAAGGTCGGCATGTCAGTAGCAGGTGCATGGATTCTCGCTTCTGTGAAGGATTACAGTTTCAAGGTCGGCGTTGCGGCTGTACCGATTGGTTATAACGATAAAGCGCGCGATGTGCTCTATATCGATCCGCTTGTGATTCTGAAAGATTCGAAGCATCCGAAGGAAGCGTATGAATGGATTAAATTCCAGCTGCAGAAGAACGTGCAAGAGAAGGCGATTGAGCTAAGCGGGGGTACACCGCCATCGAACGAACAAGCTGCTGAGAAATATTATAATCTGTATGCGCCAGCCATTGACCCGAAAGATCTAAAGAAAGTCGTGGAAGGCGGATTAAAATATGGAACAGAATCCTACAATCATTTGATTTCGAACTATTCGCATATTCTTGATGTGGTCAATAACGAAATGGATCAGATGGATAATGAAAAGGCGAATGCAACCACGATAAGTCCGGTTTTGGATAAGAAAGTGAACGATCTATTGACCGAGTTGAATGCAAAATATAAGAAGAATTAGGAATCTGCTATAATGAAACCGAATACGATTCGACTATCAAATTCGGGAGATCATGCGAATGAAAAAAGTTAGTATTTTAGACGTAGTGGAAAAATCAGGTGTTTCCCTGGTCACGGTATCCCGCGTATTGAACAATTCGACGACCGTTCGGGAGAGTAATCGTCAGAAAGTTCTTCAAGCCATGAAGGACCTAGGCTATACGCCCAGCTCGGCTGCCCGCTCACTAGCAAGAGGATCAACCGGATTAATCGGCATCACCTTGCAAACGCTTGGTGACACCGTATTTGACGGGATTATTCACGCGGTGAATGAAAGCCTGGAGGCCAAAGGCTATTTCTTAGCCTTATCTATCGCTTCTACTGCGCAATTGGACAACAGTGCGGTTAATCACTTCTTGTTCCAAGAGGATCGGGTAGACGGCATCATCCTGCTCTCCACTTTTGCGGAGAAGGAGTATGTGCTGGAGTTGAAAAGGAAGAAGATTCCTTTCGTCATTATTGATAATCATATTGAAGATACGAAGGCTGTCACAATCAATGTGGATAACTTTATAGGTGGATATGAGGCGACGAGGCATTTATTGGATCTTGGTCATAGTCAAATCCTGCATATTAGCGGTCCAGAGTTGTATCTCAGTGCGAGGGATCGAAGAAGAGGATACGAGCAAGCGATGACTGAGGCGGGGTTCGCGCCAACCGTTATTGGCACAGACGAATTTAATATTCGCTGTGGATTTAATTCCGTCAAAGCTTGTCTGGCACAGGGGATTCGGCCTACAGCCGTGTTTGCCGGCGAAGACGGTCTTGCGCTTGGCGCGATGGATGCTTTTCGGGATGAGGGTTACCGTATTCCTCAGGATATCTCGATTGTTGGTTATGATGATCAATATTTCGCCAAGGAGATTCATCCGCGTCTAACGACGATTAGGCAGCCTATGGAGAAATTAGGGAAAGAAGCCGTTCGGATTCTGCTCGACATGATAGACGGGCCATCCAAACGGAGTAAATCCGTCTGTTTGAAGCCGGAACTTATTGTGAGGGAGTCGACAGCGGAATGCGCAGCACATAAGTAGATTAAAGGATGGAGCCGAACGAATTTGAAAGCTTACTTAGGCGTGGATGCCGGCGGTACGAAAACGAAGGCGATGATTACCGATGAAGCAGGCCGAGTCCTCGCGATCGCTAAAGCAGGTCCAGGGAATCACCAAATTCGGGTTGATATGGCCAGAAGCAATATTCACAGCGCTGTTCACGAGGCGTTAAGGAGCGCAGCACTGCAGGTCAAAGATATTGCCGTAGCTTGGTTCGGTTTAGCCGGTGCAGATCGAGAGGCCGATTATCGCATCTTGCGTCCGATCGTGGCAGAGCTGGGTTTCGCTCAATCGGAAATCGTCTGTGACACCATGATTGCCCTGCGGGCAGGGACAACAAGACCCTATGGCGTCGTTTCCATATGCGGGACGGGCACGAACTGCGCGGGGGTGAACCCTCATGGGGAAGTGTACCAGTGCGGAGGCTTTGGTTATGCCTATGGTGACTTTGGCGGCGGCAGTGAGCTGGCGGTGGAAGCGTTTCGATCTGTCATACGTGCATGGGAAGGGCGAACAGCACCAACGCTTCTGACAGATCTTGTTCTAGCGAAGCTGCAATACGATTCCGTAGCGCAATTATTTCATCATTCATTAGATACGCAGCTGCGGATACCACCCGACTTAGCTCCCTTAGTATTCACAGCAGCGTCAGGCGGAGATGCCATTGCCCGTCAAATTCTGAAGAAGCAGGGCGAAGAGCTAGGAATATCAGCAAAAGCTGTGATTCAAAAGCTGGAGATGCAGCACGAAGTCTTTGATCTCGTGTTAGCAGGAAGTGTTTTGACCAAAGGTGCGAGTTCTTTCTTACATCCTTACATTGCGGAACAGGTTGCGGGGGTTGCACCAGGCTGTCAATTGAGGATACTAGACGTAGATCCCGTGGTAGGGGCTGTTTTCCTAGCGATGGAGAAGGATGGCATTTCGCTTACCGATGCCATATATGCGAATATCGCGCAAGTATCTCATGTTTAAGGAGTTGTCTGGATTGAAGAAGCAAGTCAAAGTGGTTGTCATTGGAGGCGGTTCTTCTTACACGCCGGAGCTGATTGAAGGATTTATTTTACACTATCAGGAATTACCTGTATCGGACATTTGGCTCGTGGATATTGAAGCTGGCAAGCAGAAGCTGGACATTGTGGGCCAATTAGCCCTGCGGATGGTTGAGAAATCGGGTCTTCCCATTCGAGTGCATATGACGCTTGACCGTAGATTGGCTCTGAAGGATGCAGATTTCGTATCTACCCAGATGCGGGTTGGCATGCTGCAAGCAAGGGTGTGGGATGAGACGATTCCGCTGAAGTACGGTGTAATTGGTCAGGAAACGACCGGCCCCGGCGGGATGATGAAAGCGTTCCGAACGATTCCGGTGCTGCTCGATATTTGCAAGGATATGGAGGAGCTGTGCCCCGATGCTTGGATGCTGAACTTCACGAATCCAGCAGGGATGGTGACAGAAGCGATCTATACGCACTCATCCGTTAAGGCCATAGGGATATGCAACTCGCCGATTTCTGTTTATAAATGGTTATCCAAGCTATATGATGTGGAGCCTAGCCGTATCTATGCGGAGTTCGCGGGGCTTAATCATCTGCATTGGGTGACGGACATTCAGGTGGATGGCAGCTCCAAGCTGGAAGAACTGCTTCAAAGCAACGACAGCTACTCTGCCCAAAATGTACCCCAGTACAACTGGAACGCTGCATTTATGCGGTCGTTGGGGGCGATACCTTCGTATTATTTGAAATATTTCTATTTAAATAAAGAAATGCTCGAAGATCAACTGGCTTCATCTACGAAGGAAGGTACGCGGGCTGAAATCGTGAAACGACTCGAAGATGAATTGTTTGAGCTGTATCAAGATCCGAATTTAAATCATAAACCGGCTCAACTGGAGCAGCGCGGTGGTGCGTATTACTCGGAAGCAGCAGTCAAATTGATGAAATCCATCTACAACGATACTAGAGATGTCCAAACATTGAATGTTCGCAATGGCTCGAATCTTGATTTTCTTCCGGAAAATGCGTGTATTGAGGTCAACAGTTTGGTGACGAAGCAAGGACCGATTCCACTGCAAGTGACGACGGTGCCCGACGCGATCAAGGGACTGATGGCGTCAGTCAAAACGTATGAACAGCTAGCGATCGAAGCGGCGGTACGAGGTGATCGCGGGTTAGCACTGCAAGCATTGGCGCATCATCCGCTGGTTCCTTCAATTAATGTGGCGGAGAAGATGCTGCACGAGTTATTGGAGCAAAACAAAGAATTGCTTCCTCAGTTTTATCCTAAAGTATAAACGTTTATAATTATAACGACCTCAAACCTACGTGTTTGGGGTCGTTTGTAATGGGAAGAAATTTTCCTATTCGTAATTTGCTCCATTTGGTAAAACTAGAATCTTGATAATTGAGACTCGAAGACGTGCAGGTATTCTTCCGATGTTTTCGAAAGGCGTAACGCAGGAAGACCAACTTCATAGACACCCCATGAAGAAGATGTTATCTTAACTTCAATAGATATTTGTTGAACGAGCCTGCAGGGCGGTTCACAATCAGGGGAGAGTCAGCTGTGACCACAATTCAATGGATGTCATTATTGCTTATTCTCGCGGCTGTGTTAATGCTGTATGTCGCATTTCTTTCTTATCAGAAACGTCATCTGCCGGTCGCGAGAACGATGGTGCTCATCATGCTGGGAGCGACCTTCTATGCGGTAGGTTATGCCTGCGAGCTGCTGAGCCATAACCTCTACGAAGTGAAGCTGTCCCTGCAAATTGAATATGTCGGTATTCCGTTCGTAACGACGCTTTGGCTTTTTCAAGTTATCCAATTCTCCGGAACCGCTTCTCGCTATCGCAAACGCCTTGCGGTGGCGTTGTTCATTATCCCTGCTGGGGTCTTTTTTCTCCATTTGACCAATGAGTGGCATCACCTTTTTTATGAGCAATATTTGTTAAATGAGAGTTCTTCGATCCCGCTGTACCAAACGGTCAAAGGACCTTGGTATAAAGCTCACACCCTCTATAATTATTTCGTTGTTGTGTGCGGATTTTTCTTATTTATCCCGATGTATTGGCGATCTTCGCGAGTCGTTCGTAAGCAAATTATTGTGCTCACGATGGGGGCTGCGGTGCCATTGCTGTTCAATATCTCCCTCTGGTTCGGGATCATCGTGGATTTGACGCCTTTCGGGTTCGCTGTGTCGGGTATCGTCTACGCGTGGGGGATTTTACGGTTTAACCTGCTTCGGTTTACGCCGCTCGCGCTGACCCAGGTGTTCGATTCGATCCGGGACGGAGTCATTCTGCTTGATTATGAGGATCAAGTCGTCAGCTACAATAAAGCGGCCGAATGGGTGCTGCCGGAGCTTGCTTCGACCAAGCACTATCCTGCTGATGTCGGGGAGGCTTTGTCAGCCAATCCAGAACTGATTATGCAAATTCGTAGTGCATATAACGGAAACGAGCGTTTCCCATTTCAACGCGTTCAAGCGAACCGAAGCAAGCATTATCACTGCAGTGTATCATTTATCTATGATTCTGGTACGCGAATCGGGAAAATGGTTATGTTTAACGAAATTACGGAATTGAAGGAAAATGAGGCTCGATTGCGGGTAAACGCGAACCAACTGTCCGAGCTGAATTCGTTTAAGGATAAGTTATTTACCGTCGTGGCACACGATATTCGCGATCCGATCGCGCTGCTTGTCAGCTTAACCGAGCTGCTAGGTGAAGAGCTCGCTGCCGATGAAAATGAACATGCCGAATTATTTCGAGTCCTCCAAGGACAAGTGCAGAGCACGTTCCATCTCGTCGAGAACTTGCTAGATTGGTATCGCAGCCAGAAGGGGAAAGTTGTGTTTCGCCCGTTAGGCTGGAATTTGCAGCAAGTTGTTCGACAATCGCTGATGCTAGCTGATTCCAAAGCAGCTATGAAGCAGATCATGCTGAGGGAGCATATTGATCAGAAGCTTACTGTGAGTGCAGATAAGGAAATGCTCGATCTCATTCTGCGGAATTTGCTCTCCAATGCGATTAAGTTTACCGGAATCGGTGGAGAAATTACGATAAGAGCGGCGGTAGACAAGGATCGAATTCTTGTGTCCGTAAGCGACAACGGAGCGGGAATGGATGAGGAGTCGGCAGAAATGCTGCGCCGAGAAGATCCGTCCATCCCGGTGACAATCCCCGAGGAAGATGCTGGACATGCCAGATTCGGACTGATGTTAACACGTGAATTCATTAGTATTCATGGGGGGAAGCTGTGGTTTGATAGTGTGCCTGGCGTTGGCACGACGTTTTTCTTCACATTGCCCAGCTCAGCTGGCGGAACAGGGCGATTTGATCGATGGCAGGGAGGTGAGAACGCTTGAAAGTGATCTTAGTGGACGATGAGCCGACCATGCATTTGATTCTGAGCAAAATGTTAAATAAGCTGCCCGAGGTTCAGGTAGCGGGTGCGTTCACAGATACGAAGTCGGCAGCCGACTTCTTAGAGGAGCATACAGACATCGGTCTAGCTTTCGTGGACATCGCGATGAAAGGCGAGAATGGGATGGCCATCGCTGCCAAACTGGAAGCTGCTGGCTCTGCCATTCAAGTTGTTTTTGTCACCTCACATAAGGATTTCGCGCTAGAAGCTTATGAGCTCTCGGTGGTGGACTACTTAATCAAGCCGGTGTCCCAGGAGAGGCTGCAGCGGACGGTACAACGGGCGCTCATGAATTGGCGGGCTTTTCACCACGCGGCATCGCTTCAAGGTACGGCTGCTTCTCAAAATATTCAAAGATACATCATAACGGCGCTCGGAGACGTTGTTGTAAGTAATGACACGGGCCGTCGCGTGAAGTGGATTTCACGCAAATGCACGGAGCTTTTCGCCTACCTTTTGCTATATCGCGGCAGACGTATTCCTCGTTCTAAGCTCGTGGCGGATATTTTCGGGGGCATGGAGCAGGCGGGTGCAGAGAGCTATTTGAATACAACCGTGTATCAATTGCGCAAATCGTTGGAACCACTGGGCATGCGCGAAGTTGTTCGTTCGGAGAACGATGGCTATGCGCTTGAATTGAATGATTGTGTTCTCGATTACGTGGCCTTTGCTGAACAAGTGGAGGAACTGTCATCATTTGACGTGGAAAATATGGAGAGAGCTCTACAAATTGAACGGTTGTATACAGGCGATCTGTTCGGAGATAAAGCGTATGTGTGGGCGATTCATGAAACAGAGCGTTACGGCCAAGTCTATAACGCCTTCGTCAAACGCCTTGCTGCCTCGCTTATTCAACTTGGAGATACGAGCGCTGCGTCGAAGCTGTTGCTCAAGCTGAATGAGCGCAATCCGCTGGACGAATCAGTGATCCGTCAGCTCATGACGATACGTGAATTGACCGGTGACAAAAAGGGATTGACGGCACTATACACCGATTATGTTCGACTGCTAAGTCAAGAACTCGGCATCCGTCCTTCGGAAGAGTTGAATCAGCTATACGACACGATGTTACGGGGCATAACCGATAAAAAATAAACAGACAAAACCGCGAAGCCTGCCGCTGCGCGGTTTTTGTCTGTTTATGATCGAATCTTTCATTATTCTTTTATTGGGCTGTACTAAACTTAACTTAGTTTAAGGTAAGGGATGTACAGGGATAAGAGGAGTGAAGGTAGATATGACTACGAAGGTGTTATTTAGAAGGTTTATGATTCGTTTATTATTGGGATTGATGTTAGTTTCATCGATGCCGTTTTCGTCTTTATTAACATTACCTGCGCTAGCTAACGGACCAGACGGCAGCACTGATTGGTCGGAATGTGCTGCGGAGGGTGGAGTCTGCGCGTTTTCAGGGACCAAGGAAGTGCGTTTCTGGGGAATAGGAACACCTGCTGTGCCGGCTAATTATGGCTATACTTCACAATTAATGACGGGAGGGACACCATGCACAACGGCTGCTTTCGGCAATATTGATCCTGCTTCTGGGACGTTTAAAAAGTGTTACTACCGAAACGTACAGTTGGATAGCCAAGTATCGTCCATGGCTAGTGAGCACGATAAGAAAGTGACGTTTAGATTTCATGTATATGCCATACAGGCCGGTACGTTAGATGATTTGAAGAGTAAGATATCCGTGAAAAAAACAGGTGAGACAACTTACTCAGCCCTAGGAACCGAAGATACCGTTGCGAATCCAACATCTACCGCGACGTTGAGTACGGTTGAAATCAACTTTAAAGACGCTTTAGTTGGTTCGGAGAACGCCATTCAGATAGCTCCAGAGGCATTCAAGGATAGCAACGGCGATCCGATTGAGATACCGGTGACGTCAATTGTCGTAGGCGAAGCGCCAGACGGAAGCCTTGGCTGGACGAATTGTTCTGCACTATATGGAAGTTGTAGCTTTACTGGGACGAAAGAAGTGCGATTATGGGGAACAGGTGCCCCTGCGATACCTGCTGATTATGATTTTGTAGCTAAAATTAGTACGGACAGTACGCTTTGCAGAGTTTCTGAATTCGGTGGCATTGATCCTGCATTTGGGACCGTTGAACGGTGTTACTACAGAGACGTACAGCTGGATAGTGCAGTAACGACGACAATGAGCGGACCCAATAACAAAGCGGCGTTGACCTTTCATACGTATGCCAAACAAACGGGCACATTGGAAGATTTGAAGCGTAAGATTACAGTGAAGAAAACAGGTGAGGCTGCCTACACAGCCCTTGGTGCTGAGGATACCGTTGCCAACCCAACCTCTACAGATACGTCGAGTACGCTTGTCATCAAATTTAAGGATACGTTAGTCGGTCCGGAGAACACGATACAAATTGCGCCTGGGGCTTTCAAGGATAGCAATGGGAAACCGATTAATGTACCAGTAACTGTTTCCATAACGTCATTACCAACTGGACCAGACGGCAGCCCGGGTTGGACGGATTGTAGCGATGAAGGCGGGAATTGTTCTTTTCGAGGGACGAAAGAAGTGAGGTTATGGGGTATAGGACCCAATTATGGCTTTATAAGTCATATCTTTAGAGATGTTACGGATAGTCCGCGCTGTCAAACGTACTTTATTGGTAGTTATGATCCTGCACCAGGTTCTCCGAAAAGGTGTTACTACCGTGATGTCCAACTCGATAGTGCAATGACAACGGTCGTTAGCGGACTCAATAACAAAGTGACGCTTACATTTAATATGTACGCGATACAGGCAGGTACATTAGAAGACTTGAAGCGTAAGATTATGGTGAAGCGAACGGGAGATGCTGCCTATTCAGCGCTAGGTACTGAGGATACCGTTGCTAATCCATCCTCTACGACGATTTCAAGTACCCTCGAAATTAACTTTAAGGATCCGCTAGTTGGGCCGGGAAACGCCATTCAGATCGCTCCTGAGGCTTTCAAGGATACCAATGGCGAACTAATAGACCTATTGGTCTCTACTGCACTAAAGGAGCCTCTTGCTATAGACGCAGCACCGGACGGCAGCCTGGGCTGGACATTTTGTGCGGTGGAAAAAGGGAATTGCAGCTTTACAGGGAGGAAAGAAGTGCGATTCTGGGCAACGGACCAACCTGACAAATTTCAATCTAGCATAAGCACAAAAGATATGGCCTGTACCCTTGCGTCCTTCGGCAATCATGATCCGGCCCCTGAATCCGCTAAAAGGTGTTACTACCGTGACGTACAGCTTGATAATAACGTGATGACAGTCATCAGCGGAAGTAATTCGAAAGTGACGGTCACATTTAACACAAATGCCGTTCAAGCGGGCACTTTAGAAGATTTGAAGAGTAAGATAACCATTAAAAAAACGGGTGATGCTGCCTATAAGGCGCTAGATACCGAAGATACACTTGCCAATGTCACCGCTACGGCTACTTCGAGTACATTCGAAATTAATTTTAAGGATGCGTTAGTGGGTCCGGAGAATGCCATTCGGATTGCGTCTAACGCATTCAAAGATAGCAATGGTCATCTCATCGACATCGTGGTGACGTCTATTGTAGTAGGTGTTATCCCAGATGGCAGCATTGGTTGGACGTATTGTGCTGCGGATGGCGAGAATTGCAGTTTTGCCGGGCTAAAAGAAGTGAGATATTGGGGAATCGGCACGCCAGCGCCTAATTATGGCTATCGAGCTAAAGTCATTTCGGGCGGTACGGCGTGTACAATGGCTGCCTTCGGTAACACTGATCCTGCCAATGGCACATATAAAGCGTGTTACTACCGGGATGTTCAGTTGGATTACAACGTGTCGACTGTCGTTAGCGGACAAAACAATAAAGTGACATTTACATTTTCTACGTATGCCCTACAGGCGGGCACTTTAGAAGAATTAAAGAATCACATCACCGTTAAAAGATCAGGTGACACTGCCTTTGCTGCTCTAAGTCCAGAAGATGTTGTTGCCAATAGAGTATCTACGGCTACATCGAGTACGCTTGAGATGACCTTCAAGATCAGCTTAGTTGGTTCAGGAAATGCGATACAGATAGCGCCTGGGGCATTCAAGGATAGTAATGGTCAGCCCATCGACATAGCGATTACATCTTCTTTAACCCTATTAGGTCTTGGACCGGACGGTAGTGCGGGTTGGACATATTGCGCCGCAGATGGCGGGGGATGTAGCTTTTCGGGAACCAAAGAAGTGAGATATTGGGGAATCGGGACACCTGCTGTACCTGCTAATTACGGCTTTAGCGCTCAAATCGTAACGAGTTATACGACATGTTCAACAGGTGCATTCGGCAGTATCGATCCTGCACCCGGTACGTCCAAAAAGTGTTACTACCGTGACGTCCAGCTGGATAGTGCAGTTAAGACAGTCGTTAGTGGACCCAATAATAAAGTGAAAATAACATTGAATACGTATGCCATACAGGCGGGTACTTCAGAGGAATTAAAGAATATGATTACAGTTAAACGAACAGGTGAGACCGTCTATAGAGTATTAGGTACGGAAGATACAGTTGCCAACCCAACATCCATGGCTATGATGAGTACGCTTGAAATCAATTTTAAAGATCCGTTAGTGGGTGCAGACAATGTGATACAAATCGCTTCAGGAACCTTCAAGAATAGCGATGGTCAGCCCATCGACATGTCGGTGACGTTACCTGTAACGTTGTTACCCGCGGCACCGGACGGCAGCCTCAGTTGGACGTATTGTGCAGAAGATGGCCAATTTTGTAGCTTCACCGGTAAAAAAGAAGTGAGATATTGGGGAATCGGTACGCCTGCGGTACCCGCTAATTACGGATTTAGATCCCTATTTGCAACGGACGTTACGGCTTGTTCCAAAGCTGCTTTCGGTAAAGTTGATCCTGCATTTGGCACGACGAAAAGGTGTTACTATCGGGATATCCAGCTTGATAATAACGTGAAGACAGCGGTTAGCGCACTCAACACGAAAGTAACTTTTACATTTAATACGTACGCCATTCAAGCGGGATCTTTAGCAGATTTGAAGAGTAAAATTTCGATAAAAAAAACAGGTGCTTCCACCTTCACAGCGCTAGATGCAGAAGATACGGTTGCGAATCCAACATCGACAGCTGAATCGACTACGCTTGAAATCAATTTCAAGGGCACGCTAGTTGGTTCAGGGAACACCATCCAGTTAGCTCCTGGGGCGTTCAAAGATAGCAATGGTCTGGCAATCAACATTACGATTACAGCCTTATTATCCTTGTTACCCACTGCACCAGATGGCACTTTTGATTGGACATATTGTGCAGCAGAGAATGGCAATTGTCCCTTTTCTGGAACGAAAGAAGTGAGATATTGGGGAACAGGCGCACCTGCAGTACCGGCTAATTATGGCTATTTATCGAAAGTCGTTACGAATGGTATCGTGTGTGATGGAGATAATTTCGGTGGTATGGATCCTGCTTCTGGCACGTATAAAAGGTGTTACTACCGTGCTGTCCAGCTGGATAGTGCAGTGAATTCAGTCGTAGGAGGAAGCCATAACAAGGTGACGGTTACCTTTCCTACATATGCCATCCAGGCTGGCACTTTAGATGAGTTGAAGCGTAAGATTACGGTTAGAAGAGCAGGCGACGCAGCCTACAAAGCGCTAGGCGCGGAGGATACAGTTGAAATCCTATCATCTACGGCTACTATGAGCATACTTGAAGTCAACTTTAAGGATGCGTTAGTTGGCTCAGGAAACACTTTAAAGATCGCTGCTGGGGCATTCATGGATAGCAATGGTGAGTCAATCAACATAGGAGTTTCATCCCCTTTAACCATGCCGCTGGAAGTGAACACGGTAGCTGCGAATGATACTCTGATTACGGGTACAGCCGAAGCGGGCTCTACGGTAACAGTAACTGCTGGTGCAGGTACATTGGGAACAGCAGTTGTGACAGATGGTACGTTCGCCATACCGATTGCTGTTCAAACCGTAGGTAAGACGCTTATGATTATCGCAAAGCATGTGGAGAATAATGTCATTCTAACCGCGACAGTCACGGTAACAGCCGACGTAACAGCACCAGCAGCACCTTCCGTGCATGCAGTGAATATTGTAGATACCTTCGTAACAGGTTCAGCGGAGGCTGGTTCCACGGTAAAGGTGAAAGCAGGGGCCAGTTTGCTTGGAACAGCACTAGCAGGAGTCGGTGGAGCTTACTCCGTACCGATTGCAGCTCAAGCAGCAGGCACACAGCTTACGATAACAGCTACGGATATAGGGTTAAACGAAAGTTTACCAACCCGTGTCATCGTAGAGCAGACGGATGAACAAGCGGTAACCGCTGCCATGCAAGCCCTGGCAATTATATATGGCGGCAGTGATGGAGCAGCAAGTGTAACGCAAGCTGTAGGCTTGCCGGCAGCCGGCATAAACGGGACGACGGTTGTATGGGTGTCTAACCATGCCGCAATTAACCCAACGACAGGTGCAGTAACACGCCCTGCATATGGGGCAGGTGATGCGTCGGTAACGTTAACTGCTACGATCAGTAAAGGCGCAGTAAGCGAGAGCAAAGCCTTCACACTGATTGTAGCTGCGGAAGCAGCTAACCATAACGCAGACTTGAGCGGCTTGCGTGTAAGCAGCGGAGCATGGAACGAGACGTTAGACGCGGCAGTAACAAGCTACGCGCTGAGCGTGCCGAATAGCATCGCCAGTTTAACAGTTACGCCAACGGCGACAGATGGGTTGGCGAGTGTGAAAGTAAACGGAGTGATCGTTGCAAGTGGAGAGCTAAGCGCAGCAATTCCTTTGGACGTAGGTACGAATACCATTCTCGTAGCCGTAACAGCACAGGATGGTACGACCGCGAAAACCTACTTGATTCAAGTCACAAGGGTCAGCAACGACGCGTTGCTGTCGAGTCTGACGGTTGACCAAGGCACATTAGCTTTTGAGCCGTCTGAACTTGCTTATAACGTAGATGTGGCGAGTACGGTTACAAGTCTTCTTTGGACCGTCACCAAAGCGAATTCCAGTCAAACTTTGACTGTTACGGGAGTGACGTACAGCACAATTTCAGTTACGGGCAATGTGTACACTTATAGCGTTCCTAGCTTACAAGTGGGAGCTAATTTAATCCATATTCAGGTGACAGCGGAAGATGGATTGACGACGAATACGTATCAGTTGACAGTGACCCGCGCACCGTTAGTGCCGATAGTTAGTAGTAATGCCGACTTGAGCGGTATCTTATTATCGAGCGGGGTGCTTAGTCCCGTCTTTGCTTCCGGTACAACAACCTACACATCCAGTGTGGGGAATGACATATCGCGTCTGACGGTAACAGCAAGCGTATATGACAGCAAAGCGACGCTTGCCGTGAACGGTATGTCCACAGCAAGCGGACTAGTAAGCGGAGCGATCAGCTTGCGTGTGGGTCCCAATCCAATCACGCTTGTTGTTACTGCGGAGGATGGGAGCATCAAGACATATAGGGTGACAGTGACGCGTGGCGACAGTACACCAGTCGTTGTCCCAGTTGATAACAATCCAACACAGCCAATCCAAACAACAGTTACCTCGACTGATGGGACCTTGACGTTGTCGATTGGTCAAACGGGCGAAGTTAGTTTGAATCAAGAGATGATGATCTCGATCCCGGCGAATGCTTCAGCCAAAGAACTCAAGATTACGATAGACAAAGTGTTGGATACACAACAGCTGGTCACGGATAAGGAAGTTCTAGCGAGTCCCATCTTTGAGATTCTCAAAAACTTTACAGAGAATTTCAGTAAGCCGATCTCGCTGACCTTCGTTTTCGACAAGGCTAAATTGCAAAGCGGCCAAACAGCAGCGGTATTCTATTATGACGAAGCTCACAAAGTGTGGGTGGAGGTTCCTAACGGTACGATCAATGGAGATCAAATCACCGTAACTGTGAACCATTTTACGAAATATGCCGTATTCGCAGTGGGTCAAGCGGCAGGTATACCAGCGAATTTTAGTGATATAGCTGGACACTGGGGAGAGGCAAGGATTAAGCAAGCGGTGGAGGATGGCATCGTTTCGGGTTATCCGGATGGTACATTCAAGCCAAATCGTGCTGTAACGCGTGCGGAATTTGCAGTCATGCTGATGAACACGCTGAAGACGCAAGGAGAAGGTGCCAAGCTGAATTTTACAGATGGCGCAGCTATCGATGCCTGGGCGCAAAAAGCGATCTCGCTCGCAGTACGAGAAGGCTGGATGAGCGGCTATGACGATGGCAGTTTTCGTCCGAACGCTGAGATTACGCGGGCAGAGATGGCCGTAGTCATTGCAGGCACCCTAGGCAAGCGAGTCGAAGGGCATGCAGCTACGCATTTTACAGATGATAAGGACATTCCATTATGGGCAAAAAGCAGCGTTGCTGCGGTGTTGCAAGCGGACATCATGCAAGGCAAGGGCGCTAACCAATTTGCGCCGCAAGATCGCGCAACACGAGCTGAGGCTGTGACGGTTTTGCTGAAAGCAGCCGCGGCACAGAAGAGCAACGGAAATCAATAGGCGTTGCATAAAAGGCTGTTCCCCAAAGTAGCTAGATCTGCTTAGGGAACAGTTTTTTTATTTGGTATTTTATTCCAATTCTAATCATCTACAAACGTTCGAAAGATTTGCTTATAGGCGAACTTGTCGTAATATTCTATATTTCTCTTAGAGGGCACGTAATGAGCCGTATAGTCCTATATAACGAAGAGGGGGAGCTCTATGAACTTCGAACGAATGGAAGAGAAACATCTGAGCGAAATGTTGATGCTCTGGAATAAAGAATTGGCAGCCTCGTTTCCAATGAGACTCCGATTGTTGCAGCAGAATATCGTAGAGGATCGCAACTGGCTGCGCGAGGGGTCATGGGTGGTGAGTGATGCAGAGACGGGGCGGGTCATCGGCTTCGTCGTCTCCAAAATCGCGCGCGAGGAATCGGAGCGCTTTGGAATCCGCCCTGACATGGGGTGGATTCAGGTACTCTTTGTAGATCCAGATACGCGGCGGCTCGGGATCGGGAGCGATTTGCTCTTTAGGGCCGAAGCAGCGCTGCGGAACGCAGGGGCTCGGCGAATCTTGCTCGGTAACGATCTGCACAGTCGATTGTTTCCAGGGGTTCCTGACGAACTCACAGAGGCGAAGAGATGGTTCGAGAAGCGGGCGTATCTCTTCAGCGAACAAGCCCATGATCTGCTGAATGCCTATCACGAGGGTGAGGAGGTAGGATTACCTGACGTTGCAGAAGCAACCTTCCGAGTAGCTAAGCCAAGTGATCAAGAAGCCTTAACAGCCTTCATGCATCGTTGCTTCCCAGGAACGTGGGACTACCAGCATAGAGATTATTGGAAACGAGGCGGAACAGGCAGGGAGTTTGTTTTGTTAGAACGGGAAGGGGCGATCATTGGCTTCTGCCGAATCAACGATGCGCAATCTCCTTTGCTGGCGCAAAATATATATTGGTCAGCGCTCTTCCAAGATGAGCTCGGCGGGATCGGGCCCCTCGGCATTGACGAGAGCTTCCGCGGCTATAAGTACGGCATTTCGATCGTACAAGCGGCTGTTCATTATTTGCTGGAGCGAGGCATTCGGCGCATGGTGATCGACACGACACCTTTCATTGCATTCTACGGGAAGCTAGGGTATACCCGTTGGAAAAGCTATGCGAAGTATGAGAAGTATATCGATTAGAAGTAAGTTAATGAGGGAGCAGAAACGCCGTTTAGGCGAATCAGCTCCCTCATTGTCATTTTATCTTCAATTTACTACGTCATTCGCTGTTATTCATGCCATTTGTTATTGAGCCTGCGGAATTCGCTTGGTGTAATCCCGGTATGCCGCTTGAAGACGCGATTGAAGGAAGCGGCAGTGAAATAGCCGACAAGCGAAGCGATTTCCTGGATTTTTAAATCTGTATCGCGCAGCATTTCCATCGATTTATTCATCCGAACGGCGAAGATGTAATCGCTGAAATTCGTGCCTGTCTTCTCTTTGAAATACGTAGACAGATATGGCCCTGTAATGCCGAGCTTGGCCGAGATCGCATCCAAGGACAGATCATCACCAAAATTCGATTCCACGTACTCCATGACGAACTTCGTCATGACGTCGGTTTCGGATTTTTTCTCTTTAATCGCGTCGGCGGAACGTGTCAGGAAGCCTTGAAAGAACGTTTTATACTGTTCAAGTGTATAACAAGCCTTCAATTGATCATAAGGTGAGCCCCTGTCTACGAGGGCATTGATCGGTATATTGAGAGCATATAGGGTCTTTATTGTTTTGTTCACGACATCTCGGGAGAAATCATGGAATTGATGAGATAATGCGCCGGCTTTGGCCAGCTGATCCAGAAGCTTATGCACTAAAGGAATAGTAATCGTGTCAGCCCCAGCCTGCAAATTAGCGGTCAATTCACTCTCCTCAGCAGGTGTCGGTATCATCAGAGCCGGCTGTGCAATCCATTTGGTGATGAGCTGAACGCCCTCGCCAAGACGACGTTGCTTAATCAGATCCAGCGCATTCTGATAGGTCTCGACGAAGTCAGACGCATGCTTGCGTACGGGACTTGGTGAGATGGTGAAATTGCAATATTCAGCATCGATTTCCAGCATGCTCACAAGGGCATCCAGCTCGTCAAAATGCGACTCACCCTGCTCGTTCTCCAGGAAGAGAATGGAAAGAATCTGATCCTTTTCTAACTGAAAGGTCAAGGAATCACTGAATACATGCGAGAAATGGGCATCGATAATTTCTTTATAGGTATTGAAAATTCGTTGCTGCGCATTGGAAATTTCCGTTAGGAAGCGTTCTTTAAACTCAATTTGAAAAAGAATAAGCCGGTAAGGTTTATTCGCATCGATGGATGTCAGCAATCGGGCACCCGAGCCATCTAGCTTTTTTAACCGAGTCATGTAAGCAAATTGCTGCAGTAAGGTGTTCTTGGAGCGCAGATCTTGGTTAAACGCATGATTGGACTGAGATAGCTGGTTCAGTGTGTTATGTAAGAGATTAAATTCCTTAATCCGGCTATTTTTCATCCCAGGGAGACCTAACGCATGTTGAGATTCTATCGAGCTGAGCAAATTAGCCAGCGGATTATGGAATCGCTTTGCGATCAGATACGAAACGGCAAGGCTAATGAAGAGTGACAGTAAAATAAGTGCAATCATATTGAGATTAAGCCGATGAAGCTGTGCGGTAAGTCCTTTGTCAGACACAATCTCGATATAAGTCAAACCAGTCTCTGCACCGGTCCGGTAGAAGTAATAGGTATTCTTGATATTCATGTAGCCAGTGCCGGATTTGGTACGGATTTGGGCTGGCAGCAAAGCATCACCAGATGAGGAAAAGACAATATCATGATTCCCATCCATAATGACGAGCTGGCTGTCTTGAAGTGGTTGATGGAACGCTTCATAAACCACTGAGCTCTTTAATAACACAATAAAGGCAAAATTCGTATCATAGGTGCTTTTGATGAGAATCGGCATTAAATTCCCGATCGGCTTCTGCTCGAAGGCAGTCACAGAACTGAATTGGGCGGAAGGATAGATTTGAAAACTTTGAGAGCTCTCGACCTGTTTGTTCCAAAAATCCACAGAATAGGTAGGCTGCGAATAGAACTTGCTAAACATCGTCTCGGTACTCCGCGTGCCATCTCTTTCAATGACGAAGCCGCTATCTTTGAAATAGTAAATAATATTGTCCAAATAGAGAAATGAATTGTTTAGGGAGTGCTGCAGGTCATTCTGCGCTTTAATGACGATATCGTAGTGGGATAAGGGGTTCCCGTTCTTAAGAATTTCCGTATCTGTATTGAAGAGATAGCCGACCATGAAGCTGCGAATCAGCTTGAGATGCTTCTCATAATTCGCAACCGTCGTGTTCAAGTTAAGCCCGCTGTTCACGATGATCTCGTCCTTGATTTTATCGCGAAAGAAAGAATAGGACCATGTGTTAATCGAAACGAGCAGCAGAATAATCGCGATGAAGCTGAAGAGCAAGGTGTAGAACAGAGATACTTGGTTTTGGATTCTTGTCGAAAATCGTGTCAACCATTTCATCGTGTCATTCCTTTCTGTGCGGGTCTTTACCTTACTGAGTATATCACGTCAGACTAGGTGACATTCAATACTCAGAGTTTCGGAAAGTTTTCCATTTTCATGTTCGGGGCCTAAATGAAGGCAGGGGAACGCTAAGAAATGGCTCAAATGTTGAGCCTGCCGGCTTAAGAACGCCATTTTGTTAAGCGTCATGATAGTTAACATTCCTTAAGAAAATACGTCAATGTTCGGAGAATCGGAAAAGAGAGAGGAATCGAAAGTATGACTCATTGTTCAGTTACTGTTGTTACCTTAAAGTTTGTTGCATAGACACGATATTCAGACTGGAGGTCAAGCAATGGCGCATTTCCAAAAGAGATGGCATAACAGTAAGTATTTATTGCTCTTATTTTTGCCGGCACTCATCTACTACCTGTTATTCAAGTATGTGCCGATGTTCGGAATTTTAATTTCATTTAAGAATTACAACACCTTTAAGGGCGTATGGGCAAGTGATTGGGTTGGTCTCAAATATTACTCACTCTTCTTTCATAGTCCTGATTTTCTAAAGCTGCTGAAGAATACGGTTCTCCTTGGTGTAACGAAAGTTATCTTCGGTTTCCCGGCGCCGATCATTCTGGCGTTAATGCTCAATGAGGTACGCCGAGCTGTTCTCAAGCGGTTCGTTCAATCGATCAGTTATTTACCTCACTTTATTTCTAACGTTGTTGTCGTGAGTATGATGTTCCTCTTTCTTTCACCAACAAGCGGTCTCATCAATAACGTTATCGAATGGTTGGGGTATGACTCTATTAATTTCATGCAGAATCAGCATTATTTCCGTGCTATCTACATTTTGTCTGAGATTTGGCAGCATGTCGGGTGGGAAACAATCATTTACCTGGCTGCGCTGAGCGCCATCGATCCGCAATTATATGAGGCAGCACGTGTTGACGGTGCGAATCGCAAACATCAATTGCTGCACATCACCCTTCCCGGAATTCGACCGGCGATCATTATTCTGTTTATTTTGAACATTGGACATGTCTTGGATATCGGTTTCGAAAAGGTGCTTCTAATGCAAAATCCGTCCATTTATGCGACGGCCGATGTGCTTTCCACTTATGTCTACCGGACAGGTATTCAGTCCATGAATTACAGCTATGCGACTGCGATTGATTTATTCACGAGTATTATCAATCTCATTTTCATATTAACCGCAAACTGGATTAGCCGCAGGACGAGTGAGACAAGCTTGTGGTGAGGAAAGGAGAGCTCGACAATGAAACCTAAATTTGGTCTGTTTGATGTTGTGTTGTATGGGATGTTGCTGTTAGTCGTTCTATCTTGTCTGTATCCATTTGTTTATATGATTGCTGTTTCGTTCAGCGGTGTCGTTCCTGTGTTGAAGGGTCAGGTATTTCTGTGGCCGAAAGATTTCAATCTGCACACCTATGCAGCGGTCTTTGAAAAGCCGGAAATCGGGCGGGCCTATCTCAACACGATTTTCTATACGGTGCTCGGCACAACGATCTCGTTGCTGGTCAGCGCAGCAGGGGCGTATGCCCTTTCTAAGAAACATATGCTGTTTCACCGTGGCTTCATGGTCATGATCGTCATTACGCTGTTCTTCAGCGGTGGGATGATTCCAACGTTTCTAGTTGTCAGAAGCTATCACCTCATCGATACCATTTGGGCGATGATCTTGCCTACAGCGGTCAGTTCGTGGAACATCATCGTGATGCGTACGTTCTTTGCAGGTATCCCGCAGGAAGTCGAGGAGTCGGGCAAAATAGATGGACTTACGGATATCGGTATTTTCTTCCGATTAGTGTTACCGCTTTCTAAAGCGATTCTGGCAACGATTGGATTGTTCTATGGCGTAGCAATTTGGAACAACTTCTTCTCCGCCCTCTTGTACTTGCGAGATGCCAACTTGTTTCCATTACAAATCATTGTGCGCAACATGGTTCTTCAAGGGCAGGGGACAGGCGCTGGGAACATCGGCGGCGACAGCCTCATCGTGGATGAATCGATTAAATACGCAACCATTATTATTACAACGGTTCCCATCCTTATGGTCTACCCGTTCCTGCAGAAGTATTTTGCAAAAGGAGCACTCATTGGGTCGATCAAAGGTTAAAATAGAAGCATAAGAAAGATGGGAAGCAGGGCTGGTAAGGAAGCAAGCTCAGCAGCATGAGGACGTTCAGCATAAGTAAGCTAAGCGTGAGGGGAAGTCAATTCGAACCAAATTAGGGAGAGTGGGGCAACGTATGAAGAAGAAATCGGTCGTATTGTTAGCAACAATGATGAGCATGAGTTTAGTTATGGGTGCCTGTTCCAAAGACAACAGCGGAGCAAGTCCATCCGCAGCATCGACAGCTGCAGCCTCATCATCATCTTCAGTACCCAAAGCACAAACGTTCAAGTTCCTAGACTACAGCAACCCAAGCTGGCCGTATGACGCGAACTGGAAAGTATGGTCCTATTTAACGGAGAAGACAGGAGTAAAGCTGGACATTCAATTGCCGCCAGGCAACCTTCTTGAGGATGCGCTAAGCATGACAGTGGCGTCTGGCGATATGCCGGATTTGATGTGGACACAAACGAAGGCGTTGGCTGATAAATTTGGGCAGCAAGGTGCATTAGTTAACATTCTTGATTATGTAAAAGATATGCCGAACCTCAAAGCTTGGATGGCGAAGTACCCAGCGGAGGCACAAAACGTACTTTCCTCTGATGGTAAAATGTATGAATTCCCTAACCAAGGCTTAGGTGAGTCTAACCGTCGTACATGGATGTATCGGGAAGATGTATTTAAGAAACTCGGTTTGGCAGCTCCAACCAATTGGGATGAACTGTATGATGTATTGAAGAAGCTGAAAACTGAATATCCAGACAGCTATCCGTTGACGTTCCGTAATGGCTTGCGTTATCTCTTTGATTTCGGAGCGAGCTTCAATGTGCCTGCTGAGGTAGAGAAACGTAAAGCTTCCGTGTTCTATGACAGTGCATCCAAAGATTGGAAATACGCGCCGATTCAGAATGATTACAAGACGATGCTGACGTATTTGAACAAATTCTACAAGGAAAGCTTGATTCCGAAAGACTTCTTGACCATCGATACGAAAATGTGGCAGGATATCGTCTCCACGAATCGTGCTTTCATCACATTAGATTACATGGGACGTATCGATTTCTATAACAGTGCGCTGCGCAAGGACAACCCGCAATTCACAATGAACTATATGGCTCCGCCAGCAGGTTGGGCAGGTGGACCGCGTAAGAATGCATTTACCGCAGTGACGGAAGAGGGCTTCATGGTTTCGTCTAAATCGACCAAAATTAAAGAAGTGATGCAGTATATCGATTTCCTTTATTCCGAAGAAGGCAGGAAGCTGGTTAGCTGGGGGAAAGAAGGAGACACGGCTAGTGGCAATGCCTATACAACGAAATATGCCGATATCGCGGACTTGAGAAAGAAAACGGGCTTGTCTACGGACGGTGCGTATACGTGGTTTGATTTCAACGCGCATATTTCAGTGTCTTCACCAGAGTTGCAAGCAGCTTACAAAGAAGCTCCGAAATACGATGGTGAGAAGAACAGTACGTTGGCATTTACGCTGGAAGAGCAACAAATTCTAGATACAAAGGGTGATTCCCTCAACGCCAATCGTGATGAGAACTTCTCGAAATTCATTATGGGCACACGCAGCTTCAGTGAGTGGGATAAATTCGTGGATGAACAGAAGAAGCTAGGCTACGATGATATCGTCAATATCTACAAGAATGCCGACAAACGTGCGAAAGCAGCAGTCAAATAAGGTTACATGTAAAAGCAGCACCGATTACGGCCCCGCCTGAGACTAGCGGGGCTTTGTATTATCTCATAATAGAGAGGATGGATAGTGTGATGTCCCTGCATGTCTTTAAGAAAAGAATGTCAATGATGCTGACTGCACTACTGCTTGTAAGCATGTTTCCCCTATTCGTTGTCCCACAAGCCGTGGATGCTGCGGTGCCATCATTCCCCATTTCAACGCAGCTGAATAATATGGATTCGGCGACGAACGCGACCGGTGATACGGTTGGAACCGCAGGTGTGGCAGTCATTGCCAATACAGATCCGCAATATATTAAGGAAGGCACAGGCTCGAAGAAGTGGTTATTAGCTTTTAACAATGGGGCCGATGTGGCAGGTTCTGCACTTATTTATCCGAAATTAGCGCCAAATGTAGATCTAAAAGGTTATAGCACGCTGAAAGTGTGGGCCTATTCCGTCAAGGCGAGAACGGGTGATCAAGCGGATAAACCGATTCAGATTCGATTTTTCATGAAAGGGGATACGAGTAATTATTACTATTACAGAGTCCCACTAGATTGGACGGGCTGGAAGGAAATTGAGGTTCCGCTTAATGTTGTACAAACACAGAAAAGCATCGATTCTTTAAATAACTGGGGATCACTGGATTATGTGCGTTTCGATCAAGCAGCCGTTTCGGGAACAACGCTCGACATGGGCCTGCAAATTTACTTAGACGATCTTCGGTTAACGAATACGGGCACAGTGATGCCAGCCATTGCGGATAAGCCCTCTGGTGAATACATCAATAAAGTAACGGTAAATCTATCTAGCCAATCTACACCAGCAGCACTTACCAAAATGTATTACAAAAGAGTGGGCATTGATAGTGGGTTTCAACTCTACACTACACCTCTCACGCTAACTACGGATGTAACTCTCATCACCAAATCGTCTATTACGAATGTGGATAGTGAAGAGACGACTTATACCTACACGTTTGTATATCACGATTACGTTGAAAATGTGGTTGCTAATCCTCCTGCAGGCACCTATGCGGAAGCGAAGACCATCGCGTTGACGTCGGAAACGGCAGGCGCTGCAATTTATTATAAAGTGGAAGGTGTAGATACTGATTACAAGCTGTATACTACGCCATTCTTGATTAATCAATCGCAAACGATCTCGACCAAAGCGGAATTCGAAGGCAAAGTGAGTGAAGTGACGAGTCAAGCATACACGATTGATCTGTCCGGCAGTTCTAGCGTGCCCATTGGGGATACAGAAACGTTCACGGGGTGGACGAATATGACGCCAACTGCGATACCGGCTGTTCTCGGTCAAAAATCAGGGCGATGGACGGATCCGACGACGGCGATCAACATCACCGGTATTACTGCACCATGGAAACAAAATGACCAAATCGAATTTTGGTTGTATTCGGAGAAAGCATCGAATAAGAAGGTATATTTCATTTTAGAATGCAACATACCGGATCCTGGTTTCGATTATTTCATGTCTTCTTTTTACGTGGATTGGACCGGATGGAAGAAGGTTGAAATCCCTTTTAACAAAATGCTAAATTCCACGGGATTAGCAGACCTGGCGAATTTCCACCAAATTATTATTCATCCCAAATGGTACGATTCCGATCCAGCGCCAGATCCGACGGACAGGCTGTATTTCGATAACTTTGCTCTAGCTAAGAATGCTGTAGAGCCTTCGATCAAACAGATCGATAAGAGTGCGCTGCCAGATAGTACGCTGCACTATACGTTCTCACTGAAGAATATCAGTGATGTGGACACGGCTTATCAAATTACGCCGAAGACGACGTTTGGCACCGGCTACGATGTGACGGTTTCTGGGGCAACGCCTGTCGTGGTGAAAGGCGCGGAAACCGATGTTGACCTTGAAGTGAAAGTACCCGTATCTGCTCAGGCTGGTGACACAAAGAAGGCGATCTATACGGTTAAGCCTTTGCAAGGCGGCAAGGAAGTATCGATTGAATTGAACGTAAAGGTTGGGTCGTCTAGAGTGGCGACGAAGCAGCATCCATATATTATGGCATCGCAAACGCAGTTGGATGAGGCTAAGGCCAAAGTTCAAAGCTTTGGCTGGGCCAAGGATTATCTCGATGCGATCAAAATCAAAGCAGATGAATGGTTGAATAAAGTGGTGTACTACCCTTCCAAGCCAGCAGGGGAGAGTACGTTATACGTCTGCGGGGATACACCGCTAGTGTTCGACTATGATAAACCGCATGAGCACCAGTGTCCAACGGACGGCACGTGGCTTACTGGAGAAGATCTAGATGCCGGATGGCGCTTTACAGCCCATACGGTGAACATCGAAGCCATTCGAAATCTTGCGATTACCTATTCGCTGAGTGGTGATGTGAGATACGCGCAGAAAGCTAAAGATATGCTGCTCCATTATGCAGAGCTGTATCCAAGCTATTCGCTGCAGGCGTTAAATGGGAAGCTCTACTACCAATCGCTGGATGAAGCGGTTCAAATGATTGAACTCGTACAAGCCTACGATTTGATTGAACCAAGCGGGTTGTTTAATGCTGCCGAGAAGTACAATGTGGAACAAAACTTGTTTGCCCCTTCGGCGAAGACCCTGCAAGGCTACGATGTCGGTAAATCGAACTGGCAAACGTGGCATAACGCAGCAATTGGCGCCATAGGAGCGGTGTTAGAAGATAAGACGCTGATGGATTTCTCGGTTCTGGGACGAAGCGGATTTAATTTCCAGATGGCAAACAGTGTGTTGTCGGATGGTTTCTGGTATGAAGGGGCCATCGGTTATCACTTCTATGCGCAGTCGGCGTTATTCTTCCATGCGCAAGCTTTGAAGAGCATGGGCTACGATCTGTTTGCGAATGCAAATTTTAAGAAGACATTTGATGTTACGTTGCAGTATGCATTCCCTGACCTGGGCATTATTAATGGGAATGATTCGGGTAAATATCCGACGAATTTAGGGGCACCGGGCAGAGTCGTGCCGATGGATTATGAGGGCGTGTACGCGCAGTACGATGATGCTGTTTATGGTGCCTTGCTGAACAAACTTTACGTGGATAAGGCTCGTGTGCGTGGAGGTTTCATCGTGCCAGGCAATACGAGTACAGGCATTGTGGGCGAACAAGCGGTGTTCTACGGAAAGGATGTTATTCCAACGGGTGGTGAATTGCCATCTTCTAGTATCAATTTTACAGGGATCGGCCATTCGGTATTGCGATCGGGTACGGGGAATGATCAGCTGTATGCGCTCGTTGATTATGGTTTGCATGGCGGATATCATGGACATCCGGATAAGCTGCATTTGGAAATTTTCGGAGAAGGAGAGCGATTAGCTCCTGACCTCGGAATTCCACCGTATAGCAATTCGATGTACGAGAAGTATTACAAGAAGACTTTTGCTCATAACACCGTTATGGTGGATGGTAATACGCAGGAAATTCCTGCTGTCAACAATGTTGAAGTCTATGAACCAACGAAGTTATTCATGCAATCGGCTCCATTTAATATCATGACCAATACATCAAGTAAAGCCTATCTGGGTATGGATCGCTATGAGCGAACCGTTGCTGTAACGAAGGATTACATGATCGATTTATTTTCAGTGGAGTCGGCCACTAGTCGTCAGTATGATTGGATCTTACATGGTATCGGTGCATTCACATCTGGAACGACCATGGATACGTTTGCAGGTCCACTCGGCACGAAGGATGCAACCTCGTACTTCCGAAATGGTACATCCAAAGAGCTTTCCGGTGAGTGGGATGGTGCTTGGAAGACTGTGAACGGGAATGGGTTGAAGCTTTTCAGCTTAACGAGTTCTCCGAGCACGACTTCTACAATGATCGTAGGTGAAGCCCCAGGACCGGGCAATGACACGAACGCCTATATCCCTACGGTGGTTAATCGGGTCTATGGCAACAATGCGCAATTCGTCAGCGTGCTTGAGCCTTACAAAGGTGCAAGTAAAATTGAGAACGTGCGTAGAACGGATGCCACTCACATTGTGGTGAATCTGAAAGACGGCCGTAAGCAATTATTTTACTCGAATAGTGCGAAGGAAGCAGTGGGTCAACTGCAATACTATTTCGTTGACGGCAAGAACTATGCAACGGAGAACGTTGCGATTACGCCTAGCGTGAACGCGGATGAGTTGAGCCTTTCTGCAGATGTTCAGTCAGGTATCAGCAGTATGACAACAGTTACGTACGCTCCTGCAACGACGAAGGTGCTGTGGAACGGCGTAGAAGTACCTTTCACGAAGGATAACGGATTTGTCATGGTGAGTGTTCAGGTGCCTCCGCCTCCTGTTGTGATTAGTCATGATGCTTTGCTGGCAGGCCTAACTGTAGATCAAGGTGAGTTGGCTTTTGACGCTGCACAACTTGACTACAGTGTGGATGTACCCAATAGCGTCAGCAGTCTCAATGTGACTGTAACCAAAGCAAATGCAAAGCAAACGCTGACGGTTACAGGTGCGACTTACAGCACAGTAACGAGTGATGTGTATACGTACAATGCTTCCGACTTACAAGTAGGGGCGAATGTTATTGTGGTTCAAGTCACTGCGGAGGATGGCATTGCCATGAATCCGTATCAAATCACAGTCAACCGTGCGCCTGTAGTGCCAATCATTAGCAGCAATGCGGATTTGAGCGGGATTACGTTGTCTAGTGGAACGATATCTCCTGGATTTGCCACTGGCATAACGACCTATGTTTCTAGTGTGGCGTATCCAGTATCGCGTCTCACGGTAACAGCGGATGTATATGATAGTCATTCTATGATGACGGTGAATGGCGTTCCAATAGCCAGCGGTCAAGCAAGTGGGTGGATTAACCTAAGTGTGGGTGCGAATCCAATCACAATCGTTGTGACCGCACAGAACGGCAGCAGCAAGACCTATACGGTAACCGTAACACGTGATGCTCAGCCAACTGTGCCTGGTGATAGTGGAACAACACCATCAAGCAACCTTCCCATTATCTCGAAAAATGGTGAATTGACATTGCCTTTAGGTAAAGCGGGCGAGGTGAGTTTGAACAATGAGGTCACGGTAACCATCCCGGCGGATGCTTCAGGGAAAGAACTGAAGGTCACGATTGACAAATTAGTAGATACTACGAAACTGCTAACAGGTAAAGACGTGCTAGCCAGTCCGATTTTTGAGATTTTGAAAAATTTCACGGAAAACTTCAGTAAGCCGATCACGTTAACTTTTGCTTTTGATGCAGCGAGCTTGAAGTCTGACCAGAGAGCAGCCGTATTCTATTTTGACGAAGCTAAAAAAGTGTGGGTAGAAGTTCCTGGCGGAAAGGTTAATGGGAATCAAATTACCGTAGATGTGAATCATTTTACCAAATATGCGGTATTTGCTGTGAATCAAGCGGAAGAAGTGCCGGGGAAAGAGCTAGTGGTCGATACCAAGCTGAATTTGATCGATATAGCGGGGCATTGGGCAGAGGCGGATATTCGGACAGCGCTGAAAGCTGGCATTGTACATGGCTACGAGGACAGCACGTTTAAGCCGAATCAATTCGTGTCGCGGGCGGAGTTCATCGTGATGCTGATGAATGCGCTGCACCCGAATGCGGGGCCGGAGAAGTTGCCGAGTTACACGGATTGCGAAACGATTGGTGAATGGGCCAAGCAGGCGATTGCGCTAGCCGCCAAAACCAATGTAGTCAGCGGCTACGGAGACGGCAGCTTTCGCCCGAGTGAACAATTAACGAGAGCTCAATTGGCTGTTGTGCTGGCGAATGTGCTTGGCGCATCGGCGGTGACATCAAGCGCAGAAGTGACATTTGCGGATGCATCTGAGATTCCATCGTGGGCTTTGAATGCTGTAGGTATTGCACAAAAAGCGGGACTCATGAAAGGGTACGCGGAGAACCGGTTCGGCCCGTTGGGTATCGTTACCCGTGCAGAGGCGATTACCGTGATTGTGCGGTTGTTGCAGGCTCAGAAGAAATAAGGATGCTATCAGCGATGTAGGTAGTCGTTGATAGACCGAAGTAGAAGGAACCCGAATGACGCTGCGAAATGGCAGTGAACCGCTATGATAAAAGAAAGGCCCAATTGCCGTGGCAATTGGGCTTTTAGTTATGCTTGTTCTATGAGAGTGGAGATAGTGGGGAAACAAATTAACTTCATGTTCAGCAGAGGATCCGGGGGGAGATAGGTGGAGAATCAGGCTAACTTGTGCGGAGGGGAGGTAATTAGTGAAGAGATAGCTGGAAAATCCAGCTACTAGTGAGAAGCAGAGGAAAAGCGTGAAGAGAAAGCTGGAAAATCCAGCTACTCGTGAGAAGCAGGAGGCAATGCGTGAAGAGAAAGCTGGAAAATCCAGCTACTCGTGCGAAGCAGAGGCAATGCGTGAAGAGAAAGCTGGAAAATCCAGCTAACTTGTGAGAAGCAGAGGCAATGCGTGAAAAGATAGCTGGAAAATCCAGCTACTGGTGAGAAGCAGAGGTAATGCGTGAAGAGATAGCTGGAAAATCCAGCTACTCGTGAGAAGCAGAGGTAATCTGTGAAGAGATAGCCGGAAAATCCAGCTACTCGAGAGAAGCAGGAGGCAATGCGTGAAGAGAAAGCTGGAAAATCCAGCTACTCGTGCGAAGCAGAGGCAATGCGTGAAGAGAAAGCTGGAAAATCCAGCTAATTTGTGATAAGCAGAGGCAATGCGTGAAAAGATAGCTGGAGAATCCAGCTATTTTGTGCGAAGTAGAGGCAATCTGTGACAAGAAAGCTGGAAAATCCAGCTACTCGTGAGAAGCAGAGGCAAAGCGTGAAGAGAAAGCTGGAAAATCCAGCTACTCGTGAGAAGCAGAGGCAAAGCGTGAAGAGAAAGCTGGAAAATCCAGCTACTCGTGAGAAGCAGAGGCAAAGCGTGAAGAGAAAGCTGGAAAATCCAGCTACTCGTGAGAAGCAGAGGCAAAGCGTGAAGAGAAAGCTGGAAAATCCAGCTACTCGTGAGAAGCAGAGGCAAAGCGTGAAGAGATAGCCGGAGAATCCGGCTATCTTGTGAGAAGCAGTAATAATCAACTTACCCCTGCGCAGCCGCACACAAACTAATACAACTTCGTAATCTTCCACCAGTTGATATCAAAACCGCCAGTTACAGCATAGAGGCCGAACTGATACGTGCCGGCAGGAATTTGAACCTGATGGGAAACGGTTTGATAACTTGACCAGCTTCCGGTATTGGGGATGTTAATTTCGCCTAGAACAGTTCCGCCCGAGTTGATGTCGAGTGATAACTTCCCATTGTTATTGGGGGATGCTATGCGATATTCGACCAAGTAAGTGCCTGCTGTCGGGATATTTACATTGCTGAATGCAATCCAATCTTGACTGTCGATCCCGCCGACGTCCTGTCCACCGCCTGTATCAGGGGTGGTTTCGGTCATGACACCGCTCATGGACGAATAACTTTCCGCCTGGAAAGTCCGGTTATAGCAGCCGCCGACAGCGAGCTCGCAAATTTCGGAGCGATTCGTGGAAACCTTAAGGTCATCGTACCAGACGTAAGAGTCATTTTGAGGTGCGAATGCAGAGGTAGCGCCACCAAAGAAAGAGGAGAAGTACGCTTTATCCACTAAATCGGTATTACGTACGAAGCGTAAGCCTGTAATATTGGCCGCCGAGACGCCGTTATACCAGATTTGAATTTCACCGTCCGGATTGGCGTTTCCGCCGGTAACGGTGTTCACTTTGAGGCGCTGGACGATGTTGACCCATGAACCTTTTGGGTAAATGATGTCAGCACCGTTATTTTTCAAAACAGCGTAGTCCCCGTATTGTCCAGCATCGTCCATATGATAGTAATAGATCGCGGCTTGGCCGCCAGCGCGCCAGATCATCCGTGAGCTGAATCCGTTGTAGCCCGTGCATTCCTGCCCGCCCGAGCAAGCAGCACCGCCGGCTAACCCGAGCCCTAATTTGCCAGCATGCTCCGTCGTCCCCCAGCTGAAATCGCTGCTAAACCGCACCCAGTAGGACAAGTAGTATTCCTGACCTGGCGTTACCGTAAATGGCGCTTGAGCGCCAGAGTTTTGCGGATCGATCTGCCCTTGCGGATAAAACACGCGAAGCGATTGGCCACCCGAGTGGTTAAAGTTATAGCCGTCAATCCAAGTGCGCGTGCTCATCCCGAGATCCCAAGGGGCACTCCAACCATCTAACCCCCATTGTGATAAGTTGTAAGCGCTTCCCCTTGCAGGCCGTTCAAACGTATTGATTTTAGGTGCAGCAAACGCGACCACAGATCCCATCATCATAAAAAGAACTAGTACTAACAGCATCACTTTTGTTTTCATAAACAACCTCCTGTTTATTCTTCTCCATCACCTTACGTCGAAAAGAAGTGCGGTTGATCCGATTCATGCATGCAATCTGTTCACTACTAATCGCTAGCTAATCTTGACTTGCAACGTTATTCATCACCTTCCTTCTTCGTCTAGGGAATCTCTCCACTACGCATAAATACCGCCCCTGTACCATCACAGGACGCGGTAATTAGCTGCGCTTCTCTATTTTATCTGTGCTAGCCTAAGGCAACTATCGTCAGATTTAAGGATACCTAGCAATAATTACGCAAGCAGGGGTAGCCATGGTTATCTCTTCTTAAGAAGTTTGATGTTACTTCAGATAAGAGTGAGGAGGCCTGACACGGCTTCAACTCATTTCTTCTCATCCTATCTCTGCTCACTCCTCACTCCGCACTTCTCACTTCTCACTCCGCACTTCTCACTCCGCACTTCTCACTCCGTACTTCTCACTCCGCACTTCTCACTCCGCACTTCTCACTCCTCACTCCCCACTCCTACTCCCTTACTCAAATGGGTCCGCAGCCCGAAAGTCCCGAGGGGATTGTCCGGTTTGCTTATGAAACAAGCGGGAGAAATAGTGGACGGAGCTGAAATGATACTTCTCGGCAATTTTGGAAATGCTGAGCGACGAGTGAAGCAGATCTTCTTTGGCTCGGCTGATCCGAAGCCCATTCAAATATTGGACGGGAGAGTAGCCAGTCGATTTTTTGAAAATCTCAAAGAAATGCCCTCGGCTAATGTGCAGGCTTTCGTAATAGTAAGCTAACGGCTGGATGGTTCCGTTCAGCAGATCTTTTTCTATTTGGTCAAGCAAATGGCTGATTCTAGGATCCGGCACGTAGCTGTCTTGCAGCATGTATGTTAAGAAGTAGTCGATAAAGGTTTGGAAATTTCGCTGCGCCGTAAGGCTTCTCATAAACGTACGCTCATTCGTATATTCGATTGCTTTGTAGAAGCTCTGAAATAGATCGATCCACACCCGCAGGGAATCAACTATCACCATTTCCGGAATGGCATAGGGAAACAGAGGCCCGACAAAGCTAGTCTGCAACTGGTCAAATTGATAGCAGATTGGCGTGGCTACATCAAACACTGACTTCCGTTCCACATAGTTCCAATCAAAATAACAGCAGATATGCACCATGGGTTCCCGCTGATCCGCGACCCATTCATGAGGCTGCCCTGCAGGCATATAAAAGAGTGCACCAGGGCCTGCCTCGTAGGTTCGATCGCCAGTTCGCAACAGGCCATAGCCTTCGCTTATCAGATAAATGGAGCTGGAATAACAAATTCGCGGAGCGCTCGACTGACCTGGATAGAAGGAGTAGCGCGTTGCGTAATAGACATAAGGATGAAAGGCAGAAAAGTCCATTGGTGTAACCTCCGTGGGAAGGGATGAGCCGAAATCATCCGACGATTGTGCAAAATAATGACGACCTGCTAAATACATCGAAGTGTGATTCAGATACATTTATAGAAAGATCTGAAGTGAGAAAGAGAGACGAAAGGCTGAGATGCTCATGGATACATTTGAACAAGCCCGCAAACACACGATACGTTATGAAGGACCTGCACCTGACTTTTTTGAGGGTGCACTGCTTGGTAATGGCGGACTAGGTGTCGTGGTTACGACGCGGCCGGACGCGGTTATGCTTCATTTTGGACATAACAATGTATGGGATATTCGCATTGCAGAGGATCATGCGCAAGACATCGGCACCTTTCAGGATGTATTCGACAAGCTGTTGGCCATACCTGCCGAGCTTTCCTCGTTGACGGAGGATCCCTGGTATCGTGACTATTGCGATATGGCAGGTCGGAATTACCGCAAAGCTTACCCGAAGCCAATGCCATGCGGTTCACTGCTGCTTCGCTATGATCGGCGAGACGCCGAGGTGTTAGGGCATACGGTGCACATTGCAGAGGGGCGCTGTCTTGTTGATTTTCTTATCCAGGGTAAGCTAGCCTCTCTTGAAATATTCGTGGAGCCTGAACATGACAGGCTTTGGATGCAAATGACAGATGCCAGCACGGGAGAGCCGCTGCCCTTTTTCCACGATGTGAGCGTACTGCCTGATCCCGATACGCCGCAGGAATTCCCTACAGCCCATATTCATAAGGAGGCCGGGGGACTGGTGCAGTCTTTTACGCAGATTCTTTCTTATGTGGAGCAGCCTTCAACCCCTTATGTGAGCCATCCGAAAGATAAAGCGTTCCGTTTAGCGGTAAGATCAGGAGCAAATCGTGGCTTTGCTGCTTGCGTGGAATTGTGGGAAGGTTTGTACACCGACTTCACAGAAACAGCCAATACAGCACCGCCAGAGCTCGAAGGCTACAGCGCCGCCCGAGTCAGTACGGAGGAGCATTGGCGGGACTACTGGTCCCGATCGGCAGTCGCACTGGAGGATGAGCTGCTCGAGCGGACGTGGTACTTGAATCTCTATTTCTTCAACTGCGCGGTGAAAGCGGGAGTCACGTGTCCCGGACTGTTCGCGAATTGGAGTTATCGGTCCATCGGTGCCGACTGGCATGGCGATTACCATATGAATTACAATACGCAGCAGCCTTTCTGGCTGCCGTTCTCGAGCAATCATTTGGATAAACATATCCCCTATGTCGATATGATTGATCACGTGCTTCCAGTTAGCCAGAAGTGGGCTAAGGAATACTACAAGCTGCGCGGTGCGTACTTTCCGCATTCGGCTTATCCCGTAGAAATGGCGATGATGCCGTATCCTGTACCGCATTGGGGTTGGGAAATCTGTGAAACGCCTTGGGCAGTACAGAGTCTTTGGTGGCATTATCTGTATACCATGGACGAGTCATTTCTCCGAGAGCGAGCGTTCGTGCCGATGAAAGAAGCCGTGTTATTCATGGTGGATTATATGAAGCGGACAGAGGCGAGCGGCGAGCGCTGGGGAGATGACAAGTATCATATTTTCCCGACGGTCGTGCCTGAGCTTTACGAGATTTCCCCTGGTTTTGCCAAAAATAGCGATTGTATCGTTGATTTGACGCTGACTAAGTTTTTGTTTAAAGCTTTTACACAAGCCTGCGGCATTCTCCAAGAACAAGAGACCGAATCGGCCTTGCTGCAGGAGATTGAAGAGATTCTGAGCAGGTTCCCTGCGTATCCTACAGCTCAATCTGATCGCGGGCAGGTTTTCGTATCCGTAGCTGGGGAGGACCCAGAGGTCGTCTATAACGTGCCGAATCCGATTACAACGGTTTTCCCTGGCGAGGAGCATGGGCTTCATTCACCCAAGGATGAATACGAAACTGCTGTGAACTCTTACCGCAATCATCGTAATGAAGGGGGCAATGATCTCGTCTTTTACAATATGGCGGGAGCAAGGCTGGGGGTTTTGGATTTGGAACGGTTCAAAAGGCAGATCACCTACTGCCTCTTGCCCAATGGCACCTGCACAGACAGAGTGCTTGCCTCTGGTGGACGATATGCCGATACAACGAACTTTGATTTTATGGCCCGCATGGGTATTTGGTTCGAAAATTTCTCGCTTCCCGCTGTGATCAATGAGTGCTTGCTGCAAAGCTATAATGGTTGTCTGCGATTTTTCCCGAACTGGCCGAAGGGGAAGTCTGCCCAATTTCAAACATTGCGCGCAGTTGGAGGCTTCTTGGTCAGTGCATCGTTCCATGCAGACGAGGTTGAGCATATTGAGATTCTTAGCGAAGCAGGTTCTAAGCTATCTTTTTACATCCCATGGGCTGAAGGGGCATTATGTATTGGCACATTTGGTGAGAAGCATCTGCAGGGAGAAGCAGGTGAGCTTGAGACGGTTGCAGGAGAAATAATTCGCATTGTGAAATGGCTGCCCTAAGGGGCGGCCATTTTTCCTTACTCGCTAAACGCCTATAAAACAAGGGGAAGTTGGATGCTCGCATGAGAAATGTACCTTCAAGATTGAAGCAATTGTACGTATCATACCGCAAATGTACCTATCCATGCGGGGGATCTTTCCCTTACAATATGGATCAAGAAAGCGCAACCATTATGGGGCTCTTGAACTTCGATTAGTATTTAGCCTTGGACTTAGCCTTCAAAAAGCTCGTTCAACGGAATTCTACACTACGTATAAGGATGGCGCGATATGAATGAATTGAAACTGTGGTACACGCGTCCTGCCTCGAATTGGTCACAAGGATTGCCTATCGGGAATGGACGTTTGGGTGCTGTAATCTATGGGGGCGTCGAGCAAGAAACATGGAGCATTACGGAAGTGACCTATTGGTCAGGGGAACCGGAATCGCTGCCAAATCAGTCAAAGGCGAGAGCGAATCTCGACCAAATGAGAGAGCACTTCTTTGCGGGCGATTATAAGGGTGGAGACGCGTTGGCGAAACAGTCTCTTCAGCCGAAGAAGGGGAATTTTGGAACAAATCTAACCGTGTGCGATGTAAAGTTAACGTTTGACCATTCGGGAGATGAGTTGGTTAGAGAACTGGATCTTGATAACGCTTGCATGCATACAGGCTACACTTCAAATGGAAATAGCATATCAAGAGAAGCATGGGCTTCACATCCAGACGGAATTCTAGCCTCGCGCATTTCTAGTGAACAGCCTGGGGGCCTATCTCTATCCGTGCAAATCCTCGGCAGAACAGATCACTTTACAGCTGTCGTGATCAATGACGATACCATCGTCTTCCAAGGTCAAGCGACGGAAAGTATGCATAGTAATGGCGAATGCGGTGTTCGTTGCCAAGGTACACTGAAGGTCATCGCCAGCGGCGGAAGGGTGTATGCGGATGAAGGCCATATCAGGATCGTCAACGCCGATGACGTGGTTATGTATTTGGCAGCCAATACCGATTACGGGACTCACAACGACGAATGGGCTTCGGAGTCTGAGCGCCAAGTGAAGAACGCTATAGCCAAAGGGTATGACCGTCTGAAAGAGGACCATATCGCGGATTATCGCAGTTTGTACAGAAGAGTCCATGTTGAATTGGGCGTAACCAGTCAATCCAGCCTGCCAACGGACGAAAGAATACAGCTATTCATGAAGGATCAGCATGATGATCCGCAATTGTTTGCTTTATTTTATCAATATGGCCGGTATCTCACGATTGCTGGATCAAGGTCGGACTCACCATTGCCGCTGAATTTGCAAGGGATTTGGAATGATGGCGAGGCCAACCGGATGCAATGGAGCTGTGATTATCATCTGGATATCAACACGCAAATGAATTATTTCCCAACTGAAGTAAGCAATTTGGCGGAATGCCATCTGCCTTTAATGCGATTTATTGAGCAATTAGCAGGAACTGGAAGATCGGCGGCGCAGCAGTTCTATGGCTGTGAAGGCTGGGTTGCTCACGTCTTCAGCAACGCTTGGGGATTCGCCTCACCAGGCTGGGAAACATCGTGGGGGCTGAATGTAACAGGAGGCCTGTGGATTGCGACGCATCTGCGTGAGCATTATGAGTTCGGTCTTGATCGGGCCTTTCTTGCCGAAACAGCGTATCCTGTTCTGAAAGAAGCGGCTGCATTTTTCCTTGACTATATGACGATTCATCCCAAGTATGGCTGGCTAGTGACGGGGCCGTCGAATTCGCCGGAGAACAGCTTCTATGTCAACGACTCCGAGAAAAGCGAACAGCAATTATCAATGGGATCCACGATGGACCAGATTCTGGTTCGAGATTTGTTTACCTTTTGCCTAGAAGCGTCGTCGTTGTTAGAAGTGGATGAGGATCTGCGGCAGAAGTTGAAGGATGCCATTGCCCTATTGCCGCCGCTTCTCATTGGACAAAGAGGACAATTGCAGGAGTGGCTCGAAGATTATGAAGAAGCGCAGCCAGATCACAGGCACTTATCCCACATGTTTAGTCTCTATCCGGGTAATCAAGTGACGCCGGAAGGTACTCCGGAGCTCAGCGCAGCGGCAAGAGTCACCTTGGAGAACCGGATGGGCCGCGAAACGCTGGAGGATGTCGAGTTCACGTTAGCTGCGCTTGCAGCGAATTTCGCCAGACTGCATGATGGAGAGAATGCCTACAAGCATCTCACGCATTTAATCGGCCATTTGTGTTTTGACAATTTATTAACGTATTCCAAAGCAGGGATCGCCGGCGCGGAAACGAATATATTTGTGGTAGATGGTAATTTCGGCGGCACAGCGGCTATCGCTGAGATGCTGCTGCAAAGCCATGCGGGTGACATTCATCTGCTCCCAGCTCTACCAGCCAAATGGCATACAGGAAATGTCAGGGGTCTCCGGGCCAAAGGGAATGCCGAGGTCGATGTAGTTTGGGTGAACGGCGAATTCGTAGAGGCAACCATACAGGCATTTTCGGCAGGCCATAAGTCCGTCCGTTACCGCAATCATAAAGTTGAGATCAATTTGGAACCAAACTGTACGTATCGAATCGACAGCAATTTGAACATAGAACGGATTCATCAGCGTGTTCTCTCATAGCAAACAGACGAAGGCAGCTACTGTCAGTATTCAAAAAGTAGTTGCCTTTCCTTTGTTCAAAATGGCGCAGAGTGGTATAATGTAATTCAATTTAGAGAACGCTTTCAAAAATGGAGGGATAGGGGTCATGCCAAAGTTTTCACGCATATTCCGTAAATTTTTGATTTCCTATATCGTGATCTTGTTTATTCCTAGTATCGCAGGATACATGTCATATCGTACCTCAATAGCAGTTACACAGTCCGTATCTATTGAGAATAATGTGACACAGCTTCGAAAGAGTCAGGATATATTGGAACGGAGAATGTCTGAAGTTGAAAGTTTTACGAGGCAGTTGGCTCTGAATCAGGAGTTGAATGTTCTCATGAACGAAAAAGGTTCGGATGATAAAGTCAATTTGTATGGCATTTGGAAAGTAAATAATGACATTAAGGCCTTTAGCCAAACGAATGATTTCTTGCAGCAATTTTATATCTATTTGAATAATTATAATGTGCTCATTACGCCAGCTTCTTCGTATTTCCAGCCTGAACGTTATTATCAAACGTTCTATTACAAGAATTTGCCGGTGGATGAATGGAAAAAAACGGTCTTGGAGCAAACGCACAATAGGGAGATTATGCCGCTTAATTCCTTTATGACCAATGGCGTGCAAACCTCTGTCATTACCTATATGCAATCACTGCCATTGAATAGTTTTAATGGTACCGCGCGTGCGACAGTCGTGGTTCTTATTGATGAGAAAGTCATTACTAGTCTCTTATCCGACCTCAAAGATCAATACGGCGGGTGGTCTCATATTAGTGATGCCCAAGGACACACCATTAGCTTGCTTGGCATCAATGAAGCGGATGTTGGCAAGTTAGCCTCAGACCATAGCTTTGACCAAAACAAAGCCAGTCAATTCTATAACGACGATTTGGTCATTACAATTCGTTCTAAGTCTACGGGGTGGGTCTATCAAGCAGGAATTCCGAGACAAGTACTCATGGAGAATGCCAATAAAATCAAATATATTACTTGGTCTGTGACTAGTGCCGCTTTAATTGTTGGGCTTCTGGTGGGCTTGTTGCAAGCGTACAGAAACAGTTCTCCCATGCATCGCCTGCTCACTGTGATGAAAGAGCAGTTTGGCAAGGACGTTGCCATGGGACGAAATGAGTATGACTTTTTGCAGGGAAATATAGCGAATATGATTACGAACAATAAGCGTCTGGAAACCGAGCTGAACCGGCAGGTTCCTTTAATTCGAGATGCTTTTCTCAAACGGCTTCTTGCAGGCGAATTCCGGTCGCAGGAAGAAATTGCTGCTGCTGCCGCCCAAGTCAATTCCGAATTACAATTAGATGCAGGCTACACTGGCATTTTACAAATCAATGGGTACTCTGGCATGGACAGCGTCGAAATCCTCAACGAGTTGAATGCGGCTCGGCTTATCGTGAAGCAGGCATTGCGTGATCTCGGCGGTCATCTTCCTATGACGGATCTGGGAGCCGATCGGGTCGTCGTCATTTTCGGAGGCATGGAAGCAGAGGAAAACAATGAAGCAGGTAAGAAGGAAATCGAGCGCATTCTGAAAGAACTGGCCCAGTCTGTTTTTAACGAGTATAAAATTAGAATAACGGCAGCGTTAGGGAACCCGTTCGCAAACGCGATGGAGATTAGCCATACTTACGAGCAAGCGAGACAGGCATTGGAGTATGCCTTGCACATCAATAAAACAGGGGTTCTATGGTATAGTGATGCGCACACGGATAGTGATACCTATTATTATCCACTCGATATGGAGCAGCGTTTAATCAGTACGATCAGAGTGGGGGACATTGACGAGGCCAAACGGATTGTTCGCTCTATTATTACCCAGAATATGGATAATCGTGAGCTTTCCATCGAGATGAAGCATCAACTAAATGGGGAGCTGAAAGGAACCTTCCTTAAATTGCTGGATCAAAAAACCTTTCAGGAGTCCGACATTTTCGAGAATATCAAAAATAGAATTGTTGGAATCCAGGCAAACGTCGAGATCGAAACGATTATGCAAGAGCTGGATGGGATTATGGAAGCGTTATGCGGTTTGATTGTCAGTAAAAAGAATGATAATCACAATAAAACCGTTGAGCAGATCATTCATTATATTGCTGAAATGTATAAGGATCCCGATCTCAACTTATATCGTGTTGCCGAGAAGGTCGAACGTCCGGAAAAGTATATCTCCCAGTTGTTTAAAGAGGTAACGGGGATGAACCTGTCCGATCATTTGGAAAAGGTGAGAATGGACCACGCCGCCGAATTATTAAAAGGGAATATGTATACGGTCGATGAAATTGCTTCGCGTGTCGGTTACAACAGTTCCCACTCCTTCCGAAGGGCATTTAAACGTGTGTTAGGCATTTCACCAAGTTCATACAGGCTATCTATGACGGAATAAATAATTGAAATAAGGAAAATCCCGATGGCGATGCTGTCGGGATTCTTTTGGTATCCACGCTTGGGGAGTTGGAAGCTTAACAGACAGATGTACCCTGTGCATATCGGGTAACTGTACGCCAAATGATGCAATTGTACCTATCTTGCAGTGGAGATATTCCCCTACACTACGAACAAGGAATTGATTATTCATTTATGGGGGGATTACAGATGTACAATATCAACGCATCCAAGAACGGTGCAATGAAGCTTCGCGGAGGATTGCCTCACATGAATGATAGACTTTTGCGTAACGATCACATTGTCGTCGCTTTTCTCGGCGGTTCCATTACCGAAGGGGCTGGCGCATCGGACTTGGTTGTGACAAGCTGGCGCGCCTTGACGGAGAAGTACTTGAAGGACCGTTACTCGCATGAGAAGGTTACTTGTATCAATGCGGGAGTGGGTGGAACAACTTCTACCTTCGGTGCTCATCGTCTGCATGAGCACGTACTCTCTAAGGGCGAAATTGATTTGTTGTTTGTTGAGTTCAGCGTGAATGACGGCGAGGATCGGGAAGAATCGATCAGAGGAATGGAAGGCATTGTACGTCAGTGCAAGCGGTTATCGCCACGTACGGATATTTGCTTCATCTATACGGCAGCTGACAAAAACTTGACCGAAGGCACACCCTTCAACATTGCTGTTCATGAAGAAGTAGCTGCGTACTATGCGATTCCTTCCATCAGCTTTGCTTCCATCGTCTACGAGTTGATGAATTCAAAGCAAGTACGCTGGGAAGATCTTGCTTCCGATCGGGTACATCCGAATGACGCGGGTCATGCTTTATATGCCGAATTTTTGCGGGAGTATCTGGACGCTGTACTTAACCCGAATGCGGTCACCGTTCACACACAAGGGAATGCACTCGTGCTTCCGCCTCTGAATCCCCAGAACTATGAATATGCGGAAATGCTGGATGTCGATAGAGCAGACCACCTGGAAGGCTTTGTGCGGCAACAATTAACATCAGAGCCGCTTATGAATTGGAGGTACGAGACGGAGCATCTCTTTACGGATACGTATCAGGCATCGCTTACGTTTACAGTGGAGGGACAGGGTGCAGGCGTGCTCATGTTATGGGGGCCTGACAGCGGGATTATTGAATACGCGGTAGATGGACTGCCTTTCGAACAGGTCAACCTGTTTGATGAATGGTGCTTGAAGGCGTTTCGTCCTATTATCGCCATGCTTCCTGTGCAAGATGAGCGTAGGAGCAGGCGAGTGACAATTCGTCATACCGGCTTGAAGGATGAACGAAGTTTAGGGACGAGTCTTCGTATTTTAAGGTTATTGTGCAATTAATAGAAGAGACAATCCCGTTGGTTGAGGATGATGGGACAGTCATGGCAGGAATGGCCGTACAGTTGAAAATTGTCCCCCTGTGAAAAGGGTGATTTGTACGTAAAAAGCGCAAGTGTACCTTACAGCAGGAAACGTTTTCACGTAGAATCGGTTGTGAAGAAAGCGTTGTCAATCATCACGCGGAACGAGAAATCAGAAAGCTTGGGAATCTATGACATAAGGGGGAATTGATTTGGAAACGATAATAACCGCGAAAAAAGAGCGGAGAAAGGCAAAGGGAACATGGGCTGCTATTGGAGCGAACGCGAGCAAGAGCTTTAGAAAGCATTGGCAGCTGTACCTGTTCATTATTCCGCCAATCCTATATTTTGTTATTTTCAAATATATTCCGATGTTGAATGCCGTGCTGGCCTTTAAGGACTACAATGTCATGAAAGGAATTTGGGGCAGTCCATGGGTTGGAATGAAGTATTTCAACTTATTCTTTCATAATCCGGTGTTCGGTACGTTACTGAAAAACACGCTGTTTGTATCCTTATATTTATTGGCAGTCGGTTTCCCGATCCCGATCCTTCTTGCGCTCGGGTTGAACGAAGTAAAGAACCGCCACTTTAAGCGTACCCTGCAGATGGTGACTTATGCACCATACTTCATTTCCACCGTAGTTATGGTTTCGATTATTATGCTCTTCCTTGCGCCGAAGGTAGGCCTCGTTAATAATATTCTCAACATATTCGGGGTTGGTTCCATTAATTTTCTGGGCAATCCGGGCATGTTCCGATCGATCTACGTTTGGTCTGACGTGTGGCAGACCGCCGGCTATTCTGCCGTTATATATTTAGCAGCGTTGGCTGGGATCGATCCTTCTCTTTACGAAGCGGCCAAAGTCGATGGGGCCTCGCGCATCCAGAAAATATGGCACGTTGACATTCCGGGCATTCTGCCAGCCGCAGTTGTTATTCTGATTCTGACCGTCGGGAATGTGATGGCGATCGGCTTCGAGAAAGTGTATCTGCTGCAAAATCCGCTTAACACGTCAACATCCGACATCATCTCTACCTATGTGTATAAGATCGGGTTGTTGAATGCCAACTATAGCTTTGCAACCGCAGTCGGATTATTCAATTCCTGCATCAATTTGATATTGTTGGTTCTGGTCAACATGATTGCCAAACGATTATCCAACAACAGTCTTTGGTAAAGGCACAGAAAGGAGCTACCACAATGGCAAACATGAAGCAAACCGTTCGCGAACCGTTCGGAGACCGGTTGTTTCTCGGATTTATTTACCTGGCTTTAACGATTGTATTGGTAATTACGTTATATCCGCTTATATTTATCGTAAGCTCTTCGTTTAGCAGCCCTTCCGCGGTATCAGGAGGTCGAGTATGGCTTTGGCCAGTCGAGGCGACGCTAATTGGATATAAGTCCGTTTTTCTAAGCAGTCAGATTATAACCGGCTTTTTAAATTCGTTATTCTATACGGTGTGCGGTACGGCAATCAGCGTTATCTTGACCATTTTAATCGCGTATCCTTTATCCCGCAAAACGTTTTTCGGACGCAGCGGACTGATGATGTTCATCGTATTTACGATGCTGTTCTCGGGCGGATTGATTCCGACCTATATGGTCGTGAAATCCGTCGGCTTGGTCAATACACGCTGGGCGCTGTTGTTGCCTAACGCCATCTGGGTGTGGCAAGTTATCATTGCGCGTACTTTCTTCGCCACATCGATTCCGGATGAGCTTGCGGAAGCCAGCGAGATTGACGGTTGCAGCGATACACGTTTCGTCATAAGCATCGTCCTCCCGTTGTCCAAGGCGATTATCGCGGTATTAGCCTTGCAGTATGCGATCGGCCAATGGAATGCTTATTTCGATGCCCTGATCTATTTGAAATCTGACAAGCTGTTTCCGCTGCAGCTCTTCCTCAGATCGATCCTTATTCTAAATTCGAATACCGGCACATTAGACTCTGGGCAAATTGCCGAGAAGCAGCAACTGCTGAGCTTGATGAAATATTCACTCATCGTCATATCGAGTTTGCCGGTACTTCTCATTTATCCGTTTGTTCAGCGATACTTCGTACAGGGTATGCTGATCGGTTCCGTCAAAGGGTAATGAACCGAAAAACGATCATAAGGAGAGGGGGTATGCCTATGTAGGCGGGCAGACCAAAAATTACGGACTCATCATACAAATTTCAAAAAAAAAAGGAGCGGTTTATTTTGAAAAAAACATGGATATCTGCAACGATCTGCGCGCTTGCCATCAGCACGGTTTTGGCCGGCTGCAGCGACAGCAGCAGTACAGACAGCAGCACTGCAACTCCAGGAAGCAGTGCGCAAGCGACAGCTTCTGGTCCGGTCAGCATTAAGGTATTTGCCGATCAAGACTCAGCTAGTAATCAGGATTTGGCGAACAGTTGGTTTTCCAAGCAATTAGAGCAAAAGTTTAATATCAAGTTCAACTGGACAACGGTTCCTTTTGATGGCGCTCCGGAAAAAAGACAGATCTCGCTAGCCAGTGGAGACTACCCGGACTTGTTCTTGCTTGTTCCTTATATCGATCACTTCACGCAAAGCGATTTGCTTAAATACGGCCAGCAAGGCGTCGTCCTTCCGTTGAATGATTTAATCGATAAGTACGGTCCGAACATCAAGAAAACGCTGGATGCGTATCCCGACTACAAAGCGATGAATACGGCACCGGATGGCAAAATCTACGGTCTCGGACAGTTTGCTGCCTGCTACCACTGCTCGTTCCCGAACAAAATGTGGGTGAACAGCACATGGATGAAAAAGCTCAACATTTCAACGCCGAAAACGACGGATGATTTCAAGAAAATGCTGGAGGCGTTCAAAACGAAAGACCCGAATGGCAACGGCAAAGCGGATGAAATTCCACTGAGTGGTTCCATTGAAACGTTCGGCGTGCACGTTGTTCCGTTCCTGATGAACGGCTTCATTTACGACGATGATCACACGTACTTGGTGATGGATAACGGCAAAGTGGACATCGCAGCCAACAAGCCGGAATGGAAAGAAGGACTGAAATATATCAAGTCTCTGTACGACGAGGGGCTAATCGATCCAGGTGCCTTCACGCAAAATGCTGACGCATTCAAAAAGATCGGTGAGAATAAAGACGCGCAAATTTTGGGAGCAGGCGCAGGCATGCATCCGGCGATCTTCGTTGATATTGCAGACGGGAACCGGTTCTCCAAGGATTACGATTCAATTCCGCCGATTGTTGGGCCAGGCAACGTTTCTTATTCCACTTTTAGCTATGCAGGTAATCCAGGTACATCTTTTGTCCTGACGAATAAAGCGAGTAAAGACGTCCAAATCGCTGCCATTAAGGCGCTGGACTATATGTATACATTAGACGGCCAACTTGCATCACAAGTCGGAAAAGAAGATGTGGACTGGCGTAAACCGCAGTCTGGAGATAAGGCTCTAGACGATTCGATGAAGCCGCTTTATGCGCCAATTCCGTTAAAAGCAGGCGAAAAGAACCTTAACAACAATTGGATCTCCTTAGGACAATACTTGTCTGACAGTAATCTTCGTGGTTCACTCGTTCAATCGACGGATATCTATAGCGACAAGGCCTATGAGCGCAGATTGTTTGAGGCAACCAAAAATAATTACGACACGAAACAACCGAAGCAAGTATTCCCTTACTGGGCACTGTGGATCGACCCGAATAGTGCGGATCAAGCCAGCATGCTGCAAACGAATATCACAAACTATGTTAATCAAAGCGCACTCCAATTCATTACTGGCAATAAAAACTTGGATAAAGATTGGGATGCTTACGTGAAAGGGTTCGACGGTCTGGATTTGAAAAGTTATTTGACAATTATGCAAAAATCGTATGACTCATCCACCTACAGCAAGAAGTAAAACAAGAGCAATCACATACTAGCAATTACAACAGGCGCTTTATCGTTACGTTTCGATAAGGCGCCTTCTTACTGTCTACAACTAGCTGTAATACTTAACTATTAAAGGAGATGAATGAAATTGATAACTAGGTTAAATCAAATTAGATTGGGGCGTTTAATCACAATATTCATACTCGCAGTAGTAGCCGTTTTTGTTTCAACTAACACGAAAGCAAGCGCTTCCAATAATGGGCTAGCCCAAAAGCCGCTAATGGGCTGGAGCAGCTACAGTATGCAGGTTTATACGAATGGCGGCACCACCTGGATTACGGAGGCACAGATTAAAGCCCAATCTGACGCGATGCATACGAACCTGCAATCCCACGGCTATAATCGTATTAATATTGATGCGGCCTGGAATTCAGGCATAGACGCTTATGGGCGTCCTTTGCCAAGCGCTGCGCTATATCCAAGCGGTTTTACAAATCTGGTCAATTATGTGCATGCCAATGGACAAAAGATCGGTATTTATTGGATTCCAGGCATGACGAAAGATGCTTATAATGCGAATTCGCCCATTTACGGAACATCCTGCCATACACAGGACATTGTCGTTTTGCCATTAACTACGGCCGATTATTGGAATAGTAATTATAAGATTAATTTCTCTAATCCTTGCGCACAGAGTTATATCACTTCCATTGCCGACCTGTTTGCATCATGGGGGGTCGATTTACTTAAATTCGACAGCGTCACGCCAGGGTCTGGTCATAACGATACGTCGATCGATGCACGTGGTGATGTTGCCGCATGGGCTACTGCGCTGGCCCCGCACAATATATGGTTAGAGCTTTCTTGGGCTTTGGATCATAACTATGTAGATACATGGAAGCAGTATGCGAACGGCTGGCGCATCGAATGGGATGTCGAATGTTATTGTGCGGGTGTTTCCTTAACGAATTGGAATAGCGTTGTCCAGCGTTATCCCGATGTGGTGGGTTGGTGGAGAGATGCCGGTCCAGGGGGATGGAATGATTTGGATTCCTTAGATATTGGCAATGGTGCCATGGATGGGTTGACGCAGGATGAGCGGCAATCAGCCATGACCTTATGGGCCATGTCGTCCGCACAATTTTACTTGGGTAGCGATTTGACCAATTTGGACAGCTTTGACCTTGGATTATTGACCAATGATGAAGTGATTGCTGTTAATCAAGCGGGTCATCCAGCACATCCTGTCGGTGCAGTTACTACGACTAACCAGCAGGTTTGGTATGCCAATAACGGAGATGGCAGTTATACAGTAGGATTAGTTAATCTGGGCAGCAGCGCCGCTACCGTCACTGTGAATTGGAACGATATCGGCTTGAACGGTTCTGCAACAGTTAGAGATTTATGGATCCATACAGATCTTGGAACCTTTAACTCGAGCTTCAGCTCCACCAATCTGGCTTCACATGCTTCGCGCTTACTGAAAGTTGTAACGAATGGCGGATCACTTACCGTCAATGATGACGATAACGGGATTAAATATACAGGTGCTTGGCAGCGAAGTTGGAATAGAGGATTAGGCGATTATATGGATGATGTGCATTACACTTCAACGAATAACGATTACGTTGAATATACGTTTCAGGGAACAGGCATTGATATGGTTACTGAAAAGGACGCTTCGCAGGGCAATGTCGATATCTATGTGGATGGTGTGTTTAAACAAACGGTGAGTACGTATAACGCCAGTCGATTAGCTCAGCAAACGGTGTACAGCATTACGGGATTGTCAAATGGCTCACACACGATTAAGGGTGTGAAAAAGACGGGAACGTATATGTTGCTCGATAAATTAAACTTTACCGTAGCGGCCCCCATTCAAGTGAATGATACGGACACAGGCATCACATATACGGGAACTTGGAATCTCAGCAGCGGCAGAGGTTTTGGGGATTACAACGATGATGTGCACTGGACCCAAACGAACAACGATTATTTCCAGTATACGTTTACGGGAACCGGAATTAATTTGATTTCGGAAAAGGATCCCTCCCAAGGCAATATCGATATCTACGTGGATAATGTATTTAAACAAACCGTGAGTACGTATAATGCGAGTCGATTGGCCCAACAAACGGTTTACAGTATTTCAGGTCTATCTAACGGTTCTCATACGATTAAAGGTGTAAAAACTTCCGGAACTTTTATGCTGTTAGATAAATTGAGTTTTACTGGTGGAACCAAGATTCAATATAACGATACAGACCCCGGAATTACTTATTCAGGAGCCTGGTCGCTTAATAGCGGTAGAGGATTCGGAGACTACAACAATGATGTGCATTTTACACAGACCAATAATGATTATTATCAATTTACTTTTACAGGAACAGGTATTGATTTAATTACAGAAAAGAGTACGGGGCAAGGCAACATGGACATCTATGTGGATAATGTGCTTCAACAAACGGTGAGTGCTTATAATGCGAGCTTGCTGTCTCAGCAAACGTTGTTTAGTATTTCTGGACTATCCAATACATCGCATACCTTGAAAGTCGTGAAGAAAACAGGCACATATCTCATTCTAGATTCTCTACGTGTGATTCATTAAGATGCACTGATTAAAATTCGAAAGGGGCTTGTGAAGATGGTAACCAGAATGCATGAACAAAAGTCAGGATTTTCAATTTGGGGTATTTCTATCTGGATAGCAGCGATATGCTTGATGGCAATATTGCTGTTAAGTAAACCTGCAAGCGCTGCTGTAGCAGGGCTAACTTTTGATGGGCCCGAGTACATCAACAATGCGTCGACGGATCAGAATGCTACCGTGAATCCGTATATCGATGGTACGTTAGGAACATGGAAGAAAGACGCCAATAATTTGTATGTGTTGAATGGCAAATGGGATGCCTTTAAGCTGTACTACGGGCCGCTAAGCAACCCTTTCCAGAATTTTGTTGGCAATGTGAGTATTGACCATAACGGATGGGATGGGTTGACTTGGATCTCCGGCGTATATAAATATGCCGACGGCACATTGCTAGGGCTTGTTCACAGAGAAAGATATTGGTCCAATTCAGCAAATGATTGCTTCTATCTTGGCTTAGCTAAGTCAACTGACGGCGGTTTGAATTGGAAATACTTAGGAGATGTATTGAGCCCGCATGTGAACTACAAAGAACCGGTTACGAACGGAGTGAATTCAGCTGCTGGTAATGTCGCCGGAGTTCCTTATGTGGTAGTTGGCAGTGATCTCTATATTTATTTTAATGAACAAACAGGCACGGAGAAAAGAATGAGTGTCGCTAAAGCATCGCTAGCTACGATTAAAACTGCTATTGATAGCAATACGACAACACCTTTTTATAAGTACAATAACGGTACTTGGACGGAACCGGCAATGGGCGGAACAGGCTCGAATATCATCCCTGGGGGAACGGTTACAAATGTAGGATTAGACTATTATGGAGGGCATAATCTCCGGGATTTCCATTCAGACGCTGCTTATGTTCCTGGACTTGGCAAATATGTGATTACGGTCAACGATGAAGGCGGGAGCAGGCTGCTGCTATACTCATCTACGGATGGATTAAATTGGGGAGAGGAAACAGTCATTGACGCTGCTCAGAGTGGAACGGATTACCGCATGCCGTATTCGACGATGATGAGCCTTTCTAGCGGTACATCGGATGATAATTCTACAGTTGGCAATGATTTCTACATCTTCTATCCGAGGGATTTTCATACGTCAGGCGGAGGAGAACGCTATTTTAGAATTCATATGACAGTTGGGAACGGAAGCGGCATTACAACAGTAAATGACGATGATGCTTCCATTAGTTACGACAGCGGCTGGAGCTATCAAAAAGATAGGAATCTAGGCGATTATAACAATGATGTGCATTATTCCAATGTTATTGGAGCTGTTGCCCAATATACGTTTACAGGCACAGGGATCGATTACTTAAGCGAGAAGAGTTCGGACATGGGCAACGTAGATGTGTATATAGACAATGTTTTGAAGCAAAATGTTAATTTGTATAATAGCTCTAGATTGCTTAAGCAAGTGGTTTATAGCATTAATGGCCTGACCAATGGCAGCCACACGATCAAAATTATTAACAAAACCAATTCCTATGGCATTGTCGATTCCTTCAAGGTTTATAAAGGGTTTCAGCTAGTAAACAATAATGCAGCCGGTCTAAATTATACAGGTACTTGGTGGAATAGCAGTGGTAGAGGTTTTGGCGATTACAATGATGATGTGCAATGGACCCAAACGAACAATGATTATGTTCAGTATACGTTTACGGGAACGGGAATAGATTTCATCACAGAAAAGGATCCCTCAGGTGGCGATATGGATATTTATGTAGATAACGTGTTTAAACAAACCGTGAGCGCCTATAACGCGACGAGATTAGCCCAACAGACGGTATACAGCATTTCCGGATTGTCCAGCGGTTCTCATACCATCAAGGCTGTGAAAAAATCCGGCACGTACTTACTTCTTGATGCACTTAAGATATTTAATTAAGCTTTTACTGGCAAGGACAGGCGAATGATGACATTCGACCTGTTCTTTCTTTATTTGAAATTTGACCAATAGTTAAAAAATAGGATTGAACTAGCTGCCGCCGCCATGTAAGATAGAGCACATACTAGCTAGAGGAAAGGTACATCTATGTGGTCGTATTTCATACAATTATTTCGTGACTTATCGCCTAACGTGAAGAAGTTTATCGCGACCGAAAGCTTGTTTGGCATCGGCGTGGGTATCTTCAGCCTAATTCTGAACTTACATCTCCTGGATCTCGGTTTCTCTAAAGGAGACATCGGCAAAATTACATCGCTCGGCGCACTGACCATTGGCTTGGCCAGCCTGCCGGCAGGCTTCATTGTCAAGCATATCGGTCGTAAAAAGATGCTAGTCGCCGGCATGCTGTTAGCCTTCCTGTCACTCATACTCTTCGGCTTCGGAACCAGTCTTGGCGCGATTACGGTCGCACAGCTGATTTATTCGCTTGGGATTACCGCGATTGTGAATTCCGAAATTCAGTTGATTTTCCAATATTGTACCAGTAAAAAGGAAGAAACGAGCGCGTACTCCTTGCTTTTCGCTATATTTACGCTGTTTACCGGCATTGGAACATGGCTTGGCGGTTACCTGCCGGAATGGGTGCCTGGACATACGACGCTGTATCAGTATGCCTTCTTCATAGCCGGCGGTTGCTTAGGGCTCTCTGGTATCCTGCGGGGATTGCTGCTTCCTTCTACGCACGTAAAAGTGAATGCTGCGGTGGCAGATGGAGCTAGCGGCGCTCAAGCAGCGAAATCTGGCAATCAGCCTCAGCCAAAAAGAAAGCACGCCATCTATTTTCTCCTGCTGCTTTCACTGCTTATTTTCAACTCAGGCTTTACGTTTGGGCTGCTCAGTCCCTTCCTGAATGTCATTCTGAAATTCCGTTTTCAGATGGGCGATGGGAACATCTCTGGTTTGCTTGCGCTGTCTGGCTTCTTTTTCTTCATCGGCTCGATTGTGATGCCCTATGTCGTGGAGAGATGGGGAGGCCGGAGAACCTTCGTATTCTTGTTTATCTATAACATCGTGGTCGTGGCGCTGATGGCGATTGCTATGCCTACCGCCGTATTCGCGATGCTGCTGCTCATTCGTGGAACAGGCTTCACGATGCTGAACAATTTGATGGACAGCCAATGCATGTCGGCTGTCGCGGAGGAAGACCGCAACCTGTTTGCAGGTATGCGCACGGTTTCCCGCAGCGTCGGCAATACGATCGCCTCGTACTGGGCGGGCTTTATTTTGGCTGGTAATCATTATGCGCTGCCATTTCTTCTTACGGCGATTGCCTTGCTGATTGGGTATGCGGTTTATGCCTGGTTCGTGCAAGGGATGCTGGATCGGAGATTGCAGGGACAGACGTAGCATTTCTTACAGTTGTCTAATATGGTAAAAATTTCGAAATTAAAAAGCTCAGACCAGCAACGAAATGAAAGTTGCAGGGTTTGAGCTTTTTTCTTGTAGAACTGCCCTGCATTTCACAACATAGAGATTTTCTCATAGCATTCTAAAGAATCTTAGATTTTGTCGCTCCCTCCCATCCGATATACTAAATATCAGAACCGGTTCGCAAGTGAGTAAACGAGTAGATAACGGGAGGGTCATCCGATGAAAAAAATATCGACAATGCTAGTGTCTGTAGGTTTGGTAGCTTCCATGGCACTCACAGGCTGTGCAAGTCAAAATGCAAGCGATACCAAAGCGTCTGCAACACCGCAATCCGATACGAAAACGACAACTAGCGCGAAGCAAGAGAAAGTGAAAGTGAGAATGGCGTACTGGAACAAAGAAGACAGCGTGAAGTCATTGCTAGATCTGATTAAGCAAAAGCTTCCCAATATTGAACTTGAGTACCAGTTTATCGATAATAAGCAGTTTGATAATATCGTGGCAACGCAATTAGCTGCGCAATCAGGGCCAGATATCATTTCGGTGAGCCCACCGACGAGTGCTAAGTATGCGAAATTAGGTTATTTGGCTGATCTGACCTCACTCGCGGATCGTTATAATGATGCGGGGAAAAATGTCTATACGACAGATGGCAAACTATATGCTTTGCCTGGGATTAGCTGGTTTGAAGGGATTTTCTATAACAAAGAGATTTTCGACAAATTGGGCTTGAAGCCGCCGACTACGTTCGACGAAGAGTTGAAACTGCACGAAGCCCTGAAGAAAGGCGGCGTGAAGCCGCAAGCCATGGGTGCGAAATCCTGGGAGCCGATGATGAAGTCCTCCATGGGACTTGTGATGAACGACTTCCTGTCCAAACCAGAGAACAAGACGTTCGATGTTGCGTATGGTCTAGGAAAAAAAACGCTCGAAGGCAGCTGGAACAGCTCGCTTGAGAAATGGTCGGAGCTGATTAAACAAGGCTATATCACACAAGATATGCTCGGTGTCGACTATGATCAAGCGCTGGATGAGTTCGCAACCGGCAAGGCAGCGATGTGGGAATCCGGTCCGTGGGCGATGGAAGCGATTAAAAAGAAGAATCCGAACATCAAGGTGGATATGTTTCCGTTCTATGGCTCCACAGCAGGACCAGGCTGGTTAATCGGCGGTCCAGGCGTAGGCTTCGCAGCAAACAGCAAGTCAAAGAACACGGATGCGGTGAAACAGGTTCTTGATCTGATTTCTACACCGGAAGGACAGAAGGCTTTCTGGGAGGATAACAAAGGTGGCAGCAGTTACTTGAAGGGCGTTGAGTTTGAGATGCCAAGCGAATACGAGAGTGTGAAAGCGACCTTTAAAGCTGGCAATGTATATGCACCGTGGAACAATTGGGGCGACAACGCGCAATCCATTATCGAGGATTATGGCAAGCACCTGCAAGAATTACTAGGCAGCAAAAGTGATGTCAGTCAATCACTCAAAGCGACGGATAAGAAAACAGCTGAACTCGTAAAGAAATAAGAAGAAGGTAATTTCATAAATGAACTTGCGGCGGTCATTGGCAATACACGGTGGCTGCCGTAAGTTGTCTAGAGAGGTTGATTATTGTGCGAATCAAGCTGCTGCGTCGAGAGCTGAGCTATGGCATGCTGATCATGCCTGCACTTGTGTTCTATCTCGTATTTTCTGTCTATCCATTTCTATCGATGTTCTATTACAGCGTAACGGATTACTCCATTTCGAAAATGACCCATTTGAACTATGTTGGATTCAAAAATTACGTGAGTATGTTCAACAATGATATGTTGGTCGCAGGATTTAAAAACTCACTCATTTATGCGCTAATCATGACGGTATTTCAAACAGCTCTTGGCCTTGTGCTGGCTATATTCCTAGATCGCAAGCTGTTCTCCCGCAATGTGCTGCGATCCGTCTTTTTCCTGCCGGCGGTATTTAGCCCGCTCATCATTGGATTCCTGTGGAACTATTTGATGTCGACGTCGGACTTCGGATTGATCAACAAAGGCTTAACCGCACTCGGATTAGCTAAAATTAATTTCCTCGGCGACGCCGATTTAGCCTTGTACTCGGTCGTTCTGACACAGCTGTGGCAGTGGACAGGGTGGGCGATGGTCATCTTTTTGGCCAATTTACAGAGTATTCCCAAAGATTTGTACGAAGCTGCCGATATCGACGGCGCCTCCGCATGGAAGCAGTTCTGGAAAGTGACGCTGCCGCTCATGCAGCCATCGGTGAATGTCGTTGCGGTTACCGCCATGATTGGCGGACTCAAAGTATTTGATATCATCCTCGCCCTCACAGACGGAGGTCCAGGTAATGCGACGCAGACGATCATGACGGCTTATATGAAGACGTCTTTCAATGAAGGCTTTTATAGTAAAGGAGCAGCATCAGGGGTGGTATTCTTCTTTGTGGTCATGTTGATCACGACCGTGATGATGCGCGTTCTTGGGAAATGGGGGAATCGCATTCAATGAATATGAAGCTGTCCACACGTGAGCGAGCCGTAAATGTTTCGTTCGAGGCCTTCCTCATTGTTATCGCGGCGCTATTCTTCATTCCCGTGTACTACCTGATTGTAACGACCTTCAAAACACCGGACGAAGCGACGTTGAACCCGCTGGCACTGCCAAGCCATTTTAACGTAGACAATTACATCTTGGCTTGGAAAACAATGAAATTCCCGCGCGTTTTCCTCAACACGCTGATTGTAACGGGAGTCTCTGTGAGCGGGATCATTCTGGTGTCCTCGATGGCGGCGTATGGGTTAGCTCGAAGGACGCATGCCCTGAACACATTTATTTTTTACTTATTTCTCGCCGGTATGATGGTTCCTTTCCAAATGGGACTGGTTAGCTTATATAAACTCATCAACAGCTTAGGGCTTATGGATAACTTATTAGCGGTTATTGTCGTGAATATTGGCAATGGCTGTGTCATTGCGATTTTCCTGTTTCACAGCTTTATCAGCACTTCGGTGCCGTTGGAGCTGGAGGAAGCTGCTTTCATGGACGGCTGCTCGGTGCAGGGCACCTTTTGGCGGATTGCGTTTCCGTTGCTGAAGCCGGTCATTGCGACGGTAGCGATTGTCACGACCTTGAACGTGTGGAACGATTTCATGAATCCGCTGCTGTTCCTGCAATCCCGTGAACATAATGTCATTTTACTGGAAGTATTTCGGAATATTGGACAGTTTTCCGTGGATTGGACCAGCTTATTTCCCATGCTGCTCTTAGGTGTAGCTCCTCTGCTCGTGTTCTATCTGTTTATGCAGAAATACATGATTAAAGGCGTAGCGGCAGGCGCGCTTAAAGGGTAGTATGGAAGCAGGGGGGATTTCACATGTACCGGATATTGATCGCAGATGATGACAAGATTGAGCGTGAAGGGATTAAGTTCCTGATGACCAAGTACAATTTCCCATTGGAGATCATGGAGGCGAAGAACGGCAGAGCCGCATTGGAGTTGCTGCAAGAGCATGATATGGACGTACTGCTGACGGATATTAAAATGCCCTTCATGGACGGGCTTCAACTAGCCCGAGAGGCTAGAGCCCTAAAGCCTCGACTCAAAATTCTCATTCTCAGCGGACATGGGGAATTCGACTATGCCAAAACGGCCATCTCCCTGCAGGTTTCGAATTATTTGCTCAAGCCCATTGAGCCGGAAGAATTTCATACTGTCATCGCTGCTGTCGTCCAGCAGTTGAATCAGGAGCAGGCAGCCAAGGCGCAGCAGCAGGACTGGCAGAAGGTGTACGAAGCGGGACTTGTCTACCAGCAAGAACAGCGCCTGCGCAACCTGATACACGATAGCACAGATGAATCGGATGCGGATTCCCGCAAGCGAGCTATAGAAGATGTGCTGCGCATTATTGAGAGAGAGTACGAACAGGATTTGAGCTTAGACTATTTGTCCAAAAGCGTTCATTTATCGGCCAGCTATCTCAGCCATATGTTCAAGAAAGCGACAGGGGTCAGCGTCGTTAAATATATTAATCAGTACCGTATGGAGAAGGCCAAGTATCTCCTAGATCAAAGCAATTATAAGATTAACGATGTCTATAAAATGGTCGGCTTCTCGGACATGTCTTACTTTGGTCTGACGTTCAAACAAAGCTTTGGTGTGACACCTAAGGAATACAGGGAAAAGGTGCGTCCATCGTGAAGCAGCTGCTCGGCTATTTTCGCAACAGTACGGTCAGGAAAAAGCTTATTATTACGTATCTAGTCGTTATTATCATCCCGATTCTGGCGTTGGGGATCTATGCCTATCAATCGTCCAAAGGCTATCTGAAGAAGCAGCTCCTCATTGGGATGAATCATACCGTTACACAAACCGCGCTTAACTTGGATCAGAAGATGGAGAAGTCAGGTAATTTCATCTCGTTCATGGTGTTTAATCCCATTGTGAAGAAGGTAACAGGCTCTGAGCTGCCGGATATTCTCAGCTATACCAAGGAGCTCAACGATAACATCGAGCCGACAATTTGGTATTATATCAACATCAATAGAGAGATGAAAGACGTGCTCTTTTATTCCGATTTTACGGGGAAACAGATCGGGAACTTCATATATCCCAGCGATGCTGTCCGTCATACCGAATGGTATGAAGAGGCGAAGCGGGCGAGCAAGACGCAATGGCACTATGATCAGCAGCAGCAGGTGCTTTATGCGACGCATAACATTCAGAAGAGTGACAATACCACCTTTGCTGGGGTGCTGTACGTGAAGATCGATTACGATAAAATGTTCGAGAAGCTCGATCAGGTCTACGACGGCGAATACGGGATTCTGATTACGGACACTAAGCAGCAGGTGATTTATGCTGGGGAACAAGCGTCGACATTAAGTGAAAAGGCGATCGGGGAGATCGGTGCTCAAGAGGAGGGGCAGTTCCGTATGCAGGGCAAAGAATATATGATGACGCGAAGCACACTGCCTAACTCGGGCTGGACCTTCACGTATTTTATGCCGACGACCAGCATGATCGTGGATACGCAGGACATTTTGAAAGCGACGGCCTCTGTTATTCTGATCTGTATCATGGTGCTGCTGTGCATCATTTGGCTGTTCTCGCGAACGTTGGTGCAACCGATTCTTGCTTTGAAAAAGAAGATCAGCATCGTGGAAAATGGCAACTTCGATGTGCCGATTATGTCCAATGCGAAGGATGAGATTGGCCAGTTGACCCAAAGCTTCGCCGACATGGTGAAGAAGGTGCAAGACTCGATTCAGGAAGCAGTTCAAGCGCGCATGTTGGAAAAGGAAGCTGAGCTGAAGGCGCTCCAAGCGCAAATCTCTCCGCATTTTCTGTACAACACCTTGTCCATCATTAACTGGAAAGCGGTTCAGCAGGATGCGATGGACATCAGTAAAGTGGCCAATGCGTTGTCGAAATTTTATCGAACCAGCCTGAACAAAGGACGACACCTCATTCGTATTCGAGATGAAATCGGCAATATCCAGGCCTATTTAGATATCCAGCTGATTATGCATGACGATGAATTTGAAGTCATCTATGAGATTGATGAAGCGGCTTATGACTGCGAGACGGTCAATTTCATTTTACAGCCCATTGTTGAGAATGCGATCATTCATGGATTGGATGAGAAGGAAGACGGCGACGGCAGGAAGCTGCTACGAATTGGGGTGAAGTTTGAGGGGAAAGATCTCCACTTTATCGTGCAAGATAACGGCATCGGTATGGATACATCCGTGTTAGCCAGCTTGCTGGAATCAGAAGGCGGCGGATATGGGCTGCGCAATGTGCAAGAACGTATTCGTTTATATTTTGGCGGGGAGTATGGTCTTACCATAGAGAGCGAGCCAGGTGTCGGAACGACCGTAACGGTCGTTATTCCGATGCGGAGATAGCAGCATATAGGCAGCAGAGAGGCGGAATGGGCCGATCTGCTGTTTTTGGTGTCCGCAAATGATGGACAAAATTCATTTTTGATATTGAAATTACTTGATTTCGTTCATTCACCAGCGGAGCATGTCATGCTATACTCATGTTTATTTCCGTAAATAAAGGGGGGAGTTTCACAGTGAGCCGAATTTTGCTAGTTGATGATGAAATCTATGCCATTGAGGGACTTAAATACAATTTAGCATGGGAATCGCTGGGATTTGTGGAGGTTTTGGAAGCTTATAATATCGACATGGCCCAAAAAATGATAACCGAGCATCCCATCGATATCATGATTTGCGACATCGAGATGCCGAACGGCAACGGACTCCAATTGATGGAGTGGGTCAAATCGTACTATCCTTCCATGGTTGTTGTGTTCCTTACCTGTCATTCGGAATTTGATTATGCGAAAAAAGCGCTGCAATTAGGCGTATTTGATTATATCGTGAAGCCGGTCAATTTCTCAGAACTGGAAGAAATCATTGTGAAAGCATTGGAAATCCGCAAAAAAGAGTTAGGATTTGAAGAAATCAAAGAGACGTATGAGAAGTTCTATCCGCTGTGGGAGGTCAAAAAGCCGCTGTTAATTGAGCGAATATGGCAAGATTATTTGGATGAGCGTATTTCGAACGATCCGGTCAAAATGGAGGGCGAGTTACAAGAGGTCGGGTTGACCATCTCGGACCATTTTACGATCCTCCCCATCCTAATCAGTGTGGAAAAGTGGCAGCGAGAATTCAGTTCCAGAGACGAGGAAGTCCTGGAATATGCCTGCCGGAATGCAGCAGCTGAGCTGGTCATTCAGCAGGATAGCGGGCTTGCCTTACAGGATCATTCTGGCAGCAATGTGATTTTCATCTACTCGGACGGAAGTAAGCCGCTTTCCCTAGAAGACTGGCGTCTACGATGTGAGACCTTTATTCGAGCATGCAGCGAGCATTTTTATTGCCAAGTATCGTGCTATATCGGGAATTGGGCCACCATTCAGGACTTATCTCGTGTTTATCAAGATCTGATTGCCATGGAAAGCAACAATGTGACCCTATCCAATCAGGCTTTTATGTACCAGAGACAGTTTGGCCGTAAAGGCGAAAAAACAGTGATTGAACTGGTCAAAGCCTATATTAAAGAAAATGTAACGGCGGAAATAACCCGCGAAGAGATAGCGGCGTCTGTACATCTAAATCCAGCATATTTGTCTCGCTTTTATAAGAAAGAAACAGGAGAAACACTCACCGATTTCATTACGTTCGAACGTATGAAGATAGCCAAAGAGTTGTTAACGGGGACAGAGGATACCATCAGTCAAATTGCCGTTTCTCTGGGCTATACGCATTTTTCTCATTTTTCGAAAATGTTTAAACGCGCCTATGGGATGACGCCGCATGACTTTCGGAAATTGAAAAATTAAGAGACTGGGGTGAGATGTGAATGAATCATAAGAGCAGAAATTCTCTTATTTTTAAATTTGTAAGCGTTTTTACTTTGGTTTCCTTGCCCTTATTTTTGTTGTTGTTTTTCAGCAATACCTATGCGATGAATCTGGTCCGCGATCAAGTCGCCCAAACGAATTCGAGCCTATTAAGCGGGCAAATGAGTCATATTGACAATAAGTTATCGGAAATCAACACCTATATGTTCAGGCTGGCCCTCCAGGATCCGGCGGTTATTTCCTTGGAACTGCAGCCTCGCGGAAGTGATGAATATTTGATGACGCGAATCGCTGCAGCTAATACGATGGAGAAAGATATTAATTACTATAGCGAATTAGGGGCTTTATTCATTTATTCAGCCAAAACGCAAGATCTTGTTATGACCAGGGCTAACGGGTCGCAAATCCCCCAGAATAAAGGGACAGAGGATTTCATCTATGAATGGATGCGCAGCGAGGGACAAGCCATGAAGCAGGAGGATGGCTGGAAAACCTTAAAGGTTGCTGACATCCCTTGTTTGATTCACGTCGTCAAGTCAGGGGCAAGTCTCTACGTAGGGAGTATCATCCCCATTCAAAGTTTGGCTGCTCCTTCCAATAAGGTTCAATTGGTCGCCGATGAGCAAATTATTTTCTTCTCTGAGCAGGCCGAACCTTTAACCGCAACGACGATTTCCCCAGACTATTTGCACCAACTGACAGGCAAGATTCTGCAAACAGATAAGGCTTTCCACACCGTGGAGATCCCTGACAAGTATTTATTAGTTACGAATCGATCTCAGGTCTCTAATATGATCATGACGGTTCTCTTGCCGGAGAAAAATGTGTATAGACAGCTCTCTTTGCTGCAAAAGCTAATTTATTTCCTGCCCTTTGCCATAGGCTGTTTGCTCATTATTAATTTAGTGTTACTTAAAAAAATCGTTGTAAATCCGATTATTCGAGTTGTTCGCGCTATGAGACGAATCCAGGAAGGCGATCTGCAATATAGGATGCCGCCTAGTCATTCCAAGGAGTTGGACTTGCTGTCGGAGACTTTTAACACCATGTCATCTGAAATTTCATCGTTGAAAATCAACGTCTATGAAGAGCATATTAAAACGCAGCAGGCGGAAATTAAGCACCTGCAATTACAAATCAATCCGCACTTCTTATTGAATTCTTTAAACATTGCGTATAACCTGATTGCCACGAAGAAATCCGAATTAGCTCAGAAAATGATCGTTCATCTGATGAATTATTTCCGCTCCATGATTCGTAGTCCCCACAAGATGGTGACAATTGCAGAGGAAATGAAGCAAATGGATCACTATTTGCAAATTCATAAGATGCGTTTTCCCCTGCATTTTGATTACGCGATTGAAATGGATGACGGAGTTGGCGAATTGCTTATTCCCTCTTTGATTTTTCAACCTTTTGTTGAAAATGCCATTATCCATGGCATGGTTATGCAAGAGGAGGGTTTTCATTTGAAAATTACTTGTTATGCGGAGCGGGCTACAGATACCAATGGCATCTGGATCCAGATAGAGGATAACGGCAATGGGTTTTCGGAGTCGGCTTTGCAAAAATTCGTTACAAGCGGTCAGTCATTAGAGGGTGCCGGAAATTTGGGCATTCAAAATGTGAAACAAAGACTGCAAGCCTATTATGCCAATGAGGCCAAGCTTGTAATTGGAAATAGACTGGAAAAAGGGGCGATCGTTCGTCTTTTTATACCTAAGAAGTAACTTGAGTGATAGGTTCGGTATCTTGAGCGCTATCTGAAATGGAGCTGCACCCTCTACAATAAAGAAGAGAAATCGAGTGGAGGGTAGCGGAATGGCTAAGAAATATAGCAGTCTCATTTGGATGACAGTGCCAGGCGTTTTGTATTTATTTATTAACAATTACTTGCCCATGCTGGGCACATTCATTGCGTTTAAGAACATTAATTACACCAAAGGAATATTCCATAGCGACTGGGTGGGCTTCAAGAACTTTGAATTTCTATTTAAATCCCATGATGCGTTCATCATCACCCGGAATACACTGCTCTATAATGGCACGTTTATCATCGTCAATAATTTAGCGATTGCGCTGCTTGTAGCCTTATTGTTGAATGAAATCAAAAATCGCTTTGCCCGTAATTTGTACCAAAGCATTATGCTGCTACCTTTTTTAATTTCGTTTAGCATCGTTGGCTATATTGTTCTTGCCTTTTTTAGTATCGAGCACGGTTTTATCAATAAAGTCATTTTTCCGTTTTTGCATATACAACCGATGGAATGGTATTTGGAATCAAAGTATTGGCCTTATATCCTAGTCATCGTGAACACATGGAAATATGTCGGCTATTCAAGTTTAATCTACTTTGCTGCTATGATCGGCATCAACCAGGAATATTATGAAGCTGCCCGCATGGATGGCGCGAATCGCTGGCTGCAGATGACGAAGATCACGCTTCCGCTTATCCGTCCGGTGGTGATTGTTGTAGTGCTGATTCTGATCGGCCGTATCTTTTATGCAGATTTCGGTATGTTCTTCCAAGTTCCTCTCAATACAGGTATTTTGTTCTCGACTACCAATGTCATTGATACCTATGTCTATCGAGCCTTATTGGTAACAGGAGATATCGGCATGTCCTCAGCTGCGGGTTTATACCAATCGACAGTGGGATTCGTGCTCGTCATCATCGCCAATATGCTGGTCAGAAGATGGGATAAAGAGAGCGCTTTATTTTGAGGAGGATACGTATGGAAGTGAATATTGGTAATCAAAAGCGGTTTCGATCGCATCGAGAAGGATCACCTTGGGCGAGCGGGTTATTACATGGTTTCTTCTTAGTCATGTGTGTATTTTGTTTATTTCCGATTGTGTTGGTGCTAATCGCATCATTTACGGATGAAAGTATTTTGCGTACAGGCGGCTACACCTATTTTCCGAAAATATGGAGCACTGCCGCTTACCGCTATTTATTTATAGACATTCATCAGCTATTTCGAGCTTATGGAGTTACTATTATCATTACTGTGGTGGGGACCTTAACCAGCTTATTCATTTCAAGCTTAGTTGCTTATCCGATGTCCCGTCAGGATTTTCCGTATCGAAAGATACTATCCTTTTATGTGTTTTTTACGATTTTATTAAATGGCGGCCTGGTTCCTTGGTATTTGGTTTATACCCAAATCATTGATTTGAGAGATACGATGTGGGCACTCATCATCCCGGGACTGCTGATGAATGGATTTAATGTGCTGATCATGAGGACCTTTTTCTCCAATTCTGTTCCGATTTCGGTGATTGAGTCGGCTCGCATAGACGGCGCTGGAGAGTGGCGAATCTTCTTTCAACTGGTTCTCCCACTTTCGGTATCGGTGCTGGCAACGATCGGTATGTTCACCACGTTGGCTTATTGGAACGATTGGTTTAACGGATTGATATTTATCAGCGATTCCAAGTATTTCAGTGTGCAATACTTAATGACGAAAGCTTTGCTGAATATTCAGTTCTTATCTTCACATACGGAAAATGCGAATTCCGCCAAATTAATTTCTGAAATGCCTCAGAACTCCATCATCATGGCAATGGCGGTTATTGGCATAGGTCCTATCCTTATTTCATATCCTTTTTTCCAAAAGTATTTGGTGAAAGGTCTCACTGTAGGCTCGGTTAAAGGCTAGTACTAGATTTAATGGAGGGGGTGATTCTGCAAAGCCACGTACGGGAAAAGGCTAGCTGCAAGACCAAAAACATTTCGGGGGAGACTTGATCACAATGAAAAAGGTTTTCGTAATGACGACGGCTATTCTCACATTAAGTGCTGTACTCGCAGGCTGCAGTTCTTCGGCGACGAAGGAGAATACTGCTCAAAGCACTTCAGGAAGTACGACGGAGAAGGCTTCCTCTTCGAAACTAGATCCGTATAAGTTGACGATCGTTTATGCTACAGGTGCAGTTCCCAAGGACCTCAAGGCCGTGCAAGACAAAATGAATGCGTATTTAACTGACAAGATTAACGCTACCGTTGAACTCAAGCCGATTGAGTGGGGAACTTGGATCGAGAAAACCAATCTGATGATTGCTACGAGTGAACAAATGGACGTCATGATGACGGCTGGCGGTCTTGGTTATTCTCAAAATGTGGCAAAAGGCGCGTTCTTGCCTCTAGATGAGCTTATTGCCAAATACGGCGGAGATGTTACGAAGGCCTTGCAGCCTCAGTTCTTGGACGGAACACGGATAGGCGGCAAGATCTACGGACTTCCAACGAACAAAGAGTTTGCCAGTGTGGATGGTGTTTTGTTCAATAAGGCGTTAGTGGATAAATATAAGTTTGATATTAGCAAGGTGAATAAGCTCGAAGATTTGGAGCCTATGCTGCAAACGATTAAGGATAATGAACCCGACATCGTTCCATTCTTCGGACAAGAGGGGCGCCAGATGAGCAATTTTGCCATTAGCTCTTCGTCGTTCGATAACCTTGGCGATTATTTGGGTGCTTTGGATCGTTCCAGCAAGGAGTTAAAAGTAGTCGATATTTTTGAATCGAAAGTATTCATGGATTATGCGAAGCTGGCACGCAAATGGTATCAGGCGAAGTATATGAATCTGGATGCAGCAACGGTCAAAGACTTTGGCGCTATGCAAGCTGGCAAGGCATTTGCGATGTATTCAGAGCTGAAGCCTGGGAAAGATGCTGAAATGTCCTCAGCCTGGGGAGTGAAAGTTGTTCAGAAAGAAATGGTGAACACCCCGATTACGTTGAACACGACCGGGATTATGACGGCTATTCCTAAGACGTCGAAAGATCCTAACCGGGCTATGATGTTCTTAAACATGCTCTACGGCGATAAAACGCTGCTTAATCTGTTCGATTTCGGTGTTGAAGGTACCCATTATGTGAAAAAAGATGAGACCACGATTGATTTCCCTGCTGGCGTTGATGCGGCATCTGTCGGCTATAAGAACGAGCCTTGGATGTGGGGCAATCAGATGTTAACGTACCTATTCCCGAATGAAGATCCGAAGAAATGGGACAAATTCAAAACATTTAATGAAACAGCTGACAAGTCGCCTGCGCTTGGTTTTGCCTGGAATTCCGAATCTTTAACGCAGGAAGTGGCTGCAAGCAACAGTGTGCTTAAACAGTACCAACAAGCGATTATGTCTGGTTCCGTGGACCCGGATGTCTATATTCCCAAAATGGTGGCTGCATTGAAAAGCGCGGGCATTGACAAAATTATTGCTGAGAAACAAAAACAATTAAATGAATGGAGCACGACTGCTAAAAAGTAACGATTTGAGTAAGGGAGCCTATCTGAATCTGATAGGTTCCCTGCTTATTAGGCATCCCACATTGCGCTCTCTGAGCGCTAATTTGAAAAGGGGGAAATTGTTATGTTCATGATGAAACGATATTCGTTATTCGTATTCCTGTTTAGCTTAATTGCTATACTAGGTTTCATAGGCGGCATACAGGCGAAGGCTGCAGGTACAAATGTAGTCCATGTATGGTCCCCTCCTTCAGGCACGCCAGCGAATCCTACATTCACAGTTCAGGTGAAACCATCGGATGAGGCAACCTGGATGGATCTATACGAATACAACGTAAAAGTAGGTCATCAAGATGGCACGAATTTCGATTCCTCCTATGTGAATGTTGATTTTTCCGGCTCATTAGACGTGAAAGTAACGTACAATGCCGGAACGATCAGCTCCTATAACATTACGCCGTCTTCCTACGGCATTCAGGCCGTCCAGACGGGGAATACGCTCACCTTTTCTACGGTACAGGACAATCTTTCGCCACGTAAAATCGTCATACGGGTCAATGACAGCTGGGATACAGGCGTTATGCATATTCTTACGAATCCGCTTGAGACCAATGCCCCGTCGCAGACGGCTTCCAATGTGTATCTGATCAATCCGGGTGATGCCATTCCACTGGAGCTGCCTGCCGGCAAAGATACGTATTATTTCAAAGCCGGTGAACACACGCTGCCCAAAGGTTCGTGGGCAGAGGTTGATCTTGGCGCTGTGTACGCGGTCGATAAGATCGGACTTGAGCAGGCGCCTTTATACACGAACGGCCCTGCGTATCCCAATAAGTTTATCATTGAATCGAAAGTAAATGCGGGCGATGCTTACACGACGCTCTATGATGGAACAAGCAACAGTCTTTTGGGGTCTATAACCAAGAGTTTTCCGGCCAAGAATGCGAGATATGTAAGATTGCGATTGCAGGGAAGCAATACGACTTCCGGCTATTTATTTAGCAATACCGTGACTGAATTTAAGGTGATTCAAGCTGGCGGCACAACGAATCTTGCTTTAAATCATGGGATTGCCGGAGCATTCCCCAGCTACACGCAATTATTCGATGGCAGCACGACGACACAATTTGGCTCGAAAAATGGATATGGAAACTGGCACCCGGGCGAGTCGTTCTATATCTCCAAGAATAATACGACGGTATATGTGGAGCCAGGCGCGGTCGTACATGGATCCATTTCATCTGACGGGGTCAGTAATGTAACGATTAAAGGCCGTGGCATATTGGATGGCAGCTTGCTGCAGCATGCGAATCCAAGCCCTGGAGAAGGAAGAACAGGCGCTATTTGGCTCAATAATGGAAGTGACAATACCATCGAAGGCATTACCATTCAAGACGCCTGCATGTGGACGGTCGTTATGAATTTCTCAACAAGGCCTACCGTAAGAAACGTAAATATTATCACGTATGTGGCGAATGCAGATGGCATCCACTTTTCCGGCAGTACGAACGGACTGGTGACCGGTTCCTTTGTAAGAACACCAGACGATAATATTGTCATGTACCACTACGGTCCAACCTCATTGAATACGGTTCAGAATAGTGTTCTATGGGGAGATGATGCACATACCCTTCTCATCGGTTTGGGAACGGAGCCAAATGCAAATATCACAGATTTAACTTTTCAAAATTTGGATGTCCTTGCCCAACAAGGGGTCGTGGATCTGACTAAATTTAACGGTGTCATGAAGCTGTGGCCTAATGGCGGCAATGAAATTAGAAATGTTTTATTTAAAGATATTCGCATAGAAGCCTTCCGCGATCCTTCCAAATCCGTCGTGTTTCAATTCCGCACCGATGAACGGTTTGCGGGAGAAGGTAATGGCCGCATATCCAACGTCACCATGGATAACATCACCTATAAGGGGAGCGGGGAATTGACATCGCTATTGTCTGGTGTGAGCAGCACGAATGATGTCAGAGATATTTATATCAACAACTATACGAGAAATGGAATCCTTGTTACGGATCAAGCATCAGGCAATATCACGAGTGCGGGGAATGTTTCGAATGTGAACTATACGTATACAGCCAATTTCAACAGCGATGCAGCTGGAAGCGCCCCAGCAGGTTGGACGAGCAGTCCTGGAATAACGGTTCAGCCAGATCCAAGCGCAAGCGACCAAAGTGTACGTGTAAGTAAGACGACAAGCACCGCCATAAGCAGTTCCAAATCCCTGCCCCCAACATCTGGTATCGTGACTGTGCAGGCTAAAATGAAAATCGTTGATAAAACCAACTGGAAATCATTAGCTATACTGAATGCCTCAGGTACTGAGTTGATGCAGGTCGGCTTTGATTCAGCGGGCAATATCTACAGTAATAACGGATCGACTTGGACGGCTTTTATGCCTTACAATACCAATCAATGGTACGACATTAAGGTAGAGATGAATACCGCAACAGACCAATATAACCTCTATATGGACGGTGTTCTCAAAGCAGCCAATCAATCACTTGAAGTTGCGACAACGAATGTGGCCAATGTCATGTTCACTTCGGGTGAAGCTGCTGCTGGCACGTATTATTTTGATGGAGTAAAGGTATCTTTCCTGCATACGATTATTGACAGCGATTTCAACTCGGATACGATCGGGAACGCGCCAAGCGGGTGGACGAGCACATCGGGAGCCACTGTCCAAGCCGTACCGAGTTCGACAGATAAAAGTGTGAAAATGCTCAAGACGACGGGCAGCATCGTCAATTCGTATAAGACGATAGGTGCTATGTCCGGCATCGTGACCGTTCAGGCCAAAATGAATATAGCTAACAAAACCAATTGGAAATCACTTGCGATATACAACTCTGCAGGAGCTGAACTTACCCAAGTTGGCTTCGATAGCGGTGGAAATATATACAGCAACAACGGGAATGTCTGGTCAGCCTTAAAGCCTTACAACATCAATCAATGGTACGATGTGAAGCTGGTTATCAATACGATGACGGATACGTTCGACTTGTACGTCGATAATGTGCTGATCAATGCGAATAAATCACTGGAGTCCGCTACCCATGATATAAGCAGAGTAGGTTTCGTATCGTCTGAAGCGCCTACAGGCGGAATCTTTTATTTTGACAATGTAATCATTACGAATTAGCGGCAAATTTATCATCATATTCAGGTTTCACAGGAGGAAAAATGTCCAATATTGTTCATACATGGTCCCCGCCGGCAGGAGTAGCAATGAATCCTACCTTCACGGTTCAGATTAAGCCATCTGATGAGTCGAGGTGGACCGATTTATTCGTTTACAATGTGATTTTAGGTCATCAAGATGGAACAAAGTTTGATTCTTCCATGGTGATTTTTGATTTCTCCGGCTCCATAGACGTCAAAGTCACCTATCATGGTGGAGCAATGAACGGCTATGATATCAGGCCCAGTTCATATGGCATTGATGCTGCGCAAACCGGAGATACGCTCACGTTCACAACCACACAGGACGATGATTCTCCGCGCAAAATCGTCATCCGTATCAACGACAGCTGGAATACGGAAAACCTTCACATCCTTACCAATCCATTGGAAACGGATGTGCCCGCTGAAAGTGCGCCCAATGTTCACCTTATTCATCCCGGAGATGCGATTCCTTTGCAATTACCGGAGGGGAAGGACACGTATTATTTTAAACCTGGCCTGCATACCTTGCCGAGAGGTTCTTGGGTAGAGGTTGACCTTGGGGCAGTGTATGCGATTGATCGCATTGATCTCGGGCAGACGATACTCAAAATGCAGGGGCTAGGCATGGAGCCAATCTCGTACCCGAATAAGTTCCTTGTGGAAACGAAAGTGGAGGCCAATGATTCATATACCCTCGCCTATGATGGTACCGATAATACGCTTGAAGGATATATAACAAGTTCGTTTCCCCCAAGAGAAGCCAGATATGTGAGGCTCATGCTTCTAGGAAGCAACGTTGCTTCAGGCTGGGTGTTCAGTAACTCCATTGGTGAGTTTAAAGTTTATGAAGCAGGGGGTGGCACTACGAATCTGGCATTGCATCGCGCCATTGCAGGAGCTATGCCCAGCTACGTCCATGCCGTTGATGGGAATGAGCATACCCGTTACGGAACAAGTTCCAATTATGGGAACTGGCATTCGGGTGAATCCTTCTTTATTTCACAACCTCATACGACCGTGTATATGGCTCCTGGCACTGTGTGTTACGGATCGATATCTGCTGACGAAGTGGATCATGTGACGGTAAGAGGCCGTGGGATTCTCGATGGCAGTCAATTGCAGCATACCAATCCGACTCCGGGCGAAGGCAGGACGGGGGCGATTTGGTTAAGCGGCGGCAGTGATAATCGAGTCGAAGGCATTACGATTATCGATCCAACCATGTGGGCTGTAGTGATGAACTTTGCGACAAGACCCGTTGTCCAAAATATTCATATTATCGCCTATGAAGTGAATGCGGATGGAATCCATTTCAGTGGATCAAACCACGGTCTCATTACAGGAGTATTTATTCGAACGCCTGATGATGATATTGTGATGTACCACTATGGCCCAACTTCCCATAATACGGTGCAAAATAGCGTGCTGTGGGGGGATGACGCGCATGCCATTCTCATTGGTCTGGGTAGCGTACCAGATGCCCATATCTCCGATTTAACGTTTCAAAATATCGATGTGCTGAATCAGCAAGGCGTGTACATCCTCGATAAGTTTACGGGCGTGTTGAAATTATGGGCAAATGGGAGCAATGATATCCGAAATATCGTATTTAAAGATATTCGAATCGAAGCTTTTAGAGATCCTTATAAAGCCGCCGTGTTTCAATTCCGAACCGATGAACGATTCCTTGGAGATGGAGACGGGGGAGTCATCCACAACATAACGCTCGATAACGTCACCTATCAGGGTAGCGGGGAACAGAAGGGTTTAATCAAGGGTGTAAATCAGGCTTCTTATGTCAAGGATGTTTATTTCAAAAATTACCGAAGACAAGACAGACAGGTGACAGATATCAGTTCCGGTCATATGGACATACAGGCGCATGTATCGCATGTTCGATTTGGGACAGAGGAAGATCAGTCGGATGACGCGGTTCCGGCTCAATACAGCGGTAGTTAAGGTAGTTGAAAGTGCTTATTAGTTCGAATACCTTCTGTTTCGCAGGAATAAGCAAGCTGTATGCGCCTATTCATTGCATAGGCGCCTCAAAGGTAGGTTTGCGCAGAACATAAGCACGTTCTGAGGTTTTATCACGCGAGATGATGCGCTAATTTTAAGAATAAGCACCTCGGGCGTGCGTATTCATCTGTCAGCGCCAAATTTGAAGGACCTAGCCTCTGGCTAGGCCTTTTTCTTATGAAAGAAGACCGAATTATCGTAGGAATCTAAAGAATCTTAGATATTTTGCCGGAAAGAAATGCCTATATAATAATGGCGTAAACGTTTACTTGAGACAGAGATGGAACTTGAGCTTGAGACTGACAAGGAGGGTAGCAGTAATTTTGAAGTGCGTTCAACCAACACTCCCATGGGGAAAGGAATTGTGATGACGATGAAGACGAAAATGATGAGCTGGTGCCTCATGCTTGTGGTTCTGTTAACAACGCTAATGCCACTAAGTGTATCTGCTGCTGATTTCCCAGCGAACCCAGTCACCAAAACAGGGTATACCCTTGATTTTCAAGAAGAGTTTAATAACACAACGTTGGATACGAACAAATGGCTGCCGTACTATTTGCCTCACTGGACAACGCCAGCGGATCGGGAATTAGGTGCCAAAGCGCGATATACCATTGCCAATGGTTCCTTGCAAGAGCGTATTGATGCTGACACACCGGCGTGGAACCCAACCTACGATTCTACGGTCAAAATCTCCAGTATTCAGACGTATGAGAAGGATTATTGGCATAAATTCAACGGCTCGATGCCGAATAATCATCACGAAGCTGACTTTAATGGTTACAGCACGATGTATGGCTATTTTGAAATGAGAGCGAAAAATGCTAATGTTGGCGGCGGTGGACATCAGGCTTGGTGGATGGTAGGTACGCAGGATACGAGCAGTGCTTCGGCCAATTCTGAAATCGATATTGTGGAGACATTCTTCTCCAAGCCTAACACATGGAGAATCAACGGATACGGTTGGGGTGATCCGACGTTTCTAGACCACTGGGAGGGCTTTGAAGATCCTGTGCCGTATGGGGATCAATCTTCCGAGTATCATATTTATGGGATGGAATGGTCGCCTACCCAGCTGAAATTCTACTATGACAACGTGTTGTACAAAACGATTAATGACGCACCCAACATGCCGATGGGGATGATTCTGGGGATTTATACCGATGCAGGTTCAGGCGTGCACAATAATGTGTGGCCCAAAACGTGGAGCGTCGATTATATCCGTGTATGGAAGCCGAATGGCGGCTATCCGACGCCGTACTATCGTATCAAAAACCATCAAACGGGCTTGTATATGCATACGGATAATCTGACTGGCAAAATTGAGTACGGCAATGTGCCGGCAACCGACCTAGGCTCCCAATGGTCGAAAGAAACAACAGAGGGCTATACGAGATATAAAAACAGATTAACAGGCCAATATATGCATATTGAAAATTTGACGGGGAATGTCCAGTATGGCACAGTGCCGGCTACCTATTGGAGTTCCCAATGGACAGAAGATGCCGTCTCCGGCTACACCCGCATCAAAAATCGTTGGAATAGCACCTTTATGCATACCGAGGATAATACGGGTTATGTGCAGTACGGCAGTGTTCCGACGACGTATTGGACTAGCCAATGGACATTTGAACCCGTCAGCTAATAATTGCATGTATCGAAGAAGAAGGCGCCCTAAAGCCATGATAATGGTAAAGGGGGTCTTTTTTTGATGACCTCTGGCCGCGTATAAAAGGTTCCACAGGATCGTACAATTTTTCTATGTATTTTACCATAAAAGAAAGCGTATCCATGAAATAATACAAGTTGTACGCACTTCACTTTCACAAGGAGGATTTAACAATGAAACGGGATATTCAAGCGCTTATTGCTCAGATGACGTTGGAAGAAAAGGCTGGTATGTGCTCCGGTTTGGATTTTTGGCGGTTAAAAGGTGTGGAACGCCTTGGCATTCCTACGATTATGGTCACAGATGGCCCGCACGGTTTGCGTAAGCAGCGGGGTGGCACCGACCATCTAGGCATATTCGATAGCGTGCCCGCCACCTGTTATCCTTCCGCCGCTGGTATGGCCAGCTCGTGGGATCGAGAACTGATCGGCAAGGTTGGCGTGGCACTCGGCGAAGAATGCCAGGCGGAAGACATTGCCGTCCTGCTCGGGCCAGGAGCCAACATCAAACGCTCCCCGTTATGTGGACGCAACTTCGAGTATTTCTCCGAAGACCCGTACCTTTCCTCAGAAATGGCGACCAGCCATATTCAAGGTGTGCAAAGCCAAGGCGTCGGCACGTCGCTCAAGCACTTCGCGGCGAACAACCAGGAGCATCGGCGCATGGGTGTGGATGCCGTTGTCGACGAACGCACGCTTCGCGAAATCTATTTGGCGAGCTTCGAAGGCGCGGTGAAGAATGGTCAGCCTTGGACGGTTATGAGCGCTTATAACAAAGTTAATGGAACATTTGCATCCGAAAACAGCTATTTGCTGACCGATATTTTGAAAGAAGAGTGGGGCCACGAAGGCTTTGTCGTCACGGATTGGGGTGCAAACAACAATCGGGTAGACGGTCTTGTTGCTGGGCAAGAGCTGGAAATGCCTTCAAGCGGCGGTCTGGGTGATCGTAAAATCGTCGCGGCAGTCCTAAGCGGCATGTTATCCATCGAAGCGTTGGATCGTGCGGTGGAGCGGATTGTGCGCATCATTTTCATGAGCGTAGACCAGAAGAAACAAGATGCTTCGTACGACCAGGATGAACATCATCGCTTGGCACGCACGGTTGCAAGTGAAACAATGGTGCTCCTGAAGAATGAAGATAACTTACTTCCATTAGCACAAGGGAAACGCGTAGCGGTCATTGGTGCATTTGCTCAGAAACCGAGATACCAAGGCGGCGGCAGCTCGCATATTAAGCCGACCCAAATGGATGTCCCCTTAGAGGAAATCCAAAAGCTAGCGGGTGATGGGGCAACCATCGTGTACGCGCAGGGCTACCATGCAGACAAAGATGATCTCGACGCGAGTCTGATCGATGAAGCAGTTAAAGCGGCCCGCGAAGCCGATGTCGTGATCGTGATAGCAGGTCTTCCCGACCGCTACGAATCCGAGGGTTATGATCGCAAGCATTTGCACATGCCTGCGAACCAGAACCAGCTGATCGAAGCGATTGCAGGTGTACAAAGCAATGTTGCCGTCGTGCTTTTGAACGGCTCCCCGGTTGAGATGCCTTGGATCGGCAAAGTGAAATCGATTCTTGAAGCCTACTTGGGCGGTCAGGCTGTAGGCGGCGCGATTGCCGATGTCCTCTTCGGTGTAGCGAATCCAAGCGGCAAGCTGGCGGAGACATTCCCGATGAAGCTGAGTGACAACCCATCGTTCCTCTTTTTCCCAGGAGAGGGGAATCGCGTTGAGTACCGGGAAGGAATTTTCGTTGGCTACCGCTATTATGACACGAAGGAAATCAAGCCGCTGTTCCCGTTCGGATACGGACTGAGCTACACGACTTTTGCCTATGAGAATCTGACCATCGACAGCACGGAAATTAAGGATACTGACTCGGTAAATGTGCAGGTGACGGTGCAAAATACGGGAACTCGTGCCGGTAAAGAAGTCGTCCAACTCTATGTTCGCGATGTGGAAAGCACGGTTATTCGCCCGTCGAAAGAATTGAAAGGATTCGCCAAGATCGAGCTGCAGCCTGGTGAAAAGAAGACCGTAAATTTTACGCTTGATAAACGTGCCTTCGCCTATTACAACACGCAGCTGAAAGATTGGCATGTTGAAACTGGAGATTTTGACATCATGATCGGCCGCTCGTCGGAAGACATCGTCTTAACCAGCACACTTCAGGTTCAATCGACGGTTACCGTGAAAATGGTATGCGATCGAAACGCGATGCTAAGCGATCTATTGAGTGATCCGCAGCGGGCGCCGATCGTACAAGGTTTACTTCAGCAGTTTCAGGAGGGCGTGGGCGTTTCCATGACGGAGCTTCAGTCCACAGAAGGCATGGGAGAAATGTTCGCCGAGATGATGAAGTATATGCCGCTGCGCAGTTTGGTTGCATTCAGCCAAGGAGCCTTCACCGATGAGATGCTCGACGGGCTTGTGTACCAATTGAATCAACTGTAAGGACTAGATGAGATCGGGAATAGAATTGGTAATCGGTCTGAATTTTGATATATGATAGAGATATGGAAAACTTTGAGAAAATGAGTCGCCGCTCCTTTCTGAAGAAAGGGCTTTGGTTTGGCGGTGGATTGCTGTCAGTCCCCCCATTCGGTTATGGGTATGCCATTTGGGTAGAGCCTCGTTGGCTGCAAGTCGAGCGTATTTCGCTGGCGTTTCCAACATTACCAGAAGCTTTCAAGGGACTGCGTGTGGTGCAGTTTAGCGATTTGCATTTTGGCTTCCATTTGGATGTAAATCAATTAACCCGTGTAGTTGAGGTTATTCAGGCGGAACAACCAGATATTGTATGCTTTACAGGTGATCTAGTCGATTATGCCGTAGGTCAACATGGTAAAGAAATGCGAGATGTGTTGAAGCGAATCCAACCAACATACGGCTGCTTTGCTGTCCTTGGCAATCATGATTATTACGGTAATGCCAATGAAGTTGCGAGTGTTCTAGAGGATGGCGGCTTTCATTGCCTGCGCAATCGTGGTGTTCGGATACAGAAAGACAACCAATCGATTTGGATGGCTGGCGTAGAAGATATGTGGGAGGGTGTTCCTGATCTCCAAGCTGCCCTGCAGAAGATGAACAAAGAAGAGTGGGTGCTCTTGCTATCCCATGCACCTGATTTCGCTGATACTGCCGCCGCGTCACCCGTCCAATTGCAACTCTCAGGACATTCCCACGGTGGTCAAGTGAGGCTTCCATTCATCGGACCGCTCGCCTCGGTGCCCTATGGAGTCAAGTATCCGTCCGGGCTGTATCACGTGGGGCCCAATAAGTCACTTACGCTCTATACGAATCGAGGTATCGGTGTTTCGGTGCGACCCATCCGGTTTATGTGTCGACCTGAAATAACGGTCTTCACTTTGATGTAAAAGAAGTCCTAATGCAGCTAGCCGCATTAGGGCTTTTTTGTAATGTGGACGCTCATCTGGAATGAGCAATATGGTCGATGAATGTCAATGAAATATAATTTCAGTATTATTAAAATATTATTGACATGTTATTTTAGAAATCATATAATTTGACATATACCGATACTAACTACTTGGAGTGATCCGAAATTGCCATATATCATTGGGATTGATGGGGGCGGAACCCAAACAACATGCGCCTTTCAGAAGGTAGAGGAGTACGATCCGCTATCCAAACCTCAGAGAGAAGTGAGCGTTGGAGCGGGTACGAATGTACTTACGGTTGGTATGGAGACAATGAAAGCAAGACTTCACGATCTTATACAGAAGGGTCTGATCTTGCATGGCATCCATTCCAGAGAAGTGATTGGGATTTGTGCAGGCCTTGCCGGTACGCGGCTGGAGGAGAATAGACTAGTCGTTGAGCAGGTATTGGAACAAATAGCAAGAGAATTAAATCTTCATGAGGACATTATCATTACCGTGAAAAGTGATTTATATGTTGCTCTCCGCGGGGCGATGCAGCCTGAGCATCGAGAAGGTATCCTCGTCATATCGGGGACAGGATCGAATGCGATCGGTCTGTCACGAGCCGGTAAATTAGTTTTTAACGGCGGTTGGGGCCATATTTTAGGTGATGAAGGAAGCGGTTATGCCATTGGACTTCAGGCACTGAAAGTCATCTGCAAAGCCTATGATCGAAGGGAGTCCCCCACACAGTTAACGGGTATCATATTGGCCTCACTAAAGCTTGCAAGTGAAGATGAGCTCATTCATTATATATATGGTGGTGCTCCCAATAAACAGGAGATTGCCAGATTAGCTAGGCTAGTCATAGACGCATCCAGACAGCTAGATCCAGTAGCGGTGAGAATCCTGAACGAAGCGGGTAATGAACTCGTTGAATTGGTCCGCGGATTACGATCCAAGTCAGACGACTTCGACGAAGCAACACCTGTTACAGTCGCAGGATCCATTTTAACGTACTCGGATATCGTAAGAAATCAATTCATTGAGGGTTTGAACGTACATAGACTTGGCCGTTATGAACCTCCGTTCGCTGAACCAGTAGACGGTGCAGTGAAAGTAGCTATGGAAGCCATCACTAAACAGAACCAATAAGGGGAGAAGCTTATGGCAGACAACCACCTTGCCGAGTCTTTGACAGGCGGTTTAATCATGCTGAATGAAATTGCGGAACAACTACCGCCTTCGGAGCGCAAAATAGCCCTTTATATCATTGAAAATCCCCAAGAAGCGATACGCAGCACGGCCAATGAATTGGGCGAATTAAGTGCGACAAGTGCATCAGCGGTTATCCGATTGTGCAAGTCGTTAGGCCTCAGCGGATTTCAAGAATTAAAGCTGAGAATAGCGGGGGATATTCGCAATACCTCAGAGACTGATTTTACGGACTTTGTTGCCCAAGAGACACAGCAATCCATCGTTCAAAAAATTACGAATAACAGCATCCGCTCCTTGCAAGAAACCGCCGAGATTATGAATTATGAAGCGTTAGCGCGAGCTGTCGACGTGTTGAAACAGGCTGATCGCATTCATTTCTATGGCATAGGAGCTTCTGGTGTCATTGCGCAAGACGCCTATCTGAAATTCGTACGCATTAATCCATCCGCCACATCCAGCTCAGATTATCATTTATCTGCCATGCTGGTAGCGCAAATGGGACCGACGGATGTCGTTGTCGGCATTTCTTTTTCGGGAGAAACCTTTGAGGTAGGCAAAATCTTGGAATTAGCCAAGCAAAAGGGTGTAACAACGATCAGCTTAACCAGTTACGGTTTATCGCCGATCAGTGAAATGGCAGATATTAATTTATATGTGTCATCTAAGCAAGAAGAGGTATTTCGAAGCGCGGCAACGTCATCGCGTCTTGCTCAGCTGCATGTCATTGATATTCTGTTCATGTCGGTGCTCACAGCAGATTATGAGAAATCGATTGAATTGCTTGATGAAGTTCGACTAGGGATAAATTTTGTTAAACAGCGCGCTAAAAAGTAGTAAAACGTACCCAAAAAGAAACAGCGTACAAAAAGAAGTCTTTCCTTGCTTCTTTTTATATATAATCCTTAGTTTTCCCATATGAATACTGAGGATGTAATTACACAGCAGAGATTCTTTTCGCACAATGATGTCATCCATTCTATTAAAAAAGGGGCTCAATGGTATGAAAATGAAGTCAATCAGTGCAAGTCTTATGGGTGTTGTGGTAACGGCTGGATTAGTGACTGGCTGCGGTACATCTACATCGAAGCAAGAAGCGAGTCCCGCTGTATCTTCTGCGAAACCAGCCGAAACGGCCAGCGCGAAAGAATTGACAGGGGAACTGGAAATTCAGTACTTTGTCGGCGGCTACGGAGATGCTTGGTGGAAACAGTCCATCGATGAATTTCAGAAGCTAAATCCGAAGCTGAAAATTACGCAAACCGCTGGACCGACGATTAACGAGCAGATGAAACCACGTTGGATTCAAGGTAATCCACCTGACCTGATGTTTATCAATGGAGCGGGCTCTAATGCAAGACAAATGTTTCTCGATAATCAATTGATGGATCTAACCGATTGGCTCAAGGATGCGAAGAACGTTGATGGCGAGAAAATCACGGATATTCTGTTTAGTAAGCCCGAAGAATACCAACCAGGTAAAGCTTATACCTTGCCGCTTGTATTCGGCTCTTACGGCACGTTCTATGACAAAGCTGAGTTGCGCAAAAATGGCTGGAATGAGCCGAAGGATTGGGCTAGCTTCATAGATACGATGCAGAAAATTAAAGATTCAGGCAAAATGTCACCTTATATTCATACAGGGGTGTACCCACAATATATCATTGGCGGTTTGCTCAATTCAGCGATTGTGGCGGCAAATGGCAGCGACCCTTCCATCATTAATAAGATCAATTCGCTTGAAGCCGGCGTATTCAAAAGCCAGCCTGTCATGAAAGCCTTGGATAAATTAGTCGAGCTCAATTCCAAGGGTTTTATTGAGGGCAGCTCCGCAGCACTGAATCATACGGATTCTCAAATGCAATTCCTACAGCACAAAGCGGCATTCATCCCGAATGGTCTGTGGCTCGAGAATGAAATGAAGAAGGATATTCCGGCAGGTTTTGAATTTGGTTTCATTCCTTCTGTGGTTCAAGATATAGGTGGCAAAGCCATTATTATTCCTTCTACAGCAACAATGGGTATCGCGAAAAAGGCGAAAAATCCAGATGCAGCGAAAGCGTACCTCCAGTATGTCTTCACGAAGAAGCAAGCCGTTGCCTGGGCTGAACTAACAGGTTCCGTACTCAATGTGAAAGCCGATTTAAGCAAATCGGATAAAGTAAGTTCCCTTGTAAAGCAAGCCAGCACTTATTTCTCCTCTTCCGATGTTGTTATTGCACCTGTTCCTGTTCTTGCAGAAGAACTGTTCAAGATTGAGAAAGATGCGACATTAGCTTTGGTTACGGGCAAGATTACGAAAGACGAGTGGGCAACACGTCTCGAGGATGGCGCAGCGAAACAACGCGAGAAAAGCAAGTAAACATTCATAAGCCAAGAAGGGATGGATACTTCACTTCGGTAACTTGAGCGAAGTATCCATTCTGCTTTTCTAATGACAACCTGATAGGAGGAAGGCTGTATTGAAACTAGGGTCTAAGCTACAGCGAAAACTGTTTGTCGCATCGTTTATTTTGCCAACACTGATCCTCTACTGTATCTTTCTCGTTTATCCGATGTTGAAAGGGATCTACTTAAGCCTATTTGATTGGTCTGGTGGTTCTGAAACGTACAATTTCATCGGGCTCGATAATTATAAGAATATGTTCCATGACGAGGTCATCCCCAAAGCGGTTCGTAACGATTACATTTTGGTGATTGGCAAAGTGGTTGGTTTTATGATTCCTTCCTTACTGCTTGCTGTTGCACTTACACGTTTCAAAATCAAAGGCGCAGGCTTCTACCGCTCTGTTTTTTTCATCCCGAATGTCATATCGGTCGTTATTGTTGGTGTCTTGTGGCGGTTTATTTATAATCCGAACATCGGATTTGTGAACTCTTTGATCTCGCGTGTGACAGGGAAATCTTTTCAATTTGCTTGGTTAGGTGGAAAATGGTCGATCTTCGCCTTACTGCCAACGTCCATATGGGCGGGGATTGGGTTTACGATTATTTTGTTAATCGCGGGTATTCTCAGTATTCCGGAATCTTTATATGAATCAGCGAACATCGATGGCGCGCAGCAGTGGCAGCAATTTTGGCAAATAACCCTCCCCTTAGCTTGGGAGCAGGTCCAAACTTCCGTCATCTGGATTGTCACGACAACGCTCAGCGGTTCCTTCGTCATTGTCAGCATTATGACCTTCGAAGGCGGTGTTGATAATGCTACGCAAGTGATGAGCTCCTACCTATATGCCCAAGCTTTCCATTACGGCAATTTCAGTTACGGCGCAGCCATCGGGGTGCTGATCTTGATCATCGCGTTAATTACAACCATCACGCTCCAGCGTCTGATGAAGAGAGAAACCATCGAATTGACATAAGATAAGCAGGAGTTGAGCAATTGAATGAGACAATCTAGAATTCAGACCTGGAGTATGACTTTCATTCTCGGCATTTGGACATTATGTGTGCTATATCCGCTATTTTGGACGGTTATTGCTTCCTTAAAGGATAATAAGCAGTTCCTCTTAGGTCGACCTTGGGCGCTGCCGAATTTTCCATTGCTTTTGGCGAATTATTCCTATGTGTGGGAAAAATATAAATTCGGGCATTACTTCATCAATTCCATCAGTGTAACGACCGTAAGCACCATCTGTGGTGTGTTACTATCAGCGACAACCGCCTATGTCATTGCGAGATTTGCTTTCCGAGGAAGCAATCTTCTCTTTCTCTCCTACTTAGCTTATAAAATGATTCCAGCCTTCCTAGGCATTATTCCGCTCTTTTTCCTTATGAATGATCTTCATTTGACCAATACGCTTAGCGGGTTAATGTTGATATATGCGATAACCGCCGTGCCGTTCGGTGTGTTTATGCTAGTAGGTTTTTTCAAAACGCTGCCCAAAGAGCTCGAAGAAGCAGCAGCGATCGACGGTGCCAACCATTACGGTACATTTTTCAGAATCATGCTTCCGCTTGCGAAGCCAGGTCTTGTATCTCTAGCTATTGTCACGGTCTTGAATATCTGGAATGAGTATATTATGGCCTTGGTTTTCATCAACACGCCAGGGAAATACACGCTGCCTGTCGGTATTGCGGTCATGCAAGCCGAGATGCAATATCGCACGGAGTGGGGTCCTTTGTTTGCAGCATTAACCATCGCCATGGTACCTGTGCTTGTGTTCTATTTTATTTTCCAAAGACAGATTACTGGCGGCATGACAGCAGGTGCAGTGAAGTAGCAGATCATCAGGATGAAGGGAGTTTACGAAAACACCATGACTCATAAATTAACGACAGAACAGCGTAATGAGCGAAGTGCACAGTTGGATCAATTAAGCACTATCGAGATTATTACGTTAATGAACGAAGAAGATCAGCAGGTACCTTTAGCCGTAAGAGAGGCACTTCCACAAATCGAACGCGCCATTGAGGTTATTATTGAGAAACTGGCGAATGGAGGTCGACTCTTTTATATTGGAGCTGGAACGAGTGGAAGACTCGGTGTTCTGGATGCTGCGGAATGCCCGCCTACCTTCGGCACGAACAAAGAGCTGGTGACGGCGATCATAGCCGGGGGTTCACAGGCGATCTTCGAAGCCGTAGAGGATGCGGAGGACAACGAGGAAGTTGGAAGAAGCGAGGTACGTAAACAATTAACCAATCGTGATGTGTTGTTTGGTATTGCTGCAAGCGGCAAAACGCCTTACGTATTGGGAGCTGTGCAGGAGGCGAAACAGTTAGGCATACTAACGATTGGCCTCGCATGCAACGTGAATACACCGCTAGGCGGGTTAGTTGATTACCCGATAGAAGTGAGTGTTGGACCCGAAGTGGTGACGGGCTCTACCCGACTCAAAGCGGCAACGGCTCAAAAGTTAATTTTGAACATGATTTCAACAGCTACCATGATTCGTTTGGGCAAGGTCTATAAGAACCTGATGGTGAATGTGCAGGCGACCAATGACAAGCTCCGTCACCGTGTTATTGATATTGTGATGGAAGCGACACCGACGAACGAGGAGGAGGCACGCCGCTCCTGTGATTTGGCGAATGGGGACGCGCGTGCGGCTATTTTGATGCTGCAATTTCAAGTCGATTACCCGACGGTGATGCAGGCACTGCAGAAGTCAGGCGGCCATTTCGGCAGGGCGCGAAGTCAGTTGATGGTTCAAGGAGAATAGCAGTCATACAGATGCAGCTTAGTTACAGAAACCGGACAAGGGTTACTATAACTAGGCTTTCTTTAATCATGCCCTGCGCATAAGCACGAAAGGGGGTGAAAGTTAATAAGTAAGTTTGATCGAACGTTGATAGTGGAGCTTTTAAAAAAATGAGAGAAGGTGTTTGTATGGCTGTTAGATGTAAGCAGGGGTTTCTATGGTCTCTTATTCTTGTTTTGTTCGCTTCAATCGTGCTTTCGATCTCGTCCCAAAGGGCTTATGCAGCAGATGAATATGATGGTTTACGTACGAAGTGGAAAGGTCTTCTAGCAGGTGATTCTTACAATACGTCGGATCCCGATATTGCAGATCAGATTACCGCTATCACTGCAACGGCTAACGGTTATTGGACAACTCTGAATACGAGTGCGAGCCGGACTGCATTGTGGACAGATCTGACAGATTGGACCGTCTCGAGTACACTGACAAGTACATACAATCGATTGAAGAGTATGGCGCTCGCCTATGCGACTGTTGGATCTTCTTTGTATGGAAATGTAACGCTTGCCAGCGATATTAATGGTGGACTGGATTGGATGTATACGAACAAATATAACGAATCCAAAAACCAAAGCGATAATTGGTGGGACTGGCAAATCGGTACGCCTCAACTTCTCATGGATACAGCCATTTTGATGTATGACACGCTAAGTGCGACGCAATTGACGAATTATTACAAACCGATTGATAAATGGGTTGCCGACCCAACGAAGAGATACAACTCAACGACTGTAGAAACGGGAGCTAATCGTTCGGATAAAGCTCAAGTTGTAATTGTTCGTGGCATTTTGGGCAAATCTACGACCAAAATTGCCCAAGGCAGAGATGCCTTAAGTCAAATTTTTCCGTATGTCAGCAGTGGGGATGGCTTTTATACGGACGGATCCTTTATTCAACATACCAACATTGCTTATACCGGTAGCTACGGAAATGTGTTGATCGCTGGGCTTTCCAAGCTACTCTATGTGCTTAAGGGGTCTACATGGGAAGTAACCGACGCGAACGTTAGTTATGTCTATAACTGGATAACGGAGGCATATCAGCCTTTGATTTATAAAGGTGCCGTCATGGACATGGTTCGAGGAAGAGCGATTTCACGTGAGGATCAACAGGATCATATGATTGGGAAAAGTGTCATGGCATCGATCGCCCGTCTAGGGCTTTCGGCTACGACAACGAAATCTAATTTATTCAAAAGCCTGATTAAAGCATGGGTACAGCAGGATACGTCCTTTCCCAATTATTATGCCAATGTAGCGATTTTTGATATTACGCTGCTTAAATCCATCCTGAGTGATACGGCGGTGACTCCTGCTGCTGAGCTTACCTCAAATACGCAGTATGCGGAAATGGCTCGTGTTGTGCATCTGCGTCCAGGATTTGGGTACGGGATCAGTATGTCTTCTAGTCGTATTGCTCGATATGAATCCATCAATAGTGAGAATCTGCATGGCTGGCACACGGGAGATGGGATGACGTATCTGTATAATGGCGACATTAACCAATTTGGTCAAGGATATTGGCCGACGGTCAATCCTTATAGACTGCCTGGTATTACGGTTGATCCCGTTACGTTAACGAATGCGCAAGGAAATGTTTCCGTATCCACGTATAATTTCGTCGGGGGCGTAACAGATGGTAATTACGGAGTGGCAGGCATGCGTTTTAGCTCCATTGGCTCTGATTTAACGGGCAGAAAATCATGGTTTATGTTCGGGAACAAAATCGCGGCACTCGGCAGCAGTATTACGAGCACCTCCGGTAGAACGATTGAGACGATTGTCGATAATCGCAAGTTGAACACGAGCGGAACAAATACTTTGACCGTTAACGGAACCGCTAAGTCAACGAACGCGGGCTGGTCTGAAACGATGACGGGTGTAAATTGGGCGCATTTGGATGGTAATGTAATAGGTTCGGGTATTGGCTATTATTTCCCAGGTTCGGCAACCGTGTATGGGCTGCGGGAAGCTCGGACGGGTGCTTGGAGTGATATTAACACGCGATATAGCTCCACGCCGATTACGAATTCATACGCGAGCTTGGCGATTCAGCATGGCGTGAGCCCTACCAATGCCAGCTATGCCTATGTAGTGCTTCCGAATGTAACGGCCGCACAGACGCAAACCTATGCGAGTAATGCCGATATTACAGTGCTGGAGAACTCGGCCGATGCACAAGCGGTCAAAGACAGCAGCTTGAATGCGGTAGGCATTAATTTCTGGAATAACATCACCAAAATCATTACGGTTGATGGTGCTAATTATCTCACGAGCAACAAGCAGGCTTCTGTGTTCACGAAGGAATCAACATCAGATCTGGAGGTTGTTGTAGCAGATCCTACACAAACGAATACGGGCACAATCGCTTTGGAGATCAACCGCACGGCGACGGGGATTAACTCGTCAGATGCCACTATCACCGTGACGCAGCTGAGTCCAACCATCAAGTTGACGGTGAACGTGAGTGGGGCGAATGGTAAATCGTTTAAGATTTCGCTGCAGAAGAAGTAGCATCTGTTGTTCGATGTTCTTTCATAAACATGCTCGGTGTCATGCCTTGCCATTTGCGGAATTGATTCGTGAAGTGGTTATAGTTTTGAAAACCAACATCATAACAGACCTCAGAGGCGCTGCGCCCTGTATAGGACAGCATCAAGGCCGCTTGTTGAATCCGCATGCGATTCAGCGTATCGATAATGGAGAGGCCGGTGCTCTCTTTAAAAAGATGAGATAATCGCGAAGGGGAGAGCCCCACGGTCTGCGCCAGTTCTTCAATGCGAATATCTTCGCGCATCATTTGGGAGAGCAAGTGAAGGACCTCTTCGATGCGTGGATCCATTTTGTGAATCGTTTTCTGGGCCATAAGCAGCAAGATTTCGCGTATGGCATTACAGCAGAGCTCGAACCAATATTCGCCGCGTTCACGAGAATCCGCCAATATACGGCTAAACGCCTGATAAATCCGCTCCTGTAAGGATTCGTTCTCGATGGTCAGGAACACCTGATCTTCCTGTGGAAGCAGGCTGGTCTCGGTTAGCATGTTTGGGAAATGTGTCCAAACGAATTGCCAAGTATGATGTTTCACTGTGCCATAGTGATGGGGCGTTCCGGGTGCCAATAGAATGATATCCCCTTTGGTACAGACACGTTCTACACCTTGGTGATAGACAAAGCCTGCTCCCTCCAAAGTGAACATCACTAACCAATCATTTTGCCCATGGGGGCGTTTCACCCAATACGTATCTGGCTCTATGAAGTGGCCCGCGATCAACTGGTTCGTATGCAAGGTCATGCCGAAGTTTCCTTTCGTCTCATGCTCAAGATGGTTTCTAGTATACCATGAAATAGCAGGATAATAGGAGTGATTAGCAAGATTATTACTTCTCTGATCTTAGGGATTTCGGTATGCTGAAGACATAAGAAATGAGGTTGAAGCAGGAGGGAACAGCGATGACGAAGTTGCTCAGCAAATTGACTAAGGAACAGAAGGAGCATTTTGATACAGAAGGATATGTGATTGTAAAAGGGTTGTTCTCGGAGGCGAACTTGGCTGAAATTGATGAAACCTTTGAAGCGATAAGCCATCAGCCGGTCCCTGGTTATTTTGAGCCAGAACTGAATTCGGATACGACGGACCCGTTAAAAAGGTACCCGCGTGTGATGCATCCGCATCGCTTTAATGAGACAGCCAAAACCTATATGCTGCACCAGCCAGTGTTAGAGGTGTTAGCAGATTTATATGAGGAAGAGGCACTGGCAGCGCAAAGCATGTTTTATTACAAACCGCCAGGTTCCAGAGGGCAGGCGCTTCATCAAGATAACTTCTATTTGCAGGTGGAACCGGGCAATTGTATTGCTGCTTGGACGGCGATTGATGCCGCGGATGAGGAGAATGGCGGGTTGCTCGTCGTCCCCAAAACGAATGATTACGAGATTTCCTGCCCAGACATCGCAGACTCGAAAGAGTCATTCACGACGCATTATGTGAAGCCGCCCAAAGATGAGAAGGCCATGCCCGTCGTTATGGCGCGAGGCGATGTACTCTTTTTCAATGGTAATCTGATTCATGGCTCGTATCGAAATAAAACGAAAGATCGTTTCCGCCGTGCGTTCATCTGCCATTATGCCAATGCTTCTGCAACCCATATTAGCAACCATTATCGACCTTTGTATCGCGGCAATGGAGAGCCTGTTTCCTTGGAAATTAACCCAAGCGGGGGGCCATGCGGCGAAGAGTTTGAGAATGTGTATCCGCATTAAATGATCATCCTAGAGAACCGTTCGATGGCTGGAGTTATGGCCGGGAACGGTTCTTTTTGCTGAGGTCAGAGGGGCTGCATGATGAAAATATGAAAGGATTTCGCTTGACACATTAAACGTTTCAATTTAAGCTAATAGGGTATGTTAAACGTTTAACCAACGGAGTTGAAACACGTATGAGCAAACCAAAACAAGTGACCATTGTAGAAGTGGCAGCAGCAGCGGGTGTGTCGATTGCTACGGTCTCCAATGTGCTGAATCGAGGTGGGATTCGTTCGTCCAAAGAGACGATTCGCAAAGTCGAATTGGCCGCAGAACAATTGGGATATCGCCGGAACACGATGGCAGCTGGATTAAGTCGGAACAAAACGTTTGAAATCGGTCTCATTGTTCCTGGATTGACGAGCTATTATGGACGGCTTGCGGAGCATTTGCAGATAGAAGCGCACCAAGCGGGCTATCACTTATCTGTCTTTTCCTCTGGGGGATTCGATCCCGCGATCGAACGAAGGAATTTAGAGGTTTTGCTGCAGCGAAGAGTTGATGGGCTCATTTGTCATGGTTTAGCGATGGGCATGGAATCTACACGAGCCATTGTCAACAGCGGCACACCTTTGGTGCTCATTAACGGCTGGGGTTGGCCTGAAGATATCGCCGTCGGCGCTGTCAATTTAGGTTTTGCCGAGGCTTGCAGACAGTCAACGAAACTGCTTGCCGATCGCGGATGCGAATCACTAGTTTATGTGGGCAGTAAGCATTCCAAAGTGATTGATGAACAACGCCGCCTTGGTTTCGAGGCAGGCATTGAGCAGTTGAATCGCCAGATTCCTCATCACATCGTTGACATGAAGGAATTGGATGTAGAGGCTTTTCTTCAAGAGGAAATAGCGGGTCAGCAACAGCGAGTGGGCATCATTGCTTTTGATGATCATGTTGCTTTAAAGCTCCTTTCAGCTGCGAACAAATTGCGTATCGACATCCCTGAGCGCCTTCAGATGATTAGCATTAATAACAATTATATTGCGATGCATAGCTATCCTGGCATTTCAAGCTGGGACATCCCGTATACCCTTCAGGCTCAAATGGCCATTCATAAATTGCTGCACAAATTCGGACATAGCGTGGAGACAGGGGAGGAACGGGAATTTGAAGTCCCCCTTACCTTCATCGAGCGTGAAACAACCCAATTAAACGATATGGAGTGATACTCAGATGTGGAAACAGGCGATTGAGGATGCTTTGGCAAAAACGAAAGTGAATATTACGCGGTTCGGCGATTTGTTCCCTCATGTCAGCGAGAATGATATCTATGATTTGAATCCGAATACGGATTGGACAGATGGCTTCTGGTCAGGCCTATTGTGGCTAAGCTATCAATACAGCGGAGATCAAGCGTTCCAAGAGGCCGCTCAGAAAACGGTTGCCAGCTTTAAACAAAGACTCGCGGACAATGTAGCTTTGGATCACCATGATATTGGCTTCTTATATTCCTTATCTTCCAAGGCACAATGGATTCTTGAGGGAGACGAAGACGCTAAACAACTCACCCTGCAAGCGGCAGACGTGCTCATGAAACGTTGGAGACCGAAGGGCCAATACATTCAAGCATGGGGACCTGAGGGTGATGAGCAAAATGGTGGACGGATCATTATCGATTGCCTCATGAATCTGCCACTGCTCTACTGGGCGTATGAAAAAACAGGCGATGCCAAATACCAAGAAGTCGCTGTCGCACACGCCGATTTATCGCGCCGTTACTTGGTGCGTGGGGATGATTCTTCGTATCATACATTTTATTTCGATCAAGAAACGGGCGAGCCGCTGCGTGGCGGAACTGCCCAAGGCTATCACGATGGATCTACCTGGACGAGAGGGCAAGCTTGGGGAATTTATGGCTTCGCGCTATCCTACCACTACACCAAGAATCCACTCTACTTGGAGACGGCAAAACGCTTAGCGCGTTATTTCTTCGACCGTTTACCGGAAGATGACGTCGTATACTGGGATTTTAATGCCCCTGTGAATGCCGAGACCAAGCGGGATAGCTCCGCATCGGCCATTGCTTCTGCAGGCGCTTTGGAAATTCTGGAGCATTTGGCGGCTGATGACCCAGATCGCGCTTATTTGGAAGCTGGCGTGCAGCGCTCCATGGCTGGTTTGGTGAAATCCTACGCCACCATTGGCAAAGAGGATGCACAGGGCTTGCTTGAGCGCGGCTCGTATAGTGTGCGCGGCGGTGCTGCGCCGGATGACTACGTCATCTGGGGCGATTATTACTATTTAGAGGCGCTGCTTCGCCTTGAAAAAGGCTTTAAAGGCTACTGGTACGAATAAGTAGCTTGCAGCGCAGTGTTGAATTGAAGCAATTTGATGAGAAGTGCTGCGCTCGTGGCAAATTTGGGGTTAAAGGGGAGACCTTTCGCAGGATTGCGGAAGGTCTTTTTGTGTAAGTCGTGTGAGTTGGCGCCTGACCCGAAGCCGAAGCCGACCCCGACCCCGACCCCGACCCCGACCCCGACCCCGACCCCGACCCCGACCCCCGAACCCGAACCCAAACCCAAACCCAAACCTGGCCCCGAGCCCGCCACGATAATCTAAAGGGGAGTCTAAGTCTAGTGGCCATTGGATAAGTCCACTGTAATGCCTTAAAAACGAGCTGATTTATGCATTTGATTGGACAAATCCAGTCAAACTAACGAAATTCGGTCTTTTTCGGCCGATTTAGGAAGACACCACTGGATATATCCAATGTACAAGCCTTTTTCTCATTCATTTAACCAAAAATACTGGATATATCCAGTGAACGAGGCAATGATACTGCGCACTGCTTACTCGCGCCTCAACAAATGAAGTTGAATCTTTTCAAACAGTAGTCCAATAGCAAATGCCTCCCACTACAATTTCTTATTTTAACTACTATTTCTTGACCCCGAATCCGTAACCCGTAACCCGTAACCCGTAACCCGTAACCCGTAACCCGTAACCCGTAACCCGTAACCCGTAACCCCAAACCCCGAACAATGGATAGATGGATTTTATGTAGTTATTTTTCTCGGAAAACTAGAAATATACCGAATAGATGGATTTCCTGTAGGTAAATCAAGCATATTTCGTCAGGTTGGCCATTTTGGGGGTAATTAACTGCACTTTTTCCAGTTAAATTAAATTTCGAGCGAAAACCATGGAAAATAGATGAATATTTTCCAGTTATTTAATCTCAATTTAGCAATTGAATTTCGAATGCGAATTTATCGGAGCAAAATGAAAATTTGTGAAGTGATTTTAGGTGCGGAGCAGATCCTGTAGTTGTTAGTTGCTACGATGCGAGTTGAGTGCTTGCACGATAATAGGATGATTTCCTATAATTCAGCCTTGAACTTGTTTTTCTATCTTTTTAGATACGAGTAAATAACTATATGGAATATTTTCTGATATTTAGTTAAATAAAAACCGCCAACCCACGAAAAACCAATAAGGTTTTCGTAGATTGGCAGCTTATGCTACGCAGTCTTTCTATGGCAAGATCTTACCGCCAGCTTGGTAGATGGCGTACCATTCCTCACGCGTAAGTGGGATCTCGGAACCTTGGCAGGAATCCTTCAAACGGCCAACGTTGGTTGTACCTAGTACAACTTGAATTTTTGCTGGGTGACGCGTAATCCATGCAACGGCAATGGCTGTGTTGGTTACACCATATTTGGCAGCAAGGCTATCGATCAATGTGTTCAGCTCTGGGTAGTTCTCGAGGTCGCCAAGGAATGGGCCGTCGAAGAACGCTTTTTGGAACGGAGACCACGCTTGTACCGTCATATCATGCAGACGGGAGTAGTCTAGGATGCTGCTGTCACGGTTGACAGATTGATCGATATTCATGTTCAGTGCGATACCGGAATCAATCATTGGCGTATGCGTGACGCTAAGCTGAAGTTGGTTGACGACGAGCTTCTGGTTGACGTGCTTTTTGAGCAGCTCGATTTGCAACGGAGTGTGGTTGGAAACACCGAAGTGTCTAACTTTCCCGCTGGCATGCAGTGTATCGAAAGCTTCGGCAACTTCTTCTGGCTCTACAAGGGCATCAGGGCGATGAAGCAGCAAGATATCCAGATAGTCCGTGTTTAGTCGCTTAAGGATGTTATCTGTCGAAGAGATGATATGCTCCTTGGAGAAGTCGAAGAAACCTTTGCGGATTCCGCATTTGCTTTGCAGCACCATTTGCTCACGAATACTCGCGTTCATGCCAATCGCTTCTGCGAAATGCGTCTCACACTCGCCGCCGCCGTAAATATCAGCATGATCGAAGAAATTGATGTTTTCCTCCATAGCGGTGCGGATGAGGGTCTCTGCCTCCGAAGTGGAGAGCTGCTTCAAGCGCATGTTGCCCATGATGATGTTGGATACTTTCAAATCAGTTCCTTTAATGTCTATATATTTCACAATTGTTAACTCCTCTCGATTGGTCTTCCCTATTAAAGATAAAGGCTAGAGTGCACTTTATGTCAACAGTATGCCACTAGATTGACAAAATATAATTGCTGGAGTAAGTTCAAAGCACAGACAGGATGCAAAAAGTGAGGGATTGGACGTATGAGCTATACGATCTCGCAAGTAGCCGAGAAGACAAATCTAACTATCCATACCATTCGCTATTACGATAAAGAAGGATTGCTGCCTTTTATTGATCGAATCAATGGTACGAGGGTATTCCAAGAGCAAGATATCGACTGGATCGATCTGATTTGCTGTTTGAAGAAAACGGGCATGCCCATTAAAGATATTCGTACGCTCATTCAGCACTGTATGGATAACGACGCGGTGTTGGAGAAAGGTGTTCAAATCCTGATGAGGCACAGAGAACACGTCGAGGAGCAAATCAAAGACATGCAGAACAATCTGAGTACCATTGATTACAAAATTAAGCATTTGCCTCGCATGTATAAGGAAAGATTTTCGATGGGAGCAGGCTTACAATGACAACCTACCCCTATGAACGTATCAAAGATGAAATCAAAACGCGCATCATGGCAGGCGAATGGCTTGGTGAAGAAACAAGGCTGCCATCTTCGCGTGATTTTGCCAAATATTATCATTCAAGTGTGAATACCGTGGAGAAAGCGATCAAGGAGCTATGCGCGGAGGGACTGTTGAAGCGAGATAACCGAAGGGGCACCTATATCGATATAGGTTTAGTTTCACCGGGCAGCCAGCAGGGACGTTCAGGCCTAGTCGCCGCTTCGGTCATCGGGATTGACAATCCGCTGTGGGCAACAGCCCTGCGCGGTATTGAAGACGTGCTGCATCTGCACGGGTATCACCTGTTAAGCTATAGTGATGATCGCAACCTCGATAAGCTCGAGTCGTTAATGAAAGGGGCCGTCGCGAAGAAAGTAGATGGTGTGATTCTAAGCCCTATTTTTAATGAAAAGCATGAGGAGCGTAATCAACGTCTGTATCAATTGCTGCAAGATAGCGGCATCAAGGTTGTGTGTCTGGACCGCCATTTATATAACAGCGACCTTCCTTATGTCACAAGTGATAATGTAGCAGGGGCGTATAAGCTGACGAAAATGCTGCTCGAAAAAGGTCACAGACGTATTCTCTTTATTCGGAATTCCGATGTGAGCACGTTCTTCGAACGGTTGCTTGGCATGAAGCAAGCTTTTCTCGAAGCGGGCATCTCGTTTGAAGCGGATCAAGATGTGCTGATCCCAACAACGTTTGAGAATTTCGAGGATGAGCTAGTCGCGTATAGTTATGAGGTTGCGACGTTGATTCAAGAGAGCTCGTGCACCGCTATTTTTGCGGCAAATGATCAAATTGCTGAGGCCGTTATCGCAGCGACTGAGCTGCTGGAGATGTCGGTTCCACAGGATATTTCCCTTGTGACGTACGATGCGCTGAATGTGAACCGTAAATTGAAGCTCAATATAACAGGTGTGAACCAGCCTTTCTATGACATGGGACGAGCCGCTGCGATGCAGCTGATGCACGAGCTGAACGGGAAGGATCATTTCTCGGTGCAGGGCCAGATCTGCAAGGCGGATATGCATGAGGGCAACACGATTAATACAGTGAAGTGATACAAGAGGTTGAACGCTAAGTTAGGCGAAATAATAGGCACAGGGCCCTAGGAATTTGATGGGGCTCTTTTTGTTGTATTATCTGTATTAAAATAAACAAATACTATTTATTTTAATTGACACAGATATGTGATAAACTTATTATTTATTTAATATAATAATACAATTACTCATATCTGTATCAATATTGTTAATACAGAATATTCATCCCCAACAGACGGAGGCCCCCATCATGCGATCTCAAGAATACCTTTTCCACATCGAAAAGTGGCTGAAAGAAAAAGAGCAGCGACTATACAGCCCCATCGGAAGCGTCGATTTTACATATATGCTTGTGAATCAATGGCTTCCTTATGAGGAGGCAATCCAAGGTTCCTTCGGGCCCGTCCAACCGGGAACGGAGTGGGGGAAGAGCTCGCACTATGGTTGGTTCAAAAGCACAGTGATCCTAACGCCGGAGTCGGCTGGCAAGCGTGTTGAGCTGCAGTTAAATATTGGCGGCGAAAGCACCATTTATGTCAATGGAAGGCTCGCAGGCGCAAGCGATTTACAGCATAGCGGCGTTATGTTAACGCAAAAGGCTGAAGCGGGAGACGTCTTCGAAATCCTGGCGGAGGTCTATGCCGGTCATGATCGTGCCCTACCTATATACGGTGAATCGAAAGTTGTGATCGTTCAAGAAGAACTGTATCAGTTCTATATCGATCTACAGACCTTGCTTCAACTCCGCAACGCACTGGAGCCGTCATCGCTAAGAGTCAGCGAGATTGACAAAGGCTTTCGCAAGCTCATCGCTACACTGGATTGGAGTACGAATGAAGAGGGATTACAGCTGCTAGCCGAGCAAGGCCGGCTCATTCTCAAACCGCTGCTGGCTTGCGTCAACGGTTCCACGGCACCCAAGCTGTATATGATGGGCCAATCCCATTTAGACATTGCTTGGTTATGGCCGATCGAGGAGACGAAGCGCAAGATTGCTCGCACGTTATCCAACCAGATGGCGCTATTGGAGCAATACCCCGAATATACGTATGTGCAGAGCCAACCTTATTTGTTTCAAATGGTCAAAGATCTGTATCCAGAGCTTTATGGCCGCTTGAAGTTCTATGTTGCGGAAGGCAGGATCATCCCTGAAGGCGGTATGTGGGTAGAACCGGATACGAACATCCCGAGCGGTGAGAGTTTGGTTCGTCAGTTTTTGTACGGCAAGGCCTTCTTCCGTGAACAGTTCGGGGTAGAGAACGAAATGCTATGGCTGCCGGACGTGTTCGGCTATTCAGGGAACTTGCCGCAAATTATGCGGAAGAGTGGTATTCGATATTTTGCCTCGGTGAAAATGTACCAGACCTATGATAATGTAGCTGATCCATTTCCTTATAACACCTTCACCTGGGAAGGCATTGACGGTTCGGAAGTCAGCGTTCATTTGCTGGATTATGGCCCATTTCCGAATCCAACCGATGCCGCTTATGTCCACTTGCAGTGGAATGAACGTATTCAAAAGCAAGACATCTCAACTCGCCTCGTTCAATTCGGCTATGGGGATGGAGGCGGGGGCGCGAACCGCGATGATTTGGAATCCCTGCGGAGAATGGGCAACCTGGAAGGGCTGCCGCAGACGGTAATCGCATCGCCGATCGATTATTTCGAAGATTTGCAGCAGCGTGGCATGCCGGATAGCCATTATGTCGGCGAGCTATACTATCCTGCGCACAGAGGGACATTCACCACGCAGGCGAAGATGAAGAAGGGCAACCGCGCTGGCGAATTTGCCTTAAGAGATGCGGAGCTATGGAGCGCCGTCGCTGCTAAGCAGCATGGACATCGCTATGCGAAAGAGGCTTTAGCTGAAACATGGCGTAAGCTGCTGCTGCTGCAGTTTCATGATATTTTGCCGGGGACGTCCATCACGAGAGTACATGTGGAGGCAGAGAAGGCTTTTACTATGGTGTTAGAGGAAGCGCGTTCGATGGCGCGAGGTGCTTTACAAACACTAGTTGCACCTCATCGCGAAGGGGTGACGCTTTTCAATTCCTTGGCTTGGGAGCGATCTGCACTTGTGGAATTGCCATCCAACATGGCAAGTGATCAAAAGTTACTGAGCAGCCAAGTCCATGACAACAAAACCTATGTCAAAGTGCAGCTCCCGGCAATGGGATATACGGACTTGAACACAGCGTCTGTCAGCGCCGAATTTTTAAACAACGAGCTCGCTGCAACTCCGACATCCTTAGAAAATCAATGGCTGAAGCTAACGCTCAATACATTCGGCGAGATCACGAGCCTAATCGATAAAGAAACCGGTGAGGAATGGCTGGGTGGACGAAGCAATCAATTCCTGATGTACCGCGATCAAACGTCCAATTATGACGCGTGGGAAATCGATCGCAGATACGCGGATTCGGCGATTGAACTTCATGAACCAGCGCGTATCACCGTGCTAGCCGAAGGCCCGCTTTTTGCATCCATCCTTGTGGAGCGCACGCTCAATCAGTCTACGCTGACGCAAGAAATTCGGTTGGAAGCGGGCAGTAGACGGGTTGATTTCCGAACGAAGATTCTGTGGAAAGAGAAACACAAGCTGCTGAAGGTCGGCTTCCATGTGAACCTGCACAGCCAAGAGGTACTCAGTGAAATCCAATTTGGCTATGTGAAAAGGCCCAATCATTTCTCCCGCATCCATGACGCGGATCGTTACGAGGTCAATCAACATAAGTGGTCCGCCTTCGTGGAAGGTGACCGGTGCTTCTCCCTTTTGAATGATAGCAAATATGGCATGAACGCCTCGGGGAAACACATGAATCTCACGTTGCTGCGGGGTGCTACGTATCCGGATGAGCGTGCTGACGAAGGTGTACATGAATTCACCTATGCGATGCACATTTGGCATAAAGGCTTCATGAGCGATCCTGTTATTCAAGAGGCTTACGAGTTGAACAGCCCAATTATCATCGCTGCGGGCTCAGCCCAGCAATCGTTCCGTCTAGCCCACTGTGATCGCAAGAATATTATCATCGACACGATCAAGTTAGCCGAAGATGGGTCTGGCGATTGGATCCTTAGAGCTTATGAATCGAAGGGGGCAACCACACGTTGTTCGCTTACGCTGGGCGTCGATTTCAAGCGAGCTATTGAAACCAATATGCTTGAAGAACCGATAGATCACGTATCCATAGATCGCATAGACGCATCTACCCTATCTTTATCCTTTACACCTTTTGAAGTGAAGACAATACGAATGAGCTAAAGATATGGATATCGAGCAAGTCCCTATGATGCAAATCAGTAGGGACTGTTCCCGTTGAAAGGGTTATAATAGGGTGGACTATTCGTGCTAGGTTTAGATTGGACATAAGGGGGAACTGGCATGAAGCTTTGGCGAATCGTTCAGGGGAAAAAGTATTTGCTGCGCATTTTTCTCTGGATAAATTGCATTATCCTACTGATCTTACTTTCATTTTCCAGCTTAATCTATGTGAATGTGGAGAAAAATGTATTCCAAAGTGAATACGAAGGCAGTCAAAAAGTGTTATCGCAAATGAAGTACAACATTGATTATTTGGATACGATGATCCGCAAGTTGACCTTGTCTACCTATGGAAATAATGATGTGAAGGCGCTTATGTATTTGAATGATGAAGAGACATACGATCATTTGAACACGATTAATAAATTGAATGCGACCATCGTCGCTAATTATCCGTTCGTACAATCGATCTATATCTATAACAACCATAAGAAGATGTATTATTCGACCTTCGGTGATCTGTATCATAAGGATGCAGAGTTAGATAAAGTTCTCTCGGCGAACCCGCATATTACACCCTTGAAGGCTATTGTGCGGAAAATGCAAACCGGTGGCACGACAGAGAAACCCACCTACGATACGGTGTTGAGTTATGTCATGTTTGAAAATGTGGACGAACAAGGCTTCATGGATGGCGCAATCATTTTGAACGTCAAGTTAGATTGGCTTGTCGATAACATTCGAACGATTAACCAGTTTGATTCGCGCACGCAGAGTGATTTATATATTTTAGAAGACAACCATCAATTCATGGAAACGGATCCAACCCATCTGATCGCAAACGACGCATCCGCGGTGATGATTAAGCAAGCTTTTGAGGCATCGGTTTCCCAAGAGTTAGTTCATTCGGGAGAGCCAGCTGGATTTTTCTCCACAAAAGTGAAGGGCGAGAAGTTCATCGTTTCTTATATATATTTGGAAAATACGGGATGGACGCTGCTGGAAGCAAAGCCGTACAAGGAAGTGTACGCGAATCTGAAGCAACTAATGGATACGATTTTGTTCATCACGGCGGCCGTTTTTGTGGGCGCGCTGCTCTTAACGCTATCGGTTTCGCAAGGGATCTATCGGCCGGTAAGAAGGCTAATGGAACAGACATCTTTGGGCGGAGCGGGGAAAGAGAGCTTCTTGAAGCCGGGCGTGAAGGATGAATTCTCCTATTTGACCGAGGTGTACCGTAAGTCCAGAGAGCAATTGTACGAATACAATCTCGAGAAGAACAATAATACGAGCATTATGAAGATCTACTTTTTGAAAAAGCTGATGGCCGATAGCTACAGTATGAATGCAGCTGAATTCGAAGATGTGTTGAGGTCGTTGAATGCCTCCTTGACCAAAGATCAACCATTCCTGATCTGTGTGCTGCGCATCGATGAGTACAAACGTTTCTTAAGCCACAAAAGCTTGGCTGAGCGTGAGTTGCTGCGTTTTGCGATTGCGAATGTCACGACGGATGCGTTGTCGAGCCTTTGTATCGTCCAAACGGTGGATATGAAAGACGACTCGTTCACGATTCTTTTGAACACCGCTGAGGATCAAGGGGAATCCGTGGAACATGTGGAACAAGCGCTGCGGGAAGCGCAGAACTATATCCTGAAGCATTATCATGTGTCTTTTTCTGCGGCGGTGAGCCGGCCGATGGTTGACTACACGGCGATTGCTGCCGAATATAACAGCACCTTAGCGAACAGTTCGTATCGGTATGTATTCGGAACGAAGTCGGTCATCACGCAAGCCTTGATTGATGAGCATACCGGCAACGTGGATGTTGAGCATGTATTGGCCTTGGTCGATAAATTTATCGAAGCGGTACCGAAGGGGAATTCGCCGAAAACGGAGGAAAAACTCCGCGACGTCTTCCAGCAGATTCGCAAGTTGGACTATGGCAGCATCATGTTGGTGAGTATGCAGTTGGTGCACCATCTGAAGAAAACGATTTTTGAGATGAACCGTACAAGTAAGGAACCGATTGCGGTCCCCGCCAGACTCATGAGCCGCGAGCTGTATGAGGAAGAGACCATCGAGCAGTTCGAGGGGCTCCTCTTGGAAGCGGTCAGGTCGATTCATAGCGAAGGCGAAGAAAAAGGCATTCAAGGCAACCAAGTTGTCGCCGATACGATCAAGGAGATCATTGATACGAACTACTTTGATTCTTCGCTCTCGGCAGCAAGCATTTCTGAAATGATGAGGCTGCCCGCTTACAAGTTGAGCAAAATTTCGAAGATTCATCTCGGGATGTCGATCCCCGAATATATCAATCAAGTGAAGCTCCACAAAGCGGTGGAGTGGATGGAGAATTCGAAGCTAAGCATCCAAGAGATCATGCAGCGAGTTGGGGTAGAGAATGAGAGCTATTTCTATAAGCTGTTCAAGGCGAAGTTTGGGATGACGCCGAGGGAGTATATGGCGAAGCGGGTGCGGTGAGTGAGATGGGCGGGATACTTTTATCAAAATCCAAGAAAGGGCGTCCCTTTTCGCATATAGATGTGGCATATACGTACATCGATATGTGAAAGTGAGGTGTGACTTTTCTTGAAATGGTTGACTAAGCTGCGGCCTACGCTTACTAGTTGGAAAAAGATTCCCCCAGCTGCCGTGCAAGTCGTTAACTTTGCGATTATGGGTGATAGTCATGTCGGCTATGGGCATAGCCTAGCTATTTTCCGAAATCTGCTGCCCAAAGCCGTGAAATCGGGTAATAAGCAGTTCGTGATTTTTGGCGGAGATAATAAACACGGGTCTGTGGGTGCACAATCAGAAGCAGATTACAAAGCTTTTAAAGATACGGTAACGAGCGTTCTAACCCCTAGAAAGATTCCCTTCAAGGCTTCGATTGGGAATTGGGAGAATAACACGAGGGATCAGTTTAGAACCTATTTAGGCGATGTGTTTGGGATCATGAATTTCCCGGGAACGCAAGGTAAGGTGAAATATGTTTGGTTGGATAATGCCCTTGGTAAGTTCAGCTTTGCTAGCATTAGCTTGCTTAAAAGTTTAGACCCTCGATATTACTATATCATTGATTGTCATTGGCCCTTGCAGGTTCCTGGTATTTCGGTTGACCCGTCGCATATTGTGAGTCAGCAGGAAACGGATAATTTCTTCAGGGCCATTCCTGCAAATGTGAGAGATAACGTAATCGGTATTTTCACTCACCATGCACATACGTTTTATCAAAACTTGTCGCATATTTATCCTGGTTTCACCAAGACGAAGTTTTATGTGTGCGGCTGTTCGGGTGCCTACAAATGTCAGTGCAATTCCGCCAACTGTGGCCGGGGGTATTATGAGGCGAGTTTGACGATACGTAATGGTCAATACGATCTGAAGGTGAAAGCGGCGCCGCAGTAGTGGACGGGGATGGGACTTAGCGTGGTGATCGGCAGCTCTGTAGGAATGAAGCGGGCTCAGCTTCGCCGTTGTAATTAGAACCAGCGTATCGGGATGACCGGGATGCTGGTTTTTTGGTTTAAGGGAAGTGGAGCTGGATAAGCAACCACCGTGGTCTTATTCGAATGAAAATGCCCTATTCTACTTGTATAGGCAAGGTAGGAATGCTTATTGCTGGAGCGTGTGCCCAGAAAGGAACGTGTTGCGGCAGATTAGCACACGCTTTGGGCTTATCTGTTTATAAGCACCGAACTGAGAAGGAATAAGCAACCTGAAATGGCTTAATAGGATCCGAATTTGGAAGATGGGCCTCAAGCTTTTAGGCCCCTAATCATAAGGAGCAGACCCTATCCGCACCGCGGGATTTCGCAAGGTGAAACTGCAAAGAGGGTGTAAGGCAATGACGACACATTTTAAAAGATAAAAGCGATTATGCTATACTGTATATGAGGTATACATATTCGGAATTGCAAGGATGATGGAGGCATAGACACATGGAGAACGGCGACGGGATCGATGATGAAATCATACAAAGCTTACCTTCAGGGGTAGCAATGAGCTGGGGAATTGTTAAGACTTCCCGTAGGGGACCGAAAGGTGAGCTCAGCATTAAAAAAATCGTTGACGCGGCAATTGCCATTGCCGACAAGGATGGACTTGCGGCAGTCTCGATGCATAGAGTCGCTCAATCGTTGGGTTTTACAACGATGTCGTTGTACCGCTACATTACGAGCAAGGAAGATCTGCTCGTGTTGATGCAGGATGCAGTCTGTGACATTCCGATCCCACCAGAGGTAGCGGATAAACCGTGGCGTCAGGAAATGACCGAATACGTCTGGGCAACTGTTGAGGTCTTCCGCAAACACCCTTGGTTCGGTGATATTCCGATTACAAGTGTTCCTATCACGCCAGGCAATTTGCAAGTCATCGATTGGATGTTGAGAATCATGCGGGATTTCCCGCTGAATGATTTTGAGAAAATGTCCTTCCTATTACTCGTAAGTAGCTATTCTAGAGCATGTGGTCTGCTTGCGCGAGACATGGACAAGAGCATCCGCGGTGGTGCGAGCCCCGAAGCGTTTAGTGGAATGAACTATAGTGCTGCACTTAAGCAATTGGTTAAGCCAGATCGGTTCCCCCATTTGCATCCTATCTTGATGGCAGGTGCTTATACGGACGAAGCAGATAGCCCGATTGGCAATGATCTGGATTTCGGACTCGAACGGATCTTGGACGGGATTGAACAGTATGTACAGTTGAAAAGAGTTGGCCAAGGGTAAGGGGCACCTCTTCAATATGAAAAAACAGCGTCTCGGACATAGCCGAGGCGCTGTTTGTATTCGTGTGATCAGCAAGCAGTGCATGAGGCGACCATTAAACACACGTCATGGTCTTATTTCGCAAAATATCGCGATGCTAGAGGCAGTAAGCACGCTGCAAGTGCTTATCTTTCAGCAAAACGCCGAGCGCAGCACATTGTATACAGAATAAGCAAACGCCATGGTCGTATTGCACGAAATATCGAGATACTAGAGGCAATAAGCACGCTGCAAGTGCTTATCGTACCGCAAGCGCCGAGAGGGACACATTGTCCATGCCAACTAAAGGCCATACCATTTGGCACGCTTCACTTTCCACCATTCCGGCGGAAAGAGAGAATACACCAGCCAATCGCCATAATCAATATGGCAGCACACCACCCAATCGCCCACCAAGCATGATTCATCACCGGTGTACCGGTGAGCAGTCCGCGAATTGTTTCAATGACAGGTGTGATCGGCTGATGATTAGCAAACCCTTGCAGCCAAGAGGGCATCGTGTTCGTTGGAACGAAGGCACTGGACAGATAAGGGAGGAACAGGAGCGCGAAGCCATAGCTGCTAGCAGTAGTAGGGCTGCCCGTGACAAGGCCGATTGCAGCGAATAGCCAGGTAAAAGTCAGAATGAACAAGATTATGATACCAATGGCTCCTAGCCATTCAATGAAGGTGGCGTTGGGGCGGAAGCCGACAAGCAAGGCAACGCCGAAGACGAGACAAGTAGCAAGCAAATTCCGAGCGAGGCTTGCGGCGACGTGACCTGTGATGACGCTGATGCTGCTAATCGGCATAGTCCGGAAACGATTGATAATGCCGTTCGTCATGTCGGTTGCGACATCTACAGCTGTGCTGGATGAGCCGAAACCTGCGCATAGCAGGATGATGCCGGGTACGACATAGTTCACGTAGTCGCCGCTCGGATCGAGTGCACCGCCGAAGATGTAGGTAAACAGCAGCATGAGCATAATCGGAAGCATGATGGCCATCATGAGCGCCTCGATGTTGCGTAAGCTATGACGGATACTGCGGCCGATGAAGACGGCGTTGGTTGCTGCGAATGAAGTGGGCTTTGGCAAAGCTTGAGGATTGTTCATATTCAAAGGTTGAAAATCATTCATGCGAGTGAAGCCTCCTTATGATCATCTGTTGTCAGAGCTAGAAAGACATCGTCCATGCTAGGCTTGCGAATAGAGAAGCGTGTACCTGGCGGGCACGATTGAGCGATTTCGTTCAAAGTGTTACGAACGTCCTGAACACTGCCGCTCGTCGGTATGGATCGAATGACGTCGTCCATCGGATTCCGGAGCTCGATGACTTCGCCGCCAACTCGTGCTTTCAAGGTCTCGGCAGAACCGGATGCGACGATCCGTCCGTGGTTCAGCACCGCGATCTCGTCTGCAAGCTGATCCGCTTCTTCTAAATATTGCGTGGTCAACAGAATGGTCATGCCTTGCTGCTTCAATTGCAAGATCGTTTCCCAAAGCGAGCGGCGGCTAATGGTATCGAGTCCTGTCGTCGGCTCGTCAAGAAAGAGCACCGGACGGCTGATGACAAGGCTGACAGCGAGATCCAGTCTGCGGCGCATGCCGCCGGAGTAGGTTTTGACACGCTTGCTTGCAGCGCCTTCGAGCTGAAACCGATGGAGCAGCTCTGCCGTCCGTAAGCGAGCCTCGCTAGCAGATAAGCCTGACAATCTACACATCATGATGATATTTTCTTGACCTGTCAGCACTTCATCCACCGCGGCAAATTGCCCGGTAAGAGAGATGGAGCGTCGTACTGCATCTCGGTCTGCGAGTACATCATACCCTTCAATGCGTGCGTACCCTTCATCCGGCTCGGATAGTGTTGAGAGAATGTTGATCAGTGTCGTTTTGCCAGCGCCGTTGGGACCAAGCAGCGCCATAATCGAACCTTTGGCCACCTTTAAATCGATGCCGTTTAACACAGTCTGTTTGCCGAAGCTTTTACGCAATCCGTTTACATCAATCGCATTATGTTTCATTGTCGTATCTCCCGTCCTTTAAATTGTGGATCATATAAACAGTATATTATATACTCAGTTATTTGATATCCTTCTTAAGGCGGATATTCCACTCAGCCGCAGGCATCAATCCATTCCCTCTCGCTGACCCCTCAATCACATAAACCCGCATTCTATAAGGGTTTTCACGCCTTCTTTTAAGAAAAGTACAGTGTAAATCCACCCGTTTTTCGATTCTTACAGTACATTTTACCCCCAGCAAAAATGAGCAGTATCCAATTCTCTCCCGGATTTCGTATGATGAAATCGCAAAGAGGACGCAAGGCAACACAGACAGAAGGAGGTAGCATACTTGGGAATCTTCTCAGCCCTACGTAAAGAATGGAAGCATTTCTGGAAATCACGCAGTTTGTTTTTTATCGGTTTGCCGGCTCTCATCGTTGTGTTCGTATTTTACTACTTACCGATGTACGGCATCGTGATCGCATTTAAAGATATTAATTATGCCAAAGGCATTTGGGGCAGCGACTGGGTAGGGCTTCATAACTTCAAGTTCTTCTTCAACTCGCAAGATGCACTTAGAATCACACGGAACACGTTATTACTCAATGGGTTGTTCATTGTGGTCGGCATGTCCTGCGCGCTAGTCATTGGACTATTGCTCGCTGAGTTGGGACGGAGATGGGTGAAGCTGTTCCAGACGATTCTGTTCTTTCCTTATTTCCTTTCTTGGGTCGTCGTCGGATTCGTCAGCTACATTTTGCTGAATCCATCCTTCGGCGTGATCAATAAGCTATTGGAGCAGCTCCATTTCTCCCCAATCGACTGGTACAGCAAGCCGGGCTATTGGCCCCTCATTTTAACCCTAACGTATCTATGGAAAAATGTCGGTTACACCGCCATCATCTTCTTTACAGGACTGCTGTCGATCGACAACAGTTATTACGAGGCCGCTTCTATTGACGGCGCTTCACGCTTACAGCAAATTCGAAAGATTTCCATACCGCTCATTACACCATTAATCACGATGCTGTTCATGCTCAATGTCGGTCGGATTTTCTACTCCGATTTCGGATTATTCTACTTCGTACCTCGTGATGCGGGCATGCTGTATGCAACAACAGATGTCGTAGACACGTACGTGTTCCGATCCCTACGCGTTGTAGGAGACTTGGGTATGGCATCTGCCGCTAGCTTGTACCAGGCGATTGTTGGCTTGATTCTTGTTGTCACGACCAACTTGCTCGTCCGCAAATTTAATAAAGATAATGCTTTGTTCTAAGGAGGAGGGTGGCAGTGCTTTCATCTATTAAGAAAAAGTCAGAAAATAACTGGCTAATCGTTCTATTCTTCATTTTGCTATCACTCCTGTTCATCTATCCCATGCTGTACGTTGTTTCGGTCTCGCTTTCATTCGACGGGGACATCGCCAAGTATGGCTATCAATTAATACCGAAGCGGATTACGTTCATGGCGTATTCGTACATTTTCCAAACACCGAAGGCGCTTATTCAATCCTATATGGTTACAATTTTTGTGACAGTCGTAGGAACCTTGCTAAGCTTGATACTCACTTCATCCCTGGCGTATATTATGACTCGGAAGGATTATCGCTACAGCAGAATCACTGGCTACTTCGTCTTCTTCACACTGCTCTTTAATGCAGGATTGGTGCCGTCGTATATCGTCATGACGACTGTGTTACACTTGCAAGATACGGTGTGGGCCTTGATTCTCCCGTATGGCGTTAGTGCCTGGTTTACGATGCTCATGAAGGGCTTCATGGATGGACTGCCTTTTGAAATTATTGAGTCTGCCAAAATCGACGGCTCTTCCGAACTAAGCACATTCGTGCGTATCGTTCTTCCTTTATCTAAACCGGCGTTAGCCACGGTGGGCTTGTTCTATGCACTGGCCTATTGGAATGATTGGTGGCTGGCCATGCTATATATCCAGAATGAAAAACTGATTCCGCTACAATACTATTTGCAGCGCATCATGTCGAATATCGAGTTTTTGACGAAAAATATGCAAGCCGGCATCAGTGTGGACATGAGCACGATTCCAGCCGAATCGTCTCGTATGGGTATCGCCATTTTGGCAGCAGGCCCGATGTTATTCGCTTTCCCTTTCTTCCAGAAATACTTGATCAAAGGATTGACAGTTGGCGCAGTTAAAGGCTAACTGAAGGTAAGTCTATCCACGTTTGTCAATCCGAATCCGGATCGGATGATAATAAATTGCAGTGCTTATGCCATTTTCGACCATGATATCAGGAGGGTTCGATCATATGAAAAATAGAACATTGAAAAGCTTATCACCTGTACTTGTCAGCGGCTTGACCCTTAGCTTATTACTCACGGCTTGTGGATCTAACACGAACAGCTCGTCGCCATCCCCAGCCAGCTCAGCACCTGCATCCCCAGCCAGCAGCGCTGCCGCTAGTCCAGCTACAGCGGAGCTTAAACCTTATGAAATCACTTGGTATTTGCCGCAAGCGGTATTCCCTGATGCGAAGCTCGTTCAAGATGCGATGAGCAAAATTACGAAAGAAAAAATCAACGCGACACTTAACATTCAATTGGTCGATTGGGGCACATACGATCAGAAAATGCAAGCGATTGCAGCTTCTGGCGAGAAAGCGGATCTGATCTTTACCTCCAACTGGACGAATGATTATCTGCAAAATGTTAACAAAGGCGCATTCCTCGATATCACGGATCTGCTGCCTAAATATGGTCCAGACATTCTAAAGCAAGTGCCTCCGTCAGCTTGGGATGCAGCGAAAGTGAAAGGCAAGCTGTATGGGATTATTAATACGCAAGTTTTGGCTCGTACACCAGGTGTTCTGATCAACAAAACCTACTTAGATAAATATGGCTTTAAGGCGGATCAATTCAAGACATTAGCCGATCTGACACCGTTTTTTGAAAAAGTGAAACAAGGCGAGCCAGATAAATATCCGTTTAGCTTAAAGGGTGACACGGATGTCATGGGTAACTATGGCAGTGCGATCGGACTGGAATATTTCTCCCAAAAGAACCCGGGTGTTGTTCGCATCGACGATGCATCCTCTAAAGTTGTGAATCTGTATGAAACACCTGAATTTACTGCCTTTTTGAAACAAATGCGTGACTGGTACTCCAAAGGAATTATTCGTAAAGATGCAGCTACGATTAAAGATACGAACTCCGATGAATTGGCAGGCAAATATGTATCGTCCACGTTTACGGTTATCAATCCGGATTCCGCAGCGAACCAAGCACAACGCTTCGGTGGTGGGGATTCAGCGAACGTAGCAGCGGTGGAATTCTCCAAGCCGTATATGAGCACGGGTTCCATTATTGCGACGATGACAGCGATTTCCCGCACATCCAAGGATCCAGCAAGAGCGATGATGTTCTACAACCTGATGTACTCCGATCCTGAGCTATTCAATTTGATGAGCTTCGGGATTGAAGGCAAGCACTACACGAAAGTTTCTGATGGTTTGATCAAAAAGGTAGACAATGCCGGCTACTGGATGGATTCCGGTTGGGAATACGGCAACATGTTCAACTCGTTCCGTACGAGTCCAACACAGCCAAAATGGTACCCAGCAGGACCAGATAAGAATGCAGCTGCGATTCCTTCCAAAATACTAGGCTTCTCTTTCGACCCAAGTAACGTGAAGAGCGAATTGGCGCAAACAGCATCCGTCGTAGATGAATTCTATGCGGGCCTCATTACAGGTATCGCTGATCCGGATACAACGTTGCCGCAAATGAATGCGAAGTTGAAGAAAGCGGGCTTGGACGCGATTATTGCCGAAATGCAGAAACAAATTGATGCTTGGAAAGCTTCGAAGTAAGCATAACGATTGCATCACACCTTAGAATGAAAGCCGCTTCTCTTTTAAATAGAAAGATGATAGCGGCTTTTGTTCGCGGGTTCATACATTAGGTTCACACATCAAGTTATACAAGAAAGGTTGGAATTATCGGGTAGCAGTGAGAATGAAGCTTGTAGAGTAAACAATTCTGAGGAGGTTTTACGTAATGAGAAAATTAGGGGCTGCTTGTCTAGCACTCATCGTAGCGGGTGTATCCGTCGTGTCAACCGTCGGTGTGCCAACAGCGAGCGCGGATACGATTACAACCAATCAAGCTGCGCGTATTGTAAGCGCATACAAAGGATCGTGGACAACGCCGCCAACGGATACGAACTTCGGCAACACGACCAACGCGCCATTGCTGGGCAACGGAGATATTGGCGCCGTTTTAGTTGGTAACATTGATGCGATGACCGTTGTGCTGGGGAAGAATGAATTTTTCTCCGTGGCGGAGCGGCAATTGAAATCGATGGCTAGACTAGGCATCTCCGCATCTGGCATGACGGGCGCATCGTACCTAACGGAACAGAAACTAGCCAGTGCGCAAGTGGACGGCACGTTCTCCTTGTCGGGCAATACGATTAACACGACGAGCTGGGCGCAGGCGACAGACACGACGAACAATCTGCTCCTGACGAAATTTACATATACAGGAACAGGTTCGAAAACAGTCACGGTCTCACTCGATCCGGCAAATCAGAATACATTTACCAGCACAATTGGCTCATCTGGCGATATTTTGTATCGGGATGTGCGGGCGGATAACGCTGACACGGTCAATGGCATTACGACGATCAAAGCACGTGTCGCAACACGGATTATTGGAACGACAGGAACAATCAGTTCAAACCAGCTGCAATTTACACTGACACCTGGCAACACGTATACGCTGGCTACTAGCATTATGAGTAATAAGGATTCAGCGAATTATCAAGCGCTTGCCCTTAGCAATATTAGCTCCAAAACACAAGGTGATATTGATTCTTTAAAAGCAGCACATCAATCCTGGTGGGATGCCTACTACAGCAAGTCGTTCATTGAAATTCCGAACAAAACAATTGAGAAATCGTTCTATGGTTCGCTCTATTTGCTCGGAAGCAGCTCGCGAACAGGCGAAGCGCCTCCAGGCCTATGGGGGGCATGGATTGCTCGGAATTCCGACTGGGGCGGCGATTACCATCTGAATTACAACACAGAGGCTCCCTTCTATTTTGCTATGCCGACGAACCATGTTGAACTGGCCACTCCTTACGATAAACCACTCCTAGACTGGGTTCCGAAAGCGCAGACGGCAGCTACGAATGCAGGATACACGGGTGTTTATTATCCGGTTGGAATTGGTCCATATACGATGGATACCGATGGCGGCTACCATAATCAGAAGACAAATGCCGTGTTCGGGGCTACTGTTATGCTCGATCACTACTACTCGACAGCGGACACGACGTATGCAAATTCGATCTATGCGTTCTTGAAAGAAGCGACGAAATTCTGGCAGAACTACTTGACTTGGGATGGCACGAGGTATGTGATTAATAATGATGCTCAGCATGAAGATGATGTCTACCCACAAACGAATGGCGTCATGTCGCTTGGAATGGTTCGCTATGTGCTCCAAGGCTGCATCGATATCAGCACAGCTTTAGGAACAGATACGACACTGAGATCCACTTGGCAAAATATTTTGAACACCCTGAGCCCGTTCCCGACGCAAACGAGGAATAGTCAAACCGTTTTCCGCTATACAGAAGTAGGGCGGGATTGGAGTACAGATAATGCGATTGGGATTCAGCATATTTATCCAGGGCGTCAGATCGGTCTTTCCAGCAGCGCAACACTACTTCAAACTTCGAAGAACATGATCGGCCAAATGGCTCGCTGGACCGACGGCAACGGCACGAATACGTTTTATCCGGCAGCAGCACGGGTTGGTTACGATCCTGCGACGATTCTGAGTCAGCTATCTTCCTTCGTGGGCAGTGCGAGCTACAACAATATGCATATCAAAACAGGCGGAGGCGGCATTGAGAATTTCAATGTGGTACCAGCAACGCTAGCTGAAATGATGCTGCAGTCGTTCCAGAATAAGCTTCGCATCTTTGCGAACTGGCCGACAGGTACAGACGCGAAATACGGCGACTTGCGCTCAGATGGCGCATTTCTTATCTCTAGCAGCATGAAGAGTAACCAAGTAGAATATGTTCGCATTATTAGTGAAAAAGGCAAAACCGCAACGGTTGCCAATCCGTGGAGCGGGCAAACAGTTCGGATTTACCGCAATGGTGTTGACGCAGGTACCATGACCGGAACAGATTTGACGATTACGACTTCTGTCAATGAGACGATCCATTTGGCGCCAGACGGGACTTCGTTAGCTGCCATTACAACAGCGATGAATCAAGCGTTAGGATCCACGGAAACGGTGAGTGCGAGCACAACGAACAGCCCGAGCGGCGAGGAGAAGGAAAAAGCCTTCGATGGCGCATCGGCTACCAAATGGCTGATCTTCACGAACGCTGGCTGGATTCAATATCACTATACGGCGGCTAAAGTGGTGAACAAGTACGACATTACGTCCGCTAATGACGTGCCAGCGAGGGATCCGAAGAATTGGACCTTGAAGGGCTCCAACGACGGAACCAACTGGACAACGCTCGACACGAGATCGAACGAAACGTTCGCAAGCAGGCTTCAGGTGAAGACGTATACCTTCACGAACAGCACGCCATACACGTACTATCGGTTAGATGTATCGGCCAACAGCGGAGATGCCAATCTGCAAATTGCCGAGATTACGTTCTACGCTTCCACATCGACACCGACTAACGTTGCTTTGAGTAAGACAGTGACTGCGAGCGATGAGATTAATGCGACGGAAGCGGCAACGAAAGCTGTCGACGGTGTGGCGACGACCAAATGGACATCGCAGCCGATCAATCTTGTCCCAGGCGACAAGTGGCTGAAGGTCGATTTGGGCGCTAGTTATGCGATCACTCGCTGGGTGGTGAAGCATGCCAGCTCGAATGGCGAGTCGGCAAGCTACAACACGAAGGATTTCAAGCTGCAGAAGAGCAGCGACGGCACGAACTGGACGGATGTTGATACCGTGACAGGGAACACTGCAGCCATAACGGATCGGACAGTGGCGTCGTTCTCGGCCCGTTACGTTAGGCTCTACATCACGACTACGGTTCAAAGTGACGCTGGTTATGCAACAACGCCTGGCGACCGCAGCAACGCGCGTATTTACGAGTTTGAAGTGTACGGCAACTAACGCAAGGTGTTTGATGCCCATCCCCGTGTGCGGGGGTGGGTGTCTTTTGCCTAGTTGGAAGGGCCAATGCCGAACACATCAAGATAGCCGTTACACAGGGCAAATCGAGCAACGCATCATGACAATGAACACACATTTGGAGACCGAACTTGCTAAACGGACTTCAAGCACATCAAGCACATCAAGCACATCAAGCGAATCAAGCGAATCAAGCACATCAAGCACACCAGGCACACCAAGCACACCAAGCACACCAAGCACATCAAGCACATCAAGCACATCAAGCACACTAAGCACACCAAGCACGCCATACCACAGCACATCGCACATCTCAAACAAGCCCATCAGCCAACCTACATTTCTCAAACTAAATGGATTTTATGTAGTTAATTCTGCGCAGGCACCGCTAATTTTCCGAATAGATGGATTTCCTGTAGTTAATTTCAGCCAAATTAGCTCGGAAGAGTATATTCGGGAGAATTAACTACATGTTTTCCATTTAGATTGAATTTGGAGCGCGTTTTGCTGAAAATAACTGCATGTTTTCCAGTTATTTTACAATTCAGCCAGGCTTGTATAGCTAAATTTACCTTGAAGGGACTGTTAACATGTCACATACAAACGAAGATTTACTCCGCGCCCCCACGTATGAGGTGGGACCATATCACCCGTTTTACGTCACGATGCGCGACGGCACTCGATTAATGACGCATGTTTGGCTTCCTGATGGAGACGGCCCGTGGCCGACTATCCTGATGCGTACGCCTTATGTAGACAGCGGCGAGGTGTACGATCCTGGCTTTGTGATTTTCGCGCGATATGGCTACGCGGTTATCCTGCAGGAATGCCGGGGACGAGGGCAGTCCGAGGGAGTCTGGGAGCCTTTTGTCAACGAGCGGTCAGATGGTTTGGACACGCTGGATTGGCTCATTCAGCAGCCTTGGCAGGATGGCAACATCGGGCTGTATGGCGGCTCGTATTTGTCCTTCAGCCAATGGATGCTTGCCGATGGTCTCCCACCGCAGGTGAAGACATTGTATCTCTCGGCAATGGGCACGGATCAATACCGTTTTGCCTATATGAATGGCATGTTTAAGCCTGATATTTATACCGCCTGGGCGGTCACCAACTCCGATGTAGATTGGGGGGATAGGGATGTAACCGGAATCGCACTGGATGCTTATCGCTTTTCGCCGCCTATGGAGATGGATCAGTCTTTGTTAGGCAGAAAGGTGCCGTGGTATCGCGATTTCATTTCCAGTTCGGGCTCTGGCGCTGCGCTTTGGAATGAGGGGTTGTGGGCGCTGTTGAAATCTATGCCGGCCAAGGTCAACGTTCCCGTCTGTATGGTCGCGGGCTGGTTTGATATCGCGCTGGAGACGATGTTCGCCTCATTCGGGGAGTTGAAACCGGAAATTCGTGCAAAAAGCCGGCTCATCGTCGGTCCATGGGTTCATTCCTTTGTCACGTATGGGGACTTAGATTATCCTGGCGGAACAACAGACGGCACGAACGGAGGCACCAAAGTTGTGCTAGCCTGGTTCGATGCTAATCTGAAAGGTCAGCCGCATGCTCCAGAAAAGCTGGGAACTGTCGAAACCTATGTCATCGGTGACAATGAGTGGCGAACGTGGGAGCAGTGGCCGCCGGCGAGTGAATCGTTGACGTTTTACCTAAATGAAAACTTCTCGCTAGGGATGCGCCCCTCCGATCAACCAGTCTCCTATTCATACACGTATGATCCGAAAAATCCCGTTACAACGGCCGGCGGGGGCACGATACTTTCGGTGTATGGGGATTCCCCTTATCTACCCAAGGCAGCCAGTGTTAAACAACCAGAACCGAATGATAGGCCTGATGTCCTTTCCTTTCAATCCGAACTGCTTACGAGAGATATGCTCATTGCCGGTCAGATTAAAGTAGGACTGCATGTCAGCTCGACCGCAGAAGATACGGCTTTTACAGTGAAAATCAGTGAGGTTTTCGCAAATGGTGAGACGTTTAATATCGCGGACGGTATTACTAGCTTAGCTTATCGAAATGGTGCGTCATCGCCTCAGTCCTATGAACCTGGTCGCATCGAGAGCATCCGAATGGAATTGTGGCCGATCACGTGGCAGCTTCGCAGCGGTTCGCGCCTTCGACTGGACGTTTCTTCGTCAAATTTTCCAGCCTATCATGTGCATCCGAATGTAGCTGGTAATTGGGCGGAGCAGGCAGAGGTGAAGCGTGCGAACCAGACATTGTATGGCGGAGGTGGATGCGTGTCATTGGTTGAAATTCCTTTGTCGACGGTTGTTACGACTTAGTTCCAACGATACACAGACTAGTGCTTTGCTCTGCTAATCTTTGTTTGAGAGTTTACGATTGTATGGTACTGTTGAAAGGAGCTACTATATTCTTCAGTACGAGGAGACCCATACATGCTTCTTTCAAAAGGACGTTGATGTAACCAAAGCTAGATACGATGGAAGGGCGCATAGTGGACAATGCGAAATTTATCCACATCAAGGATATTGCTTCCATCTCGGATGAGGATTTATATAATCAACTGCTAAATGAATTTCCGTTGTGGCTGAAGGCAGCGACAGATAAAAGGATTATTCGTTAAGAAGAAATTCCACAATATAGGATGAACCTCGCTCGAGTAGCTATTCTTTTTCCTTTTGTCATATAATGAGTGAAAAAAGAAAGAGGATATCAATTCGATGAAACAAGCACCTAGACGTATAACTGGTATTGTAGTGGCGTTGATTGCCATTGGGGGGCTGATCACAGGCTTAATCGCACTCCGAGAAACACAGAACGCGAATCGCATCACGAATATTGAACTGGTCGGTGAACAAACCCTTTACGGAGAGCCCGGCTCACAGATGATCGTTCGAACGGGCAAAATGGTGGCGGTTAGCACCGACAAGGAAGGTATACCGGATTTAACCGTTGGTCAGGACCTACTGCCGGGAACGCCGATTCCTGACAATCACTTGTTATTTTTCCCAAAGACGACTCGAGGTCTTAAGGCTGATCTGCACACTGATAACGAGATTTGGATTACGGTTCGTGGCGGTTACACGGTTTATGATGAGAAGGGCAAGAAAATTACGCCGATTATTGAATAGGGAGATAGACAAGCCCGGATTTCGTTGAAGCTGCCATTTGGCAGCTTTTTTAATATAACCTAGTTCGATAGAAAGGTATGATATTTGAAAACTGACCAGTTCCTAATACTCGGGACATTTGTGCAACTATTCCAAATACACCACGTCTATAACATAAAATGGAAATTGGGGCTGAATGTGAATGGTCAATAAGTTTTTCATCATTGTAACATTTCTTATTTCACTTGGATTCATGAATGAAAGCGGCCACAGCAGTTCCAAGGAGTTGTCACATCAGGATAGTTTTGAGGAATGGGAAGAGACACAATGGTAAATAGAAAAATCTTCGTTTTAGGATTTTTATGCGTTTGTCTAACTTGTACACTCTTTACACCCATTGGATGGCATGCGAGGGTTGTGTTAGCGGAAAGAATGCTCAGTACTAGATACCAGTCGTACACTTTTTTAATTGTAGGCAAAGCCAAAAGAGATCAGATGATACGAGATCGTATCATTGCTTTCTGCGGGTATATGCCAGATGAGCAACATCCCTGCTTCTAATTACGAACGATGTTATAATAAATTTGTCCATGGAGAGTAGTGGAATAGACTTGTACAATAGCACATGAAGCTATGAGAAGAGGAATGAAGCATGAATTTTACTATGAATAATATAAAAGATGTAACTGAAAAATTTGATAAATTCGGCATCACCTACTCATTAGGTGGGAGTGGTTTACTGCTCAGTTTGGGGTTAACGAATTCGATTAATGACTGGGATGTCATGGTAGAGGCGCCAAAAGATCATGTTTTGAAAGCCCTAACGCCTTTTAACATAGAAGAAAAACCATGCGGCGACTATCCGTTCGGAACCGCTTATAAGCTGCTCGTACATAACCAAAGGCCTCAAGTAGAAATACTTGGGGGATTTTCGATTAATAGCCCTATGGGTCTTTGTAAAATACCATCTATCCCGAGCGTGATTTGGAATGGCATTCATATCGGTAGTCCCGAAGCGTGGTATGTGGCGTATGCTTTGATGAATAGGAAGGAGAAGGCGGATGTCCTGCTTTCTTATTTGAAGAATGTCGGTGCCAATGCCGAGACGATTCAACTATTGTTGAATGAACCGCTTCCGGATGAAATGCTAGAGGAAATATCCTCTCTGAATAGGGGCGACAACTATAAATGAAAATTGATGTTGCAACAGAATCCGATTATGCATATATTCTGAAACATGATCTCCATATTGCAGAATGCTTAATCATGCCGAAAATTAATAACAAAGAAATATGGATGTTACGAAATGAAGAAGCAAGCACTATCGGTTGGTTGAGATACGGGTATTTTTGGGATAACACACCTTTTATGAATATGATGAAGATTGATGAGCCATATCGGGGCAAGGGTTTAGGGAAGAGAGTAGTTTACTTTTGGGAAAACGAAATGAAACAAAGAGGCTTTAAATCGGTTATGACGTCAACATTGGCAAACGAAGAGGCACAGCATTTTTATAGAAAATTGGCATATAAGGATGCAGGTTGTCTATTACTCCCAAATGAACCGTTAGAAATATTATTATTTAAAACATTAATATAAAGCAAAAGGACGTTACCATGACAAACCAAATCACTATACAAGCCCTAAAATACGGCGATTTACTACATTATGAATGGAACACCACGTTACTGGAAAAGACGGATTCACATGTTTTCGTATTAGGTGAGTACGGAAGGCAACTACATCACTACACAAAGCAAAATGTGTTTACGATCGAGAACTGGACGATTGAATATTTCTCATTCGATTCTTGGTTTACGGTCAGCGCGGACGTCGTCGGTGGTAAGATCCAACAATACTATTGCAACATCAACCAACCAGCGAAGATGAACGGTAATACGGTTTCTTTCGTAGATTTGGACCTGGATTACGTGCAGAGAAAGGGCGTATGGATGGTCGTTGATGAGGATGAGTTTGAGACGAACGCCATGAAGTTTGAGTATCCGCAAGAACTTATACATAGAGCGGAACAAGAGTTGAGGAACTTGAAGGACTTGATAAGTAGAAAAGAATTCCCGTTCGATGGAGCAATTGAAAAGTTCCTTGAACGCATTCCGAAGTGACATCGTTCTATCTCAATTATAGCTTCATAAGTTTCACTTTCGGAGGCCGATTTACAGGATTTACACCATATGTTACGCACGAGAAAACATGACAAGGGAGCGTATGCGAAATGAGCCAAGAGGTGACAGATCTGTTCGATGGTCCGCCAGAAAGAAAGATGCTGAAGTTGCGGCAAGAACAAACATTTGATTCCGAGCAGCTATCGGCGCTGTTACGTCAGGCCGCTGCGACGCTTTAATTGCAGAGAGATGGATATGAAGCTTGCTTCGCGGCGGCTTCTTTTTGCTATTCCATTTAATGGTTGATTTCGCAAATCACGAGATGGCATAATTAGGGAAATAAGCGTCGTGAATGAGCTAATCCTAGGAAGGAGTTTTGGCAATATGCAACGCTTTAAGTTTATGTATAAGCAATTCTTAAAAGAGCCGCTTTGGTTTAAAATACTGGTTCTTTCCATGTTGATGATCTCGGTTGTTTTTAGCAGTTCCAGCTTTGCGAACGAAGGCTATTATCAAAGTATTGCTAAGTTGGCAGCGGCAATTTTTTTATGTTCATATGCCTTCAAGCTGCGGAGGAATATAAAAGTCTCAGGTGTTCTTTATGTTCTTGCGGGCTTATGCCTTTATCTGGCTTTGGATCTGTCATAAGACTTTTTTGGGGGTTAAAACACAATGACAATACTTACATTCCTTCTAATCGCTTGGATATTAAATTGGTTTAAATTTGAACGGTTGATTATTGGGGCGTTTAAGGAACTATTTAATAAAGAGATTACAACAGCAACTTATTATTTCTTGTTCTTTTGCCTAGGTGTATTCGGAGATATGGTACTACTGATTCAAGGTGCTTATTATGACTATTTCTTGAATAGATAAAGCAACACGTAATCCTCCCATAGATGGAGAAGAAAATAGGTGCCTACATGTCACAGATTGATAATGAATTGGCCATGAAAGATGAACCTGTTATGAGATCTGGGAATGAACCGCCATTAGATGAACATCAGAAACTTTATGGTTTTGGTGGCTGGTTGTATTTCGTTGTAATTGGCCTGCTGCTTACCTTTGGAAACTCCTTGTATTATTTACTTACGACCTTGTTGCCGATCTACAAGGATGGACTTATCTCTGATTTACAAAGTGAAAACGGCAACTACTTAGTACTCATTATTTACGAAACGGTTACCTACCTATTTTATGTACTTTTCCCGCTTTATGTGGGGTATCTTGGCTTCAAAAAAATGAAGCGAGTAAGGACAATGATCATTTGTTTTTACTTACTTAATTTTGCTTTCAATGTCGGTTACTATTTTGTTGCAAATTCAATCGAGGAATTGGCATCACCTGATTTTATTGGTGAACAGGGAAGAAACATCGTGAAGTCCCTTATTACTTGTATCGTGTGGATCCCTTATTTTATTAACTCGAAGAGAGTAAAGTGTACGTACGTGAATTGAGCTGGATACCGCCATACAAGAATAGGCCATCCTGCAAAGGATGGCTTTTTCGATGTTTATCTAACTCGAGGATGATCGGAGTCTATTCTTACGGTTGTTCTAATTAAAACGCCAAGTACCAAGGTCCTTACGTCTATACACACTGAGCATGAGGCCTATGGAAATAAACTGGAAAATAACAAGTGATCCGCTAAAGCTGATAAATGGAAGATGAAATGAGCCGTATGGGGCTAGCCCGATTGACATAAGCATACTCCAAATATACTGCACTACAAACATGGTCAATAAACTAGAGACTAATGCTTTCCCGTAGGGGTCTTTCACTTTCCGAGAAACGCCAACCGTTTGTTGGACAAACAGGATTATCATAATCACCAAAGCAATGCCTGCCCCCCAACCGAAACAATAGATGAGAAAAGGGAACATCATTTCGTACTGGAGATTAGGCAAAGCACTCAGCGGGGCACCAAATCCATGTCCCCACCAACCAGCGGATTGCAAAGCCAGCTTGGACTGGGTGAGCATATAGTTCATGCCTTGCTGATCTTCATGGGCATGTAAAAATGCAAATAGACGTTGTACTTTATAGAGGCTTAATAAGAACCATCCAAAAGAAGCGACAATTAGAACGAAGTGAGCAGCGAGGATGATTCGCTTTTTTCTCAAAACCAGTAACATGCACAAACATCCAATAAAGAAAAGAAGGAAATTGGGTATTGAATGGGTGTTTAATAGTAATACACTTGGCAACCAGACGGTTCCTACGTAGATCCAACTCTTGTGAATGAATGTTCGCAGGGATGATTCGTTAGTAAGTTTTTGCCGGGGTGTGCTCCAAATCCCAGCTAACGCGATCAGAAGCAAGTAGGGGGAAAGAGCAGAGATATTCATTTGAATGGGTCCCCATCTTACATAACCTCCAAGTTCTTGAATAACTGTCCTAGTTAGTATGGTGTAGCTAAGCAACGCGATCACTCCGAAATAGACACCCCATGAATACCTTGCTAATTTACTATAGTTACTAAAGCCAATCATCAACATTAAGCATGACCCTGTGCCCAAATAAACAATTTGTTTCAGACCGATGGCGTCTAGATTTTGACGATAGGAAGCCATTTGAGCTGAAAATATAGCGACCAACCCCATCGACATAAAGAGAACGATAATCGCAAGCAGCCCCCAATTAAAACGAGGCCTATGCGCCTTATGAAACTGCTGTCCAATTAGATCGGGCGTTCCCATTTGACCAATAGCTTCCTTAATGGCTGAATCCAGATTCATGCCGCGATTAAGTTTTTCGTCGATCAGGTCCTGTAAGTGACTCTCAAGCTCCATGCGTACTTCGCGATGGACTTCTTTCGCTTTAATTTGATGACAAACTTGTTTCAGAAAAGCTCGGATCTCCTCATGCTGAGCTAACGAATTCATACGCCGCCCTCCCCCAGAACGCGATCAACCGTATTGCGAAAGAGCGACCATTCTTCCTTCTTCACCTTGAGTTCACCCTTGCCCGCCTTGGTTAGTCGATAATTCTTTCGTTTCCGGCCTTCTTTTTCGTCCCAATAAGCTTCCACATAACCCTCTGACTCCAGTGTGTGCAAAATCGGATAGAGCGTACCCTCCTTTAACGTAAATACGCCATCGGAGTATTTTTCCATCTCTTTGGTCATTTCGTATCCATACATGTCTTTGCGATCTAAAAGGGTAAGGATCAGAATGACGGTGCTTCCTTTCATGAGCTCTTTATTGATTTTCATGGGAAACTCCTTTCTGTATATACTGAAATTCGATGCATCGATTATCTATGTATAAGTATAAAGGATAGAAGTAATATTGGCAATTAAATCCAAATTACCCAAACGAGACGTAACTAAAGCACGTGAAAAAGCCGACCTAGTGGCCGGCAGGTGATCTCTTTTCAAACCATTATAGCTGCCTTAGACTGACTTCATCTTCTGCAACTGTATGCCAAGTCGATCTAAGTTTTGCTCATTAGCTTCTGGTGCATATTTGCTAGCTGCGTTAAATTCAGAAGCCGTACTGAAAAGCTGGCGGAAGGTCAGTTTAGTTTGGCTTCCAAGATCCTCCAGGATAGCTGTTATCTGAAAATGAGGTGCCGAAAGATGCCGCAGTACGATCCGTTCAGGCCCGATTTCAACGAACTCGCTTTTGTTGGGATAATCGACACCATTGGGCCCATGCATGACGAATTGCCATGCTCCGCCCGGCCGTAAATCAAATTCGTGAAACGTATTCGTAAAACCGTTCGGCCCCCACCACTTAGCCAAATGATCAGGATTTGTCCAAGCTTCGTAAACGAGATCGCGGGGGGCGTCGAAAACACGCGAAGCGATCAATTCGTACGCTTCCGCTGCGCTGGTATCGTTGTTTATACCCTGTTTTTCAGTCATGTTCCATGCCTCCTTAAATGATAAAACGTTTAGCTATTCTCAAACAGTATACCCAGCTTGTCCAACATTTCTTTGGTGCCATGTTCACGTTGAGCCGGTGAGTCGTGACCATCAAGGAAAACGCCTTGTTCAGTGAAAATGAGCTTCGTACCGGCACCTTCTGGCTTGAACTCGACAGTTGTCACGGAAATCGAAAGCCGTTTATCATCCATATCCAAAGTATAGGAGTAAACAATGCGCTCGTTCTGAACGATGTCTTGATACTGGGCATCGAAGGTAAATACGGGGCCGCCTGGAGGACCACCTTGACTTTTTTCCGCACCGCCGACCCGGAAATCGAATTCATCGGCTTTTGAAAACCATTGTTCTTTCAGCTTAGGATCCGCCCAGTTGGCAAATACTCGCGTTGGTGAGGCTTTATACACCCGTTCGACGACGAAGGTGTTGTGTAAGGCAATTCGTTCGTTCATACTTGTCAGCTCCCTTAGTTTGAATCGTCGGAATTTCCGTCTACGAGGTCACCAAGCAGATCCAGCCGGCGTTCCCACGTCATCCGACGTTCGAGTACATATTTTTCATGACTATTTTTCATCATTTCCAGTAATTTGGTGAAATCATCAACCGTCACAGGTTGTTTCAACTGCATGAGATTGGAGACGTACTCCAATTCGACCAAGAGATTCTGCTCTCTCTGAATATTTTCCTTTAGTCGAGCGATTTGTAGCGAAACGATCTCCAGCGGGCTGAACTGCGCGCCGGTTAAGACGGACTTTACCTCATCGAGCGATAAGCCGAGCTCTTTTAACGATAAAATTTGCTGCAGCCGCGACAGATCAGCTTCATTGTACAGCCTGTGTCCCGAATCGGAATGCGCCGAGGGCGAGAACAAGCCGATTTGATCGTAGAATCGCAACGTTCGTATCGTGAGTCCCGTAAGCTTCGCAAGCTCTCCTACTTTCCAAAGCCGCTTCATGACCATCTCCTTTTTGCTGTGCTAGCTGTTTACCGGTAACTATACTATAAAACATGACGTAACGTCAGGTTCAAGTGTTTTACTGATTTTTTTGGAAAATATATAAAGTACACCGATGAATTTCCGCATCAGCTTTCGTCTAAATAAACGAAGGCATCAATGACAACAAACCAATTTAACGATGAGGTGTTTAAAAATGGCACTAATGTCCACATTCACGAGCTTCAATCTGCCTGTAAACAACGTAGAACAATCGAAGGCGTTCTTCACCGGACTCGGATTCGAGCTCAATCCGCAATTCCCCGAAAATGAGAAGTCGGTAGCCATCGTGATCGGCGACAACCTGCAGGTCATGCTGCTCACCAAAGAAATTTTAAAGTCGCTCACACAGAAGGAAACCGTTGATACAGAAAAGTATGCGCAGATGACGATCGCATTGGCCTTCGAGAGCCGAGAAAAGGTGGATGAAATCGTGAATACTGCGGTCTCCTTGGGCGGGAAATCGTATGAAGAACCTGAGGATTATGGATTCATGTATCATTGGGCCTTCGAGGACTTGGACGGCCATATGTGGGCAATCAACTACATGAACACGGATGCAGCTCAAGGTTAAGGATAACAGAGAGCGCACTCCTACTTGGATTAACAAGGAAAGACGCCGGGCACCTTCCCCAGCGTCTTCTTCACGATGATTAGTTTATTGCTGCCGAATCACCATCACCCCATATGGCGCAAGCGTGATCAGCCCTCCGACCGAAGAACCATCGAGGAGACTAACGTGATCCCCCGGTATCTCGAAGCGTTTTCCCTCATTCGTATAGTTCAAAAGCACCCAAAACGGCTGCCCATCCTTCGTCTTGGCAATAATCTCAACGCCGCTCACCGGTTCGCGCAGCAACGGTACTAATCCCTCCCGCTGGGCAACGAGCTTCATCAGCTCGCCAAGCGCAACAGCATCTAGATCACAGCCCACGTAATAAACGTGCCCCTCACCATAACGATTCACGGTCACCGCGGGCTGCCCCGCATAGTAATGACTGTCGTAAGTCGCCAAAACCTCGGCGCCGTTACTATTCAGGACATCCGCCCAAATAGCGGCGGTACCTTCCCCGAACTCAGCTTTCACCTTAACGGTTCGCCCGAAATTAATCGAATCGAACTCCTCCAGCTCGACGCCCGCCATCTCTCTGAAATGGCCAGGTACCGTCAGCGTCGACATCTGATTGTTCCACGTCTTGGTGCCGGAGCGGAAGGTGATCAGCAAAGCGCCGCCTCCAGCGACATAGGCTTCACATTTGGCGGAAATCTCCGCTGTCATCAGGTTAAAAGCGGGCATCATCACCATTTTATACTTGGCAAAATCCGTCTCGACACTCGTCACATCCAGATTGATGTGCTGATCCGCAATAGCATCGTAATACGCATTCAGCAGCATGCCATAACTGAATTTCCGGTTGTGAGGCTGTTGCCGATGACTCCAATAATTATCATAGCTTTTGATAACAGCGATAGGACTCACATTCTGCGAATCCACGAATACATCATTCAATCCCGCCAATTCGGCGCCAAGCTGCTTAATCTCCCGATATCGTCTGCGTCCAATCCCATCATGATCGAGAATCCCATGCCAATACTGCTCGATCCCGACCGTGCACGCGCGCCAGCGGAAATAGACCATCGCTTCCGCACCATGCGCTAACGCTTGATACGTCCACAACCTCAACTGCCCGGGCTCCGGCGTGTCGCCCATATGCTGCCAACCGCAGGGACCGCTTTGCTGCTCCATCATCCAGAAATTCTGCTCCTTAATGCCTCGCATCAGATCATGCGCCATGGAAGCGCTGGACGGTGAGGCTTTGCCCCACATGTTATTCGGATAATTGTCCCAACAGATGAAATCGAGATCTTTGCCCAGTTTAAAATAGTCCAAATCACTCGCATGCCCCATTAAATTATGGGTGATTGGCAATGCCGTGTAAGCGCGGATCTCATCGATTTGAGCCTTTTGATAGGCGACCGTTGCGTCGGTGAAAAAACGATGATAATCCAGCAGCATGCCCGGATTGTGATTATGAGGCGTGGAGAGGTCGCCAGCGCCTGCATTTTGGCTGAAGCCATCGCTAGAAGAATAGGCCGGTAGGTCGATTTCATCGAAATGCCGATACGTCTGGCTCCAGAAAATCGTTCCCCATTCGCGATTCAATGCTTCAATAGTGTCATATTTACGATTCAACCACTTGCGGAATTCACGCAAATCACTCTGGCAATAGCAGGGACCGCCAAACTCATTGTCCACCTGCCAAGCGACGACATGCGGGTTGTCTGCGTAATGCTCTGCCATTTTGCGCGCTATCCGCTTCGAATGTTCGATATAGACGGCGTGATTCGGACAGTAATGGCGGCGGGTACCAAAGCCTTTCTTTAATCCATACACATCCACTGGATACATATCCGGATGCAGATCCATCAGCCATTTGGGCGCAGCAGCCGTCGGCGTACCTAAGATAATCTGAATCCCTTCCGACGCCAGCACTTCAATTGCGCGATCCAGCCAGGAGAAGTCATACACGCCGAGTTCGGGCTCCATTTTAACCCACGCAAATTCAGCTAATCTTACGATATTCATCCCAGCTTCACGCATCATTCTCGCATCCAATGTCCAACGTTCTTCCGGCCAATGTTCGGGGTAATAGTCAACGCCAAAGTACATAGCAGCTCCACCTCATTAATGAAATAATACCAGGATATTGCTTTTCTGAAAGACTATACATACATTATAAGTAGGAATTAAAAAGGGTGTAAATCCTATCATCTTGCTGAGCATATAACTATTTTGCTCTTTATAGGAGAATTGCGATGAGACTGAATTATTTTATGCCAAAGCCTCAAAATGAACATTACGTCTGCTTCCCGGAGTCGTTCGGACATTATTACGAGGAGCCTGCTCATAGAGAAGTGCGAGAAGGTGGCCAACTGACCACATACAATTTACACATCGTTTCAAAAGGCAAGGGATACCTGAAATTAGGTGGCGAGATCGTCGAGATGCAGGCTGGGAGTGGCTTTTTATATGGACAAGCTTGTGAGCAATCCTACTATGCCGATGAGGAAGATCCCTGGGAAGTCAGGTGGGTGCATTTCTGGGGTGCAGGTGTCGAGTCGTTGCTGCAAGGGAAGGGGGAGGACAAAGTTTGGCTTTTCTCCTGGCAAGGAAATGAGCAAATCATCGAGCTGATGGATGACATGTTGGCGTGTGGGGAATCTTTTGCGCAAAAGAAAGAGCCCCATCTATCCGCGGTTCTCTACGAGCTGCTTGCCGAATTAGTGCAGCATGCCGAGAATCTGCAAGGCGCACCGGTGTTTGAGATGCGGGAGAAGATGCTCAAAGCCTCTGAATGGATCCGCGTCAATTGCCAGCAAACCATGACCCTGAAAGAGATGGCCGCGATGATCGGGCTCAGTCCTTTTTATTTTTCGAGGCAGTTTCATCACATGATCGGGAAAGCGCCAAGCGAATTTCTGCTGGAGAGCCGCATTCTTAAATCTAAGCAGCTGTTGGTGGGCACCGACATGACCGTGAAAGAAATTGCCGAACGGGTCGGTTTCTCGCAGAGTTCATACTATATTAAGCGTTTCCGTCTATCGGAGGGGATGACGCCGGAGCAGTTTCGGTTGATGCGGAAGTCATAAGCATAGTTTGTGATTTTTTTGTAAAAAAATGATGAATGTTCAATTTAATTCGACATAAAACGACGGCATTTGCACCACGCCTCATGTAAAATATTAGAGTTGTTTCATAGTAAAGAAAAAAGTAGAAACATCTAATCAGAGAACAAGGGGAATTCGAATGAGAAAGTATGTACAAGGATTTATTGGGGGATTTTTGATTTGTCTTTTATTATCAGGAACGGTGGTTTATGCAGCAACAGGCAGTTCCAAAATTGAGGTGTATTTCAAAAATTTAACGTATCTATTTGACGGAGTTAAGAAAGCTCCTCCTCAAGATGCCAAAGGTTTCATTTATAACGGAAATACCTATGTACCACTACGATTTATTACGGAAACATTAGGTAAAGAAGTGAAATGGGATGGAACAACGGAAACGATCTCGATTGGTAATAGTACCACTGGCACTACTACCACGCCATCACCTACGCCTACCCCGAATGCCTCTGCGCAGAATGAACAGTATTTGAGTGAACTCGTCTATGACTCCAAAGAAGGAGATGCCTATGCTTTCTTAAGTCTAGATAATTGGGAGAAATTCGCTTGGAATACGATAATCGGCGATCCATTCCAGATTCATGGCATGATATTTAGACATGGTCTAGGCGTGCATTTGAACAAATCAGGTCCACCTTGGGAAAAGGAAACCGGAGGCGCCGTCACCTATTCTTTAAATGGCCAATATAAGAAACTGACAGGATACGTCGGTATTGATGATTCCGTTAGTAAAAGCAAAGGGAAAGGTAAGCTGACCGTAACGGGGGATGGCAAGGTGCTGTCAGTGACAAGTGACGTAATTGCTAATACAGATTCGATCGCTATCAATGTCGATATCACGAATGTGAAGGTCCTGGAAATCCGATTCCAGTCCAATCGAAACGATCAAGTCAATTTGGTATTCGCTGAAGCGAAGTTAGTGAAATAAATAAAATAGGCTGAAATCCAATATCCGATAAAACTTATAGGAATATATTAAATTATTATTGACGAAGTTTATTACGGAGTGGTACTCTGGAAATGTGACCACCGTATGAACGGAGACACTTATTCTCTTTCGAGAGAAAAGTGTCTCTTTTTTAATTTAAAGAGGAGTTGAACCTGATGAGCGAACCGTTATTGAAACTCGAGTATGTGAACAAGACTTTTCAGTCCAGCAAAGGGGCTGTTCAAGCCTTACACAACATCCAGCTGCATGTCAAAGAAGGGGAATTTATTACGGTCATTGGTCCCAGTGGCTGCGGCAAAAGCACGCTGCTCAAGATCATCGCCGGACTGGATGTTCAGCATACCGGAGAGGTTCGGCTCGGGGGTCAGGTGATACAAGGACCGGGCATTGATAAGGGCTTTATTTTCCAAGAGCCAAGGCTGTTCCCATGGTTAACGGTTGAGAAGAATATTGCAGCTGACCTCTCGCTAAGAGACCCCGAAGTTCGCAAGAAGGTGGATGAACTGATCGAGCTTGTCCGCTTAGATGGCTTTCAGAAATCGTTCCCGAGGGAGTTGTCGGGCGGGATGGCGCAACGTGTGGCCATAGCGAGAGCCTTGCTTCGCAATCCGAAGGTGCTGCTGCTTGATGAGCCGTTCGGCGCATTGGATGCTTTTACGCGAACACACATGCAAGAAGTGTTGATTGATATTTGGCAGAAAAATAAAACGACGATGATTTTCGTCACGCATGATATCGATGAGGCGATCTATCTAGCCAATCGTGTTGTGATTCTGAAACCTAGGCCTGGCGCCATACGGAACATCGTTCCCATTGATCTGCCGATTCCGAGGAAGAAGACGACGACGTCTTTTCAGGAGCTGCGCCTAAAAGTATTGAATGAGTTCGAGAAAATTGAAGAACTTGAATTAATAGATAGCTCGGGTATTTAAAAGAATGGGGGGAGCCTTATGAGCCAAACACAACCACAAGTACAACTAGCAACGGCCCATCAACTACGATTCAAACAACGGATAAACCGAGCTCTGCTAGGTGCTTTGGTGCCCTTTCTCGTGCTGCTTGCCTGGCAGGTATTAGGTCAACAGGGCGTGATTTCATCGCTGCTGTTTCCAACACCACTGCGCATTCTGAACGCAGGCATTCGACTGATTCAAACAGGTGAGCTCTACGACAATATCAAAATTAGTGTGCTGCGAGCGCTCTCTGGCTTCGTCCTTGGCGGCTCATTGGGGCTTGCCTTCGGTATTCTCGTTGGTTTATTCCGCAAGACGGAGAAAGCCTTAGACCCAACGGTCCAAATGCTGCGCATGGTGCCACACTTGGCGATCGCGCCCTTATTCATTCTATGGTTTGGAATCGGGGAAACGGCCAAAATTCTTCTTATAGCCAAAGGCGCTTTTTTCCCACTGTATATCAATGCTTTCCTAGGAATTCGTGGTGTGGACAACAAGCTATTCGATGTAACACGTGTGTTAGGGTTTAGCAAATGGAAGCAGATCATCCGCCTCACGATCCCCGGAGCGCTGCCTCATATTCTACTAGGCGTTCGCATCTCATTAGGGGTGTCCTGGTTAGGACTTGTTGTTGCTGAATTAATGGGATCGACCTCTGGCATTGGTTATATGATGTCGGATGCCCGCCAATTTTCCAAAACGCCGGTTGTCTTCGTTGGTATTATTCTATTTGCCGTATTCGGTATCGTGGCAGATTCCGCCGTCAGGCTGCTCGAACGCAAATGGCTGAGCTGGCGAGACAGCTACAAGGGGCACTAACACTAACTATGGAAAGCTAGAGGGGGAGAAGGTATGAGCAACCGTGTCGAGGCACTGCACCAAGCCACGCAGAGAGTCGGAAAATCCAAGGGGCAGAAGATAGAGGTAATACGAATCAAATGGATATGGGAGAAAGTGAGCGATTTCGTGATCGGCTCGATCGTGCCGGTATTGCTGCTTATCATCTGGCAGGTCGCGGGGGATTTAGGACTGTTTTCACCTTCCTTTTTACCAACCCCTTTAGAAATTGTGGCTGAATTTCGCACGTTGATCGCTTCTGGCGAACTCTCCCAGCACTTAGCCATTTCCCTGCAAAGAGCGCTTGTTGGCTTTCTCATAGGTGGATCGATTGGACTTTTATTCGGTTTTTTCGTTGGTTTTGTGCAAAAGCTGGAGGTCTTGTTAGATCCGTCCTTTCAAATGCTGCGCATGATCCCGCATTTGGCGATCGCGCCTTTAATTATTCTATGGTTTGGCTTTGGTGAGACGTCGAAGATCGTGATCATTGCGAGCGGTGCTTTTTTCCCGATGTACATCTACACGTTTCTGGGGATTCGGAGTGTCGATTATAAATTATTCGAGGTCGCTCAAGTATTGAATTTTAGCAAAACGAAACAAATATTCCGCTTGATTCTCCCAGCTTCCATGCCTGGCATCCTCTTAGGCTTGCGCTTATCGGTGGCGATTTCGTGGCTGGGCCTCGTTGTAGCGGAGCTCATCGGTTCGCAGGAAGGGATTGGCTTCCTTATTAATTATGGTAAACAAAATTCAAACGCAGAACTGATTTTCGTCGGGGTCATCATTTTTGCAGTGATCGGCAAACTGGTGGATTCGCTTGTGCGCTGGTTGGAAAAAAGATGGCTGAGCTGGCGAGACAGCTTCCAAGGTTAGCCTACATCAAGGAGGGATTGCGATGAGTTCAGGCAAAATGACAAAACTAGAAGCCGATGTCTTAGTCATCGGTGGCGGCCCCGCTGGGGCGTGGGCAGCTTGGAGCGCAGCCCAGCAGCATGCGAAGGTCATCCTCGTGGACAAAGGATATTTAGGCTCCAGCGGTGCAACCGCTCCAGGAGGAACGAATCTGTTGTACCTGCCGCCAGATCCCGAGCTGAGAGAGAAAGCTGTCCAGCAACGCTATAAGGAGAGCGGATATTTGGCAGAACCGGCCTGGATTCATCGTGTGCTCGATCAAGTGTATGAGAGCTTGCTGTTAGTGGAGAAATGGGGCTATCCATTTCGCCGTGATGAGAAGGGCGTTCCGTTGCGTGATCATTTGCAGGGACCGGAATACATGAAGTTAATGCGCCGGCAGGTTAGTCGTGCGGGTGTGAAGATTCTCGATCAATCACCAGCCCTAGAGCTGCTCGTTGATGAGCATGGGGTTGGCGGTGCCAGAGGTATCTCGCGATTGGATGATTCCGAATGGGAAATTCGAGCGAATGCTGTCGTGATTGCAACAGGAGGCTGTGCTTTCCTAAGCAAAGGCTTGGGCTGCAACGTCCTCACAGGCGAGGGCGTATTGATGGCGACAGAGCTCGGTGCGGAGCTGTCCGGTATGGAGTTTACGCGTCAGTATGCGCCGAGTGCGGCTTTTGGCACGGTGACCCGTGGCCGCTTGCTGAACTGGGCGACGTATACGTCGGAGGATGGCACGGTGCTGCAAGGCGGGGGACCGAGAGCGGGCGATTTTCTGCCTAAAATGCTAAGCAAAGGCCCGGTCTACGCGGTGCTAAACCACGCGGACACGGTAGAAAAGCAGCAAATCCTGCGCAAGTCGCACGCGATTTTCTTCGTGCCGCTGGATCGCGCAGGCATCGATCCCTTCACAGAACGGTTCCCGCTCACGCTTCGCTATGAGGGAACCGTCCGCGGGACGGGCGGCATCCGCCTCACCGATGAGAGCTGCGCCTCAACGGTGCCGGGCCTTTATGCCGCCGGCGATGCGGCCACCCGTGAACGTGTCACGGGTGCCAAATCTGGCGGAGGCGCGTTCAACGCCTCCTGGGCCATTTCCTCCGGCACGTGGGCCGGTGCCGGAGCGGCGAAGCATGCGCTGGCGCTTGGGCACAGCGCGAGAGATCTCCGACCAGCGGGCCGCTACGGCCTGGTCGATCCAGAAGCAGCCCCCGAGCGCATCTTCGATGCGGGGGGTTTGGTGGAAGCTGTCCAGGGGGAGGTCTTCCCGCTGGACATCAATTACTTCCGCAGTGAGCCCGTGATCCGTCAATCGCTGGCGCGATTGGACGGTCTGTGGGCGAGCTTGCGGGGAGCAGCCGTGCACCCGTCGGTGCAGGGCCGGGTGCGGGCGCGCGAGATCGCCGGGATGATCGCGACGGCGAGGTGGATGTACACCGCTGCGCTCGCACGCAAGGAGACGCGAGGCTTGCATACGCTGCTGGAATACCCGGATACGGACCCAGCGCAGCAATACCGCCTGATTGTCTCAGGGATTGACGAGATTGAGCTGCGCAAAGAGCAGGCTGCGGATCAGGAGGTTGTCACACGATGATTGAATTGGTAAGCACGGAACGTTGCGTAGGTTGCACACTATGCGTGAAGGTATGTCCAACCAACGTGTTTGATAAAGGTCCAGATGGCATTCCGAGCATCGCTAGGCAGGAAGATTGCCAGACGTGTTTTATTTGTGAAGCGTATTGTCCTGTAGATGCGTTGTATGTATCACCGTTCGATTTGCCTCTGGAGGCAGTGCCGACGGAAATGGAGCTTGTCGAGGCTAATCTGCTAGGCAGCTGGCGTGAAACGCTCGGCTGGGGCAAAGGCCGTACGACGTTAGCGGAGCTGGATACGACACCGTTCATTGATCGTATTTTACCTGCGCGTCGATAGGTTGACTGTAAATAAATAGTGTTGACGTCTTGGAAATACGGTGCTACGATGTGTTTAATCTTAGTAAACAACTTGGTTTTGTCGACATACAACTCAATATCCTGTCCAACCGTACACACGGAGGCGTTCCAACAAAGGGATGCCTCTTTTTTGTTCTTATAAGCATTTAGAGGAGGGCATGGTAATGGCAAAGGTTTGGGAAGATAACGAATTGCGTCTCGCTGCAGATGTGCTTGTGATTGGGGGAGGTCCAGCGGGTACGTGGGCGGCTTTAACGGCAGCAACGAATGGCTCCAAAGTAATTCTCGTGGATAAAGGCTACTGTGGTACGAGCGGAGCAACGGCGCCATCTGGCACGGGGGTTTGGTACATTAAGCCAGACGAGAAGCTGCGCGAGGAAGCTAGGCAGAGCCGTTATTTATTGGGAGGCAAATTGGCCGAGGTGCCTTGGATGAATCGGGTGCTGGATCGGACCTATGAGAACATGAATAAGCTGGGCTCCTTGGGGTATCCATTTCCGAAGGATGATATCGGTGATCCCTATAAGCGAGGGCTGCAGGGCCCTGAATACATGAAGTTGATGCGAAAATTGGTACAAAAAGCAGGCGTACAAATTCTCGATCACAGTCCCGTACTCGAATTGCTTGCCGATGAGCATGGGGTTGGCGGTGCAACCGGTGTGAGAACACAAAGCGGGCAAACCTGGACGGTACGTGCAGGAGCAGTGGTTATCGCAACGGGTGGATGTGCTTTTTTAAGCAAAGCCTTAGGAACGAACGTGTTGACTGGGGATGGCTACTTATTGGCTGCAGAATCTGGGGCCGATTTCTCAGGTATGGAATTCTCGAACGCATACGCGATCTGTCCAACCTTCTCATCCGTAACCAAAACAGCCTATTACCGCTACGCCTCCTTCTATCACGAAGATGGCTCGATTGTAGAAGGAGCGGGTTCACAGCGTGGACGCTCGATTATAGCGCGGAATTTGCTGCAAGGCCGTCAGGTCTACGCGAGCTTAGACCAAGCGCCAGAGGACATTCGTCCGTTGCTGCGCGTGAATCAAACGAATTTCTTCCTGCCTTTTGACCGTCTCGGCATCGATCCGTTCAAAGATAAGTTCCCAGTCACCCTTCGCTTAGAAGGTACGGTGCGTGGGACTGGCGGTATTCGTATAGTTGATGAGCAATGCTCGACGATTGTACCAGGTTTATATGCAGCAGGTGATGCAGCTACTCGTGAGCTGATTTGTGGAGGTTTCACAGGCGGTGGCAGCCATAATGCGGCTTGGGCGATGTCTTCAGGTTCATTCGCAGGAGAAGGCGCTGCGAAATTCGCAAAGGATCTTGGCGATAAAGCGGCCAATCGTCAGCTGAAAAGCGTCTCGACCACAACCTTTACGAAGTCGGGATCCGGTCAAATTTTGAGCAAAACAGGCGAAGCGATTCAAGCGGTACAAGAGGAAGTCATGCCGTATGACCGCAATTTGTTCCGTACACAGAAAGGGTTGGAAGGATCAATTAATCGTCTGGATGGCCTGTGGAACGATTTGCGCGAACGTGTGACAACGCAGGATCTGGCAGGTGTTCGTCATCGTGAAGCAGCGGCCATGACAGCGACAGCTCGCTGGATGTACAACACGGCACGTGAGCGTACAGAGACGAGAGGCATGCACAAGCGGGAGGATTTCCCAGAGCTTGATGCAGCGCAACGGTACCGTTTAATCAGTGGTGGGCTAGATCAAGTTTGGACACAAAAGGCTGAAGTGAACAAGGAGGCTGTTACCCCATGATTGAGCTAGTCAGCGAGTCCAAATGCGTATCATGCAACCTCTGTGTGTCGGTGTGTCCGACGAATGTATTTGATCGTGTGGAGAATGGCATTCCCGTCATTGCACGGCAAAGCGACTGCCAAACCTGCTTCATGTGTGAGCTGTACTGCCCAGCGGATGCGCTTTATGTGGCGCCTGATGCGGAGGGACCGATGCTTGTGAGTGAAGAGGTTCTAGATGAGCAAGGACTCTTTGGCGGATATCGCGAGAAAGTTGGCTGGGGCAGAGGACGCAAACCTGTCGCTGAGCATCCCTATATTTATGAATTAACGAAACGAACTTCCATTGGATAAGGAGAATGAAAGATGATAGAGAGACAGAAGCAGAGTAAAAGGGGATTTGGACTTTTCCGTACGACACATGTGGTCATACTTTTAGCGGCTATGGTCGCTTTCTTAGCAGCTTGCGGCAATTCTGACGGAGGTGCGAAGACGGCTGGCGCCAGCGCAGCTGCGACTAGCGGCGGGGCCGCCAAAGTGCAGCCACCAGCGGTAATCAACTACGGTTATATTGGCACGAATAAGCTGAACTTCCCAGGCGGCGCTGAGGGATGGGGCTTTTACAAAGGGATTATCCAAGATGAGTTCAAAAAATACGGCATTACCGATGTCAAGCTCGTTGCTTTCCCGAATGGACCTGACCAAAGTGAGTCGCTGATCAGCGGCAGATTGGATTTCGGCAGCTTAGGTGATACGCCAGCGTTGCTTGCTCGTTCGACTGGAGCGAAGACGAGAGCGATTACGCAAGGCGCGACGGATAGTATAGGTTACCTGATCGGTAAAAAAGGCGGTCCAACAACGATTGCTGATTTGAAAGGTAAAACGATCGCGATCCAAAAAGGATCTTTCATGCACCGTTATATTGCGGGCCTTGTGAAGGAACAAAATGTGCCCGATGTGAAGTTCATCCACATGCTGCGTCCTGATGGCGAAGCAGCCCTGGCTCGCGGGGAAGTGGATGCGATGACGAATAGCGCGATCTTTGCTTTGAAACAAATCGATCAAGGGTTCCCATTGATTGATGATGCCTCCAAGCATCCGAACTTGATTGGAACGAGCATCACGGTTGTTTCGGAGGATTATCTTAAGAAATTCCCTGATTTCCAAAAGGTTTGGAATGAAGCGCGGGCGAAAGCACTCAAGGATTTGCAAGCGAAGCCAGATGAGTATTACCAGTTCCTATCGCAGCTGAATGGATTCACGCCAGAATTGAACAAGAAGGTTACACCGATTTCGTCGATCAGGGATGTTAATTTTGCTGATGATGGTATCAAGCTGCTCGATGGCACGAAGAAATTCCTGGTTGATGAGAAGCTTGCGGAGAAGGATTTTGATCTGAATCAGTGGCTTTTAAAATAAAGGCGTAGCGCCTATCGGAATAGGAATGATAACTATGACAGTATCCACACAAATAGGTTACCAAGAGGCAATTTCTCCCGAAGTAGAAGCGAATCGCAAGGCGGACTATCCGGTTCATTCCCTTTTTCTGAACCGCTGGTCTTCCCGTGCTTTTGAAGAGAAGGAAGTCACGCAAGAGACGTTGCATACCGTTCTAGAGGCTGCTCGGTGGGCGCCATCCAGCTCTAATTTGCAGCCATGGCGATTCGTTGTCGCGCATACAGAAGAGCAGAAACAGAAGTTTCAAGCGTTCATCAAGCCGAACAATCGCTTGTGGACGGATCATGCTCCTGTGTTGTTGCTGCTGCTGTCGCACAAGCTCCGCCAAGATGGCGAGCCCAACGGTGCGCATGCCTTTGATACAGGTGCAGCTTGGGCGTCCATTGCCTTTCAGGCGCATTTGCTCGGTCTAGCAACACGCGCAGTTGGCGGCTATGACCGAGAAAAAGCACGTGAAGTGCTGCAGGTTCCCGCGGAATATGAGCTTCATGCCGTGATTGCTTTAGGTTACCGGGGAGCACGTGAAACATTGGTAGAAGAATTTCAGCAACGTGAGCTTCCGAATGGCCGTCGTGCGCTGAATGAAAGCATTATTGAAGGTTCATTTTAACCGAATGGACTCGTGGAACCGGCAGTTTGCAGCGTTATTGTCTGTACAATTGCTTGTATCAACCGCACACGGTATGTTCGTTCCCCTCTTGCCCAGCTTCCTTCAGGAGGTTGGGCATGTCAGCGGAGATTCCCTCTACATATGGTCAGGCGCGATCTTCTCGGCGAATTTCATGATCATGATGTTGGTCATGCCCTTCCTTGGTCGCATCGGGGACCGCTATGGACGTAAGCCTGTGATGCTGTGGTCTGGCTTTGGCATGACCCTCGTTACGGCATGCATGTCACTTGCCACAGAGCCATGGCAGCTAGCGTTGCTGCGATTGGCGCAAGGTTGTTTTACCGGCATCCTGCCATTCACGATGGCGCTGATCTTGACCGGCGCAGCGAAGAATAAGGTCGGTGTCTCAGCCGGCACTATGCAAATGATGGGTGAGACCGGCTCGTTAGCTGGGCCGCTGATCGCCTCATCGTTACTTTCATTTTATTCGGTACGAGGTGCCTATCCGGCTATGAGTGTGTGCATTATGCTCGCGACTATTAGTGTGCTCTTGTTTGTCAAAGAAGGACCTCGTGCACCTGTCGTTTCTAAAAAGGAACGGAGCACATTGCTCTCGGACTGGAAGCACATCTGGCGGATGAAGCCACTCCCTTCGCTGCTGCTCAGTGCCTTATGCATTAATTTCGCCCTAGTCGGGACGAATCCGATCCTCCCCTACTATGTGCGGCAATCCACGCATACGTTCACCTTCCTGAACGAACAATGGCTGCTCGGCATTACGTTATCGGCGACCTCACTTGCCGTCATCTTATTTTCTCCGTTGCTAGGCATGCTCTCTGATCGGGTAGGGCCTCTGTTTTTGCTGAAAATAGCGACCAGCACTGCGTTCATGCTATGCATTGTGCAAGCTGCGACGCATTTCTATCCGCTGATTCTTGCTTGCCGGTTTCTACTCGGCTTGTGTGTAGCGGGCATGATGCCCAATATCCAAGCTCAAGTGCGGGGCATAGCTCGCAAGGGGATGGAGGGACAGACCTTCGCCATGGTGAACTCCTGGATGTTCTTAGGTGCCCTGTCCGCTCCACTTCTAGGTGGCTATATCGTCGCACAGCTCGGCATTCGAGGTTGGTTTATTACAGCCATGCTGGTATTTGGCGTCAGCTGTTGGCAAGCTTTTCGCATTGGGAGCTATCAGTCGCGGAAGGTGGAGCTGGAAGGTATTCAAGCTGTGACGCATGTAACTACAACGGCCAATTCAAATTAGCGAGCCCCTTGGGGTTCGCTTTTTTTGACGCGTGGCGGGCAGACGATTGTAGATGTAACAGAACAACCAATTTTAAACAGCCCGAGCATTTCCCAAAGTGAGATGTTATAATAGGTTAAACGTTTCAACAAACCTATTGAGGAGTGTCACAGATGGCAATTCAGAATGATTGGGCACAAGAAGCATGGCATCAAACCATAGCAAAAGTAGGTAAAACCAGCAAACGTATTGGTGATGGATTCCCGCATGCCAGTGTGGGCGGTGAATATAAGCTGGAGCCCGCTTATTGGTGGACAGCGGGCTTCTGGCCGGGGCTGTTATGGCTTTTGTACAGAGACACGAAGGATGAGGGACTTAAGCAGTTGGCCGAGTCCTGCGAGCAGCAGCTTGATCAAGTTGTAACCGACTACTACCGGCTGGATCACGATATCGGCTTCATGTGGACGCTGACGAGTGTCGCACGTTATAAGTTGCTTGGCGCGGATGACTCCAAGCGCCGTGCTTTGCTGGCCGCGAATCTGCTTGCTGCACGCTTCAATGTGAAGGGAAGCTATATTCGCGCTTGGAATCCTTGGCGCGAGGGCGAGGACAATGCTGGCTGGGCCATCATCGACTGCATGATGAACCTGCCGCTGCTGCATTGGGCTACGCTGACTACAGGCGACCCGCGCTACAAAGAAATCGCGGTAAGGCATGCCGACATGGCGCTCCAGCACTTTATTCGTCCCGATGGATCGGTGAATCATATCGTGATTTTTGATCCTGCGACAGGTGAGAAATTGGAAGTGAATGGCGGTCAGGGCTTTGCACCCGAATCGGCTTGGTCGCGTGGAACCGCGTGGGCCATTTATGGGATGAGCCTCAGCTATAAGTACACTGGCGATGAGAAGTATTTGCAGGCGGCGAAGCGGGCTGCGCATTTCTTCTTGGCGAACCTGCCGGAAGACCATGTGCCGCATTGGGATTTCCGGTTGCCAGATGGCATTCCGGCGTACCGCGATTCCTCGGCAGGCGCATGTGCGGCATGCGGACTGCTCCTGATCGCGGAGCAAGTGAACAGCCAAGAAGCGTCGCTTTACCGCGATGCGGGTGAGCGAATCCTGCATTCTCTTTACACGAACTACGGCGCGTGGGATTCCGAAGCTGAAGAAGGCTTGGTGACGCACGGTACAAGCCATTACCCAGAGGGCAAGAACATCGATGTTCCGCTTATTTACGGCGACTATTATTTCGTAGAGGGCCTTTCCCGATTATTGGGGCATGGCGAGTTGTTCTGGTAAGCTAGGCGAAAAAGTTGGGTTAAAGGTTATGAATTAGTTAGCTGACATACAGCTAAGATATAAGAGTTGTCTGAGAGTAGCATGGAGCTGCTTGCAGGCAGCTCTTTTTTGCGTTCATTTCCAGCCACAACCACAACCACAGCAGCAGCAGCACCAGCACCAGCACCAGCACCAGTAACTGTATAACCTCCAGCTAATTCTACGCATGTTACTCGTTTCGGACGAATAACTGGATTTCCTGCAGTTAAATCAAGCTACTTTCGCTGAAATGGCTGAATTGGACAGAATTAGCAGTATGTTTTCCATTTAAAGTGAAAATCAAACGAGATTCATAATAATTAGCTGTATATTTTCCAGTTATTTTATATCAATGCGCTAGATTTCACTTGATATCGGAGGCAGAGGTGTTTTCATCAGGGAAGAGATAGCTTGTTCAAACCCTAAGCGCAGCATGAGAGGGAAAGAAGTCAGCATGATGCTAACGTGTTGTTGTAGAAGAGCAAAGAAGTCAACACGATATTGACGCATTCTTGTAGAAACGCAATGAAGCTTTGTGCACTCGCTTATCGTGAACACTCCGCTTACCCTCAAAAAAAGACTTTCACTACAGTAAATCGACAACTGCCCTCATTGTTGGTCCCTCCCCCTCAAACCTATAATTAACACATAAGACAAATAGATAGTGTAGGTGAGAGCGAATGAAATCCGCTACTGTGAATGACCCGGTTGCCCAGCGGTCAACCCAAGTATTAAAGAAGAAAAGCTGGACGAAATACGTCCTGCAGCATCGCGCTTTTTATATCATGCTCATTCCCGGACTGCTGTATTTCTTGATTTTCAAGTATGTCCCCCTGATGGCGAGCTTCATTGCTTTCCAAGATTACAACATTTTCAAGGGATTTACAGGCAGTGAGTGGGTAGGCTTCCAATGGTTCCAACAGCTATTCACGTATGACAAATTCGGGCGGCTGCTCCGAAATACGTTACTTATCAGCCTTTACCAGATTGTGTTCGCTTTCCCGTTGCCGATTTTATTGGCGATCATGCTCAATGAAGTGCGAACGATGGCGTTCAAGCGCATCACGCAAACGGTGCTGTATCTACCACATTTCCTATCGTGGACGATCGTTTTCGGACTAACGTATATGATGCTGTCTCCCGCTCAAGGGTTAGTAAACCATATCATTGCCTCCTTTCACGGAGATACGATTACGTTCCTCCAGAAGCCGCAATACTTCCGCTCGATTATCATCATATCGGGAATTTGGAAGGAAATGGGTTGGAACGCAATCATCTTCATCGCTGCGCTGGCAGGTATTAATCCCTCCCTCTATGAAGCGGCGAAGATGGATGGAGCTAATCGCTGGAAGCAATTTCTACATATTTCGATACCAGGCTTACTGCCTGCGATTATGATTCTGCTCATGCTCAAAATTGGACACATCATGGATTCCGGTTTTGAACAAATCTATCAATTTCTTAACCCAGCGACGTTCGAGACCGGTGATGTACTGGATACTTACACGTATCGAGCGGGTATTCTACAGGGTCAATACAGCATAACAACGGCCATTGGGCTATTTAAATCCGTCATCGGATTCCTGTTATTAATCATTGCTAACCGAGTAAGTAAATGGACAACTGGCGAAGGGCTATATTAAGGGGTGATTTTACGAATATGAAAATCAAACGAACATCAGGGGAAGTCGCCTTTGACGCGCTTAACATGGGACTATTGCTGCTATTCTGCCTCGCAGTCGCGATCCCTTTAATGAATGTCATCGCAGGGTCGCTTAGCTCCAATGAAGCTATTATTCATTCGGAAGTAACGCTCTGGCCCGTAGGTTTTAATCTGCATAACTATGAATTTGTCATCCGAAATGCGGTGTTCTGGAAGTCGTTCTGGGTGACGATTCAAATCGTTCTCATCGGAACTGCGATCAATATGATCCTCACGATTCTTACCGCATACCCCTTATCCAAAGGCTGGTTAGGCGGCCGGAAAATCATTTTACTCTTCATCATTTTCACGATGATTTTCCAAGCACCGATGGTGCCGATGTACATTCTTGTCAAAAGCCTTGGCTTACTGAACAGTATCTGGTCACTCATTATCCCAGGCGCACTCAGTGCATTTAATATGATGCTGTGCATCACCTTCATGAGGTCGCTTCCGGAGGAGCTTTTTGAAGCAGCCAGAGTGGATGGCATGTCCGAATACCGCATTGTGTGGCGCATTGTGGCGCCATTATCGATGCCGATCAATGTGACGCTTATCTTATTTTATGCAGTGGGGCATTGGAACAACTATTTAGGCCCCCTCCTGTATATTACGGATCGCAATTTGCAACCGCTGCAATTGTACTTGTACAAGCTTATATCGCAATTCGATATGGACTCAGCAGGCGGGCAATCGGTACTCGAACTCTCAACACCGATTACACCGCAGGGGTTACAAATGGCAACGATTGTGATCGCAACGATCCCGATTATTATCATCTACCCGTTTTTGCAAAAGCATTTCATCAAGGGGGCTCTCTTGGGTTCTGTGAAAGAATAGTGAAGTGCTTGAGCTGAAGGGAGATTTCATATGGGAGGTGGATCAATTTATCCCAATATCGTCCAGATGATTTGGAAGAATGAACTAATTTATAATGTAGATAACTAGGGAGGTTTTATTCGATGAAAGTTTCTTTATCCAAAGTGGTTACGTTAGCCTGCGTCGTATGTCTGGCTGGTGCGACAGCAGCCTGCTCCTCTGATAAAAGCGCGACAACAACTCCAACATCCGCGACACCAGCTGCAAGCCAAAGCGCGACACCGGCAGCACCGGAGAAAATTAGTATGTTCGTTTCAAACAACGCGCAACAGATTCCAGCTGGCAAATCGATGGATATTTCAACGGTCAAATATCTCGCCAATAAAACAAACACAGATCTGAACATTACCTTCCTACCGCATGAAAATTATATGGACCAGCTTAAGCTCAAGTTCGCTTCTGGTGACATTCCTGACGTTCACATGGTTTGGGGCATTGAAACCTCTGATCTCGTAATCAATGGTTTAGCCTTGGATTTGAAGCCATTAATCGATAAATACGGACCGAATTTGAAGAAAAATATCCCGCAATCCGCTTGGGACGCTGTTACGCTGAACGGCAAAATCCTAGCGATTCCACAATTGGCGCAAGGCAATGCGCCAGCGGAGCGTGTGATTTATGTGCGTAAGGATTGGATGGATAAGCTCGGAATCAAAGAACCTAAGACATCAGACGAGTTCCTAGACATGCTGCGCGCCTTCCGGGATAAAGATCCGAATGGGAATGGCAAGAAGGATGAAGTGCCATTTGCTTCCCGTGAGAAGTTCGAGTGGGCGGACAATATTTTCGGCATGTATGGGGTCAATTTAGATTCTAACACTGTGTACAATAACGAGGTTATGCCTGGCTATGTGAGTCCGAATATGAAGAAAGCCTTGGGCATGCTCAGAACGATGTACGCTGAGAAGCTGATCGATAATGAGTTCCTGACGAATACACGGGCTATTTGGGATCAAAAGATTAAGTCCGATCTTGTTGGCTCATGGAACCATGTCGTATTCGGGATCTGGGATCCGTGGCAGAAAGAGCTTAGTAAATTGCTTCCTGACAAAAAGCCTAACGTAGTTGCCATCACGACACCAAGAGGTGTAGGTTACGATGGTCAATTAGGACGCGTTGAGCGCCCCGTTTTGAAAACGTTTGTCGTGAATAAAGATATGAAGCATCCAGAAGCGGTTGTCAAAATGTTTGATTGGCTCGTTTCCGATGAGGGTCAAATGTTCACCGAGCTTGGGATTGAAGGGCAATCCTACACCAAAGATGGCGGGGCCATTAAGTACAATGCAGATAAAGATACGGATGTAAAATGGCGTTCTGCAGTGTTCCAAATGCACGGCTTTAATGAAGCTGCACAGAAGGTTTTGATCAATAACGATGAAGCCTACAACAAACTGCTTACAACGATTGAAACATCGCGCAAAGAAGGAATTACCAATCCAACCGCAGGTATGCCGCCTTCCGAAACTTTGACGAAGAATGCAGACCTTGGGTACAAGGGCTCTTTCCAAGAGGCAGCAGCCAAAATCATTCTAGGCGAGAAGCCGCTCGACTATTTCGATGAGTATGTAGCGAATTGGAAGAAGCAAGGCGGAGACAAAGCGATTAAGGAATTAACGGACTGGTATAACGCAAACCGTAAGAAATAAGGTTGTTGCATGACGGATGCCCATCTGAAGCAAGCAGGACACTCGCTCAGATGGGCCATCTTTTATGTTTATGCATTTGAAATAAAGGAAGGAAGAGATCAATGATGATAATGGGTAAAATGGGTAGAATGCTCGCTCTCCTGTTAATCGGTGCCTTGCTGATTGTACCGTTCCAATCGATACGTGTTTTAGCACAAACACTGACGGAAGATGAGCTGGGGCAACTGCCTGGGAGTGAAGTTCTGATTTCTGATATTAAACAGCAGGGAGCGGCATTAAATCCAGAGGCCCCAGCTTACGGAACGGTTGCTAACTCAACAGTGGAGGGGCAAGCTTTTACAGAAGCATTGCGTTTCACAACGAACGTGCAGCCTGCTAGTACCTATCTCCTACAATATGTACTCCCCATCCAGGCAAGTATCGAAAAAGATGACGTCATGTTGGCAACGTTTTACGCAAGAACACTGAGATCTACGGTTGAAACGGCCGAAGGTACAGTGGCATTGGTTATGGAGAAAAGAGGGAATTTCGAAAAATCCATTACGGAGACGTTAACTGTTCCTTCGCAATGGAAGAAATTCATTGTTCCGATTAAAGCTGCTTTGATGATGGAAGCGAACACCCCACAGATTACCTTCCGTCTAGGCTTTAAGCCACAGGAGATAGAAATTGCGAATCTTAAAGTAGTGAATTATAAGAAAGCGGTTACATTCGAGAACTTACCAAGCACACCCGTTGTTTACGATGGCATGGAAGAAGACGCGCCATGGCGGGCAGAAGCGAATGCACGTATTGAGCAGATCCGCAAAGGTGATCTAGCTGTCGAAGTGAAGGATGCGGATGGTCATCCCATTCCAGATGCCGCCGTGCATGTTCAGATGACGAAGCATGACTTTAAGTTTGGGACCGCCGTGAATAGCAACTTCATATTCGGGACCGATCAGAACTCGGAGATGTATCGAACGAAACTCAAAGAAAATTTCAATTCTGTCGTTATGGAAAATGAAATGAAATGGCCCTTTTGGGAGTCGGATAAAAGTAAAACAGTTAAGCTTTACAATTGGCTAGGTGAAAATAAATTCGACATCCGAGGTCACGCGCTTCTCTGGGATGGATCTGCCCGATTGCCGGGAGATATCCCGGGACTCCTCAGTGATAAGACCGCTTTGGAAAAGCGAATTCAAGACCACTTCCACGAGCTTGCTGGTCTCTTCCGAGGCAGATTGTATAACTGGGATGTGTTGAACGAACCCGTCTTGAATAGTATGATCCGCAGCACCTATGATGACCAAGGCGCTGTCATGGCGAATTGGTTCAAAACAGCAAAAGAAGCCGATACAACGGCCAAATTATACGTAAATGAAACGCAGATTCTAGGCACAGATGCGCCTGTCATTCAGAATTTCTCTAACATTCTGCAATCCATGAAGGATCATGGTGCGCCCATTGATGGCATCGGCATTCAAGCGCATTTTGGCAGTACGCCAGTTAGTCCTATGGCTTTCTATGATCAGCTTACGCATTTCACGCAGTATGCACCTGAAATCGCAATCACTGAATTTGATGTGAACTCACCAAGAGAAGATATTCAAGGGAAATTCACACGGGATATTTTGCTTGCTGCGTTTAGCCATCCGAACGTGAAATCGTTTACGATGTGGGGCTTCTGGGATGGCGCACATTGGCAGAACAATGCCCCGCTGTTTCGTAATGACTGGTCGCTGAAGCCTTCTGGGGAACAGTGGCGCAATCTGGTCTACGGAGCATGGTGGACCGATGTGACGGGTACAACAGATGCGAACGGACAGTATGGTACACGCGGATTTTATGGGGATTATGATGTCACGGTAACACGTGGCGGTATAAGCCAAACGGTGAAGACCTCCTTGCAGCAAGGAAAAGACAACAAAGTATCCATTGTGTGGGGAGCTCCTTCAGAAGGTGGTTCGCAGGCTAGCTTCGTTCCGCTGCCGATTCCTGCTCAAGATGCAGAAATTACGGCCCCCGTATGGCCGTATGGCAGTGCATTTGGCGTCTCAGCGGCATCACCTACCTCGGTGACCTTCAACTGGCCTGCTGCGCATGATAATCAAAGTGTGGATGGTTACTTGATCTATCAAGACGGCCAATTACTGAAACGAACAACACCGAATGTCACCAGCTATGATGTGACAGGACTAACACCAGGGCAATCGTACCTTTTGCACGTGCAAGCCGTAGATAAGCAAGGCAATCTATCACTTCCGAGCCCTGATATCCAAGCAACGGCGGCATCAGCTGCAGACCAGACCGTGCCTGGATGGAAGAAAGGCGCTACGATCGCCATAGCGAATCTAAGTCAAACAGGTGCATCACTTTCCTGGCCTTCCGGCGTGGATAATGACGGAGCGGCTGGCTATCGCATTTATGTGAATGGGCAAATCACTGGCGATACCGAAACACCAAGCTATGCGTTGGCTCATTTGACGGAGAATACGCAATATACTGTTCGCGTCGAAGCGAAGGATGGAGAAGGCAACTTATCGCTGGGTGGACCCATTGTTACCTTCCGTACGTTGGGGATAGCGGATATAACGCCACCTGCATGGACTTCACCCGCAACCCTGACAACTTCGGATATAACGGCAACTAGTGTGAACTTGAGCTGGAGCCAAGCATTGGATGCAAGAGGTGTAACGGCCTATCGCGTGTTCCAAGGCAATAAGGAGCTGGTTACGCTGCCAGTGACTACGAACAGTTTCCATGTAGATGGGTTAACTTCGAATACGACGTACAACTTCAAGGTTGAAGCCGCCGATGGCAGCGATAACTGGTCCGTGACAGGCCCTGGGAGTACGGTCAAGACGAACGTAGGCACCGATGCTTCAGCGCCGATATGGCCAGCCAACCGTATGCTGACGTATAGCGGATTAACGGATCGCGCTGTGACATTAAACTGGACGCCAGCTGTGGATAACATTGCGGTTTCTGGATACCGGGTATATGGCAATAATACGGTACTCGCTGATGTGTATGGCAATGTGCAAAGCTTACCAGTAACGAACTTGTCTGCAGGTCAACCCTACACATTCCGCATAGAGGCTCGCGATGCAACTGGGAATTGGAGCGTCAACGGACCTTCGGTTACGGTAACGACCGTCCCAGGCGTTACTAGAACGCAGCAAGTCCTCTATCCAAGTGATGACGCCTTCATTCAAGCACCTGCAACACTTGGCGGGGCGGGTACGACGAATAATATCGATTATCTGCGATATAAGAATGCAGCAGGTGTCACACCGAGTGAGACCAATAAGAACACAGGAAATAACAGACGTGCGTACTTGAAATTCCCTTTAACAACAGTGACGGGAAATGTCTATGATGCCTCGTTAAATCTTTACGTGTTTGCCGTCCAAACACCGAACATGAATATCAATATGGATCTTTATCAGACGGGTGATAACTGGCAGGAAGCAGGAGCGACACCAGTGAACTGGTTGAACAAACCTGTTGATGGCTCCAAGATCGCCTCAACTATCATCAAAAATGCAGGCTATTGGAAGAAATTCACGGTCACCGATCAGGTCGTTACCGAGGTTAATGGAGATCGAGTAATTTCATTTAAGCTTCAGGACGATGCATGGCTGGATCAGAATGTTGATTTCTATTCCAAAGATGCTACAGGAGCTAATGCGATTTACAAGCCGTACTTATCCGTAGGCACAGAACAATTGCCAGTTGATGTCATAGCACCAACCTGGACGAATGGCACGTTAACGGCCTCACATGTACAACCACAAGCAGCGAGCTTAACGTGGTCAAGTGCACAGGATCAAAGCGGAATTAATGGCTACACGGTTTATCAAAATGGTACAGCGATTGCAACAGTAGGCTCCGATGTCTACAGCTACAATCTAACAGGCTTAACGCCTTCGACAGCCTATACGTTCAAGGTTGAAGCGCGTGATGCAAGCTTGGTATCGTCTACGGGACCAACAACCAGTATAACGACACCAAGCGCGGACATCCTTGCGCCTGTCTGGTCACCTACAGCCACATTAACGGCACAGAATGTGTCACGCTTTGCAGCCACTTTACAGTGGCAAGCGGCTGCTGATCAATACGGCGTGGCAGCGTATGATATGTATAACGGAAATACAGTGTTGGCTTCCGTATATGGCGATGTCCTTTCCTATGAGGTAACAGGACTTACGGCTGGAACGGAGTATGATTTCCACGTAACGGCACGCGATGCGGCAGGGAACCTAGCGACAGGTCCTAACGTGCATGTGACGACACTCGCACCGGATACAACCCGACCTACATGGGGCGTAGGAAGTCAACTTTCCACACCAGTAGTTACGTCATCCGGCTTCGCCTTAAATTGGCCAACAGCGACAGACGAAACGGGTGTTGATCATTATCTCATAGAAATGGATGGTTCAACCGCCCCTGAGGTTGCTAAGGATGTTAGAAGCTATTATGTAAATGGCTTGAATGAGGACACGGATTACCCGATCCAAGTTGTCGCCGTTGACGGAGCAGGTAACCGTTCGGATGGCTTGGCGCTGACAATCCGAACGCTGAAAGAAGATACCATCACGCCGCAATGGCCAACGGGATCTCGCCTCACATCCACACGTGAATCAGACAGAGAAACGCTGGCATGGGATGCAGCAGAAGATAATGTGGCAATTAAGCAATATGTCCTGTACAGGGACGGTGTTGAAATTGCCCAAGTCGATGGAAGTGTAAAATCTTACACCATCATGGGAACCCCAGGCGCTACGGCAGTTTATAAAGTAGAGGCGCAGGATTTTGTAGGCAATGCCACTGTATTTGGCCCGAGTACGAATGATCCTATCATTCCAGTGCCAAGTGATACAACGCCACCAGGATGGCCGGCAGGAAGTAGCCTCACGTCAGGAGGCCTTTCAACGACATCGGTTCAGCTCACTTGGAGCGAAGCGATTGACCGCATGGGAGTAACGCAATACAAGCTGCTGAGCAGTGGAAGTGTGGTAGCGACAACACAAGGAACGACTTGGTTGGTGAACGGTTTGACGCCAGATACGACGTACAACTTCAAGGTGGAAGCGGCAGATGAGGCCAAAAACATGTCGAGTAATGGACCGAGCTTAACCATCACAACGCCAGCATCTCCACCACCAGTTGTTGTTCTACCTGTTACATCGCTTCCAGATCCGAAACAACCCGTTATTGATGTGATCAAAGGGGGAGCGCGAATTACAATCTCGCTGGAAGGCTTAGCAACGCAAGCAGGTAAAGTAAGTGCAACGCTGGATCAAGCAACACTTGACGCTGCCATCAAGAAAGCGGATGAGCAAGGAGCCGGAACTAAGAAGGTATCTATCCAGCTGCCACATGTAGCGGGAGCACAAACTTACGCGTTGCAGATCCCTACCGACTATCTAACCAAGCAAGATGTGCTGCACGGCTTAGAGATTTCGACAGAGTTAGGTACCTTATTCCTGCCAAGCAACCTATTTGCCAATAACACAGAAGCTGCTGTGCATGCGAATGTGACGGTAAGCATTTCATTAGCGCAGCTTCCGAAGCAAGCGAATCTCGGCGGTGCAACGAAGAATGTCGTGGAGCTGCATTTCGAAGCAGACGGGCAACCCTTGAAGTTCGAGAGCAGGGATACGAAGGTTTTTGTCGGTCTGCCGTATGTACTTACTACAGAAGAGAGAAGCCATGCCGAACTTCTGAATGTTTGGTATGTGAACGCACAAGGCCAAGCGCAGCTTGTACCGACAGGTCACTATGATCCTGCATCGGGCCGTGTACAATTCAGCACGAACCACTTCAGTATGTATGCTGTTTCCTACAACAAGCCAGCTTTTCAAGATCTAGCTTCCACACCGTGGGCGCAGAAAGCCATTGAAACGCTTGCTGCCAAAGGAATTATTCAAGGGGTTACAGATCAAATCTTTAACCCGACCGCCACGATCACCAGAGCTGATTTCACGAAATTGCTAGTCGAAACGTTTGGCTTACAAGCGACAGCTCAAAATCATTTCGAAGATGTCGCCCAAAGCGCTTACTACGAACGCGCAGTAGCGATCGCGAATCAACTCGGCATCGTGAATGGCGTAGACGCGCAGCACTTTAACCCGCAAGCCAGCATCACGCGTCAAGATATGTTCGTTATGATAGTGAGAGCCTTGGCTCAAGTTAACAAATCGCTGCCAACAGTGAACACAGCGACGACATTTACAGACGCAGCGGACATCGCTTCCTATGCGGTTCAGGCGATCAACGCCCTCGCCCAAAAAGGCTTCGTAGAAGGCAACGCCGGCAAAGTAAACCCTCTGGGTCATACGACCCGTGCGGAGACTGCCGTTATGCTGGACCGACTATTCCAGTATTTGTATCATTAATCGTGATGATGAGAACCGTGCCTATACATAGGTGCGGTTTTTGTTATTTTTGAATAGGAAAAAGTACGATCCCTGCAGTGAATCCTACGCTAACCATATTGAACCCGCATGAAATTCAGCCTATTATTTGGTGTATAGCGTAATTGGGAGAACCCGATTAGACTACGATTGAAAGTATTTACGCGGTTTACAGGAGGCAAGTCGACTTGTTCAACTATATGGTCAAAAGCGTGAAGCGTTCTCTCAAATGGAAGCTGATCTCGATCATCGTGACGATTTTGATTTTTACCGTGTCAACGATTGGGATTTCGAGCTATATCCAGACGAAGAGTTCGGTTCGCAAAGATATCGATCACCTCAGCATGCAAGTGTTGAAGCAAGCGAATATGAACCTCAATCGGTACTATTCGGAGTATGAGTTAGCCTTCCTAATGCTCAGCAACAGTCTGGAAGTGCGGGATTGGATGCGTGTTTCGTCACCTACCGTTTCCTCTGAGCTTATTCGCAACTACGAAAGAATTAAGGATAACTATTTGAATCGCTTATTTCTGCAATATCCAGAAGTTCTATCGGTTACTTTATATAATCCAAGCGGGTATGAACAACATTTTGTAAATACGTATGCGCTTCCTTTAAATTATTCGATTAAAAATGAACCTTACTTCTCGCAAAGCAAAAATTTTGAGAAAATCAAATTCATTACCGGCATGTCCGAGAATTATTTGGATGCTGCGAATCAGAAATTAAAAATTCCTGTCTTAACCCTGTTCAAGCAGAGTAATGATGGCTATCTCAAGATTGATATATCCCTTACACCTTCGCAAAGCATTATGTCACAAATTGATATTTCGAACTCAGGCGTTGCTGTCGTGATGGACCAGTCCGGTACGATTATTCATCATTCGCATGCGGAAGAAGTCATGGGGCGTATGGATGTTCATATTGTAGAAGCGGTGAAGGATCAGAAGGAAGGATCGATTTTCGACAAGTCGGGCAAAGAGTTGATTATTTTCCAAACCATTCAGATGACAGGCTGGAAGATTATCGCTATTTTACCGTACCAGGAAATTGCCAAGAGTATTAACTATACGCGCAATATGACGATTATCGTTGCCATTTCTGCTTTAATTATCTCGGTGTTGCTCACCTATTTCGCAGCATCCTCGATCACGGGCCGAATTCTTGGTTTGCGTAAAATGATGAAAGCGATGCAGCTGACAAGCTCTTTTCATCTGCGCGCAGAGGTGGAAGGCGTCGATGAGGTAGCTGATTTAAGCATCTCCTTCAATAACCTGCTCGGGCACTTGGAGCAATCGATTCATGATCACGCTGAGACGCGGGTGTTGCAGCATCGGGCTGTAATTTCCGCGCTTCAATCGCAGATTAACTCGCATTTTCTATATAACACGCTCGAAACAATCAATTCAATGGCCGTCATCTCCAAGCAGTCCCATATTGGTCATGTCGCGGTCAATCTCTCTAATATGCTGCGGTATACCTCGGATTTTAAGAATGTGCAGGTCATTCTCAAAGAAGAGATTAAACATTTGGAAAATTATTTGACGATTATGAAAGTCCGATTTAAAGATGAAGTCACTTATGGCATTGAGGTGCCTGATGAGCTCATGCAAGCTGTATGTACGAAAGCGCTTTTACAGCCGTTGGTGGAAAATAGCATTAAGCATGGGCGCGAAACAACGGGAGAATCCGTTCATATTCGTGTGATAGGGAAAGTGATGGAGGGGGACAGGCTGCTCCTGACCGTTGCGGATAATGGCCCTGGCTTCACGGCAGACACACTGGCGCGTTTAACAAAAGAGAGTGCGGACACGCAGGGACATTCGTATCGGCACAATCAAGTCGGACTATCGAATCTGATTTACCGTTTGCATATGTTTTATTCGGGTGAAGCCAAAATCTGCTTCTTCAATGATCCCATCTCAGGCGGGGCGGTCGCCCAGGTGTCATTGCCTTTACAAGCGAACTTGGATACATAGAAAGGGGTCTAGAGACAGATGAATAGACTGATAATCGTAGATGATGAAGATTTAATTCGGGAAAGTCTAGCTATACAAGTTTCAGAGATGGAAGGTGTTACGGTCTCAGCCACACTTGCGAATGGCAAGAAGGCGTTGGATTGGTTGAAGGATCACTATGCGGATATCTGCATGACGGATGTGCGGATGCCTGTGGTTGACGGTTTGCAGCTTATGAAAGAGATCAACGAACACTATCCTTGGATGATCTGTATCGTTATTTCGAGCTATGATGATTTTCAGTATGCGAAAAGGAGTATCGAGCTGGGCGCAGTCGATTATGTGCTCAAGCCGATGGATAGCGTCCTCTTGCAAGAGGCCGTGGTCAAGGCTTGCGCTCGTATTCGGAGCCACCGCCGCAATGCAGCGAATCAGCTCCTATTGCATAAGCTGCCTGTTTACAAACCGATGCTGGACCGCTGGATCGAGATGGTCTTGTCTGTTTATTTGCACGGGCAGCCGCTGCTGATTGTAGATACACTAGCCATGTTGGAAGTGTGGGTGGAAGGCCGCTATGAACTGCTGAACGAGCTAACGATGGCTTGGACATCGCTCGTCATCGAAGAGCTGAAGAAGCAGGACATCCATGTGACGTATGAGGAAGGCGAAGATTTGGAGCTGGGGGAAGAACGCTTACAGCATGCCGAAGTGCGGCAGTATTTCCGCTTGTGCGCGGTGAGGCGGCTGGAGCAAGCAGCGAATATTCTCATGGATCGCGCTCGGAAGGCGAAGAACCTGCAGAAGGAGAGCGTTGTCGATCAGGTCAAACGATATATCGAAGAGCATTATGCCGAGAACTGGGGGCTTCAGGAGCTGGCTGATCACGTCGCGATGAGCCGCTCATATTTAGCGAAGCTTTTTAAAGAGCAGGCGGGGATGACGATTTGGACCTATTGCGTTAACGTTCGGATGCGCAAAGCGCGGGATTTGCTGCTTACGTCCTCCTTGAAGAGCTATGAAATTGCCCTGCAAGTTGGCTACGAGAATAGCATTCACTTCTCACGTATTTTCAAACAGTATCACGGGTTGAACCCGATGGAGTATAAGGACCGATTTGGAGGTGAATAAGGCAGGAGAAAGGCTTTTTGCAACATTTGCATCGCATTTGTGCAGTAAAAAACCTTTTCCCCTCAGTGTATTGAAAGCGATTTCAGATTAAATTAAGGGAGGCTGAGCTTAGGCCAAATTGGAGAAAAGAGGTGCATGCAGGATGATTTCACGAAGAAAGAAGGTTTATGGTGTAATGGGATTGGCGGTTGCGATGTTGGTGAGTGTGGCACCACCTGTGTTGGCAGCTAGCACGGTGACGGTGTATAAGGATACGACGTATCAAACGATTTGGGGATTCGGCGCGGCAGCCAATCACCCGGTAAATGAGTTGAAAACGAATTTTAACGCGGCCACGCAGGGAGCCATCTTGGATACGTTGTTCCGTACGGATAACTCGAATGCTGGTTTGTCAATCGTCCGGATGGAAATTAATCCCTATACGGCTGCCCAGGATGCGGTGCAAACGACATTCATGCCCTCATCGGGCGTCTTGGATTGGAATACGGATCTCCATCAACGATGGTTCGCCCAAGAGGCGGAGAATCGCGGGATGAATCAATTTTACGCGGTACCGTGGAGCCCTCCTGGCTGGATGAAAACGAATGGTTCCCCGAATAACGGCGGCCATTTGAGCACCTCGCAATACGACAATTTTGCCAATTACATGAAGACTTACGTGGACCACTACCGCAATGTGTTCGGATTCAATATCAAATGGGTCAGTGTGCAAAATGAACCCGATTTAACTACGCCGTATGCTTCGGCATCCTATACGACGAGTGAATTGGATCAAGTAGGGGCGAAGGTGGCCGATGCCATTCACAGCTTGAATCAAGGCGTGTTGGTTGGGGCGCCAGAAGGCTCCAATCGCACCTCCTCGAACAACTACATGGTCAATTTTAGTAGCACAACACGAGATAAATTGGATTTTGTACCGGTACATGATTACAGCACCTATGTGGATGTGAACCATTTTGGCAAGCCGCTAATCGCGACAGAGGTGAGTGACTTCCAGAATACGAACGATCCATCAATTACGGATGGGTTGAAGTGGGCCAATATGATTGCCGCTGATTTGAAGCGAGGGGAGCGGGGCTGGTTCTATTGGTGGGCGGTGAATCCGGCCTCCAGCACGACAGGTGAGGGACTCATCAACTTAGGCGCAAATAATACGTACACGGTGAACAAAAGGCTCTACGTGATGGGCCAATTCAGCCGCTATCTGCGGCCGGATGATACCCGCATTCTGGCTGCGTCGAGCGACAGTAACCTCGTGGCCATCGGTGGCAAGAATGCCACGGGTCGATCCTCGGTTGTCATTATTAACAACAGCGCGTCTGCAATTACGACGACGATTAGCGGCCTGACGTTTGCCAATGTATCGGCAAGACGCACGAGCGCTACGGAGGATTTGGCCAAATTAACAGACATCGCCGTGACCGGCGGAGCGGTTACCGTCACGCTGCCAGGTAAATCCGTGACGAGTTATGTGGAGTATTAAGCGAGGTCACTGGTTTATCCTGCGCGGAATGTGGGCATCCTTTTACTAGAGTGATAGATTCTAGTGAAGAGGTGGAGTGGTACGATGTCAACAGAAGCGTCACAGATATTCAAGCCAGTCATTCCTAGCAAAATTGCGGCATCCATTGAAAACCTGCGGAACGAAGGATGGACGGAGGACGATTTCTTTAATTTTCCGCGTTATGATGAAGAGTGCCCGGAAGAACGGATGTTATTTCACTACTTTCGACATAATCGGGTAGCCTTTGCGGCGGCGATTATTAATAGCTACAGTGTTCAGGAGATGCAGCAGTAACACCATAAATAAACGGAGATCCTTATCCTGCGGAAGCTGGATGAGGATCTTTTTCGTTAAACGGCGTGATGTAGCTTTTTCATAGTATAATCGTATGTAAAGTTGAAGTCCCCAATATAGTCACCAATAGGATGGAGGTATTGCCCGCATGTTTGTAAAGAAAAGCATGTTTACTCGGAATGGCAAGTCCTATGTCTATTATAAAATCGTCAGTACCTATAAAGATGAGTTCGGTCGAAATAAGCATCGCGTTGTCAAACACCTCGGCAAGCTGACAGATGCGGAGGTCGCCGAGGTGCGCAGCGTGTTGAAGGAACAGAGCCAATTGCAAGCCGGCCAGGTCATGGAAGCGGCTGATTCAAGTATCCGAAGTACGGTTAATGTACCGCAGGAAGTACCGCAATTTGTCCTGCATGATACCAAGCAGCTGACTTATGAACCCTTCGCGCAGAAGGAATGGAACGTGACAGAGGCAGATATGCTGCTGCTCGTTCGTGAGGGGACTGGCGAGCTGTTCATGAATGGCAAAAAGGTGGTGCTAAAATACGGGACGGTCGTCTATGCGCCCTCCGGCAGCGGGATGCATGTTGTCAACACTAGCAGTACTGTGCTGCAGATGGATCGGATTGCATTTGATGTGATCATCCGAAGTGGGTCACCTGCAGAAAAAGGCACCTACCTGCCATTTAGCATACAAAGCATGTTCCAAGAACCGATTCAGCTGCAAACGCCTTACTGGGCGTTGCAGGTATCTAGAGAGCTGGATGAGATGCAAGTAAGCGGCCGACCGCAGGATTTGTTCAAAAGACAAATTCTATTCTATACGATGATGGACATCATATTTAAGAACACGGGTGAAGCACGTCCGCCAGAGATGCACAATGTCATCGAACATGCGGTTATGCTGATTCATAAGCATTATCGGGATGATTTAACACGAGATCAGATCGCGGAGCAGCTCGGTGTAAGCCCAGAGCATTTCTCCCGATTGTTCAAAAAAGAAAAAGGGATCGGTTTTATCGATTATTTGCTCCATCTTCGCATTGAACGGTCACGTGAGCTATTGCAGCTTTCTCGATCCAACGTGCAAGAAATTGCGCAGGAGGTTGGCTTTCAGAGCCAATATTATTTTAGCCGCAAATTTAAACAACTGGTGGGCTCTTCGCCAAGTGCCTACGTGCATCAACCGAAAAAATATGTCTCGCTGGATGCTTGGGCAACCTCAACCTTGTTGACGTTGGGTGTTGTTCCGCGTGTTGGCATTATCAATCCTTGGATGACGGCACATTATCAGCGTGTGCTGAGTCAAGCTGAGTTTAAGCCGATCGAAGGCTTAGATGAACAAAGCGCCGAGGAAGTTAAAGCGCTGCGGCCAGATTTGATTTTCAGCAATGTACATAAACAGGATGTGACGTGGATTCGCACCCTTGGCCCTGTGGCTGATTTCAATCTAGAGAAGATGGATTGGCGGGCACAGTTACGTTTTATTGCAGATGTTGTAAGGAAGGGGCAGGAGGCAGAGGTGTGGCTTCAAGCGTTTGACCGCCGAATTGCTGCAGCGAAAGAGGTACTTGGACGTGTCCTGAATCCTGACGACACGTTCATTATTATGAAGGTGGTTTCGGGCAAAATTTATGTCTACGGTGATCTGCGAAGTTTGGGCGGACCTATGCTTTATCAAGGCTTGCAGCTGCCTCCTCCGCGCATTGTCAAGGAGCGCATTATTGATGCCAAGCTGCTGAATCGCTGTATTTCGCTTGCTCAGCTTGGCGATTATGCAGCCGATCATGTCTTTCTCGTCAACTATGAATCTAACTGGCTGGAGGGGGCGGAGTCGTTCAAATCGCATCCGAACTGGAAGAAGTTTACGGCCGTTCGCAAAAACCAAGTGTATGATGTGAATCCGGATATCTTCTATGGGTTTGATCCGCTTTCGCTGGAGCTCCAGTTGCAAGAGATTGTTGATCGGCTTTCATCACATTTGTAACGAAATATCGTCATGAATGTGTATGGACGACATCGCAAAGTCGTTGATATGATCCTAGTGAGAACTATTATCATTATCAAGAGGAGAGATACACATCATGAAAGCAAAGAAATTATGGTTATCTACGGGGATGTCAGCCTTGCTGCTCATATTGAGTGCATGCGGCAGCAGTACAGATACAACGAACTCAAGCCAGGCCACTTCCCAGCCATCGGCAGCAACCACGGCGAAAGCAGAAGCGGCAGCTACCGCAGCTCCGAAGACGATCGTAGCGAAGACCGCTAAGGGGGATGTCACGATTCCTGCGGAACCGAAGCGCGTCGTGGCAGCTTACTACCACGGAACCTTGGCTGCGTTAGGCATGGCTCCGATTGCGGCCAGTAAGGAATGGTGGATGGGAAGTCCATTCCTTAAGGAGCAAGAAGCGAATATGACGGATATCGGTTCACCGGCTTCTCTGGAGAAGGTGACATCGCTCGATCCAGATTTAATCGTGATCAATGGCTTCTCGGAAGACAACTACGATAAGTTTTCCAAAATTGCTCCAACCGTGTTCATCCCATATACGGCCTATAAAAATGTTCGTGAAGAGGTGAAGCTGCTCGGAGATACATTTGGCAGACAGAAGGAAGCTGCAGCGTGGTTAGCTAAATATGAACAAAAGGCCAAAGAGAGCCGCGAGAAGATTAAAGGCTCGGTAAAAGAAGGAGAAACAGCTGTTATTATCAATGTCCGTGAGAAAAAGATATCCTTGCTCGGCGATAACTATGGCCGCGGCGGCGAAGTCATTTACAATATGCTGAAGCTGAAGGCTCCTGATTTTGTGCAAAAGGAAGCGATTGACAGCGGAAAGCAGCTTGTCGAGATCTCGATGGAGACGTTGCCGACCTATGCGAATACGGATCATATTTTCATCTGCATGAATGCAGGTACGACAGACGAGCAGGTGAAGGCGATTCTGGACAGTCCAATCTGGAAGACGCTCCCAGCTGTTAAAAACAATAAAGTACACATCCTAGACTACAAGACCTATCTGCATTACGATCCGATCTCCATTCTAGGGCAAGCGGATCTGATTGCGGATATGTTGGTTAAGAGCGGATCCTAGAGATTTGTACAACATAAGCAGTAGTTAGCGGAGCCTATCCTGCCAAGGATAGGTTTTTTTTTTGGCTTTTTTATCTAACCTTCATACATTGGGCAAACTTTCATGATAGGATAGAGGGAATATGCATGGATGATGAGGATAGAAGGGAAGTCACGGAATGTCAGAAGAACGATTAGCCTTATTAGATGTATACATTGAGCAAGCCGGTTATGATGAGGTGCCGGACATGATTAAAGGGATTCATTTTACAGTTCAGCAAGGCGAGCTGGTTGGATTGTTAGGCCCGAACGGCGCTGGCAAAAGCACGACAATTAAGAGCATCCTCGGGTTACTGAAGGATTTTAAAGGAAAAATCTCCTTCATGGGTGAAAACAAAAGCTACGCGTATATTCCCGAGCATCCCATTCTTTATGATGAGTTGACGCTGTGGGAGCACATGGAGTTCGCGGCATCGGTTTATGAACTGGATCGCGCCGTCTTCTTAGAGCGTGCGGACGATCTCTTGCATCGATTCCGCTTACTGGATGAGAAGCATCAATTGCCTGGGAAATTTTCGAAAGGGATGCAGCAGAAGATTATGCTCATTCTTGGCTTTTTAAATAAACCCGATGTGTACATCGTGGACGAGCCCTTCATCGGCTTAGATCCGAAGGCTATCAAGGATTTCCTGGGGATGCTGGAAGAGGAGCGCAAGCGTGGTGCAGGCATTCTGATGAGTACCCACGTGCTGGATACGGCTGAACGGATTTGCAGCTCATTCGTGCTGCTGTCGGGCGGAAGATTGGTGGCGAACGGCACCCTGCAAGACATTCAGAAGCAATGCGACATGCCGGATGCAACGTTGTTCGACTGCTTCCATTCGTTATTATGAGAGGGGACAGCGGTTTGACTAGCAGCTTTCAACTTTTTGCCAGACGGGTACGCTCGGACTGGAAGTTTCAGTATCGCGCCTTACGGATGGCCGTGGACTGGGTAATTGCCATTTATTTTGTGATTCCACTGCTGATTGTGGCGGGTTATCACTATTATGCTTGGTATATGACGCCGCCGACTTGGCTAAGTGGGATTTCGGTGCACACCGTAGCTACACTTTTTTACATCTTCACATGGCTAGGCACGCTGCGGTACTTTGTTGAGGAGGGCGATCAGCTCTTTCTCCGGCAAAATGAAGGCTGGTTCCGGCATCTGATGCATCTCGGCTATCGATATTCGGTCGTGCTTCAGGGCTTCACTTCGTTGCTGGCCACGCTTTTCTTCCTGCCATTGTTAGTGTCTGTTTATTCGTATAGCGTCCCGCAGGTCGTGTGCTTCTGGTTGTTGACTTACGTGGTCAAATTAAATCTAGGATTGATTCGCCAGCTGCTTGCGCTTCGATTGCGAGGTTTCTTGCTATGGGTGCTGCGCATTGTGATTTTTGTGATCGGCGTATTTCTCTTCCTGATGCTAGTGACGGAGATCACGGATCAAACCCTCTACGGCTGGATAGCAATAGGGCTAGGCATCATTACGTTCGCGTTGTTAACCCGGATCAGGCTGCGTGAAAAAGGCACCTTCTTCGCCGACATTGCGAGAGAACGCGATGCACGGATGCGAATCGTCTCCTTGATGTTAATTCGTGTGATGGAGCGTAAAAGAAAACCAACGCGCAGATATCCGCTTTTATTTGGCAAATCGCAGCGATTGCTCAAAGGCAAGGGAGCTGGCATAGGAATTGCCGAGCTGTTAGTGAAGTCTTATTTCCGAAATGGTCTGCAGTGGCGACAATCGATACAGTTTGTTGTCGTCGCCAGTGGAGCTTTGTTTATTTTGCCAGGTGCGATCAAAATTCTCGTCTGGATCCTGGTGGCTGTCATGCTGGTTTTCTGGCGAAAATCATTTTGCAAGGATGAGCTCACGACGCCGTTCCTTAACCTTTTTCCGATTAAGGACCCAATGAAGCATCAAGCCATTCAAACGGCTATCCCTATTCTCGTGCTTCCGGCCCTAATCGTGATCAGCTTAGTTGCAGGGATCTCCCTCTTCACCTGGTGGGGACCGATTGTCATGATTGCAGCGGCAATTCCTTTGGCGTACGGTAGTTCATCTGTATTTACAAGTTGGTATTGAGTTTGCGTAGGAACGAACAAAGGATTGAGGGTAGCCAAGTTCGTTTGGCTGGCCCTTTTTTTTACGCTGAAAAAGCGGTATAGAACGTTAGATTAGTGAGGATGCTACCAAAGAATTCCCTATTTAAGGAAATGAAAGAGAGGCAGAGCTCCGATGGAACTTTTGTTGCCTTTATTAATTGTGGCGGCTGTGATTGTAGCAGCAACGTTATTCAATAAGCGATATCCCCAAATCCCATTGCCCTTCTATTTAATTGGCTTAGGGGCGCTCGTGTCTTGGCTGCCATTCGTCCCGACCGATTTTGAATTTGAACCAGAAGCGTTCATGGTGTGTCTGATAGCACCCATTTTATTTGGTGATGGGCGGGTTATATCTCGTAAAGAACTATGGAAATACCGCAAGCCGATTCTTTCTATGGCGATATGGCTCGTTGTTTTTACCGTCATCGGTATCGGATTCTTCATTCACTACTTGATCCCGTCCATGCCGCTCCCCGTGGCGTTTGCACTGGCCGCGGTGATGTCCCCAACGGATGCGGTTGCGGTCAAATCCATGACTAGAGGCCGTACCTTTCCCAAAGGTTTAATGCCCATTCTAGAAGGGGAGTCGCTGCTTAATGACGCGGCAGGCCTCGTTTCTTTTAAAGTAGCCTTAGGCGTCGTCATGACAGGAGTATTCTCCGTGAGATCCGCGACTTGGGAATTCCTGCTCGTTGCTATAGGCGGATGTATTGTTGGTCTTGTACTTGGCGCCGTGCTTGTGAATTTCAGACTTTTTTTACGGAAAAAAGGCTTGGAAGAAGTCCACTCGCTCGTCACGATTCAATTAATGACGCCGTTTGTGATTTATATCGTGGCGGAGGAAATTGGCGTATCCGGTATTTTGGCCGTCGTCGTGGCGGGCATTGTTCATGGCTTAGAGCGCGATCGTTTACAGCAAACGACCACCAAGCTGCACATCATCTCGACGAATACGTGGTCGATTTTGAGCTATATTTTGAACGGACTCGTCTTTGCGCTGCTGGGTCTGCTTCTCCCAGAAGTGATAACTGGATTGATCCACAGTGGTGAAACGTCGCTTGTCAAAGCGCTAGGATTGGCGGTGCTGATCTACGCAGCGTTAGCTGTAGCTCGGTATCTTTGGGTGTTCATTTTTCATCACGATTTTATGCCAGAGAGCTTACCGGAGAAGAGCTATCAAACGAAAGCCAAGCGAAGAGCTTACGCGTTAGCAGCCAGCTTATGCGGTGTCCATGGCACGATCACTTTGGCTACGGCCTTGTCCATTCCTTTTGAATTGTCGGTGGGTGTGCCTTTTCCTTTGCGCAACACCATTCTGTTTATTTCCGCTAGTGTCATCTTGATTAGTATGCTTACAGCGACGCTCGCCATGCCGTTCCTTGGGAAATCAGAGACGGTGGCGGAACCGAATCAAGCCGCGATGTCGTTGAAAGAGGCCAGCATACATCTGGCCAACAAAACGATTCAAGTGCTGAAATCAGAGAAAAGCGCCGCCAATATCGAATCCACCCTCGCGGTCGTTCAACAGTTGGAGGAACAAATCCGAATTGAGTCCCACGGTTCCGTTAAGCTGTCTGGATCACATATTCGCGAGCTCCAGCAAATCGGTAGAGAAGCAGAAGCTGCCAGGCTGTCTGAGCTGATTGAGGAGGGCGTTGTCTCACCGCAGCTGCAGACGGTTTTCGCGCTGCTTCATCAACCGCAGTCTGAATCTTTATTCCTAGCAAGACTTCAATACCTTTGGGTACGATTCAAATTGAACCTGCTCAATCGGAGGATCCGACAGCATCGAAGAGGCGGACTTTCAGAGAAATACAGATCGGTTACGGAAATGTTTGATGCCCTCCAAACGATTGAAAAACAACTGCAGCAAGCAGCTGTTGCTGCAATCCGCAAAGAGCAATCTGCCGAACATAAGCTAGAGTCGCTCCTCGTCATTCAACATTACACACGTCTGTTGAAGCATGGCGGCGGCTCTAATCCTAGTGAGCACCATAAGGAGCATTCCGAAGCCGATTTCCTCCATCAGTTAAGGCTTGTTCAATTGCGAAGTGTTCAGATCAGGCGAGATGGCATTCAGGAGTTAGAGGAGTGCGAGCAGATTTCAACGAGTACTGTGCATGAACTGCTGCAAGCAATCAATTATGAGGAAATGCTGATTTTGGAAAATGGCGAGGAATAGAGGCATGACGTAGGATTGTCCAATCCATGTGCAATTGGCAGGATGGATACCGATAAGCGTCGTTTACATGAAAAGGCTGATCTGCTAGTCATTTGACTAGGGACAGCCTTTTTAAGGTTTATGTGAACGAAACATATTGAACCAAACACACCAAACGAAACAAATCAAACCAAACACAATGAACGAAACACACCGAACGAAACACATTGAACCAATCACACCGAACCAAACACATCGCCCCGCGCAAACCCAACCTAACCCGCACAAATCCATTCCGCTATCAATTAACATGATAAGACAACTGAGATTGCTTATCTATCAAAAATGTCGCATCTTTTGTGGTTTAAGCAAGCTTGAAGTGCTTATCAGGCATAAATGTGCGATGAATGTGCGGTCATGCCGGATACAAGCACTCCCTGCGGGCTTATGAACCCAGAAGTGCTGATGCTAGCTTGGACAGGCAAGTTTGGAGTGCTTATTTCTACTATCACATGCCAGGTCACATGAAAATATGCAAGTCACGGCTGATTTGATTCTCGAAGGTGTGCAAGAGAAGATGCACTTGGAGAAGGTTTTCATTGTGAAATAGAGCTGGTGGATAGACAGCTCTATTTATTAGCTTTTCTTCCGAGGTCGCAGCAGATACCACTCAACAACTAACAGATTAAGAATCAATCCGATCCATATGTTCACGTCTAGGATGTCAGCGATCATCTGCTCTCTTCCTCCAGCAGGGAGGTGAAATCCATGCATCGCCAGGTACAGCAAGATACAGACCGGCACGACTAGACGAGCCGATGTAGCGACTAGAGTGACCGCATAGCTGCGTATCATCCAGATACGATGCTGTGCCAATTGTCCTTTGACCGCGTAGCGGAAGCCTTTCCAGCAAGTGAACAGCCAGAGTACACTCAGTGTGAGGAAGGCCAGACCTTTCGTAAAGCTATCTGCATAAAAGCTCAGCACAAGTCCTAACAGTCCACTTAGGAAAATACTGTACACATAAATGCGCCCTAATAGGCGATGCCATGCTGGGTAATTAGAAAGAAAGCGTGTGTGAAATTGAAATAAGCCGCTCACCAGAGCTACGAACGCCCCTGCTATATGAACAATAAGCAAGGTGTAATGGAGCGGGAAATTCGCATCCGGTGTGATACGGCTATTCGCAGGATTTAAAGTGACGTAAGGAAATACAGCGGCTATCGCTACGCCCATTATGATGATGATGGCCCAAATCCCTTGTTTTCTACTCATATTTTGCCCCCGTTCATGTACGCTCCTCCCAATTGTACGTCCTGTATCTAAACACATTCTTATCCATTTATTAAAATCATCTAAAGTGACGCGTATCTGACAAATAATGGGAGCGTATGATCTAATAAGTGTGGTATTATTTCTTAATATTGTAAATTTATATGGGAATTTAAGATGAGCTTGGATAGGGAGGTACCTAACTATGCATACGAGTATTCGTAGTGTGTTAACTGTTATCGTGATGGCGGGTTTGCTATCGGTGGCCGTTGTAAATGACGTTTCGAGTCGTAAAGAGTTGAGCTTACCTATATTTAAGCAAAATGCAACAGTGGATCATTCAACTTGGCTTGCGTCTCCTGAGCCGCTATTCGACGAAAAAAATAACGCGAAGCTGAAGCCGTTACTAGGGCTGATGTCGGGTGCTGTTGCGCTTGAGTACTATGGACCCCAGCCGACGTTAGCGGTTAGCTTTGAATACTGGAAGGATGGTGTGTTGGAGCGAACTTCGCCTGGCATGAGTATAACGATGATGGATGAAGATAAAGATGCGCAAGGCAATTACCGTTTTAATGGCGATTTTGTATATGAATTCAAAGATCATGGGGATCCTAGCGGCAAGCTTTATTCCGAATTGGCCTATGCGCTTATTGACCAAAGAGCTTCCTATAGTGCAACACTGATTGTAGATAAACCGGCAGATATAGGGATAACTGGTGAAATGAAATTACAGCTGCCAGTGCAAGCTCCGCGAACCGAAGGTATTATTGTTTGGGGCTTACAAGGCACGAACAAACAATCCATGTTTACGTTAGGAAGCATTTCAGAAACACTCCAACAGGCTCAATGGGCCATGGTAATTCGACTTGGATTTACTGATCAAATCAGCGGACCTTCTAAATAAAGTAAGTATAATAGTGCAAATTTATATGTTGTACAATGCATGTATTTAGAGCCTGTATTCCACTATGATTGTTGTATGAACAAACAATAAAGTGCAAAAATACTGGAGGGGTACTTGTGTTGCATCCATTCATGGGAATTCAAGACTGGGATCGTATCGGGATGTCTGTGGAATCTTCGGCAAAAACGTTACAACGAATCGCCTATGTTGATCGGCAATTAATGAGGATCGAGGCTGGCCATGTGGTGGCTAGACCTGAATATGAAATAAAAGGAGCACTTGCACGCTTAAGCTCGCAAGATGCAGAGCACCACGAGCAATTTCGCAATCGCGTTAAACAGCTTCGTATGAGTACGGTGGCCTTCGACAAATGCCCGGACGTCAGTCTGAACGAACTCATGCAGACGGTGCTGAATTCGGAGACGACGTTGTGTTTGTTAACGGCGCTTTTTGAAGTGATAAAGCCGGCGCAAATCGCTGCTATTCACGCTTACCAAGGCAAAGCGCAGCCGCTTGTTGACGAGCCTACGCTTCAGATCATGAAGCATCAGCTCATCGATCGTGAAGAGCAAATGGATTGGGGGCGCGAAGCGCTCGCACATATCCGCCTTACGGCATCAGAACAGGAGAAGGATCAGGCGCAGCGCTGGAAAATGTATCTAGAGCAGCTGTTTGCTGCAGCTGGTGGCATCACAGGCTGGGAGGAACGAGCAGCCCTAGATCCCGCGCTTCGAATAACGACGAAGCCGTTCGCGATGCCGCAATCGAGCACGAGAGACAGCCGTTTTCAAACAGAGGTCGTCAAATTTCAGAGCATACCGTTGCCTGATAACGCTGAGGGTCGATTCATGACCATGATGCTGTCTCGTTACTTTGAAATGTCCCCAGCAGAGGGCATAGCTTATGTGCATGTTACAACGGAAGGTAAGCCATGGAGCTTCTATCGAGACACAGCAAGGCACATGTGGGACGAAGTTCGGCATAGCTGGTTCGGCGAGGCAGCGCTTCGTGTGAAGGGGTACGATGTGTATCAATACGCGAACTGGACGGGGTGGTACGATATGACCGCACAGTTGTTCGAGGGAACCGAGGCGTATTCCCATTTGACCATTGCGATAGAGAAAGCAGCGATGAAATATCCGCCAGGCAAGCGCGAGGAGTGGGAATTCTGTCGTGATGTGGTGAAGGATCCGCTTATGACCACATTTCAAGATTTTGATTGGGCAGACGAAGTCGTACATGCGGGCTTTGGTCAGCGCTGGATGATCGAGGATGTCCATGGCGGTGATGCGCGTGCGGCTCAGGAGGAAGCGGAGCGAACAGTGAAGAAGCGTACTGTTTATATGGAGGCGCAGGGGGAAGTCACTAAGAATAAACTAGCTGGAAGCTTAGGGGGATATTAATTTTGATGCAGGCCAAATTCGATAGAACCCGAATTAATGATGGCTCCAATCGCCCGCCACGCCTCGAAATTCATCAATCCATGTGGGCGATGATGGGGGTGGTCCCTTCGGGCACGGAGCTCCTGCTTGAGGAGAAGTTCGAACGCATCGCGGATGCAGGTTTCACGGGGATTCTAGCTAGAGTCCCAGAAGCCGGCAGTCGGGATGAATGGCAAAAACTGCTGCGCCAGTATAACCTAAGCTTCGGCGCGCATAGCTTCCCGTTCAATGCCCACGACCTGTCACTTCAGCTGCAACAGGCTGATGATATGGAGATGCTGTACGTGAACGGGCAAGTAGCAGATGCTTTCATCATCGGTGATGAGGCGATTAAGCTATTAGACGAATTGGGTGCTGTGTCTACTGAGCAGCGAATGCCTTTCTTTGTTGAGACGCATCGCGGCAAAATTACACAAGACTTAATCCGTACGGTGCAGTACGCTGAAGCGCTGCCAGACTTACGGTTTACGCTGGATATCTCCCATTATGTAGTAGCGGGGGAAATGACAGAGGAGCAAGAAAAGGCAGAGCACCTATTCGAGACTGTACTTGCACGAACGTCGGTCATTCACAGCCGCATCTCCTCTGGGGAACAAATTCAAGTGGATGTCGGCTATTCGGATGCGATGCTAGCCCGTTTTGAGACCTGGTGGACCAAGGCCATGCGCTATTGGCTGCAGGATGCGCAGCCAGGCGATATACTGCCTTTTGTCTGCGAGCTTGGTCCTGCACCTTATGCGATTACGGGGCAGGGAGGACAAGAACTCTCGAACCGATGGGAGCAAGCCTTGGCTTTGAGAAGCTTGGCGCAGGGCTGTTGGAAACGAGCGGTGTCTGAATAAATAGCGTAAAGAGTCGAACGAGGACGTCATGTCCTTGCTCGACTCTTTTTTAGTGAGTGATGACCATTAATGCGAATGTCCCATATCCATAGCCATGGCTTTCGTCAATGTAATTGACCAATCAGCGTCATTCCATTTGACATCCCAGCCAAGCAGCTCGGTAATGAAACGAAGTGGAACTTGTGTACGTCCGCCATGCAGGAAGATCGGAGTGCCGATGTCTTTCCGTTGTCCGTTCAATTCCATATAAGGCTTGCCGATCCAAAATGTAGCGGTGTTTCCGCCAGTTTTGACCCAAGCGGTTTGCGTTGCAGCATCCCAAGTGACTTCAGCGCCAATGGCTTCTCCCAGATAACGAAGGGGAATAAACGTATTGCCATCTTTCATGAACGGTGCTACATCCATCCAAGTGGTCGTGCCATTAATAGTTAGTGCACCGCTGCCAATTTTCATCCAGATGCTAGTCGTTGGCGACATGGTAACAGGTCCGTGGAACTTTTCTGGGAATTGCGCTACGATTCCGCCAGCAAGTGCGCTTGCCGTAGCAAACATGTGGGCATATGCGGTACGCTCAAACGTATAAGCACCTGTAAAGTCCTTGTTTACGTAGCTATCAAAGGCTTCAAGCAAATGCGTAATGTGCATTTTTAGCCCGTCAGCAATCGTTGCTGTGTCAAAATACATCGGATTCGCCATGTTGAAGAACGCGGCTTGCTTCATCCGGTAGTCTTCAAGCTCAGCCACGGCATTCTTGCGGCCAGCTTCATCTTTGGCACCGGTTGCTTTCACATACTCGACAAAGTAACCAATGTGGGAGGACCAAACGGTATTGAATGCGTCACCCGCCGCTTGACCATAAACTGATGCAATGGCTGCGGATAAGTCGTTGGTGTTATTGCCAAGAGCTCTAGCGGCTGCAGCAAAATCGGGTGCTCCATCGATGCCTTTTTGCATCGCGATGACAGCCAAACTAGCATGCTCACCAAGCAGTTGGCCCAGGCCAGCACGAAGGTCAATGCCAGGGGATTTCACAGTTTCAGCTGGAAATTTAGCTGGGAACTGTGCTTCAATGCCGCCAGCAAGCGCATCAGCGGTCATGAACATATGCGCATAGGCGGTACGAGCATCGGAGTAGGCTTTGTCATAGTCTTTATTTACATAGTCGTTGAACGCATCGAGTAGGTGGGTAATGTGCATTTTCAAACCATCTGCAATGACTGTTTTATCAAAATAAGTTGGATTCGCCATGTTGAAAAAGTCAGCTTGCTTTAAACGGTAGTCCTCAAGCTCAGCGATCGCTTTTTGACGGCCAGCCTCGTCTTTGGCTGCTGTTGCTTTCACATACTCAACGAAGTAACCAATGTGGGAAGACCAGATGGGCTTGAAGGCATCACCGGCGGGCTGCCCGTATACCGATGCGATAGCGGCTGTCAGATCATCTGTATTTTTGCCAAGTGCTGCTGCGGCATCACCGAAATCAGGTGCCCCATCGTACCCTTTTTGCATAGCGAGAATGGCTAGTAGGGCGTGCTCTCCTAATAGTTGGCCAAGTGCTGCCCGCAGGTCGGGTGCTGCTCCTGTGGTCTTGACTTCATGTGCACTTGCAAGGGTAGGTAACAGTAAACTGAAACATAACATAAGAATTGCTAACTTGCTTCGTAAACCTTTCATTCTCTTCACTCCCTATTTCAAAGTTGGTCCGCTTGTGAAAAGCGGTTATACTTAGTGGAACGCAACAAGAGTACATTTGGATCACACTTGCACCAAAAGAAATTTGGGCCGTGTAGAAGTAAATCCAAAAAGGGAGATTTTACGAAGATACGAATAAGAGGGAACATGGGGGAAGGGGCGCTTAAGTTTGAACGAAATAGCCGACGATCGGCAATTGATGCAAAGTATTGTACAGAAAGACGCCAGTGCCCTCGAGAAGCTCTACGATCGCTATGAACAAGTGATATATAACTTTGCTTTTCGGATTGTGAAGGACTCGATGGCTGCCGAAGAAGTGATGCAGGAGCTATTTATGCGGATTTGGAACAATGCGGAGAATTTCGATGGGAGTCATGGGAAGCTCTCGACTTGGATGTTCGCGATTACCCGCAATATTGCGATAGATCATCTGCGCAGACGAAGTTCACGAACTTCGCAGCAAACGAGAGAATCCGAAACCCTGAATCTCATTCAAGATAAGGGAACGCTGACAGAGGATATCGTGGAATTGCGGATGATCGGAGAGCAGGTCAGAGATGCACTTCAGGAGCTAAGTATCGATCAGCAGCAAGTGGTGGATATGATTTATTACCAGGGTTTAACGCAGCAGGAAGTTGCAGATATCGCATCGATTCCACTGGGCACGGTCAAAAGCAGGGTTAGGTTGGCAATGAAGCAATTACACCAACGGATGAGTCATTGGGGAAGGAGGGATCGTGTTCATGAGTGATAACAGGAATCATCAATGCGAATTAGCTGAATTGTATGCGCTTGGCGCACTTGAAATAGATGAAATGGAGAAATATGAAGCCCACTTGAAGACGTGCCAGGACTGTCAGGAGCTTGTGAGTGAATACCAACGTGTGACAGATCTGCTTCCTCTTGCATCAGAAAGAGCTGAACTGCCTACAGGCATGAAATCGCGGGTGTTGACGCGGGTGTTGATGTCCGACGCACAAGTTCAAGGGGACAACATGACGGTGATGGCAAGTGAACGGATAGAGGAACGTTATGTTGAACGAGGTGCTGGCAGAAACGTAGTATCGCAGAGGACGACTCAGCTAAAAGATAGAGTGCCGGATGCTGATACACAAAAGAAAACATCAACAAATGTAACGCGAGGTAGCCGAGCTTGGCGTTATCTGAGTCTGGGACTTGCTGTAGCCGTGATCGCATTGATCTCATACACCAGTCAATTACAGCAAGATATTGATAGGTTAGAGCAAAAGGTTGCCATCAGCACCGAGCCTGCTCAAGGATTTAAGGTGAACCAGGCTGTGGCGCTTAGTCCGGGGGCCAAGGACATCGTGGCCAAAGGCTTGGCTACGATTGTCGTGGATAGCAAAGGGACTCATCTCGTCGTGCAAGCAGAGAATCTCCCTGCGCTGAAAGGAACGGAGGCTTACCAGGTATGGCTGATCAAAGGTGAAGCCAAGTATAATGCGGGCACCTTCGTCTCCCAAGACGGAAATGGGGCGTTGTATTATTCCTTCCAGCCGCAGGAGTATGACACGGTCGCGATCACGCTTGAACCCGATGCGCAAGGTGAAACACCGCGGGGGCAGATCGTACTTGCTGCGCCGATTAAGAACGGGTAAAGATATCGGAGTAGTCGATGGTAGAAAGGGCTCTATTCGCAGCCATGCGGGTAGAGCTTTTTTTATCGTGACATTCTCCCCAAAATGGTTATAATTGCATTCATATCTCAACAAGGAGGAAGTCCACATGTCACCTCGTAACATCGAAAAAGACTTGCTAATGCGAGAAGAGCGCAAGAAATTCATTTTAGACTCGGCGGTTCAAGTTATTGCAACCAAAGGGATTGGCTCAACGCATATGAATGATATCGCAGCAGCAGCCAGCATTAGCATAGGCAATTTATATCATTATTTTAAATCAAAGGATGAAATCTACGCTGAACTCCTCTACATGACGCAGACAGACTATGGCCTATTCGTCACAGCTGCTTCGCAAATGCCAGGCAACGCCATCGATAAGCTTCGCTATATTTGCTCGACGTGGCTGTCCATCAGTACGAACTGGGCGTTTACGATTCTCATTCAAACCGCGCGTACGACGGAAAGTATTCCTCTTGAAATTAGAAATGCAGTAACGGAGCGCTTTACGGCTAACCTGCAGCCTGTTGCAGCCATCATGAAGGAAGGCCAAGAAAGCGGCCACATTCTGGATGGCGAAGATCCATTAGAACTGGCCTTTTATTTCGTCAGTTTAATTCAAGGATTAACGTTGCAGCGCGCGCCAGGCATTGAAGTTCGGATAACACCAAAGACGGAAAGTATAATCCGACTATTCCAAGTGGGATTTAAAAAATAAGCATTGACAATACGTCAACACAGTTGTTAAGATATGATTCATAGAAACCGAATACGAATTCGGTTTGTGAAGAACAACTACATAGGTGATCAATCGACCAGACCAACTGGAGATTCGACGTATGCTTTCTATTGTGCACTTTTGAAGCGTTGAGTCTCTTTTTTGCATTTTAAATCCTAGTAATAGTATGTGAATAGTATGAAAAGAGGGGCGTGACCATCGATGACTACACAAACGCTTACGATTTCCGGGCTGAATAAACAGTTCGATACACCAACTGGCCGTACAATTGCACTGAGTAATATCCAACTGCAGCTGCAACAAGGTGAATTTATTACGATCATTGGACCGAGTGGCTGCGGCAAAAGCACATTGCTCAAGATTATTGCTGGCTTAGACACAGCTTACAGCGGGACGGTTCTTCTGAGCGGTAAACCGATCGACGGACCGAGTATTGAGAAGGGCGTTATTTTTCAAGAACCAAGGCTCTTTCCTTGGCTGACGGTAGAGAAGAATATTGCAGCTAACTACAATCTGAAGGATCCTGCTGTTCGTTACAAGGTAAACGAGCTTATCGAGCTTGTTCGGTTAAAAGATTTTGCCAAAGCATATCCACGCGAGCTATCCGGCGGTATGGCGCAGCGTGTTGCGATTGCTAGAGCACTGCTTCGAAATCCAGACGTGCTGCTGCTCGATGAGCCTTTTGGTGCGCTTGATGCGTTTACTCGCTCGCACATGCAGGAAGTGCTGCTCGATATTTGGGAGAAGAATCGGACGACGATGCTCTTCGTGACGCACGATATTGATGAAGCTGTGTTTCTAGCGCAGCGAGTGGTCATTATGAATGCGAGACCAGGTCATATTCGCAATATCGTGCAGAACGACTTGCCTTTTCCACGTAAAAAGGCCGGTCATTCTTTTCAAGAACTACGACGAATTGTGTTAAGTGAATTTGAAAAAGTCGAAGAACCCGCAGGTGTAGATGGAGCGGGCATTTAATTCTTATATTTTGGGGAGGGTTTCTTTTATGAAAAATGTTCGTTATGTAATTGCCATTCTCGTTGTCTTTGCTATCGTACTAACCGGTTGCGCTAAAGCAACCGACAATAAGCCAGCTTCAACGACGGCAGCAGCTACCAACTACGAGGGATTAACCGTGAAGCTTGGCGTGCAAGGCAGCGGAGGATTGTTTGGCAAAGCCCGTGAGGAGAAATGGTTTGAGACGGAGTTTGAAAAGCTAGGCGTTAAAGTGGAATGGGCCGAATTCCAAAGTGGTCCTCCGATGACAGAAGCAATGGCTTCCAATCGACTTGATTTTGCAGGATTAGGAAATATGCCAATCGTTGCAGCACAAGCTGCCGACATTCCTTTCAAAGTTATTTCACAAATTCTCGATGGTAAAAAGAACGTCGCCTTAATCGTACCGATCAATAGTCCGCTTAAAAAGCTAGAGGATTTGAAAGGCAAGAAAATTGCGGTTGCCAAGGGGAGTAATGCTTTCAACTTCTTATACCGCAGCTTGGAACAGAGCGGTCTTAAATCCTCGGATGTGGAAGTGATTCAACTTCAACCCGACGAAGCGCAGCCTGCTTTTGATAATGGCGGTGTGGATGCTTGGGCAACGTGGGACCCGTACATCACTCTCAATACGCTGAATGGCAAAGGCCGTGTCTTGTCGGATGGCGAAACGTTAGGTGTTCTTTCACCATCCTTTAACATTGTGCGTAAGCAATTTGCTGACAAATATCCGGATCTTGTCACCCTGTATCTCAAAGTATTAGAGAAAACGCGTCTCTGGGAAGCTGCTAATACGGATGAAGCATTGAAACGCTATGCAGCTGAACGGAAAGTGCCTGTTGAGGTGATCAAAGGGACGCTCGATCGTTCTAAAATGATTAATATTCCGACAAGCAAAGAGATTTCGGCGGAGCTGCAAAAAACGGCTGATTTCCAATTCGGTATCAAGTCTATTCGTAAACAAATTCAAGTCGCAGACATCATTGATAATCAATATATAGAAAAAGCGCTCAAACAGACTGCTGATGAGACAAAGAAATGAGGCGTTTCCGATGCTCTCTAACGAATCTCGAATGGAACAAAGTCTTCCTATTGCTGTAGGGAGGGAAAGAAAGCTGAGAGGGTATCGCCCCTCGATTAAAGCCGTAAATATAGCGCTGGGCATGCTCCTGCCAGTCGTTCTTCTCATCCTATGGTCAACAGGGAGTGCGCTCGGGCTGCTTAATCCCATCTTACTTCCCTCGCCTTTGGCGATTGTGAAGGAATTTATTAGTATGACCGCTTCAGGCGAGTTATTACGAAATTTGCAAATTTCCGCATGGCGGGCTTTCATTGGCTTTCTTATCGGAGGCGGGCTGGGCTTTCTAATGGGGCTATGGGTTGGATTTTCCTATCGAACGGAGCGTCTGCTCGACCCTTCTATACAAATGCTGCGCACACTGCCTCATCTAGCGCTGGCACCGCTGTTCGTTCTTTGGTTCGGATTTGGGGAAACGTCCGAAATATTACTCATCGCCAAAGGCGCCTTTTTCCCGCTATATGTAAATACGTTTCTAGGTCTTCGATCTGTCGAAGTGAAGTTGTTCGAAGTGGCACGTGTGCTGCAATTTAGCAAATGGCAAATGATTAAGAAGCTGATTGTTCCCTCAGCGCTGCCTCATATTTTTCTAGGAATCCGATTATCGCTGGGTATTGCTTGGTTAGGACTCGTTGTAGCGGAAATGATGGGATCCAGCTCAGGCGTGGGTTACATGATCAATGATGCTCGGTTTATGTCGATTACGACTGTCGTTTTTGTGGGGATTATCGTCTTCGCAGCTGTCGGCAAATTAACGGATTCTGTGGTGAAATGGTTGGAAAACCGATTGCTTAGATGGCGTGGAACGTTTGAAGGGGAGGGTGGAAAATGAGTCAATTACCAGTCGGTACTCGTCAGTCACTCCGCGCCTCGGGCAATCGGATTCCATCCTACTTGCATGGTTGGATCGTCCCCATCATCGTGATGATAGTCTGGCAGGCAGCGGGCACGTATGGCATTGTGCCTACGAGTCTCTTGCCGACGCCGCTTGCCATATTGAAACAGTTTGTAGATTTGGCCGCAAGCGGTAAACTGTGGCACAACCTAGAGATTAGCTTATATCGGGCAGCGCTAGGCTTTCTTTTAGGGGGAAGCATCGGGTTACTGCTTGGACTTTCCGCAGGGTTAGGGAAGCTCGTAGAGCGGATTATGGATCCCTCGCTTCAAATGCTAAGAACGGTCCCGCTGCTGGCGCTGATCCCGTTATTTATTTTATGGTTCGGTATCGGGGAGTTTTCCAAAGTGTTAATGATCGCGCTAGGCGCTTTTTTCCCGATCTACATCAATGCTTTTCAAGGTGTAAGAAGTGTCGATGTAAAGCTATATGAAGTTTCTCGCATTCTGCAATATTCCAGATATCAGCAAGTTACGAAGCTTATTTTACCAGCCGCTTTACCGCATATCTTGCTTGGTTTACGGCTGTCATTAGGCATCTCATGGCTTGTACTCGTTGTAGCGGAGTTAATGGGAACAAGCGCGGGAATTGGCTATATGATCCAGGATGCACGGACGTATTCCAAGACAGACGTCGTGTTTGTAGGCATAGTGATCTTTGCACTTGTGGGTAAGCTGTCCGATTCCTCTGTACGCTTGCTCGAACGCAAATGGCTCACGTGGCGCGATACCTTCAAAGGATAAGCCTAATATATGCAAACGAGAAAGAAGGAAGATACGATGAAAAAAAGAGATGAACAGCTACACTTAGGAGCATTCATTTATTATACAGGACATCACAGCGCAGGCTGGCGCCATCCGGATTCCGGAGTGGAGCAAATGTTCGATATTCAGCTGTACAAAAAGCTAGCGCAAACAGCGGAACGCGGTAAATTTGATATGATGTTCTTCGCTGATTTATTGTACGTGTACGGCGTTGATCAAGCTGCCTCTGGGATGCTGGAGCCGTTGACCCTGCTCTCAGCATTATCTCAAGTGACAGAGCGAATCGGGCTTACCGCAACGGTGTCAACAACCTATAGCGAACCCTACAATGTGGCGCGGAAATTCGCTTCTTTAGATTTTATTAGCGGGGGCAGAGCGGGATGGAATATTGTGACTTCCCAGCAAGATATTGAAGCAAATAATTACGGGAAAGATAAACATCCCGAGCATGGCCTTCGCTACGAAATGGCGCGAGAATTCGTCGACGTAGTCACCCAATTATGGGATAGCTGGGAAGATGATGCACTCGTTTTGGATCGAGAAAAAGGTCAATTCGCGGACCCTGCCAAAGTCACAGCCATCGATTACAAGGGGAAATGGTACTCCTCCAAGGGTCCTCTCAATGTTCCGCGTCCACCTCAAGGATATCCCGTTTTGATCCAAGCCGGATCATCGGGACCAGGACAAGACTTTGCGGCCAGCATTGGTGAAGTTGTATTTACCGCTCAGCAGTCTCTTGCTGCGGCTCAGACCTTCTACAGTGAGGTTCATGCGAAGCTTGCGAAATATGGGAGAACTGATCAGGAGCTCCGCATTATGCCAGGCCTTTCGCCGATTCTCGGTGACACGGTGGAAGAAGCCCAGCGCAAATATCAAGAGCTGCAAGCTCTGATTCCGCCTGATGCGGCAGTTCGATTACTATCGGGCATGTTGAGCTTTGACCTTTCGAGTTATCCTGTTGATGAGGAGCTGCCAGACATTCCGGATCCCGTCGAGGCATCCAATGGGATGAAGAGCCGTATTCAACTGATCATGGATATGGCGAGGAAAGAGAAGCTTTCTATTCTTGAGCTGGGCCGCCGTATTCTCGGTGCGAGAGGGCATATGCAGTTCGTTGGTACGCCAGAGCAATTGGTCGATCTGATGGAGAATTGGTTCCATTCTTACGGCTGCGATGGCTTCAATATTATGCCGCCTGTCCTGCCGGACGATTTAACGGATTTCGTCGACAAGGTCATACCTATTTTGCAACAAAGAGGATTGTTTAGAGACGAGTACACGGGGACGACATTACGGGAACATTTGGGATTAGCCAGACCGCAAGTTGGGCACTTTAGGCAAGCTGCAGTGACGAGTTAATTGCAAACAGAATGTTGTAATAGAGTCTAACGACATGAAAGTATCAACAACGAAACCTTGTTAAATCAAGGTTTTTTTATGTTGTCGGATATTCTGCCGAAACTCATAGTAAACCATGTAAATAAGACTTGGATAACGTATTTTGTATTTTGCATGAATTGGTTAAAAAAAGGTTAATATTGGTCAATTTATTTCCTTATATTGGATGTTGTTTTTCATTATACTTCACAGTGAGGACGCTTGGAAACGTATCTTATTACAGAAAAGAGCCTTTGCTATCCAACGTCTCTTATGAATGTAGATGAAAGATGATATATCTTTATGGTAACGCTTTCACGAAATCTACATGGACAGCATTTCGATTTTGTTGTTTGTTGTGAAAGGAGGTGGTTATATTTTGGAAACTATCCAAAATCAAATTTAGGAATCTTTTTCAGAAAGAGATTTACAAAGGAGAGAGTAAACGAACTGTAACTTGATTCAATAGAGGAGGAATACGAAGTTATGATCAAAAAAGTTCTTTCGGTTGTCTCTGTTATGGCCATGGCTACGAGTTTATTGACCGCTTTTTCCGGTGCCGCCGGAGCAGCATCCATCAGTGACGCGAATTCTACGATATTCGGTCCTAACGTTTACGTCTTCGATCCAACGATGCCTGCGGCCGACATTGAGAATGTGGCAACCAACATTTTCAACACACAGGAAACTAATCAATTTGGTACCCAGCGATATGCGATGCTCTTCAAACCGGGAACCTACAATGTAAATATTCGGGAAGGTTTTTATACACACATTGGAGGTTTGGGGCAGAATCCCGGAGACGTGAATATTACCGGCGGACTCAACGTAGATGCAAAATGGGCAAACGGCAACGCGACACAGAACTTCTGGCGCTCCATCGAGAATTTGAAGGTTACGCCGTCGAGCGGCAAGATGCGATGGGCCGTTTCGCAGGCGGCACCTATGAGGCGCTTGCAAGTTCAAGGCAATCTTGAACTGTTTGATTTTGATTCGAACTTTAATGCCGGTTGGGCTAGCGGCGGCTACATGGCAGATTCCATCGTAAGCAACAAAATAACTCCTGCCTCGCAGCAGCAATGGTTTAACCGGAATAACCAGTATGCATCATGGGGAGGCTCTGTTTGGAACACCGTAATGGTTGGAGACACCACGCCACCAGCGGCTACTTTCCCAGATCCTCCTTATACAATCGTCGATAGTGCTCCTGTCATTCGTGAGAAACCCTATCTTTATATCAACAGCTCCGGGCAGTACAGTGTTTTTGTCCCGTCGCTTCGGACGAACGCCAAAGGGGTAAGCTGGGCAAGTGGATCGACACCGGGCACATCCATCTCCATCGACCAATTTTATATCGCCCGTCCTGAAACTGCCACAGCGGCTAGCATCAATTCAGCACTCAGCCAAGGTATGCATCTTCTGTTTGCGCCAGGTATTTTCCACTTAAATGATACTATTCGTATCACAAATGCCAACACCGTAGTATTGGGCATCGGCATGCCGACACTAATTCCCGATAATGGGAAAATTGCGATGTCTGTTTCAGATGTGGACGGCGTGAATATCTCGGGAATATTGTTCGATGCCGGCCCGTCCAACTCGCCTTCGTTGCTGGAAGTCGGACCCACCGGCAGCTCACTGAATCACGCCTCCAACCCGACCTCGCTGCAGGATCTTTTCTTCCGGGTGGGTGGTGCCGGAGCAGGTCTGGCAGACACCGACCTGAAGATCAACAGCAACAACGTCATCGGCGATCATTTCTGGATTTGGCGTGCCGACCACGGCACAGGAACCGGTTGGACCGTTAACGTGTCTAATTACGGACTCGTAGTCAACGGAAATAATGTCACCATCTACGGCCTGTTCGTCGAACATCACAACATGTATCAGACACTGTGGAACGGCAACGGCGGAAGGACCTATTTCTATCAGTCTGAAATCCCTTACGACGTGCCTAACCAGTCTTCATGGATGAGCAAGAATGGGACAGAAAACGGCTATCCTTCCTATAAGGTGGCAGATACGGTAACCACGCATGAAGCCTGGGGGCTTGGCGTATATTCCTTCTTCAGGGACGCGGCCGTCAAGCTTAACAGTGCGATCGAAGTACCTAACGTGACAGGTGTCAAAGTTCACCATATGACGGACATCTGGCTATCTGGAACGGCAGGCAGTGAAATCACTCACATCATTAACGACACGGGCGGACGCGTGTACGCCAATTCACCAAGTACCGCCATGAGACAGACTGTTGCCGAATTCCAGGGCACTGGCACGGGCGATACCCAGCCGCCGAGCGTTCCGGCTAACCTGACGGCGACGGCCGTTTCAAGCAGTCAGATCAATCTCAGTTGGACTGCCTCGACGGACAACGTGGGCGTAAGTGGATATGATATTTACCGGAACGGTACGCTGGCAGGCAGTTCCACATCGAATTCGTACAGCGATACAGGGCTGACGGCTTCGACGACCTACAGTTACACTGTGAAAGCGAAGGATGCGGCTGGCAACGTTTCCGCAGCCAGTAACACAGCCAGCACGATAACGCAGGCAGCAGGAGGAACGGTGCTCGATCGCACGGGTTGGTCGGCGTCTACCTCGCCTGTAAACAGTAGCCCTATCAACATGCTGGATGGTAACACGACCACCCGCTGGACGACCGGCACGGACATGGTGCCTGGTCAATATTTTATCGTCGACATGAAAGCGTCGAAAACTTTCAACAAGCTCACCATAGACTGCACGGGCAACAATAATGACTATGCTCGAGGATACCAGGTGTTTGTCTCTAACGACGGCACCAACTGGGGGAGCGCGATTGCGAGCGGCACGGGCACAGCTCCGCTAGTAACCGTCAACTTCCCGGCGAACACTGCCCGTTACATCAAAGTTGTGCAAACCGCTACGGCCACCAATTGGTGGTCCGTGAGAGAGTTTAACGTTTATAACTGATAAGTAGTTGCAAGTTTGGGGGAGTGATAACAACTTTTACTCCCCTCGTTCCTTTCGAATAGAAACGACAAACTTTATGAAAGCGAAGGTATTCAACTATGAAGAAACGTTTTTCGTTTGCACTCGTGCTGTTATTAGTCTTGAGCCTGCTTCCCGCGTATTCCGCTTTATCTGCTCCTAGTGACAATTGGCAGCTGGTCTGGTCTGACGAATTCAACGGAACGAACGGCTCGGCACCAGATTCCACCAAGTGGAGTCTCATCGACCAAGGCGGTGGATTCGGTAATAGCGAGCTTGAATACTACACTAGCCGTAGAGACAACTCGTACCAGGAAAATGGATCGCTAGTTATCGCTGCCAAAAAGGAGAGCTATAGTGGACAATCGTATACCTCTGCAAAATTAATTTCCAAGAGTAAAGGCGATTGGAAATATGGGCGTTTTGAGATTCGTGCCAAACTTCCTCAAGGAAGAGGCATGTGGCCGGCGATTTGGATGCTTTCGACGGATGCCGTTTACGGCGGCTGGCCGAAGAGTGGCGAGATCGATATTATGGAAAACCGCGGAGACCAGATGGACAAAGTTTCCGGTACTATCCACTATGGAAACGATTGGCCCAATAATACGTATTCCGGAGGAAGTTACTCGTTGCCCAGCGGCCAATCTTTTGCGGATGCGTATCACACTTTTGCACTTGAGTGGGAGGAAGGTGCGATCCGATGGTATGTAGACGATGTGCTCTTTTCAACGAAAACGAATTGGTTTACGCCTTCCGCGCCCTATCCGGCACCGTTCGATCAAAACTTCTATTTGATGCTCAATCTCGCAATTGGCGGACCTAACACCCCGTTTACAGGCAAAACAAGCCCGGATGACTCTGCTTTACCACAAAAATTTTATATTGATTACGTACGTGCGTATACAAAAGCCGCTAGCGGTACGGCACTGGACCGCACCAGTTGGACAGCTACTACCTCGCCTTTGAACAGTACCCCTGCCAACATGCTGGATGGCAATATGAGTTCTCGTTGGACAACAGGTACAGACATGGTACCCGGTCAATATTTTATTGTCGACATGAACGCATCGAAAACCTTTAATAAACTCACCATAGACAGCACTGGCAACAATAATGACTATGCTCGGGGTTACCAGGTGTTTATCTCCAACGACGGTACCAACTGGGGAAGCGCGATTGCGAGTGGCACGGGCACAGCTCCGCTAATTACTGTTAACTTCGCGTCAAAGACTGCCAGATACATCAAAGTTGTGCAAACCGGTACGGGTACTAATTGGTGGTCCGTAAGAGAGTTTAATGTCTATAATTAAAAAAATCTTTTAGATGAATCTTTGCATATATTGATAATAAGTATAGATTCATGTTGCTAGAATACCTAAGACTGCCTACGGTTTTCAAGACCAGAGGCAGTCTTTTTGTGATTTTAAAATAAGTGTTGACAATGAATATGATAATCATTATCATTTAAAACTGTAGCAATAATTGACAGAAGCTAAACTAGATAAAACGATTAGGTTGGGGGAACCATAGCATGCGCAAAATTGTATTAACGATTCACTTGACGCTGAGTTTAATTTTTGGCTTGTTCTTTGTAGCCACTTGTACTTCAGGCAGTCTTCTAATGATCGAGTCTGATGTCGAGGGATGGTTGCATCCGGTAGACCATAAGGTAACACCGGGTGAGATCAATATGGCTGTGATCAAGCAGCACACGGACACTTCTTACCCAGACTACAAGATTGATTCGGTTGAATACCCTCAGAAAGACAAGATGTACCATGTTCATTTGTCCAAAACAACAGGTAAAGGTACGCAAACGGTATTCGCAGATCCGGGAACAGGAGAGGTTTTCGGGAAGGTGCAGGAAGCGCGGTTAGAGCCGTTCGCGACGATTTATCAGTTGCATCGTTACTTTTTGTTGTTGCCTTTGATTGGTAAAACAGGTGCAGCTACCGTTGTCGGCATCATTGGTGTAGGGATGATGTTGGTCCTTGTTACAGGTGCTTACTTATGGTGGCCAGGTCTACGCAAGTGGGTATTAGGATTCAAATACGTACGCAATCGTGGAAAATTAATGCAAAACATGAGTTTACATAAGCTAGTCGGTATTATTTCTTTGCCTATCCTGTTTTTTGCAGCTTTCACGGGCGTTATCAATGCGTTCGAGAAACAGATCCCAGGTTGGATTGGCTTCCAAACGAAAGAGACAATTCCAGCGACAGCTCTGCAATCCAAGACTAAGGATGGCAAAACATTGCCATTGGAGAATGTCATTGATGTCGTCAAAGGTAAGTATCCAGACAGCAAAATTATTAAAATTACATTGCCAACGAAGCCTGGTCAATCCTATCAAGTTGGTGTGCAGGATGGCTTTGCAGCCAATACGGCAGGTAGTAACAGCACAATCTATGTAGATTCTTTTGCAGGTGACGTTCTGTACAAAACGAATCCGACTAAAGCAATTAACTTGTATAATAGCTGGCGCAAAGGCCTTCATTTCGCGACATGGGGCGGCGAGACAACGAAGCTGCTTGCTTTCGTGTTCGGGATGATGCCGCTTGTGCTGATGGTTACAGGTCTTGCCATTTGGCGGATTAAAGCGAAGGCACGCAAACGGAGCAGGAAGCCAGCCACAGCTGGAGCTGTCATAGCTTAATAGAATTGAGAGGCTGCCTTTCTGTAGATTTGTTTACGGGACGGCGGCCTTTTGTAATAGCAATGAAGCCGTCTTACGAGGTCGATGACCTCAGGGGCGGCTTCTTCGTTTCAATCCGTTCGACGTTGGTAACCGTCTCGTTGTCGTAAATTCACACGCCCAGTGACATCAATTTGAACTAAACTTCGTCATGTCGATATGCTATCGTCAAACTATGTCGCGATTAATAAAAAGTTTCACATCATCCACATACATAGGAAGAAGGATTAGACGATGAGCAAAAAACTGCGTATTGGAATTATCGGAACCGGAGGCATTGCCAAGGCACACGTAAATGCCTACAAGAAACTGCCATATGTTGAGATTGTAGGCGTAGCAGATGTCATTGCAGGCAAGGCCTTGGCGTTTGCACAAGCGGAAGGCTTGACAGAAGCTGCACCATTTAACAGTCATACCGAGCTACTGCGTATGGATTTGGATGGAGTCAGCATCTGCACGCCAAATGTATCGCATCATATCACGACTGTTGATGCTTTGCGTGCAGGTAAAAACGTCCTGCTTGAAAAACCGATGTCCGTCACCCTTCAAGAAGGATTAGACATGACTCGGACAGCGAAGGAAAGCGGAAAAATGCTGACGCTCGGCTTCCAACCACGGTACGATCCCAACATGAAACTGTTGCAAACAATCGTGCAATCCGGACGCCTCGGTAACGTGTACTACGTTGAGACGGGCGGTGGACGCAGACGTGGTATGCCAGGAGGTACTTTCATTAATAAAAAACTTGCAGGAGCAGGGGCGATGGCCGATATTGGGTGTTACTCGCTGGATATGGCATTAAATACGCTAGGATATCCTCGTCCGCTTACGGTGTCTGCGTATACAACGAACCATTTCGGTACGAATTCCTTGTATCATCCAGAAGCGAGCAAGTTCGAAGTCGAAGATTTCGGCGTGGCGATGGTTCGCTTCGAGAACGATCTCGTGCTGCAGTTCAAAATATCTTGGGCCATGCATATGGATACACTTGGGCCAACCATGTTTCTTGGCACGGATGCGGGACTCAAAGTGTTGCCAGCGGGTACTGGGCCATGGTCGGGCGTGTGGGATGGATCTGTCGGTTCCATAACGTTATTCCATGATGAATTTGGTGGGCATACCTCTACGCCAATTCCGCTTGTCGAGCATCAATTGAATCTATTCGATTGCAAAGTGCATGATTTTGCTGAAGCGGTTCGGGACGCTAAACCGGCACCCATTCCAGGTGATCAAATTCTGATCCAGCAAGCGATTATTGACGGGGTACTGCGGTCAGCGGATTCGCGTCGAGAGGTATCGGTGGAACTTCCCGAATAGTAAACCGGGTTGATCGGTGCCCCTTTATACCTTTCTAATTCGGCAGTTTAAGGGTAATCGGTAATCCATATCCAAGAAATCCAAAAAAATCGCCTGTTCTTAACTCCGTCAAATAGACAGGGTTCTGACTCAGCGAGTCCAGCGTCAGAAAAGAAAAGGACAGAGCGCAGTGGCTCCGTCCGACATGGTTGATTTCACGCTATATGATGCTAAAAAGGTGAGATGCCCGTGACTAGCGTGCTGGTGAGAAATCCGCGACGTTCTTTAAAATCGCTTCAATCTGCTCCAGGGTTGCCGCTCCGAGCTGGACATTCACAGCCTTCACGTTCTCTTCGATCTGCTCAGGTTTAGTAGCACCAATCAGAGCCGAGCTTACCCCTGGCTGGCGAAGTACCCAAGCAATGGCAAGCTGAGCTAGCGAAATGTCCAGTCCCAGTGCAAGCTGCTCCAGCTCATGAACGGTTTGTAGGACGTTGTCATTAAAGTAGCTATTGATGACACCATTCACAGAGCTGTTGGCTGCGCGGCTATCGGATGGAAGCGGCTGTCCCAGCTTGTATTTACCCGTTAGGATGCCTTGCGCAAGCGGGGAGAAAACGACCTGTCCCAGTCCTTTTTGCTCGGATACGGGAAGTACTTCACGCTCGATATAGCGCTCGAACATGTTATAGATCGGCTGATTGGAGATCAAAGGCCGCAAACGTAGACGATCAGCAATGCTAGCTGCCTCCGTAATTTGCGAGCCGTTCCATTCGCTGACGGCAGGGTAAATGATTTTGCCTTGCGAGACTAAGTCGTCTAAGGCGCGAAGCGTTTCCTCGAGCGGCGTGTGGATGTCATAGCGATGACAGAAATAGATGTCGATGTAGTCAACGCCAAGTCGTTTCAAGCTAGCATCACATTGTTCCATAATGTGTTTACGTGATAATCCCCGATCGTTCGGGCCTTCGCCCATCGGGAAGTAGACCTTCGTCGAGAGCACATAGCTCGAGCGATCATAACCTTGAAGAGCGGCTCCCATCGCTTTCTCGCCTTCGCCTCGATTGTACGCATTCGCGGTGTCGAAGAAATTAATACCGCTTTCAAAAGCTTTCGCGATGCAGGCATCTGCGGCTTTTTGCTCCGCAGCCGTTCCGTAGGTAAGCCAGCTGCCTAAGGCGATTTCACTTACTTTTAACCCGCTGCGTCCCATGTTTCTGTATTTCATCATCACTCAACCTTCCTCTGTTTGATCTAGTTAGTGTAAGTATAAGGGAGTCCAGAGGGAGCGACAAGAAGGCACTATTTATTCACTTAGTTACGTGGAGTTAAGTAGGGGAGCGGGTAGTTCGAGATTTGACAGTGCTTAAATCAAGTAGGTATGATGGGGCTAAAAGGACGGTGGATACCATGAATACCTTACAGGAAGCGCGCAAGCATGAAGATCGTCAAGTTATTAGCTATCTTGAAATCGTAGATGTGAATACGGGAGAGCGGCAGGTGTTGGCGGAGTTCGATGATCTGATCGAGGCGCCGAATTGGACGCGGGATGGCAATTGTCTTATTTATAATCGGCGGGGGCTGCTCTATGCCTTTGAGATAGCGACAGGCGAGAGTTCTGTCATTGATTCCGGGTATGCGAATTGGTGTAATAATGACCATGTGCTTTCGCCGGACAATACGCACGTCGCCGTTAGTCATCACACCGAGGAGGACGGACAGTCACGGATCTATGTTTTCCCGTTGTCTGGCGGCACGCCGACTTTGATTACGCCGATGGCACCTAGCTACCTTCATGGCTGGTCGCCAGATGGGAAGGAGTTGGCGTATTGTGCGGAGCGAAATGGCGTGTACAACATCTATACAATTCCTGCCCAGGGCGGTGTGGAGCGACAATTAACGGATGTTACTGGGCTTGACGATGGTCCGGAGTATTCGCCAGATGGCCAGTCTATATGGTTCAATTCGACGCGATCGGGTCTGATGCAAGTGTGGCGGATGAAAGCAGACGGCAGTGAGCAGACGCAAATGACAACGGACGAGAGTAACAATTGGTTTCCACACGTAGCCCCGGACGGTACTACGGTTGCTTTCATTGCTTACCGCAAGGGAGATGTGGAGCCGAATGATCATCCGCCGAATAAAGAGGTCGAAATCCGATTGATGGCCAGCACCGGAGGCCCTACGCGAAGCTTGGTCTCACTGTTTGGTGGTCAAGGGACGATCAACGTTAACTCGTGGTCTCCGGATAGTCGGCAATTGGCTTTTGTTAGCTACAAATTGAAGCAGTAAGGATGAGAGATGAGCCCGACTGTTGTCGCGGCTTGTTGAGTTAGAAACGGTAGGTCCTTCGATACGTCGAAGGGCTTATTTTTATTTTACTTTTGAACATACGACTCATGTAAAAAGCATTCTGATACCCGCACTGCTCGGCAATATCCTCGAGTGTCAGATCGGTGTCTACGAGCAGGTTGCGGACTTTTTGCAGTCGCAGCGTGGTGGCGTAGGCGATTGGGGAAAGCTTATACACCTGCTGAAACCTTCGTGTTAGCTGCGAAGCGCTTAAACCAAGCTCCTTGGCGAGGTCTTGCAAATGCAGTTGCGAACCGAAAGCATGCTGCTCAATATAGGCGAGGGCCCGCAGTGCAATCGGGTCGGATTTTTCTGGCTGATAGGGCGTATTATGATCGATTTCATGATGGATTTGAAAGAGAAGATCAGCAATTAAGTGGTTGGTGTAAGCTATGTTGCGGTCAGTCGGATCATCTGATAGTTGACGCAAATAAGTGAAGGTAGATATGAGTCGCTGGACATTTCTAATGATGATTTTGCCATGGGGATGTGCGACAGTTGAGTTAAATTCTATAAAGATGAAAGAGAGCGGATCGATTACTTTGCGTTTCAGTACCGTTCCCGGCGGACACAGGACAAGCTCACCAACGGCTACTTCTTCGTAGATCTGCTCTGCGCCTTCGCCCATGGTGTAAGCAAAACGGCCAGTTTGAGGTGCTAGCAGTACCCAATCCTGATAAATGTCATCTGCCAACGAGAAGCTGTCTCTAATCCCGCTGCAATAACATCGAATCATACGAATAGCTGACATGGTATCCAGTCTCCTTACTCGTTGTGTATGCAAAAAAGTATATAAATTATCATAATTCAGTGCATGTGCTTTGTAAATAACTAAGCGTATGATGAAGTCATGGAAGCAAATACAAGCAACATACAAAGGAGATTGCACGTATGAGTAAAATCAACATTCTTACCACAGAACAGATTCAAAGCTATAACGAGAAAGGGTATCTTGTATTGCGCAATGTGTTCAGTGAACAGGAGGCCATCGTTCTCCAAGCGGAATGCGATAAATTGCTCAGTCTAGATGCATACACAGCTCCGAATAATGTCCGGGCGGGGCATAAGGGATACGCGAATGGTGAGGTGAAAATCGAGCGCTTGGATCCGGTTCATGATATTTCAGCGGTTTTTGCTGATTTGGTGAAGGATGAGCGTATTTTGACACCGCTTCGTGATATTTATTTGGATGAGCCGCAGCTGTTCAAAGATAAGCTTATCTTCAAGCTGCCGGGTGCGAACGGCTACAGCATGCATCAGGATGCTGCGTGGTGGCAAGGTTTTCCGATCGAGGGACTCATCAGTGTGATGGTCGCGATTGACGGGGCCACGGAAGTGAACGGAGGCTTGGAGTTGTTTCCGGGGTACCATGAGAGACTACGCTCGGCACCAGGCGAGCTGCGGAACATGAACGCGGAGGAAATCGCACAGATCGATCCTGCTAGCGGCGAAATTGTAGAGACGAAACCGGGGGACGTGATCATTTTCCACTCGTTCACACCGCATCAAAGTGGAGCCAACACATCGGACAAAAGCCGTAAGCAGCTATTCCTGACCTACTCACCGGCCAAAGACGGCGACTTGTACAAGGCCCATTACCAGCATTACAAACGCTACGCTTTGAAGGGGAAAGATTTGGCGCAGTATTATTTCTTGTAGGATAAGTTGAGCACTCCTTACTTTAGTTCTCAGATGCGAGTAGCGGTAGTCGGACTTATGAAGTAACCAAGTGAGAGCAGTGGCTGCCATTCTTATGAAGTAACCAAATGCGAGTAGCAGCAGCCAGTCTCATGAAGTAATAACGGGAAAACATCCATTTATTTTCTCGGGAAAATGCGATTTCATTCAATTAACTGGAAAAGCTCCAGCTAATATCACCAAATTCACCGTATTTGGCCGTTTCGGCCAGAATTAGATGTACATTTTCCATTTAGTTTAATGAAACTGGCAAAAAGGCTTAAATTAGCTACATGAATTCCAGTTACTTGGTAAAAGTGGCATCCCCAATCTATCAGTGGTATCAGATATCGTTCGAGATATTTGATGAAGTAGCACTAGCCGATAACCAATTTTTCCCTTATAATGATATAAAAGTGACGAAGAACGTCCCGTTCCATTCTAATTGAGTGGATGCGGGGCGTTTTTTATTTGTGCTTCAAGAAAGGGATGAGGGAATGAATGTGGCTGATGCGTATAAGGTGTTGATCCAAACACATCTGGACAAAAGGAGAGGTGAACGGCGAGGCAGATTAGAGAGAGGCCATGGGCATGGGGAATCACTTTTTCTGAAGCAAATCTGGTGGAATCTAGTAGGGAATTTTGATGATCTTCATCCTGAGTTTGAGGTGCTTGATTGGCGCGGTCGATCTTACTTTGCGGATCTGGCTTGGCTACCCGGATATGTGAAGCTGCTAATCGAGATCAAAGGTTATGCCTCGCACATTCGTGATATGGATCGGCACAAGTTTTGCAATGAATTGAACCGTGAGACGTTTCTTCATGCCATGGGATATCAAGTGATTTCATTCGCATATGACGATATTGAGCAAAGGCCTGAGCAATGTATCGCTTTACTGCGCATGGTGCTAGCTCGATATCAAACCAGTCCAACGCCTACCCTACGAGCCCAATTAGCTGAAAAAGAAGTCCTTCGCCTCGCTGTTCAGCATGCAGCATCGATCCGGCCGAAGGATGTGGCGTTGCATTTTAATATCGATCACCGTACAGCGGTGTTGATGCTCAAAAAATTATGCAGCAAAGGCGTGCTGGCACCTTCTTACAGCGGAACAGGACAACGGATTGTCAAATATGAGCTAGTCAGAGGCGGGCTGCTAAATTTAGAATAGCTGGAAAACCTCCAGTTAATCTAGAAGGAAATTCCGATTTCATCTATCTAGATGGAAAATATGTAGTTAATTTTGGCGGAAACAAGGGAAAGTCGCATATTGGCTAATAATAGATGTACCTTTTCCATTTATTCTGAGAAATTCGCAGAAAAGCGCCAAAATAGCTGCATGAAATCCAGTTATTGCATGTCGGAACAGCTGCGAGGGGGACCAAGCTACTCAACAGACGAAACGCACGAACAGTGCAGCCCGAGTAAAGTTCCAACGAATTATCATTCGTTCAATAAAGCAAGCTACTCAACAGACGAAACGCACCACCAGAACGCACCGCACTCCCAATCAGTGATGCACGCAATCATCGAATCACATCACAAACAGCCGCCCTCCAGGTTACATAACCCAGAGCGCGGCTGTTGTTCATCACTCTTCTACAATCCCAACAAAAACGGCGCCGCCATATCGGCGATCCGCCGATGGCCGAGTTCATTCGGATGCAGCCCATCCGATGTGAAATGAGGCAGCGTCAGCATATTTAGCCCACTTTCTCCATACAGATTGAGCACAGGTAGCGCGTAAAGCTGGCCGATCTGCTGTATCGCGTTGACGTAATCGATAAGTCGATGACCAGCGCCATTAACATAGAAGATGTCATAGCCATCTTTGTCCCGCTGGAGCGGCGTCCATAGACTTAAGCGGCATGTCGGATTTTTCGCCAATATATCTTCAATCAATGTGGCATAAGCGCCATGGAACGTATATACATCCCGACTACCCAGTTCGCCGAGGGGCTTATCTAAGCGGAAATCATTCACACCTGCGAAGATGGTAACGCAGTCCAAAGACGTATCGATCCCCCGACCGACATGCGTTGTCGCACCATAGTCACGGTCGCCTCCAGCTGTCATCGGACAGCCGCTTTTGCCATAGTTGATTACGCTAGCGAACCCAAGCGCTTCCTGCACAAGCGGCTGATAGCCGCCCGCTTCGGTAATGCTGTCCCCGAGGGTTCCCCACGTTTTTCCTGCCCATCTGCTGCTCATGCTAGAAAATCCCCTTTTGATTAGTTCTCTTCATCGTAAGCAATAGTACCCACAGCTATTTCACGATCTGCATCCGCCACTCCAGGATGTTCGCCAAGATAAGCTCCTTGCGCAACCAGCTTGCGCTGAAGCTCAGGAATAGACACCTCACGGAAACCAACGCCCGCGATGCTGGCCATCGAGGCAGCAACACCTGCGGCTTCGCCCATTGCAAAGCAGTTCGGCATCACACGAAGCGAGCCCTGCACAGGTCGGTCAGAAGAGACGGAGCGCCCAGCGACGATCAGATTCGACTTCCCTTGCGGCAGCATGCAGCGATAAGGGACACCGTGTGATTTTCCTTTTGGCAGATGCTTGATCGTCATCGCGGATCCTGCATTGGCTAGATGGATATCAATAAAGTAGGAATTGCGCGCAATATCATCCTCAAATGTGCGCATCGTGAGGAAATCTTCAACGACAAGTGTATAGTCGCCTTGAATGCGACGTGTCTCGCGAATACCGATCTGATCACCGGAATGCACGAGGAAAATGTTTTCGAAGCCAGGTACATATTTTTTGAGAAAACGAATCTGGGTTTCGATCAACTGACGACCTTCGATGGCTGCGCGAGTTAGATCCTCTGCTTTCGTTCCATCAATATTGAAAATATGGCCAAAGTTAAAGCCAGCCACCGAGTTAGAAACCCAAGAGATACCGGAGATTCGCTTGCGGCCCTCTGGCAGTTCCCCGTTCTGCTGCGCTAATGTCACAAGACCTTCTAGCTGCGGCTGCTGACCGGTTTCAGCGATAAATTGGTCGAAGCGCTCCTTATCTGCACCTGTCACTACATAGCACATTGTGCCCGGTTGAAGATCGCCATTTTCGCCGCCAACTTGAAAAGGTACCCCAGCCAATGCAGCCAAATCTGCATCGCCCGATGCGTCAATATACAGCTTCGCTTGCACAACGGAGCGGCCCGATTTATTGCTAATAACCAATCCGCTGATGCGATCGCCATCCAATAACACGGAATCCGTAACCGTATGGAACAGGATCTGCGCGCCGCTAGCTAATACTTCAGCATCATAGACGCGTTTGAGTGTTTCTACATCGATCGGAACCCAGTCCAACTGTTCTTCGTAACGGTTTAGGAAATCATCTCCAGCGGCATGCTTCATTTTCTCCAGCAAATCGAGGCCGATGCCGCGGATGACTGGTTTTTCACCATCGCTGTAAGGGCAAAAGGCAGGAACAAGTGCTGCGGTCCCCATGCCGCCTAGATAGCCACGTTGCTCAATTAAAAGCGTGCTTGCACCGTTGCGTGCGGCAGCTATTGCGGCTGCAATCCCCGTGGCACCGCCCCCTACGACAACGATATCGGGTGTGTGGCTAATTGGAAGCTGCTGGGCAGGGATGGTAACGGTTACAGTGTTGTTAGTTGAGTTCGTCATTCGGATCTTCCTCCTAATAGGTACCCTTTGTAAGAGTCTCTGATCTTGCACGCTAGCACGTGCTGGCTGCTTATGTTTCCATTATAGATCGTAGGTTAGAACGAACTAGTTTAATTTTTGTTTCATCCAAAAAGTAAGCATGATATGATACCAAGAAAGCAAGAATTGAACGACAGAGCGAATACAAGGGATTCATTTCACACCGAATCTACGACAATCCTGGAGGTGCTCTTCCCCCTATGCCAACCCGCAAAACCGTCACCCTCAAAACGATCGCCAACGAGCTCAGCCTAACCGTCCAAACAGTGAACAAAGCATTGAAAGGCAAACAAGGAATGTCCGAAGCAACCCGCCAGCTCATCGTCCAAACGGCCGAGAGGCTCGGTTATTATACGATGGATCAGATCCGCAGCTTGCGGTTGGATCATATAGCACCCTATCCGAATGAGCGTCTGCGGTTTCTACTTGTGCAAACCGCCGAATCGGTTTCCTATAACCGTCTGCTGCTGCAAGGGCTGCAGGATCGCTTTTTTTCATTCGGCCACACGATTGAACTGCTCATGCTGCCGCAGAATCCCAAACCAGGGAAAATGGCCGAATGGCTGGAGGAGAACGGCGTCTTGTATGCGGACGGCGTTTTCATTGCGCCCAGTATCGTGCCGAAGGAATGGGAAATGGCGCTTTTTGATCTGCCAATTCCCCGTATCCTGCTGAGCTTTCCACCAACAGGAGTGCGCATCGACAGTGTGATCTGGGATGTGTATGAGGCCACTTGCCAGGCAGTGGCCTATCTAAGAAATCAGGGACATGAACGGATAATGTACGTTGGGGATATTCAAATTCAGCGAGGCTCTATTCTGCGTTGGCAGGCATTCAACTATGCAATGACAGCATCAGGCGTAGCCATCACATCGTCCGAACATGTTATTGGCAGCCGTGATAACCAATCGGAGTGGCGTGAAGATCTCAGCAACAAGATCACGCGCCATAAACCGACCGCACTCCTATGTGGTATCGATCACGAAGTACCTGTAGCTTACGAGGTATGTAAGGAGTTAAATTTGAACATTCCAGAAGATATCTCCGTAGTCGGTTTCCTAAACGAACAAACAGATACACTCCCCCTATTCACGCGTCCGCTCCTGCCAATCGCACAAACAGGGTATCGAGCAGCGGATCGAATGCTGTGGCGGATAGCCAATCCGACGTTACCGTATGAGCATATTCGCATTCAAGGCGAATTCCACATCGGGGTTACAACTGCGGGGATTTTAGTCTAAGCCAGCACCTTGTCTGTAACCATAAGATCCCACCAGAAATCATAAGATCCTCCTATGTCTCTTGTCTTTTTCCAAGCTATAATGAAGGGAACTGCTAAGAGGTGGGAGGCTGACACGAGATGTTTAAACTAGTCATTGTGGACGATGAACCGACAGTTCGTTACGGGTTGAGTCAGTATTTTGACTGGAAGGCCTATGGCATTGAAGTTGTAGGCGAGGCGGATGATGGTGACGTCGGTCTTGAGGTTATTGAGCGTGAGAAGCCAGATATTGTCCTAACGGACGTGCGAATGCCGAACATGGATGGGATCCAAATGTCTAACCAATTAAGTGAACAGTTTCCTCATATCAAAATTGTGTTCGTCAGCGGACATGACGATGCGGAATACTTGAAATCTGCGCTGAAAGTTAAAGCAGTTGACTATATGTTCAAGCCCGTCAATCTGGGTGAGTTAACGATTGTGATTGAGCGATTGGTAGACATACTCCATGCGGAGAGGCAAGAGCGCAAGCTGATTGAGGACATGCAGGTCAAGCTAATCGAGAGCATGCCGTTACTCAGAGAGAAATTCCTGATGTCACTGATTAGAGAAGGAATTATGTATCCATCACGTGTACAGGATCGGATCAACTTCCTTGGCTTAACGCTTCCGTTGGAGGGGGCGTACTGGGTCATTGCGATTCGCATCGACGACGCCACCGAGATCGCCCAAACCCGCTCCGAAAGGGATCAACAGCTGCTCTCCTATTCCGTTCTTAATATTGTTCAGGAGCTAATTGAGCGACATATAGGCGGATATGTGTTTGAAAATCAAATTGGTGAATTCGTCGGCATCTTACGCATGACGGAGGAGGAGGATCAGGAGAACCTACTGTTCACCTTGGCGCAGGAAGTTCGTGAAAGTCTCCATAGCTATTTGAAAATTAGCGTTACGATCGGTGTAGGTGAGCGCATTTCCAGACTTGCCAGCTTGCCGCAATCGTACACACAAGCGAAGGAAGCCGCTGACCAGCGCTGGTTTCTTGGTAAGAACCAAATCATCTCCATGGATAATTTGGAGCAGGATCAGGAGAGTGTGTACCGTTTTGATGTTTCACAGCAAGAGCGCATGGTTTCCTCATTAAAGTCTGCGGATTCCGAGAAAGTACGAGAGGAGCTGCGTGAAGTTTACAGCGGCCTCTCTCGCAATCGCACGAATGGCATTGCTTATGGGCGCAACATCAGCCTGCAGCTGCTCTTACTCGCGAGCCGCATTCTTCTGGAGCTGCATGTTTCGAAGCAAGATCTCGAGGCCAAAGAAAACGAGCTGATGGCAAGTGTATTTCAGCAAGAAACGTTGCGCGACTTACGGGGGCTCGTCGAATCTCATCTGCTTGAAGTGTGTGAACGCATCGGTGAGAAGAGGAACGGGAAATCGAAGAATGTGATAGAACGCACACGTGCGATCATTGATACACGTTTTGCAGAGAATCTGCAAGTGGGTGATATTGCGACGGAAGTGTTCCTGTCTACGACGTATTTATGTTTGCTTTTTAAGCAGGAGACGGGTGAAACCATTAATGAATATATGACCAAAGCCCGCGTCAATCAAGCGAAAATGCTATTGAAGGATCCCGCCAATAAGTTCTATGATGTGTGCTATGCGGTGGGGTATTCAGATCCTAGTTATTTTAGCAAAATATTCAAGAAATACACGGGATACACACCGAGTTCCTATCGGGAACAAGTGATGTAAAGAGAGTAGGCCCATCATGTACCTCAAGAATCGAAGATGGACGTTTATTTCAATGATAGGCAAGGGCGTCCTGGCTGCGAGGCTTTGGCTGATCGCCTATGTGGTGTTAATTCTCATACCCGCTTCCATTTTCTTATATGTTTATTCCCAACGATACTCGCACATTTTGGAAGACGAAGTGACACGTTCTATGCTTCAAACGCTGAAGCAGGCTGAAATTAACTTGGATCATCAATTTGGGTCCTTAAGTGATACGTCGAATACGATGTTTTTGAACCCCAAACTCTTGCAATATTTAAGTAATTCCATTCCATACAGTGAACAAATTGATGCCTTGAAAGAACTCCGCTATTTGATGGATAACGGTCAAACCAATTCAAATGTGTTTCGTGTACGCTTATATGTGGATGAAAGTAAGCTGTTTTCCCATGAAAGAGTAAACTTCTTCCCAAAAGACACCCTCAAGACACGCCCGTGGTATGAAACTGTTATTAATGCGGGGGGGCGGTTGGTTTGGACAGGCGTTTATAAGGAAAGCTTTATCGATCGTGAGGATGCTTACATTTACTCAGGTATTCGCCTTCTTCGAGATCCAGACCATTATGATAACCCATCGGGCTTTTTATCCATCGACGTTGATGCGAAGACACTTGAGAATACATTATCAACCATCGTATTGAATAAAGATCAACGTGTCTTTATGATCGCGCCAGATGGTACGATCGTCTTTCATAAAGATGAGTCATTGCTAGGCAAGAAGCTGGAATCGGAGGCGGTTTTGCAGGCAATTGCTACAAACAAGGAAGGTGTGTCTCCGATTGTCGAAAACGATAATCAACAATACGTGGTTTATACGACAGTGAACGCCACAGGGTGGAAGCTAGTAGCAGAAGTGCCGAAGAAGGGAATCAATTCACGGGCCACATCACTAAATCAATTTTCGAGTGTAGCTACTTTAACAGGGGTGACGATACTATTCCTTATCCTTGTTTTCATTCTTTTAGCGTTTATCGTTCAAGGGATGAATCGCCGAGTTCAGACAGTAATTAAAGTCATTAAACGCGAAGGAGTAGCAGGTCTGGAAGAAATGTCTGTCACACCGGATGGCGATTTTAATTTTTTGGAAAAAAGTGTTGATCATCTTATCCATCGCGTGAAGGATTTAATGGAGGAAACCTATAAATCTAAGGTGCAAGAGCGAGAGGCTCAATTACGAGCCTTGCAGGCACAGATTAATCCCCATTTCCTCTACAATACATTGGATACGATTAATTGGATTGCCATTGGACATAAGGCACATGATATTAGCCAAATGATTGGCGGTTTAGCTCGCTATTTTAGGCTTAGCTTGAATAAGGGGAAAGATGTCGTTACGGTTACGGATGAGTTAGAGCTCGCCAAGGTATATTTGGAAATTCAGCAGACACGGTTTCCCAAAAGCTTTGAGTTCGTGTTTGATTTAGCAGGGAAGGAGGAATCAGATGGTGTCCAGAATGAAGGACTACAATTAGATTCCTATGTAATCCCCAAGCTCACTTTGCAGCCAATTGTAGAAAATGCATTACTCCACGGTATACGTAAATCAAAAGGGAAAACGGGTAAGATTACAATTCGTGCTTATATAGAAGGGGAGGATCTATTCTTGTCAGTAACTGACGATGGCATTGGTATGGATCCTGATTTTGCCCAATCTCAGCTCACGGAACCTAGACCCGTGATGCGAACAGATGGTTCTGGGAGCTCCTATGGATTATATAATGTGAATGAGCGCATTCGTTTATTTTCAGGAGAAGCTTACGGACTGTGCATACATTCACAGCCTGGGGAAGGGACTACGATTACAGTACGTTTCAATGTCAGCGCAACTAAGAGAAGCAGCAGTAGTTTAAACGAATAACTAAATGCTTAGGATTGTACCAGAAATAGAAGCATTGCCATCTACACTCGATATTGGCGCTTCGATATAATTGTCTTGATAGAGGTGTTGGCGTGATGAACAGCATCTTTCACTAACTTGATGAGAGAAGGGTGAAAATGGGTAACCAACAATCCAAAACTTATGATTTTCAGAGACAAATCGAAATGTACGATGCAGCGGATATTGTTGTCATTGGCGGGGGGCCAGCTGGAACTGCAGCTGCTATTAGTGCGGCAAGACTAGGGAAGAAAGTCATTTTATTGGAAAAATCGGGCCAGTTAGGAGGCATGGGGACGCTCGGAAACGTAAGTATTTTTATGCCGATTGGCAATGTAACCGGTATTTACCGAGAGATGATCGCGGAAGCAATGGCTGAGCATTTGCCTAAGGATCACGACGTGTCCATCGCCCCGCAATATTCACCTTTCGTATTAAGACAATATTTGAATGAGAAAATGAAGAAGGAAGGCGTACAGGTTATTTATCATGCGGAGTTTATTGGCACCGTGAAGGAAGATAGATGCCTAAAGGCTGTTATCGTATCGACACGAGAAGGCTTAAAAGCATTCGAAGGCAAGCAATTCATCGACTGTACGGGAGATGCAAGGGCTGCATTGGATGCTGGGGTTCCCTATAAGTCAGGAAGAGATGAAGACGGCATGACTCAGCCTATGACGTTGATGTTTATGATGCAAAATACAGGTAAGCCTGTTGCACAAATGTTGCCTGAAGGTTGCTACCGGTACGAAGAAATATCCGATTTGCCCCAAGGGCGCCGTTTATATTGGGAGCGGAACAACGATGGCACACTGCTTGTGAATATGACACGTGTCAAAGGAAACGGAGCTAAGATCGAAGACGTCAACTATGCGGAGACTGAGGCGTTGAGGCAAGTGTTTTCCGTCGTCAATTACTTACAGCGGAACGGGTTTGAAACCTACGCCCTCTCGCATGTCGCGAATCAAGTTGGTGTTCGGGAAACGAACCAGATTCAAGGTCTTTACACGCTAACGGAGCAAGATGTAGTGAGTGGGACACGCTTTGCGGATGTTGTTGCCCAAACGAATTACGAAATCGACATCCATAGTCCTGACGGTCAAAAAACGACAGATGAGCGCGAGGTCGATGGCTATGACATTCCATACCGTTGCATGGTAACCGAGCAGCTGGATAATCTACTGGTAGCGGGACGCTCGATTTCAGCTACACATGTGGCAATGTCCTCGATGCGCGTGCAGGCGACTTGTTACGCGCTGGGCCAAGCGGCAGGAATTGCGGCATCTCTCGCTGCAGAAGAAGCATGCCCGGTACGAGAGATTTCGATCGAAGCGCTTCACAACGCGCTAAGCAACCAAAATGTTGTCTTTTATAAGCAAGCTTCCTATCAATAATAATAGTCTTAAGACAAGCCGCCTCTGTAAGAAAGAGGTCGGCTTTTTTTTCGCGAAAGATCATAAGAATGCACCAGAAACAGAAAGATTACCATCTACAAGCGGCCTCTGGTGATCGATATAATTATCCTATAAGAACACGGAGGTGAGCCATTCATGCGCGTAACACTGACAGAGACTGAACGAACAACAGTTGCTCACGCCAAGCCAAGAACAAAAGGCAGCGGCCGTTGGAAGCTAATTGTGACCAATTATGATTTATACCTATTATTAGTGCCAGGGATACTATTTTTGCTTTTATTCAAATATGCGCCTATGTATGGGATTGTCATTGCTTTTCAAGACTTCAATATTTTTGATGGTTTTATGGGAAGCAAATGGGTGGGATTGGATCAATTTGAGAAGCTGATTCATTCGGAAGAGTTTTATCAGGTTTTCAAAAATACCTTGTTAATCAGCGTTTATAAAATTGTGCTTCTTTTTCCGATTCCGATCGTTATCGCGCTTTTCTTAAATGAGGTTCGAAAGGCAATCTTTAAGAAGACGATTCAAACAATCATATTTCTTCCGCATTTCTTATCATGGGTCATCATATCTGGTTTATTTATCAATATCTTGTCCCCTTCGGGCGGTTTAGTGAATAACGTGATTCAGTGGTTTGGTGGGACACCGATTTCCTTCTTTCTAGACAATCATTTTTTCCGAAGTGTGGTCGTATTTACAGCAGGTTGGAAGGAATCGGGCTGGAATGCCATTATCTTTATTGCAGCTATCGCAGGTATTGAGCAGGAACAGTATGAGGCTGCTTCCATTGATGGTGCAGGCCGCATCAGACAAATGTTTCATATTACATTGCCAGGTATTGTGCCAACGATTGTGCTGATCTTAATTTTACGTATGGGCTACTTGCTTGAAGCCGGTACGGAACAAATTCTGACCATGTACAACTCAGTCGTCTATCAATCCGGTGATGTCATCGGTACATTCGTTTACCGTCAGGGGCTTGGTCAACAGGATTATAGCTTTAGCACAGCAGTCGGGTTATTCAACTCTCTTGTTGGATTTATCCTAATCGTGGGCGGTAATGAACTTAGTAAAAAGCTGATTAAGCGAAGCATATGGTAGGAGGTACTGAAGACCATGCATAAAAAAACACTTAGCGATTGGACTTTTGACATCTGTATTTATCTCGTTCTACTGCTCTGCGGCTTAGCGACATTGCTGCCATTAGCGAATATTTTATCCAAAGCGATTAGTGATGAATCGGCGGTGATATCTGGAAAAGTAGGGATTTTCCCAATCGGTTTTCAGCTAGATACGATGAAATATGTGGTGTCCTCCAGTCAGTTTCTTCACTCCATAGGGGTATCTATCCTAATTACCGTTGTAGGTACTGTGCTTGCAATTGTGATAACGGCACTTACAGCGTATCCATTGTCGAAAAGACATCTTCCCGGTATTTCGATTATTATGGTGCTATTTATCTTCACGATGATGTTCAATGGCGGTATTATTCCGAATTACTTGCTGATGAAGAAACTACATTTAATCAATAGCTTATGGTCGCTAATGCTGCCTGCATTGATTAGTGTGTTCAATATGCTAGTTATCAAAAGTTATTATGAATCCTTGCCAGAGGCACTTGAAGAATCAGCCAAAATGGATGGCGCTCGTAATTTTACAATTCTATTCCGAATTATTCTTCCCCTAAGTGTTCCAGTTATTGCGACCATTGCTCTTTTCTATGCAGTCTACTTCTGGAATGACTTTTTTAATCCGATGCTTTACATCAATGACGCTGGCCTTAAGCCATTGCAGCTTTATTTGCGCGATATTGTCATGGATGCAGACAGCTCTAGTGCTGTAAACAAAAGTGTTGACGATATGATGAACGTATCACCGGAAGGTATTCGCGCTGCCACTGTCATTGCATCGATCATTCCGATGCTGCTCGTGTATCCGTATTTGCAAAAGCATTTTGTCAAAGGTGTACTTATTGGATCTGTAAAAGGGTAAATTTGCATTAACCGCCTATGATGCGAGCATCAAGGGTTTAATGATATATTAAACACAAGACTTAGGGAGGTTTACACATGTTAAAAAACAAAAAAGTGATGCTAGTAGCTGTTGCAGCAAGCTTATCTGTAACATCTCTTGTCGCTTGCTCTTCCAAAAGTACAAATACAGGAAGCAGCACAGCTCCAGCAAGTACAACAACGGCTGTAGCTACTGCTTCAGCTGGTCCAAAGCCAGAGTTGAAATCGCTTCAAATTTGGCAAAAGGATGATTACAACACGTATCCCGTTGCTAAATACTTAGAACAAACAACAGGGTATAAAGTGCAATATGATATGCTGCCACAGGACAAGCCGCAAGATAAATTGAACATCTTAATTGCTTCCGGCGAACCCTATGACGCAATTACAACAGCAGGCGGTACAGATTTCAAAGCGTTATATGCCGATTATGCGAAAAAAGGGGCTTTAACGGACTTAGGGCCGCTGATCGATAAATATGGACCCAATATTAAAGCTGCTATAGACCCTGCTGCCCTTGAGGCTGCAAAAGTAGATGGTAAGCTTTACGCAATACCAACTACAACGATCTCATTTGTAGGTGAAAGCTTATTCATACGTCAAGATTGGCTTGACAAAGTAGGAATGCAAGCGCCTACAACAACAGATGAGCTTGTTGCTGTTCTTAAAGCCTTCAAAGAGAAGGATCCTGGCGGAAACGGAGATAAAAATATTCCATTTACCGTACGAGGGGATGCTCCGCTCATTCCTAATATTATCGGTGCGTTCGGTATACCTAACGTTTGGAATGACTTAAACGGCAAGCTAACACCTCGAATTTTAGACCCTGGATACAAAGATTATGTAAGTTTTGCTTCTGACCTTTTTAAACAGGGCTTGCTAGATAAAGAGTTCGCAGCTAACAAAGATGCTACCGCTAAAGAGAAATTTACAAGTGGAAAAGCAGGTATGATTTTGCTTCACTGGGCTGACATACCTACGATTATGGATGCCTTGAACAAAAATATTCCTACAGCTAAAGCTAATTATATCCCGGCATTAAAAGGGAAAGACGGAAAAATTGGATTAGGCGCTTCACAAGGTTTCGACCGGATTACGTTTATTCCCAAAGCTTCTAAACATCCGGAAGATGCAATCAAATGGATGAACGCCAAGCTGGAGAAAGATACATTCAGAACGATGGCAATTGGTGAGGAAAATAAGCATTACACGTTAAAAGATGGCGCTTATACGCCAATTCAACCCATCTTTACCGATGAGCGAAATCAAGCCAACAACTTCTTGACGGGTACGGATGATAAAATCTACCCGACTTACTGGCAAGCACGTGTGCGTAAAGATATGCGTTTATTCGATGGTTGGAACTTCATGAATACCATTCAACCAGCGAATACTAGAATTAAGGATCCGTTAGGTTTTGCTCCTTTCTTACCGGAGTTTTCGAAGAACTTCGCACAACTGAACACGATGGTTGGAGACTATACGACGAAGTTAATTTTCGGAGTTGAACCCATAACAGGTATCGAAGCATTCCAACAAAAATTCAAATCATCAGGCGGAGACACAAGTTATAAAGAAGTAAACGATTGGTACGCAACTGTGAAGAAGTAAGGGAAGGCCTAATAATTCGAATCTTAGGAAGAGCCAAGAGAAATCTCTTGGTTCTTTTTGTTCTTCTTCGTCCAACCGTCAATAAGACCTTAGAAAGTTTGTGCTTAGATCAGCTTGATGCGACTTTTCACGCTCCCCCATGACAAGCCGCAATTTTGTGATATAGTAGAAGAGGTTGCTTTTGAAAACGCTTTATATTGATGTTGCCGCAACTATCTGCCCGCAACTACCCCACCTTGCAAGGAGGTGTTCCATGTTCAACATCCGAGCCAGGATGAGCACGATTTATTCACGAATCCTCTTGTTTAACATCTTGCTCGTGATCATCCTTTCGCTAGCTCCTCAACTCGTTTATATTCATTATTTCTCTTCCGCTTATAATCAAGAAATCAACAGACAGAGTACCCAAGACGTAAGCAAGCTGAAATACGCCGTTGATGAAACGATTCTCGATCGCGTCATTAGATTGGTGAATATTTACTTTTCTGACATTCCTAGCAATGAAGTGCTTGCCTATCCGCTAACCCATGATATTAGCGGCAACGGCTTCAAAATCGCCGAGGTTAGTAACTTTTTGACGGACATCCCCTATAAGCTGAATTTCTTGCAATCTGTCGAAGTCTGGTATACAGCTGGGAATATCTATATCAATGATAAATATAACTCCTACTTGGATTCCGAAGGCTCCCGAAAGAGCCTAGACGAAGAATGGATCAATGTTCTACGGACCATGAATACGCCGAATCGGTGGCTGCCTCCGCGTATCATCCCACCGTTGAATACGTCGGTAATCACCTATTTATCGAACATTCCGCTGATTGACAGCCTAGCGAACCGGCAAGCTGTCGTCGCCATTAATATTAAAGAAAGCGCCATTCACAATCTCATTCAATCCTCTCCAACGGATGGCGAAACTTTGTTCATTGTAGATGAGACAGGAAAAGTGCTTGTACATAGTGATAGCCAACAGGTTGGTCAGAATTTCAGTCAGAAGGATTACATCACGTCACTTCTGCATAACCAAGACGCTGGAACCTTTGAAGCTTCTGTGGACGGTGTTCAAAGTGTCGTTTCCTATGCGAAGTCCAAGTATAACAATTGGAAATATGTTTCTGTGATTTCGATTGATACGTTATATCAGAAGTCGAAGCAGCTCAAGCATTACTTGCTGATTACCACAATTATCTTGCTTACGGTAAGCTTACTGTTCTCGATTTATATGACCCACTGGGCTAATAAGCCGATGCGCAGCATCATCCAAACGATCCGTAATCTGGGTCAGTCCGATGGCCAAGAACAAGCTGGGAAGAATGAATTTACGATGCTTCATCAAGTGATGGATCGCGTTTCCCATACGATCACCGATTTGAATCATCAAATGGAGACGAACAAGCCGATCATTCGTGATAAATTCATCATGCGCCTGCTTCAAGGCGATCTTGATCAATCCGATCCGCAAGTTGTGAATATGGAAAAAGTGCTGCAGTTGCCTTTTGATCGGGAAAAAACAGCCTGTATGGCGCTTAAGATTTTTGGCACGGAGGGCATTGGCCTGAAGAATGAGATGATGATTCAGTACAGCATGCTCCAACAGGTGGAGGAACTCGGGGATTACGGACTATGCTCAACCATGGATAACGCGGGTCATATTATTGTTATTCTCAACTATTCGCACGTTTTGGATAAAGTACAAATTCACAATAGCATAAGCGGGCAGATGAAAGGGAAGTTCGTGCTCGGCTTTGGCAGAGAATATGATCACGCTTATAGCCATATTGCTCAATCCTATACAGAAGCATGCGAGTGCTTAAACTATGCCTTCATTATGCCTGCGGAGTCGTGCATATCCTATGAGGATCTGGCGATCGCGCAGCGCAAAGATCATGGGAGCGGTCTTCAAATTATCGAGCAACTGTCTGTTGCGGTGCGAAATCGGAATCAGGAAATGGTTGCTTCTATTCTTGATATTTTGCGGAAGGGTCTTGTATCCGGGAGGTATCACATTGATTTCTGCCGGAATACCGTATTCGATGCCATTTCGATTATCCGTACGACTGCGATTGCCATGGACATCGATCTGGAGCGCTTCCTTGGCTATGACATTCGGGACTATGGCCGCAAGATGGACAATGTCGCCGATCTGACAGACTGGCTTACTGGCGTAGCGGTACAAATTATGGACTTCCACACGGCGGATGCGACGGAAGATGATCCAGGCACGGCCTTAGAACGTCAGATTCTCGCTTACATTGAGCAAAATATTTACAACGAAATCTCTTTATCGTCCTTGAGTGAGGGCATCCATATGAATTCGAGCTATGTGAGTCGGATCTATAAATCGGTCATGGGATCGAATTTCTCAGAGCATGTGGCTGGGATCAAAATGAAACACGCCGAAAGCCTCCTCCGTGAGTCGGACTTATCCATCAAAGAGATTGCAGCAAAGCTTGGCTACACAAGTCCCCGTTATTTTGCGAATGTGTTTAAAGAGAACTTCGGTTGTACGCCCAAAAGCTATCGAGATAGCCTCGGGAGTTAGCTATTCCTCATAAAAGCTGCGATGCACTAGGCATTGCAGCTTTTTCTTTCCAACATGGCAAAAAAACAGCACAAGTAAAAATAACTGTCATTGGGTAGCTAAATGGAGCGTTTTAACCGCGTTTCACCACAAGAGGTAAAAAAAACAGCACATCGGTAAAGAGAATATCCGTTGTCGGTAACACGGTATAGGCCGTACGATAAGGGCATCGAAGCGCAGACAAAATACATGAACAGGAGGAAAGGCATGGAAAGTAATGCAATTATCGTTACACGAGAAGTCAAGGATCGTGTGCAGCAGCATGTAACGAAAGAACGTGCAAGCAAGCTCTATTGGAAGCAGAAATACTTTTTCTTCATGCTGATTCCGGTCATCGCGTACTACCTCATATTCCATTACGCCCCTTTATATGGGATCGTCATTGCTTTTCAGAATTATTACCCGCTGAAGGGTGTGTCAGGCAGTGAATTCGTTGGACTTGACCATTTTAAGGAGCTATTTACTGGGCTTTACTTTCTCCCGGTTCTGAAGAACACGCTTATTATTTCCACGTATAAATTGATTTTTGGCTTCCCGGCGCCGATCATTCTCTGTCTCATTCTCAATGAGGTACGCCTTGTGTTTTTCAAAAAAGCGGTTCAAACGATCACGTATTTACCGCATTTCATTTCCTGGGTAATTCTCGGCGGGATCGTGATTGAATTTCTGTCACCGACACGAGGATTGATCAATGCGATCATCATGGATCTAGGCCATAAGCCGATTCTCTTCGTTACAAGTGAGACGTATTTCCGGTCCATTCTAGTCCTTTCCTCCATATGGAAGGAAGTAGGCTGGTCGACGATCATCTATCTGGCAGCGATTACAAGCGTTGATCCAGAACTGTACGATGCGGCGGATATGGATGGGGCAGGTCGGCTTCGGAAAATTTGGAACATCACGCTCCCCTCCATTATGCCGGTGGTGACGATCATGTTTATTTTCGCGGTAGGCGGCATCATCAATGATGATTTTGACCAAATTTACAATTTACTGAACGCTTCGGTTCTTTCCGTAGGTGATGTCATTTCGACCTATACCTATCAGATCGGACTTGTGAAAGGTGATTACAGCTTCGCAACAACGGTCGGTTTGTTTAAAAATATGATTGCCTTCATCCTCATCCTTCTTACGAATTATGTAGCAAAGAAAACCAATGACTATTCCTTATGGTAGGTGATCCGCACATGGACATAGCAACAAAACGCAAGAAAAAGAAACGAACCGTGGAAGATATCTTCGTAGATACCGTCGTATATGTAACACTCATCCTATTAAGTTTACTGACCATCATCCCGTTCATGCAGGTCGTCACGGTTTCGATGAGCCCGCCAGATGTCGTCAGCAGCTATGGCATTCACTTAATTCCACTCAAATTCGATTGGGATGGTTATCGTAAAATACTGGCCTATCAGCAGATCTGGACAGGGTACCAGAATACAATCGTTCGGGTCATTCTCGGGATTATCGTCTCCATGACGCTGATGATTCTAGCAGCCTATCCCTTATCGAAGAAGAACCTGGTACATCGCAAGTTCTGGACGATTTTCATGGTATTCACGATGTTTTTCAGCGGTGGTTTGATCCCGACCTACCTGATTGTCAAAGGTGTCGGTCTCTATAACAGTGTGTGGGCGCTTGTACTGCCTGTCGCAATCAATACGTTTACGATGCTGATCATTCGCAATTACTTCATGTCGCTGCCCGAAGAGATCCAAGAGTCAGCTCGAATTGATGGGGCGAATGAGTTCGTCATTTTGATGCGCATCATCTTACCGATTTCGATCCCGATCCTCGCAACTGTGGGGCTGTGGACGATGGTTTACCACTGGAATGAGTGGTTCAATGCCATGATTTATCTGAAGGATTCGAAGAAAGCCGTTCTACAGCTTGTCCTTCGCAAAATTATGTTCGAGGGCTCCGAGCCACAGGCTGTCGAGGCCGCCAATACGATCTATGCTAACACTGACACGATGAAGATGGCTGCGCTCATGGTTTCACTGATTCCCCTGCTAATTGTTTACCCTTTCCTGCAAAAATACTTCGTCAAAGGCGTCATGATCGGCTCATTGAAAGGTTAATCCCAGCCTCTATCCAGGGGATGGTTCACTAACATACATGTCTAGGAGGGTCTAAAAAATGAAACGAAACGTAATTCGTCATGTAGGCAGCTGGGTGAGCACAGCAGTGTTAGTAGGAAGTTTAACCGCCTGCAGCAGCAGTGCAGGAACCACAGCAACAAGTTCGCCAGCACCCGCAGCGACAGGTGCGACAGCAACAGCAACATCGGCAGCTAAGAATGATACCCCGGTTACGATTGAATGGGCAGGCTATAACATCAACGATGTAGCACCCGATCCGAATTCTGAAGTGCTGCAAGAACTGTCCAAACGCTTTAATGCGAAAATCAATGTCTGGACAGCTGATTCACAGAAATATAGTGAAGTGTTCAACGTTCGCATGGCTTCGGGGGAAATTCCAGATATTTTAAGACTGAAGGGCTTCGAGTTATCTAAACTTGTGGATAGCGGTGTGGCCGCAGAAATTCCGGTCGATATGATCAAGCAGAAAGCGCCGAATTACTACAAACTGATCAAGGATAACGATACCTCAGGTTCAGCTTTCCGTTCCAGTATGTATAAAGGCAAAAACTACGGCTTGTCCGCCTTCCAATTGGACGGAACATATCCGACCAGCCTCGTATGGCGCATGGATTGGCTTAAGAATGTGGGTATCACCAAGGTACCTGAAACGCTAGCGGAGTTTGAAGATGCGATGTACAAATTTACGAACAATGACCCGGATAAAAATGGTAAAAAAGACACCTACGGCCTCTCCAGTACGGCGATGCAAACCGTTCTTGGTGCCTTTGGCCCTATCCCGACCGATGTAATCAAAGGGACTACGCCTTACTCAGCCCTCTGGTACACCGTTAAGGATAATAAAGTGCTGATGGATGCCATCCAGCCAGAAATGAAAGAAGGCCTGAAGCTGCTGGCCAAATGGTACAAAGACGGCGTCATCGATCCGGAGTTCGTCACAGGTGAGAACAAGGGCGGCTATTGGGCAACGTCCCATGCCTTTATCAACAACCGTGTTGGTGTAACGGGCAACGTGATGTTCTACCACTGGACACCGCCGCTTACGGAGGGGGATAAAGGTGGGCCGGTTTATCAAGAGTTCCTCAAAGTGAAGCCAGATGCGAAGTACGATGAAACCTGGACGCTGGGTAAAGCGATCAAGGGTCCGGATGGCAAGGCCTATGGCGCGAACATTTGGGGCTATAATAACGAAACGCTAGTCATTACGAAGAACGCAGCGAAAGATCCGAGAAAGCTGGATACGATTTTGAAAATGCTAGATACGCTCGTAACCGATAAGGATTATTACATGTTGGCCAACTACGGTATCAAGGATAAGGATTATGTCATTAATGCGGATGGTTCTGTAGCTTCCAAGCTCAAAAATCCAACGGAAACAGCACAACGCGGTGTGGGCACCTTTGGTATGTACACGCAAAACCCTGATGTAGCCAAACAGTTATTTAAAGCGAAATATGTCGTAGCGGATAAAACGAAAGGAACTGGGACGCCGCCATCTTACCTGCCGAGTGTTGAGGCTTCAGGGAAGTATACAGCGGACTTGCAGAAGCTGACGACTGAGAATTACATCAAGATCATTACCGGCGAGCAATCCGTGGATTCTTTTGATGATTATGTGAAAAAGGCGAGAGCAGCTGGCGCCAATGAGATCGAGAAGCAATATACCGACGTTATTAAATAATCGTCAATCAACATGCAAGATTGTATTCAAAGACTGTCACATTCGTAGCGTAATGGCTGATGAGGCAGTCTTTGTTTTACCATGCCAAGGAGGCAGCAGAGACATGAAGTTAACTGATTTTATAACCATTTCTGACATAAAAGAACATGTGTTCGGTAAAGCGGTGGAGGGACGCATCTTCCCAGAGCTAGCTGATCGCGAGGCCTGGATGAGCGTGCCCTTGGTATTGCAACAAGCTTGGGTGACGCAAGCGGAGTCCTACCTGAACTATGAATGGCCCTCTTTGCGTGCTACCGCGTTTATGGCCTACTTTGAAGAGGGCAGCCGTCAACCGTACGATACCGTTGAATCAGAAAGGCGTGCCGCCCTTTGCACATTGCTAATCGCTGAATGCCTAGAAGCAGAGGGCCGATTCCTGCGGGAAATCATCAACGTCGTGTGGCTCATCTGTGAGCAGACGACTTGGTGCGCCCCGGCCCACCATTATTTATCCTTGCAGCCCGGGGAGCTGCTTTCGGATATCGAGGAACCCTTGTTTGACCTGACGGCGGGTGAAACCGCAGCCCTCTTGGCGTGGACGTCTCATCAGTTAAAGGCACCCTTGGATGCCGTTTCCCCTCTTATTCGTAAACGTATTCGCGTGGAGCTAGAGCGTCGGATCGTCACTCCTTACATAAGTAGAGATGACTTCTGGTGGATGGGCTTTGGCGAACGAGAGGTGAATAATTGGAATCCGTGGTGTAATGCCAACATGTTAACAGTCCTTCTGCTGCAAGACATGGAGCCTGAACGGAAGTTATTGCTAGTAGATAAGGTACTCCGAAGCCTCGATAGATATCTGGAGGTGCAATTTGAGGATGGCGGTTGTGATGAAGGCTCAACGTATTGGGCTAGAGCAGCAGGCATGCTATTCGTTAATTTAGAGTTAATGTATCGTGCATCGGATGGCGCGTTGCAGGTCTACGACCAACCGTTGATTCAGAAGCTAGGTCAGTTCGTCTACAAGATGTTCATTGACGATGCCTACTTTGTTAACTTCGCAGACGGCGCTGCGATCGCTTCGCAGGATTACGCGTTGGTTCATTTGTATGGCTCACGGATTAACGACGACCGACTGCGTGCTTTGGGGCAGCATGGCTTTCATCATTATCAAGTACCTGATCGCACGAGGAAAGGGAACTCATTTTTCCAAGAAATGATCAGCCTATTGAGCTTCACAAGTATCCAATCGGAGGCTGCGCTGCCGCCACCTTTCATTCAAGAGGCTTGGTTTCCGAATCTGCAGGTAATGGCGGCAAGACAAAAGGAAGGCTCTTCACATGGCTTATACGCAGCGATCAAGGGCGGACACAACGATGAGAGTCATAATCATAATGACATTGGACATTTTGTGGTGTATGTGAATGGCAAGCCGTTCTTGATCGACATCGGGGTAGAGACGTACACATACAAGACATTCAGCCCGCAGCGGTATGAGATTTGGACGATGCAATCCGGCTATCATAATGTGCCAGTCATTAACGGTTTTGAGCAAAAGGAAGGCCGTTCCTTTCGGGCTGAAGATGTAACGTATGAGCACAGTGAAGACGGGGTTCGCTTCGGGTTAAATATGTCGCAGGCTTACCCAGCTGAAGCGGGTGTGCGAAACTGGCATCGCAGCCTGACGCTGCACAGAGGAGCTGAACCCACAATCGAGCTAAGAGAAGTGTGCTCATTTGCCGAGCCAACAGATGGCATTCAGTTGCACATGATGTCGACCCAGAAGCCTGAACTTATCAACCCCGGATGCTTACGCCTGCAGGATCGTGATCACAATCAACTTTGGCTGGCCTATGACACTGAGCAGTGGGAGGCAGCGTTTGAACTTATCTCGGTGAAAGACGAGAGTTTGACTCGCGTGTGGGGCGAAAGCTTGTACCGCATCCAATTTAAGCTACGTCACACTGTGCGACACGGCGATTGGACTTTCAAGATGACGGAGCGGCAATAGCGTCTCCCGTTCAGTTGGAGGATATCGGGGAGGAGAATCAGCAAGTATGTCCCAAAGAAGCAGTGAAATGACGTTCCTAACTGTGTTAATGCTAATCATTGTTATTTGCTCAGGCTGCGCCGCTCGGCAGAATCACTCCTTAGCGAGTCCTGCTTATGAGACCGTGGCCTACATCAATGATTCTCCCATAGACGAGCGCGAGCTTCAGTTATTTATGAACGGAGTAAAGGCTCAGGTCGCAGCATATTTCAAACAAACCTATAACTCGGATGACTCACCCTCCTTCTGGACAACGAGCTTTCATGGTGAGGTGCCGATTGAGAAAGTGAAACAATCAGCCCTAGAACAATTGAAAGAGGTCAAAGTTCAACAGCTTTTAGCCCAGCAATACAGCCTTGTGGATGATCTGAGTTATTCGGCCTTCTTAGGTAATTGGACGAAGGAGAATCAACGCAGGAAAGAGGCTTTGAAGAATAACCAAGTCATCTACGGTCCCAAGCAATACGACGAGCGAGGTTATTATAATTATGTGTTTTCTAACTTGGTACTTAAAGTGAAAGCATCTTTTCAAGAGAAGACGGCACCGAAAGGGGGTGAGGATAACGCTAGTGGCATGTTAACAGATGATCAAAAGCAGCGCGCGTTGGACGCCAAGTACGCAGAGAAAGTGAAGCAGATGATGGAAGCTGCACAAGTGAGGATCGTGGACGCTGTATTTCAAAAAATGAAGCTGCAATAAACCGCAATGAATGAAATGATGCAATTTGCAAGCGATTACATTGAAACGTAGAGGAGAATGAATAATGCGAAGATCCCTAACACTTCGACTTTGCTTATCGGTCGGTCTTATTTTCACACTCCTGCTGACGGTCGTATTATCGTTGCCAGCACTGGTGGCAACCGCATATGCGAACAACACGACCTATTATGTCGATGCATCCGGAGGGAGTGACAGCAACAATGGGCAAAGCACGGGCGCCGCATGGCAGTCATTAACCAAAGTCAACAGCACGACATTTCTCCCAGGGGATAAAATCCTTTTTAAATCTGGCTCCGTCTGGACGGGACAGCTGCATCCGCTAGGATCAGGCTCCGCAGGCTCACCGATTACAATTGATGCCTACGGCACAGGAAGCAAGCCAATCATCAATGGCAATGGCTTAACAGGGGCCACAGTGTATTTTTATAACCAACAATATTGGGAAATGAATTCACTGGAAGTTACGAATACATCCGCTTCAGCGGGAGACCGATATGGGGTCAAAGTGGAAGCGCAGGATGTCGGCACCTATAATCATTTCTATATCCGAAATATGTATATCCATGATGTCACAGGAACGAATACGGATGCCTTGAAGGTGACTGGAGGGATCTTAGTTACTGTATCGGGTACGGCAGTAAGGACCAAATGGAATGACGTTCTCATTGATGGTAATACGATTGAGCGCACAGACCGTACAGGGATTAGCAACGGCAGCTCTTGGGGGAACAACGATGGTTCCGGCAATTTTGAACCGTATACGAATCTAGTCATTAGCAATAACACGTTGAATGATATTGGCGGAGACGGTATCGTCATGCGTGCTTCCATTAATGGCCTGATTCAATATAACGTGGTGAACAAGGCACATGCTCGGGATACGAATTTCGACGTGGCCATCTGGGCCATTAACAGCACGAGTCCTGTCATGCAGTATAACGAAGCCTATAACACCAAAACAACGAATGACGGTCAAGGCTTTGACTGTGATTTCAACTTGACGGGTTGTACGGTTCAGTACAATTACAGCCATGATAATGAAGGCGGCTTCCTGCTCGTGATGGGGAATGGATCGATTCGGAATGACAATATGATCGTCCGTTATAATATCAGCCAGAATGATCGTGCACGTATTTTACAGTTCAATAGCGGTTACACACCCCTAAACAGCCAAATTTATAATAATACGATCTATATCGGTTCTAGCTTGAGCACCAGTATAACAACAGGGCTTGCCGGAAGTAATCCGATTTATTTCAAAAACAATATCGTCTATAACGCGGGCTCCGGCGGATATTCGGTAAAAGCGAATGATGTGTATGACTATAACCTCTTCTATGGAAATCACCCAGCCAGTGAGCCAACGGATGCTCATAAGTTAACGACGGATCCACTGCTAGCAGGGGCAGGTAGCGGAGGTATTGGTTTAAGTACGGTCAATGGCTATAAACTAGGAACGGGTTCGCCTGCCTTAACCTCCGGAGTTCTAATGAGCAGCAATGGGGGCAAAGATTATTGGGGTAACACCGTGTCATCTTCAGCGGCTCCTAATCGCGGAGCCTATAATGGAGCAGGCGTCATCTTAACGAGCCCAACTGCGTGGGTGGCTGTCGATGATGCGAATGTGAGAGATGGCACTTATTCAGCAACGAACCAAGCTGGAACAACGGCTGTGACTGTTGATACCAAGAACGATTTAACCAGCTACAAACGTGATGGCTATTTTAAATTTGATTTTAGCAGTTATAGCGGCACTGTATTGGGAGCGACAATCAGGTTGATGCCAACGTTTGCTGCAATGAGCGGTATTCAGAATGAAGTAGCGCTGGTCAGCGATAACACTTGGACAGAAGGAGCTATCACTTGGGATACGAAGCCTTCCTCCAGTACAGTGCTAGGAACGTATACAATCACCGCGGGCACGCCGATTACCATTAACGTCACATCTCAAGTGCAAGCCGCTATGTCCACCGGCAAAAAGCTTTCCATCCGGGTGTACAGTACGTCAGCTGTGAACTCCAATGGCAATGTTTCTTATGCATCGAGTGAAAGTACAACGAGCAGTGACCAACCTAAGTTAACGATCACACCGTAGTCCCATGAGGGCAGAGTATTGGACAATAAGTTCGGCCGCTGGTGTCGAGGTGTCCAATACTCAGCTTTTTCTTATATACCCTTGGCAGATTATCGATTTCTTCCTAGCTTCATCTGTCCTATCATATGCTTAATCTCATGGGCAATGATTTGTACCCCTGCATCGATTCGCTCATCGGCTACCCTTGTAATGCTTAGCGATAGCAGCGCCATCTGATCAAAGCCAGGTAAATAATAAGGCGCAAGGTTCTGAATCAGCACCTGTTTCTTTCGTAATCTTTCGAGCAAAAGGGGGATCGGCATGTGAGCTGGCAATTCAATATGGGTGTGTACACCTGATAACAGAGGAGTACTTACCGTGAAGCTGCCATTACTATTAGCGGTTAAGGAGTTATGCAAGTGCACCAATCGCTCGGAATAGGCATCCCTGATTTTCCGCTGGCGTCGTTCAAACATCCCGCTTTGGATATAAATCTCCAAGGCAGCTTGGGATAGCATAGGGCTATCAATATCGGAAACCTTTTTGAACGTTCGGAAAGTGTCATCGAGATCCGGAGGGAGCACGGCGACCCCAACTCGCAGTCCAGGAAACAGAATTTTAGCGTAGCTTTTTAAATAAATGACGTGGGATGAATCGTAAGCATAGATCGGATCGGACTTCGAATCTTGCTCCAGATCCGCCAAATAATCGTCTTCGACGATATACACATCGTTGCGTTTTGCTAGCTTAGCAATCGCTTTTTTGGTGCTTTCCGAGTAGGAACATCCCAGCGGGTTGTGAAACCGAGGCATTGTATAGAAGAACTTGATATCTTCTGTACGAAAAAGATGCTCTAACTCGTCTAAATCAATACCTTCCACGGATCTGGCAATGCCATGCACAGGAATCTGATAGCTCGCTATTAGTTGAATAAATAGATGATAACTAGGCTGCTCGATTAGAATGCCGCGTTTTTGATTCGGGAACGGCATCAGGGATAAGATCGACAGTGCCTGTTGAACACCTGAAGTAACATGGATGTGGTCGGACTTCGTGAACACTTGATAGTTAGCCAAATGCTTACTCAACAGCTTTAATAACGAGGGCAGCCCTTGCGGTGTACCGTAAGCGAATAGTTCATTTTTGTACATATCGAAGGCCTTATCCACACAATGTTTGAAATCCAAATAAGGAAACAAGTCTGGATCGGGAGCAGCCGAGGAGAAATCAAAGATCCTATTTTCAGATGCGTCTATGGCTCCTGCTCTTTGTTGAACAGCGTAATAGCCGCTCTGCGGTATGGAATAAATAAGATGGCGACTTTCCAGAATGGTCAAGGCTCGAATGACAGTGCTCTTCGTGCAAGCAAAGCTGTGGGATAAGTCTCTAATAGAAGGAAGCTTCTGCCCAGCTCTGATATGCCCTTGTTCAAGCTGTTGCTCGATGGCATTCACAATGAGGAAGTATTTATACATGGAAGGTTGTATCTCCGATCTTCACCTTGGAATTGTACCGGTACAGTTGCTACGTAAAAGGAGAGCTGCGCACCCCTAATCATCGTATGCTGTTAGTAGGCCATAAGCCAACTTAAACGTATCATACTTGGAATAGGAGTGGAAAGCTATGCAACCATCTGGAGGAATTAAACTAGCTTATGCGTTAGCCGTGCTTAATGCGGTGATCATTGGATTCTCTTTTTTATTTGCCAAAATCGCGCTGGACTACGCGCAACCCCTCGACACGCTCATGTATCGTTTTGCCGCTTCGTTCCTTGGAATCTCAATACCTGTAGTAGTAGGCCTCGTCAAACTAAACTACCGGGGCAAGCCGATCGGCAAAGCCTTACTTCTCTCGGCCATGTACCCACTGGGCTTTTTCACTTTGCAAGCCTATGGTCTACAGCATACAACAGCCGCAGAAGCGGGGATATTGTACGCATTCACGCCGATTGTCACCATGATCTGTGCATCGATTTTTCTGAAGGAAGTCACGAACCTCGGCCAAAAGCTTTCCATCTTCTGCTCCGTGTTCGGCGTTGTCTTTATCTTTGTGATGAAAGGAAGCGGGTTAAACATCTCTAATATAACGGGAATCTCGTTGTTAATTCTGACTTGTGTCTCATTTGCTGGATATAGTGTGATGGCGCGTTCTCTATCCAAACAATTTAGCCCTGCTGAAATCAGTTATATGATGTTAAGCACCGGATTTGGGGTCTTTCTGATCGTATCTTTATTTACGCACATGACATCAGGAACATTCGAAGCCATGCTCACACCGCTTTCTCAGCCGCTCTTCCTTGTGTCCACGCTGTTCTTAGGTTTGGTGTCTTCCTTAGTTACTGCATTGTCATCTTCATATGTCCTGTCCAAAATAGCAGCATCCCAGATGAGTGTATTCACCAATCTATCTACGATTGTTACGATTGCCGCTGGTGCCATGTTCCTTGGAGAACAAATAACCGTGTATCACATCGTGGGTTCGTTATTGATTGTTGCAGGCGTATTAGGTACCCAATATTATGGGGGGCGTGCCGAGGCAGTTCCCAAGTTAAGCGAGCGTGTTTGATTTCAAAATAACCGAAGTCGTAGCTGGTGTGGCAGATGCGAATAAACTTTTTTGTAATTGGAAAAATAAAACATTGCTATGTATTTGCCATCCATGCTATATTATCACTCGGCCGCAAGACAGGCTGGTAACGAAAAAAAGAAATTAAAAATAAAGCTTGCATTTAGAAAATCAACATGGTATATTACTTCTCGCTGCTTCGGTAACACGGCAGTGAGCGAAAGAAATTGATCTTTGAAAACTGAACAACGAGT
>NZ_LYPC01000027.1:0-294 GCF_001700435.1 Paenibacillus pectinilyticus
TATTTTGGACCTTTACACGAAGCAAATTGTTGGATGGAAACTGAGCGACCGAATGACAACAGACCTCGTCTTAGATGCACTAAAACAGGCTCATAGCGTCAAGAAACCTGGTAAAGACCTCATCCACCATTCCGACTGAGGCTCTCAGTATGCCTCCAAGGAGTACCGTAGCCAGCTAGAGACCTACGGTATAACGCCCAGTATGAGTCGAAAAGGTAACTGTTATGACAATGCCTGTATCGAGGCATTTCATAGCATCTTGAAACGTGAATTCATCTACAGCAGCCCAAAATT
>NZ_LYPC01000027.1:379-674371 GCF_001700435.1 Paenibacillus pectinilyticus
AAGGAGTACCGTAGCCAGCTAGAAACCTACGGTATAACGCCCAGTATGAGTCGAAAAGGTAACTGTTATGACAATGCCTGTATCGAGGCATTTCATAGCATCTTGAAACGTGAATTCATCTACAGCAGCCCAAAATTCAAGACAAAACAAGAAGCCCAGCAAAAGCTGTACAGGTATCTTGAGTTCTTTTACAACCGGACAAGGTCGAATAGCACAATTGGTTACATGTCCCCAGCGCTCTTTGAGCAGCTATATTACCAGCGGGTGGCTTAACTTAGTGACGTCTACTTTCTTGACAGAAGAGCAGAAATCGACATACACGAGAGAAACAAGGCCTGTGCAAGCGAATATATCGATGATATCGACTTATTTACAAAATAGAGATGGAAAAATTTCCAATATGCGATGATAATTGAGTAGGCTCCATATTTTACATGAAACGTTAGGTGATTTATGTCAGCGCTGCTCGCATATGTAGGTAAGCGCTCCCAACTCCGGGTGCTTCTATATCTACTTTTAGCCATCACATTGCCGCTCTTACTTACGCTTTACCTGTATAATCAGCAATTCACTGCAAATCTGGAGCAAGAAACCAAGCGTTCGGCGGAACAGCAGCACGATCACATTATTCAGGGATGGCAGCAGGAATTCCGTCATATCGCGGAAATGGCACATCGCAATGCGAAAGATTATGGCATGATATCGTTAGCCAAACTCAAAGATACAACTTCGCAAGAAGCCAAAACATTGAATGACTATGCAAATAACCTACTCTCCGAGCAAACGTTTCAAAACCGCTATGTCGAGCAGATTTGTTTGACGATACAAGCATCGAACCGTACACTCTGCGCGCATAGCTCTGACGAGGCTGGGGCGTTGGATACACATGTGAGAGCAGCTAACCAACGGTTCGAACCCTTGGGCGTAGAGTCAAATCGCGATAACGTCTATCTTATGACTTATTCCGAGTCACTACTTGATAAAGGAAATACACAAGAACTCGGACGAGTAACGATCTGGTTCAATTTGAACACGTTATGGAAAGTTGTATCGGTGAAAAACAGCGCTCAAGCTTACGTGTTCATGGATCCGGATCAGCGGGTGGTTTATCGGAATGGTGTATTTACGGGAGGGTTGGCACCCGTTCAAAGTGCAAGCAATTCGTTGTCAGCTGACCGAACGACAGTGCAATCGGTGAAGCAAGTAGACATGAATACGCAAACGCCATGGATATCTTTCTTCGAAGCTCCTATGCCTAGGCTGAATGAAACATTCCCGCATTATCGCATGTGGCTGCTTACCTTATTTGCCCTGGTCTTCATGCTGTGTATCGGAGGCATACTCCTCTTCATTACCTATGTAACCCAACCTCTCCATGAGCTAAAAGCATTAATGAACCGAGCCGAACGAGGCGATCTCCGCGCGTATTGGACATCCAAAGCATCGAAAGAATGGACGCACATCGGTGAGAGCTACAATCAGATGTTAAATCGTTTGGAAGACCTCATCAAACAGGTGAAGCGGGAAGAATCCCTCAAGAAGGAAGCCGAGATGGAAGCGCTCCACTATCAGTTGAATCCTCACTTTCTTTATAACACACTGAATACGATTAAATGGGTGGCCAAAATACATAAAACACCTCAGATTTCTGAGGTGGTGAGCAGCTTAGTTCGCCTTTTGCAGGCGAGCTTAGGGAAGAAAGGGGATTTCATAACTTTAAGAGATGAAATCGGCCTGACGCATGATTACATGGAAATTCAGAAGTTTCGCTATGGCGATCGCATTCAGCTAGAAACACAGGTTGATGAATTAACGTTGGGCTGTTTAGTCCCCAGGATGCTTCTGCAGCCGCTTGTGGAGAACGCGATCATTCATGGGATTGGTCCAGCCAAACGCGAAGGTATGATTACGATAAGGACTTGGTTAGATCGTGATCTTTTATTTTGCCAAGTCGAGGATAACGGTGTTGGGATGCCGCTCGAAGAGGGCAATTTCGGTGGGGAAACGATGGATGCTGAGGGGAAAACGACGAAAGTGGATCACATGTTAAAGGAACGGATGAGCGGCATAGGGATTCGTCATATTAGGGAAAAAATCAAGTTAATCTATGGTCCCGAATTTAAACTACATATTCGATCCAAACCAGGAGAGGGAACGACGATTAGGATGTTTCTTCCCATTCATCAGGGCGAGGAGTGACAAGATGAACGTGCTTGTTGTTGATGATGAACCTATTATTCGTCAAGGTTTAAGGCAGTTGGTAGATTGGGAAATGCACGGGTTTACCTATGCAGGTGAGGCAGAGGATGGCTTGGAAGCCTATGAGCTTCTTGAAACACGGCATATCGATATCGTCATTACCGATTTGTTGATGCCGCGCATGGATGGGTTAGCTCTTATCCGTAAGTTAAAAGAGGAAGCAAGACCGATCAGTGTCGTCGTTCTGAGCTGCATGGATGATTTCAGCTATGTGAAAGAAGCGATGAAGCTTGGGGCGAAGGACTATATGCTCAAACCAACGATGGAGCCAGAATCATTAATCGAGATTCTGTTGAATGTGAAGGAAGAGCTTCTAACGCAGAGAAATGAGCAACGGGAATTCGCTCAGAAGGAGCTTGAGCTTGCCTCCACGAAGGAGATGCAGCTTTCGAATAAGCTGCAGACCTATGTGCAGACGGGGCTTGGCGCAGCCGAGCTAGAAGCTGAGCTCTTCAGCGCTCAGCCGAACCGCGCAGTCTGCCCGCTGGTCAGCCTGCTGCTGCACACCGGGCCCAGCGCCATCGCCGATGGCTGGCGCTGGACCGGCTGCCTGGCGGCGCTACCGCTAGCCGCCGGCAGTGCGCTGCTGCTCATGCCGGCAGCAGCAGAAGACCCTGCCGCGGCGCTGGCGCGCGCCGCGGAGGTCCGGCTCACGCAGTCGCCGGACTGGTTCATCGGAGCCGGCGTCGTCCTACGCCGGCTCGCAGACGTGCACCCTGCTGCGGCGTTTCACGCGCAGCAGCTGCAGGAGCGATTCTACGGCGCCAGCCGGAATCGCAGCCGTGTGATGCTTGCGCCGGAGGCCTTCGCAAGCACACGCAATGCCCCGCTGCCGTATGACATACGCAGCGATCTCTTGCGCTGTATCGTGCACGATAACAGCGAGGGGTACCTGCATCATGCGGACATCCTTGGCCGCAGATTAAGCCAGGATCAGCCGGATAAGACGAAGCTGCTGATCTTTATCCAAGAGCTGCTCGCGCTAGCGGCTGGTTATGCGCGCGAGCGCGGGTATGAGGAAATTGAACGCTATGAAGAGCTGTTCGTGCATAATCATGCGGTTAGCCTGTGCGGCAGCTTCGAACAGGTCATGGAGCTTCTTCAACAGGCGTTGAGCATGCTCATGGAGACGAAGCTGGCCACCGGGTTTGAGCAAACCTACCGCAGTAACAATCCATTTATCCGCAAAGTTATCAGCTATATGAAGGAGAATTATGCTTCCCCCATCTCCACATCAGACATGGCTGAACATGTCAGGCTGAGTCGCAGTTATTTAAGTGATCTTTACAGCAAAGAAATGGGGGAATCTTTGAGTGAAACACTCACCCGCATCCGTATGGAGGAAGCAAAGCGCAGATTGCGAACAGGTGAGATGAAAGTATATGAAGTGGCGGAAGCTGTAGGCTTCCCTGATCCTAAATCCTTCGCCAAGACGTTCAAACGCGTGGTCGGTTGTTCCCCAAAAGAATTCGAAAAACCATTGTAGCGGATACTCCTGTACTTTCACGAACTCGTCCGCAGAGGACGAGAAAGTCTTTCATATAGTCATTCATATAGTCTTTCATACAGTCTCTCATACAGTCCCACATACAGCCCCCTCCCTAATAACCGAACAAACAGACACCTTTTTCGAACAAAGGCAGTCTGTTTATTTGTTATGTAAAGGTTTACATTTAAGGAAGCAGAAGAACTAGGATGAAATTGGAAATGAGGTGTTAACTTTGAGCAGGCATGAAACACAAATACCTATGGTGCAGGCCATCGGGGTGACACGCGTATTTGGGAAAGGTAATGAGGCTGTTCACGCGTTGCGAGGTGCCGAATTAAGTATCCCAAGAGGTCGTTTAGTGGCCTTGCGAGGGAGGTCGGGGTCTGGTAAAACAACCTTGCTCAATATCATTGGTGCGCTGGACCGACCGACAGAGGGAGCCGTATATTTGGACGGAACGGAGATCAGTACACTATCAGAGTCGAGACGTGATGAGATTAGAAGGAGACACATTGGTCTTATATTCCAATCATTTGCTTTGGTACCCTATATGTCCGCTTATGAAAATGTCGAGTTTGGGTTGCGTATTTCAGGCGTTCCCGCAGGTCACTACAAAGCACTCGCCGAAGAAGCCTTAGATTTCGTTGGATTGAAACAGCGAATGAAACATCGGCCTTACGAGCTCTCTGGCGGAGAGCAGCAGCGGGTTGCCATTGCCAGGGCAATAGCGCATAAACCTAAGTTAATTTTGGCTGATGAGCCCACAGCGGAGTTGGATAGTCGAATGGGACTTCAAGTTCTTAAACTGTTCAAAGATTTAGTCCAAGAAGGAATGACGATTATGATGACCACGCACGATCTGGCGATTATGGAAATTGTAGATGAAGTGTATGCATTGGAGGATGGTACCATTGTCGATGAGGGTTAATGCTTTCGCTTCTAAGCTCGTTCTGATAGCAATTGTTGTATGTATATTAGCGGGGTGTTCGCTATTGCCCAAAGAAGAGGAAGCGCTGAAACCGCCTCTCGTCAAACCCGTGAAGGAAAATTTCGAACTTTACGAGGTGAAAAAAGGGGACATTACTCGGAAGTTCAATGCCGTTGCGACATTCCGATCGAATAAAACAACGAATTATTATTTCACGGAGTCTAATCATCGTTTGGCCGGGATGCGTGTCAAATTAGGTGACACAGTGAAACGAGGAGATCTCCTCGGTGAATTGGAAAAAGGTGATTTAGACAATCGCATCGCCCTGCAGAAATTAAATCTCGAGAAGGCACAGATTGCTAGCATGCAAGTCAAACAGGCCGATCCTGGGCAGACGTTAGCAATTCGGTTAAAGGACATTGATGTTGAAGCTGCTCAGCTTCAGTTGTCCGCACTTCAGGCTCAACTGGCGACAACTAAACTAATTGCCGAATCCGGTGGGATCGTAACGTACCTAACGGATGCCGTACAAGGAAACGTCATAGATGCTTACAATTCCTTGGTAACATTGTCTGATCCTACATCCATTCAGCTTGCTTATGAAGCCCCAGATAATTCTTCTCTCTCAGGTATCGAGGTGGGGATGAAAGTAGATGTGAAGATTGGAACCAGCGACACTATGATTCAAGGTAAAGTACTGCAAACCCCTTCAAGCGCGCCTCGAACCGATAATAAGGCCGAAACGGAACGCAATGCCAAAACGCTTATCGTAGGCGTTCCCGATGGAACCGAGGGAGCTAAGATCGGCGCCTCTGGGGACATAACAGTAATTGTAGAGAAACGAGAGAATGTGATTCTAATTCCGAGAGCAGGCTTACGTTCCTATTTGGGCAGAGATTATGTGCAAGTATTGAATGGGGAGAGCCGGAAGGAAATCGATGTTGAGAAGGGGCTTGTGACTGCAACGGAAGTCGAAATTCGCTCAGGACTCTCGGAAGGCCAGCAAGTTATTTTAAATAATTAGTACGTCTAGGAGGATTACAATGGCTTTATTTCTGATGATTCTCCGTAAAATGGTAAAGAACCGCTGGCTGGAACTTAGCCTTTTGGTTGGGTTAATCATTTCAGTGGCGCTGGCGAGCTCCATGCCGATTTATACACATGCCATTTTACAGCGTATGTTGATTAAGGATTTGGAAGTTATGCAGACCGAAACACAGCAATTTCCTGGGGAAGTGGCCAATCATGGTTATTTTGTAGGAATGGGTAAAGGCAAGGACGGTGATAAACTGCTAGCGGAAACGGATGCTTTTATGGCTGAACAGAGCAGACGATTTGGCTTGCCCATCCTCTTATCCTCTATTAGGCGCAGCACCAAGACATTCCCGCTGACTCCGAGCGATCCAAGTCGTGTAGATCCCAAAGTTGATCGATCTGGTGAGATTGCAGCCATGACAGATTTGGAGTCCCATATTCGGCTTGTTGATGGCGTTATGCCTGCTGCTAAGCCCGTTGACGGTGTCTATGAAGCGATGGTATTTCCAGAACTATTAACAAAGTTGAAAATCGTACTTGGCAATGAAATGACGATTGTTAGTAAAGATCTGAACCGAAGCATTCGAATTAAGCCTGTTGCTGTCATTGATCGTGCCGATTACGCAGATTTGTATTGGTTGAATAGTACAACTGACTTGAATTCGAGACTTTTCATTCCTTTTGATTTATTTGAGCAAGATTTTACGAAGCATGGCAATTTTGTTGATATGTTTTCATATTGGACTTATCTACTTGACTATCATCAGTTGAAATTAGAAGGTAAAGAAACCTACATGACGACATATTCGGCAATTGTATCGTATTTTAACGCCAATTTAGAATCCTTTACAACTAGTAATCCGACGATCACTACTATGCAGACGTATACAGACAAAGAGAAAAGACTCCGAATTTTACTGTGGTCCCTGAATGTACCAGTGAGCCTTTTACTCGCATTCTACTTATTCATGGTGGCCAATCTAATTACGGAACGTCAGAAAACAGAGATAGCCGTGTTGCGAAGCCGAGGAGCAAGCCGTACGCAGATCTTGATGGGGTATGTGCTAGAAGGTGTTCTATTAGGCGGAATTGCCCTGCTTATTGGCCCATTTCTTGGTCTTCAACTAACGAAAATCTTAGGTGCCTCAAATGGCTTTCTGTCGTTTGTTCAGCGTGCCTCGATGGACGTTAAGTTAAATTCAGAAGCCTATCAATACGGCTTAATTGCGATTGCCGCTTCGGTCTGTATGACGCTCGTTCCTGCTATTATTGCAACGCGCGCGACAATTGTTGGTCATAAGCAAACGCTTGCGAGGAAGAATAAGCTTTCTTTTGCCCATAAAATATTCTTAGATGTTCTCTTATTGGCGGTTTCGATCTATGCCTTACAAAGCTTTCATCGACGTATGGGTGATCTCGTAGCTCTTGGCCTAGACGCGATGGATATGAAAGTGGATCCGCTTTTATTCGTTGTGCCAGCCCTATTCATTTTCGCTATGGGCTTGTTCCTGCTAAGGATTTATCCGTGGGTCATTCAGTTGATCTATACCATCGGCCGCAAATGGTGGCCCCCCTACTTATATTCAACGCTGCTTCAAGTGGGCAGATCCGCTACACAATACCAGTTTATTATGCTTTTTATTATGATGACGCTGGCTACAGGCTTGTTCAGTGCTAGCGCTGCCAGAACAATGAATGCCAATATCCAAGAGAAAATCGACTACAAGAATGGTGCCGATATTGTATTGCAAACCGCATGGGACAGCGATGCGCCGCCTCCAAAGTCAGGTCCGCCGATAGCAGCAGCGGGTACTAAATCGTTTGTTGGGGAGCAGAGTGCTCCAAAGCGTATCCAATATGTGGAGCCGCCTTTCATGCCTTTCACACAATTGACTGGAGTCGAATCCGCTGCTCGTGTATTTCAGAAAAAAGATGCTTATATAACTGTAGGCGATGATGCCAAAAAAGCAACGCTTATGGGGATCGATTCCGATGATTTCGGTCGAACAGCTTGGTTCAGGGACGGGTTGCTTGATCATCACTTCTATGAGTATTTGAACTTGTTAGCTGGTGATTCCAAAGCCGTACTCATTTCGAGGTCGATTGCCGAGGAAACGGGGGCGAAGGTAGGCGATGTGGTTCGCATCGGCTGGGACGATGTGGAAGGCGCCACGGCCGTCATCTATGGCATTATTGATTATTGGCCCAGCTGGAATCCGAACCCGATTCTGACGGCAACGACGAATGCGGGAAGCAACGCAAGCTCTGCTAAGAGTAAAGTAAACGCACCTAAGCTCATCATTGGACACCTCTCTTATATTCAAAATAGTTTGGCCGTGGAGCCCTATGATGTATGGCTGAAGCTGAAGCCCAAGATGACTAGTCAGGCCCTATATGAGGGACTGGAACAGAAACATATGTCGGTCTCCCGTCTATCCGATACGAGGCAGATGCTGGTTCGTGCCAAGAATGACCCCTTCCAGCTAGCTGTGAACGGTGTCATGACGCTTGGTTTCTTAATCGCGATCGGAATCAGCTTCATTGGCTTTCTGCTGTATTGGCTGCTTTCCTTGCATGGGCGCATCTTGCAGTTCGGTGTGCTGCGCGCGATGGGCATTTCTTATGCTCAATTGATTGGCATGTTGACAGCAGAGCAACTGCTTACGTCTGGAACAGCTGTGTTGATTGGGATGGTCACGGGGAAGACAGCGAGCCGACTCTTCGTCCCGTTGTTCCAATTAACATTCGATTCCTCAAGTCAAGTGCCGCCGTTTCAAGTTAGCTTTGATCCGCGAGATCAGCTGCATTTATACCTAATCGTCATCGTCATGATAGGCATGGGTCTCCTGCTGCTCGGCACGATGCTCTCCAGAATCAAGATACATCAAGCCGTTAAGCTTGGGGAGGATTAAGCATGATTCATTGCGAGAATCTAGTGAAAATTTATAAAGCTGCTGATATTGAAGTCGTTGCCTTACAGGGACTTGACCTCCACATCGCAGAAGGAGAATTGATGGCCATTATCGGCAATAGCGGTAGCGGGAAATCAACGCTGTTGAATATGCTGGGAGGGTTAGATCGGCCTTCAGCGGGAAATCTCCGTGTGGATGGGAAAGACTTACTGAAATTCAAAGAATCCGACTTGGTCACGTATAAAAGAGAAACCGTAGGCTTCGTTTGGCAAAATAATGCCCGAAATTTAATTCCCTATTTGACCGCCTTGGAAAATGTGGAATTGCCCATTCTGCTCCAGGGACGGCGCAAGCGCCATCGAGCCTTGGATCTATTGGAAGCTGTGGGTTTGAGCCATCGCAGCAAAAATAAGCTCAATGAGCTTTCCGGCGGTGAGCAGCAGCGGGTAGCGATTGCCATCGCGCTTGCGAATCAGCCGAAGCTCCTACTGGCGGATGAACCGACGGGGTCTGTCGATACGAAGATGGCCAATCAAATTCTCGATCTGTTCCGTGAGTTGAACCGCAACTTCGGTTTAACCGTTGTTATCGTTACGCATGATCCGCTGCTGGCTAAGAAAGTAGATCGCGTAGTCGCGATCCGGGACGGCAAAACCTCCTCCGAAATCCTGCGACGCAAATCCTATCAGGAAGAGCTGCTGGAGCTAGAGCAGGGGATCGTCTCCTCAGAGGCTGATTCACATATGGAATACGCGGTCGTTGACAAGGCCGGCAGATTGCAGATTCCAGCTAACTATCTGGAGTCCATTGGCGCCTCCCGAACGCATAAGGTGCGTGTGGAGATGGAGGATGGACGCATCATTATTCTCCCGTCAGATAAATAAGAAAAGCCACAATCGAAGTAGATTCGGTTGTGGCTTTTAGCATGTGGAGGGACAGTTTCAAGAGGCGATGATCCATTATTTTATATGCTTAAAATATTCTCATGTGATATATTGACTTTAGTTAATAATTTCCACTAATATTATAGTATACTATTCAGGTAGGAATTATTGTCTTTAATTTGTTTGACCACTTATACCTATTCCCATTATCCTAGGAGGCACGCTCATGTCAAATTCTGAACGTAAGCACTTACCAGAAACTTTAGCGATTCATGCAGGTCAAAAGGTGGATCCTACAACGAATTCCCGAGCTGTACCGATCTACCAAACGACGTCATACCTCTTTAATGATACCGACCATGCAGCCAACTTATTTGCACTCAAGGAATTTGGTAACATTTATACACGCATTATGAATCCGACGACGGATGTGTTTGAGCAGCGAATTGCCGCTTTAGAAGGCGCACCTGCAGCGCTTGCTGTTGCGTCCGGCCAAGCAGCCATCACATTTTCGATTTTGAATATCGCCGAGGTTGGTGACGAAATCGTTTCCGCTTCAGCTTTGTACGGTGGAACCTATAACTTATTTGCCAATACACTAAAGAAACTAGGCATCACGGTGAAGTTCGTTGATGCAAGCAACCCAGAGAATTTCCGCAGCGCGATTACCGAGAAAACGAAAGCAATTTATGCTGAATCGATCGGAAATCCCAAAGGGGATGTCCTAGATATCGAAGCAGTCGCTGCGATTGCGCATGAGAATGGCATTCCGCTTATCGTTGATAATACGTTCCCAAGTCCGTATTTGCTGAGACCTATCGAGCATGGCGCTGATATTGTTGTCCATTCGGCAACGAAGTTTATCGGCGGACACGGCACAACGATTGGCGGCGTTATCGTAGACGGCGGGAAATTCGATTGGGCGGCAAGCGGCAAATTCCCTGGCTTGACCCAGCCAGATCCAAGCTATAATGGCGTGGTGTATACAGAAGCTGTAGGTTCCATTGCTTACATCATCAAAGCACGTGTTCAACTCCTGCGTGATCTAGGGGCATCCCTGTCACCAAATAGCTCCTTCCTTTTACTGCAAGGTTTGGAGACATTACATCTACGTCTAGAGCGTCACAGTGCGAATGCACTGCAGGTTGCCAAATATTTAGAAGCGCATGAGTCCGTAGAATGGGTTAGCTATGCAGGACTTGAGAGTCACCCGTCCTATGAGCTAGCTCAGAAATATTTGCCGAAAGGTCAAGGCGCGATCTTAAGCTTTGGTATCAAAGGCGGCGTAGAAGCGGGCAAGAAGTTGATTCATGCCGTGGAACTGTTCTCTCATTTAGCGAATGTGGGAGATTCCAAATCCTTGATCATTCATCCTGCAAGCACAACGCATTCCCAGTTGAATGAGCAAGAACAAGCTTCCGCTGGCGTATCTCCTGGACTTATTCGTTTATCTGTTGGTACAGAAGCCATCGAAGATATTATCTACGATCTGGAGCAAGCGATTATCGCTAGTCAGAAGTAGCATCTTGCAGTAAAACTTGTAACGCGAACCCGTTCCGCATAAAATATGAGAAGGCTGCGATTTAGGAGCTCAACCTAAATGCAGTCTTTTTCTTTTTGGCATTCGCCAATTCGCTGACATGCAACTTTTTTACCCTTATAGAAGTCTATTTGTTTATGAAGCTTGTACAATTTCAAGGAGGCATGACAACACCCATGAAAGTCAAAATGGCTGGATCCATCGTCCTACTGATGGCGTTATTTATCGTTGCAGGCTGTGGTAGTAAAGGGGATGTCGCACCAACTAGCTCGCCCTCGGCATCTCCCTCGTCTGTAGCAACAGCAACAGTTTCACCTAGTCCATCCGGGGGGAGTCCAACACCTGTCACAACGCCTTCGGCTGGGTCAACGCAGAAACCAACGGCAAGCCCAACTGTTTCTCCTGTGACAAGCAGCGCTCCACCTAAGAGTGGAGAGGTTCAAGTCGTGGCTAAACCGGAGAGTGTGACCGTACTCGTCAATAAGCAGAATTCACTGCCTTCGAGTTATGAGCCGGCGGATCTTGTTTATCCGAATATTCCATTCACATTTGCTGAAAAAATTGAAAAGCGCAAAATGCGCCAAGTCGCAGCTACCGCTATTGAGAAGCTATTTGCCGGAGCGGAAAAGGATGGCATCCATTTGGCCGGTGTATCGGCGTATCGTTCCTATGCCACTCAGAAATCTGTTTTTCAAAGCTATGTGAAAAAAGACGGCGAAGAAAAAGCTAAAACGTACAGCGCGGTTCCAGGAACGAGTGAGCATGAAACAGGGCTTGCGATTGACGTGACGGGCAGCAATGGGAAGTGCGCGGCAGAGGATTGCTTTGGAGGAACGAAGGAAGCGGTCTGGCTTGAGAAGCATGCTGCAGATTACGGCTTTATTATTCGTTACCCGCAAGGCAAAGCCGCAATTACAGGTTATCAATATGAGCCTTGGCATATTCGATATGTAGGTACGGATGTGTCCAAAGAAATTCAAGCGAAAAGTTTGACGATGGAAGAATTTTATCATACGGTTCCCGTCAGCAAATGATCTAATTAGGCAAAAATCCCCCCACATGGACGCTATTTATTGTCCATGTGAGGGGATTTTGTTTACCAGCCGCGTTGGTAAGGTGCTGGAGGAGCAAGTTCAACACGTAAATCATGAGCGGCTTTTCTTGCCCAGTAAGGATCTCGAAGCAGCACCCTGCCAAGGAAGATGAGATCAGCACGATGGTTCTGCAGAATCTCTTCTGCTTGCTGAGGTTCCGTGATCAGTCCAACAGCACCGACGGGAATATCAGCATGCGCGCGGATTTCTTCGGCATAAGGTACTTGATAACCAGGGAAAGTCGTAGGCACCACAGGCGCATTGCCGCCTGAACTGACATCGATCAGATGGACGCCGAGTGTTTTGAGCTCTGTCGCGAAATAGTGGTGATCCTGAGGCGTGAGTCCGCCTTCTACGTATTCGTGTGCAGAAATGCGAACAAACAAAGGACCTGCCCACCGTGTTTGGATCGCTTGAACCGTTTCACGCAAGAAACGGAAACGTCCTTCTTGGTCACCTCCATAGGCATCTTGACGATGATTAGAGTGAGGGGAGAGGAACTCATTGATCAAGTAACCATGCGCCGCATGAATTTCGATGACATCGAATCCAGCTTGCTTCGCGCGGTCTGCTGCGTCAGCGAATGCCTGAATTGTATTATGAATATCAGTTATGGTAGCTTCCTCAGGTGTTTTAAATGTATCTGAGAAAGGGATGGCGGATGGTGCAATGATCGGTGTATCGAGCACTGCTTTGCGGCCGGCATGGGCGAGTTGAATCCCAACATGAGAACCATGGCCGTGAATCGAGTCGACAACACGCTTCAATCCTTCAATATGACCATCCTGCCAGATGCCGAGATCACGTGTTGAAATCCGTCCCTGAGCAGTGACGGCAGTAGCTTCAAATATAATAAGCCCAACTTGGCCAACGGCCCTGGTAGCGTAATGAACATGATGCCAATCTTTGATTTCGCCGGAATCATCAGAAGCGTACATACACATGGGTGACATGACAATACGGTTCTTGAGCGTGATATTGGCAATGCGGTAGGGGGTAAATAACATAAGGCGACAACTCCTTGCTAAGAATGATAGGATTGGGCAAGCCATGATAGCTTTGTGGATCTGGCTAGATAATAGATGCTGATTCAATTGTATACTAATCCTGTTGGAATTATCAAGTTTGACGCAAAGCTGGTCGAATGGCGGGAATAGTCAGTTAGGTTTTGATCGTATAGCCTTGAAAAAGTTTTGACATGGCAGTTTGTATATCTTACGCTATCTATAATTGGAGAGAGGCTATGTCGTAATTTTGCACCCTACGTTGTCGCTTATTCGAAATTTATCACCTTTCTGCCTCATGATACAATGAACCCAAGTCACTTATTTGGAGGTTATTTAGAATGAAGGTAGCTATGTTGAGTTTCTGGCACGTACATGCAGGGGATTATGCGAAACAGGTTGATGAGCATCCAGATACTGAAATTGTTGCAGTTTGGGACGAAATTGCCGAAAGAGGACAGAGAGAGGCTGAGAAGCGGGGCGTAACGTTCTATGCAAGCCTTGATGAACTCTTGGCTAATCAAGACATTGAAGCCGTTGTCGTAGATACACCTACCAACCTGCACCGTGATGTCATGATCGCTGCCGCTCAGGCAGGTAAACATATATTCACAGAGAAAGTCATTGCTCCAACACTTCGTGAAGTAAATGAAATTCTGGCTGCTGTCGAGAAAGCTGGCATTACGTTAACCGTATCTTTGCCGCGATTGAACTCGGTGTCTACGTTGGCCATTCAAGAAATTGTGGAGAAAGAGCTGCTAGGGCAAATTACCCTCGTTCGCACAAGACTCTCACACAATGGCGGAATTTCTACCACTGCCAACCCGAACGGCTGGTTGCCGCAGCATTTCTACAATGCCGAACAATGTGGCGGCGGCGCACTGATTGATCTTGGATGTCATCCGATGTATCTTAATCGTTTGCTGCTAGGCTTGCCTGTCGCTGTAAGCGCTTCTTATGGTTATGTGACAGGTAGAGAAGTAGAAGACAATGCGGTTTCATTGCTGCAATATGAGAATGGTGCCCTAGGCATTGTTGAAGCAGGCTTCGTGAATGCCTTCTCACCTTTTGTGATTGAAGTTCACGGGACCGCAGGCAGCGTGTTATATTCAGAACATGACGGACGCATCTTGTTGCGTACGAGCAAGTTAGAGGGAGCAGCAGATCAATGGCAAGCTTATGAGTCGTTAGCTGAAGCGAAGCCAACTGCTTTTGATCAATGGGTTGCTCATATTCAAAATGGCACGAAAGCCACCGAAAATATTGGGTTAGCTGTGGACTTAACGAAGCTAATGGAAGCTTCTAATCTATCTGTTTCAAGCAAAAGTCAGGTTCGACTAGATTCGTTAGTCAACTAATTTCAAGTCTGGAAAGGAAACGGTGGTCATCGCGATGAGTCAGCCCTTTTACTTTGAACCCATGTTAGAGAATCCGATGGCGTTAGATCGCCTAGAATTAAGCTTTCGTTGGGGGGCTTACGGGCTTCGCGTTCTGCGATGCCACCTAACTTCCTTTGCAGCAGGTACAACGATTGACTATCATCAGCATTCCGAGTACGAGATTCACTATATTCCCAGCGGCAAAGGGAGAGTCATCCTGGATGGAATCACCCATCCGTTGCATGAGGGACTGCTCTATGTGACAGCACCAGGTGTCATTCATCGACAGGAAGCTGATGAAGAAGAAGCGATGGGCGAGCTTTGCTTGCATGTGGATATCGTTAAACTGAATCCGAATGCGGATGAAAGCGCGCCTACGGCTGCTCGGACGCCAGGTTGGGGAGAAGAGTGGGAGATCGCTGAAGCGGAAGCCTGCATTAGCCAACTGAGCGAACTGCCGCATATCCCAGCCCTAGATCGCCATGAAGCGATGAAATGCTTTCTAGTCGCTTATGAAGCATGGCGTAATAATCAGTTGGGTCAGTATACGATTATTAAACAATCGATCATCCAGATGCTCCTGCGAACCGTGAGTGCCTATCGACCGGATCAACAAGGCGTGAACCTGCCAGCACGTGATATGAAAAGCTACCGTTACCAGCTAGCGATTCAATTCATCGCAGACAATTTCCGCAGACCCTTGACGCTGGAAGGCGTAGCGGAGCGGGTGCAGATCAGCTCGAGGCAGCTTCAACGGATTTTCAAAGAGCAAGCCGACGTATCTTTCAGCGAGTATCTGGAACAAGTCCGCCTTAAATTTGTATGCAGCGAGCTTCAACAGACCACGTTAACACTAGAAAAAATCGCCGAACGCAGCGGATTCACCTCCAGCAATTACCTGCACTACGTGTTCAAAAAAGCTCACGGCACAACCCCGAATGCCTTTCGGGAGAGTAGGTTGCTTCAGCACCAGTGAGGGTGCCTAGGGATAACAAGGCGATGTAGTAATTTAGTCATCATATGGAAAAAGAGCTGACCAGAAGTAGATTAGATTGTCTACTTCACGGACAGCTCTTTTTAGTGATTTAAGAAGTAATCATTTACTGATTAACTAGTTGCTACTAACGTCACCGTCAGCGCCATTCTATCAGCTGTATACTACTGCCACCGGCAACGCCACACACTTGCTACTCAAGGTTTTGCCTACTAGCAAAGCAACCTCAATGCCACTGTCACTCTACCAGCTGTATACTACTGTCACAGCCAACGCGACACACTTGCTATTCAAGGTCTGCCTACTAGCCAATTAACGTCATCGCCATTTTCACTCTACCAGCTATATACTACTGTCACAGCCAACGCGACACACTTGCTACTCAAGGTCTGCCTACTAGCCAATTAACGTCATCGCCATTTTCACTCTACCAGCTATATACTACTGTCACAGCCAACGCGACACACTTGCTACTCAAGGTCTGCCTACTAGCCAATTAACGTCATCGCCATTTTCACTCTACCAGCTATATACTACTGTCACAGCCAACGCGACACACTTGCTACTCAAGGTCTGCCTACTAGCCAATTAACGTCATCGCCAGCGTCACTCTACCAGCTATATACTACTGTCACCGCCAACGCCACGCACTAGGCTACTAAAGGTTTTACGTACTAGCCAAGTAACCCCAGCGCTACCGCCACTCTAACCGCAACAGTGCCTGCACACAAACACTCTTTCCGCCAAAATAGCTGGAAAATCTCCAGCTATTTTGGCGGAAATCCACGTAAAAAAAGAAATAACTGGAGAACCTCCAGTTATTTCTAGGTGTTTTAATCATATGGAGCGAATTTAGCTGGATTAACTGTAGTTTTTCCAGCTAAATTCACATTTCAGCGATAAATTGAGAATATAACTGTAGGTTTTCCATCTAATCACAAATAAAGTGAAGTCTATTCAAAAAGCTTACGCAGGTTTTCGCCGTACGGAGCTTGAACGATGCCTTTTTCCGTGATAATTGCCGTTACATATTCATTCGGTGTAACGTCGAACGCAGGATTGAACACTTTCACGCCAACTGGCGCTGTACGTTTGCCAAAGCCTTGCGTGATCTCATCCTCGTGACGCTCCTCGATCGGAATATCCCCGCCAGTTGGCGTGTTCAAGTCGATCGTGGACAGCGGACTTGCTACATAGAACGGGATGCCGTGGGCTTTCGCCAGCACAGCCACGCTGTAGGTGCCGATCTTGTTGGCGACATCGCCGTTCGCCGCAACGCGGTCGGTTCCGACGATGACCGCTTGGATCCAGCCCTTCGCCATGACCGCGCCGGCCATGTTGTCACAGATCAGCGTGACGTCTACGCCAGCTTGCTGCAGTTCAAAAGCGGTGAGCCGTGCGCCTTGCAGCACGGGCCGTGTCTCATCGGCGAACACTTTGATGTTCATCCCTTGCTCCTTAGCCAAGTAGAACGGCGCTAGCGCCGTGCCGTACTTGGCTGTAGCCAAACCGCCGGCGTTGCAGTGCGTCAGCACGCCAAACCCATCCTCGAACAGCGTGAGCGCATGTTCGCCGATACGGCGGTTGGTGTCTTCGTCCTCCGCCTGAATCACTTGCGCTTCTGTCAGAAGCGCAGCCTTGAACGCATCCGGGCTCACGCCTTCGGCTGCCAAAGCTCCCGCTCTCGCACGCATGCGATCGAGCGCCCAGAACAAGTTCACCGCTGTCGGACGTGATGTCGCCAGGTAGTTCGCTTGCTTCTGGACTTCCGCCAGAAGCCCATCAACCGCAGCATCCACGCCGCGGATGCCGAGGTAAACGCCATACGCGGCGGCGATCCCAATCGCAGGTGCGCCGCGAACTTTCAAGTGCCGAATCGCTTCCCACACCTCAATCGGTGTCTCCAGCGGCAAGTACACAATCTCCTCTGGCAGGAGTCGTTGATCTAACAGATCAAGCTGCTGGCCATTCCAACGCAAGGATTGCAAAGCACCTTGCTCCTGTCCTTGCTCCACACTATTTGTATTCGTCATAGTACATAACCTCTTTCTGCTGCTCGTGTTGCGATTGCAATAAGCTCATCGATCGATGAGATCTGACGGTTCGCACGAATGCTGGCTGTGCCGATCGTTAATGCCATGCGCTGAGCGCGTTCTCTCGCTGCTGCATCCTCAATTTTATCAATATCTGCTACATGGGCTAGCCCGACAACACGACGCACAATTTTGGCACCCGTGAATCCAACCGTATCACGCAGCAAGTTGGTCAAGAAATAATCTTGATAGCCTGGCGTTGCGAAAACACGATCAACCCCATGCTCATTCCATAACGCACGGAAATTTTCTTCGAAATGTGTCCATACATCTTTAACGGTTTGTGTTAAATAAGCGCGATATGCTGAGCGGCTCACTTCATCTTTACTCCAACCTTCTTGAGCAGCGAAGTTCAGAAGCAGATTCGCTAGAACGGCACCAATATCGAAGCCCATCGGCCCATAGTAAGCAAATTCAGGGTCAATTACTTTCGTTGAATCTGGTTTGATGAAAATACTGCCCGTATGCAAATCTCCATGAAGGAGAGCTTGTGCCGCAGTTAAAAACTTATTTCTCAAAATCGCGACTTCGAAGTGAAGCTCTGTGTCAGCCCATAATTGTTCTGCCGCATCACGGATTGGCGCTTCAATATTGTTCGTTTCGGCATCGCGGTAAGGATCATCGAAGATCAAATCTTCAGTGATTTTGCACAGCTCAGGGTTAATGAAGCGCCCTTGCTGCAGCTTCTTCTCTTGCTGATTTTTACCTAAATCAGATGTGTAGAAAAGGGTAGTTGCTAGAAAACGCCCAATGTGCTCCGCGAAAAGCGGGTATTGATTGCCTTCAATTAAACCTCTGCGCATAATCACATGATCGCTCAAATCTTCCATAACCGTAAGGGCAAGTTCAGCGTCATAGGCATACACATGCGGAACCAGGTCTGGATTTAAAGCTTCTTCAATGATCAAAGCTTCGCTCTCAATGCGGGCACGATCCAGTGTCAGCGGCCATGATTCCCCAACGACTTTGGCATAAGGGAGCGCTTGTTTCAAAATAATACTTTTTCCAGTCGCCGCTTCGCTTATACGAAATACGAGGTTTAAATTACCATCCCCAATTTCCTGACTAGTCAGTTCAGCACCTGGTTGGAATAATTGTGGAATCTGACGTGAATATGCGATGGCTTGCTCTTCCGATAACGGATGATATGTTGACATGTGTAAACCTCCTAAAAGTTTTCGTCAAAAACTGACTTCGTAAGGGTCCTCTTAAGTGATTGGAATTAATTCCAACTAATTTACTGAGTATTAATTATTCTTACCTAGTATAAGACAAATTGTTTCTGCATGAAATACACTTTTCAGAAATGTTGCTTATTTTACATAAAATCGGCGAAATAATCGTAAATTAACGTGTGCGGACGCCATGTTTACATAAGCTTAAAGTTGCACAAACACTCGTCGAATGAATGTTAGATATCCTAGAGACAAGAACGTTTCGGAGGATGTGGGATGTGGGTTATGGTCAAAATGGTGAATGTTTTACTTGCCGTTGTTGCATGTGTCGCTTTCTTATTGATCGCTTATCAAGCAGATCCGCCTAGCGCTGTTCACAATCCGAACCCGATGCAGCAGAATCAAGAACAGTTTACCCGAATGCAGCCGCCCTATTACGCTAACTCAAATAAGTGAATGAAGGAATGAGCGCGAACCTAGGCTCGTTCCTTTTTGTTTTCTGCACGTTCTTTGCCTCGCATTTGTTTTGACCACAAAGTTTATTTATAATAGATAGATTAATGAGGAGAACGAGGAGTTGGCGTTATGGGGCAGGGGATGGCATTGAAAGAATGGGCATCGGCAGTAAGAGCTTTAGAAGCCGGTTCTCAAGTTTTTATTATGCGGAAAGGAGGTATTGTTGAAGAAACAAGAGATTTTCAAGTGGAATCGACTGATTTCTTTCTCTATCCAACCTATGAACATCAGAGAAAGGAGCTGCTGAAAGAGCAGCATCAAGGTCTGATCGATGAGACGTTGACGAAATGGAGCGCGGCGGACACGCAAGTGACGATCCGCTCATTCGCCAGATTGGTCGAAGATATTGAGGTTAGCGATCAAGAGCAGTTGAATCAATTGTTTCCTTTTCACATTTGGACTGAAAATTTCACAGAAGAGCGATTAAAGTGGAAACGTAAAAACCCGCTGCATATTATGTTGTTAAGGGTATATACACTTCATGAACCTATAGTAATTCCGATCGAACAGGCCTATATGGGCTGCAAATCATGGATCCAGCTTGGAGTATCGGTTCCGGAAGCTTCCGCGATGACTCCTGTGTTGAATGAGGAAGAATTTATGGCGCAAGTTGCTGAAATTAAACGTACTTTGGCGTAAATTTCATGTAGCTTTTCACAAAACGATCTCCTTTTTCACGCTATTGCCCTTTCTTGATTTGTCACAGTAAGTTATAATAGAATTATTCTAATGAGAATCAGTGATAATCATTTCATATGATTGTCATTTATCTAGTACACTCAAACATTATGGAGGCTTAAAGAAAATGGCAAATTCATCAACATTTACAATAGAGGGTCTGAAAGCGACCATCGAAGGAAAGGAAATTTTGAAAGGTCTTAGCCTAGAAATCAAAGGCGGCGAAATTCACGCAATCATGGGGCCGAATGGTACTGGTAAAAGTACATTGGCATCCGCATTGATGGGTCACCCGAAATATGAGGTTACAGAAGGCTCTGTTACTTTAGATGGTGAAGATGTTCTTGAGATGGCTGTTGACGAAAGAGCACGCGCTGGTCTGTTTCTAGCTATGCAGTACCCAAGTGAAATCACTGGCGTAACGAATGCTGACTTCTTGCGCAGTGCAATGAACGTTCGCCGCGGCGAAGGTAACGAAATTTCGTTGATCAAATTCATCCGTCAAATGGAAGCGAAGATGAAGCAACTGGAAATGAACCCTGAGTTCATGCACCGTTATTTGAACGAAGGCTTCTCCGGCGGTGAGAAAAAACGTAACGAAATTCTTCAAATGCTTTTGCTTGAGCCTAAATTCGTTATCTTGGATGAAATTGACTCCGGTCTAGATATCGATGCTTTGCGTATCGTAGCTGAAGGTGTTAATGCAATGCGCAGTGAAGAACGTGGATTCTTGATCATCACGCATTACCAACGTTTGTTGAACTACGTTAAACCTGATTTTGTACATGTTATGATGCAAGGTCGCATCGTTAAATCCGGTGGTCCTGAGCTTGCTGAACGTCTGGAAGCAGAAGGATACGACTGGATCAAAGAAGAACTTGGCATCGTGGATGAAACCGTTGGTCAAGATGTTGAAGAATTCAAAGTTCCAATGAACACACCAGGGCCGAAGTACTAGGAGATGAGACTTTGATCTCAGGGTCAAAGATCCTTATAAATGGAGGAAATCATGAGCACTAAAACAACACTTTCCATCGATTCTAACGCTGTTACTGAGCTCTCCCGCAGCAAGCAAGAGCCGGAGTGGATGACAGCCCTTCGTACTGAAGGTTTAGCGTTAGCTAGTTCGTTGGAATTACCTATACTAGAAAAAACAAGAATTGACCGTTGGAGCATTTCCGCTTACGGTTCCTATAAATCGCAAGCTGCTTTGAGTTCACTTGAGGCATTGCCTGAAGTAACACAAGGCTTAACAAATTCCGAGAACCTCATTGTGCAACGCAACTCCGGTATCGTGTACAATCAAGTTTCGGAAGAATTGAAGAAACAAGGAGTTATTTTCACAGATCTTGAAACAGCGATTCGTGAGCATGGCGATTTGGTTAAGCCCTACTTCATGCAAGCTGTTCAAGCGAATGAGAATCAACTGACTGCTTTGCATGCAGCTTTGTGGAATGGCGGTATCTTCCTCTATGTTCCTAAGAACGTGGTTGTGGATATCCCACTTCAAGCGTTATTTGTTGCAGATGATGCAGAAGCTACGTTTGCACCGCATGTTCTGATCGTTGCTGAGCAATTCAGCTCCGTTACGTATGTCGATAACTTTGTGTCCGCCGTTGGCGACGCAGCTCTTGTACAGAACGGAATCGTTGAAGTGTTTGTGAAGCCGGGTGCACGCGTAAGCTATTCGTCCATTCACAGCCTGGAAGCATCCGTAACTGATTTGACATACCGTCGTGCAATTCTTGAAGATGATTCAAGAATCGGATGGGTTGTCGGTGAGTTGAACTATGGGAACTCGATGTCTGATACGACTTCCATTCTCAAAGGTAAAGGATCTGACTCCGATGCCAAAATCATCTGTGTTGGCACACATGAACAGAAATTGAACTTGACGACTCGCGCCGTTCATTGGGGCAAAGCGTCAACTAGTGATATGATTACCCGTGCCGTTATGCGTGACAGCTCCACAGCGATCATCAACGGAATCACGAAGATCGAGAAAGGTGCAACAGGCTGTAACGGTCAACAAACCGAGAAAGTCTTGATGCTTAGTCCGAAAGCTCGCGGAGACGCGAACCCGATTCTTCTGATTGATGAAGATGATGTAAAAGCGGGCCATGCAGCGAGTGTTGGGCAAGTGAATGCAGAGCAAGTTCACTACCTAATGTCTCGTGGTATTACCAAAGAGGAAGCTCAACGCTTAATCATTTATGGATTCCTGGCGCCAGTCGTTTCAGAGATCCCAGTGAAGAGTGTTGAAGAACAGCTGCAAAGCTTAGTGGAAAGGAAGCTAGGACAATGATAACTGCCGATATACGTGAACTTTTTCCCATTCTTAAGCAAGAAGTGAACGGTCATCCACTGGTCTACTTGGACAGTGCTGCTACTTCCCAGAAACCTATTCAGGTGATTGAAGCACTGAAGCATTACTACGAGTGGGATAATGCGAACGTTCATCGCGGTGTGCATACCCTAGGTTCCCGAGCAACGGATGCCTACGAAGGAGCTAGAGCCAAAGTGGCTAAGTTCATCGGAGCAGCTAGTGAGCAGGAAATTATTTTTACTCGTGGCACGACAACAGCAATCAATATTGTGGCATCTAGTTTTGCCCAATCGGTACTTCGTGAGGGCGATGAAATCGTCCTTACACCGATGGAGCATCACAGCAACCTGATTCCTTGGCAGCAAGCTGCTAAGAAGTCAGGTGCCGTTCTGAAATATATCCCGCTGCAGCCAGATGGATCCATTCTCCTGGCAGATGTAGAGAACACCATTACCGATCGCACGAAAATTGTTTCGGTTGTGTATGTGTCCAATGTGCTTGGCGTTATCAATCCAGTGAAAGAAATCGCTCAGATTGCTCATAAGCATGGAGCGAAGATCATGGTTGATGGTGCGCAAAGCACTCCACATATGAAAGTGAATGTGCAAGATTTGGATTGTGATTTTTATGCTCTCTCCGGGCATAAGATGTGTGGGCCTACTGGCATTGGGGCATTGTATGGGAAGAAGTCTTTGTTAAACAACATGGAACCCGTTGAGTTTGGCGGCGAAATGATCGATCATGTCGATCTTTACGAGTCAACTTGGAAGGAACTTCCGTGGAAATTCGAAGGCGGAACACCTATGATTGCAGGAGCAGTTGGACTTGGCGCCGCAATCGACTTCTTAACTGAAGTTGGGATGGATAATATATATAAACACGATGTGCAGCTTACGAATTATGCGTTGGACCGGATGATGCACATCGAAGATCTATCTATTTATGGACCAACTACAAATCGTGCTGGACTTGTTACCTTCAATCTTGGAGATGTTCATCCTCATGATGTAGCAACTGTTCTAGATTCAATGGGTATTGCAATTCGAGCCGGTCACCACTGCTGTCAGCCGCTCATGAGATGGTTAGAAGTTAGCAGCACAGCGCGTGCCAGCTTTTATCTATATAATACGGAAGATGATGTAGACCGTCTTGTGATGGCCTTACAGAAAACAAAGGAGTACTTCGGCGATGCAATTGGATGATTTATACCGTAGAGTAATTATGGATCACTATAAAACACCGCGCAACCGTGGGAAATTTGAATCAGGCGAGTCTGTTACCATTGATCTGAATAACCCAACCTGCGGTGATAAAATTTCACTTCAGATGCAAGTGGAAGATGGTATCGTGAAGTTGGCCAAATTCACAGGTGAAGGTTGCTCCATTAGTTTATCCTCTGCTTCCATGATGACGGATGCAATCAAAGGGAAGACCATTGAAGAGGCACTAAAGATGGCCGATGATTTTTCTGGCTTAATGAAGGGCGAATCTGTAGAATTTGAATATGAAGATATAGAGGCTCTCTCTGGTGTGAACAAATTCCCAGCACGGATCAAATGTGCAACGCTTGCGTGGAACGCTCTTCGCAAAGGGATTGAACATTCCCATAAGACCGATAACTAACGCATTTGCGATGGAATAAGTAAGTTAGTAAGAGAACGTTAAGGAGGAATCAACCATGGCAAAACAAATGCCAGATTTAGAGGATTACAAATATGGTTTTAGAGATGAGCACAAATCCATTTTTCAATCCGGTAAAGGCTTAACTCGTGAAATCGTTGAAGAAATCTCCAGAATTAAAGGCGAACCAGAATGGATGTTGGAATTCCGTCTGAAATCACTTGAGCAGTTCTTCAAAATGCCGATGCCGCGTTGGGGCGGAAACATGGATGACTTGGATTTCGACGATATCCAGTACTATGTACGTCCCTCCGAGAAACAAGGTAAGACGTGGGAAGAAGTTCCTACAGAAATTAAAGAAACTTTCGACAAGCTTGGTATTCCGGAAGCAGAGCAAAAGTTCCTAGCTGGTGTATCTGCACAGTATGAATCTGAGGTTGTTTACCACAGCATGCAAAAAGAGCTTGAAGATCAAGGTGTCATCTTTACGGATACAGACACAGCTCTTCGTGAATACCCAGAGTTGTTCAGACAATATTTCGGAACGATTATTCCTCCTTCCGATAACAAATTTGCTGCATTGAACAGCGCAGTTTGGTCTGGCGGATCTTTCATCTACGTACCGAAAGGCGTTAAATGTGAAGTGCCTTTGCAGGCTTACTTCCGTATTAACTCCGAGAACATGGGTCAATTCGAGCGTACATTGATTATTACGGACGAAGAAAGCTTTGTGCATTATGTTGAGGGCTGTACAGCTCCAATCTACAGCACGAACTCCCTTCATAGCGCAGTAGTTGAAATCGTATGTTTGAAAAACTCCCGTGCTCGTTATACAACGATCCAAAACTGGGCACCTAACATCTACAACCTCGTTACTAAACGTGCGGTTGCTGAAGAAGGCGCTACGATGGAGTGGGTTGATGGTAACATCGGTTCCAAGCTTACAATGAAGTATCCAGCTGTTGTTCTTAAAGGCCGCGGCGCTAAAGGGATGGTTCTTTCCATCGCGGTTGCCGGCAAAGGTCAACATCAAGATGCGGGCGCGAAAATGACGCATCTAGCTCCGGATACAACATCGACGATTGTTTCCAAATCGATCTCCAAACATGGTGGTAAAGTAACGTACCGTGGTTTGGCTTCCTTCGGGCGTAACTCCCAAGGCTCCAAAGCCAACATCAAATGCGATACTTTGATCTTGGATAACGAATCGACATCGGACACAATTCCTTACAATGAAATCTTGAACGATAACATTACGCTTGAGCATGAAGCGACTGTATCCAAAGTATCAGAGGACCAATTGTTCTACCTCATGAGCCGCGGTCTTACAGAAGCTGAAGCTACGCAAATGATCGTAATGGGCTTCATTGAGCCATTCACCAAAGAACTTCCAATGGAATATGCCGTGGAAATGAACCGTCTCATCAAGTTCGAGATGGAAGGATCCATCGGTTAATCCGTCCCAGATATCCAAAAAAGCGTGCCAGAGAGTCTCCTCTGGCACGCTTTTTTCATTTGTTCGCATGGCGAAACTTAGCCATTCATTCGTTTAAGATTTTGGGTAGCCGATGTTTGAAGAGCTACATAAAGTCCTTGAATATTGAATTTTTTCTTAAATTCAAATTTATAAGAAGCTGTTGTAATGGTATTTGCTTTATAGTAAGGAGATTTAATGTAGTGAATAGTTAGCTCACTGTCATCAAAGCCTGTCCCACCCGTTTCCATCGTTACTTCATAGATGGAGTCTAGATCGATGGTTGTAACCCTTGTTTTTTTGCCTGTTACCCCTTGATGATCAATTAAGATAATTCGCTCGTCCGTAATGATGAATGAATCCCTAATGAGTTTGAAACCTGTCGAGATGGTTTCATTTGGCATTAAATATGCCCCATACTGATTCGTCAGTTCCTCAACAGAAACCTCCGATAAATTGCCTAATAATCCACTAAAAATACCCACTTTTATCACTCCTCCTCATGCCACTATATGTATATATTCAACAATTAGAATGAATTCCCTTTTTGCTCGCTTTTGGATGCTCGGCTCCGCCTACAGACGGAGGAGTAAGCCATCTGTAGACGGTTATGCAATTGGAAAGAAAATGATATGCTTAGAAGTAACTGATTTGACGTTAATCGATGTGAAAATGGAGGCTTTCGTCATGAGTAAATCCAATTGGTTCAATGGCATGTGGGAAACGAAGGGCTGGAATCTACGAGAAATCGACTATCAATGGCCTTCAGCGAAATGGCCAATTATTAATATTAAGACTGGTGGACCGCAGAAGATGGGTCGCAGCGTAGCGGTGGGTGTGATCGCAGTTGGGGATGTTGCTATTGGGTTGATATCTGCAGGATCGATAAGTGTAGGTGTGGTTTCTTTCGGTGCTGTGGCTGTATCTTGGCTCGCTTCGTTTGGCGCGGTGGCGTTGACAACCTATTTGGCAGGTGGGGCAGTCGCGATCTCACATGGTCTCTCTGTCGGGGCGGTAGCAATTGGCAATGCATCAATCGGAGCGGTAGCCATAGGCAAATTTGCATTAGGGGCTGTTGGCATAGGCCAGTTCGCACTAGGAGCTGTAGGCATTGGTGAAACCGCTTATGGTGTTGTAGCGATCGGTGAACACGGACTGGGTCTGATCCCGATTACGGCCGATTTCGCAAATTGGGTGAAAGGTCTGTTTACAAGCAAATAGTACAATACATAAGGTTTCTTCCAACATGCTCCATACGGGGACTTACTGCCAAATATGCATATTTGTAGGCCGCTTGTCTCACTCTATAAAGGATAATAATGTGTTCCTTTAAGGAGAGAGAATGTCATGTGGAAGAAGCTAAAGGTACCAGCTATAGGCAGTATGGTTGTCATGGTGGCGATTACGACAGCTTGTGGGAAGGATCAAGTAACTCCACGGAGTGTAACACCATCTGCGAGCTCAACTGGCCCAGCAGGCGCAGGTAATTCGGTTACCAAAAGCTTGTCACAAGCGGGTAAAGATATTATTGCCCTAGGGACTAATGATGCGGTTCTCCCGATGAAACAGATCGGCAATGTGAACTATGTGTCAGCGCAAGAACTGATTCGAACCTTGAAATTTCAGTCGGAGTGGGAAGATGCAGAAGGAAAACTGCTCATAGGCGATAATGATGCTAATTTCGAACTTATTATGAATTCGAATAAAGCGATGAAAGACGGCGCAGCAATCCAATTGAGTCAACCGATCGTGAAAGAGGGCAAGACCGCATATTTGCCAGTCTCGGACTTGGCTGATCTTTTTCAAGAGGATATGTCTTACGATGTGAGACAAGGTGAGGTGGTTATCCATGCTTCGCCAGTCGCCGTGATTGAACATGAAGATGATCCTGATCCTCGCGGGAATGCACCAGAGCTGAATTTCGGGGAGGATCCGTCCGATCCATTCAAAGGCAACGGATCAAGTGCAGGAACGGCTTTACTGCCTTTTAACGCAACAATGGATTTGCCAGTGTGGTCCTCTTATGCAGAGCAGGAAGATCTACCAGTTATCAAAAACATTGATATCAACTCGCTGATTCGAAAAGGTGAGCAATATTTAGGTGTGAAATATAAATTTGGAACAGGGGCCTATCCGAATACGGGTCGTTTCGATTGCTCAACCTTTACGCAGTATATTTTCGGCAAATATGGCGTCAAGCTGCCGCGGGTAGCACGTCAACAAGGATATCTGGGTACATCGGTTTCACGTAAATCATTACGTAAAGGTGATCTCATGTTCTATTACGTGCCAGGCCGGTTCAAATCGAATAAGACAGTTGGACATGTCGGCATTTATATTGGGAATATGCAGATGCTTCACGCATCGCCAGAACCTAAGAATGGTGTACAGATATCAAGCATCGATAAAGCCTATTGGAAGAAAACATTTCTGAAAGCCAAGCGAGTTGCGTATTAATGAGTGAAATGGTAGAAGTCTATCCTCGGGATAGGCTTTTATTTTTATCGTTTTTGAAACAAATGAAGTCGTTGTGCGTTAGAATAGGAAGGATGTTTTTTGTGGAGGAGGCATGGCAGTATGACAATCGTACTATATGAAAAAATGCTAGATGGACAGCTGCTCAAGATCGGTGTTCGCTCCTGGGATGATAAGCTGATTCAAGCTCTCAATGTAGCCAACTTTATTGTCGTTGCAGGGAAGGAATACGAAATGATTGAGGGTCGATTGAATTTAGATCTCGATATATTTGAATTGCTTCTTGTTGCAGCAGGCTCAGAAGGGGGAGGGAACAAGGCGTGAAACGACCCCTGAAAGTATTATCGGCTTCACTTACTTTGCTGCTCCTAGGTCAGATGGCCTTAGCTTCGGTTCACGCGGCGGAAACACCAAGCCCCAACACGGGGGGGGCTAAATTAGTGGAGTGGTCGAATGACGACGTGAAAGCTTACTACGATCCACAAGTGGATTGGAGTTTGCCGACACCTGTAGATAAGAGCACCGCAACAGCCTCACCGACACCAACGCCTACCGGAAGCAGCAATGCGCCAATTATCATCAATCAGGTTTCAGGCGGCGGATATGGCGGCGGTTTTGGATGGGATGACTTGTTGTTGTATCATCTGATTTTTAACACCGTGAGCCCGTACTCGTCAAGCTACTGGGGAAGCAGTCATCGATCCTATTATTATCGTTCAAATACCCCTTATGTGAATAAAACGTATCAGCCCAGCTCGTTTACGAATCGTTCCACAACGAAGACACCCACAACATCAAGCGGGAGCGGGACATTCACCTCGAATAAATCATCATCCAGCAATAAATCAGGTACAACGGGATCGGTAAGCAGCTCAGGTACAAGCGGCAGTACGTCATCTGGCTCGAAATCCACGTCAACGTCAACGGGCAGTATTGGTGGGAAATCAAGTGGTTTCAGTTCATCCTCCAGTTCAAGTTCTGGGGGTTAATCGCATGGTTTTTGAGGTGAGAGGAACGCCAAATCCCGATAGAGAACGCAGAGTACACCAATTAAGTGAACTTGGCTTTACTTGGGCAAATGTGGAGGAGGAAGCTTACTGGATTGACCAGTTGGTCGTGATGGATCATGAGGTCTATCAAGAGCTGATTCATGCGGCTGCGGGATTGTGGCAAGTGTTCGATAAAGCGGCTCGATACGTTAGTGGTAAAAGGGAACTCTATGCCGACTTGTCCATACCCCAGGTGTTATGGGATGGTTTAGATCGACTTGAACTGAATGAAGAAGGATTTATAAGCCGATATGCTAGATTTGATTTTACGGTCGGTCTTGACGGCACGATTAAGCTGCTTGAGTTGAACGCAGATACACCCACAGGGTATGTAGAGGCTGCAATTGCTACACCATGGTTGTGCGAGCAATACGAGCTGAACTCTCCTAATGTGAAGATGAAGGACCTCATCCAAGCGGCTTGGGCGATTGAGGCTCCTGATTACGCGGCTTGTATTGGCTATGGGCAGCATGTGGAGGATTCAGGTACAATAGATGCTTTGGTCGCGCATAGTCAGCGAGAGATGACCTGTGTGGACTGTTTGGATTTGTGGATAGATGAAGGTGTTGTCAAAATAGGTGCTGATCAGAAGATCGAGCGAATGTTTGCTCTATATCCAAAGGAATGGATGGGCGTGGACGACGGAGGAGAAGCCTTGTCTTATGCGATAGAGGAACAGTTCATTCACCTGTTTAATCCCTTAGCTGCTGTTATTTTGCAATCCAAAGGATTACAGGCATTTATCTGGGACTTACACAAGAACCGATCTACCTTGTTCACAGAAGAGGAGCATCAATGGATTGGCAGGTATATGCTGCCTACCTTCATGGAACCGCTTCTGGCAGGCAATTATGTGTCCAAGTCGATGTTCGGCCGCGAAGGCGGATCCGTAGAGCTATACAACGAACAAGGAGAGTTGGCTTACAAAGATGAGGAGGGCTTTGATACGAGTGTGTTTTTTAAGCGCGTCTATCAGCAGCGAGCAGACCTGCCTAAGCTTTCCTTTGCGCATGGAGACGGGCATTTATTGACGGGACTATTTGTACTGAATGGTACACCATGCGGGCTTCTTGGCAGAGCTGGCGGTATGATAACGGGGAATGCAAGTCAATTTGTGGCGATTGGAGTGAAAGCACCTTGAGAAAAGGGCGATTTATACTTTTGGCTGTTGGGATGATCGGCGTCATCCTCATCGTATGGTTGATCAGCATGGCCTTTAATAAGAAGCCAGCTGTGCTGAGCAGTTCAGCATCGGGGAACTCAGCGACGGTTTCAACTAATTTAACAGGTGAAGTGCCGTGGGATTATCAGGTTCAGCAAGTGAAGGTCGGAGACTTAATCGATGGCGATATGGTGCTATTGCCGGGCAATGAACGGATTTCCAATGATCAGAACTTTGCTACGGGTGATACCATTTGGGTGCTGGACTATATGCAGGCTACGATGAAAGCAGATAGCCAAGGGAAAAACGATGTCACTTTATCGCAATGGAAACCGATCAAGTCGTACAAAACCAAAGAAGATGCAGATAAAGATATTGCGGAATTAAAGGCAGAAATTAAGACAGATGTGAAACTGATTGGTGTGTATAAAACAGAGCTAGATGGTAGTTTCCGATATTTTGCCGTTGCGGAATTACCAACAGGTCAGAAGGTGAAGCAGCCGATTTCGGAGGAGCGCTACACGAATTTTAAAAGTAAGAAAGAAGTCGAGGTTGTGCTGGAAGAAGTGCATGATTATACGGATTATGATCAATCCATGGCTAAATTTCGGGGGTGGGCAGAGTGATCGTTGTAGATCTTATTATTAGTTTGTTTGTTATCGTTCTGCTGCAATTTGCGGGGATGTATATCTTTAGTCTCATGACACCCTATCGGGATATGGAAGAAATCAACAATGGAAATGTAGCTGTCGGTATTACAATGGGGGGCAAATTCGTAGCAACAGCGATCATTCTGGCGATCGCCGCCTATACGAATTCTTCCATCTGGCACATGAGTCTTTGGTTTGCAGTTGGATATGCATGCTTAATAGCCTCATACTGGGTTTTTGATTGGGTAACCCCAGGCATGAAGCTATCAGATCAGCTAAAAGAAGGTAATGTGGCAGTAGGGATATTACTCTCTGCTGTATATATCGGTATTGCGATTTCCATAAGCAGTCTTATTATTTAAGTTGCGCTGAATTGCGTCCACTAGATGGCGATTTTTGTGATTTCGACATGAGCTAATTGCGAAAGGTCGATAAACTGATTATTGATGTTAATGAGCGGTCGGAAGAAGTCGGTAGGGTTCGTCATGATAATCGTACCCTCGCGTCCATCGCTCAAAGACACCTTTTTCCCAATGAAATTAGGAATCATATTCCGGATGAACACTTGCGTGATTTTGGGATCTAGTTCACCGAAACTCATCCGATGCAACTCTTTGAGAACATAGAGAAGATCACGTCTTTGTTGATAGACTCTGCTTGAGATCATGGCGCTGTAGATATCTGCAACCGCAATGATACGAGAGTAGGAATGAATGTCCGTCCCTGTTTTCCGAAGCGGATAGCCTGATCCGTCCATCCGCTCGTGATGTTGGAGGGCGACCAGTGCGAGCGTGTCATCCTTGAGCGATTTGCGAATGATATCGTAGCCATGAATCGTATGCTTCTGAATTTCCTCGAACTCATCCCTCGTTAGCTTGCCCGGTTTATTTAGAATATCAGGATGAATTCTACACTTCCCGACATCATGTAAGTAGCCGGCTTTACCAATGACTAAAGCTTCTTTTTCGGATTTGTTCATCCATTTGGCAATAAAATAGGATAACATACCTACTTGCACACTGTGCTGAAGGGTATAGTCATCTTGGCTGTTCAAGGATAAAAGCAGGGAAACCAGATCTTTCTCTTCTTGAATGCTCTCGATCATTGGATTGAAAGCGGATTCTACAGATTCGTTACGAAGGGAACCTCCGTCTTGTAACGTTTCAAATATCTCTTTGATTCCAGCTATTGCATTGTTAAATGAGGTCACTTGTAAGACATTCGCTTGTTGTGATGGCGTTTCTTCAACGACATTCTCAATCTCACTGCTTCTTGGAGCTATATCAACATAATCCACACTGTGGCGATTGAGCATCGAAATGTCCCCAGCATCGAGAACCGTGCCTGCTGAGAGAAGATTTAACCCTACTGAATTGTAGGAATCGGAATTCAATTTGTCGCCAACGATAAGCTGAAGCACATGTACTCGCATAGAAGCTCCTCTCCAAGTCCTATTATCACGTAGGTATATTGTAATACTACATCCCAATATAACGGCTGTAAAGACTTTTGGCCTGAATTAAATCCTCTGTCCCTTGAATGAGAACACGACCTCCAGGGAATAGAATCATTTGAATATCAGCCGAGGCATGGAACTTAAGTAGAAAGCGATTCTTCTCGACCAGCCCAAGCGGCTTTAGCCGCTCTTCCCAGTAGTCTAAAGGCTGGGTGCTCGGAAGGATAGGATGAATTTGAACAGAATTTCGACCGCATAAGGACTGTATCGTATCGCTATCTAGATGAGCATCTAGGTAGTCGAACTGTTGATTCGCACAGGCGGGACAATCTGACTTCTTCGCACCAGCTACCCGGATAGATGAATTCTGATTGAACCATAAGTCCCATTGCTGCATGTTGAGATTAAGCTGTTCCGCAGCGCCAACTAGCAATTTGAGCGCTTCTGTAGCTTGGAATGAAGCGACAACATGAATAATGCCGCCAATCACCCCAGCCGTATCACACGTATCCGTAGTGCCTGCGGCAGGGGCTTGTGTGAAAAGGCAGCGTAAACAAGGCGTTTGTCCTGGCAGGATGGTCAATGAAACACCTCTTGAAGCAACAGCGCCACCATAAATCCAAGGAATGCCCAGCTTGATGCTGATATCATTTAGTAAAAAGCGAACAGCGAAGTTATCCGTGCCATCCAAAATGAGATCCACATCATGCAGCAATTGTTCAGCATTCGTAGCATTTAGATCACAGACATGAGGATCGACGACTACGGCTGAGTTCACCAATTGTAGACGTGCAGCCGCAGCAATTGCCTTAGGTACCGTACCTGCAGCATCTTCTTCATCGTAGAGCATTTGTCTCTGCAAATTACTTAGGTCAACGAAATCACGATCAATGATACGGACATATCCGACCCCGGCGCGAACCATATGATTCGCAAGAACCGTGCCGAGTGCACCCATCCCAACAATTGCTACGCGACCTTCTCCAAGCTTTCGTTGACCGTCAAGGCCAATCGGGGAAAAGAGAACTTGTCTAGAATAACGAGCGTCAACTTCAGGGGTAGAATCTGTATGTACATGTGAGTTCAAGCAGGATCATCTCCGATCAGATAAATTAGTCAGTTAAGGGTGCTTGGAGCGGGTTCCATGGGCCCGTTTGGCTGCCTTTCCATTCCGATCCGTCTTCCCAAATTTCTTTCTTCCAAATGGGTACAATTTGTTTCAAACGCTCAATCGCATAGCGACTCGCTTCATAACAATCCGCCCGATGCGGAGAAGAGACGGCGATGACAACGCTGGCCTCAGCAATCGCAACCTGACCTAGTCGGTGCGTGATGGCACAGAGGGTCCCTGGCCACTTGGCGTCGATTTCTTCGCCGATGGCTGCCATGGTTTTCAAGGCCATCGGCCGATAAGCTTCATATTCCAAAAGGACCGTTCGTTGCCCGAACGTCATTTCTCGGGTCGTGCCAATAAAAGCAAGGGAAGCCCCGTGATTCGGGTGGTTGACCTTAGCCGTTACCGCTGCGATATCTATGGTTGAATCGGTAATTTCATATCGAACGGGCTGTCCGCCTGAAACAGGAGGAATAAGCGCAAGTTCATCCGAGGCGGAAACGGATTCCTGATCGCCGGCATAAGCTTGATTTTTGGCAAAAAAGCAGGTATATAACTGCTCGGAAGCGGTAGGATAGTCCGAAAGGATTCGTTCCTTCAATTGTGCGATTGTAATCGAATCTTGATCAACGGAAATCGTGAGAGTAGCCGTTCCAAAAAGATCGACAAGACCTGCGAAAAGTTGGATGTGTAAGTTCAATGTGGTTCTCCTAGAGATAGATGTTAGAATCCCTTACAGCATATCATATTTTGCCCTGAAAATGGTATAATGGATAGGGACTATGGGGGAATATGTCCATGGGGAATGGAAGGGGACGAACGCATGACCACCAATTTATGTATACACGTGTCAGACATACATAGTACGACCGAAACGTTTACCGTTGATGAGATGGTGGCTTTAGCCGAGCAGAAGTTGAATAGCCAGGATCGCGTGCCAGAGGTGCAAGGGGAAGCTTTTGATCTGAAAGGCTGGTATCGAAGTTGGAAAAATACGCATCATGTAGAAGAGAGAGAAGAACCGACGCATGTGAAAGTTGAAGCTGTGGACGAATTCCAAGCATTGATGCCTTGGTCTCAGGTGGAGCAAGCCCTTTTTCTATATGCACAGGAGGGACAACCGCTGAAGAAAGGCTATCCAATTCGGCTTTACGTACCTGATGGTAGCAGTGAATGCTTAAATGTGAAAAGTATTGTAAAGATATGGTTCCTTCGGGACGCAAGCTTGGGGGAAGAAGCAACCTACGGGTTCAAAAACAAAGTTTCCCTGGAAGAGTTGAAAATCAAGAAATGAGCAGGGATCAACCTGCATATTTATAGACATGCTTGGATCTGGTTGACTACGAAGAGAGGTGAGCGGGATGTCTGACCCCTTGCAACGGTTAGTTATTTTACATACGAATGATATTCATAGTCATTTTGAACAAATGCCCAAAATAAGTGCCTATTTCGATCGTGTTCGCCGTCACTGGCCGTCTAATCAGGTGTTAACACTGGATATTGGCGACCATATGGATCGGATGTTTCCGGAAACAGAAGGTACAAATGCGATTGCCAATGTGGAAATCATGAATGCGACAGGCTATGATGCCATGGTTCTGGGAAATAATGAGGGGTTAACGTTCACGCCGGACTGGTTAAGATCGGTCATGATGGAACATGCCCAATTTCCCATTATTGGCAGCAATATTACCGAAATCGCTACCCAAAAGACACCGGATTGGTTGGTGCCAAGCCTTATCCTGCATAAATCCGGTCTGCGCATCGGCTTGATCGGGGTTACAGCCGCGTATCAGGATTATTATGAGCTCTTGGGTTGGCATGTGATCGATCCGATGCAGGCTGTGAGCGAGCACATAAGCCTTCTAAGGCCACAAGTGGATATTCTGATTGTGATGTCCCATCTGGGCCTCAGGACCGATCAGCGGATGGCTGAGGAGCTGGAAGGCATCGATGTCATCCTAGGCGGACATACGCATCACTTACTTGAAGAGCCGCTGCTGCTCGGCGGCACCTATATTTGTGCGGCCGGCAAGTTCGGTCAGTACGCCGGCCACATTGAACTTGCATTCGACCCGGCGCAGCGCCGGATCGTCGAACTGAACGGCCGTGTCGTCCCGATGACGACCGATAGTGAAGAAGACAGCAGCGTGACCACGCTGCTGGAGCACTACCGCATCGCCAGCGCAGCGTCGCTGGCGGTGGAGGTGGCGCAGCTGCGGCAGCCGCTGCGCTTGGATTGGTACGGCGAATCCCCGCTCGGCAACTTGCTTGCCGCGGGGATCCGCCGCTGGACCAGCGCCGAGATCGGGCTGGTCAATAGCGGGCAGCTCCTTCAGGGACTGAAGGAGGGCGGGCTGACCCGGGGCCGGCTGCTGGAAATCTGCCCCGGTCCGATCAACCCCTGCCGCATGCTGCTCAGCGGCGCGGATATTCGTCAAGCGCTCGAAGAGTCGCTGCTTGACGAATTCATGGAGAAGCCGATTCGCGGCTTCGGCTTCCGCGGGGAGGTGCTCGGCGTGCTCTGTGTGGACGGGATAACCGTCCAAGTCGACGCCACGCGCCCTCCGTATGAACGTATTCTCGCCGTTCACGTAGGCGAGGCGGAGTTAGATCTGGAGCGTTCCTATCTCGTAGGGACGATCGATATGTTTACGTTCGGCTCCGGCTATTTATCGCTGAGCCGGGGGCAGCAGATCGTCTACATGCTGCCGGAATTTATCAGGGATGTCCTAGCCGATCAGCTGCAAGATGAGGCAGCCATAGCGGACAGTCACCAGGTTAGATTCGCAGGTATTGTCAGACCTAGTCGTTAGCAGGTAGAATAGATAATTGGAACAAGTGTATCCTGCAATAACCATGTTAATAGGGGGCCATTATGCATACGATTTTTGAAGCGATCATTATTGGGATCGTTGAAGGCTTGACGGAGTTTTTACCTGTATCATCAACTGGACATATGATTCTAGCGCAAAGTTTATTAAACACGCAAAACGATGAAGTCATGAAAACCTTTGATTTCGTGATCCAATTAGGTGCGATTATGGCAGTCGTGATTATTTATTGGAAACGAATCCTCTCGTTGTTTGGGCTTGTGAAGCGGAAAAGTGAAAGCAGAGTGGGAAGAAAACTGAATTTGATCCACATTCTAATTGGGATCATTCCCGCTGGTGTGATTGGCGTTCTATTCAATGATGTGGTAGATGAGAAGCTATTCAATACAACGACGGTACTGGTAGGGCTTGTGCTTGGCGGTATTCTCTTGATCATTGCGGAGAAGAAGAAGGAACAACCGAAGACGATGGTGCTGGATGATCTGACGTATCGTCAAGCCTTTGCCATTGGTCTATGGCAATTGATCTCCATTTGGCCTGGATTTTCTCGCTCTGGCTCCACGATTGCTGGAGGGATGTTGTCGGGTGTATCCCGCGCAGCTTCGGCTGACTTTACATTCATCATGGCGATTCCGATTATGTTCGGAGCTTCAGGCGTGTACTTTTTGAAAAATTACGATGCGCTGTCATCGAACGATTTAGCTTTTTTCATCGTAGGATTCCTTGTGGCTTTCGTTGTGGCTTTACTTGCAGTCGTTACCTTCATCAAGCTTGTTCAGAAAATGAAATTAACGTATTTTGCATATTATCGTTTTGCAGTAGCGATTATTTTTGCGCTTTATATGTATTTGAAATAGAAAATGGTGGAAAACTAGCGAATCGCGTCGAAAGACGCGGTTTTTTATGTTGAACTTTTTTGTGAAATCTATTACATTTAATTAGAACGTAATGCTCACCTATGCGGGGGTCCTGAAATGCTGTTTATGCCGATCAACATGTGTCATCCTGGAATGAGGCTGGCCAAGAATATATACAACGACGATGGTATGGTCCTTCTGGCCGTTAATGTTGAGCTTACACAGAGACTTATCGACCGCTTATTTAGTTATGGGATTGATTATATTTACATAGAAGATGCTAGAACAGATGATATTATTCAAGCCGATGTGATTCAAGATGAAACGAGATCACGAGCTGTTATTGAGATTCGAAATACCTTTAAGAAGGTCATGGAAGATTCCAATAAACGTGGGGCCGTTAACTATTACGATATTGGACGTAATTTCCGTGATGTTATGAAAATGATTATTGACGATCTCAGCGCACATGAAGGTGCGATGGTGATGCTCAATAATATGAATGTGAAAGATAATTATTTATTTCAGCATTCGGTGAATGTCAGTATTTATGCGATTATGCTAGGAATAAGCTATGGATATAGCCGTGAGAAGCTCGAAGCATTGGGCCTTGGTGCGTTGCTGCATGATATTGGGAAAACGAAGGTGCCGTTAGGTATCCTGCGCAAGCCCTCGCAGTTAACGTCCGACGAGTTTAATGAGATGAAGAATCATACAACTTATGGTTTTAATCTGTTGAAAGACGAACCCAATATCCCAATCTTATCCGCCCACTGTGCCTTACAGCATCATGAACGGATTAATGGCAGTGGATATCCGCGCGGGATTCATGGGAATGAAATTAATGAGTTCGCGAGATGGATTGGCCTTGTCGATTCTTACGACGCCATGACGACAACACGTGTGTACCGGAGACCATTATTGCCGCATGAGGCGATGGAACAGCTGTTCGCGGGTTCAGGTACGATGTATGATCAAAGTCAGATCGCATTATTCCGTGACAAAATTGCCATTTATCCGTTGGGCATCACGGTGCGTTTGAATACAGGAGAATACGGAATTGTATCGAAATTGAATATGTCGGTGCCACACCGGCCGACGGTTCGCGTGCTTCAGAATGAGGGAGGCACTGTCTTAAAGGAACCGTATGAAATCGATCTTTCAACGAGGCTATCGATATTAATTTCCGAAATTGGGGAAATTAAGGTTAGCGATGTCGAGTTAGATGCCAATATGCCTACACTTCTATAGACCACACACATAGCAGCTAGAGGATGAAGAACCTGGGAAACCAGGTTCTTTTTGTAGATAAAGGAGGAGCTACGATGCGGGAATCAACAAGTAAAGGCAAGTTCTGGCGGTGGGGCTATGCCATGTTTCGGTTTCGTTGGCTGGTCTTGGCCATCGGTATTATTCTCATGCTTAGTTTTGCTGTTTTTGCACAAAAAACGCCAGGCATACTGAAAGACAATGGATTTACCCCTAAGGGCAGCGAGTCTGATCTCGGTTTGATTCAGATGCATGATGACCTTGGCGTGGTACGAACGCAGCTGAACATTGTGTATACGGGAATGAACGGTCTCAATTTAACAGGGAAAGATCAACAGCAAGTGATTATGGATTCACTAGGTGAGCTCAGAAAACTTCCCTATGTAGAAAGTGTGAAGTTCATAACCGCTGCGCGAAACGAAGGTCATACGGACGTGCAAGGTGTTACCGTTTCGCTCAAGTTAGATACGGATCCCGCGTTAGAGAAATATCCGGAACTCAAGGCGCTTGTACATGCACCTGCAAATATGAAAGTTTACGTGACGGGTGGACCGGCGATTCTATACGATATGCAAGAAGCAAGCAAGCATGATATTGCCAAATCCGAGGCGATTGGCTTGCCGATTGCCCTCATTGTCCTTTTGTTTGTTTTTGGCACGTTCGTGGCTGCGTTGCTCCCGATGATTGTTGGCATCATGAGTGTCACATTGACGCTCGGAGTCACTTATTTTATCGCACAGCATCAATCCTTATCGAACTTTTTACCCAATATGGTTACCATGCTCGGGCTTGCCGTCGGTATTGATTATGCGCTATTCCTGGTGAGCCGTTTCCGTGAAGAGCTGAAGGTACAAGGAAGTGTGGCCGAGGCTGTTGCGATGACCTGTCAGACCGCAGGAAAGTCGATTTTCTTCTCGGGTATTGCTGTCCTTATCGGTCTGTTGGGGATGCTCTTTGTGGATCTGACGTTCTTCCGTTCGTTATGTCTTGGCGGCGTGATCGTTGTATCTATTTCCGTTGTTGTGGCGAATACAGTGTTATTAGCTCTACTGGGTGCACTAGGTCATCGAATCAACTCCTTGCAGGTTGTACCCAAACGGTTCCGTAAGCAGAAAACCTCCATGTTCTGGGAAAAGGTCGCTTATGCAGTTATGAAACGTCCCGTCCTGCTGGTTGTTCTTGTAGGGGGTGCTTTAATTTATACAATGACACCCATCGGTCAAATGAAGTTAGGTGTACCGAATGCAGAGGTACTTCCTCCGAGCTATGAATCCCGCTATGGCGCTGAGCTGCTCAAAACAGCTTATGATCCTAGGGTGATGGGACCCATTCAAATCGTCGTACATACGGACGAAGAGGTATGGTCAGCTGCCTCTATAGCCCAAATTCATGCCTATAGTGATAAGGTCAAAGCAGTTGCTGGTGTGAAGGAAATTCAAAGCTATCTGAGCGCCTTAGGCACACATACAGATGCAGAGCTAACTGGCATGTTCAGCAGCGCCGATGTTAAAAAGCAGCTCGAGGATTCGCAAATCGCAAAGGGACATACCGCCTTGCTAATCGTTGTTCCGGAGAAGGACACGGATGATCCCGCGACGGATACCCTTGTTAGAGACCTTCGCAAGCTGAGTCAAGATGGGGTAAAGACGGCTGTTACCGGTGGTCCTGCCTATCGGTTGGACATTATAGATCGTATTCAAAATGAGATACCAGGCGTCTTAATTTTTGTCATGGGAATTACCTATTTGGTATTGCTATTTGCTTTCAGATCAGTCATTCTCCCGCTCAAAGCCGTGCTCATGAATATGTTGAGCCTGGGGGCAAGCTTAGGGGTTGTAGTTCTCGTCTTTCAACATGGCTACATGGCGGATATGCTGCATATCACTTCTATTGGATATGTGAGTGCGACGCTGCCAGTTATTATTTTCTGTGTCGTATTTGGGATTTCTATGGATTATGAGGTGTTTCTCATCTCACGGATCATGGAAGAATATGAAGCGAGTGGCGATAACGATCGAAGTACGGCTGAAGGATTGAAAAAAACGGGTAGTTTAATTACAAGCGCAGCTTTCATTCTTGTTGTTGTTGTGGGATCGTTTATATTTACGGATATTGAAATTATGAAGGCGCTAGGTCTAGGATTGGGTTTAGCTGTCTTAATAGATGCGACAATTGTGCGCGTCATGCTTGTTCCCGCACTGATGAAGCTGCTTGGCGATGCCAACTGGTGGGCACCCAAGTGGCTGCGTGTTAAGCCGCAAACGAAAGTAGATAAGTCGTAGGGATAGAGCCGCATTTCCTGCGGATGTTTCCTTTTTTGTGAATCATAAGTTACAATAAAGGGCATAGGTATAGGCATAAAAGGTAGTCAAACGTTGTTGAATAGGAAATGATAGGTCAGGTGTAAACAGCATGAATAGGAACGCATCACACTCCATCTTACCGGAGTTAACTCCCCATTATGACCCTTGGGACCCCATTCGGTCGTATCGGAAATACGGGAAACATGTCTTAACAAGTATAGAACTTACGATCACCAATCTGTGCAATATGCGATGTGAGCATTGTGCGGTTGGGGATTCACTTACGATGACGGAAGGGCCGCGCATTCCACTGCCTGTCATTTTGCAAAAGCTGGATGAAATTGAGCATCTGGAAACGATCAGCTTAACGGGAGGAGAACCTTCCTATCACATTAAGATCGTCAAGGACTACATGCTCCCCATCCTCAAATATGCGCGGGAGCGGGGAATTCGTACGCAAATCAACTCCAATTTAACATTGGATTTGGAACGGTATGAGCTATTGGCACCTTATTTGGATGTCATGCACATCTCCTTCAATTATTTGAATGCGGACGATTTCCATCAAGTTGGTTTTGTTAATTCGCAGCGTCCTGTTGGGCAAGCAACTGCTGCCGGCATGTATGAGCGAATGGTCTCGAATACGATTGCGCTGAGCAAAGGCGGGTTGTACGTTTCTGCCGAATCGATGATTAACACGCGCACACATCTGAAATTGCCGGAGATTCATCAACTCATTAATGAAATGGGCTGTAAGCGACATGAAGTACATCCCATGTATGCGAGCTCCTTTGCTTCCCATCTTCCGATGGTTTCGCCAGATGAACTGCGTGCGAGTATACATCGCTTGTTAGATACGCGGAATCCAGAGATGTGGATGCTGTTCGGAACGTTACCATTCTTCGCTTGTAATGAGCTTGAAGAGGATCGCAAGTTAGTTAAAAGGCTGCGCGAGGAGCCGAACGTAACGGTCCGTAATGATCCCGATGGACGAAACCGACTGAATGTGAGCACTTTTACAGGCGAGGTGTTCGTTACCGATTTTGCCAATGAACCGCCGCTTGGAAATATACACAAGGATGGGCTTGATGACATCTTTGCTCGCTGGGAGAATAACCCTTTGAATCAGCGCGTGAATTGCTTCTGTAGCGCCGCCTCCTGCTGCGGTCCCAACCTGCTGGTTGCTGACTCGTACTACCGAAATGTTGATTTCAAAAGCCGCAAAGCTATTATCTAATCATCTTTCTGAAGGAGAAATACATTTTGCCACATACGTCGTTTGATTTCGGTTCTATCGTACTTAATCTTTTCCTAGTTGTTGTGCTCGTGCTGTTAAATGGTTTTTTCGTTGCAGCGGAATTCGCACTTGTTAAAGTACGGCACTCCAGGATCCAGCAGCTAGTCAATGAAGGCAGCGGTAAAGCCAAATTTGCAAGCACCGTGACTTCGCAGTTGGATACTTATTTATCTGCGACGCAGTTAGGGATTACACTGGCATCCTTGGGTCTCGGTTGGGTGGGAGAACCAGCAATTTCGGAGCTGATCATGGAGCCGCTCTTCCACACATTAGGCCTAGAAACCTCGGTATTTACGACGACTTTATCATTTATTGTCTCTTTCGGCTTCATTACGTTCATGCACATTGTGCTCGGAGAACTTGCTCCTAAATCTTTTGCCATTCAGAAGGCGGAACTAACGTCGCTATGGCTTTCAGCACCGTTACTGTACTTCTATAAAATCTTTAGACCGATCATTTGGCTGCTTAATGGCGCGGCGAACAAATTCCTAGCGATGGTTGGCGTAGAGCCTGCTAGTGAGCATGAAGCTGCCCATACCGAGGAAGAAATTCGTATTCTCATGGATGAGAGTGTCAAAAGCGGGATTATTAATCAAGATGAGATGACGCTTTTCGATAATATTTTCGAATTCTCCGACCTCATAGCACGTGAAGTGATGCTGCCGCGGACAGATATGGACTGTCTGTTTCTGGAGCTAAGCTTTATCGATAATTTAAGGATCGTCCATGAAACGAAACATACGCGCTATCCCGTAGCTGATCAGGATAAAGATAATATTGTAGGCTTTGTCCATATCGCTGATTTATTAACGGCGGATCCAGATGTGGATCAGGAAATCAAAACCTTCATTCGGCCTATTCTCAATGTACCGGAGTCGATGGAAGTCAGTCGTGTACTCAAGTTAATGCAGAAAAGACATTCCCAACTGGCTATTGTTATTGACGAATATGGAGGGACAGCTGGATTGTTAGCCTTAGAGGATATCATCGAAGAAATCGTAGGTGAGCTGCACGACGAATTCGATATCAATGAACGTCCTGGCGTAGAAGTGAAGGATAAATACACATCGGTGGATGGCCGCGTTTTGCTTGAAGATCTGAATGATATGCTAGAGCTTCAAATTGAAGACGATGATGTGGATTCGATTGGCGGATGGCTTTTTAAGAAAGTAGAGGGCGCGCCAGTCAAAGGGAAAAAAGTCCCTTATGGTAATCATGTGTTCGAAGTGACCGAGGTGGATCGGTTGCGTATTGTCCGTATACATATAACGAATATTGATCCTGTTAAACCGGCAAATGAATAATCGGAGGAGTTCCTATGTCGCCTAAGACAGCCATACTCATCGTGCTCGGACTGTTGCTGATGTACGGAGCATTCACCGTAGGACTGCCATTCCTGTTAGCATTGGTGACCGCTATTTTCTTAGACCCCGTAACGTTGTTACTCGCGCGGGTTGGGAGAATGAGCCGATTTATCGCAGCAACGATTATCAGTACGGTATTTACGCTTTTGACAATCGCATTAATCTATTTCATTGGGATGAATGTGGTCACTGAGCTCATCGATCTAGGTCGCAAAGCCCCTAACTATATGGAGCAAGTGAATAGTTATGTGGATCAAGCTGTTGCACGCACCCAAGTGTTCTATGACTCGTTATCACCGGAAATGGCTGCCCAGATTCAAAGCTGGCTCGAACGGAGCACAGAGACGATAACAAGCGCGTTAACGAGCACGCTCAGCGGTATCTCAGGATTTTTCCTCAATATGGCTGGTAAAATCCCGAACTGGTTCATGCTGTTGATCGTCTATGTCATTGCATTGTACTTGTGTTTGTATAGCTTGCCGAGTATGAAGACCGCATTTCTCTCCATCTTTGAACCGAAATCCAGAATCAAAATGGAGAATGTCCTTGTCTACTTACGAAAAGCGATATTTGGCTTCATTCGCGCTCAGCTCATCATGGCGATATTTACATACTTAGTGACGTTTATTGGTTTACTTATCCTCCGGGCGGAGTACCCGCTAGCTATTTCGTTACTTGTCATGGTGATGGAGTTTGTGCCGATCATCGGTACAGGGCTTATCTTTATCCCTTGGATCATCTACCAATTGCTCATTGGACATACCGGGATGGGTATTGGCTTATCTGTTCTGTTCTTAGTATTAATTATTCTAAGGCGGATTCTTGAACCAAAAGTACTTAGCGATGCAGTGGGCATCCATTCCTTAGCGGCACTGATTTCCTTGTATATTGGCTTCGAATGGCTGGGGCTAGCGGGACTTTTCCTCGGACCTCTGGTCGTCATTATTTATCAGTCGCTGCGTAAAGCAGGAGTACTGAACTTTAATATTAAGTTAGACGAATAATGCTTATAATCAAATCTCTTTCGGGTTGCGATGTGCAGCCGGGGAGAGATTTTTTTGTTTTGGGGCTTTTTTCGCAACGTTTCTCGGAAAAATATAGTGCTTTTGGTCAAGTTATGCCGCATATAACGTGACATAGGCTCTAAAAAGGAGGAGACGTATGTACACGCAATTCAAAAGTTGGTATCCCTACATCGGCCCATGCGACCCCTGTCCACCGATCCGGGTGAAATGGTATAATACCGCGCCTCAGTTATATATACATTTTCAACCGCCTGGATTGCCGCAATTTAGCCCTTATGACGCCTTAAGGATAGGAACACTCTGGCCGGCACTTTATGGGCCTTATCCGATGTATCAGGAGCCCAGAACTGATGAGGGAGGCTTTGCGACATGAGTGAGCATATGCTTCCTGATTCTTATTACAAGCAGCTGCGTGATCTGCAAGCAGTAGATTTTGTTTTGGTCGAGTTGACGCTTTATCTGGACACACATCCGGATGATTTGAGTGTGATTCAACAATACAATCAGTTTGCACAGAAACGGATGAATATGGTGGGACAGTTCGAGCTGGAGTTCGGGCCTCTGATGGCGTATGGGCATAGCTTCACGAAACACCCGTGGCAGTGGGTGAAGACGCCATGGCCGTGGCAAGTTTGAGAAGGAGGATAGCCGATGTGGATTTATGAGAAAAAGCTGCAATACCCTGTGAAGGTAAGCAAATGCGACCCTCGTATGGCTAAACTACTTCTTGAGCAGTATGGGGGAGCGGACGGTGAGCTTGCGGCTGCGCTTCGTTACTTAAATCAGCGGTACTCCATACCGGATAAAGTGGTAGGCTTACTGACGGATATTGGGACGGAGGAGTTCGCTCATTTAGAGATGATAGCTACGATGGTCTATAAGCTTATGAAGGACGCCACGTTGGAGCAGATCAAGGCTGCAGGCCTTGATGATCACTATGTGGCTCATGATCGGGGACTGTTCTACCAGAGTGCCGGAGGCGTGCCGTGGACGGCAACCTACATACAAGCCAAAGGAGACCCCATTGCGGATCTTTACGAGGATATTGCCGCCGAGGAGAAGGCGCGAGCAACCTACCAATGGCTCATTGACTTGACTGATGACGTCGATTTACAGGATAGCTTGAAGTTTCTCAGGGAGCGGGAAATCGTGCATTCACTTCGCTTCAGGGAGGCCGTTGAGATATTGAAGGCGGATCGGGAGGAGAAGAAGATTTTCTGAGGTGGTGTTAGTTTCAATTCTCTGGATTGGATAGGGAATGCAGAAGGAGCTAAGCGGCGTGTGCGTGTTTAGCTCCTTTGTTATTAGATTTATGATTTATCTCCTTGTAGTGGCCCTCGAGACTGGAAGGGGATGTCGATTTAATCGACTTATTGTAATCGACTTATTGGCAGCGGTGGGCCTGAATCGTGAAGTGTAAGTCGATTTGATGGACATGCAGGCAGTGGGGCGCCTGAATCTGGGAGTGTAAGTCGATTTAATGGACATGCAGGCAGCGGAGCGCCTGAATTTGGAAGTGTAAGTCAATTTAATGGACATGCAGGCAGGTGAGCGCTTGAATCGTGAAGGGGGAAGTAGATTTAATGGACTAATTAACCTGCAGAGAGGGTCGCTTCTCGAAGAGATAGTCGGATATATCGAGTAACTGTGTGCGGAATGGACTGTTTCACGGAGAGATAGTCGGATTTATCGAGTAACTTGGTGCAGAGTGACCTGTTTCTCGAAGAGATAGTCGGATATATCGAGTAACTCGGTGCGGAATGGACTGTTTCACGGAGAGATAGTCGGATTTATCGAGTAACTTGGTGCAGAGTGGCCTGTTTCATGGAGAGATAGTGGAACTATCGAGTAACTCGGTGCTTAGTGGCTTGTATCACAGAGAGATAGTCGGATTTATCGAGCATCTGCGTGCGGAGTGGCCTGTTTCACAGGGAGATAGTCGGATTTATCGAGTAACTTGGTGCAGAGTGACCTGTTTCACGGAGAGGTAGTTGGATATTTCGAGTAACTGTGTGCGGAATGGCTTGTTTCATGGAGTGATAGTCGGATATATCGAGTAACTAGGTGCGGAGTGGCTGCTTCTCGAAGAGATAGTCGGATTTATCGAGCAACTGCATGCGGAGTTGCTTGTTTCGCAGAGAGATAGTCGGATATATCGAGTATCTTGGTGCGGAATGGCCTGTTTCACGGCGAGATAGTCGAATATATCGAGTAACTGTGTGCGTAGTGGCCTGTTTCATGGAGAGATAGTCGGATATATCGAGTAACTGTGTGCGGAATGGCCTGTTTCACGGCGAGATAGTCGAATATATCGAGTAACTGTGTGCGTAGTGGCCTGTTTCTCGAAGACGTTTAAGTGGATCTTGCACAAGAAGCAGAAGCCAAGATCTTACTTCATAAAAAAGGCTATCTCCATGGTTATTTCAACCTGGAGATAGCCTCATTATATTTATTCAGCGAGTAACCCGCTGGACTCGCTTATATGTTCATTGCTGCGCCGCGCACCCAAACCTGCTCAAGCGCTAGCTCCGCGTCCGCGCTGATCAGCAGCAGGTCGGCCTGCTTGCCCTCAGCAATGGAGCCGAGGGACGCTTCGAGGCCCAGCAGCCTCGCCGGATTGCCGCTCGCATAGCGGCTCGCGTCTGCGACGCTGACGCCAACCTCGCGCACCATAAACCGGAGCGCCTCGATCATCGTCAGCGTACTGCCGGCGAGCGCGCCGCCCTCCGTCAGCCGGGCCACGCCTGACTGCACGGTAACGGCCTGGCCGCCGAGGTCATACTGCCCGTCGCCGAGCCCGGCGGCGGACATGGCGTCCGTGATCAGCAGCAAGCCATGTGGCTGCTTCACCATCGTCAGCAGCTTAATCGCTGCTGGATGCACGTGAATGCCATCAGCGATGACTTCGCCGCTGATGCGTGCGTCGGTGAGCACCGCACCGACGGTACCAGGTTCGCGATGATGCAGCGGCTTCATCGCGTTGAAGGTGTGCACCGCATGCGAGAGCCCCACGTCCGCTGCCGACTGGATGTCGGCGTAAGAGGCGTCCGTATGGCCGCATGCGGCTACGATGCCATGATCGCGCAGCCACGCGATCATTTCATGGCCCCCCTCGCGTTCGGGGGCTAAGGTCAACTGCTTCATGAGCTGCGGGAAACGCTCATGCCAATCAATAAGCCATGGCAGCTGTGGCGTGACCATGAGTTTCGGGTCTTGGGCGCCAGCCCATTTGGGCGAAATGAAAGGCCCTTCCAAATGCACACCAAGCAGCTGAGCATAAGGCATCGGCTGCTTGATATAGCTTTGAACTTCACCAAGCACACGCTCAATAGCTTCGTGTGTAGCTGTCATCGTCGTAGCGAGCATGGAAGTGGTGCCATGGGAGGCATGGAAACGAGTAATCGTATCTAACGTTTCGGGATTGGCTTCCATGAAGTCAGCGCCATAACCGCCATGAACGTGAACATCGATGAAGCCAGGTAATAACCATTTGCCTTGGGCATCCATACGTTCGGCAAGTGGACTAGCTGAATCTGCCTTCCACGATGTATGCTCGCCTACGAAGGCCAGTTTACCATCGACAACATGCACGATGCCATTTTCAATAATGCCTTGTTCAGTTACGATCTTGGCACCCGAGATGAGAAGTTCGCTCATTCGAAAAGCCTCCCTGCCTCAGCATCCAATAGTACGACAAGGTGCGGGTGAGTTTGAAGCAAGGTAGCAGGAACCTCTGTCGTAATCGGACCTGTGAGTGCACGATGAACGATTTCGGCTTTATCAGCGCCGCGAACGATTAGTAGGATGGTTTTGGCTTTCAAAATGGTACCAACCCCCATCGTCAGCGCGTGTGTAGGCACGTCCTCAATAGAATCAAAATATCGCGCATTCGCTTCACGTGTTTCATCTTTCAATTCGACGCGGTGTGTACCGCTAATTAACGCATCGTCAGGTTCATTGAAGCCGATATGTCCGTTATGGCCTAGACCAAGAATTTGCAAATCAATTTGCTTCGCATCATCAAGAAGTTGATTGAATCGTTCACATTCTGCTTCCAAATCGGGTGCATTGCCATTCGGGATATGAGCGGAACTTGCAGGTAGATCGATATGTGCAAATAAGTGCTGTTGCATATAAGCATGATAGCTCTCAGAATGATCGACAGGTAAGCCGACATATTCATCTAAATTGAAGGTAGTGACTTGTTTAAAGCTAACACGACCTTTATCGTAGGCTTTCACAAGCTCTTCGTAAATACCGACAGGTGTACCACCTGTTGCTAAGCCGAGCACGGCTTTCGGTTGCATTTGTACGAGGGAGGTGATAATTCCTGCACCTGCTTCGTTCAGTTCTTGCTGATTCTGGAAAATATGAAGATTCATTGTTGTTATTCCTCTCTTTCATGGACGAGATCTCGCAATGTGATGGCTAAGCTATTTAAAATTTTTGATGAAGATAAAATTATTTTGCATAAAAGATTCATTTTTTGATCAAATTATTCTCATTTCAATCATAACTGTTTTTTTTGAGATCGGCAATAACCATTTTTCCATGATTGAACATTGACTTACATGGGTATGTTTGCCATTCTTAACTAAGATCATTACAACTATTTTTTATGATAAAGGAGCTGCACGATGAGCACTCGAAGACAATTGCCGGAAGCGATGCTTTTTGATTTGGACGGAACACTATTTCAGACAGAAACGTTATTACTTCCTGCTTACCATGCGACATTTGATGAGTTAAAAGCAAAAGGAATTTATACAGGGGAGACACCGCCTGAGGAGCGTATTTTAGGTGCGCTGGGGATGCTCCTTGAACATATTTGGATGCGGGTGATGCCTGATTCATCTCCGGAAGTACATCGAGAAGCGGATCAATTATTGATCCATCATCAGCTGCAAGGACTGATCGAAGGTCGAGGTGTCTTATATGAAGGCGTAGCGGAAACGTTACAGACCCTTCATGACAAAGGAGTTCGCTTATTCGTAGCGAGCAACGGGCTAGAATCCTATGTGAAGGAAGTCATCGCAGCAAAGGGGCTGGCTCCTCTTTTTGAAAACTTATACAGTGCTGGTGAGTATCAAACAAGATCGAAAGTGGATCTAGTCAAAATGCTGCTTGAAACACATGGCATTCAAAACGCCTGGATGGTTGGCGACCGCTCCTCTGATGTTGAAGCAGGACTCCGCAATAACTTAACTGTCGTTGCTTGTGATTATGCGGGCTTCCGGGAAGCTGGAGAGCTGGAGGGCGCACATATCCGAATCGGTCATTTCACCGAGCTGCTTGATTACCTTGCATAATCTTCGCAGGTTGTCGCAAAGCAGGATCAATGGGCATACACTGTAGCACATTGAGAGGTAAGGTGATGATCAGAATGCCTTCTTTTGTAGGAATATTTAATATTATAAGAAATGAAGGAAACCTGGTTAACGGAGATACGTGTATCATTGCCCCAACAAGTGCATCGAAATCATATGCGGGCGCTGGTGGCGGAATAACGGGTGATTTTTCTGTATCCACAACGTTATTTAATGCTACGATTACATTCGATCCTGACGTGGTCGATGCAGGTGCGAATAAAGTAGCGACGGGGACTTAACTAAGCGCCTAAGCAGCAAGACATAGACCGATTCAAGCTCATGATAGGTGAGTAGATGAATCGGTCTTTTATTTTTGGAGAAGCCTATTGACAGGGGCAAGTCAGTATCATTATTATTAACATATGAGCAATCATTCATATATGTATTGAACTACTTTATTGCGGTCGCATCCTGCGATGCAACGTGTCAGCTAGGGAGGGAATGCCATGCATCAGCATGATTCGGAAAAATCAAACGCATGCGAACATCACCACGGGGATGAGAAACAGGGTCATGATCATGCCCATAAGGGCCAGGATCATCAACATGATCATCAGCATTCGCAACACGATCATCATCATGGTCACGGGCACCACCATCACGGTCATGGACATCATCATGGGCATGCAGGAAATAAACAAGGACTTCTCATTGCGCTACTCATAACGGCAGGGATCATGGTACTTGAATTTGTTGGCGGTTTGTGGACAAACAGCTTGGCATTGCTATCTGACTCTGGCCATATGCTAAGTGACGCAGGTTCATTGGCCTTAAGTCTCCTTGCATTCTGGTTTGCGGCGAAGCCGAAGTCAGCACGATTGACCTTCGGATTTCATCGATTTGAAATATTAGCAGCACTCTTTAATGCCGTGACACTCTTCGTCATAGCAGGGCTTATTATATGGGAAGCCATTTTACGATTCCTTCATCCGTCAACCGTTGCCAGCGGATCTATGATGCTGATTGCTAGTGTAGGGCTTTTGGCCAATTTAATTAGTGCCTGGTCCCTCATGCGTAAAGGAGATGTGCACGGCAATCTCAATTTGCGCAGCGCCTATATGCATATCTTAGGAGATGCTTTAGGCTCAGTGGGGGCCATTGTAGCAGGCGCTGTGATGCTTCTCTTCGGGTGGTACACGGCAGATCCTATCATCAGTATCATCGTGTCTCTTCTTATTTTAAAAGGTGCTTGGGGCATCTTGAAATCGACCTTGCACATCTTGATGGAAGGTACGCCGAGTGCGATTTCACTTGCGTCTGTTCAGAACGTTTTGGAGGGACTAGAAGGTGTCGTGGATGTGCATGATTTGCATGTGTGGACAATTACATCCGGTATCGATTCGTTGAGCTGTCATTTACGGATTGCCGATACGCAAGATAGTCAAGCGGTTCTTCAACAAGCACTAACGTCGATTGAGAAGACATTTGGCATCACGCATGCGACGATTCAAATTGAGAAATCTACAATCAACCACGGTGCTCTACCCGTGTAATTAGCATGTGATGATCGGAGGGTTAACGATGGACAAAGGATTGCTAGACGCGAGGCCAGCTATTGAAGAATGCGACTGTCAGCTTGCAGAAAGATCTTCGACAGAGCACCAGAACGAACTAACCGATGCCCAAGCAGTTGGGATTGCAGAAATCTTCAAAGCTTTAGGAGATCCAACCCGTGTTAAAATCATCAACTTCTTGCTCGGGAAGGAGCTCTGTGTGCATGATATTGCAACTAGAATTAGTATGGAGCAATCGGCTGTTTCCCATCAATTACGGTATTTAAGGGATTTGCATATCGTCAAAAGACGTAAAGAAGGCAAAACCGTGTATTACGCTTTAGACGATGAACACATTGAGCAGATTTTCGTACAGACGATGGGCCATCTGGGGCATAGATAACACAACACAAAGAAAACCTGAAGAGCGGGATGACTTTCACCCCAATCTCAGGTTTTTTAGTTTTAATCGATCATCTCATCCGTGCTTTTATTTTTTTGCTTCAGCATCCAAAGGGCATATTCAAGCGGTCTGGTCACGGCCTTTTGGTACGTGCTGTTCTGGCCGATTCTGCGGAAAACTTCTCGCGACGGTTTCGGATTCACTTCAAGAAGCCACACATTTCCTTTGGGATCGACGGCGATGTCCATGCCCAATTCACACAGCTTACCGAACTTAACTTCTAAATAGTCAGCAAGCTTATAAGCGAAATTGTTCATTTCTTCTTTAATATCCTCTATTTTCGCCGATGAGTTAAAACGAAATCCTAAGAGTCGGTCTTGGGTGATCGCGATTCCACCGCCGTGCAGGTTGGAGGTAATACTGCGATGGGGGCCAATTCGCCCTGCACAGCCGGTCACTTCCCATTCTCCTTGACCATTCTTTTGAATAAGCAAACGATAATCATGCACACGGCCATCGCTTAATGTTAAATGAATGCCTTGCTGCACGACATAGTCTGGGCTCAGATTCAGGGTATGGAGCTTAATCGAAAGCTGACTTTCGTTGGCGCGGAAAGGTGCGATGATCGATCGTGATTGATTTCTTCCTTGCAAAAGATAAAGATCACGAGAGAGCTGCTCGATGCGCAGAATCCCCCTTCCACCTGTGCCATTTTTCGGTTTTACATAGATGAGTTTATATTTTTTTAGGAACTTCATGAGCTCTTGAACGGTACTGAAGCGGACGGTTGCAGGCAAATAGGGACGAATCGTCGCGCTTTGTGAAAGGATTTGGTGCATTGCCCATTTATTGGCCAGTGGTTTGCTGAGATAGATGAGTTTCGAATGTCGATTACGAAAAGCTTTGAGCATTTGATAATTCGCCGCGGCTTTATAACGGCACCGATCGTAAATAATGGGCGGGAAAGATGTAGACTTTCGCAACCATCTTCCGCGCTCAGAATCATAGGTGAGTGTTCGTACTGAATTTCCCTGTACATCCGATGGGGTGAACACTTCGACTTGCACACCGAGTTTTTGCCCTTCCTTGCTCAATCGTTTGAAATACGCAAGTTCTTCTAATCTTGATTTGCTTATATAAATAGCGAGTACGCCTAGTCGTTCTTGAGCCAAGCATAATCACCTTCTTCTCCGATTATTAATCAAATGCAGACTGTATAGAATTATGCGATCTAACGATTTTCGACGAATTCGGGGTTCATCGAATTTCATTGGCTTGGAATTGGCTTCAAAAAACCAGATGTGTCCAGAGGTGTCAACACCGATATCCATGGACATTTCGCCAAGAGGACTGCCGGAGGATTTCTCTATTTGAGTAGCAAGGGTGACTACGGCTTTGCGAACGCGTTGCAGAATGTTTTTGGCTTCCTTGGAACCGAAAGCGTGTGTCAGCAGTTTTTGAGGCTCATCGATCGAGCCGCCGCGGGGCACATGTGTGGTTATACTTAATTTGCCAGCTACACGTGCGCCAATGCCGGATACGCTCCAATTTCCCTTGGAGGTTTTCTGGATTAATGCACGCAGATCATAGGCTCTATCTTTATACCTGGTTAAGGCAATGCCTTGCTGCACGATATAATCATGGGATCCCCGATGGCGATTCCATTCATTCCAAAGTTCATCCATGGAGTTATGGTAGCTGTATACCATTTTCTTGTCTTCTTGACGACTTAGACGAAATTGCCCGGAACTGGTTTTAGGTTGAACCTGATCAATTCGCATGATCCCCTTGCCTGCTTTTCCCTTTACTGGTTTCAGGTAGAGAACAGGGTGCTTTTGCGATAACTTCGTAATATCACTTGCTTCGGTTAATTGCAGTGTATCAGGCATGTAAGGTTTGCTTTCTTTCGCATTATTTAACCAGCTGAATAATGTCCATTTGTTGAAAAAAGAAGGGTTAAATAGATGCACACTGGTGCTGCGTTTACAAGCCTGAATCGTTTGTTGGACCTCGGGTCTCATTTCCATTTTACGGTAGGGAATTCGGTTATAGACAACCTGAGGAGCGGGAACGAGTTCCCTGCTCCATTTCTTGGCTGCGTGATGATAGCGATATCCATAGAGCTCTGAGCTCGATAGACTGAAGTCCTTCGTTGTTACGACATAGACGTCGAGACCGTAGCGCTCACCTGTCGCGATTAAGTCTAGAAAATTGTCCAAATTACCTCGAAATACACGTGAGCTGTCTTTGACGGTGAGGATCGCAAGCGTTGGCCTATGTCCTTTCTCATGAAGGGTCAAACTCATTAGGTTTCCCTCCTAGAGCGGAAGCGGCTCAAATAAAGGCAGTGTTCATAAACGCTTTGTATGGTGGCATAATCGCCATCTTTAAGCGAAGGGTGCTTGAAAATCGATCGTCCTGGTTTGGCGTTCGCTTCGAACATCCACACCTTCTCATTCTGATCAATCCCAATATCAAAGCCTAATTCCCCAAGCAAATGATCATAATTTTTCTCAATGCCTTCAGCCAGCTTAATGGCTGTGTCTTTGGCATTGTCAAGAATGGACTCCGCACGAGTGCCATAAACGTGGCGCAATACTTGTTCTGGAGTCAGCAGTTGACCGCCATTACGGATATGCGTAGTTACACTGCCTTTTCCGGATTTCTTGGCGCCAATGGCAGCAACAATCCATTGGTTATTACCGTTTTTTGTTAAATGAAAGCGGAAATCGATAGGACAATTATCAATTTCAATGAGTCGAATGCCTTGTTGGGCTACGTAGTTGGTAAGGCGGCCCCGCCCCGTACCCAACATTTGCATCAGCCCTTCAAATTTGGAGAAACGAATCAAGACATTCTTGCTTCCTTTCCGATAACGGACGAAATAACCTCGCTTCGGATTGTAGGTTACGCGATAAATGCCGATGCCTAAGCTTCCAGCGGTGGGTTTCAAGTAGATAAATTTATGTTTATCTAACATTTCTTTGAGCTGTTCCGCTGAAGGATTGATGCGGGACTCAGGGACAAAACGAAAGGCATCGTCGCCGTCTAACATTTTATAAACATCCCATTTGTCGAAGAAGCTCCAATTAAAGAGGGGGATGCCTCGGCGTACGAACCGATTTTTGAAGCTCTCCATACTCGCTGATTTATCCGCCGCACGGCTCGAAAGCCGATTGTATATGACATCAGGCAGCGGGAACGTTTTGCGTATCCAACCCCCGCCTTCTTTAGGGACCATACCGATGACGGTTTCTTGCACCCAGTTTACACTCCTGGGAGAGAATGCGAAGGAAAAGGAACGGCTTGAACCTGTATTAATGACTTGGCGAATGAAGCCGGTCTTGCTGCCGAAAGGCGAGGTGCCATTCTCGATATTGGTAAGAACTCCAATAAGCGGACCAATACGAAGCTCTTTATTGCTGGTATTAGCAACTAACACATTCCCTGTGCGAGGAATACGTAAGGAGGCCATTAAGGAAAGCGGGATGTACATATGCTGACCACTTTTTTTGATCAGACGGACCGGTAACGTAGTACTTTTACTCCCAACCCTTACAGTAATGGTTTTAGTCCCGGTTAACCGTAAAGCTTTGGCGAGATCACTCGTTAAGTAGACCGATCTATCTGTTCGTTGTACGGCGTGGAGCATACACGATGTCAAACTCATTAGGTTACCCTCCTAAACTTGTTGCCCTACGGGCTTTCCGTGTCTAAAAAGACAGAGATGATCTTCTGCCTTATGAGCACGATCAAACAAAGCTTAGCTGGCTTCAGCTCAGTTGTTTGTTAAGCAAAAATCCTGCGTAGTGGATCGGATTTGTAATTGATTTCATACGTGCTCGCTCATTATGCAAACGGGCAAAAACCGTCCTGCCCGGCTTGGAATTCACTTCAAGAATCCACACATGTCCACTGGTATCAATGCCCAGATCGATACCTAGCTCAACAAGACGACCATGAGAGGCCTCGAGCAATGTAGGAATGTGCTTCGAAAGTGTCGCAATCGTGTCTAACAGCTGTTGTGATTTCGTCTCCCCAAATTCTCTCGCGAGAAAATCAGTGACATCCTCGGCAGTGCCTCCCCCATGCAGGTTGGAGGTGATACTTCCAGGTTTACCAATACGAACGGCCATGCCCGTATGTTCCCAATATCCGCGGCCATTTTTTTGTACCAAAGATCGTACATCATAAGCCATGCCATTCAACGAATGGAGATGTAAGTATTCTTGAAGAAGATATGGGCGTGTGCCAATGAGGTTCTTCAGCCACTGCCAACAAGAATCCCAATCCATAAAATCACGGGCAATGGGATGGTTGGATCCATCCCGTCCTTGAACTTGAAACAAAAGCCCCTCTTTGTGTACGTGAAGCGCGCCTCTTCCTTGGCTGCCCCCTTGCGGCTTCAAGAAAGCGTCTGTTCGGTTATGCAGCCACGCTTCTAATTGGCGTTTGTTCCGAAGTCGATTGGTTTCGGGCAAGTAAGGCTGCAGGTCTGCATCCCTCTGTAAAATCTGACCGACTTCCCACTTTCCGCCTAACCCGTAGCCAAGGAATCGAATGTGAGGCTTCTCGCGCAGCTTGCGAACAAGAGATTGATACATCAGATAGCTCTGTTTGTTGGAAAAGAAACAGCGATCATAGATGAGCGAAGGAAGTGGAAACAGCTTGGCGATCCATGTTTGTGTCTCTCGCTCGTACATGTATCCTCTGACCATGTCTTGTTCCCAGTTGATACGATTTGGCGAGAAAACAATTACATCCATCCCCTCGTTACTGCCGTGGTAACTGAGATTCTGATAGAAATTCGAGTTGGCAAAAGGAAGTTCTCGATTCAGTTCGGTTACCATGATGCCTAACGAAGGGCGTTGTGTTCGCAATCGCATGTTTCACCTCAATGCTTCGCTAAAAAACGAGCGTATTTGACCAACGTTCGAACAGAGGGTCTAATTTTATTTTTATTCGTGTCGGTGTTCAGCGCAGTATTATCATCTTTAGATGGCTTGGAGTTGACTTCCAGCAGCCATACGCGGCCTGAACGATCCACGGCAAGATCGATGCCTAGTTCACCGAAATGACTAGGGATTTGAGTCTCGATTCCTTTGGCGATATCCAGGGAGGCTTTACGTAATCGTTGTTTAATCGAGTTGCGGGTCGCTGTGGAAAATCCAGCTTTGGCTAAAGCGGCAGGTACCGTTGATAGTGAGCCGCCACGGGCGAGGTTAGAGACAAAGTGCTGCGCACCTGCAATTCGGCCCACGATCGATGTGATCTCCCATTTTCCGGTTTCCCCTCGCTGCACGAGTGCCCGGAAATCAATCGGATTGCCGTCTGTGGTGATGAGATCGAGTCCTTGTTGGATTTGAAAACGCTGCGTTTTGAGCTTGCCGGAAATGGACTGAAAGGTGGCTAGAAGAGAAGGGAATGTCTGTTTACGGACACCGGCGAGACTTGTGGAGTGAGCGGTATACGCTTCTCCGCCGCCTTCTCTGCGAATACGAATAATGCCATTGCCAAGACTTCCGGTAATCGGTTTAAGGAAGAGAACACTATGGCGGGAAGCCATCGATTTCAGCATTTGAAAGTTTTTGAACAGGTAAGACTCTGGTAAATAGGTATGCAAGGAGCTTTCTTTGCGCAGAGCCTCGAAGACTTCGGTTTTATTCAAATACTTTTCATTGAAAATTTCCGTCCCATAGCGGGTTTTGACGTCCTTCATGAATTGTTGAACATTAGCCATGTTCTCGTACTTCCGTGAAGTGAGCCGGTTGTAAATTACGTTCGGAATCGGGAACGTTGATTTGATCCAAGAGCCATTCGCATACGAATATGCAGCAATTGAGGTAGCGTTAGGGCGCATTTCCCGTGGCGGGAAGAAACACACACTTGCCCCAATTTGTTCACAAGCGTTGGTCAGTTCTTTACAAAACGTAGTGATCGCGCCGAAAGGGCGGCTTGGTGAACTCGTATTAACGCGGCTGATCATGACGCCAATCAACGGTCCAATCGACATGATATTCGAAGTGGGCTTATAGTGGAGATTAAGCCGTGCCCCTTGTTGAAGACCGATCTTAGATGCAAGTGAAGGGTCGAGACGGAGGCTATTCGATACAGCAGCGGTGACCACTTTGACATCCTGTTTAGATGAGCCGAATCGCATGGTGATCATTTGATTGGACGGAACTTTCCATTTTCTTGCAATGGCTTCACTTAGAACAACGGTCCGATCATCCAAATAGATGCTGGTGCTTTGAATGGATACGCCAACTTTCGTTCTGGTCAATAGTGAACACTCCTTCCAGCATCACAAATGGCAAAGGCTGTTTAAGCAAAGTAAACTACTCCATCATATGAGGACATATTTCCCTTGGTGCCTAGGCTTCTGAAGGAAAGCGCCCATTCTTCAAACATACTTCAGGGAGTATTCAGCTACTTTTTAGGCATTACTCAGGATTTTAATGACATTAAGACGTATAATTAGCTTAGGTTTATAGGTGTTGACGCTGGGAGGGAATAAGAATGAGGGCATCCTCCAAATGGACAAAATGGCAAATTGGATTGGTTAGCGCAATGATAGTGGTCTATTTATTTCAGGAAGTGAAACAAAGTCCAGAATTTCTATCCGCCGTTCGTGAGGCTTCTACGACCAAAGAGAATGTGACGGCGAGCGTGACTCCCCAAATAACGGACTCTCGCTCCTCAGAAAGGCAATTCGACAGAAATTCAAGTGATAGGATGGATCGGAGAGGCAGTAGTCGAGAACGACTCTACCCATCGGGAGATGCTTCAGGAACGTTGAATCAGAACCAGAATCAGAACTCGACACAGAATCAAACCCAGAATCAGACACAGACGCATACGAGAAGTCACGCATCTTAACTTTATTTGATAGGAGAGGAAGGCCTATGTTCCACGAGCTTACCTTTCGAGCAATGAATACGCGGATGCAGGTTCTCGTAGAGTCGGAAACACCATTAGTCATGCTAGAAAGCCCTATCCTTGATGGATTTTCCCATGCGGAAGAACGATTTAGCCGGTTTCTCCCTAATAGTGAATGTTCTTATCTCAATGCGCGGAGCGGGCAGACAAGTATCGTTTCTAATTCTATGATGGAGGTACTTACGTTATCGAGGCATTATCAAGAGCAGACGAATGGCGCTTTTGACATTTGTGTAGGACATGCGCTGCAACGAGCTGGATATAGACAATCTTTTGAGAGAATAAAAGGACGTACGATGCAAGTTGAACATAATTCACCTATCTCGTCTTCAAGTGAGGCCCTCCATATGGATCCATGGATGAAATCGATACGAATCCCGTCCCATAAACAGTTGGACTTCGGAGGCATTGTAAAAAGCTGGACAGCACAGCAAGTAGCTCATCAACTCCGCAAGGAGTGGCAAGTTGCACGAGGTCTCATTAGCGCGGGTGGTGATGTTGTCGTGTGGGGTGGCGCAGCGATTAATCAGCCCTGGATCGTTGGTATTGAGAATCCTTTTGCAGTCGATGAATCAGATGAAGCTACACTGCAATTGGCAATTGGCGCGGTTGCCACTTCCAGCACGCTTCGCAGAAGGTGGCGCACCAATGAAGGTGAGATGCATCATCTCATGGATACACGTACGATGAGGCCCAGTACGTCTACCGTCGTGCAATGCACGGTTGTCGGCAAAGATGTAATTGCCTGCGAGGTGTGGGCCAAAGTTTTGTGCATGCTTGGAATCGATGAGGGCGTTCCTCTCTTTAGGCGTAGAACAGAAGGCATGGGAATGGAAGCGATTCTCTATACCTCATCTGGTGATTTATTTCAGCTGAAATCGGCAGCCAACGACTTGGCATACGAATGGAAAGGGTTGAAAGGAGCACGGCACTTATGATTCATTTTCTCGTAGGATTACCAACTTGGATGTTAATTCGTACCTTTGGCATACTCTCCTATCTGACATTGTTCCTCGGAATGTCTTTAGGGATTATATATAGTTTTCCTCAAATAAAAGGTCATAAGAAGGGCCAAGTATTACGTTGGCATACGTATGCGAATGTAACGGGAACTTGTTTTGCACTTCTGCATACAGTCCTACTTATTATAGATACTTTCATGCCTTTCGACTGGGCGGAACTGGTAATCCCTTTTACCGCGAAACATAACCCAATATTGAACGGCATAGGAACCCTGGCCATGTATGGCATACTGCTGGTGCTGTTCACAACCGATATTCGCAATAAGTTAAAAAGAAAAATTTGGCTTGCCTTTCATCTCTTGTCTTATCCCATTTTTGCATTGTCCTTGCTCCACGGCACACTCATAGGGACTGATAGTAAACAAGGCTGGGCTATATTGATGTACTTTGGAACCGCAGCGATCCTTGTTAGTCTAACAGTACTTCGATTCCAGTTTTCCGCACGGAAACGTCAACTGAAAGTGAGGAGCTCCAATCTATAGGATTGGGGCTTTTTGAGCTTATAAAGAAGCTTGTCTATCTCTTCATTCAACTCAGTTATCCCAGGAGGATCGTGCAGCTTTTAATTGTCGTCAACTTGTTGCGAAACATGTCGAAAATGACTATAGTTAAAAGGTATGGATTAAGAAATGAGGACTGGAATCGATATGGCTAAAGCAAAAATTACGGAGCTTGATATTGTCAGAGCAATTTCCATCCTTGCCGTTGTTCTCATTCATGTGACGGCGGACTGGACAGTGGATCCTGCTTTGAAAGGCAGCTCAACCCAGCTGTTTATTTTATTTTTGAACAAAATCGCTTATTTCGCTGTGCCAGTATTTATTTTTCTAAGCGGTATCGTGTTGTTCTATATTTATGGGGATAATTGGAGTGCGAAGCAGGCTGGCATTTTTTATTGGAAACGTGTACGTCAAGTGCTTGTCCCGTATATCGTCTGGTCGTTTTTCTACTATATATATAACCCGTGGTTATGGACGCCGGATCATCCCATAAAAGTGGATCTAAGCGTATTTCTGAAGCAGTTAAAATGGGCGGATTCTGGCTATCATTTGTATTTTATGATTATTATTGTGCAGTTCTACCTCTTGTTCCCGCTGCTCGTGTGGGGTGTGAGGAATGCCACATGGTTCCGTAAAACGCTGGCGTTCTGGGGGTTGGCCGTTCAAGCAGGCGTATATATCTACAGCCATTGGTTCGGTACAATTGGTCACAAACCTGAATTGTGTATTACATATTTCGGATATTTCCTTGTTGGGGGCGCGATCGGCCTGAACTATGCGAATTTCCGCGCTTGGCTGGAACGGAATAAGGGATGGGTCATTCCTGCTTCTTTATTAAGCGGATTGGTGTACGCAGGTATGTATTTGTTAGCCTCACGGGGACATTCCTTCGAAAATACCTGGTACGAAATCATGTGGCTCCTCTACAGTTTGGGCATCGGTGTCAGCTTAATTTGGATGGCTAAAGAGCTTTTATTGCGATGGAAGCGAGTGGCGAACTTTTTCGTTTCACTTGGTTTAGTTTCATTCGGTGTCTACTTGATGCATCCGGCTTTATTGTCATTATGGAAGTACAAAGTTACTATGCCGGGCTCCATCCTGTTATTTAACCTATATAATGGCATCGTGTTTGTATTAATTGTAGGTATTCCTTGGACGCTTACGTTGCTGTACCGAAAAGGTCGGAAACTTATATTGAAATAGGGATGTTTGGAGCGCTGCAAGTGAGAGGGTAAAGGTAAAGGTAAGAGTAAGAGCAGGTGTAAAGTCATCACTAGCGTCATCCCTAACCTACTCCGCCAAAAACTGCGATACTGCAGCTTTTTGGCGGAGTTTTTACTTGAAAAGCTAGAATGCCTGCGGATATGCAGGTAGTCTGAGCGTTTTCCTCTTAGAAGGGAGATTTCACGCGGAAAGGATGTATTATGCATGGATTCCCCTCTGTGAGGCATTAGCAGGTAAAAACCTGCAGATTTGCAGGTTTGAGATCTTTGGGGGGGACGTATATGTGCTTATTTGTAAAAAAGGCAGAGATCTCTCTTATTTAGAACGAACATTCTCGATATCGGCTCTGAGAGCGGTATTTACACTAAAAGGTGGTAGCTAGCTACCTCTCGTCCGCTAGCTACTTAAACCACTTAAGAAATCCCATCTCGCAGTACTGCGCCCCCTTTCACCCCGTCGGTCTCCTAGCTACTTATGCTTATCAACAATCCGACTATTGAATTCCATTGCCCTCTAGTGTAACCCTTGGTCTCCTAGCTACTTAAACTTATCGACAATCCCACTTTAAGAAACTCTATCTCAGCATAGTGCCCGGCCAGTTCCGCTAGCTACTTATACTTATCAGCAATCATTCTCTGGAAGCTTCATCTCCCAGTACGCCACACTTGAGGCGTTACCGTAAGAGGAAAAAGCTTGTACTTTTGCATCTTTGAGCGCCTTTGTCGCTGGGGTGCACTATTCAAACAGTACTAGGATTTGAAAAATGTCCACATTTCAAGGATACTGAAAGAAATCAATAGAAGGGCGTGAAACAACGAATGAATGAAATCATTGATCTTTTACAAAGACATCGCTCTATCCGCAAATTTACAAATGAGCCCGTTAGTACGGAGCAACGAGAGGCGATCCTGAAAGCCGCCCAAGCTGCTTCAACGTCAAGTAATATGCAGGCCTACAGCGTTATTCACGTGTCTGATGCTGGGCTGAAGAACCAGCTCGCCGAGCTCGCTGGCAATCAAGCTTACGTCAGCGAGTGTCCGTTATTCCTCGTGTGGTGCGCAGACCTGCACCGCTACGCGGAGGCGGCCCACCGTCACGGGGACACGCCAATCACAGGCAATGCTGAGAATCTCATCATTGCCACAGTCGAAGCTGCATTAGCTGCGCAAAATGCAGCCGTTGCGGCCGAGTCACTCGGTCTCGGCGTCTGCTATATTGGCGGGCTGCGCAACAAGCCCGCTGAAGTATCCGAGCTGCTGGGCCTGCCCCAGCTCGTGTACCCGGTCTTCGGCATGTGCATCGGCATGCCGGATCAAGAGCCGCTGCTGCGCCCGCGGCTCCCGCTTGAAGCCGTATACCATGAGAATCGGTATACGCCTAACCAAGCCGCGGTCGAGTCGTACGACGAGACGATCCGCGACTACATGAAAGAGCGTACCGGTGGCAGCACCGATACGACCTGGTCGAAGGAAATGGCCGCGAAAGCACTGCGGCCAAGAAAGCATATGAAAGCATTTTTAAGCAGGCAAGGCTACGAGGTAGAATAGCTCACTTTCAGTGTACTTGTCTTTTACAATCGACACTCGCGTTCATATTACTAGAACTTGTCTCATACAATGGAAGTAGGTAGAGACAGGTTCGAGGTTATTTTGAGCGAAAGGTGTGTGATTCGAGTGAAAGGTTTCAAAAATGTCGTGTACATGAGTCTGGCGGTCGGCATGTTATTTTATTCCATACCACAATTACAATTTCGTGAGTTGGGTTCTTTGCCGATGATATTTAGTGTCATCTGGCTTGTGATGGCCTTGCTCATCATTGCCGCACACTTGCACCAAATTCTTGGTGTAGATGAAGAAAAACGCCAACAGCAGCTCCGCATCAACCGGATGAAGAAATGGCAAATGGAGCAGCTTGTCCAAGGCAGACGCAAGTTGCTGCAATTCCGTAAATAAGGTATGGCAGGAATCGTCAGTCCTATGATGAACCTTTGACTTCGAACGTATGTTTGGTATAATGAAAATAAAGCATTCAATCCAATAGGGTTGGATGCTTTTCTCATGGGAATCCTCATTGTTCTTACATGGTAGAACGATTATACTAGTAGTACAGAGTAATACAGGATCTTGTGGGTGAGGTGTAACAGTTGGAGTCACATTCCGTAGATAATTTAACGAAGCATGAGCAGATTTTGCGCCATATTGAAGACTTGAAGTTAGGGAGTCGGATCTCGGTTCGCAAAATTGCCAAAAATATGGAAGTCAGCGAAGGCACAGCTTATCGCGCGATCAAAGAAGCCGAGAATCAAGGACTCGTTTCAACGAAAGAGCGGATCGGAACTGTGCGTGTGGAGAAAAAGCTGCGCCAGAACATTGATAAATTGACCTTCGCTGAAGTGGTAAACATGGTGGATGGCCAGGTGTTAGGCGGGGCGAAAGGGCTTCATAAGACGCTGCACAAGTTCGTCATTGGTGCGATGGAACAGGATGCCATGATGCGCTACATTGAGGCGGGCAGCCTGCTGATCGTGGGTAACAGGAACCGCGCTCATATTTGTGCCTTAGAGCAAGGTGCGGGCGTGCTCATTACCGGCGGTTTTAACACAAGTACCGAGGTCAAAGTACTGGCGGACGAACTGGAGCTTCCCATTATTTCGAGCAGTTACGATACCTTTACGGTCGCATCCATGATTAATAGAGCCATCTACGATCGCCTGATCAAAAAGAAAATCATGCTCGTCGAAGATATCCTCGCTTCTGGCGCTGCACTCTTCGCTTTGAAAGCGAACAGCACCTTGAAGGATTGGCAGCGTATGTCAGAGGACACAGGCTACAGCCGGTTCCCGGTCGTTGATGAATGGAATCGGATCATTGGTGTGGTAACGTCAAAGGATATGGTTGGTGCGAGCGCGCAACAAGCTGTCGAGAAATTAATGACGAGAAATCCCTTGACCGTCACACCCCAAACATCGGTAGCCTCAGCCGCCCACATGATGGTGTGGGAAGGAATTGAGCTGCTGCCAGTCGTGGATATGAATCGCAAAATTGTGGGCGTACTGAATCGCAGCGATATTCTGAAAGCGATGCAGTCGATACAGAAGCAGCCGCAGAACGGTGAAACCTTTGAAGATTTAATTTGGTCGGGAATGGAAGAGGTTAGGGATGAGAAAGGCAAGCTGCAGTTCCACGGAGTGATTACGCCGCAGATGACGAACCATCTAGGGACGGTTTCAGAAGGGGTTCTCACCACGTTGATGACACAGGCTGCCTACCGGATTGTGCAAGAGCACAAGAAGGGGGATCTCGTTATGGACAACATGTCGACTTATTTCCTGAAGCCGCTTCAAATCGATTCCAAAATAGAAATACGACCCACCATCATTGAGGTGAGCCGTAAATTTGGCAAGATCGATGTTGAGATTTATCATGCAGGCGGCTTAGTTTCCAAAGCGATGTTAACTGCACAAGTGATCTAGCGGAGCAAGCGGTCGAAGTGTCCATGGTTGCGAATACCAACGAAAACATTGAACACACCGATGAGAACAAGAACCGTGCCGAAAATTCGGCGGAAGCTGGATTCACTGAAGAAAAAGATTTGCGTGATGGCGAGGAGTACAAGCATCAACCCCATGAAGATGTTCATACGGGCCGTATACAAGCCTCTTTTGGCTGCATCAGGCTCACGTCTGGAGCGAATGCTGTAGTACACAGTAAACCCTAGCAAAAGGCAGATAAGAATAAATAAGATGAGTTGAATGGCGTGCATGGCTACAATCCGTCCCTTTAAGTGAATTTACAATTAACTTTAGCGATTTTAACGCTAGATTGCAATATTCGACTTGTCGGATGTTACGTTTTCTTTTCTTCGGCCGTAATCCATACCGTCATTTCCGTCTGAATCAAGATAATCGATTTGACCTCAACGACATATTTTTTATCATGAAGAAAATAGGTCCTTTGCGTAATCAGACGCTCATACAGTGCCTGAGAATCTCGCACGGTTGTAGCTTTTTGACCAATAACGAGCTTTAACTCACCTTTCACATCGCCTTCAATCTCTTTTTGAATATCTTCGCTAATGAGATCTGTCTGGGATTTCGGTAAGAGATGGACGTTAATGACATTGATCAAGGTTTGCTTATTTTTTGTCTTATTTAAATTGTCGATATCAGCACGAAGATCATGGTTTTCTTCCAAATATTTATGCATTTGTACATATAACTCATTATATGTATGCTGGTGAATGCTCATATACACGGCGCTCCCAACGATCGCGCCCGATACGAATATTCCGAAGCTCGCAAGGAGTCGTTGATATCGGGCAAAAGGCGGGATTCTCAAGGTTGATGGCCCCCTTTGCAGATCATTTGAATGAGGGAAGTCCCGAACTGTGCTCCCGTAAAGGCGACAATGATATAAATAATCTGCTTGATAGCTGGATTGATCTGACCGAGAGCCACGTGACTTTCAATATAGCGGATCGGATCAATCGTGCCGCCAACCGCAGCAACCATGGCCCAGATCTTAATATTTTCAGAAATGGTGAGCATTTTCTCCGTTGGGGATTGAAGTGTAAATACGGCTGCGATGCCACTTAACATACTGCCTCCGAATACGACCCCAAATGCAATGCAGAAATACATGATAATACTTGCCCAGAAACCAGCCATGCAACCATCGCTTCCTTTCTACCTGAGTTAGGAGGACAAACTCTCTCTATCTACTGTATGGGACTGCTTGGCTTCAATATGATAAAATGTAAGGAATAATTCAAGAAAGAAGGGGGGAATTGCGGATGAGTTCGTTTGTACATCTGCATGTGCATAGTGAATATAGCTTATTAGACGGAGCAGCACGCATGGAGGAGCTTGTAGCACAAGCGGCTGATCTTGGCATGACCTCTCTGGCTTTGACGGATCATGGTGTCATGTATGGGGCGATTGCTTTCTATAAAGCGTGCAAACAGCGAGGCATCAAACCCATTATTGGTTGCGAGGTCTACTTCACGGCAGGTTCTATTCGCGATAAAGGGACCCGGCAGGAACAGCCGATCTATCATCTCCTTTTGCTCGCTAAGAATTTCCAAGGCTATCAAAATCTCATGAAGCTCACGTCGATTGCCCATTTACAGGGCTTTCACTATAAACCGCGTATCGATCTAGAACATTTGGCTCAGTATTCAGAGGGACTAATCTGTTTAAGTTCATGCTTAGGCAGCGAGGTCTCCCAACATTTGCTTCATAATCGCTACGAAGAAGCTCGGAAAGCGGCTGAACGCTATCGTGATATTTTCGGCGATGATTTCTTCTTGGAAATTCAAGACCACGGCATGATTGAGCAGAAAAAAGTCATGGTTTCGATGATCGAATTGAGCAAAGATACCGGTATACCGTTAATTGCCACGAACGATGTGCACTATGTGACCGAACCCGATCATGTGATGCAGGATATTCTGATTTGTATCGGTACAGGTAAAACCGTAGATGATACGGATCGTCTCAAAATGGGAACAAGTCAGATGTATTTGAAAAGCGAAGAGGAAATGCGGCGTTTATTCGTTCATGTTCCCGAAGCGATGACGAATACAGCTGTGGTGGCTGACCGTTGTGATCTCGAACTGACGTTCGGTAAGTCGATTTTGCCAAGCTTTAGACCGATCCCTGAGCGGCTAACAGCTGGCGAATACCTACAGGAGCTCTGCAAAAAAGGTTTGGATCAGCGTTATGGCAGCAAGCCAGGTTGGGATGACAGGAACCATCCAGTGAGAAAGCAGGCCGAAGAGCGGCTAGCGTATGAGCTTGGTGTTATTGAGAAAATGGGATTCTCCGATTATTTCTTAATCGTGTGGGATTTCATTCGTTTTGCCCATGAGAAACGGATTATGACAGGCCCAGGACGAGGATCCTCCGCTGGAAGCTTAGTCGCCTATGTCCTTCGGATAACGAATGTTGATCCGCTGCAATATAAACTGCTTTTTGAGCGTTTTTTGAATCCAGAACGGATTTCCATGCCGGATATCGATATCGATTTTAGCGATGAACGCCGGGATGAAGTCATTGATTATGTGGTTGCCAAATATGGGCATGAGCATGTTGCTCAGATTATTACCTTCGGAACGATGGCGGCTAAGGCAGCTGTCCGAGATGTTGGACGTGTTCTTAATGTGCCGTATGGGGATGTAGATCGGGCGGCTAAGGCGATTCCGAATCAATTGGGTATGACGCTGAAGGAAGCCCTTCAAGTGAGTTCAGACTTGAAAGGGATGGTAGCCAGACAGCCTAAGACTGCAGAACTACTGGAGATGGCGATGCGTGTGGAAGGGATGCCGCGTCATGCTTCTACACACGCAGCGGGTGTTGTTATTTCCCGTGAACCACTGACCCATTATGTTCCGCTGCAAGAAGGAACGACACAAACAGCGCTCACGCAGTATACAATGGAGCATTTGGAGGCGATTGGCCTCCTTAAGATGGATTTCCTGGGTCTTCGGACCCTATCCATCATTGAACGAACGGTGGACTGGCTTGCGCAAATGGAAGAGGTCCATATTAACTTCGACCTCCTCGATATGGATTCCGACGATATGACCTATGAGATGCTCAGCCGAGGGGAAACAACCGGTGTTTTCCAATTGGAGTCGACTGGTGTTCGTAAAGTTCTGAAGGATTTGAAGCCCTCTGAATTTGAAGACATTATTTCGGTCCTTGCCTTATATCGGCCGGGTCCCATGGAATTTATTCCGAAATACATTGCGGGTAAGCATGGGCAAGTCGATGTGGTCTATCCACATCCAACGTTGGAACCGATTTTGCGCGATACGTACGGCATTATTGTGTATCAAGAGCAAATTATGCAGATTGCCTCGTCAATGGCAGGCTTCAGCTTAGGCGAAGCAGATCTACTGCGTAGAGCCGTTTCCAAAAAGAAACGGGAAGTGCTCGATGAAGAGCGTACCCATTTCGTATCAGGCAGCTTACGGCAAGGCTTTAACGCGGATGAGGCGAATCATGTGTACGATATGATCGTACGATTCGCAGACTACGGCTTCCCGCGTGCGCATGCGACGGCGTATGGTGTGCTTGCATTCCAAACTGCCTATCTCAAAGCACATTATCCAATCTATTTCATGGCTTCCATGTTAACTGCGGTTATGGGGAATCACCGAAAAGTGGCGGAATATGTAGATGAGTGCCGCCGTGTGAAGCTGGCAGTATTGCCGCCAGATGTCAATGGCAGTGGAACGGTGTTTACGCCAGACTCAGCTGCTGGAGCGATCCGATTCGGACTAGCCGCCATTAAGAACGTAGGCACACAGGCGATTGATGCGATTCTCTCCGAGAGAAAGAAGGCTCCTTTCGAGAGCTTGTTAGATTTCTGCCGCCGAGTTGATCTTCGCGTAGTTAATAAAAGAGTCGTTGAATCGCTTATTCAAGGAGGCGCTTTCGATTCACTCGGAGGGCATCGTGCTCAGCATCTCGCTATCCTGGATGAAACGATTGCCTCTGCTACGAAATGGCGCAAGGAGCGGGATGATTTGCAGCTTCATCTTTTCGGTTTTGTGGAAGAGCCGAACTGGGAGGTCGAAGTGCCGAATATCCCGCCAATGCCGCAAAGTAAACAGCTGGAGCTTGAGAAGGAACTGCTCGGCATGTATATTTCTGGTCATCCGCTGGATGCCTATGCGGAGCAGCTGGCAGAGCTGGATGCGGTGATGCTGCATCAGCTAACGGAGTTGCCTGATCATAGCGATGTGCTCGTCGCAGGGATGATCCTGTCTCAGAAGACGATCGTTACGAAAAAAGGCGATCCGATGGCTTTCATGGAGCTGGAGGATCGCATCGATAAAGTCGAGGTGGTCTTGTTCCCCGAGACCTGGAAGAAAGCTGTTTCGCTCGTGCAAAAGGGCAGACTCGTCCTCGTCCGCGCGAAGCTGCAGCTCCAGGACGAGGATCCGCCGAAGCTGCTCGCGGAGCAGCTCGCTGCCCTGGACGACCCAGAGGCCGTCCAGCGGCTTCGCCGGCAGCCTGCGGCGTCAAGACGATCCCCTGACGATGTCAGGGATCGTACGCCGCGCTCGGCTGCCCCTCAGAGCGGCGCGCGCAGCGCCGCTCCGCTAACTGCGGCGGCCCCCGCAGCGGGCCGCCCAGCACCCCGCGCTGGCGCAGAGCCAGCGCGCACCAACCCCGCTGCTGAGGCGAAGCCGCAGCGGGTGTTCGTCAAGATCTCGGCTGGCTGTGAGCAGCCGGATAAGCTGCTGCAGCTGAAGGCGCTGCTCAAGCTGCATAAGGGCCAGCTCGCGGTTGCGCTTTTCTATGAAAGCAGCAACAAGCTTTTGGCCTTGAGCGACCAGTATCGGGTCGATCCGTCGAAAGATCTGCTCCGAATGATTGAGACGATCATGGGTACAGATTCTGTTCGAGTGAAATAAGAATAACGAAAGAAGGTTTCGGCTTCCGAAAACTTCTTTCTATTGTGGTAAAAACGACTTCCTCCGCATATGAATAGGAACCCGACAATTCATAAAGCATCCCATGCTAGGAGGAGGATTTATGACCGAACAACACATGATCCAATTACTCCAGAAACGCGGCGTGTCCGTGGAACAAGTCTCCGAAATCGTATACAAGCTGCAGAAGCCGTATAACGATCAGCTTACGCTTGAGGAATGCGCAGACAGTGTCATGGCGGTGCTTTCCAAACGCGAAGTGCAGTATACCCTCTACACGGGGATAGCGCTGGATGAATTAGCAGAGAAGAAGATGCTGCCAGAGCCCTTGCAGTCCATTCTTGAGGTAGATGAACCCCTGTACGGCGTTGATGAGACACTTGCCTTAGGGATTGTGCATGTATACGGTATGATTGGACTAACAAGTTTTGGATATTTGGATAAGGAAAAGATAGGCATTATTCGAGCGTTGAATGACGACAGAAGTTCTGTGCATGTTTTTCTGGATGACTTAATTTGTGGATTGGCTGCTGCTGCCTCTGCTAGAATTGCTCATCAGAATGAGCATGCGCCTGATTATAGCGCTAAACACCGTCTGGACTAAGTGTGGTTGATCAGACTTACGATACCTAGAAGAATTTACATGTTTCCCATGATAAATCGACTATATTCCTTGATAAACGCTCTCGTTCTAAGCGGAACGTGCAGCCGTTTATTTTTTTTCATGGATGTGCTCTGTTGCGGGCAAAAGTGAAATTATGCTATCATTATTGCATTGTGTGTGCCTATGCGTATAAAGGATGTCATAATCGTCATTGCTTACTTGCCCTAGTGTTAGTAGTTGCACGTCATAGGAGGTTTATTCATGTGGACGGTGATCTATATAGCTCCTACTGCGAAAATTGCAGAGCGGATTAAACAGAGGCTGACGGAAGAAGGTTTTCTCGTACAAGTTCGAGGCATCTCTTTATCCAAAAATCAATTCGAAATTGTTGTTCCCGAAGGGGAGCTGGAAGAAGTTCAAGAAGTGCTCAATTCTATTTTACATAGATAGTGAAAGATGAACTAAGAACCGTGGCTTGTCAGGGAATGCAGATCATAGCCAAGTAGAGGTGGAAATGTGCTAAAGGATTTATTTCAAAAGCGAAAATATGCAACGATTCCTTCCGAGAGAACAAAACGAGATATTCCTGAAGGTTTAATGAATAAATGCCCGAAGTGTGGCACGATTCAAACAAGCAAAGAGCTTGAAAAGAATCTGAAAGTGTGTACGGCTTGCGGCTATCATTATCGATTAAGCGCGTCAGAACGAATTCAACTTACACTCGATGAAGGTCAATTTGTTGAATTTGATGCAGACATGATTTCTGAGGATCCCTTGCAGTTTCCTGATTACGTCGAGAAATTGGACAAAGCGAAGAACGTCACGAAGTTGCAAGATGCGATTCTGACGGGTCAAGGAACGATTGGCGGATATCCGGTTATTATTGCTGCAATGAGCTTTGATTTTATGGGTGGCTCACTAGGTTCCGTTGTTGGTGAGAAAATGACAAGAGCCGTCGAAGTAGCGATTGAGAAAAAGCTTCCGATTCTCATTTATTCCACATCTGGTGGCGCACGTATGCAAGAAAGTATTCTTAGTCTTATGCAAATGGCCAAAACAAGCGCAGCGCTGTCCAAGCTTAACGAAGAAGGCGGACTATTCATATCCATTATTACTGATCCGACTTTCGGTGGAGTTTCGGCTAGTTTTGCGATGCTTGGTGATATTATTATTGCGGAGCCAGCGGCATCGTTTGGATTCACAGGCCGCCGCGTTATCGAGCAAACGATTAAACAGAAATTACCTGAGAATTTCCAAACATCTGAATTCAATCTCGAGCATGGCCAGCTCGACAAGGTCGTCTGCCGCAAGGATATGAGACCGACGTTAATTAAGCTGCTAGACATGCACGGAACGAAGGAGGAGGCGACTTATGGCGGGTGAAATGCCGTTTGAACAGCCACTGGCGGAACTAAAAAGTAAGATCGCTGAGCTGCGTAAATTTGGCGCAGAGAAGCAGATCGATTTTTCAGAAGAAATTCGCCGTTTGGAAGAAAGATACGCAGAGCTCGAGGATGAATTATATGCCTCGATGAGTTCGGCAGAGAAGATGCAATTAGCTCGTCATCCGCAAAGACCGACGACGATTGATTATATTGGCACGATTTTCACAGATTTCATCGAGTTTCATGGAGATCGCTTGTATGGCGATGATTTAGCCATTGTTGGCGGACTAGCGAAGCTGAACGGAGTACCCGTGACGGTTGTTGGCCACCAAAAAGGGAAAGATACGAAGGACAATATTGCCCGCAATTTTGGCTGTCCGCATCCGGAAGGATTTCGTAAAGCACTTCGTTTGATGCGTCAAGCGAACAAGTTCAAACGTCCGATCGTGACTTTTATTGATACCAAAGGGGCATTCCCTGGGAATGCTGCTGAGGAGCGCGGTCAAGGAGAAGCGATTGCCAGAAATCTACTGGAAATGGCCTCTTTTCGTGTGCCGATCATTTGTATTGTCATTGGAGAAGGCGGCAGCGGCGGCGCTTTGGCATTAGGTTTAGGGAATAAGGTGTTAATGTTGGAGAACGCGATCTACTCGGTTATTAGCCCAGAAGGCGCGGCTTCAATTCTTTATAAAGATGCTTCCAAAGCATTACACGCAGCAGAAGCTATGAAGATTACAGCCGATCATATTCTTGAACTTGGCGTGATCGACGGGATTATACCGGAACCAAAGGGCGGTGCACACCGCGATTTGGCAACACAAGCCGAACATATTAAATCAGCGATCTGGGAACAGCTTCAGCAATTGCTAAGTATGAACGAACAAGAGCTGCTCGATGACCGTTACCGTAAATTTAGAGAGATCGGTCGGTTCACATTCAATCAGGAGGGTAACACTAACCATGCGTAAAACGAAAATTGTCTGTACGATTGGACCAGCTAGTGAATCACAAGAAAATTTAAAGAAACTACTATTGGCGGGCATGAACGTCGCTCGTCTTAACTTCTCCCACGGTGATTTTGAGGAGCATGGCGCACGTATCCGTAACCTTCGCGCAGCTTCCGCTGAAACAGGTAAAGTAGCTGCAATTTTGCTTGATACCAAAGGTCCGGAAATCCGTACAGGGAAATTAAAAGAAGAGCCAATTGAGCTTGTTCAGGACAAGCACATCATTTTGACTACAGAAGAAATTCTAGGGGATACAGACCGTATCTCTGTTACGTATTCCGACCTTCCGCGTGACGTTGCAGTTGGATCAACGATCCTGATCGATGACGGTTTGATTGGTCTTACGGTTGTTGATATTCGTGGAACGGAGATCGAGTGCCGTATCGTCAATGGTGGAACGATCAAAAGTAAAAAAGGTGTTAACGTACCAGGCGTGAAAATCAGCCTTCCAGGTATCACTGAAAAAGATGCGAATGATATCGTGTTCGGTATCGAACAAGGCGTAGATTTCATCGCAGCTTCTTTCGTTCGTAAAGCAAGCGACGTTATGGAAATTCGTGAATTGCTGGAGCGTCACAATGCTTCACATATCCAAATCATCTCCAAAATCGAAAACCAAGAAGGCGTTGATAACCTTGACGAAATTCTTGAAGTTTCCGACGGTTTGATGGTTGCTCGTGGAGATCTGGGTGTTGAGATTCCAGCTGAAGATGTTCCTGTTGTTCAAAAGCAAATGATCAAAAAGTGTAACATCGTAGGTAAACCGGTTATTACCGCTACGATGATGCTTGATTCCATGCAACGCAACCCACGTCCTACACGTGCGGAAGCAAGTGACGTTGCGAATGCAGTATTCGACGGAACAGATGCAGTAATGTTGTCAGGTGAGACAGCTGCTGGGAAATATCCAGTTGAATCTGTTGAAACGATGGCTCGTATTGCTGAGCGTGCAGAATCTGCTTTGGAATATAAAGAAATTTTCCTTCGCCAAGCGCAAGCACAACAAGTGACTGTGACAGAAGCGATTTCACAAGCAGTTGCTAACTCCGCGTTGGAGTTGGGCGCGAAAGCGATTCTAACAGCTACGGAAAGTGGCTACACAGCGCGTATGGTGTCCAAATACCGTCCAAAAGCACCAATCATCGCGGTTACACCTAGCGAGCAAGTCATTCGCCGTTTGTCCCTTGTATGGGGTGTTATTCCGGTGATGGGCACTGAAGCGAAAACAACGGACGAGTTGTTCAACCTTGCTGTGGATAGCTCCATCAAAACAGGCATCGTATCTCTAGGCGACATCGTTGTCATCACAGCAGGTGTGCCAGTTGGCCGCTCTGGAACAACAAACCTGATCAAAGTTCATCACGTTGGTGAAATGATTGCCAAGGGTACGGGGATCGGGATGCAAACGGCAACGGGCATCGTCGTAACAGCTCGTACACCAGAAGAAGCGAATGAGAAAATGGTTGACGGTGCTGTACTAGTCACCATTTCAACAGATAAAGAATACATGCCGGCTGTACAAAGAGCTTCAGCGTTGATTACAGAAGTTGGCGGTATCACATCTCACGCGGCAGTAGTTGCGTTAAGCCTTGGTATCCCAGTTATCGTAGGCGTTGAGAATGCTGTAGAACTAATCAAAGACGGAACAGAAGTGTCGATCTATCCTGAAGTAGGCGTTATCTACTCTGGACAAGCGAGCGTTCTGTAAGACATAACGAAGAGTGAAGCGAGCGTATCTTGCTTCACTCTTTTTTCTTTTTCCACGCACCTCCATGCAGGTCTGTCTCACCACCTATGTTATACTTGAATCACAAAGTAATCGCAGGAGGATTCATCACATGAGTCAGGAACGTTGGCATCAGCATCAGCTGCGTGTGCGCTATCAAGAAACGGATCAAATGGGGGTTGTGTATCATGCGAACTATTTGACGTGGTTTGAGATTGGACGAACGGAGCTCATTAGATCCCTAGGTTACCCCTATCGGAAAATAGAGGAGAAAGGGCTGCTGCTTCCCGTGACGGAAGCGGATCTCAAGTTCAAGAAGCCAGCTCGCTACGACGATCAGGTGGGTATTTATACACGTGTGTCGCTAATGAGCAGCGTACGGCTGCAATTTGCTTATGAAATTCGCAGAATTAGTATCGAAAATCCGGAATTACCAGAAGAATTACTGGTGACAGGAACAACAGGGCATGTTTGGGTGAATCCTTCTTGGAAGCCAGTACGTATAGAAAAGGAAGCGCCAGAATTGTGGCAGCTAATCGCTACCTATTCGGAGGGAGACTGAGCTATGTTACGTTGGATTATTGCGATTGTTATTCTCGTGCCTGTGATAGAAATTACGCTGCTCATTATGCTTGGGCATTTAATTGGAGGTTGGCTCACTTTTGCGATCCTGATCGCCAGCGGCTTCTTGGGTGCATACTTTGCGAAGCGTGAGGGTCGGAAAGTGATGGAGTATGCGAAGTTTGAGTGGTCGCAGGGTCAATTGCCAGCTCAGCAAATTTTAGATGGGATCTGTATATTTATTGGCGGTATTTTGCTGATTACACCAGGGTTCATCACAGATATTGTGGGCTTCTTGTTCGTCTTCCCTTATACGAGGCCTATCTTTAAGGTATTGCTTCTTGCCCTTATTCGTAAACAAATCGGGAAAGGCAATATGCACATTATCCGCAGATAAGATGATTTTTTTACGCATATGCAAAAGAAAGGCTCGGTCATCCTCCTATTCCGGAGGTGCCGAGCCTTTCTTGATGTAAGCCGCGATATCATGGAAAATTCTTGCGCGGTAGAAGGCAGTGATGAGGATGAGAGAGACAGGGCCTATGATAAGCCCCAACAAGCCGAACAGCTTTAAACCTACGAACATGGCAATCAATGTAGCTAGCGGATCTAAACCAACGGATGAAGCGAGTACCTTAGGTTCCATGATTTGTCTTGCGATTACGATGACCCCATATAGAACACTAAGCCCGATGCCGAGCGCAATATTGCCTTGTGCAAAGAAGACATAGATGATCCACGGCACCATGACTGCGCCTGTTCCCAGATAGGGCATCAAGTCCGCTAAGCCTGTAAGTAGACCGATCGTTATGGCATAATCAACACGAAGTACGAGTAAGCCTATGATCACCACGAGGGCCGTCAGGGAAACCAGGATCAATTGAGCTCTTATGTAACCGAACAGCGCTTTCTGCAGATCCGTTCGAATCAACTTTGTCGTTTTGACAATCATATCGGAGAAAATGCCTTTATACCGTTTGATCAAGCCGTACCAATCTTTACTGATGAAGAACGAGGCCAGCATGACAATAATCGTAATCGTTGCAATGTTAGGCAGAGAAGTTAGGAATCCTTTAAGTGCTGAGAAGGTATAGGAAATGACCAATTTGCTCACATCGGCAATAGAGCCTGCTGTTGAGGAAAGATTTGTGTTGACGGTTTCCTGATACTTCGGGTTATTTTCAAAAAACTCATTGACCCTCTCAATCCATTGTTGGAAAGTAACCGAGTTAATAAATACATTGAATTGCTCTACCCATCGGTTGATTTGCAATTGAATCGTGTCCGCCAGAGAACCTAACTCGACAACGATATTGGCTACTAGTAAGGTAATGGCTGTGACCATCGCGCCTAGGAATAAGAGCATAGACAAGGCAACGGATAACCATCTGGGTAGTTTTAACTTGAATTGAAAAAAATTAACAACCGGATTCAGCATAAGTGCAATAATCCAACCGAAAATAAAGGGGTAAATCAGTGGGATGATATAATAAAAGGCAAGAGCCAACAAAAAAACGATCAATGCCACCCAGATACCTCTAAAAATTTGGTGAACCAAACGCGGATTTAAGATACCCATGGTAGGAATCACTCCTTGTATCAAGTCCTTTTCATTGTAGCAGAACATGGATAAATACGGAAATATCATGATATTTACAAAATCTTAATATAATGAAATGCGGGAATTTGGATTGTCGCCCCCTATCCCCCATAGTACAATGAAGATAGAAGATGACTAAAATTGGGAAAATATTGGAGGATTTATGAGTATTGCGCGCGAACCAGAGCTGAAAGAAGTTAAAGACCTCAAGGACCTCAAAGAGATCAAAGAGATTAAAGAGATTAAAGAGATTTCAACCAAGTACCTAAATCGTGATCTGAGCTGGATCGAGTTCAATTGGCGTGTACTTGAAGAAGCGCAAGATGCAAGTACGCCACTGCTAGAGCGTGTGAAATTTCTGTCGATTGTTTCCAGCAACCTCGATGAATTCATGAGTGTTCGTGTCGCAGGACTCAAGGATCAAATTAAAGCGGGCTATACGAAAAAAGATTTTACGGGTTATACGCCAGCAGGACTTATTAAACGAATCATGAAGCGCACGGCGAAAATGGTTCATGAGCAATACAAAACGTACCGCGAAGTAACGCGTCTTTTGATCAAGGAAGGCATCGTTTTCACGGAATACGAAGATCTGAATGCGTCTCAGAAGAAAGCCATGGACTCCTACTATCATGATATTATTTTTCCCGTATTAACACCGATGGCAGTGGATCAAAGCCGGCCGTTTCCACTTGTACATAATCAATCCTTATATTTAGCTGTACTGCTTGTTCGTGATGGTGAAGATCTCGATGAGGAGCCTTATTTCGCCATTGTTCAAATACCGAGTAATTTATCTCGCTGCATCCCTGTTCCTACCCGTTCCAACAGTAAGAAAACGGAGTTTATTCTGCTTGAAGAGTTAATTGAGCATCATATTCAATCGCTGTTCAGTGGATATATCCCAATTTCCGTACATGGCTTCCGTGTGACCCGCAATGCGGATCTAACGCTTAATGAAGAAGGTGCGGAGGATTTACTGGAAGAGATCGAGAAAGAGCTTAGACGCAGACGTTGGGGCGCTCCTGTGAGATTAGAGGTACAAGAGGGGATTCATCCTTACGCACTTGCGCAATTACAGGAAGAGTTCGAGATTGAGGAGCAAATTTTCGAAATAGATGGACCTCTGGATATTACGTACTTTATGAAGCTGGCCAATACGCTAAATGGCTTTGATAATCTGCGTTTTCCGCGGATCTCGCCGAAGTATCCAGTAGAGTTTGAAGATACAGCCAATTCCGCTGAATTCTTCGATGTTCTCAAGGCCAAAGACGTCCTCGTGCATCACCCGTACGAAACGTTCGACGCGGTAACAGACTTTATTGTCCATGCAGCGTACGATGCACACGTTTTAGCGATCAAAATGACACTTTATAGAGCAAGTGGTAAATCACCGATTATTCAAGCCTTGGCAAGAGCCGCTGAGTCCGGCAAGCAAGTCACAGTCGTCGTTGAACTGAAAGCAAGGTTTGATGAGGAGCGAAATATCGCGTGGGCGAGAATGCTGGAGAAATCGGGCTGTCACGTCGTGTACGGACTCGTAGGACTCAAAACTCATGCGAAGATTACGCTCGTTGTTCGTCAAGAGGAGCAAACACTTCGGCGATACGTCCATGTGGGAACGGGTAATTATAATGACAGTACGGCACGCCTATACACGGATGTGGGTCTATTTACTTGCAACAGTGTCATTGGTGAAGATGCGTCGGCGCTTTTCAACGAGATTACGGGCTATTCGGCGCCCCATGATTGGCAGTCCTTTGCCGTCGCGCCAACGGATCTAAAAGATAAGCTATTCGAGCTTATTGAACGCGAAGCGGCACATGCAAGAGCAGGCAGACCTGCGCAGATTATTGCTAAAATGAACTCATTATCCAATCAAGAAATGGTGGATGCGCTATACGCGGCGTCGCAGGCCGGTGTGAAAATCGAGCTGATCATTCGTGGTGTTTGCTGCTTGCGGCCGGGGGTACCTGGTCTCAGTGAGAATATTACGGTGCGAAGCATTGTAGACCGATACTTGGAACATTCGCGTATTTATTATTTTGAAAATGGCGGCCATGTCGATGTCTATCTTTCTTCCGCGGATTGGATGACGCGTAATTTAACACGCCGGATCGAGTTGATGTGTCCGGTGCTGGATCATGAAATGAAAAAAATGATGATTCAGATTCTTAATGTGACACTTCATGACAATGTCAAAGCAAGAGAACTGATGTCCAATGGGATGTACACACGCATAAAAAATGAACTGACCCCTTATCGGAGCCAGTTCGAGGCGATGCGGATTACTTCATGGAAAAAACTTCGGCTTGAGCAGTAAGCTTGAGCCCCCACGTTTTTTCGAATTCTTTGGATTGAGCTTGAAGTTCTTTGAGCTCCAAATGGGGAGTATTCACGCATTGGAGTTTCAAACCGATCACCTTGTTACCAAGGTGAATTTGCAGGGATTGTATCGGTTGTATCTCGCTAAAATCCATGGCGATGGCCAATCGAAGTAACGTACCTAACTTCACTATTAAAGCCAAATCGGATTCCTGCAATAGGTCCTTGTACGCAAGTGCCTGCTGTTGGGTCCGATTTTTTGTTTTGAACGTCGCGATCAGGGAAGCGATAATGATTTCCCGATGGCTTAGCCCATCGATATGAGCTTCTTGAATCATATATTCCGTATGCTTTAGGTACTGATAGTAGTGCACACTGACACCTATGCGATAGAGTAAAGCTGCTGTATGAAGTAAGAGACGGCCGCGTGCTTCCATTTCCGTCGAAGGTGCCAGCACATCATAAAGCCGCATTGCTAAGCTATCAACATGGCGCACATGCTTTTCTGAAGCATTTGGATGCAGGGTGAGAATGTTCTGAAGGCTTGCTTCCAAAACATCCGGCTTGATGGGTTGTTTGGGATTGTAGGTCTCGAAGAAAAGCCCATCGCGCAAGCCAGATCCGCTAATGATACATGACGAAGCTTTCGCCGCGTCGAAGATCGTTTCCAGAATGAGTAAACCCGGTACCATAATATCGGCTCGCTCTTTCGCGAGACCATCGACTTTTTTTCTTTTATCAATAGGTAACGCGGATAAAAGAGATGAAAATTCCTGAAGCTCACCAGGCTGCATCACATAATTATGAGCTAATTGCAGCGGATATTTGTTCCGTTTACGGCTCATTTTACCCAATGCACGGATCGTGCCTCCTAATCCAACCATAGGGAGCCCAGGGGAATTCGAGATCCATGGATGTGACGCTAGGGCGTCCTGGACCATTTTGCGAATATCCGCGATCTCCTGTACGGTCAAATTAGCACCCTTCATATGTTGGCGCGTGGTGTTTACGGCACCGAAAGGAAAAGAGAAACTTTGAAGTAGCTGACGATCCTTCAATAAGGTAACCTCCGTGCTGCCACCGCCAATATCAATGATCATCCCATCGCGGATGTCCATTGAATTGATCACGCCAAGATAGCCAAAACGTGCTTCCTCATACCCGCTCAAAACCTCAATCTGTAGTCCGGTTTGCTCCTGCAGGAAGCGGACGATTTCTACGGTGTTGGCGGCGTTGCGTACGGCTGCTGTGGCAACAGCTCGCACAGTTGTAACGGCTTGAGATTGACAAAGCATGGCGTAATGCGTCAAGATGGGTACGATGGAAATCATATCTTTGTTATGTAAAACGCCATTGTGATCCATTCGCTCGCTTAGTCTTGCAGAATCTTTATGCTCACTCACGACGCGATAAGCCCCTTGGGCATTTATTTCATAAATGACAAGTCGGATGGAGTTGGATCCGATATCAATGATGCCAATCCTGGTTGTGTGGTTGCTCATAGTGTCGCTCCTCTTTAGCCAATTTCACGTATGCATTGGTTACATTGTATCAATCTAGACCTATGTCTACAAATTTTTCCTCGCGTGCTGAATAATTCGGGGAAATTAACAAAAACTTGTATCGTGTGTTTGGAAGTTATCGAAGTAAAATGGTGTGAAAATGACGCCAAAAAGAATTTCTATGGTAGTGAAAATAAAGTTTTATGCCCTCTTTTGTTCACTTACCGCGTAAAATACTTTATTATTAAGAGTAGAAAACAGCAATATTATGCTAATAGAGTAGCTAAGGAGAGATTCCCATGTCTGCAACCAAAGGTTTAGAAGGAATTGTAGCCACAACCTCGTCGATCAGCTCCATTGTAGATGGCGTGCTTACGTATCGCGGGATTGATATTGATGACCTCGCAGAAAATGCGACTTTTGAAGAAGTAATTTACCTACTATGGTTCGGTAAACTGCCTACACAAGCTGAGCTTGAGAAATTGCAAAGCGACCTGAATGCATACAGCACGGTACCAACTGCGGTAATTGACCTTATTCGTACATTCCCACAAGGTGTTAACTCCATGGCAGCGCTTCGTACAGCGGTTTCTGCACTTGCGCTATATGACGAAGAAGCTAATGATGCGAGCACGGAATCCAATGTGCGTAAAGCGATCAAGCTGCAAGCACAAATTCCAGGCATTATCGCAGCTTTCGCTCGTATTCGTGAAGGCAAAGAGCCTGTAGCTTCTCCAGGATATTCTTCTGTAGCTGCTAACTTCTTGTTCCAACTAACAGGAAACGAACCGGATAAAGTGGCAATTGAAGCATTAGATAAAGCCTTAGTTCTTCATGCAGACCACGAGTTGAATGCATCGACATTTGCAGCACGTGTCACTGTAGCAACACTGACAGATATCTACTCCGGTATTACTTCCGCAATCGGCACGCTCAAAGGACCTCTTCACGGCGGTGCGAATGAAGCGGTTATGGTGATGCTAGAAGAGATCGGTACTGTTGAGAACGTTGTTCCTTACATTAACGATAAATTAGAGCGTAAAGACAAAATCATGGGCTTCGGTCACCGCGTATACAAAAACGGCGATCCGCGTGCGAAGCACTTGCAAAAAATGTCTTATGAGCTTGGTAAATTGACTGGGAACTTGAAATGGTACGAAATGTCCATTAAAGCAGACGAGTTGGTAACTAGCCTTAAAGGTTTGAAACCTAACGTTGATTTCTACTCAGCATCCGTATACACAACACTAGAAATCCCACGTGACTTGTTCACGCCGATCTTCGCGATCAGCCGTACTTCCGGTTGGGCCGCTCATATTCTTGAGCAGTACGAAAACAACCGTTTGATCCGTCCTCGCGCAGAGTACACAGGTCCAGTTAACCAAAAATATATCCCAATTGGCCAACGCTAATTGTTCATGCTACAAGCTCCAGGTGCGGGTAGTTCGGTACTGGACCCCAATTGATTTTGGGGGAGTACTGTAACTCCCGTCACTTTTTGTGTGCCTAGCCATGCAAATGGCTTATATAAAGAAACCATACTAACCAATTTCAGGAGGAACTATCATGCCACAATTCGAATCTTATGAGCTACCAACAGAAGGTCAAAAAATCACGATCGAAAACGGTGTACTTCAAGTCCCTAACAACCCAATTATCCCTTTCATCGAGGGTGACGGTACAGGTCCTGATATCTGGGCAGCTTCCGTACGTGTACTTGATGCAGCGGTTGAGAAAGCATACAAAGGCGAGAAAAAAATCGCTTGGTACGAAGTATACGCTGGTGAGAAAGCATTCAACAAATTCAACAGCTGGTTGCCGAACGATACATTGACAGCTATGAAAGAATACATCGTATCCATCAAAGGACCTCTAACTACACCAATCGGTGGCGGTATCCGTTCCCTGAACGTGGCACTTCGCCAAGAGCTTGATCTTTATGTTTGCTCCCGTCCAGTTCGTTACTTCGATGGTGTTCCATCCCCAGTTAAACGTCCTGAGCTAGTTGACATGGTGATTTTCCGTGAAAACACAGAAGATATCTACGCTGGTATCGAGTGGGAAGCTGGTTCTGAAGCAGTTAAGAAAGTAATCTCCTTCTTGCAAAATGAAATGGGCGTTAACAAAATCCGTTTCCCAGAAACTTCTGGTATCGGTGTTAAGCCAGTTTCTTCCGAAGGTACAGAGCGTTTGGTTCGCGCGGCTATCGAGTATGCAATCAAACATGGTCGTAAAACATTAACGTTGGTACACAAAGGCAACATCATGAAGTTCACAGAAGGCGCGTTCAAAAACTGGGGTTACGAGTTGGCTGAGCGTGAATATGCAGATAAAACATTTACATGGGCACAATACGACCGCATTAAAGAAGCAGAAGGCGCAGAAGCAGCTAACAAAGCACAAAAAGACGCTGAAGCAGCTGGCAAAATCATCGTAAAAGATGCGATTGCTGACATCGCTCTTCAACAAGTATTGACACGTCCTACTGATTTCGACGTAATCGCTACATTGAACCTGAACGGTGACTACCTGTCTGATGCACTAGCTGCACAAGTTGGCGGTATCGGTATCGCTCCAGGAGCTAACATCAACTACTTGACTGGTCACGCAATCTTCGAAGCAACTCACGGAACAGCTCCAAAATATGCTGGTCTTGATGTTGTTAACCCAGGTTCCGTTATTCTTTCCGGTGTAATGTTGCTTGAGCACCTTGGATGGTTGGAAGCAGCTGAGCTAATCTACAAAGGCTTGGAAACTTCTATCAACAACAAAACAGTAACTTATGACTTCGCACGTTTGATGGAAGGCGCGAAAGAAATTAAGTGCTCCGAGTTCGCGAACGAAATCATCAAAAACATGGCTTAATTTGTTCAAATAGATGCGTTTAACTAAATAAATAGGAGGTATAACTGAATGGCAATTCGACGTAATAAGATTACCGTTGTCGGCGCTGGATTCACAGGAGCTACTACTGCACTTATGTTGGCTCAAAAAGAACTTGGTGACGTTGTTCTTCTGGACATCCCACAGCTTGAGAACCCAACTAAGGGTAAAGCGCTAGACATGCTTGAAGCAGGTCCGGTTCAAGGCTTTGATGCTCAAATCACGGGTACATCCAACTATGCGGATGCAGCGGGTTCGGACATCGTGATTATCACGGCAGGTATTGCTCGTAAACCGGGCATGAGCCGCGACGATCTCGTTAACACGAACGCGGGCATCGTGAAGTCCGTTTGTGAGAACGTAAAAGAAGTTGCTCCTGATTCCATCGTGATCATCTTGAGTAACCCTGTTGATGCGATGACGTACGTAGCTTACCAAGCGCTTGGCTTTCCTAAGAACCGCGTAATCGGTCAATCCGGTGTTCTTGATACGGCACGTTACCTGACGTTTATCTCCCAAGAATTAAACGTGTCTGTTGAGGATGTGAAAGGTGTTGTTATTGGCGGACACGGCGATGACATGGTTCCTCTTGTACGTTACACATACGCTGGCGGTGTGCCAATTGAGAAGCTGATTCCAGCGGATCGTATTGAAGCAATTGTTCAACGGACACGTACTGGCGGCGGCGAAATCGTCAATCTGCTTGGTAACGGTAGTGCATACTACGCACCAGCAGCTTCCCTTGTGCAAATGACAGAAGCGATCCTGAAAGATAAGAAACGGATCATTCCTACTATCGCTCTTCTTGAAGGCGAATTTGGCTATGAAAACTTGTTCATGGGTGTTCTGACGGTTCTTGGTGCGAACGGCATTGAGAAAATCATGGATATCGAATTGACTGAGCAAGAAAAAGCTGCTTTGGATAAAACAGCTGAATCCGTGCGCAACGTTATTAAAGTTGTAGCAGGTTAATATATCCCTAACAGAAGAGTCGATTTCCTAGGATATAGGAGGTCGGCTCTTTTATTGTGAGAATGCACAAAAAGTTGTTGTTTTTGTAAATTAATTTCCAATCTCTATCCCATGGACATGGCCTATGATACGATGTGTATAGCCAATATGAATTGGTTAATACTTCCATAGGATGGTGGGATTTGATGTTGAGACAACGTTTGTTTGGAAAGAGAAACTGGCGAAGTATCTGTGTGACCGCGGCTATATCCAGTACCTTGATAGGCATTGTTCCACAAGCATGGGCAGAAGGACCGAGTGACCCAGCCCCAACTATTACCCCAACATCAGCGAATGGCAAAAAAATATTATTTGACAATACCCATGGTCAAACGGCTGGTGCAGCCGACTGGGTGATTGACGGCGGTTTTTCGGATTTTGCGAATGCGTTAGGCAACGCCGGTTATTATGTCAAAGAATTGCGTAAAAGCTCAGCGATTACACTCGCGGATTTATCAGCTTATGATGTATTCGTCATTGGTGAAGCGAATATTCCGTATAAGACGTCAGAGCAGACTGCTATGCTACAGTATGTGCAAGGCGGTGGCAGTATTTTTTTCATAGCCGATCATTATAATGCGGACCGTAATAAGAACCGTTGGGATGCTTCCGAGGTATTCAATGGTTATCGCCGTGGCGCTTGGACGAATCCTGCCTTAGGGATGAGTACGGAAGAAGCGGGATCCGCGGCGATGTCAGGGGTTTCAAGCTCAGATTGGTTAGCAACGAACTTTGGAGTTCGCTTCAGATACAACGCGTTAGGTGACATTACCGCTAACAATATCGTGACAGGCGCGCAAGGATTTGGTATTACGAGCGGTGTTTCGACTGTTGCGATGCATGCGGGTTCTACACTTGCGATTACAGATCCGAATAAGGCGAAGGGCATTGTCTATTTGCCTTCAACGACGACGAGTTGGTCGAGTGCAGTGGATCAGGGTGTGTACAATGGCGGCGGCGTTGCAGAAGGGCCGTTCGTAGCGGTTTCGAAAGTAAGCGCGGGTAAGGCTGGCTTCATTGGGGATTCATCCCCGGTGGAGGATGCGACGCCGAAGTATATGAAAGAGGAGACTGGCGGAGCAAAGACGACGTATGCCGGTTTTCAAGAACAGAACGATGCCACATTGCTGGTCAATATGGTCAATTGGTTGGCCACCAAGGAAAGCTATACGAGCTTATCTCAGGTGTCTGGATTGACGTTAGACACGGCAACAACGTTGTATACATGGGAGCAGCCAGCCAATACGACAGAGCCGCAGGCTGAGCCGTGGGCGACGCCAGCATCGGGTTACAAGTGGTGGGATCCGACGACGTTCAAAACAGGTGCTTACGGTGTTTCGACTTCGACCAATACGTCGGACCCCGTGGCTTTTGTTCATCAAGCGCAGCTGCCGAATCATTACGTGTTCCAAGTCAAGATCATTCTTAATGGTTTAGCGGCAAATTCAACAACCGCAGGCTATAATTTAGGTATATATAACGGATCCGGTACGCAAGTTGCCAAAATTCAGAACAGTGATGGCACTTGGCCATCGGCTTATGGATATAGCACGAGCTTCTCAATGACAGCTAATGCAAGCGGACACGCAGAGAAGATCGTGAATGTACAGATCAATACAACAGCTTCTGGTGCGGCAAGTATGCGTTTGAGATTAAATACAACGAACAAATTCACCGAAGCGGTTACTATTGCGGATGTAGCTGCAGTGCCGCTGCCATAAGATTGTAGTTGGAAAGTGCGTTTATAAGCACCCCCACTTCCGTGAAAAGTGATGAGTCGTTGAGCACGGATTGGAGATCCCTAAAGAGGCTCCGATCCATTTGCTCAAAGCAAGTCACTGGGAGCTGGGGGTGTTTTCTGCGTAATTGGTCACATTTATATGGAGATATCGTGAATTTGCCCAATAGTTGGCATCGCTTTCTTGTTACAACCAATCCTATTCTGTATACTAAAAGAGAACGATTCTAATTAAAATTGCGGAGGTCGACTCAATGTACCATGTTATGATTTTTTTACACGTAATTAGTGCTCTATTGCTTGGCGCTTATGTGATTTTCCCTTTCATTGTGGGACGAGCTGCTAGCTTATCCGGCGCGGCGCAAGAAAGCTTTATGGGATTGCTGTCTACGATTAACCGAATTGCTCAATTTTCGTTAATTGTTACCTTCATTTCCGGTGGTGCGATGATTGGCGATATGGACCCTAAACCGCCAGTAATCTGGATGGTATTGGCAATCGTCCTACTAGTCATTGTTGGAGCCATTCAAGGTATGATCGGTGGTAGAATTAAAAAGCTGAAAGCGAACAGCTCAGCAGGCAAAAACACAGCATCCGATGCTGCAAAAATCAAAACGTTCAGCTGGATTGGCGCAATCGCAGTAATAGCTGCTGTCTTGATTATGACAAATCCTCAAATATTCTCATAAACGCAGTTTCGAAATGTAAAGAACCTCCCTTCCATTGTGATATGGAAGGGAGGTTCTTTGATGTTCATGCAGGAGCTGGGATTCCCGGTATTGCGGTGGTTAGTGTAACTGTTGCAGCTAATTTGGCCATTAACTTTACTATGACTACCATTGACTACATGACGACCACGCTCACAGGCTCCGCAATCATCACTGACTTCACGAAGATTACCGGCTTCGCCTCCGTTCCCACCCCGAGACCGACTCGGCTAGCACTACTACCATGACTTCACGAGCATGACCATTACCTGCTCCGTGAGCACGGTGAGCACACCCGCTCTAACACGACGATCACGACCGTCATTGACTTCGCGACCAGCACCTGTCATTGACTTGACTCTGTGACCCACGACCACCCCCGCCACCAAATAGATGGATTATATGTAGGTAATATTAGAGGAAAGCTGGGAAATTACGAAATAGATGGATTTTCTACAGTTAATTTCGGACTTCTGAGTCGGTTTAATGAAAATTGGACCAATTACCTACATGAAATCCATTTAAACGTAATTTTATTGGGAAAACACTAAAAATAGCTGGAGGTTTTCCAGTTAACGCGTCTGGTGTGGTTAGTTGGATCTGGATCTGGTCTTGATTCTGGTTCTGGATCGGGTCTTGGTTCTGGATCTGACTCTAGCTCTAGCTATAGCTCTAGCTCTAGCTCTGGTCTCGGTTCTGGATCTGGTCTTGGTTCTGGATCTAGTCTTGTTTCTGGTTCTGAATCTGAATCTGTATCTGTATCTGTATCTGTATCAGGTTGTGTATCTTTATCAAGAACAGGTACTTGTTCTATCTCTATCTCTAAACCTAACTAGGATCCGCAATATCCAACGTAATCTCATCCAACGTTTTCTCGAAGGAGGCGCTCATATGCTCGAGGAAGTAATCGACTTCGGGCATGTTCATCTTCTTCAGGCTCTCCAGCACTTGCTGCTTCGCAACGACGAATTCACGGTTGCCGGTGGAAAGCTCGGTTAAACATTTGATATAAGCTTCGATCAAATCAGCGGCTTTGACCCAGCGGTAGAGCTCAGGGTCAGGGTCTTGAATGAGACCGCGGTAAATGCTGCTCAAGGCTGGCGGAATCGTGCCAATCAGGCGTTCTACCGCGACATCTTCAATTTCACGGAAATTCCGCAGAATTTGCTCGTTGTTGTGTTTGACAGGCTGAGGGATATCTCCCGTCAAGACCTCGGACGCATCGTGGAATAGGGCGATAGATACCACGCGATCTGTCGGTACATTCCCGCCATAGACTTCGTTGGAGATGGTGCACAGCATATGCGCGATCGAAGCGACATAGAAGGAATGCTCGGCGACGTTTTCGCGGCGCATGTTCCACATGAGGCTCCAGCGATCGATATATTTGAGACGATATAAGTAGGCAAAAAAGTGATGATTCATAAGTTCCTCCTAGGACGGACTAGCGGACTGGAAGTCTTCGCAAAAATGCCGCCAAATAATCTACCCTAACAGGTATAACACCTCACCTAATCGAAGTCAACTTGACCGCGACGAGGCACATCCGAATAACGGATGCAATGCAATATCATAACCGTAATTCTTGTGTATCTTTGCGGTAATTGCCTGGTGTGGTGCCGGTGATTTTTTTGAAAATACGGATAAAGCTATTGACGGATGTATATCTCAACTTATCGGTCACTGCCTGTATGGAGTTCTTCGGATCACCAAGCAATTCTTTGGCAATCCCTACCCGAAACTGAATGACATAATCGACGAAGTTGATGCCCATGATTTTCTTGAAAGAGCGGCTGAGCTGAGAGCTGCTGAGATTAACAAGATCTGCACACAGCTGCAGCGAGATATCCTGATCGTAGTGAGCACGGATATAAGCGACGACTTCATCAATTTGTTGACGCTCAAACGAAGCCTTCTCTGGCTGTGATACAATTAATTTATCGAAAAATTGATTAGTGAAAAAACTTTCGATCTCTTGTAAATTTCGCTGACGCTCTAATTCCATCGTTAACTGTTTCATATTCACCGATTCTTTATCCGCATGATAATCCTTCCCCACGGTATGCATCATCGCCCCCAGAAGCTGTGAGCAATAGGTTTTGACTAACTCCGAAGTAAGCGAACTGTCATCCTTTAATAGTTGTATGATTTGCGTGAATAGCTCCTGAGCCTCACGATAATTTGTTGCATGGAGCGATTGCAGAATGAGATTTTCCACCTCGACTAAAGCATCTGCTTGATCGGATATGGATGGATCCAGCTCGTCGCTGATAATTACTTGATTAGCACCCAGAGAAAAACTGTAACGAAGCGCGTGTTTGGCTTGGGTGAAAACATCATGAATCCCAGGTAAGCCTGATTCCGAATAACCAGCTGAGATGACGAAATTCAACTTTAAATAAGTACGAACTGCTTGCAGTAACTCATTGGCATAGATACGAGACTGTTGGAAACCAGCTTGCTCAGGTTGATGAAGAATTGCAAATAAACCTGGCTGAATCATCATGATGCGGGTAATGCCTTTGGTGCTCAGAATTTCATCCACAATGTTGTCAATCGCATAATACATGAGAAATTGATCGTTACGCGAGTATTGCGACTTCATATAAATCGGATCTGTTTCCAGCAGGAACAAGCAGATGGGCTTATTTTGAAACGTATCCTGTTGTAAGGTCGTATCACTCGAATTTCCAATCAACAAGCTCATGAGGCTGTACTGCTCAGCGTGCGTCTGATATTGCTTTAGGTTTTTTTGCAAAAAGTCATTGTGCTCTTCGACATGTTGGATATGTTCGGTGATGTAATGAATTTCGTCCTTCGATGTCGATGTATCCTTGTCATGGAATACACGCTGCGTTAGCTTATGTACGGGCTGATAGATGCTTTGAGAGGTGCGAATCGCAATAATAATCGCGAGTAAAATAAAGGCGAAACTGACGCCGAATAAAATATTTCGCAGTTGATTCGTTTCCTTCGCGACCAAGGCCGTCGGCAGGATCGACACGTAATACCAATCCCGATTCGCCGAATAGACGGTATTAATGAGCGACGGCTTGCCGTCCAAATTCATCGTGAAGCGATAGTTGGGCATATTTTTACCCTTCGTAAGCTCAGCTCTGAATTCCGGAGAGTCAATAAAACTGCCCACCTTGGTTGGATCCGAGTGCATGACGGCATTTCCATCCGAATTGAGTACCAAGTAGGTCGCGGGATCGCTTACATTTGCTTTCAAATTGCTGCTTAAGGAAGCGGCATCCAAATACACGATAAAGAAGCTGTTCACCACATTGGAGCCTGCGCTGTTCATCGGTCTGATGTAAGTGATGACAGGGCGATCCAAGCGCGTATTCAAATGCTTCCTTGTATCCAGCCACCCGCCATATTTGGTCAACGTATGTGATTTATCAATAGCTAGAGGATCCTGAAATTCTTCTGGCTGAAGCAGCAGTCCACTAGAAGTAACAATCTTATTATAGGAAGTGCTGAAAAAATCGATCTCAACGACATTTTCCATACCGCTTCGCAAATTCGTTAATACGGTGAATAGATCATTGACCAGTTGAAAGTTTTGATACGTTAAGTCATCTTTCGTAAAACGGCTGAGAGCTGAATTATCATAGGTATATTGCAGCATGAGTTCATCGAACTTTTTAAACTGACTGTTCATTTCCTTCTCAACCTGATTCAGAAATACTTGATGCATCTGATCGGTCTGGTCACTGAGGATGCGGTTACTAATGAAGGAAGAAGATAGCGCCATAATAGCAATCGGAATACTGGAGAGAAGGATAAGTGAAATGAGAAGCCGATTTTTCAGTTTCCAGCCAGGCTTTTTCATTTCGAGGAAATGTTTAAGTCGACGCCAAGAGTGAGTATCCATAACCAATCTCCTTGTCATTTACGATTCACTTTTTTGAAATTAGTATATCACAGATCGGTGGTTCTCTTGGATGATCAGTGGTACACACTTTTTACCGAAACCTCGTTTTCCTGCAAAAATAGTGTATGAACGGGTTCATCTAACCCAATTCACCACGATTTCATATGCTTTTTTTGCGTAAAAATGGTTGATTGCTCGCTAACTCCTATTTGCCTATGATTGGGTCCAAGGGGGTGACGAACAGATGATAAAGTGGAGAGGAGCAACGCAAACAACATGGAGATTCAGAAAGAAAGGCGTAAGCATGTATGGGGGCACCGATTATTAAAAGAAAGATATTTATGGCTGATGGCTTTACCAGGAATCGTTTATTTCTTAATCTATAAGTATATCCCCATGCTAGGAATCGTCATTGCTTTTCAGAAATATATCCCTTCCAAAGGATTTCTCAAAAGTGATTGGGTGGGGCTAGACAATTTCCAACATATATTTGATTCACCGGAAATTGGACGATATTTCATGAACACCGTTATAATTAGCTTTTATCAGATTGTATTCGCTTTCACAGTCCCTATCCTCATCGCGATATTATTGAATGAACTCAAGTTTGAGTTTTTCAAAAAGATTGTACAAACGCTGCTCTATTTGCCTCATTTCTTATCTTGGGTCGTAGTTGCAGGTATCTTCTATTTATTATTTCAGAGTGATGGGCAAGTGAATCATCTACTCATGAGTTGGGGATTAGATCCCATCAATATTTTATCCAATGAACATAATTTCCGAGGCATGCTTGTCCTGCAGGTTATTTGGAAAGAGTCCGGTTGGGGCACGATTATCTATTTGGCAGCGTTAACGGGGATTGATCCAGAGCTGTATGAGGCTGCAAAAATCGATGGCGCCGGCCGACTTCGTCAAATTTATCATGTGACTCTGCCAGGGATTCGCTCAACGATCATCCTGTTGTTTATCCTTCGTTTAGGCACGGTGCTTGATGTCGGATTCGAACAAGTGTATTTAATGCTCAATTCCAACGTTTCAGAAGTCGGGGAAGTCCTAGATACCTATGTATATAGGATGGGCGTTGTGAACGGGAATTTCAGTTTTACAACCGCAGTGGGATTACTCAAAGGGATCGTCGGTATGATACTGATCGTGACAGCAAACAAATTAGCGCGATCATTCGGTGAAAAAGGCGTGTATTAGAAAATAACAAGCGAGAGGCTGGTTTCAATATGAAAAGCATTGGAAAAATTCTAACCGTAGCAACAGCAGTAGTGATGGTAAGCTCATTGGTTGCAGCATGCAGCAAGGGTACGGAAACAGCACAATCAACAGATGCGGCAGCGACGGCTCAGCCATCCCAGCAAGCGTCAGCAACACCGAAGGTGGACAAAAAATATAAAATTCGTGCGATGAATATTTTGTACGGAGCGGCTCCGCCAGACACAAGCACGGGCAAGAAGGCGATTGAAGATCGCTATAATATTGAATTTGAATATTTACCGGTCGCTTCAGGGGAGTACAACAACAAGATGGGGGTTACCTTGGCATCAGGTGATGTTCCAGATACCGTATTATTCCCTTACTTAGACGCTGTTTACTTCAATGCGATCAGCAGTGACCAATTCCTGCCTTTGGAATCCTATTTGTCTGACAGCGCGAAATATCCGAATTTGGCTAAATTGCCGAAAGATGTCATGGATACGCTTAAGTACAAAGGACATATCTATGGTATTCCTCGTTTACGTGCTATTCCAGGCGCTACAATCGTGATGCGTAAAGATTGGCTAGATAAGCTGGGCTTGCAAGTACCGACGACCTATGATGAGCTGTACACAGTAATGAAAGCATTTAAAGAGAGGGATCCAGATGGTAACGGCAAGGATGATACGTTCGGGTTAGCTGCTGGTGTGAATAGTGGAGCGGGAGTGAATGGTGCTTATCCATTCGTATCCCTCATGGCCAGTATGAAAGCCGGTCCGAGCGTAGGCTGGGTGGAAGATGGCAAAGGCGGCATCGTACCAGGAGAATTTGCGCCAAATAACAAGCAAGCGATCGGCTATTTAGCCAAATTATATAAAGATGGACTCATTGCGAAGGATTTTGCGATTAAAAAGGATCAACAAGTGGAAGATGACTTCTTGCTTGGTAAGGCAGGTGTGGTTGCCAGCTGGGGTTATACGGGCTTCACGCCAGAGCGTTTAACGAAAGCGAGAGCAGCAGATCCTAAATTCCAATTGATTGCGATTCCACCGTTGAAAGCACCGGATGGTTCTGAGGGCGGTTATGTGAAAAGCGCAGGTTTCTTCGGTGTATTCGCCTTGAATAAAGATCTGCTGAAGGATACAGGCAAGCTTGAGAAAATGCTGAAAATTTTGGATGATCAAATAGGTGATGATGGGGCTAACTTCTTCAAATGGGGCGTTGACGGCGTTCATTTCAAAACGGAAAATGGCGCGAAGGTTGCTACGGATCTAGGCAAAACCGAAGGTCCTAACAAATATCAATTAACGAATCATGCCCAAGAAGGCGAATGGATTCTAAGTGCTTCGGATACGCCAGAAACTACGAAATTGAAACAAGATTCCTTCACTAATGCGATGAAGGGTAAACCGTATTCCTCCCAAGACGTTGGTTTATTCTCCAAAACGTATGCAGATAAAGGAGCAGAGCTCTACAAAAACACAGTTGATGGCGTTGTGAAAATCATCGTGGGTGAGAAGCCAGTCGACTATTTGGATCAAATGTTCGAAGATTGGAAAGCAAGAGGCGGTAAAGATGCCTTAGCCGAAATGAACGATGCTTGGAAAGCAAGAAAATGAGAACGTCAAACCTTTCCAATAGGCTGATGGATACAATCGTCATTGTGATCTTGACGCTGCTGACGCTCCTGTGTCTGATGCCGATTGTAAATGTTGTAGCGATGTCATTTGCCTCATTGAATGAGATTGTATCAGGCAATTTCATTCTGTGGCCGAAACAGTTGGATTGGAAGGCCTACCACTACATTTTTAATACGGGTGTGTTCTTCTCGTCCCTTCGAAATACGGTTTGGATAACAGTGGTAGGTACGATTGTGAATTTAGCAGTCACCTCCTTGTTAGCCTATGTCTGTTCGAGGCAGCGTTTTAGTGGAAGACGCATGCTGCTGTTCATGGTGTTGTTCTCGATGCTATTCAGCGGTGGGATGATCCCAACCTATCTGGTCGTCAAAGCAACAGGATTAATGAACACCTTATGGGCGCTAGTCATTCCAACAGCTGTTTCCGCTTTTAATTTATTGGTGATGCGAGAATTTTTCGAATCGATACATGAAAGTATTATTGAGTCAGCCACCATTGACGGGTGTAATGATCTCGGTATCTTTTTCAAAATCGTACTGCCACTCTCGATTCCATCGCTTGCGACGTTTACGTTATTTTATGCGGTGAGCAACTGGAATCAATACTTCTCAGCAATACTGTATTTAAACAAATCGTCGTTATGGCCGTTGCAAATTCTTTTGCGACAGGTCGTTCTTATAGGGCAGAGTGATATCTACTCCCAATTAAGTGCAGGCGAAGCTTTACCGATGCCGGTTTCAACGCAAATGGCTACGGTCGTATTGGCATCAGCGCCGATCGTAGTGTTGTACCCCTTTTTGCAGCGTTATTTTGTGAAAGGGTTGTCGTTAGGGGCTGTAAAAGGATAAGAAAATAGATACCCTGCTCGAGTCTCATCGTTGGAACTCCTCCTTGTATATCGTCCATATTCAGACATGTACGGGAGGAATTCCTGATGAGCACGCGTGTACAAAGGGAATGAAGAAATGGAGTGGGAAAGACATACTGTACGGCATGGTTGTTGATTTGAAAAATTAGGAGGAATGTAATGTGAGGAAAAAGGCAATCAGTATCTGGTCAAGTTTTATCTTATGTACTTTACTAATTGGCTTGTTTACGTTCGAGGCCGGTACGGCACATGCAACCACAGCGAATACGCCTTATAAAACGACCATGGGCACCGTCACTAATATGACCTGGGGCGGCGGTGACGCAAGACCGGGATTTGCCACAGCGAATGGTTACTTATACTCGGTGTGGGGCCGGGGTAATGCTTTTAAAATGAGAAAAGCAACTACTTATACGGGTCTTGCTACAGCGACAGAAAATACAGTGACAGGAATGGATGCGGCGGATTGGGTTGTTGGCCTGTATTATGATAACGCTACCAGTACCTTCTATGTGACGGCACATGTGGAGTATGATTATTTCTTGGGCAGCGTTGGTGCGCATCATTATCGGAAGATCAAGATGTATAAATCGACGGATGGACTAGCGACGGTTACAAAAGTCGGCGATATCATTACCAGCGACAACTCTGACATCCATGGCTATGTGGACTACACAGGAAATTACTATGATTTCGGTGCAGGCGATCACAATTTCTATGTGGATGAAGCAGGGGGCTATGCCTACATTTTCTATGCGCATGCATGGGCGGATTTGAGATCACAAGCTTTTGCGGATGGGATGTTTAAAAGTGAGCGGGTGGCACGTGCCCCAATCAGTCAACTCGGTGACCCGAATGCCTGGAAGAACTTTTATTTAGGGGCATGGAATGAGCCAGGCCGAGGCGGAAATGCGTCGGATTTGGCAGATGGTACGAATGGCTATGTGTTCTACAGCTCTGTCATTGGGAAATACCTGATGGTGTATAACAACACAATTGCCTCAGCAACAAGTTTGACGCTGCAAGACTGGACACCTCTGTATACGAATCCGGATTTGACTTGGTTCTATTACGCTTCGGCACTCGATATGGATACTTACAGCCCTTATATTATCGGAAGTAATGCGATTTATCTCGAATTGACGCGTCGGCGTTCAGCGCCATTAACAGTCACCAATACGGTCACGAATCGGACGGTAATTGAACCTACCTATCCAGCGGAATCTGTTCCGGATAACAATTACGGCTGGGATTGGAATTTCACGGGGACGCCAGCACCGAAACCTCTCACGTATATCATTTCGTATCAATGGCCGTATCAGACACATACAGCTGGCATAGGCTTCTATTCGGATTATACGGTGCCATATTCCGTCAACTATGGGTTCGGTATGCGGATGACCTCCACAGCAGTGGGTGATTATGTACAACTAAATGTGAATGTGCCAACGGCCGGGACGTATAAATTATACAGCTACAATGCAACGGGCCCGGGTGCTGGGGATTTCCAACTCGCGATTGATGGCGTGAATCAGGGCAGCAGCGTATCCTTGTTCGAAGCGGCACCAGCTCATCCTCAGAATGGTCTTGGTTACAAGAAAACAGATATGGGAACTGTGACATTTGCAACAGCTGGCAATCATACCTTCAAGTACACGGTCACGGGTAAAAATGCAGCAAGTACGGGATATCAATTGTATTTTGATGTGATAAAACTAGTAAATACGACAACAACTCCGCCGCCTCCAGCGACATTCAGTGACAATTTCGAATCTGGCACGGCAAGTGGCTGGACGACGACAGCCGGGACTTGGGCAGTGGTCACCGATGGGTCCAAAGTATATCAACAAAGCAATTCGGCGACAGCAGATACGCATGCGTTGAATGGGAATACAGCTTGGACCAATTACACCGTGAATGCCAAAGTGAAAGTAGACGCATTTGATGCCGGCGGCTACGCTGGTGTGGGAATCGACGCCCGCTATCAAGATGCGAACAACAATTATAGCTTTCAATATTACAAATTGACCGGAGAGTTGAAAATCCAGAAAAAGGTCGCCGGCGTGTTCACAACGCTAGCCACCAAAAACTATGCGTTCTCGACAGGTACATGGTACAACATGAAGGCTGTCCTGAATGGCGGGAATCTCGAATTCTGGGTCAACGGCAATTTGGAATTGTCGGCAACCGATGCTAGTTTCAGCTCAGGTAAAATAGGACTGAATGCACATCGCGCTAATGCGAAATTCGATGATGTGACTGTACAGTAGGGAATACAGGATCGGGTTGCAAGGCGGAACGCGAGACGTGGAAGCCATGACTATCAAGTAGTAGGAATGATTGTACGTGTGAAGAATGCGCTGCTAGCTCCTTTTTATTGGAGTTGGTGGCGTTTTTGTTTTAGTTGCGGAGGGGGGAGTAAATGGAGTGGAGGGCGGAGGTGAAGAGTGGAGATAGACGGGAATGTCGAGTAACTGGGGTGTGGGATAGGGGAAAAGAGTGGAAATAGACTGGAATGTCGAGTAACTGGGGTGGAGGAAGAGGTGAGAAGAGTGGAGATAGTCGGAAATGTCGAGTAACTGGGGTGCAGGAGAGGTGAAAAGAGTGGAGATAGATGGAAATGTCGAGTAACTGGGGTGGAGGAGAAGGGGGAAAGAGTGGAGATAGACGGAAATGTCGAGTAACTGGGGTGGAGGAGGAGGGAAAAGAGTGGAGATAGACGGGAATGTCGAGTAACTGGGGTGGAGGAGAGGGGAAAAGAGTGGAGATAGACGGAAATGTCGAGTAACTGGGGTGTGGGAGAGGGGAAAAGAGTGGAGATAGACGGAAATGTCGAGTAACTGGGGTGGAGGAGAGAGGAAAAGAGTGGAGATAGTCGGAAATGTCGAGTAACTGGGTTGTGGGAGAGTGGAAAAGAGTGGAGATAGTCGGGAATGTCGAGTAACTGGGGTGGAGGAGAGAGGAAAAGAGTGGAGATAGATGGAAATGTCGAGTAACTGGGGTGGAGGAGAGTGGAAAAGAGTGGAGATAGATGGAAAAGTCGAGTAACTGGGGTGGAGGAGAGGTGAAAAGAGTGGAGATAGATGGAAATGTCGAGTAACTGGGGTGTGGGAGAGGGGAAAAGAGTGGAGATAGACGGAAATGTCGAGTAACTGGGGTGTGGGAGAGGGGAAAAGAGTGGAGATAGACGGAAATGTCGAGTAACTGGGGTGGAGGAGAGAGGAAAAGAGTGGAGATAGTCGGAAATGTCGAGTAACTGGGTTGTGGGAGAGTGGAAAAGAGTGGGATAGTCGGGAATGTCGAGTAACTGGGGTGGAGGAGAGAGGAAAAGAGTGGAGATAGATGGAAATGTCGAGTAACTCGAGTGTAGGAGAGTGGAAAAGAGTGGAGATAGATGGAAAAGTCGAGTAACTGGGGTGGAGGAGGAGGGAAAAGAGTGGAGATAGACGGGAATGTCGAGTAACTGGGGTGGAGGAGCAGGGGAAAGAGTAGAGATAGACGGAAATGCCGAGTAACTGGGGGGCAGAAGCGGGACAAGAGTAGAGATAGTTAAGGGTGTCAGATATATTATACATCCGGCTGGATAGGGGGACTAGAGCGCGAGTGCAAGTCGATTTAATCGACTTAGGGACTGTCAGAGAGGCCGGAGAGCGAGTGAAAGTCGATATATTCGACTTAGGGGTCGTCAGAGAGGCTGGAGAGCGAGTGCAAGTCGATATAATCGACTTAGGGGCTGTCAGATAGGCCGGAATGCAAGTGCAAGTCGATATAATCGACTTAGGGGCCGCTAGAGAGGCCGGAGTTTTCTGAAACTCGACTAGCATGCATGAAGTAAGAGCATATAAAAAAAAGCCGCCATTAAGCAGTTAATCCTACTTAATGGCGGACCTTTGTGCGCAGCGGCTGCAACGAGCGCCGCGAGCGCTACTTCACGCTCGGCGTCACCCGCGCAGCCACCTTGCCGGTGGCCGGGGTGTAGACGAGCGGCTGCCCGATCAGCGCTTGCAGATCATCAAGCGCGATCGTGATCTGCCCGTGCTCACGCAGCACGGGCTGCTGCAGCCGGACGCGCGCATCGCCGCGCGTCGCCGTCTTCGCATTCACCTGCAGGGTGAATGCCTCTTGCCCGAGGCGGAGGCGAAGCTCTCCGCCATCCGCCGTTGCGCTGCCGCCAAGCTGCACAGCAGCAGCGGCGGCGTCCACGCGCAGCGGCGCGCTATTCGGCTGCGCCAACACCCGGCGCTGGATCGAGCGCAGCAGCAGCTCCGGCGTGATGTTCGGGCTGCCCGCGTTGATCCGCGGGAGCAGCATGAGATCGTCGCCGCGCGTTGCCATCTCCGGCGAGATCGTGAAGGCGTAGCGGATGCCCGCCTTCGCTACAAGCTCTGTCGCCTCAGGCGACACGATGCCGTACGGGTACGCCATCGTGTCGAGCGGCGCATCCGTAAGCGGAGCAAGCTTGCTGACGCACGCTTGCGCATCAGCCGATACACGCTGCCTGTAGGCCTCATCGTTCTCGCCATCAAGCTTGCCAACGAGTGCCGCTTGTCCATCCGGATTTTTATGGTGAAGGTTGTCCGTATGGCAACCGATATCGATGAAATTCGTCGCGTGTGTCATTTCACTAAGCTGTTCCTTGGACATCGATGGTATATACGATGCTAAAGGGGCGGCTAAGTCAGTTGTAATGACGAAGTTGACAGCGGGTATGCGTAAGCTTTTCAGAATCGGATAGGCCGATGTATAGAAGCTTTGATAGCCATCATCGAAAGTGACGAGAACCGCATTCGAAGGAACAGTCGCGCCAGCCATATACTTTTTGAACTCATCTAAAGAAATAAAATGATAGCCTTTACTGAGCAGCGTCTCCAATTGACTCTGAAATAAGGCACTCGTAATCGTACTTGAGCTTGTATCCTTATCATGAATGTGATGATACATAAGGACGGCGACCTGATCCTGATAGTAAATCGTTTCGGACTTCTTAGCCTGTAAGGGCGTCAGGAGCAGGGTGAGTCCTATCAAGCTTACGAGAATCGAAATAGCAATTCTTTTATACATGTCAGCGAATCTCCTTGTTTTGCTCACAAGAACCGTCGAACTGTTCCTATGAGGTATGATATAATGGTATATATTCTTTAAGATTATGCGGGTAATTGAGAGGAGCTAGAAGTCGTTATGCAACATTTTTATCAAAGTGTTTATGATTTAATTGTGGAAACATCCACGAATTTACCAGGTGATGTTCGTCGTGCGGTACAAGCCGCTCAAATCAAAGAGGATAATGGCACGCGTTCCGCGTTATCTCTTTCTAGAATTGCTGATAACATTCATATGGCGGAAACCAATGTATCCCCGATTTGTCAGGATACAGGAATGCCAACGTTTATTATACACTGTCCAGTTGGGGCAAACCAAATTGTTATGAAGAAACATATTCTTGAGGCCGTTGCGAACGCGACGAAAGCTTCTAAACTTCGGACGAATTCCGTAGATTCGCTTACGGGTGCAAATAGCGGGGATAACCTCGGACCAGGAACGCCTGTCATCCATTTTGAACAATGGGAACGTGAAGATGTTGAAGTGAAGCTGATCCTAAAGGGCGGCGGCTGTGAGAACAAAAACATTCAATACAGTCTACCGGCTGAGCTTGAAGGCGTTGGCAAAGCAGGACGTGACCTCGACGGTATTCGCAAATGCGTGATGCATGCGGTCTACCAAGCACAAGGACAAGGGTGCAGCGCAGGCTTTATTGGCGTTGGAATCGGCGGCGACCGGACAAGCGGCTATGAGCTGGCGAAGCATCAATTATTCCGTCATGTAGATGATGTGAACCCGCATCCGGATCTTCGTAAAGTGGAAGAGTACGTGATGGAACATGCCAATACGCTAGGTATAGGTACGATGGGCTTCGGCGGACAAGTGACTCTACTTGGTTGTAAAGTTGGCGTGATGAACCGTTTGCCTGCTAGTTTCTTCGTGTCCGTTGCTTATAACTGTTGGGCGTTCCGCCGTCAAGGCGTGATTTTGAATGCCGAAACGGGTGAAATCAATGGCTGGTCCTATCCGCGAGGCACGGAAGTTTCTTTCCAAGAAGCTTTTGAGGCAAGTGCAGAAGAAGCTAGAAACACACCGCAAGAAGAGCGACGCGAGATTGTACTTACGACTCCGATTTCGGAAGAGCAAATTCGCAGCTTGAAAGTTGGCGACGTGGTTGTGATTAACGGAACGATGCACACAGGTCGTGATGCTCTGCACAAATACTTGATGGATCACGATGCTCCGATCGATCTGAATGGTGCGGCTATTTATCACTGTGGTCCAGTTATGGCAAAGGATGAAGCGGGCGAGTGGCACGTGAAGGCGGCAGGACCGACAACGAGTATTCGTGAGGAGCCTTACCAAGGCGATATTATTAAAAAGTTCGGTATTCGCGCTGTCATCGGTAAAGGCGGCATGGGTCCGAAAACGTTAGCAGCCTTGAAAGAGCACGGCGGTGTGTATTTGAATGCAATTGGTGGTGCTGCACAGTACTACGCACAGTGTTTCAAAAAGGTTGAAGGCGTCGATTACATGGAATTCGGAATTCCAGAAGCGATGTGGCACTTGGAGACAGAAGGCTTCGCAGCGATTGTAACCATGGATTCACATGGTAACAGTTTGCATGCAGACGTTGAGAAGAACTCATTAGAGAAGCTGGCTGCGCTGAAAGAGCCTGTTTTTAAATAAGAATGTAAGCTTTCGCTGCGTTTACAAAAAAAATACTGGATTAGACATGGAAATTAGGGTTACTATTTAGAGTAGCCCTTTTTCTTATGTGAATGACATAGTAATCGGCACACAATCCTTTTGGAGGTTTACGCATCCATGACGAAGTTCCGTGCAAAGCTTACCTTTATTTTAATCTTGTTAATTGGATGTTCGATGCTGGTTGCTGGTATTTTCATGGCGCAGGTGTTGGAGAACTCGCATGTGAAGTCTTTGAAGGAGAATATGGAGCGTGAGCTTCATGTCATTGCCTTAAGCGGTAATTGGGATTATCAAGGAACAGATGAAGAACTCGTCAAATATTACACAACACAAGCCCATAAGCTGAAAGAAGCAACGAATTCGCGTATGACTTACGTTCGTGCAGATGGCAAAGTGCTTGGCGATTCGGATCAATTGCCCGAGCAAATGGACAACCATCTAACACGACCCGAAATTGTGGCAGCAGCTGCAAATGGCATTGGTTATACGACGCGTTATAGCGATACGTTGAAAGAGAAGATGCTGTATGCGGCCATTCCGGTAAAAAATGCAGCCAAGGTTACGATTGGGTATTTGCGTATATCAATGAGTTTGGAGCAAGTAGATAAATCGATTCGAAGTTTATGGTATTTCCTTATTCTAGGTCTGATTATTTTATTTCTCATCGCGGGCATTGTCAGTTATCGCATTGCCAAGGGGATTACACATCCGATTGAGAAAATGACAAAGGTCGCGCAGCAGATCACGAATTTGAATTATGAATCTCGCGTTCCCTCGTACAGCAATGATGAAGTTGGGCAATTAGGATTGGCGATTAATCGGATGTCCGAAAGCTTACAAGGACAGATGGCGCGAATTCAGGAGAATGAACGCCGGCTGCAGGGTGTCATGGAAAATATGATGAGCGGGATCATGATGATTGATCGCGAAGAGCGGATTATGCTGCTCAATCCCTCAGCAGAAACGATTCTTGGGTTCTCCTCTCAGGAACTGCTAGGCAAGAAATACAATGAAGCGAAGCAGCAATACGAGTTTACGAAGTTGATTCAAGAATGCATCGAGCTGCAGGAGCCCATTTCGGATGAGATGATGTTTTATTATCCGGCAGAACGTATTTTGGATATCCATTTGAGTCCTATCGCCCATGAGGATGAGGAATGGTCAGGTGTACTCATAGTGCTGCATGACATAACGGCGGTTCGAAGACTGGAACGGATGCGAAGTGAATTCGTAGCGAATGTCTCACATGAGCTCAAAACGCCGATCGCCGCTGTTAAAGGATTTGCTGAGACGCTGCTGGCAGGCGCTTTGAATGATAAGGAAACGGCTGTGTCGTTCCTTCATATCATTTTTGATGAGAGTGAGCGTTTAAACCGGTTGATTGGTGATATCCTAGAATTATCGAAGATTGAGTCGAAGCGGATTCCGATGAATTTCTCGCCTATTTATTTGCCAGAGTTTCTAGAAAGATCGTTTAGTGTCTTGCGCAAAGAGGCGGAGAAGAAGCATATTGAGCTGAGCATGTTAGTGGAAGAAGATATGTATATTGAAGCGGACGAGGACAGACTGCGTCAAATCATCATTAACCTTCTCTCGAATGGGATAGCTTACACGCAAGATGGCGGTAAAGTCAGGCTGCGTGTTGAACCTCTAGATCCTAACGCTGACGGGGATTATGAACGTTTACGCATTATCGTAACGGATACGGGGATGGGTATTCCTAAAAAGGATTTACCGCGTATTTTTGAAAGATTTTATCGCGTGGATAAAGCACGATCCCGCAGTTCAGGCGGAACAGGACTTGGCTTGTCAATTGTAAAGCATCTCGTTGAGATGCACAAAGGTACGATTCGCGTTGAAAGCGAAGTCGGGATTGGAACGAAATTCACCATTGAATTACCCGTTATTCATTAAAAAAAGAGTGAAATTGGTGCGTATTTACACTACGATGATGAAGTCTTTACAATGTTTTTACAAATATGTGGTACACTCAACTTGTGCAATGTTAATAAACTGTAAATACGGGGGATCCCATGGCACAAAAGATACTAGTTATTGAAGATGAGCCGACATTAGCTCGATTACTTTCTTATAATCTCTCCCAGGAATCGTATGACACGAAGGTGATCGATCATGGTGGAGACGGCCTGCAAGAGGCGTTACAACAGTCGTATGACCTTATTATTTTGGATATTATGCTTCCCGGGTTAAGCGGATTCGAAGTTTTGGCCAAGCTTAGACAAAAGGGGAATCGTACGCCTGTTATCATTCTAACGGCTCGCAACGCTGAGGATGAAGTCGTACAAGGGTTAAAGCACGGTGCAGATGATTATATCACGAAACCATTCGGGGTAGCTGAGCTGCTTGCCCGTGTAGCGGCGGTCTTACGGCGCACTCAGTCGGATGAAGCGGCTGCCGATATGAACAAATCGAATGAGAAAGTCATTCAAGCGGGTGAGCTGCGGATTTATCCGGAGAAATACGAAGTGGTGTTGAATGGAGAGTCCATTCCGCTAAGACCGAAAGAATTTGAAGTTCTGCTGTACCTTGTACAGCGGCCAGGTGTTGTAGTGACGCGGGATGATCTCATGAATATCGTCTGGGGCTTCGATTACATCGGAGGACAGCGTACGGTGGATGTTCATGTGAGTTCCTTGCGTAAGAAGCTGGAGATGAATCAACAATCGGTACAGATTGACTCGATTCGCGGTGTTGGCTATAAGTTGGTTGCCACAATGATCAAAAAATAAGAAGCATGGGTGCTGGTAACGCGGCGGCCATGCTTTTTTGCCGCTAGCTGATCCGCCTTCCATAGCACAATCGCATACAATTTTCGCTAAATCGAGAATTCTTTTCACCGAGGCATTGGGTATAATGAAGTTATACAAGCGGTTACATGAACTAACAACATTTACTAGGGTAACATATAAGGAGGAACATCATGTCAACGAAGTACCGTATTGCGATTATCGGGTGTGGAGGCATTGCCAATGGCAAGCACATGCCAAGTCTAAGCAAGTTGGACAATGTAGAAATGGTAGCATTCTGCGATATCGTTTCGGAGAAAGCCCAAGAAGCGGCTGCGAAGTATGGCAAAGGTGAAGCACGTGTGTATGAGGATTATCGCGAGTTACTGCAAGATAGCTCAATTGATATCGTTCATGTGTGTACACCAAATGATTCACATGCAGAGATTACGATCGCTGCGCTTGAAGCTGGCAAACACGTCATGTCCGAGAAGCCAATGGCGAAAACAGCAGCAGATGCAAGACGTATGGTTGAAGCAGCGAAACGTACGGGCAAGAAATTAACCGTTGGTTATAACAACCGATTCCGCGGCGATAGCCAGCATTTATATAAAGTTTGCTCCGAAGGCGAGCTAGGTGAGATCTATTTCGCGAAAGCACATGCGATTCGCCGCCGCGCAGTTCCGACATGGGGCGTATTCCTCGATGAAGAGAAACAAGGCGGAGGCCCGTTGATCGATATCGGTACGCATGCACTGGATCTAACGATGTGGATGATGAATAACTATGAGCCAGCGGTTGTGCTCGGTACTTCCTATCATAAGCTGTCGCAACGCGAAAATGCAGCAAATGCTTGGGGTCCGTGGGATCCAGCTAAGTTCACGGTTGAAGACTCGGCATTTGGCATGATTACAATGAAAAATGGCGCTACAATTATTCTTGAATCAAGCTGGGCGTTAAATACATTGGAAGTAGATGAAGCCAAATGTACGCTTTCCGGTACTGAAGGCGGAGCTGACATGAAAGGCGGACTTCGCATCAACGGCGAGAAGCACAGCCGTTTGTTCACGACAGAGGTAGAATTGAACGCTGGCGGAGTTGCCTTTTATGATGGCAAGGCAGAGAGTGCGTCAGATCTGGAAATGAAATTGTGGATTGCCGCGATTGAAAATGATACAGATCCTGTCGTAACACCAGAGCAAGCCTGTGTGGTATCTGAAATTTTGGAAGCTATTTATGAGTCGGCGAGAACAGGTAAAGCTGTTTATTTTGAGTAATAGATAAATAGGAAATAGGTAAAAGGCATGTAAGTAAACCAATTTCCTGGGAAATAGTTATGGCTGTGAGCGATCCCTTCTTCTGCTAAGTTTAGCGGAGGGAGGGATTTTTCGTTGTTCTACGGTGCTCACCAGGCGTGGTGCCTGTGCGTTGTTTGAACATTTTAGAAAAATGATGTAAATCTGCGAACCCACAATAAACCGCAATCTCGTCATGGGTGAGTTCTGTATTCGCAAGTAATTCCTTGGCGTGATTAACCCGCATGTTTAATAAATATTGGTGAGGCGCTACCCCATAGCGTTGTTTGAAAAGGAAGCTGAATCGGGAGACGGATAAATTGGAGCGATTCGCCATCTCCTCCACAGAAATGGGTTGGCTCATATGGTTGGAGAAGTAAGATGTAATCCAATTTAAGCTGGGAACAGGTGCTGGAACGTCTCGTACATAGGGCTCTATAAGGGATAGAATGATATCCATCATAAGATGCTGAACGCGAATTGTGGCAATGGGACTATGCAAATTGGTGAGCTCAATGGTCTGGAGAAGGGTTTCTTTGAGTCGTGTCGGGTTTAAAGGCTCTACTTCTACAGGTACACCTATGCCGAATAGGTCAAGGAGCGTAGGCTGCATCAGATGAGTAAAAGCAGATAAATCAATTTGTCCTGGCCGGGTGGGGAGGCTGTCTTCACGTTCTTGGTTGTAGGCAATGTCAAAATGAAGGTACGGGGTAACCGTATTCGTAAGGCCCTCTAAGGAAAGCAGACTACCAGGCTGCACGAGGCAGAATTGACCAGGGACCAACATATATTTCTGATCGTCCACCCAAAAGCAACAAGTGCCTTCTTGAATGAAAACCAATAAGTAATCGAGCAGTCGCCGCTCGGGATAGTTCCAGGGCTTACGAACGGCAAAGTCACATTCCCGAATGTAAGGGACGATAGGAGCAGCATTCAACAATTCATTGCGCATGATTGTGCCTCACTTTCCGTAGTGCGAAGAGCAGCTCTCGCAAGCTTAGTTGGGGGATGTATGCTTCTCATTGTAGTTAAGGTGAGGAAGAAAATCCAGTTGTTTTTGACAAATCAATAAACGGCTTTGACAAAGATTATTACATGGCAGCTCCTTATAATAAAGCTATAAATATACAATACGAGGTGCTGCGCGAATGAGCCATGTCGAAGACAATCAAGTGAATGAATTACCTTTGTTGGCAGAGAATTATCCACTATCAATAGAGCAAAGAGAAAGCTATCAACGCGATGGTCATATCGTACTTCGAGGGGTGGCCAGTGATGCGGAAATAGCGAGTTATGAACCTATTATTACGGACTGGGTGAAGTCACTGAATGAGCAAGATAAGCCGCTGGAGCAGCGAGATACGTATGGAAAGGCGTTTATTCAGATCTCGAATTTATGGGAAAAGAGTGAAGAGATACAGCGGTTTGTGTTCGCGAAGCGTTTTGCCCAAATTGCTGCTGACTTAATGGGTGTAGATGGCGTTCGGATTTATCATGATCAAGCGCTATTCAAGGAGCCACATGGCGGTCATACCCCGTGGCATCAGGATCAAAACTTTTGGCCGCTGGATACAGATAAGACGATTACAATGTGGATGCCGCTCGTTCCGATTTCGGAAGAGGTCGGGTCGATGACCTTTGCTTCCGAATCGCATCTGATCGGGTATATCAATAGGTTGCTCATTTCGGATGAATCGCACCGCACGTTGGCTGGCTATATCGAGGGGAAAGGCTTCAAGACGGTGTCACATGGCGCGATGCAAGCAGGAGATGCTACATTCCATGCAGGTTGGACGCTGCACAGTGCGCCTGGCAATCCGACAGATACGATGCGCAAGGTGATGACGATCATCTATTATGCGGATGGTTCGCGGGTCGCGGAGCCAGATAGCAAAGCGCGCGAGAATGACTTGAAGCGTTGGTTTCCAGACATGAAGCCGGGCGATGTAGCAGCTTCTGTGTTGAATCCGTTATTGTATAGCCGTGAGTAAAAAAATCGCTCGCCCACTTTATCGTATGTGGGGAGCGATTTTTTCGCATGTAGATCAGATGCATTCAGGTGGCGTTACCACTTGCTACCATGTGGATTAGGGCAGCGTGCGCTGCTAAGCTTCGCTTTCACACCCATCAAACAGCCGCAGTAGCGGCATGTTGTGCCCCATTGATAATCGCTGCAGCTTGCGCAGACAGCCACGCGACGGTCATATTCAGCTTCCGTGGTTAGCTTCAGGTTGCGAACGCGAAGCGTTTCGCCGAAAAGCTTGGCGATCTCCTCCGGCGTCACATGCACGGTGGCTGAGCATCCTTTGCAATCGGAGCCGGAGTCAATTCTATTTTCAGCTAATTTATCCATCTCTTAGTGCCCCTAGTTAAGACAAAGTGTGACCACGGAGCGGGCTGGAAGGGTAACGAACAGTTGGTCATTTTCGAAATGATAATCTGTAAAAGTTACTGTCTTTACTGCTTCTGGCTCCTCGAAGGTGTTATGGTCGTACATCGTATCAGCGGTAATGATGAGTCCTGAAATTGTATTAGTATGTTGTCCCTTCATATCACATTGAACGACAAGCGGCTCTGAATGATGCAAATTACAGAGTGAGATATGCAATTGTCCTTGTGCGTTTTTCGAAGCGGAAGCACTAAGTTGCGTGATTTGTTTGCCATCCATTTCGTAGGCAGGGCTGTCAGTTTCAACGGGAATGTAGCTGGCATCTTGATGCACCTTGTACATATCGAAGACGTGATAAGTCGGCGTAAGCAGCATGTCTGCACCTTCTGTGAGAATAACAGCTTGCAGCACATTCACGACCTGGGCGATGTTGGCCATACGAACACGATCACTATGGTGATGAAAAAGATTGAGATTAATACCGGCGATGAGCGCATCGCGAATGGTGTTTTGCTGATAGAGGAAGCCAGGATTCGTGCCAGGCTCGACATTGTACCAAGTACCCCATTCGTCTACGATTAAGGCGACTCTTTTATCAGGATCATAGGTGTCCATAATGGCCGAATGACGAGTCAAAAGTTCATCCATGATTAGCGTGTTGGAGAAGGTATTAAACCATTCTTGTTCACTAAAATCAGTTGCAGATCCTTTATCCTTCCAGACACCCGTTGGAATCGTGTAATGATGAAGCGAAATGCCATCCATATATTTGGTCGCTTCGCGCATCAAGACTTCGGTCCACTTGTAGTCAGCACCGTTGGCGCCACAAGCGATTTTGAAAACCTTATTATCCCCGTAGTTCCTCACATAGCAAGCGTATCTGCGATACAAGTCGGCGTAATATTCGGGACGCATATCGCCCCCGCAGCCCCAATTTTCGTTTCCTACGCCAAAATAAGTTAACTTCCAAGGCTTCTCACGGCCGTTCTCTTGCCGCCAGTTCGCCATCGGGGACTCACCATCGAAGGTTATATATTCAACCCATTCGGACATTTCGGCCACGGTACCGCTTCCAACATTGCCGCTGATATACGGCTCAGCACCGATTAATTCGCAAAGACGTAGAAATTCATGCGTTCCAAAATGGTTATTCTCCAGCACGCCGCCCCAGTGCGTATTGATCATCCGTTTGCGTTTCTCGGCGGGACCTACGCCATCTTTCCAATGATATTCGTCTGCAAAACAACCGCCAGGCCAGCGCAGGACTGGGATTTGCAGCTTTTTCAGAGCGTCGAGTACGTCGTTACGCATACCCTCTGTGTTCGGGATTGGAGAGTCGAGTCCGACCCAGATTCCTTCATAGATGCAGCGCCCCAGATGCTCGGAGAAATGACCATAAATATTTCGGTTAATCGTGTGCAGCGGTGAATCCGCATGAATAGTCAACTTAGCCATGAGTGGGATCTGCTCCTTCGTGGTTCATATTGGCGACCGACTCTCGACTGATGAGAGCAGCCGAAAGTATGATTTGTTCCTTCGTGTTCAATTCCTGTGCGTGATGGCGATGAATCGCAGAAAGTAATTCCTCGACGAGATGCTTGGCATCCAAGCTGAACGTCGTTAACCGCGGTGATATTTGGGACGCAAGCGGGATATCATCGACACCAATGATCGAAACATCGCCCGGAACGGACCGGTTGTTTTCGCGGAGGCCTTGTATGCAACCAGCGGCCATCCAATCATTTACGGCGAAGATCGCATGCGGCAGCTCGGAGGCGAGAAGCAGATCGGCCGTACGGCGGCCGCCTTCCCAGTTCATTTTCTCCGTAATGATTTGAACGTTCGTGTCGTGCTGCTGACAAAAAGCTAGAAAGCCTTGTTTACGTAACCGAGAGGAATCGTACTTATCTGGTCCGGCTAACAGTGTAAATGTGCGATGCCCAGCATCGTAAAGTGTTTTGGCTGCTTTGCTGCCGATCCGATAATCATCAAAATAAATTTGGATGATATCCTCCCGGTGCGCATAGCGCTGAATGGAGAAAAGCTGGCCCGATGCCAGGTTGAGACGATCAAGTTGTGCATCATCCATCTGTCCGATCAGAATGAGCGGGCTAGGAAGAGATGTTGCATCGGGTTGATCTGGATTCACCATCGCAATCTTGATCGCTTGCTTGGCAGCTAAATTCGTAATTTCAACAAGGAAATTCGTGTAGTAGGGATCATTTCCTTTGATGTCGGGCGAGCACATCACATACAAGGTGTCCAGGAGAACAGCTGGTACGATGTAGGTGCCTTTGCCTTGCAATTGGACAAGAAGGCCTTCTTGGACTAAGGTCTTGATCGCTGCGCGGACGCTTACTCGGCTATTCGCGAAGTGCTCAGCTAAATCGCGTTCAGACGGGATTTTGACGAGTTGGTCCTTTTGTAACGATTGGATTTGAAGGCGGAGCTGTTCGATTAATTTTTCTTTGATAAGTGGAGATTTCTCCATGGGAATAAACCACCAATCTGGGCGAGACCATTTTTAATCTATGTAATACCAATAACATACCATTTTGGGTGCGGGGGTGTCTAGATTTTTTTCCACCTCTCCTCTCCTCCTCCTCAGGTAAGGCCAAGTCAAATTTCAGTGATGGGGTTATTTATGAATTCTAAATGTTGTTTGTTGTTGTATAAGAAAGGTATATTCCCTACTCAAAAGAGGGAATATACCTTTTTGTTTTTCTGTGGAGCCGCGTCACGTCTTATTTTTCTCGAGTTTATATTGCGATAAAGATACGCCGAAACGTTTCTTGAAAATGGTATAAAAATAGTTGGTCTCTTCCAGACCGCATTGATCTAAAATTTGCTTAGTTGATAGATTACTGTTGTCCAACAGGTCTTTAATATGATTCATTCGAACGTCTGTAATATACTCGGAAACAGATTTGCCTGTTGCTTCCTTAAATAATTTTCCTAAGTAAACGTTGGACATTTGAAACTCGTCGGCGATGAGGCGCAGACTTAAGTTCTTATCACGATATTGATCCTCTACGATTTTCATGATTCTTGTAATGATCGAACTGTGTTTACTCTGTTTATTTTGTTCCATGACTCGGATGATTTCCGTGAATATGATTGAGAGGTTTTCATGAATCTCCTCGATCGTTTCAAATTGCTCTATGTTTCTGGAAATGATTTGAAATAGATCGGATTTTTGAAAATCAGGGCTTTCCAATATAATATTAAACGTAGTTTTTAGCATGAAGCTGAGCTGCATAATGGACGATAGTAAGTTTTCATAGGTCGTTCCGGAAAGCTGGCTAATGAAGTCGCTGTAAGCTTCCTTTGATCTTTCCAAATGTCCCAATTTCAAGGAATCAAGTAATAGTTTAGCTTTACTCTCGGGGAAAGAGATCAGTGTTTCGTTGATGGAATTTCGGAACGTTGGTGTCAGGTAACTGCCATGACCTGCGATAATTCGATACGAAGAGAGGGCCAATGTATCGGAATAAGCCTCGTTAAGCTGCAAGTAGGAATCAACCGGGATGCTTAGCGTCGCGGAAAACGAGAGCTTCATATACTGTTTTGAAGCGTTTTGTGCGATTTCAATGAGCCGCTTCAGGGTAGATTCTGTAGTATCTACATGATCTGAGGGGCTAATTTCCAATAGCAGCATGAGCTGGTCGTTTTCCAGGTAAATAGTCTCCAGTTTAAATTCCTCTGACACGATTTCATTTGCGATGTTAGCGAGGCCGAATTTTAAAAGCCAACGGTCCTTTTCACTATATTGATTAAGGAAAAAGCGGTAGTTATCTAAGCGAAGAAGCAGCAATCGAAGTTTACCATTCATATTCAAATGGATACCAAGCTCTTTTTGATGAGCTTTCATCTCTTTTTGATCGACATATCTGATTCCGAGCAGTATATCCTGAAGCCATTTGTTTTTTAGTGGAGGGAGCTGCTCTCTTTGTTTATGTTCCCATTCATTGTTTTTTGTAATCATTTCCGTGAAAACATCTTGCAGAAAATAGATATCATTCGTCTGATGTTCCTTCTGAGGGGAGCTTGTGAGATGCCCTTTCACGGTTTCTACAAGCCTGCCGACAGGAATATAAAGCGATCTAGACATAAAGTACGATAAAAATAAACCGAACCCAAGGATCGTTAGGCATATCCAGAGCGTAGAGGTTTTGATGGAATCCACGGTGCCGATAAATGTTGAATAGGATGTTAAACTAATAAATTTCCATTTTGGTTTATCGGAAGAAACATAGGTAACCTGATAATCAAGACCGCCTAGTTTTGTTTTAAAGCTTCCCGAGTCTTGATCGGCTGCAAGTAAAGCTTGAATATACGGTTCTTGGCTAGCGTTTTGCAGAAACATGCTTTCCGAAGTATGGTTCACAATTGTCCCTTTGGAGTCAATGACGATAATTTCGTTGTTGGTCCCCGCCATTTTGGCATTCAAAGATGCGATTAAATCACGGAGCACGCTTGCTTTGACATTGATGACAGTTGCAATGCGTTGGGATGGTTTCGTTTCGGGATTGTCAGGCATGATATAGGTATACACATTAGCAGCCTCTGAAGCTGTAACGTCTTGCGGGTTTGGGATTTTTCTGGAAATTGGCATTTCAGCAAGCGTATTCATGTCCGTCGATTGTAATAAAGAGAGCACGTCTTGATCGTAGAAATTATCTTTGGTGTAAAAATTTCCGGTCTCTGTCGAGGTGATACGATTCAAAGCAAGATTAATCGTGTATACCGAGTATACATAGTCGTGCGGCAGAGAAAGGTTATCCAAATTGCGCAATGCTTCACCAAGTGTATACATATCGTTTTCCTGATTATGCAGTAAAACGGAAGTATAGGGGCTCATAATGACGGTATTCGTAAATTTACTAACTAAAGTATCCATGTATTTCATACTGTAACTGGTTTGAGATAGGATCGAAGTATTCATTCGATTGATATTGTCCAAAGATGTCGCAAAGAAGTTTCGATATAGAAGCGAAGATAGTCCAATTATCAATAAAGTAACCGTTATTGTAAGTGTTAATAGCATTTTCGCAAATAAGGTCTTGCGAGGAGATTTAAGCAAGAATGCCATTTCTGAGTTGCCCTCCTTAAAGATAGTTTGCTGCTACTTCACACTTCTCTAAGGCATCTGTTTTCTCCTTCTGAGCGTGTTCGAGAAGCATGAATAACTATACATTTTGAAGGAAAGTACATTTTTTGATGGTCAACCATGCTGGTTTCATGTATTGCTTACTTACACTAAAAAATGTAGAATACTCGCACATAGATCCTTATTATCAGTTATTGGAGGCTTCAGTTTGATGATAAAGTCAGCGCGTTCTCAGTTACTTATAGCAATCTTGTTCGCAGTGGCATCCTTCATATCAGGATGTAATGCCAAGGATTCCGCCAAAGCAAAGCCTGTTGAACAAGACCAAGAAGCCAGCCGTCCAAGCCAGAATGATTTGCCTCAGGTAGAATTGGTCTATTATTTCCCTTCCCCTCCTCAACGTGACTTGAAAGCAGTTAATGATGAGTTGAACCGGATCATTGGGCCCAAAATTCATGCAACCGTTAAGTTGAACATGATTGACCTTGGGAATTACGATCAGAAGATGAACTTTATGATCGCTTCGGGGGAATCATTCGATTTGGCTTTCACATCGACTTGGATCAACAACTACTTCCAAAATGTTGCGAAGGGAGCCTATATTCCAATTGACGATTTACTTGGGAAGTTTGGCCCGCAAACAAAAGCTGGTGTTCCGGATAATATATGGAATGCCGCTAAAGTGAACGGGAAGCTGTACGGTGTAATTAACTACCAGGTGATGGCTACTAGTTATGGATTCGATGTGCAAAAAGAACTCGCTGATAAGTATAACTTTGATTGGAAACATGCAAAAACCTTTGAAGATCTAGAGCCCTTTCTGGATGCTGTGAAAAAAGGGGAGCCCGACAAAATTCCGCTGGAATACTCGACGACTGCAGACATATTTGTAGGTGCTGCACCTTTGTACGGTTTCGATACGATCGGTGATCAGAAAATGCCAGGTTGGGTTCATTTAAAGGATAAAGAGTTGAAAGTAGTCGATCAATACGATAGCCCGGAGTTCAAGAATCTCATCGCTCAAACCAGAAAATGGTACGAAAAAGGGGACTTTCGAAAAGATGCGGCTACAACGAAAGAGATAGCGGCCGATAGAAAAGCCGCCAGATACGCGATGGCGATGCCAGCATATCAATCGACGGATTCACTGGAAGATCCTTTGAATGACGGGGGGCTTAAGGCAATAACGGGAGTGGAATGGTATAGAAAACGGTTTACCAAGCCAATCATTACGACGGACCGTGCCGCGTCGACCATCACTTCGATTTCTAGAACGTCCAAAAATCCGGAACGTGCTATGATGTTTATTGAACTGATGAACAGCGATCCGCAAGTTGCCAATTTATTAAACTACGGGATAGAAGGCAAACATTATAAGAAGATATCCGATACCCGTATAGAGCGGATCAAGGATAGCGGATATGCTCCGAACTTTCCATGGGTATTCGGGAATAATTTGATCCTATGGAACACGGAGAGCGATGTATCGGATGCGAATGCAAAATGGGATCAATTGAATAAATCATCCGACTTGTCTCCGATCCTCGGGTTTACTTTTAATATGGAAGCTGTCAAATCGGAAATCGCGCAGTGCCAGCTCGTGATCGATCAATATTTATCGGCATTGACATCTGGAACAGCCGATCCTGACAAAATTCAGCCAGAATTTATTGACAAGCTGAAGAAGTCCGGTCTCGACAAGGTGATCGCCGAGAAGCAGAAGCAGTTGGATGAATGGCGTAAAGCTAACGGAAAATGAGTTAAGGCGAAAAAAGTCTTCAAACCCATATGGGATTTGGAGACTTTTTTCATTTTCTAGAGATCAAACATTTTTTGATGAAGCGGATTATTAAGAAATTAAAGGTATCTTTCATTTTTGTTGTTTCTTTGGACAGGATGCAGATTTATGATCGGCTTACACCAACAAGCAAGGGAGAATACCCATGAATGAACTAAACTTACAAGCAAAGCAGAGGAAAAAAACACCATCACGCCAATCAATTGCAACTCGTCGCTCTATACCTATTATAAGTGAACTTATTAGGAACAAAATCATGTACGCCATGATGTTACCCGGCCTTTTGTTTATCCTCGTCATCTACTATCTTCCTATGTTTGGGGTTGTCATCGCTTTTCAAGAGTACAACCCAATCAAAGGCATCCTAGGAGGCAAGTGGATCGGCTTCACAAATTTCAAGTTCCTCTTTCAATCGGATGCTGTGTTTCAAATTACGTTTAATACGCTATTTTATAATCTGATTTTTATTATTCTTGGCCTAGGTCTCGCGTTAGTTGTTGCCATTCTGATTAATGAAATAGGCAATCGCTTTCTGGCTGGCGCCTACAAAAGCATTATCTTGCTTCCGTATTTGTTGTCATGGGTAGTAGCTGAATACTTGCTGTTTTCCTTTCTGAGTATGGATAAAGGAATTATTAATCAATTGCTTCAATTTTTCGGAATCGAACCTGTTCAATGGTATGCGGAGCCTATGTATTGGCGGTTTATTCTTCCCGCAGCTTATGTCTGGAAGAACGTCGGTTACTTTGCGGTTATATTTGCTGCAGGTATCACCGGAATATCCAGCGATTATTACGAAGCGGCCAAGATGGATGGCGCAAACAGATTCCAGCAAGCGCTCAAGATTACGGTTCCATTGCTTGCTCCGATCACACTGACTCTGCTGCTTTTGCAGGCGGGGAAAATATTTTATGCCGCATTTGGAGACTGGGGATTATTTTACAACCTGCCGCGTGAATCAGGCATTCTGTTTAGTGCAACGAATGTCATCGATACCTATGTATTCAGGTCGCTTCAAAAGATGAACGATTTCGGGATGTCTTCCGCAATCGGTTTATACCAGTCTTGCGTTGGATTCATCCTTGTCGTGGCTTCCAATTATGTGATAAGAAAATACGATCGTGACAGTGCATTGTTCTAGCCCAAGTCATTACTTACGGAAACGATCAGGAGGAAGTTGAAATGAATCGCATGAAATTATCGAATTTGATGATCAATTTTAGTTTTATGGTGTATTCGGTTTTATGTATCGTCCCTATGCTTGTTGTGTTGTCCATTTCGTTATCCAGCGAGCAATCCATTTTTAAGAACGGATATCACATTCTCCCGCGGGATTTCACCTTCAAAGCCTATGAGTTTATTTTGCTCGGCAACTCCCCTATCTTAAGAGCTTATGGTGTAACGATTATCGTTACGATCGTGGGGACGCTGCTGCATCTTGTGATCTCCTCGATGTTTGCTTACAGCCTTTCAAGACGGGAAGTGAAGTATAAAAACATCGTTGCCTTCCTTGTCGTCTTTTGCCTTCTTTTCAATGGGGGCTTAGTACCATGGTATATCTTAATTACCAAATATTTACATATGAAAGATACCATTTTCGCTCTGTTTGTTCCTTATCTAGTTTCATCTGTGAATATTTTAATTATGAGAAACTTTTTCCGAACAATTCCAGAGGCCATTATTGAATCAGCCCGGATCGATGGATCTGGCGAATTTAACACCTTTGTAAAACTGGTGATTCCATTATCGACGCCTGTATTGGCTACGATCGGGCTCTTTGTAGCTGTTTTTTATTGGAATGATTGGTTTACGTCTGCGCTTTTTATCGACAACAACAAATTGTTCACACTTCAATTCCTTCTTCAATCCATTATGAACAATATCGCCTATCTGTCAGGGAATCCTTTGGTCGAGAAAGCAGCGGCCAATCTTCCAGATGAGACAGCAAGGATGGCTACTTGTATCTTGGCTGTAGGGCCGATCGTTCTAGCGTATCCTTTCCTGCAAAAATATTTTGTTAAAGGGCTTACATTAGGCGCAGTAAAATCTTGAAGCTTGGCTTTACCGGGTATCCACCCGTTTAGCATATAAAATAAAAAATTATGGAGGTCATGCATCATGAAAAAAATGAAGAAAATTGCAAATACCATCGCGGTACCGTGTCTTGTTCTCTCTATCGCGCTGGCTGGTTGTGGCGACAAAACAGCAACCACAACGCCTGCACCAACGAAAGAAGCAGCGCCATCGGCAACACCGGATTCATCGAAAGATTTGAAACCGGTGGAGCTTACCTATTATTTCCCGAATACGCCTCAAAAAGATCTTGCTAGCGTAGAAGACGAATTAAATAAACTCATCAAACCCAAGATAAACGCGACAGTTCACTTAAAACTCGTTGATTGGGGTACGTATGACGAAAAAATGAATGTTCTTATGGCTTCGGGGGAGCCTTACGACCTCGCGTTTACGTCCACTTGGGCGAACAACTTCTACCAGAACGCAGCCAAAGGCGCATTCGCACCGATGGATGATTTGCTCGCCAAATACGCGCCAAGTCTAAAAGGTTCGGTACCTGATTCTTTCTGGAAGGCCGTTAAAGTAAAGGGGCAGACGTTTGGGGTGCCTAACTTCCAACAAGCAACAGCAGGTTACGGATATCTCATTCAAAAATCTGTAGCCGACAAATATAAGTTCGACTGGAAATCCGTTACGAAGCTGTCAGATCTTACGCCATTCTTGGAAACTGTTAAAAAGAATGAGCCGAATCTCGTTCCATTCGGAATTAGCAAGAAGGAAGATATCTTCACCAATGCTCCTGCTATGTTCGGATTTGAAGCGCTGGGCGACGCGATAACGCCAGGCGCGATCTATGTCAATGACGCCAGTCTCAAAGTTGTGAATCAATTTGAAACAGCTGAATTCAAAAACTTTGTGACCATGATGAGAGATTGGTATACAAAAGGATATTTAAGAAAAGATGCAGCTTCATTGAAGGATATGGAATCCGATAAAAAAGCCGGTAAGAATGCCATGACATGGGGGCAAATTGATCTCGACACCGCTGCATTTGAAAAAGCAGGAATGGAATCCACAGGCAGAATGTCGAACGCAAACAAAGATGTACAGTCTTACGACCTGCAGTTTGTAAAACCATTATTGACGACAGATAAAGCGGCTTCCACAATCACGGCAATTTCGGCAACTTCGCCGAACAAGGAAAGAGCGATGATGTTCCTTAATCTCCTCAACACAGATAAAGAAGTGTTCAACTTAATTAATTGGGGAGTTGCCGATAAACACTATAAAAAAGTTGGCGATAACAGAATTGAGACGAATAAAGACGGCGGGTACCAAATTATCTCTCCATGGGAATTCGGCAATATGACGAACTCCTTCTTATCTGAGGGAGATCCTAAAGGCGGAGAAGTCGACGGCAAGTTTATTAAAATGTGGAGCGATCTCAATAAAAATGCGATCCCTTCTAATGCATTGGGCTTTGTGTTTGATTTTACGCCTGTTAAGGCGGAAAAAGCGAATTGCGACGCTATTATCGATGAGCTGTATTATGCGATTTCAACCGGTACTGTTGATCCTGACAAATACTTGCCGCAAATGCTCGATAAATTGAAAAAAGCGGGAGCAGACAAAATTATTGCTGAGAAGCAAAAGCAATTGGATGCATGGAAAGCAGCAAATAAATAATGTCAATCAGGTGGAGTTCCTCCGATTTCCGGAGGAATTCTGCTTGATCAACAAATATTTTTGAAAGCACTTACAGAGAATTGAACAGAAGGTGAATGATAAATCGTGTTACTTAGGAGGTATTGATATGGTTAAGAAGAAAATGAATATTATTTTGGCACTGTGTATGCTTCTAGCCTCAGTGTTAAGTTCAGGAACAAGTGTCCAGGCTGCAGAAATCGGTTCCAATACAGCTTCGAACAAGATACAAGCGGAGTTCTTTGTGTCAGCTTCTGGCAGCGATACAAATGACGGGTCTTATGACCATCCTTTTGCCACTTTGCAAGCGGCTAGGGATGCAGTGCGTTTGATCAAAAGCAATATGACAGGAGATATCTATGTCTTTATTGCTTCAGGTAATTATTACATTAATAATACGATTTCTTTCAATGAAAGCGATTCGGGAACCAATGGTTTTAATGTTATCTACAGGAATTTGAATGACTTGGGAACTGCCAAATTCATCGGCGGCAATAAAGTAACTTCTCCATGGAATCTTGTGGCACGCACAGGCACTGATGCAGATCTGCCTGCCAGGGCAGCCGGAAAAGTATACAAGACGTATGTAGGTACAGGAAATAACTTCAATACCCTATATGTTAACGATACCAGAGCGATAATGGCACGAACGCAGAATCTGACAGTCGACCCTAGATTTCCTGCATCATCCGCTGCTTATATGCTGTCAGCCGGCGGTGGCATTAGTAATTTGATCTATAACTCAGGTGATATGGATGCTGAGTCATTAACGGGATTGGTAAATGCCCAGACACGCGGTGATTTGGACGCACAGGTCTATATGTGGGACGGCGGATATTGGGATTGGATGACCGATACGATTCCACTTGCCGGCGTAGATAATTCTACGCGTACACTTACTTTCAAAACCGATCCAAATAATCCAGCGGCATTTCGTCCCAAATACAAAACCGGCTCCAGTGCAAGATACTTTTTGCAAGGCAATCTCGGCTTTTTGGATCAGCCAGGTGAATACTACTTCAACAAAAAGACAGGATATCTGTATTATTATCCATTATCCGGTTCAGGGGACATCAGCAATCAAGATATCGTGATTCCTGCTGTTGAGAAGATCATTGATATCAAAGGTGCGTCGCGTACAAGTATGGTGTCGCACATCACATTCAGCGGTTTGGAATTTAAAGATACCAACTTCCCTGACTACTACAGCTATGGCTGGAACTGGGGCGACGCAGGAGCCGGCTTGGGCTATTACCCTCCCGAAGCTGCGGGAAGCACGCAGCCGTCTTATGCTGAACAATCGGAAAGGAAAGAATTTCAGGTTGGCGTCATTACTTTGACCAATACGAATAACATTACGATCACCAAAACGCATATTAAAAATGCAGGAATGTTCGGCATCGAACTTTATCTTGCTAACCAGTACACGGATATTAATAATTCCCTTATTGAATATACCGGTCATGGTGGTATTAATCTAGAAGGCGGCTATCCAGGCGTGGGTGGTGATGCTAACGGGAACGGCTATAGTAGTTATAATACGGTAATAAATACGATCATTCATGATTTAGGTCAATTGGTTGGTCAAACCTCTGGAATAACAATCAACAACTCCGGTTATAACACATTTTCACATTTGGAAATTTATAACTCACCAAGAAGAGGCATCTTTGTTACAGCCGGTTATAGTCGGAACGGCGGCACTGCATTTCCAAACGGTGACGCTAACTTCAATATTATGAAAGATATGTATTCGCATCATAACACGTTTGACTATATTTATTTGCACGACAGTCAGCAGGATGGCGGTGATGACGGCGCTTTCTTCGCTTGCTATCTGTACAAGGGCTCGGCTAATTACAAGCCTAACTACATTAATCAGATGCTTATTGACAATGTAGGGTCCAATCCAAGCATGAGAGATATAGCGCCTAACGGAATGAACCTGGATATGGGCGCATCGGGATTTGAAATAAGTAATCTGAAAATCGTTAACCCGCAGCATTTTAATGCTGAAGTAGAAACGACAACGAACTATGGCGACAAAATCACATATACAAACACCAACATTGATTTCGGTTCCCATACCAATCAGCTACATACATTCGACGATTCCTTAATGGACTATGCACACATAGGTGTGAGTGTGGACTTCCCAAGCGTCTATTTATCATCCAGAAATGCATTTCAGGAGCCAAATAACATCTATTTCAAGGATAATTTTGAAAAAGATTTAGATTTTTCGAAATGGTCATACAGAGGAGCGGCTCCCGTTGTTACAACCGAGTGGATGTCTGAGGGTGTACTGGGTGGAAAGCAATCCTTAAAGATCGACAGTGACAGTGCAGGTGGTGGTAAGCCTGTGTTATACAGGAATTTTTCGAATAATCTCAATAAAATTGTTTCTGTGAAATTGTTTGACAGACAAAGCGGTAATCAAGCTCCTTACAGCTCCGGAACTACCATTTCATCAACGGTCAAATCGCTGGCAAGAGTCGACGATGGAATTAACGCTGTAGGGATGGGGCTGGATACTGCGGTAAACAGCAGCTATTATGTCGTATTGAATGGTTCAACAGAAACGGCAACCTCGGTTCCACGGACTTATGGCTGGCACGAAATGAAATGGGATTATACCAGTGGTACCGATGTGAAACTGTACGTGGATGGCGTGCTTGTCTCCACCTTGAATACGCTTACCCAGTTTAATTCTGTCGCTTTGGGGTCAGATGATGGCAAGGGAGTGAGCTATTACGACCAGTTGTACATTTATGGCGGTACAACTGCGCCAGAACCTGGTCCAGTATCCATACCTGCTGCTCCGGTCTATGATTCCTCTAATGACAATAAAACACAGCTGGACAAAGATTTTGAAGATGGTATCGTGCCTAGCTTTACACTTAGCGGTACATCAGCAATGAGCGTTATTTCCGATCCAACCAATTCAAGTAATAAAGTACTGCAAAACGTAGTTACAGATGGAAAGAATTTTTATCAAACTGGCGCTGCTTGGAACAACTATATTGTCAATATGAAATGGAAATTCGTGGGTTGGGGTTCCAATAATGTACTTAGTCAAGCTTATGATAATTTCACAATATTTGTAACGACTGCTGCAATTAATGGAACAACGCAAAGCAATCCAGCCAGCTATCAAGTTATCTATCGAAGGAATAAAAATGGAACTGCCGGTTTTCCAGCAGGTACCGAGTATTTTGAAATTACCAAGCATACTTCTTCAAGTGACACCTCGCTTGGAAAAGCTGCGTTACCAAGCGGATTTGTTGCGACCGACTGGCATGATTTCCAGATTCAGACGTATGGCGGTAAAGTCGGGTTTGTTTTAGATGGAACCAAATTGATGTCTGCTACCGATGGTTCATACACCTCAGGGGGTGTGGCCTTTGGGGGGATCAATTCAACCGTATTAATTGACAATATCAAAATAACCTCAAACCCAACATACGTAGATTATGGAACTAATTTCAATCTCGGCAACGTTGCATTGTCCGGAAATTTTAATCCATCCTATTACCTTTACGGAGCAGCTATCGTCGATAATTCTAAACCGGTCACGCTGATCAGACCGAAACCAGTGTTGGCAGGTGCGAACACTGCAGTGTTGCTTAATGGGGTTGATATTACTGATAATTTCGCCGATTATACAACACCGACAGCACTTTCAACCTTGAAAAATGGAAGAAACACGCTGGTTTTATCGGAAATTACGTCGGCAGGCAGCAAGAACTATACGATTTTCATTGACAAACCATATACAATCTCTTCGATAGGAGCAATCGCGCCGCTTACGACAAAGATTGGAATTGCTCCAGTGTTGCCATTACAAACCAATGTTACTTTTGGGGATGGCGTCAATCAATCTGAAGATATTATTTGGGACACTGTGGATCCATCCAAGTATAAAAATAATGGAACTTTCATGGTAAGTGGACAACTGGCACGATTAAACAAAACCGTAAGTACGACTGTAACCGTTGATGGGCTCGTTTCGATTGGTGGACTTGAAAGTGTCTCGACTACCGCAGGCACGGCGCCGACGCTTGCAAAGTCGATCAGCGCCCAATTTACAAATGGAACTCAAGACTTATCGTTAAGTTTCGCAGACGTTGATCCAGCGATGTATGCAAAGTCCGGCACATTCATAGCGATAGCTGCTGCTGATCAATATGCGGGCGATGTTTTGCAAAAAGTGATCGTACAACCAGCAGTATCAGCCGCTCAAACTACATTAACTGGCATACAGCAGGTAATTCCTGGCCAAACGTTTGATGTAACCATGGGATTGACTGGCGTTACGCAAAGTGTCTATCAGCAAGTATATGCTCAGGACTTGACAATCCACTATGATCCGTTGAAATTACAATTCAATTCGGTGACATCTCTGAAGGAAGGTTTCCAAGTCATCGATCAGAAAGAGGCTGTGCCTGGGCATATCCGGATGGTGGTATCCAGCACAGTTGCGGACCAAGGCGTGCTTGCGCAAGGTGACTTGTTGACATTTAATTTTACGGTCAAATCGCTGGCTCAGGCAACCGCTACAACAGTTTCTGTAGGTAATGTAAAGATTGCCAATATACAGGGGAATGAACTGCAAGTAGATGGAGCTTCCCGCGAAGTACAAATTAGCATATCAAGTGTGTCGGTAGATAAATCGGCGCTCAATGCTTCGATCGGAAACGCTCAGGCGAAATACGATGCAGCAGTCGAAGGCAATAGGGATGGACTGTATGCGACTGGAGCCAAAGCGCCATTGAAGTCGGCTATCGATACAGCTCATGCAACAGCAAATAATGCGAATGCTACCCAGCAGCAGGTGGATAGTGCGAAAGCAGCACTGGATGCGGCTCTTCAAGTGTTTGATACCAAGCAAATAACCGCAGACGTCAATGGAGATGGAAGCATTTCTATTGGAGACCTGGCGATTGTTGCAGGAGCATACGGCAAACAACAAGGTCAAGCGGGCTGGAATGAGAAAGCGGATGTTAACCATGACGGTAAGGTTGATATTATTGACCTTGCAATCGTTGCGAAAGCGATCTTGCAATAAAAAACCATAGGAGGGAGAGTTGCTTCTCCCTCCGTTTCTTAGAAGTATTTACTGAAAGGGAGGATCTCGTTAATGGCAAAAAAACTTTTCAAATTCAGTCTGATGCTTCTTTTGCCCATGATCTTACTTCCCCAACTTGTCATTCAAGCAAGCGCTGGTCCGGCCATTGTGCTTTCTATTCCGAAAGGGAGTATATCCGCAGGGGATGACTTCCAAGTGACGCTGAGTGGAAAACAAGTAAGCGATATGTACGCATATGAGGTCAATTTAACCTATGATACCGGCCGTTTGACGTTTGTTAAGAGTGTAAGTGCAGGTAACGGATATGCCGTTAATCCAATAGTGAACGGGAATAAAATTCAAATTGCGCATACGCAATTAGGCAATACGCTGGGCCGAAACGGAGATGTAACGCTTGCTACACTTACATTTCATGCCGTTAAACAGGGATCTGCGGATATTGCACTGGACAGCGTGAAACTATTGAATTCACAGTTAGTGGCTACAGTTGTTTCGGGCAATAGCAAGGTATCCGCTCAAATAGCTGAAGTGAGTAACGGCAAACCTGAGGCTGATGTATTTAATAATGACATTATTAATGTAATCAAATTAGTTCATTCATTTGAATCCAAAGTAGAGGAAGCCAAGAAATCGAATGCGAAGATTGAAATAGCTGACATTCATGGACATTGGGCCGAAAAGACGATCAGCACGTTCGTAAAATTGCACGTTATCGAGGGGTACGAGAATGGTACTTTCCAACCTGACGGTAAAATTACACGCGCCGAGTTTGCCGCAATCATTACGCGAGTATTTGATATCAACGGCGGCGCTGTTCAATCGGTTGTACTAAAAGATATAGACAGCCATTGGGCGAAAGAAGCTATTGAGAAACTTGCAGGCGCAGGGGTAATTGCCGGTTATGGAGATGAAACCTTCAAGCCGGATCAAACGATCAGCCGTGAAGAAATGGTGATCATTTTGTCACGAATCATCAATTTAAATCATGTGGACAAAGATGCTGCCAGAGGCAACTTTAGGGATATGTCCAGCGTTAGCTCTTATGCTGTGGATGCCATCAAAGATGCAGCAGAAGCCGGCATTATCAGCGGCAAGGACGACGGGAAATTCGATCCGCAAGGCAGCTCCACTCGATCGGAGGCTTTAACAATTATTCTGAATGCATTGAACCTTAATCCTCAATTGAAATCACTGCTGGACAGCCTGAATTAATATAAGCACAATGCTGTATTTATCTAATAAGTACAGTATAGTGCTTTTTTTTCTGTTGAAATTGTTGAAAAACACCTTATTTCGATGAAATGTATATTTTTTAGAGAACCACATATCTAATTGTCGAAGGAAGTTATGTTTTTTTCTGTTTTCATATTTTTATGATCTAGTAAGGTGAAGATGTGGGTAGAGGCACTGTCCATCAAGATGATTAAATTTATAAAATGTTATTGAAGGAGATGTAACATGGCTACATTCACGATTGAAGGAAAACAGTTTATGTATAACGGAAACCCCATTCGAATTCTGTCGGGAGCCATGCACTACTTCCGCATTGTGCCTGAATATTGGAAGGACAGACTGTTGAAGCTAAAAGCTTGCGGGTTTAATACCGTTGAAACCTATGTGGCATGGAATATGCATGAACCGAAAGAGGGTCAATATAACTTTCAGGGAATCGCAGATATTGAGCAGTTTATCCAGTTGGCTGGTGAAGTGGGGCTGCACGTGATTGTACGGCCGAGCCCGTATATTTGCGCGGAGTGGGAGTTTGGCGGGCTGCCTGCTTGGCTTCTCAAAGACCCGTCGATGCAGTTGCGTTGTTACGATCAGCCCTATTTATCTAAAATAGACGCTTATTTCGACGAGTTATTGCCAAGGCTCCAGCCGCTTTTATGTACAAATGGCGGACCTATTATAGCTATGCAGATTGAGAATGAGTACGGAAGTTATGGCAACGACAAGGAATACCTGGCGTATGTAAGGCAAGCTATGATCAAGCGCGGTATGGACGTGCTTCTGTTCACCTCAGACGGCTATGACGACGCCAATCTTCAAGGAGGTACGCTCATCCCAGACGTTTTGGCGACAGTCAATTTCGGATCGCGTCCTGAAGAAGCATTTGACAAGTTACAGGAATATCAACCGGATAAGCCACTCGTATGTATGGAATATTGGAACGGTTGGTTCGACCATTGGGGAGATGAACACCACGTGAGAGGATTTGACGATGTGGTGGACGTATTGGACCGCATGCTGCAAATGGGCGCATCCGTCAACTTCTATATGTTCCATGGGGGGACGAACTTCGGTTTCTATAATGGCGCCAATTACTTGGGGAAATATGAACCTACCGCGACTAGTTATGACTATCATGCGTTGTTAAGTGAATCTGGAGATATTACGGACAAATATATCGCAGTCCGCGAATTGATTTCCAAGTATGTAGATATGACAGGCTTAGAGCTTCCGCCTCCCATCCGAAAGAAGCATTACGGCAATATCCGTCTGACGGAAAAAGCGCGGTTATTTGAATCGCTTGATTCGTTATCCGCTCCGATCACAAGTAAATGTACGGCAACGATGGAGCAGTTGGATCAGGATTATGGTTTTATTCTATATTCGACACAGATATCAGGTCCAAGAGCGAAACATAAAATTGTGCTCCAGCACGTGCATGACCGTGCGCTCATTTTCCTTGATGGGGTCTATCAGGGTGTTGTTGAAAGAAATACACATGATCAGACACTCGAAATTAAAGTGAATGATATTCTGGCAGAAATCCCACCGGAAGGTGCGACTTTAAGCATTTTAGTGGAAAATATGGGCCGAATTAATTATGGCTATAGCTTAAAAGATCCGAAAGGGATTACGGAAGGCGTTCGTTTCGAACGGATGTTTTTGTACGATTGGACGATCCATACGCTTCCTCTCGATGATTTGTCTAGGCTTAATTTCGGAGAACAACAAGCAGATGGTTCCTATACGCCGACATTTTATAAAGGCGAGTTTCATGTAGATGAGATCGGTGATATGTTTTTGAAGCTCGAAGGTTGGACGAAGGGAGTAGCATATCTCAACGGTTTTAATCTCGGACGTTACTGGGAAATCGGCCCGCAAAAAACACTCTACATTCCAGGACCGCTTCTGCGTGAAGGTGCAAATGAAGTAATCATTTTTGAACTGCACGGCACGCGTGACCCGGTCGTCACACTTCAAGACTTTGCTGAGCTAGGTTAGTTTGTTACATAGAATGGACCAATAGAAGACGAGGTGTAAAAGGTGGAAAAAGGCAGCACCCAATTTATAGAAGATAATTGCAGTTTAGAAATAAAGCTGACTACTTATGAAGGCTCACAAGCAAGGCACTCTGTCAAAAGCACGTTGGCCGAGGCGTCTGGTGACCAAACGCTAGCGCTGCAAGATTCCTTGTGGAATATCCGTTATACCTGTCTAAGAACTGCAAATAACGAGAATGCCGTGGATTGTGAAGTCACATTCAAGGTGGCGAAAGGCTCAGTCACTCAAGCCAATGTATCGGTTAGCATGGTTCTCGATGATTGGTCGAAGATGAACTATGTGCTCATGCCTGCGGCAGCCTACGATGGAAACCGATTTAAAGTCAGCGATCAAGTTTATCCTCCGATGCTTACTAGGGATGATGAGATCGGCCCCCATATTCCAACAACGATAACGGATGTTCCCAGGTTAAACCGGGAAGAAGGATTGTCTATGATGGAATTGAGAACAGGCGATCTGGCTACCCCTGCGGTGGGGTGTTTCAAACGCGAGCAGAAAAAAGGTTTTTTCATGCTGACACATCAAGGGACTTCGCTTGGCGATTCTGGCATTACATTGGAAGAAAATGAACTTCGAACGCAAGCTGTCATTACATTGTCCGCGCCTGCTGTTAGACGTTATACGTACAGCATGTGCAATTCGAAAGAGAGTTCAGATGATTATGGCATTGATTTTCATGAAAATGATGAAGTGACCTTGAAATTTCGGTTATATTTCTTTGATTGCAACGATATTCCGGAGCTGTTTGACTATTTTGCGAAAATCCGTAAGGATTTGACCGGTCAAGCGCAACTGCGTCATGAGATCCCATTCTCTGCCTCGTGGGATATATTAGAAGAAAAGTACAATCGGGATAACTGGCAGCAAGAAGAAGATTTTTATCGGTCATCGACTTCGACACATGAGGTATTTGGGGAATGGCAGACAGGTTGGGTTGGAGGTGCAATCAATACGTACCCGATGTTTGCGATCGGAAACGAGCTTTCTAAAGAAAGGTCTTTCAAAACATTGGACTTCTTTTTCTCAAAAGTTCAAGCGCCTTCTGGTTTTTTTTACGGAATTCATTGCAAAGGGAAGCTGTATGGCGATAATTTCAGGGATCAAGATGATATTAGTTGTGTGCTTGTGAGAAAAAATGCAGATGCGATTTACTTTATCGCCAAGCAATTCATGCTTCTTGAGCAATTAAAAGTTAACATACCTCCTCTTTGGAGGGAAGGGCTGAAAAAAGCTTGCGATGCTTTTATTAGGCTGTGGAAAAATAACGGTCAATTTGGACAATTCATTGATGTCCACCAAGAAGAAATCATTGTTGGCGGCAGCGCTTCTGCAGGAATTGCCCCAGCTGGACTCGCCTTGGCGGGGAAATATTTTAATGAATCCATATATGTGGAAGTTGCTTCTCAGCTGGCTGAGCGATTCTATGATGAATTTGTTGGAAAAGGTGTAACGACCGGCGGACCAGGGGAGATTTGTCAATGTCCGGACAGTGAATCGGCCTTTGCCTTGCTGGAATCTTATGTCGTTTTATACGAAGAAACGGGGGTGAAGAAATGGCTGTTGATGGCTGAGGATACAGCCAAGCTTAGTGCCACTTGGTGCGTCTCCTATAACTTCGAATATCCGATCACCTCGGAATTTAATAAACTTGATTTGCGTTCTATAGGCTCAGTGTGGGCGAGTGTGCAAAACAAGCATGCCGCGCCAGGCATTTGCACCTTATCGGGACTGTCTTTGTTAAAGCTCTATCGCGCTACATCGAATGAATTTTATTTGGAACTGTTACGTGAAATCGCGCATAATATCCCGCAATATATGTCCAGGGAAGACCGCCCGTTAAGAATCTCCTGGGATTCGGAGCCAAGCGATACATATTCGCCTCCTGGCTGGATGGGGGAACGAGTCAATACAAGCGACTGGGAAGGCAAAGCGAATGTTGGCGGCGTTCTAGGCGGTTCCTGCTGGTGCGAAGTGACCAATATGCTTACTTATTTTGAAGTACCGGGTCTTTATATTCAAAAAAATAAGGGAACTGTTTGCGCAATTGATCATATTGATGCAGAGATTGTTGTGGACAATGCGGTTCAGCTTACGGTTCGCTTATCTAATACAACTAAATTTACAGCCAAGGTTAAAGTGCTTGTTGAAAACGATGAAGAGTCATTGCAAATATTACATGCAAATAGCATGCTGGATTATCAAACAATCATCTTGGAGCCTAACAGCACGTATACGATGAACTTGATAAAATAACGGACCATTTAGGGAGGATTTATTATGCAAAAAATTACAGCAGTCCTGGTAGGTGCCGGACAAAGAGGCGCAGGAGCATATGCAACCTATGCGATTAAATATCCGGAACAAATTCAATTTGTCGCGGTTGCTGATGCGGACCCCATTCGGAGAAAACAATTTCAAATTGATCATAACATTCCAGTAGAGCAATGCTACGAAAGTTGGGAACAGATATTAGATTTGCCGAAGTTAGCTGACGCTATGCTGGTTTGCACGCAGGACCAGATGCATTTTGAACCAGCTAGCAGAGCGCTCGAGAAAGGGTATCATGTTCTACTTGAGAAGCCGATGTCGCACGACCCATTGGAATGCATCATTATGGGGGAGCTTGCAGAGAAGTATCAGCGAATATTTTCGATTTGCCATGTGTTGAGATATACCGACTTCTTTAAAACGATAAAAGGGCTGCTGCAGCAAGGCCGGATCGGCAGACTGGTTTCGATCCAGCATACGGAAAATGTTGAATATGCCCATTATGCCCATAGTTTTGTCAGGGGTAATTGGAGAAAATCCAAAGAATCTAGCCCTATGATATTAGCCAAAAGCTGTCACGATATGGATATTTTATTATGGCTTGCCGATGCCAATTGCACCAAGGTTTCTTCCTTTGGCGGATTAACGCACTTCAAGAAAGAGAATGCACCGGAAGGCGCTCCTAAAAGGTGTTTGGACGGTTGTCCAGTTCAAGATGAATGTCCTTACTACGCACCGAAAATATACATTGAACGCGATGATTGGGTTAATAAAGTTATGCGAACGGTTGTCAGCAGCGATACAAGCGATGAAGGTGTCCTTCATGCATTAAAGGAAGGTCCGTACGGCCGATGCGTATACCACAGCGATAATGATGTTGTTGATCATCAGGTTGTCAATATCGAATTTGATAACGAGGTTACGGTTGCTTTTACGATGAGCGCTTTTACATTTGAAGGCGGGAGATCGGTGAAGCTGATGGGTTCCCTTGGTCAAATTAGAGCGGATATGGAAAGGAACGAAATCGAGGTTACTAGCTTTGTGACAAGAGAGAAGGAGCTCATCCGCCTTGAAGCACCACCGGAAGGGCATGGCGGGGGAGATGAACGTATCATGCAGGATTTCGTGCGATTGGTCCGCCAGAATGGACAGGAAGCGGGGCTCACATCAGCGAGCACTTCTGTCGAAAGTCATCTCATGGCATTTGCCGCTGAAAAATCTCGCTTGGAGAATCGGGTTATCCGAATTAACGATTTCAGAGAAGAATTGAAGTCTGAATCGACTTTTACTATGTGAAATAAGATTTAAATCAAAGAGGTGAGAATGTGGAAGATTTACATGGCAAAATAGCACTTGTTACCGGCTCTACAAGCGGTATCGGCAAAGCGGCTGCGATTGAACTTGCGCGAAACGGCGTAAAGGTGGCTGTTCACGGCATGAATGAAGAACGGGGACGTCAGGTTGTAGAAGAAATAAGCGAATTTGGTGGAGATGCTGTCTTCATACGCCAAAATTTATCCTTACGGGAAGCGCCCAAGCAGCTTGTTGAACGAATCGTCGATCATTATGGAGGATTGGATATCCTTGTCAATAATGCGGCGCTTATTTGTAATAAACCGATGGAAGATATACAGCATGAGGACTGGGACTCATTGTTTGAAGTGAATGTCAAAGCGCCATTTTTCCTAACGCAGAAGGCGCTCCCTTGGTTAAAGCGAAGCGGCGAAGGTGCCGTAATCCATGTAAGCTCGATTAATCGGCTTGTCAATTGCTCTAACAATCTCGTCTATGATGCGATGAAAGCCGCACTAAATCATATGAGCCGTGGGTTATCAATGGATCTTCGCGAGGCGAATATTCGAGTGAATGCGATCATGCCAGGTGGAACGGCGACGCCGCTTTTGAACGAATGGTTTAGTATGACCCATCGTTCGCCTAAAGAAATAGAGCAAATCTATAAAGAGGCGAGAAATGTGGCGACTCCTGAGCAAATTGCAAATGTAATCGTCATGCTCGCTAGTAGTCGCTCTAGTTGGATTAACGGAGCGGAAATTCCAGTTGATGGCGGCTATCATATCGGATCGTAAAATAAAGTTCGAATTATGCAAAAGGGCAAGGTGGGATTGAAGATATGACACTTTTAAGGAAACCATTGGAGGTACCTTCAGTTACAGCCAAGGATAACTGGACACCTCCTGCTTGGGCGCTGTTGGAATGTAAGCTTTTCGAAACGCTGAACCAAGCTGCGAAGGAATTTGTCCAGAAGTATGTCCGTCCGGATGGTACTCTCATCTGGCGCAGCGAATGGCCGGGGATGGACGGCTCGGATGATCCTTATGAAGGATTTATGTACCTTGCCTTGTTATACGCACTTGGCGGAGATGAAGAACTTCGTGAAATGTCTTTGCGAATTTGGGAAGGTGTTACGTGGCAGTGGACGGAATACGGGCAAATTTATCGTGATTTTGATAGCTATTACGATTGGATGCATCATGGAGAAGGTTATTTGTTTTTTTATTTCCTTGGACTGGCAGCTCCTTCCCATTTGAAAAACGTACAGCGCGCACAACGATTTGCAAGCTTCTATACCGGCAAGGATGCGGAAGCGCACAACTATGATGCCGAGAAAAAGCTGATTCGGTCGCCGATTACCGGCAGCCGGGGGCCACGGCATGAAATGTCCGAAGAAGATTGGTGTACACATCGAGGAATCCTCGACAACTATTTGGCGCCGTTTGAAGACATTCCCGGTGTGGATTTTGCCAGTGGAACATGTCCATGGTCGGACGATCACGTGTATGGAAATCTCATTCGCATCATGAATGAACGTATGGCGAAGGGGGATGTCCCGCTGAATCTGAATGCAACTGGACCTATCGCCAACGCCTATATGTATTCTGGCGATGCTGAACTAAAAAAGTGGGTCCTTGATTACGTTCATGCCTGGAGGGAACGGGCCGAACAAAACGGCGGGATCATTCCCGATAACATTGGTCTTTCCGGTGAAATCGGTGAATATAACGATGGCAAATGGTGGGGCGGCTATTATGGTTGGCGCTGGCCGCACGGATTTTTGACGATTATTGAACCTATTGTCAATGCATCGATGAACGCCGTGCTGCTGAGCGGCGATATGAACTATTTATGTTTAGCGCGAGAGCAATTGGATCGGAATTGGGAGCTTGGCCATGAAGAGAATGGAAGCTGGGTGACACCGACCAAGCATTTCGATAGTGGTTGGACATCTTATCGGTTGCCAAATCCGCTGTATCCCATTCATCTGTGGACGGTATCTATGGCGGAGGAGGACGCAGCCCGTGCAGATCGGATCGATAAATTGTCGTATGACCTTGATATTGATGTACCTGAATATTCGGGAACCAATCCGATAACGGGTAAGAATACCAAGCACTATAATGGCAATACGGTCCAATGGTTCCACTACATGCGTGGGAAGAATCCGGATTATCCGAAGCAAATTCTCGAAGCGAATTACAAATTGGTCTCTCGCCAACTTCAGAAAATGCGCTCTGAAGAAGGAGATCCGAACAATTGGATTTCTGACGGATTCAGCCTTGGAGCGCTGTCAAGCATTCACAAATGGCAGGAAATGTGCCCAGTTTACTTTGAAGGGCTGCTGCAATTGACGCTAGGGTCACCGATGCACACTTCGCACGGTGGGTTGCAGCACGGTCGCGTGCGCTACTTTAATGCGGATCTGGAGCGCCCGGGATTGCCGGACGGCACAGCTGCGCTGGTCGAAGCGCTTCATGCAGATTCTGTAACGTTAAATCTGGTCAATCTTGATTTGTTCGCAGATAAGCAGATCATCATTCAGGCAGGAATGTTTGGGGAGCATCAGTTTGAAATAGTTACGGTTACGAGTCAAGAAGATCACGTTCAAGAAACATTACCGGCAAACAATAAATGGTTCCTCGTCAAACTGCTTCCTGGAGCCGGCATTCGTCTGCACATGACGATGAATCGCTATGTCAACCAGCCGACCTATGAAACACCTTGGGCTAATCCCCAAAATACAGGTAGAATTAGCGGCCGAGAGAAGTGAGGAGGAGCCGTGGATGAATCCCAAAGTAAAGAGAGAAATTCGTGTGGCTCGGTTGCATCGAGAGCGTATCGCTGATTATCGTTCTTTGCACGACCACATCCCCCGGCAAATTGTTAAGCATCTTATCGAAGCTGGGTATACAAAGGTACAATTATATCTTCACGAAGATTGTCTGATCATGCTGACGGAGTATGATCAGACACAAATGATCCCTGATCGAACGATTGATGAACAGGCGGAAAAGGAATGGCATCATAAAACCGGGCTTTGTTTTGAGACTTTTTGGCAGCAGTCCGAACATATATTTGATTTACAACCTTCATATTGATGAAAGTTATAATGGTCAAGTCGTTACAAAAAAATATCTGCCCTAGGAATATCCTAGGGCAGATATTTTTTTGTAAGGGTTTAAATGAATTATGCTATTAGAGGACATCGCCCTTCTCAGCCCGAATGTATGTTTACGAAGTCCTATTTTCATATTTGAAATTACGGGGTGAAGATGTTGAAGTTATTTGCTAAGCCATGGTCGTTTTCAGTGACTCTCCATATCTTGTTAGTTGTCATGGTTGTCTTTCCGATCGTGACCATCTCTACCATGATTCTTCAAGTATACAAGCGCGATTTATTACAGCAAACAACGGAACGGACCCTGCAAACACTGCATGCTGTTACCTATTCAGCCCAGCAGGAGATCAGTAAAATCGAGTACGCTGCAGCTGCCGTTGGTGTGGATCGAGATATTTTATCAACTGCAACATCCTTGCATCAAGCGGATGAGAGCAATCGATTCAAGTATATCAACGACCTTACACTTGCGTTGAGCAGATACACTTACTCCATGTCCAGCCAACTGCTGGCGATCCACTTTTTTTATAAAGATGGCGGCGTGTATTCGTATAAGCAGAACTTGACCAAGGACGAGCAGGAGCTGCGTTCAGAATCGTGGTACAAGAAGCTACTTCAACAAAAGGATAATGTGCAGTTTCTTAGTCTTCAGGAAACGCTCTTATACGGTGTGAGGGAGCCGTTAGCCGTGACAGCCGCGATTGCACCCAGTGACTACCATACGCTAAGTAATGTCGAAGTGATTTATTTTTCATTGAATGAGGAAGCATTTGATAAAATCTTGCGGCAGCAACCTAACGATGATTCCACCTATGTCATTGTCAGCAAGGACGGTCAAGTTGTCACAGCCAGCTACAATTGGGAGCAATCGAGCTTAACACCGGCCAAACTAGAGCAAATCCGCGGTGCGCGTGAGGGACATTTTATCGATCAGGTGAGCGGCCGTCAAATGATGGTCACCTATGCGAGCGTTGGAGATACAGGTTGGAAAGCGATTCAAGAGATCCCATACAGTAAAGTAACGGCTAATTATGAACGTATTTTTAAATTCGTCCTATTCGCAACCATCGCGGTTATCGTTGTATTTTTGCTAATTTCCTTTTATTTAGTTCACAGTTTAACTAGGCCAATTCACGTATTAGTCCGTAAAATGTCCCTTGTGATGGAAGGAGAGCTGAACGCCAAGATTGGGAATTCTAAAATTGCAGAGATGGCAGCGCTGGGCAGAACGTTCAATCATATGCTTGATCAAATTAAGCTGCTTCTTCGGCAGCGAGAAGAACAAGAGCAAGCAAAGCGGAAAGCAGAGTTCGCTGCCTTGCAGTCGCAAATTAATCCGCACTTTCTTATTAATACACTGAATGCGATCAAGCTAATGGCACTGATCAGTAAGGTGGACAATATCCGAAATATGACCAATGCTTTAATGCGACTCGTATCTTCTTCGTTTAACAGAGGCGGAGTGCTTATCCGTTTTTCCGATGAAATCGCTAATTTAAAGCATTACCTATACATCATGGAAATTCGTTACGGTAATAAGTTTGAGGTTGAATGGCATATTGACCCGCAGGCAGAATCGAAGTATTTACTCAAGCTGCTGCTTCAACCGATTTTGGAAAATAGCATTGTACACGGCATGGCTGGCAAAGAAACACGCGGGAAAATCGTCATTCAAGCACGCATTCATGAAGGCAGTCTGCACATCGTGATCTCCGATAATGGTGAGGGGATGACCGAAGAGCAGCTCGAGGAGTTCCGTACAAGACGCAGTCCGCATACGTTTACAGGCATGGGCGTTGCCAATGTCCATCACCGGATCCAGCTGCACCATGGCGAGGAATACGGCATTATGTTGACTGCGAATGATCCGAAAGGGACGAAAGTATCGATGAAAATTCCGATTATTCATCGTGATCAGGAAGAAGAGCGACCACTTCGGTTGGAAGCGTAAAGCAGTTCATAAAAGATCAACTTCATAGCCGAAAAGATCATTTGGATGCGTTTTCATCTCGGGTATGATAAAAACAGGTTAAACAATCAACCGAGTTAAAGAAACATTCATTGGAGGGGTTTCAAGAATGGGAAAAAGTAAATTCGTAAGCACGGTGCTAGTGGGCGGACTTGTTATGCTGAGTGCATTGACAGGATGCTCCAAGGATACGGCAGCACCAGCAGCAGCTTCAGTTAAACCAGCCGAAAGTAAAGCCGCAGCAGCGACGCCAAAACCAGCGGATCCTGTTAAGTTAAAACTTGCGATGTGGGATGCCAAAGGGGATCTTAAATTCTGGACAGACAAAGTGAAGGAATACACGAAGCTCAAGCCGAACGTGACTGTCGATATTGAGATGGTACCAGATAACGGCGGCCAATACTTAAAGGTGCGATTAGCTGCTAATGATTTACCTGATTTGTTCTACCTAAAGCCTGCACAAATGCAAATTTACAAACAATCCCTTCTTCCACTCGATGATTTAGCAGGGGCCAAGAATAATAAGTTTCCGGCGAAGATTGATGGGAAAATATTAGGCGCACCGCTCGTTTCATTCTCGGAATTTGTCTACTTCCACCCAAGCATTTTCAAAGAGTTGAACTTGGACGTACCGAAAACGATGCCTGAGTTCCTCTCAACGTTGGATAAAATTAAAACGAATGGTAAATATACGCCAATCGCAATCGGCGGCAAGGAAGACTGGACGTTCTATCCATTCATGGAGTTCGGCCCCCACATTATGTCCGGGGATGAGAATTACTTAGCGAATTTGGCTAAGACACCGGAGCCTTTCGGAGATGGCAGTACATTTGATAAAGCTGGAAAGATCATCAAAGAAATGGCAACGAAGAAGCTGGCGGGACCTGATGCCCTATCCATTTCCTTTGATCAATCCACACAATTATTTGAATCCAATAAAGCAGCCATGATTGCTGCAGGCCAATGGTATTATGGTGATTACGCGACTAGAGTGAAAACAGATGAAGATTTAGGTGTATTCCCACTTCCTTTCCGCAGCACAGAAAGCGAGCCGTTAACATCCATGACTGTATCGGATATGAATATCGGTATTAACAAAAACAGTAAAAATGTAGAAGAGGCGAAAGCATTCTTCGACTGGATGTTTAGTAAAGATGTGTACCAATCCTTCATTAATATGGCGCAACAGTTCTCAACAATTAATGGCGTGAGCACGGACCTTCCCTTCTTTAACAAATGGACAGAAAAATATCCGTTTAAACCATTCATCTACTCAGCAACGGATGAAGGCTTTGCCAAAGTAAGCGGTGCGGCACAATTTGATTTCAAAAAAGCTGCACAGGAAATATATTCGGGTAAACCAATCGACACCTTGGAAAAAGAATTGAACAACAAGTGGAAGAAAGCGGTTGAATCAAACAAATAGGTAATTAAATAGAGGGTGCTATCTGAGCGATTGGAATAGTGCCCTCTCTTGTATACAGGAGTGATTACATGAATTATCGCATGCAGCAGAAAGTCGTCATCGTTTCGTTTCTATTCGTACCTGTTGCTCTCTTACTATTGTTTTTGATCTATCCGACTTTGCAGTTGTTTCGCTACAGCTTTACGAGCTGGGATGGGTATAGCCCGAGTTTTAAGTACATTGGCTTTAACAACTATAAGCAAATGCTGTTTGATTTCCCTGAGGCTTGGCATGCCATTAGAAACAACGTCACTTATTTCATTTTACATGCCATTGCCATACCGTTCGAAATCATAATGGCTGTTCTCTTAACAAGAGCACTTCGAGGGAGCGCGTTTTTCCGTTTCTCGGTGTTGATGCCTTACATTATCAATGGTATCGCGGTGGCGTATATGTTCAGTTACATATATAATCCGATCAATGGTCCGTTGAATGAGCTTTTGAAAGCGATCGGGCTTGAATCCTGGATTCAAAGCTGGCTGAGCGATGCGAGGATTGTGAATTATTCCCTGGTTGTTGTTTCTTTGTGGCGTTACAGCGGCGTGCATATCGTGTTGTTTCTAGCTGGCCTTCAATCGATACCGAGGGACCTGTACGAAGCGGCAGAAATTGATGGGGCAAACTTTTGGCAGCAGCAAAAGTATGTAACGCTCCCAGGCATCCGACGCGTCATAGAAATTATACTATTCATGAATGTATCTGGAGCCCTTCTACAGTATGACATTCCGCTTGTTATGACGAACGGCGGGCCAGGTAGTGCAAGCAGCACATTTGGACTCTTTTCACTCCAAACGGCATTTACTTACAACAATTACGGTCTGGCCTCAGCGATGGCCGTTATTCTTTTACTAATGATTATCATTTTTTCATCGCTGCAAGCTTGGATCGTGAAAGACAGGAGTGAGGCTTAACATGGAACGTGCACTATCGCTTGAACAAATGAGGAAGCAGCCGCTGCCAAGCCGTACGCGATCAATGAGCAAACAGCGTATAGCAGCTAATATCGTGTACTATGTGCTTTTTACGCTTATGGCTATCTTGATTTTCGTACCGATTTTACTCGTTGTATTTGGTTCGTTTAAAACGAATTTGGAGCTTGCCGAAACATCGCCGTTTTCGCTTCCAAGGAGCTTTCTTCATATCGATAATTACGTGAGTGCTTTGAAAGAAGGCAACATGATTCGTGGGCTTGGTAACTCGATCCTGCTTGTCGTGTTGAGTATGCTTGGCAATATGCTGCTCGGGACGATGACCGCGTTTGTACTTAATCGGTTTCAATTCCGAATGAAAAAGTGGATTCTCCTTCTTTTTATGATGGCGATGATTATTCCGGCTTATACGACAGAAATTGCTCGCTTTCAACTCCTGCATACACTCGGCGTTTATAATACGCTCGGGGCACCGCTTCTGATTTATATTGGCACCGATATTATGCAGATTTACATTTACATGCAATTTCTCGAAAAGATTTCGGTACAGCTTGACGAGAGTGCGATGCTGGATGGTGCTTCGTATGTTCGAATCTTCCGTTCGATCATTTTCCCGCTGCTGCTGCCTGCCACGGCAACTCTGGCGATTTTAAAAAGTGTAACGATTATGAATGATATTTTCGTTCAGCAATTATATATGCCTAATAAGAAGTTGGCGACGTTGGCTACCTCATTGACTTCCTTTGTGAGTACGCGCAGTTCAGACTTGTCTATGCTCTGTGCAGGTATTATTATCGTGTTATTGCCAAGTGCAATCTTCTATATTGTTTTTCAAAGATATATTTTTAAAGGACTTATGGATGGTGCGGTGAAAGGATAATACGAAGGAATCAACTTCACAGATGGGGGATGGACAGGTTGTTTAAAATGATGATTGTCGACGATGAACCGCTTGTTCGTCTAGCGCTTCTACATATGATTGACTGGGATAGTATGGACATCCAGGTGGTTGTTGAAGCGGAAGATGGCATGGAAGCTCTTGCTATTCTAGAGCAGCACGGCGATATCGATCTGATACTGCTTGATATTGAGATGCCCAGATTGAACGGCATTGAGCTGCTGCGAGCGCATCCGGCAATTATACAGAAGCGAAGACCTGTCGCGATCATGCTAAGTGCCTACAGCGATTATAGCTATGTCAGAGAAGCTTTTTTGCTTGGCGCCATTGATTTCATTGTGAAGTCGGATATGGATGAGGAACACTTGGTACCCGTAGTTTTGAAGGCAGTCAATGAACTTCGAACACAAGAGACTTCAACGCCTGTTGTCCAACGTGCAGATGAAGAGATCGACAGAAAAAGTGAAATCCTTAGGCAACTCATATCCCTCAATCCCCAGCAGGATGAATCGGCTTATGTTGCTGCAGGTGCTGGTATCTTGGAGTGGCTAGAAGAATCGAATCAGTTGGTTGCCGTCATTAGCATTTCGCAAGGCTCATCTGAGGCTGTAAGGACGGGGAGAAGTTTAAAAGATGACCAGACGCAGCGGTTTATTATGCAATCCGTGCAAACCGTTCTGGAGGCTATGTCACTGAAGCATCTCTTCTATGAGCAAAGCCAGTCGCAATACGTGCTATTCTGTTCGTTCGCAGCATTTCGAAGTGAAAGTGTGATTCGGGAAAAAGTGCAGGCTGCCTTCTCGATGATACAAACGCGACTAAACCAGTATGTTAATGTGTCTGTATCGATTGGGATTAGTGATCTAGATAGCGGGTTGAAGTTGTGGTACCGTTTGTATCAGCAAGCAGCTCATTTAGCATCCATGAGTTATTTTGCTGGATTTAATAAGGTATTCTACCCTGAAAGTTGTATGGAGTTAGGGAAATATGGTACTGAAAGCGGGACTGAGCATGCTCGGAAGCTGCAGGTAACACTGAAAACAACGGGAGCAGGTATTGCGCAGTCGCTAGAACAAAGCAATGCCCAGTTATGGACTAAGGAGTTTGAGCAGATGGAGCTTCTGCTTGGGCAAACATGGGGCTGGAGACCGCAAGATGTTCACACCGCGTTTGAGGATTTGCTTTGGGAGCTTGGGGGGCTGCTTTATCGAAAAGGTATTCGATGGGATGACCTCGACGAAGCACTCCAGCATCCTTTTGAATATATGAAGAGTTTGGAGACATTGGATGAAACGAAAACCTGGCTGCATCGCATTTGCAGTCAGTTATTTCAACACATTCACGGAAAGACATCAGAGGATCACTATAGCAGTGTCGTTTTACTAGCCAAGCAATTTCTGGATCTCCATTACACGGAAGATGTTAACCTTACATTGATTAGCGAGATGGTTGGTGTTAGTGAAGGCTATTTAAGTAAGCAATTTACCAAAGAGCTTGGTTGTAATTTCATCCAATATTTAACGAATTTACGCATTGAGGAATCGAAACGGTTAATGAAAAAGAAGGGGAATAAAATTACGTATATTGCTGAAGCCGTTGGGTATTTGAACGTGGAGCATTTTAGCAGAATGTTCAAGAAAACGACGGGATACAGCCCGAAATTGTATCGGGATAGTAGGATGAACGGGTAAAGGAATTGGACGATCTAAGTGTATTTTCGTTGAGGATACACTTGATTCGTTATGCCTTAGAAGATACATTTTGTATCATGATGAGTGTTGTCGCAATAGGCAAGGCCACTTATGGATCATCCCACTAATAAACAGGAGGTTATGAGATGAGGGCAATCAGGCGTAAATTAAGCGTAATTCTTTCAACTACACTCTTAGCAACAAGTCTACTACCGTTACCAGGTGTGTTACAGGTACTTGGCAATACTACGGCATGGGCAGCGGGTGGGCAGAGCGTAACCTACACGAACGATTTCGAAACAGGTACAGAAGTCAACCTCTCTGATAAAGGGGCTGTAACGTCCGACACAGCGGTAAGCGCAAGGGCTACCTACTCGGAAATGAACGGACAATTTCTAGCTGCGCAAAATCCGAATGGCGGCAATGAAATCTTTTATTTTAACGATATGCCTGATGTGGCTAATGGAACTTTTGAAGCCAAGCTGAACATTGACGGAGGGGCTTCTGAGCAGTTCGGATTCATTGCCAGATATAAGGATCCAACACATTATGCGATGGTTTCCCGTGACACGAACGGTTGGTTGTGGGATGGGAATAATGGGGGCAGTGAAGTGTGGGGTTCCTATCTGAACAAGACGATTAAACTGGATCCAGGTAAAACATATGCTTTCAAAATGACATTCAGCGGGGATACGTACGAGGTCTACATCGATGGTGCGCTTGCTTACACGTCAACCTCAGGAGGCAAGTTGCCTATAGCAGGTGGCAAGGTTGGCTTTCGCTCTTACTTCGCTACCAAGACATTGAATATCGATGATGTGAAAGTAACAGATAGCGATAAGGGGAATGCGGTCGTCTATACTAGGAATTTTACAGATGACGCCACACCAGGCTTACAAATGGGAGCTGCGAGTGCAGTAGTTCCTACGTATTCCCTCAAAACACCTCTACCAGGCTTCACTGGAAAGGTTGCTCAAGTAATCACAACCAATGGCGCAAGCCAAGTGGTGGACAGCAAGTCGCCTTTGGCGATGAATGGAACCTATAGGACCAAACTGCAGCTGAACGGCACTTATAGCACTGCAGGACTTTTGTTCCGATATGTTGATGAGCGTAACTGGAGCTCAGTAAAAACTGATAGCGCTGGTAATTGGACGTTGACGGGGAAAAAAGACGGTGCAGATGTCTCGTATAACTTAACGAGTACGCCTCAACCTCTAAGTCCTGGAACGGTACACAATGTGGGTGTAGATTATGAAGGGGATACCTATACAGTTACCGTGGATGGTGCGGAGATTTATACGGGTACACAAGTGGGGATGGCTGTTGTGAATGGCAGTCAGGGTTACACAGCTAGCTCCACGGGAACATTAACCACCTATATGGATGATATGCAAGTTACGTATAAAGAAGGTGACGTCTACACGCCGCCGAAACCAACGACGTACATCCGAAATTATAACGATGGCTTAACTGGCACTTGGCATAAAATCGATGGAACGGCTTACTCGCCGTCACCAGCAATCGTGAATAATCAGCTGAACATCACGAATCTGTTTGGGGAAATCTATGATAACGATTCGCTGCCGATTCAAGATGGTACATACACCATCAAGTTCAGAACGAATATCGATACGGGACGTATCGGATTTATTTTCAGATACCTCTCACCTTCACAGCCTTACGCGATGATTTACTATAATACAAACGGTAATTGGGGCTGGCAAACGGATGCATCGCATTACGGCGATCTAACTACCAGCGGGCCTAACATGACAGCGAATACCGATTACACACTCAAGATCAAATACATCGGTAAGAACATTAAGGTCTGGTTGAATGACACGTTGGTCTGCAGCGGAAGTGCGGATTTCCCAGTCGCTGAAGGCAAGGTAGGCTTACGAAGCTGGTTTACAACGAAAAATATAACGATCAGTCAAATCGCGCAAGAAGCGTATATCCCGCCAACACCGCCACAACCGACTACGCTGCTGCCGATTTCAATCGCATCTGACAAATTGCGTGTAACCTTGGATAACCGCTTCCCGACCGTACGCAGTTATACGTGGCTGGGCAGTGAGGCTTCGAATGCAACCCTGCAAGGCCAAACTGATTTTCTATACAATGTGAAAATAAACGGCAATGACGGCTTCGCAACGGTACAAAGTGCAACGAAAACGGCAGGGGATACGGTCGTTTATCAACTAGACGTTCCCGTTGTGGACGATAACTCAGAAGAGGCAGCAGGCACTGTGAAGATGACTGTTACGTATAAAGTCACGGGCAATATCGTGAACATGACAACGCATATCAACAGTGAGCCTGCGGGTTATAAAGTACGAACGGTGGAATTCCCCAATCATAAGTTAGTTACGGTGTCGAGCAGCAATCCCGATGCACAAGGGGCGTCCTCTTGGGTAACGGGGGAGTGGAATCAGATGAATGATGAGTTCTATACCAATGACGCCACGTATGGAACGAAATTAAAAGATCAAACGGCAGACAGTAAGCTAAGAACGTATGGTTTTGTTAGTGATGGCACATTGGCGGCAGCGCTCATGAATGACGTTGTTGACACGCCAGCTAAAATTGTCATGAATATTGCCAACGAGCCCGATGACATCAATAAGCAGCTTTCGATGTGGAACGGGGTTTGGAAGGCAAGAGGAGATATCATCGACGACAGCAAATTCCCGCCAAAATTTGATTTCTCATCAAAGATCATCATTTCTCCGGATCGGAACGATGATCGCACAGCGGATTGGAAAGATGCAGCAATTGATTTCCGCAATGTATGGTCAGTGAATCTCCATCCCGGTGCAAGCGAAATTAATAATTATGTCTCTTATATCGCGATGAACTTCAACAGCTTAGCGCAAAACCCATTCTTACGCACATTGGATAATGCGAAGAAGCTTTACAATTTGTACGATGGCTTCGGACAGCTTATTTTGGAAAAAGGATATCAGGCAGAAGGGCATGATGACAGTCATCCAGACCTCGCGGGTCACTTCGGCATTCGTGAAGGTGGGCTGAAAGATTTTAACACACTTGTCGATGAAGGGTTAAAATACAATGTGAAAGTCGGCGTTCATACGAACATTGATGGTCAAGATCCGGATGCTTATTATGCCAAACCCGAAAATTGGGGCAGCACGAGTTCGAACTATGACTGGGTTGATCCTACGTATCCATCTGATCGTGCTAAAGATTTAGCAGGCGGGGATTTGGAGAAAAGATATACACAGCTTAGACAAGAGGTCCCTAACCTCGCAATGATTTATGATGACGTATATAGCGGAGCAGGTTGGCACGCGAATCAATTTGCTAACATTATTCAGAACAAATTAGGCTTCTGGTTTGCGACAGAGTTCTCTGGACCTATGGAGGAAAATGTGATTTGGACCCACTGGGGAACGGATCCTTATTATCCAAGTAAAACCCCGGGCAGTCAGATTATCCGTTTTATTAAAAACCAGTATCAAGACACGTTCCAGGCACCAAGCCCGTATACCAGTGTTTTATTGAGAGGCATGCTGCAAGCTGGAGTGGGTACTTGGCAAGGAAGAACGGACATTCAGAACGGGATTGATTTATTTTATAATAACAATTTGTTAACGAAATATATGCAGCATTTCCCTATTCTGAATACAACGCATGATGCTTCTGGTATGGATAAAACAGTCGTTTTTGAGGACGGAGTCGTCGCTTCCTTGGATGAATATCATGCAGATAGCGCGGATTCTAACTATATCATTGGCACAGCTTCGCTCAAGAAGGATGGTAAAACGATTGCGAAATATGATGTGTTGAACCATAAAGACTGGGGAGACACAGGTGTAGGTCAATTAGATGTAAGTAACCAGAAGAGCCAACTCTTCTTGCCATGGGATCCACAAAATGAATCCAAGATCTACTACTGGAATCCAAAAGGTGGTTCAACAACGTGGGAATTGCCTAACAGCTGGGGCGGTTTATCTTCCATTGAAATGTATAAGCTTACGGACACAGGACGTGTTTGGGATCGTACGCTGCCAGTTACGGGCGGTTCCGTAACGATCAGTAATACAACCATCGGTGTGCCGTATGTGATTTACAAATCCAAAGCGGATGAACAACAGGCAGATACACAGCAAGCTGGTGATTTCGGATTCGGCGGGCCAGTGAAGGATCCAGGTTTTGATAGCGGTACGTTTACAGCCTGGGAGAAAACGTCTACAACGAATGCGACAGCTGCGAATGTAACCGTAGAGCACGATTCGTTGAAGAACAACTTCCTGAAAGCAGCTGGGAAAGACGATGCGACGATTACGCAGAACGTCTATGGACTTGAAGCTGGGAAAACGTACTCTGCCTCCGTTTGGGTAGACATCAATAACGCGACTACATCGACCGGCAGCGAAAATAAGTCACGCAGCACCACGGATAGAACGGTTACGATTGGCGTAAAAAACTACGGCGGGCCGGAAGTAACGAATTTCATCACTTCATCGAAGATTAAGAACTTAGAAGAGCCTAGTAAATTCAAGAATACGTACTATCAAAGGATGAAGGTTGATTTTACGGCGGATGCCACGGGAAAAGCAACGATTTACTTGAAAGCGGATGCCACGAGCGTTGCGAGTTCCAATGTATGGTGGGATGATGTGAAACTGTGGGAGAATCCAAGCAAAACGGATTTTGGCACTCATTACTTCTATGAAGACTTCGAAAATGTCTCAGAAGGTTATGGGCCCTTTATGTTCCAAGCAGCTTCGAGCGGCGGGCAGACGCATTTGGCAGAAAAGGTAAGTGACGCACAGAAAGCAGCTGATCCTACGATTTCACAGCCGATGACCTACGTGATTAATGGGAATTTCTCCTTGAAGTCGAACGAACAAGATTTCATTTCAAATGCAAGTACACCACTTGTTGCTGAGCTCTTGGCAACCGTGCCATCAACGTTGAAACTATTGCCGAATATCCATTATAAAGTCAGCATGAATTATGAGGCGAATAAAGCCGGTCTGTATCAGCTCTCGGCCAAATCAAGATCGAATGGTCCGACCTTTAGCGTGCCGTTGTCTTCTGCAACAGGTACAGGCAAGTCTCTAATTCCTGGTTTTACGCTGCCGATTATCAAATCAACAGGTACTGCGACCGCGGTATTAGATTTTGAAACAGGTGCTAAGGACGACTATTACATTGCAATTGATTCGGTTAAACAAACGGCACAGCCGCAATTATCAGCTATAGATGTTGTACTTGTTGTGGATGATTTGATTGTGGATGATTTAACCCACCCGCAAGCGCTCACAGCTGCACAAGTTGCTGCAGGCATTACGAGCATCGCTGCACCTACGCAGGATGCCAGCAGTTTGATACTGCCAGATGTGCCAGCTGGCTATAGCGTTGCCATTAGAAGTACAGATCAACCTGCTGTCATTCAACTGGATGGAACGATCGTACCCTCTGGTGTGGAGAACAAGGTGAATCTCGTTTTGGAAGTGACGCGGACATCCGATGGTACCAAAGCGGTGACTGTGAGCTTGCCCGTTGTCGTACCAGCTAAGTCGGAACAACCTAATAAAGTTCTTCTCGATGGTGTGAATACGGTCATGACTGGAGGTGCGTTTGATTTGACCTACGGTTTGGCTAATACAGCGGATAACATCTTAGCTCAGGATTTGACGTTTACCTACGATCCAACGAAAGTAGAATTTGTTGGTGTCGAATCTGTCAGTGATGGTTTTACCATTGTGGATAAGAAGCTGACAGATGGTCAGATCCGCATTATTGCGGTCAAAATAGGAGGGGATTCGGAGCCCACTGCTAACAACGATCTGTTGCAGCTTCATTGGAAATCCAAATCACTTCACGAATCGGCGAGTACGACGATTACGATTTCCAAGCTGCTGATCGCGAATGCCATTGGAGATGAAACAAGTCTCGCAGTCACTTCCCATGGCATTGCCATTGCATATGTGGATAAAGCCGCCTTGCAAGCACTCATATCGGAAGCTCAGCAATGGCATGATGGGGCAGCGGAGGGCACGCTAGTTGGTCAATATCCAGTTGGATCTAAAGCGAATCTACTTGCGGCCATTAGTACGGCACTTGCGGTCATTAATACTGCGAATGCTAGCCAAGATGATGTTGCACAGACAGCGAGTACATTAAGTGCTGCACTTGCAACTTTCAAAGCTTCAGTCAATATGGGAACACCAGGAGATCTGAACAACGATACTAGAGTAAGTATTGGTGACTTGGCTATTGTTGCGAAGCACTATGGAGCAACTTCGGCGGATGCTGACTGGAATTCCATTAAAGCTGCTGACGTTAATCAGGACGGTGTGATCGATATTGCGGATCTTGCTTGGCTTGCTACTAAGATTTTGAACTAGTCGTATTATGGCTTCTCAGTTCCCATTTTCACCTTCCGGTACGTACTGGGAGATTGCTCATATGCTTTCTTAAATAGCTTGGAAAAATGGAATTCATCATAAAAATGCAGCTTAGCTGCAATTTCTTTCAACGATAAGCTAGTGGTTTCGAGAGTAACTCTCGCAGCCGCTAGCTTTAGTTTTAAGAGGTAATCGGTTGGAGATAAGCCTGTCAGAGCACGGAACCGGGTGAAAAATGTCGTACGCGACCAGCCACATAGCTGGAGCAGGTCTTCGATCCGAATTTGCTTATCTAAATTTCGATGGATATAAATGAGAATTTGATTGAGCTCACTGTGAGGAGAAAGGGAAACCAAGGAATGTTCCCTAGAAAGCAAGAGTAACAATTCTTGCAGCGAGATGTTGGATGCATATTCATAGCCATGGGGCTGAACAATTAAGCCGTCAATCATCCGTTCGCACAATTGCATGACTTCTGCCATTTTGCCGGTAGAGATCACTTCCATTACTGGCAGTTGTAGATGACGGGTCATGTTTAGCTGACTAAAATCTAGAAAGTAAAACTTCCAATTGTTATTCAGACATTTGTACATGGTAGGAATACTGTCTTCCACGAAGAAAAAGGTGTTTTTCTCCAACTCATACGTATGATTACCCAATGTAATGCTACCCTTCCCATCATAAGTAAGGAAGAGACATGGGATTTTGAAGCCCTCTCGATTCAATACTTCATAGCTATTATCGACTTGTACCTGCCAGATGGAGTGAAATACAGGGAGAGGAACTTCTCTCTTCTCTAACTTATAAGGAATGTTAATAGAGGTCATAGTGTTCTCCTTCGCGTCGTTCTTCAATATTGTACGATTATACATGAAATGATAACGCTAATCCATGGTTGAAATGACCTGTTCAACCTATACTTAAACTATAAGTTAGCCATTAAGAACTTAGGAGAGTGGATGAAGATGATGGTGAAAGTCGGCAACCGTGAACTAGAGATGCATGGGCAGCATTTAGAGGAACTTAGAAGCTCCAATGATATTTTTCATGATATCGGAGCATTGCGTGAGCGAATGGAAGAGGATGGGTACTTATTGATTCGCGGATTTCATGATCGAGACAAGGTGTTGGAAGCTCGTACAAGCATTTTGGAAAAAATGGCTCAGATGGGGAAGTTAGATCGCGACACACAGCTTGAGGATGGCGTGATGGCCGATGGCAGCAAAACCATTTTCATGGGGGGAACGAATGAAGATTTGCCTGCGCTCTTAAATGTTTTGAATGGCGATCATATTATGCGCTTCTTTGATGAATTTCTTGGTGACAAATCGTTAACCTACCATTACAAATGGCTGAGAGCTGTTGGAAAAGGTGACTTCACAGGGGCTCATTATGATATCGTTTACATGGGGAGAGGAACTCATAATGTGTATACGGTATGGTCCCCGCTGGGAGATGTCCCCTATGACATGGGCGGGCTAGCCATCTGCCTGGGCTCACACCGTTTCGAGAAATTGAAGGCATCCTATGGTTCCAAGGATTCTGATCGTGATGGGGTTAATCACTATACGGATGATCCGTTGTTCATTACGGAGAAATTTGGCGGTAAGTGGGCAACGACCGAATTTCAGGCAGGAGATGTACTCATCTTTGGCATGTTCTTGATGCATTGCTCCCTTGAAAATACGACGAACCAGTACCGGATTAGTGTTGATGCGAGGTACCAGTCGGTGAATGAGAAAGTAGATGAACGATGGAGCGGGAAAAAGCCGAAGGGACATTTCAAATAAAGGGGAGAATGGCTGCTGATCAAAGGCAGACCATTCTTTTTTTTGTTTATTTATGCCTACCTGTATGGGAAGTATCCAGAAACCTACTACTTAATATCTTGTAAGAAATTCTAGAAATCACAGAAATTTATCCGTCAGGGGGGTGCTATTATACAAATATAAATAAAGACGAGGTGATGACATGCAAGCGAAATTGGCAGCGGACGCCATGCCCCTTCCCAAAAAGCGGAATTCATGGATAAGAACGATACAGAAGTATAAAGTGTTGTATGCACTCTTATTCCCGGCATTGGTTTACTTTGCCGTATTCAAATATATTCCCATGGCGGGAATCATTATTGCTTTTAAAAACTATAACTTGGCATTGGGTCTATGGGATAGCCCGTGGGTGGGATTGAAGAATTTCAAGGATTTTATTCATGGTGTTTATTTCTGGGACATTATGAGAAATACGATTATCATATCGCTGTATAAGCTATTGTTCGGTTTCTCCGCTCCCATCCTACTTGCGTTGCTTCTTAATGAAGTGTATACCCAATGGTTTAAGAAAGTGGTACAAACGATCACGTATTTACCCCATTTTCTGTCATGGGTCATTGTTTACGGACTGATGGTGGCTTTATTAGCCCCAGGGGATGGCCTTTTTAACATGATTTTAAAGCAAAATGGCTTTGAGCCAATTTCTTTTCTAACGGAACCAGCTTGGGGTAGAGTGCTGATTATCTTATCTGAGATATGGAAGGATATTGGCTGGGGAGCGATATTGTATCTCGCCGCATTAGCAGGCATTGATCCAAGCTTATATGAAGCAGCTCGAATGGATGGCGCTTCCAAGTGGAGGCAGCTATGGCACGTCACATTACCCGGCATTCGAGGCGTCATTGTTCTTATGCTGATCCTGAAATTAAGCCATATTCTGGACGCTGGCTTTGATCAAATATTCATGTTTGCCAACAGCTTTAACCAGGAGAAGATCGACATTATCGACACATGGGTTTACCGTGAAGGATTGGAGCGTCTGAAGATTGGCTTGGCTACTGCAGTGGGATTGTTTAAAGCTATCATCGGATTTGCATTAGTTCTGGCTGCGAACAAGATCGCCAAAAAATTCGATGGGCAAATATGGTGAGGTGGTTTTCAAAATGATCAACATGACATTCGGGGAAAAAGTATGGCAAGCAGCCGTTTATACGATTCTAATTGTACTATCACTACTTTGCTTTCTTCCCTTTTTATATGTGGTTGCTGTTTCGGTGACGTCAGAATCGGAAGTGTTAAGAAGAGGAATTGTAATTATTCCAGAATCCTTTACCTTTGTAGCGTATAAAGAAGTTTTCATTTCTCATGGTATCGGGCAGGCGTATAAAATTACGTTGTTTCGAACGATTGTAGGCACAGCGCTAAATGTGATGTTTACGATCATGGCAGCTTATCCGTTATCCAAAAAATACTTACCAGGACGCAGCATATTTCTAATATTCATTGTGTTTACCATGATGTTTGGTGGAGGGCTGATACCCACTTATCTGTTAATCCGCTCTCTAGGACTGCTGAACAGTCCGTGGGTATTGATTATTCCCACTCTCATCAGTGCATTTAATCTGGTGATCATTAAAGGCTTCTTCGAGCAATTGCCTGCTGAAATCGAGGAATCGGCGAGGGTAGACGGCGCAAGTGAGCTTCAGTCGCTATGGAGTATCATTTTACCCCTGTCCATGCCCGTACTTGCTACTGTTTCCCTATTTTATGCCGTGGGGCATTGGAACAGTTATTTTGATGCCATTGTTTATTTGAACGATGCGAACTTAATGCCACTGCAAGTTGTCTTGCGCAACATACTCCTTAACGTTTCAATACAAAGTTCTGAATCGATGGCCAATTCCGCAACGGTTAGCAAGTTTGCCGTGCAAATGGCTGCTGTTATCGTGACTACGGTTCCCATTTTGATCGTTTATCCATTCATGCAAAAGCATTTTGCTAAGGGTGTGCTCATGGGATCGATTAAAGGTTAAAAGGAAATTCCTACCTAGGTTGTTACGGGGACACCGTGATAATATATAAATAAGTAAAAGGAGAGGTCAATATGCAACGTAAAAAGATTACATGTACTGTTCTGGCTGCTATTGTAGGGCTGGGAACGCTATTGTCAGCATGTGGGAACCAAGATGAAGTGAAGCCGACAACTTCAAGCAGCCCTCAATCTGAGGGTAACAAGTTTGCTACCAAAATGAAAATTTCGATGTTTAACCAAGGTACGTTTAATGCTGCCGCGCCGATACCTCCACGTGAGGAAGATATTCAACGTCAAATGTTGGAGAAGGCAGTGAACATTGACTTGGATATGATGGTTCCTCAAGCAGGGCAAGCGACAACCAAACTAAATACCCTCATTGCTGGCGGGGATATTCCCGATTTGCTTTTCTTGAAGAGTCGAGCCGATCTCGCGCAATATTATGATCAAGGTGTTCTTGCGGATTTGACGCCATACTTGGATCAATTCCCTGAACTAAAGAAGCGTTTTGGTCAAGACTCCTGGGAAGCGACGACCTATCTGGGAAAAACCATCGGAGTTCCGGGTTATGATAATGTAAACGGTATCAGTCGCAGCTTCTTTATCCGCAACGATTGGTTAAAAAAGCTGAATATGAAAGTGCCGACAACCCCTGACGAGCTGTTTGAAGTGATGAAAGCCTTTACAGAGAAAGATCCAGACGGAAATGGTAAAAACGATACGTACGGATTCATTGGCGGTATGAATAAAGAAGGCAACCTGCAAACCTATGGCTTCGATAGCTTGATGTGGATGTTTGGTGTTAATCCGCCTTCCGCCATTGATGTGAAAGACAATAAACCGGTGTTCCTATTTACCGATCCCAAAATGAAAGAAGCGCTCGCTTACATCAATAAAATGATGACAGCGAAAGTTGTGGACCCCGACTGGGTGACGATGACTACGCCTGATTTATTGGACCAAAAGTTATTTAAAGGTAAAGTTGGCTTCATGATCAGAGATGCACGCAGACTGGAGCCGGATTATCAGCAGAAAATGAAAGAAATCGGCGGAGAGGTACCGGAATGGATCGTCATTCCTCCAATGAAAGGGCCATATGGCGATCAAATTGTAGAGAGAAAATCGTTCCAAGGCAATTCGTGGGCCATTTCCAAGAAAGCGGACAAGGACAAAATCATTCGAATCTTGTCTATGCTGGAATATCTCTTTACGGACAAAGAAGCCTATCCGTATTTCGCATACGGGCTTAAAGGCATTCAGTGGGATATCGTGGATGGTAAGGTCAAAAATAAAAACTCTGAATTATCCAAGGAAGTGAAAGAAAAGTACCTATGGGTTGATCATTATAGAATGCCGCGTCGTGGCGATGATGCCGAGTACTTCAGCTTCCAGAATCCGAAGACGGCAGAAGCGTTCACGAACAATCAGCAATATGTGGGTCCTACGTTGCCCGGGAATTTATTGACTGCAGACCCAAGCGATACCTTGGCAGCTGACCGCACACGATTCATTAATGAAAGCTTAGTTAAATTCATGACGGGTAAAGACCCTCTTACCAACTGGGATACTTTCCTCCAAACATTAGATACCAAGTTCGACATGCAGAAATATAAGGATACAGCTGTTAAGCAATTTAAAGAAGCTGGCCTAATCAAGTAAATAAACGAAGAGAGTGGCGATAAATCGCCCCTCTCTTTGTTGTCCTATGCTATGCTTAGTAGAATACGGATTTAAAAGGAAGATGACCGATGCGAAGAAGAATCAGCTTGCCTTTAAAACTATTTTTGATTGTGTTTGCGTTTGTATTAAGCTGCATCATCTTAATAAGCCAATTGTCCTATCGCTATGTTCAAAAGGAAATAAGAACCAACGATATTTATTACATGAACCAAATTTTGGACAAAGTTGACCAGTATTTAACAGTTAATTTTTCTTCCTTCCAGACGATCTTATTCTCGGTAGAAACGTCGGTGAATGCCAACATTGACAATACAGAAGTGATCAAAAAGCAATTAAGAGAGCTATATGAACTCAACAGTAATTACGTCAGCAACATTTACTTGATCAAAAGTGATTTATCCATTCTAGGCGGAAGTACGACTACGCGAATTTTTGATGAGCCTTTATCGGACAGAAAACCTTTGTTTGATGCGGCCGATAAGAACAGACGAACGACATATGTCAGTGATCCCTATAAATCGAAGTATTCCGGCTGGACCGTTACGATGGTGCGATATTTGAACGGCTCTCCGTTTCCTATGGCCATTGCAGTCGATTTGGATCTAAACGCCATTGAAGAAACCTTGTTCAAGATTAATAAAAAAGAACAAATGAATCTGGCTCTGATCACCCCATCGGGCAAAATTATTGCTGGATTTTCGGAAAATAGAGGACCGCTGAATATCCAAGATCATACTTTTTCAATCGGGGAAACGTCAGCGGAACAAATTTTGGATACGACGGGAACAAGCCTTCAACTGCATACAAAAGAGGGCTTACCAGTCTCCATTCTGAAGAAACCGACGGAGAAATTCAACTGGTCCATCATTTCGATTAACGATGAATCTCGTTTGGAAGCAGCGTTGTCCCGGTTGGAAACCTTTTATATCGGACTTCTAGTAGCAGGTTTTCTTTTAAGCTTGTTCATTTCCTTTTTGATAGCCAAATATATAAGGAATCCGCTCTATGCACTCAAAACAAAAATGAAGCGGGTAGAGCAAGGCGATTTGACAACAACAGTTACCATTAAGCGAAACGATGAATTCGGCGACCTTTCCCGTGCCTTCGACCGTATGCTGCAGCAAATTGTGGAACTGATCCGGCGAGGAGAGCTTCATAATGAACTGGAGCGAAAGCTGGAAATCCAAGTGCTGCAATCTCAAATAAATCCTCATTTTCTGTATAATACGCTTGGATCTATCAGCAATGTCATACGCCTCGGCCAAATAGAGAAAGTGGATGTGGTGATCGCGTCTCTCATTGCATCCTTGGAATACGGGATCGCCGATGCCTCGGAGAAGGTTTCACTACGGCAGGAGTTGCAAAACGTAGCGGACTATATTGCGATCCAGAACATTCGATATAACAGGCACTTCAACTTGATTGAGCGTATCGAAGATGGATTAATGGATTTCCCGGTTTTTCGAATGCTGCTGCAGCCCATTGTGGAGAATAGTATCTTCCATGGCTATAACGGAGGGGGAATCGAAGGTCCGATTACGATTCATGCGTACAGGAAGGGCGACATCGTTATGATCGAGGTCATTGATCAAGGCGAGGGAATTCCAGCGGATCGAATCCAGCATATTTTAACGACAGACCCGAGTGATCTGGAAGTAAAAAGGAAAAGAATTGGATTACATAATATTCATGGTCGAATAAGACTTCACTACGGGGAGCAGTTCGGGCTCCAAATTATAAGCATACCGAAGGAAATAACCCGTGTCCGCGCCGTATTCCCGGTAGGTTTGTTTGAAGGAGATGCATGATAAGTGAGAGACTACACCTGCTTCATCGTGGACGATGAAGATCTAATCATTCAACGATTGGAACTATTTTTTAGCGAACTCTCCCAGAAAGAAAGTCGATTCCAGTTAGTGGGAAAAGCGAATAATGGGCAGAAGGGGATAGAGGAAATTTTAAAGCTAAAGCCGGATATCGTTATCTCGGATATCGTTATGCCGCGAATGGATGGGATAGCGATGATCGAGCAGTTAAAGCCAGATCTGCCGCATACCCAATTCATTCTGTTGACCGCCTATTCGTCATTTGAATACGCACAGCGAGCTATTCACGCCAATGTATTGGAGTACATCGTTAAGGTTCCGTTGAATGAAGCGGATTTGGATCGAGCTTTGATGAAGGCAGCTGGAAATTTAGATGAGGTTAAGAAAAAAGAAGAGGAATTACAAACATTAAACGTATCTGTTCTTGAAAATAAATATAGAGTCCGCAAGCAATTTTTCAACGAGCTGATCAGAGGCGAAATACCTTCTCATCGGGCATCGAATTTCGCGAATCGGATGCAGTTCCATTTCTTCCAAGCTAACTATTGCTGCTTTATTGTTGAAATGAATCAGTATGAAAGTTTCCGAAATGAATATTCGGCAGTTGACCAAAACATCCTGAAGTATGCAATTACGAATGTCATTGAAGAAACGGTTATGAATTGTGGCAGTGGTGTAGCTACAGATTTGTCTGATAATCGTTTTATTGGTTTCCTTTCTTGGGAAAATAATCGTAGCAGCATGGATACGGAATATGCTTGCCAGGCATTGGGAAGCCAGATTGTCTCTCATATTCATCAATATTTGAATCAAAGGGTATCCGTAGCTTTTGGCAGTCCGCATCGAGGTTGGGAATCGATCAAGCAAGCTTATACAGAAGCTCACAATGTGAGTGAGGATTTCTATTATCATGCAGAGAAAGTTGTCAAAACACCGGCGCATCGGTTCCATTACCATAATGACAGAAGAGTGGACTTTCAGCAGAAACTGGCTGAATTTCTTGGTTGGGTGCAAAGACAGGTTGCCAAGGCAGAGCTGGAGAAAGAATTTGCGAATTTAAACCAATTTGTCACCGATCATAAAATCCATAAGACCATCATGGCTCCGATGCTTTGGGATTTTTACAGAGACATTACGGCAAAATTTAAATCGGGGAACACACTAAACATGGATGTAGCGGAGTTTCCCATCGAATTTATGGCATTTCAGGAGCAACTAGCCTATATTAGTGACTTTACATTCGAATATGTTCACGCTGGTCAACTTTTACATCGGGCAGAAATTATGGGTGCTATGCGGTTTATAGAGAAAAATTTGAAACAGCGTTTAACTTTGGAGGCGATTGCCGAGGATGCGAATTTAGCGCCATCGTATTTTAGCAGCCTCTTTAAAAAAACAATGAACGAAGGCGTTATCAGCTACATCAATCGAAAAAAAATACAACTGGCTCTCGAGTTGTTAAAAGTTCAGGATTATTCGTTATTGGAACTTTGCGAGGAAGTAGGAATTGTCAATGAAGGGTATTTTTGTAAACTATTCAAAGAATACACGGGGGATACACCTAAGCAATATCGGATAAAAATGACACGGTATGAATCGAAATAAGTTTGCAAAAAAATGTATGAGTTTTTCGCGAAATTATGTAAAAAAACGGGGTTTAAAAGGACTACCATGAGAGATGTATCTTATCATGGAGGTTATCAAAATGGAGCTTATTAAAGCGGATGTAACCGTCGTAGGCGGAGGAATTGCAGGAATATGTGCCGCCATTGCTGCTGCTCGTCAAGGGCTGCAAGTATCACTTATTAATGATCGGCCGGTTCTGGGTGGGAATGCCAGCAGCGAGGTTAGAGTTCATATTAATGGGTCTGCCTATCTCGGAAAAAGTCCATCCTATTATGCGCGTGAGGGCGGGCTGGTGGAAGAGCTAAAGTTAAAGATTTTCCACTATAATCCGTTGTATAACAAAAAGCTTATGCTTTCGCTTTCGGATACGGTCTTGTTGGATATGGTCTATGATGAGCCTAATATTTCGCTATTTCTGAATACATGCGTGCATGAAACAGGCATGGAGAACGGCAGAATCAAATGGGTGGATGGCCTTCAATTAGCTTCCGAAAGGAAATTTCGTTTTGAAAGCCGAACCTATATCGATTGCTCCGGCGACGGGATTGTCGGATTTCAGGCAGGTGCTCACTTCCGATGGGGGAGAGAAGCGAAGCATGAATACCAGGAGGACTTGGCTCCTGAAGTGGCGGACCACTACACCATGGGAGACACGATCCTTTTCCAAGCCCGCGATGTAGAGTATCACGTGCCGTACAAGAGGCCTGGCTTTGCGTATGATATTACGAAGCTGCCCTTTTTTGATAGTATCCGAAAAGGTTTGAACCATCGGTCTTTTCCTAGAAAAATCAACGGACTCGGCGGATTGTGGTGGCTGGAATATGGCGGGCATATGGATATTATCACAAATAATGAAGACATCGCACTAGAGCTGCGGAAATTGGTTTACGGGATTTGGGATTATATCAAAAATAGCGGCGAATTTGATGATGTGGACAATCTTATCTTGGATTATGTATGCCCCATTCCGGGAAAACGGGAATCGAGGCGGTTTATTGGGAATCATATGTTATCTCAGAACGATCTTACGGCAAAGCCCCATTTCGATGATGCTGTATCCGTTGGGGGATGGTATATGGATTTACATGCGGCAAAGGGTATCTACGATAACGGACCAGCTACTGCCTGGAATTTCGTACCGGGCTTGTACAATATTCCGTTCCGCAGTTTATTTTCGCAAAATATCCCTAATCTCATGTTCGCTGGTCGCAATATCAGTGCTACCCATGTTGCTTTCGGATCGACAAGGGTAATGGCAACCTGCGGTTGTATGGGGCAGGCGGTTGGGACGGCCGCTTCATTATGCCTGAAATATGAGATAGACCCCGCAGATATCGTCGAAGCACATATGGGGGAGCTGCAGTCGCTCTTGCTTCGAGATGGGCAAACGATTGTAGGGCTTAAAGAGGAGTTGGATCCTTACTTCGCTGACGGATTACAAATTCGTGCCTCGTCTCAGCGCAGCTATGACAATCTTCATCCAACTGAGGCGATACCCTTGGAGCAAGGGGTATGTTTGGTTGTGCCGATTCAGACATCTGTGGTGGAGAGCGTGCGGATCCCAATTAAAAATAGTTCCGAAACTTCGGAAACGCTGCATGTGAAGTTGTTTGGCGGGGATCGGAAGGAAAACTATATTCCTACCAGCCCGTTAAAAGAGTACAGCTTGGCTATTGCAGCCGGTTATGACGACTGGATTACGCTGGATTTGGGCTGCACGAAGCCAGCGGACGACAAAATTTATGTCGTGCTGGAAGGTACCGAGAGGCTTGCTGTATACGGTAATGAAGAGAAGGTAACAGGAGCGGTCAGCTTCCATTATAGGCCGGAAGAGCCATCGAAGCTAAAGAAATTTAATAAGAGCATTTGCTTTAAGGACCTGTTGCCAGCCCAGAATATGTATAATCCCGAGAATGTCATCAATGGCTATTCCAGACCTTATGGTTTGCCAAATGGCTGGATTTCCGAACGTACGGAAGGACAGGAATGGTTGGAACTTTGTTTTGCAAGTCCTAAAAATCTGGATGAAATCCATCTTGTTTTCAATTCGCAGCTGGACTTGGAGCATTTTGACGATCCGATTGAGTCTCTTATCCAAGACTATGATGTGACCTTGACCTTAGAAGACGGTACCGAGAGGCAAATCAGTATCCGTGGAAATTATCTCACGTTGAATAAGCATAAAGTGGATGCGACATATGTAACTCGAATCCGGATTCATTTCTCCGCAACGTACGGTTCGCCTTATCATGAAGTGTTTGCTGTCAAATTGTTTGCTCCTAAAAACGATAAGTGAGGACAGGTGAAGTAGCGATGCAGGAATTATTCCCTCGAAGAGGGTTACCTAATGTCATTCAGAAGTTGGAAAATGGGGAAACCGTGACAATCGTCTATTTTGGCGGCAGTAATACGCGCTCTGCAGGATACAGGGTCATGACGGCGGATTGGCTGCAGGGGCAATATCCCAAGGCGGATATCCGCCCTGTGAATGCAGGCATTGACGGTACGGGTTCGGATTTGGGCTGTGCCCGTTTGGAGACGGATGTGCTTCGCCATCAGCCTGATCTCGTGTTTGTTGAATTTGTCGGTAACGATGGCGGTGTTCCTGAATCGAAGGCACGGATTGAAGGCATTGTCCGTCAAATCCGTAAGCGGAATCGGTTTACCGATATTCTATTCGTTTATACACTGAAGGAACGGGATGTGGCAGAATTTCAGTCTGGGGAGATCCAGAAGGGAGCGATTATGCAGGAGGAAGTGGCTGACTATTACGGTATTCCTTCGATCCATCTGGGTGTAGCGGTCAGTCAATTGGTGACGGAGGGCAAGCTTATATTTACTTCAGGGGGCTCAGGTGAAGGAGAGACCATTCCTGGTGCTGTTGTTTTTACGCATGATGCGATCCATCCGATCATTCCCGAGGGGCATCAGATTTACACGGATACGATTACTCGGTCATTTGAGGCGATTCGTGAACTTCAAGATCGTTCAGGAAGTGTTGAACATAACTTGCCTCAGGATCCTCTGATTCCAGCCAACCCGTGGGAGTACGCAGCTATGCTGCCGCTGGATGGCCATGCCCATTTATCCCCAGGATGGTCCTACGTGACTCCCGATGATTTTGAGCTGGCCCGCAAGTACGATTGGTTGTTTCCCGGTCTTTGGCGAGCAGTCGATCCTGAAGAGGCTATCACGGTGCAGTTCCAAGGTACTCACATCGGGCTGTTCGATATCGGGGGGCCTGATTCTGGCAGATTGAAGGTGACGGTGGATGGCGGGGAGCCGTTCCTTGTCGACCGATTCACACCGTACAACGATCATAATCGGAATCAGTATGTGTTCTTACCGGAGCTTCCGAATGGGAACCATACGGTTCGTTTCGAAATCGATAACGAGAAGACAGACAAAGCGGCTGTATTTGAGGCATCCGGCAATGAACGAAGCAGAGAGCATGTTCAGCAGCACTTGGATTGGTACAATCAAACGGTAATCCAGCTGGGGAAATTGTTGTTGGTGCAGCCGCCAGTATAACGGATGTGTTCCTTGAAAGACCTAGATGGCATCTAACTGCTGCCCAGCAGTGTAGTGCCATTTAGGTCTTTTGCTTAAAATCGTATAAGAAATTCTTGAAATCAAAGAAATTTCATGGTGAAGTGACATGCTATGATAAAAAAGACGGAGGAGGATTAGTCTAATGGATCGGGCTAATTGTTTCTTTGCGATCATGCTAATAAAGGAGGGAATTATGTCTTGAAAGTATTGAAAGCGCAATCATTTCATGGGAAGGATGTGAGTTGTATGATAAAAAAGAAGCTGTTCATACTTGTTCTAATGTTGACGATGATTATGCCGCTAAGTTATTTCGAAATAGGAACCGCTGATGCGGAGTCTTTGCCCTATAAGACGTTCATCATCGATGACGGGAGCATCACGGTTGATGGTGTAGTGACCCCTGATGCAGATAATGCAGATAACGGATACTCGGCCCCGAATTGGACCACAAGTACAGGGGTAAAGGGGTATGATAATTCCAGTTCCAAATATACAAGTACAGTAGGCAGAACCATGACATGGAATCCGCGATTGGACGCAGGAACGGCGAGAATATCGTTCTACAAGCTAGATTGGGCAGACAAAGCGGATAGCAATGTGAAAATTGAAATCGTTCATAATGGCACGACGGATGTTCAATTCATGGATCTGAGACCTTCATTTGGGGCGCCTGCCGGATGGGTTGATTTGGGAGCGTACTATTTTTCCGGGACGGGTGAAGAATTCGTTAAATTAACTCGGACTACCAGCAGCACAAGCACGGTTCTTACGCGCGCTGATGCGGTCAAGTTCGAAGGGAATATTGGGCAAAAAGAGCCTCATAAGACGATCATCATTGATAATGGAAGCATCACAACGGATGGTGTTGTCACCGTCGATGCGGATAACAAAAATAACGGATACTCGGCTCCTTATTGGAGTACAAGTACGGGCGTGAAGGGCTACAATAATTCCAGTTCCAACTATACAGATGCTGTAGGAAGAAGCATGACTTGGAATCCGCGTTTGGAAGCAGGGACGGCGAAAATATCGTTTTACAAGCTGGATTGGGCGGACAAAGCAGATAGCAATGTAAAAATCGAAATTGTTCACAATGGGATGACGGATGTTATGTTTATGGATCTAAGGCCATCGTCAGGTCCGTCTGTCGGTTGGGTGGATTTGGGTACCTATTATTTCAGTGGTGCTGATACCGAATTTGTTAGGCTGACACGAACGCAACCTACAACTGGAACGATTATTACGCGTGCCGACGCGGTCAAGTTCGAGGGGAATATCCGGCAGCAAGCACCCCCGCTGCCCCCGCTGCGCAGCCGCACATTGGCGAATCTCAGTTATACGGAAAAAGGCAGTATTGCAAACGCAAACTATAAGGCGACTTTCTATGAAGCAGCTTGGGATGGAGGCAAAACCATTGTTCGTGATCTGTTCTATAAGGACACGGATACAGGGAACTGGGTGCCCATCAATAATGTGGCGGAAAGACTTGAAGAACAATGGGTCTTATTAGATGGAAATGCAGGAAGTCGAACCAATTACTACGATACAATGAACAAACGGTGGATTACATTCGACGGGATCAGTTTCCCTGATAGCCATACTGCCGTATTAACCGATTCTTTGCATGGAAGCGATTACGATTTACAAGTAAACTGGTCCATGGCAGGGGACAATCCTGATGTTTCTTTCGACTTTATACCTCGCCGGAATGGTAACTACGTGATTGGTTATCAATCTTTCACAACAGAGTCAGTCTCTGGCGTCAATGAGGTGTTAAGTGGCTTTAGATCACATGCCAAAATGGTAGGTTCGGTTGAATCAACTAGCTTAAGGGAGCTCAGCGCTCCGATGAGTCTGGTTGAAAAGAATGACGGGTCGGGGAACGCTTTGACTTATGGCGTATTTGTGCCGTCTGATGAGCTTCCGGTTGAGTTTGAACCGACGGGAGGCGTCTCCCAACAACGGCTTGGCATGAGTCTTGTCAATAACGAAGGCAGCGTGCAGCCGATCCTTTATGCGCCGCAACTTGGGACGTATTCGCAGATGACTGCGGAAAGCACGTATCAATTCCATATGGGGCTAATCGCTCAAAAGAGCCGTCTGTATGCGGCCTACGAGGATATCCTCCGCAGTGAGTACGGTTATTCGGCCTATCGGGAAAATGTCGCCGATCAATCGCTTACAGATGCGATGTTCAATATGATCGATGCGCTCAAAATCGAACCGCAGGGGGATGATTCGGTTAATTATGTCCCGTCACCCAGCGGCTGGTGGAACCGAGCCAAAGGCTTCATTGATATTGAGAACGAGGACAGCGTTCGAACAACATCGAATGCGGCTCTTCTAGGAGCTTACTATTTGACCGGAGACGACCAGCTCTACGATACGAGGGCATTGCCGTCCATCCAGTACGGTGTCTCGCGAAATGGTATCGGTTGGTCGCCAACGCAGAAGCCCGTATACGGCGTGCCGTCCTTATGGAAAATGGCAACCTTGCCGTTCGATGTTTCAAGCGTAGCCGCTGTCAATCAAATGCTCGGCACTTCCGCAGGAATTGGGGCGCTGGGACAGGAAGAGTATCTTGTGCGAGATCCGGATCAGAAAGATCGGGGGCCGGTCATTCAACCCCTTATGATGTATCGTATGACAGGGGATGCGCAGTATTTACAAGATGCTAAAGATGCAGCAGACAGCTATATCGCTCAAAATATTGATACGCCTGCAACCGTAAATGTGAGTAAAAATGAGTTTATTTATTATTATGGCAAGCTGTGGATGGAGATCCTGGAGCTATACGAAGAAACGAAGGATCCCAAATACTTGAATGCCGCGTACAAGGAAGCGAAACAATACGCTACCATGTTCGTTGCTCGTCCGGTTCCTGAAGGCACCGTTATTATACCGCAACCTGAGACGTATAATTACGCGGAGTCGTTCCATTGGCCGGAAAGTGGGAAATACGAATATCCTAGGAGCAAGCTCCCTGAGGATGTAGCTGGTGGCGTACAAGCGGATAATTGGCTTGTTTCACCCAACGGGTTGACGTTTGAAGCGGGAAGTACGACCGGTTATTATCGGATGAATGCGCAGGAGGCGCCATTTATGCTGAGATTATCGCTCTATACAGGCGATAAACTGCTGCAGGATATCGCCCATAATGCGGTCATCGGACGGTATTCCAGCTATCCAGGTTATTACTATAAGGGCTTCGCGGTTAGCCAACTTGAACCGGATTTTCCTCTGGAAGGTCCTAGCGGGGCTACATCCATCTATTATCACCATATGCCGGCGCAGCTCGGGCAAACGATGGATTATTTGATCACCGAACAATCGCTGAAATCAAATGGGAGTATTACCTTCCCTTCCGTATTCGAAACTAATTTCTTATGGTTCAAATATCACCTCTATGGGAATAAACCAGGTCAATTCTACGGCAATTCGAACGTGTGGCTTTGGATGCCCAAAGGGATTATCCAAACCAACAATCCGCAATTGAACTGGATTACGGGAGAAAGCGGAAATAAATTCTACATCAGTTTAACTAACGAGTCGACCTCTGAAGTACAGACACCGATCGAACTGAATGCGCAAATGATCGGGTTCAACCCAGCACAAGATTATAACGTAACGATTATCCGTGATAATGGCACACCGGAGCAATCGGTTATGAGTGGCGGAATCATTCAGGCCACGGTTTCAAGTAAGGGAATAACCGCTATTACTGTAGAGGGACTAGACATTGATGTGCCGCTGCATCAGGTTAGAACAGCTGATACATCGGATGCAAGTTATTTCTTCGATGTCCACAGTCCAATAGATGCTGTTAAAGGCATGCTGATCGTCAAGCCCGACAAAACGTCCTACGATGCTTACGTGGAGGCAAAAACGACAAAGCCAGCGACGATCCATTACTCCTTGGATGGCGGGGCCACGTACACGACCGTTCCAGACACGATCTATCCGATGGAATGGTCGATACGGGTAAATGATGTATCCCAAACGTTCACCTATTATGTGGAATCCGACGGCAAACAGACCCGCAAGCGGACGTTATATCTGCCGGATCAGGTAGCGGTAACGCCGGTCCAACCGGCATGGCACGAAGGATCGTCTATCGTTGTAGATAATACGGAGGCTGAGACAGAAGGCACTTGGATACGAGATACAACGGCCAATGACTACTACTATGATAACTACGTGTATGCCAAATCGACCACTGGCACAGCAACAAGTAAAATTGCTTGGCGTCCAGATCTTCCTGAAATTGTCACTTATAGCGTGTATTACAAGCTCCCGCAAATAACCGCCACGAGTGAAAATTGGGCTACCAATGCCTCATTTACCGTTAATTATAGCGGGGGCTCCGAAACGGTAACCGTTGATGAATCAGCGGCCAATGGTACGTGGGTGTTCCTGGGGGCCTATCCTTTTGCAGCAGGGGATAGCGGGTATGTGGAACTATCCAATAAGGCCAACAAGTCGCGGGTAGTTGCTGATGCCATGATGTGGGTGGATCCTAATAGCGCGCTCCAACTGGAGTCGGTGGCCATCAAGTCGGATCGGGATGACTTGCAGATGACTCAAGCTGCTCAACTGAACGTAACTGGCCATTTGGATAACGGTCTGATCGGTGATTTGACCCAGGCAAATGTGCAGTATTTTGTTGATAGAACCGATCTGGCTGAAGTGAACAGCAGCGGTTTGTTAACCCTTCAAAGCCTAGATGGGGAAACGGATCACATCTCGGTGTGGGCCACGGTAACGATGGACGGAGTGACTTTAACAACGCCGCCTTTGGCGATAGCGATCAGGGATCTGACGGTTATCGTCGACAGCACGAATTCGGCAGGGTTATATACAACGGAAGGTTCTTGGAGCCAAAGTAATTTAGCTGGCTATAAGATTGGTGTGAAGTCACGTTACTCTACCGTACAAGGATCATCCGCGACATGGAAGGCTCAGTTTCCTGAGGGGAGATATACGGTCTCGATCTACAAGCTCGTCCATACAACGGCCAATGATAATCATGTCAAAGTGGAAGTGAAGCATCAGTCAGTTACCGAGGTCACATATCTCGATGCGACTGTCGGCTCGTCGGGGTGGGTTACTCTGGGAACGTTCAATTTTACAGGAGACGGCAGCGAGTATGTTCGTTTAACCAGAGAAACGCCGACAACGGTAGATCCACCAACCCTTCCTGCGGATATGATTTATACGAGGGCTGATGCTGTCAAATTCGAAAGGCAATCCTTCAGCTTAGCATGGCTCGCGTGGTTAACCTATTAATGTACCTAGATTGAGTAAACACTAGATTACGTTTTATAAACAAAACACCGCGGTAACTTATTATTATATAAGCTACCGCGGTGTTTTGTATTGTTGTCCTCATCGAGATAAGTTCACAAAGATCCGCTTACGAGCAATCCCTTGTACCATACAGCTTGACGATTAGTTCTTCGCGCTATGGCTTCTGCCGAGCAACTGGCAGGCAGGAGCACAAAGCTTGCGATGTCACCAACCTTTGGCCATACTTGCTCACCTGTATGGTCGAGCGGCGTTATCCCGCCAGTAATGAATCCCAGGGATTGAGAGAGTGAATATTCATCGTTATACCCATATAATTCAGCGAACCGTCCAGCCTTCTCCAGCTGATCTCCATTTCCAAAAGGAGACCAGTGATCCGTCAGGCTGTCTGTTGCTAATTTTACATGAACACCTTTGTTATGCAGCATGGGGAGAGGCATTGTGGACTTGCCGATTGGCACCGTCGAGGCTATGGACATGCCCAGAGAAGACATCCGTGCAGCTACCTCTTCTGATTCCTGCTCAGGAGCACTAGCAAACCAAAACGCATGGCTAATGGTTACTTTGCCCTGCAAGCCAGCCTCTTCCGTCAAATCAGCCAGCCGCAGCAAAGTTTGCTTTCCAGCTTCATTCCGATCATGCAAGTGAAGATCGATACCCGCATTGTTCATAACTGCTAGCTCTACCATCGTCTGCAATGACTTTTCAATATTGCCATCTACCGTATATGGATCTACCCCACCGACAAGAGTCGCTCCTTCTACTAAGGATTCCTTTACGAGCTGGGCAGAATTTGATCGAAGCAGCCCATGCTGCGGGAAAGCAACAATTTCAGAGGATATTTTACCAGAGAATGTCTCCAAAGCTAGCTTGGTTGCCTCTAAACGGTGCAGTCCACTGACGTGTTCGATATTACAATGGCTGCGAACATGCGTGGCACCAAAGCCTTGAATAAGCGCCAAAATACGCTCTGCTTGTTGTCTTGCCATAGGCAGTAGTTTAGGTAATAATATTTTTTCTTCTTCAATTCGCTCGAAAATGCTTGAAGCTTTGTTAACCGCTTTCCAAGGTCCGTCATAATACGTTTTATCTAAATGGATATGCGCTTCTTCGAAAGAGGGCAGCAGCAGGAGCTCCTTGCAATCATACTTGGGAAGATGTCCCTTAGGCTCCAATTCTGATCCAATCACTTCAGCTATGGTGTCACCGTCAATCCTAATATGACATATTTTCGTATGTGTACCGACGATTTGTCCGTCTTCTTTGACATAGCCCTGCTCTAATCTCACATTTGTTAACCAATAAGAAGCATTTAACACGATATCCCATCCTTTTCACAGAATTAACGACAATTCATTTTACAATAAAGTTGCGAAACAATCGAAATCAGCTACCAGATGTTTAAAGAGTATGTTGTAAGAAAAGAGCTTCTACCGTGCAGAACAATCTGCATGTAGAAGCTCTTTCTTTCTCCCTACTTACAAAGGATAACAAATGATCGTGTTATACATCGTTTTCTCATCTGCGATGTTCTCATAAACATGGGGCTGATCGGCGGAAAAGTGAATGGCGTCTCCGGCTTTCAACTCGTAGGTTTCATCCTGAATACGGAGTCGAAGCGCACCGCTGATCATCAAAATGTATTCTTCCACGCCGTCATAATGTGCTTCCGAGGCATGGGTACAGCCGACTTCAATTTCAACGGTGTAGATTTCAAATTGTTTTTTCTGCTCAAAGGGAACGATAGGGAATGCTCGATATTGCCCATCCTCCTCTAGAAAAGGTTCTATTTCATCGAGGTGGATATGGGTCACTTTGGGGACATTGTCCTCGATCAGCGAAGTAAATGAGATGTGAAGTCCGTTTACGATTTTCCACAAGATCGAAATTGTTGGATTGGAATCACCACGCTCGATCTGACCAAGCATCGCCTTGCTGACACCCGTTAATTCTGCGACCTGATCCAAACTGAGTGATCTTGCTTTACGTATATTCTGAAGGTTTTTCCCGATCTTTTTATGAATTTGCTCTTGATCCATTCATTTCTCCTCTTCCTACAAGTACCTCAAGTATAAACCAAATTTAGCATAGCTGCGAAATATTTTCAAACAGATATGTACAATATACCATCCGTATGTATAATATATTGTATATGCAAGATAACGCACAAAAAGTTAATATAGTAAACTTTCTTCTTTTGAAAAAGGGGGCATACAACATGAGAGAGACGATGATCGGACTTGTAAAAGAGGTTCGTGGACCTGGTGCAGTTTTACGTGAAGTCCCGATACCACACTGTGGACCCGACGAAGTATTGGTTAAAATAAAAGCTACCTCGATTTGCGGGACGGATGTCCATATCTATAAATGGGATGACTGGGCGGAAAGCGCAGTCGTAACACCGAATGTATTCGGTCATGAATTCGCTGGCGTGGTCGAAGAGATCGGCAGCCAAGTGACCAATGTGAAAGTCGGAGATCATGTTTCAGCCGAAGGCCACATCGTATGCGGTGTATGTAAAGCTTGCCGAACCGGCAACGCGCATGTCTGCCCGAATACGGTTAGCTTCGGGATTACAGCGCCAGGCTGTTTTACGGAATATGCGGTTGTTAAAGCATCGAACGTCATCCACAACAGGCCGGATATGCCGTTTGAGCTGGCCTGTTTGCAAGACCCGCTGGGTAATGCGGTGCAGACTGTCTTGTCGGGTGAAATCGTTGGGAAGTCGGTTGTTGTCATCGGTACTGGGCCCATCGGGTTGATGGCGGTTGCCGTTGCCAAAGCGAGCGGAGCTGGCGTTGTGATCGCTGTTGACATTAATTCGTATCGCTTGTCACTTGCGAAGCAAATGGGCGCTGACTATATCATCAATAGCCGAGAAGAATCCATGGTAAGTGCTATTCGAGCTTATACCGACGGTGAAGGCGCTGAAGTTGTCTTAGAAATGTCAGGATACCCAGATGCGATTCGCGGTGGATTTGAGGCAGCGGCCTCCGCAGCGCGAGTATCCTTACTCGGCATTCCTACACAAGAAGTGCCGCTTGATTTATCACGTCATATTATTTTCAAAGGCTTGCGAATTGAAGGGATTACCGGTAGGCGTATGTACCAGACATGGTATCAGCTAAAAGGTTTGCTCGATCAGAAACGAATCGATTTGAAACCACTTATCACGCACACATTTTCACTGAATGACTATGAGAAAGCCTTTGAACTAATGATATCAGGGCAATGCGGTAAAATCGTTTTTTTACATGATACAGAAATACAATTACCCTCAATGAAGGAGTGTGCGATTCATGGCTAGTTGGAACACCTTACAGCAAGAACTGGAGCAATTGCAGATGGAGGGCCGTTACCGTCCACTGACCGTATGGGAGAGCGGTTCTGGTGCATGGATGACATTGAATGGACGCTCGGTACTGCAAATGTCCTCTAACAATTATTTAGGACTTACCGAGCATCCTGGTATGAAGGAAGCGGCTATTCGTGCGATTGAGAAATATGGTGTTGGTAGCGGATCGGTACGAACCATCACAGGGACGCTTGATATCCATGATCAACTTGAACAAGAGCTTGCTAGATTTAAGGGAACCGAAGCGGCACTTGTGTTTCAATCCGGCTTTACGGCGAATCAAGGGGTTCTAGCTTCGCTGCTTGGACCAGATGATGTCGTCATCAGTGACGAGTTAAATCACGCCAGCATCATTGACGGGATTCGGTTAACGAAAGCGCAGCGGAAAGTATTTGCCCATAAAGATATGGATCAGTTGGAAGCAGCGTTAAAAGAGAGTGCTGGATTTCAGAAGCGTATTGTTGTGACGGACGGTGTTTTTAGCATGGATGGCGATATCGCCCCGCTGCCGACTATTGTAGCACTTGCTGAGAAATATGATGCCTTTGTCTATGTAGACGATGCCCATGCCAGCGGTGTACTTGGCAAGAACGGCAAGGGATCGACGGATCATTTCGGCTTACATGGTCGTGTGCACATTCAGATCGGCACCCTTTCGAAGGCGGTTGGCGCTGTTGGAGGGTACGTAGCTTGTGACCAAGTTGTCAAAGACTACCTGATTCATAAAGCGCGGCCTTTCTTGTTCAGTACGTCTCAAACACCGGCGGTAGCAGCTACTTGCCTCTCGGCCATTCAAGTGCTTGGGCAAAGCGGTGACCTCATCGCGAAGCTTTGGGAGAACGCTGCTTATTTCCGTTCGAAGGTGCAAGCACTGGGCTTCGACACAGGTGCCAGCGAGACGCCGATCATTCCTGTTATCGTGGGGAATCCAGCAAAGACGATGCAGTTCTCTGATTTGCTTCTGCAAGAAGGTGTCTATGCCCAAGGGATCGTCTATCCGACGGTGGCCATGGACAAAGGTCGCGTGCGTTTTATTGTCACGGCTCAGCATACACGGGAAGATCTTGATTTTGCGCTACATGCGTTGCATAAGGCGGGGAAACAGATTTTGGAGTAAAAAGTGGATAGTTGAACAGACCATCGATTCCTTCCGTTTCAGTACATCGCGTTTTACGAGCAAAATCCTGCTTGAATATGTTATGCTCTATAATTAATTGTAGATTCAGAAGAGGAACACGAACCCAATTGGGGTTATCGTGTTTCTTTTTTTGTTAGCTTGAAGGGAGGTTGAATTAACCCAAAGCCTACCATTATAAAACGCTTTCAATTTTTCTTGTATGACGTATACGCGAGGCAAAGGGAAGATTTTCGTCTTTAGACCTGGATATGAAACCTCACCAACCTACCATAATCAGGAAGTCCTGAAGGTGATTTCGAATTCCGTTTACTGGGCCGCACCCGTAAAGGGGACGACGATGCCGGTCTTCGGCAACGTTAAGGCGTTGGAGAAGTTATAATCGTTGTCCAAAAAGAAAGCGTGACGCACAAGCTTTCCCACATGGGAATAAGCTTGTGCGTTTGTTGTTTCAGTCCGCCTAAATAAGTGTAATATAGAATAAATTCAACACGCGGGAGGAAATAGAATGACGACAATTGCCTCGGTATCCAACACGGATGCTTACTACTTATTGCATGAGGGCACACAGTATCAGAGCTATCAATTTCTTGGGGCTCACTTCGAAGAGCGCGATGGCTGCAAAGGAGTCAACTTCGCGGTGTGGGCGCCCAATGCCAAAGAGGTGAACGTATCTGGCAGTTTTAACGGCTGGGATGGCAGCCATCATGCTATGGCAATGAACGAAGGCATTTGGACACTATTTATTCCCGAACTGGAGGAAGGCACTTTATATAAATATGAAATTGTGACGATGGACGGTGATCGTTATCTGAAATCGGATCCTTACGCTTTTCATTCGGAAGTTCGGCCGGAAACAGCATCCATTGTTACTTCGCTTGAACATTATGAATGGCAGGATGGAGTCTGGCAGGAGAATAATTCGTCGAATCAACATTTGCAGCAGCCACTGCTCATCTATGAAGTGCACTTGGGTAGTTGGAAACGCAAGGAGGACGGTAGCTTTTACAGTTATGTGGACTTTGCAGATGAACTTATCGACTATGTGCTCGAGCGGGGTTATACCCATATTGAGCTGATGCCGTTAGCCGAACATCCGCTTGACTCTTCATGGGGATATCAGGTAACTGGTTATTATTCGGTGACAAGCCGTTTTGGATCTCCGAAAGATTTTATGTACTTTGTTGATCAGTGTCATCAAAAAGGTCTGGGCGTGATTATGGACTGGGTCCCCGCTCATTTCTGCAAAGATGTGCACGGCTTATCTCGATTCGATGGGACACATCTCTACGAGTATGCAGACAGCCGCAAGGGTGAGAATCCGACATGGGGGACTTATATTTTCGATTATGGCAGGCCAGAAGTCGTTAGCTTTTTAATCTCAAATGCGCTGTTCTGGTTGGATATGTATCATCTGGATGGACTAAGAATCGATGCTGTCTATAGCCTGTTGACGTTGAATTTTGAACGACCAGAAGCGGAATGCATTAGGAATGAACAGGGTGGAGAGGAGAATCTGGAGGGGATTGCCTTTCTGCAAAAATTGAATGCGGTCGTATTTGCCAGATATCCGGATGTGCTCATGATTGCAGAAGACTCTAGTTCGTATCCTGGTGTAACAACACCAGTTGCGTATGGCGGACTAGGTTTTAATTACAAATGGAATCTAGCCTATACGTGGCACACGCTGGAATATATGAAAAAAAATCAAACCGAACGCAGCGGACAGGAAGATCGGTTGACCCAGTCGCTTCTGGGAATTAGGGATGAGAATTATGTCTTGCCTTATTCACATGACGAAATGGATCCTCCGACCAAATCACTGCTAGGTAAAATGTCTGGGGAAGACAATTGGCAGCGTTTTGCTAATCTGCGTGCACTTTATACGTATACGATGGGACATCCAGGTAAAAAGCTGCTATTTATGGGCAATGAATTCGGTCAAATGGATGATTGGGATTCAGAGGGCTCCTTGGAATGGGAGTTGCTGCAATTTGAAGAGCACCAGCACTTTGCGGAATTTGTGAAGCAGATGAATCATTTTTACATAGCGGAAAAAGCCTTATGGGAACTTGATTTCGAGCAGAATGGCCTTACATCCTTAAATGCGGACGATAAAGAGGATGGTCTCGTGATACTCTTACGAAAATCAAAGACGAACAATGAACAGCTTATTATCATTAACAATTTTAAGCCTGAAACACATGAAGGATATCGCCTTGGGGTTGAGGAGCCTGGACGTTACCAAGAGGTCTTTAACAGCGATAAGCCGGAATTTGGCGGATCAGGAATGACCAATGCGAACATGTTGGAAACCCAGGAATGGTCCTGTCAGGGCAATCCTTACAGTATTATGGTTAACATACCGCCACTTGCAGGAGTTATCTTCAAATATATCCCTTCGGAAGGATGAGAGAACGATGAAGGATGTTCTTGGAATGATCAATTTGATGAATGAGCAAGATGATTTATCTACGCTAACACGCAATCGATGTGTGGGTGCCGTGCCTTTTGCCGGTCGTTATCGGATGATCGACTTCGCACTCTCCAATATGAGCAATTCGGGTATTCAGAAGGTCATGCTGTTGTCGAATGCCAAAGCAGACTCCCTGCTCGATCATGTGGGTGATGGGCATCATTGGGGCTTAGATACGACCACGGAGGGCGGTGTAACTGTTCTTCCTCCTTTTTCTACGATTGGCAATCTGGTTAAGGATACGGAGGGGGATTTGCTACATCTGTACAGTCATATTGATTTGTTAAGAGATTGCAACGAAACGTATATACTGATTGCACCCAGCAGTGTCATCTATCATATGAATTTTGAAAATATGGTCGATTACCATCTCAGCAACGACGCTGATATTACGATTCTCTATAAACATTTAACGGAAATGGATCGTCATGCCCATATTGGTCATGCCTATAACCTGGAAATGAACGATCAGGGTAGAGTCATCAGCGTCACGCCTACTTACCATGCTCTGCCAAGCTTAAAACCTCAGAATATTGATTTGGATACGATGATCATCAAACGAAGTCTACTAATTGAGTTAATCGAGCAGAGTATGAGGCGTGGAAGTGAGAGGTACTTGAAAGATGTCATCTGGAGCCACTTAGCCGATATGGATGTTCAAGGCTACGCCAATCATGGGTACGTGGCGATTATGGATTCGATAGATAGTTACTATGCCCATAGTATGCACCTCCTGCAACCGCATGGATGGCATCAATTTATGATTAACCAAGATTCCGTCTATACAAAGCAAGAGGTCGAAGAGGAAACGGCTTGTCATGACAATGCCTTGATTCGCAACTCTTTCATCGCGCATGGCTGCAGCATTGAAGGCTATGTGGAAAATAGCATTTTGTTTCCTGGGGTAAAGGTGAATCGAGGCGCTAGTATCAAAAATAGTATCGTGATGCATCAGTGTGCAATCGCAGATAACGCCTATTTGGATCATGTTATTTTGGACAAGCAGGTTGTTGTGGAACAAGGGGCTATCTTACGCGGACAGTTCACCCACCCCTTTGTGGCAGAAAAAAATGGTGTGACTTCATAAGTACACGCATGTACTTTTGGTAAGGGAAGAAGGGGAAGAAATGGGAAAAGAGTTAGGAAAAGAGAGGGAAGGGACTCAAGCTGTAGATGATGGTACACCTGAGAAGCTGTTTCATGAATTAGATAATGATCCTAACTTTAAACTGGACAATGACCAATTAGAACGTATTGCCTCCATGGTCAATGCGTATAAAGGTAACATTAAGTCTCATTTGATTGAGCAGCAGGAGAAGAAGACTTCTCGGGCTGACCGGCTGGCTGATCATATAGCAACATTTGGCGGAAGTTGGGCGTTTATCCTGCTTTTTAGTTTGTTTTTAATCATTTGGATGCTTCTTAATCTCATGAGCTTCGCTTTCGATAAACCCCCATTTATCCTGCTTAATCTTATTCTCTCTTGCATTTCAGCCTTCCAAGCACCCGTCATTCTCATGAGTCAGAATCGACAAGCTGCAAAAGATAAGCAGGAGGCAATCCTTGACTTGGCCATTAATTATCGTGCGGAGCAGGAAAATATGGAGATTAAGGTTTTGCTGGAAAGGTTGGATCAGAGGCTTGAAAGAATGGAGAAACTACAAAACGAGGAGGTTTTACCATGAGTACTTTTACGAGAGTAAGTATCACATCAAATCTTCAAGAAACGCAGCATAAAATAAAGCAGTTGTATAGAGAAGGCTTTGAAAAAGATCATGTTTATGTACTGACTCATAGTGCTGAAGGTACGGACTTCATTGCCAATTACACGAATGCACAACAAATTACGATGTCGGAAGTGGGCGTGCTAACGTCTATAGCCAATCTATTTCGATCTCGTGGCGATGAGTTGCGGGCGAAGATGAGGTCGCTCGGTGTGCCTGATGTGGAGTCCGGTCGGTTGGAAAGCGAGCTGGATAAAGGCAAGATCCTTGTTCTGGCTACTCCAAGTCAACCGGTTATAGCGGATGCAAATACCTACCCATATGGGGATTTGTAACTCACAATTTTACATGAAAATAAAAAGGACACGGAACCCGATAGGGGCATTCGTGTCCTTTTTGACCACATTAGAAAGTATAACTTTTCGGTTCCCGAAAATGTCTTGATAATTGGCGATAAAAACTACCTATAAAACGCGGTCGCACATCCTCGAAGGACTTCGATAGAAGTTTTTCTCATGTATAGGATGTGATTCATCATTGGGTTCTAGGTGCATGCGATTACAGCCGATGCAATTCCTATCCATCGTGCTTTTCGTGATGAAATGGCAAAGATTATACCCTCCCAGGTGATGAATTCTATAGAGGCTGGCAATGAATGGATATTTTAAAAAGGCGGACGCGGCCGGCAGACAAGATGTGATCAAAGCGTCTCAGGATTGGTTTACCAAGGATGGCAAGGCTATTTATGATAAATTGAACAAGAAATAGCTTATAGATTCAAAAGCAGAGCAGCTCACCTTATTGGGGGGCTGCTCTTTTTGCTGAAAATTGTCCAATCGATATGATTAATGTATGAAATTCATAGATAGAATTTTTCTATAAAGGTATTGAAAGCATGAATTGACAATCCCGAGTAACGATGATAACTTAAAACTTATAAAACATATTGAATTAATCGGAATTAAAGCTGACTGGTCATCCGGAAGCATGGATTATTGAATCCATGCTTTTTTTATTTTCAAAATGGAGTAAGCATGAAATAGGCGGCGCAGAAAGGAGTTTGAATACGTTGAAATTTGCCTTATTTAGCCTAATGATGAATATACCAAATGCAATAAACGGGGAAACACTCACTACCCATCAGAAGTTCGAGAATGTGCTGAAACAGGCCGTCCTCGCAGAAGAACTCGGGTTTGATGCTTATGGTGTGGGGGAGCGTCACGGAGCACCGTTTATCTCTTCCTCCCCGCCGGTAGTTCTAACCGCGATCGCAGCGAGGACCTCCCGCATTCGCCTGATAACGACAGTTACGGTGCTAAGTGTGCTCGACCCTGTTCGAGTAGCTGAGGACTATGCCACACTTGATCATCTCTCAGGAGGAAGAATAGAGTTAATTATTGGCAAAGGCAACGACCCACGCCACTATCCGCTTTTCGGAATTACCGAAGAGGAACAATGGGAATCACTTGCAGAGCGTTATGCACTCCTGAAGCGTTTGTGGAACGAAGAGAACGTAACCTGGCAGGGACGCTTCCGTTCACCGTTAGACAGTGTGACAACACAGCCAAGACCTTATCAACAGGCAATCCCCGTATGGCATGGCAGCGCATCAAGCACCTTGTCAACGGAGTTGGCTGCGAAATATGGTGAACCCATTTTCTCCTCGAATACGTTTCACCCACAGGCAAAATATAAGGCATTAATCGATCACTATCGCGAGCGATTAGCCCATTACGGCCATGATCCTCAACACGCAATTGTTGGTTCAGGTTTTGGCAGCTTATATCTGGCCAACACGACGGAGGAAGCAATCCAACGTTATCGTCCTTATTACGATGCTTTCCATGCTACGGCTGCCTCTCAGCACAATAATTCACCTTTTAAAGACCTCGAGGATAATGTGAAAAATGGGCCAGTACTGATCGGCAGCCCTGATCAAGTGATCGAGAAGATCTTGAATTACCATCAAGCCTATGGGCATCAAGTGGTCAGCATCAGTGTAGATGGCTTAACGGAAGCGGAGCAGCGGGAGCAGATGGAGCGATTTGCTACCGAAGTTGTACCTGTTTTACGTCGGGAGATTCCGAGTAGTGTATGGGAACGTTCGCCGGTGGCGCTAAGGGTATGAAGAACATTTTTGGAGGGATGAAGCTATGAGCATTCAAAAAGCAGAAGGGATTTCTGTGGAAAGAAGGAAAAGAGCTTTTCAAGAAGCGCTTACTTACAACCAATTTATTAGCAATGCCAAGGTAAACGTGGATAGGCTTCATGAGAACTTCCAACACTATACGCTGACTGAGCAGGAATCGGCTTATTTCAAGGGGCTTCCAGAGCAGGTGGATGTGTTGGTGCTAGCCCATGACTGGTGCGGCGATGTGGTTGCCAATCTGCCGTTATTCGGCAAAATTGAACATGAAACAGGTAAATTGAAGCTGCACATTCTACTCAGAGATCCAGACAATCAAGATATCGCTGCCGCTTATTTACATGCAGACGGACGTAATCATATTCCGACCTACGTGTTTTTCAATGGAGCGGGAGAGGAATTGAGCTACTTCTCAGAAAGACCCGATGAAATAACGAATCTAAGCCGGGATTGGGTCGATGATTTTTGGAATCTACACCCCGAATGGGAAGGCAGAGGTAGGCCACTTTCAGAAGTGGATGAAGATGTGAGGAAATCCTTGTTTGATTATTTAAAAGAACAGCGCCCGCTAGTAAGTGATCTCGAGAAGATCGCAATCATAGAAATTATCCGCTCCATACTCAGCTAAAGCGATGCTGCATGACGCCCAAAATCCTTGCAGCTGATGGCTGTAAGGTTCTTTTCATACGCAGATGGTAGACAGGGGGACAAATGGAGCGCTATTGGAAACGTAATCTATATATGTTATGGATGGGCTTATTTATTAACCATATCGCGTATACCCTCTCTGTACCGTTTTTCCCTATTTTTTTACAAAATGATCTTGGTATTCAGAATAGGCTTGAAGTATGGTCTGGTGTTTCCATTTCCATTAGCTTTCTGATTAGTGGTCTGTGTGCGCCCTTTTGGGGGTCGTTAGCTGATAAATTTGGGAAGAAACCGATGTTAATTCGTTCAGGTATTGGTTTAGCTTTAGCTCATTTTGCTAATTATTTGGTTTATGATCCATTCACGTTCATTCTTGTTCGGATTTTTCAAGGGCTTATGGCAGGTTTTGGCCCTGCTTCCATCGCTTTAGTCGGTACGAATACACCGGAGAAGCACGTTGGGTATGCGCTCGGCGTGATATCAACAGCAACAGCAGCTGGAGGAATTATTGGCCCGCTTGTGGGAGGCGTGTTGAGCCAGTGGATGGGATTGCGAGTATGCTTCATCGCATCGGGACTTATTACGTTGCTTTCCACATTGATCGTACTCGTAGGCGTTAAGGAGGTACGTGAGCGTGTTGTTGGGGCTCGCCCTCGTTTGATTAGAGACCTGAAACAAGCTGCTAATAACACAAGATTAATGGGTGTTTTTGGGTTAACTTTACTAGTTACCACCTCCGTCATGATTCTGGAGCCGTTGCTGACGCTCTATGTGGTGCAAATCGGCGGCAGTGTCAATAAAGCTACACTTAGCTCGGGAATTGTTTTCTCGGCTGTGGGTGTAGCCACAGTTATTATGGGCCCACGGTGGGGAATTATTGGGGGAAGGATTGGGTATGAGAAGATATTGGTCATTGGGTTGATCGGCGGTGGTATCGGCAATCTGCTGCAGCTCGGCGTACATCAACTTATTGGCTTTGGCATCCTCCGATTCAGTTATGGCTTGTTCTTTGCTGCTGTATATCCGGCGCTGAATGTACTTATCGTGAAATATGCTGAGGCTGATTTCCGAGGAAGAGCAGTGAGCTTGAACCAATCAGCAAGTCAATTCGGCATTGTGCTTGGTCCTTTACTTGGTGGGGGAATTGGAGGATGGATGGGGATCAAATTCGTATTCCTACTTACTGGCGTAACACTTCTTGGAGCCGCATGGATGCGTATGGCGGTCAATTCTAAGCGTGCTGATCAGAGCTTGCATGTGTGAGTGAGAGAGGAAGTAATAGGCAAATGAATATTGAAAATCTCGAAGCTTTCGTCTATGTCATTCATTATAACAGTTTCAATAAGGCTGCAGATGCCTTGTTCTTATCTCAGCCTTCAGTTACGGCCCGTATTCAATCGTTGGAACGTGATTTGAACACCCTGCTATTTGAGAGAGAAGGGAGAAACTTCACTCTGACAGATAAAGGGAAGCAATTCCTTCCATTTGCTGGGCAAATACTTCAAACCTATAAAAAGGGAAAGCAGCAGATTCAACATGTAAACAAAGCATTCAGTGAACTTAGAGTCGGATGCACCGTATCTGTTTCCAATTATGTCATTCCAGAAATTCTACCATTTATTAAAAAGCAACGGTCTCAACTCCAAATCAAATTAACAACTGCGCCAACAGAAGTCATTCTGGAGATGCTGCTCAATAAAGAAATTGATATTGGATTTGTCCGTAATGTGACTCATCCGTATGTAGAAAATCTGGGTTACTATGAGGATCCTATTCGTCTTTTCGTCTATCCTAACCATCCTTTTGTGACAAAGAAACCTTTGACCATGAATGATGTAAGTCGTGAATCTCTTGTCTTCTTTGAATGTGGGTCACTGGATTGGGGAAAGATTCATCGACTTTTTGCCACGCTGGATCATCCGCCTCAAATTGAATATCAAATCGATAATTTGGAAACAGCCAAGAAACTTGTATCCAAAGGAATGGGGATATCCTTTCTGCCAGAACTGTGTGTACGCCAAGAAGTGAAAGAGGGACATCTGGTACCTATCAATATTCAGGCATTAGGAGGGCTGTCGCTGCGTACAACGCTCGTTACATTGAAAGAATCCAGTCTCTATGTGTCAGACTTATTTCTGGATGTATTGAAGGAATTCAATTGGAAAAAAATCGCTACATAGAACAAATCTATTTAACAATAGAACATCTTTATCTACGATTGACCGCTCTAAATGCCGGTGATACAGTACAAATAGAGATTAAAACCAAGTAAAACAATTGGAATTATAGTTATTGATCATGAGGAGGAATTAGGATGCCAAAACAAAAACAATTGAAACTCGGTGCAATTATTCATGGGGTTGGCGGCAATATGTCATCTTGGAAACACCCGGATGCGATTGTTGATGCCAGTGTGAACTTCAAGTATTACAAACAGCAAGCACAAAAAGCGGAGGCGGGTAAATTTGATTTACTATTCATCGCAGACGGGTTGTTCATCAATGAGAAATCGATTCCTCATTTCTTAAATCGGTTCGAGCCCATTACGATCTTATCCGCACTCGCTTCGGTAACTTCCAAAATTGGTTTGGTAGGTACACTATCTACGTCATATAGTGAACCATTCACCGTATCCAGACAATTCTCTTCGCTCGATCATATCAGCGATGGCAGAGCAGGTTGGAATGTGGTTACATCCCCGTTGGAAGGCTCAGCGCTGAACTACAATAAGAAGCTAGAGGAGCATCCAGATCATCCCAAACGTTACCGGATTGCATCTGAATATTTGCAGGTATCCAAAGGATTATGGGATTCATGGGAAGATGATGCTTTTACAAGAGATAAACAATCGGGGGTATTCTTCGATCCGGAAAAGCTACACCGGTTAGATCATAAGGGCGAATTTTTCTCCGTACAGGGACCGCTTAATATTGGAAGATCGAAGCAAGGAAGACCTGTTATTTTCCAGGCAGGCTCATCTGAAGATGGTAAAAATTTGGCAGCCAAAGAGGCTGATGCGATCTTTACAGGCCATCCAACCGTTGAGGATGCGAAACGCTTTTACGAGGATGTGAAAGGCAGAGCAACGGGCTTCGGAAGAAATCCCGAAGAGATTGTCGTTATGCCTGGGATTGGTCCGATCATTGGCTTAACGGAAGAAGAGGCAGAGCGTAAATACCAGGAAGTGGCCAACTTGGTGACAATTGGGGAAGCACTTGCTTATCTGGGCCGATTCTTTGAACATCATGATTTTACCCAATATGGTTTGGATGCTCCGTTCCCAGATTTAGGCGAGTTGGGTAAAAATAGCTTCCAAAGCACAACAGATCGTATTAAACAGAATGCAAAGGAGAAAGGCCTAACCCTTCGTCAAGTCGCATTGGAATCAGCTACACCGCGTCCACTTTTCATTGGTACGCCAATACAAGTTGCGGATCGTATTCAAGAATGGTTCGAAAGCGGAGCGGCAGATGGATTCATCGTGGGATCGGGCGTTCCTAATGGGTTGAATGATTTTGTTGATGGGGTCATTCCTATTTTACAGGAACGAGGGATCTATCGGACGGAATATGAGGCGGATACGCTTCGCGGTAATTTGGGTCTTCCTTTTCCAACAAATCGTTATGCGAAAGAGACTGTAAATAACTAATAGAGTTTGCGAATTTAGGGGGGAGCGTTGAAAATGAATAGAACAAAAGGCTGGATCAAATTTAGTGCGTTATCGTTAGCTATTGCACTGGTATTAACGGGGTGCGGTTCAACAAACAGTGGAGGCTCGGATGCATCGTCATCCTCAAGCCCTAAACAAGAAGGCAAACAAACGGCGGTTATCGGCGGGGAGCTTACTTATGCACTTGCAACTTCCCCTGATTCCTTAGATCCGCATCGCAGTGGGCTTGCCGTTGCCGTAAGGGTGCTTCGCACCATCTATGATAGCTTGGTTGTTCAATTGCCTGATGGCACGATTAAACCGTGGCTTGCAACCGATTGGACGGTCTCTCCAGATGGTTTAAGCTACACGTTTAAGCTGCGCAAAGATGTAAAGTTTCACGACGGAACGCCTTTTAATGCCGAAGCTGTGAAATACAGTTACGATCGCATTCTCGATCCTGCAACGAAGGCAGCGAATTCCGTAGCTTTAATTAAGCCTTATAAATCGTCTGAGGTAATTGATGAGTTCACGATAAAGATTAATCTTGAAACACCTTCCAGAGCGTTCCTAGGTAATCTAAGCCAAGCTTTACTTGGGATTGTATCACCTACGGCTGCCAAGAAATATGGGGATCAATTTGGTAAAAACCCGGTAGGTTCAGGTCCTTTTTCTTTTGTAAAATGGGATGAGAATGCCTCTATTCAAGTAAAACGCAGCCCTGACTATAACTGGGCACCTGAGATTGTTGAGAATAAAGGGAAAGCTTACTTGGACCAAATTACATTCAGTATAGTTCCAGAAGAAGCGACTCGGATCGGTAGTGTTCAGAGTAAACAAGTGCTTGCTGGAGAGACGATTCCTCCGCAGAATATTGTTTCTTTGAAAACAGATACCAGTCTCCAAGTGCTCCAAGTCAATACCAATGGCTTACCCTATACGTTATTTATTAATCAACGAAAAGCACCATGGGGTGAATTGAAAGCCCGGCAAGCGCTTCAAGCAGCAATCGATGTGGATGCAATTGTCAAAACATTATATTTAGGAACGTATCCACGTGCTTGGTCACCTCTATCTCCGGGAGTTTTCGGGTATGATGCATCACTAGAAAATGGCGTTAAACCAGATATTGCGAAAGCGAATAAGCTGCTGGATGAACTAGGTTGGCTCAAAGGTGCAGATGGCATCCGTATCAAAGATGGTAAGAAGCTTACTTTGCATTATGTAGACGGATCACCAAATCGTGAGAAACGTAATGACATCGCAGTCATCATCCAACAGCAGTTGAAACAAGTAGGGATTGTTGCTGAAGTAGAAATTACAAAGGATACAGCCAATGTCGTCTATACCAAAGGTGACTACGATATTTATGGCAACAGCCAGGTGAACTCAGATCCCAATGCACTTTACGCTTTCTACCATACGAGCGATCCAAAGGCTCGCCCAACGCTGCCTGGCCTTGCAGACCCGCAAGTCGATAAATGGCTGGAGCAAGGGGCTGTTGAGCCTGATGATAAGAAGCGCGCAGAGCTGTACAAACAAGTTCAGAAATCTATTATTGATAATGCCGTTATCATACCGATCTACGTGTTCCCTTACACAGTTGCCGCATCGAAGACCGTGAAAGGTTTGAAATTCGACTCGTTGGGTTACCCGCTCTTTAATGATACGTTTATTCAAAAATAACGAAATAAGGAGCTAATCGATATGAGCAGGATATTAACAGAGCGGCTAGTAGTTTCCTTGCTGGTCATCCTTGGTTCCTTAATCCTTGTTTTCTGTATTCTGTATGTGCTTCCCGGAGATCCAGTGCTCTCTATGGTTGATCCAGCCTCGATGTCACCGGAGGCGATTGCCAACCTAAGACATCAGCTCGGACTGAATGAACCCTTCTACGTTCAATTTGGGCACTATTTCATGGCGATGATCCATGGGGATTTCGGTAAGTCGCTATTGAATAGTGAACCAGTGTTACCCAAGATTCTGAAACATCTTCCTGCTACGTTGGCCCTTACTGTAGCCAGTACGCTTATTTCCACAATCATCGGTGTAGGGCTTGGTGTCATTTCCGCTGTACACCGCAATCGATGGATCGATGTTCTGGCTCGCATAGTTGGATTGTTCGGCATTTCAATGCCAACGTTCTGGTCTGGTATCCTGCTGATTCTGATCTTTTCGGTATCCCTAGGTTGGTTTCCGGCAATGGGATCAAACGGGCTAATTACCCTTGTGCTTCCTTCACTTACACTTGGCTTTATTGGAGCTGGATTTATCGTTCGCATGGTTCGCAACTCGATGCTAGAAGTGATTAATGAGCATTTCATTGTGACGTTGCGTGCCAAAGGGCTTTCTGAACGACTAGTCATGTATCGACATGCGCTTCGCAATGCATTAATACCAGCGGTCACAATTATTGGCATTCATATCGGAGATCTGATGGCTGGTACGGTCGTGATCGAAACCGTTTTTTCCAGACAAGGGATTGGCCGAATTCTCGCGGACGCCATCATGTCCAAAGATTTGCCTGTTGTTCAGGGCGTTGTCTTTTTCTCAGCAATTATCTATGTCATTGTTAATTTGCTAGTCGATATTTCTTATGTATTCATCGATCCACGAGTTCGTCGAACACACTAGTTCGGATATGAAAGCCTATTGGAGAGGAGATGAGAGGTAATGAAGGATGTTCTTTCCACAAGACCTATCTGGCAAAGGCAGAAATGGCCTCTTCGCATTAGTCAGATACCGAGGACCCTTAACGCATCAGAAATCCTGGTTTATTTAGCGGCTATTGTGGCCTTGTTTATTATCGGTTGCGCCCTATTTCCGCAATGGATTGCACCTTATTCACCGACTGCGATGCTCGCTGATCAAATTATGCATGCGCCAAGCAAAGCTCATTTATTTGGAACGGATTATTTTGGCAGAGATATATTCAGTCTTGTCGTTTATGGCAGCCGTGATTCTCTCATTATTGGTTTCTCTTCTGTACTCGCAGGGGGAATCATTGGGGGAACCATCGGGGCATTATCTGGGTACATCGGTGGCGTTGTTGACACCATATTCATGCGGATTATCGATGTGCTTATGACGATTCCTGGTATTCTGTTAGCGTTAGCGATAGCTGCCGCACTGGGTCCTCATTTATTTAATCTGATTTTTGCTGTTGCAGCAGCGTCCATACCGCAGTATGCAAGAGTTATGCGAGGTCAGATTCTGAGTATTAAGAATCTCTCGTTCATTACAGCTTCTCGGTCTATTGGAGCGTCTAAAGTACGTATATTTTTTCGCCATGTGCTAACTAATGCTTGGTCACCACTCTTAGTGATGTCTACAATCGGCTTGGGTGCATCGATATTGGTCGGTGCAGGGCTAAGCTTTCTTGGTCTGGGTGTGCTCAAAGAAATCCCCGATTGGGGAGCGCTGCTCTCGCAAGGGAGAGGCTACCTCACAGTGGCTTGGTGGATTTGTACGTTTCCCGGCCTAGCCATCACGTTATTCGTTATATCTGTGAATTTAATTGGTGATAAACTACGTGACTCCTTGGATCCCAAGCAGAGATGAGCATAACAAGGAGGCGGCGCAAGTTGAAGCAACTGCTGGAGATTGACAAGTTAAGTGTAGCTTTTAAAACCAATAAGGGATCTTTCACAGCCATTCAAGACATTTCTTTGAAAATTGGCGTAGGAGAAACGATCTGTCTCGTTGGAGAATCTGGCAGCGGCAAATCGGTTACTTCCAAATCAGTCATGCGCTTAATCGATTATGAAAATGGTCGGATATCCGGCGGTCGAATCGTACTCGATGGCGAGGATTTAACCCTTTTATCACAGAAAGAACTTCGAGCATTACGCGGGAAGAAAATGGCTATGGTGTTCCAAGAGCCCATGGCTGCTTTCGATCCGGTTTTCACCATTGGCAGTCAAATTATCGAAGTAATCATTCAGCATAACCAAGGGAATCGTGAACAAGCTTGGGAGCGGGCTGTCTATTTATTAAAGCGTGTTGGCATTCCAGAGCCAGAAATCCGGATGAACCAATACCCTGGCGAGCTTTCAGGCGGAATGCTGCAGCGAGCGATGATTGCTATGGCATTGAGCTGCAGTCCACAGCTGTTGATTGCAGATGAACCTACGACGGCACTCGATGTGACGATTCAAGCGCAGATCCTTCATCTGCTGCAGGAGTTGAAAGAAGAGTTCAATATGTCCATAGTGCTCATCACACATGATTTGGGGATTGCCGCTGAGATGGCGGATACCATCATTGTGATGTACGCTGGACAAATCGTTGAACAAGCGAGTGCTCAACAATTGTTCGATAAACCACACCATCCGTACACGAGAGGGTTACTGCGATCGATTACGACGATGGATAGCAATCGTACAGCTCGCTTGTTCTCCATTGAAGGTACGATTCCCCATTTGTCGGATATGCCTTCAGGTTGCCGGTTTCATCCTAGATGTCCGTTTGCGACCGAACGATGTGCGAAAGACAGCCCGCCATTACGCTTAGTCAATGAACGTCTTACGGCATGTTGGTATGCGGAAGAATTAGTGGGGCTTGAAGACTGGGTGCAGGATGCAGCGGTTGTAGATACAACTGCAAATACAAATACGTATACAGATCAAGGATCTTCTGATGAAATTGGAAATCAGGTTTCACCTGGCGAGACACTCTTCGAGATTAAAGGTTTAAGTAAATTTTATCCGATTGGAAAAGGCACATTCAGCCGATCGAAATCCAATATACGGGCAGTTGATGATGTTTCCTTCTCGATTAAGAAGGGGGAAACCTTTGGTTTAGTCGGTGAGTCCGGCAGTGGCAAATCAACCTTAGGCCGCGTTCTGCTTCAGCTGGAGAGAGCAACAGAGGGTAAGGTTCTATTCGAAGGAAAGGAATTAGCCAAGCTTTCGACCAAAGAATTGCAAGGAGCGCGCCGAGATATGCAGATCATTTTCCAAGATCCCTACGGTTCTGTGAACCCGCGTTGGAAGGTTGGCGATATTATCGGCGAACCGTACGATATCCATGATTCATTTAGCAAGACAGAGAAACGGGCAAAAGTAGAAGAATTGTTGGAGCTAGTAGGCTTAAATCGCACGATGTATGATCGATTTCCGCATGAGTTCTCGGGAGGGCAGCGACAGCGGATTGGTATAGCGAGAGCGATCGCTCTCAATCCAAAGTTCATCCTTGCTGATGAGGCCGTATCTGCACTGGACGTATCTGTTCAGGCACAAATCGTAAATTTAATGCAGGATCTGCAGAAAAAACTAGGGCTAACCTACTTATTTATTGCTCATGGCTTGAATATTGTTCGCCATCTATCCGATCGAATCGGTGTCATGTACTTAGGTAAACTCGTCGAGATTGCTCCAACCGATCAGTTATTTCAGCACCCCTCCCACCCCTACACGAAGGGGCTGCTTTCTTCGATTCCCTCGACCGATCCCACTCAAAAAAGAGCATGGATAGAGATCCAAGGGGAAATTCCTTCACCAGCGAATCCGCCTTCGGGTTGTCGGTTTCACACGCGGTGTCCTGCAGCAACTGCAAGATGCAAAGAAGAACAGCCAGAATTACTGCAAATCCGTGAGGGGCACTGGGCCGCTTGTCATTATCCTTTGTAAATTAGCTAAAAGAGGTCAACTAGTGAAAAACTAGCTGACCTCTTTTTAATTATGTAAAGCTTTGTTTGTCTTATTTACTATCAGCACTATAAACAAGGTTGCCCAGCACATCAAGGGCAACCTTGTTGTCGTACTCCAATTATCTAGGCCATCGCTCTGAAACAGATGGAAGAGCTGGAAATACAGCATGCGGCTCTAATTGATACCAATAGGCCACAGACGAGATATCATCCGAACGCTCAAATAGCTGCTTCGAGTCATGTCCGATGACTTGAATCGTCACCTTGAGATCGCTTTCAAAGTGGATCGGATCTGGCAGATGCCAACGATACATCCCATGCATGGGAACCTTTTGCCCATAGGATCTGTCCACCTTCGCAGACTCACTATAGTATTTGTAGCCTAGAAATGGTGTCGAATACGATTCAGGCTCTGTCTCTCCTGTAAAACACCAAGCGCCACCTACGTAATCCTCTACGCCTGTTCCGCAAATGGTCGGCCACTCCTTGTCGCCATCGAGATAAAATTTAATCTCTCCTTCACCCCACCAGTGTCGTTCAAGTGCTGCCCACGCCAGATAAGTTCCTATGTACTGACCTGATCCTTGAACCCCATCTAGAAGGGTATAATCCTGCCCAGTTTCTGTACTGCGGGTTCTACGCCACTGTGCATGGAAGTACCCGGTGTTGAGTGGAAGTTCATCTACTAACGTGTAGTTAACCGTATAGAATAGATGGCTAATCTCCTCGGTATGCTGATTCTCAATCGTAATCTTCGCCGATTTATGAAACGGCATTGCAAAATAACAATTCATGCCCCCTGTTGGATTTACGGAAATGGGCAAGGAATTCACATTCGTACGAATGCCAAAGCCGTTGCAAAAGAAATCTCCTAATGGCGTTTCTACAGAAGGCAGCTCTTCGCCGTCCCAATACATGCGCAGAACCAGATCCCGGAACAGATAACTGCCTTCCTGTGCATAACAGTTTGGCATCTTATCAGCCACTGTCAGCCAGAAATGCTGAAGGATTCCCGGGCCTTGTATCTCCGCCAGTGTTATCGTTGCACCAGCAGGAATTGGAATGAAAGGGCGTCCTTTTCTGCCGACGCCAAGATGATTCGCGGCCTGACCGCCTTTTCCCTTCTCTCCATTGGGATTCTCTGCCGAGATAGAACGACTGCGAACGTTGTTGACGAGTGAAGCAGAAGATAAGCTAGATCCTAAACCAAATGGCATGTTCATCGAAGCACCTCAATTATCAATTATTGTGTTATCTGCAAACCATTGTACAATAGGAATAAGGAATTTTCGTTAGCATGGATTGCTAATGATTTAACACTTATTGTGGAGTGATGTGCGAATGTTAGCCGGATTAGATAATGTCTCACCCTTTATTCGTGTTGCGATGGACGGCCCCATTGATGAACGGTGGTCGGTTGAGGAACGCGTGATTTGGGATTATGAACTCCTGTATGTGATGGAAGGCCAACTTGCCATTACCGTCGAAGACGTGATGTATCTAGGCTTACCTGGCGACTTTTTTCTTTTTAAGCCTAATCAACGACATGCCATTCAGATGTATGAATCCAAACACATACGCCAACCGCATGTGCATTTCGACCTGCATATGCTGCCGGACCGTCATGAAGTTACCGTTTCATTCAAAAAGTTCCATGACATGACCGCTGCCGAGCAGGGGTGGTTTCGAACGGATGAACTTTCATTTCCTCCTTATGATTTACCCAATCATATTCGCCCCCGTCATGCAGCTGAATTGGAGCGGCTGCTGTTTGAATTGATCCGCGAGTACGAGACGAAGCAGCCCTTTTCAGAGCTGCGAATGAAGAGCTGCCTCCTAGAATTGCTCGCTCTGCTTATGCGAGAGCAGTACTGGGATCGTCAAATGAGATTGAATGAACATACGGATATGCTCATGAGCATTCGGAAGGAATTAGAGCTGAATGTGAATAGTAAAATAAAGCTCGACGATCTGTCTGCACATTATCACATCAGCAAATTCCACCTGATTCACTTATTCAAGCAGCAGTTTAACATGACACCCATCCACTACCAACAGAAGATCAGGATGGAAAGAGCCAAGAATTTAATTAAATTTTCGACAGCTTCGTTAAGCGACATTGCCGACACATTGGGGTATACCAATATTCAAACGTTCAGCCGGGCTTTCAAAGCCATGGAGGGGAAAAGTCCGTCTGAATATAGAAAGTCTTAAGCGCCTAACCTTCAGAAAAAACTGCAGATTTTAAACATAACCTCTTCATTTGTTCCTAAAGGATACAGACTTAGTTGTGGTAGAGTTGATTTGTAAGCGCTAACTACAACGGGAATGGTCATTTCCTAGATGAAACGAGGTAGATGGACTTGAAATCGAAGGCATCCATATATGTCATGCTGGTCCCCAATTTATTGCTTTTCTTATCGCTCAGTATTTACCCCATTATTTGGTCCCTTCGCTATGCCTTTTATGATTATGATGGTGTGTATCAACCTAAATTCGTTGGGTTCGACAATTTTGTTCAGCTCATAACGAAAGATGCTGTGTTCTGGCAGTCACTTCAAGTGACGGGCATCTATGTTTTGGGAAAGCTACTCATTGTGATTCCACTTGCCTTTCTAGTAGCCTTGGCTTTAAATATTCGATTTCGCGGAAATGGTCTGCTGCAGGCGATCGTATTCAGTCCCACGATTATGAGTTCCGCCGTCATGGCGATGATGTTTTATCTGCTTTTGAACGTGTATAACGGTGAGGTTAATCGTTATTTCATGATGTTTGGAATCATCCATGCGCCAATCGAATGGTTGGGCAACCACTTCGCCATGTTTTCGGTCATCATGGTGGCCTTTTGGGGAGGATTAGGTAACTATATGGTATACTTCCTAGCCGGACTTCAAACGATTCCTAAGGATGTTTATGAAAGTGCCGATTTGGATGGTGTTACCTTCTGGAAACGTATGTTCTATATCACGCTGCCGATGTTAGGGCCTGTGCTTCGCGTTATCCTTATGCTGGCTATTGTGAGTGCCTTCCAAGATATCCAGAGCATTCTCGTCTTAACAGGCGGTGGACCTCTTGCGAAGACGAAAGTGGTCTTCTTATATATTTATCAATTATTTTTCCCAGTCGATCCCAATTCCGCCTTCCACGCTCAGATCGGGTATGGGGCAGCGGCTAGTATGGTGACAGGATTAATCTTGGGCATGATTACACTTCTATTCTTGTACATCTCCCGTAAGCTTGATAAAATTTATTAAAGGAGGGGCATAACAGCTATGACTAGGAAGATCGCTGGCCTCATTGGACTTTCATTGTTTCTCCTGATTATTGTCGTATTTACTTTATATCCTGTCATTTACACCTTGTTAGGTTCACTTAAATCTAATATGGAACTGCAAGGAGGGGGCTCTTTCTGGCCCAAAGAATGGTTATTCTCGAACTATGCTGTCGCCTTCCGCAAGGCGCAATTTCTTAAATATACTGGAAATAGTATCATACTAAGTGTGCTCACGATGGGCATTGCGCTTATCACGTCCTCGCTAACAGGATATGTACTGGCCAGACACCAGTTTGCAGGTAAAAAACTATTGATTACGGGTTACCTAGCTGTTATGTTTGTTGCACTTGGTCCGATTATTCTATATCCGCAGTATAAGCTTATGAACACGATTGGTTTGACTGGCAACTTGGTAGGGCTTGCGCTCGTGTTAACTGGCGGGCAAGCTAGCAACATCTTTCTCGTACAAGGCTTTATCAAAAGCGTTCCAAAGGACTTAGATGAATCCGCCTATATGGATGGAGCCGGCTATTTCCGAATTTACTGGAACCTGATTCTGCCTCTGATCCGTCCGGTTCTTGGCGTGGTTGCCTTATTTTCCTTCCGGGCGGCATGGAATGATTATGTGACCGCGCTCGTCTTCAGTATACCGAACCCGGCGATTCGTCCGCTTGCTGTAGCGGTGGTGGGTCTACGATACTCAGCGAATGCGGCAGCGGAATTGCACATTATGACAGCAGGAGCTTCGATCGCGCTGCTTCCGATCTTGATTGTTTACTTCTTTACCAATAAGCAATTCATTAGCGGGCTAACGGCGGGTTCAATAAAAGGCTGATTAGGATGGTTAGACAGATGAAGCTTATGAATGCTTGGCTCAATGCGAGACTGAAAATGAAAATAGCACTGCTCTGTTTCCTGCTTGTCCTACTATCCACTGGATTGTTAGGACTGTTTTTCTATCGTCATTCGGTAACGCTTGCAAGAGAATCGGCCAGAATTCAATCCACAGAAATTTTGACACAGGTCAGTAATTATTTTGATGAGAAAATGAAACAAACGATAGGCCGAGTCTATAGTATTCGCTCTGATACCACGTTTAGCGAGATGGCTCAGCATTATTTGATCAATGAGGAGCCGCAATATTACGCACCTGCCCTATCCTATTTTTCCAGCGTATTCGCTGAAATTCGGTATTCAGAACCATTCGTTTCTTCGGTGTTACTCTACACGCCCAAAAGCACCTTCTATGATTTATCTCTGTCCATTCCTTTTGGGATGGATTTTACGCATACGGCGATTTTCCAGAAAATAGCCAGTTTGCCGAATGCGTCGGTCTACTGGCTGCCCTTATCTGATCAAGAAATATACCGGGTTCCGAAGCAAACGATTCCTCTCGTTCTGCGGATGTCCGTCAGTGGCTATCAAGATTTGCTCATGGTGATCAATCTCAATGAAGATATGCTGATGAACTACCTCCTGGCAGCGCAATCGGAGAAAGGCATTCATGCGGCTATTGTTACGAAAGAAGGAGACGTTGTAGCATCGGATAATTCGGCGGAAATGACGGATTTTCTGACACATAAATGGAAGCTGAAGGATTCGAAAACAGGGGGAAGCTCCTCAGAAAATAAAACAGTCAAATTAAGCAATGGCGCTTATTTCGTCAATCAAGTCCAGACGAAAGTACCTCCGTGGACGATCGTTCAGCTGCGCTCAGAACAAACTTTGAAGGAGCAATTACGAGGGATTCAAGTCTATGTGGTGGAGGTTGTCCTTGTTTTCGTTGCAATTAGCCTCCTGCTGGGGTTCTGGTTGAGCACGCAAATTAGCCGTCCGCTAAGTATTCTGGAAAAATCCATGCAGCGAGTTCGCATTCGTCAATTTGACGTTCGCTTTGATTATCCCTATAACGATGAGGTTGGTAAATTAAGTCGTACTTTCAATTTCATGATTGAGGAAATTCAAGAGCAGGTGCAAAGTATGAACACCTATATTCTTCAGCTTCAGCAGGAAAAGGATAAAGTGCAGCAAAAGGAAATCCAGAAAAGGCGAGCCGAATTGAATACGCTGATCTCGCAATTGACACCTCATTTCCTCTATAATACCCTCGACTCCATGAAATGGCTGGCCGAAAGAAATGATCAGAAGGAAATCAGCCAAATGGCGACAGATCTGGCCACCTTTTTTCGCACAACGCTAAGTAAAGGCAGAGAGATGATTACGATCAAAGAGGAATTTGAGCATGTGTCCAGCTATTTGGCTATTCAAAAAATACGTTATGGTGACGCGTTTACGTATGACTTAGAGATTGAAGAAAGTCTGTTGCATTTGATGACGCCCAAACTGATCCTGCAGCCACTCGTAGAGAATGCGATTTATCATGGGATTAAAAGGATGAAGGGCCCTGGTTATATCCAGATTCGTGTGGGGATTAGCGAGGAACGCATCTATCTGAAAGTAACGGATAATGGGGCAGGTATTCATCCGTATAAATTGGCTATTTTGCGTAAACGATTAGATGAAAAGCTGGCCGACCCAGACAATGGCTATGGTTTGTTCAATGTACACGACCGTATTCAATTATATTTTGGCGAACGCTATGGGCTTGAGATTTCGTCTATCTTGAATGAAAGCACGTGTATGACAGCATGGATTCCGCAAATACAGCGAGAGGATGTGGCGAGTTATGTTTAAAGTACTGATTGTTGATGATGAGCCGATTATTCGGCAAGGAATTATGGAAGCGATCACACGACATCTGCCCGAATTTCAAGTCTTTAGTGCCAAAGATGGCGATGAGGCGCTGACGGTAGCTCTAAATGTCATGCCCGATTTGGTGATTACGGACATTCAAATGCCAGAGTATAATGGCCTTGATTTTATTGAACAACTGAAGGCGGAATCCCCGGATGTCTACATTATTATTTTAAGCGGATATGATGATTTCGGGTATGCGCAGCGAGGATTACAGCTTGGTGTCGTGGACTATCTACTGAAGCCATTGGAATCGCAGGCCATTGTGGAACGTGTGCAGAAAGCTGCATTGGAAATCGAACAACGCTATTCGTTGCTTAAAAATAAAGAAGAGCTTCAACTCCTGGTGAATGAAAGTTTACCGTTATATCGCGAAAGACTCTATCGGAAATGGGTGTCTGGAGACATTCAATCTCCTGCACTCGAAACGCAAGCAGCCATTATTGGTATTGCATGTAAGTCAAGCGCCTATCTGGTCGCTGTTCTCAAGGTTCGCAGGGAAGATGGCGAGCACGATCAGATGAATGAAGCCTTGGTGACAGCAGCTGTGAATGAAATCATGAGTGGCTCTTCGAGCTTGGCCGAATGCTATCCCTTTTTTGAAAAGGAGGGGCAGTTGACGATGATTATTGGAGGGAATGAGCGCAAACATCTGTTCTTCCAAACGGTTCAACAGAGCTTAGTCCGACTGGCCAAATCCTTACAGCAGATGTCCTTGCGAATACAAATTGGCTTAGGCGCGATTGCTGACTCCGTAGATGGCGTCCATACGTCATATATGCAAGCTGTAGAAGCGGTATCGTACACATTTTCCTCACAGGATAGGATCCTGATTAACTATGAAGAAATTGGTACAGGCGAAGTGCCTAAAGCGAATGAAGTGGATGCTTTGTTTGAGCAGTTCCTGTTGCTAGTGAAGCTATATGAGAAAGAACAGGCGCTGGAACAGCTTCAGCTTGTATTTCGCTATTATGAGAAGAATGACCAAGCGAATCCGCATTGGGTTAAGCTTGCTGTTATGAATCATACGATGGCTTTCATACGTCTCATGGAACAGTGCGGCATTCCAGCTGGCTGGTTCTTCCAAGACAAGGCGACGGATCCGTATTGGAACTTGTACCGGCATGAGCATTTTCAGGAAATGAAGGTATGGTTCACGGAGCTGTTGACTCTCTGCTTCAAGGAAATGGAGAAAAGCAGAGCTACGAAAATGGTCAGCTATATTGATAAAGCGAAAGTCTATATCGAGAGTGCATATGCTGACAGTAGTTTGTCATTGGGGGATTTGGCTGCGAAGCTATTCATTAATCCCAATTATTTAAGACAATTATTTAGACAGCAAATGAAGGAATCCTTCGTGGAATATTTGACCAAGGTTCGAATGGAGAAGGCTGCTGAATTACTTAGGGACCATAGTTTGAAAATCCAGGAAATTGCTGAAAAGGTTGGCTATGAAGAACAACGTTACTTTTCAAGCTGTTTCAAGAAATACTTTCAATTAACACCTACGGAGTATCGCGAAGCCGACAATCTGCAGAATCCATACATAACATCTAAGGATATTTGATTATCTCGTAAAAAAAGCTGCGTTATACTGAAAGCGTAAACATGTAAGGGGTTACAATAAAACGAAAAACGAAAGGGTAGGTTCGAATGATGACTAGTAAACAGAAAAGAATCGGTTACACGTTAGCAGTAGTACCATTGACGTTGTCCGTGTTGGCAGGTTGTGCTTCGAGTACAACGACAAGTTCCGCAACCAGTTCTCCCCAAGCTTCGGCTGCTGCAACGTCTTCTACCGCATCAACTGCACCGAAGACAACGACAACGATTAAAGTGTGGACCCTCAACCGTCATGATCAGGACTATATGCAGAACATGGTGGATACGTTCAACAAGTCGAACAAAGATGGCATTAAGATTGATTATCAAATCTACTCCGAGAACTATAATCAATCGCTGGATATTGCGATGTCAACGAATGAAGGACCTGACGTGTTCTTCGATGGCGGTACAGCTTATGCGGATCATTTACCGAAAGGTGATTTGTTGCCGCTCGATAAATATTTAACACCGGAATTTAAGCAAAGATTTGGTGATGGCGCCTTCTTGGATGGCGTGAACATGAAAGACGGCAAAACGTACTCGATCCCAGCGATTGGCAGTACGGCTCGATTATTTTATAACAAAGGGATTTTCGAGAAAGCGGGTATTGCTGGGCCTCCTAAAACGATGGCTGAACTGACTGCCGATGCGAAGCAAATTACCGATAAGCTGAAAGGGCAAGGGATTTATGGCTTTGCGATGAATTTAAAATCGCCAGGATCCGCATTCGGTCGTTCCTTGGAATTCGTTAACATGCGCAATGGCGGCGTATATGGCGGGTATGATTTTAAACAAGGCAAATATGATTTCAGCAGTTATAAACCAACTTTGAATGCATTCAAAGATCTCTATAGCTCTGGTGCGATGTTCCCTGGCTCGACTTCCTTAGATATTGACCCGCTGCGCACACAATTTGCTGCTGGTAAAATCGGGATGTACTTCGGTCTTACCCATGCAGAACCAGGTGTATACACGACGCAATTCCCAACCAAAGAAGATTGGGATGTAGCTCCAATTCCGACAATTGACGGAACTGTGAAAGGGGCGCAACAAATTATCGTCGCGGGCAGATGGTTCTTGGCGAATGCACATACCCAGCATCCAGATGAAGCTTGGAAAGTCATGAATTACTTATACAGTGATGAGCTATTGACGGGTTATCACGAGAAAGGTCTAGGTATTGTTATGGTGCCGAGTGTGATCTCACATGCGAAACAATCGGATAATTTGAAGAAATGGCCGGCACTTGGCTTTACGGATACAGACAAAGTATATCCACCGAACCCTACAGGTGTTCAAGCGCAAGGCAATGACTCCGCATTCGTGATGAATGCCATCATTCAAGGCGCACAAGACATTGACAAAGGAATCGCCGACTTAAATACACGTTACAATGATGCGTATGATAAAGCGATTGCTGCAGGAAAAACGGCCAAAATTCAATACCCTAACTTTGATCCAATGAATCCAGGTAAGTCCGCATCGAAATAAGGAATAGCGCTTTGACCGCTCGCTACCCAACATCTGGGGGCGAGCGTGTTTTCAATTGTTGCGAAGGAGACGAATGACATGTTTGCTGCAAAAATGAAAGCTTACGATGAGAAGATTCTGCTTGCTGCCCCTCTTCGTGGTAATGATCTGCCTGCTTTTGAAGATAGAGAAAGGTGGGAAGCGTTACCGGCGGATGTCCGAAGGATCCATATGGAGCTTGGTGAACGTTATTTAGGTCAGGCGTGGTCGGTCATTCCAGCGACTTCGTTTATGGAATTCGAACGAGAAGGTAAGCGTGATGGCTATCAAGCTTACTATTTTGAGCGTCGTAAGGCTTTAAGCATGATGGTGATCGCAGAGTGTATCGAAGGCAATGGCAGATTCCTAGATAGCATCATTGATGGGATATGGCTTGTGTGCGAGGAAAGTGCGTGGTGGCTGCATGCGCATAATTACTTGTCATTGCAAGGAGGGCATGAGCCGCTTCCCAATGTCGAAGAGCCATTGATCGATCTTTTTGCTGCAGAAACGGGGATGATGTTAGCGTGGATTCATTATCTGTTAGGCAGTGAATTGCGGAAGATCAGCCCGCTTATTCCGAATCGGATTCAAGTTGAATTGAAGCGCCGCATTTTTGAACCGTTTTGGGAGCGGGATGATTTCTGGTGGATGGGTATGGTCGATCAAGGCATGGAGATTAGCAATTGGACGACATGGTGCTCGGAAAATGTACTCATGACTTATCTGCTCATGGAGGAGGATGATCGTGAGGTTACACGTTCAATCAAGCGATTAGCTCAAATCGTGGATTGCTTTATGGACGTCTATCCAGCGGATGGCGCTTGTACGGAAGGTCCAGGCTACTGGAGTAGAGCGGGCGGTTCGTTATGCAACTTCTGTGATTGGGTCAAAAGGAGTTCCGGTGGTCAGGTGGATTTGTTCCAAGAGCCTCTCGTTCAAGAGATTGGCCGATTCATATATCGTGGACACATTGATGGCCAGTATGTTGTGAATTATTCCGACTCTGGTTTCAAGGCTACACCAGCCCCATACACGGTATATCGTTACGGACTTGGCATCGGTGATTCGCATCTCACCTCATTTGCATCTGCCCTGTTAGCTGCGAAAGGCTTGGATGCAGACACGCAAATCGTATCCCTATATGGACTTCTGAGAAATGCCTTTGATTATAGCGAAATGAAAGCGCATCCGGCTGTTTATCCGTATGTGCAGGACGTTTGGCTGCCAGACACAGCGTACATGATTGCTAGAGAACATGCAGGTTCTTCCCAAGGCTTCTTCCTAGCAGCCAAAGGCGGTCACAATGAGGAAACCCACCATAACCATAACGATGTGGGTAACTTTATTCTCTATTACGATGGTAAGCCGGTCCTTATCGATGTCGGGATGCAGCCTTACACGAAGATGACGTTTAGTAAAGGACGGTACGATTTGTGGAACATTAGATCCTCTCACCACAATGTACCGCTGATTGGTGGTTATGAACAAAGAGACGGTTCCGACTATCGAGCTCTTGATGTGGACTACAAGCTAGACGTCGATTCCGTCTCTTTCGCGCTTGATATAGCGAAAGCCTACCCGGAAGAAGCGGGTGTAAGAAGCTGGATACGTGATATCAAGCTATTTCGAGGAGGTGATTCGCGCGTTGAACTAAAGGAACAATTTGAGCTGGCAAGAAGTGTTGATAGCTTGTCGTGTGTCTTCATGGTGATGAATGAACCTGAGATGATTTCACCAGGGCATGTACGGTTAGATCAGAATATCGTCATGCAATATGACTGCGAGTGCTTCCAGCTGCAGACAGAACGAATTGACGGTCATCAACCAATGGCTGGTCTTCCATCATGCTTCCGCATTATGCTGACTTGGATGAATCCGGGCAAGAACGGAAACTGGCAAATCAAGTTTTATTCGATGTAAAAGGGAGCAGTGGAGAGATAACCAAACTAAATTCGTTATTCAATGGAGGGATTTTATGAAAAAGGCAAGACAAATCTTGGTGAGGATGGTATGCGCAACACTGATCTTATTCGCTTTGAATAGTTTGCTGCTCCCAGGGGGTAACATCGTCCATGCTGGCCCCTACGCAAGAGATCAAGTTTCGCTGAATGGGATTTGGAATTTTTATCCCAATAACGGCACTACGCGATATCAGATTAATGTACCTTCTTACTGGGATGACACCAATTCTAATAATTACCCGGCAGACTGGCAGAACCTAACGTATGGCGTTTATAAGACAAACTTTTCCGTTCCTAGCTCGATGTCAGGTGAGGAAATTTATATGGATTTTGCAGGTGTTTCGTCCTTAGGAGCGCTCTATATCAACGGGAACCGCGTCCAATTGCCAGCTTCCGGTAATTATTTAATGACCTTGCTTCCCTATGATTTGGACATTACGAATTGGGTTACCGTTGGGTCTAGCAATACATTGGAGCTTCATGTGTACGGTTCAGCCTCATTTCCCGCTGATGCATTGAATGCGGGGAAACCTACCTATCCATATGGGACCGAGAATCTCACAGGTATTGGAAGAAGAGGCATCGGAGGCAACGTCAGCTTAAGCAGTAAGCCAAAGATTGCCGTAACGGATGTGCAAGTCATAACAGACTTGAAAGGGGATACGGATCCAAGCAATGATGTGATCACGCTAAAGGAGACAATTACGAATAACAACAGTACCAGCCAAACTGTGACTTTGAAAAATGCGGCATCCTTGGATGGGGGAAGTTTGGAAAAATCATGGACCGATCAATCGGTGACGATCCCAGCGAATTCGAGTGTAGCGGTGTCTCTCTCGAATATAGCTTGGACGAATGCGAAGTATTGGTGGCCTTCGGATCCCAAACTGTACAACCTGTCAACCAGCTTGGTGGATGCTAGCTCAGTGATGGTGGACTCCTTATCCACCTCGTTTGGCTTTCGGCAATTTACTCGTGTATCAGGTGCGAATTATTATACGCTAAATGGGCTGCGTGCCAATCTCAGAGGGGATACGCTTGATTTTCTGAATGCAGGAGGTACATCCAATGATCTGAATTATACGTATAATCTCCCAGCTGGAGCTTCGGCTGACCAAATGATCAAAGCGTATATTGATCAAGCTAAGGCACTGAATCTGAATGTACTGCGTTTCCATGTCAGAGGCGTGTTAACAGATGAGATTTACACCTATGCGGATCACGTAGGGATGATGCTGATAGATGAATCACCCTATTGGCAGCCCGAACGGCTGCTTGATTATGGCACAGCCTCGATTAATCATGCCAAAGAATGGGTCACACAATGGGTGAAAGCAGTCAAAAATCATCCATCCCTTATCATGTATTCATCGACGAATGAAGCGTGGAATGCGTTAGATGCTTCTACGTTAATGCCGAATCTTCGCACGGCTATTCTTGCTTATGACACGACGAGACCGATCTATAATGATGGTCAGCAATCCAATCTAAGCATCGATGATGAGTATAACTTTCATTACACAGGCGGATATCCGTTAGGTGTATTCAATACGACAAATCTATATGGGATTTATTCCGGAGGGACAACGAAACCAGTAGGGGAAGGCGAATCGTTGACACCTTCGCACGGATACCCAACAATCAGCTCCGACGGTACAACGGTTTCGGTTCTGACAACGGCTCCATTTGGCGGAAGTCCGAATGTCATCTCGCAAGCGCAATACGTGAAGGAAGTCGGGCGAATTACCAGAGGAGCCCGATACGCAGGTGTGGCGGATTACAGACCGTTTTTCAATTATGAATATGCGTTTGATCCCATTGAGGCAACGATCCATCCTGTGTGGTCCGACATGTCGGCTTCCGGTTTGAAACCGGTATCCTTGTATCGGCCCTTGATCAACCCGTTTGATACGAACTATCCGACAGTCATCCAAGGGGATGGTTACAGCTATTATCAGAACTCCTTCGCGCCTGTGGCCGCATTCGATAAGGAGTTTGATCAATTGAATCGGATCGGGGCGAGCCCAACTGTCTATACAGGCGGCAATGCTGTTAATCAAACGGTTTTGATTTACAATGATGAACTAAACACAGGCACATCGGTGCAGATCAATTGGGAGGCTGGTTATACAGACCCAGCTACCAGTGCGTATACGTCATTTGCCAGCAATTCGTTTACGTCTGCGGTTGCGTATGGAAGCACGGTTTCACAGCCAATCAGCTTCACGATTCCTAGCGGTATTACGGGTTCAAAGCAATTGCAGTTGAAATTAACAGCCTCCAAAGGCGGGGTACAAAAGTTTACCGAAACGAACACCGTCGGTGTCATCAATGCCGTTTCAGCTCCTAAAATCAAAGTGACAAACCCAACCATTTCACTCGGAAATGTGACGAATGAAAATGTTAATCTGCATCACAAAATTAAGCTAGTCAACGCAGGCGGCGGACTAACGGAGAATTGGACAGCAACCGGACAGGGCGGTTGGTTGAATTTGCTGAGCCCTTCCGGGAATCTGAGAGGCGAGCAGGAGGTCTATTTTACCATTGATCCAGCCGGACTAACGGCAAATACGCCATACACCAAAACGATCACATTCACAGGCAATAGTGGTTCAACGGCAACAGCTACGATTAGTTTTACGAATAATGTTTCGCAATCCAGTGATCTTGCCTTAGGGAAAACAGTCACAACATCCTCTGCGCTGACTAGCTGGCCAGGGAGCAACTTGACGGACGGTCTCTCGACCACCTCATGGAGCAGCCAGTTGCAGACAACAAGTGCGGTTACGGAATGGGCAGTTATACCGTTCGGAGCAGCGACGAAATTCGATACGGTAGTTCTTACGCCGCGAAACGATATTGCGACTAATTTTGCTTGTTGTTTCCCTATTGATTTCCAGGTGCAGGGCTCTAATGATGGGAGCAGTTGGACAACAATCTCTAATCAAGTTGGCTTCCAAGCACCGGGAGCTGGTCAACGTGCCAGCATTTGGGTGGGCAATCAAACCTATGCTTACTTACGTATGTATGTGACTAAGACCTCTGCAGACAACTTTGGATCGTATTATGTGCAGCTTGGCGAAATCTCGGTGTATCAGAATGATCTCGCGCTAGGCAAGACAGTGACGACGTCTTCTGCACTAACTGGTTGGCCAGGCAGCACGCTGACCGATGGGGATCCGCTGACAACATGGAGCAGCATGAAGTATACGACAAGTGCCGTGAGCGAATCGGCATCGATCAATTTCGGGGGAGCGACGGCTTTTAACACAGTCGTCCTCTATCCGAGGAATTCAAGCGGGGACACGTGGTGCTTCCCGGTGGATTTTCAGATCCAAGGATCGAACAATGGGACGACATGGACAACGCTGAAAAACATTACAGGCTTCACAGCACCTGGAGCCACACAGCGTATGAACTTTTGGGTAGGCAACCAAAGCTATAGTTATCTCAGAGTGCTAACGACGAAGGCATCGGCAGATAGTTTTGGATCCTATTATGTGCAAATGGGAGGCCTGTCCGTTTATCGGAATTAGTAGGATTGGTTGTTGGGTGACGCAGGGAGCCGAGTAAGTGGGCTCTTTTTTTCGTTGTAAACTTAATGAAAACTTTGGCAAACATTGGTACTGTTCTAGTCCTTTGTAAGTTAAAATAGGATGGTATATAGCTAATTTGAGGAGTGATTAAGTGAGTTGGTCGCGTAAAGAGTTAAAAAGCAGAGCTAAACAAGTACTACGAACATCCTATTGGAAAGCATTTCTTGTAAGTTTGTTATTAGCTTTGGTTAGTGGGGGGATCGGAGGCTGTTCGGGGAATTGGAATACGAACTCATCGAATCACTTTTCCGGCATGCATATGGGGCTGGGGGATTCGAATTTTGGAGATATAAGCGGTGGTGTCGGCGTTGCGATTCTGCTCTTCATCATTCTATTTGCCATCGTGGCAGGGTTGTGCGTCATTGCTTTCAATATCTTTGTGATCACGCCATTTAAGGTGAATGCGCACCAATATTTTAAACAAGCCTCACAAGGTGAGGTTGAATTGAACTATTTCCTCTATGCCTTCCGAAGCGGCAAATATTTAGGCATTGTCGCTGCGATGTTTTGGGCTGGCTTACTGAATTTTCTCTGGTTTCTCTTATTCATCATCCCAGGGATCGTCAAAACGTATGCGTACAGAATGGTGCCTTATATTTTGGGTGACAACCCAACCATCGGCCGGAAACGAGCGGTACAACTCAGCAATCAGATGACGAAGGGACACAAATGGCGTATGTTCGTTCTCGATTTATCTTTTATCGGTTGGTACTTGCTGGGGATCATTGCGCTTGGAATCGGTGTACTATTCGTTCTTCCTTACTATAATACGACGAGAGCCGAATTATATCTGGCGTTGCGCCAGCAAGTAATCAAGGAGGGGTTAGCCACACCTGAGGAGTTAAATCTAGTCTATATCGGATAGGGAGATGAAGGTTGTGTCGATGCCAATGACGGTAACACCATCGCAAGTTAGAACGGGAGCATCCCAGCACTCGATCACGATGATCATGGGGATGTGGCTCATTATTGGCTTATTTATTGATGGCTTCGCTCATAATCATGGGGCGGTTGAAACCTTTTTCACACCATGGCACGGTATTCTATACTCCGGGTATTTGGCTTGCGCCGTGTGGATTTTTATGATGATTCGCATGAATAAAATCACCCATCGCTACGCGACATGGACCGAGGCAATCCCCGTTGGCTACAAGCTTGGTGTAGCTGGAGTCATCCTCTTTTTCATCGGCGGACTTGGTGATATGTATTGGCATACGGTCTTCGGCATTGAGAAAAATATTGCAGCGCTGCTAAGTCCCACACATCTGCTATTGTTAGCTGGCGCGTTGATGATTCTGACAAGCCCTTATCGGGCGATCAGCCACGCTGAAAAGGGAGCTGCGCCGACGTTCCGCCAATTGCTGCCGGCACTAACCTCCATTGGCCTCACCTTCACCGTGTTCGCTTTCTTCTTGATGTATGCCTGGTCGTTCCGGCAAAACTTATGGATGGCCCGCGAACAAGACGCGATTGGCAGAGCCATTGTTGATTTCATGTTGACTACGATGATTCTCGTCATTCCACTGATGTTTGTGCTGCGCAGATGGAAGCTCCCATTCGGGACAGTTACGTTCTTCTTCCTGTTTGAAGCGATATTTCTAGCGGTGCTGGATGGCTTCGCGCACTATGGATCGATTGTGATTTTGCTGATAAGCGGCATTATTGGCGATGTCCTGTTCCACGGGATCAAAGAGAGGGAAGTCACCGACTGGCGTTACAAAGGCGTATTCTTTATTCTGCCCGTGCTGATTTGGGGCTTATATTTTATAGGTTTAAAATTATTCCACACACTCGACTGGCCGCCGGAGCTGTGGGGAGGCGCAATTTTCCTATGTGCGCTATGCTCATTAGGCTTAAGTATTCTTGCCGCACCCGTCACGCCAAGCCGAAGCGAATGAAAGCGATCCTTTTTGTAACATGCTGCATGGTCATGCTATTAACAGCCTGTGGTTCTGCCTCAACGACGACCATTGATATGTCCGATCCATCCAGTATGGCGGGGATGTCGATGTCTTCCACGGCTACGCACCAGCATGGGAATGACGCAGTCGCTCATTTTTCGGTCGTGTCACCGCACTATTTGCCCAATGAGAAAGCGACGATCACGATGCTGATTCAGAATAAATGGGATCGGCCGGTCGTGAACTTCGACATCATGCATGAGAAGCTCATGCATCTCATCGTGGTGAGCGAAGATCTGTCGTACTTCGATCATCTCCATCCGACCTACGCGGGCGAGGGACGCTTCGATGTGGAGACCACGTTCCCCGCGGGCGGCCATTATCAGCTTATCGCTGATTATACGCCGACGGGCCTAGGGGAAACCGTGCAATCCCATTGGGTCACCATCAATGGGAAGGAGCCTAAGGCTGTGAAGCTGCAGCCGGATAGGAGCCTCACGAAGCTCATTGGCGACAAGGAGGTTACCTTGGCTTTTGACCATGTCATGGCGGGGATGCCGCTGGATATGGTGTTTACGTTTAAACAGGGGGCGACGAAAGCGCCTGTGACGAACTTGCAGCCCTATTTAGGCAGCGCAGGCCATGTGGTTGCGATTAGTGAGGATGGCAAAGAGTATGTGCATGTGCATCCGACGGATGATGCTGCGACTTCGGGTCCAATCGCGAAGTTCTCCATTCAATTTCCTAAAAAGGGTATCTACAAAATTTGGGGACAGTTTCAGCAAAATAACGAAGTGTTCATCGTTCCTTACATCATTGATGTAAAATTGTAATATAAAAGAAATATAATCTTCATCTGGCATTCATGATCATCGCCTATAATAAAAGACGACCCCCTTTTAAATATAAACTTTAGACCCGCAGCCCGTTGCTGTGGGTCTCTTTTTGCTCACTTGTGGTACAATAGGTGAATTAACCAACTAGGAGTGAGAAGAATGACTGCCCCAATCAATGAGCAGGAGCTTGTTCAATTCATCATCAGCAAAACAAAGGCGGACCCGAAGCAAATTGAACTGGTTCTGAAGCATGAGAAAGCTTATATCGCCAAAGCGGAACAAAGCTCGAAAGGTGATGTAGATATCGACAGCGACGACCTGATTGATCATATTCTTAGCCGTCCAGACGTGAAGCTGAGTGAGCTTGCCGTGGATACGATTTTGGAAGCGGAGATGGAGTATTTAATGAAAAACGGTATGGCTGGGTATATGGACTAGGGTATCATGAGGTATTAGCGACAACGAGAGTAACAAGAACAACAAGAGCAACAGAGCAAGAAGAGTATTAGTGCAAGAAGAGCAAGAAGAGCAAGAAGAGCAAGAAGAGCAAGAAGAGTAACAAAGCATTAGGACACCAGAAGCTGCCACCACGAAGAGTGATCTATGTGGGGGCAGTTTTTTTGTGTTTGAATGCTGTTTACAAACTTGGGTTTCTTATGTTGATCATTTTTGTTTGGATTCAGCAGGTGAAAACCAAGATTTCGAAATAAATGGAAAAACTCCATCTATTTCTTGCGATTTCCTCACTGTGCAGCAATTAAATGGATTTTGTACAGCTAATTATCCATAATTTCCGTGACTAAAGAGAAAAGGCTAAAATTAGCTGCATAAATTCCAGTTATTTTACATTTTATTGAACAAAGTGAAGAAATAACTGGAGGTTTTCCAGCTAAAGTTAAATGGAGAAGTTATTGAGTGGAGAAAAAGTCTATATTAATGTAACCTTAAAGTTAATTAAATAACGCATATTGACAATATAAGCGGGGCATCGCATAATGAAAACAGGTATTATAACGTTATTTAGTTAACTTTTAAATTACATAATTGGAGGTTTTCCCATTCTATGAGCAACCAACCGAGAGCCGAATACCCGCGGCCGCAATTTGTACGAGATAGCTGGATGAATTTGAATGGTGAGTGGCAGTTTGAATACGATGATGAGAACGTAGGAACGAAACAGAAATGGCATCAGGGCAATCATAACTTTTCGAAGACGATTCAGGTGCCGTTCGCTTTTCAAAGTCAATTGAGTGGCATTGGGAGCAACGAGTTCCACGATATCGTATGGTATCACCGTGAGCTTGTGCTGCCGCCGGCCTTTGAGAATAAACGGATTTTGCTGCATTTTGGCGCGGTGGATTACCTCGCATCGGTGTGGGTGAATGGAACGTTGGTGGCCACGCACGAAGGCGGACATACGCCATTTCAAGCTGACATCACGGAAGCGCTTGAGCCGGGAGTTAATAAGCTTGTCGTGAAGGCTGTCGACTTCAGCCAAGACGTTACGCTGCCTAGAGGGAAGCAATATTGGAAAGCGGATTCGGCCAGCATTTTTTATACAAGAACGACGGGGATTTGGCAAACGGTTTGGATCGAGGCCGTTTCTGCGAATGCCCACTTGCATAAGGTGAAAATGACGCCAGATATCGACGCTAAGCAAATTGAAATTAGCTATGAAATTGGAGGCATCCCTGCACAAGTAGCGTCCAACTACCAGCTCAAAGTGGCTATTTCCTTTAAGGGTGAGCTTGTTTCAGAAGATGTGTACGGCATTCGAAGTGCAACTGGCACACGCAAGGTTCGCCTGAATGACTTCAATGATCATGGTCTTGGTGGCTGGTGGTCGCCGGAGAAACCGAATCTATATGATGTGACGTTCACACTGCTGGCCGATAGCGAAGTTGAGGATGTTGTGAGCAGTTATTTCGGAATGCGGAAGGTATCCATTGAGGATGGCAAATTGTGCTTGAATAATCGACCGTATTTTTTGAAAATGGTGCTGGATCAAGGTTATTTCCCAGATGGAAACTTGACGCCGCCTAGTGATGAAGCGATCAAGCAAGATATTGAGCTGACGAAAGCGATGGGCTTTAATGGCGCTCGGAAGCATCAGAAATTGGAGGATCCAAGATTCCTCTACTGGTGTGATGTGCTTGGCCTAGTCGTTTGGAGCGAAGCGGCGAATGCCTATGAGTTTTCGGATAAATACGTTGGTCAATTTACAAGAGAATGGATGGCTTCCATGGAGCGGGATTACAATCATCCCTCGATTATTGCGTGGGTGCCGCTCAATGAGAGCTGGGGTGTTCCGAACATTCAAATCGATAAATTGCAACAGCAGCATGCACTTACGATGTATCATTTGAGCAAATCATTAGACCCCATGCGTCCTGTCATTTCAAATGATGGCTGGGAGATGGTGAATACGGATCTCTATGCGATTCATGACTATGAATGGCGCGAAGAAGTGCTGGCTGAGCGTTACAGCTCGACGGATAAAGCGATCCATGCGATGCCTGCGAATCGACGCATTTTTGTCGAGGGCTTCCCTTACAAGAATCAACCGATTCTGATCACGGAATTCGGCGGGATTGCGTACAAGAAGAGCGAATGGGAAGGCTGGGGGTACTCAGGTGCAGATAATGATGAGGATTATGAGCAAAAGCTGCGCGCGGTCATTCGACCACTCCTGAACTCCGGTGTTGTTCAAGGTTATTGCTATACGCAATTGACAGATGTAGAGCAAGAGATTAATGGGCTGCTGACCTATGATCGTAAGCCGAAAATCCCTGTCGAAATCATCAAAGCGATTAATGATCGCAATTAGGATGCAAAATAAACGCTAAGCCGACCTCCAAGGACGGGAGCGTTTATGGACAAATATAGCCAACTTATCATGTGAAACATATAAACTCTAATATTTTGACAAAGGAGCTAAGCAGCTTGTAATCTGCTTAGCTCCTTTTTTGGCATCCTCAGCAAAGGGAAGGGAATAAGGATGTAAACGGCTTTTGTCTCATTCATCGGCATGCTCAATTCGAATCACGACAACATTGGACAGAACAGTATTCGTATGGATCGGCTCATTAACATGGAAATCATAGATGGCTGCGACTCGCAGCGTTAGCCGTCGTGCGTGAGGATGAGGAAGGATTGCTGCCTGATAGACAATCTGTGTACTCGTTCGTGGAGGCAGATTGCCAATTGGCAGGGGCTGAGTGACCTCAACATCTTGAGCAGCGACACCATTTATGCGTAAGGAACCTGGCAGGAGTGTATTTAACGGGGATATCCAATCCAATAGCCGCACATCATTCACAGCTAAATTCCCCGTGTTAACGACATCTATCCGATAATGAATGATCGTGCAAGGTTCTGCATGCAGCGGCGAGGCACTTAAATTGACAAACACCATGGGTTGAAGGAGCGCAACATGAACGGTATTGGAAACAACTCGGTTAGATATGGTTCGGTCATCAGGCAGTTGAAATGTAAAAGTCGCCGTAGAATTGCTCGTAAGCTCTTTCTGATCAGGTGAAATCGTAAAGGAGTTAACCGTAACTTGAAACATGACAACAAATCGCAGGTTTGGCTGCAGTAAACCAAGAGGAATGCTGTTAGGAAGGAAGGATTGACTGTAAGGGATACCATCAATGGTTAAGCTTCCAAGGATATAAGAGGTGCCCGCAGGAAGAAAGTCGGATAACCATACCTGACAAGCGATATTGCCAGGATTCGATATTTGAATCGTATAGGTCAAGGTATCCCCTAAAGTAGCTACTTGCTGAAGGACAGTCTCAACAATAGTCAAAGCAGGATCGTACACGTGTAAAGTAACAAGATTAGACGTAACATGTTCCTTATGAGCACCGTTCATAAAGGTGAGCAGCGCCTTGTTTACGATATGTTCAGATGGTGGAAGGGAAGTAATCCGATTCTGAAATTGTATCTTCACTTCGGCATTCGCGGGAATATCCCCAAGAGGGAAGCCAGTGGAAGGATTCGCTGACGGGTAGGTCACGAGTCCGATTTGGACACTGCCTGTGACAAAGTCAGCTCCCTCGGAGAGCTCATCTTGAAAGAAGGCATCCCGAATGAGATGATCTTCGTGATTGGTAATCGTGAAATAAAAGGTGACCGTGTCTCCGATGAAAGTAGACAGTGTATTTGCGCGTTTACAAAATGTAATCTTAGTTTCTTCGAATGGCAGGGTCACAATATTAGATGTTACGCTCCCAGATGATTCACGGCCACTTGCGGTTTGGAACGTATAGTTCGCATTGGCTTGATTGACTAACTGCAGGCCAGGCGGGATTTCAACGACGAGAACTTGAAAGGTAACCTCCATCGATTGACCAACATGGAGAGCCCCTAAAGGAATGCCCAAATCGGGCCTAGCCATAGGTACAGGCGTATTATCTACAATAACGCTGTTTGGGATAAATGTGCTTCCAATAGGAATAGGGTCAAAAAGGGTAACTTGTGCATCCAAGTTACCCTTATTTGAGATTTCGATGGCATAGGTGATGATTTTGCCGAGTTCGGCTTTACCTGTATTGGCACCCTTACATAGGGTAATGATGGGACCTACAACAGGTGTATCTACGATATTTGAGTAAGAATGGCTCGAATAGCTGCCAGAACTAAATCGGACAATCGACTGGTTAATCAGATGTTTGGGAGGTTGAGGTTCGGTCGTCATACGACCGTCACCTCAAATGTCACCGTGACGCTGCCGCCAGCAGGTATCGAGCCGATAGGTACACCTGTACCAGGGTTAAGTGTCGGCTTAACAATACCATCGACAGTGACGCTGCCTGTTACAAAAGTGGTTCCAGTAGGAATCGGGTCAGTCAGCACGACATTATTTACGGTTTCGATGCCGCTATTGGTCACGACAACCGTATACGTAATGATATCGCCAACAATCGCATCAATGACATTGGAGCTCTTCACGACATTGACGTTAGGTGCAGAGACAGGAATGACTAAGACATTCGAATTAACTGTGCCTGATAGCTGGCGGCCATCTGGCGGTGAGTAAGTGTAATTGGCTGTGGCTTGGTTGGAAAGCAGCTGAGGCGATGGCAAGGCATCAACCGTCACGGAAAGTGTGACTTGAACATTGACGCTGCCCCCTGCTGGGATCGTCCCCGCATTAATACCTGTGGCAGGATCCACGCCTGGCTGCGGCACGCCGTTCACGAATACGCTGTTCGGAATGAAGTCAGTGCCTGTTGGGATGGTATCGAATACGGTGGCATTAGCAGGAAGATTCCCTGTATTCAGCACAGTAAGGTTGTAAACAACGGTATCGCCAACGGTTGCATTGGTGGTATTCGCGCTTTTTACAACGGAAATGATCGGTTGGTAGACCGGAATCGTAACAGTGTTAGAGAATGCAGAAGCTGCAAACACACCTGTCGTGAAATTGGCAGAAGATTGATTCGTTAGGTTTTGACTAGCTGGCAAGGCAGTTACAGTAACCTTAAAGGTCACAGTGACGGAGTTACTTGGCAGAATTGAGCCAAGCGAAATTCCATTCGCTGGATTTGCGTTAGCAGCTGTCACACCGTTGATCGTTACGCTGCCTGGGACAAAGCTGGTGGAAGCTGGCATTTGATCAAAGAACTGTACTTGATTGACGGTCGTAATTCCGCTATTGGTTACGACAGCAGAGTACATCACGATATCGCCAACAACGGCATCCGTAGCTGGTGAAGATTTCACGATATTCACGTTTGGTGCGGACACTGGAATGGTAACCGTATTGGAATTGACGGTTCCTGTAATGATGCGCCCATCTGGCGGAATAAACGTAAAGTTGGCTGTAGCTGTATTTACAATGGTTTGTGGCGTAGGTAAGGACGTAATCACAACAGCGAAAGAGATGACGTCAGTTGCCCCAGGATTGGATGTATAAGGTATTCCAACAGAAGGATCGGCTCCTGGTTGGGTGGTACCGTTAATCACGACACTGTTAGGTTGGAAGGTTGTGCCGTTCGGTATCGAATCCGTAAGCGAAACGGATGCAGGAATGTTACCGGAATTGGTGACGGAAATGGAGTATATAACCATATCGCCAATGGTGGCATTCGTGGTGCTTGACGATTTCACTGCAGCAAGAATCGCTTGATACACCGGCGTTGTAAGGACATTCGAGAACGCAGTCGCTGAGAAAACGCCTGAAGTAAAGCTGACAGAGCCCTGATTATTCAATTGTGCAGGATTCGGTAGTGCAACGACTTGGACGTTGAAGGTAATGGTTACTACCCCACCAGCCGCGATGGTACCAAGACCAATCCCAGATACGGGATTAGGTGGAACAGGTGGTGTTGGCGCTCCTGTAATGACAACACTGCCCGGGATGAATGATTCGCCGGAAGGCAGCGGATCGGAGAACACGACATTTTGAATAGAGGCAATCCCTGCATTTGTAATAACGAATGTATATGGAATGATATCCCCGATAACAGCATCTGTGACCGTTGTACTTTTGACAATAAGCACATCTGGCGCTGAGACTGAGATCGTAACCGAATTCGATTGGACGGAACGATTGAACGTGCGATTATCAGGGAGCGTGAACGAATAATTGGCAGTCCCGGTATTGATGAGAACTTGTGGATTCGGCAAGGTATCAATCACGACAGAGAACGAAACAGGAATGGTATCTCCGGGATTAACGGTCCCTATCGAAAAGCCTGATGCTGGATCTGCACCTGGCCAAGGCAGGTTGCCTACGAATACACTATTGACCAAGAAAGTGGTACTTGCTGGAATTGTATCCGACAGGATGACAGAAGCAGGATAGTTTCCTGTATTAGATACATTTAAGGAATAAACAATCGTGTCGCCGACCTGCGCATTTAATGTGTTGGAACCTTTGAGTACACTGACAATGGGTTGATAAATCGGCGTTGTAACCGTGTTGGAGAAGGTCGTACTTGAGAACGCTCCGGAGGTAAAGCTGACCGATGATTGATTACTAAAAGACGCTGGCGATGGCAGCGATGTGACCAAGACATTGAATGAGACCGTGACAGATCCACCGGCCGCAATGGAGCCAAGGCTGATCCCGTTCGCAGGGTTTGGCGGCACAACAGGGGTTGGCGCACCAACAATAACGACACTGCCTGGCACGAAGGTTCCGCCGGCTGGGATAGGATCTGAGAAAAGAACATTGCTGACAGATGCAATCCCACTATTCGTGATCACGGTGCTATAGGTGATTGTATCACCGACGGTTAAGGCCGTGGACGTCGTACTTTTGGCAACCTGAACATTAGGTGAAGACACAGGAAATGACACCGTATTGGATAATACGGACCTCGTAATGAGACGCCCATCTGGCGGCATAAACGTATAGGTAGCTGTCCCGGTATTACTTAACACTTGCGGGCTTGGGAGCGTGTTAACTAGCACGGAGAAGCTGACACTCTTGGAAGCACCTGGTGCAATGATACCCGCATGAATGCCGGTAATCGGGTCTGCGCCTGGTTGCGGTGTTCCATCAACGAGCGCACTATTCAAGACAAAGGAGGTTCCCGTAGGTATCGTATCGGTGACCGTTACATCACCCTGCAGATTTCCTGTATTCGATACAACAATCGTGTACAGAACGGTATCACCAACGGTCGCATTGACGGTGTTAGCCGATTTAACAGCTGCCATATTCGGCTGAATGACAGGCGTGACGACGTTATTGGAATTCGAGGAACCTGAGAAGGTTCCGGACGTAAAGCTGACGGCTGACTGGTTGACGATTTGTGGCGTTGGCATTGTGATTTTCACCTCAAAGGTCACGGTAGCTGGCGCACCTGGTGCCAGGATACCGATAGGAATACCGGTGGACGGATCTGCGCTCGGTAGGTTGACACCGTTGACAAATACGCTTCCGGGGAGGAATGAAGTGCTTGGATCGGCAACACTCGTTAGAATGACATGATTCACATTCTCAATGCCTTGGTTGGTCACAACGATGGTATAAGTAACGGTATCTCCTTGTACAGCAGTGCTGACATTGCTGGTTGTCATGGCAATAACGTTAGGCGCTGAGACCGGAACCGTGACGGTATTTGAAATTCCAGATCCACTCAGTGTACGTCCATCTGTCGTTGTGAAGGTATACCCAGCCGTCGCTTGATTCACAATTTGCTGCGGCGTGGGAAGGGAGATCACATTTACTTCGAACATGACGGTCCGAGTTGCGCCAACGGGCAGCGTACCGATAGGAATGCCACTGACAGGATCGACTCCAGGCATGGGTGCATTATCCACGATAACACTGTTCACAACAAAAGTTGTGCCAGCGGGAATATTATCGAAGATGGTTACGTTCGCACTCGTACTGCCTGAATTCTGAACGACAATCGTATAGGCAATGAGATCGCCGAGTACGGCAGGTGATGGCGTTGCGCTTTTGTTCAGGGATACGATCGGCTGTTGAATAAAGGTCGTGACCGTGTTCGATGTCACAGATCCTGAGAACAAGCCGGACGTAAAGCTCGTGTTCGCATGGTTATCCAGTTGCGGAGGACTGGGCACGGAAGTGACCAACGCCTTGAAAACCACATGCGTGGTGACGTTCGCACCCAAAGAACCGATCGTGAAACCAGCGTTAGGGTCTGCACTTGGCTTAGCTATGCCATCCACGGTTACACTGCCGGATTGAAAGGTGGCTCCTGTCGGTACAATATCATTCAGGACCACATTACTGACCTGAACGGGACTCGTGTTTTTAATATCCACGGAGTAGGTAAGTAGATCACCTATTGCGGCATAGGTTTGAGATACCGATTTGGTTGACGTGAGATTAGGCGCTGAGGCTGGAATATCCGTCGTATTCGAAATAACGCTGCCTGATAACGTACGTCCATCAGGAGGCTGATACGTATAGTTCGCCGTCGCTTGATTGGTGAGCCTTGGAGGCGATGGTAAGTTCACTAAAATAACTTGGAACGTAATGGTGGTTGTCGCATTCGCCGCAAGAGATCCTGGTTGAATCCCTAAGGCCGGATTGGAAGCGGGGCTTGAAACCCCATTAATCGTCACACTGCCGGCCACGAAGGTGGTTGATGGTGAGATCGTATCCACGATGGTCGGTAGTACTGCGATATTTCCTTGATTTTTGACAAGTAACGTATAGGTGAGTGTATCTCCTACGGTGGCATTCGTACTATTGATGCTCTTGGTGACGGAAACTTGCGGCTGATAGACTGGCGTGGTAACAGTATTCGTTAACGTAGTGCCGTTAAATGTTCCCGAACTGTACGAGATCCCTGCCTGATTGGCTAATTGGAAGGAAGCGGGCAGGGAGGTAACAGTCACTTGGAAGGTGACGGTGACGGAACCGCCTGCTGCAATCGTGCCGACGGTGATTCCGCCGCCCGGGACAGCCGTAGGTTTGGAAACACCGCCAACAACAACCGATCCGGATACGAATACGGCACCAGCAGGCACCGCATCCGTCAGGATGACATTGGTGACGCTCTCCGTCCCGGAATTCGTGATAGAAGTGCTGTAAGTGAATGTATCCCCAACGACTGCATCGATAACCGTCGTGCTTTTGACGGCATTCACGCTTGGCAATCGGACCGGAATGGTCAGTGTGTTGGAATCAGCAGATCCATTAATGGTACGGCCATCAGGTGGTTGAAACGTGTATGTACTATTCGCCTTATTGATTAATTGAGATGGCGATGGAAGCACTTGAATTAAAATATCGAAAGTGACGGTGGAAGTGCCGCCTGCAGCAACGGTTCCGATGTTGACGCCTGTTACCGGGTTGGCACCTGGGACGGCAACGCCGTTTACTTTAAAGCTATTTGCAATATAAGCCGTGCCAGAAGGGATATTATCACTAACCGTAACGATGGCTCCGATATTCCCTGTATTGGACACTTGAAGCGTGTACGTGACGTTGCTTCCTACAGAGCCGTTCGCCGTATTGGCCGATTTCACGATGGCAATTTTCGGTGCGTAAACAGGAGTCGTCACCGTATTGGATGGAATAACGCCCGTAATAACGTTACCGCCTGCGACACTTTGGAAGGTAAAAGCGGCATTCGCTGTATTCGCGACCTGAGACGGACTCGGAATACTGGTGATTGTGGCTTTATACGTCACGGTAATGGAACTGCCGAACGCAAGAGAGCCTAGCGGAGCCCCTGATGTAATGTCAAAGGTCGGTTTGGCTACGCCAGCGACAACGACACTGCCGGCGACGAAGGTGGAGCCCGCAGGCAATGCATCGGAAAGTACGATACTTGCTGCGCTTGCTGTTCCTGTGTTGCTGGTTGTCACCGTATACGTAATCGTGTCGCCCAGGACGGTTCCACTGACATTCGCGCTTTTGGTGACATTAATCTTAGGCGCATTAATATCCACCTGAATGCCGTTTGCGTTAACGACATAGGCGTCGCCAGATGTGGTAAGCTGCAAGATTGCTGAAGATTGATTGTTAATTAGTCGTGCAGAGATATCAACGTTCGTAATGTCCCAGCCTTGCCTGCCTCCACTGATATTCGTGCCAGGCGTTCCGTTGATCTGATTCAGTGAGCCGAATGTACCTGTCGTATTGAGGTTTCCTGCATCGTTATTGATTTGAGAAGCAAAGAAGTTAGTGGCAAAGTTGTTGGGTCCTGATAAAGCGACCAAGGAAGCGCTAGTCGGTCCGAATAACGCCTGGTCACCTGTCCGATTTGCGTCTCCTTCCTGAGCGCTGAATAAGGCTCTGCCGCCTAACGCACCTGTGACAGGTGTGGCAAAGCCGGTGATCGTGGTATTGACAGGGGGAGAGGTAGACTGAACGAGCACGGCACCGACCCGAAGTGACATATTTCGGAAAGGCAAACTGGTGTTCTGAAGGATAACGGCTAGCGTCCAACCAGCATGATTGGCTGTTGGATCACTGGGAATAACAATGGTTCCTACAACACTCCCAGTTGTATAGGTGCCAGCCATTCCTTGCTGAACGAGTGAAGTAACGGCAGCTGATCGCGTATACCCAGAAGCGCCTCCACCTAGGTCGAATTCACTACTCGTGGCTGAATCAGGTGTCACACTAAAGGTGCCCGCGGGCGTAGTGAAACTGACGGGGTTATTAATAGCCGCACTTAAATTCACCGTGCCATTAATATAGGTCCCGCCCCAAATTAGCTCCGCATACAAGATGGTACTACCTGTAGGAAGTGTTAAGATGGCTGATGAGTTGTTCTGTGTATAAAGACTGGTTGTACCTGAGGGATAGGTTCCGTATTTTAGCGCGGTATTCGTGGTCGTAAAAGCACCAATGCTGTCTAGTGTTCCCGGTTGACCTGCAGTATCGGATCGACTTAGGCCAAGTGTATTCCCGGTGAACGTAATCGCGCCAGTTGCATTAAGTGTGGCCCTGACGACGAAAGCGATGATTGTCACCCCCTAGATGAATCCGTTCACCTAGATGCCGGTGAGTAAACGGGTTGAGTTGGATAGGAAATTAGACCGATGGTGTTAAGATATGAGCTTAATTCGAAAACATGATCATTTACAGGGAAAAAAATTAGCGGGATGATTTTGGTTTCTTCTTAGGCGTCACTTTTGATTTTTCGGGGGTTGGCAGGGGACTGTTGTTTGTTGTCGTATCGTCAGGAACAGTGGATTCAGCGGGAACTTCTGGTAAAGGCGTTTGAAGTCGCAGTGAGGAGACTCGGTCTGGCTCAAAATAAGATTGATGGCAGATCCGATGCCATTCCTTAACTGGAATCTCTTGTTTCAACACAACAAAATGATACATAATTTCGCTAATTAGATTCGGTTGAACATACTGTAACATATCCAATTCATCTTGCTCGTACAACGTAGTGGAATAGGGCGGTTCGTAAAAAAATTCCATACGGATCAGGCGGAAATCATAGGGTACCTTCTCATTGTTGTAGTCGGGGACTGGGGGACAGACCTGGCCGCCTGGCGGTTGAAGAAACGAATTGGTGAAATAACGCGGGGTATATTCATCAAATTTATGCTTCAAGTACGGGTTAGACACATGCCGAAAATGGTGCGCGTACGGTGCCAGCACACATACGATGGCTTTGTGACTGCAGATGCGATAGATGTCTGATAAGACCGCTGGAAGATCAGTCACATACGGCAGACTGCGACTCGCCATCACAAATTCAACAGTGTTGTCGGGCAGTGGAATACCACTGTCTATGTCACATAGCAAATCAACACCAGGAGCGTCCACCTTATCAATACCAAAGAAGTTTATATGTTTATGATCGCCACAGCCTAGATCTAGATGCATGATGATTCCTCCTGACGAATGGAAAAGAGACTCTGTTCTATAATGTATGGCCAAGTTGAAAGGGAGTCTCTGCGTAAGCCTATCGGAGGAAATTATTTTGTCCGAATAACTGAAAACGTCGTCCCTCCGTGATGGAGGAGACGACGCCTATCTTTTACCCTTTGACAGCACCAATCATGACGCCTTTTACGAAGTACTTTTGAACAAAAGGATAGAGAACTAGAATCGGCACAGAGGCTACCATGATGGTGGCATATTTGATTGTTTCTCCAAGCTGGAACTGATCGGCCGCATTCGCTCCGGCAGACATGGCATCCGTATTGTTCGCAATTAAGATTTCCCTGAGGGTGAGCTGCAACGGATACAAATCTCGGTTCTTCAGGAAGATGGAGGCGTAGAACCAGCCATTCCATTTCTCAACGGCATAGTACAAGATCATAACGGCAATGACAGGCATAGACAGCGGAATAACGATTTTGAAAAGGATGTGGAAATGGTTGGCACCGTCGATCTTGGCGGATTCTTCCAGGCTTTCAGGAACCGCCATAAAGGCCGTACGCATAATAATTAAATTGAACGTATTCACCGCGAATGGTAAAATTGTTGCCCACAAGGAGTCGATTAATCCGACCCCTTTCACGACGAGATACATCGGGATAAGGCCACCGCTGAAGAACATGGTGAGCACGACGATGAACATGAAGACCTTGTTCCACATGACATTTCTTCTAGAAAGCACATAAGCGCCTAAGGCTGTGACGATTAAGTTCGTGGCAACGCCAAAAACGAGGATAAATAAGGTATTGCGATAGCCTTTTAGAATTGCGGGATTGTGGAAGACACTCTTGTAAGCTTCCAAGCTGAAGCCAAGCGGTCGATATAAGAAGCCTTTATGGGTAAGCAGTTGAGCGCCGTCGCTGATGGAAGAGAAGGCAACATAGATGAGTGGATACAAGGTTAACACGACTAATAGCAGTAATAGAACATGGTTAATGGTGATGAACACTCTGTCTGAAAAGTTGATTTTCATCCTAGTTCCTCCTTCCTACCATAAGCTGTTTTCACTGATTCGTTTACTAATTCTATTGGCTGTTACAAGCAGAGCAAGATTGATCACCGAATTGAAGAGGCCTACAGCAGAGGAGAAGCTCCATCCGAATTCGAGCAAACCTTTGCGATAAACGAAGGATGAGATAACATCGGCGGTATCGTAGGTGCTTGGGTTGTAGAGCAGGATGATTTTCTCGAATCCGACATTGAGTAGATTACCCATTCGAAGAATGAACATGATTGAGATAGTTGGTAGAATGCCTGGCAGGGTGATATGCCAAATCGATTTCAGTCGGGTGGCCCCATCCATGCGGGCAGCTTCATACTGCTCCTGATCGATACTCATAAGCGCAGCTAGATAAATGATCGATTCCCAGCCAATTTTTTGCCAAATTTCCGATAAAATATATATGGTTCGAAACAGCTCAGGCTTCTGGAGCATTGCTGTATCATTCGCGCCAAAGTAGGTCAGTAACGTATTCACTAAGCCGCCATTATTCGTGAAATCCTTAATCATTCCGGCGATGACGATAAGTGAAATAAAGTAGGGCATATACGTAACCGTTTGCACAAAACGTTGGAATTTCTTATTCGTTAGTTCATTAATCAGAATCGCCAGGATAATAGGGGCAGGAAATTCAAAACAAAGGGAATAAAGAGAAATGATGACCGTATTTTTCAGAATCCGCCAGAAGTAGTAACTGGTAAAGAAATCATGGAAATTCTGAAAGCCAATCCAGGGGCTCCCGAGAATCCCTTTGATCGGGGTGTACTCTTTAAAAGCAATTAAGGCTCCATACATCGGCGCGTAGTGGAAAGTAAAGTAGTAAGCCAATACGGGAACCATCATGAGGTAAAGGTATTTATTTAACAGAAAATCGCGTTTAAAGCGTACAGGAAAGCTAACCGCCGCTGGTTTACGCATAATAACTCTCCTTTCGCCGCAGAAATTAAAAGCGTGGGGGGAGAGCTAAGCAGCTCCCCGCCCCTTGGTACCTATTATCTCTTGTTGTAACGATCCAACGATGCTTTCTTAATTTCGATCGCGCGGCTTAATTTCACAGAGTTGAATTTCTCTACATACTTGTCAAAGCTATCAACAGGCTCTGTCCCTAAGATGATTTTGAGCGTCATTTCATCCACGAGCGTGTTCAGATCTGTCATGATTTTCGCAAGCTCTGTACTTTCTTCTGGTGTTGCTGTAATTGGCGGCAATTTGTGTTTATCTACGTTGGTTTTGGACCAAGTGGTTACGGCATCACGCTGTGTTTGCATCGCTAAATATTGTTCAATGTAACGTTTGTCTTGGACGAACGGACCATTGTAGTTACCGCGGATATAGAGGGATAGGGCTTGTGCAGGAGCTAGTTTATCCGGGTTGTTCATGACTAAATCAGTGTATTTCGGATAGTTGTTCTCCATTTTGTAGGAAGTACCTTCTGTTCCGAAGTTGAAGAACATGTGACCTGCATCGGAGTAACCATAATCGAGCAGCTTCGCTGCAGTTTCAATATTTTTGGAAGAAGCCGTAATCGCTACTGATCCGCCTGGTGCATTCGCAGGGTCTTTCTGACCGTAGAACGGCACGTCGCCTTTCTTAAGAACAGGATATGGAGCGCCAATGAGCACGCCTTTAGGATCTTTAGCTGTAATGAGCGGCTGCCATTTGCCGATACCGCCGCCAGCATTCGCTACAGTTACGCCCGTTGCACCTGAAGCCATGTTGGCATCCAAAGCTTTGCCGTCGGCTGTTGCGAAGTTTTTATCAATTAAGCCTTCTGCATACCATTTGTGGAAGGTTGCGAGATAGTCTTTGAAGCCTTTCTCAGCGGGACCGAATTTAATGGCGCCGCTATCGTCGATGTAGAAATCACGAACGACATTGAAAGCTTCAGCGAAGGCACCGTTGCCTGATTCTTGGAAAGGTCTAGGCACACTGACGACGGAGAATGCGGCTGTTGCGCCTTTTTTCTCTTTGAATGCCTTGAGTGTTGTGTACCAATCATCGATGGTTTGTGGAACTGGAAGGCCAAGATCATCCAACCAATCCTTCCGAATGATCGGTCCTTGATAGACGCGCAGATAATCGTCGCCGCGGATGAAAGGGAACACATAGTAGCTGCCGTTATCTGTTTTAACTTGTTTATCTACATCGGGATGCTCTTTCAAATACTTCTTCAAATTCGGAGCAAATTTATCGATCGTATCATTTAATTTTAAGATATATCCGTCTTTAATGGCTTTCTCAGGACCGCCAGGGAAATCCCCTTGCCAGTTATATTCGATCATATCAGGCAGATCGCCAGTTGCTAACAAAACGTTCAGTGATTGTGTAGTTTGGTTCGTCGGTGGTGCTGTGAATTTGAGAGGAACACCTGTGACCTTTTGCCAATTTTGAAAGAAGGGGATATCGGCATGTGTTGCTTTGACCCCAGTTACGTTGCCGGGCAGCTCACCCCAGTAAGTTAGGGTTTTGTCCGATTTAAGCGGATATGTAGCAGCAGTTGCTCCACTCGGAGTTGTTGTCGTTGTTGTACCCGCAGAAGCCGCCGGGCTTGGGCTGTTCGTGGATGTGGATGAATTAGAAGAACAAGCTACAACTAAACTTCCCATTAAAGATGTGGTTACCAACATGGTGAACATTTTTTTGCTGTTTCTTTTCATGTGTTGACCTCCTCAAAGTTTTTCGCCAAAAAAACTGGCATCGTAAGCAGTACGGAAATCGGTGGTATCTACTTGAAAACCAGGCATCGGAAGTCACTGTTGTTGGTTGCCTGTGCTATGCCTTTACTATATGGTAACGCTTACATTTTGGGTATCTTGAAAAACTCCAATGGCTTCTCGATAATCACGAAAATACTCTACAAAATATCCAATCCTTTCATGAAAAAAGCCAATTTAACGTTTTTTTACCACATTAGAAAGTATAACTTTTCGGTTCCCGAAAACGTCTTGATAATTGGCGATAAAAACTACCTATAAAACGCGGTCGCACATCCTCGAAGGACTTCGATAGAAGTTTTTCTCACGTATTTACATCGATAAAATGAGCGAAAGGATAACAAAAAGGGCAGCTATTTCGCCGCCCCCGCCTATTTATTTTTCAAGTAATTCCTTATATTTCCCTGGTGTAATACCCTCGACCTTCTTAAATACGCGGATGAAAGCGTTAATGTCATTGAAGCCAACCCCGTAGGCTGCATCGCCAACCGTATGTTCTTTTCCTACAAGCAGCTGTTTGGACTTCTCTATCCGTACTTTGTTGATGCGATCCAATAACCCTTCGCCTACATAATCTTTGAAAAGCTTAGAGAGATACGTCGCTTTACGGTCGAAATGGGAGCCGATCATGGATACGTTCAAATTCGCGTCCGTGTAATTATGCTCAATAAATGTATTCACCTGTTCAACAAGCTGTTGCAACGCTTTCTGTTTCGTCAGCGAATTGGCATGCTGCCGCTTGGCAGCTGTGAACGCACATACTTGTGTAAGCATCTCACTGAGCTGCAATTCGATGTCTGACACGGTTTTACTATTCAGCAACCGATCCAACTGCTTCGGATTGCGGATGAAGAAGCTTTCCTGCAGGCCGCCCGTATCATTGAGACTTTTCATAATGGTTGAAATCAAGCCTGTGATGAGGCATTTGGTAATGGAAACCGAAATACTCGTCTCTACAAAATTTTTCTGCACAATCTCATTTAGAATCTGCTTCGCTTCCGTAAGTTCACCGAACTTGAGGGCATTCAGCAGCTGCTGTTCGACGCCCATCGGATAATAATAGCCTGTCGGATTATCACAATGGGTATTCGGCTGGAGATCCGTGTAGGCTAGAATTTCATGACCGCCCATAACAAGCTTGTAGGTTATCGCATCCAAAGCTTCTAAGAAGGCTTGCGGAACACAGGAAATATGATCATAAATGTTGCTTATGGCAATAGTCAGGTGAATGTCATACGTGGTGGCAAGGAACGTTTGGGCTTCATCGGCAATCCGAATCAATTCCTCTTTGGAGCCAGCGCCATTCTCCATCGTGAGATTCACTAGACAAGCGAGTGTATCATCGATTTCGGCGACATATCCGCGGTGCTGCTGAGCGACCAGTTCCTCAACCACATTACTGACGATGAATTGGAGTAGCTTCCATTTCTCTTCTTCCGGCATGTGGGTGATGCGCTCGAAGAAGGATTCACTCTGATCGATCACAAAAAGCATAACAGCAAACTCTTTGCGGTCGAGCTTCATATCGAAGGTAGTTAACGCTTCGGCGATCGGGATTTTGCCATCGAGCTTGCCTTTTAACAGCTTTTCTACAAAATGAGATCGGACAATATGCCGATGCTGCTCCACCTTGCTTTTGAAATCAGCCATCTCAATTAACGTGCTATCCAATGCTTCCTGAATGAAATTGAATTCATTATAGCGCGCCCCGGATTGAGGCGATTGCTTTTTGGAAAAGGCATGAACGAGACGGCGAACAGGATTATAGTTCCTTCTTAAGAAAATAACAGTTAGTAATCCTCCGCCTAAGAGGCTGATCAACATACTTAAATAAGTGAGATTCCGAACATGAGACGCTTTTTGCCAATACGTAGTGCTCGGCATGATCGAGATGTATTTTAATTTGGAGCGCGGCGATTCGATATTAAATACTTCATATTTCTCTCCGTCGTTGCTTTTGAAATAAAAGTTGGTAGCGCCCTCTAAACTGGCATAAGGGAAATCAGTAGGCAGTGTAGTGGATGAATTGGATGCCGCGAGCACTTGGTTCTGTTCATTGAGGATAAGAACATGCCCTTTATTGAAAATTTCCATGTTCTGAATGGCGCCGAGAATGCGGGACTGATCGACCATAATGACGTTGGTAGCCAGTGGCTGCCCGTGTTCGGCAGGATATGTACTGACATAAGCTACGGTTTTGCGAAGCGCATTATCATCACCAATGCGGTACATCGGGATAAATCCTTTGAAATTGGTGCGGGTCATAATGGATTGCCAAGAAGCGAAAGAAAATTCATTGCTCATGTGCAACGTTTGATAAGCGAAATTGATCGAACGAACGGTAGTAGGAAGAAGCACCGACTGATCTTTATTCAAATAGATGTAGAAAGAGTCAATCAATGGATAGGAGGTTTTGTACAGGGATAAGTTCTTCGTGATTTGATAAGCATCATAAGGGTAATCCTTCGGATAAGTCTCATATTTATTGGAAAAGAGCAGCTCTTGCACGTTCACATTCCAGGTGATTTCGAAGTTTAGCTGTTCCATCGCTTTGAACTGGTTGTCCATGACTTCGCGAACCTGCTTGAGTAAGGAGTCATTCGCTTGTTGAATTTCTTCTTTGAGCGTACGATTGGACTCTACATACAATAATAGGCCGATGGCCACAGGTAAAAGGAGGACGACAATATAGGAGATCAACCACGTTAAGACGATACTTTGTCCATTAAAAATGATTTTTTTCCGCATAGGCAGTGCTCCTCCTCGCATTCGAATGTCCATCTCAACCGACAGAAGTTCTTATGAATGCGCTCTCATTCTATTGTAGGTCCTTTCCTTCGCCTACGTCAACGATGGAAAGAACCTATTTTTTGTGAGATTATTCAAGCGTTTTAAAACGTTGCTTGCCAAAAAAGAAATAAAATAAGAAGGAAATAACCGAATACACAACTGCTGTTATACAAAAAGCGTAAGCATATCCGAAATAACTGCCGTATCGGAAAACAAGGCCTGTACTGATCGGAGAAGCGATAAACCAACCGAGGTTGAATACAGCTTCACCTGAGCTTGAGGCAAGCCCGCGAAGCGAGCGATGGACATAACTCATTTTGATCGAGTTGTAGAAAGGATTAGCGGCATTCATGAGTGCCTGACGGAATAAATAACCGCCGGACGATAAATAAAAGTTAGCCGAAAATGCCGTTATAAGCAGGAAGGGAATGGAGCTAAGCTGCAAATACACAACGGACTTTACTTCGCCAAAACGTTTGGCAATCATCGGTCCGATCAGAAAAGCTACCCCGGTGGCAGCTTGTCCTAGTGCGACGACAATTCCGATCGCGGATTTCGACGCTTCAAAGCGGTCCTCGAAATAGACGTTGAGGTACGGAACAATCATCCCGCCGCCGAGCGCGGAAAGCAAGCCGAGCAAACAGAAAATGCTGATGACTTGAATCGACGTTTTATGCTCACGCCATGTGAGCTTCCAGTTCAAGGAGTCACGGCGTGGCGCGGCTTCTTGATCACTCTTTTCGAATAAAGACATCGGGATGACACCCAGTGCTGCAATCGCTACACCAATCAGCAAGGTGTACCGCAAGCTATGAATCTCATCAACACCGAGCATGAATTGGATGAAATCGCAGAGCATACCGCCAAGGGCAATTCCGATAACATTCGCCAGCATCACGAGCGCCATATTCAGGCTGAACAGATGAACACGTTGCTGCGGAGTTGAGTTATTTGCCATAAAGGGGAGGATCGTCGCCGAAACGACGGCTAAAGCCATCCCGCCTAGGAAGGCTGCAATGAGCATGCCATGCTCCACTTCAATGAGAGAACGTGCGGTTAATGCGGCAATGGTAAAAATAAGGCCAAAAGAAATGACGCGCTTCGGACCGAAGCGATCGTTCATAATACCGGCTGGGATCAGAATGATCGCCGCGGCGAGGGACGTCATGCCCACCATGCTGCCGACAGTCGTTTGATTATAGCCCAAGCTTCGAACATAGAGATTGTATACCAGACCAAACATGCTAATTCCCAGGTTCCATACAAAATTAAACCAGAAGAATAGCTTAATATTGCGGCTGTAGCCCTCAAATTGTAGCTTCCATTCACGTAGTAAAGTGGTCATGCGATATTCCTGCCTTTGTATTTTGTGTCTAAATTGCAATCGCTTCGTCTATTCTACCATTGGTAAATACATTTGAATACGGGAAAGACTTGATATTCGATTCGATCTGTATAATAATAAGTAGTCTAATATAAGAAGCAGGGAGTTCATAATTGAAATGTCTACAACAACGAGTATTGTAACGGAAGAACAGAAGCCAGAAGTTGAACAGATTGAGATTTGGAAATGTAAAGGAACTGAGTGTAAAGCTTGGGTTCGCAAAGAATTCGTAACGGAAGCTTTACCGACATGCCCGCTTTGTAAAACGCAAATGGTTCGCAGCTACAAGCACGTTCCAGTAGCGGCTAAAAAAGGAAATAAAAAGTTTTTAGTAGGTAAAAAACGTTTCTAATCGAAATTATTGTTATTTCTAATAGGATGGTAGACCAGGTGCATCTTCGGCGAAGCGTGAAGAGTGATGTGCTTGGTCTTTTTTTTATGGAAAGAATGGGCGTAGACAAGCATAGCATGGTAAAGAGGGGGAGATGCTGTGTTTGGACCTAATATCAATGTAAGTGAAGATACAGAAGTGATGTTGAGAGAGTTGCAGGATAGGAAGAAAAAATGGGACAAACTCAAGATGAGGCAGCCCTATTTATCTATTGTGACCGCGGCTATTTTGCTAGGCGTCATTTATATGCTGTATCGTGATGTGCTTGTACGATCTGGAGGGAATGCTCTCGTTATCTTGGATTTATTGATATCCAATAAGCTCCTATGCGGGATGTTACTCGCGGGGATTTCGCTCTTCATGTACACGTCCAATCGGGCGGGTGAAACAGAGAAGGCGAAGGGCAAATATGAGGATTTACGCATTGAAGCGGTAGAACGTTTGGAAGCATCGTGGTTGAAAGATGTGAAATCAGAAGCACGTGATCAAATTTCAAGTTTCCTTTCTAACCTGGATGATATTAATATAAGATATAAGAATTAATGAACCAAACACGTGGGGGAGCTTGAGATCGAATGAAGTATGTGTGTAGGTACATAGATAAAGGCAATCAAGTGAATTGGGCTGAAGCGCAAGTAGAGGGAATGTTAGACGTAGTTACAGGTGAACAGCCACGACTGGCAACACGGTTTAGAGCTTACTGGACGGAAGACAGTCTGCACATTCGCTACGAATGCGAAGATGACCATGTGGTGTCCACAATGACCCAGCGCGATGAGCCACTATATAACGAGGACGTTGTCGAGGTATTCATCGATACCCAAGGTGGAGGTACTACCTATTATGAGTTTGAGGTGAGTCCGCGAGGTGTTTTGTTCGATGCGAAGATCAACAACAAGCTGGATGGGAATAAAGATGTCGATACATCTTGGATCGCAAATGGTTTTCAAGCTGTGGTCACAGATGGGACAGATGAAGGATCGCGCGTGTATGAGGTGCGGATTCCATTTGCTGATCTCGATAATGCTGAAGTTCCTACGCATGGTACGGTGTGGCATTGGAATGTGTACCGGATCGATGATGACCGCGATGGGGTCCGCCACTACTGGGCGTGGTCGCCGACAGGTGCTGTAAATTTTCATATACCTCAGCATTTTGGGGAGCTTGTGTTTGTAAGGGAATAGTGAAGACGAGTGTGTTTCATTTTAATTTAGAGCAGCAAACTTCTTTTGACCAAGAAGCACCCGCAGTGGTCTTATCGTACGAATAATCTTGAGATCAGAAGCAATAGGCACGTTAGGATTGCTTATCATGCAAGTATGCGCTCAAACTGGCACCTCATGCGACTCATACGCACACGCCGTGGGCTTATCGCACGTATTATCATGATTTCTGATCAATAAGCACACGAGGATTCCCTATTCGGCAAGTGCTCACTCAGACAAGGCTGTCTCTAAAGGTCTAAACAGACCTAAGAGATGGCTTTGTTTTTTTAATAGCCAGGAACAAAGGAGCTAATCGATTTGGCCTCTACTAGTGTCCAATGAAAAATCCGATCCGACTCAATCCGAGCACAAAACTGCAAATATACATCTTTATTCCGGTAAAAGGTTCGTTTCATGAAGAATGCCTGCGAACCCTCCTTTTTTAGCGGAATGTTAGGTAAAGGATAAATATGGTGGGAAAAGATGCAGATTTGCATCTTTTCGCTTAGCGTCGTCACTTCAGAGGGCGAAATCTGCTTATTTGTCGTTATGTCGTCGTTTCATTCAACACATCGAATAAATGCTGCCAAGCCCAATCTAACTCTTCTTTCGTTATAGTCAGAGGTGGCGCAAGACGAATAATATGCTCATGGGTCTCCTTGCAGAGCAAGCCTTTTTCCTTCAACGCCTCACAGAAAGGGCGCGCAGCAACGGTAAGCTCAATACCGATAAACAGTCCGCGGCCGCGAATCTCTCTGATCCGCGGCGACTGTATTTCCTGAAGCTTCTTCAGGAAATAAGCCCCAAGCTCATCCGAGCGCTCTGCGAGCTTCTCAGACTCGAGCACCTCAAGAGCGGCGATCCCGACGGCGCAGCCGAGCGGATTTCCGCCGAACGTCGAGCCGTGAGAGCCCGGCTCGAACACCTCAAGAACCTCCCGATCGCCGGCTACGGCCGAGATCGGGAACACACCGCCGCCGAGGGCTTTGCCGAGCACGTACAGGTTCGGCGTGACGCCTTCCCAGTCGCTGGCAAAGCGGCGGCCCGTGCGGCCGAATCCCGTCTGGATTTCGTCCGCCACGAACAACACCTGATTCGCTTGGCAAAGCTCATAGCACGCCCGCAGATAGCCATCCTGCGGGATCACGATCCCGGCTTCGCCCTGTATCGGCTCCACGAGGAAAGCGGCTGTGTTCGGCCCGATGGCCCCGCGAAGCGCCTCCACATCCCCGTAGGGGATGATGCGGAAGCCCGGCGTAAAAGGCCCGAAGCCGCGTTGATACTCCGGCGACGAGGAGAAAGACGTGATGGTCACGGTGCGACCATGGAAATTTCCTTCGCAGACGATGATTTCTGCCTGGTCTGCGGGAACGCCTTTCACGTCATAAGCCCAGCGCCGTACTGCTTTAATGGCTGTTTCCACCGCTTCGGCCCCTGTATTCATCGGGAGAATCATCGGCTTCCCTGTATAGCTCGCTAACTTTTCATAGAATAAGCCAAGCAGTTCACTGTGAAAAGCTCTCGACGTTAACGTGACTTTTGCTGATTGGTCTAGTAATGCTTGAATAATATGCGGATGGCGATGCCCTTGATTGAGTGCGGAATAAGCACTTAACATGTCGATATACCGATTGCCTTCTGGATCTTCAACCCATACGCCTTCTGCTTTCGAAATAACGAGCGGTAAGGGGTTGTAATTACGAGCGCCATATTTCTCAGTTTGTTCGATAACGTAGGAGCTTTTGGTTGGCATAGGCGATTCCTCCCAGAAAATTAGACCTTTGAAATGAGGATGTAATCCATTGTATTCTTAGATTAGCGAAGGATGACAGGCTTCGCATATAATAGGAGTCAAGCGGCGCATAATTTAATTGACCACTGTACGAATAGTGCCGGACTTTCAGCGGAAAATAACCATGCCTCGTGTGAGTAAGAATTCGGATGAAAAAGGATCGGTGAACAGAATGACGTATCGCATTGAGAAAGATTTTATCGGTGAAAAGCAAGTACCTGCTCAAGCTTATTATGGCATTCAAACGATGCGAGCCATCGAAAATTTCCCTATTACAGGCGTTAAAATCCATGCCGAATTGATTACAGCTTTGGCTGAAGTTAAGCGTGCTGCCGCACTTGCGAATATGGATACGCATATGTTGCCCAAGAAGATAGGAGAATCATTAGTCAAAGCTGCTGAAGAAGTGCGTGAAGGCCAGCTTATCGAAGAGTTCATTGTAGATTCGATACAAGGCGGCGCAGGGACCTCTATAAATATGAATATGAATGAAGTGTTGGCTAATCGCACGTTAGAGCTGCTCGGGGAGGAAAAAGGTAATTATTTTCATTGCAACCCGAATAATCACGTCAATATGTCGCAGTCTACGAATGATGTCATCCCCACCGCGATCAAAATTGCTGCCTATCGGCTGTCGGAGCAATTATTAGAGGCACTGATTTCCTTGCAAACCGCATTTGCCCGGAAAGAAATTGAGTTTGATGATGTGATCAAAATGGGCCGAACCCATCTTCAAGATGCCGTCCCTATCCGAATGGGACAGGAGTTCGGTGCCTATGCACGGGTACTGCAGCGTGATGTTAATCGTATTAAGCAGGCATCGAAGGGCCTTCTAATCGTAAACATGGGCGCGACTGCTGTAGGCACGGGGCTCAATGCGAAGCCCGAATATGTGGAGCGCGTGATGTTCCATTTGAAAGGCGAAGTCGCTATTCCGATCGAATTAGCCGAGCACCTCGTGGATGGCACTCAGAATATGGACGCTTACACGGAGCTTTCCGCTTCACTGAAAGTATGTGCCGTGAATTTATCGAAAATCTGTAATGACATCCGCATGATGGCTTCTGGCCCCCGTGCTGGCTTAGGCGAGCTGAAGCTGCCACCTAGACAGCCAGGGTCGTCGATTATGCCGGGGAAAGTAAATCCGGTTATGCCTGAAGTGGTGAATCAGGTGGCGTTTCAAGTGATCGGGAATGATCATACGATCTGCCTTGCCTGTGAAGCGGGTCAGTTCGAGCTTAACGTTATGGGGCCCGTTCTAGCCTTCAACCTCTTGCAGTCTCTGAAAATATTGCGTAATGCAGCCAGCGTATTCGAGCGTTTCGCCATAGAAGGCTTGGAAGCGGACCGTGAGCGCTGTAAAAATTACGTTGAGATGAGCTTCGGCATCGTCACAGCGCTGAATCCGCATCTTGGCTATGAAGTAGCCGCGCAATTAGTGAAGGAAGCTGTGCGCACAGGATTAACGTTGAAAGAATTGATTCTGGAACGAGGTCTGCTCACGTCCGACGAGATTGAAGAAATCTTGGATCCGATCCAAATGACCACACCAGGCATTGCAGGTGACCGACTGCTGCGGCCAATGGATTAAGTGAAAAACATAAAAGGTGTCCCAGCCATGTAATGGCGAGGGGCACCCTTTTTTCAGTCCTGCCGGTAGAAGACACATCCCCTAACCGCGTGATTATAAGATTTGCTCACCGAAGAAAGAGCTGATCAGACTGACGGCCAGCTGTGAAGTCTTATTGCTGTCATCCAGAAGGGGATTCACTTCGACGAACTCGGCAGAGGTGACGATGCCAGCTTCGTGCAGCATTTCCACAGCGAGATGAGCTTCGCGGAACTGAAGTCCACCTTTAACAGTGGTGCCTGTTCCCGGTGCTTCAATGGGATCCACGGAGTCCACATCATAGCTTAAATGCACACCATCGGTCCGTATTTGTATATAATCGATGGCTTCTTGCATCACTTGAGCCATACCCTTGCGATCAATATCGTACATGGTAAAACATTTGATCCCGAGTGAACGGATCAGCTTCTTCTCACCCTCATCTAATGATCTTGCGCCAATGAGCACAATATTCTCCGGCTTCACCTTCGGTTTATTCCCCATGATAGCCGTGAGCATCGGGTGCCCAATCCCGAGGCTGACCGCAAGCGACATCCCATGAATGTTTCCTGAAGGGCTTGTATCGGCTGAATTTAAGTCAGAATGAGCATCAATCCAGATGACCCCTAAATGATGATAATGACTGGATAATCCGGCTAATGTGCCGATTGCAATGCTATGATCGCCACCTAGAATGAGTGGGAAATAATCTTGACTCACGACTTGTGCGACTTGCTCGGCAAGTCGGGTGTTGATTTCAATGACTTCAGCAAAGTAATTCAGATTCGTTGCATCCACTTGCGCATCTAAGGGAGCCGCCGTATCGTCTGCGAGACGAATATCAGCAACATGATCGACCGTGTAATCCATTTGTCCTAATGCTTGAAGTAATCCTGCATCCAAAATGGCCTTAGGTCCATGGCTTGCGCCACGACGACCTGCCCCAAGATCAAAAGGGACGCTAATTGCAGCTATTTTCGGTTTGATACTCATCGGATCAGCTCCTTTTAGTTGGATGATTTAACCACTTATTTGCAGGTTGCGCTCCTTTGACTAACATTCCCAATAACGATATAACCATCCTTCTTTACTATATGAGGCTATGATTTCTTTGTTCGTTGATGCATGCCATTTTGCTATGGTGTAAAAAAAGTTTAAGTGAAAATTATGTCATATAATCTAACATTAAATATATGAATTTACTCAAATTCCTCAAATGTTTTATTAGAAAGCACAAATAAAAGCCTAATTCTTGTCTGTTATCCTAAAATACAACCAAAATGATGTTATGTATATTGACGCTATGCCCATTTTTCATTACGATCATGGTAAATCTTACCTCACACCATGGTGATTGGAGAACGGTGCCTATGCTACAAGCGAATGAACTTGAGATGTACACCGCGATTAAAGACGCGATCATTGAGCAAAAACTTCGCCCGAACATGCAGCTCGTGGAGGAAGTGCTGGCTGAGTCCTTCGGAGTCAGTCGAACCCCGGTGCGTAATGTGCTGCGCCGATTGGCGAGCGAGAAATTAGTTACGGTCATTCCCTATAAAGGAACGTTCGTTGCCTGTCCATCCGCTCATGAAGCGAAGGAAGTGTTTGAAATGCGCCGAGTGATTGAAGCGGCCGCGATTCGTAAGGCAAGCAGCAAGCTGACAGAGGAACAATTTAGCCAGCTGGCAATAATGCTCGACGATGAACATGAAGCACATCATCAAGGGGATTTGTTGGGGGCGTTGCGGATAACAGGCGACTTTCATTTGCGGATTGCTGAGATCGCCGGCAATTATTACTATTATCGCTACCTAGAAGAATTGGTGTCGCTCACGTATGTGATTATCGCCTTTTACGGGATGAAGAAGAATCGATATTGTCATGATCATGAACAAATTTTAACAGCTCTTCGTGACGGGAATGTCGATGATGCTGAAAACTTTATGGTCGAACATCTGAGAGAAATCGAAGCTTCTTTGGATTTTGAAGAACATGAGGCGAAGACACAATCACTTACGGATATTTTTAAATCGCGCAGCCATGCTCCTCTCAGAAGGTAGCTTTTTTTATACGGAAGATTGTATACAACCTTGTGTGTGATTCACGCTTACATTGCATACAACGGGTATTGATTGATGGAAACGTTGAGTAGAAGAAGGGGGAAGAGGGCATGCAGCTAACAGTAAAAGGGGTAGGGAAAAGCTACGGAGATCGTACGGTGCTGAAATCGGTGGATTTGACTGTGTTTTCACATGAGTTTATTTGCATCCTAGGGCATAGCGGTTGTGGGAAATCAACGTTATTGAACATGGTTGCTGGCTACTTGCTTCCCGATGAGGGAGAAATCACGGTAGATGGGGAGCCCGTTAAGGGACCATCGAAATCGCGGGGGATGGTTTTTCAAGATCATGCACTATTTCCATGGTACACCGTGCTGGAGAACATCTCCTTTGGACCGGATGTACAGGGTTTGCCGAAAGCGCGAGCCAAAGAAATTGGCAGGGAGTTTCTACAGCTTGTTGGGTTAGACAATTATGCAAATCATTACCCAGCTGAATTATCCGGCGGTATGAAACAGCGGGTCGGCATCGCGCGGGCGTTAGCCAGTTCACCTGAAATCCTCTTGATGGATGAACCTTTTGGGGCGCTAGATATTCTAACCCGAGATATGATGCGAAGGGAGCTTAGGCGCATCTGTGCGAAGCTGAAGCCGACGATCCTTTTTGTCACCCATAGTATTAGTGAAGCTGTGTATTTGGCCGATCGGGTTGTAGTGATGAAGGATGGCGAGATAGCGGAGACGTTCTCGATCAAGATTGAGCATCCGCGAACGTTTGAATCCCCAGGGTTCAGTGAAGCGATGCATAACATCGAGCGAATTCTCATGGAAGATGACATCGAGGAGGCGATCTGATGAGTGAACCATCGGTAACTGTGGTTAGTGATAGCGAGTTAATGTTAGCAGGGGCGAAAGGTGTTAAACCTCGACTGAAACGCGTTGCAGGCAAGGAAAGCTGGTTCGTGAGATGGAATCTCATGCCGTTCATCACATTCTTCGTGGTATGGGAAGCTTTTTCTCAGTTAAATGAGAAGGTTGCTTGGTTTAATCCCCTCTTTTTACCGCCGCCATCTGTGATTGTTTCAGACGCTTGGGATCTGGCCAAGACAGGTATTATCGTGGAAAGCTTAGTTTCCAGCTCAATCCGGATCGCTCTTGGTTTCATCATTGGGTGTCTCATTGCGGTGGTGTTCGGCATTCTGATGAGTAAATTTCGAACCTTTGAGCGATGGATGTCACCGATACTCAATCTGGTTAGTCCGATTCCGGCTTTAGCGCTGCTCCCACTGTTTATCATCTGGTTCGGGATTGGCGAATTCCCGAAGGTGCTGCTGATCGCATGGACCACTTTCGTTCCTGTTTTGGTGTATACCGTTGACGGCTTCAAATCGGTCCCTTCAACACTCATTCGTTCCGCGCTGAGTCTTGGCGCTTCGGAAAGGCAGATTTTTACCCGCGTGATGATCCCTTCGGCGATTCCGAATTTCATTGTTGGCGCGCGAGTCAGCCTGGGGTTGTCGTTCTCTGCGCTAATTGTTTCCGAGATGATGGGAGCGAGGTCAGGGCTTGGCTATATCATCGTGGATGCACGGAACTATTTTAAAATTTCCAACATGTTTGTGGCCATTATTTTAATTGGCTTATCATACAGCTTGTTCTCATTTTTAGTGAAATTGGTGGAGAGGAGGGTCCTCGCTTGGCGTAAAGGCGGGATTAGAGATGCAGTTGAGAAGTAGCAGTTTTTAAATTCAAACAAATAGAGAGATTAGTGGAGGGAAACACATGAAAAACAAACGGATATGGGCTCAATCATTCTTGGTTTTGATCGCAGCAGCTATGGTCGTGACAGCATGTAGTTCCAAAGAAGCATCGACGAGCACGACGACACCAGCAGCATCTGTGGCTGCAACGGCAACCACGGCACCTGTCGCAGCAGCGACCACAGCAGCAACACCAGCGGCTGCAGTTCCTGAAACGAAGGACGTGACCTTAGTCGGTGTACGCGATGCACAAATCTCCTCGCAGCAAATCATTGCAGATAAGCTCGGCTACTTCAAAGAAGCAGGACTCAACGTGACCTCTCAGCTCATCGAAAGTGGACCCGATATTGGACCGATGGTTGCCGGCGGCAGCGCACCCCTGTCCATTCAAACGAACTTCATGGATATTATTCTAAAATCCTCCAATGTACCGGTTAAAATTGTAGCCCCTCTTGCTCAAATTGCTGGAACGCAAGCTGTTGTTGGTTCTAAAAATTTGGTGCTGAAGTCGGCCAAAGACCTCGAAGGTAAAACCATCGGGATCCCGAACGGCGCTGACGTGAAAATTGCCATTGATAATATGGGGAAAGAGCTTGGCGTAGATGTGACCAAAATTAAATACGTGAACATCGCACCAAGTGATGCGGTCGTAGCTCTGCAAAAAGGCGATATTGATGCCCTAGCATGCTGGGAGCCCTTCATCACCAAAGCGATTCAAGGCGGCGGGAAGTTCTTATTCAGTGGAACGAAGAGTGATTTGCCAGATAAAAAAGGCGATGTGAACTGGATGAGTGTTCATACGACGATGCAGGTTTCTGATGAGTATATTAAGAAAAACCCGAATACGATTAAAGCGATTCTGGCTGGACTTGAAAAAGCAACGAATTACATTAATAGTAACCGTGATGACGCGATTAAAATCCTAGCTCCTGAGCTTCATCTAAGTGTAGAAGAATTAACGCAAATTATGAGCCGAAATGTGTATTCAATGGAAGTGAATGATACGTACGTAAATGGTAGTAATGGCGCTGCGGTTGGTGAATATTTGAAAGCTGTAGGTAATATTAAAACCATTCCAACGGCAATTTCCTACCATGATTTAAGCCTATTGAAAGCTGTAGATCCTGCGCTGATCAAAGTGGAATTGAAATAACGTTATTCGCAGGGCCGAGGCATACGTGTTTCGGCCCTGCTGCTGTTCAAACATGGTTAGCCGAGGTGAAGAGAATGAGCGAACGACTCGATTTGATTATACGAAACGGTTCCGTTGTCGGTCTGGATGAGGTCCGTTTTTTGGATATAGGGATTAAGTATGGTCGGATTACCCATGTGCAGGAAGGTCTCCTGTTAGAAGCGGAGCAGGAGATCGATGCATCTGGAAACATCATTATGGCGGGAATGATCGATGTACATGTTCACTTAAATGAGCCTGGACTTGGAGATTGGGAAGGCTTCGCCTCTGGGTCGGCTGCTTTAGCTGCGGGAGGGTGCACGACTTACTTCGATATGCCGCTGAATGGCGTTCCACCGACGGTGACGGTGGCGGCTTTGAAGATGAAGCTGGCCGCTGCGAGCGGATACTCGCATGTGGATTATGCGCTGTGGGGCGGGCTTGTCCCAGGGCATTTAGATGATTTGGAAGCGCTGAACGAAGCGGGCGTTATCGGTTTTAAGGCATTCATGTCCGCACCGGGGGATCCGGGTGAGGAGGCGTTCCGTGAGGTCGATGACCTCACCTTGTGGGAAGGGATGAAGCGAATTGCACGCATGAATCGCGTGCTGGCCCTTCACGCGGAGAGTGAAGCGATCGTTTCACGGTTAACGCGGGAGAAGCAAGCGGCCGGAGAAGTGGCGGCAGCGGATTACAGCGCATCCCGCCCCATCATCGCCGAGCTAGAGGCGGTGAATCGCGCGCTATTTTATGCGGAGCAGACAGGGTGTGCGCTTCATTTCGTGCATATAAGCTCTGAGGCGGCGGTACAGCAAATTGTGGAGGCCAAACGACGCGGCATGGATGTAACGCTAGAAACGTGTCCGCATTATTTAGCGCTGACCGACGAGGATTTGGAGCGGATGGGTCCCACGGCCAAATGTGCACCACCACTTCGAAGTGAAGCTGAGCGGGAGAAATTATGGGAGGCCTTGCGTCTGGGCTGGATTGATATGATTTCTTCGGATCATTCGCCGTGTCCTGGGGAATTGAAGGAATCACTGGATTATTTCGAAGCCTGGGGCGGGATCTCAGGTGCTCAGAGCTCGCTGGAAGTGTTGCTGGATGAAGGTTATGTAAAGCGTGGCATCCCGCTTCCTCATTTAAGTCGATTACTTTCTTATGCGCCAGCTCAAAGATTCGGGCTCCTCCCCCGCAAAGGGGAGATTCGAATAGGTGCAGATGCCGATCTCGTCATGGTATCTCTCACGAAGGGGTATGAACTGAAGGCTGCTGATTTATGGTATAAGCATAAGCATAGTCCCTATGTGGGTAGAAAGCTTGGCTGTAAAGTACTTGCAACTTGGAGCCAGGGGCGACTCGTATATGAAGAAATCGCAGGTGTTCTGGCAGAAACGGCCGGTGAATGGGTAAAAGGTTAGTGGATGGGAATGTGAAGGCTGTCCCTCGAGTCGGTCAATGACTTGAAGGATGGCCTTTTGTGCGCTTTCGGTTAACATGCTATGGGATGTTGGTGATATAATTACAGGGGATAACTATCGATCTTACCTCAAGAATAGACTAGCATAGGAGTGTGAAGATGTGAAAAACCTTCGAAACTGGGCTGGCAACTACACGTTTAGTGCCTCGGAACTTCATGTTCCTGCAAGTGTGGAAGAAATTCAAGAAATCGTAGCCCACAGCCGTCAAATCAAGGTGCTTGGCACGCGTCACTCTTTTAATGGCATTGCTGATTCCACGGAGAAACTGATTTCGCTGGAGAAACTGAATCAAGTCATCGCCATTGACCCTGTGAACCATAGAGACACCGTGGAAGCAGGCATCCGGTATGGTGAGCTTTGCCAATATCTGAATGGCTACGGATATGCGATTCATAATTTGGCATCACTGCCACACATTACGATTGCAGGTGCTATTGCAACAGCAACACATGGTTCGGGTGATGCGAATGGCAATTTGGCTACGATCGTTCACTCGTTAGAAATGGTCAAAGCGGATGGCGATGTGGTCGTGCTCTCTCGTGATGATCAGGGGGGAGATTTCGCCGGCGCCGTTGTTGGACTTGGTGGTTTAGGCATCGTGACAAAACTCACCTTAGATCTCGTTCCAGCCTTTCAAATGACGCAGCATGTATATGATAATCTGCCACTCGCGCAATTGGAAACGCATTTTGATGATATTTTCTCCAGCGCCTATAGTGTGAGCCTATTCGCGGATTGGACGAACGCGTCCTTCAATCAAGTCTGGGTTAAACGGAAACTAACAGATACCACTGTAGACACAACTGCCTTACAGGCGGAGCCTGAATTTTATGGGGCAGTGTTAGCGGATGTGCCTCGACACCCGGTACCAGGCTATACAGGGGAGAATTGCAGCCAACAATTGGGCGTTCCCGGTCCGTGGCACGAACGATTAGCGCATTTTCGCATGGATTTCACTCCGAGTGCTGGCGAGGAGCTGCAGAGTGAGTATTTCGTATCACGTGCGGATGCTTATGAGGCGCTGTGTGCGCTTGACCGAATACGTGAACATATTTCGCCGCTTCTCTTTGTTTCCGAGGTACGTACGATTGCCGAGGATGATTTGTGGATGAGCCCTTGTTATGGGCAAAAGTCCGTAGCGTTCCATTTTACGTGGAAACCGGATTGGGAGGCCGTTCGGCATGTATTGCCGCTCATCGAAAAGCAACTCGAACCCTTCCATGCTCGCCCCCATTGGGGGAAGCTGTTTACCATGCCGCCTGCACGGTTAGCGGAGCTTTATCAGAAGCTGCCTGATTTCCAACAACTTCTTCATCACTATGATCCCCAAGGAAAGTTCCGCAATGCCTTTTTACATACGTATATCATGGGGGACTGTTAGATCCATTTAGCTAAGAAAGAGGGATAACATGGGACACATCGTATTCAAGCAACTTGAAGCTATTCGTCATTTGACCATCGGAGCGGTTGAGGGATTATCTGAACAATCGCTAGATCGTGTGCCGGAGGGCTTCAATAACAATGTGAGATGGAATTTGGGCCATATCTATGTGGTTCAAGAAAAGTTTGCTTTTCATTTCAGTGGTGAGAAGATGGAGCTGCCTGAGAACTTTGATCGGCTATTTGCCAAAGGGACCAAACCGTCAGACTGGAAGGAGTCGCTTCCCACCCTTGAGGTCTTACTTAAGATGCTTGCCGAGCAGCCTAAACGAATTCAAGCAACATTCCTTGATCGCTTTGATGAGCAGGTGACAGCTCCTTTTACGACAGGCAGCGGCGTACGGCTAAGTACAATCGGAGAGTTTCTGACGTTTACACTGTATCACGAAGGTATGCATTTCCAGGCGATTTCCCTGCTTAAAAGATTTGGGGATCCGCGTGTATAGATAAATGGTTGTTCCTAGCTAATTCGTAGAAGAATCTTCAAAACCACTCTAGGGGTGGATTTGGAGGTTCTTTTTTCTTTTCACCATTATTCAGAAAATTTAGTGAAAAAGTTAAAAAAGTATTCAAAGAGGTCAATTTGTTTTCTTATCGGGCCGCTTTTTTGTAGCTATGATGAGGAAAGAAAGGTGTAACGGATAGGATGCCGTTAGACATAAGTGAAAGAAAGGAGTAATTAGTGATTCGATTGAAAGCGCTTAACTTATTTGGGAGGATTAGGGAGTAAGGGGTTTAATGTAAGAATGCTTCAGGAGTTAAGTCACATTTTCAGTAATGGGGAGGCGGCATTTTTGATCAAAAGAGGGTTATCTATCGTTCTTATTTTTACTATTTTATGTAGTTTATTTACGTTCGGAGCGGGTGTTTCCTTTGCTTCTGGACCTACTCAACCAGTAGTTACAACGACGACGAACTCGGTGAGTTTAACTTGGACAGCTGTACAAGGTGCAGATAGTTATAACGTATACCGTTCGCTGAGCAGTAATGGAACGCTTACCAAAGTTAATTCCACAAGTATTCTAGCAGTAAGCTATACGGATACAGGTTTAACTGCGAATACGAGATATTACTACAAAGTGGCATCAGTGAGTGGTGGGGTTGAATCGGGTCTATCGACGGAAGTCTCTGGATTAACCGAGCCTGATTTCGGGCCTAATGTGTTTGTATTCGATCCTTCAACGCCTGCGGCAGATATTCAATCGAAAAGTACGGATTTATTTACGCAACAAGAGTCCAACCAATTCGGTACGCAAAGATATGCGATGCTCTTCAAGCCAGGCGCCTATACCGCTAATATTAAGGTCGGTTTCTACACACAAGTGTCTGGCTTAGGACAAGTCCCTGATGATGTCACCATTAATGGCGGTGTGACAGTGGATGCCAATTGGATGACTAACCACAACGCAACTCAAAATTTTTGGCGTTCCGTCGAAAACTTAGCTGTAGCCCCGACGAGCGGAGATATGAAATTCGCTGTCTCTCAGGCAGCGCCGATCCGACGCTTGCACGTGAAAGGTAATTTAACCTTGCATGACCAAGGCGGTTGGGCAAGTGGTGGCTTTCTAGCAGATACATTGGTTGATGGCACGGTGAACTCTGGATCGCAGCAGCAATGGTTCACGCGCAATAGCCAGTGGGGAACTTGGAATGGATCCTTGTGGAATACAACGATTGTCGGTTCCGTCAACGCACCAGCGGAAGATTGGCCGACGAAGGCATTCACTGTTGTTGACAAAGCTCCCGTTATTAGAGAAAAGCCATTCTTAACATTCGATTCCGTGGCAAATCAGTATAAAGTGTTCGTACCTGACACGACTACGAATAAAAGTGGAACGAGCTGGTCGACTGGTTCTACGCCAGGAACTTCGATTCCCATCGAGAACTTCTTAATTGCAGATACAACAACACCCGTTGCCACGATTAATGCGGCACTTGATCAAGGTAAAAACTTACTGTTTACACCAGGTGTCTATCATTTCACGGATACGGTGAAGATTACAAAACCGAATACGGTCGTGCTCGGCCTTGGACTTGCTACTTTGCATTCCGATAACGGAATTATGGCTCTCTCTGTTGCGGATGTAGATGGTGTGAAAATTGCAGGACTACTTTTTGAAGCGGGATCTGTGAATTCCCCTGTCTTATTGCAGGTTGGACCAAAAGGCAGTTCAAACGATCATTCTGCGAATCCGACTTCGTTGCATGATCTCTACTTCCGAGTTGGCGGAGATGCTCTTGCCAAAGCTGACGTCTGTATCGAAATTAACAGCAACAATGTGATTGGTGATCATTTCTGGGTATGGCGTGCCGACCACGGGACGGGCGCTGGTTGGAACTCAAACACAACAATTAATGGGATGATTGTGAATGGGAACGACGTCACCATGTACGGGCTATTCGTGGAACATTTTCACGAGTACCAGACATTATGGAATGGTGAGCGCGGTCGGACCTACTTTTATCAAACTGAAATTCCGTACGATGTACCCAATCAAGAAAGTTGGATGAGCAATAGCGGCACTGTGAATGGGTATGCTTCTTATAAAGTGGCGGATACCGTGGCTTCACATGAAGCCTATGGCTTGGGTATTTACTCGAATTTCACGGGCGGAATCGTAAGTATGGAGAGCGGTATTGAAATTCCTGATGCGCCAGGCGTGAAAATTCATAATGCTACAACGGTCTCCTTGAATAAGGTTGGTGAAATTTCGCATGTTGCAAATGCGATGGGGAGTGCAGTGAATACAGGGACTATGCGGACGACTATCGGCAATTATGTGCCTAGAACAGCTGCCAGTCTAACTGATGTCAGTGCTGCGACCATTGCGGGTAAGGCGCCTGTTTTGCCTGCTGTTGTCACTCAAGTGTTTACGGATGCTACTACGAAAAAGGTTGCTGTAGCGTGGGATACGATGGATCCTTCAAAATATGCGACAGTAGGAAGTTTCGTAGTAAATGGAACCGTATTCGGCACTTCAGTTAAAGCCGTTGCTAATGTTACGGTTGCTGCTGCGCCTAATGTTCCGGTGACGAAAATTCAAATATCGGGTGCAAATAACGTTCAAACGATTACCGTTAACAGCACACTGCAAATGACTTCCGTCGTAACGCCTGTGAACGCTGACAACGGATCCATTACTTGGTCTGTTGTAGGCACGAACGGCACGGCAACGAATCTGGCAACAATGAGTAGTACAGGACTGTTAACTGCTGTTAAGGAGGGGACTGTAAAAGTCATTGCGACTGCCAATGATGGCACGGGAGTTACAGCAAGTCAGTTCATCACAATCAGTTCGATCAAAGTCGGGAGCATCACGGTATCCGGACTGAATAGTGTAACGGCAGTAACGTATAAAGGGGCTTCCTTGCAAATGGTTGCTGATGTACAACCTTTGAATGCAACGGATCGTACATTTACATGGTCGGTTGCTAATGGAACTGGCACAGCGACTATAGACGCTTCTGGCGTGTTGAAAGCATTGAGTGACGGTAGTGTCACAGTGAAGGCGACTGCTAAGGATGGTTCTGGTATAACAGGTGTTCAAACAATCACCATTAGTGGACAATTGATGGTTGTAGGAAATGGATGGTCATGGGTACGGGAATCCCGAGATAACTGGGCGATTGATGGAATGAATCCCAATGTCATGAAATTAACAACCATAGAAGGAAGCTGGGGAGGAACCAAACCTAGTAACCTACTCCTTAGAGATCTTGGAACAACGGGCGACTTCTCGATTACTACAAAGTTAAATTTTGATGCTTCGAACAATTTTGAATGGGCAGGCTTAGTGGTTTATCAAGATGATGGAAATTTAATCTCATTGGGTCGTCAAGCAAATGGTAACCCAGCTGTCAAACAAATCAGATTTTCACAAGTGAAAGCTGGTTCGCAAACGGATAAAAGTTACACGGATCCAGTTGCTTCTGGGGATGTTTATTTGAAAATTGATAAAAGTGTAAACACGTATAAGGGTTATTACAGTTCAGATGGTATTACTTGGACACAAGTGACAGATACATTTACATTTACTTTGACGACGCCCAAGATAGGGATATTCGACAGAAAATTAGGTGGAAATGCAGCCAAAACAGCTGGGTTCTCAGATTTTAAATTGGGTGGCACGGTTATACCGTACTGGATTTCAGTAAATTCGGTAAGTGTTTCAGGAAATGCAGGAGCGACAGGAATATCTTCCGTTAACGGAACTTTACAAATGTTAGCTCAGGTGCTGCCTGCGAATGCAACTTCGAATTCTGTTTTGTGGACCGTTTATAATGCGGATGGCAGTCCAACTGATAAGGCCGCAATTAGCTCTAGTGGTTTGTTGACAGCCGCTAAGAACGGACAAGTGAAAGTGGTAGCGATGGCTTATGATGGCTCGGGTATAAGCGGGAGTGCGTTGTTTGACATAACCGGTCAACCTGTTGCAGTTGCTTCCCTTAACGTAACAGGTGCAAACGGTACTTCAGCCATCACTACAAAAGGAAACACACTTCAAATGGCAGCAGCGGTATTACCTGCGAATGCAACTAACCAAACGGTCACATGGTCCGTCTACAACCTTGATGGGACAACGACCGACAAGGCAACGATTAGCGCCAGCGGATTGCTCACTTCCATCAAAAACGGACAAGTGAAAGTCGTGGCTAGTGCAAATGACGGATCAGGCGTATCCGGCACCGCCATTATCACAATTTCTGGTCAAGTGCTTACACCGCCAACGATAAGTTCAGTATCCTCGGGAGATGCACAGGCGACGCTTGTGTGGGGGCCAATGGATGAGTCGCTCTCCTACTCGGTTTATCAGAGAACGGCAGAGGGAACTTTCGGAGATGCCGTAGCGACAGTCGGAGGCGACGTGTACAGCTATACTGCGACAGACCTTGTGAATGGCACGACTTATTATTTTGTAATCAAAGCTACGTATCCAGGTGGTATAAGCGAAGCGTCCAATCAAATGATGGCAACGCCACAAATGCCAGCTCCAGGTGCACCTGTACTACAGGCTGCTGCAACGGATGATGGTCATGTCCAACTAACGTGGAATTCAGTTGAAGGATCAACTGGCTACCAATTATTCATGGGCACAGCATCAGGGGCATACGATTTATCTCCTGTCACCGTAGATAGTTCCGTATATAACTATGATGTGACCGGATTGGCGAATGGTACAACCTATTACTTCGTGCTTAAGGCTCTTAATCCAGGAGGAATTAGTGGAGCTTCCAATGAAGTTAGCGGGACACCACAAGTGCCGGCTCCAGGTGCACCTGTACTACAGGCTGCTGCAACGGGTGATGGTCATGTCCAACTGACGTGGAATTCGGTTGATGGATCAACTGGCTACCAATTATTCATGGGCACAGCATCAGAGACATACAACTTACCTCCTGTCACCGTAGATAGTTCGGTGTATAACTATGATGTGACCGGATTGGCGAATGGTACAACCTATTACTTCGTGGTTAAGGCTCTCAATCCAGGAGGAATAAGTGGAGCTTCCAATGAAGTTAGCGGGACACCACTAGCACCAGTAGTTATCATTGCCGTCACCGGTATCACGCTAGATCAGTCTAGCCTTAATCTGATCGTTGGAAATTCCGGTCAATTAACCGCTACGGTTCTCCCAGCAGATGCGGCGAATCAAATGGTAACTTGGAATTCGAGCAATGCGAATATTGCAAGAGTGGATGCTGATGGTAAGGTTACGGGAGTCTCATTCGGTAGGGCTGAGATAACAGCAACAACAGTAGACGGTGGATTTACAGCGACAACAACTGTCAATGTGGCGACACAGAACGGTGATCTACCTGTAGTCCCGGCAGCGCCGAATCACGTGATTACCATTACTCCAAGTGAATTAACCAATAGTCAAAACGGTATAACTACCGTAGAGGTCCCAGCTCAGACTTCGGAGATTAGACTTCCAGCGAATATGAAAGAGCTGATTAAACAGAATAAGCTAGAGATCAAGTCCGACGCGTTAACCCTATCGTTCCCGACCGAGGTGCTTAACCAATTAACTGATAAGTTCACGGCGGATGAATTAAAGTCAGGGACAATTTCACTCAAGTTGGACTTGATTGCCAACACTGATGCGAAATCACTTATCAACAACAGTCATCTTTCTTCAGTTACAGAAAATAAACTGATCGGCGATGTGTATGAATTCCATTTGGTCATGCAAACTTCGGACGGGAAAACGATTGAGATTTCGAAGTTCGATAAGCCGATTACAATCGAGCTAAAAGTTCCGACTTCTATTAATCCGAAGCTAGCGGGAATTTTCTACATTGCCAATGACGGAACACTGACGTATATCGGCGGCAAATTAAATGACGATGTGATCTCAGCGGAGCTTAACCATTTCAGTAAGTATGCTGTGCTTGAAGTTACAAAATCGTTCGCAGATGTGCCATCCAGCCATTGGGCTTCCGATGTGATCAAGGAGCTTGCGGCGAAGCAAATCGTGGAAGGAACGAGTGTGACAAGCTTCGAACCTGAGCGCAACGTATCACGTGCTGAATTCACAGCGCTGCTTGTGAGAGCATTGAAGCTCACGGATAAAGCTGAAACGGCATTTACCGATGTGAAATCGAGCGATTGGTACGCGGATGCTGTATCCGCTGCCGTTAAGGCAGGTATTGTGCAAGGAAAGCTTGCGACATTATTTGATCCGAACGCGCCAATCACGCGCGAGGAAATGGTAACCCTATTACTCAGAGCGTACGAGTTCAAGTATGGTAAAGCGGCTAATCAAGCAAGTCGCACGTTCGCAGATGAGGATCAAGTATCCGCTTGGGCGAAGGACTATGTGCAAGCGGCAGCAGCACTGCATTTCATTGAAGGGCGTGCAGCGGACAAATTTGAACCGAAAGGCATATCTACACGTGCTGAAGCGGCTCAAATTCTATACAATCTATTAGTGGCTACTAAAGCGCTATAGATCTATTGTTTCGGCACAAAAAGGGGCCATTCCATTCGTAAAGAAATTCACGAATGGAATGGCCCTTTTTGTATTCACTTTTAAAAAAAGGAAAATAAATACAGGATCATACGGAATAAACGAAACATTTCTAAAGAAATGCTCGTTTAATGATGTGGGAGGCGTGATCGGATTGAAAATACAAATCATACTCATGCTATGTCTTATTATCTTGTTATTTACCGGGTGTAGCCTTGAAGCCAAGCGATCCAATCTAACCAAAGAACTGGGAGAAACTCCGCCTCAGCCGGTCATTACTTTTGAAAATAAAGCGATTAGTGTCTATCAAAGTTCGTATTGCTGGAACAACGCATCCAAAGGAACAGGGACTTGTGCAGATTATGCTGCTCCTAGTGAACAACTCAAAGATAAAGACAAGGATCGGGTTAAAGCGGGTGGTCGCCTCACCTATAAATTTCATGTGAAAAATCCTACGGAAATCACTCTCACGCAATCTCATAACGGTACATTCACAGAAGTGCCTCTCGTTGGTGAATCTTTTGAAGTTCCAACAGAGAAAGGAATTTATTATTACTCCTTGTCTGCTGTCTGGTTGAAAGATACGAAGAGCAGAGTTTCGGAAGGATCCTCTTCGTACACATTTGTTATTGAGGTAATCTGAAAAGTTAGTTCAACCCTAGCCTCCTAACTAACCGGGTTCTGCCGTATCATCGCAATAAAGTTCGTCGTAGAAGCGGATAAGGGTTCATTTTTCCGGGTGCAAATTGCAATCGTATTGGTCAAATGAATGCCATCCACATACACGCGGCACAGCTCTCCCCGTTCAACATATTCCCGAACGACTAACGAGGAAACGAAGTTGGCACCATATCCGGCAATAACGGCCATGATCGCTTCATACAGTCCATTAAATTGCAAAGAAATAGAGGGCGTTGAAGTGCTGTAGGTGCGGCACAAGGATAATAATCTCTCACGCGTCGAGCTGCCTTCTTCCCGCATAACAAAAGGTTCTTTTACCATTTCCTCTAACGAAACGTGTTGATTCGCGAAGCGATGGCCAGGCGCAACGACAAACCAGAGCTCGTCCTGGAACAACTCCTCCGTCTGAATCGTATCCGGATAATTCTCGGGAATCCCGCCATAAATGGCGATATCGACGTCAACGTTCAAAAGCTGCTTCAGTGCATCCGAGGAATTCGTGGTAGTAATCATCATGTCTACCTGCTCGAATTGCTGTTTGAATTTGGCCAGCCACGTAGGGAGTAGGAAATGTGAAGGTAAATACGTCGCAGCTAATCGGATGCTCCCATGGGTCCCAGTTCGGTAGTGATGTGCATACTGTTCAATTTGTTGTTCAACTGCGAAAAGCCTCTTGGCCAGTAATGCGATCTCTGCTCCTGCCTCTGTCAGTGTGATCCCTCTCCCTTGCGGTTTAAGTAGAGGAATGGATAGTTCTTTCTCAAACTTCTTAATCTGCGCCGTTATGGCAGGTTGGCTTATCGTGAGCAGCTCCGAGGCGCGAGTTACGCTCCCGGTAGTCGCAATGACATGAAATAAGCGTAACGCATGTAGATTCATTCTAGGTCCTCCAGCATCTAATTCATACATTATTTATATGATTAATCAAGAAAGATATATTATACGTATGAGTATATCTCCTTTACACTAGAAATAGAAGTTAAACACAAAGAGGAGATGTGATCACGATGAGTCAAACGAAAACATGGGAACAGGTTGATCAATATATTACGGAACGTCTTATTCCGCGAGACACGGTATTAGAAGACGTTTTGGCAGCGAATCAAAAGGCTGACTTACCCGCTTATGATGTATCACCTGCACAGGGGAAGTTCTTGAACCTGCTTGTCCAGTTGCAAGGGGCCAAACGAATTCTGGAAATTGGCACACTGGGAGGATACAGCACCATTTGGTTAGCGAGAGCACTACCGTCTGATGGTCACATCGTCACGTTGGAGCTTGATCCACACCATGCGCAAGTGGCACAGGCTAATCTTGCCCTTGCTCAGGTGGAGGATAAGGTCGAAATCCGTGTAGGAGATGCTTTGGAACAATTGGCGAAGCTGCGTGATGAGGGGGCAGATCCCTTTGATTTCATCTTTATTGATGCCGACAAACCGAATAACCCTAATTATTTGAAATGGGCACTTCAGTTTTCACGCCCAGGAACGGTGATTATTGGTGATAATGTGATTCGCGACGGTGAAGTCATTCACGCCAAAAGTACCGATCCGCGCGTACAAGGGGTAAGGAAGTTTTATGATCTGATCGGCAATGAGCCTAGAATTACGGCTACCGCTATTCAGACCGTCGGAAGTAAAGGCTATGATGGATTCGTAATGGGAATTGTGACGGGTTGATGGGGTGAAATTAAGATTCTTCACAGATTATCTACCTGTTTAATGATACTATGGAAATGAAAGAATAAGGATCAAGTCGCTGTATAGGATACAGCGGCTTTTCATTTACTGAAAACTTGGAGGATTTTCTATGCTGATTTATAATCGCACGACGAATCAAACGACAACTGAAAAAGTGAGGAAACCTGCGGAAAACGAAATGGTTTGGATTCGCCTTCGTAATCCGGAGCCTTCAGAAACGCATCATATTCTTTCTGACCTGCTTGATTGTCATCATCTACTGGTAGAAGACGCAATGAAATTAAATCAACGTCCTAAAATGGATAAGTATAATAATAGTATTTTCATTTCATTTTTTGCGGTAAATACGGATTATGAGCCAATGGAAATTGCTTTGGTGGTCGGAAAAAACTATGTTGTCTCCGTGTATAAAGATGATATCCCCGTGTTAGACAGTCTTTATGAAGAATTCAAAGAAGTGGAAGGGAAGATGCAGTTCCCGGCCCAAATTCTTTATCATATCATGGATCGCTGTGTGGATGAATACGTTCAAATCGTTGATCAAATCGAAGATAAAGTAGAAACGTGGGAAGAAGTCATTTATCAAAATCCCTATTCCAAGATCTCCCGCGAAATCTTTCAATTCAAACGCATCACCCATAGTCTTCGCCGGGTTTTCGTTGAAGAAAGGGCAGTCCTCGGATCCATTAGCCATCAAAATTTGCCGTATTCTCACCCTGATGCAGATGTGTACTTTGTCGATATCTTCGATCATATTTCTCGGGTAGTGGATTCGATTGATATGTTCCGTGAGTCGATGACGGGCTTATTGGAAATGCAGATCAGTATGAAATCAGATCGTATGAATGAAACGATGAAAACACTTACGATCATCTCGACGATATTTCTGCCGCTAACCTTCATTGCAGGTATCTATGGGATGAATTTCAAAATTATCCCTGAGCTGAACTGGGATTATGGTTATTTGTATGTGTGGGGACTAATGGCAGCTATCACGCTGGGTATGGTCATTTTCTTCAAGAGGAAAAATTGGTTTTAAGAGCCTCATTTTGATTGTTTTAGCTCATTTTTTTATATGAAAACGTACAGTTTTTTTGTCGTGTACAAAATATAATGTATAGAGTATTATGATGAAGGCAATATCATTCAGGAAAAAAAAGGAGTTGAATTCTTTTTTATGGGTAGTCGAAATTCTAGTGAACCAGAGCCAGAAATACGATTCGGGGAAGTCATGATCACTAACTATCATTTGGAGGTTTGGTTACTTATAAAAATGGAATCAACCCTGAGGAAAAATGAATAACGGGTTTCCTGACTTCCTCATTTGAGGAGGAAGACCAATGAGCAAAAACTTTTATTTCAAAAAACAAGAGATTCAAAGTGATGCAAAAACGATACAAGGCTTTGATATTGAAATTAATCGCGATGATGCCAAACGGATTGATCGGCTCGTTGATAATTACGAAAGTAAAATCCTTTCGCACTTAGATGAAGAATATTTGCGGAAAACAACGTGGGCAGACCGAATCGCTGATCGAATAGCTTCATTCGGAGGCAGCTGGAAGTTTATCATATATTTCGCTCTCTTCCTAGCGATTTGGATCATCTGGAATCTGCTTCCATTCGCGCGGCATTTTGATTCACCGCCATTTATCTTATTAAATCTTTGCTTATCCTTTATTGCTGCCTTTCAAGCGCCGGTGATCATGATGAGTCAAAACAGGCAAGCGGCAAGAGAAAAGCATGAGTCCATTATCGATTTTGCTATCAATTATAAATCCGAGCAAGAAATTGACGATATGCAGAGCCATTTGCATCGGATTGAAGATGAACTCCTAGATTTAAAACGTCTCATTCTCGCTGCCCAAAGCAATCCAACAAAGCTGGATGCATAAACCATTTGTTTGTAAAACCATTTGTAATAAAAAAATAATTTGTTTTTCATCTTGCATTCATAAATCAATCCTATACTAAATGTGGAGAATCCGTTGTCCAGGGTTCTCCCTATTTATGATCAACTGCTCATAACCCTAATTGATAGATTAGTTGTGCTAGTGTAGGAGGAAATAGCGTGAGAATAGCCGTATTCGTGATGATGATGTTTTTCGTTTTGACAGGACAAATGGGTGTTGTGTATGGGGCGGAGAATCCTCCTGACATTTATAGCGGGACAGGTGTTGTTATTGATAGTTCGACAGGTGAAGTTCTCTATCAGAAAAATAAAGATGAACAAGCGTTTCCTGCTAGCTTAACGAAGCTCATGACGGCGATCCTCCTCGAAGATCATATGAATGATGGCGAATGGATGACGGCAAGCAAGAAAGCCACACAGCAAGAAGTGAGTAATTTTGTATTTAATTTAAAAATAGGCGAGCGCATGCAGAAGGAAGAAGCCTTAAAAGCTCTTCTGGTTATCTCGGCCAATGATGTAGCTATGATGATTGCTGAGCATATCGGCGGCGATGAGGCTTCATTTGCGGGAATGATGAATGCCAAAGCGGCTTCGCTTGGGATGATACATACGCATTTTGTCACACCGAACGGCTTGCACGATCCTCAGCACTATACGACAGCGAGTGATTTGGCGCTGTTAGCCAAAGAAGCCATGAAATATCCGGCGATTATGGAAGCCATGGGAACTGAGAAGACCGATGTGAGGACAGACCAGCGGCAGGTGTCCATTCGCGATCGCAGTCTTATTTTCAAGAATCCGCTAGCCTTGGGTGGGAAAACCGGATTTACGAACGAAGCACATAACACCCTTATTGAATATATGAAAAAAGATAATAAAACGGTCATTGCGGTTGTGATGAAATCGTCACGGAGTAATGAATATCAGGATGTAGAGACGATAGGCAACTATGGACTCGACCACATGGAAATTCTGCGAACGTTTCAAAAAGGGGAAATCGTCGGTGATACGACCTTCTATGGGGAGAGCGTTGAAGGTGCGCTTGGTAATTCCTGCCTGCTAACGAAGCGTAAAGGCGATGAGGCCGATTACACATATACACCTGTTTTCAAGGCATGGCAAAGTGGTCAAAACAGGGTTGAAGCTGGAGAAGTGATCGGGACCTATCAAATAAAGAAAAACGGAGAAACTCAAATGGAAATCCCTATCGTGTCTGTCAATGCCGTCACGCATAATGATCCTGAGCCGCTTTCCGTGATGAGTCAAAAGGTGGGTAGAACCACTTCTACTTCTACGTCCACATCTACATCCTCTTGGCGTTATGGCGTGGCAGTTGGTTTATTGGTTTTAGCCTACGGTTTATTGAAATGGAAGCAGAAGCGAAAGCAGCGTAAGCAGATCACGATATTCGCTGAAGATAAATACGGTGCCTAACCTCAATTGAGGGAATGTGAGAAAGAAGTGTCGAAGGAATGAAGCCAATCTCGAAAGTAATCATCCTACTCATGGTTATGGGGATAACAGGATGCAGCAAAGCTGTGCAGACAACAAGTATTGTAACTGTACCTAAAACAGAAGTTATAGCTCCTGTACAAGTAGAAGTACCTCAAATAGTGACAACGGAACATGTTGTTTCTGCTGCGGATCAGAAGGATGCTGCAGCAGCAGTGATCAATAACGTCAAAAAAGAAGGACTTAGAGTAGCTTTAACCTTTGATGACGGACCTGATGAGAAATATACGCCGCGCATACTGGATATCCTGAAAAAGGAACAAGTGAAAGCGACTTTCTTCGTCGTCGGAGAGCATGCGAAACAGCACCCGCAGATGATGAAAAAAATTGTGGATGAAGGACATGCGATCGGCAATCATTCCTGGGATCATCTCAATCTTGCTCAAGCGGCAACAGATAAGATTCAGAGTGAAATCAGTTCGACAGATGATGTAATCAAGCAAATTACGGGTGTAGCTCCCAAGCTGTTTCGCGCACCATATGGGGCAGTATCCCCTCAGGTTGTAAAAGAATCACAGGGCTCCGGACATCAGATTATCGGATGGTCTGTGGATACGTTAGATTGGGATGGTAAAAGTGTTGCACAAATTCTAGCTAACGTTAGAAAAGAAGTCAGTCCTGGCGCGATTATCCTGCAACACTTTGCAGGGGGGAAGCATGGGGATTTAAACAACACCGTACAAGCACTTCCGCAAATCATTGCCTATTTGAAGCAAAAAGGATACACTCTCGTGACGGTTCCTGAGCTGATTAGTGCGAAATAAGGTTCATTTATGAATAAAAGAGCTCGAAAAAGCAGCTATCTGCTTATTCGAGCTCTTTGTGTTTAAAATGCCCAATTCCCCTTGCGGAAGATCGGCTCTATCGTACCATCGGCATGCTCACCATCAATATCCATTTCAGCGGATCCGATCATAAAATCAACGTGAATCAGACTGTCGTTCAGTCCCGCTTCCAGTTGCTCCTCTTTGGTCATCTTCGTGCCGCCTTCAATACACGTCGGGAAGGCGCGGCCAAGGGCCAAGTGGTTTGAAGCATTTTCATCATACAACGTGTTGAAAAAGATTAAATTTGTGTTCGAGATCGGAGACACATGCGGTACAAGTGCGATTTCGCCGAGGAAGTGCGCGCCTTCATCCATTTCGATCATCGCTTGCAGCGATTCAAAGCCTTGCTCCGCTGTATAGTGCGTTACGCGGCCTTGCTCGAAGGTAATCGAGAAGTTATCGATCAAGCTGCCTTGATAGCTGAGTGGTTTCGAGCTGCGAACGGTTCCGTTCGTTCCCAATCGGTTAGGGGAAATGAATACTTCCTCGGTCGGGATGTTCGGATTGAAATCGAACCCGCCGGTTTCGTTCGTAGCAGAACCGCCGCGCCAGATATGCTGCGGTGGCAGTTCCACGCTAAGCGCTGTGCCGGGAGCGCGATAATGGATTTTGTGAAACTGCTTCGCATTCAATTGTTCACGTTTACTGCGAAGTGTCGCATTGTGCTCCTGCCAGGTTTGCACGGGGTTCTCTTGATCCACGCGAGTGGCTTCGAAGATCGCATCCCATAAGGCGCTGACCGCTGCCTGATCATCGAGATCAGGGAACACTTTTTGGGCCCACGCAAGCGAAGGCGCTGCGATGATCGACCAGGTCATTTTGTAGGAGGACATGTATTCTCGCCATTTGATCAGCTTTGGACCCGCCGCTTTCGCATTGGCAGCAATACGAGCAGGATCCACATCCTTGAGCAGCTCGGGGTTATCGGCATCGATCCAGAGATAGGCGCCGTTATTTTCGGCTAATTCGGTTAGGGCTTCAGCACGCCAAGTTGGGTATTCATTGAAAGAATCTTCGGGTGCGTAGGTATAGCGAATCTGTGTGCAGATTTCATCCTGCCATTCAATATGTACGTGTTTGGCGCCGGCTTCATAGGCTTTGCGGGAAATCAATCGCACGAAATCGGGGTGCCCAATTGGGGCGTTGATCCACAGGGATTGTCCGGATTGGATATTCAGCGCAACATGAACGGTAAGCTCAGCGTATTTCTCAAGATTTTGCTCAAAAGTCATTCGATATACCCTCCTTGTACACGGTCTTGCTTGCAGTTTATCGCGCTATGAACAGACTGTCAAATAATTTTTACCGTTAAAGAAATGAGACGTTTAGGGATATCCCTTAGTTGTTATTGTATGGAATTTTGACAATTGTTTACACTAAGGCAGGAGGTGAAGTGCGTTCATGCGTTATGAATGGTTAGTGGGCCTGCTGCTGCTTGCTCAGCCCAAGGATATGCCTTTTCAGCTAAAAGATAGCCCAAACGGCCATCAGACCGCTCAAATTCAGCGCGAGCCATACACGACACATCTCCTGGATGTGCCATTGGTGGATACACAGAAATTAGACCGTCTGGCTGAACAGATCGACAAAGCGATCTATCGCAAACCCGTCAACGCCATCATTAATGACAGCGGCGGCATTGTGAAGGAGGTTGCTGGTGTTAGACTAAATCGTCGTGCGTTTATCGAGCAATTCTATGGACACTATTATGCGGAGGGGCCGCTGAAGATGGAGCTTCCGCAACTAGCGATTTATCCGAAAGTGGACAGTGAGCTGCTTGCGAATATTCGTGTTCGTCCCATCGGCTATTATGTTACCTATTTTAATTCCAACAATCGACATCGCTTTACGAATCTCAAATTAGCTACACAGGCGATCAATAATTATGTCGTGCAGCCGAATGAGACGTTCTCTTTTAACCGTGTGGTGGGGGTTCGAACGCCGAGCAGGGGCTATATGCCAGCCAAGGTGATTGTAAGGGGGGAGTTCTCGGAAGGGATTGGAGGCGGTATTTGCCAAATCTCTTCAACGCTCTACAATGCTGTGGATCGAGCGGGACTCACAATTGTTGAACGGTATTCACACAGTCGGTCGGTGCCGTATGTGCCGCATGGAAGAGATGCTACTGTGAATTGGGGCGGGCCTGACTTCAGCTTCAGGAACGATTATAATCAACCGATTTTAATCCGCGCCCATACGATGCCTGGACAAGTGCACATTAGCATTACGTCTTCGGACGTCATTAATGTAAAGCAGCGAAATGTTCCTGGGGCAGCCAAAGTGATTCCAGAAGAAATTCAGTTGAATTCAGATGTAGGCATAGACCTGCCTTAACCCTTCTTGAGGTCAATATATGCATATTTCACGAAATTAAAGCACGAAATCACAAGATTTCATAGGGAATGGTTTGCTAATATAGAGGGCAGATCATTCAGCTTGAGAAGGGTGGAAATCGCTTTATGAAAACGTTTTTAGATGAGAATTTTTTACTTACGAATGAAACTGCTGTACATCTTTTTCATGAATATGCCAAAGAATTACCGATTATTGACTACCACTGTCATTTGAGCCCAAAAGAGATTTATGAAAATAAGCAATTCAATAACATAACGGAAGCTTGGTTATATGGTGACCACTACAAATGGCGGATGATGCGTGCCAACGGTGTAGATGAGTCCAAAGTGACGGGCGAAGCGAGTGATTATGATCGTTTCGTAGCTTGGGCCGCTACACTTCCTATGGCGATTGGCAATCCGTTATACCACTGGTCTCATATGGAGCTTCAAACGTATTTCGGCGTGAAAGACATTATCAATGAGCAGAATGCACCAGCAATCTGGGAAAAAGTAAATGCGAAGCTGGCTGAGGGGAACTCCCGCGCCCGCGACTTGATCACGAATTCCAAAGTTACGGTTATTTGTACAACAGATGATCCTGTAGATTCCTTGGAATACCATATCAAAATCAAAGATATTGAAGGATTCGATACGCAAGTATTGCCTTCTTATCGTCCGGATAAAGCGCTGGAAATCAACCGTGCGACGTTCCTTCCGTGGATTGCGCAACTAGAGAAAGCGGTTGGCACGCCAATTCGTACGTATGATGACTTGTTAGCAGGTCTAGAAAGCCGCGCTGTCTTCTTTGACTCCGTTGGTTGTAAAGTATCTGACCACGCGCTGGATTATGTGCCTTTTGCAGTGGGGACCAAAGAAGAAGTGGATGCGATCTTCGCGGCAGGACTTGCTGGTCAGTCAGTTAGCTTGGAAGATGAGAAGAAATACAAAGCATTCACATTGATCTTCTTAGGTGGCGTTTATAAGAAGCTGGATTGGGCGATGCAGTACCACATCAACGCTTCCCGTAACAACAATGGACATGCATTCGCAACGCTAGGTCCAGATACAGGCTTTGACTCTATTGGTGATGCTCCTGTAGCGAGCGCGTTAACGGGCTTGTTGTCTGCACTCGCTGTCGCCGATTCCTTGCCGCGCACGATTCTATATTCGTTGAATGCGCGTGACAACGAAATTCTCGCTTCTTTGATGGGCAGCTTCCAAGGCGATGGCATCGCTGGCAAAATCCAATTGGGCGCCGCATGGTGGTTCAACGATACCCGCGATGGTATGATCTCCCAGATGAAAACGCTGGGTAACTTCGGATTGCTGGGCCGTTTTGTCGGTATGCTGACGGACTCCCGCAGCTTCCTGTCCTATACGCGTCACGACTACTTCCGTCGGATTCTGTGTAACATGATAGGCGAGTGGGTCGAAGCGGGTGAATTCCCGAACGACGAGCAGCTGTTGAAACAGTTGGTTCAAGGGATTTCGTACAATAATGCGAAGCAATATTTTGGATTTTAATATAAGCTAACAAAACCCTTTGTGCGAGCTGAAGCTTGCATGAAGGGTTTTTTCGTTAGGTGATGAACTTACAACCCCAAATGCATCATTTTCCTACATTCCAATGGTGTCTGTGAAGTAACCTGCTTGAACACACGTCCGAAGTGCGCGACGCTGTCGAAGCCTGCCTGCTCGGCGATGTGAATCACCTTGAGCTTCGTTTCCCGGAGCAAACGCTGCGCCTCACGTATACGGAGATTGTTCAAGTATTCAACGAAGGAGAAGCCAGTCGTGTCCTTGAATGAGCGACAGAAATAACTGGGGCTAATATGAAACTTTTCGGAGATTAGTGCCAGTGTTAGTCGTTCGTTGAAATATTCATTGATGTAGGTCACAATCTCGAATATCTTCGGATTATAGCCCTGTGGCTGCTCTTCGACTGGACTAAGCTGATCCATAAGCCGCGTGCAGAAGATTAACAGCTGCGTGAGTAACGCTTTGCTATTCAGCTCCCAACCTTGCTGTTCCAGTTGTTTTTCCCGCAACAAACTGAAGAGCAGGTTCTCTATGAGCGTGCGATTCGCTCCGGAGAGCGAGAAAATATATTGCTTTTCGTGGAAAGGCGTGAAGGCAATGGCATACGTATCATCCCCTTTTGCAGCGATCCAGTGCTCTTCGAAGTTGATTAAGATGCGCTCGTGGGGACGATCATCCGCATCTAGCGTTTTGTGGAGTGTATGTTTATCTATAAATACGAGATCACCCTCTTGCATGGCATAGACGCGGTCTTGGATAAAATATTTGCGTTTGCCACTAAGTAGATAATAGATTTCATAATGGTCGTGAAAATGATTTACAAGCATCGTGTAGGGGTGTTCCCTGCGTAGTCGTTCAATCTCATAATGGATCAAGGTGGACACTCCTCTAGTTCGCATTCGTTCCTTCTATTTTACAGCAATATATGCAAGGAAATAAAGTGATTAGGTAATATTTGAATAGAAACACAACAAATATTGTATTAATCTTGCATTAAGCGATATTGAAGGTTCAATGACGAGAGGGGAAGCACTGATATGAACAAAACACGTTATGCAATTGTAGGTACCGGAGGACGGGCCGAATTTTTCTATGGATCTATGGTAAAAGACTTTCGAGATACATCGGAGCTAGTTGCGATTTGTGATATTAACCAAACGCGGATGAATTTTACGAACGATTTACTCGCGACGAAATATGAATACCATGCAGTTCCTACTTATAAAGCGGACCAATTCGAGGACATGATTCGTCAAGAGAAGCCGGATGCCATCATTGTCACGACGGTAGATCGCACACATCATACGTACATCATCCGAGCGATGGAACTAGGTTGTGACGTGATTTCAGAGAAACCGATGACGGTGGATGAGGAAAAATGCCAAGAAATTCTTGACGCCATTAAACGTACAGGTCGTCAATTGCGTGTGACGTTCAACTATCGCTACGCACCGCACAACACGAAGATTCGTGAACTTATTATGGACGGCACCATCGGTGATGTGCATTCCGTGCATTTCGAGTGGCTGCTCAATACTGAGCATGGCGCTGATTATTTCCGCAGATGGCATCGCGATAAGCGCAATGGAGGCGGATTGCTTGTTCACAAGTCAACACACCATTTTGACTTGGTTAACTTCTGGTTGGGGACGCAGCCAGAGACGGTTTTTGCCATGGGAGACCTCATGTTCTATGGGAAAGCGAACGCGGAGAAACGCGGAGAAACGAAGTTCTATCAACGTGCTACAGGGAACGCCTATGCGAAAGAAGATCCGTTTGCGCTTCATTTGGACTCGAATGAACATCTGAAAGGGCTATATTTGGATGCGGAGCATGAGGATGGTTATCAACGTGATCAGAGCGTTTTTGGCGACGGGATCTCCATTGAAGATACGATGGGCGTCATGGTACGCTATAAAAATAAAGCGATTCTGACGTATTCCTTAAATGCGTACTTGCCTTGGGAAGGCTTTAATGTGAACATAAACGGCAGCAAAGGCCGGATTGAAATGAAAGTTGTTGAGAAATCTTACGTAAACGCAGGCGGCGAGAAAGCGGATGAGGGCGCGTTGAAATCGAAGTCGATTACCGTCTTCCCAATGTTCGCAGCGCCTTATCAAGTGGAGCTTGAAGAAGGTGTTGGCGGTCACGGTGGTGGGGATCCTGTATTGTTGAAGGATATTTTCGACAAACCATCGGATGATCGATTCAACCGTGCGGCTTCCCATGTGGATGGGGCGATGTCGATTCTAACAGGGATTGCAGGTAATATTTCACTTCGTACGGGTCAGCCAGTTGCGGTTGATAAGCTGGTGAAATTTTAGCAGGTGACGGAGGGAAGATAGATGTGGAGTCCGGACGCAAGTATGGAAGGGCTGTATCGAGCATACGAGCGGAAGCGAGAGAAACAGCGCGCTGAATGGGCAGAGCAAACAAAGGAAGAGCAGCGAAAGCGGCTGGTTCATTCATTGGCTGTACCCATGGAAGAACTGGACGAGCTTCGTCCCGTTCTTCTAGAACGCGTTGAGCTCGAGGATCATATCCGTGAACGTGTCGAGTTCGGGACATTCTGGGGCTTCCGTGTTCCTGCTTATGTACTGCTGCCCAAAGGCGTAGTTGGCAAATCAGCTGCTGTGTTGGCTCTGCATGGACATGGCTACGGCAGCAGACAGATCGTGGGTTTGAACGCAGATGGCACAGATCACATTGGCGAGTCGGATATTCACGGTAATTATGCGCTAGAAATGGTGAGGCGTGGCTTTGTGGTTATCGTACCTGAGGTCTTGGGATTCGGAGATCGCCGTTTGGAGGCTGATCAGCGCTCGGGGCAAGTCGGTAATTCCTCGTGCCAAACACTGGCGTCGCATCTTATGCTTTATGGTGTTTCAATTGCTGCTGTGCGTGTTCAAGAAGCCCGGCGAGCATTGGATTATCTCATGACGCGTGAGGAAGTAGATGTGAATCGCATGGGATGTTTTGGATTCTCAGGAGGCGGATTACTTGCTGCGTATACCGCGGCTTGTGATGAGCGCATTCAGGCTGCAGTCCTTTGTGCTTTTACGAATACATTCAAAGGCAGCATCATGTCTATTCATCATTGTATCGATAACTATGTACCAGGTGTGCTTGATTATGCAGAGCTTCCTGAATTGGTGGGCTTACTTGCTCCGCGTCCGCTGTTCATTGCGTCAGGCAGGCAGGATCCGATATTCCCGATTGCAACGGTGGAAGCGGCTGTCTCTTATTTGAAACAGGTATATCAAAAAGAGGGAGTTGGGGAACGCTTAGGCGTTCATCTGTACGAAGGTGTTCATGAGGTGAAAGGTGATCAGGCATATCCTTGGCTGGTTGAGGCCTTAATGGGGAATGAATCTTGACCTCTATATAGGTCTAAAAGATGAAGACTACTGAGATTATTCAGTAGTCTTTTTTGAGCGGACTTTTTAAACTTTCTGACGTACGATACGCTCGATGATCAATTTGTACCCGACCATTCCACCGATACGAATGTTGCCCGTTGTTCTGCCGGAGATGACGTGGCGATGTCCATTTGCAATATTGGTGGTAATTTGAAAGCGATGAAAATGGTTCGGACCTACACCGATGTTGAGGCCAGTTCGCCCAGAGTAGGAATGACGATGCCCATCTGCTGTTGTCGTAATGCCTTGAAACGTATGACGATGTCTGCCATCCTCGGGGATTACGATATCCGATAAATTACCGAATGAATGCCGATGATTTTGTACGAGAGATGTCAAACCCTCCATGCGATGTCTGAATTGTACGGGCCCGCCAGATCCTTGCTTGATTTTTGTCATTATATATCATCCTTTCAAGAAGAGATAATATAAGGTATGCAAATCAATGTGGACTGGCTTGGTCGTAAGGTTAGTTAATCACAGAAAAGTTCGCACTTGAAAAATAGATTGCTAGACATCCTGTTTATAATTATTAGTTGTTTTCTGTTCCATTCAATCGTGGGGAATCATATTTTCGTATTTCTTCGCGCCAAGAGAGGAAGCCGCTTTCCATGGCTCTAATTAGCATTTCTGCTGTGCCTACATTGGTGGCGAGAGGAATCTGTTGCACATCACAGAGGCGAAGAAGAGCAGTAATATCTGGTTCATGACCTAATGCGGAAATCGGATCACGGAAAAAAATGAGTAAATCAATGTCATCCATTGCGATCATTGCGCCGATTTGCTGATCACCACCGAAGGGGCCGGAACGTAACCGAATCACTTCGAGCTTAGCGGCCTCACTGATTCTTTTTCCCGTAGTTCCTGTAGCGTAAAGCTGGTGTTTTTGAAAAATATGCTTATAAGCAATAACGAAGTCGACAAGCAAATTTTTGTATACATCATGCGCAACGAGTGCAATATTCATTTCTCTTCGCCCCTTTATGTTATGTAATCTGACGTAATCCATTTGTGTTAAGATCAAAATATCGCAGTTTTGTGAAAAATTCAATCATTATTTTGAAAAATTCAGTCAATTAACTGTCTTTATGTCGTGGTTGTGAATATTAATGTTATGTAATATGACATATAAGTTCGTGAACAAGAACCCTAAACATAAAAAATGAAAGAAATATAAAAAATGAAAGAAATATAAAAAATGAAAGAAACATAAAAAATGAACAAAAAAAGAAACATGAAAAAAGAAACAAAAAAAGAAAGATACAACATATCGGGAGTAAGAACGCGCGCGCCTTCCTAATTATGACTATGTATGCTAACCTGATAGGACGATCAACAAAGAGGTGAGTTTGTTTGAAACGAATTTTAATCACGGGATATAAAGCCAATGAGCTTGGCATTTTCTCGTTGAAGCATCCGGGTATTCCGATTATCAAAAAAGCGATTCAAAAGCGGCTCATCGCCTTGTTGGATGACGGACTAGAATGGGTTGTTGTGAGTGGTCAATGGGGTGTCGAGCTTTGGGCTGCTGAAGCTGTGCTGGATCTGCGAGAGAGCACCCATCCTGAGCTGAAGCTTGCTGTGATCACGCCATTTCTGGAACAGGAAGAGAAGTGGAGTGACGACAAGAAAGGGTGCTACGCGAGCGTTATGCAGCGCGCCAACTATGTAAACAGTATAACGAAGACCAAATATGAGGGGCCTTGGCAGTTCAAAGAACGGGACAAGTTCCTGCTCCGAAACTCGGATGGCATCCTGCTTGTCTATGATGAAGAGACAGAGGGCTCACCGAAGTTTATGAAGCTGCAAGCAGCACAAATTGCGGCGCATCATGCTTATCCGATCATGACAATCAATGCCTTTGATTTGCAAAATGTAGCCGAGGACGAGCAAGGAGACTACGGTAGTGACATGCAGGAAGACATGGCTGGCGAGTCGCACAGTGGCGGAGATAAGTGGCATTTTGATGATGATATCTAATGTGAAAAGACGCACGTCGGGTCAATTGACCTGATGGGCGTCTTTTGTTTTGGTCGCAAGTCGATAGAATCGATTTAAAGGTGCGCGAGAGTGAGGGTAGGCGGGTTGCAAGTCGATAAAATCGACTTAATGGTGGGCAAGAGTGAGGGTAGGCGGGTCGCAAGTCGATTAAATCGTCATAATGGTGCGCGAGAGTGAGGGTAGGCGGGTTGCAAGTCGATCAAATCGACATATTGGTACGCGAGAGTGAGAGTATGCGGGTTGCAAGTCGATAAAATCGACATAATGGTGCGCGAGAGTGAGAGTTGGTGTGTCGTAAGTCTATAGAATCGACATAATGGTGCGCGAGAGTGAGGGTAGGCGTGTCGTAAGTCGATAAAATCGACATAATGGTGCGCGAGAGTGAGAGTAGGGGGGTTGCAAGTCGATCAAATCGACATAATGGTGCGCGAGAGTGAGAGTAGACAAGTAGCTAGTCGGAAAACCCGAGCAACTGGCACGCGAGAATATCAATTAGTGCGTACTTAGCCGGAAAACAAGAGTAACTGGCACGCGATATTGTCAATTGGTGCGTACTTAGTCGGAAAGCCCGAGTAACTGGCACGCGAGAATGTCAATTGGTGTGTAATTAGTCGGAAAACCCGAGCAACTGGCACGCGAGAATGTCAATTGGTGTGTAATTAGTCGGAAAACCCGAGCAACTGGCACGCGAGAATGTCAATTAGTGTGTACTTAATCGGGAAATCCGAGTAACTGGCTTGCGATATTGTCAATTGGTGCGCAATTAGTCGGAAAACCCGACTAACCCCCGCGCTGCGGCGGCAAAAGCAAGGAACGCAGCTCCAAGCTTATATTTCAAAATAACAAAGGTAAAAAGACAAAAAGAAACACAATCAAAACAATAACCGAAGAAATTCGGCTCATTAGCAGATAAGCGTCACTGGGTTCGGAGTCCCCTTTGACCATCCAGCCATACCTCATGTACCAGCCGAACCTGGGGTAGAAAATGTTGAGAATAGCGATCGCAACAAACAGAATGCTGAAGAAAATCATTCGAATCATCTCCTTTCTTCTATATACGGCGGGCACCGAAAACTGTTTCTGTTTCTTTATAAAACAAACATAAAAATAATTATTCAAAAATAAACAAAGATATGATAAGATGAAACCATCAAAAACAAACACATACTCATGGGATGTAGAGCGGTGAGACTTTGGTCTACGCTCAAAGATCCCTATATCTGGAGGGTACTTAAATGGTTGCGAATTTATGGGAAGCATCAAAAGCGAATGCAATATCGAAAGGCGTAGAGGAAATTGTGTATCGTTCTAATTTATTAGGAACGGATCGCGCTGTTTGCAACTGGGGCGGCGGCAACACCTCTTACAAAACGATCGAGAAGGATTTCCGTGGTCGCGATGTAGAAGTGATGTGGGTCAAAGGGAGCGGTTCTGACCTTGGAACGATGAAAGCAAAGAATTTCACAGGTCTTCGCATGGAAGATATTCGTCCATTGATCGAGCGCGAAGAAATGTCCGACGAAGAAATGGTTGCTTACCTTGCGAACTGTATGATCGACAGCAAACATCCGCGTGCTTCCATTGAGACGCTTTTACATGCTTTCTTGCCATTCAAAAACGTAGACCATACGCATCCAGATGCGATTATCTCGCTCTGCTGCGCACATAATGGACCTGAGCTTGCCAAAGAAATTTATGGCGATCGTTTCGTGTGGGTACCTTATGTACGTCCTGGTTTTACACTTTCCAAAATGATCGCAGACGGCGTTCGCAACAATCCGAAGGCTGAGCTTGTTCTAATGGAGAAGCATGGTCTTGTAACTTGGGGCGAAACGTCCGAAGAAAGCTACCTCAAAACCATCGCTATCATTAATGAAGCAGCAAGCTTCATCGAAGCTCGCGTGAACGAAGCGAATTTGTATGGCGGATCCAAATATGAATCCCTTAGTGCAGAAACTCGCAGCGAGATTCTAGCTCAAGTTCTTCCCATCGTTCGCGGTGCAGTAAGCAACGAGAAGAAAATGATCCTTACCATTGACACTGAGGCTGATGTCATCCAATTCGTAAACAGCCGTGATGCAGCAGTTCTTTCCCAAGTAGGAGCAGCTTGCCCGGATCACCTTGTTCACACGAAAATGAAGCCATTATATATCGACTGGAATCCGACAACTGGTGACGCAGCATCTTTAACAGAAGCTTTGAAAGCAGGAATCGAAGCTTACAAAGAAGAGTACAAAGCCTATTTTGACCGTAACAAAAATGAAGGCGACGTTATCAACGAAGCTGCTCCGCGTGTTATCCTTATTCCAGGTATTGGGATGATCAACACAGGCAAAAGCTGGGCAATGGCTCAAATTAGCGGCGCACTTTACCGACGTGCAATTTCCGTAATGAGAGGCGCAACTGCGCTTGGGAATTTCGTTTCATTAAGTGAAAATGAATCTTACAACGTGGAATACTGGCCTCTTGAACTTTATAAATTAACTTTAGCTCCAGCAGAAGCTGAATTCTCCCGTCAAGTTGCGTTCATCACTGGCGGCGCGGGCGGTATCGGAAGTGTTACAGCTCGTCAATTCCTCAAAGATGGCGCGCACGTTGTGCTTGCTGACCTGAACCTTGAAGGTGCACAGAAGTTAGCCGTAGAACTTAATGAACAATATGGAGAAAACAGAGCGATTGCTGTTCGTATGGACGTAACGAAGGAAGAAGAAGTAGAAGCAGCATTCCGCGAATCCATTCTTAGCTATGGCGGTATTGATATTATCGTGAATAACGCAGGTCTTGCGACTTCGAGTCCTTTTGACGAAACATCGTTGAAAGAATGGAACTTGAACATGAACGTGCTAAGCACAGGGTACTTCCTTGTTGCAAGAGAAGCGTTTAAAATTATGAAAAAGCAAACGATCGGCGGCAGCATGGTATTCGTTGGTTCCAAAAACTCCGTATTTGCTGGGAAAAATGCATCCGCATACTCCACGGCCAAAGCGGCAGAGATTCACTTGGCTCGTTGTATCGCAGCAGAAGGCGGCGAATTCGGTATTCGCGTGAACTCCGTATTGCCAGATGCGATTCTACAAGGTTCCGCGATTTGGAACTCCGGCTGGCGCAATGAGCGTGCTGCTGCTTACGGCATCGAACCAGACCAACTGGAAGAGCACTACCGCAAAAGAACGACGTTGCTTGTTAACATTTTCCCGAAAGATGTGGCAGAAGCTATCGTATACTTCGCTTCATCTAAAGCGGCGAAAACAACAGGTTGCATGATCACAGTTGACGGTGGCGTACCTGCTGCCTTCACACGCTAATAATCACCTAATAGGAGGCAATAAACCGATGAGCGATAAAGCCTACGCATTATTTGAAGAACAACAAACCCTTAGAGGTATCGATATTGCAGCTGTAAAAGAGAAGCTAAAAGCCCTTAAAGTTGAGACGCCTTCATGGGGCTACGGGGATTCAGGCACACGTTTTAAAGTTTACCAACAAACAGGTGTTCCGCGTAATCCTTTCGAGAAATTCGAAGATGCGGCGCAAGTGCACAAGCTGACGGGTGTTTGCCCGTCGGTTGCCATCCACATCCCATGGGACAAAGTAGACGATTACGCGAAGCTGAAGCAGCATGCGACTGATCTAGGAGTATCCATCGGTGCGGTGAACCCGAACCTTTTCCAAGAAGATGATTATATCTTCGGAAGTGTAACGAACTCGAACGCTGCGATTCGCCGTAAAGCGACGGATCATTTGCTGGAGTGCGTGGATATCGCCAAAACAGTAGGCTCCGATGTGCTCAGCCTATGGTTCGCAGACGGCTCCAACTACCCAGGTCAAGTGGACATCAGAGCGCGTAAAGCATGGATGTATGAGTCACTGAAAGAAATGTACAATGCGATGTCACCAAGTATGCGCATGTTGATCGAATACAAGTTCTACGAGCCAGCGTTCTATCACACGGATCTAGCTGACTGGGGCATGGCGTTCAATTTGGCGAACAAATTAGGTCCGCAAGCTGAAGTGCTCGTGGATACAGGACATCATCCGCAAGGAACGAACATCGAACACATCGTGACGTACTTGTTAGACGAGAATAAACTAGGCGGTTTCCACTTCAACTCCCGTAAATATGGGGATGATGATCTGATCGTTGGATCCGTGAATCCGTATGAATTATTCCTTATTTTCTATCAAATCATTGATGCAGCGAACGACAAGAATCCACTGATTCGTAAAGCATCTGACAATATTGCTTATATGATCGATCAAAGTCATAACATCGAGCGTAAAATCCCAGCGATGCTTCGCTCTGTACTTAACGTACAAACGCAATACGCGAAAGCGCTTCTGATCAACCTAGAAGAAGTTCGTGCTGCTCAAGAAAATCAAGATGTTCTGGGTGCTGAAGATGCGGTTCGTAAAGCTTTTGAATTCGATGTAACGCCTCTGCTTCAAGCAGTTCGTGAAGAAATCGGGGTGCCGGTTGATCCGATGAAAGCTTACTTGGCAAGCGGCTACGACGAGAAAATTAATGCGCGAGGCAAAGGCGGTGCAAGCTGGTGAGTACCTCTTCGGCAGTTCTAGCCTTTGATTTGGGAGCAAGCAGCGGCAGAGCGATCGTCGGACGTCTTGATTCTGAAGCGGGCCGGATCACGATCGAGGAAGTTCACCGCTTTTCGAATGATCCTGTGCAGGTGGGCAACCACCTGCATTGGGACATTTTGCGGCTGCTTCATGAGCTGAAGCAAGGCATTTTACAAACGAAGCATCATGGATATTCCGATATCGAGAGCTTGGCGATTGATTCGTGGGCTGTCGATTTTGGACTCCTTGCTTCGAATGGTGAGCTGCTGGGTAATCCTTATCATTATCGCGACCACCACACAGATGGCATCATGGATAAAGTGATAGATGGAATAGGTCGTGAAGAGCTGTATGCCGCTACTGGGCTGCAGTTTTTGCAATTCAATTCCATTTTCCAGCTGGTTGCGTTAAAAGAAAATAATCCCGAACTGCTTGATCGTGCGGCAACATTTCTGATGATCCCAGATCTGCTTCGCTATTTCTTAACTGGCGAAAAACATAGTGAATACACGAACGCGACGACGACCCAGTTGTATAATGCGACTAGCTTAACATGGGATGCATCGCTCATCGAGCAATTAGGACTTCCTGGACAGATTTTCTTGCCGCCCGTTGCTTCGGGTACACAAGTGGGGGCATTGAGCCCAGCCATTTGCGAGGAACTGGATGTTCCTTCCATTCCCGTCTACACTGTTGGCGAGCATGATACCGCCTCAGCAGTTGTTGCTGTTCCTGCCTTAGATGATAACTTTGCTTTCCTTAGCTGTGGAACATGGTCGTTGCTAGGGACAGAAACGAGCGCTCCTGTCCTAACGGAACAAGCGCTAGCTTGGAATTTCACGAATGAAGGCGGCGTCTATGGGACGAATCGCTTATTGAAGAACATCATGGGCTTATGGCTCATTCAAGAATGTAAGCGGACATGGGAAAAGGAAGGGAAAACTGCCAGCTTCGCTGAACTCGTGAAGCAGGCGGAAGTCGTGAAGCCTTTTCAATTCTTCATTGATCCGGACGATGATATGTTCCTCAATCCGGCACATATGCCGAAGCAAATCCAACAATTTTGCCGCGACACTGGGCAGACTGTGCCTCAAACCGATGGAGAGATAGTACGTTGTATTATGGAAAGCCTAGCGTTGAAATATCGCTTTATTTTGGAGCGTACCGAGCAGCTTTCAGGCACAACGTATCGTGGACTACACATCGTTGGCGGCGGCATCCAGAACGAGCTGCTCTGCCAATTCACGTCGAATGCCACACAACGTGAGGTATGGGCGGGTCCCGTAGAGGGTAGTGCCTTAGGTAACCTTGTAGTACAATGGATAGCACTAGGGTATATCGCGAATCTACGCGAAGCCAGGAAACTGATTCGGAATTCGTTCCCAGTCAAAACGTATCAGCCAGAGGATGGCGCGGGTTGGCAGGCGGCGTATGCAAGTTTTTGTCTGGTGGCCTCCCGATCGACGGTGAAATGAGGGGTTAACGATGCTGGTAGCAGAAAGATGGCAGAGAATCGTCCAATTGGTAAATGAAAGAGGAAGCATCCGGGTGACCGAGCTGAGCGAACTGTGCCAAGTTACGGAAGAAACGATTCGACGTGACTTGGATCGGTTAGAGGCTGAAGGCAAGCTTATGCGCAGCCACGGCGGTGCGGTAAGCGTGAAAGAAGCACAGACCGAAGTTCCGTTCATGGAGCGGGAGACGGCGCACGCGGATTTTAAGAATCGTATTGCGAAGGAAGCGGTCTCGCATATTCAGGAGGGGGACCGCATCATTCTTGATGCGAGTACCACGGCTTGGTATATGGCGAAAATGATTCCCGATATGGCGATTACGATCATCACCAACTCGATGAAGGTTGCCTTGGAAGTAAGCGGCAAAGAGAAGATTCAAGTGATCTCCACTGGCGGCTTACTCTCTCCAAAGTCTTTATCCTACGTGGGACCATTATCGGAGAGATCCTTGGATATGTACCATGCGCATAAGCTGTTTCTCTCGTGCAAAGGTGTCCACGTACAGCGCGGCATCAGTGAGTCGAACGAGCTTCAAGCGCTGATTAAGCGCAAAATGATCAGCATCGCAGACGAAACTTATCTGCTGGCTGACCATAGTAAATTCGGTATGCAAGACTTAACACAGGTTGCAGATTGGTCCGATATTCAACACGTCATTACGGACAGACTGACAAGTAAAGACGCGCTGGCACGTATTCGTGAAAAAGGCGTGAATGTGCGTCAGTTAGATTAACAGACTATGTGTAACTAGATGATAAGAACAATCAAAAACCCAGTCCAAACACGATAATAAAGTGTGTGGACTGGGTTTCGTTCATTCGTGATATGGGAATGTATGTTCTAAACTAATTCTGATCAACCGACAATGATTGCGTAAACGTATCACCCTCTGACAGCACGGGCAGATGGAGCCGTACGAGCGTTCCTTTGCCAGCCTTGCTGTCGATATCCCAGGAATAGTGTTCGCCAAAATACAAATTCAACCGTTGGAACACATTTATCAGACCAATACCGGTATGATTGGACTCCCTTTGATCTTCTTCAGTCGAACGCAACCGCTGTAATTGTTCCTCACTCATCCCCATGCCATTGTCGAGAATTTCGATATGCATATGGCTTCCTTCGATATACCCCTTGATCATCAGCAATCCGTCAGCTTCCATAGGGTCCAAGCCGTGGACGATGGCGTTCTCTACGATAGGCTGCAAGATCAATTTGACAGTTAAGGAATATTGTAATTCCTCCGAGACATTCCAAATAATATGGAATCGATTCTTGGCTCTGATTTTTTGAATCCGCAAGTACTGCTCTAGGTGGTCAAGTTCGTCGGTCATTGGAATGAGACCGCTTTTTTTACTAATGCTCACTCTAAAAAACTGCCCCAGCGCGGTAGTCATTTCAACGATCTCTTCAGCGCCTTGCCGGAAAGCCATCCATTTAATCGATTCCAACGTGTTGTATAGAAAGTGGGGATTGATTTGCTGCTGCAGCGCATGAAGCTGAGCTTCCTTCTCGAGAAACATAAGCTCTTTCTCGCGAATCTTCGATTGATAATTCTCAGTAATTAACTCATTTAAACGTTTGATCATATTGTTAAAATGCCGGCTTAAACTGCCAATTTCATCTCGTCCTTTGTGATTCATACGTGCTTCGAAGTTTCCTGTGTTCACTTCATGCATCAAGTCTTGGAGTTTACGCAGCGGTTTGCTGATTAGGCCTGAGATCACGGTTGCTATCAGCAGGATCAAGATACCGAATAGGGCGAAGAAGGCAGCGCCGTACCAGATCAGATGATACACCTTTTTCTTAAGCTCGGCAGAGGGGACAATCCCTACCATTTTTACACCAAAATAAGACGCTGTGTCGTAGAAAACCATATATCGGTTGCTGCCCACAGTTTTGAACGTTGAACCGCTCTTCTGCTGCATCATCTCGGATATGAGGGGGTCATCTTTCTGCAGCACATGTGATGTGAGATCGTCGTTGTCATGGGAGAGAATGGTGCCGCTCTGATCAATCAAGAAGAAATAACCGGAGTCTCCGATGCGAATGGTGCGAAATATATTGTTCAGCATGTCTTGTTCTACATTAACAATCAAATAGCCAAGTTGGGAGCCAAGGTTCCCAGCGCTGGAGCTGCTGATTTTTCTGGCAAATGTAAGCACCGGCGTCATGTATAAATTGCGATACGTTCCGATCAACTGCAGCTCACCTGAGCTATGATCAAGTCTTTCAAAGACGCGCGGATCCGTTTTCGAAATGGGAACGGTGCCCGCATACATGCCCGTATAAATGCGGTCACGCGTTTGGTTATAGAGCTCCATGGAAAGAAACTCTCTTTTCCGCTGCTTGACATTGCCGAATTGAAGTTCTAACAGTGTCATATCCGAAGGCTGCAAAGTAGCCTCTTCTGACTTGCGCATCGTTTGTTGGACATCAGGATGGAAAATGAGCTGCTGCGTCAATCTGTCGTAGCTTTTCAGACTATAATCAATATTTCGTTTGACTTGCTGTACCGTGCTTTCAGTAAATTGCATCACCTTATGCTGATAGTTGTCATAATGCACATAAGTCAGCAGCAGGACGAACAGTAGGTTCGGCACAAAGGTAGTTAGAATGAAGTACGCAATTAACTTCCAACGCACGCTAAAATTCGGAAAGCTTATGTGCGGTTCGATTGCCGAACGCTCATTTAAAGCAGCGAATCCCGTGGAAAGCCCTTGTGTTAATTCCAGCAGCGGTTTGGATAGCGTACCTGCAAACCAGAACGACAAGATCATGACAAAGATAAGTGATCCCAAACCGAATAGGAAAATAAAGGTGTGCGTTCCGCTAGTACCGGTAACGATCGATGTGATCGGATATTCACTCATGAGTTCAAAGGGATAGGATGACATCTGAAAATGAGTAACGAGCACCTTATTTCCGTTCCTCTTCATGACTTTATACGAAGCATTGTCCGATTGTTCGGATAAAGTAGGGAAGAAGTCTTCGGGCAGACCAACTGTATGATTACTCCAAATGGACTGGTGTTGATTCGTCAGCATAAACAGCGTTTCATCAATGTCAGAGCTATTGAATACTTCTTTAGCGAATTCTGGAACGTTAAATGTCACCACGATGGTGCCGATCGTTTCATTTTCCAGGCGAATTGGCCGGTAATAAGCAATGCGATGATCAAGCATGTTCGTAAGCATTTTTTCATCTAAACCCTTGGTGAGAGATGAATCTAAGGATGCAGCGTAGAAAGGTACACCTTCCTGTTGTTTGTAGAGTAAAGTTGCAGCACTTTCATTCAGCCAATGCGTAAACTTGAAATCGGTTCCGGCGAATTTGCCGCCATTATCATATTCATACAGATAAACAAGATCGTTTTTACCTAGTATCATAATTTTGTCGATATAATCATGGTATAACAACGTATCATTGATTTCGCTCGTCAGTGTCTGAACCCTTTGGCCAATTTGAAAGAAATCGTTCTGGGTAAATGGCTCGTTGACGGCCTTTTGTATCGAGGGTTCATTAACTAGCTTATTCGTATTGGCATCCAGATCTGCGAATAGAGATTTGAAGTAATTGGCCGTTTGTTTAAATTCATTGACTTGGTATTCTGCTTTTTCTTGTACAATAAGTCGACTCACGAAGGATTCGGATAGCCAATAAAAGGTGGAGGCTAACGTCAATGTGAGCAGTACGGAACAGAACAGCAGTTTTTTGCGAATCGAATGATCATAGAGTAAGCTTAACAAAATCTGCTTCAATCGTTCCATGTTGACACCGCTTTCAGTATGTGATGAAGGATTGACGGTATTCGAGCGGCGTTAGCTTGGTATAACTCTTGAAGGTCGTTGCGAAATATTTACGGTCTTGATAGCCGACGATTTCTCCGATTTCATAGACTTTAAGATCGATGCGGCGCAGCAATTCTTTGGCTTTTTCCATTCTGCAATTTTTCAAATAGTCGATAAAATTAATGCCCGTTTCTTTTTTAAATTGAATGCTGAAATAGCTGGGATTGAGGTAAACGAGCTCAGCCATTTGATTGAGTGTGATTTTTTCGCTGCAATGCTCTTCAATATATTTTTTTACTTGATGGACAGCCGAATGTGAGGTCGTTTGGACGACGTCATTTAATTTTTTGATATGCAGCGTAATATCTGAAATCAAGCGGTCCAACGCTGTTTTTAATTGAGACAAAGTTTGGAACTGCTCAACAAATTCGATGAAAGGCATAGAGAGACTTGCGATCGATTCAAATGAAGCGCCATGCAGATCCAGCCTTCGTTCTAGCATCGTAAACAGCGGCATCAAGTATCTGTGGACATGGGCGTGCTCAGCTTGTTCTGCATCTAAACCACAGCTGTTCCAAAATTGCTGAAAATGCAGTAAACTGCTATCTAGATTGCCTTCTAGTACAGCATCTAGTAATTTGGTTTCATGGGGATAGGGATAATCTTTGCGTTCTAGTAGCTGCCCTTCGGCAGAATCCCATAGAAACAACCCGCCACGCTCCAAGAAAATGTTTCGTTCCATGACACTTCTTGCTTGCTTGTAAGAATCAGGGAAAGAGAGTAGACTCTGATAAACATCACCAAGGCCTATGATGGACCTGCAACCTGTTTCATGTTCGATCGATACGATAATTTGCTCAAAAAGCAATGAAAGTGATCGACGAGGAGGAACCGATGTCCCATTCAGATTTAGGAAGACGATGAGTTCACCCGCTTTTTTCCTAAGCGCATAGCTGTGACATTGCCCTGCATCGAGATGACGTTCGAGAATGGTGTGAGCCTTGTTCATCATCGTGGAATCAGGTGCATTCCCGTCCTGTTGCTCCTTGGTTTCGAGCTTAACAGCTGCGCAGCAATAATAGGAGGCGTTCATTTCAATTTCCAATAGGCTCATTTTTTCTTTGGCCTCATGGTATTCAGGTAAGGGAGCCTCGACCAATGACTGGAAAAAGTGATCTCTGGCGGCAGGCAAGCTGTTAGCTAACTGGTTCGCATAGGATTGTAATTTTTGAGAAGATTGCCGTTCTGCATCCATTTGCAACTTTAATTTCATCATACTTTCGCTGAGATTCTTCAGGTCTACAGGTTTCAATAAATATTCGGACACGCCTGCTTGAAGGGCATCTCGTGCGTAGGAAAACTCTTTATAGCCAGATAAAATCACAATTTTGACATGAGGATAGTGGATGGAAATCTCTCTGCTTAGTTCAATGCCATCCATAACGGGCATCTTAATATCTGTGATGACCACATCCACATCATTTCGCTGCATCAAGTCGAGCGCTTGCTTGCCGTTGGCAGCTAGCCCAATTGCCTGAAATTGAAAGCGTTCCCAATAAAAGGAGTTTAACCCTTCCCGAATCTCGAATTCGTCGTCAACAATCAGTATTTTATAGGTATCGTTCATCGGACTCACTCCTTTGACTCTATCATAATAAGGCATGCTTTTCATGTAAAGGAACTTCTGAAGGATATCAATAACAGTCAAAAAGATCAAACCTAATCCAAAAACCATCCCCTATTTTTTTATCCGAATTCCCCCTAGAATGAAACTCGTAAGCAACACAATACATGTGGCAAACACAAAAATGGAGGCGCTTTTATGCAGGGGTTCAAGAAAAGTTGGGCATTAATAAGTTTGTCGTCAGTCGTCGGGTTAAGCCTTTTGAGCGGATGTGGTAGCGCTACCACTACAAAAAAAGAAACAGGAGCAGCAGCTACAGCAGCTACATCAAGCACGGCACCCAAAAAGGCAGATCCTGTCACGTTGTCGATGTTCATTACATCAGCTAGCCAGAAAGAATGGGACGACGGCTCACCTAACGATAAAATAAAGAAACAGTGGGAAGCCAAATCCGGGAATAAGCTTGAGCTTAATATTTTACCAGGGACACTAGACGAAGCCATGAAGAAAATCGATATCGCGATGCTCTCGGGTGACAAGACGGATATCATTAACCTTTCGAATCCCATCGATCAGAACAAGTATGCGTCCAGAGATTTCTTGTATCCGATGAAAGATTTGGCAAAGCAAGCTAACTATGATATTGACAAGATTTACGGGGACTCACTCACGAAATACAAAGATGAAGTCTACTATATTCCGTACAATTTGTCGATGTGGGCAGTCTTTTATAACAAAAAGCTGTTTGATGAAGCTGGTATTCCATACCCTACAGGAAAATGGACATGGAGCCAATACATTGAGACGGCCAAAAAATTAACGAATCCGGCAAAAGGCATCCAAGGCTCTTATATGCTTACGTTTGATAATTACCTGTATATGCAGGCTAGACAAAAAGACGTACCAGGTTATAAAGCAGATGGAACTTCCAATTATGATGATCCGGCATATAAAGATGCGCTTAAATGGTACAACGATTTGAGTGCTGTTCACAAAATTCAACCGTCTTGGATTGAGTTTAAGACAAAGAAACTGTCTAACCTTGGATTCTTGGAAGGCAAGTATGCGATGCAGTTCATTGGAACATGGTACTTGGGTTCATTAAACAATTTCGATAAATATCCGCGTGACTGGAAATGGGGCGTAGTTCAACCTCCAACACCTGATGATGGCAAAGGCAATAACAACATTGGGGTTACCGCTGCTCTTGGGATTAATAAGAAATCTGCTCACCCTAAGGAAGCGTTTGATTTCCTATCGTACTTTGCAGAGAATAGCTACAAAGAAAGAGGCGAATTCCCAGCTCAGAAGAATTTGAGCAAGGATGACATGAATGCAGTACTGAAAAATATCGCAGATAAATCGCAAGGCAGTGTAACATCAGACGATCTTCGCAAAGCGCTCCTTGATAATGGACTAGGCTTCACACAGGAGAAATTGCTAGGTAGTGCAATGAGTGAGTACAGCAACATTATTATGCAAGAATCCGAGTTGTACTTTGCAGGTCAGAAATCAGTAGATGAAGCTGTTAAATCGATTAAAACAAGAGAAGACCAAGCGATTCAAGCGGCTAGCAAACAATAATTGAGAAGTGACGGAGGAGGACATCATGGTGATGTCCTCCTTCCTAAAAAGAGGAGAATGGAGCATGCTGCGGATTACGAACGAAGAAAAGGTTGCTTTCTGGTTTGTCACGCCTTTCGTGGCAGGATTTGCGCTTTTTTATTTACTGCCGACCCTTTACGCATTTGTCATCAGCGTTTTGGATTACAATAGCTTCAAAAGCTTATCGGATGTACACTTTGCTGGACTTTCTAACTATATCTCGGTCTTGAAGGATCCTATTGCCTTAAGTTCATTTGGAAGAAGCTTTCTATTTATGATTTGTTATGTACCAGGTGTTATTATTGCAGCTTTGCTGCTCTCTATGTTGTTTAATGCGACTTTTCATTTGCGAACATTAGCACGGACGTTGATTATGCTGCCGTATGTTACGAACGTAGTGGCGATCGCGATTGTGTTTTCCATTTTGCTTAATCCGTATGATGGGGTTGTGAACAAGCTGCTCGCAGCTGTAGGTATTGCACATCCTCCGCAATGGTTGGGAGGTATTCACACCTCGCTGCCAACGATCGCTGGCGTTGAAGTTTGGCATTCACTGGCTTTCCCAACAATCGTGTACTTAGCAGCTCTGCAAGGCGTGCCCAAAGATTTGTACGAATCAGCGGAACTCGATGGGGCAGGGCGGTTTAAGAAGTTTATGAGCGTGACATTGCCATTGATTTCACCGACGACCTTCTTCTTGGTGATTACCAATATTATCGGATCTTTTCAAAACTATGCGATTATCCGTAACTTGACGAATGGTGGTCCAGGTACCTCGTCGCGTGTTATTTCATTGAATATTTATGAAGAAGCGTTTGCTTACAACAAATATAGCTTTGCCTCGGCTCAAGCGATTCTGTTGTTTGCCATTATCTTAGTGATTACGATTATCCAATGGAGGGGGCAAAAAAGATGGGTACATTATTAAAACCGAAATTGATGATGACCTACGTGATGCTGCTTCTCGGTATTGTGATGATCATTCCGTTTCTGTTCATGATTTCATTTGCGTTGAAAACGCCACTAGAGATGACGCAGCATCCGGCCTCTCTCTTCATCAGCCATCCGTTTATGGGCAATTTTGAAACCATCTTCAAGCACAAAACCTATTTCATCTGGTATTTTAACTCCATTAAAGTCGTGTTAGGCGTCCTAGTGTTAAGAGGGCTGCTCGTGACCATGGCGGCTTATGCCTTTGCAAGGCTGGAATTCCGGTTTAAAAATGTCATTTTCATGATCTTGATCGCTAAGATGATGATTCCATCCGATACGACGATTGTGGCAAGGTTCTTGTTGTATAAGTACCTTCATTTGAATAACACGCATTGGGCGATTATTTTGCCTGCTGCTTTCGATGTTTTCTTCCTTTTCTTGCTCAGACAATTTTTTATTAGTATTCCCAAAGAAATATCCGAAGCGGCCATTGTCGATGGTTGTTCGCATTATAAAGTGTATTATCGAATTATTTTACCATTGGCCAAACCGGCGCTTGTCACGATGGTATTGTTTACCTTCTTATGGACGTGGAACGATTTCGCTTCGCCTTTTGTATTCATAACAGATATGAAGAAGCAACTGCTAACGGTTGGCTTATCATACTTCCAGACCGAAGCTGGGGCTGACTATGCGCTGCAAATGGCTGGTGCTGCTGTAGCTGTACTGCCTACGATTGTTCTGTTTATTTTTGCGCAGAAATACTTTGTTCAGGGCGTTACGATGTCAGGGGTTAAAGGTTGATCGAGTGGAGGGAAACGATGTTATATCCGCCGAATGAGCCTAAGGTCGTGCTTCACCATGTAACGGAAGTGGTGGAAGACGAAACAAAAGGGCTGCGTTTATGCCGAATACCGGAAAAACTGAGACTAACACTGAATGAGTTTGCGCAGCGGAATGCCCAGAGCGCTGCAGGCTCCGAAATTCGATTCCGCATGACGGGTGAACGGGTAGAGATCGGGCTTTGGTGGAAGCCGCATCTTGAAACACCGATTACGACCATGGCATCACTTGTCGTAGGTGGTCTGCAGGCTGAAATTTTTTATTTGCATGTCGGATATAACCGGATTGTCATCAACAAAGTTGAACTGCGGCCAGAGCTCAACATGATCCTGCCGCAGTATGCCTACGATAGGGAATTGTACCGATTGGTACTTCCCTATCAAGGGAAGGTGTATCTAGCTTCTGTAGAAGGTGAAGTGGAGCCGCCTTACAGCATGAAGATCCCTAATAAAGGCTATCTAGCCTACGGCTCCTCCATCACACATGGAGCTTCAGCTTGGTCGCCAACAGGAACGTATGCCTTCCGTCTAGCGCAACTGCTTGGTTCAGATCTGCGCAATTTCGGGCTTGCAGGCGGAGCTAAACTTGAACCGCAAATGGCAGATTATTTGATGGAGTTGGAAGGCTGGGAGATCGCTACCGTTGAGCTGGGAATCAATGTGGTGTATGACTGGACGGCGGAAGAATTTCGTGAAGCCGTTGATATCTTCCTAGCTCGATTAGCTGCCGGACTCGGAGATCGCAAGTTATTCGTTATAGATATGTTCTGGTTTGCGATGGATGCATCAGGAGATCCCAAGGCAGACCAGTTTCGTGAGATTGTGCAGCAGGCTGTCTGTAAGCGTAACCACCCAGGTATTATCGGTATTCCTGGCCGTGATCTATTAGATCCTGACAACCAAACAGTTGATTTGGTACATCCATCCCAAGCTGGCATGGAGCAGATTGCTCAGCGGCTGTATGCGGCGATCACTACCCATTTGTAAACAAAAGAATTAAATGAATGAAGAACTTGGCCTGTAATCTGTTTATTCCATAAGGTAACTGCAGAATACAGGCCTGCATAACTATAGGAAAATCGAGGAATCCAGGATGGCATTTAAAGTAGATTGGGAATCATTTCTTTCTGCACACGATTTGGTTCAGAACGAGCTTAAGTTTCACGGCGGTTATTACGAAGCAACGGAAGGGCGTAATTGCCATAGTCCACGAAAGGAATGGGGAGAAGGCGCTTTCATCGGAAATGGGATGATTGGGGCCATGATTCTGAAGGACTCGCCGCAGGATTTGGCGTGGGAACTGGGACGGAATGATGTTGTTGCGCATAATCATTTGACTGGGATCGATTGGTCCGTACCGCGTGTTCCGATTGGTGATATGCTGCTGCGGCCAAGAGGCAAGATCCAGGAAGAAACCATGCGGTTGTCTTTATGGCATGCAGAAGCAACAGGAATGATGACGACAGATCAAGGAACGCTTGAATGGCGATCCATTGCCCATGCTCGGATGGATTGTCTGATGATTGAATGGAAATCAACTGGACGCGAAAGCGCGTTAGTGGGATTTCGGCCCCGCCATGGCGTGAGTCCGAGGTTGGAGTTCCAGCCACACAATCTGTCTCGAAGGTTTCTCCCTCCGCCTCCACTGCAGCTTACTCAGCAAGGAACACAGATAAGTATTCAAACTTTCGTTAAAGAACAGGAAGACGGCACCGTTATTTCCGAGGGAGCCTGTGTCGTGGCTTGGAAAGAGATTAACTATAGCGAGTCCCATGGTGTCGTATACGTAAGCATCGCAAATTCCTATTATGACGAAAGCGCAATAGATGACGCTCTTAGGACGATTGACTCCGCTACTAAGCTTTGTTTGGAAGATTCTCTTGAAACGCATAGAGCCTGGTGGCATGACTACTATCCGGCGAGCTTCATCTCTATTCCTGATAAGTATTGGGAAGGGATGTATTGGATTCAAATGTACAAGTTGGCAAGTGCTGTCCGTGAGGATACACCCGTGTTGGATAATCAGGGGCCTTGGCTTACGCAATCAGCTTGGCCAGGAACTTGGTGGAATTTAAACGTACAGCTGTCCTATCTCTCGGTCTATAAAGCAAATCGGCTGTCAATCGGTGAGTCATTAATCGGAAATTTGGAACGATATCAAGAAAACTTACGCCAAAACGCGATACCCATCGGACTAGATGACGGTGCGTATATCGAAAGGCAATCCAGCGTTCATTTAATATCACCATGCCTAAAACCTGATTTTGAATACGGGAACTTACCATGGGCGTTGCATAATGTGTGGAGGCACTACCGTTCCACAATGGATGAAACGTTCCTTAAGGATCGACTTTATCCATTGCTGCGAGCCAGCATGAATGTGTATTTACACATCAGCTTTAGGGGTGAGGATGGCTATCTTCATTTGCCCAAAACAGTTTCCCCCGAGTATCCGGGACCGGAAAATAGTACGGCTTATCCATCGGAGGACGCTAATTATGATTTGGCATTGTTCCGTTGGGGCTGTCAGGCATTGCTTACGGCTAATGATCAGCTGCGTCTTGGCGATCCGCTTGAGGAGCGTTGGAGGGAAGTGCTGCGGGATCTGACGCCCTATCCCATTGACAACAATGGCTTCAAGGTAGGAAAAGACGTGCCCTTTGCCGTATCTCATCGGCATTATTCCCATCTATTGATGTTTTTCCCTCTGCATCTTGTCCATGCTGATCAGCCGGAATATGCAGAATTGATTAAGAAATCCATCTCTCATTGGATTGATTTAATGGGAGGATTACAAGGCTATTCCTATACAGGTGCGGCTTGTATGGCAGCTACGCTGGGTGATGGCAATCAAACGCTGGCTTACTTAACAGAATTCCGCCGTTTTTTGTATCCAAATTCCATGTATGCGGAGTTGTCCCCGGTGATCGAAACGCCGTTGTCCAGCGCGGAGTGCATCCATTATATGCTCATGCAGTGTTGGGGCGATATGATCCGCATTTTTCCAGCCGTTCCTGATGAATGGAAGGAAATAGCTTTTGGGAAGCTTTTGGCGGAAGGCGCTTTTGAAGTTTCTGGTCGATGGAAGAAGGGCAAAACGGAATTTGTGGTGATTAAAAGTCTTGCCGGCGCGCCATTGAAGATCATGCCGAATTTGGTTGGACCGCTCGAAACGAGCGGAGAACGGATTTTCTCCGTTACGGAGATGTCACCAGGTGTGTATGAGATTGATTTGAAGCAGGGGGAAACTGTCCTTCTTTATTCCGGAAGTCTCCCTGAGGAGATCGGCATTGGTCCGGTTTCCAATCTATAAGTCTAAATGGTAATTCCTTGAGGTGACACAGCGAACAGCAGTCGTAGGAGCGACTGCTGTTCGAAGGATACTTGAAGGGAGGTGAGGGGAGAGCACAGCACAGCAGTCGCATGAAAAAAGAAACCTGCTTGATGAATGACAAATGATCAATCGTTGAATGCTGAGGTTTTATCGTTTAAGAGGAGTAGATTTGAAATGGAAAATTTTGAAAGCGTTAACAAATTTGTGTCCAATCATGTAAGGGGGAATCATTTATGTGTTCAGCCAAAAAATTAATGACCATTTTCGCTGCCATCGTTATCCTGCTTTCCGTAGTAGGAGCAATGCCTAAAGCTGCTTTGGCCGCAGGAACTATTTATTATGTGGATTCATCGAGACCTGATGACAGCGGAGATGGGAAAAGCCAGGCAACGGCTTGGCAAAGCTTGACCAAGGTGAATGCGACAACGTTCGTAGCTGGCGATCAGATCCTTTTCAAGGCGGGAGGTACTTGGACGGGGCAGCTTTATCCGAAGGGTTCTGGCGTGCCTGGCAGCCCGATTACCCTTTCTAGCTACGGCAGCGGTAATAAACCGCTCATTAACGGCAATGGGCTTACGATGAATGCCGATGGCAGCGGAGGAGCGGCTGTCTATTTGTACAATCAGGAATACTGGGAAATTAAAAATTTAGAAGTGACGAATAAGGGGACGACCGCTGCAAAACGCTTAGGTGTCAATGTAGTTGCTTCGGACTATGGGACGGCCAACTACATTCATATTTCAAATCTAACCGTACACGATGTGAACGGGATTAATACGGATAAGAAGAATGGCGGCATCGCGGTTCAGGCATTAGGAACTTCCGTATCCACCAAGTGGAACGACGTGCGGATCGAAGGAAATACCGTGTATACGGTGGATGCAACAGGTATTCAAACGCACTCTCGCTGGATGAATCGTGGCGGCATGGTTGACTCCGGGCCATGGTCAGGCTTCACCAACGTGCTGATTCAATATAATACCGTGTACGATATTGGGCGTGACGGCATTCTGGTTAGGGTAAGCACAGCTCCTGTCATTCAGTACAATGTCGTTCATCATGCCAATATGCGCTCAGGCGCTGAAGGGGTTGCGATCTGGCCGTTCAATACGGACGATGCACTCGTGCAATACAACGAAGCGTATAGCACGCATGGAAGCTTGGATGGGCAAGGATTTGACTCGGACTATGTGTCGAATCGAACGATCATCCAATACAACTACAGTCATGACAATGATGGCGGCTTTGTTCTGATTTGTAACAACGGTACAAGTAATTTCAATAATGGTACTATTGTGCGTTATAACATTAGTCAGAACGATGGTACACGTATTTTTCAATTGGCAGGTCCTGTCACTAATACGAGCATCTATAACAATACCATCTACGTTGGGGCGGGAGCTGGCACCAATATTCTGCTAATCAACGATTGGGGTGGATATGCGAGCAATACGACTTTTAATAATAATATCATCTATAACCTAGGCAGCGGCGGATACTCATTCGGCAGCGGCACGAATAATGTGTTTGATTATAATGTTTTTTATGGTAATCATCCCGGTTCTGAACCAAGTGATGCGCACAAGCTTACGACCAACCCACTCCTAGTGAACCCAGGGACAGGAACGAGTTTAACCGCGCTCGATGGTTACAAGTTGCAGTACGGTTCTCCAGCCATCGATAGCGGAGTTGCGATTAGCAGCAACGGCGGTAAAGATTATTGGGGCAGCGCAGTCCCGGCTAACAGCGTAACAGACCGGGGCGCATACGAGGGAGTGGGGATTGGTTCCGCGCCAGTTACCGTCTTTAGCGACAATTTCGAGAGCGGATCAAGTAATTGGACAACCAGCGGCGGTACATGGAGTGTCATCACAGATGGCAGCCAAGTGTTTAATCAGTCCTTGGTTACTGGGGAAGCGCTTGCTTTTGCCGGAAGCTCTTGGACGAACTACACGTATTCCTCGAAGCTGAAGCTGAATAATGCATATGCCAACGCTGGTATACTCTTCCGTGTAACAGATGCGAACAATTACTATATGCTGCGCATCAACAACAGCACGAATGCGTTTGAGTTATACAAGAAGGTAAGTGGAACACTGACCTTGCTTACGAGTGTTTCATTCAGCTCAAGTATCAATACCTGGTACGACCTCAAAGTGAAAGTAACCGGCAATAATATACTAGGCTTTTTGAACGGTACGCAGCTTATTAATTGGACAAATGGAACAACGGAGCTGAGCACAGGCAAAATCGGTTACCGCATGGCATCCTCGACGGCAAGCTTTGATGATGTTCTGGTTACCCAGTAATATTACTGGTTCCAGACATAATATTGTGCATAGAGCGCTGCGCACGCTGATTTGCATTCCTGCTTTTTCATGACTAGTATATCCTTAAGGACTAGTTGATGTTGGAAGGAGTGGAAAGCGATGCGAATTGGTGTGATAGCAGATACGCATTTATCTTACAAAGCTGAGAAGCTGCCTGATGCTCTCATAGCGGGTTTACAGGGTGTTGATCTTATCATTCATGCTGGCGATTGGGTAAGTGAGCATGTCATCGAGCTAGTCGAGCAGATTGCGCCATGTGAGTCGGTTGCTGGTAACAATGACGGTGCAGATATTGTGGCAAGGTTTGGGAAGAAGAAGCTATTAACCTTCGGTGAATTTCGTATAGGGCTGATCCATGGGGATGGCTTCCGTAAAACAACAGAAGAAAGAGCGCGTGAAGCATTCGAAGCTGAGCGGCCCGACATGGTCATCTTTGGACATTCGCATATCCCGTATCTTCAAAATGTGCAAGGTATAATTATGTTCAATCCCGGTTCACCTACGGATAAAAGAAGACAGCCCCGCTACTCGTATGGCATTCTTCAATTAGGGAAGCAATGGAAGGCTGAGCATTTCTATTTCGATTCTAAGCAATAGCGATTATTGTGACGTACGCTGTACTTATCAAGTAGAAAAGCCCGATAGGCTCATCTGAGCTTATCGGGCTTTCACCGTTTCTATCTTACATACCACTCGCCGGACACCCAGTCCTTGGATTTCCATTTCAACACATCGGGATTGGCTAGATGCATAATTTCCTTCAGGAAATCGAGCTGCTCGAGATCGGTCATCGGGGTGAAATTTTTGGCAATCGCGAGATTCTGTTCCAGCTGTTCCATCGACTCCATGCCAACAATGGCGGTGGAAATCGGGAGGGAGAGCGTGTAGCGCAGCGCTTTCTCATACCAAGGGGCCAATTGGCCGAGCGCCATAACCTTCATGCCGATAATGGCAATGCCCTTCTCATTCGCCTTCGGCAGGAACTCATGAGCGAAGCTATAGACGAGATGATCGGCTGCAGACAGGGCAACGAGCGCACTATCGAACGGATAGCGGTTAATGGCCTCCAGTTGGACATTCGGATTCGTATGACCGCTAATCGAGATGTGCTTGATCATCCCTTGTTCCTTCGCCTCGATTAAAGCCTCAAGTGCGCCTCCTTTGGCAAAGCACTGATCCAGCTCTTCCATTTTCATAATATTATGTAAGCGCCATTCCTCCACATGATCCGTCTGCAGGCGCTTGAGGCTGGCCTCAAGCAGTCGTAAGGAGCCATCTCGCGTACGATCATTCGTCTTCGTTGCAATCCATACCTTGTCCCTGCGGTTATGCAGTGCAAGAGCTTTACCCAAACGTTCCTCGGATTGCCCCTTAGAGTAGCTGGGTGCTGTGTCATAATAAGTAATGCCTTCATCAATCGCTCGATTTACAATCTGAATGGCTTCATCCTCTGTACAGTTATGCTCGTCCACAATACGTTGCGCGCCAAAGCTTAATACCGGGAATTGCTGCCCCGTCCGGCCAAAAGGTCGTTTTTCCAATGCTATCATTCCTCCTACGCCTTGTAAGCTAATCTTATTCTGTTCTATCGTTCCCACAATGACTACCAAGACATACCAATTTTAACATATTGGAAAGGGTAAGTTTATGGTTTTCGAAAGAAACGTGCACCAGAAAGAGAGGCGGAAAGAGGATACAAACGAAATAGACGTAAAAAGTGCAAACAAGCTTGAAATTCTACATTCAAATACGAATGGATCCGATTTATGATTATTTTGCTAGTGAAGCATAAATGAGGGAGGAGTTAGGGCAGCTACATAAGTCACGATAAGCTTTGAAAATTCGTAGAAGCAGTCAGGGAGGAATTGGTAAGATGACAAGATTGCGTTCACATGGGTTAAAAGGAGTACTCGCGTTAGCGACCATCGCAGTGCAAACGCTTACTACGTTCAGCGGTACCTCATATGCAGCAGACGCTATTCCACCATCAATCGTTAATGATCTCGGAACTACACAGCCGAACAGCACGTCGATTCAGCTAAGCTGGACGGCACCTGGAAACGATGGAACTGTGGGAACAGCTACATCCTATGAGATCCGTTATTACAAGGGCGGACCTGTCACAGATCAAACTTGGAATGTCGCCACACAAGTGTCAGGCGTGCCTAGTCCTGCCTCCTCAGGTTCGCAGCAGACATTTACGGTATCAGGCTTATCAGCGAATACGCGATATTGGTTCGGTATCAAAGCTTCAGATGGTACAAATTGGTCGGGGATTTCAAATTCTCCGGCAAATTTGGTCACGGATATGAGTCAAGTGAATGTATGGGCCTTCGATCAAGCCGTCAACAACTCTAGAGATCGTGCACTTACACGAATTATCCAACCCGATATTATTCATCGTGGTATTTATGAGTGGGTGGGAACGGAGCTGCAAGACAAGAACTTCGATGGCATTACCGCTACGGTTCAACGTCTCACAAAGGACGGCAGCATCTTGTCAGGAGGTGTATCCGCACATTGGTGGGCTCCACGGTATGAAACGCTTGCTCCTGGGGTGAATGTGAATGAAGCAGGCTATAATGCGACGGATGATTATACCTATATCGATCCAAACACAGTTAGCGGCAAAGCGCAACTGGAGTATAAAGCCAAAAAGCAGATCGATCTTGGTGCAATGGGTATTGAATTCGATGAAATGTACAATCAGAACAATGCAGCAAGCATTTTACAAGATGTCCGGAATTATGCTTGGAATACGTACGGTAAGAAAATTTTCGTCATGGCGAATAACTATTGGGGCGGAGCAGGTGTGTCCGATTACAATATCAATGATTATCCCATGTCGACAACGAATGGCAGGTTTGATGCCGGTGTCAATAATATTAGTTGGTTAAAGGGTCATGTGACCAGCTCCAATGTGCCGGTCATGTGGTTTCAGGATCATGCAGGATCCTTCACGACAGGACCAAGCAATGCGGCAGATTACGCAGCATTTTTAAGATCAGGTAATGCACAAGGACTTGCCGCTGGCGGTTTCCCTGGACAGTTGAAAAGCTGGATGAATTCCTATGATACCTATCAGAATGGTGTATTCTCCCTTCAAGCTGGTCATTTTAAGTTCATGAGAGAGAACTCAGAGTTGTTCCATAATCTCACACAGCTCTCCCCATCGACATTAACCTCAAGTGCGAACAAAGTGTACATGAGTGCGCTTGGACAGACTGGGCGTACCGTCCTTCATTTGGTGAATGGGAATTTTAATCCAAGTACACAGGTCATGACGACACAAACGAATTTTACCGCCAAAGTATCGTTATCGACAGCACCAACACGCATTTGGATGACAACGCCAGATAAACTGTGGAATTCGCGGAGAACGATCCCAGCGTACACGTACAGTGGCGGTGTTGCTACGATTTCAATCCCTGAACTACAGTGGGATGATATTCTGGTGATTGAACAAGGCACGACATATGACCCTGTGTATAGTGCCTTAAAAGTCATTTTACCTTTCCCTAATCCTCAGAAAATTGCGGCCGGCAACAGTTTTAGATTTAACGCTGCGCAAAACGATGGTTGGTCATCCACATTCAATTGGTATGTAAATGGTGTACTGTGGGGGAATTCTTCCGTAGGGACGATCGACGGCAATGGCTTCTATATTGCACCAACGTCGATTCCATCAGGCGGTAAGGTGACGATCAAAGCAGTCAGTAAGGATGATGCAACCGCATCGGATCAAGTCGATGTGTCCATCGTAGGCGCGTCGGGTATTCCATGGACGGAAACATTTGCGTCGGATACAGTTGGCAATCTACCTGAATCCTGGCAAGTTGTAGACGGCAATGGGGATTGGAAAGTAGATACGGATGGCGGTACGAAGGTCCTGCACAATTACAATATGAGCGAAGGCAGAGTCGAACAGTTCCAAACTGGAGCGGGTGGTAATCTGACGGGTGCCCTCCATGAACCTATGATAACAGGTGGAAACAATACTTGGACGAATTATACCTACAGTGCTTCAGTGAAACCAACGAAGAAACCTTATACATGGTATGGCATCAATTCGGAGAAAATCGACACCTATGCGGGGTTAGTTTTCCGCTTTAAAGACAGATGGAATTATTATGTCTACAGATGGGCAGAGGACGGTTATGTGCGACTTTACAAAATGGTGAATGGCGTAGAATCCAAAGTAGGCGGAGATGTTAGTGCTCCTTTCCCAGGCGTCGGTTCGTATACCAACCTAATGGTCGACGTCAATGGATCTAGTTTCACTGCTTATGAGAATGGTGTAGCACTGCGAACAGATACAGACACTTCTGTGGCAAATGGTTCAGTAGGGGTTCTATCGAATATGATGGATAATGATTTCAAAGATATATCCGTCAAAGCACAAGGCAGTGTTTCAGCGGCGCTCGTAAGTGGCGCAACGTACGTGATCTCCTCCAAAAGCAGTGGGAAAGTGATAGAAGTAGCTGCTCTTTCTGCCACAGACGGCGCAATCGTTGATCAGTGGACAAGTAATGGAGGGAATAACCAGAAATGGCGCTTGGACGACATGGGTGGTGGTTCTTTTAAATTAACGAATGTGAATAGTGGCAAGGTGCTTGATGTTGTAGGATTCTCCACAACTGCCGGTGCTGGGATTGATCAATGGACGGATAACGGCGGCATCAACCAGCGGTTCACCCTGACATCTAGTGGCGGCGGTTATTATAAAATAGTCGCTCAAACCAGCGGTTTACCATTGGATATTAATGGGGGTTCCACATCGGATGGCGCCAACATTATTCAGTGGACCGATACAGGCGGAGACAATCAACGTTGGGTGCTAGCCAAACAATAACTTCATAAATGTAAAAGTAGCCTGTGTGGACAAAAGTGCCATGCGGGCTTTTTCCGAAGAAAAGACAACATCGCCGCAAGGATTACATTCTCTAGTGGAAATGGAATGTGCTATAGTATTGGCATATAGGAATTTGTCGAAAAGTGGTGGCAGCATGCTAAGAATTCTCGTTGTGGATGATGAGTTACCGATCAGGCAGGGGCTGTCCTTTATTATTTCAGATTTAGATCCGAGCTATGAGATCATTGGTGAAGCAGCTAACGGATATGAGGCTCTGTTGCTTATTGAGGAGACGAAACCAGATCTTGTCATTACAGACATTAAGATGCCGAAGATGGATGGCGTAAAATTAGTGAAGCGGATGTCGGAGTGGTTCCCGGAGATCAAAAAAGTGGTCTTGAGCGGGTTCGATGAGTTTGAGTTTGTTAGAGAGGTTATGAAGGAAGGCGTACTTGATTATTTGCTCAAACCAGTTGTTGAGTCACAGCTTCATGAACTATTGATCAAGATTGACCGCGATTTAGAAGCTGAAAAACAAAGTAAGCTGGATTCTCTCAGCATGAATATGAAATTTAATGAAAGCATGCCCTTGTTAAGGGATCAGTTTTTGCAGCAATTGATTTGTTCGGGTAAGCGTCTAGCAAGGCGAGATGCCGGGGAGAAATTAGACTACTATAATATTGAAGTGATGGATGGGATGTATGCTGTCAGTCTTGTTCAATTAGATAATCATCGTTATTTGCAGATGAGTTTAGGGACTGAGCAACTGAAAATTAATCAATTTATTGTCAAAAATATTGCGCAAGAGTCAGCGGCACTCCATGCACAGTGTCACTCTTTTTATCAAGATACCATTCTTGTGCTAGTATATAATGTCAAGGATCAAGCGTCGCTTGAACACATTCAGAGCTCGATTGCATCGGATATATTTCGTAATTTGAAAACTTATACAAAGCTTCGTTTTTCAATAAGCAGTGGGCGTGCGGTGGCTCAATTTCAAGATTTAAATGAAAGCTATGAAAGCGCTGTATCCCAGTTGGGATATCGGTTTTATCGATCCAACAGTTCCATTATTGACGGCAATGCCAAGTTGCCTAGGTTCCTTGAAGCTTCATTCCCCAAAGTCACGTCCGAATTGCAAAAAGGGTGGCTGGATAGCCTTTCGACAGGGGATACCCGTAAACTCAAAGGGGCTTTCGCTAACTATTGTCAGTATCATGTCAATCAATTCACACAGCCATCATTGGTTATTTTAGAATTGTCGAATACCTTTCTTTCTTTACAGTCGGATAATGTTAGGTTCAAAGAAGCGCTCATCGATTGCTTTGGTGTTGCCTTCTCATTCGTTAAGTTTCTGGATCAGTTCGATACCTTGGATGAAATCCGCTTGCATACGATAAACTTGTTTAGCGAGGTCATTCAGCACATGCAGGTCATTGATCAAAAGAGAGAGAAGAAATCCATTCAACAGGTTAAGTCCTATATCATCGAAAATTATCGGGAAGAAATTACGCTTGGTAAAATGGCAGATCTGGTGTTTATGAACGCCAACTATCTGAGCGAATTGTTCAAAATCCAATGCAACATCAATTTCATTGATTACGTCACGCAAGTGAGAATTGATAAGGCAAAAAGTCTGCTTAAAAATAGCAGCTATCGAACCTATGAGGTAGGGGAGTTAGTGGGCTATGACGATCCTGCCTATTTCAGTAAAGTGTTTAAGAAAATGATTGGTGTCTCGCCAAGCGAATACCGTAATCTGATCGAATAAATGAATGTGGGGGAATCCGTATGAAGGGATGGCACATGCTGCAAAGGGGGCGACTCCGGAATATAAGCATCCAAAAAAAGATTTTAGTTAACATGACACTTCTGATTCTGTTGCCTCTTTTGATTTATTACATCATCTTTCATACGTACTCCCAGAATACGAAACAGAAGGAAATTCGTTTAATTCAGCAGTTAAATCAACAAGCAACCGAGGGGATCGATCTGTATATCAATGATATGGCTCGGTTGACGCTCCAACCGCTATATAATCGGAGCTTGCGGACTGTATTGAAAGAAGCCGACGGTTTGACCTCTAAGGATGAAAACCCAGACGTATGGGATATGACTCAAAACGAATCTAATAATTTAATTAATAGTATGAGGTTGACGAAGAAGTATATCCATTCCGTGTTTCTTTTTAATCGGCAAGGACAAATGGTCAATTATTCGTTATCTTCGGAACAATTGGTTCAGCCCTATTCACCATCACAGGAAGATTGGTTCCAACGCAGCTTAGTCTCGAATGGAACTGAAATCATTGCGGGAGCGACTGAAATTCCCAATACGATCCCGAAGGTAACAAATGGCCAACATTTCGTATTCCCCGTTGCGAGAGGGTTGAAAGACATAGATAGCGGGGAGCTTCTTGGAGTCATTGGGTTATTCACGGACATTTCTCTTCTACGTGATGTGTGCTCCAAAATTAGTTCGACTGCTGGTGAACAAATCGTGATTTTGGATAAGTCGAATACGATTGTTTATGATCTAAATGAACGTCATATCGGACTACATGCCAGCCAACCGGATCTCGGACTGGCTTTTTTGCAAGGAATAGATGTAAGCGGAGCAAATGGTCAATTGCTGAAAGTTCCAGGGGGCAATCGCTACATGATGGTTAGTCGGATTCCTTCTGCGGAGTGGACCTTTGTGCGCATTATTCCAGAAAAAGCGTTATTTGGTGATGGTCAACAAGTGCAAAACCGGTTAATCTTGTTAATTTTTGCCTTTACGGTTCTATCCTTGGTGATGTCGGCATCAATCTCTTATGGCATCATTAAACCGCTTAAGCGATTAATCGAAAGTATGAGACGGATTGAACGTGGTGATTTGACAATAAGGTTACAAGTCAATTCAAATGATGAGATCGGCAATCTCAGCAAAGGGTTTAATAAAATGATTAATGAAATTGAACGGTTAATTAACGACGTATATTTGACGAGTATGCGTGAGAAAGAAGCTGAGTTGAATGCGCTTCAAGCGCAGATTAATCCCCATTTTATTTATAACACGTTGGAATCGATTCGCATGACCGCTCGGATGAAAAGAGACATGGATACAGCAAGTATGATAAGTACTCTAGGCAGCTTGCTTCGCTATAGCATCAATACACGGAATCGGGTCGTAGAGGTTAAGGAAGAAATTGAGCATTTGAACAATTATATCGTACTTCAAAATCGACGGTTTGGAGATAAGTTTGAACTTGTGCTGGACATCCCTAACGATTTACTTAGCTTGAAAGTGATTAAACTCCTATTTCAACCGATCGTGGAAAATGCGATTTATCATGCACTTGAGACGAAGGACGAGAAAGGGGTTATCAAGATCAGTGGTTTTGCAGGTAGGGAGAAAATGTGGTTTGACATTGAGGATAATGGCAAAGGCATGACGAGTGAGCAGCTAGAGGAGCTTATGCGGCACATTAACGATGAGGATTCATTTGCTCAAGGCTCCAGGGGCATTGGTCTTCGGAATGTTCATGAACGGATCAAGTTGTATTGTGGGGAAGGTTACGGTTTGCGAATTGAAAGCAAGCCTGAATTAGGTACAATAGTCCGTCTTGAGCTGCCTGTTCGAGGTGTACTTGCTCCGCAAGAACTGCCGAAGATATGACAAGGTACCCTAAGGATTCGCATTCTGCCTAGCCATGGCGGGTGCTATGATGAAGGTAATTAATCGTTCCATTGAGGTGCACCGATGGCGGCGATTAAAGAGTCAGTTAACCAATAGGGGGAACGTGTACATGTTTAAAAAACGCTCAACGGTACTCACATTATCTGTGATTGTAGCTACAACTTCTGTCATCGCCGGATGTGGTAAAGAGACAGAGACGACTGCCTCAGCTGCGCCAAGCGCTGCATCTACTGCTGCAGCAAGTAGTGCAACTCCAACTGCTAAAGCCTCCAATATCAAAGGTGAAGTGACATTCATGACATACCGTGATGACTTGCTGAACTCTTGGTACCCAGCTGTATTGAAAGAGTTTGAAGCGAAATATCCGGGTGTTAAGGTGATCACCTCAACGTCGAAAAATTTCCGTGATGATGTGAAAGTGAAAATGGTTGCCAATGAAATGCCAGACGTCGTCACGCTCCCACTTTATGAATATGCAGACAGTTTGAAGAAAGAATACTTGCTCTCGCTGGATGATCAATTCCCGAATCTCGTAAGTGATTGGGAAGGGTTGGGGTCAAGCAAAGCAGATGACCAGAAAATATATGGTCTTCCTTATGGGCTTGCGACGTATGGCGTTATCTATAACAAGAAGATTTTCTCTGATTTGAAACTGACGCCGCCTAAGACGTTGGATGAATTGCTTGCGACAGCCAAAAAGATTAAAAGTGCTGGATTTATTGGACTCGTAGCAGATATGAAGCCAATCTGGACGTTCGAAACCTATGCCAAGCCGATTCCAAGATTTTTCAATGATAGCTTCAAAGCGTATCAGCACAGTATGACGGAAACGGATGCACCTTTCACTGCGGATAGCCCATATGGGAAGACATTCCAACTCGTTCAGAAGATTGCCCAAGCAGGTGTCTTTGAGGCCGACCCAGTATCGTATGATTGGGAGCCAATGAAGGCGGATTATGCAGCAGGTAAAATCGGTATGTACTACGGGTACAGCCAACAGTTAGCACAATTCTATACGCCTGACAGTCCGGTTCAACCGAAAGATATGGGCTTTATCCCAATGCCTTACGATAACACGGGTGGTCCTTATAAAGTCGCTTATGAGCCAGACTGGAGCCTGTCCATTTCCAAAAAAGCCAAAAATCCGGAAGCGGCAAAAGCTCTGTACACGTTCCTTATGGATGAGAAATACAAAGCTTACGCAGAACAAACGGGCGTATTGAGCGCACGTAAGTCGGTAACCATTACGAACGCTGCTTTAGATGAATTTAATTCCTACAAGCCTGTAAAAGTGTTTAATGAAGGCGACGATTCACAATGGAAAACGATCAGCGATAAAGCTCAAATTAACTATAATCAAGAGTTAATTAGTGTAGCGCTAGGAAAAGACATCAACGCTAAGCTAGACGAATTGAACGGCAAGTGGAAGAAAGCTCGCGCCGCCGTGAAATAAACAGGATCAAGACGAAATAAGTCGCTGTGAAAGCGGCGGCTTATTTGACTGATATAGGAGTGGAGCGTATGAGCTACAAGTTACAGAGAAAAATTATTATTTCTGCGTTTTTATTTGTTCCGCTTCTCTTTATGGCAGCCTTTCTATTTTATCCGACAGTTCGGATGGTGTTTTACAGCTTTACAGATTGGGATGGCGTTTTACCGACCTATCATATGGTGGGCTTTGCGAATTTCAAACGTGTTTTCACGGAGCCACTCGTTTGGCTTTCCCTCAAAAATAATGCTGTATATGCGCTTTTTGGCATTGCTCAGAACGTGGTGGCTTTGTTTTTCGCTGTTATGCTGACATCTCGTATGCGTGGTAAAAACGTATACAAAACAATCGCTTTTCTACCATACATTCTGAATATCACGGCAGTAGCCTATATGTTTAACTTTCTCTTCGACTATCGCAACGGTCCGATCAACGACTTCATGAGATATTTGGCGTGGTCTCCGATCAAATTTTTTAGTGATGAGCATCTGGTCATCTTCTCACTTGCCAGTATCTCTATGTGGAAATGGCTAGGTTATACGATGATTCTGTATATCGCGGCTCTGCAATCAATGGATTCAGATATGATCGAAGCGGCCAAAATAGATGGAGCCACGAATTGGCAAATCTTTATGAAAATAACGCTCCCCAACATTCGCAGAATCGTTGAACTGAATATGTTCTTAGCGATTAGTGGGGCGCTTCAGGCATTTACTGAACCCTTGATTATGACGCACGGCGGTCCTAACCAGGCCAGCTACACATTCCTATACTATATTATCCAAACGTACACAACGTTCAATGAATATGGGTTTGCCGCTGCGATGACTTGCACACTAATTCTCATTATTTTCGTGATTACGTTTCTACAACGTAAGATTTTGCTGAGGGGGAATCGGACCGCATGAGATGGCTGAAGCATATTCCTCTTCTAATTTGGACATTCATTGTCTTAATTCCACTATTCATACTTATATTTACCTCACTTAAGACAGGGAAAGATTTCTTGGCAACTTCAGCCATCATGCCTCCCGCACATGTTACGTTTGCTAATTATAAGCGAGTGCTTATTGAAGGCCACATTCTTGCATCATTGAAGAATAGTGCCATTCTCGTGCTTGGCGGATCACTAGGGAGTGCACTGTTCGGTGCCATGACAGCGTACATTTTACACAGGTTCGATTTTTTCTTAAAGAATTTCATTTTGTCGGTTTACATTGCCTCTGTTATCGTACCTGCAGCATTATTGCAAGTGATGCTGTACCAGCTCATGCATTGGCTTGGTGTGACGGGGACGTTCGGTGCGCCAATCTTAATTTATGTAGCAACCGATATTATTACGGTCTGGATGTACTTGCAGTTCTGCGAAAATATCCCTGAAGCACTTGATGAGAGCGCTATGATGGATGGTGCATCGTATCTGCGTATCTTCTTTCAGATTATTTTACCTTTGCTAATGCCAGCGACCGCAACTGTGCTTATCATTAAGTCAATTTTTATTTATAACGACATGTTTACACAATACCTCTACATGTCAAGCACGAAGCTGCAAACAGCGACAATGGCTCTCATGACGTTCTCGGGACAATTTGCAACGACGTTTAACGTTATGGCTGCAGGATGCGTTGCAGTCATGATTCCTACAGTTATTCTGTTCTTTATTCTACAGAAGTATATTTTCGCGGGAATTACTTCTGGATCGGTTAAAGGATAAGAAAGAAGAGATAGAACCAGTAGTAATGATACAAGATTGTACGCTTATCTAGGTTCCGAGAAGGATGCCGAGATAAGCGTTTTTGCGTTGATATCGGTTGGATGTGCCAAGGTAAGATATGTAAATCAAGTTAAAGATCGAATCAAGCAGGAATCAACACCAGCCATACGAAATTCTTTAATGAGGAAAGAATCGCCAGGATTCGACCTGATTTGATCTGAATTATGAACAAACCATGACTTAAGTCCTATTTTTTAGCAGAAAAGGATTGTGGTAAGCCCTAAATAAACTTATTATGGATGAAGGACTCATGAATTGTCGGAAAAGCTGATGTACGTAGGAAATGACAAATAGATCGTAAAAGAGGTGCTCGAACATGGAGAAATCATCCATAATTGGAATTGTACTTGCAGCAGTCTCCATTGGCTTTGGTATGGTACTAAAAGGAGCAAGTCTTGCTGCCTTATTGAATCCTGCGGCTGCGTTAATTATTTTCGGGGGAACAGCTTCGGCACTGTTCATTGCTTTCTCATTAGATGAGATGAAAAAAATTCCCGTTTTATTAAAAATTATTTTTACTGAACAGAAATTAATGCCAAAAAAAGAGTTAATCGAAACCTTCATTACCTGGGTAAGCATCACAAGACGCGAAGGGTTGTTGTCGCTTGAGAAGCAAGCTGAGGAGCTGTCCGATCCTTTTATGAAAAGCGGTATGCGTTTAATTATTGATGGGAATGACCCTGATTTCGTGCGGGATGTTCTTCTTGAAGATATTGGAGAAATGGAAACAAGACATAAGAAATTTGCTAGTATTTTTACACAAGCAGGCACCTATGCACCCACACTTGGCGTACTCGGAGCTGTTGTAGGACTTATTGCTGCACTAGGTAATTTGAGTGAAGTGGAGAAGTTGGGACATTTGATATCGGCGGCGTTCGTTGCCACGATGTTTGGGATTTTCTTAGGTTATGTTGTCTTCCATCCTTTTGCCAACAAGCTCAAACAGAAGTCCAAGAAAGAAGTCGAAATCAAGCTGATGATTGTGGAAGGCTTACTTTCGATTCAATCGGGTGTATCTGCGAATTCTGTGAAACAGAAAATGATGATTTTCGTTGCGAATAAGGACCGTGCGAGCTATGAAGAAGGCACAGGGGAGGGGTCATCCGTACAGTGAGTAAAAAAAAGAGACATGAGGATCATGAAGAACATATCGATGAAACTTGGTTGATTCCCTATGCGGATCTATTAACATTACTCCTTGCTCTTTTTATTATTCTGTTCGCATCCAGTCAACTGGATTCCAAGAAATATGACTCGATCATGCACTCTTTAAATAATGCCTTCACGGGGGGCGAAGCGCCTTTCGCGATGTCCAATTTAATTCCTGTGAATAACGCCGCGAATTCCACGAAGAATAATGACAAAAATCAGAATCCGCCGACTAAAGAAGAGAGCCAGACGGAAAGTCAGCTTGCCGCTAAACTTCAGAAGGAAGAGAAGGATCTGAAAGAATTGAAGCAAAGTATGGATGCGTTCATCAAAGAAAATAACATGAGTGAGCAGCTGACAACCAAGCTGGATAATGAAAAGCTAACGATTACGATTAGCGACCGCGCGCTATTCGATTCGGGTTCTGCCAATATTAAGCCGGAATCCCAAAAGCTCGCCACATCAATGTCTAATCTACTAGGGCAGTATCCTGGTTACCAGGTCGAGGTGGCTGGGCATACCGATAATATCCCGATCCATCGTGCTGATTTTGAGACGAACTGGGATTTGAGCGCCAAGCGTGCCGTGAATTTTATGAAAATATTACTGACCAACACCAAAATTCAGCCGGCCTCCTATTCGTCCGTTGGATATGGCGAGTACCGTCCGATTTCTTCGAACGATACGACAGAGGGCCGCGCGAAAAATCGCCGCGTTGAAGTGAGCATCCTTCGCAATATTAAGGCGACGGATGAGATCGCGAAGTAAGAGGTACATAGCTGTGTGTCCGCGAAAGAGCTGAATCCACTTGTGGGATTCAGCTTTTTTTGGGGATGTGGCACAAGGGGGTGCAAGTCGAAGAAATCGACTTGCAGGCGAGAAACCGTGCCACTTGAGGGATGCAAGTAGAATAAATCGACTTGCACACGGGAAACCGGGCCACTAGAGGGATGCAAGTCGAAGAAATCGACTTGCATACGAGAAATCGTGCCGCTAGAAGGATGCAAGTCGAATAAATCGACTTGCATACGAGAAATCGTGCCGCTAGTGGGATATAAGTCGAAGAAATCGACTTGCACACGAGAAACCGTGCCCCTAGAGTGATGTAAGTCGAAGAAATCGACTTGCATCTATTCGAGTGCTGAATTCCAGATTCTATAAACAGTTAGAGGCTACCCCAAAAGTCATACAGAATTGCACGGGGCAAGTCGATCAGCTCCTTGGTTCATGGTTATTATTACACAAAAAAAGGCTATCTCTTAGGTCTTGTTAGACCTTTTGAGATAGCCTTGTTTGACGAGTACTTGCTGAATAGGGAATCCTGGAGTGCTTATCGATTCAGAAATCGTGATTATTCATGCGATAAGCCCACGGCGAGTGCGTATTGGTGGCATGAGGTGCTGTTTTGAGCGCATACCTGCATAATAAGTAATCCTAGCGTGCCTATTGCTTCAGATCTCGCAATCATTCATGCAATAAGCCCAATGCGGGTGCTTATTAGTCAGAAGAAGACAGCTGCCCTTGAAATAGAAGCTGCTTACTGGACACCCTCACATTAGTTGAATGCATATTACTAGCACGCATTACTTCGAAGTTACAAGCTCCTTTTTCTCCTCTTGAACCTGCTTAACCTCTGAAGATTCCACTTGTTTATGTAAATCACGTTGCTCCAACAAGGGGTCAATGCTCGCAACGCCGTCCATAGTTGAGATTGGTTCAACGACATACGCTTCGTTCTTTTCATCTATGTACACCTTATCAAGATCCTCTGACGCAATGCTGGATACAAGATCATTGCTTTCGTCGCCATCACCCTCAGCAATCTGAAATTTACTGATTTCAGCGAATAACTGCTGCGCAAGCTCCAAGATATCATCCGACTCTTCGGCGATTCGGCGGATCGACGCATCTTGCTGGATGCTGGTTGAATTGACTTCTTCTACGCCTGCGGCCGTTTCCTGCGCAATCGCTGCTACGAATTGGACCGAATCAACGAGGTGATCATTTTTCGATTGTGCTTGTTCAATCTTCTGATGAATTTGTTCGATCTGCACGCGAATGCCTAACGTGGATTGTTCAATTCGGCTGAAAGAGCCGAATGTTTCCTCCACGTGGTTGCTCTGCGTCAACGCAGACGCACGAGCGTCAACCATGGAACGCTGCAGCTCTTCGATCTGTACTTGCAGCGTTCCGATAATCCCACTGATCGTCTTCGACGATCCGTTGGTCTGCAGAGACAGATCGCGCACTTCGTCCGCGATGACAGAGAAGCCGCGTCCGTGTACGCCGGCTCTGGCCGCTTCGATCGCGGCATTCAACGCAAGCACATTCGTTTGCGTTGAAATCTCCATGATCGAGCGCACGATGGCGCCGATCTGTTTCGAGCTGGCGCTGAGCGTCTGCATCGCCGCATCAACCTTTTGCAGCAGAAGCTGCGACTGTGCTGTCGATGCTTTCAGCGCCTGCACAGATGCCGTACCTTGCTGCGTACTCACCGCAGCCTCGTCACTGCTGCGCTTCATTTCATTTGTAAACGCGCTGATATCGCGGATTTCCGTTTCGAGCTCAGCAATGAGCAGTGAGCTGCTCTCTGTTTTCATCGCCTGCTCATCAGCACCAGTTGAAATTTCGTGAATAGCCTTGAGAATGTCCGAATTTGCTGAAGCTGTCAGTTGTGAGAACCGATGAAATTCATGCGAATGATCCGATAGGGATGACGCGATTCCTTTGGTTGCGCCAAGCATGCCGCGAACCTGCTTTATCATCTGATCAAAGCTGTTGCTTAACTGACCGAGTTCATCTTTGGCGGTGGAGTTAATGGTGTGTGTCAAATCACCAGCAGCTATACGTGAAACAGCTCGTTGCAGCATGGAAATCGGACGGGTGAAAGACGTAATAATGAGGAAAGCGATGACCAAAGTCAAGAAAAAGACAATGGCGGAAGCCACCAACATAATGTTGCGGCTGTTATCGAGAGCTTTGGAAGAATCGGCAATGGCCTGTGCGGCACCATCCGCATATGTCACATAGAACTTATCGACTAAACCGAAGATGTTATCCTTTAATTCTTGCGACTCACTATATAGATACAATAGATTAATTTGAAGGTCGGTTGGTTTGATGCTCGTGTCCTGTACCATTTTGGCTGCCGTATCGAAGTTATTAATGTAATCAACAGAGGCTTGGATTAAAAGGCTGCGCCATTTCTGCTGCTCGGGTGTGCTGGCCGTATCTCCAATTCGTTGAATGGAATCGTTATAAGGCTTCCGTTTACTATTATATTTCTCAATAAATTCAGGTTTCTTGGAAATCTCAAGTCCTGAGGCGATGATATTCATTTCTTGCACCAGATTTTTAAGCTCAAGTGCCATGACCTTCAAATCGACTTTATCGTTCTGATCTGTCATGTGCTGCTTAATCTGCGTGACCTGATGGAGATTGAACAGGGCTACGGCCAAGAAAATAAGCAGCACGCCGCTGAAGCTGGCGATCAGTTTTGCACGCATAGAGAAGTTGGACAAAGACAAATACCTCATATGTATACCTCCTATAAAATGACAAGCCTAGACATTTTCCGTCTAACTACTTATTAATATAGGGGGCTTCTATTAACTAAAGCGTCGAACTATGTAAATGAATTGTAAATTAAAAGTTTTACATTACGTTAACGTTTCGTGGGTTTGGAGTTTACATTCGGTTGTTAGGATATAGAAGTAAGGTCGTTCGACACAAGCGAGACGGGGATCGAACACAAACAAACTAGAAACATAAACTCAAAGGAGGACATGCTAAATGTTTAACTTCATGTCGAAAAAAGGAATCACATTCACACTATCCGCGGTACTTATGATGGGGGCTTTGGCTGGTTGCGGTACAAAATCGGAGACAAAAACTCCTGCGGCAACAACAGCAGCAACAACGGCAGCAACAGCAACTCCTAAAGTAGAATTGACGGGTACAGTAACAGCATCAGGATCAAGCGCACTTCTTCCATTGGTTAAACAAGCAGCAACTGAGTTTATGGAAAAGAACCCAAAAGTAACAATTAACGTAACTGCAGGCGGTTCAGGCGTAGGCGTTAAAAACGTATCTGATGGTACATCTGACATTGGTAACTCCGATGTTGAGCCAGCTGCTGAATTTAAAGATAAAGGTCTAGTTGACCACCAAGTAGCAATCGCTCCATTCGCACTAATCGTAAATAAAGATGTAAAAGTAGATAACGTAACAAAAGCTCAAGCAGCAGACATCTATACTGGTAAAGTTACAAACTGGAAAGAAGTTGGCGGCGCTGACGCGAAAATCGTTCTTGTACACCGTCCAGATAGCTCAGGTTCCCGTACACTTGTTAAGAACATCATCTTGGATGGCAAAGATTTCTCCAAAGAAGGTATCGTTCAAGAAAACAGTGGTGCTATGAAAACAGCAGTTGTAGGTCAATCCGGTTCCATTGGTTATGTTGATACACCGTACATCGATGATACAGTTAAAGCTTTGAAAATTGATGGCGTAGCTTTTTCCGAAGAAAACATCAAAAACGGCACTTACAAATTGTTTGGTGTTGAGCATATGTACACAAAAGGTGAAGCAAAAGATGCGACTAAAGCATTCATCGACTACATCACTACAAAAGAATTCCAAGGTAAGCAAGTTCGTGATTTGAAGTTCTTACCAGCTGATTTGTTGAAAAAATAAGTTATACACACCAAGGGCGTCTGCATACACATGCAGCGCTCTTTTTTTATGCCATCATAAAACTTTTACATTCCCTTAACATTTCATTTACGATCCACAAACATTCATATCCTATTATAATAGTAAGTCTTGTGTACCGAAGAGAAAGGGGAGTCACCCAGTGAATTCCGTAGTAGATCAACTATCCAGCCTGAAATCAGATGAAAATCGCCCAGTCATCACCAAGTGGACTCAGAATCAGCATAGGCAAGACAGAATGATGAGATGGGTGTTTGTCGGCAGCGCTGCCTTAGTGTCTGCAATCATATTCTCAATCATTGTTTTCGTCGGCATGCAAGGGGTCAAAACGTTTAAGGATGTCAGTCCTTTGGAGTTTTTCTTCTCAACCGATTGGACACCGAGTCAAAATAAATTTGGAGCTTTTCCTTTTCTATACAGCACATTGCTCATGACACTTGTTGCTGTCATTATCTCTGTGCCGCTTGCACTGTCAGGCGCACTGTTCATGGCGAAGATCGCACCGAAATGGATGCGTGAAATTATGCGTCCGGCAACGGATTTATTCGTCGGGATTCCGTCAGTCGTATATGGGTTGATCGGGATGACGGTTATCGTTCCTGCACTCGGTAAAATAACAGGCGGCATCGGCTACGGGATTTTGCCCGCGGCGATTATCCTAGCCATCATGATTCTACCGACTATTCTCTCCATTTCGGAAGATGCAATTCGCTCACTTCCTGGCAGATTAGAGGAAGCATCCTTAGCGCTTGGCGCAACACGCTGGCAAACCATGTGGCGCGTACTGCTACCAGCTGCAAGACCAGGTATTCTTACAGCGATCATCCTAGGGATGGGACGTGCGATAGGTGAAACGATGGCGGTCTTCATGGTTATCGGGAACTCCCCGCAAATGCCGAAATCGTTGTTAGATTCTACAACCGTATTAACGACAGCTATTGTGAAAGATATGGGGAACACGAATTACGGAACAGCATGGAATAATGCGCTCTACTTGATGGCTTTAGTTTTGCTTGTCATCTCCTTATCTCTTATTCTCGTGATCCGTATCGTAGCTAAGAGGAGTGAACTTAAATGACAAGTAAAACAACAGATCGTATCGCGACGGTTTACTTCTGGTCATCAGGCATTATCATTATCGGGATTCTCGCATGGTTTCTCGTACGCATACTAGGCGATGGCATCCCTCATCTATCTTGGCATTTCATTTTCGGAAAGCCTGAAGAGATTAAAGCCGGCGGTGGGGTTGGGCCGCAATTATTCAACTCGTTCTATGTCTTATTTTTATCCCTTGTGATCTCAATTCCTATCGGATTATTCTCCGGTATTTACTTAGCTATTTATGCGCAAAAGAATTGGTTTACGGACCTCGTTCGAGTATCCGTTGAGGCGCTGTCTTCTGTGCCGTCCATCGTATTTGGTCTGTTCGGATTTCTCTTGTTCGCTAATTTACTAGGGCTTAAATTCTCCTTAATCGGCGGCGCGGCAACTGTTGCCCTCTTGAACTTGCCTGTTATGGTTCGTGTTACGGAAGAAGCTATACGTACAGTGCCTGATTCCTATTGGGAAGCTAGCCTTGCGCTAGGCTCCACGAAATGGCAGGCGATTCGCAAAGTGTTAATTCCAGCTGCATTGCCAAGTCTCATTACAGGGATCACGCTGATTGCTGGTCGTGCTCTTGGGGAATCCGCAATTCTTATTTATACAGCAGGTTTATCGGTTTCTCGTTTCTTTCCAGATTTCAATCCGCTCAAAATGGGAGAGACCCTCTCCGTTCATTTATGGTATATCGGTGCAGAATCACTCGTCCCTGATGCGAAAGACATTGCGAAAGGCAGTGCAGCTTTATTGCTGATCGTTGTTCTTCTCTTCAATCTACTAGTGTCTATACCAAGCCGAATTCTACAAAAAAGACTTTCCGGAGGGAAATAACATATGCCGACCAAACATAAGATTAAAGCAGATAAGCTGAATTTATTTTACGGAGAAAATCATGCCCTTCACGATATCGAGTTGAGTATCGAAACAGGAACTATCGCTGCTTTGATCGGTCCATCGGGCTGTGGTAAATCCACCTTCTTACGTACGTTGAATCGGATGAATGACCTGATCGACAGCGTAAGAATTACAGGAAATGTCTCTGTGGATGGCCATAACATTTATGGTACTGATTCTGATGTCGTGTCGCTGCGTAAACGCGTCGGCATGGTATTCCAACGCCCGAATCCGTTCCCAATGAGCATCTATGATAACATCGCATATGGTCCGCGTATTCATGGCACGAAGAAGAAAGCCGTGCTTGATGAAATCGTAGAGCGCAGTCTTGTACAAGCTGCACTTTGGGACGAAGTTAAAGATCGACTGCACAAGTCTGCCATGGGCTTATCTGGCGGTCAGCAACAACGTTTATGTATTGCTCGCTTACTAGCGGTAGAACCTGATGTTCTGCTTATGGATGAGCCTACATCGGCTCTGGATCCGATTTCGACACTGAAAGTCGAAGAACTGACACAAACCTTGAAAGAGAAGTATACGATCATCATCGTGACACATAACATGCAACAAGCAGCGAGAATATCAGATATGACCTCCTTCTTCCTTAACGGTTATTTAGTAGAAACGGATAAAACCGATAAGATCTTCACCAATCCGAATGATCAACGTACAGAAGATTACATTACAGGTCGATTCGGTTAACACCAATAGAAGGAGAGATGCACATGGATGCAAGACCGGGGTTTCATCAGTCATTGGCGTTGCTGCAAAAAGAATTGCAGCAAATGGGAGAGAGCGTAGAAAAATTAATTTTTAAATCAGTGGAGTCATTAGCCAATCTTGATGAAAAGGCCGCACAGCAAGTCATCCAAACCGATGATTTGATTGATGATTATCTAACGACAATAGATGAATTATGTTTGCGTCTTATCGCGTTGCAACAACCAATGGCAAGTGACCTGCGTATCATTGGGACGGCACTCAAGATCGCAACTGATCTAGAACGTATTGCGGATCATGCGGTAGATATTGCGAAGATTACCATTCGGTTCTCCGGTGAAGAGCTTGTGAAGCCGCTTGAAGTCATCCCGCAAATGGCGGAAATTGCCATCGAGATGCTGCACGAAAGCCTGCTTTCCTATACAGAACGCGACGTTCACAGAGCGGCATCGCTTGCCGAGAAAGATGATCGCGTAGATAAGCTATACAGCACTGTGATGCAGGAGCTGATGGGCATGATGGGTACGGATTATCATCGCAATCGTCAATTGACTCATCTGCTCTTCGTAGCGCATTTCCTAGAGCGCGTAGCGGATCATACAACGAATATTGGTGAAGGCGTGATCTATATGGTCACGGGGAAACGCAAAGATCTAAATGTTTAACACATAAAAAAAAGAGGATGCTCGAAGCCATGTAAGTGGCGGGGCATCCTCTTTTTGCATTTTGTAATAAATGAAAAATCTTTTCTTGGTGACACTCAGTTATCCTGCGGAAAGCGGGAAACGAATCATGAACGTTGTGCCTAACGAGCTCGAGTTCACGGTTATGGTGGCACGGTGCCGCGCTGCTATGCTGTAGCAGATAGCTAGACCAAGCCCTGTTCCTTCGTCCTTCGTTGTGAAAAAAGGGCGTCCGAGCTTCTCCAGATGCTCAGGTTGGATGCCAGAGCCTTGATCAGCGATCATAAGGACGACATGTTCGGCTTCTTGAAAGGTTTCAATTGTCAGCGTGCCGCCCATACTCATCGCTTCCAGTCCATTCATACACATGTTCAAGATAAGCTGACGCATTTCCTTATCGTCGAGCTGAATCTCTGGACAATAACCGAACTGTCCATTAACGTGTTTACCTGACATGACAGCCTCTGCTTGAATCAATGGCAGCAAGCTCTCAATAATCCGATTCAAACTCTCTGGTCGTTGATAGGATTGTTTATTTTTGGCAAGAGAAAGGTATTCCGTAATAATATCGTTCGCACGATCCAATTCCTCTAACATGATAGGAATATATTCTTTTTGCATATGGCGATCATTCTCACGAAACAGCTGCAGGAAGCCGCGAATGGTCGTCATCGGATTCCGAATTTCATGCGCAATGCCTGCAGCCATTTCACCGACAAGGTTTAATTGCGCTAAGCGGGCCATTTCGGATTCAAACCTTAAGCTTTCCGTAATATCAACAGCGACTTCAAGCAAGCAGCTCTCATCCTCGATATCAATAATCTCGGTGGAAAGGAGGGCAAATCGGACTTCACCTGATTTCGTTTCATACCGAACCTTTTCGTTACGAACGATATCACCTGTTTTTGTTGGCATGTTTTGCTCGTTGCGCATCAGATCGAGTGCGGTGCCGATGACTTCATTGCCATAGCCGGTATGCTCTTTCCAGCTTTCATTTACATCAATATACGTGAGTTCTGGTAGACGTCGGATCGCCATCAAGGAAGGGGAGAGGATGAACATTTTTTTGAAATGCTCCTGGGAGTTCATGAGTTTCTCGTGCGCATCCACGAGCTCCGAGGTGCGCTCTTCGACCCATTTCTCAAGGAGCACGTTCTGTTCAATTAATTTCTCCTCAGCTTCTGCCAGCTTGCGATTCGTTTCTTCCAGCGCTAGCGTGCGTTTGTGTAGAAGCTCACTCTGAGATTTCAATTGCTGATGGTTCAAATGCATATTTACGAATCCATCCACTTTCATGCGCAGCATTTTGGGATGAACAGGTTTAAATAAGTAATCGATGGAACCCACATGATAGCCTCGCAAAACATGCTCAATAGAGGTACTGAGAGCGGTTAAGAAAATAATCGGAATATCCTGACATGCTTTCCGTTGCTTGATGAGTTCGACCGTTTCAAAACCGCTAAGCCCTGGCATTTGCACATCCATCAAAATAACCGCGATATGATCAGCAGGCTCTTTTAATAAATATCGCAGAGCTTCCTCCCCTGATTGTAACGAAATCACGTCATAGGAAGAAGAGGCCAAAATACTATTCAGTGCCAGCAAGTTTTCATAGCGATCATCTACCGCCAAGATTTTTACTTGTTGTTCCATCGCTTATCCTTTCCGGGCGAGATCAACTATACGCACCTTACAATCCATACCTTCCTTTTCGCGGAAAAAGTGGAATTCCCTCTTTTTTAATTAAAGTCTTTACATACATTTTACATATGGTTAATCTTACCTATCATTTGGTCTGATAGACTGGAGATACATGCAGAAACAGATGAGGATGATGGACATGAATACTCAGTCAGAAGTCGCGATACAGTTTCATAAATTGATCGAAGAACAACGGATTTCTTCCGTATATCAACCAATTGTATCTTTGCAAGATGGGCAAGTGATGGGATATGAGGCCCTAACACGTGGACCGGTAGACAGTCCGTTTCATTCGCCACTCGCAATGTTTCAGTATGCGGAGCAGCAAGGCGAGTTATATCGACTAGAGAGATTGGCTCGTGAGAAAGCGATACAAGGTTCCATTTTGGAGCACGGACAGCAATTGTTATTTATTAATATTTCGTCACACGTTTTGGAGGATCCTGGTTTTATTCCTGGGAAAACACTTGAAATCTTGCAGCAGTATGGACTTCGTCCAAGCAATGTGGTGTTTGAGATCACGGAAAGAAGCTCGATCGAGGACTTCACTTTGGCTAAGAAAATTCTAGCCCATTACCGGACACAAGGCTATCGCATTGCGATTGATGACGCGGGGGCAGGATATTCTTCGCTTCAAGCCATTGCGGAGCTGCAGCCTGATTTTATTAAAATCGATCGTTCGTTGATCGAGAACATTCATTTGAATAAAGTGAAAGCGTATATACTTGAGACTTTTGTTACCTTTGCGCAGAAAATGAACATCTCGTTGATTGCGGAGGGCATTGAACAGGTAGAAGAGCTGGCCAAATTAACACAAATGGGTGTGCATTATGCGCAAGGATTTTTACTCGGGAGGCCTTCTACATCGGTTGCGACGGTTCAAGACACACATAAAATGACCATTTGGCAGCATCGCAACGTACAAGGAGGAACTATGACTTGGCATATTGGCGAGCTGAAAACACCCGTAGGTGTGTTCCATACGAAAGTGCAAATTTCCGAAGTTGCGGAGTTTTTCAAAAAAAATCAAGAAGCAGTCGGAGTTGTCATCGTTCATGAAAACGAGCCCCGCGGTCTGGTGATGCGAGATCGGTTATTTCAACATTTAGCTGGACAATATGCGTTCTCCTTGTACTGGAACCGCACAATTGACAGTGTAATGGATGACTCTCCATTGATCGTGGATGAGTTAACGCCTGTGGAACAAGTATCTCAGATGGCAACATCCCGTGCGATTCACCATTTATATGACCTAGTGATCATAACGAGTCAGGGGAAGATGGCAGGATCTGCGTCCATTCGAACGATATTAGAGAGTATTACCAATGTGAAAATGGAGTCAGCCCGCGTAGCGAATCCACTTACGGGTCTTCCGGGGAATTTGCAAATTAATCGGGAGCTGAATAAGCGCCTTACAGCAAGAGTACCGTTTCATGTGATCTATGCGGATTTGGATTATTTTAAATGGTATAATGATCGGTTCGGTTTCCAAAAAGGGGATCAATTAATTCAATATATGGCGGATTTAATGCAGCAAGCGATCGCTTTCTACGGAACGCCTACTGATTTTGTGGGACATGTTGGCGGGGATGATTTTATTGCAATTTCTACCTCATTATCACCTAAACTCTTATGTCAGGAAATCATCAATCGGTTTGAAACGGGTGTTCGTATGTTCTACGAAGGCGAAGAATGGGAGTATGTGGTGGATCGGGGCGGCACGCAAGTGAAAAGCGAGGGGGTCACGGTGTCCTTATCCTTAGTCATTTGCAATTGTGAGTCCCCTATTTCACTAGACTATATTTCGCAAACAGCAGCTCAGCTCAAGAAAAAAGCGAAGGCACATCAAGGCAGTATTTATTGTTTTCAAACGATTGGTTAAGTCAATGAAAACCCATGAAAAATCATGTTTATAGATTCAAAATGTATAAATCAGTTGCTTGAAGGAACGGACGATGATCACTTTCTGTTTACCGATTCGTCTCTCTGAAATTTTCTTAATATTCCCCGGATGTATCCAAACCGCGTCCATTCCCGTAGAAGCAGCGCCGACCACATCATTGCGCCATGAGTTGCCGACCATCACACTTTGGTTGGCCTGCATACTCATGGATCGCAGCGCTCCTTCAAAAATCGCTGGATGCGGCTTCCGCGGCCCATCATTCTCCGAAGTAAACAATCGCTCATGATCAAACCACGCTGTTAATTTCATTTTCTCTAGATTACGCTGCAGCCGTTTCCGATTTCCATTGCTAATAATCGCAAGCTTATAATGGTGAGAGAGCGCTTCGAGCGTATCCTCTACACCTGGAAATAGGGCAACGAAATGATCCTCCCGTTCTTCCACTTGATTGAAAAAAGAACGTGTGAATGCCGTATTCACCCCCAAAGGATATGGATGGAGCGCCTTGATTAAACAAATATGCCGGAGTTCGTCAGGTGAGATGGGGCTTCGGATGGGTGTTTTACGATGGCGGCTCCACTCGGACTTATAGCTTTGCAGGGCCTCTTGCGCGGTCAACTTCGAATCGTCATTCTCCCATCTGGCCGTGAAATCTTGCATAACTTCAAGAAAAGCCGAGTCAAAGCATTGTCTGCGATCGAGAATCGTATTGTTCATATCAAAAAAAATAAGCTTTTTACGTGCGGGTGAGAAAAAAGGGCTCATACGGAGAACCTCCTTCTGAAGACCGGGCCATCCTAACGTGCAGCTATCAGAAATTATTTTTTTGACACGGATAAGTTGGCTGTATTTCTGATAAACGCTCCTGTCCGAGAGGGACTGTGTATTCGTTTATTCTGGTTCCTTACATGTTTATGTAGTGAACCGTTTTTTTATTTTAATTTCGTATGCTATGATGAAGGAAGTATGTCAAAAATCGGGGTGGAACTTATGGATAAGCTTATTATTATTGATGGGAACTCAATTGCGTTTCGTGCCTTCTATGCGCTGCCGCTGCTTAGCAATTCAAGTGGTTTACACACGAATGCCGTTTATGGCTTCACAACTATGCTTTTGAAATTAATTGAAGAAGAAAAACCGACCCATTTTCTCGTTGCCTTTGATGCTGGGAAAATTACGTTTCGACATAAAGAATACACGGAATACAAAGGCGGCCGTGCCAAAACGCCGTCGGAGCTCTCGGAACAATTTCCACTGATTAAAGAACTGCTAAAGGCCTTCAAAATCCCGCAATTCGAACTGTCCGGCTATGAAGCTGATGATATCATCGGGACGTTGACAAAAGCGGCGGATGCTAAAGGGGAAAAGGTTCTTCTCGTTTCTGGAGATAAGGACATGCTTCAACTGGCATCGGAGCAGGTCACAGTTGCGATTACCCGCAAGGGAATCAGTGAGATGGATCGGTTCGATCCAGAAGCGATTAAAGAGAAGTATGGTCTAACACCGAATCAAATTATCGACTTGAAGGGTCTTATGGGCGATACGTCCGATAATATTCCGGGCATCCCCGGCGTAGGTGAGAAGACAGCGCTTAAAATGCTGCACGATTTCGGAACAGTCGAAGAAGTGTTGGCCAATACGGCAAGTCTGAAAGGCAAGATGAAAGAGAAAGTGGAAGAGCATGCCAAGAGCGCCCTCATGAGCAAAGAGCTGGCAACGATCTATCGTGAAGTTCCGATGGAGACCGCTTGGGATTCGTTCCGCTATGAAGGTTTTGATGGACAAGCACTGTCCAGCATGTTCCGCAAACTAGAATTCAAATCGTTGCTAGAGAAAATGGATTTCGGGTCCGTTCCCGTGGAGGCCGAAGATCTTATCATTGAGAATTTGGAAGCTGTTGCCGTTACCGAAGCCAATGTAGGTGAGCTGATTGCCAAATTGGACGACCATGCCGCTATCCATGTGGAAGCGGTAGGCGAGAACCCGCACCAAGCCATCATGGTTGGGGTGGTATGGTTCATTGACGACGGTGCAACCAACACGTCGTATTATGTGCCGTTCCCGCTGCTGCAAAGCGCAGCTGGTCAGCCGCTGCGCGACTGGCTCAGCGATGCGTCGAAGAAGAAGCAGCTCTTCGACCTGCACCGCGCGCAGCTGGCGCTCGCGTGGCAAGGCATCCACCTCGCAGGGGTGGATTTCGATGTGCTGCTGGCCGCCTATCTCCTCGATCCGACGGAGTCGAATCTGTCCTTAAGCGGCCTGTCTGTGAAATATGGTCTGCCTAACGTGAAGGCAGACGAGGATGTCTTCGGCAAAGGCGCGAAGTTTCGCCTGCCGGAACTCGCTGCGCTTAGCGACCACTTGGGTCGCAAAGCGATGGCGATGGCGCGCATGGTGCCCGTGCTGCGGGATGAATTAGAGAAGGGCGAGATGCATCGCCTCTTCTACGAGCTTGAGCTGCCTCTCGCAGGCGTTCTAGCCGAGATGGAGATGCGCGGCATCACCGTGGATGCCGAAGGGCTCAAATCGCTCGGTGCGGAGCTTATCAAGCAGCTGGAGACGATCATGTCCAGCATCTATAAGCTCGCCGGCGTCGAGTTCAACATCAACTCACCGAAGCAGCTTGGTGAGGTGCTATTCGAGAAGCTGGGATTGCCAGCTTCGAAGAAGACCAAGACCGGCTACTCGACCGATGCCGAGGTGCTGGAACGTCTTGCCCCTTACAACGAAGTTGTGGGGCAGATCCTGCACTACCGCTCACTTGCGAAGCTGCAGTCGACGTATGTCGAGGGGCTGCTCAAAGAGGTGCGGCCAGAGACCGGTAAGGTGCACACCTATTACCGGCAAACAATCGCCGCGACGGGCCGTCTCAGCAGCCAGTTCCCGAACCTCCAGAACATTCCGATTCGTCTGGAGGAGGGCCGTAAGATCCGCAAGGTCTTCGTTCCATCCGAACCAGGATGGTACATTCTTGCTGCGGATTACTCGCAGATCGAGCTGCGCGTGCTAGCGCACATTTCACAGGATGAGAAGCTGACCGAAGCGTTTCTTGAGAATATGGATATTCATACGAAGACAGCTATGGACGTCTTCGGCGTAGAGGAAAGTGCGGTCGACAGCAATATGCGCCGTCAAGCGAAAGCCGTTAATTTCGGTATAGTGTATGGCATCAGTGAGTATGGCTTGTCTCAGAACTTAGATATTACCCGTAAAGAAGCAGGGCAGTTCATTGAACAGTATTTCGCTGTGTTCCAAGGGGTTCGCCGATATATGGATGAAATTGTAAAGGATGCCCGCAGGGATGGATATGTCACAACCTTACTGCAGCGTCGCCGTTATTTACCTGAAATTACAGCATCGAACTTTAATATCCGTTCATTCGCAGAACGAACTGCGATGAACACGCCGATTCAGGGAACAGCTGCAGATATCATTAAGCTGGCCATGGTTCAAATGGCAGACCGTTTGGTAAAAGAAGGACTGAAGAGCCGCATGCTGCTTCAAGTACACGATGAGCTTGTTTTCGAAGTACCGGCAGATGAATTGGACATTATGCGTGAGCTCGTGCCAGAGGTTATGGCAGCCGCACTGAAGCTGGATGTTCCGCTGCGGGCGGACGTGGATTTCGGTCTTACTTGGTATGATGCGAAGTAGAAAGGGTTCCATCCGAGTTAGCTGCTCCCACATCATGAAGGAGGTGAATACCCTTGCCTGAGCTACCCGAGGTTGAAACCGTCAAACGTACATTAAATGAATTAATTACAGGAAAAACAATTGACCATGTGAAGGTCAGGCTGCCTCGTATCATACAGAAGCCTGACGACATTCAGCAATTTGAAATCCTACTGCAAGGACAAATCATTGAAACGATTGAACGAAGAGGCAAGTTTCTCCGTTTCGTGCTGTCCGATTATGTGATGGTCTCCCATTTACGAATGGAAGGCCGATATGGCTTATACGCGGGAGATGATCCGCTAGAACCGCATACCCATGTGCTATTTCGTTTTACAGATGGGAGTGAGCTGCGGTATAAAGATGTTCGTCAATTCGGCACGATGCATCTGTTCCCGAAAGGGGAAGAGCTGCAACAGGCTCCCTTAGTTAAGCTCGGATTAGAGCCGTTGGATGAGGCATTCACCTTCGAAGCTTTTCGCAATGTGATTGCCCATCGCTCGACGAAGATTAAGCCCTTGCTGCTCAATCAAGCATATATTGTGGGTATTGGGAATATTTATGTAGACGAGTCCCTGTTCTTAGCTCGCATTCATCCCGAACGGGAAGCCTCCTCGCTTACCAAGAAAGAGCTCATGCTGCTCCACGAGGCGATCATTCGTACCCTCCAAGACTCTGTTGAGGTTGGTGGTTCATCGATCAAATCGTATGTCAATGGACAAGGTGAGATCGGTCTTTTCCAACATCAACTGAACATTTATGGCAGGCAATCACAGCCTTGCAAATCCTGCGGAAATGAGATTGTCAAAACCGTTGTCGGCGGCAGAGGGACACACATTTGTCTTACCTGCCAACCGTTGAAACGCGGGCGTACCACAAAGAAGTCTGAGAAATAGGCACGAGAAGCGTACCCTCCCCATATGATATGGAGTACTTAGCCTAGATAAACAGCTCGCAGAGCTCGTTGTCAGGTAAAACGCTTAGGAGGGGTCGTATGCTCCCGGTCATTTCTCTGCTTATTTTGGCATTTGCCGTTTCATTGGATGGGTTCGGTGTTGGTGTTATGTATGGGTTACGTAAAATCCGAATCCCGCTCGTTTCAATTGCGATAATATCGCTGTGGTCCGGCATCATCATCTTCACCTCGATGCAGATCGGCGTTCTCATGTCATCCTTTATGTCACCTTCTTTTGCGAAACGGATTGGAGCTGTCATTCTCATAGGAATTGGTACTTGGGCACTGATCCAAACCAAACAAGGCCAGAAAGATCAGAAAGACCAAGCGCAGCAGGATGCAGGTGCGATTACACGCGAGCAGTTGGCCGTTAGTTCTATTCCCTTAACAGACATTCGTAACTCTGGTTACGTGGAGCCACTGGCTTTTGACACCTTGCAAAGAACCAAAGAGATTCTCAGTATTGAATTGAAACGGTTTGGTCTTGTTATTCAAATCCTACGTACGCCTTCCATCGCAGATGTTGATAAGTCTGGGAATATTTCAGCCTCTGAGGCTACCTTGCTTGGCTTAGCGCTGTCTTTGGACGCTTTTGGAGCGGGTATTGGTGCAGCGCTTCTTGGTTTCGTACCTCTTTTAACCGCTTCAGTTATATCGCTGTCGAGTGGGTCTTTACTTGCATTAGGGTTGCGAGTTGGTTTCCGGTATGCAGAAATGCCTTGGCTCAAGAAGTTATCTATCCTTCCGGGTTGTGTACTTATTCTTATGGGAATTCTGAAAATGCTGTAATCCATTCATCTACATCTATGAAACGTTTAGGAGAGATCAGCTTATGAATATCGGCTTAACAGGAGGCATTGCCTGTGGAAAAAGCACGGTTAGCTCCATGCTCGTTAGCCGCGGTGCCCTTTTAGTAGATGCAGATCAGATCGCTCGTGACGTTGTCCTGCCTGGCAGCCCTGTTCTTGAACAGGTTGCTGCACACTTTGGACAAGCAGTGATTGGTACGGATGGATCTTTGCAACGCAAAAAATTAGGTGAAATTATTTTCGGCTCCCCAGAAGCGCGTAAGCAGTTGGAGGAGATCCTTCATCCCCCTATTCGCGCAAGCATGCGTGAACAAATGGCAGCGTATGAACGGGACAACCCAACGAAGCTCGTTGTGGTCGATGTTCCTTTACTCATAGAATCGAATTTGATGTCGATGTTCCAGGAAATTATGGTTGTGTATGTGCCGCGTCATATTCAATTGGAGCGTCTTATGGCGCGCGATGGATTAACGGTAGAAACGGCTCAGCTTCGGCTAGATGCACAAATGTCGATTGAAGAGAAGCGTAAGCTGGCGGATATCGTTATTGATAATAGTGGAACATGGGAAGAAACCAACATGAGGGTGGAGCGGTTTTGGGTAGGGAAGGGATTAGCATGACGTTCTTTCGAAAAAAACGAATGTTTGCTCTTTTACTTATCATTTTTGTCATGATTCTCTTTATGAATAGCTCTTATATCGGAAGAAAGCTTTACCCGATCTACTTTCAGCAGGAAATTAAGCAGAGTGCGGCGAAACACAATATAGACCCTTTTCTGATTGCTGCGATTATTCGAGTGGAAACGAATTATAAGTATCATTTACAATCGAGTAAAGGGGCAATTGGGCTTATGCAGCTCATGCCAGACACAGCCGACTGGATTGTGGAATCCTCTAATCTTGGGCCGCATACTCAGGAAGATTTACTTCGCGTGGATGTGAACATTTACTTGGGGTCGTGGTATCTGAATTGGCTCATCAAACATTATAATGGCAATTTAGTTTACGCCATCGCGGCCTATAATGCGGGTCAAGGCAACGTAAATAAGTGGAAAAATAACGGTGTTTGGGACGGTACTGAAGGGAATATTCGTGATATTCCGTTTGGCGAAACGCGACACTATGTGCAACGGGTTCTGTATTATTATGAGAAGTATACGAAGCTTTACACAGATCAATGGAACGGTGTTGCCATGTCCTCATACAAAGAAGCATTGGACTAGCTCCCGGGGGAGCGAAGAGTCCAATGCTTCCTGTGTGGCAGAGTCACGAGCCTGGTTGATTCAAAATTATTTGAATTGACCTGCTAGAGATTGTTCTGCGATTTGTACCAGGCGACGAGTAATGCTACCACCAATAGAGCCAGTGTCACGAGAAGTCATGTTGCCATAGTAGCCATCTTGTGGGATAGCGATACCTAGCTCTTGAGCTACCTCGTACTTCAACTGATCCAAGGCTGCATTTGCTTGTGGAACGACTAAAGTGTTGCTTGAGCTCATGTCTGTTCACCTCCTTGTCGGTTGGTAAATCTATTGTGTGCAGTACGCAGAGTTTCAAGACATGTAACATCTGGTAAAGAATATGATCAGAAAGAAAGGAGGGGAAAGCGAATGAAATGTCCGTTCTGTGACCATTCTGGTACGAAAGTGCTTGATTCAAGGTCCGCCAATGAGAATAAATCCATTCGTCGCCGTCGTGAGTGTGAGAAATGCGCGCGTAGATTCACGACCTTCGAGATGGTAGAAGAAACACCCCTAATTGTGATTAAGAAGGATGGAAGTCGGGAAGAATTTAGTCGTGAGAAAATATTGCGAGGTCTAATTCGTGCTTGCGAGAAAAGACCTGTATCCATGGAACGACTGGAGATGCTGGTGTCTGAAGTTGAAATGCAGCTGCGCACGACTGCACATGCCGAAGTAGATAGCCTAGGCATTGGCGAAATTGTGATGGAGCAATTGTACCCCGTCGATGAAGTGGCCTACATTCGCTTCGCCTCTGTGTATAGACAATTCAAGGATATCAACATGTTCCTGAAGGAGTTAACGCAAATATTGGGAAAGCATGACACCGGATTACTCCGGGATAAATAGATTGTTTTGCCTGTATGCGTAACATAACGAAGCCGCTTCATCGCGTGTGTTTCAATCACGAGATGAAGCGGCTTTCTTTGCCTGTTAGCTTAGTTGGTATGGATGGTTGTTGTGACGACAAGATTGTTCGTCGTTGAGGTAGAGGTCGAGCTTGCCGTGAAGGATAACGTTTCTAGCAAGACCGTGACTCCAATCGTCAAGGAATTGCTAATGACTAGGCTTGCTGTTGTTAAAGTAAGAATGCCGCCTAGCTGCAGAACCCCATTGACAAAAACGTTATAATAGCCATTACTGCCAGGGACCGTAAGGCTGTTGGCTGCAAGGGTAGTGCCAGAGTCGTCCTTAAAGCTAGTAGAAGGAATGGTTGTCACACCAGAAAGAATATTCCCAATGACGACTGTTGCTGAGAAGCGTTTAACAGCAGGGGTAAGGGTTGTCGTTGTTGTCGTGGTAATGGTCCCGGATACTTGACTTGTTGCTGTTGCATAAGAAGTAATGAGATGCTCGCTCATGGTTGTCCTCCTTTCTGGAATGACTGCGATAGCTGCTTTTATTTCCTACATCATATGTCAAGTAGGGCTTGTTTGATTGGGGAAACGGCAGGTGGCACTGCGCGATTGCGTTATTTTTTCGTATTCTGACAAAAAGCGAAAAAAAGACAGCGGGTTTCCCGCTGTCTTTTTGCTGCTTTTTACCCAAGAAGTCCGTAGCTGCGCCAATTCATCATTTTTGAAAAAAAAATAAGAGCATGACAGCAACCGACTGTATTTTTGTAACCGATGAGGCATAATTCGTTTATTGAGTACGTTTGTCCAGTTCGCTTCGTAGAAACTGAATAAATCGAGAGGCTTCCTCAGGTGTTAATACGTTGTTATCAAACGTAAAGGAGAACATGTCCAAAATTTCACTTTCCGGAAGATGAAGGTTATCAACCAACTGCTTCACGTCTAAGCTTATCGAGCCATTAATTACTGTTTTATGCATCATTCTTTTCCTCCTTTGGTCGTACTGCCATTATCGGACGGAGGCGGTAGCTGGCTAACATTTTGGACACTAGACTTCATGCCAATTTAGTCCCTATAGCTTTGCGTCATCACTTTTCAGTGATTTTGCCTTTTTCGTACCAATAACAGCTGATATGAAAACTATATCACAGGTAAGGTTTCACTGACTATTAATTACATTAATTCGAAGGATGGTTGAAGCATATGTCCGTCAATAGCCCAAAATTTAATCATATTTCTTATGAATTGGATATTGTAAAAGTAGCGAAAGCACTTGGCATCGATCATGAACGCTTAATCGCTTATGTCTACGCGCAGTCAGATGACGCTAAGACCCAGGCTGAGACAGAAGCTTCATCCTCATCGGATCCCAAATAAAAACACTGCAACAGGAAGTTGCAGTGCTACTGATAGCGTATTTTTAGTAAATACGATTAAACCATGATTTTGCAAATATCATTCGTGAATTCAACCGGATCCTGCAGCGGCAGGCCTTCGATGAGGAGAGCTTGGTTGTACAAGAGCGCCGTGTACAGGTTCAATTTCTCTTTGTCTTTCTCAAAAGCATCCTTTAAGGAAGCGAACACGTCGTGGTTCACGTTGATTTCCAACACTTTTTCCGCTTTTACACTTGGGTTGTTCGGCATGGCATTCAAGATTTTCTCCATCTCGATGGTCACATCACCGTCTGTGGATAAACATACTGGGTGCTTTTTCAAGCGTTTGGATGCTTTAACGGTAGTGACTTTGCCAGCCAAAAGACCATTCATATAGTCGAATAAGTCTTGATTCTCTTTTTTGTCAGACTCGGACTCGGTTTGGTTATCCTCGACATCAATACCAAGATCCCCACTGGAAACAGAACGGAATTCCTTCTCTTTGTACGTCATGATCATTTTGATCGCAAATTCATCAATATCATCTGTGAAGTATAGGATTTCGTAGCCTTTGTCGGTCACCATTTCCGTTTGCGGAAGCTTATCGATACGTTCCATGGATTCACCGGAAGCATAGTAAATGTACTTCTGATCTTCAGGCATTCTCGCGATATACTCGTCCAATGTGACGAGCTTTTTCTCTTTGGAAGAGGAGAACATCAACAGATCCTGCAGAAGCTCTTTATGCGTGCCGTAGTCGCTGTAAACGCCGAATTTTAGCTGTCTGCCGAAGGACTTGTAGAATTGCTCGTATTTCTCTCTCTCGTCCTTCAGGAGGCTTTGTAGCGAGCCTTTGATTTTGCTGGAAATGTTTTTGGCGATCAATTTCAACTGACGGTCATGCTGCAGCATTTCACGTGAGATGTTCAGCGATAAGCTTTCGGAATCGACCATCCCTTTAACGAAGCTGAAGTAATCAGGCAGCAGGTCCGCGCATTTATTCATAATGAGAACGCCGTTCGCGTAAAGCTCTAGGCCTTTCTCATATTCTTTGGAATAGTAGTCATATGGCATGTTCTCAGGGATGAAAAGGATCGCTTGATAGACCACCGCGCCATCCGCACTGACATGAATATGTTTAAGCGGCTTGTCGAAGCCGTAATGTTTCTCGTGGTAGAACTTCTCGTAATCCTCAGGTGTTAACTCGCTTTTGTTCTTTCTCCAAATCGGCACCATGCTGTTCACGTGCTGCTCTTCTTGATAGTCCTCGAATTCGCTTTCGCTGCCTTCTTTCAGACGTTTGCTGGCAATATCCATTTTGATTGGATAGCGGATGAAGTCGGAATACTTCTTAACGATCGCTTTCAGGCGATACTCGTCTAGGTACTCGTCGTAGTTATCATCTTCTGTGTTTGGCTTGATTGAGAGCACGATTTCCGTTCCTACGGAATCCTTCTCTGCAGGTGCGATGGTGTAGCCGTCAGCGCCGTCAGACTCCCATTTGTAAGCTGTGTCGCTGCCAAGAGCTCTACTCGTTACAGCAATGTGGTCCGCGACCATAAATGCTGAGTAGAAACCTACCCCGAATTGACCGATGATGTTGTGGCCGTCTTTGCTTTCGTTCTCTTTCTTAAAAGCAAGCGAGCCGCTCTTCGCGATAATCCCGAGGTTGTTCTCTAGATCTTCCTTCGTCATCCCGATACCTGTATCGCGGATGGTGAGGATGCGGTTCTCTTTGTCAGCTGTAATTTTAATGAAATAGCTATCTTTGTCAAAAACGAGCGAGTCGTCTGTTAGCGCCTTGTAGTAAATTTTGTCAATCGCATCGCTGGAGTTGGAGATTAGCTCTCTTAGAAAGATCTCACGTTGCGTGTAAATCGAATTGATCATCATCTCCAAAAGACGCTTGGATTCGGCTTGAAACTGTTTCTTTTCCACGGATAGATCTCCTTTCGATATGTAACAGGGTATGTGTTAGATGAGTCATTAGCACTCGCACACTGTGAGTGCTATACACTAACTTTATAACATCCCTGAATTTTAATGTCAATTGGAAAGGGCGATAAAAAATCGTAAACAATAGTAGAGGAAGACATGCCTTAGATAGTTCTGGCGAAATGATGGTTGTGGAGTGTTGAAATTGTTAGGGGTATTCTTCGCTGAAGATGATTTTGAATAAATAAATTATGTGCGATTTCGAAAGTCATGTTGCTCATGTCTTGTACTAGGGAATATTTTCGACAGTAATCCACCTTTTATGATAGAATGTGACATATTGGAGGGATGTCACATGGATATCAGACGAATATTAGGTCTTCCTGATGTATTAGAAGTCAAAAAAATCGTATGCGTTCAACCTCACCCTGATGATAACGAAGTAGGGGCCGCAGGAACGATCTACGAGCTTGCACAGCGCGGTTGTGAAATCGTTTACATTACCGTGACAGATGGCAGGGGCAGCGGGTCCACAGGCGAAATAGAGCCTGAAGCGATCGCAGCTATTCGCCGCCAAGAGAGGCTGGCTGCTGGGGATATTTTAGGCGTATCCAAGCACATCGCACTTGATTTACCTGATATGGGGAACTACACCGAAGAAGAGTTGCTCGCGAAGCTCATTCCCATTATTCGGGAAGAAAAGCCGGACATGCTGTTCACCGTTGATCCATGGATGCCGTATGAGGCTCACCCCGATCATATCAAAACAGGCAAAGCTGTGGCATCCGCGATGCTTTTCTCGTCCAACGAGATTCTTTTCCCAGGCTCTAAGCCGTATGATGTGCCGCAAATTGCGTTCTATGCGACGTCGCATCCGAACACGTTTATTGATGTAACGTCTCACTGGGAGACGAAAATGGCATCTATTTTGGCCCATAAGAGTCAATTTGATCATGTTAATTGGCCCTTGGTTAAAGGGTATTTTGATTATCAAGCTGTGCAAATGTACGGCAAGTTGAAGCAGGATCCGGAAGCTAAAGGATATGCTGAAGCTTTTAAAGTGCTTACCTCACATCAGCTACACTTTTTTCCATCTGCGCTATACAGCTAACAAGTTAAACAGGAACATTACTCGTGAGGAGGCAAGTTCAACATGGTCACTCTTTCCAAAAAAATCGCCTACAGCTCGAATCAGATTGGGCTCAGCGTCTTGTGGCAAGCTTTCAGCGCTATTGCCGTTTTTTATTATGTCACTGTGTTGAATGTTTCTGGCACCTCCATTTCCATCGGTATGATCATTTATGGGCTTCTGAACGCCCTATTTAATTTGGTTGCCGGCTATGTGAGCGACCGTACCAAAACGCGCTTCGGCAGACGTATTCCTTACATTTTGTTCGGCAGTTTGCCGTTTGGCGTGCTCTTCTTTTTCCTGTTTAATCCACCTGCAGGCAGCTCGACCATGCTGTTAATATATTTCTTCACCTTAACCTTCTTCTTCGATTTAATTTACTCGTTCATCGGCCTCAACACCGGAGCTTTATTTCCTGAGATGTATCAAAACAAAAAAGACCGCTATCAAGTATCCGCTTTGCAACAAATGTTTAGCATCGTCGGGATGATCATCGGAATCGCACTTGCAAAGTCATTAGGCCTGTCCCTTGGTTGGGGGCTGATGGCTGGCATTTTTGCAATCATTGCTGTTATTTCTTTGTATGTTTCATTGTACGGATCGTTCGAAAATCCAGCTGCAAGTAAGTCAGAACCCCTTGAATTCAAGGAAGCTACCGTTCAGACGTTCAAAAATAAGCTGTTCAATTCCTACGTCGTAGCGAATTTATTGATTCAATTGACGACAACGATGTTCGTGTCACTCACGGCGTTTTATACCAAATATGTCGTTGTATTGTCTGGGACCATGAACTCTGTCTTCTTAGGAGCGGTGTTTATCGTGGCGATCCCGATGTCGTTCATTTGGGCGAAGAGCGGTACCCGCTTATCGACAGTTCATGTCGCGATGATCTCATCCGTGTTATATGCGGTGATCTCGCTTGGGTTCCTTTTTGCACACTCATCCCTAACGGTCATTATCATTGGTGCTCTGCTCGGAATCCCGGTTTCTGGCTTCATGCTTTCCTTGCATGTGTTGCTTTCGGATGTTGTTGATTTCGATGCACAGCAAACGGGAAGACGTCGTGAGGGGATGTACTATGGGGTAAATGGTTTCATTATCCGTATCGGGATGTCAATCCAGTATGGGATTATGGGTATTTTCTTCGCGACGAGCGGCTATGATGCGGATAAGGAAGTTCAGGTCACGAGTGCGATTCACGGCTTCCGCTTCCTGATTGGTGGATTGCCGTTGATTATTTTGGTGATTGCCTTCCTATATCTGCGTAAATATCAAAGCTCCGAGAAGAAGCATAGAGGCGCTAACAGCTAGGAGGGTACTCTTCTGAAATTATGAAACCTATACCGAGTATACCGGCTGGACGATGAATGGTTAGATGATGCCGCTTACATATCTGCTTCCGCGGAAGCATGAACCACATCGCTTTGCAGGATGGTGAGTGGTCGATTGAATCGGCTACAATGCACGCCTAATAGCAACAACTGTAAAACATACAGTTATTATTCGCGATTCTCATCGGAAATATCAAATAACTGGAAAACCTGCAGCTAATTAAGTCAGATCTACCCTTTCGAAGAGAAATCGGCAATTTTAGTTGTAGGAAATCCAGTTATTCCTCACATATTGATGATTTCGGCTAAATTAACTGTATAAAATCCATCTACTCAGGTGGAACATCTATGGAACAATAGAAAACAGACATGAACGAACATATGAACGAAAACCTCAGCCAAGTGGCTGAGGTTTTTCTATCAGATCAATGGTCTGTCTTGCGAACTGCAAATCAATGGTCTGTCTTTCGAACTGTTGATCATTGCTCCGACTTTCGAACTGCTGGTCATTGCTCCGACTTTCGAACTGCTGATCAACAGTATTGCTTTCGATCTGCCAATCACTTGTCTAACTTTCCATCCCCTGATCTATTTCCTTATCTATCAGCTAGCAGGCTTCCCCCCGCCAGCTTCACGAATATCGATGCTCTCTAGAATCGCATTCGGGTAGCCAACTTGCGCAACATGGATCATGGCCCGGCCGATCTGCTCGGAGTTGATGACAGAATTGGGGAACCATCGATGTAAAAGAGGGAAAATCGGCCGCAAGATGGCAATCCCGATCTGATATACTTTGGTCTTCGATTTAACGCCGTTCATTGGCAGAATGGCCCCAGGTCGGAACATGTAGGCTGATTGGAATGGCAGCTTAAGCAGAGCATTTTCGGTTTTGCCTTTGACCCGTGCCCACATACTCTTGCCTTGTTCTGTGCTGTCTGTACTGGCACCCGTGACATAAATGAAGGTCATATGCGGCTGAATGGCTGCCAATTGAGTGGCAATATTCATAGTCAAATCATAGGTAATCACGTGATATTTCTCTTCGCTCATGCCCACAGACGAAACGCCTAAACAGAAGAAACAAGCATTTACCTGTGTGAGCTCATCTGTAAGCGCAGTTAAATCGGTAATATCTTTAAGGACATATTCACGAAGTTTAGGATGTGTTTGCTGATTTGCATTTCGGCCGATCGTAATTACGTTGTGGACCTGGGGGTCGCGTAGACACTCAAGCAACACGCTTTGTCCAACCATTCCCGTTGCGCCAAAAATAAGGACATTCACTGCATTCGCACCTTTCGCTATGGATTATGAGAATAGAACAGCTACTAAACATAAAATAACGTTGATAAGCATCACGCTAATTTGGATGGGTTTCCTTTTAATCCAGATAATAAAAGATTGTATAGCATCACTGGCTAGATAGGACTCGATATAAGCTTTTCCTGATATTTGAAAAATACCCGCAAACGTCAGTGAGTTAGCACGCATGATCAGCCATAAACCAGGGTTAGCTGAGAGACAAACGAGCAGTAATGGTGTTGTCAACACAGCGATATGGTAGAAGCCGATGGGCTGCTTAAACGCATAAATAACGAAGTCCCAATTCCAAAGGGTGTAAGCGATAGCCCAGAAAATCATAGCTTCATTCACCGTGATGTAATAGCTACCGAGCCACGCACCAGAGATCACAAAAGACGTTGCAATTAGAACAAGCCCCGAGACAACATTGTAAAAGCTTTTATTCTTAAAGTCGGTCAGCGTGGCTTCCAGGATGTTAATCCGCAGCAGCCACACAATAACCGGGACCAGCCAATCGCTAGGGAAATAACCTAGAAACGTTAACACAACGAGGATTCGGCCGATGACCAGTGTGGATAACTTCAACTTTTCAAAGAAATCCGCTCGCAAGAAAATCAGAATACAAATAGGAATAACAATATTGATAAGTCCGTTTGCGTAAAGCGGTGAAAAGGCGGTTAGCGTTGTGCCGAGGGATAGGATCGTCAAAATGATGAGAAATCCGATCCATTGGGGCAGTTTCCTTAGTCTTTCTGTCATGTCGGTTCCGTTCCTTATCTATCGAAGTGTGATGCTAGTATCATACTAATTTTGCGGCAACTCGTATAGGCTAAAACGCCAAAAAACCGCGCTAATCGCAGATTTTTCTGCTACTAGGGCGGTTTTCGGGATATCAATTCTCGGTGGCTTACTTTATAGAGGTAAATCCCGCTTGCGGAATAGCACAATGGCTGATGCATAGGTGACGAAGCCAATCAGCGCCAACAGTACCCAAGGGAAAGCGAGATCCACTTTACCACCAATCACGCCGCTGGGGTCATAGAGAGAGAAATAGCTTAGCTTACGCAACCAATGGATCTGGTCACTTAGCTTCCCCAGGAAATCGAGACTGAAGAATCCGAAGGTCAGCACGGCGGAGATGCCTAGTGCCTTTTTTTCGTCATTAGCGAGCGAGGAGACAAGGAAAGCGATTCCGCCTACAGCGAAGAACAATAGGAATGCGGCAATATTCATTTGGATATAAGCATCGCCATGGAAGTTGCTCAAATCCCCGATAAATAACGCATAGCCGGCAAAACCACAGAGCGTCGTAACCATGATAATCAGGAAGAGTCCGGTCACAAAAACAGCCGATTGTGTAAACGCAACTTTACTACGTGTCGTAGGCACAACGAGCAGATAGGCCATCGCGCCTTGGTCTACTAATTTAGCCATCAGCTGGGTGGTGAAGAGAATGCAAAAAATAGACAAGATCAGTACGAGCAGCAGACCATAATACTCACCAGAAATGAAGGCTTCAACTGAGCCAAAACCGCTGCCCAGATTGAAGGCGTTCGTCAATCCGGCGGGTAGATTTTTGAGCAAATCATCCAATGCAGTGTTATTACTAGCGAAGCTAGGGAAAAGCCAGAACATCAGCAGAATATAGAAGGCGGAGCCGAACGCATAGTTCATCATTCCTTTGAGATGAATGCTCATCATATGCTTATAGAGTGCGGAATTCATGTGATCGTCCCCTTCCGGTCGTAGTAGTTCATGAACACATCTTCTAGGCTTTGTGTGAACACATCCAGGTTGCGAATGGCATACCGGGAGGTAGCTGCTAGAAACGCCGCATATTCGCCCTGCACAGCGACCCGCACACGATTGCCTTCACGAGATTCAATCAGCATACCTGAGGTTTTCATGAAAAGATCAGCATCTTCCGCACGCTCAAAGGTGACTTCAAAAAGCTTACGCTGCATCGACTGCAGTTCGTGAATATCCTTGACGGTAATCAGACGGCCGTCTTTAATAATCGCAGCCCGATCACAGGTTCGCTCGATTTCTTGGAAGCTGTGGGAGGACATCAGGAACGTCGTTCCCCGTGCTTTTTCCTCCAGGACCAAGTTGATGAACACCTTTTGCATAAGAGGATCGAGACCTGAAGTTGGTTCGTCCAAAATGATAACCTCCGGCCTGTGCATGAATGCAGCAACGATGCCGACCTTCTGCTTCATCCCTTTGGACATTTTGCGAATGGGCGTTTTGACATCAAATTGGAACCGCTCGATGAGCTCCTCCCGCCAGGCCGTCTGCTTCATCCCTTGTAATTCGGCCATGAAATTCAGGAACGAGAGTCCTGTCATGCCTTCTATAAATGCGATTTCGCCAGGTAAATAGCCGAGATACCGCTGCACTTTGCCTTGTTCGGTCCATGTATCGAGACAGCCAATCTGCACAGTACCTTGCTCCGGTTTCATGAAGCCCATAATGTGCCGAATGGTCGTCGATTTACCTGCCCCGTTCGGGCCAAGGAATCCGAAGACTTCACCCTTTTGAACCGTGAACGATACGTCGAATATGCCTTTCCCGTTGGGAAAGGTTTTGGTCAACTGTTGAACAGTTAACATTAGCGCCACCTCCATGGATGCGAACACTGCAAGTGAAGTTATGAAATATTGGTTTTATATTATTTCAAAACTAATGTTACTCCTGAACGGTTAGCCCGTCAATACTTATGAAATATATTTGTGATATAATTTCATTATTCCAATTATCAGGTGATGCAAATGACGATGAACGGCTACGAAAAAAGAGCCCAGCTCAAAAAAGATAACATTATGGCGGCAACGCTGGAACTTTTGAAAACGACTAGTGCACAGGCCATGCGCATCGCAGATATTGCTAGTGCAGCGGGCGTGTCGCAGGTGACGATTTATAATTATTTTGGCAGCAAAGAAGTGCTTGTGCGCGAGGTGTTCATCACTTATATCCGAAAGACGATTACAGATTTCGAGGCGTTCATGGAAGCGGAGCATTCTTTGAAGGAGAAGATTGAATATATTATTTTTCAGAAAAAAGAATCGTCACGCACGTTCGGGCTTCAGATGATGAAGCAGGTGTGGTTGGAGGATCCTGTGCTGGCGAAATTTGTTCATGAGGAGTACCTGGCGAGGGGAATACCGATGGTTATTAAGCTCATTGAAGATGGCAAAAAAGCAGGAGAGATCTCTGAGAAAATTTCGACATCCACCATTATGATGTACATGCAGATGATGACAAACCAGGCAGATACGATGATCGCTCATGCAGAGAAACATAATAATATGGACACGGTTATTGAAGAAATGGTGCATCTGTTTTTTAATGGGGTTCGTTCCTGACATGAATATTTCAATATTCAAAAGCCACAGTGAAAGCTGTGGTTTTTGTGTTTTCTTTTCCTCTCAAAAAGTCAGCAAAGCGGTAACGAAAAAGTCAGCAAACTGTTAGTGACGATTCCGTCCTTGTTTTATGATAAGAGCATGACAGCATAGGAAGAGGGAAAGAAGGGATTCATTTGACAGAGGCAGCAGTCGTAAGCACTGAACGTAAAGAGACGAGAACGATAAAAAAAAGAGGTTTCAAAAAGTTTATTCCACTTACACTAATGACGGTACCAGGATTATTGTATCTTGTACTCAATAATTACCTACCCATGTTCGGAATTGTTATTGCTTTCAAGAATATCAATTTTTCCAAAGGAATATGGGGGAGCGACTGGATAGGTTTTAAAAATTTCGAGTATTTGTTTAAAACCGAGGACGCCTTTATTATCACGAGAAATACGATTCTATATAATGTGGTTTTTATTATTTTGGGGACGCTGCTTTCCATCGGAATCGCGATCCTTTTAAATGAAATCAAGAATCGTTTCATGACCAGGCTGTATCAGAGCATCATACTGCTGCCATTTCTCATTTCAATGATTATCGTCAGCTACTTGGCTTATGCAGGCCTCAGTTTGGAAACCGGGTTTCTTAACAAAACGGTACTTCCTTTTCTGGGAATGCAGGAGATTAACTGGTATCAGGAATCCCAATATTGGCCATACATTCTTACATTAATCCATCTATGGAAAGGGATTGGCTTCAGCAGTATTATTTATTTTGCTGCCATCATTGGTATTGATGAAGAATATTATGAAGCCGCGAAGCTGGATGGAGCCAGCAAATGGCATCAAATACGGCATATTACGCTTCCGTCGTTGACTCCGACGATTACGATGTTGACTCTGCTCAGTATTGGAAGAATATTTTACTCCGACTTCGGGTTGTTCTATCAGATTACGATGAATTCAGGCGCTCTCTACTCGACAACGAACGTTATCGACACTTACGTATATCGGGGATTGATGGGACTCGGAGATATCGGAATGTCGGCAGCAGCCGGTCTGTACCAGTCGGTTGTGGGCTTCATTCTCGTCCTTGCATCAAACTATTTGGTTGGCAAATTCAACAAAGACAATGCATTGTTTTAGTGAGGTGATAGCAATGAAAAATGAAAATAAAGCGCTGCAATGGTTTGGGCATATCTTCATGGTTTTACTTTCTTTGGCTTGTATAATTCCTTTTGTGCTCTTGATCATTTCTTCCATTACAGATGAAAACGAGATTATACGAAATGGGTATTCCTTTTTTCCACATCAATATAGTCTGCTTGCCTATAAGTATCTTTTGGAGGAAGGAACAGATATTTTTCGAGCATACGGTATCACAGTGCTGATTACAATCGTAGGAACGACAGTGAGCCTAGTGATAACCTCCTTATTGGCTTATCCTATTTCTCGCAAGGATTATCCGCTTCGAAATGTATTGGCATTTGTCGTCTTCTTCACGCTGCTGTTTAATGGGGGGTTGGTGCCCACCTACCTGATCTATTCGCAGCTACTGGATATCAAGAACACGATTTGGGCGCTGATTATCCCGACACTTCTCATGAACGGCTTTAACGTCATGTTAATGAGGACCTATTTTCAAACGTCGATTCCGATGGCTATTATTGAATCTGCGAATATAGACGGGGCTGGCGAATTCAGGACATTCGGATCGATTGTGCTGCCGCTCTCCATGCCGATCTTAGCAACAGTAGGGCTTTTCCAAACGATAGCGTATTGGAATGACTGGATGAACGGCATGATTTATATTACAAATCCGCATTATTACAGTATTCAAAATTTGCTGAACCGTATTTTACAGGATGCCCAATTTCTAGCGAGCGGCCAGTTCAATAGCTCAGATGCGGGTGCAGCCCTGCAAACACTTCCTAGCTCTGCCGTGAAAATGGCTATTGCGGTAATTGGGGTTATCCCGATTCTGATCGCCTATCCTTTCTTCCAAAAATATTTTGTTAAAGGGATTACGATTGGAGCGGTAAAAGGATAATTTCTACTCTGTACATTCAGACAAATAGATAATTCATGAAGGTGAGGGTATAAAATGAGGGCTATTATGCTTATGTTTGATACGCTAAATAGACACATGCTTCCTCCTTACGGGGGCGATTGGATTCATGCCCCGAATTTCGCAAGGCTGGCCGAGAAAACCGTTGTTTTTGACCAGGCCTATGTGGGAAGTATGCCTTGTATGCCTGCGCGACGTGAGATTCACACGGGGCGTTACAACTTTCTTCACCGCAGTTGGGGCCCAATAGAACCTTTCGACGACTCCATGCCAGAGTTACTCAAGAAGAATGGTGTGTACTCGCATCTGGTAACCGATCATCAGCACTACTGGGAAGACGGCGGCGGCACCTATCACACCCGATACAGCTCATACGAGCTGATTCGCGGGCAGGAAGGCGATTCATGGAAGGGGGAGGTAGCCGATCCGCAGATACCGGAGATGATCGCCACGAAGCAATTGGACCCGTGGACCCGGCAAGATTGGGTTAACCGTAAATATATTCGGGAAGAGAAGGATTTCCCGCAAGCTCAAACGATGGAGAAGGGCTTGGAGTTTATACGGACGAACCATATGGAGGACCAATGGTTCGTTCAGATAGAAACATTTGACCCGCACGAGCCTTTCTATGCGCCTCAAAAATATCGCGACTTATATCCGCATCAGTACGAGGGAAAGCATTTTGATTGGCCCCCTTACGGCAAAGTAAAGGAAACGAAAGAAGAAATCGAACACGTCCGGTTTGAATATGCGGCCCTGCTCAGCATGTGCGACCACTATCTCGGCAAAGTGCTTGATACCATGGATGAATTGGATCTGTGGAAGGACACGATGCTTATTGTGAATACTGACCACGGGTATTTACTAGGGGAACATGATTGGTGGGCCAAAGTTATCATGCCATTCTACAACGAGATTGCCCATATGCCACTTTTCATATGGGACCCGCGAAGCGGTAAATGCAATGAACGCAGGAACAGCTTGGTGCAGACTATCGATTTAGCTCCAACTTTGCTTGAATTTTTTGGACTGGACATTCCTGTGGATATGCAGGGGAAGGTTCTTAAGGAAACGATAGCCAGTGACCATCGGGTACGCGAGGCCGCTCTTTACGGAGTGCACGGCGCACACGTGAATGTGACGGATGGCCGCTACGTCTATATGCGTGCTCCGGTTTCTAAGGATAATACGCCGTTATATCACTACACGCTGATGCCGACTCATATGCGGAGCAGGTTCTCATTGAAGGAGCTGCAGGAGATCAGTTTACAAGAGCCGTTCTCCTTTACGAAGGGGATACAAACGTTGAAGATAAAGGCTGCCGGGTATAGCCATTTCCATTCCTTCGGTACATTGCTATTTGACGTTAACGAGGATCCGTTTCAGCAACATCCCATTCAGGATCAGAATGTCGAGACAAACATGATCGGCATGCTCAAGCAGCTTATGGAAGCAAATGAAGCACCGCTTGAGCAGTATGTCCGATTAGGTTTATAGGGGAGCGGAAGCGTATGAATGAAACGAATATCAAATACTTAAATCCTGCTCACTCCGCTGCAGAACGGGCAAATGATCTTTTACAGAGGATGAGTCTGGAAGAGAAAATGGGGCAAATCGTCGGATATTTGCCGCTGAAGGATTCCATTGAACAATTAGAAAAGGACAATCCGCAAGGTGTCGGAGAAGTTTCCATGTTATTTGCCGGCATGTTGGGTGATAAAGAAGCTGTCGTTGAAAAAGTAACTCGTATTCAGAAGAAGATCATGGAACTAAGTGAGCATCATATTCCTGCGTTATTCCATATCGAGACATTAACCGGTGCGTTGGTACCGGAAGCGACCAGCTTTCCTTCTGGCATCGGGATTGGCTCAACATGGAATCCGGGATTGCATAAAGAAATGGCGGAAATCGTGAGTAAACAAGCACGAGCAGTCGGAGCTATGCATGCATTCGCTCCGGTACTGGATATTTCGCGCGATTCACGCTTCGGTCGTCAGGGTGAAACTTATGGGGAAGACCCTACATTAGCATCGGCTATGGGAACCTCCTTTGTATCGGGGCTGCAGAAAGATGGAGAGCTTAAAGAAGGGGTTATCGCATGTGCAAAGCACTTTCTAGGCTATCAAGCCGCACAAGGAGGCATACATGCGGCTTCGACTCCAATTCCCCCAAGATTGCTGAGAGAAATTTATGCAAAACCGTTCCAAGCGGCCATCACCAACGCGAAAATGAAGTCCATCATGAATACCTACAGTTCAATCGATGGAGAAGCCGTGGCAGGGTCCTCCAAGCTGCTTACGGGACTTCTACGTGAAGAAATGGGGTTCAATGGTGTGACCGTATCCGATTACACTTCGATCTTAGAGCAACATACGCGACTAAAACTCTGTGAGAGTAAAACGGAGGCGGGGGAGCGTTCTTTAAGAGCCGGGATGGATGTGGAATTGCCTTCCAAGGACTGCTACAATGATGAATTGATGATGCGAATTAAGGACGGGAATATCGAAGTAGAAGTCCTTGATCGGGCTGTTCGGAACATATTGATTGCCAAATTCGAATTAGGCTTGTTTGAAAACCCGTTCCCAATGTCCAAAGAGGAAATTGAACCTATTTTTACTGACCGTAAGAATGAGCAAATTGGGTTGGAAACGGCTCGACAGTCCTTGATTCTGTTGAAAAATAACGGTGTGCTCCCGTTGAAACGGATCAAACAGAAGATCGCTGTGATTGGCCATCATGCTTCATCGACAAGATCGTTGTTCGGGGGTTATTCCTTCGCTACGTTGGCTGAAAACATGCTTGGTATCGGAAATACGATGGCAGGCGTCGATTTCGAGAAAATCTCGAACTTGAGCATAGACGAGTTTGGTGCAGACAAGGATAACTATACGTATCCTGGAAGTCAGGTGAAGGTTGAGTTTGCTGCCGTAGAAGGCCAAATGAAGAGGTATTACCCGGGAGCCACTACTCTGTTAGAACAGATTAGGCTTGCGTGCCCGCAGGCCGAAGTGACCTACTCTTATGGATATGCCTACGCAGGCAATGACACTTCCAAGCATAAAGAAGCCTTGGCAGTCGCGGCAGAAGCCGATATTGTTATATTAACATTAGGCGGCAAGCATGGGTGGGGAACGTCATGTACGACTGGTGAAGGAGTTGATTCTACTAGCATTCATCTGCCAGAATGTCAGGAAAGCTTCATCAAGAAGCTGGCGGACCTGAATAAATCGATTGTTGCCATTCATTTTGACGGTAAGCCAATTTCAAGTGACATGGCAGATCAACACATGGATGCCATAATTGAAGCTTGGAATCCAGGTCAATACGGTGCGGTGGCGATTACTGATGTATTGTTTGGAGACTACAATCCGGCAGGGAGATTGCCTGTTTCGGTAGCTTATAATGCGGGACAGATTCCGATTTTCTATAACCATGATAACGGTTCTAGTTATCATGTAGGAACAATGAGTGCGTTAAAGAGTTATGTAGATTGCCCGTACGAACCTAGATATTATTTCGGTCATGGACTTTCCTATACTTCATTCAAGTATTCGGATCTGCGTATTAGCAAAGCCGTATACGAGCCCAATGAAAACCTAGAAGTAGAAGTAGATATTTCGAATATAGGGGACGTATTTGGTGAGGAAGTCGTTCAACTCTATATACGTGATACGTATGCAAGTATAGTTCGTCCGGTTAAAGAACTTGCCGGGTTCGTCAGAGTTCCGTTAGCACCATTAGAAATGAAAAAAATAGGATTCACCATAGAGATGAGTCAATTTGCTTTCCTGGATGCAGATATGAAATGGAAAGTCGAATCCGGTGAAATGGAATTGATGGTTGGGGCATCATCGCATGATATCCGAGCTACAGGAACCTTCAGCATCCGTTCGGATTTGTTTATTGATGGGAAGGTACGAGCTTTTTATGCAGATGTTGAGGTAAAGTCGTAGAAGAAGGCGAAGCTGAATCCAGCAGCAGATCACTACGAATAAGATGAACAAGTCCATTTGATTAGGCTCGCGAGAGCTTTCAAATGGGCTTTCTTTCCTTTTATGAATGCGCAGTAAAAATGATACAGTAATGATATCGAAATTGTTGCAGTCTAAAAGCGGTTAGGGGCAGATGTACAATGAACGCAGATGAGCTGAAAAGGAAGTATTCCCTGAATTCGATTCGGATGAAATTGGTGCTGGGCGTAATGATTTTAACGTTTCCGTTGATCTCGATAATGATTTATTACAGCGTCTATTCAACGGAAGTCGTGCGTAATCAGGTAGCAGATTCCTATAAGAACATGATGATTTTATATATGAGTCAAGTGGATAAATCTTTGGAAGACATCGATAAGTATATGAATAACACCGTGGTGGTCGATTCAGATTTTGTAGCCTATCAATTGTCGAATTCGGATTATGATTTTAATTTCAACAAGATATTGATGTTTAATAAATTATCGAATGATATTGGCATGTATAAATCTGTTAATTCCTTCTTCCTATATGCTCCAAAGAGAAACGACATGTTGCGAGTCACCAGAGATAGCGACTCTATTGAGGAAGAAGAGGAGATGTTTAACGCCATTAGGCATACGGTGGATTCCAACACGGATCCCAAACGATTTTATACAAAGTCATGGGAAGTTCAAAAGATCAATGATACCTACTATATGATGTATGTATTGAAATCTGGGGATGTTTATTTTGGTGCCTGGATCGAAGCGAACAAGCTGATGGTTCCGTTCCGAACGATTGATTTCGGTGCAAACGGAGGAGCCTTATTCGCAAGTCAAAATGGTGTGCCCATGACGAATGAAGACCTTGTAAACCGGAATCAAGTTCTGCTAAATGCTGATATGGAGAAGTATTATTTATCAGGCAAAGATCGTCATTTCTTAGTCGTTGGTGAACCGTCATCCAAAGGGAATTTCAATCTTGTCGCACTCGTGCCTGATGAGAAGATCCTTGAAAAGCTGCCCTATTTACGGAAAATTGTTGAGCTCGTCACCTTGGCATGCCTCATTTCTTTGCCGTTAGGATTGTATTTCTTACGAAGAACAATCATACATCCGCTAAACCGTCTGATGGCTGCTATGAAACGGATTCGGAATGGTCAATTGGAGTCAAGAATTGATGCTGTTCCATCATCTGATGAATTTATTATTGTGAACGAGACGTTCAACACAATGATGTCGCAAATTCAAGAACTACGAATTAACGTATATGAGGAACAATTAAGCAAACAAAAAGAAGAGCTTCAGCGCTTACAGTTGCAGATTAACCCTCATTTTTTTATGAATTCCTTAAATGTTCTGTACAACTTGGCCAAAGTGAAAAATTATGAATTGATTAAGGAGATGTCCTTATCTTTAATGCAATATTTCCGGTATATGTTCAGGAGCAATCTTAACTTAGTGAAGCTGAAAGAGGAGCTCGAACATACAAGGAATTATTTTCGCATTCAGGAGCTTCGCTTTCCGGGGAGCCTGACATGCGAAATTAACGCACCGGAATTTTTGATTGATACCTATGTGCCTCCTCTTATTATTCAGACTTTTGTTGAGAACACGGTGAAGCATGCGGTTACGCTGGATGAAGCTATTCATATTACGATAACTGTTGATGTCACTGATCTGGAAGGCGTTCCTTGTATTCACATTGTGATTCAAGATACAGGCAAGGGCTTTCCAGATAAAATACTAGCACTTCTACAAAGAGGCGAAAGTCTGGTCACGGAACAAGGCGAGCATGTTGGAATATGGAACGTTCAGCGGAGGCTGAGGTTGTTATATGGCCAATCTGAACGTATTTCTTTTTCCAATGGCTCTCCTCGGGGAGCAATAATTGAAATGACGCTGCCTATTCATTCGAAAAAGCTAACCGGAGGTACAGATCATGGTTCGACTATTAATAGTAGATGATGAAATGCATGTTATTGAAGGTGTTAAATCGGATTTGGATTTGGCACAGAATGAAATCTCTGAACTCTATACGGCATACAACATGAGACAGGCTCAAGAAATATTTGCGGAGCACCCCATCGATATTATGCTTTGTGATATTGAAATGCCGCAGGGCAGCGGCTTGGAGCTGCTTACGTGGGTAAGGGAGCATTACCCGGAAACAGAGACGATCTTCTTAACCGCTCATGCGGATTTTAAATATGCGAAGATGGCCATTCAATTAGGGAGTTTGGAGTATTTAATCAAGCCGGCGCTTGTGAATGAGCTTGAAGCAGCAATTTCGAAGGCGAAGCAGAAGATCTCCAAGCAAAGCGAGCTTCAGCATGTGAATCAGCTGTGGGCTCAAAATCACCCTTTGCTGGTGGAAAGATTTTGGATGGATCTGCTTGATCAAACGATTCCTTCCCATGAAAAGGTCATCAAGGAAGCAGCGGAAAATCGTAATCTGATCTACCCCGAAACGACGACTTTTCTACCTGTGCTAATCAGCGTTCAACGCTGGCATAAGGAATTAAGCTTGCGCGAAGAGAAAATTTTGGAATATGCACTCAAAAATTCGGCGCAAGAAATGATTATACAGCAAGTGCCAAACGGGCAGATGATACCGATTGACAGAGGGAAAATTCTCGTCATCCTTAATTTTGAGACCTATAACGATGAACTCCTGGAGGGGTTGGTCCGCAGCAGTGAAGCGTATATTGCGTCTTGCAATCGGTATTTCTATTGTGATTTATGCTGTTATCTCGGAAACGACGGTTATATGCACGAAATTCTATCTATTGTTCAGGATTTGATCGCGCTGGATAAGAATAATGTGGCGTTTAATAATAAAGTATTTTCGTTAATCGGGAAATCCGTCTCACACGAACAGATTATATTACCGGATATGAAAGTCTGGTCAGCGATGTTAAAGAAGGGAACGAAGGAGAAGGTTATCGCGGGAGCGACGGAATTTCTGGAAAATTTGGTGGAAACAGAAGGTTTGGATGCGAATTTACTGCGTCAATTCTATGAGGATTTCCTTCAGATGACGTACTTTGTATTGAATCTGAAGGGCATCCAGGCTCATCAATTATTTTGTGATGGGCTATCTGTGACGCTGTCCCACAACGCTACGCGATCAGTAACGGACCTATTAGCCTGGATTCGGCATACGATTGGGAAAGCAATGGATCAGGCGGAAGCAGTGGAAGAAGCTACCTCGGTTATTGAGAGCGTCAAACAATATATTGCCGTTCATTTGGATCAATCCGAGTTAGCACGCGAAGAAATGGCCGAGCATGTTTATTTGCATCCCGATTACTTGTCCCGTTTTTTTAAGAAAGAGACGGGAGTGTCCATCTCCGATTATTTGCTGCAAGAAAGAGTAAATCTGGCCAAGCAGCTGCTGAGCAAGAGCGATATGCCGATAGGAACTATCGCATTATCTGTGGGCTACTCTAATTTTTCTCATTTTTCGAAAATGTTCAAAAAGGTTACGAACATAAATCCCAATGATTTTCGCCAGCAGCAGAATGGGTCATGATGAAGAAAAAAAGTCAGGAAAGCGGTAACGAAAAAGTCAGCAAACTGTTAGTAAGCTTTTGATCCCTGAGCTATCATTAAAGCATGGCAACGCCATTAGACTTCACTAAAAAGGGGTTAACACATGAGAAAACAGACCAAAATCATTACGATGTCTCTGGCCACGATGATGGTAACGACGCTATTCCTTACGGCATGCGGTAAGGATACAGGCGATCAAAAAACCGCATCCACAAGTTCAGCTTCTCCATCTGCGAGTTCGACGGTTAATGCTGACACGAAAACGCCAGCAGATCTTACCTTGGCGTTCCCGATTTTCGGCGCTATGCCGAAGAATATGAATCTTATTCAGGATGAAGTGAACAAAATTACCCAAACGAAGATTAACGCTACAGTCAAGCTTCTTCCGATTAGCTTCGGGAATTGGAATCAGCAAACGAACCTCATGATGAGCAGCAATGAAAAGCTTGATTTGATGTTAATTCTTGGAACTTATACAAATCAGGTGGCTAAAGGCCAATTGCTTCCCCTGGACGATCTTATTACGAAATATGGTAAAGGCATTACGACTGCAGTTGGGGCCGATTATCTCAACGTTTCCAAAGTCGAAGGCAAAAATTATGGCGTCCCGTCCATACGGGAATTTGCGAGAGGTTTCGGATTTACGATGAGAAAGGATATTGCCGACAAAAACAATATTGATGTTAGCAAGATCAAAACGTTAGATGACGTTGAGTCGGTTCTGAAGATTATTAAAGAGAAAGAGCCAAATCTAACTCCGATTGCTCCCGGGGGCAGTAACTCGACATTCATGCAAACTTATATTCCGTATGATGGCTTAGGCGACGCTTATGGCGTATTGCCGAATTACGATAACGGTTTGAAGATCGTCAATAATGTCGAATCGCCAGAATACGCTGCGTACATCAAAAAGTTCAGAAGCTGGTACACATCCGGTTATGTACTGAAGGATGCCGCGACGAATCAAATGTCGTCGAATGATCTGGTTAAAGCGGGTAAACTTTTCGGATATTTGACACCGACGAAACCTGGATTTGATAGCATGACATCCAGACAAACGACATATCAGATGGTTACTGCAACGCTGATTGATCCTGTTGCTACTACATTCACGACAACCGGTATTATGTGGGGGATTCCACATCATTCAACGAATCCTGATCGTGCGATGATGCTGTTGAACTTGCTATACACGGATAAAGACCTGATTAACTTGCTTGACTGGGGTATTGAAGGCAAGCATTATGTGAAGGTTTCTGATAATTTGATCGACTTCCCTCAAGGCATAGACGCGAATACAAGCGGTTATTATATGGGGTTAAGTTGGATGTGGGGCAACCAATTTCTCTCGTATGTGTTTAAAGGGGATAGTCCGGACATTTGGAAAGAGACTATGGAATTCAATAAAAGCGCGAAGAAGTCCAAAGCGCTTGGCTTCAGCTTTGATGCCGATCCGGTGAAGACGGAAATTACTGCGGTAACCAACGTCACCAATCAATATCAAAAAGGGATTGAAACAGGAACGCTCGACCCGGATAAGGCGCTTCCGGAGTATATCTCCAAGCTTAAAGCAGCAGGCATAGATAAAATTATTGCAGAAAAGCAAAAGCAAATGGATGCATGGGCGAAGACGACTAAATAAGCTTGATATGACGACCCCAATCAACTTCGCTCTTGTTGATTGGGGTTTGAATTTTATGGCGAAAGCGAGTCAATAGCTAATTGAACTAGAAAAGAGGCAACCGGCTATGAAATATACTAATCCCGTCATTAGCGGCTTTTATCCTGATCCGAGTATTTGCAGGGTGAACGAAGATTACTATTTGGTTAACAGTTCATTCGGATATTTCCCAGGAGTACCGATTTTTCATAGCAGGGACTTAATTAACTGGGACCAAACCGGTCATTGCTTAACTCGGGAAAGCCAGTTGACGCTAACGAAGAAAGATTGGAATCAGTGGAATGCTATTGGTTTTACAGGGATTTTTGCGCCTACGTTACGTTATCATCAGGGCAGGTTTTATATGATTACGACGAACGTGGGGGCTTCCCAAAATTTTATTGTTTGGGCGGAGCAGCCGGAAGGTCCTTGGTCCGACCCTATCGATCTGGATTGGGGAGGCATTGATCCATCTTTGTTGTTCGATGAGGATGGGAAGGTATATATAACCGGAACAGCAACAAATGAAGAATCGATGGGGATTTATCAAGCGGAAGTCGATTTGGAAACGGGGAGTTTGCTCACAGAACGCAGGAACATTTGGCAGGGGACAGGCGGCAGATTTCCCGAAGGCCCTCATCTGTATCGGATTCATAACAAGTACTATCTCTTAATTGCTGAAGGCGGCACCGAGTATGGACATATGGTGACGATAGCGAAAAGTGACGAACCGTACGGGCCATTCGAAAGCTGCCCACATAATCCGATATTAACCCATCGAAGCACGGAGAGTCCGATACAAGCGATCGGGCATGCTGATCTGGTGCAAGCGCATGACGGCAGCTGGTGGACGGTTTTTCTGGGAATACGTCCGGTCGGCTACCCGTACCGCCATCATTTAGGACGCGAGACATTCTTAGCACCAGTTACATGGACGGAAGAAGGCTGGCCGATCATCGGGCAGAATGGCCAAGTGGCGTTGGAAATGGAGGCTCCCTCCTTTGCGCAAACACCGCAGCAAATGGATAAACGATCGAGATTCGTCAGGGACGATTTCGATGCGCAAGAGTTAGGTTTTCAGTGGAATTTTTTGCGAACCCCTCACGAGAGCTCTTGGTCGCTTCAGGAGCGTCCGGGTTGGCTGACTTTATACGGCATGGAAGCTTCATTAAATGAACAGGACACTTCGTCGTTCCTCGGACGCAGACAGCAGAATTTCGAGTGCGAGGTTTCCGTACTTCTGGAATTCGATCCGGTTGATGAAGGAGAGGAAGCCGGGCTTACCGTTTTTATGAATGAATCCGCACACTACGAGATCGCAGTTACACGAATGAATGGCAAAAAAACATTGATTTTCCGGCGCCGAATCGGCAGCCTGTGGAAGGTGGAGCAGGAAGCCGAGTACGATCGCTCCGCCATCGTTCTTGGTATTAAAGCGAGTAAACAGAGCTACACCTTTAGCTTCGCGCAACCGGAGGGGGAGGCTACCGAATTTGGCAAAGGAGAATCCAGTTATTTATCGACCGAAGCCGTTGGCGGCTTTACCGGTGTCTATTTCGGGATGTATGCGACTGGAAATGGAACTAGAAGCAAGACGCCGGCGTATTTTGACTATTTTGAGTATCGGTCCCTATAAAGTAGCTCAGCGAATCAAGTGAACGATTGCTAAAAAAGAACCCTAGAAAGAGGTTACACAATGCCAGAAAATAAATTTTTTAACGCCCATCATTCACCGATTGGCGCCTTCGCAAGTTTCACTCTCGGGTTCCCCGGGAGCGGTGGTGGGCTTGACCTCGAGCTCGGACAATCACCTCGCCAGAACGTATATATCGGTGTGGAGTCGCAGGATCGCAGCGGGATTTACGAAGCTCTTCCTTTTTACGCGTCGGCAGAGGATGAGAGCAAGCGGTATGACGTCGAAAATTCGGAATCGAAGCTGAACATGCCGCGGAACGTCCTGCCGTTCCAGGAGAATGAGATTCAGCGCGATTTTCATTTGGGTACGGATTCTTGGCAAGCCGGCGATTTGACGTTTACAATCTATACCCAAGCCCAATCGGTGCCGGATCCTGCCGCCGCAGCCGATGAAGAGCTTAAGCTGACGCTGATGCCGGCGGTGCTCGCGGAACTGACGATCGACAACACAACTGGCAGCAGAAGCCGCCGGGCGTTCTTCGGCTACCAGGGCAGCGACCCGTATAGTTCAATGCGCCGTCTTGACGATACGTGCGACGGAATATCGGGCATCGGCCAAGGGCGACATTCCGCAATCGCTTCATCCGATCCGGGTGTTCGTTCGGCGCTGTATTTCACACTTGAGCATATGCTTACGGCTAAGCATGAGGAAAACTGGACGTTCGGTCTGGGAACGGTCGGCGCCTTGATCATGGATGTTCCTGCTGGCGAATGCCGGACGTACCAGTTCGCGGTATGCTTCCACCGCTCCGGCGTCGTAACGGCTGGCATGGATTCTTCCTATTTGTATACGCGTTACTTTCGAAATATCGAAGCGGTTGCTTCGTTCGCGCTGTCAAGTTTCGAAGCGGTTGCCTGCCGGGCACGCGAAGCGAACCGGATGATCGACGAAGCAAATCTGTCGGATGATCAGAAGTTCATGATGACGCACGCGATCCGCAGCTATTACGGGTCTACGCAACTGCTTGATGCAGAGGGCGAGCCGTTCTGGGTCGTCAACGAGGGCGAGTACCGGATGATGAACACGTTCGACCTGACGATCGATCAGCTTTTCTTCGAGCTGAAAATGAATCCTTGGACGGTCAAGAACGAGTTGGACATGTTCGTCAAGCGGTTCAGCTATGAGGATAACGTCCGGTTTCCGGGGGACGAGACCGAATATCCTGGCGGGATTAGCTTTACCCATGATATGGGCATGGGCAATACGGTGTCACGACCGCATTACTCCTCGTATGAACTGTACGGGTTGGATGGCTGTTTTTCGCATATGACCTATGAGCAACTGGTCAACTGGGTGCTCTGCGCGTCCGTATATACAGAGCAGACCGGGGATCGGGAATGGCTCGAGGCGAATATGGACGTGTTCATCCGCTGCTTCGACAGTATGCAGAACCGCGATCATCCAGATCCTGCGCAGCGTAACGGCATCATGGGCCTCGATAGCTCGCGCGTCATGGGAGGCGCCGAGATTACGACCTACGACAGCCTGGACGTGTCGCTGGGTCAGGCGAGGAACAACATTTATTTGGCGGGCAAAAGCTGGGCTTCCTACGTCGCACTTGAGAAACTGTTTAGCGAGAATGGAAAGCCGGAACTATCAAAGGCGGCAGGCGAGCAGGCAGTGAAATGCGCGACAACGATTGTCAGCCACATGACCCCGGACGGTTATATCCCGGCTGTGATCGGGGAGGGGAACGACTCCAAAATCATTCCAGCGATCGAGGGCCTTATTTTCCCTTACTTCACGAACAGCCGGGAGGCGCTCGACCCGAATGGGCGTTTCGGTGCTTACATCCGGACGCTTAAGCAGCACCTCGATACGGTACTGCAGGACAGTATCTGCCTGTTCCCGGACGGCGGCTGGAAAATTTCGTCGACCAGTAACAACTCGTGGCTCAGTAAAGTCTATTTATGTCAATTCATCGCTCGGCAAATTCTCGGTATGCCATGGGACGAGAAAGGTGCGGCAGCGGATGCCGCGCACGTGAAGTGGCTTACTCATCCAACCTTGTCAATTTGGAGTTGGAGCGACCAAGTCATTTCCGGCGAGATCGTCGGCAGCAAATACTATCCCCGTGGCGTCACCAGCATCCTGTGGCTGGAGGAGCTCTGAACATAAAAAAAACTGGGAGAGAGACTTCAGATCCCTTTTGCCGGATAATCTCTCAATCGGAGTGACAGGTCAATAGAATCATGCAATGGAGGCAAATCGATATGACGCGAGACCTTAAAATTATATTAAAGCAAATGACGCTAGAGGAAAAAGCGGGGATGTGCTCTGGGCTCGACTTCTGGCGGTTGAAGGGGGTCGAGAGGCTGGGTATTCCTTCTATTATGGTGACGGACGGACCGCACGGTCTCCGCAAGCAAGATACGAAAACGGCCGGCACCGATCATCTCGGGATATTCGGCAGCGTCCCTGCGACCTGCTTCCCTTCTGCTGCGGGACTGGCGAGCTCTTGGGACCGCGAGCTAATCGGCAATGTCGGTGTAGCTCTCGGTAAGGAGTGCCAAGCAGAAGACATCGCTGTCCTTCTTGGTCCAGGAGCAAACATCAAGCGTTCCCCGCTCTGCGGGCGCAACTTCGAATATTTCTCCGAAGACCCTTATCTCAGCTCCGAGCTTGCCGCGGCCCATATCAGCGGTGTACAGAGCCAGGGAGTAGGTACTTCGCTTAAGCATTTCGCCGCGAACAACCAGGAGCACCGTCGCATGACGGGCAATTCTGTCGTGGACGAGCGCACGCTTCGGGAAATTTATTTGGCAAGCTTCGAGGGTGCGATCAAGAAGGCTCAGCCGTGGACTGTCATGTGCGCCTACAATCAAGTGAACGGTACGTTCGCTTCCGAGAATCGCACATTGCTTACGGATATTCTGAAAGACGAGTGGGGATATGAAGGATTCGTCGTCTCGGACTGGGGCGCGGTCAACGAGCGGGTGAACGGCTTGGAAGCCGGTCTTGAGCTTGAGATGCCGTCCAGCCGCGGAGCCGGAGACCGGAAGATCGTCGAGGCGGTGCGGAGCGGTCGATTGTCCGAGGAGACGCTGGACCGAGCGGTCGAGAGGCTGCTTCGTATTATCTTTATGGCCGCCGACAATAAAAAGGCGGATGCCTCCTATGATGCAGAAGCGCATCACCGCTTGGCGCGGGAGGTTGCGCGCGAATGCATGGTCCTGCTTCGGAACGAAGATAATCTGCTGCCGCTGCCAAAGTCGGGGCGGATCGCCATCATTGGAGAGCTGGCAGTCGAGTCTCGTTATCAAGGAGGCGGTAGCTCTCACGTGCATCCGACCAAGTTGGAGAAGATTCGCGAAGAACTGGTGGCCGTTGCTGGAGCGAAAGCTTCCTTTACGTATGCACAAGGGTACGACCTTGCCCGTGATAGCGCTGACGAAGTGCTTGTCCGGGAGGCTGTGGCAGCTGCCCGCACCTCCGACTTCGCGATCTTGTTTGTCGGTCTTCCCGAGCGATACGAATCTGAGGGGTTCGACCGCAAGCACCTGCGCATTCCGGGCAATCAAGCGGCGATTATCGATGCGATCGCCGAGGTTCAAGGCAACGTCATTGTGGTCCTGAGTAACGGTGCTCCAATCGAAATGCCCTGGCTGAGCAAGACCAAGGCGGTATTGGAAGGTTACTTAGGGGGCCAAGCGCTGGGTGGTGCAATCGCGGATATCTTGTTCGGCGAAGTGAGTCCTTCCGGCAAGCTTGCCGAGACATTCCCCGTTCGACTGGAGCATAACCCTTCCTATCTGAATTTTCCTGGTGAAGGGAATACAGTTAAATACAAGGAAGGCATTTTCGTCGGCTACCGGTATTATGAGGCGAAGAAAATCGAGCCATTGTTCCCGTTCGGCCACGGTCTTAGCTACACAAGCTTTGCTTATTCAGACTTGCTTGTCGACCGGAAGGAGATGACCGACGAGGAATCCGTACGCGTAAGCGTGAAGGTAAAGAATACCGGAACTCGTCAAGGCAAGGAAATCGTTCAGCTCTATGTTCGGGATAACGTAAGCGCAGTCGTTCGGCCCGAGAAGGAACTGAAGGGCTTTACCAAGGTCGACCTGCTCCCAGGGGAGGAGAAGGAAGTATCCTTCGAGCTGGATAAGCGCTCCTTCGCATTCTACGACGTCAAGCTGAAGGATTGGCGCGTCGAGAGCGGGGAGTTCACTATTGTGATCGCCCGTTCTTCGGTGGATATCGTCCTATCGGACACGATCTTCGTACAGTCGACAACGGTTCTTGTCCCTACTTATACACGCAACTCGACTATCGGAGATCTTTTGGAGGATCCGAATGCCCGGTCAGATGCTTGGGAGCTTCTGAAACACTCCCCGTTTCCGCTTCCCGCCGAGGGAGATGAAGGAGTTATGAATGACGCGCTGACTGCATTTGCTAACTATTTGCCATTAAGAACTTTCATCGGCTTAAGCAGAGGCGCTTTTACGAATGAAGATTTGGAAGCTTGTTTAGAGAAGCTGAACGGTTCGCGAACCGTTAGATGAAGGAGGAAGCAGAAATGAACAAACCAGCAACTCTTTGGATTTCAAGTACCGAGTCGTCCCTTTGGACGGATAAACCAATTCCGCCAGCGGAAGCTGCGGTAGACAGTACAGCAAGCCTTACAATTACCAAGGACAGCTATCAAACCGTGGAAGGTTTCGGCGGCTGCTTCAACGAGCTCGGGTTCACGGCATTGAGCTATCTAAGCGATGAGGAGCGAGTGGAAATGCTCCATTCCCTGTTTCATCCCGATGGAGACCAGAAGCTTAGCATTTGCCGACTTCCGATAGGGGCAAGCGATTACGCCCATGAGTGGTACAGCTTGAATGAAACGGACGGAGATCTAGCGATGGCGCATTTCTCGATCGATCGAGACCGTCAATATTTGATCCCTTATATCAAAGAGGCATTAAAACTGAATCCAAATCTGAAATTGTTCGCATCGCCTTGGAGTCCTCCGACCTGGATGAAATTCCCAAAGGCGTACAACTTCGGTACGCTTCGCTGGGAGAAGGAGATTTTGGAGGCTTATGCGCTCTACTTTGTTAAGTTTGTAGAGGCTTATCGGGAAGAAGGTATTACCATTCACCAGGTTCACGTTCAGAACGAGGTGGTCGCCAATCAGAAGTTCCCATCCTGTGTCTGGACAGGTGAACAGCTTCGGGAGTTCATCCGTGATTACTTAGGCCCAGCTTTCGAAAAACACGGATTGGACACGGAAATTTGGCTTGGAACCATTAATTCTCCGGAGCCTTGGGATGAATGGCTTAAGAAGAAAACAGCGGACCACGATGCTTACGCGCATACGGTACTCAGCGATCCGGAAGCCTATAAATATGTCAAAGGTGTCGGCTACCAGTGGGCAGGCAAGTATGGCATCCAAAGAACCGTGCTAAGCTATCCGGAGCTTCGGTACATGCAGACAGAGAACGAATGCGGCGACGGGACGAACACATGGGCGTATGCGAAATACGTGTTTAATTTGTACCAGCATTATTTTACGAACGGTGTGAATGCGTACATCTATTGGAACATGGTACTGGAACCGAAAGGCCGCAGCACATGGGGCTGGGAGCAGAATTCGATGATTACGGTGGACCCCGCGGAACGACGAGCCATCTTCAATCCGGAGTATTACGTAATGAAGCATTTCTCTCATTTCGTACCCGAGGGCACAAGACGGATCGGTACGATAGGTCATTGGACAGGCAATGCCCTCGCCTTTGAGAAGCCGGATGGCGGCATCATCATCGTGATCGCCAATCCTTTCAAAGACTCTCGGGACGTTCGGGTGTCGAACGGAAACACTGTTCAGACATTTAGGTTGGAGCCGGAATCGTTCAACACGATCGTTTTTGAAAATTGAGAAAATGATGCTGGAAGATCGCTACTTGAATTTGTTTTAGCTAATAGAGCTTCATCCCCTGAAACCACAGTGTAAGCTGTGGTTTTTTTTGTATGTTTGGCTGAGGTGATGAATTAATCTAGCGAAAATAAATACATAGTCAAGCCTGATTATACATAATTCTTAACATAGCTTGCAGTAGAAAGTGAGGTGCGGTAACCAATTGCTGTGGATAGCTTGGTTTGTGTTGGTCGTCTTATTTGTGATTCTAGAACTTCACACAGGTACGTTTTACATGTTAGTACTCGCAGCCAGTGCTTTATTTGCAATGATTGCTGCTATTTCCCAGTTTTCTTTCCTCATACAGCTATGTGTATTTACTGTCTTTGCGTTTGTAATCTATGTATTTTTGCTGCCAATTGCCCGTAGGTTAATACCTTCATCTTCCAAAGAAGTTTTGCCTTCACCGCATCAATTAATCGGTCAAAAAGCTTACGTGATAAGTGAAATTAAGCCTAGTGAAGGCGGTTTAGTGAAGGTGAATTTCGAGATGTGGAGTGCATTTGCGGATGATCGGATACAGGAAGGTGAAGAAGTGGTTGTAATCGAGGTTAGAGTTTCGAAGTTATATGTGAAAAAAGGAGAGATGTAATCGTATGGTAGGGATTATTATGGTGCTTGTTCTCATTGTATTAATTATTATTGTGATTGTGAAAGGGATTAGGATTGTACCGCAACAAACCGTTGCGATTGTTGAGCGAGTAGGAAAGTTTTACAAAACGCTTCATGCAGGAATAAACATCATCATCCCCATCATTGATACGATTCGCAGTCGACATGATTTGAGAATTCAACAGGAGAAAGTACCATCTCAATCCGTTATTACCAAAGATAACGTGGCTATTGGTGTCGAGCTTGCAACCTTTTTCTCCGTCGTTGATCCTAAATTAGCTACGTATGGGATTGCTAACTATGTGCAAGGTATCCATAATATCGTTGCTTCCGCTTTGCGCTCTACGATAGGTAAAATGGAGCTTGATGAAATTCTTTCGAATCGTGATCGAATTCAAGCTGAATTGCGACAAGCGCTAGATAATGCTTCAGAAAATTGGGGAGTTCGAATCGATCGGGTAGAAATATTACAGTTGGAAATCCCTATTGATATTCAGACCTCCATGGAGAAGCAAATGAGAGCGGAGCGGGAAAAACGGGCGAATATATTGCAGGCAGAAGGAGAAAAACAAGCCACTGTTCTTCGAGCAGAAGCTCAGCAATCTGCTGTCATACTTGCTGCGGAAGCGGAGAAGCGGCGCCAAATTCTGGATGCAGAGGCGAAGCAAACGTCACAGGAGCTGGAAGCTTCAGGACGCGCAGAAGCCATTCGACTAGTGGCGAATGCAGAACGTTCAAGAATCGAAGCCTTAAATGAGGCCGGTCTTACTTCAGAGATTCTTACATATAAGTCCTTCGAAGCACTTTCAGAGATGGCCAAAGGAGCCGCTTCTACGATTTTCATCCCAACGGATGTTGTCAGTACATTAGGCTCAGTAGGCGCGATGGCCAAAGTGTTCAAGATAGACTAAATTCCTGGCAAATTAAAGAACAGCCATAACAAAATAAAACGTAACCATCCCTTCCTCCACCGTCAAGCCGAATGAGGCGTTGTGCTGCTGTAAAATGGCGCGAGTAATGGATAGCCCAAGTCCTGTACCGCTAAACTTTTTACTGCGGGAGCTTTCTAGCACATAGAAGGGCTCCCATACACGCGCCCAATCGGCTTCTTTGGTGTGCTGCGTTGGGTTCGAGATTTGGAAGCGCACGGCATTCTCGATGGTCTCGACTTTGATCGAAACGTAGTCGCTGCTTGTGTATGTCATCGCATTGGTTATCCAGTTGTTCAGCACCGACTCCAATTTACCCCGATCCGCCATCACCCACATTTCCTCTTTTACAGCCATGTCGACTCGCAGCTCGAGACCCATCTGGCGAAAAGCGGTATGATAAGCAGCCATTGTATCTTGTAAAAGGCTTTGGAAAGCTAAAGGTTCAAATAGCAAAGTTTCTTCTTGCAGCCTCGCAAGCTCCAACAATCGGTCGATGAGCCCTGCCATGTCTTCACTTTGCTTCCGAATGACGCTGGCATAGGTACCATCATCTAAACCATCTTGAAGCCCAGAAGCGTAAACATGGATTAAAGCTAAAGGTGTTTTCAATTCATGCGAAATATCGGAGATAAAGTGCCGGAGATTGGCATTTTTCGCTTCCAAAGTCTGATGGGCTTCTCTCAAATTATCGCTCATTTGATTGATACTGCGTGCCAGCGATTCAATTTCATCGCCTGTCTGAATATTTGACCTACTGAAGGTTAAGTTGGAGATCGATTCAGCTGTCTGCATGAGATCGGCAAGAGGCTTCACGATACGTTTGGTATACAGGACGGACAACAGGACGAGCAGTAGAAACATGGCGATCCACAGATACGCATTGAATCGATTTACGATCCCAATCGTATCCGCGGAGTGGGAGATGGATTCCCCAATGGCGATTACCGAGCCATCGACACTCATAAAATTGACGAGAAAACTTGACTTCAATTTGGCTTGATCGAAGATTTTATTGACCCGTCCTCCCTCACGGAGGATTCTTACACTGTCCTCGGTTAACCAAAACTTACTTAATGTAATGCCTTTTCGGCCCAGCTGCGTTAATAAGTCGCTATTCAAATCATCAACCGACTCCGATAAGGAGCTGACAACGATCGTAACTTGATGGTGTTCCTCAATGGCACTCATTTGCCCGGATAACACCTTGAGATCCATCGGCTTGAGCTCCGTAACGAGCTCATCCAGCTTGTGTTTTTTCTCATATAAAAAGTATTTGGGCAAGAGGTAGGTGTTCACAGCAAAGGAGAGCAGGAATACAACACAGAGCGTCAGTGTGATCTGTACGAGAAGCTTACGGGTCAATCTACTCATGATGATCCTCCAAGGCATACCCCATGCCACGATATGTTCGGATCCAATGCTCGCCAATTTTCTCTCTTAGCCTGCGTATATGTGTGTCAACCGTCCGTTCTTCCCCGAAATAATCGAAACCCCAGACCTGATCTAACAGCATCTTGCGTGTGACGATATGCCCTTTGTTGACGACTAAATATCTCATCAATTCGAATTCTTTATTCGTAGCAAGGATATCTTTGCCATCGCGATATATTTTTTGAGCTTCTATGTCCACAGTCAGATCGCCAATTACGGTTGGTGCCATGAGGTGAAGCAATTTTTTCGCTCTTATAAGTAAAATACGAGGATCAAATGGTTTGCGCAAATAATCATCCGCCCCCGACTGCAACGCATGAAATTCATCATCCGGATCTCCCTTGGCTGTAAGTAGAAGGACTTTCACACGGCTCGTTTTCTTCATAGCTTGGCATACCTCGATGCCACTGCGTTTGGGCATCATCCAATCCAATATCGCCAAGTCCACTTTATGCTGATAGAAGAGGTCGATCGCTTCATCACCGTCCTGCGCGAGGAGCACGTTAAATCCTTCCGCGACGAAATAGGCTTTTAAAATCTGCAGCATTAGTGTCTCATCGTCTGCAAGCAGCACGTTCATATTGAATCCCTCCATCTATATGGCTTTGGTTGTTACGATACCATCCCTTTGTTACATCAGTATGACAGATGCTGAAATCACGAATCAAGTTGGTGCTACGCAACTTCCTCAGTCATTTGGCACATTGCTGTAACAATGCTCCATTACAATGATCTCGAACCATGATCACTGAAATTGGAGGATGAACGATGAAAAAACAATTCACTACGCTGTGCGCGACAAGTATACTCTGTCTGTCCTTGACGGGATGTTGGGGCGGGGATTCTTCACAACCCTCACCATCGATAGATGTGCACTCTACACCAAGTGAAACGGCTTCTGTGAAAACCGCGATAGAGCCATTCACATTCGAAGTCGATCCCGAAACATTTGCGATAGATATCATCAAAGATGGGGTACACATCCCAGCATCCGTGCCGCTTCCCAAAGCTCCCGTTACGAATGTGGTCAGGATAAAGGATAGCGTCAAATGGACCTATCCGAATCAAGTTAATGTGAGTGTCGTTAAACAAAACGAGTACCTCGACATCCGAATTGAGTCAATCGGAGCCGCACAGTTCCAGTGGCCATCAGTCAAATCGGATAGTTATATACTGCCCTTCGGAGAAGGGAAACAAATCCCGGCAGCCGACGTTAGCTGGCGCGAATTTTTGAAGGATCAGACTCTGAGCTGGAGTGAGTCGTTCTCGATGGATTTTTTTGCTCAGAGTAAGAGTCAATTATCGCTTGTCTATGTCGTAACGAATAAATTCAATAATGACATTCATTTTGATGCGTCGCCGGATGTCACCTTTCAATTTACACATGACTTCCCCAGCCTGAATAAGGATAAAAGCTATGGATTCCGCCTCTATGTAACGAAGAATGATCCGCAGCAAATTGTCCAACCTTACAAAAATTATGTATCAGAGCACGGTAAGATCGTCACGCTTCAGGAGAAGGCCAAGCTCAATCCGAATATCACGAAGCTGTATGGAGCACCTCAAATTTACTTGTGGAGTGAAACGATTCTGACGGATCCTGATGTGAAATGGACACAGTTGCGCGAGCTACTCCCGAAGTTGGGACCTTGGCTTAGTAAGCTTCTTTCCCATACAACAGATGGCAGTGCTGAGTTTGATCAAGTCGTAAAGCAGCTATCCAAACAGGATTACTTGGATAATTACCAGAAGAAAGTGGTTCTGACCGCCTTGAATCAAGTTTTGAAAATGCGTGAATTGTACAATCCAACCCAGTTCCCTACCCCTGACGAGGAAGCGCGCAAGCTCATTGGGCTGGGTGTAGACAAACTAAGTGAGGAAAAGCTGTATGACTTGAATAAGCTGCTTCTTAAAAGTGTCTTAAAGGAGGCCGTTTCACCCGTATTGGATTGGGGGCAAGCGGATTCGACGAAAGTCATTCAGGAAATGCAAGAAGCGGGGATCCCAAACGCATGGTTGGGCCTTCCGAACTGGTCTAGCGGATTGATGAACCCGCGGATGGTCAGTGAGGCGAATAAGATCGGCTATCTCATCGCACCCTACGATTCTTATCATTCTATCCAAGAAAAAGGGGATCCATCATGGAATACGGCTTTCTTCCCGGACACGTCTCTTTATGAAAATGCAACGATCACGGGGCAAAATGGGAAGAAGGTCGCTGGATTCTTGCAGCGTGGCCGCAAGTTGAATCCTACGCTTGCTATGCCAAGTGTCAAGGACCGTGTTGCCGGGATTTTGCAGGATGGCATCGGTTTCAATTCTTGGTTCGTGGACTGCGATGCCACAGGGGAAATCTATGATGATTACACACCCGCTCATCTAACTACACAACAGCAGGATTTGAATGATAGGTTAGCGCGGCTGGATTATTTCGCGAAAGAGAAGAACATGGTTGTAGGCTCAGAGGGAGGAAATGACTTTGCTGCAAGTGTGATTGCCTATGCGCAAGGGATTGAGAGTCCCGTCATTGCTTGGGGGGATCCCGATATGCGTGACAAGAAGGATAGCCCTTATTATGTAGGCGGCTACTATGCAAGGGATGGCGGCATCCCCGAGCGCTATGGCAAGCCTGTACCCATTAAACCATTGTACGAGCACGTTTATATGGATCCAGCCTATTCACTACCGCTCTATAAACTGATTTACAACGATGCGATCATCACGACGAATCATTGGGAGTGGGGCAATAATAAGATTAAGGGGGAAGAGGCAGACCGTATGCTGTATGATCTGCTGTATAATGTACCGCCGCTCTATCACTTAGACCGAGTTACCTGGGAAAAAGATAAAGCGAGTATGCTTGATTTTCTGAATGTATGGTCCCCTTTCCATCGCGAAGCTGTTCTTCATCCGATGAGCGAGTTTACCATCCTTACGGAGGATCGCCTTGTTCAAAGCGCCAGGTATGGAGACGAGTTGAAAGTCCTAGTTAATTTCTCTGACAGCCAGGTCACAGTGGCAGGTGAAGTCATTCCTGCCAAATCGGCTGTTCTGTATCAAGGCAAGCAGCGCAAAGTGTTTGAGGCTGCGGCTAATGTGAAACTATAAGCCATAGATAAAGGCAAGCCCAAGTAGTGTAACTACTACTAGAGCTTGCCTTTTCACGTTGAAAGGCTAGCCTTTCAATCCCGAACTGGCGATTCCTTCCACGAACCACTTTTGACAAACAATCACGACGATAAGCAGAGGAACAAGCGCAGATACGGAAGCTGCCATCATGAGGACATAATTCGTCCCAAACTCTTCCACATAACTGTTCAGACCTATTGGAATCGTGAACAGATCTTTGTCTCGAAGCAAGATCAGCGGATTCTCGTAATCATTCCAATGCCAGGTGAAAGAAAGAATGAGTAGGGTAACGATGGCTGGTTTCGTTAACGGTAAGCATATTTGCCAGAAGGTTCGCCAGTACCCTGCGCCGTCGACACGCCCAGCTTCCAGCAGTTCATTGGGCAGGCTGCTGAAAAATTGACGCATGAGGAAGGTGCCGAATACGGTAAACAAGCCTGGTAAAATAAGAGCATAATGCGTATTGATCAATTTCATTTGATCGAACAAGATGAAGCGCGGCACAAGGAGGACCTGGCCCGGAATCATCATCGTTGACAAGTACAGGAGGAACAGAAAGTTACGTCCTTTGAAACGGATTTTAGCGAACGCATAGCCCGCCATAGCGCTGGTGAACAGATTGCCGGCCACGGTGATCCCCGTAATTTTGACTGAATTCCAATAAAATAAATAGAATGGATCTGTGCCTGCCCACACTTTCTTATAATTCTCGAAATGCCATGTGTTCGGAATCCAATCAATTGGATAATTGAACACCTCTCCATTGATTTTGAAGGAGGTGGAAATCATCCAAAGAAAGGGAAGGATCATGAGGATCGAGATTCCAGTTACAATGATCGTGAGTATGATTTTCAGCCATAGACCGGTTCTTTTAGCTCTTTCGAGTGATGTTGGGTTAGTCTTTTCAATCGGTATAATCGTTTCCATAGGGTTGATTAGCTCCTTTACAATTAGAAGTGCTGCTGCCACCGCTTTTGACTTTGCCATTGGATGAGGGTGACGACAAAGATGATCGCGAAGAGCACCCAAGAGACGGTAGCGGCATAGCCCATTTTGTAAAATTTAAAAGCGAGTAAGTAGATGTGATAGGATAGCACCATGGTTGAATCAATCGGTCCGCCTTGCGTCATAATGTTGACAGGGCCGAACACTTGGAAAGATCCGATAATAAGCGTTATGGCAACGAGAAAGGTTGTTGGCGTGAGCATCGGTACCGTAATTTGAAAAAATTGACGCATTTTCGAAGCGCCGTCGATCTCTGAGGCTTCGTACAAATCTTTCGAAATTCCCTGCAGGCCTGCTAAGTAAATGACCATGGAATAACCTATGGTCACCCATACTTGCATAATGATGATGGCAAATAGCGCAGAATGGGGACTAGACAGCCACCCAGGTGGATGTGCAATGCCGATCGTCTTGAGAAACTGATTAATGGGTCCGTCTGAAGCGCGATACATAATGCTCCAAATGACAGACACTGCCACAAGCGAACTAACGTAAGGTAGGAAGATCAAGGTTCGTAAGGTTTGCTTGAAGAACACATATTTATTGAGAACGACAGCGAATAGCAGTCCTAATATCATCGAAGCGGGAACGCTGACAAGCGTGAATAGGAGATTATTTTGCAGCGCTTTCACAAATTTGGGGTCACTGCCAAGTGCTTTGAAGTTATCCAATCCGACCCACTGAATCCCAGCAAACCCTTTGAGGTACTCCCAGTCATTAAAGACGAGATAGAGGCTGAACAGAATCGGCAGCAATATGAAGATGAGGTACCCAGAGAAATTAGGCAAAATAAACAGATAGCCCGCAAGGTTCTCCCTGAATTTCGCGTTACGCCAGAATTTTTTCATTCGTATGACACCCTTTCGCATTCATGTGTTAGGCTTACTTTACCAAGCACGGCAGGGAAAGCACATAGCGTGAACGTGATCTTTTCTGTATTTTGATTGAAAAAAACCTCCAGCAGATTGGCTGGAGGTTTAGTTTGTTCAAGAATGGATATGCTTCACTTTTTGGCGCCTTTAATGGACGTATCTGCGCGGGTTTTCATCGTATCCAGCGTTTTATCGATCGGTTGTGCACCGAGTAAATATTTCTCCATCTCGTCTTTTAGAATGGCTTTTAATTCCGTCGGAACCGGTACATTGTAGGCAGTCGGGAATGTGTAGCTGCCCGCCAATAGCGCCTTCAGGGAGTCTTCGTCGATCAAATCTTTCGCATCGCCAATCAGAATGGAAGCGATCTTGGCTGCATCGGCTTTCTTATTTGTTGGAATGCGTCCACCTGGAACCATCGCCATGTTCCCTTCTTGCAAATACCAAGACATGAATTTCATGGATGCTTCTTTGTTCTTACTGTTCTTGTTAATTGACATATAGTCGCCCATACCACCGCCGGGGTTAATGTTGCCGCCTGCAGTGAATTGCGGATATGGCGCAAAGGCTACTTTGAAATCATGCGGGAAGCTCTTCGTATCCTTGATATACCGAATGATGTAAATTTGGGAAGCGGTCATTGCTGCTTTCCCATTGAGCAGCTCATTTTGCACCGTAATTTTTCCGGCTACGGCTTCGGAGTATTTCATCATGACGCCTTTGCTCTCAAGACTTTGTTGTAATTCCAAGCCCTTCTTCATAGCAGGACTATTGAAATTCGAGGTGCCGTCGGCTGCGATATACGAGTCTAGAGGTTTAGACGTTTGCAGCACGAGGTCACCAAACCAAGATAGAGCGGGATCCAGCATCGTTCCTTTGCGATCCCCTTTGTTTAGCTTGATCGCCATGGCAGAGAAATCGTCCCATGTCCAAGCGGTTGGGAGCTTCTCACCGGCTTCATCGAGTGCTTTTTTGTTGAAGAGAACGGCACCTAGGTTCTTGTTGGCAGGCAAATAATAATATTTGCCGTCGGCGAATTTCTTAATATTTTCGGTGCCGATGATGCCATTCACGTCAAACCCGACCTTGGCGATAAGATCGTCAAGTGGTTCTGCCATGCCAGCAGCTTGGCGTTTTGTGATTTTGTCATCCCCGTAGTTCATATATATATCGGGCGCATCAGTATTCGAGAGCAGGGCGGTTTCCAGCTTCAGGTTGCCTGGATCATCATTCACATAACGCGTATACTCCACTTTAATGTTCGGATTCGCTTTGTTCCACGCATCTACGGCATTCTGTGGACCGCTTTCGGGTGGTACACCGCCCCAGAATTTCAGTGTAACTGGTTTTTGTGACTCAGGCGATTGTGTTGCTGCTGCTGTTGATGCCGCAGGTGCGACGGATGCAGAGGCTGATGGTGAAGCTTCTGGTGTTTTGGAGCACCCCGTTACGAGAACGCTTACAGCTACGGCAAGCGATGCGCTCATTCCTACTATTTTTTTCATTTGTTCATCCCCTTATCTGTTGATGCTTAAATCGTAAAGGAAATTCCCACAAAATGACACGGAGGATTCTTTACGAAGTAAGCATAATTCTACGATGTTCGCTGCCCGAAGATGAGTTTGCGAAACTCGGTGGGGTACATGCCTTCCAGTTGTTTAAAGCTGCGACTGAAATGGTTCGGATCGGCGTAACCGATAAGCTCAGAAATTTCGAATATTTTGTAATCCGGATTCTTAAGCAGTTCTCGTGCGGATTTCATACGAACATTCGTGATATAATCTGTGATCGTTTTCCCTGTTTCTTTTTTGAAAAGAATGCTTAAGTAATTCTCGGTATAGCCAACTGCGCTGGCCAGATCAGCGACTTTGAGAGGTAAGTTGTATGTCTCCATAATTTGACGGATGACCATTTGAATTTCGGGACGCAGTTTTTCTTTCCCATGCTGGCGTTTGTAAGCCAAGAACACGGGCAGCCAGCCGATGAACCAATGAGATAACTCCTGTAGCGTCTCTGCATTGCGGATAACGTGATACGGGTATTGCTGCTCATGCAGTGTAACAGAATAGATATCGCCGCCCTCAGCCTTCAAGCATCGTGCAAAAATATGAAGCAGACTTAACCATTGCTCGCGCAAAATGACTGGAGGGATGTCCTTGCGACTGTAGATATCTTCGGTCCATGAGAGAATTCGTTCTTGTAAACCGGCCTCATCGGCTTCCTCAATGCGCTTGATCCATTCCTCTTCATCCCACGGTTCTGAAAGCTTAGGTGAGGCTGCAGGAATGTGGTCATGATGAACAACGCACGATCCCCCGTAGTAAAAGCGATAGCTCAAAGCATGGTCTGCCTGCTCATAGGCTTCATGCAGAGCCCAGGTGTCATCGTGAGGAGAAGAGACGCCGATGGCAATTGATATTTTGAGAAAAGCCTGCACAGCACTCTGCATTTCCTGCAGCATATTCGTGCTCAATTGGCCTGATAGTACGCAAAATGATCCAGCCGCTATCTCAACTAACTCGCCATTGCCGTGTTTTTTTAGAATTTCATTCAGGACATTCTTCACGGTATAGGTCAAGAGACGGTCGCTTTGAAAGCGATTATTTTGCGTTAAATCCTCATAAGCTTCAATTTGGATAGCTGCCGCAGATAAAGGAGTAGGGAAAGGCTCAAGCTGAAATTCTTGCCAAACCTGTTCGATTTCACCCCGGGAAACGTGGCTCAGCACGAGCTCGCGAAGCCGTTTCTCTTTGACCTCTGTACTATATTGATTGACCTTCTGCTCCAGTTGTGTACGGGCATCCTGGCCTTGTCTTTCGATGACTAATTGATCTCGAATGGCACTAAGCTTCTCCTTGAGCTCGGAGGGATTGATTTCAAGCTTGGTGACGTATTCTATAGCGCCGAGGCGAAGGGCTTGTTGCACATAGTTAAAGTCATGATGATTGGATAAAATGAGACATTTGATAGCCGGCCAGCGCTCACGGATGATCTTCAATAGTTCGAGACCATCCATTTCAGGCATCCGAATATCGGTGAGAACGACATCGCATGGCTGCGTCTCTAGGATGTGCAAGGCTTCTAAGCCATTAGCGGCCTCGCCGATTACTTGAAATTCTTCATTTTCTCTAGGAATAATTGTTTTTAAGCCGATGCGTACCAGAATCTCATCATCGACGATCAATATTCTCAACATCGGTAGTCCTCCTTTTCAAGGGCAGCACAAGCTCTAAGCGGACGCCTTCACCCTGCACACTCGAAATCTGCATACCATACTGCATACCATAATGCAGCTTAATGCGTTCATTCACATTGCGAATACCGATCCCGCTAAACTTCGCATGAGGCTGATTCAGGGAAGATTCCACCTGCTGGATCATCTCCATGCTCATCCCAACCCCGTTATCCTGCATCACGATTGTTAGATGCCCGTTCTTTTCTTCCGCCTTCAGATCGATGAGGAGCGGGAAGCGATTGCCATGAATAATACTGTTCTCTACCGCAGGCTGTAAAGTAAATTTCAATACTTCGCAGTCGAGTAAATGTTCAGGAATGCTATAGGTAAAGGTAATCTGGTCATGATACCGAATTTCCTGCAGGGATAGATAGACTTGCAAATAGTCCAGTTCTTCTTGCAAGGTCACGAATTCCTGTTCATTTCGCATCGTGAAATTAAGTAATTTCCCCAGCTTGGTAATCATTTCACTAATATGATCAGCTCCGGAAAGCAGCGCCATCCATTTGATGGAATTAAGCGTATTGAGCAGGAAATGCGGATTGATTTGTGCTTGCAAGGCTTGGAATTGTGCTTTTTGCTTGCGCCGCTGCTCATCATATAAATCCGAAATCAAATCTTGTAGATGCAGGACCATCCGATTAAAGTTATTGCCAAGCATGGCAATTTCATCTTCTCCTTTGATCGTGACCAACGTATTAAATTCACCTTTGCCCACCTTCGTCATCGACTTCGCCAGTTGCTTGAAGGGACTGGTTACACGAAGCATGAGCAGGATAAAGGCTACGGCGAATAGCAAAAACCAAGCAACGACCCAGGTGATCGATTTATCTTTTTCCCGACTGAGCTGGGTTGCGAAATCCTTCTGATTCATGAACTGGATAAGCCGCCAGCCAAGCTGTGGGACTGTCGCATCGTTAACAAAATAGATATGATCGTTGATCGTGACTTCCTGAATGCCGTTTGCGTTCGTATGCATATTGGTTAGCGCATGGCTAGCCAGCAAAGCAGCGGCAGATTGATCGCCAATTAAAAGATTCTGATTTTGATCGACAAGTAACGTGGTGACGCCAGCTTCCTGCTGTTTGTGAAGCTCTGCGCTCGGATAGAAGAAAACAGGGATCGGTACACTGATCAGAAAAAAACCATAGTTGCTCGTGTATTCGCCATTGATTTGTCTGGTCATGGCAATTAAATCCTGTGCATTACTTGAATTAGGTATTCGATAAGGAACCGTCCAAATAGGGGATCCATTGCGCTCTAGCGTAGGTTGATACCAGCTTTCTTGATGGAAAGTTTGAACATCTACAGCGGTGACGGCGGACCATGTCGTGTTCGTATAGCCTCTGTTGTCGTACAAACCTAGCTGCGTTGTGTTGTCGAGCAGGAGATCTTTGACGTTGGACATCTTTTTTTGCAGACTGGTGAGTTTAATAAAAGAATTGTAGTTAGTGGACCAGTCCGCGGGTTCTTTCAGAAACTTCTCGGTTTCGGGATCATTAATGATAAGACTGGAAGCGGTGATCATACGAACCGCCATATCGTTCATCGCATTAGCTTTCTGAGAAACAGCTGCTTGGTTGGATTGGTTAAGTTGAATTTGTACGATGTTTTCCGAAGATGTATAGAATCGGTAAAGGATAATGACAACAGGGAGAATAATGAGCAAAAATAACGAAATCAGTATCTTCCCGCGTAACGTCTTCATAGGACTGCGCAGTATCTTCATGGAGGTCACCATTACCTTGTATTTTCGTAATGAAAGCGTTTCTTCTATCATACAACGAGGTGGGGTATCCCGCTAGAAGTCAGCAGGCGCAATTGAAGGATTTCAAAGAATAAGCCGTATAAAACAAAGATGAGGCCATGGGAATGGAACAGCACCTTGCAATAAATAAGGAAATGCCAGCGTAATCCCACTTAAGTGCAATTTTTCAAGCAAGACAAGGGCGTTTGAAATAAGCGATCGTTTTCCCGCCTGTGGCCATCAAAGAAACAAGCTCCCAGCCGTATCGCCCCCAGTGGCTCAAGGCTTCGTCAAGTGACCAACTGCTATGTTCCAATTCTGTGCCAACGAGGCAGTCGCCCAGTGATACGTCTGTCGCATACTCCCACTGTGTTGCGGAGGAAGAAGTGTGCGCAGGTAAAGGGGTGCAATCTTCTTTGCGATCCCATCTAACACGGGTGGCAGACTTTGATAATGCGGACAAAATATCTTCACGATCTGTCTCCTGCAAGGCAAAAATCTGTGGTGCCCGTGGCACGAAAAAGGAGCTATGGGAATGATACACCTGAAGCACTAAGGTACCGATCGGAGTGCCCTCTTCATCATGTACAAGGTACCAGGCGCAGCGTTCGCGTTCCTCAGGCGGTCCCCAATTCTCGACGGAGTTGTGACGGTTAAAGTTAGCTTTCACCTGTAAGCCTTCTTGATGGAAGGGTTCAACGACGAGGTTCATGAAGTCTTGCATCCAGACGCCATAGGCGCGATCACCGTAGTCCTTGAACATCTGAATAAGTTCAGCATGCTTGTCTTCGTAAACGGATTTCCATGTCTGTGCTAATATCTTTTCTGCTTTACGGACAATCATGTCCAACTGTGTAGTAGACATACGCGGATAACCTCTTTTCATTTATTTAACGTTGTTAGAATTTAATTTAATGTTGTTAGATTAATGGAATGTGATATAATTTGTCAAGAGATTATTGGAGGTCGAACATGGCGCGTAGACGAATTCATCCCCTTATTCAAGAAGGCACAGTAGACTATGTCACATCAACTATACATACACCATTAGATCGTGAGCGGATCATTCAAGCCGTGTTAACCTTACTGCAGGACGAGGGACTGGGATCGATTACGATGCGTAAAATTGCCGATGCCCTCGATGTGAAAGCAGCTTCCTTGTATTATCATGTTAAGGACAAAGAGCAGTTACAGCATTTATTAGCGGAGCAAATAAGCAGCGACATTGGATTACCAGACGAGAGCCTCGCGTGGCAGGACCAACTCAGGGAGTGGGCGCTCCAATTCAGGCTCGTCCTGCATCGCTACCGAGAAGCGACTTCGATCATGAGCGCAACGATGGCTGGGAGTCCCAATCGATTGGCACATATCGAGTTTCTCTATCGCTTATTTGCTCAATCGGGTTTCAGCGATCCACATATTCCTTGGTTTGCCAGCATGATTAAGAATTATATTTACAGTTTCGTTGATGAAGAGAATCGCTTGATTGAACGCGCAAATTCGAATGATAATAAGGGTCAAGCGAGTGAGACAAACGCTTCGCGTATACAAGCATTGCCCGCGGAGCGGTATCCGCACTTTGTGCGACTGGCGCATTATACGACGGCGGTCAACTGGGACGAGGAGTTTCTATTTGGACTCAAAGTGCTGATTGACGGATTTGAAGCCCAGAGGAAGTAAACTTTTTCATAAATAAAGGGAGAGGAATAAGGACATGGCAGCTGTATTGACAAAATGGTTCGGGCCACATCCCGATGTTCGATTGCTCCAAATGGTGACCTTCGTACGCAGTATGGGACAAGGGCTGGCGCTAGTGGATATCAGTCTATATCTGAAGGATCTAGGGTGGAGCGGGTCAGCCATTGGTGCTGTCTTAGCAGGTGCAGGACTTGTCAGAATCATGATGACATTGTTCATTACGGAGCTTAATGCGCTTTTCGGTGCCAAACGATTTCTACTCGTGTTTGAAGTACTTGTAGCCCTGGGAGCTTTAGTCGCAGCATTCTTCTCTTATTCATTAGCCTTGGATTTCGCGTTGATCGTGGCAGGCGTTGGCAGCTCACATTCAGGATCCGGGGGGCCGACATACCCGATAGAGCGAAGATGGTTGGCTGCTTATGATCGGAAGCGTACGGGGACCTATTTTCATACCAATGCTGTTGTTGGCTATATGGGACTAGGCATTGGCTGCTTACTCGCATGCTTGCCGACCCTGTGGAGCTCAGTACTTCCTGGCGCGAACGGTTATCGCCCGATTTTCTTACTATTAACCCTGCTAAGCGGGGTGTGTATCTATTTGATTCTGCGATTAAAAGGGGGCGAGCGTAAACCGCCTTCTCCAGAAAGTCAGGCGGAAGCAACTGCATTGAAACGCAGTGACATCCTCACCTTTCTATGGATCGTTATTGGTTTGGCGGCACTCTTCGCATTGCTAACCGTCCTACATCAATTAGGTCTGCAAGAAGCAGCACTCTATGTGCCGATTATCGCTTTTCTCCTCATCTTGCTTGTGCCGAATCTACGGCTGTTGAAGAAGAAGAACTCGGAGGAAGAAGAAGTCCATGCGATTACCGAAATGAAAAATATGGCGAACATCTTGAGTGGTGTCACAACAACGCTCACGAGTACGATGACTTCCTACTGGTTTGCGGTTAAATTCGCTGCTTCACCTGGGTGGATCGGCGTTGTCATGGGGATGTCGTACATAGCCGCGGGGGTTTGGTCACTCTTAGCGCCGATTCATCTGAACAAATTCGGGACGGTTCGAGCGATTATTCTGACCCAGTTACTGGCAGTCCTCTGTTTATTAGCTCTGCCTTGGACAACCTCCTTCTGGATCGCCGCGCTGCTGGAAATTGGCTGCACAGCTTGTAACCTCGGTACAAGAGGGAATCGAACCGCCATTCTGATGGAGGATAGACCAAGTGGCAAACGTTCTTTATTTGCAAAAATGAATTATATGCTCATTCGCATTGGGGCTGTCCTATGGCCTGGCGCGTTCGGTAAATTCATCGATGTGGGCCGTTTCGTCACGCCTTTCTACATTGTTGGTGCCATACAGCTTTCGTCGATGGCTTTGTTTGCCAAAGTGCATAAGGAGAAAAAGTAAGACAAGAGCTTATCGAAATAACTCGAAGTGCCATTTAAGAAAAGGAATAAGTGCTTAGAGGATCTATTGGAAAGGGATTCCGCTTGTGATTTGTAGAATGTAGGCGTATATTAGTTGATAGGTCAATGATTGACGGGTCAACTATAAATGCTGCGATGACAATTGAGGAGGATACGGGAGATGAAGATGGATTACGAGGCTTCGGCTATACTCTATCAACTGCTATGTCTGAATAAACAGATTAGCCCTAAGTTCGAACGCTGTACAGGTATAAGCCCTGCGCGATTGGAACTGCTGCATCTGTTATTCGAAGTGGATGAAATTAGCCAAACCGTACTTCAAAAGGAAGTCCATATCGATAGTGCAGCAATTACTCGACATGTGCAGCAGATGGAAGTGGCGGGCATGGTCGAGCGGCGAAGAAACCCGGAAGATCAGCGTGTGACCTTCGTTAAATTGACAGAGCTTGGGAGAGAGAAGATCCTTGCCTTCCGTCAAGAGAAAGAAATTTTCACCAAACAACTGCTGAAGGATTTCAGTGGGGACGACAAAACGCGAATAGCCGAACTACTCTCACGCATGCAGGACAATATCCGTGAGCTGTAACCGTTGAGGCTTTGACATCAGGAGGAGACAGCATGAACCATACACTTATGAATGATTTTCAAACGATAATATCGAGTAGACGCTCTATACGCAACTATGATCCTTCCGTGAAAATTTCACGTGAGGAAATGGAAGAGATATTGAGCAAAGCCACGCTTGCACCGTCATCTACGAATATGCAGCCATGGCGATTCCTCGTTATTGAGAGCGCAGAGGCGAAAGCCGTTCTGGCGCCACTCGCGAGTTTTAATCAAAGACAAGTGGAGACATCAGCCGCGGTGATTGCCGTGTTTGGCGATAAGAATAACTTCGCGAATGGGGAAGAAATCTATAGTAAATCTGTAGAGCTCGGCTATATGCCCGCTGATGTAAAAGAGATGCAGATGGGCAAATTGAAAGCTTATTTCGAGAATGTACCCGCAGCAGTTATGCACGATGTGGTATTGATTGATGGTGGTCTCGTGTCGATGCAACTGATGCTTGCGGCACGCGCACATGGGTATGATACGAATGCGATCGGTGGGTATGACAAGTCGAAGATTGCTGAGGCTTTTGGGATGGATAAAGAACGTTATGTGCCAGTCATGCTTATTTCCATTGGAAAAGCAGAGAATGCCGGCTATCCATCGTACCGATTACCTGTGCAGAAAGTGGCAGAGTGGAAATGATTTTCTAGACCTCTAACGAAACAGTAACCACACAAATACTCGATATAACAGAGAGGAAGTTGATCTTATCATGATTATTATTCACGCGGAGTTTCAGATTCAACCGGCCAAAGAACAAGATTTTCTAGTGGAAATTCAGCCACTTATTGCAGCATCGAAAGCCGAGAGCGGCAATATTGCTTATGATCTTCATAAGCATACAGGACGTGAGCACGTCTATACGATGGTGGAGATTTGGAAAGATGGGGAGGCTACTGCTATCCATAGTGCTAGTGAGCACTACACAAGCTTTATTGCTAGAGCAGGTGAGTTCCTAGCAGCACCGCCGAAAGTGAACGTGTATAACGGAGAGCCGGTTAGTAAGTAATGTTTTCAGATAAGTCTTGAATGACGTCTGTAGTATTGAAAAGGCATATCCCATAAAAAATAGCCACCCTAATGATATAAATTAGGGTGGCTATTTTTAATATTCTGACCCGTCGTAAGCTCGTTTGAGCCCTGCAATCTCAATCTTGCCCATCCCGAGCATGGCGTTCATTACGCGAGCTGCTTTCGCGGGATCCGTATCGCCAAGCAACTGCCCTAGTGCTGTCGGTATAATTTGCCACGATAGTCCGAATTTGTCCTGCACCCAGCCACAGCGCTGGGGTTGCCCACCTTCGGACAGTTTCGCCCATAAGTAGTCGACTTCTTCTTGGGTCTCACAATTCACGAATAAAGAAATGGCAGGTGTAAATTTAAACATAGGTCCGCCATTTAGCACCATAAATCGTTGACCGTTAAGCACAAAGGTTCCTGAGATGACTTCACCTTTGGTACCCGGCTGAACTGATCTTTTACGATTAACACTTTCTATCTTGGAGTCACTGAATATGGAGGTGTAGAAGTTCATAGCTTCTTCGGCATTGCCGTCGAACCATAAGAAGGGGTTGATTGTTTGCATGTTAGGGGCTCCTTTATCCTACCAAATGAAAGTCATACTTTCATTGTAGGGGTTTATAAATAAGCCTGCAAGTTAAGACTAGATCGCAGTCTGCTGTGCTATTTTTTACAATGATAAAGGTATAATATGCGTGCGGTACTTTCTGTAAAGTTAGTTTAAGCGCCTTTATGCGATTTCCCTTGGAACGCTTCCTTCATAATCATCTTCAGCATGCTAGGTTGCTCGGAGACTGTAGATACAGCCATAATTTTGCGCAGATATGTGTTTACGGAAAGTTGTTCGAGCATACTGGCCGCTAAGTCAGACCGCGAGGTGAAGCGTCCTTTTAGATACGTTTCTCCTACTTGATACGGGGTAACATTTGGGGTATGGAAAAGCCCAGATGGCCGAACGATGGTCCAGTCGAGCTCGCTTTCTCTTACGAGCGATTCCATACGTCTCATATCTTCATAAAGCTGTTTACCGATCGTGTTCACAATGAGAGGCTGAACAATTCTCTCGAAAATGAATCCTCCGTTTGGATCGAAATGCGGTTCTGTCGCGCTCGAACTTACACAAATGAGGCGATCCACATGGAAGTTTTTCATTGCTTGGATAATATGGATAATGCCTTGTGAATAGACGGAAATAGGCTTCTTGCTAAATGGTACACCAAGGGTAGAAAGCACCGCATCCTGGCCGACGATGGCTTGCTGAACAGAGTTGAAATTGTACACATCCCCGTATAGAACATTCAAGCTTTCATGCTGAAGGGGGAAGGTGTCAGGGTTTCGAGTAACGGCAGTCACTTCGTACCCTTTCTGGATAGCTTGTTGGGTCAAAAGGCGACCTGTTTGTTGGACCGTTGGCTCCGAATATGATAATTTTCATGGGAAGGCTCCTTTGTTGCGGCGCGTTGACTCCGCATTATCATTTAGATGTTGATTAGTTCAAAGGCAAGGGTGGCAACAGCTAGCAAAAGAAAAAAAGCGGCTAAGCCGAAGGAATAATCACGCACACGCAGATGGGTGACGATTGCGCCGCAGTAGAAAAGGATGATTCCGATCGCGGCAGCCACGCCAATCGAAGGGATTGCGAAGCCGACCAAGAGACCGATTGCGCCTGCCGCTTTGAGAATACCCAGCCAAAACAACCAAGTGTGCGGAACTTTCGCTTTCTCCATTGCGATGAGAATTGGTTTGTAGCGGATGAAGTCGCATACCGCGGAAAAGATGTTGTAAGCAATGGTCAAAATCGTGAATACAAGATAAGTAATAACCATGTGTGCACCTCTTTTTTAATTTGTAATTAATGAGTGTGCGCTCACTCAGAGTGATGGAGAAAGATAGGACCAATCACTAATAGCGATTGATCCCTGAGATCCAACAATGAGTGTGCACTCACTCATTAATATAGAGGGGGGAACCTCCCTTTGTCAAGTACCCGTGTAAATACTTTATTGAGGGAGCACACCTTGCATCAAGGTTTGTAAAATGTTAGAAACAAATTGCTTTCTTATCTCTTCCGATTCGTCCTCGCCTAGAAACTGCAGATGAAAAGCATGTTGGAAACAAGCGCCTAGCAGCAGATCGGCTACGCTGCGCGGATTAACGGCTTCATTCACACGGCCAAGCTGTTGTTCGAATCGCAGATACGAAGTGACTATTTCGTTGGAACGGTGAGGACCTTCATTTCTTTGTTGGAAGCCTTGACGATGACGGGCCAAGAAATCAGGTTCTGTAAACATCGTTGCGGTCATGACAATCGATAGATAAAAATAATCGAGTGCGGCATGTGCAACCTCTTCTAGGTTTTCTTGAACAGTGCGTGTCCCTTTACGTGCAGGTAACTTGAATAACACAGCTGTATAACTTTGTAATTGCCCTTTAATAACTTGAAGTAGAAGGTCTTCTTTACTCTGAAAATGGTTATATAAGGATCCTTCTGAGCATCCAGCGATTCGAGCAATTTCTTTGGTCGTTGTTTTATTAAGACCACTTGCACGAATTGCTTGCTCAGCGGCTTCCAATAATCTGTCGCGCAGTTCCATCGGATGTTCTCCTTGCTTTTTTATATAAAATCTACTTCTTATTATTTGATATTTGCAGATGCAATGTCAACATAGGTATACGCACTAAAATCCAGAAAAGAGCACGATCCCAAGGATCAATGCTCTTCTTTCTCACCGGTCTTCGTTTTACTCGAACAACTTCTCAAGCTCCATCGCTTGCTCTTCATCCGAGCCATCAAAGGTGAGGGTTAAGACAGTACCCTTTTTCACCTCAAGTGCCATGAGCCCTAGAATACTTTTTACATCGGAAATGATGTTGCGTTCTTCCCAAATGATACGAATTTCGGAAGTGTAGGCAGCGGCAGCTTGACTAAGCTGCTTGGCGAACAGCACGGGAAAGCCATCCGTTTGCATCGTGATTTTCAAAGCTTTCATGATAAAAATCCCCTCCTTTATTTTAAAATTAAACTACATGTTCTTAGCTTCTTCTAATTCTTTCACAATTTGTGGGAATTGCTTGTCTAATTTATAGAAGTAAAGAATAACGGCCATCAGGACACTCAGGATCATTGGCAAATAAATGTACATGAACAGAATGGACGAACGCGCAGATTCACTGATATGTTCTTGACCGCCAACATAACCCCCGAAAGCTAACAACCAGCCGACTATCGCGGCACCAAGACCACTTCCCGCTTTGGAACCGAAGCTGCCTGCACTGTAAACGAGACCTTCAGTACGCATCCCTGTTTTCCACTCACCATATTCAACTGTATCCGCCAGCATGGCGAACATCGTTGCAGCTAATGGTACGCCGCCAAGTGATTTGACTACGGAAGCAATGATGACAATCTTGAGATTTGACGGATCAATGATCGTAATGGCGGCACCAATAATCGTAATGAGTAAGCCAATAATGGCGGAGTTGCGCTTGCCGAACTTTTTAATAATCGGAGCAACGAACAGTAAGCCAAGCACTAACGGAACAAAAGAGATGAGGCCCAGTACAGACATTAATTCAACATTGTTTAAAATATATTGCGCATAATAAATATTAACTGCAGTGCTAACCGATGTATTGATAAAGCTTAGGACCATGAAGGCCACTAGTAATGCCCAGTATTTGTTGCGGAAAAGAGCCTTCAGCGATCGGCGAAGCGGAACTGCTTTTTGAACTACAGCTGGCTTAACCCGCTCTTTTGTTGTACGGAACGTAATCAAGAATAATACTGCGGCAACTGCTCCATAAACGATGAAGGTCATCGTCCATCCGTGCTTGCCTCCGCCGAAGCCATTGACGATCGGAACGGTCATCGTACTAACCGCTACCGCACCAAAGATTGCCATTAGCATACGGAAGATGTTAAGGAGAGATCTTTCGTACGGCTCCTGTGTAATCAGTGAATTCAACACACCATAAGGAACGTTGGCACCTGAATAGATAATATTGATCAGGAAATAGGTCGCATAAGCGTAAACAAGAGCTCCGGTATGCCCTAGATCAGGAGCTGAGAAGAGTAACACGCCGGAGATACCGAAGGGGATGGCCAGCCAGAGCAGCCAAGGACGAGCCTTGCCGTGCTTGCTTCTCGTTTTATCCACGAGTACACCAATCCCAATATCGACGAAAGCATCGAAGAAACGGGCGATCAATAGCAACGTACCTACGGTAGCTGCAGAGAAGCCAACGATATCTGTATAATAAAAGGTTAAGAATGTCGCAGCAGACGTCCAGATGAGATTACTTGCTAGATCTCCAACACCGTACCCGAGTTTCTCAGAAAATTTGATTTTCGTATGTTCCATAGCGATTTCCTCACTTCTAAGATTAGTTTTGTGCGTTCAGTTGGAGGAGTAGATGTTCAACCATTTCGTCTGAGAAAGCGCCTTGGCTGAACGTAACTAAGTTACGGAGTGGCATGGAAACCAGTGCGGCTTGCATGATCTTGGCCATTTTCTCGTCCCCATCGGAGATCCCCATGGAAGCTTGGAAGTTCTGCGTAAGTGCTTGCATCATCGGTGCAGCAATTGGGTTTCTCATAAGATCACCAAGTAAAGAGTTGCGTGTAAATGTTTGAGGAACCGCTACCGTAGAAGTCACTTGAAGCTTAGCTTGCAAGGCAATCGCCCTGGACGATCCACCGATCATAATCTCGAATTCGCCGCTTTCAACGTGCCAATCCTTCAGTGCGACATTGTAATAAGCGAAGGCTCTTTTATCGAGTGTAAATGAGACTGTCGTCTGTTCGCCTGGCTGTAATTCAACTTTCGCAAACTCTTTCAATTCTTTGTCGGGTCTGCTGACAGAGCTTTCGATGTCTTTCACATACAGTTGAACGGTTTCTTTCCCTGCACGAGTTCCGGTATTGGTGAGAGTGACTTGAACATCAACGGTTTCTGTATCCATCAATTCACTGCGGCTGATAATCAGGTTCGAATAAGCAAAGGTTGTATAACTGAGTCCGTGTCCGAATGGGAAAAGGGTTTGCATTTTTTTCTTGTCATAGTAGCGATATCCTACGAAGATACCTTCCTTATATTCCACGCGATCGCCTTCGCCAGGGAAGTTCAGGTAGGAAGGATTGTCTTCCAACTTCAAAGGGAACGTCTCTGCTAATTTGCCGCTTGGATTGGATTCACCGAATAGGACATGCGCGATTGCACTGCCAACAGCTTGGCCGGCTAAGTACGTTTCAACAATGGCGCCAACAGAAGGGGCCCAAGGCATTTCTAAGGCGGAGCCGTTCATCAAAACGACGACGACGTTGCCCTGAACAGAGGAAACCGCTTCAATGAGTTGTCGTTGGTTTTCAGGCAGCTTCAAGTGCGCGCGGTCAGCCAATTCGGATTCGAATCCATCAGGTAACCCTGCGAAAATAACGGTTATCTCAGCAGATTGAGCAGCTAGCTTGGCTTCTTCGACGAGACCTTGGTCGACATCTTCTGTATCTAAAGCATACCCAGGTGCATACGTGATAAAATTTGGATTTGCAGCAAGCTGCTTGATTTCATCAAGCGGAATCTCAACCCGCGTTGGCACGACAAAAGCACTGCCGCTGCCTTGGTATTTCGGCTTCTCTGCAAGCGCGCCGATAATCGCCACTTTACGGTTTTTATCCAGCGGAAGTAGGCCATCTTCATTTTTCAAAAGAACCATACTTTCGCTAGCTACTCGACGTGCCAGTTGGTGATGTTGCTCAGAATCGAAGGAAGCATTCTCTTTTTTGTTATCTAGGTGCATAAAAATAAGTTGAAGCATCCGTTCTACCGCGACATCAAGCACGTCCTCGGACAACTTCTCATGATTCACAGCATGAAGGATTTTACCCGCACTGAGGCTATTTCCAGGCATTTCAAGCTCAAGACCGCCAGCTAAGGAATCGACGATTTGATCAACCGCGCCCCAATCGGAGACGATTAAGCCTTCAAAACCCCACTCATTGCGGAGTACGTCGCCTAATAAATGCTCATTTTGGGAGGCATAACTGCCGTTAATTTTGTTGTAAGCGGTCATCAATGTCCAAGGTTGACCTTTTTTAACCGCTCCTTCAAAGCTGGCTAAATAAATTTCGCGAAGTGTGCGCTCGTCGATAATTGCATCATAGGACATCCGGTGATGTTCTTGGTTGTTCGCTGCAAAATGCTTGAGTGAAGTACCAACACCTTGACTTTGTACGCCTTGGATATGACTAGCAGCAATCTCAGAAGAAAGGTAGGGATCCTCAGAAAAATATTCGAAGTTACGTCCACCCAGTGGTGAACGTTTAATGTTGGCCCCAGGTCCAAGCAATACAGCCACATTCTCAGCTTGGCACACCTCGCCAAGTGCGACCCCGACTTCGCGGATCAAATCACGGTTCCACGTACTCGCTAGCCCGGCAGCGGTTGGAAAGCAAGTGGAGGGAATGCCAGCATTCATATTAATGCCCTCACCAGCAGCAGCTTGTTTATTAAGACCATTAGGGCCATTGGCAACCATAATGGATGGAATACCTAAACGCTCAACACCCTTCAAATGCCAAACATCTAAACCGGAACATAGATTAGCTTTTTCTTCTAAAGTCATTTGTGAAACGATCTTGTGTATGTCACGATTCATTTTAGAAATCCCCCTAATGTTAAATGTTAGATATATGAAGCGTTTTCATTTCTGGCTACTCACTCATTATAGATGATCACTCTCTCGTAAATATGGTATGATTATTTGAAAAACAGTATATTTATTAGGAGTCAATAGATGGAATTTAATCCTGCCTTTTTAGCCGAAAGTATTTATGAAAGCTTGCTGCTACCTGTCTATTGGTTGAGTGAAGATGTCACAGAAGATAAAGAATTTATCGAAAGCGATGTTCATCTTTCTTTTTCTGCGATACACAATCCCGAATATTTGCGACAACTGATTAAGCGAACGTGGGATAAGACATTTCCAGTTATCCAAACAACAGAGTTTCTGGAACAGTTTGTCTTGCAGCCTGTTTATTCGGAAGGGAAACGCATAGGGACATTCGTTGTTGGCCCCACGATTGATCATAGGGTAGCAGAGGAGACCATTCGAAATCTCATGAATGATAGTGAGGTTCCAACGAAATTGCAGCCGATATGGGCTGACTATTTACATAGTCTAACGATTGTTTCCAAACAGCGATTATTTCACATGGGGTTGATGATGCATTGGATTGTGAATCGAGAGGCGTTAGAACTGACTGATGTGCTTGAACTTAATTTTCGGTTGGGGCAACGGTTTGTTTCGGAGGAAGCCATTGAGCTCTCAATGTCCGACATGAAAGAGTTTGCTAGCCTTCACACGAGTCCAGAGATTGAACAAATCTTATTACGGCATATTAAAAATGGGGATAAATCAGCACTTAAGAATATGTTTGTCATGGGATCGATTGGGGAGGCGGGCACGCTTTCCAAACGGAGTCATTTGAGAAGCCGCAAAAATATTGCTATCTGCGGGATTGCTGTAGCCGTTCGCGCGGCGATAGAGGGTGGACTATATACGGAGTTAGCGTACCGCTTAAGCGATACGTATATTCAACACATTGAAGATCTGACGGATGTTCGCGCGGTAGAAACGGCAATGATTGATGCCTTCTTGGATATTGCAGGGCGCGTAAGCGAGAACCGCAAAGGGGCTGTTTCGAAGCCAATCGCGAAGTGCCGCGAATATATTTACAATCATCTGTATGAAGCACTGCCCATTGCGGAGCTGGCTGAACAGACAGGCTTGAACGGAACGTATTTATCCTCTCTTTTCAAGAAGGAAACAGGCATAACGATCACTACCTTTATCCAACAGGAAAAAATGGAAGAAGCTAAGAAACTGCTGGATTTCACAAGTGAATCGGTCTCCACGATTGCGACCCGATTGAACTACTATGACCAGACGCACTTCATCAAGTCATTCAAAAAACATGCCGGTGTCACGCCGAAACAATATCGCGATCGAAAGAAGTTGAAGTGATTGACGAAAACCCCGTGTCCGAGGACATGGGGTTTTATGGGTTATCAAAGGCAATTGCTTATTGAGCTGTATATCCGCCGTCTACCAAGAGGCTTGTCCCCGTAATGAACGAGGCGTCATCGCTAGCAAGGAAAAGTACAGCTTTGGCGACTTCATCAGGTCTGCCTAGGCGGCCAACAGGATGCAGACTAATGAGGTGCTCGTTAAGAGCTTCATTACGACCTGCAATCAATGGTGTATCAATGTAGCCAGGACAAATGGCATTCACGCGAATGCCTTCTTTCCCATAAGTAACACCTAAGCTTTGTGTTAATAATTTTACGCCGCCTTTGGCCGCAGCATACGCTGTTACACCGCTTTTACCTACATGGCTGTGAATGGAACCGCAGTTCACGATTGCGCCCCCAGTGCCTTGGAGAAGCATTTGTTCAATTGCATATTTGTCACAAAGGAAGACGCCGGATAGATTGATATCAATCGTTTTTTGCCACAGTTCATAGGATAATTTATGAGCGGGCGCATCGTTGGCAATACCTGCATTAGCAAATAGGATATCGAGCTTACCATAAGCTTTAACCGTTTCTTGAATCATCGTTTGGACGTCGGACTCTTTGGTCACATCCGTTTTCACGAATAACGAATCATGGCCCTGGGCATTGAGTTCTTCCGAAACGATTGAGCCTCGATCAGAGAAGTCGGCAATGACAACCTTCGCGCCTTCAACCGCAAATAATCGAGCTGTTTCCTCACCAATTCCGCTTGCGCCACCGGTAACAATCACTATTTTATTTTGAAATCGCATAGGAATCCCTGCCTTTAGTTATGATATGAAAGTGTAATCGGTCAGACAAGTTAAACAGCAACAACAACGTTACATATCTAGTATAAGTCTAATGTCCTTCTGATTAAATTAAGGATAACTTAGCCTTACTTAAATTCAATTAAAGGTTGTCTGCGATGAATATGGAACAGTTGGCGTATGTGGTGGAAGTTGCGAAAATGAATTCACTCTCCGCGGCATCTCAGCATTTGCATATGACATTATCCGCGTTAAGCCAGTCTATTTCTAATTTGGAATCCGAGCTCGGTGTGAAATTATTTACGCGTTCTAGGCAAGGTACCGTGCCAACGCCCGAAGGAAGGGTTCTTATTCAAAAGGCTGCTGAGGTACTGGATAAGGTACAGGAACTCAAGGATGAGGCACAGAGCTTTACAAGCACAATTACAGGCGAAATACGAATAGCTACGATTCCTGGTCCTATGTCTTTATTAGTTAAAACGATTGCAAGTTATAAAAAAGATTATCCGCACGTTCGAATTGAAATTTCCGAAAAAAGTTCGCAGGACATTCTGAACGATATTCATCATAATCACATTGATTTGGGGCTCATAGTTAGGTATGAGGAGCTGGAACCAAGCTTAGTTGATCTTATTTTTGATCAATTGGTTGATGCTAGAATGGTCTGCTGCGTCAGTAGAAATGGGAAGCTGGCCTTACAGGAATCGCTCAAACCCACAGATATTCTTCCAGTTCCACTTGTTTTATATCAGGAAGATTATGTTCGTTGGTTTGTGGATCAAATTGCTCTCACATACGGACCCGCCGATGTGCTGTTCACGACCAATAATACAGAAGCCATTAAACGTGCCTTGAAAGAAGAGTTGGCCATTACCTTAGGATTGGATTATAGCTTTACTGTCGAGGATCGTTTATTCAATAAAGATTACGTCCTCTTACCTGTGGATACCCCTGAAAATCGTGTCGTGCCTCTCGGTTGGGTGCATATTGGCAACAGAAAAGGAGCGAAGTGGATGAAGAGCTTCATGAGCAGGTTGAAATTGGAGTTGTAGGGTTCTTAAAGTGGAAATAGGGAAGGAGGCACAGCGTGCCTCCCTTGTTCTCACCAAATTTATCGATGCTCGACTAAATCAATGGCTCCTAGAATGACATGAGCAACCCCAAAGCCAAGAACACCAACACCTAGAAGCTTATACTTGCTTTTCAGCATGGTAGCACCAGACGCAGAAACAACAGTTCCAAGAACAGCAGGAATTAATCCCTCGCGCATGAACGTCACTCCCTTAGGTTAGTTTGGTAAGACAGCTTAGTTTGCTTCAACATGATGTTCTTATTCTTGAAATCGATTTACCCTCACGGAAATCTTTGGGGGATTGTTTTGTAATCCGTTTGAAAAGCTTGTTAAAGAAGCTCAGGTCTTCAAATCCGACCTGTTCCGCAATTGCAGCAATTTTGCTATCTGTGCGGATAAGTAGATCTTGAGCGACTTGTATGCGAATCGCGTTTCGATACTCGACGAACGTTTTTCCGAAATGCTGCTTGAATTTCACCGAAAATGTTGAAAGACTCATCCCGCTAAGTGAGCTCATTTGCTCCAGTTGTAATGGACTTGCGTAGTGAAGCGAGATAAATTTGGCCATATCCTCGAACAAGGCGCCGAAGTCTTGCAAGGGGGGCCAAGATGGATGCGTGTAGCTCGCATAGCGGCGGCTTAAGTCTATGAATAGCTCGATTAAACGATTTTTTATGATAATGCGATAGCCCATCGCTTTATGTTGAAATTCTTGCAGGAGTCGATCTAGATGCAAGACGATTTCCATGTGCTCATGTTGATGTAATTGTAACCTAGTCTGAAAACCAGCATAGTTGCGGAAGAACGGCTCCATATAATAAAAATCTAGGAAGGAAGCTTCTTTGGACAACGCTCGAATCTCTGATTCAAGGACAGATGATTGAAATAGAATATTGTAGACGACCAAAGTGCCATCACTTGCCTCATAAGCATGTGGAACATAAGGTTCGATTACGAAAACATCACCTTTCGAAATATCAAACGACTGCCCTCGATACGTGTGACGTCCGACACCTTCCGATACATAGACGAATTCGACGAACTGATGTGCGTGCAGCGGAATGACCTCACCGGGTGAGAAGGTATAACGCGCGGTGTAAAAGGGGAATTCTGTGCTTTCTAACCACATGGCATCCGTATAGAATAGTGCTTTCGTATCCACTTCGCAGAATCACCTCATAACCTCACAGAATAGACCAAGACTGTATTATTGAAACCCCTTACAATGAAAGAAAAAGCAACGATTTCTTTATTCTCACATGGAAGAGAGGATTTGACAATGACACAATCATTCCCCATTGAAACCTTTCAATCCGAATCGTTTCAGAATCAGTTAGGTGGCTATTGGATGAGGGTCGCAGATCAGGTTCAATCATTGAATCGACTTGTTTTTCTGGAGTGGGCCTCTTCGCGAATTATCGCTGGATGGGTTCCTGCTGCACCTGAACTGGCATGGAAATGCGAGATGACCCATATCATGTGGCATCAAATGACTTTCGCTGAACAGCTACGCAGTCGTAAGGAGGAATTGGCAGGTAACAGTAAGGTGACCATTCCGTCTGCCGCGCTGGAAGCACTTATACAAAATATTTCGCGCGCAGATACGTTTATGGCCTTTATGGCAGGGTGGTTCCTAGAATTCAACCGGTCTATGATGGATGCTTATGAACGGTTACAGGAAGCGTTGGACCCTATTTTCGATGCGCCTACGATCGAGCTTCTTCAGGACATTATCCCAAAGAAACGCAAACATAACGAATGGGCGAGACTGATCGTCCATGAAGCTGTTAAGCAACTGGAGCTTCTGCAAAGTGTAAATCGATTCCGAACATATGTGCGTGCGTCACTCCTGTATGCAGGTGGCGTGGATGAGAAGCAGGAAACGTTTGGAGGGGTTGCGCCATTGTTCCCGATTACCGAACCATTAGGTCCTGCACCTCGTAAACGAGCGAAGCCAAATAACGTGAAGACGACAGATGAATTCATCCCGCCTGTAGAAGTTGCGGATAATTTAAAAATTTTCATGTGGCATTATATGACCGAAATTCAAGTCGTCGATCCGATGTGCTACGTATTTTTCGGGCTTTCCGATATGCCATTCGAATTCTATTGCGACTTTAGCCGCCATATTTGGGATGAGACTCGCCATCATCAAATGGGGGTGCGCCGTCTACAGCAAATGGGCTTTGACACGAGTGAATTTGCCATACCGTATGGGGATGATGCGATTCATGAGCTGGAAAATTATTATTCGGAGCTTTCGATGGTGGGGGAGACATGTTCCTTCACGAGGAAGAAGAAATCCATGGAAACCTACTATGAGAAGGGGGACATTCTATCGGGTATGACAGCGGAAATTGATATTATTGATGAACGCTCGCATGTGAAATTCGGTAAAAAGTGGATACCTGTCATGCATAAAAACCGATCCGGGCACGATCAGAGCCTTGACGAAATCATCCGGGAAATCATGAATCGTTGGATCGATCAGGACCAGTCGGGGCTTGGCAGCCTGCAAGGTAATCCCGAATTGGCGAAGCTTCCTGAGGAAGAAAAGCGAAGTATAAAGCACTTCGCCTTTTGCAGCAAAATCGAGTTTAAGGATTTGAATTTTGGGAAATTGTGATGTCTAATAAGGGAACCTAAAAAGAGCTAGGCGCGTAAAGTCGCCTAGCTCCATATTTACATTCTATTTTTTGGACACAGACAAGAACCACTCGTTAACTTCCTTCGTTGTTTGATCCCCGCCATTCGCCTTCCAGCTGGCGACGAATTCGTCAAACGCATTGACTGGCAGCTTGCCATAAATGATTTTGTTGAAGGTTTCAAGCTCGGATTGGCGCAAAAGATTCCATTTCGATATCATCGTAGGCGTTGCTGCACCAGTGAAATAGTTCTGTTTGCGGATGTCCATTTGGGACATCACGACTTTCGCAGCATCCCAGTTTTCTGGTTTGCGGAAATCAGCGAGCTGCTTCTCGTATGGAGTTTCAGGCTTCTTACCTTCAGCAAGCTTAACCAGCGATTTGAAGTACAGATCTGGAATACGTGCAGGTCCGGTTATGAAGCTGAACTCATTGGAGAAGTCCTTGATTTTCTCTTTATCACTAGTCGGTTTGCCATCTATGATATCCCAGTCGTAGCCTTGTGCAAAGCCATATTCGAACTTGCTGCCGGTTTGCGGGTTAGCCAGGTTATCAAGCATGTAGTTGTAGTATAGGAAGAATGCTTCTGGGTGTTTGGCATCTTTATTAATCATAAAGGAGCTGTTCACACCGCTGTTTTGCCACTTCGTACCCGCAAGTCCGTCTGGACCAGTAGGAACCGGATAAGCTTTATATTTCGAGCCTTTTACGTTCTTTAACAAATCCGGAGCTGGCCAGTCAGGAACCCAGTTAGCGCCAGGCAGAACCCCTGCATTTCCTTTGGTCCAGATCTCAGCTGATTTCCCCTCGTCCCACAAAGCGGCATCCGGATGTATATAGCCTTTGTTCATCCATTCTTGCAATTTGGCAAGTGCTTTCTTGGCTCCTGGATTAACAGAACCATATTCAAGATTGCCACTTGCATCTTTGTTCCATTGCTCCTCAACAGAGCCATAAGCTCCGAACAGCCAATCAAGTCCGCCCATCCAAGTGTTCGTATTGTTCTTCAATGAAATCGCGAGCGGATAGACATCCTTAGCAGCAAGCCCGTCCGGGTTCTGATTCTTGAATTTGTCCATTACGTTTTCTAAATCTGCAATTGTCTTGGGAGCTGAAAGATGCAGCTTTTCCATCCAATCTTCCCGCAGCCATAACATGGTATCGTCGTTGTCGGTATATTCAAGAATCGGCAGGTTATACTTCTTGCCATTCCGAGTGAAAGGGTACCACAATTCTGGATGCTGAATCGTATGGTCTTTCCATATTTTATTGGCGTACTTCTCAAATAGGGCATCAATGGGCACGAACTGACCGGAATCAATCAGTTGGTTGGTCAGAACAGGATCAGTCGGTACGAATACGAAATCAGGCAACTTCTCGCCGGAAGCAATCGCAAGTTGAAGCTTTTGCTTATATTGATCCGCGCCTGCAGGATACCAAGTGTCTTTATGCTTGATACCGAATTGTTCCAGCATCCAACGGTCATGAACATTATTTTCTTTCGTATCGCCTTTCACATATTTCTTAGGCATTAATACAGTGCTAATCTCAATCGGCGGATCGTATTTGCCTTTCTTGAATGCAGCATCAGACGATGCGGACTCGTTTGAAGCGGAATTGGATGGCTGTGCGTTCTCCCCAGATTTTCCAGTACATGCTGTAACAAGCATAAGTGCTGTGACTGTGAGCAGCATCCATGGTTTTTTGAATTTACTCATTGGTGATCTCCCCCTGCGGTGTAAAATAACTACATGCTAACTCTACCAACTTATTGGGGATGGTATCTATATGATAATCTTAGTTTCCGTAAGACTTTGTTAGGCAATTAGATGCCGTCTCTATATTCTTGCGGTGTAACAGTGAATTGTTTTTTAAACACTTTAATAAAATAGGCGGGATCCAAATAACCGACGTCCATGCTAATTTCATATACTTTTTTGTCCGTTGTTTTTAGCAAATGGCTGGCACGTTCCATGCGGAGAGAGATCATGTAATCGCTGATGCCTTGGCCGGTTTCAATCTTATAAATTTTAGATAGATGTGTCGGGTGCAGGTTCACATGGTCGGCGAGCGCACGGAGCGATACGTCAAGATGCAGGTTTTTCTCTGCAAAATCCTGTACTTTTTTCACATATAGGGAACGAATATCTTTGACTTCATTCGATGTATTTTCTTTGAGCTTACTCAGTACGCCCAGCGACCACTTTCGAAGTTTACTGATGGAGGTGAATGCATCTCCGTTCTGCAAAGGTTCAATATCTGGTCCTAATAACTTGGTCAGCGTATAGCCATTTCGATGGGTAAGATGAGTGAAGGAAGAAGCGATTACAAATCCAGCCTCCATACAGTGCTCCCAAGATTCGGACCATCTCTGCTCCAACTCCGTAAATATGCTTGCCAGTTTCTCTTCAGCGGCTTCCCAGCGCCCAGCCTCCAGTAAATGAATCAATGTAGGAGGGAGCTGGATGGCGTCCAAGGTTCCCTCTGAAATGTTCGTCTCTAATTCACTGACGCGAAGAACAAATTCTCGCTCGTCACCGACAATTTGTCGGAAATAGGCCGATGCTTTCCTGTAGTTGTCCGGTAACTGATTGGGGAACTGGAACAAATCCGTGATGACGATCGACAGTGATCCTTTTAAGAACTGTTTCACTTTATACTGAAGCTGCATAGCCAGCTTTTCTAGCATCGTATCTTTGCCGGGGAGAGAAAGATCCCCCTTGAGCTGAAGCAGAAAGGCAAGATAGCCATGCTCCTCCTTCACCCCCCAGACCTCTGCATATTCGCCAATAATCTCTTCGGCCATATTGATGATGGCATATTCCATCAACTGTTGACCATTGTTGGAATATTGTTCGAATTCTTCTTCCATTCGCACGAGGACAAGGGCACAGTCGCCCTCGTAGAAAGGTAACCCGTAACTCTCCAGCTTCCGGCTCCATTCATCAGTGGGCATGCGATAACCCCGCAAGGCGTCAAGTAGCAGCTGACCACGCAGATAAGGTAAATTCTCACGAAGGGTGAACTGAGTGCGCTCATTGGAGCTGATGCTTTCCCATTCGGTATTCAACTGATCGATAGCTGCTTTGACAGCTCCGAATAATTCATTGTCAGTCGGTGGTTTCAAGAGGTAGTCTACCGCTTGGTTCCGAACGGCCTCTTTCGTAAATTCAAAGTCAGAATGACCGGATAAAATAATGCATTTTATTTTTTTGTCAAACATACGAATGCGTTCTATCAACTCTATGCCTGTCATTTCGGGCATCAGGATATCCGATAAGACAATATCGATAGGGTGCGTCTCAAGGATTTGAAGAGCCTCATGTGCTGAATACGCTTTGTGAACCTGTTCGATCCCTAGTGTGTGCCAAGGTTTGTGCATAGCAAGGTTGTCTACCCAATGTGCTTCATCGTCTACTATGATCATCTGCATGGTTATTTGTCTCCTTGAATGAATGGATGATGGCGATGTTCTTCCCCAGAGTTGATCTCCCAAACTATTTCAGTTCGGAAACCGCCTAGATGTGATTTTGTAAAATGAAGATGGGAAAGACCGCCGAATTGATGGATGATACGCTGATTGGTATTCCAAAGGCCGCAGCCCATTTGCTCCTGCAGCGGCTCGCGCAGCTTACGATTTAGGGCCTCTTGCTGATCCTCCGCCATGCCTGGACCATCGTCATCGATGTAAATCCGGCAGCAGCCGTTCGCCATCTCGCCGCTTATTCGAATTTCACCCGATGAATACGATTTGCCTACGCCATGAATGACGGCATTTTCCACGATGGGCTGCAGCATTAAGCGCGGAACTTGTTGATTCAGCATGTCAGGTGGGATATCGATTGTGTAATAGATTCGGCCGTTACGCAGCTTCTGAATGTCCAGATAGTTGATAATCAATTTTATTTCTTCATCCAGACTAGCCGTTTGCCGCTCCATGCGGGTCGTGTACCGGTAATAGGCGCTTAGATTATAAGCCATGGACACGACAGCTTCTTCGTTCTTCATCTGGGCCATATTCACAATGTAGCCGAGGCAGTTATAAAGAAAATGCGGATTAATTTGAGCCTGTAATTGTTTCAAAATCGCGTCCCGAGCCCGAAGTTTCTCATTCAGTACGTTTTCGATTAAGCTCTGAATTTGCTGAGACATATCATTAAACCGATAGAAGAGAAAAGAAAACTCGTTGTTTACATTGGGGTTGATCCTTACCGAGAAATCCCCCCGTTGCACACTCTGTAATCCGCGAATCAGCTTTCTGATCGGACGTTGGACATTCCGGTATAGCAATACAGAAGCAGAAATACCAACAACAAATAGGAGAACCATCGCCAAATAAAATAAATTACGACTAAACGAGATGGGGCCTAATATTTGGTCGAGTGGAACAATATCAACCAGATGCCAATCCAAGAGGGGAGATTTCACCGCACTAACCAAATAATTTTTATTTTCTAATCGAACGACCTGCTGCATCGTATCTTTCAGAGACTGGCCGTCCAAATAACGGATCAAGTCATCCGAAAGCTGCTTCGACGCACTGCGGTTAAGGATCGGAGTCTCGCCTTTGTGATAAAAGAAAGGATCTCCTTGACCGCCTTCTTTATAGGTGTCCAGCATATTTTGAATATTTTCGTGACCAAAGCTGGCCTCAACGACCAAATTGCTTCCGTTAAGCGTGTTTTGTTGACCGAATGAATCCGTATAGAACCAATAAAAGGATTGCGGCGTGCCTGGAGCCACGACGTCTCCATCACCATAGGTCCATTTTCCAGTCATATTCCTTTTCAAATACTCCTCATCATACGCGAATGTTTTCGTCGCATTCGAAATGGTTTCCTTGTTCTGTTGGGAATACACCGTGTATTTGACTGGCCAAATGTTCATTATACCGGACTGCAGCACCATCTTTTCCTGGACCACATATCTCGTCTGCATGCGATCATAGCGATCTTCCCAGATATTCAACCCATTAAACTTCTGAACATTCGGATCTTTGGAAAAAGTCATGACAAAGTCCATCATCTGATTGATCCGCGAATCAATTTGACTGGACAAGAAAGAGAGTTGTTTGATGTTAGAAACTTGAAGCTCCTTGCCGATAACATCAAACGCGATTCGGTTGGAATAGGTAAATACAAGAATGATCGGGATGAACAAAATGAGAATAAGACCGTTCATTTTGGTAAATAGACTAAACTTGAAACTAACCCTTCTTTTGACAAACCCAATACCTCTTTGCAGCTCCATAACTGATCCCCCCAGAAGATGTCCCTAACAAAACCCTATCTATCCTAACAATGTCTTATAGTTTAACCGTAGAGTTTGTTGTTACTATATATATCAGGGTTTCTCGAAATACACAAATGAGATTTATGGAACGGGGTAGAGAGCGATGGGAGCGAATATAGGACATCAAGTGACCCACAAGGACACCGAGCGCGCGAAAAGGAAAAGCGGCTACAAGCAGCCATGGATGCTGCATCTGATGGTGCTGCCGGCTGTTATATTAGTTTTTGTTTTTTCATATGTTCCCATGACAGGGATCGTGATGGCGTTTCAAGATTATAAGTCAGCATTGGGAATAACCGGCTCGCCGTGGGTCGGCTTGAAGCATTTTCGTTATATGTTTGAGAATGACTACTTTTTGAAAATTACGTGGAACACCCTATTCTTTGCCTGTACGAAGATCGTTATGAATTTAATCATCCCGTTTATTTTTGCTCTTTTATTGAATGAGGTAAGGAAAAAGGGGCTCAAAAGATCGATTCAAACACTGGTCTACTTTCCTCATTTTCTTTCATGGGTCACTCTCGCAGGGATACTGATTGATTTGCTTTCTCAAACGGGACTTGTTAACCAATTCCTTACCAGTGTGTTTGGCATTAAGCCGATATTCTTCCTCGGGGATGGCAGTTGGTTCCGTTTTACCATTATCTTCAGTGATGTCTGGAAAGAATTTGGGTTCAATACGATATTCTTCCTAGCGGCGTTAACGGGCATTAATCCAGCACTGTACGAAGCAGCAGAAGTGGATGGAGCGAGCCGGCTAAAGCAGGCGTTACATGTTACCATTCCCTCATTGATACCGATCGCAATTGTAGTTGCGACGTTGGCACTGGGCAATGTATTGAATGCCAATTTCGACCAAGTGTTTAACTTGTATAGTCCTCTGATCTATCAACAGGGTGATATTATCGACACATTTGTGTACCGGGAAGGTCTTCTTAGTGGGCAGTTCAGCTTCGCAACGGCAGTAGGTTTATTCAAATCAGTGATCAGTTTAGTTCTAATCATGATATCCTATCGTCTTGCTTATCGTTTTGCGGGGTATCGAATTTTTTAATTGAATGCTTACGAAGTTAGTTTTCCTAGGAAAACTTGAAGGAGGACATCATATGTATCACAAAACGTTATCTTATCGCATATTTTCCGTGTTTAACAATACCTTGTTGATCATCATCTCTGTTCTTTGTTTACTTCCGTTATTCCATTTGTTAATGGTCTCTTTAAGCTCAAATGCTCCCGCTAACGCTGGGCTCGTTACCTTTTGGCCGATTGGCTTTACATTCGAAGCCTATGAAAAAACGTTTAACAATGCGCAATTTCTTACCTCACTTGGGGTTTCTATTAAGCGAACTGTTGTTGGAACAGCGATGGCGATGTTCGTTAATGCGATAGCGGCTTACGCACTCTCGAAGGATACTCGCGTCTTTCGCGCGCGTACCGGCTATCTCTGGTATTTTGTCATCACCATGCTGTTCAACGGGGGCTTAATTCCGAACTATATCCTTATCTATAAGCTTGGTTTAATGAACACGATGTGGGCGCTCATTCTGCCAGGCATGGTGGCGGTCTATAATCTCATTCTACTTCTGAACTTCTTTCGGAACGTTCCTAAAGATCTCGAGGAGGCTGCTTTTATTGATGGAGCGGGTCATTTTCGAACCTTCTTTATGATTTACTTGCCCATCTCGTTGCCAGCTATTGCGACAATTACCTTGTTTACGATGGTAGGACACTGGAACGCGTATTTCGATGGCTTGATTTATATGAAGGATGCAGAACATCTTCCACTTGCAAGCTTTATGCAAACCATAATCGTCCAAGCAGATATGTCGAAGATTGATCTATCAGCGGTTGCGAGTCAATCACAACGAACGATTCGAGCGTCTCAAATTTTTATTGGTGCACTGCCCATATTGGTGGTGTATGCGTTCCTGCAACGTTTTTTTGTTAGTGGAATTTCAATCGGTGCCGTCAAGGAATAGGTTTCGTTAAATATGAACACAACCTGGACAAGAAGAATAGGCTGGACTAATCGGGAATAACCGGGGGATTGTCGGAATGACTTGTTTGATGCTTGATTGTCGTCAGAACATTTTCCCAGTGAAGCTTCATTTGTTCACGCGTATTCGCATTGTCCAGATTCTCTTGATGGAAGCTGATCGTTGTTCGATCAGGATTATCGGAGATCAAGCGGATTTGCAGCGTAGATGGCTTTGCCCATTCGTTCTTTCTCCATTTTAAGCAAAGTTGTTGAAATGGTTTGACGACTCTAAATTCACCCGAATTACCCTCACTTGTCGTAAAGGTCTCCCCCTCGTTAATAGCTAGGCCATTTATGTTACCGAGCCATAATCCTAGCCCTTCGGAAGAGATAAGAAACGCCCAAGCCTCTTCTGGCGAAATTGGAAATATCCTCCGAACCCCAATTTGATAACCCGCCGATGCTGTTTGTCCAACAAGTTTGTCAGCTTTGGACTGTTGATTATTGTTCATGACAACCCCTCCTTATCCAATTTTCATAAAACACGTCATTAATTATCGTTAGGATGAATTTGCGCATCTGATATATGGATATAAGTGATTTGAAGCTATTTTTAACAATATCATCATTAATTTTAGTTATCAATTGAGTTTTCTGTTAGGTTGAATGATACATGTTTACGATGTGATTCGCCGTTTCCTGTAGGGAGTTGCGCAGCTCTCGCGGTTCTAAAACGAGAACGTTACGGCCAAACCCAAGTAATATCTCACAAGCAGATTCCATTGTATGAAACGCCAAGTCCGCTTGAACCCAATCTTGTTCAGTGGAAATAGCGTGTCCTGTCTGTACACGAACAAAACGAGTCTGCTCAAGCCTAGAAAGAATACTAAGATGTATCTGTGCACGTACAACGTATTGTGGAAGCTCGCTGCGAAAGCGTTCTACGGATTTGTGCCAATACAGAGCAAGGTCAAAATTCTCAGGCCGGATGACAGGCTCGTTTATCAAGGCAGCGCTTTGTATTCTGGAAACGCGATAGGATCGAAGTTCATGATCATCACGAGCGGCTATGAGATACCATAGCGACCCTTTAAGAACTAGACCAAGCGGACTTACAAGTCGTTCCTTTGCCTCAGAATCACGATTTGAAGCGTACTGCATCCGTAATTTACAGTCTTCCCAGACAGCTTCCTGAATGGTAGACAACCAAGGGAGTTCCTCTCTAGTTGGATACCACCCGGCTGAATCAACATATACCCGTTGCCGCATATATTCTGCATCACGACGTAGTGATGGAGAGAGAGAAACCAGCACCTTTTGGACAGCTGCTTCGTACGCATCACCAAGACCTAAATCAATGAGATGGCGCTGAGGCTTAGAAGCAAGTATAGAAAGCAATTCGCTCTTTCTCAGACTAGTCCAATCGATTCGATAACCTTCCGTCAGCTTCCAGCCGCCCTTGGCCCCGCGTTCTGCGAATACCGGGACCCCAGCCATTGACAGCGCCTCCATATCCCGATGTATCGTCCGCTCCGAAACTTCAAGCTTTTCTGCAAGCTCACGTGTTGTAAACCCACCCCGAGACTCTAACAGCAGCATGATCTGCAATAACCGATCCGCCCTCATAAAACTGCACCTCCTAAACTAATCAAATTGTAACATACATATATGACAGTTGATGACATGATTAAGACGTTATTATTAAATGGGCAAGTAAATGAAACACCATATCATTTGGAAGGTTGGGTTCAACATGTCAATAAAACCACTTCAAAATCAAATCGCAATCGTAGCAGGAGCGACCAGAGGGGCTGGTCGAGCAATTGCTGTAGAGCTTGGACGAGCAGGGGCCACAGTCTATGTAACCGGACGTTCCACTCGAGGCGAACGTTCACCGATGAATCGCTCTGAGACGATTGAGGAAACCGCAGAACTTATTAACGCGGCTGGCGGCGTAGGAATCCCTATGAAAGTGGATCATACGAAGGAAGAAGAGATTCAGAAGTTGTTTGAGCGTATACGTGAGGAACAAAATGAACAACTGGACATACTCGTTAATGATGTTTGGGGCGGAGATCCGCTAATTGAGTGGGGGAAAAACTTTTGGGAGACATCTTTGGCCAATGGATTACTTGTTCAGCAACAGGCCGTTCACTCTCATATTATGACCGCTCACTACGCAGCTCAATTCATGGTCAAACATAAAAAGGGACTTATTATTGAGGTGACAGACGGTGTTGGGTATCACTATCGGGGGAACTTATTTTATAGCCTCGCTAAAATAGGCGTCTCGCATTTAGCACAGGCCATGGCAGCGGACTTGAAAGCCCAAGGGGTGACAGCGTTAGCCGTTACACCGGGATTCTTACGCTCAGAAGCGATGTTAGATTACTTTGGTGTCAGTGAAGCAAATTGGAGAGATGTGGGGGAGAAAGAGATTCATTTTTTACAATCAGAAACGCCTTACTTCCTTGCCCGTGGAATTGCGAGACTTGCTGCAGATTCTAAAAGGGCGGAGAAGTCCGGGCAGCTATTGAGCTCTTGGGGTCTTTCAGATGAATACGGATTTATCGATATCGACGGCCGAAGCCCGCATTGGGGGAAATATGCGGAGGAGCATGGGTTTTGATGGATGTCTGTAAGAGTGTAACTTTAGCCTATCGCAGGGAGCGATGGGCTAGCTCGAGTGAGGTGGTTTTACTACCAAAAAGTTTCTAGAGTAAGCTGCTCCATTGCCTTTTTCCGTAAAGAATACGAATAATTGTAACGGTTTCTTCTTTTTCTGAGATGACATAAAATACGATGTATGAATCCACAAGTATATGTCTAATGCCATTCACGGCCAAACGCTCATCACGAACTAATCCATTTCTAAAAGGCATGTGCTCCAATTGAAAAATGACCTCAGCTATTTTGTTAATCATTTTACGTGCTGTATTCGGTTCCAATAACTCGGTTGAGATATAGTTGGCGATGTCTCGCAAATCGGTTTCTGCGAGCTCAGTGATCACTATACGATATTTTGGGCTCACTCCTGAATTCCCTTCTCAATGTCTGCAAGTGCCTCATGAAAAGGTCGTACCTTCTGCTTTCTCACTTGTTCGATACCTTCATCCAGCAGCTTATAGAGTTCGAACTTTCCAACTATTTTTTCGTAGGTTTCAATACTCATTACAGCTAAATCGCCTTGGCCATTCTTCGTAATGTAGACAGGTTCATCATATTTATGGCAAAACTCAGAAATCTCGTTGTAATGATTTCGTAGATCCGAACTTGGTCGAATAGTGGGCATGTTCATTCTCCTCTCGTCGTATATCGTTATTTTATCGAAATAACGATATATATTCAAGGTCGTTGAGCCAAATTGTGAGAATTACTAATTATTAAATGCTCATCTTTGAAATGTTAACCCCTGCAACATATGAAAAAGCCACTAACCTCAAGGCTTTAGGGGTTGCTGTACTAATGGAACTAAGAGGGGTGGCCGAATCCTGGTTTAAATGGCTAACAAAGCGAACTCGAGGGAGCCATTTAGCGGTGGATTCAGACGCCGTGCTCCTGCGCTTCGCTCCGTCTGAGCAGCCGAACCTCTGAGCGCATCGCTGGCAGAGATGCGCTCTTCCGCTTCTCTTTAAAAATAATCCAATGATTACAGTAGTTTAATTTCAGATTTTAGAAGTTTATAGATTTAGGAGAACTATCAAGTTGACATTCATGCAATCGTCAGAAGCTTCATGATATAATTAAGCAATAAGAACGGGGGGATTTTTCATGAGAGATTTACTTGACCCGAAGAACGATTTTGTCTTTAAACGAATATTCGGGAGCGAAGAAAATAAAGATGTGCTGTTGGTGTTTCTCAACCGTACATTCCAAGAAGCCGGCGAACCGCCACTATCCGAAATTATCCTCATGAACCCATACACCGATAAAGATTCTCCTCAAGATAAGCAATCTATATTTGACATACAAGCTAAAACTACGGAAGGCAAATTAATTAATATTGAAATGCAGTTATTTAATCGCTATGACAATGAGAAGAGGACGTTGTATTATTGGAGTAAGCAGTACGCAAGTCAGCTTGAAGAAGGTCAGCCATACAAGAATTTAAAGAAGTGCGTTACGATAAATATTCTTAACTTTTCAATTCTTCCGAGTGATCATTACCACAATGTTTTTCATTTAAGGGAAGACCGTAGTGGCATTTCATTGACGGATGATCTTGAAATCCATTTTCTTGAACTATCAAAATTAAACCATCAACCGACAACTAAATCTGGTGGATTGTTAAATTGGTTGCTTTTTCTGAAAAGTGACAATACCGATAATTGGGAGGTGTTGAAGATGCAGGAACCTGAACTTGGAAAAGCGATGACTGTTCTGGAATTTCTTAGCCAGGATGAAGAGGCGCGTCGGCTTTATGAAATGAGACAGAAGGCTTTGCATGATGAGGCATCTTTAAGGGAAGGTGCAAGAGAAGAAGGAGAACGGCAAGGTGAGCTAAGAGGTAGACTTGAAGTAGCTGTTAAGATGATTGCCAAAGGAATGGATCTGGAGTCTGTATCCGAGCTCACTGGTATTTCAATCGAGGAATTAAAAAAAAAATAGCTCAAGCACACTAATGTAAAGCTGTCAGGGAACTCTTGGTAGCTGTTTTAACTAGTACCTAACAAGGGATGTCCGAATCCTGATTTAAATGGCTAACGAAGCGAACTCGAGGAAGCCATTTAGCGGTGGATTCAGACGCCGTGCTCCTGCGCTTCGCTCCGTCCGCGCGGACGAACCCTCCAGGGGTTCTCACCCCCATAATCCATACAAAAAACCACGATCCAAAAGGATCGTGGTTTCTATTGTATGGAGCCCAGGGGGATCGAACCCCTGACCTCATCGCTGCCAGCGATGCGCTCTCCCAGCTGAGCTAAGGCCCCGTGATGTCGCTTACAAATGTCGACTTTTTGTATTATACATGAATATGACAAGTCAGGCAAGACCTGAGTCATAGGATTTTTTCAAGAGCAAATCATTCCCTCTAGCTGTTTGTCGTTTCTGTTGCAAACGAGGGAGAAGCGTTGTTTTCACTCGCATGTTCATGCTAACCTAGTAGGATAAACTAGTTGATCGTTTGGGAGTGACGTGAGAGTGTCGAACGCGGTGTTATATTGGATTATCTTAGGGATCATTTTTGTGGTGCCATTCGGAATTGGTGTTGTCATGATGCGGTCAACGAACCGCTTAGGGTTCTCGTTTTGGGTTACGACCGCGTTGAATGTAGTGATGACGGTATTAGCCGTCTTTTGGTGGAAATCCGTAACGACGGATAAGTTTCAAATGATGTTCGGGATGGCGTTCTACGGCGTTACAGCGGTGAATGTAATGGTTATTGAATTCTTCGCATTATTTAGTATCCGTAAAAAAATGAATCCGTAGGAAGGGGCCCTCATCGCGATGCCGAAGTTCATTCGCTCGAAAACGGTATTCTACGTGTTCCTAGTCGCGGCGATCCTGTGGATGGCCGTCATCTATATGAAGTCGGCCCAGACGTATCAGCAGCAGAGCTTGAAGCCTTTTTTGGAATCAAAGCTATCCGTTACGCAATTGAAAGAGCATTTCCCCCATGTAGAGTTCACCTATGACAAGCAGGTTGTTTCGTGGAAAGATCCGATCAATTTCATAGAATTCCTCATAAGAAAAGCAGGACACGTCAGCGAATATGCGATGCTTGCCCTGCTCTGGTCGATTGCTTTACTAATGAAGCCTGTGCGATTATCCATAGCTCTGTGTAGCTCCTTCCTGATTTCCGTGCTGTATGCGATGACCGATGAATGGCATCAAACGTTCGTGAAGGATCGAACGGGCCATCCAATTGATGTTGTGATGGATAGCGTTGGAATTCTTGGAGCGATATTACTCATCTGGCTGGTTGTTGTGATAAGGAAACGGCTTAAAGCCAGAAGAATAAACTAGTCAGTAGCACGTAAACTTTTCTTTGTTTAACGCCTTTCCATTTCCAATGTTCGCGGGATTGGCTTTCCAAATCATGCTGTTGCCACTCCATCAATTTCTCAGAGACATAAATGTCGGTTGGTTGCATTCGTAATCACTTTCCTTTCTTTTCCTGATACGTTTAGTTTACGCTGGAATAAGGGGAACAAAAAGAGTATAATTCACTTCAACTATTTCCCCTTTTATGGAAAGGATGTTGAAGATGCAGCTGCTGACTCACTTTCTGGAGCTTCGAGCAGGTTTTGAACATGGCGTTGAACATGAACCTCAGCCCGTGACGCTGGAGGAATTAGCGGAGAGACTCTACTGCTCAACGCGAAATGTAAAGATTTTGCTAAAAAAAATGAGTGAGCAGAACTGGATATCCTGGAAGCCAGGCCGGGGTAGAGGGAACGTTTCAGAGCTTACTTTTTTGGTCTCCTCGGAGGATATGATCTCGAAGCAAGCGATGGCGCTTGCAAATCGAGGCGATTATACAGGTACCATTGAGCTGATTCACCAATTGGGTAAAGGAGAGGCCTTGCAGGACTCTTTCATCGATTGGTTATTTAGCTTATTTGGCTACCGTGCGGTTGAGCATGAGGAGCGTTTCAAGGATACACTGCGTATTCCGGTCTACAAATGGCTGGTGTCGCTGGATCCGGCGCACTCTTTTTTTGCATTCGATTTTCATCTAGTCAGTCAAATTTTTGATACGCTCATTCGCTACAATCCGCAGACGAAGGTCATTGAACCACATTTAGCGCACTATTGGGAAATCAGCGAGGATGGCTTGCATTACACGTTTTATTTGCGAAAAGGCGTCTTATTCCATCACGGCAGAGAAATGACCGCGCATGATGTGAGCTACTCCTTATTCCGTTTGAAACAATTAGGCCAAGCGGCCACACAAGGCTGGATGACCGAAAGTATTGATGCGGTAACGGTGTTGAACCGAAGCGCGGTTGCCATCGAATTGAAACAACCCAATGTGCTGTTCCTTCAGCAGCTTGCTCACACATCCATGGCGATTGTGCCAGAGGAAATTTGCCAGGATAATGAATCGATATTTGGTCGGATGCCAATAGGAACAGGACCGTTCCGGCTGGAACGCAACGATGATTACATTTGTAAACTTCGTGCATTTGACCACTATTTTGGCGTAAGGCCGCATATGGATTTGATCGAAATTTGGTTGCTGCCCTCTGATCTACGCGAGGTGACTCCAAGCTGGGAAACAGTTCAAGTGTTTCGCGGAGGTCCCCATTCGCATAATCCGGTTGGGGCGATTGATAAGGATTCGGAATGGCATCAGATCGAACAGTCCATCATGGGATGTAGTTTACTAACGTTTAATCAAAAGAATAAGGGTCCGCAGCGTCATGTTAATTTCCGAAAAGCAGTAGATTTAGTGATTGACCGTGAGCGTATGATTGATGAGCTTGGGGGTTTCCGGGAAGCGGCAGCGAGCAGCTTTTTGCCAACAATGGATCCACTTACGAAGTCTAGGACAGATCAGAGTGAAGCGCGAAAATTACTCGCTGAAATGGGCTATCAAGGCGAATCTCTCCGTATGTATGTGTATAGGAATAACAATGAAGATGCGCTGTGGATATGTCGTCAGTGTGCGGAGATCGGCATTCCCGTGGAAATCACAATTCGCAGTGAAGCTGATATGATGCGGCTGGACACGATTGATGAAGCGGATCTGATTTTGTACCATATTTGTATGGAAAGCAATTATGATCTTCATATTATTCAGACATTGAAGCAAAGCAATAGTTATGTACGTGCCCATCTGAATGAAGAGCGAGTGGCTTGGGTGGATGCGAAAATGGAGGGGATTCTAGGTAATCCTAGCATGGCTGAGCGGATTGCGAGTCTGCATGGCTTGATTGATGAGCTGCAAGCGGAGAAATCATTCCTGTTCGTCCTGCATCGATCGCAGCAAACGACCTATCAAGACTCGATCAAAGGGGTCACGATCAATGATTTGGGATGGATCGATTTCAGGGAAATCTGGTTTACGCCGACCAGTTAATTAAAAAAACGACCTTACGGTCGTCTTGGGCCTGGCGCTTCGAAGCGATATTCCATCGCAACCCAGCGACCATTCGCAACGAAAAAGCCTATAAAGAAGAAAATAATTAATCGAATCGGAACCCAGATGGGATTAAGGGAGCCGAAGCTTAGGAATTCAAATAAACTAGTGAGAACCGTCAAACCGACTCCCCAAGGCAGTAGACCGAAATACAATAAATATTTAGGACGTCCTAGATTTTTTCTTTTGAGCCAAATGGCCTTATGCGAATCTTTCATGTTAAAGCTCCCTTTTTTCTTTCTAGTATAGCACTGCTAGCGAAAAATCTCGAATCATAGATGGACGGATGGAAGACGAACTATTTTTTCTAGGAGAGGGATGAATATGTTTGGCATAATATGGTAGTATTAGGAGGTTGAAAAGGGGGAATAGACGTTGCTTATCAAAATATTACTATTTGGTTTAATCTGGCGGCTTGTGGGAAATCCGTTCCTTGCCATACTTATCTTACTTGTTATTCTATACGTCCTGGACAGAAGATACGTGGGCATACTTCCGAATTTGACGAGGCCATTTCAATTAAAACGCAGAGCAACACGGCTGCGGTCAGATCTGCATGCGAATCCACACAATACATCGGCTAAGCTAGATTTGGCGCGTATCTTGATTGAGCGTAAGAAGTTTGAAGAAGCTCTGCCTTATTTGGAACAAACACTTCCGATTATGCAGGAATCAGCCGATGTTCATTACGAAATTGGGCTCTGTCATCTTCGATTAGGGCATATCGCTGAGGGTGAATCTTTCATGTTGAAAGCCATTGACCTTAATCCGCGTGTAAAATATGGCGAAGCCTACCTCCGCCTCGGCGAGGCTCTGGCTCCCCTTGCGCCGGAGCGGGCGGCGCAGTTTATCGAACATTTCCGCGACCTCCACTCCTCATCGGTCGAGGCGTACTACCGGCTCGGCCAGCTGTATCAGCAGATGGGCCGACAAGGCGAAGCCAAGCGCGCCTATACTGAGGCGCTGGATATCTACCGCGGCTTGCCTCGCTACAGCCGCAGACAACAGCGGCGCTGGGCTTGGCTGGCGCGCATGAAATAAAAGGTTCCGCTCATCATCGAGCGGAACCTTTCTTCATGAGGCTCGCATAGCCGCGCGCGAGCAGCCAAGAGCCCAGCAGCCCGATGAAGAGGGCTGCTAGCGTGTGCAAATCATAGAGCCAGAGACGCCCAGACGCTGGCTCTACATCCATGCGATCCCACAGTGTGAGGATCGCGGGGTGCACGAGATAGATGCCGAAGGAGGCTGTGCCTAAGGCAGATAAGATGGCGCCGAAGCGTGAGCCAGTTGCTTCCAGCTTGCGCGCCCAGGGTACGAACACGAGGGGGACGCTTAAACAGTAGATGAGAAGCGCTAGCTCGAACCAAGTATTCTCGATATCGGCAAGTGCAGATTGCTGAAGCAGGAGCATTCCGACGAAAGCGCCGCCCGCGAGGAGGGCCATGCTCCCAATCCACTTTTTGTAACGAAGCGCCCACGTGATTAAAGTTGGATAGTAAATACCTGCGAAAGCTCCGAAGCAGAAAGTTGCCGTATAACTGACGAACAAAGAAGCGTACTCCGGAAGTGGATGTATCCAGTGATGGCAGGTATAGATCGCCGCTTGAATGCCGATACCTAGAGGAATCAGTCCTTGGCGAAGCCAGCTATATCGTTTGACTGCCGTCATGATGAAAGGGAATAGCACGTAAAATTGGACAATAATTACAATATAGTAGAGATGATAGCTGGCGTTTCCAGATAATAGCAGCTTCAATAAATAGAACATGTCGATATGTACCGTGCCATGAAACATGATTTGGTTATACATATAATAGAAGATGGACCACAGCATATATGGAATTAAAATCTTTTGCAGCCGCTTCATCCAAAATACATACGTCATTCCAGGCTCCCACCGATCATAGTAGGAATAAAATAATACGAGCCCGCTGATCCAAATGAATAAGGGAACGGTAAACAAACTTGCTTTATTTAAGATGAAAAATAACGTCTGTGAGGCTGTCCCTATGGGAAGTTGAGTAGCGCCTGAAGTACTATGAATAAGTAGAACAGCAAAGATGGCAATTGCACGTACGATGTCGATTTCTGTCAGTTTTGGTTTGGGCGACATGAGAAAATTCTCCTTAGATTCACTCCGTACACTGTACCATGAACCTAGGAGGAGAACAATAACTTCGCCAGTTAAAGCCTTACGTAGCTTGACGCTCTCACTTGCCCGAGATAAACTGTTGATAGCATGTACAAAGTGAACAATCAAGAGGGTGAATGAACGTGAGTTATGAATATCTGATGCAGGCCGTTTTGCTCATATTTTTAGTAGTTATCACTTTTTTTGCTATGTTGATTTGGACGAAATGGCGAAAAAGAGGACGGAGATAGACCATGTATTTTATTAATCATGAACAAATTGATGAACGAATTGAATTTCTGGCCGTATTGGCCGAGGCAAGCCAGCAATTAGAAGCACAATGGGCCAAGGGCGAGCGGGATCTTGTTTGGCAGCTCTCACAGGAGCGTGTGCTGCATCTTGCGATTGAAACAGTGACCGATATCGGGAGCTTGCTCATTGATGCTTTTATTCTGAGAGACGCAAGCAGTTATGAAGATATCTTAGAAATTGTCCATGGGGAAGGCGCCTATTCCGAGTCTTTGACAGAGACGTTGCTTCAATTAGTGAAGCTGCGTAAACCGCTCGTACAGGATTATGTGGCATGGGATCGTCAATCGTTGCATCCCTTAATATCGAAACTACCTGCGGCTTTTGAAGAGTTTGCTGCGAGTGTTCGGGCATTCATTCAGAGCGAATTAGCATAATATACATAAGTGTTTCATAATTTACTTATTGTCTATGATGCTGTAAAATGAGACCTAAACGAGTTCCGAGGGTAGGTGAGAGCGTGAATCAAACACTAGAGACATCAACACGTAAAGTGATTCTTTCCATGCTCAAAACGCAAGGACCGTTAAGTGTTCAGGATATGGCCAAACAGCTCGGGATCACGGAGATGGCCGTTCGAAGGCATATTCATTCGATGGAGAAGGATGATTTGTTAGAGGCGAAGCTAGTACGCCAAGCCATGGGTCGCCCTACAAGCGTGTATACGTTAGCTCCTCAAGCGGATGAATTATTTCCCAAGAAATATTTGCAGCTAACTTTAGATTTATTGGATGAGCTATTGGAAGACGAAGGTCAGGATAAGATTGACCGGCTCTTTGAAGGTAGACAGGATAAATTGGAAGCCCGCTATCGCCCTAGAATGCAAGCGAAGGATTTAGGTGCTCGCGTGGCTGAGTTAGCCCTCATTCAGAATGAGAATGGGTATATGGTTGAATGGTCAGATCTTGGCGATGACGGTTACGTGCTCAGCGAGCATAATTGCCCGATCACGCAGGTTGCGAATACGTTCCAGCAAGCATGCCAATGTGAGCTCGCGTTGTTCCGCAATTTGCTGGATGCGAATGTGGAACGTACCGAGTGTCTCGCCAAGGGTGCTAACAAATGTGTATATATGATTCGTCCAACGAAATAGATGAAAGTAAGGAGTTAAGTGGCTGCTATCAGCTGCTTAACTCTTTTTTTGTTTAGAAATTCCGCGTTAGTACCTTCAGCATACATTCAGTTCACTTTCATATAGGTATCAGCCTAATTTAAGTATGGCTTCAGCTTCGCGTTCTATACTTAGTTCTATCAACAACACGAAATCAAATAGCACGCAAGCGAAAGGCGGTAATCATATGAATGAAGATATGAACAAAGATGTGAACCATGAAATGAATAAAGATATGACTAACCTCATCAACTTGAATGATATAAAAGTAGACAATAAGCCGCGTGGCTCCAAAGTGAAACCGATGTTTGCAGCGTTTATGGCTGGCGCCGTCGTTGTCGGTGGTTTGATGTTCACATCGGATAAGATGAACCTGTTTGGATATGGCGCTCAAACCGTTCAGACTGGCGTCACAGCCGCATCAGCTAACTCGGCTGCTGCTGGTGTCACAACGGCATCCTTGAACCCTACAGGGACGAACAGTGTCTCTGCCATTGCCAAAGCAGCGAGTCCCGCTATTGTTAAGATTGAGACGAAAGTGAAACAAGCAAGCACAGGACAGAGCAGAAGAAATACACAGCAGCAAGGAACTGGGAGTGGAGATACCATTGAGAATGGAATTGGATCAGGCTTCGTTTTTGATGCGAGTGGATATATTCTAACGAATGAGCATGTGATTGATGGCGCGGACGAAATCGATGTCTATGTCCAAGGGTACGATAAACCGTTTACTGCTAAGCTGCTTGGAAGCAGCTATGATCTCGATTTAGCTGTGCTTAAAATTGAAGGTGACAAAGCTTTTCCAGCATTGAAACTAGGCAGCTCTAACGATACGCAAGTAGGGGATTGGCTTGTAGCGATCGGTAACCCCTATGACTTCGATTACTCTGTCACAACAGGTGTATTAAGTGCGAAAGAACGTGAGATCAGCATTGATGACGAACAAGGCACACGCAATTACAAGCATTTGCTGCAAACGGACACCGCGATTAACCCTGGTAACTCTGGCGGACCCCTGCTGAATATGAATGGTGAGGTCATCGGCATTAACACGGCTGTTAACTCGGAAGCACAGGGAATGGGCTTTGCGATTCCAACCAGCACAATTAGTTCTGTTGTGGATAAGTTGAAAAACAACGAAACGATCCCGAAAGCACCTGCACCATACCTGGGCGTTTCCTTGCAAAACATTACCAATGATATGCTGCAAGACTTGCAAATTAACAGTACGAAAGGTGCGGTAGTAGCCGAAGTCGTGCCAGGCACACCTGCATTCGAAGCGGGCATTCGTCAATACGACGTCATTGTAAATGTGAATGGAACAGCGATTTCAACCACAGATGACATAACCAAAGCTGTTCAAGCAGCGGCAGTCGGTGATGAGATGAAAGTTACAATCTCGCGTGATGGTCAAACCAAAGATATCACGGTCAAAGTAGGAGATAAAAACGCAGCAACAAGCCTTCAAGGTTAATCATGTAAATGAATATAGATAAAGTAATACATGTAGCCGACGCGGCGCACATGTCATTACGAAGAACGGAGCCACGCATATTTTGCGGGCTCCGTTTTGGCATTCATATTTTTAAGCTTCGGCTTAAGCTTAATTCCTAGACGCAGCTAGCAATTGAACAGCTTTGTCTGTGATCCAGCCGAAATTGCCTGCTTCGATTTCCTTTAAATTAATAAGCGAGCCGCCTATCCCTAAACCATAACAGCCAATCTCGATGAATTGCTTGATATTCCCCTCTGTTACGCCTCCGACTGCCATCATTGGGATTTTGTCCAGAGGTCCCATCAATTCCTTGATATAGGGCAGCCCCAAGCTTGCGCTTGGGAAAATTTTGACGGCTGTAGCCCCGGCTTTCCACGCCTTCACGACTTCTGTTGGTGTCATCGCACCTGGGAAGATCGGAACACCTTCTTGACTCGACCAACGAATGACCTCTTCATCCAAATTCGGTGTGACAAGGAAAGAAGCGCCAGCCAGAACAGCTTGCTTCGCATCATCTAGATCTAGGACAGTGCCAGCTCCGATAAACATGCGATCTCCCCATTGCTGCTGCAGTTTATGAATCATGGGCAGTGCACCAACTGTATTCAATGTGACTTCCATGACCGTAACGCCGCCCTTGAAAAGGGCTTCAGCTACGGATAGAATGTGTTCTTCTTTGACGCCGCGGACGATGGCCATAATACGGGTACGTTCAATTTCTTGAATGCCTTGTTCTCGATTCATTGTAAGATTCCCCTAACTTGTTTCCATTCATTTGAGTTTTATTATGACAGGTTCCAGAAATTTTTCCAGTAACTTTGTGTCAAAACGAGCCCATGCTGCCTATACTGTAGTAATTCATAGGCATTCGTCTAGAAGCCTCATCATCCTTCACAGCTTTCAGCGCTTAGGAGGTGCCCATTATGACATGGACAGAGATTAGTATCGTCAGCGTGGCTGCTGCTGTGTTAGTGCTTATTGCGTTCACCGTACGCTTGTTTATCACGGCAACACGAACGCTGCACCTGTTAGGGGACACAATTGTGGAAGTCAAACAACAGGCCGTTCAAACAACTGAGCAAGCGGAGAATCTAATTAAGCAAATAGGGCAGTTTACGGAAGAGGTACATTTACAACTCCTTGCGTTAGAGCCGAGTATCCAGTCGGTCGAAAAAGCAGGGGCGGCTGTAGGGGAAGTCGCTTCCACGCTGCGCAAGGCCACACGCATGGTGAATGAGTCGATGCTCGGTGCGGAAAAGGTTATACATACGCACCAGAAGCGTATTTATGACGCCATGGAATGGGCAACGACAGGATTTGAACTGTGGCAGCGTTGGAAGGCGCATCGGAATGCGAAATAGGAACAATAAGGAGTGTGTTTACGATGTCTAATGCAAAAAAAGGTAAAGATCTTCTCATCGGTGCTGTTGTCGGTGGTGTCGTTGGAGCGGCAGCTGCGCTGCTATTCGCACCAAAGTCTGGTCGTGAGCTGCGCAGTGATATCGCTGAAGGAGCTGTTGCGGTGACGGATAAAACGGTTCAGTTAGCTACGACAGTTGGCCAAAAAACGCAAGCTGCTGCCAAAACAGTGAGCACAACAACGTCTGAACTTGTAGGTAAAGCCAAAGATACAGCAGCAAATGTGGTTGAGACGGTTCGCTCATGGAAAGAAACGAAATCGGTGGATGAAGTTCTGGATGAAATAGAGGCATCAGGTGCCGCGGAAGACTTAGTGATTATAGGTAACCGCTAAGATTTGAATAAAAAAGCAGTGTGCCTTTTATCGACGGCACGCTGCTTTTTCCATTTATTTACCACTTAGAAGGGTCGATTTTACTGATATCCAGCCCTTCCCATACGTTCTTGATCACGGCTGTTTCCGGATGGTCGAAAAGGAGCCATGCTGTAGGAAGGTAACGTTCCCCATATTCGCTGGATGGTTTATTGATAATAGCATTGTTATGGACGAGCACCGTTGAGGCACCGCCGTCTAGATTCGCGGCAGTAATCGCATCATGTGCAAGGAAAATTTGTTGTACATCATAGAGGGTTGCCCCGATACTATGCGTTTGTCTGCCATCAATAATGGCAAACAGAATGGAGCCATCTTTCGTTTGGGCCATGCACGTCCGCGGCGCGATCCCCCAGCCATCGGCTTGGCTCTTGATTTGTCCGACACCGTTCACGATGAATCGCGGAGAGAAGGAGACCGCTTCTTGCACACCCATCTCAAGCAGCTCGGATACTTTGTATTTCCCAGCGATCATCCGGCCTTGCTTATCGATCCCTACGACCTGCACAGAACCATTCATGCCTTTATCATTGTAGAAGATTTTGCCGCCAGAGATCACGACGCCTTCCGGTTGAAAACCATTGCCTTCCCAATTCGGATCGATAAAGCCGCCGCCGTTTACGCCTAGAATAGCGTCTGTGCGTTTGACCATAGAGGTGACCTTTTCTCCTTTGCCCACTTTGTCCGGTACGCCAATACGCAGCTTGGTGGGATCTGAGATCGTGACCAGCTGGCCTTTAAAGTTGTTGCCTGAAATCGGCTCAATGGTCACTAATTCTTTTTTGCCGGTAACAGGAGCTTCTGAGGGCTTAGGTTGAACGTCTACGAGCCCCAAATCTTTCTCAGCGCCCATATCATCGAAGCTCTTGGAGTACGCCTCAACACGTTTTTGCAATTCCGGTGTACCGATTAAATATTTGGCCCAATCGCGGTGCTGTGTCGTGATCAAGGTATCTGCCATCATAAAACGCAAGCTCGAGCCGGATGCACTCAGAAAAAACCAACATAAACCTATAATAGCGAGTAAAGTGAAGCTTAACAGTGTATAGCCAAAAAAACGAAGTCCCTTAGATTTCTTGCGCTTTACGCGCGTCTGCCTGGTTATCTGTCGGGAGGTTGTTGGTTGAACAGCCATGGTACGACATCTTTCCTCTCTTACGCTAATCAAGCCATATCGTCATCTAATAAGACGAAAAGAAAGGAGAAAAGGTTTCAGAATATCCTGAACTTTTCTCCTTTTTTTGTAAAAATTTATACGTGTCCTTTGATAGGAGCTAGAAGGGAGTCATTGACTCGGCTGCGATCGAAGTGAAATTCGAGGTCGTTTCCTGTATGACGGGCAACTGTTTTCAAGAGCAGATCATGGTATTTCTTTTGCCGAAATGCCGCGATAGTCACACTTACACTCACCCCTAGGGGGTCGAAATAAAGTTTGCCTTCTGAAGCATTGTACTTCTGTACATGAGATAAATTGACGAATAAATCAGCATCCATTTTCTTAAAGCCATGTACTTCTAATTGGTCGAGAAAATGACTAAAGTCGAGTAGGGATTGCATCGGCAGCTTGCGGTTGCCAAGTCTTGTATGATACGTCAGTTCCGTGGAACTAATTTCAATAAAGAGAATGTCTTCCATAGGAAGAGTCAGCGGCGTATTCGACTCGGTTACTGTCTCTTTTTCAAGATAGCCGGCTTTCTCCATGAGATCTGTATATGAAAACTTATAGGCGTCCGACAATTTTTTTAAAGTGACAGGGGATGGTTTAATCTTTTCATTCGTTGAGCGATTTCGCTCTAATTCCAAATCTCTTATATAGGCATGGGAAAGTCCACTCTTAGAGGCCGCTTCACGTAAGGACATTTTCCCTCGTAAGCTCTCCAAAAACTTTCCGAATCCTTCAAATTGCTTCATCATAGGAATCCCTCCGTATGTTAATTGTAATTGAATTTGCACAAAATAGAAACGTTCGTAGTACGTATTGGTGCTAATTACCTGAGTTGTCAGCCATCATTTTATAGTATTCGTAAGCAAATCGAAGATTTAGTAGGTCGAGAGAATCAATCCCGTGACATCTTTCCACTCTTTTTTTATAATAGGATAGAAGAAAGGGGATGAATTGAAATGTCCAAAAAATGGTTCCGCGACAACGGCATGCATCTCTCTTGGCTTGTAGCGCTAGTTGCAACGCTTGGAAGCTTATATTTCTCGGAAATTATGCATTTTGCACCGTGTAAATTGTGCTGGTATCAACGTATTCTCATGTACCCATTAGTCATTATTCTAGGAATTGCAGCGGTGCGTAGAGACTACAAACTAACCATTTATGTACTGCCGTTAACGATCTGGGGAGCATGTATTTCTGTCTACCACATTTTATTGCAAATGGGTGTTTTCAAAGAGTCCGGCACAGGGTGCGGCCCCATTGCTTGTGATACCGACTACATAAACTGGCTTGGTTTTATTACGATTCCGATGTTGGCAGGGACTGCGTTCCTCCTCATTACAATCTTACAATTCTTGACGTATCGCGCTACGAAATAACATCCGCGAGTCGATAAGTAGGCAGGTATTTTGTCAGTCACTGTCGAATGGAAAGAGCAAGAGTTCATTTCCTAACGAGGTGTTATCTGATGACAAATTCTACCAGAAATGCTGCACTGCTGATCATATTGAGCGTAACCTTGGTCGGTTGTGCAGACATAAGCCTATCACCCCCTGTTGGTAATCCAGCCGCAACTCCGGCCGCGCCAACGCCAACAGCTCCTCAAATCTCTCCAACTCCGACGCCTAAGCCATCTAGTACGCCCAAACCGACAGATACACCGATAGCAACACATCAATCTACGCCTGAGCCAACGAAGACGCCTGCAACAGCGGCGCCAACCGCCACACCGAAACCAGTGATAAAGGAAGACACGGCCAAAGCTAAGGCTTTGCCGGCTGATCGAACACCTTATTCTTGGTACTATATGAAGAAAAAAACAGGTCAGGTTCCTGATTTTCCGAAAGAAACCAAATCGTTCAGTGCCGATCAGAAAGCGGTCTGGGTAGGCACGGGTAAAAAGGTGTATTTAACCATAGATGCAGGGGGACCCCTCATCGAGGTTGACCTCATGCTGAAATCTTTGAAAGCGAATGGTGTCAAAGCCAATTTCTTTATTACTGGCAATAACATCAAGAAGAATCCCGATTATTTGAAAAGAATTGTAGCGGACGGGCACTTCGTAGCTAACCATACGATGACGCATACAGACTTCAACGATTTAACAGACGATCAAATTCGCAAAGAAGTTACAGATTTTGAAGTTTTATATAAACAAATTACGGGAAAGGAAGTTGGGAAATATTTCCGGTTCCCCTATGGTCACTACAATCCTCATAACTTAAGCTTAGTTTCCGGTATGGGCTACACCTCTGTTTTCTGGTCAACCGCTATGCGCGACTGGGAACCAAGAGCGAACGGCGCGGAGGATCCCTATAACGACATTATGAATAATCTGCATGATGGGAATGTCATCTTAATGCATCAAGGGTCGGAAGAAAACATGCAGGCGCTAGATCGGATTTGTAAGGAAATTATCAAAAGAGGTTATGAATTCGGACTTGTTACGGATCTTCAGCCTAAAAAGTAAGGAGAATGGGAGCAAAACTGGTTTAGTACCGTTGGTACCTTTGAGCTTGTCCGCACATATTCTAACCATGTGGTTTATTAATTTATTAACCGGCAAAGGAAGCGGATATGTGTGCAGCAAGCGATAGCCGTACTGGACTCCGGAGTCGGAGGATTGACTGTAGTAAAAGAAGTGATGAGACAGCTGCCGCATGAAAAAGTCATTTATTTTGGAGATACGGCCAGGAGTCCATATGGCCCCCGAGCTGCAAGTGAAGTTCGTCACTTTACACGTCAAATCGTAGATTACTTACTTCAATTTAATCCCAAAATGATTGTTATTGCCTGTAATACGGCCACTGCTGTCGCGATCGAAGACATTCGTGCTCGTGTCTCGATCCCTGTTGTAGGTGTTATATCTCCAGGGGCAAGAGCGGCAATCAAATCGACACGGAGTGGTATGATTGGTGTCATAGGAACGGACGGAACCATACGCAGTCAAGCGTATGAAACAGCATTAAAGATGATATCCCCGGACATCCGTGTTTACAGCGAAGCTTGTCCGTTGTTAGCTCCATTTGTGGAGCGAGGGCTTTTTAGCAGTGAAAGTGCATACGATGTCGTGGAACAATCCTTATCGCCGTTGAGAGGAAAGCCTATAGATTGCTTAATCTTAGGCTGTACGCATTATCCTTTTCTGACAGAGTCGATCTCACAGGTCATGGGTCCCGAGGTAGCCTTAATTTCATCGGCGGAAGAGACGGCAAGAGATATTAGCACGATCCTGCAGCAGCGAGGCCTACTTTCGAATTCGAGTGAAATGCCAGTTCATCAGTTTTTCTGCAGTGGCGAACCTGTGGTGTTCAAGCAAATCGCACTGAGTTGGCTCAAGGATCAAATTGCCCTTAAGCCTGTTGTATGGCAGATACCTAGTATTATATAAAGAGCGAGAATAGACCCTCAGGGGTCTATTTTTATTTCCACAGGCAGTTGAGGCGTACCGCATGATTTGTGCCCTATAGGCATAAGAATAGCCATACAAGAGATGCAGAAAGCTGTGAGGTGATTGATGTGTTAGGTTATGGTTATGAGGCGCTGGGCGAGGAGCTGAATCGTTTAAGCAAAATATATCCCTTTTTACAAATCGCCAGTATCGGTCAGAGCGTAATGGGGAGAAGCCTGCATGCGCTTCGCATTGGTCATGGCAGCAAGGAAATTCATTTCAACGCGGCGATGCACGCGAACGAATGGATAACCGCGCCGCTGCTGATGCAATTTGTCGAAGATCTCGCTTGTTCTTATGCGAGAGGGACCGCTTGGCAGGGTCGCAATGTAAGGCGTATTTTGTCGGAGTATTCGCTATGGGTTGTACCCATGGTGAATCCAGACGGCGTCGAGCTAGTCTTATCTGGATTGCCACCAGAAGAGCACCCATTCCGCGAAGCGTTGGTGGCGTGGAACCAGGGATCTCTGTCGTTTTTGAATTGGAAAGCGAATATTCGCGGCGTGGATCTGAATGATCAATTCCCCGCTCACTGGGAAGAAGAGAAGCTGCGAAGAGAACACGACGGCCCAGGAGAGCGTGATTATGGTGGCGAGGTGCCATTGTCGGAGCCAGAGGCCGCTGCGTTAGCTCGGTTCACGGAGTTCCATGATTTCGAGCTGGTCGTCGCATTACATACACAAGGAAGAGAGATTTATTGGAACTACCGGGATTATGAACCGGAGGATGCCGAGACTTTTGCACATAAATTAGCGTTAGCCAGCGGATATGAGGCCGTAAAACTGACTGGCAGCGATGCGGGGTATAAGGATTGGTTCATCCAGCAATACCGCAAACCAGGCTACACCGTCGAGGTTGGCTATGGCGTGAATCCGCTGCCTGTCGAAACTTTCGCGTCGCTGTACGAGGAGTTAGTTCCGATTCTTTTGACGGCTTTGGAGTATGAGCGGGGAAATGTTTCGTAACTTGTGCTTATTCGCCATGAACCCATTCGCCTAGGCTTCATATACTGAAGCGAGGAAGTTGTTGGGGAGGCGTGAATATGGCACCACCTAAAGGGAAAGGGAAGGCCGTTAAGAAAAAGAAAGAACTTTCATCTCGTGCCCAGTACACGATGAGATTAGTTGAATCATCCACCTGTGCCGTGTGCAAAACCCCATGTGCAAGGGGAATGCACTACCTAGATATGATGAAAGTGCCAGGAGCTGTTGGTAAAGGCGTTCCTTGTATATTGACGAGAAGGAAAATAAACTAAATCAGAATCCGCCCGTTGTGATGGGGCGGATTTTTGTTGGTTGTTTTGGTTAGGCTCTGAAACCGAGTCTAAGCAAGAAAGAGGTATGTGTTAGGCACGGAATCCGAGGCTAAGCAAGGGAACGCTGGGTGTTAGGCACGGAACCCGAGGCTAAGCAATTTCTGTCCGCTAATCTCCTTCCAATCCCGACCAGCCAAGAAACCGAACGGCCACGCCATTGCATGGCGTTACAGTGAAATCTTCAATAAAACGTGCAGATCCAATTTCAGCAGTCTTCGAACCATTCTACATCTACTTATCCCTACCCCATCACACCAAAATAAAAAGCCCTGCGAGCTTACGCTCAACAGGACTAGATGGTAGTGGGATTAGTGGTGGGGTGTAAGCAATTTATGTTCCAAGGATTGTTTAAGCTTCTTGATGGCATCCGTTTCCAATTTGTGATTCGCATTAAATTTGGCTCCAGTCAATGCAAGCGCTTCCTTAACAGTCATTTCGACACGAATTATTTCCTCGCCTTGCGGAATTTGCACGAAACTGTTGGGCATTTTCATCACTCCTATGTCAGCTATTTAAAGCGAAAACATTGATTCTATGCACTTTTAATATAACACACCATGTAAGGTTAAACAAGAGGACTTCATGCCTATTTTCCAAATAATTAGCAATGCTTGTCCACACGTTTACCTCGTAAAAAGAGCCGATATTCCCCCTCACAGGTGGAAATATCGACTCTCCGAGAAACCCTATTGATAACAGCGCAACTCCACGATCTCTGCATGCGCAGAACCATTCGTTGCTTCAACGACAACACGAAGTCGGCTTGTTGTAATCGCTTCGTCAAGCACATGTACATGATGCCTTGTATGATTGCCCAGTCCCTCAGCAACCGTAGTCCATTCCTGCCCAACCCAAGCTTGCAGCTTGTAGTCTTTCACTAACTCAGGAATGACCTCGAATTCAGTACGATGATGATGCAAATTGATTAAATCTTCGTTCACGTCATCATTGAAAGTAACATGAACGCTTTTGATACGTTGAAGCTCAGACCAGCTAGCCTCCAGCCAAGCTGGTGCAGAAGCACCGACAGCACCGGAAGACCAAAGATGCGGACTGCCGTAAGGCCGCTTGTAACCGTCCGCCGCTTTATCAGCGCCATAAGCAGAAGTAGGGGAGAGCAGTCGGAAACAAATCGGTTTCCGTACGAAATCATACGCGCTCCAATCAATCACTGGCTGATGGTGGTGCATATCTCCATAGTCACGGTTATCTGTTGGTGCAGGATTGTACTTAAACGATAGGACGCCGGATTGCGGGCGATCCGATACATGTACGGATAGCGCTGGGTTGCTTTTGATCACGATGAAGGCATTTTGTGCCTGCTCAGGCTCCCATTTCAGCGCAGCCGTAACCCATTGATGCTTTCCTGCCGTGACGGGTACCACTACAGAGGTAACTAGCGTGTGGGGAACGTAGTTCTGAGGCTTCTCAGTGTGCCATAATTCGACGCTAAGCTCGGTATCCTCCCCAGCATCTAACAAGAGCTCTAAGCCGTCTAGGAACGGATCTACGGGCAGTAAGAGCGCGAGATTTGTCTTCAACGGGTAGACCCCCGCGGACGATTCCAGCCCAAGCTGCGTCAGCGTACTGGACGCCGTCATCTCTGCGTTCAGCACGAGGTCAGTCGCATCCGTATTCGCTACGCCGAGAATCGACGCATCCTGCCGCAGCAGCGTTTGCTGCAGCTCGCTCAAGTGCTCGCCGTGCAGCTCACGCGGCGAAATGTCTTTCGCCGCACAGAGCGCAGCGCCTGTGCCAGCGGCTTCGCCGATAACGGCGCACGTCGCCATCACGCGCGTCGTCCCAAAAGCCACGTGCGACGCGCTGATATTGCGCCCTGCCATAAGCATATTCGACACGTTGGACGAATAGAGGGAACGGAATGGAATATGGTACGAGCCGTCCATATGCATATGCTTGGAGCCACTGACTGTGGCATACATGCCTTGCGGCGGATGCAAGTCAATGGACCAACCGCCAAAGGCAACACGGTCCTCGAACAATTCTTGTGCGATGACATCGTTTTGATTCAGCACATAGTCTCCGACAAAGCGGCGATATTCCCTTTTGCCCGGAATCGAACCGATCCACTCCAGTGTTAAATTAGCGCTGTCGAATTTTCCTGAGTTTTTGATATAATCCCAAATCCCATAAATAACAGAGGACAGCTCATCGCGAATTCGCTCATTATCATGCACCGTGTCATGCTCGCCGCCCCACTCAATCCACCAGTAAGCGCAACCATTATCCCCGCTGCGAATCACACGTTTCATGGGAATCGAGGTTTGTATAATATCCTTGGCGAAGCTAGGCGCGATATACTTAACCGGACGTCCTACATCTTTTGTATAAAAGAGCAGGGTGCTTCCTAATGTAATATCATCTGGCACTAGTGGTGCCCATTCTTCGTTAAATTCGTCCTGTGCTTCGCGGCCAATTCTGAAATTAGCGCCGGCAAGGAAACCGACTAAACCATCCCCCGTACAATCAAGGAACACGCGGCTTTCGAAACGAATTCTACGCTCAGACCCCATCATCCACCCTGTGACAGCTTGAATCGTTCGGTTATCGTCATCTCCAGAAGCTTCTACCTCGTGAACATCGGTATTCAGAAATAGGGTAATATTCGGCTCGGCTTTCACTTTCTCCAGCACAATTAAATCCCAAATATAAGGATTACCATCGATATTCCGATATTGATTTTCCACAAATAACTCACCCATGATACCCGTTTCGCGGGCATTACGGTGAACACCGTGTGAAGTCGCTCCGCACACCCATACGCGAATCTCACTGCTTGCATTGCCTCCAAGGACGGGGCGGTTTTGAACGAGAGAGACAGTTTGACCAAGTCGTGCAGCAGCTACTGCTGCGCATACGCCTGCTAAGCCTCCACCTACGACGGTTATATCAGATGTAACGATTTCATTCCTCATCTATAAGCACCTCACTAGTAGTAGTATATCCCTGCTTTCATTGTAAAAGAGAGGATAGGCATTTAACATACAGTGAGTTACAATGGGCATATACTTTATTTCATTTCGGAGGGTAAGGAAATGACCATTCATGACCCAGCCTTGAAACTGTTTTCACATGTGTATTGGAAGCAGAAGAAAGAATTCATGTTTGAAAGAGATGAATATGATTCATGGACGTTGTTTGCGGTAGAAGAGGGGAGCTTTCTCTATGAAATCGGGGAGGAGCTTGGCGAAGCGAGATTCGGAGATCTAGTGCTATGTCCGCCGCATTATGTATTTCGAAGAAAAACATTAGAACCGCTTACGTTTCACTTTTTACAATTCATGAGTGATGCCAATTTGGAAAGAGAAAAAGGCTGGCAAGGGAAGCTTACGCTACACGACACACCGCGGCTCACTTCAAATTATCGTTATTTGCGACAGCTTCAAGGCTGGGATGAGGAGAGCACGCAGCATAAGCTATATCTTTTGAATGATCTGCTAAGAATGGTGCAGATGGACCGGAATATTAGAGATGAACAGCCGGCCACTATTATTGACGAGCAAATGGATAGCGCACGTAGCTCTCTCATCGAACTTGCCTATACGAATTTATCCATGCATGACCTCGCAGTAAGCCTAGGCTTAACGCCCGTTCAGTTTACCCGCAGGTTTCGCAAAGCTTTTGCTCAAACACCCTCTGAGTTTATTAATGATCTGCGTCTAACGCGTGCAAGGCATCTTTTAGAAGGAACGACGTTTACCTTGGATGTCATTGCATCGCATTGCGGTTATGAGAATGGTTTCTATTTGAGCCGCGTGTTTTCACAAAAAATCGGAATGGCGCCATCGGTTTACCGCAGCATGCATCACGTGTAACGTGGCACACAGTCGAGACACAGAAGCTGTACAACAAAAAGCCCCCAATTCTTCAACAGGAAGAACTAGGGGCTTCTAAACATCAATCACCCGTATACGGCAGTGTACCCTCTGCATATTCATTTTCTGGCTTACGAATCCAACGCTGCAAATAGCCTTGCGTATGTAGGGCTTTAATCAGAATGATGAGAACAGGCGATAGAATGACTCCGGCAACACCAAATAGCGATAACGAAATGATCATGAACGCTAAAGTTGTAAACGCCGATACGCCAAGTGATTCACCCGTGATTTTCGGCTCCATAATCTGTCTGACGAGAATAACAACAAGGAGTAAGGCGCTGAGCCAGATCGCAAGTGTTGTATTGCCAACGATAAACAGGTAGATGATCCACGGAATGAACAAAGTGGAAACCCCAAGAAGAGGTAAGACATCAAACACACCTGATAAAAGGGCAATGGAAAAAGCATTGTTCACGTTAAGTACAAGCAATGCGATAAAGATAACGATGAACGTTAAAGAGATCAGCTTGGCCTGTGCTTTTATGTAGGAAACAATCCCCTTCACAACATTCTCCCTGAGGAAGAAGAAGGCTGATTTGAAGGTATTCGGTGTTTGTTCACTGGCAAGCCGTTTCCAAGATTCAATCTCAATGCTCAAGAAATATGCGAGAATAATGCCGACGATGAAGTTGAACATGAAGGTAGAGAAGGAGGTCAAGGAAGAGACTAACCCGGATAAGAAGGCGACAAGGAACGTAGAAGCTTTCCCAGCAAACTGACCGGCATAATCCTTAGCTTTGGCAATCACATCAGGAGGGAGCGTCTGGAAGCGATCTGTTAAGTCACTTATTCTGTTAACGATTTGATCATTGAATATCGCCTGATAGTCATCGATCTTATCCACAAGACTCATAATCTGACTTGTGAAAATGACAGCTGCTCCGGCCAAAGCTCCTAGGATGATCAGGACGAACACCAAGGTCGAAATAGCCGAGGCCAGCGATTTACGCATCCCTTTGCGGTTCAGAAACCGAGCCAGAGGCTCGATCATCATGAAAATGATCAGAGCCAGGAAGATCGGTGTGGCGATTGCGTACAAATAACTGAATAACAGCATGAATAAGTAGACCGTTAAAACAATAAGCGCAATATCAAATACCGTTCGCCAATATTTCTTGTAAAAAGAAATCATCCATGTGCCTCCAAAACATTATTGTTCTGTCAAAATAACCGGGCCATTACTTGTAATCGCAATGGTATGCTCATATTGTGCAGATAGACTGCCGTCGTAAGTTCTAGCTGTCCACCCATCTTGATCCACTTTGGAATGGAATTTACCGACATTGAGCATCGGCTCGATAGTGAAAACCATGCCTTCTTTAATGCGCGGCCCTTTCCCAGCAGGACCATAATGAGGAACTTGCGGCTCTTCATGCATTTCGGAACCAATACCGTGGCCTATGAAATCTCGCACAACTGAGAAGCCGTGTGACTCGGCATAAACTTGAATAGCATGGGAAACATCCCCGATTCGATTTCCGATCACCGCTTGCTCAATACCTTTATATAGCGATTCTTTCGTTACTTGCAGGAGCTTTTCAGCGACTGGGGAAATGTTGCCTACCGCGTAAGACCAAGCAGAGTCAGCCAACCAGCCGTCAATACGAACGACCATATCAATCGTCACGATGTCGCCATCATTTAAAGGCTCTTTTTTCGGGAAGCCGTGACAAATCACATCATTGACCGACGCACATGTCGCGTAGGGGTAGCCGTGGTAGCCTTTTTGTTCAGGCGTTGCGCCATGTTTAGCAAGAAAGCCTTCAACGAATTGGTCGATTTCCCAAGACGTGATGCCGGGACGAATCAGTTTCGCAATTTCTTTATGGCAATCAGCAAGGATGCGACCTGCTTTTCCCATAGCGGCAATTTGTTCTTTTGTTTTAATTGTAATCATCAAGTACCACTCCTCTTCGTTGTTCCCTAATTATCCATTATGTCCACTTTGCAGACCAAAGCTTCATCTCTTTAATAATTTGATGCAAATCTTGCCCTTTTGGTGTCAAGGTGTACTCCACGGTTACAGGGACTGTTGGGAAGGCCATGCGTTCCAACACACCATGCTCCTCCAAATGGCGAAGAATATCCGTTAATGATTTGGGACTGATCCCTAGAATTTGACGTTGGAGTTCTCCGAAACGCTTCGTTCCGCAAAATAATTCACGCAGTACAAGAAATGCCCATTTACCGCCGATCACTTCAAGTGTACGTTCGATAGAGCATTCGATTTCCTTCGGTATTTTGGGAACATAATTGCTGAGTGGAGCGACTTTTTCATTTTCTAACGTGGACATCAGATCGCTTCCTTTCATCAAAGTCAACAAGGTACTTACTTTGAGGTAAGTAAGTTTCCATACTATAATAAGGGGGTATTACTCATACTACTATGTATATTAAAGTTCCTTATGACTTTTGGCAATAGTAGGGGGAATTCGGACAGGTTGATTTCGTGACGTAGATTCTTTACAATAGAGTTAAAATTTATTGTTTCAGGAGATGTGTACATATGAAAGTCAAAATTTCACGCAATGCAGCAAAGGTACTTCAATTGGAGCTTAATAAAGAAGAAAACCAAGGATTATTGGTTCGTGTACAAGTGACGCATAAGCATGGTGATCATGCTCACTATGGTTTGGGTCTTGACGATAAATCAGCGAATGATGTCGTGGTTAGCACGGATAAAGGCATTGATGTGTTATTGGATCAAACGGAGCCGCTTTTGGACGGTATTCGTATTGACTACTTCTACACACCTGAAGAAGGCTTTATGATCACGAACCCTAGCAAGGGGAACCACGGAGACCACTAATGCGCAATGATATTCGCATTTGTGATAAATGCAAACACATGAAGGTGAAATCGGCACTTACGAAGATCAGTGCCATTGCACCGGATACCGAAGTCAAAGTTGCGTGTAAATCGTATTGCGGTCCATGTTCCAGGTTTGCATTTATATTTATTAATGGCCGTTATATAACTGCCGCAACGGAAGACGAAGCGATTGAAAAAGCGAAGAAATATGTGAAATAAGCAAAAAGCATCCGTCCGATTGGACAGGATGCTTTTTTACGTTCCCAAGAACGTCAACTCGATTAAGCGTGAACCGATGATTTCTCAAGCAGCTTACGAATTTGACGATCGATCTTCGCTGGCTTCGTCGTTGGGGAGAAGCGTTTGATGACATTACCATGTTGGTCCACGAGGAATTTCGTGAAATTCCACTTAATGCCGGATCCGAACAGGCCATATGCCTTGCTCTTCAAATAACGATACAACGGATGGGCATCCGCGCCATTGACATCGATTTTGGAGAAAAGCGGGAAATCAACGCCAAAGTTAAGTTGGCACGCCTGTTCAACCTGTGTGTCATCCCCTGGCTCCTGATCCCTGAATTGATTGCAAGGAAAGCCGAGAACACTAAATCCTTGGTCTTTATATGTGTCGTGCAGCTCTTGAAGCCCTTTGAATTGAGGAGCTAATCCGCATTTCGTCGCGGTATTGACAATAAGCAAGACTTGGTTGTTGTAATCGGCAAGGGATTTCTCTTCACCGCGAATCGTCTTCACTTGAAATTGATGTACGCTCATAAGGTCACAACCCTCCGAATTATTATTTATCACAATTTAATTGTACACAACTTTTATTGAAAAGGGAAGCTATTTTTTCAAAATATCTGCAAGAGCCCCTTCAATCGTTGTGAACCGGAACGTAAACCCATGCTGCTGCAGGACACGAGGGATCACTTTCTGACCTTCCAGGAGGAGAACTGCAAGCTCACCGAAGATCAGCTTCAACATAAAGGCTGGAACAGGGAACAAGTTGGGTCTGCGCATCGTTTTAGCTAGTACACGACCGAATTCCTTATTCGTGACTGGATGGGGAGCCGTGGCATTCACAGGACCGACGATGGCTTCATTTTGCACACAGAAATCAATTAACCGCACCATATCCTCGATATGTATCCAAGAAAGCCATTGTCTGCCACTGCCTACCGTACCGCCAACGCCAAGCTTATAGGGAAGCGCCATCTTAGGGAAGGCGCCTTCTTTCCTATCAAGGACCAGGCCGACGCGCACTTTCACGATGCGGGGACCTCGGATGAGATCTGCCGCTTGCTCCCATTCTTCAACAACTTCTGCTAAAAAGTCGGTTGCCCGATGAGGGCTTTGCTCATCAAAGGTTGCCGTCTCCGAAGTCCCGTAAATCGACATGCCGGAAGCATTCACAACGACCTGCGGTTTCGGGTCCAAATGAGCTACTAGCTGTGCCACACGCTCTGCAGCCGAAAGGCGGGACTTGAGGATCCGTTTCTTCGCCGCGGCTGTCCAGCGTTGACTGATCGACTCCCCAGCTAAATTCACAATCGCATGCAGCCCACCAAGCTGGTTAGGATTGCTCTGTAGCTCATCCCATGTAACCGTTCGGACACCAGGGATGTTCTTTGTCGAAGAGCGTGAAATATTAATGAGTTCATGACCTTGCCCTAACCAGTATGTAATTAACCGCCTGCCTATAAAGCCGCTGCCGCCCGTGATCGCTATTTTCATAAGTAGCACCTCCATAACGCCATTATAAATACTCCTGCCATGAATTACCAACGAAGAGATATCCCACGGAAAAAGCTAAAGTTCCCATACGAAATTACGACACGTTCCGTTGATTTTCGTGTATAATTGGAATTCGGTGTCATTAATTAACCGTTGGGTAATTCGAAAGTCAGCGAGAGGAGTCATCGTCTATGAATCGTGCACGTCTTTTTTTACAATCCTACCATCCTATTGTACATACGCTCATTCTAGGTACGGTTATGGCTCGCGCGGCATCTTCCATGAGCTTGCCGTTCCTTGCCATTTACTTGGCTAAGCATTCTACCATGAGCCCCGGTTTGATCGGGATCGTGATCGGTATGGGCGCGTTAGCAGGCACAGTTGGCGGGTTTATCGGTGGCACTTTGTCGGACCGCTTTGGTCGCCGTGTGATCATGCTCGCGGCGCTCTTCGGATGGGGATTCGTCTTTCTTGGCTTCGGAATTGTGAAGTTACCACTCCTGTTTATGCTCCTCAATATGTTGAATGGGCTATGCCGCTCTTTCTATGAGCCTGTATCCCAAGCGCTGATGGCGGATTTGACGGAACCGGCCAAACGGTTGCAAGTGTTCTCCTTAAGGTACATGGCGATTAATGTAGGCGTTGCTGTGGGTCCTTTGTTAGGTGCCTTTTTTGCGACGATGAACGGTGCATTACCTTTCTTGCTCACAGGCATTATTTATCTCATCTATGCTGTGACGCTTTACGCACTGCTTATCAAGTTTGGCATCAAGCAAATCGAGGGTGAGAAAAAAGCACCAGTAACGTTCCGCTCAGCCTGGGGTGTCATTCGGAAAGATGTAACCTTCCGGTTGTACATTATTGGCGGCATTATCGGTGCCATCGGTTATTCCCAAGTGATGGTGACCTTGTCACAGTACCTGCAATTGAATTTTGTAAATGGAGTCAAAATGTTTGCCATCTTGATGTCCGCCAATGCGATCGTCGTCATTGCCTTACAGATCCCGCTGGGGAAATGGGCGGAGAAATATTCGCCGCTAACGGCGATTGTTGTTGGAAACTTGATGTTTGCCTTAGGGGATGTTGGCTTCGCCTTCTCACACTCACTAACGTGGCTCATCATTTCCATGGCGATCTTCACCCTCGGTGAAATTCTGAATTACCCGGCTGCGAACATGCTGATTGATAAGCTTGCTCCTGAACATATGCGAGGGACGTATTTCGGCGCTCAAACGCTGAACAACATCGGACATTTCGTTGGACCTTGGATTGGCGGCTATTTATTAGTGGCGTATAGCGGGAATTCCCTCTACCTTGGGATTGCTTTCCTATCTGTTATTGGATCTTTTTTCTATTGGCGAGGCACGAAACGTCAAAATACGGTAAAAATAGCGTCGAAAATGCAAACATTTTGATGAATTACGTAAAATTAGTTCCTCGGAACTATTCGATTTCAAATCGACTTCCATTATCCTTGAGAGTATACAAGGTATCTTTACCTTTACATCTAACACATATCTTGCACGTCATCTCGACAAAGGCAAAACTGGCGAAAGCCAGTGACGCAAAGCTACAGGGGCCTTACTTCTCCTGAAAGGGACAAGCAGCCAGCCAGCCGCCGAACGATTGGGAATTCACATCAGAACCCCCTCGAGTCGGTTCACTACGATGGGGTTTTTCTCTGTCATAAAAGCAAATTGAACAATGGTTGAAGGAGGTTATAGCGGCATGAAATCGGAAGATCAACTTCATGAAGAACAGAAAGCAATCTCACTATGCGGGAATCATGTTGCACGTTTGGTACCATCCATGGATGGACCTAAGCTCATGATTAATCGGGAAGAATACGCGCTGAACGAAGCTTGTTGGGACGTTGAAATGTTCCACGGAAGAAACAATAGTATTCTTATATTTTACTGGAAGGGCGAAGTTAAGCTCTCTGTAAAAATGCCTCCAATGGCTCAAATTGAAGGCTTTGTAACGAGACTTTTCCAATGCTTATCATCCAAATTAAGAGCGGTTCAGCCTATTTAGGCGGGAACGTTCTTTTTTCTTTTTTTTTCAAAATATAAGAATGTATTTGTATTGTCACCAATCGACAGTAGCTGATATAATAATGCCATTACAATGACTAGTCCTAAAGAACTATATCGAGGGAGATGCATGGCATGAGATTGATCACACGTTCCGATTTTGATGGTTTAGTATGCGCGATGCTCTTCAAACAATTAAACATGGTGGATGAAATGAAATTTGTCCATCCCAAAGATATGCAGGACGGACTGATTGAAGTATCGGAGAATGATATTTTGGCCAATGTACCTTATGTAGCAGGGTGCGGCTTATGGTTTGATCACCACTCGAGTGAGCTTACGCGTATGGGCGAATCCATCACTTTCAAAGGGGAAACCCGCATAGCACCAAGCGCGGCACGCGTGGTCTACGATTATTATGGGGGAAGAGAGACCTTCGGTGATATTGATGATATTATGCAGGGCGTAGATAAAGCGGACGCTGCGCAGTTTAGCAAAGAAGATATTTTGAATCCAAGCGGATGGGACCTGCTCTCTTTCATTATGGATGCGCGCACGGGGTTAGGACGGTACCGCGATTATCGAATCAGCAATTATCAACTTATGGAAGAGCTCGTCGAGCATTGCGCGACTAAGTCCGTGAGTGAAATTATGGAGCTGCCAGACGTGAAAGAACGTGTTGCGCGTTATTACGAGTTGGATGCTCTGTATCGGGATATGCTCCAAACCTACACACGTGTAGAAGGCAATGTAATTATTACGGATCTTCGCGATGTGGAGACGATATATCCAGGGAATCGTTTCATGGTCTATGCCCTGTATCCGGAGCAAAACATTTCAATTTGGATCGTAGATGGCCGAAACAAACAAAACTGCGTATTTGCTTGTGGACATAGTATTATTAATCGCACAGCCCAAACGAATATCGGTGATTTGATGCTTCAGAATGGCGGAGGCGGCCACCACGCAGCTGGAACATGCCAGGTTGACTATGCGAAAGCAGACGAGGTTCTGAATCACATAGTTGAAACGATGCAAGCAGCAGGTTAAAATAAGAAGAACATGCCGCAGGAAGGGGACTAGCCCGGAATGCGGTTTTACTTTTCTTAGGAGGCATAGGCACATGGAGCTTAAACAGATCCATCACGTTGCGATCATTTGCTCGGATTACGAGCGTTCTAAGCATTTCTATGTGGATGTACTCGGACTCCCTACAGTCAGGATAGATCCGATTACGGGGAATCGCGATACGTTTTTCGCGGATCCGGATGGGTTACCGTTAGAGCTGGTGGAGCATGTGGAATAATGACCGTCCTGAACGGACAGAAGAGGAGTCCAAGTTAGCGAGCGCAAAGGGGTGTCTCTGGGGTTTGTTACTTTCTCTTCCCCTGTGGGCGTTGTTGATTTATATATTGTGGATCAAATCGTAGAGTTAATAAAATTATTTTAGTTAGATACTGGGGGATGAAACCATGCAAATTCGTGAAATTGAAGAAAAGGATAATCAAACAATAGAGCGAATTATTAAGCGCTCATTGGAATCATTCCATCTAAACATACCAGGAACAGCCTATTTTGACCCTCAACTGAGCAGTCTGGCACAGTTTTACAAGGAACAATCCCATGCAAAGTATTGGGTTGCCGTGAATGAACAAAATGAAGTGGTAGGCGGAGTGGGAATTGCCCCATTTGGGCAGGAACCGGGAATTTGCGAGTTACAAAAACTCTACATAATACCCGAAGCGCAAGGTAGGGGTCTGTCGAAGGATCTTATGAAAGTAGCACTCGACTTCGCCAAGGAACACTATACACACTGTTACTTAGAAACATTGAAGACACTCCAAACTGCCAATCTCCTGTACATCAAATTAGGTTTTCAACAACTTGAAAGCCCACTAGAAGGTTCAGAGCATAATGCTACGGATGCTTGGTTTATCAAAGATTTAACGTTCTTGGCTTAGTGCATGTTTAGAAATAATCCATTAACTTATGAAAGTTAAATTAAAAACAGCGGTAGTTAAGACTGTTATTTCAGTCTTAGCTGCCGCTGTTTTATTTGAGGTTAATGTAAAGCTACCTACGTGGTGGCAAAGGTCCAAGATACTGGAACAGATTACACTCAATCCGTCCGTTAAACAGCTTGCGCTTCTTATCAGCGCGGCGATTCATGTAATGCTCGAGCTGTGTGCTCGGGCTTAAGATGAACAGACTCCACGACGGCATCGGTCGTGTTAAGGCGCCGAGCTCGCGCAGCGCAAGCTCGACATCAGGCGCTTCACCAAGACGCTCGCCGTACGGCGGGTTGGTGATCAAGCAGCCATAGTCGCCGCGCGGACGCGCTTTGGCGATGGGCTCAACCTTCAGCTGGAACTGATTCGTCAGTCCAGCTGACTTAGCGGCCGCCTCTGCCACGGCGATGGCAGAAGGGTCGATATCGCTGCCGACGATGTGCAGCGGCACGTTGTCCTTCACCGCGTCGAACGCTTCGTCGCGGGCCTTGTCCCACAGCTTGCGGGGAACGTTCCCCCAAGACTCACTAGGGAAGCTGCGCCGCAGGCCTGGCGCAATGTTCCAGCCGATCATCGCAGCCTCGATCGGGATGGTGCCCGACCCGCAGAACGGGTCGTAGAGCGGCCGCTCTACGCTCCAGCGGCTCAGCAAGATCATAGCAGCCGCCATGGTTTCCTTCAGCGGCGCTTCCGTCACAAGCTTGCGATAGCCGCGCTTGTGCAGGCTGGGGCCGGTCGTATCGATCGTCAGTGTTGCGATGTCGTTCAGCAGTGCAACTTCAATCACGTAGCGTGCCCCGTTCTCGGGGAACCACTCAGTGCCGTAGCGCTGCTTCATTTTCTCAACGACAGCTTTCTTGGCGATTCCTTGGCAAGCAGGAACGCTGGATAACTGTGACTTATGGGAACGTCCCTCGACAGGGAATTCGGCATCGTTCGGGATCCAGTCTGGCCAAGCAAGGGCTTTGGTGCCTTCGAACAACTCATCGAAGGTTGTTGCTTTGAATTGCCCCATCAGCACGAGGACGCGGTCCGCGGTCCGCAGCCAAAGATTGGTACGGCAGATGGCCAATTCGTCACCAAAGAAACGGACGCGTCCATTCTCAACGGTCATTTCCTCATAGCCGAGATCACGGATCTCGCGGGCAACGACAGCCTCAAGTCCCATCGGGCAAGTGGCGATTAGTTCAATTTTTTGTGGCATAGGTATTGTCCTTCCATCCGGGTTGTACAACGCTCAGAAAACTCATACAATTAACAAGTATAGGACAAATAGGGTACACTTACAAACGGGGATTCGTAAGCACGCTCGGATTAGGCAAATTTAGGAGGTCAAATACATGGAAACCTTGACAGCTGAAAGCTATATGGAAGGCTTATATGAAGAAGACGCGGTACTTACGCGGGTGAAAGAAGTGATTGTGGCCAAGAATATGCCGGAAATCTCGATCGCGCCAGGTTACGGGCGACTGCTAACGATGATGGTCACGATGATTGGTGCGAAGCGGGTGCTGGAAATTGGAGCACTAGGCGGGTACAGCGGAATATGCTTAGCGCGAGGGTTAAAAGAAGGAGGCAAGCTCCTTTCCCTAGAGCTCAAACAAGACTTCGCTGATGTAGCGAGGGATAACGTGATCGAAGCTGGCCTTGGTGACTTCGTCGAGTATCGGATTGGCGAAGCGCTCGATCATTTGAACGCGCTGCTGGAGCAAGGCGAGCGCTTTGATTTCTTCTTCATCGATGCGGATAAAGTGAATTATCCGAATTACTTGGAGCTCGCTATCAAGCTGGCGAATCCAGGGGCTATCATTGCCGGCGATAACACGCTGATGCGCGGTAAAGTTGTCGACGAGAAGCAAACGAAGGCGTCGGTTCAAGCGATGCGTACGTTTAATCAGCGAATCGCGAATGATCCGAGGCTGGAAAGCACGATACTGCCGGCTTATGATGGGTTGGCCTTAGCGCGTGTGAAATAACACGAGCCACAACACAAAAGAGCGATTAGCTGCTAGTCAGCTGATCGCTCTTTCTGCTATATTTCTCCAAATCCGTTTATTTAAGTTAGGACGCCTTTTGATCTTGCATATGCAAGTCAGACTCTATGATGTTGCCTTGTTGTTTCGAAGGTTGAAGCTTGGTGAGGGGGCTCTGGGGCTGCAACGTTGGAGCATGGTGTGTCGTTTGTTGTCGCTTGAAGTTCATGGCACCGAGACCGTTCCAATAGATGAACAAAAACTCTGCACAAACGATAATAAAAATGATTTTACGCCAATTTAGCTGCATGTGGGTATTCCTCACTTTCTATCTTACAGCCATATTAGCATAAAGTGGAATTAATTTCCATATGTTTTTATCCATAGGTAAAATCATGCCATACTCGTCTATTCGGTCAACCATCGGCCATCTCTCATTCCCCCAAATGCACCAATCCCGTTGAAATCTCCAATTCATACCGCCGACATTCAGGCATTTGTGCCTCATAAGCCATTCGTACGGCACGTGCGATATCATAGGGAACACGCACGAATTGCAGGGCAAATCCAGCATGCGCATCGGGATCTGCTTCGCCCTCAATGATGCAGTAACATGCCTGTGGAAGGCCATCATACGGGAGGCCGACGCTTCCCACATTGAAGAGTTGGAGACCGGATCGAGGACCCGTGTTCTCCCCCTTGTTCTTACCGCCCTTTTCCGAAGGGTTATTCAACGTTAGCAGATAAGGGATATGAATATCCCCATAACCTACCATATCTGGCGTTATTCCATCTACGGGAATGCCGGTCTTCTTGGTATGCTGAAACATCGCCAGCCGCTCTTTCTTCGAAGCCTTCCGCTTCAAGCGATGGAAGACGCTTTTAGCGGAAGCGTGGAACAATCGAATTCGCTTACCGCTCAATGTTATATCGATGGAGAAGGGGAGCTGCTTCAGATAGTCTAACCGTGCTTCCCCAAGCGCTTGCTGCTGCCATATACCGGCAGGTTGCTCCTGTGGATCGGTGATCCCCAGATCCCAGTTCCCTTGCACGACGGATTCACATGTAGTTCTCACGAGGTCAACCACTTCTGCAGCGCTAGGCCCCTTGCCAACGAGATCGCCTAAGCACAGGATCCGTGTAAGGCCTCTACGCTCGATATCTTGAAGAACAGCTTCGAGCGCAGGCAGATTACCATGAATATCAGATATAATCGCGATTCGTTCCAAAGCGCACATTCCTGCCTTTCTTTTTCCATACAATGCTTCTGTTATACCACACGGGACGCGTTCTGAAAATGTGAGTCTCTTCCTATTACCTAATGATGTCGTCTTCTGTTATAATTTGTAGGGGGAAAGGGGAAGGTTTTGATTGGAATCCAGACAAGAACGACATGGTAGATCGAAAAAAGATCCAAAGCCGAGCAAAAAACCTTCACTTAAATTCATAGGTGGTTTCTCGCTTGCTGCGGTTGCTTGTTTTGCTGTTGGGATTGGGGCTTCTTATTTGACCTCACATTCCAATCCGGTGGAAGAGGATGGGGCTGCCCCGTCACCGATTGCAGTAGTATCAGCCCAACCGACATCGTCCACAGGGAATGCGAATGCAGGCGTAAAGGCTAGTCCTTCAGCATCGAGTGCTGTTACACCAACGCCAGTACCTACGGGAAATGCTGCGATAGGGAAGCCAGATGGATCTGGCACGCAAGTGAAGTTAACTTTTGTGGGTGATGTGATTATGGCCTCCAAAGTGGAAGATATTTTAAAGCAAAAAGGCTATGATTATCCCTATTCGAATGTAAAAGATTTTTTAACTAAGCCGGATTTTACAATTGCCAATTTGGAAACGCCGATCACAACAAGAGGTACTGTTCAATCCAAAGAATATGTCTATCGTTCTTCACCCTTGGCACTGCCACCTCTCAAAGAGGCCGGTGTTGATATCGTGAATCTAGCGAATAATCATGTGATGGATTATGGGTCAGATGGTTTGTTGGATACGATGAGTGCGCTGGATGAAATAGGAATTAAGCGTGTTGGAGCAGGTAAGGATAAGACAGAAGCTTATCAACCCGTGATGGTGGAGAAAGACGGCATCAAGATCGCAGTTTTTGGCTTCAGCCGTGTCGTTCCAGAAGGATCTTGGAAAGCTGCCGCTGGACATCCCGGAGTTGCAGAGACCTACGACTATAAGCCGCCCGTTGAAGCGATTCAGAAAGCCAAAGCTACAGCAGATCTCGTTGTCGTCGTGGCTCACTGGGGTGTAGAACGCGATGATAATCCGGATAAATATCAGAAGGAGCTCGCACATCGCTATATTGACGCTGGTGCTGATCTCGTAGTGGGTGGACATCCGCATGTGATGCAAGGCTTTGAGCAATACAAGGGCAAATGGATTGCCTACAGCCTTGGCAATTTTATCTTTACAACGAATGACACCCCCAAAACCTGGGAAACGGTTATTATGGAAGCAGCTTGCACGAAGGATAAGTCCTGCGATATTCATCTAGTTCCGATTTTGACGAAATCAGCGTTACCAACGCTGATGAATGCGGAGGATGGCACGAAGCTATTTCAACGGTTAAGTCAGATTTCTATCGGTGCTACAATCGATGCGCAAGGAAATGTCAGCAAGAAATAACAAAGGGAGTTCAACTTACCATGACAACTATGATAAGAAATATTTATTGCGTTGGACGTAACTATCGCGCGCATGCCGCAGAACTTGGGAATGATGTGCCAGATCAACCAATGATTTTTACCAAGCCTACACATGCATTGGCAGCTATTGATGGGGGGGCCTTGGCACTTCCCAGTGATCAAGGTGAAATCCATTATGAAACTGAATTAGTCTTACATATTGCAAAGCCTTATACGGAAGGCGTTAAAGTCGATGAAATCGTGGATCAGTATGCACTTGGCATTGATTTCACACTTCGTGATGTACAGAACGTCATTAAGAAAAAGGGTCAGCCATGGCTACCTGCCAAAGGTTTCCTGAAGTCAGCGCCGATCACTGCGTTTCGACCATTCCCAGGAGCATCCCAATTGACAGAGTCGAACTTCCAGCTTCGTAAGAATGGGCAAGTTGTGCAGGATGGCAACATCGGTTTGATGATTTTCGATCTTCAGACCCTCATTGATTATATTGCGAAGCACTATGGACTGGGTCCTGGCGACATTATTTATACGGGAACACCTGAAGGTGTAGGCCCTGTGAAGGATGGCGACCACGTAGAACTTCTCTGGGGAGAAGAGTCTTTCGGCCACTTTACCGTTACGCTATAAAAATGAAGGGCAGTCTTCTAGGGTCATATTGACCAAGGAGGCTGCCCTTTCTATATGATAAATAAGAAGTGCTATGTACTACATCTCCGTTGGATCGGCTAAAGCCGCATCCGAATAGCGTTCACGTACCTGCAGAATCGCTGGCAGTTGTTTGAAAAAGGCATCTACAACAGCAGGATCGAAATGTTCTCCACGCTCTTCATGGAACAAATTGAGGATCCGATCAAGCTCCCAGGCTTGTTTGTAGACGCGTTCACTGCCAAGGGCATCGAAGACATCGGCAATGGCTGTTATACGTCCATAGATGTGGATATCTTCGCCTTTAATTCCGCGTGGATAACCACGGCCATTCCACTTTTCATGATGCTCATAGGCAACGACAGCCGCTGTTTTGAGAATATGGCGAGTGGAGTTGCGAAGCAAATTGTAGCCAATCAAGGTGTGATTCTGCATGAGCTTAAATTCTTCATCTGTCAGCTTGCCAGGTTTATTCAGAACGGCATCAGGAATGGCCACCTTGCCGATATCATGCATCGGCGAAGCCATTTTGAGAAGCTCTGCTTCGTCCTGACTCAGGCCCAGACCTAGCGCTAAGAGATAGGAATATTCAGCTACGCGCTTCACATGATTCCCTGTCTCTTTGGATCGGCTTTCACCAATTTCTCCCATCCGGAAAATAATTTCTTTCTGCGTTTCTTCAATTTCGTTCGTCAGGAGCGCAGATTCGAGTGATTTGCCAGCATAGGAGGAAGCAAGTGTTAAATACTCCATGTCCTTGTCGGAGAATTGCTCACTCGCCGTTAGCTTATTGATGGCTTGATAGGCCCCCATAATCTCACCTTGGCTATTCCGGAAGGGAATGACCATTAAAGCCTTCGTGCGGTAACCCGTTTGTTGATCCGTGCGCATAGCGCCATTTTGCAGATAGGATTTGTATTCTTCGTTCGTATAAGCATCATGGATGAAAACAGCTTGATCATTCGTAACTGCGTAGCCAACAAGGCCGGCAGATTTCGGAATCCGAATTTCATCCAAACCATGGGCCACTTTGGACCAGAGCTCATTTTTCTGTGTATCAAGCAGCCAGACGGTACATCGATCGGAGACGATCATCTCTCGGCCCATATCAGCCATCAGCATAAGTACATTATCCAGTATACGTTCATTAGCAATCTTGGAGGCATAGTCGAAAATGACACGTAGCATTTCCTCGGGCTCCAGGTCTCTTTTGAAACGGGATGGGGTAGTGAATTGATCTTGCTCCATGTCAGCCTCCTATCGCTTATCCCCTTCATAGTATCATAAATTTGTTTGCTTATGGTTAACATTCTGCAAGATTCCCCGAAAAATGTCGAATTTATTTTACAAAAAAAGACGTTTAAGAGACGCAGGAAGTGTATGCTACAATGTAAAATAAGGGAAATGCATACGAGAAAGTAAAGATGGGGGGAGTTCTGTTGATGGCGTGGGTTTATGGATTCGCAGGGAGCGTAATCATAGCTGGGGCAGCTTATTGGAAGAAATCCTTATCTAAATCGGGTGTGCTTGCTGCTGTGCTGCTAGGAACAACCATGTATGCGATTGGCAGCCTAGCGTGGTTTGGCACGCTGATTGCTTTTTTCATTTCATCCAGTGTACTCTCCAAGCTCAAACATGCACGTAAGGCTGCGGCTGAAAGCGGCTATGCCAAAGGTGGCAGGCGAGATGCGGGACAAGTCGCCGCCAATGGGGGCGTCGGTTTGTTGTTATGTATTGGAAATGCCATCTGGCCAGAAGCGCTATGGTGGTATGTATATATGGGCGTTATGGCAACGGTGAATGCAGATACATGGGCGACAGAAATCGGAGGGATGAGCAGGGCGATTCCTCGATCCATCACTAGTGGAAAACGGGTCACGGCAGGAACATCAGGTGGAATTACGGGGTTAGGATTATTGGCTTCTCTAGCAGGTGGAGCTTTTATTGGCTTCATCGGGGGCTTATTGCTGCAGGCAGGCGAAACGACAGAAGTGAACAATGCGATTGTTACCCTCGTCCTTCTTGGTGCAGTCTCTGGACTAGCCGGATCTCTTATCGATTCCTGGTTAGGTGCAACTTTGCAGGTCATGTATCGGTGCCAGGTGTGTGGCAAAACCATTGAAAAACAGCTTCATTGTGACCAGAAAGCCAAGCAAATCAGCGGACTTCGAGGGATGAGTAACGATATGGTGAACGCGGGTTCCTCCGTAATTGGAGGTGTAATTTGCCTAGTACTCAGCATGTTACCCCTCTAAAAAGTGTCTGACGGGTCATGCGGCTTTTACATGTTAGGCTCATTGTGGACAAGCTTCGCATCAGTTGATGTAGCAGAAGGCGGTTCTAAGGCATCGTGTAGCTGTTTCTCGAGTTGTTTCACTTTCCGTTGAAGCTTGTATTGACGTACGATTCCGAAGAGACCAACAATTAGACCGCCTAATAACGTGGATGTTAAAATGACGAGAATCAATGGCGTCGAGGTTGTTGCGAACATAAAGTTGACTTGTACGGGATCTACATTGACGACTGCAAACACCGCGGTAATTAGCGCGAATACTAAAGCACTTATCAGAATCCATTGCATCTTCATAGGCTGCATCCTCTCATTTAGAAAAAAGGTTGAAAGCCTCTGCTTTCAACCTTTTTCTTATCAAGATAGCCGCCACCAACTGTGGGGCGACTTCTATTCTTTCTTACTTCGTAAGCTCTTCCATCTGATCCAGCAAAGAGCTGAATACGCTCATCGCTTGCTTGATCGGCTCTGGTGTAGACATATCTACGCCTGCCTTCTTCAGAATGTTCAGCGAGTAATCGCTGCCGCCGCTTTTGAGGAAGCCCAGGTAACGATCAACAGCTGGTTGACCTTCATCTAGAATCTGCTTCGCGAAGCTAGTTGCCGCCGAGAAACCTGTCGCATATTTATACACATAGAAGCTGTTGTAGAAGTGAGGAATGCGTGCCCATTCCATCTCGATATCTTGATCCACGACCATGTCGTTGCCATGGTACAGCTTATTCAAACCATAGTAGATTTCACTAAACTCTTGCGGAGTGAGGGACTCGCCTTCTTCGGCTTTCTCATGTGTAATCATTTCGAATTCCGCAAACATCGTTTGGCGGAAAACGGTTGTACGGAACTGATCCGCGTAGTACGTAAGCAGGTACATTTTTTCCTTCGGATCTGTTACACGTTTCAGAAGGTAATCCATGAGCAGGGCTTCATTCAACGTAGAAGCGACTTCGGCTAAGAAGATCGTATACTGCGCATAGCGGTACTCTTGGTTCTCATCGGACAAATAGGAATGAATGGCGTGACCCATTTCATGCGTCAACGTAAACATGCTATTTAAGTTGTCTTTATGGTTGAGAAGCACGTAAGGATGAGTGCCGTAAGCGCCCCAGCTATAAGCACCATTGCGTTTGTTCTTGTTCTCATAAACATCGATCCAGTGATTATCGAAGCCGTCTTGAAGAATTTTCAAGTAATTTTCACCTAGCGGAGCCAAGCTTTTCTTGATTTCTTCTTTCGCTTGCTGGTACGTGATATCCATTTTGAATTCTTCAATTAGCGGTGCAAATAGGTCATACATATGTAACTCATCGACCTTGAGCAGCTTTTTACGGAGTTTGAGATACCGTTGCAGCTGTGGCAAGGATTCATGAATGGTAGAAATTAAGTTCGTATACACTTCTTTCTTGATATTGTCACCGAAGAGGGTGGATTCAAGAACAGAAGGGTAATGGCGTGCTTTTGCATAAAAAATGTTTTTGTTGATGTTCGCACTTAGTGTTGCGCCAATCGTATTCCGGTTATTGCGGTATGTTTCATACACGGCTTTAAACGCATTTTTCCGAACTTCCGGATCACGGCTCTCTAGGAATTGGATGTAGCTGCCGTGTGTAAGCTCGACTTCTTCACCTTTTTCGTTCTTCACCTTCGGGAATTTGAGATCCGCATTGTTCAGCATGCCAAAGATTGTGCTAGGCGCGCCAGCCATCGTTCCCGCTTGAGCAAGAAGTGCTTCTTGTTCTTTGCTTAATGTATGAGGCTTCTGACGAATCATTTCTTCAAGCGTATCTTTATAAAAAGATAAGGAAGGATCGCTCACAAGCTGCTGAAGCTTTTCTTCCGAAAGGCTTAGAATTTCAGGAGAAATGAAGGAAGCTGCTTCGCCAACTTCAACACTGAGTTTTTTTGCTTTTTCGGATAATGCTTGATAAACAGGTTCAGCTGTATCTTCATGATGCTTCATGTTGGCATAGACGTATAATCTTTCCATTTTCATGGAGAGCTCATCTTCCAACTGGAAGATTTGCTTCACGGAAGCCGCATCGTTTAGTTTTCCTTGGAAGGCACTGACTTTGCTAAGCGAGCTTTTCACAGCTTGAAATTCCTGATCCCATGCCTTCTGATCGGCGAATAAATCCTCCAACTGCCAACGGTGCTCGGCTGGTACTTGCTTGCGTTCCAATAATTGAGTCATTGGAGCCCTCCTATCCTTGTTTTGAGTTTGGGGTAAGCTGGTGGTATCCTTTGCGTGTAAATCAGCGATGGGGATCGTGCTTAGCAGAATTCCCATAGCCGCTGTTACATAAAGAAGGCGCATTGCGGTCACGCTCCCGGCGTATTCCCATGTGGGATGAACGTACCTGAAATCCCATATCATGGTTTTCACCTAGTATGACCGATTGCGTGTTCAATTATGACCACACCTCGAGAGAGATATTCTCATTATACAAAACATTCCACTCCGTCGTCCATTGAGGACGAGCGCTGGGATGGAAGTTAATTCAAGTACCTGCTCGGAAGAAGCTTAGCAAGATCAGTACGAACGAGATGGAAACCATAACAATCGCCAATAAGGCTAGATACCTTTTCAATTGTGGTGGAAGGCTGTCTTTTCTCATAATCAATATGATCGCCAGGCAAAAGGATACAATTACAAAGGTAAGAATAGAGCTAGTATCGGTCATCGAGAAATCATCCTTTTTCCTGTAGAGTATGTCCTAAGCGAACTACGTAGTTGCTTATACTAGGCATACTACTAGTTTTCGCTATACAAGGTCAAACTCCTTTTTCAACCGGCATGCTGCATCGTATCATCGGAGTCATCGTCTTCTTTAACGAGCATGAGCTTGCCGCGTGCGTCCATTTTGACCGTATAGCGGTCCTCCGGCGAGATTTGTGCTTCTTCACTAAGCTCCTTAGGGAGCGTTAACTGGCCGCTTTCACCGACACGAACTTGGTAGCCAATCATCTTGGACCATTTGCCTGCACCTAATACGAGTACAATCAATAAACCGATGAACAACCACTTACCAAGCGGATTGGACGAGAAGAAGGGTGCTAGGAACTTCTCACCCGTAATCATTTTCCCAGCGGTAAGTGCCAATACGCCTGCGCCGATATAAATGATGGAGGGGTACTTTTCAATCCATTTGATGAACAAGGTACTGCCCCAAACAACGATAGGCACACTGACCAGAAGACCAATGATAACAAGGAGAAAGTTTCCGTGTGAGGCACCAGCAACGGCGATAACATTATCTAATCCCATGACAGCATCAGCAATGATGATCGTGCGGATAGCTCCCCACATGCTGTCCTTCGCTTGCATATTCTCATGATTCTTCTTCTCGCTAAGAAGCTTATAGGATATCCAGATTAGCAAGATCCCGCCGATTAATAGAAGCCCAGGAATTTTCAGAAGCGTCACAACAACTAGCGTAGCTAGTGCTCGAATAGCGATGGCACCGATCGTTCCCCATAAAATAACCTTCTGCTGCGTTTCTTTCTTCAAATTACGTGCAGCCATGCCAATCACAATGGCATTATCACCAGCCAGCACCAAGTCAATGAGAATAATACTGAGCAGTGAGACGAAAAAGCCTGTAGACAACCAATCCATACGCGAACACTCTCCTTCAAGGTTTTTTGATGCAAAAAGAGCCTAACACCTGATGATCGGTGAAGGCTCTAATTCATCAAAAAAGACCTTCACCATGAAACATGGCAAAGGTCTTGCTAACAACGTTGTCGTTGCCAATAAAGCCGGGATCTGATGAGGATCCGAATTGACGACTTTACTGTATCAGCTACTCCCCTTTGGAGTGTTACTATGAGTTTATACGTTTATTATATGCGATGCGTTTCAAAATAGAACAATATTTATACTTTTTTGAAAGCATCCATAATGGCTTGCCATTCTTCTTCCGTGCCATCGAACTTATCTTTGGCAAATCGTTCATTGGCCCAGTGCAGCATGGCAGGCCGTCCAATAAATGTGTGACACTCTTCGCCCCATTGGTCCGTGATTTCAGTCAGTACGATCTTCGTACCCTGAACCTCAACATTGAGCATGTTCCATTTATCTTTTTTATAAATCGAATGTTTCTTAAAGGGTTGATGCGACATGATTGTTCCTCGTTTCTGCATTAAGCTTATAGATATAAGCAATCGTATCATAAATAGCCGTATTTTCCAAACAAGCAGGAGGAAATGAACGTGATTTTCTTATTGCACATGCGAACTTCTCATGATAAAATCCTCCTAATCCTTTCCAGAGGGAAGGGGTTATGAGCCGAGATGAGGAGAGATGAGCATGGAACAGAAGCGTGTTTATGAGCAAGTAGGGGTTGCGATGACCTCAAGATCGTATGCCGAGTATGAGAGAATGTTTATGTTACAGACGGACGATTTAAAGGGCAAGCAGGTGCTGGATGTGGCAGGTGGTGCTTCGTCTTTTACAACGGAAGCGCGTCAGCTAGGGATTGAAGCCATAGCGGCAGATCCACTGTATGAGAAGTCGCCGGGTGACATTGATGAGCACGGAATGCGAGAGATCGAGCTTGTAGCAGCGAAAATGGCCAAACTGACGGATGTCTATGACTGGACGTTTTATGGGTCTGTTGCGCAGCATAAGGCGGGGCGGATTCAAGCACTGCAACGATTTGTTGTGGATTTTTCAAGCGAGGATGCTGGATCCAGATACCATACGGCTGCTTTACCATCTCTTCCTTTCGAGGGAGGCAGCTTTGATCTTGTGGTGTGCAGCCATTTCCTTTTCCTATATGAAGAACAGTTTGATTATGCGTTTCATTTGGCAGCCATTCGCGAATTGCTTCGCGTTTGTAAACCAGGCGGAGAGGTACGCTTGTACCCTCTGATGAGCTTCCGAACCGAAGAATATACGCGACTGAACGACTTGATGAGAGAATTGGAAGATAGCGGTTGCAGCGTTCAAAAGAAAGAAGCTAGTCTACCTTTTTTACCGAATTCTCATCAATTTTTAAGCATAAAAAAGTAGCCCTCTGCATAGTGGAAAACCTTGGTACATCAACAAATTTTAGCTTATCCACCTCGTAATTTCCGTTGATTTTTGACCATGCAAATGGTATAATTTCCTTATTCGTCATAGATGGCGATATTTTTAGGAGGTAGTTCATTTGAAGGGTACAGTGAAATGGTTTAACGCAGAAAAAGGGTACGGTTTTATTTCTGTTGATGGAGGCGACGATGTATTCGTTCACTTCTCCGCAATTCAGGGTGAAGGATTCAAAACATTAGAAGAAGGCCAATCCGTTGAGTTTGATATTACTCAAGGCAACCGTGGTCCTCAAGCAGCTAACGTCACCAAATTATAAGCCAATGGGTTTCCCTACTTATAAATAGTGTCATAGCACAAGCAATAAAGACAGTTCTCGAGTTCGCTCGGGGCTGTCTTTTTTGTTTGTTGAAGATAGAAGCAAGAAGCAAGCCCAGCAGCTCCAGATATAGGAGTGCGCAGGCTTGCTTCTTTGTGATGTCTTTATTTCGGGGGGAATAGCCCATGCCAGAGGATATCAATAATCTGTGCTGCGGCTTCTCCCTCACGTGGAAACAATTTGTGTCCCTCACCATCCCGCGCATGCCCCATCATAAGGAGAGAGGTGTAAGCACGGGCAATGATCCGAGCATCTACAGGACCGATTTCACCGGATTCTGATGATTTTTTGAATTCACCCTCGAGGGCATCCAGAATCCCCTGTTCGGATTTGCGCATCAGTGTCATCTGTTCCTCCGAAAGGACGGCCTCCATTTTGCGCATGAAGGAATGCAGATCGAAATCGATCGCTTTCAGATGACCTTCCGTTATACCGAGTAGTCTCACTCGCAACGATGCGGGTTCAGCTAATCGTTTGAGTGTGATCAGTCTCACATTATCCATCAGCTGCACCATCGAAGCCGTAAGCAGATCGGATTTGGAAGGGAAATAATAATAAACGGATGCTTTGGTGACCTGACATTCCTTGGCGATATCGTCCATCGAGACAGACTCGAAACCGCGTGATAAGAAGAGGGGAATAGCGGTCATTAAAATTTTCTGATTCAGAGGGAGATCCCCTTTGGCAACGCGGGGTCTACCGAGTGGTTTTGCTTTTTTGTCCATAATTGTCACTCCTGAAACGACTGAATATGAAAAAATAGTTGATTAATTAACTATGTAGTATATATAATTAATTTGTGATAAGAATTAGTATACTACAAATTTACTTTCTAGGAGAGATGCTGAAGCTATGCATGAGAATCCTTTATTCAGTAAAATTGGCGGGCTGGTCGCTGGTCGCCGTAGCAAATGGGTTACGCTAGCCATTTGGATTTTACTTACTGGCATTTTATCTGTCTTTTTACCTAACGTCAATTCACAAGAAAATAATGCCGCTAGGCAGCTACCGACGGATTCATGGTCACTTGAAGCAACGGCCCTGATGAAGGAACAATTCCCAAGTAACGAAGGCGTTCCTGCGCTCGTGGTTTGGTACCGGGGAACAGGTTTAACGGATGGGGATTTGGCTGCTGTTCAAAAGGTTACCAAACAGCTAACCGATGCTCCATTAGCCGCACAGAAAGGCTTGCCCCCACTGCATCAAATGCCTGCGGCAGCACTGAAAGGCATGGTCTCCAAAGATGGAAAGCTGTTCGTGCTTCCGATTTCGTTCAATGAGGGCACGCAAACCGATGTCCTGCAGGAGGGTATGAAGAAGCTGCAAGAGATCACGGTCAGCCAACTAGGCAGTGACCCTTTCGAGGCGAAGATGAATGAAGAGGCGCTGCATGCCAGAATTACAGGCCCTGTTGGGATCCAAACCGATGCAACAGCTCTATTCAAAGGCGCAGACTTTGCGCTGTTAATGGCAACGGTGCTTCTGGTGCTTATTCTTCTGATCTTGCTATATCGTTCACCGATTCTAGCGTTTATTCCGCTCGTAGGTGTTGGATTTGCCTACGGAATTATCTCACCCATTCTCGGCTTCTTGGCTAAGCAAGGCTGGATCACGGTGGATGCGCAGTCGATCTCGATCATGACGGTGCTGCTGTTCGGGGCTGGAACCGATTATTGCCTCTTCTTCGTTGCCAGATACCGCCAAGCACTATTAGCGGAAAAAAATAAGTATAGCGCACTTCGCGTATCTTTCGGCGGTTCTACGGGCGCAATCGGAATGAGTGGACTTACCGTCATCGTATCCTTGCTGGGCTTATTGTTTGCTCATTATGGCTCGAATCATCGTTTCGCGATTCCGTTCAGTGTTGCGATCTTCATTATGGCGATTGCGAGTTTAACGCTTGTTCCTGCGCTACTAGCGATAATTGGACGTGTGTCGTTCTTCCCGTTCATTCCTTTAACCGATGAGATGCGCAAGGAGAAAGAGGCGCGCAAAGGGAAGAAAATACGCGAGCAAAAACCAGTAGGCGCACTGAATGCAGCCCTCGGCCGTGTGGTGACGGAAAAGCCGAAAAGTGTGCTTGCCATCTCACTGATTATCCTGATTGCCCTTGCGGCATTTGCTCCACAAATTAAGTTTACGTATAACATTTTGGAATCATTTCCATCCACGATGCCATCACGTGAGGGCTTTACTTTGTTAGCTGAGCATGTATCACCGGGATCATTGGCCCCTGTCAAAGTAGTTGTGAATTCAGAGGGTAAGAATGCAGATGTCCAAGGAGCGCTTGCTCAATTGCCTTATGTGGAATCCGTCAGCAAACCTGAGGATAGCAAAAAAGATGCCAACTATAAGGCATACGAATTGATTTTCAAACAAGACCCTTACGATCTGGATATCATTAATAAGATTCCAGAGATTCGAAGCACATCCGAACGAAAGCTCGCAGAAGCGGGAATCGCATCACCGCAGGTTTGGGTTGGTGGTGAGACGGCCACACAATACGATACCAAAACCGTGGTAGAACGTGATACGAAAATCGTCATTCCGGTTGTTATCACCGTTATTGCCATCTTATTACTTGTGTATTTACGTTCCATTGTGGCAACCGTGTATCTTATTGCGACTGTGCTGCTGTCCTACTTCTCTGCTCTAGGAGCGGGTTGGCTCATTTTGCACTATTTCATGGACACGTCAGCGATCCAAGGATTAATCCCGCTGTATGCCTTCGTATTCCTCGTTGCTTTAGGTGAGGATTATAACATCTTCATGATTTCTAGCATTTGGCAAGAAAGAAATCGCTTGAAGCTGAAGGATGCGATTCGACTCGGTGTGAGTTCAACGAGCAGCGTGATCACGTCGGCGGGATTGATTTTAGCTGGAACGTTTGCTGTCTTAGCATCTCTTCCGATTCAGGTGCTTGTGCAGTTCGGCGTCATCTGTGCAATTGGTGTCATTTTAGATACGTTCATCGTGAGACCGTTCCTTGTTCCTTCGATTACGATGCTGCTGGGGGATGCGGTTTTCTGGCCGAGCAAAGCGAAGAGACAAGAAGTGACTGGAACCGAGAAGTAGTCTTTACGTGATAAAAAAGGAGTTGCCCGCATGCGCGGACAGCTCCTTTCCATCATTAATCGATGATTTCAAGAATATCATCAATCTCTTTGCGTGCCATTTTACCAGGACGTTCCTTTGGATAGCCGAGGGAGATGACCATGTTAATTTGATATTCCGCTGGAATTTCCAGATAAGCACGGATTTGATCCTGTGCTAAGAGGACAGGGCCCGTCATAGGGCATGTTGCCAAGCCTCTAGCATGCGCAGCCAGCATGAGGTTCTGTGAAGCCAGGCATGAGCTCTTAATACCTTCCTCTGCCCATACATGGTCATCGACCAATTGAATTGGATCGAAGATACGATCACGGAATTTCGACTCATACGGTGTTGCTAAGCAAATGATGAGAACAGGCGCATCGGAGAAAGCTGTTGCGTAGGGTCCGAAGGAGCGAACCAACATGCGAGCTTCTCTAGATAAACCCTTCGTCTCAGCTTCCGCGGCACGTAAGTGGAGCTGATCCCAAGTCAATTGCTCGATATGCTTAATTTTATCTGTATTTCGAATGGCAATAAACTTCCACGTTTGTGAATTGGTATCACTAGGTGCATAGCGTGCACAGTCAATGATTTCACGAATGTCTTCGGTTGCGACTTCTTGCTCTGTAAAATTGCGTACGCTGCGTCGTTCAAGAACGATGGTTTTGAAATCTTCATAATTCATAGTAAATGTGTACCTGCCTTTGCTGCTCATATTATTCCGTAATTCGTTCCATAGTTTGATACTTGGTACTAAGACTATATCCTTATTATAAGGGAGATGGGCTAGGAGCACAACAGCCGGCCGCGGGGCATATTCGTTCAAGATACGGTTCATCTTTGCATATCCACTTATGAGGATCGACGTGGCAGGCCATCCTCATTCTGAAATAGATACGTACAAAGAAAACCAATGGCTGCTGCGATAGATAAGCAGGCCGCAATGATATAAACCGTGCTTCCGCCAGCCGCATTATAAATCCAGCCTCCTAGCGTCCCGCTAATGAGTCCGGCAATGCTGGACCACGCTACAGCGAAAATAGCTTGCCCTGAGGAGCGGTACTCATCCGGAATGATTTGGCTCATATAGCGATTCGCAGTGAATAAGAAAACACCAAACGTTAAGCTATGAAGCAGTTGAACGCCAATCACCCAAGCAGGATCCTGAATGAAGCTCATCATGACGAAGCGGAACGCATAAATCACTCCTGCAAAAGCAAGTAAAGGGAGCTCCTTGAAGCGATGTCCATGCTTGCTAAGGAAGAAGAATACAGGAATTTCGCTCAGCGCAGAGGTCATCCAAGCGTAGCCGATGAGTGAATCTGAGGCGCCTAGCTGTCTCATATATAGGGCCAGGAATCCGTCGTTGAACCGATGGGAAACCGACATGATGATCACAAGGAATAGAAACCAGATGAACTTTTTAGACCGAATAATCGAAACCATACCGCCGAATGCCATTTTTTTGCCGCCCTGGCGGACATCTTTCAGAAGGAAAAGAATGATCAATGTACAACTGATCGTTATGAATAGGAGGACGGGCATTAATCCAGTACCGTATACGCGTAAAATAATGCCGAATACGCCGGCGGAAAGTGCGAAGCCTATGGATCCCCATGCACGGAAAGAGGCATAGCTTTTCCCGCTTGAACGGATATGCAGCATGACTTGGCTGTCATTCAACGAGTTCACAGGCTGCTGGAAGAAGAAAAAAGCCGCCAAACAGACATAGAGCAAGGAGAACCATCCAGCTGTAAATACCAAGATCGCTGTCACAAATTGACCGATAATGAGGATGATCATAATTTTCTTTACCGTTTGAAACCGATCACTTAGAAAGCCCCACAGCAGGTTGGTTGCAATCCCAATCAATGGACCGATAGCGTATAAAAGGCCGATTTGGATTTTGGAGTATCCTTTGTAATCGAAATAAAGCGGGAAAAAGGTGACAACAATACCCATGGTCATAAAAAAGGCTAGGGTAAATAATTTGAGTAAGAGATCGTTTTTTTGAACAGAATCCAACTTTGACACCAGCAATCAACACCGTTTCATTACATATTTTCTTAAGATAGGCTTGGCTGCGCCACTTCAGTTGTTCGTTTGAGCACGTAAGTAACAACGAGCAGCTCCGCTAGCATGCCTACCGATTGCGCAAGCGCGCCAATCACACCATTCCAGTTGGGAACCGTTGCAATGGCAACGAATAACGTGAGTACCGTGATAATAGCATTCGCAGATTGGGAGAAAACCATGATTTTCGTTTGGCCGCGCAGCATAATGATGCCATTCATATAATCAAGCCATGGGAATACAATCGTCATAATCATGAATACCCGCATGGCGCTTAGGCTAGCTTGCCGAAGTTCAGCATTTACACCCATCACATGAGTCATAAACCAAGGCCCAAGCGGCGTATAAGCAAGTATAGCAATCAGTGTACCAGGAATGAAGCTTAGGATGAGAATGAATTTTTTAACCCGTTTAGTGTCTTTCCGATAGAAATTCAACACGATTTGATGTATGTAGGAGAAAAAACTCATGACAAGCTGAGTTAACGATCCAGCAATTGCAAAGGAAGAAATGGCTAAATGGATATGCGTTGTTTTGCCTAACATCGCATTGATGGACGGTCCGATGATGACGGCAATGACGGAAGAGTACAGAAGCGGCTTATAAAAGCTGAATATTTGCTTCTTCGTCTCAATTGGATGATTGGGAGCCTTCTCTGGGATAGTATGCTTGAGTAAGCTTGTCCCTTCCCAAATGGCAACAATAGCCTCGATGACCATGCCAACTAGAAAGATAATTGCTCCCACGCGACCGCTGGAGACATTGCCTGTTGTTATGAAATATAAGGATAAGAAATACATGGCGACGATCCTTACACCCATACCGATGGTCAGCCATTTGGTGCGCATATTGAAAATAATGATTCCGTGAAATAAGCATCGCAGGCCAGAGAATATACTTACGTACATTAAAATGCGATAAACACTTAATGTAGCGGCGAGCATCTCGCGCTCCACCCCGAAAAAGTAAAGAAACACCCATTTTCCAACCGGTGTGTAGCAAAGTATGAGGCCAAGTAGAATAATTGCAGCAAATACATAGGAACTGACTGCACCCATCGCACGAAACGAGACACGGTCTCTAACGAGCGCAGAGCATGCTTGCCGCAGCAAGACGACGGGTCTCTCGGTCAGCCCGAGGAGACTGAGGGGGATCGCATAGCTGGCGATGACAAGTTCGGGATTATCGGCCCTTGCCAACGTGCTGTTAATAATAACATGCGAGAGAGTTACTAGCGTTGCGGAAAGTCCGAGGGGGAGGAAAAAGGAGATGAGCTGTTTCCATGTGATCGTTTCCTTTACTGTCTTAGCGGTCATCCAAATCGCACTCCTTCGCGTTTTGCAAAACATTTAATAAGTATATCAGAAAATGAAATCAGGATGACATACAATTTTAACTGGAAACCCAGTGTTTGAAGTGATACATTTAAAGGTAGAATGTTTCTTGAACATCACGGACTGTTTGGCCTGCAAGGAGGTACGAAAGAATGAGTAGTTATTTTCAATATGATGATAGATTAGGAATTGAGATTCCCGTTTTGGACCTTGAGTGGGAAATGTATGACGCGACCGTTCGAACGCAGTTGTTGCTGCACTGGGAACAGATTCGGGGCTATATTCCCGATCGTATTATGAAGCTGGAAGCGCAAATAATTGAAAAGCAAAATAAACTCGATAAAGAAGATGATTTTGTTACATCCTGCCGTTTGAATTCCGATATTGCTGATTTGGCTTCAATCATAAATGATCTTCATCTCTGGTTCCGCACTAATCAAGATTTGGAATCAAAAACCCACCATTAATGGTTGTCAATGAAGGGAGAATGACTGCATGCATAGCAACAAGGATGGGAATAATTGGCTTGGTACGATAGCGAAACCGCTTCTTGAGCATCTGCCAGCGCTTTATCCAATTGAAGAGTGGGATGTTGCGATGGATTCACGTATCGAGGCACTCTCACCAGGCACGATTACGCAAGGAAGCCCAGAGCAGCTGCCGTATGGCCTAGCCATTAAAGCAGGTCTCTTTCTATTAAATGAAAGCTTGGATAAATCACATGATATTTCGCAAGAAATAACAAATGCGACTGGAAGTTACTGGCATGCTTTGATGCATCGCATGGAAGGTGACTATAGTAACGCGAAGTATTGGTTTAATGATGTGGGCCATCATCCTATTTTTTCTAATTTGATTCAATGTGTAAGAGATAGCTTGTCACTCAAGGACTTCATCGAATTGGACAATGAAGCTCTTCGTCATAAGCTTGAAGTGCTGGTCACTTCGCCAGTCTGGAATCCTTATGTCTTTATTGATGTGATTGAGATACAGGTTTCGCTTGTTCAAAACCCAACCGTAGATAGCTGGTTGCGACATATTCAGCGTTCTGAAATGCAGTTATTACTTCAATTCTGCTATGAACAAAGTTGTGGAGGAAGCTTACTTGAAGCAATTGGACAGAAATAGACCAAGGGACCATGCTAAGGTTCCGCAAGGACCTATTCGATTAATGATAAGTGTCTATCGATATATTTTGCCGGAAGTCAATGAGCAGTTGTCTTTCTGGAAGAGCAAGGCATCGAGCATCCCGAATGAAGAGCTTCGTACACAAGCTTTAGCGAGCATTGCAACGAAACAATTCCATTGCCAGGGTGGTGCCGTGTATGCCACTGCTCATTTATCGATGCGTCATGTCCTTATCCCATTAATCGTAGCCTTCCAATCGATTAGCGATTATTTAGATAATCTATGTGATCGCAGTACGTCATTGGATCCCTTGGATTTTCGCCAGTTACATCAATCCATGCTTGATGCGATAGATCCAGAACAGCCTCTTCATGATTACTATGCCTATCGAGATGAGAAAGAGGACGGTGGCTATCTGACAGCGCTTGTCCAGCAATGCCAAGCCAGCATTCGCCAGATGCCATCGTATTTGCAGGTTGTGGATCAGGTCAAAGAATTTGTCAGCTTGTATTGTGATCTTCAAGTGTATAAGCATATTCGTAAAGACCTGAGGGAAGCCCAGTTGCATCAGTGGTGGGATGATCATCATGCGAAGTATCGCCAGATTGATTGGAATGAATTTGCCGCAGCAACAGGGTCGACATTAGGGATGTTTATGTTATTCTTGGCTGCATGCGATCCGTTCTTAACGGACAAGCAAGTAGCATCTATCCGTGAGGCTTATTTTCCTTACGTTTGCGGTCTACATATCTTGCTTGATTACTTAATCGATCAGGAAGAGGATAGTGAAGGTGGAGATTTGAATTTCTGTACCTACTACGATTCCTTGGATATGACCGTTGAGCGAATCGCTTTCATTGCTCAAGAGGCACGTTCTAAAATTTTGTTCTTGGAACATCCGCGATTTCATCGTATGATAATCGAAGGTTTGCTTGCTCTCTATTTATCTGACCCTAAGGTCAACAGCCAACACCAAGTGAAGAAAATCTCAAAGCGTCTGATGAAAAACAGTCCCTTAACCAGACTGTTCTTCTGGATAAATAGCATGTACATCCGTACGACATCATGAATGTCATTCACAAGAATTATGAAGGAGGAAATGAAATGTCAGCAGTAAAATCAATTGCCGTTTTAACCAGTGGAGGAGATTCTCAGGGAATGAATGCAGCGGTTCGAGCAGTTGTTCGAAGTGCTTTGTTCCATGGGCTCGAAGTGTATGCCGTTCAACGTGGGTATCAAGGTCTTATTAACGATGATATTCGTAAAATGGACTTGCGCAGCGTAGGCGATATCATTCAACGCGGAGGAACGATTCTTCAGACAGCTCGTTGTAAAGAATTTATGACGCCTGAAGGTCAACAAATCGGCGCAGATAACTTGCGCAGACGCGGGATTGATGGTTTGGTTGTTATTGGTGGAGATGGTTCCTACCAAGGGGCGAACAAGCTTAGTAAATTAGGTATCAAAACGATGGGGCTTCCAGGGACGATTGACAACGACATCCCGTTCACGGATTTCACAATCGGGTTTGACACAGCTGTAAGCATTGTTGTAGACGCGATTAACAAATTGCGCGATACCATGACATCCCATGAGCGCTCATCGGTTGTTGAAGTAATGGGTCGTCATTGCGGCGAAATCGCGCTTTACGCTGGTCTTGCGAGTGGTGCTGAAACGATTATTGTGCCAGAAGTGGATGTGGATATCACGGAAGTGGCTAATCGGATGAAGGAGAACTTCAACCATGGCAAACGCCACAGTATTATTCTTGTAGCTGAAGGTGCTGGAACTGGCGAAGGCATTGCCAATAAGATCACGGAAACGAACGGAATTGAACCTCGTGTTACTGTTCTTGGTCATATTCAACGCGGTGGTGCACCTACCCATAATGACCGTATCTTGGCAAGCCGTCTAGGTGATTTCGCTGTTCGCAAACTGATGGAGGGCGATTCTTCCAAAGCTTGCGGGATTATCAAAGGCGAACTCGTAGCTACAGATATCGATCTTGTTGTAAATACGAAACGTACGTTTAACATGGAGCTTTACGAATTGGCAAGCCGTTTGTCACAATAAGTGAGTGTCTATTGATCTTTTACGTTCATTGCTCTATAATAACGAACCATATACACATCGACATCATGTCTATGAAGAGCATCCAACTCGGAGACGTTCATGATCGGAAGGACAACATTTTAGCGGCCCTTCTCTAAATAAACCGGCACCGCCCGTTATCGCGGAACCAAGCGGATGAATGACAATACCTTGTCTTCATCAAGTTGGGTGGCACCGCGAGCAGAACGCTCCTCGTCCCAATCGGACAGAGGGCGTTTTTTGTCTTTTTCACACATAAGAAGAGGAAGCGGTGACGGGAAATGCTGGATATCAAATGGATTAGAGGCAATCAAGAGCAAGTGAAGGCAGCAGCCCTTCAAAAAAGGGTACCATGCCATGTAGAGGAATTACTCGTAGTCGACGATAAGAAAAGAGATTTGCTCATGCAAGTAGATCAGCTGCGTGCTGAGCGGAATCGCGCATCGGAACAGATTGCGATGTACATGAAGCAAAAGCAGGTCTCAGAGGCAGAAAGCCTGAAGGAGCAGGTTCGTGGCTGGAATCAGAAATTATCGGTGCTGGAACCTGAACTCGCACAAATGGAACAAAGGTTCAATACGTTGATGCTGACAATCCCTAATTTGGTTTCGCCAGAAACGCCAATTGGAGAAAGTGATGAGCATAACGTTGAGCTTCGAGTCGTTGGTGAGAAGCCGACATTCGCATTCGACATGCGCGATCATTTGCAGCTTGGTGAAGCCTTAAATATGATTGATATTGCTCGTGGGGTGAAAGTGGCTGGCAGCCGAAACTATTATCTCAAAGGGATGGGGCTGTATCTGCACAGAGCTGTTCAGCAGCTAGCGATCGACCTGTTAACAGATCGAGGGTTTACGGTAATGGATGTCCCCTTAATGGTGCGAGAGGAAACACTGCTGAACGCTGCGTTCTTCCCTGCGGGGAAGGACCAAACCTATGAACTGCCGGAAGAACATACATGGTTAGTCGGTACGTCGGAGGGTCCCTTAGTCTCGTACTTTGCAGGAGAAATCGTGGATCTTTCGGAGGGGCCGATTCAGTTAGCAGCTGTTTCGAACTGCTTCCGTAAGGAAGCGGGTTCGGCAGGCCGTGATGTAAGAGGCTTATATCGCGTTCATCAATTTGCCAAGGTGGAACAGGTGATCCTCTGTGGAAATGATCCCGATGTTGCTGATCGTCTACTCCAGCAGATTACGCAAAATGCCGAAGATTTATTAGCCCTTCTAGAACTCCCTTACCGTGTTGTAGCGGTATGTTCAGGAGACATGGGTGCCAAAAACTACAAGCAATTCGACATCGAAACGTGGATGCCAAGCCGCGGCGCGTATGGTGAAACGCATTCGTCGTCGAGCCTATTAGACTTCCAAGCCAGGCGCAGCCAGTTGCGCTATCGGGATCACGAGGGGAACCTGCGATATTACTACACATTGAACAATACCGCAGTGGCATCGCCACGCATCTTAATCCCACTCTTGGAAAATCACCAACAGGCGGATGGTTCCATTTATATACCGCCAGCACTAAGACCCTATATGCGCGGGCTTGACGCTATACCTGCTCCATAAAAGAAAGGGCACTCAATCCGAATTGTTACTGTCGGATAGGGTGCCCTTCTATGTGTGCGAAGATTAGTAACCTTCCGCCAAATCCACAACATTTCTCATATCGCCACCGTCCAGCATGGCTCTTAGATTGTGATAGAAGATCGTAGAAACACGATCCGTATAGTGAACGGATGCCCCTGCTATATGGGGCGTTAAGATGACATTGTTCATGCTCCACAGCGGTGAAGAGGGAGGTAAAGGCTCTTGTGCAAATACATCCAATGCGGCTCCCGCGATTTTGCCTTGCTGCAAAGCAAGGATTAAAGCTTCTTCGTTCAGCACATCGCCTCGGGCAAGATTAATGAAAAAAGCGTTCGGTTTCATCAAATCGAGATGATCCTGGCGCAAGAAACCACGAGTCTTCGGTGTACTTGGAAGCAGAACGACGACAAAGTCGCTTTGCGCGAGTAAGTGGGCTAGTCCTTCCTCTCCATGTACCGTCGTATCGAACGCCGCTTGAGGTGTTCCAGAGCGATTCAGGCCGATAACCTTCATATCAAAAGCCTTTGCCTTGCGAGCAACAGCTTCCCCAATGGCGCCAGCGCCGATAATGCCGATTGTTTTACCGTGCAATTCGCCGAATTGAACTTGGTGATCCCACACATGCTGTTGTTGGTTGTCATGAAGTAAGTTAGCCTTACGAACCCATTGCAGCATAAGGCTAAGTGCAAATTCACTCATTTGTATGGTGTGCACACCTCTGGCATTCGTGACAATGACATCACGCCGCGCTAGGTCTTCAAGCGGAAGCTTATCGATGCCTGCAGATAAGGTCTGTACCCATTTGAGCTTCGTTGCCTGTGCAACGAGGTCAGGGTGTAAACGACCTGCTGAGATGAGCACATCTGCATCGGAAATGTGTTCACGCGCCTCTTTAGAGGAAGTAAACCAATGGAACTGAGAACGTTTCTTTAGATCTTCTGGCATTTGACCTTGCATAGAAGTTAAATCCATACCCGTTATGGCTACGATATTTAGCATATCTTCACATCCTTTGGGAGTTCCAAATTTTCAAAAAGAATTACTACCATGATAAATGAAATGGATCGTGAATGTAAACTCGGGCTAAATGTACAAATCCCCTGAAAGCATAAATCGCTCTCAGGGGATAGTCGGGTTTTTAGTAGCTTACGTTAGCTGTGTAGTTATTATTGGCATTCCATAACAGGTATTCATTAATGCCATTTTCTTTCAGAGCACGAATTTGCTCATCCAATTCATGTTTGCCATATTTGATGTACCCAGGCACCCAGGATGCGGTGAAGTCTTGAATCCATGGTCGAATAACGGGCTTCCATCCTTTTTGATCAATGACTTCCAGCTTCTTATTGATATCCTTAGATGCTCCGTTAATCGTGGCGTATGGAGCGGCATCCGGTACCTTGGAACCGAACCAGCCCGTGCTGTAATGACTTGGATAAATCATCGGGGCGATGACATCCACATTTTGCGAGATTTTCTCGAAATCTTGACCGATACCCTCGGCAGCAGGAACAGATGCGGCATAGCCAAAAATATCTACCGACACACGTACGCCAAGCGGATCTAGCTGCTCTCTGGCATATTTAACAAAGGAAGAGACAGCGTCAATTCTAGAGCGTTCGTCTTTGGTATACTTCAGCACATCGGCGCGCTTCTCGAATCCTTCTGGGAAACGCACATAATCAAATTGAATTTCTTTAAATCCGGCTTTGACAGCTTCCTTGGCAACGGCAATGTTGTAGTCCCATACTTCTTTGCTGTATGGATTTACGAAACTGTCTGGCGGGTTCTTCCCATTGCCCCATAGCGTGCCATCAGGGTTAATGTAAGACAAATCGGGTCTCTTTTTGGCTAGTACCGTATCTTTGAACACAACAATACGAGCAATTGGATAAATACTGTGATCGTGCAATGTCGTCATGAGGCTAGGCATATCGCCAATTATTTTCTCGGTGGTTCCCAATGCATCCAAATCTGCATTGCCAGTTTCCCAGGTTATGTAACCCCAGTCATCTTTCACATCAATAACCATGGCATTCAGATCCGTATCATCGAGGAGCTTTACAAGCGTATTCAGTCTGGCACCGCCTGCACTATGCGCAGTGGAATAAATCCCTTTCACCACAGGCGCATCCTTCTGAGGATCTTGCTTGTTCACAGGAGCGAGTGGATCAGCAGGGTCGGCAGGTGCTACAGGTTGAACGATAGCTACTGCGTTCTTCGCATCAAGTGAAGCTTGCACGAGCTGTTCAAAACTCGCATCGGGATTTGATGCTGTGAGATTACCCCAAACGAGGGCAAGTGAAGCGAGTAAAATTTCCATGATGTATAAGTCCACTCCAATCATTGTTTCTAGCTTTCATTATAAAGCAAGCGGGAAACTACGCACAGAGGAAATTTGTAGGCTTTTGTAGAAGCATGCAAGAATTGTAAGAAACGGCTCGGTTGCGTCAGTGGAAAAAAGAAAAAGAAAACACCCGAAGGCTTTCGCTTCCGAGTGTCAAAATCTTACTTATTAACTTGTCCTGCGTCACTGCTTGCTACATCAGGATTAATTTCTTTGCGTGCAATCGACGGTTGATCATCCGTTGAAGAATTGCTGCTGTTGCCGTTTGTTGCATCTTTGAATTCACGAAACATTTTGCCAAAACCACGACCAAGCTCAGGCAGTTTATTCGGCCCAAACAATAAAAGGGCAACAATCGCAATAAGTATGATGTGCCAAGGAGATAAAGCTCCCATTCCAGACACCTCCAGTAAAATTTATGTTAGCTTCATTATACCATGGTCTTATCATAACCTATATAGCCTATTTATTACAATTTTAATAACTCTATAAGGTAAAGGGATGCAAAAAAAGACACCCTCAATGGTACAGGGTGTCCTTATGATGTTCCGAAATACTGAATTGAATAATTTCCATGACATCTTCCGCTGCGAGTGCCTCTATACCGAACCGTAGCACGATCTCGGATTCCAACTCATTGCTGGTTAAAGAGGGATACAACTCGGGCGTTAATTTCATTACAATCCTGGATAATTTGACTGTCTCCACAAGCATCACCCTTCCAATCAGAAGATTAGAATAAGAACTACGCCTGAACCTACCATCGCTGAAAACCAGAACTATATGAAATTACATTCATTATAACACAATTCAAACCGGAATAAAGGGGCACTTCGCACGTTTTCTTATTTGGGCTTTCTAAATTCTCCAACGACACCCACAGTTTCTACAATATTCACGAACGCTTTCGGGTCAATCTCCTTAATAATTCGTTTTAATTCGACGAGCTCATACCTCGTTGTAACAGTCATAAGCATATCGTGCTGCTGTTTCGTATAGGCTCCTTCCGTTTTAATCAAAGTAACGCCGCGTGGTATCATGAGCAATTTGTTAATAATGGCTTCCTTATGCTTCGTGACGATGAAGGCGGTAACTTTAATATGGCGGATATGTATGGAATCAACGGTTTTTCCACTAATGAAAATAGCTAGCATGGAGAATAGGGCTAAGTCCCAGTTATCTTTAAAATAACCAAGTGCAACGATAACAATACCGTTCATCCCAGAAAGTATTGTTCCCAGAGGAAAATCATATTTGCGGGTTAAAATGAGACCAACAATGTCGAATCCGCCGCTGGAGCCGCCAATGCGAAGTGTAATCCCGCTGCCGATGCCAATCAGTACGCCGCCAAAAACAGCGCCGAGCATAGGATCCTGAGCAACATAGTTGGTAGGAATAATTTGCATGAGCCAAGTAGTTAGCACGACCGATACTACACTAATCATAATGAAGCGACGCCCAATGGAGATAAGTCCCCAAATCATTAAAGGCATGTTAAACAGTAAATAGAGAAACCCGATGTTATAATTTGTGAAATAACCAATAATCATGGCGATACCCGATACGCCGCCGCTAAGAAGTTGATGGGGAATGAGAAACATATTGAAGCCGACTGCGACAAGCAGTGCGCCAACTAAAATGATAAGAGCATCTAGCGCCTTTTTCAAAACAAATCACCTCTAAAATAGTATGCAGCATATTGCAAGTATAATTCATTCTTACAAAACTGCAATATTTATTTAACCAGTGGTTAATTGAAGGTGAAGTATAAAAAAAGCTGTGCCCATGTGCGGGACAACAGCTTTTGGTTTGAACGATTTAGCGGCGTTTAAAGGAGCCGGTCTTCTTCGATGTGCTTGGCTTACTTGTCGATGGTTTCGTTACCTTGTTCGGCGTCGATCCATCGTTCTTACGGGTTGTTGAACTGCTTCCAGAGCTCGGATTCGCGGCGCCGCTTGTGAAACCGCCTGTTCGATTCGAGGTTGTTGGCGTTTTATCCTTAGATGAGTCCGTTGTTGGTGAAGTAGTTGTTCCTGTTCCTGCTTTATAATTCGGTGTTTGGGTATAACCGCGGTAATCATATGTACCACGATTATTAGACCAACCTCCGCCAAATATGGATTGAAGGAGTGTTGCGGTTAGATATCCTTGCAAGAATGAGGAGTCATAGTGAGACTTCGCATACTCAATACTATCGAGTTGTACTAATGTATTTTTATTATCGCTGGGATCCTTCTGAAGGTTGATTACCTTGTCCTGATACACAAGGAACATCTGATCCTCGGATTCTTTACTCTTCTCTTTGGGTTTTTCTTTGGCAGCAAGCTCGTTAGCGACGGTTGGCACGTTTTTGCCTTCAACCGCATACACCTTCGACATATTGCTTCCCTTACCGTCAACACTAACTAAGGGATACTCATCTCGAATATATTTACCCGCATCGGCACCACATGCCGTTAGAAGAGCGATAATTACGATGAAAGAAAGCCATGAAGTCCATCTCTTCATTATTGTGAAGTCCTCCTTTCGAAAACCGATATCACATTCATGATATCATGGTCTGTCTAAAGCGTCGATTTTAAAAATTTGATTTGATTGCCAGGTGTGCGTTCGCCTTCTAAGGCAATGAATTTACCATCCTGCCATTGGAGGAAGAAAAACCGTTGATCAGGCCCAAAATAGCGCCAGAAAATGATGTCATCACCACTGCGGAAATCCGTATTGCCTTCCGTTTTTGAAACATCGTTACGATGAAACTCCAAGTCGAATGTAACATCACCATCTAACTCTAATCGAGTAGGGACATCATTAGGATCATCGAGGGAACCTTCAATAAAGCTGCATAAGAAACAGTCGTAGGTTCTGCCTTTTTCCACAATCAAACACTGAATATTTTTGCCGCTTTGTAGATAATAAGCATATCGATGTGGAGCAAAGCCGCGGTCAAAATACACGACCTTACCGGAAATAACATATTCCTCTAAGTCGACATTAACGATATCGCCAACGCGTGAATCTTCTAGGGGATTGCCTGTAGTTGCGGGTGTGGGTACTTCTTTTTGACTACGAAGGATATTGCTGACACGTTTGAAAATGGACATGATAACTCTCCTCTGCTCGGTTCCGTTTTATTGTTCTCCCCTTTAATACGAGTTACTTATTCATATGGTTTCGTTACAAATGGGATAAAGTAGCCACTGGCAATGTACGTATTAACTGTGCTATAATATTTTAGATGTTCTTAAGGGCGGCCAGTTGGATCATGGAAGATGAGAATCGAAAGTGTATTCCACCAAGAAACTATAGAGACGGATAGGAAGTCGTACTTAAGGGTAAAAAAGATACAAGGCATTAGCCTGCCCTGTACAAAAGGAGATTGAATTTATTTGAAAACATTTCAGGAGTTTGGTTTAGACGCATCGGTATTACGTGCGATTACAGAAATGGGCTTTGAAGAGTCCACACCAATCCAAGAGAAAACAATACCATTGGCCATGGAAGGCCGTGATTTGATCGGGCAAGCACAAACGGGAACGGGGAAAACAGCAGCTTTCGGTATTCCTTTAGTGAACAAAATCAATGTAAAAGAAGAGCGCATTTCGGCTTTGATCATGTGTCCAACACGGGAACTTGCCATCCAGGTTGCGGAAGAGATTGAAAAACTCGGCCGTTTCAAAGGCATTCGTTCTTTGCCAATTTACGGTGGACAGGATATCGTGAAACAAATTCGCGCTTTGAAAAAGAAACCACAAATCATTATTGGTACGCCAGGACGTCTTCTTGATCATATTAACCGCAAAACAATCAAGCTTGATGATGTTCAAACGGTTATTTTGGATGAAGCGGATGAAATGCTTGATATGGGCTTCATGGATGATATCCAATCCATCCTTAAACTAGTTCCAGCAGAACGTCACACGATGTTGTTCTCGGCTACAATGCCAACGAACATTCAAAAATTGGCGCAACAATTCCTTACGAACCCAGAGCACGTTTCGGTTATTCCTAAACAAGTTAGCGCTCCATTGATCGAGCAAGCTTACATCGAGTTGCATGAGAAACAAAAGTTTGAAGCTCTTAGCCGTTTGATCGACATGGAAGCTCCAGACCTTGCAATCATCTTCGGTCGTACAAAGCGCCGGGTTGATGAATTGGCAGAAGCTCTTCAAAAAAGAGGCTATGCAGCTGAAGGCTTACATGGTGACTTGTCTCAGAATCAACGTGATAACGTTATGAGAAAATTCCGTGACGGCAGTATTGATGTTCTTGTAGCAACTGACGTTGCTGCGCGTGGACTAGACGTATCTGGTGTTACTCACGTAATCAACTTTGACCTTCCGCAAGATCCAGAAAGCTACGTTCACCGTATCGGCCGTACAGGTCGTGCTGGTAAAGAAGGTACAGCTTGGACTTTCGTAACGCCAAGAGAAATCGATCACCTTCACTTCATCGAGAAGGTTACTCGTCATAAAATCAACAAAAAACCATTACCAAGTGTAGCTGAAGCAGTTGAAGGCAAACAAAAAATGACGGCTGAGCGCATTTTGGATATGCTTCAAAAAGAAGAGCATCAAGAATTTAAAGGCCTAGCTATTCAAATGTTAGAGCAATATGATTCCGTTAACTTGCTTTCCGCTGCAATGAAGCTTCTTACAGGCGACAAGAAAGATCTTAACATCGAATTGACGCCGGAAGATCCGATTCGTGCAAGAAAGAAAAAGTTCGATGTTCGCAGCTCAGGTCGTCGCGTTGGTGGCGGATATGGCTCTGGTTCAGGCGGATCAGGTTCAGGAGATCGCCGTCAAGGTGGTGGCGGATATGGTGGATCAGGTGCTGGAAGCTCCAGCAGCTCGAACTCCCGTTACCCACGTAAAGATAGCCGTGATTACGGTTCAAACAGAGAAGGTGGAAGCAGTTCTTCCTCCAGAAACCGTGAGTACGGAAGCAACAATTCCGGAAACCGTGATCGTTCCCGTGCTCCGCGCAAAAGTGAAGACACACTAGTTAACAAATAAATCGTACCACTAAAAAGGCGGAGATCCCGAGGGATCTCCGCCTTTTCACCAATCTCTATATAGATTAGAGTACAAAAGAGCTAGTGATGATAACTAATAAGATGAAAAGAACCAAGATTGCACCCGCGGATGTTCCAACTGCATGTGACATAGTATCAACCTCCTGGATAAAGATGTGGGGGTGGTGCGATTAGACAATATTATAGTATGTATTAGAACCTAGAACGACTAGACGTCTACCTATATGTTGAAAAATAGGCTATAATTAAGAACATATTCAAATAAGGCAAGCTTATAGTCATATGCACACAAACAACGTAGAAAGTTTCCGGATGGAAACGCTAAGGAGGAAGCAGTTTTGGAGTTTAAGGGAGTTATGGGAGGACTGTACAGAATATCGGAGTGGATTATGCGGTTCTCCGTTATTAATTTGCTTTGGCTGGTATGCTCAATTCCGGTATTCTTTTTCCTCTTTATGGGGATGGTAAGTCAAACGCCGGACGCGCTGAAAGCTACGCTTCCGATTCTTGCAGTTTTGGCACCGTTTACTTTATTTCCAGCAACAACAGCGATGTTCGCAGTAGCTAGGAAATGGGTGACGGGAGAAGAAGATGTTCCTTTGTTAAAAACGTTTTTCCGCGGATACAAAGATAACTACCTTCAAAGTATGTTGGGCGGTATTTTCTTTGTTCTCATTTATGTCATTATTGCAGTGAATTACTTCTTCTACTTAAAGCAAGGCAGTTCATTGCGCGTGCTTGCTGTCCTGTTTATTGCGTTCACGGTTATCATGACGATTGCGTTATTTAATTTCTTCTCGATTATCGTTCATCTACACATGAAAATTTTCCAAATCGTTAAGAATTCGATTCTGATCACAATTGGTAATCCGATTAACTCTATTGTTTTGCTCATATGTAATGCTGTTATTGTCTACATTTGTTTAACGAAGTTTAATTTCTTTTTAGTTGTATTCTTCATGGGAGCCATTGTGGCGACATTCTCATTCTGGCAGTTTAACCGTAGCTTTACGAAGATCCAAACGAAACAGCAAGAGCTAGAAGAGAAGGAGCAACAACGTTTAGCTGAGGCTGAACTGGCTGAAGAGGGCGAAGGCATTGCGGCTGATCATGAGCGTGATGACGCTGATTCTAACGTTACTCCGATTAGCTTGAATAAAAAAGATGAGAATGACAAGACTAAAGACTAATCCTGCCAGTTGATTATCAGCGTGGTAGGATCTATAATAAGAAAACAGAAGAATCCTGCGATGCTCGTAACGGTTTTAAGTTGTTTTAAACCAATGACTGTTTCTAGGGAGACCTATATTGAAGTGTGGCTGACATGCCCTCGAAAGGGGACCTCAAATACACGTCTGCGGACACCCACCTGCGAGAGCGGGTTTGAAGCACCAAAACCGGACGGCATAGGCGGGTTTCTTCGATAAAAAAAGAGGTTGAACAGGTATTCTCCTGCTCAACCTCTTTTTTTGTTAGCACATTAGAACGTATAACTTTTCGGTTCCCGAAAACGTCTTGATAATTGGTGATAAAAACTACCTATAAAACGCGGTCGCACATCCTCGAAGGACTTCGATAGAAGTTTTTCTCATCGGCTTAAAGAAATCTACGACATAAAATCAATTAAGCTTCCGTTTGCTCCGCGAGATCAGTTAGCTGATGGAAGGTACTTTGCAGCGTAGGGTATAGGCTGCGATAAACTTGATAATATGACTCATACTTGCGCTGATTGGCAGGGTTAGGTTCGACGCGATCCGTCACGTGAATCCAATCTTCACACAACTTTGTGATGTCAGTTTGTGTCACACCTGATGCGGCCATGATCGCTGCGCCATATGCGGGACCGTCAGTTGAATTGACAGTCACAACAGGGATACCAAAGATATCAGCGATCATTTGACGCCAGAAGGGACTGCGAGCACCGCCACCGTTGACACGAAGCTCAGTAACTTCGATACCAGATTCACGGATGAGTTCCATGGAATCACGCAAGCCGAAAGTAATGCCTTCCAGAACAGATCGGGTCAAATGCGCTTTGCTGTGTCTCATATTTAAGCCAATGAAAGCGCCGCGTGCCTTCGGATCGGGATGAGGCGTACGCTCACCGGATAAGTAGGGCAGGAACAACAAGCCTTCGCTGCCGAGAGGAGCTGTGGCTGCTTCGGCCGTCAGGATTTCATAGACGTCCTTGCCTTCGGCTTGAGCTTGCGCTAGCTCTTCGCTAGCAAAGTGGTTGCGCCACCACTGGAAGGAGCCGCCAGCTGCGAGCATAACCCCCATGCGATGCCATTTGCCTGGCACGCCGTGACAGAAAGAATGAAGCCGGTACGCTTCATCCACTTGGTAGGTGTCGTCGTGGACGAAGACGACACCGGACGTACCGAGCGCCACCGAGGCGATGCCTTGGCGGACGACACCAACCCCTACGGCGCCGCAGGCTTGGTCGCCGCCGCCGACCACGATCGGCGTGCCAGCGGCTAGCCCGGTCAGCGCGGCTGCCTCCGGCAGCAGATGCCCGGCAATGTCGCCGGACTCATAGAGCGGCGGCAGCCACTCGAGCGGGATCTCTAACCGCTCGGCAACGGTTTGTGACCAGCTGCGATGGGCTACATCGAGCAGCAGCGTGCCGCTGGCGTCGGCCATGTCCATGCCGAACGCACCCGTCAGGCGCAGCCTGACGTAGTCCTTCGGCAGCAGCAGATGCCGAACGCGAGCGTAATGCTCCGGCTCATGCTGCCGGAGCCAGAGCAGCTTGGGCGCGGTGAAGCCGGTCAGCGCCCGATTGCCTGTGAGGCGGCCGAGCTCGGCTTCGCCGACGGTCGCCTCGATGTAGGCGCACTGCTCCGCGGTGCGCTGGTCGCACCAGAGCAGCGCAGGCCGGATGACCTGCTGCGCCTCGTCAAGGAACACCGAGCCGTGCATCTGGCCGGAGAAGCCAATACCCGCGACGGCTTCGCCTGCGACGCCAGTACTAGCCAACAGTCCGCGTATACCCGCGACCGTGCCGTTCCACCAGTCTTCGGGATGCTGCTCAGCCCAACCTGGATGCGGTTGTTGAAGGGGATATTCTACAGAATGTGTACCAATAACGGTGCCGGCTTCATCCACGAGAATGCATTTAATTGCGGAAGTGCCTAAATCCAAGCCCATAAAATAAGTCATGAAGTTCATCCTTTTTCAATGTGATGTAGTTGTCTGGAAATTCTTTGTTTGTTTATTGAATATACAAAGGTAACTATCTCATACTATTCGTTGACCTAATCGAATATCCTTCTTTTTTTGTCATTTTTTTTATAGGAAATAGGAAGGGTCTTGGTGCATGTAAAAACTTGTCTAAAAACTTTCCCTAGGGAAAAAAAATTTCGTATGCACATAATTGTTTGCCTATAGCATAAGATAGGGATATGTAGTATACTCTAGATAAATGTTTCCCTAGAACAACATTATTGGTCTTGTGAAAGAAGGTAGAAGCGATGGGAATTGCAATAGAAAAGCCTGATCAGGATCCGACAGGATGGAAGAAGAACTCCTCCATGCCAAGTTTGCCTGAAGTGCATCACAGTATGAAAGTGCCGAAGAAAGCAGGGTTTTTCCGTAAGCTTCTAGCTTTCGTGGGACCTGGTTATCTTGTAGCAGTCGGATATATGGATCCAGGAAACTGGGCAACAGATTTAGCTGGTGGATCACAATTTGGATATACACTCCTTTCTGTTATATTAATTTCGAATTTAATGGCCATTCTCTTACAAGCGCTAGCTGGCCGCCTTGGTATTGTGACGGGGCGAGATTTGGCGCAAGCGTGTCGAGATCACTACAGTAAACCTGTTTCTTTCGGCTTGTGGATTCTGTGTGAGCTGGCCATCGCTGCCTGTGACCTAGCGGAAGTCATTGGCGCCGCGATTGCCTTACAACTCTTATTTGGAATACCACTCATTTACGGTGTTATTCTGACCTCACTTGATGTGCTCTTGGTGCTCTTGCTTCAGAAGAAAGGCTTCCGTTACATTGAAGCAATGGTAATTAGTTTAATTGTAGTCATTATGGTCTGTTTCATCATGGAACTCATTTTCTCAAGACCTGAATTTGCTGCTGTCGCTGCAGGGTTTATCCCAAGAGCAGAAATTGTAACGAATCCAGCGATGTTATATATTGCGCTTGGTATTCTAGGAGCGACGGTCATGCCGCACAATTTGTATTTGCACTCATCCATTGTTCAAACACGCAAAATCGAACCAACCATACAAGCAAAAAAAGAAGCCATTAAGTTCTCGACTATCGATTCGACGGTTGCCTTAATGTTAGCCTTATTCGTAAACGCGGCGATTCTCATTCTTTCAGCAGCTGCCTTTCATTCCGCAGGGAAAGAAGTCGCGGAAATCCAAGATGCCTACCATCTGTTAGGGCCTATGCTGGGCACGGGTGCTGCAAGTATTTTATTCGCTGTCGCGTTACTAGCCTCAGGTCAAAATTCGACCCTTACTGGCACACTCGCTGGGCAGATAGTAATGGAAGGTTTTCTGAACATTCGACTTACGCCTTGGCTGCGTCGCTTAATTACTCGTCTAATCGCCATCGTGCCTGCTGTTATCGTGATTGGGATGTACGGGGAAAGCGGGGCAACTGATCTATTGATACTCAGCCAGGTTATTTTGTCCTTGCAGCTTTCCTTTGCAGTAATCCCGCTTGTGACCTTTACTTCTGATCGTAAGAAGATGGGGGAGCTTGTAACACCGAAGTGGATGGCGATTCTGAGTTGGTTTGTAGCGATCGTGATCGCAGGGTTGAACGTCTATCTGTTATACAGTACTTTTTTTGGGAAATAATGCATAGTGACGCGATAAAATCGGGGGAGAGATCCTCCGATTTTGTATTTACCTCTTTTTCTAAAGCCTAAACAATGGTATTATAGAGAATAGTGTTGAAACGGCAAGTGGTCTACATGCACTTCATTGAAGGGGGAAAAGGCTTTTGCTAAAGAGAACCTTAATCGGATTAGTACGTAGTCATGAAACAACAGGGGAGAAAGCCAAAGATCCTTTACTTAAAACTAGATATTTTAAGCTTCCTAAAGAGCAAGTCTGGGAAGAGGTAACGGCTGTATTGAAAAAAACGCCAGGGTACAAGCTTCTTCACGAAGTTCCGAATGTAGGGGAAATTCTTGCAGAACGCAGAACGATGACGGGGAGAACGCAAGACGTGACATTAACGTTATTTGCGATCAATCCAGTGAAAACAGCGGTAGATATTTATTCGGCTTCACGTGGTTCAATGGGAGATCTCGGTTCCAATTACCGTACAATTTTAGATATTTATAAACAATTAGATCGAAAGCTTGCTTCATATAAAATTGATGGATAGCAAAAACAGCAGGGAAGCTTGGCCTCCTTGCTGTTTTATTTTACATATAGGCTTCTATATGTTTGACTTTGATTAAACTAATTTCTTAACAGCTTCTACAGCAGCTTCGTAGTTCGGGTGAGCTGTCATTTCGCCAAGGTATTCAACGTATTGAACAGTGTCATTAGCGTCGATTACGAAAATAGCGCGCATGTCGAGTTGAATTTCTTTGATCAATACGCCGTAAGCTTCACCAAAAGATTTTGTTTTGTAATCAGACAACGTGATAACTTTGTCGATGCCTGCAGCGCCACACCAGCGAGCTTGTGCGAACGGAAGATCAACCGAAATTGTAAGAACAGCAACATTCTCACCTAGGCCAGCAGCTTCTTCGTTGAAGCGACGTGTTTGTGCATCACAAACGCCTGTATCCAAGGAAGGAACGACGGAGATCAATTTCACTTTGCCAGCGTAATCAGCAAGGGAAACTTGCGTCATCAAATCTTTGTTAACTTTGAAGTCAGGAGCTTTGTCACCTACTTTAATTTCGGGACCTACTAAAGTGATTGGATTGCTTTTCAGGGTAGCAACGCCAGTACGTTCTTGTGCCATTGAATGTTTTCCTCCTTATTTATCCATGCTAAATAACAACTTACTTATTATAAGCTTTTTGAAGATCGGTTGTCCAATCGTTACGATAGCGCTATAATCGGAAGCGAAGATTAGATTTGTTTCGTCATCATGCCGTTATGTCGGGGGATTTATTTACGTGGAATTAAGACAATTACAATATTTTGTGAAGGTAGCAAGGAAGCAGCACGTGACGCAAGCGGCCGAAGAGTTGCATGTGGCACAGTCTGCTGTAAGTCGGCAGATCCATATGCTCGAGGAAGAGTTAGGTGTGGATTTGTTTGTCCAAAAGGGGCGTAATTTACATTTGACCTCTGTGGGTCATTTGTTCCTAAGCCGTGTGGAAGGAATTCTGACGGATCTAGAACGCGCGGTAGGAGAAATTCATGAATTTCTCGATCCAGAAGCAGGGGAAATCCGAATTGGCTTCCCGCATAGCTTAGTAATCAATTTACTTCCAGCTGTGATTGCGGCTTTTAAGAAAAATCACCCAAATGTGAAGTTTAGATTACGTCAAGGAACGTATACATCCTTAATCCGAGATGTCTCCAAGGGGGAGATTGATCTCGCGTTTATTTCGCCTTTTCCAGAATCTCATGACCATGTATCCGGAGAAATTTTACTTACTGAAGAGTTGTTTGCAATCATCCCTTCGGATCATATCCTTGCTGACTATACGTCGATTCGACTTGAGCAATTGAAAAATGAACCTTTTGTTATGTTTAGCGAAGAATATACGCTGCGAACAATCGTGATGGAGGCTTGTCTTAAGGCGGGCTTTGTTCCGAAGATTGAATTTGAGGGCGAAGAGACAGATACCATTCGCGGTCTAGTTGCGGCAGGGATGGGTGTGAGCTTGCTGCCATCGATGGCCTTATTGGAAAGCGGCAAGATGCAGCCTGTTAAAATTCGTGTGACGGATCCTCAGGTTACCCGAACGGTTGGCTTGATCTGCCGTAAAGATGTGAAGCTGCCGCTGGTGGCGGAAGTGTTCCGACGTTTTCTTTACGAATATTTTAAATGAGATAAAGAATGAGAAAAGCTCTTCCTGCAGGTGCCGCGGCATCTATGCTGGGAAGAGCTTTTTCGTTAATTGTCATTATTGCGGCTATTGGAAATCATAATGTATTTCAGAAGCTCAAGGACAGAGATTAATGCAGCGGCTACATAGGTTAAAGCGGCGGCGTTTAATACTTTGGCAACTCCACGCTCTTCTTCATTAGAAATGAAACCCTGTGCAATCATCTCATTGCGTGCTCTTGAACTTGCATTAAACTCGACGGGCAGTGTCACCAACTGGAATAACACGGCTGCAGCGAAGAAAATGATGCCGAGCGTTAGAAGAAAAGGGATCTGTTGAAAGATGAAGCCGGCAATGATCAGGAATGGTGCGACGCCGGAAGCGAAATTAACGGCTGGGAACATTTTGTGCCTTGCGACAAGCATCGGATAGTGCACTTGATGCTGGATGGCATGCCCCACTTCATGACAAGCAACGGACACGGCTGAGATGGAGCTCTGGTGATAAACGGGCTCAGATAGACGAACGGTTCGAGAAGTAGGGTCGTAGTGGTCGGTCAGCGTCCCAGGGACGGCTTCAACCGCTACGTTATAGAGGCCATTTGCATCTAACATGCGTCTAGCCGCTTCGGCGCCTGTCATCCGAGAGTATACCGGTACAGTAGACCACTTGTTGAAAGTGCCTCGCACGCGGAATGAAGCCCACATTGATAAGGCGAATGCAATAATAATCAGAATATCCATCGGGTGAAAAAACATAGGGCACTCCTCCGTAAGTCATTATGAGAACGGATTTTTACCTAGAAGAACTATGAGCGCTTCGATACAAGCTGCTGTAGGTTGAGTAAGGATGTGGTACAGCTTTTTTAGTTGCTTAGGCTTTAAATGCTGGATATGGGGGCTTAGTTCCTTGGCTTCCTTCATTAACTGTTCAAGATGAAGCTGTATAGATGTAAGCTTATCTGTCACGGTAACGTCGGAGGACACTTTGCTCCATTGCTGCAAGTTGACTTTGATTTCTTCTAGGCTATATTTCTCGTTCTTCATTGATTCAATACGCTTGAGACGATGCAAGGTTTCATCGCTGTATAGTCGATAGTTAGTATCCGATCGTTTCTCGGGTTCGATTAAGCTCAGCTTGGTGTAGTAATCAATGGTTCGAGGGCTGACGTCGGCAAGCTTCGCGAGTTCACCAATTTTATAAAGCTTCTCATTCCCCATGCTAAATTCACCTCTACTCCAATGGTTTGAATTTCTTTCTTCTATATATACACATGATAACTGATTACAAACCGTACAGTCAAACGTGACGCTTCGAAAAGCTGACATTGGATAAAGGTGTAAATTCGATGTTTTTGCTCTTACTATGAGGTGAAACACGAATTATGCCTGTTTCATGTCAGGTTATTTTTCGCGTTTTTCAATTATTTAACGAAAATCCTATTGTCAAACCCAAATATCCTGTATATAATGACATTAAGAGTTTCATTACATGTTACTTAATCTAACATTAAAGGAAGTGGTCGTATGGTTAAGAAATTGTTGTTAGCTTTCGGCGTTATGTCATTACTGTTCCCTACTCTCGCATTTGCAGCAGATGATGCGACAGCACCGCAACTTCAAAGTGCAATTGACGCAGTATGGGTTATGTTGGCAGCAATCTTAGTCATCTTCATGCAAGCTGGTTTTGCACTTTTAGAAGCGGGGTCAACTAGAATGAAAAATGCCGGTCACGTAGCCGGTAAAACGATTTTAACTTTCGGATTATGCGCGATTGCTTTCTGGGCTGTAGGTTTCGGATTTGCCTTCGGTGATGGTAATGCCTTCTTCGGAGAAACGGGTTTCTTCGTAACAGGTCTTGAAGATCAAGCTAGTGCGGCATTTGGATCACTTTCCTTCTCTGATGTTCCAATCGGTATTAAATTCTTATTCCAACTCGCTTTCGCTGGTGTATCCCTTGCTATCGCTTGGGGCGGTTTTGCAGAAAGAGCGAAGCTTCCGGTATACTTCATCTTCGGAATTTTGTTCACAGTTGTTATCTATCCAATCGTAGCGCACTGGGTATGGGGCGGCGGCTGGTTGAGCAAATTGGGCATGCAAGATTTCGCGGGTTCAACCGTAGTTCATTTACAAGGTGCTACAGCGGCATTGGTGGCAACCATCTTGCTTAAACCACGTATAGGCAAATATAATAAAGATAAAACGCCAAACTTGATTCCAGGTCACAACCAAGTATTATCCGTCCTCGGTGTTATCATCCTTTGGATCGGTTGGTTCGGCTTCAACCCAGGTAGTACACTAAGTGCAATGGGTGATGGGTTCTTCGGCTATATCGCATTAACAACGAATATGGCTGCTGCGGCAGGTGCTGTAGCTGCGTTAATTATCTCTTGGATGTATTTTGGTAAAGCAGATATTCCTAGCATGTTGAATGGTGTTCTGGCTGCGCTTGTTGCCATCACTGCAGCATGTGCCTTCGTAGATGCATGGGCTGCAATTGTTATCGGTGCTGTTGCTGGTATCGTGACATTCTTCACAGCACAATGGTTCGAAAGAGCTGGAATCGACGATCCAATCTATGCTTTCTCAGTACATGGTATCGCTGGTATCTGGGGTACGCTTTCCACTGGTTTATTCGCAACACCTGAGCTTTCCGCTAAGGTTGGTGTCGGTGGTGCAGGTTTATTCTACGGCGGTGGCTTCCACCAATTAGGTGTTCAAGCGCTGGGTGTATTCGGAGCTCTAGCTTTCGTACTTGTTCTTTCCTTCATTATTCTTGGCATCATGAAAGCAACAATCGGTCTTCGTGTAACGGAAGAAGAAGAAATCATTGGTCTGGATCTATCTGAGCACGGTTCATATGGATACCCAGAACAAATGAAAAAAGCAGCTCAAAACGGCGTGTCCGTTTAACAACACATATTCTTTCTACTAGAGCAAAGGGGATGCAACATGAATCATCTCTCAATGGAACGGATCCTGGAACGCATTGAACAATCGGAGCAATTCGATGAGATGCGAATTACCAGAGATCAGGTGCATGAGATGTTTCGGGAGCATCTCCTTTTTTCCTATACACCCGAAATTGGTCAACTGATCAATCAAGTGCATGATGCGCTGATTCAGAGAACGGTCTTACTAGCCGAACAGTTACTTGAGGATGAGGGATATGGTAAGCCGCCGGTTGCTTATGCTTTTGTTTTACTAGGCAGTGGTGGGAGAAGGGAACAGACCCTTTGGAGTGATCAGGATAATGGACTTATTTATGAAGAGAGCGAAAGTCATACGCAAGAGCAATTAGATGCTTATTTTGATAGGTTGGCATCGTATATTCTTCGTGGTTTGGATATTCTTGGTTATCCGCCTTGTGAAGGGAATGTAATTTCGAGTAACCCGCAGTGGCGTAAATCATTGACCAGTTATACGGACATGATGATGGGTTGGTTTTTGGAACCAGATTGGGAAAATGTACGGTATCTCCTCATCATGGCGGATATGCGTTGTATGTACGGTTCTAATGAGTTAGTCATAAAGCTGAAGCAAGCGTTCCTGGCATATGTACATGAGAATCCATCGGTATTGAAGTACTTGTTATCGAATACGCTGCATCACAAAATATCGTTAGGGATATTTGGACATCTCATTACGGAACGCTACGGTGAAGATGCCGGTGGAGTAGATATCAAATATGGTGCGTATATTCCGATTGTGAATGGGATTCGGCTATTAGCTATTCAAGCAGGTATTCAAGCCACTTCAACGGTGGAGCGTATCCAGCAGCTACGAATGAATGCTGTAGTATCAGAGCAGTTAGCAGCGGATTGGGAATGGTCATTTGCTGTTGCGTTAAGATTAAGGGACATGACACCCTTCCAACTGGAAGATGAGAAATATACGACGAGAGGGAAGTTGACTGCTGAGCAATTGACCAAGGAAACGCGCGCGGCTCTTAAACAATGTTTGCGTACGGGAATGGAATTGCAAAAGTATGTGAGCAAATCCATAGAATCACACATAGAGAGAGAAAAAGGTTAGCACGATCGGAATCGGAAAACATGTTTTATGTTGTAGGGAGAGGTGACTCGAATGAAAGATATGCGTCCTGCAGGCCGAATGTGGCATTTATACAAAATGGGCGGTTTGACGCCAGCCCTTACTTCCATGTTTGATGCGCAGAGTGCGCAGCAAATGGCGTTTATTCGGTCGATGTTGAAGGAGCAGCGGAAGGATTCCTTATTTGAAATTCCCCTTCACTCGATGGAAATCGTTGTGTTTGATCTTGAAACGACAGGCTTCTCTCCTTATAACGGTGATGAAATTATTTCGTTCGGTGCTGTTTCCGTTATTGGCGGTGAAGTACAGACTCAGGATACTTTCTATAAAATGGTAAATCCAAAACGGAAAATTCCTGATGAAATTGTGAAGCTAACGGGCATTACGAATGAAATGGTGGGTGAAGCGCCAGATCTAATTAATGTGCTCAGTGATTTCTTGGAATTCGTTCAGCAGAAAATTCTCGTTGCACATGCCATTGGACATGATAAGAACTTTTTGAACTCAGCTTTGTGGCGGACGTCGAAAGTTAGCTTATCGCATCGTGTGTTAGATATTATGATGATTGCCAAGTGGCTGATGCCCAAACGGAAAAACTTAAGCTTGGACTCTTTGCTGCATGCCTATGATATACCTGTTACGGTACGTCATCATGCTTTAGAAGATGCGATGATGACGGCGCTGTTATGGTCTCGATTCATGGAAGAAATTAGAGCAAGAGATGTAGATACACTGGGTGATTTATATGCGCTGCTAAGCCATCATTGACCGATGACAAACGAAAGTTTGTGATAAGTGGTCGTGGTGGTTTTTTTTAGTTGATAGACTTGAAGATCTGGCTTATCAGGCTGCTGTAACGACAGGATCCAGTGGGTTGGAACTGTATGCCAAAGTGTTCGGAGATCTTCAGCAGAAGGGATCGGGGCTGCGGTTGGATGCGAATGGAAAATACCCATGATGGGATGGGAGGTTTGGGATAAATAAGGAAGCATATCAATGGGATTAATGAGGAATTGGTGGGTGGGATCCTTAGCGTGATTGCGAAAAGGAATAAAGTTAGTTGCACGAAGAATTTCCTTATAGGTGTGCTTCTCGTGGGTTGGATCGGATTCTCCGAGGAGGATGCCGCATGCTTCATAAGGGAGCATACGCGTGCTGTACGAGAGTATTTCGTCGTATAGACGTTGATTCAGATGTACAATCACGCGGCGCTCACCCCTTTTTAAAGCATAGAATGAGGTTAGTATATCATGTTTGCTGTTTCAATTCTGCCTTTGGCTTAATGAAGAAGAACACCAAAACAAGCATGAGCAGGGATAAGGAAGCTACGGAAATGAAGAGCGTTTTATGCGAAATACTCATAAGCCATCCGAATAAAGGAGGACCGAAAGCGACGCCTATGAAGCGTAAGCTGTTATAAAGAGAAGTTATCATCCCGCGCTGCTCACGCTCAACCGATCCGGTTATGAGTGTATTTAGGCATGGGAGAAGAAGGCCAGTTCCGACACCGCTAATGGATAAAAGTCCAATGAAGACATAGAGGTTACCGTTTAAGAAGGTAGCTAACGTGAGTGAGACAATCATCAATATGAGACCGATGTTCATCAGCCAGCGCATAAGCGTGCCATTTTGTTTGATTTTTGCCCCTGTGGTATAGGAGGTAATGACGAGGCACAGCAAGGGGATGGCTAGGATGAGCCCTTTGCGCACACCTTCGATGTTATACGGTTTTTCTTCTAAGATTTGCGAGAGATAGAATAGCACGCCGAACAAGATGAATAATGTGATGGAGCCGGCGAAAAATGCGGGTACCAGCCAGTGTCCTTTGCTTTTTAGGATGGTTTTGATTTGTTGTAAATATTGCTTGAGCGGTTCCGCTTCTTTCTCTTTGGCTGGTTCTTTGATCATGAAAATAACAGCTAACAGTGCTAGTAAACAGAAGACGGGGAACGCGAAAAAGGGGGCGAACCACGTCATTAATGCAAGCAGGGAGCCTAATATGGGGCTTACGACTTTCCCAATGCCATTGGAAGCTTCGATGAGACCGAGGGCTTTGCTTGCTTTGGGGCCTTTATAAATGTCGCCGACTAAAGCCATGGCAATAGGGGCTGTTCCTGCCGCGCCAAGACCTTGGATAGCTCGAGCGGCTATAAGTATCGGGTACGAGCTCCAGACGGCTCCAAGCCCTGCTAGAACGCCTGCGGCGCCATACACGATAAGGGAAGGGATGATCACCGCTTTACGTGTGAAACGATCGGATAAATAACCGGAAACCGGAATGATAATGCCTGCTGTAAGTGAAAAAAGCGTGATCACAAGCGAGCTCTGGAACCTCGAAATGTTCAATTTATCCTGCATAACCGGGAGGATAGGGACGAGCATGGAGTTACCAAGCACTAGGACTAATGGAATCGTGGCAAGTGCGATATATTGCCAGATGCTGGCTTGTCCCCCAGACTTCGATTCTTTTTTTGTGGAACCCTCTTCGTGTTCGTCGAACGACATCTTATTACGGGGGGATTTCCCTTTTTTGAGGACGGCCTCTTTCATCAGAACAATTCCTTTCATCGCAAAGATTAGGTTTACTTTATCCCCATTTGGACGAAAGCATACTTAGGTATGGTGATGTTGGAATTTTCGGCAGATTGGAGATAATATAGAGGGAGTGGAGGTTGATGATGTGAAGAAGAATCTCATCGTGATCGCTTTCGTCGTCTTATTGGCGGGCTTTGCGATTTATCAAAATGTACGACATGAAAATAAACAAACCTTGATGCCGACGGAAGAAGCGGCCAAAGTGAATTTCTTAGCGCCTTCTTTTACCTTACAAGGATTGGATGGCAAGGAATACACGGTGGGCGGGCCTCATGACAAACCGATGTTTGTGAATTTCTGGGCCTCCTGGTGTGGGCCGTGTGAAGAAGAAGCGCCTGATCTTGTTAATTTGTATAACAAATATCAAGGGAAGTTCGATCTTTACGCGGTGAATGTGACGCCAGGGGATAAAATGGATAATATCAAAAAATTCGTTGAGACATACCATTATCCTTTCCCGGTATTGTTGGATAAACAGGGAACGAATGCAGACAATTATAATGTAATTGCCATCCCGACAAGCTTTCTTATTGATAAAAATGGTGTTATACGCGAAATCATTCACGTGCTTTCGCCGAAAGACCTCGACAAGAAGATGGCGAGTCTGCTGAAGGAATAAAAAAGCTGTAGGAGAGCCTCGCGGCATTCTCTTACAGCTTTTTTGTGATTATTTTAGTGATTTACTAAACCTAAACGTTCTTGTTGGTCTTTGTTTGCGGGCTCAACCCGTTGGCGGCTGATGAGCGCATAACGCAAGCTGTCGACAAGTGCATACCAGCTTGCTTCAATGATGTTGCTAGAAACACCGAGTGTGTTCCAAGAGGAATTAAAGTCTGTGGATTCCATCAAAACACGAACCTTGCCGGCAGTCGCATCTTTTTCATCCAACACGCGCACTTTATAATCAGAGAGATGAACATTTTTGATATCCGGATAGTATTGGATAAGTGCCTTCCGTAACGCATTATCCAAGGCATTGACAGGCCCGTTGCCTTCTGCCGCGGTGTAAATCGTTTCCCCATGAACCTTGACTTTGACGATCGCCTCGGAGACAACGGCGTGATTGGATGTTTTCTCAACGAGCATTTTGAAGGATTCCAGTGTAAAAATTTCTTCAAGTCCTTCAAAAGCTTCACGAAGCAATAGCTCAAGTGTAGCGTCAGCGCCTTCGAATTGATACCCTTGGTGCTCGAGATCCTTGATCTTCTCGATGACTTCTTTGGTTTTCTGTGCATCTTTATTGAAATCAAGATTCAGTTCCTGAGCTTTCACCAATACATTGCTCTGACCTGCTAGCTCAGATACAAGTACGCGTTGTTTATTTCCAACAAGTTCAGGTTTGGTGTGTTCGTAAGTAGTTGCATCTTTTAAAATCGCTGAGACGTGGATCCCGCCTTTGTGAGCAAAAGCAGCATTGCCCACATACGGTTGGTTAGCTGGCATATGCATGTTAGCGATTTCGCTGATATATCTCGAAACGGATGTTAATGTTTTCAATTTATCTGCAGAAATGACGTCATAGTTAAGCTTTAATTGTAAGTTAGGGATGATCGAGCTCAGGTTAGCGTTCCCGCAGCGTTCGCCATAACCGTTAATCGTTCCTTGCACTTGTCTAGCACCGGCTTGTACGGCCGCGAGGGAGTTGGCAACACCTAATTCGCAATCATTATGGGCGTGAATTCCCACGGGTGTTGTTACGTTCTGCGTAACGGTAGTTACGATAGCTGTGATTTCATTCGGCAAGGAGCCGCCGTTGGTGTCGCAAAGCACAATCCAATCCGCACCGGCATCTTGTGCTTTTTTGATCGTTTGCAGCGCATAGTCAGGGTTGTTTTTGTAGCCATCGAAGAAATGCTCGGCATCATAAATGACTTCCATTCCTTTGCTTTTTAGAAAACGAACAGAGTCATAAATCATATTCAAGTTTTCTTCCAGTGTGGTTTGAATAGCCGTTGTTACATGAAAGTCCCATGACTTTCCGAAAATCGTAGCGACACTAGCCCCAGACTCCACGAGTCTGTTTAAGTTGATGTCATCCGCAGCAATGGAATCTTTCCGTCTTGTGCTGCCGAAAGCGGTGATTTTGGCATTCGTAAATGTCATCGTGCGAGCCCGCTCAAAGAATTCAATGTCTTTGCTATTGCTGCCCGGCCATCCGCCTTCAATATAATGAACCCCAAGCTCGTCGAGCTTACGGGCGATTTTAATTTTATCCTCGACGGATAGGGAGATTCCTTCTCCTTGTGTTCCGTCTCGTAGGGTGGTGTCGAAGATTTTGACTGATGTTGGCATGGGTTCCTCCTTCAAAAGCTAGCAAATTGACTTCGGTGTCTCATGTGTAAGCGAGTTCGCTTGCTTTAAAGCGCTAATGTATAATTTACGATTATAACATAAAAGATCAGGTAAAGACATCATAACGCAAAATTGTGTTCGTATGAACGATTATTTTTTTGACATCTAAGCAAACATATGTTTCACTCGATTAGAAGGCACATAAATCTGATTCAAATTCGCTGGGAGGGAAGGCCTGTGGTGTCGGTTGAGCATCATTATCCCAAGCAAGGTCGGGTCATTTTACATATAGATATGAATGCATTCTATTGTTCGGTTCATGAGGCGGTTGAGCCTGAAATATACAAAGGAAAACCAATTGCAGTAGCGGGCAGTGTTGAGCTTCGCAGGGGGATCATTGTTACTTCATCTTATGCAGCGCGCAACATGGGGATCAAGACAGGTATGCAAGTTAGGCAAGCTATGAAAATATGCCCGGATTTAATCCTAATCAAACCTGACTTTGATCTCTATCGTAATTTCTCTAGAAGGTTCATGCAGATAGTCTATGGATATTCACCGATGGTAGAATCTATGTCTATCGATGAATGCTTTGTAGATATCACAGGATCCAAGCAATTTGGGACGCCGCTAGAGATCGCTAACAGTATCCAGATTAAGATTATGCAAGAATTGAGTCTTCCATGTTCCATTGGCGTTGCACCGAATAAGCTGCTTGCGAAGATGGGTTCAGATATGAAGAAACCGAATGGAATCACCGTTTTGCGTCTGAGGGATGTGCCCGTAGTGTTTGGGGATAAGCCTTGCCATTATTTATATGGTATCGGGAAAAAGACGGCAGAAAAACTGACGAGGCTTGGTATCCATACGTTAGGACAGCTAGCAGTGGGTGACGACGCGTTGTTGACTAAGCATTTTGGTATTCTTGGCGTCCAATTAAAGCGTTCGGCTAATGGAATTGACCCTTCTCCCGTAAATCCAGAGCAAGAGCAGAGCAAGTCGATTGGCCATACGACGACCTTGCCGCGGGATTATACGGATCGCATCGAGATTCATCGTGTTCTTCTGAATTTGGCGGATCAGGTAGCGAGAAGGCTGCGGAAGCAAGAGCTTATGGCTTCTACGATTCAAATAACGATTCGAGATCCTGAAATGCGGACAATAACGAGATCACTCACTCTCGGTGCACCTACTGAGCACATGGATGATATCTATCGGACTTCTTGTCAGTTATACGATCATCAATGGGAAGGCGGTAATCCGGTAAGATTGCTGGGAATTACACTGCAAAATTTAACGAGCAAAGAAGATACGTATGTACAGCTCGATTTATTTGATTATGAGAAACAACCAAAAAGAGAGAATTTGAACCGCGTGATGGACGGACTTCGTGATAAGTTTGGTGAAGGTGCAATTCTTACTGCGGGGATGATGAGTGATGATCCCTCTTCGTTAATTCGCAATCATAAAGCGAGAGGGACGTCGCTGCAAATGGACCATTTGCGCAACAATCCTTTGCATAAAGAAGAGGGAGAGTGAGTGAACATGGCGCATTGCTTGGGCTTTGCAGGCTATTCCAATAGCGGGAAGACAACCTTGGTCGCGAAGCTGGTCGTGGAAATGAAGCAACGCGGCCACCGAATTGCGGTAATGAAACACGATGCACATGGACACTATAAAGAAGCGGAAGGCGCCGATTCCACGGCTTTCGTCCAAGCGGGTGCGGATGTTGTCGTCACTCTCTCTCCTTGTGCCGTTCATATCTATGAACAGAAGGCGGAGGCTAGTCTAGAAGAGCAATTACTAGTGTATGCACATCTGGATTATATTTTTATTGAAGGATTTAAGAAGGAAAAGCATCCAAAGATTGCGGTATATCGTACACTAGAGCAACAAGAATTAATTAAAGAACAGGTGCCCGATCCCATTGCAGTTGCAACGAATTTGCATATATTGGGAAATGATGCTGCGCAGCCTTGGTTTGATTTGGATGATATCCAGGGTATTGCAGACTTTATTGAGTACTATTTTGTGAATTGTTCATATTAAGGTTTGAACTTTGTCCGTATTTATATTATATTTTACATTGAGGAACAAATGAGGAGGAGTAGAGAACATGGCTAAGTATACATTTGTTGATAAAGATACTTGCATCGCTTGCGGCGCTTGCGGAGCTACAGCTCCAGATATCTATGATTACGACGATGAAGGTTTGGCAGAAGTAATTTTTGATGGTGATGGTAACAAAGGGGTAACTGAAATTCCTGAAGATCTTTTCGATGATCTACAAGATGCACAAGATGGCTGCCCAACTGACTCCATTAAAGTTGCAGATTCACCTTTCAGCTAATCATCACAAACCAATTCATTTTGTGTGAAAATCATGAAATGTCGAAAGAGCTCGCTTCCTAATCAGGAAACGAGCTCTTTTTTTGTTGAAAAAGTGTGAAATTTGTAACAATTTATTGCCAATTTGTACAGGGCAACTTACAATGAAAGGAGTAAACTCGGGGAGGATTATATGGGTAAGAAGAAATGGATTAAGACTTTCGTAGTAGGTCTAATGTTAATGGCGTTTTCGACATATTTCTACACGGTGAACACAAGTGGTTTATTTTACTTTGTGGAAGGCCCTCTCCAAGATACGTTACGTAAAGCGAAATCGGTCGATGAGCGTCAGCCAGATGATCGAATTAAAATTGTTAAGATCGATGAACAATCCCTAAAGGCCATCGGGAAGTTTCCGTGGGACCGAAGTACATATGCACAAGTCATTGAGAAACTGGAGCAGTCAGGCGCAGCGGCGATAGGGATCGACGTTGTTTTGGCGGAGCCATCCAAAAATCCTGATGATGATAAAGCACTCGCTGATGTGTTAGCGAAGTACTCGAATATTATTTTGCCTGTACAGATCAACTACCCCTCCAAACAAGAGTCAGCAGGCGATTTAACGCCTGAGAAGATTGATTACCCTTCCTCTACCCTAACGACCAAAAGAGACCAAATGGCACATATTAATGTGTTCGTTGATAAGGATGGTAAAGCCCGTAAGCTTCCAGTGGGTTTACCTGATGAGAAAGGTACATACATACCGGCATTTAGTGTCGCGCTTGCAAATTTAGTGCTGGACGATGCGGATAAGGTCAAGCGTGATGAAGTGACTGGCGAGTGGATGCGTGGCAATAAGGTGATGCCTACCAATGAAAGAAATCAAGTCACGACCGAATTCTTCACGCTTCCTAGGCAAAAGGTAGATGCTGCTACAGGTTATGAATTGCTTTCATTTGTAGATGTGCTGAACAGCAAGAAGCCACTTCCACTGCAGGGAAGTATCGTACTAGTTGGGCCCTTCGTAACGGCGATGCAAGACGAATACCCAACTCCGATCAGCTCAGTGAAGATGTTTGGGATTGAAATTCATGCCAATATGATTCAAACCTTGTTGGACAGTATTTTCTATAAAGATGCTGCGAAGTCAACGGGGATCGCAACTATTCTACTATTTTCATTACTTGCTATTTTCTTATTTGAGAAGTTTAACGGGAAAACGGCACTATTTATCTTCATAGGTATGTTCGTGATCTATGGTGGTATATGGTTAGGTTTTTATACAGCTGGCTCTCTGTTCCTGCCGCTTGTATACCCGCAATTTGCGCTTGTTACCATCTATGTGTGGTCTTTAGTCAGTCATTACTTAGACGAGCGGAAAGAGCGGAATCGCGTTACTGGCATTTTCGGTCGATTCGTCTCCAAAACCGTTGTGGACGAGCTTCTTCAATCAGGTGAAGATGTCAAGTTAGGTGGCAGTCGAAAGGATATTTCACTTATTTTTGTGGATATCCGCGGGTTTACACCGATGTCAGAAAAGCTTGAGCCCGAACAAGTCATTCAAGTGTTAAATGAGTATTTGGATGTGTGTACTAAAGCAATTTTCAAGTTTAACGGCACATTGGATAAATTCATTGGTGATGGGGTTATGGCGATGTTTGGTGCTCCGATCGAATACGATAATCACCCAGAAATGGCTGTTCGCGCAGCGATTGAAATGAAGTTACAAGCCGATGTGCTTGAACAGAAATTGATAAAGAATTATGGTATCGGCGTGAAGTTTGGATTAGGTATTAACAGTGGGCCTGCGGTTGTTGGGAACATCGGCTCGGAGGACCTTCGATTGGACTATACGGCGATTGGGGATACGGTCAACTTATCGGCTCGTCTCGAATCCAACGCCAAACCTGGACAAATTTTAATTAGCGAACAGACTTATGAGCGGGTGAAAGACTTATTCAAGATCGAGTCGATTGGTGAGATTAAAGTAAAAGGGAAAGAAAAACCGGTTGCTGTATACGAAGTTATCGGGCATTTGTAAATAAGGTTGCTGGGGAGGCATGCAGAATGGGAATGACTAAGAAATCATTTGTATCATTATTCTTAAGTTTTAGTTTGATCTTCAGTTTACTGTCCGTGCTGTTGGTTAAGCCTGTGGATGCGAAAACGGTCCGTGTCGCAATTGTTTCGGCATTGTCCGGTGATGTGACGGTTAAAAAAGGCGGCGGCTCTAAGTCATATGATGCGTATGAAAACATGAGTCTCAACCAAGGGGACACGGTTTATACGGGGGGTGACTCTTCAGTCACGCTTAACTTAGCTAGTGGAGATGCTGATGTCACATTAGGTGACAATGCAGAGTTGAATGTGTCCGATCTTAATTCCTCGAATGGAAATAAGAAGTCCAAGCTTAAAGTTTGGGCGGGCTCCATGTGGGTGAAAGTGAAATCATTGGCTGGTGCAGATGATGAGTTCGAAGTAGAAACACCGACAGCCGTGATGGGGGTTCGTGGAACACAATTCTTTGTATCCGTAGATCCGGTGTCAGGTAAAACGAAAATGGCTGTAGGTGCTGGACGCGTGTCTGCTTCGACGGTAACGACGAATTCCGATGACACACAATCAACAACAATTACATACGTAAACCCGACGCAACAAATTTCGTTAGATTCCAGAGATGAAACGAATGATTTGGATTTGAAAGTAGAGTTCTTCGATTTGGAGGATTTCATCAAACAAGCGTCTCCAGAAATTATTAAAGAGTTACTCTTGAATAAAGCGGAGATTGATAAAGAAAATACAGAGTTCATTGCCAAAAAGCAAAAAGAAATAGAGTCAGGTTCTCTCACAGGGGATAAAACTTCCCTTAGTATTAAGAATCAATCTGACTTAGATAAAGTTAAACAAAACTTAGATAACTTGATTGGGAATATTGCCAAAGAAGCGTTAGCTGAGAAAAAGTTAGATCAAAAGGCGCTCGATCAAATAATTATTGAAACGAATAAAAAGATTACCGATGCGGACAAAAAACTTGATTTATCCAAAGTCGTTCCTCTTGATAAGACGGCTGGTGTGGATCCAGAGCTAGAGAAAAAGAAGCAAGAAGAGTTGAAGAAGCTTGAAGCGGCGAAGTTGAAAGCGAAGCTTGAAGCAGATAAGAAAGCCGAAGATGCGAAGAAAAAGCTTGCAGATGCGCTGAAAAAGCTTGAAGACGAAAAGAAACGAATTGAAGAAGAGAAGAAAGCAGCTGAAGCGAAGGCGAAAGCGGATGCGGAAGCTAAATTGAAGGCGACGATGAGTGATCTAGAGAAGAAGCAATTTGATTTGGATGCTCAGCCGAAAAGTGGGACGCCTCCTACTGATACAGGAAGTAATCAAGGAGGAACAACTCCGGTAACCCCTGCTCCTAAACCTGTTGTTGGTATGACCGTAACACCATTTAGTGGTGGTGGAGATTACAATTATAAATTAAACATTAATTTAAGTGGCTTTACTGACACTATGAAAATTTATGGAGTAGAAATTCATTTACTGACTGGTTCCCAAACTGCATTTGACTTGTCAAGTGAGCATTTAGTTAAGGGGATTTTCAATCCTGCTACAAGCGCTGATTCATATAAAATTGTTAATTCACAATTTAGTAAGGAACTTATTTACGCGGTTACGAACTTTGGGAGTGAAGAGAATATTGAAGTGAAGAATCTTACGTCGCTTGTGACGATTCCAGTGTTTGCACGCTTTTTTGATCAAATTAGCGTTGGTAAAATTGTGATCGTAAGTAAGAATGCGGACGGGACTGTTCAAAAAATTGAAGTTCCAACAATTAATCAAGTGCAAGTAGGTACAGAAACACCTGGACCTGCATAATGCTCATTAGATACAAAAGGAGATCCCGATGAAACCCTTAAAACAAATAGTTTTTTCAAGTATAATTGTCGCTTCATTACTTGGGAGCTCATCAGCATGGGCTGCAGGTTTAGATGCGGATGCATTGAAAACTGGTAATGGTCAAATCTTATCCGATGTGTCGACCCTAGCGGGAATCGGTGAATTTGAAGATACGGACGGCGCTTCTTTAGAAGCGGCTTTCCGCGCTCCCGGCAGTGTGCTGCAGATGACTGATGGCAGTTTGCTAATTGCAGATACACGTAATCACGTAATCCGTAAAGTGAACGGTGGTCAAGTGATCACTTTCGCAGGACCAGAAGTTGCTATTTTGAAGAATAGCCAAGGTTTCCCGACGGGTGGACTTCTAGATGGAAAAGCATCTGAAGCATTCTTTAATGAGCCTTCAGGACTCGCTCAAGATGCGAAAGGCAATGTTTATGTTGCCGACGCAGGGAACAATGCGATTCGGAAGATTGATGCGAGTGGCATGGTATCCACAGTGGCTGGTAATGGAGTCCCGGGCAATAAGGATGGTAAGGGTGCGGCAGCAAGTTTCAATCACCCAAGTGATATTGCTGTTACAGCGGATGGTACCATTTATGTAGCGGATTCACTTAATCATGCTATTCGTAAAATCACAACAGATGGTCAAGTGACGACGCTTACTGCTTCAGCTTCTCGCGTTATTCAAATTCGCCCAGGTGAGGCATCTTTTGCTGGCGACTTTAACGATGGTGCCCTTGCTAAGGCAGCGTTTAATGAACCTTCAGGGCTAGCGTTAGATAGCAAAGGGAATTTATTCGTCAGTGATACAGGGAACCAACGTATTCGATACATTGATTTTGGGACGGGACTTGTAACAACGGTCGCTGGCTCTACACCAACTGTTACAACATCGTCAATCTATGGGAAAAACGAATTATATGCGGAAGGTGATTTCGCAGATGGTGAAGCGCTGAAGTCGAAATTTGACTTCCCGAAAGGACTTGCAGTGACATCTGAGGGCGGACTCATCATCGCAGATAGTCTAAATCACTCCGTTCGCTATTTGCTGAACGGTAAAGTAACGACACTTGCAGGCACCTTGCAAACAGGTGAAACGGACGGTGTCGAGCAAGCGGCACAGTTCTACAATCCGACTGATGTGCTTGTTACTACGCAAGGGAACCTTATCGTAGCGGATGCATCGAATAATAAGATTCGCAAAATAACGCCTTACCAGTTGCCTAGCAGTATCTCGAATGATGGGAAGGTCAAGGTAGTTAGCGGTACGAAACTGATTTCTTTTGACGCGCAGCCTGAAATTCAAGACGGTCGTACCATGGTTCCTGTGCGTGCGATTAGTGAGACATTTGGTTATAAGGTGACTTATGTTGAACGCGCCGGTAAATCCGTCGTACAGCTCTCCAAGGACGATCTGACAGTGGAATTAACCATAGGTGAAACTGGTATTGTTAAGAAGCAAACAGGGGCGGCAGATCGCAAAATAGAGACCGATGTAGCACCTTATGTGAAGCAGGATCGTACTTATGTCCCTGTCCGTTTCTTTGCAGAACAAATCGGGTTAGATGTTCAATGGGATGCTGCTCATCAGACGGCCATTTTACGTACGAAATCCTTTGTGAAATAGCATGTAAGTTTACTTAAGGCTTGGCAGGAGGAGACTCCTGTGCAAGCCTTTTTGGTTTGGACTTCAAGTTTGGGCTTGTTTTGCCGATAACTAACGGAGAGTAGTTCGAAGTGGATTGGAGGCGGTAAGCGTGAAGTCGAATCAGCGAAATGATCAATTGGAGCGCTTTTTCCAGCATAATCCGATTGAGGATCCTCTCTATCTCAAGAAGTATGTCAAAGAGCATCCTGATCATAAAATGGCTTGGTATTTATTAGGCAGAGAATATACAGCTCAAGGTAAAGAGGGCAAAGCGGCGTATTGTTTTGCGCAAGCGGGTGAAATTTATGAAGCTTTTGAGCAGCAAAAAATAAAGCTGGATGGCCCATTACCAAGCTCTGCAATTGCCTCTATGCTGCAAAAAGAAACATTACCTGTAAAGAAATATTCCGGTATGAGAGGGCGGCTTCTGCTGTTTCTAGTGATGTTTTTATTGCTTGCGTTGCCCGCTGGGAAGGATTTGGCAAGATCAGATGTCCATGACCGTGCTGTTGACGACCAACCGGTAACCGCGAAAACTATCGGGCCTCCTAGTCAAGTAGGTGATTCCTCAGCCATGAAACTAGTTTTCTCGGAAGGAAATTGGGGCAAGAAACTTCAAGAGATTCTATCCACCTCCTCGAAGGGGGCGGGTGAAACGATTCTCATGGAAGCTCCTGCGAGTTCAGACGGGAAATGGATGGAGTGGAATCGCAAGGTTAGTCCACTGCTAAGTGTGGAAGGTTCAGGAAACACGGAGAACGAGGCTGTGTTGAAGTATTATCAAGCGCAAATCTGTTCCTGTCAGGTAGCGGATAGTTCCAAGGTAACCCCCGCTATTTCGAGTTGGGTGCAGGATCGTGAACAAGCTAGTGTCCTGCAAAGCACCATTCAAGCGTACCAAATGAAAAATGGCCAACTTCCTGACAAGCCGGAGCAATTGACGAAACCGTACCCGGATAATCTTCTTCCTGGTCTTACCCCGCAGATGAAAGAGGCATTTCCTGAAGCAGTGCAGCGAGTTGCTAAGCTTGCAGCGAATAAAGGTGATGGGACAAAGACGCCAACCCAAGAAGTCCCTGTCAGTGAGCCTGCAACGAATGCTTCGGCACAATCTGCTGCCAGCAGCAGTCAACCTAAATCTTCTGCAGCTCCGCTTGCGGAACCTCTTCGAATCATCATCGATACAGATCAGCATCAATTAGCGGTAGTAAGCGGTCAGTTCATCCTCAGGCGTTATCCAGTGGGCCTGGGAGGGGCTAAGACACCGCAAGGTGATTTTATCATTAGTGAAAAAGTCCGTAATCCAAATGGGAAATCAAATGGCGAATTTGGCAGCCGCGGGATGACTTTGTCTGATTCCCTTTATGCGATTCATGGTACGAACAATCCGTCGAGTATCGGAAAGGATGAATCCCATGGATGTGTCCGCATGCTGCAAGCGGATGTGGAAGAGTTATATAACATGGTCCCGCAGATGACGAAAGTGACGATAGGGAAGGGGGACTTACCACCTTCTGCAGCGGGGAGCGGTGAAGGTAGTGGGATTGGTGCTGGAGGCGGTAATCCGAACCGGACGTTGAGCTTGCCTTTGGAGACGAAGGACAATAACCCAAACAAGCGGTATAAGTGGTTGGATTAGTATATCTGAACAAGACATGCCTATTATGTCACGAATGTAACAGAAAAAAGGAGAGGGCAAGAATCGATCATGCTCTCTCCTTTTATGTATGAAAGGTAAAAGTATTTCTCTTGACAAGAAAACAGAAAGCGATTACAATTCAAAATGTGAAGTTTTCAATCAGTTTGTTTCAATCATTTGTTCAAAATGAGCAGTAATGTCATGGCAATGATAACAACTAGGAAAATTGATCCGGTCCAGTAGATGGCTTTCATATTTACTTCATTTTTCTGTCTGCGTGAAACAACTGTTGGTTTACGTTTCGCCATAAGAATCACCTTTTCCATTAGGATTAATCGAGATGATTCTATCATATCATAAGTAAGCCCATTCAATGAATACGAAAAATAAGCGGTTCAAAAAAAGAGTATTGACGTTCATGTCAATATATTGTAAGATTTAATCACACGGAACACACAAAACAATTGAATATGTCAGTTTTAATAACATGTTACCGCAAGGGCATTAGTTATTAGAAGGAATGCAAGATTTCTTCTATAACTATGCCCTTTTTATTTTTCCAAAAAGTGAATTATGAAAGGGGTTGGTAGCGCAAACTAAAGCGGAGTTTTAACATTCGGGTTTACGTTTCACCAATAAATAACTAGATGAATTAAAAAAGGGAGAAGATGATCACATGAACATGAAGAAATGGTCAACAATGGGCTTAGCAGCATCCATGGTACTCGTTGCTGCAGGTTGCGGCAAAGCGACTCCAACTGAAACAACTAAACCAGCAGCATCCGCATCACCGACAACAGCGGCTTCTGCAGCTCCAACAACAGCAACAAAAGCAAAACTAACTGGTGATTTCGAAATTCAATACTTTGTTGGCGGATACGGCGACAAATGGTGGAAAAAAGTAATCGCTGACTTCCAAGCAGCAAACCCTGATTTGAAAATTAAGGAAAGTGCGGGACCAAAAATCAACGAACAAATGAAACCCCGTTGGATCGCTGGTAACCCACCTGATTTCGTATACATCGATGGACCTGAATTGTTTGACCGTCAAATGGTTACAGATGGACAATTGGAAGATCTGACTGACTGGATCAAAGATGCTAAAAACGTTGACGGCGACAAAATTATTGATTTGCTTGCTCAAAAGCCACAAGAGTTTGACGGCAAAATCTACAACATTCCTTTTGTAATGAGCTCATGGGGTATTTTCTATGACAAAGCTCTATTCAAAGACAAAGGTTGGGCTGAGCCAAAAGACTTCGAAGATTTCATGGCTACAAGTGAGAAAATTAAAGCAGCTGGCATTAATCCTTTCATTCACACTGGTAAATATCCGTACTACATCAACGGTGGCGTATTGCTTCCAGCGATCGTATCTGCGAACAACAACGACTACAAATTGCTGCAAGATATGTCCACAAACAATCTTGAAGCTTGGAAAAACCCAGCTATTATCAAAGGTTTGAACAAAATCGTTCAAATGCGCGATAAAGGTTACATCGACAAAGCATCCGTACAAATCAATCACACGGATTCCCAATCCTTGTTCCTACAACACAAAGACGCGTTCATCCCGAACGGTCTATGGTTGCCAAACGAAATGGCAAAAGACGTTCCAGCAACATTCGACTTCGGATTCATTCCATCCATCACACAAGATAAAGGTGGAAAAGTTGTAGCAAACACGTCCACTGCGACTTTCGGTATCGCGAAAAAAGCGAAAAACAAAGATGCTGCTAAAGCATTTATGCAATTCGTATTCTCCAAAACACAAGCTTCCCAATGGGCTGAGTTAAGTGGTGCTCCATCCAACGTTAAAGGTGACATTTCTTCATCCAAAGCGCCTAACTTCGTTAAAGATGCAGCGAAATTCTTGTCTTCCCCTGACACTGTAGTTGTACCAACGGTTTCCTTCGCGGCTGACGTTGACAAAGCGATGCAAGATGCGACAGTTGCTTTGACTATTGGAACAATTACACCTGAGCAATGGGTAACTCGCGTGACTGACGTTGTTGCAAAACAAAAGAAATAGGAACTGAATGAGGCAGTGCGGAGAACGACGCAGGCATAGCTGCCAAGGCGTTCTCCGCCATTTTAATGATAGGACGGTGACGATAGAATGAAGACCAACTCAAAAACACTAAAACGGAATTTGTTCATCGCTTCATTCATCATTCCGACTTTTGTTTTCTTCTGCGTATTTACGATTTACCCCGTTATCCAGGCATTACAGAAGTCGTTCTATGATTGGTCAGGAATGTCTGAAAATAGCGAGTTTATTGGTTTTGATAATTTCGTTGAAATCTTTAAAGATCCGATTGTTCTTAGAGCCATTGGAAATGACTATTTCCTAGTCGTAGGTAAGGTTATTGGTATTATGATTCTGGCGACTTTCTTCGCTGTTGCGTTAACAAGATTTAACTTGAAGGGTTCTGGCTTCTTTCGCGCCATTTTCTTTATCCCGAATGTCATTTCAGTCGTTGTTATCGGTGTACTTTGGAACTTCATCTACAACCCGCAAATTGGTTTCTTGAATGCTTTCCTGTCTCTCTTTACCGATAAAAAGGTTGACATTACTTGGTTAGGATTTCCTCAGCATACGATCTGGATGCTTCTACCACCTACAATCTGGGCAGGTATTGGTTTCTACATGATCCTGATGATTGCTGCAATCGTGAATATTCCTGCTTCCTACTATGAAGCAGCTAATATAGACGGAGCTGGTCAATGGTCGCAATTCCGCCATATCACCATGCCGCTCATTTGGGAGCAGATTAAGGTTTCCATCGTTAATATCGTTATTACAACACTCAACGGATCCTTTGTCATTGTTCAGTTAATGACCAATGGCGGACAACCGGATAATACGACGCAAGTAATGGGTTCTTATCTATATCGGATGGCTTTTCAACAGTATCATTTCGGTTATGGAGCAGCCATTGGTGTCATGATCCTCATCGTGTCACTAATTACAACACTTATCTTGCAACGTGTCATGCGCCAAGAAACAATCGAAATGCATTAATGTCAACTAGACAAAGATACTGAGGGAGGGGAACCATCATATGGCCATTAAAAGTCCAATTGGTAAGATGTTAGTTTGGATCATTCTAATCATATGGAGTGTTGCCGTGCTGTATCCACTTGTGTGGACGCTGCTTGATGCACTCAAAAATAACGAGCAATTCTTCTTGAATGCACCGTGGGCATTACCAAAAATGCCATTACTATGGTCGAATTTCTCCTATGTATGGAGTAAATATAATTTCGGTACCTATTTCATGAACTCGATTATCGTTACAGTAGGAAGTACGCTGCTAGGGATGATTCTCGCGGCAATGACGGCTTATATTTTGGCGAGATATCAATTTAAAGGGAATAAAATTCTCCTGACGATCTATATCTCCTCCATGATGATTCCGTTTGCCCTTGCTTTAATCCCGTTATTCTTCTTACTTAATGATTTGCATTTAATCAATACGTGGCTAGGACTGATCCTTGTATACGCTGCACTTAATTTGCCTTTCGGTATCTTCTTGCTGGTAGGCTTCTATAAGTCACTTCCGAAAGAGATTGAAGAAGCCGCGATCATCGATGGAACTTCACACTATGGTACTTTCTTCCGCGTTATGCTACCATTATCGCAGCCAGGATTGATCACGGTTATGATCACGAACATGCTAAATAACTGGAATGAGTATTTCCTTGGTGTTGTTCTGACGAACGAACCAACGAAGTACACGCTTCCAATTGGTTTGGCTGTTATGCAAGCTGAGATGCAATATCGCGTAGAATGGGGTCCATTATTCGCAGGATTGCTGATCACAACGTTGCCAACTTTGATCGTCTATATGATTTATCAACGCCAAATTGCAAGTGGGATTACGGCAGGTGCCGTGAAATAACGGAATATGGCAATGAATAGAAAAAGCACCTTAACCTAGAGGAATTTATCCTTTCGGGAGGGTGTTCTTTCTACTATAATGGGGATAGGTAAAAGCATACAAGGAACGGCCAAACTTGTGGGCTATAGGTGAATCAGATGAGTGTAATGTACGCTTTTCAGAAGATGGGTCGATCCTTAATGATCCCGATTGCGGTGCTGCCGGCAGCATCCATTCTACTTCGTATTGGTAAAATGACGTTTAATGATCCATTCCTTATTCATGTAGCTCAAATATTTGAACTTGGCGGAAGCGCAATTTTTGATAACTTACCGCTTATTTTCGCGATAGGAATTGCGATTGGGCTAACGTCAGGTGACGGCATAGCTGCACTTGCGGCAGCTGTCGGATATTTGGTTTTTGACAACGTACTTAAACATTTCCAAATGGTTTCGGGCAGCTCTGAGCCTTTGGATACAGGTGTGCTTGGCGGTATGCTAGTAGGCATGTTATCAGCCACATTCTTTAATCGATTTCAGCATATACGATTGCCAAAAGCGCTTGGATTTTTCGGTGGTAAGCGGTTTGTTCCAATTATTACATCCCTTGTCATGGTTTTTCTTGGGGTATTAATTGGGCTAATCTGGCCCCCTGTACAGCGAGGTATAAGCGAGATTGGATTGTGGATCGTTGACAATGGAAATATTGGGGTTTTCATTTATGGGATGATGAATCGACTTCTCATACCTACGGGGCTTCATCATGTGATCAATAATATAGCTTGGTTTCAAATCGGAGATTTCGTCACGCCTGCAGGTAAAATGGTACATGGAGATATTTCACGGTTCTTCGCTGGTGATCCTACGGCAGGGATGTTCATGACCGGCTATTATCCTGTGATTATGTTCGGTTTACCTGCAGCAGCATTAGCATTGGTTCGCAGCACATCGTCTACAACACGACAATTTGTAGCTCCAGTCATGTTAAGCGCAGCTTTGACGAGTTTTTTAACCGGAATAACGGAACCGATCGAATTTGCTTTTATGTTTGTAGCACCTGGTCTTTATGTTATTCATGCCTTATTAACTGGCTTCTCGATGTTGATTATGAACATCCTTCAGGTTAAAATGGGGTTCGGTTTCTCGGCAGGGTTTATCGACTTTGTACTGAACTGGCATTCGGCAACGAAACCATTCTGGATACTGATCATAGGTGCAGGTTACTTTATCCTATATTATGTAACTTTTCTAGCCTATCTTCGATTCTTTCCAATCAAAGTGTCGAGTAGGGATGACACCGAACAACAAGTAGAAGATGAACAACCTCCAATCATCACGGCCAAAGAAGATCGTCCAGCAAGCATTCTACGATATATAGGCGGCGCTTCTAATATTATATCCATTGATGCCTGTATTACACGACTCCGTTTGCTAGTGAATGAAGAGACACTTATCAAGGATCATGAGCTTAAGGAACTGGGTGCAATTGGTGTGATCCGATTAGGAAAAGGCAACGTACATGTTGTCTTCGGGACAGAGTCGGAACAAATTCGCGAAAGCATTAAACCTATGCTCAGTTCAAAATAGAAGAATCAGGACAAGCCTAAGAATTCGGAGGTGTCTTATGATTGAACGGTCGATTATACATGTTCTTTCCCACAATGTCGTGATGGCACATTTGAGCTCAGGCAAGAATTCCATTGCATTTGGTAAAGGGATTGGCTTCAAGAAAACACCGGGCATGATGATTGGCGAAGGCGAAATCACACAGGAATTCCTCCTACATACCTCAGAAGTGCTCAAAAACTACGAACAAATACTAAATGCCGTTGATGTGAAAATTATCGGGATCACGGAAGAAGTTATCGCCTATGCACAAAGCATGCTCGAAGGCGATTTTTCAGAAACGATTCATGCTTCCTTAGTTGATCATATTAACTTTGCTGTGGAGCGTCAGAAACGCGGGATTTTTATCACGAACCCATTTGCCTATGAAATTGGGTATATGTATCCAGAGGAATATAAAGTAGCTAAGAAGGCCGTAGAGTTCCTAAATGAGCATCTGGATGTGAAATTGCCTGAGGACGAAGTTGCCTTCTTGACGATGCATTTCAACAGTGCACGGAAGAAAGAACAAGCATCCGATTCTCTTGCTGTTGTCCGCGTGGTATCACAGACTATCGAATCAGCGAAAGAGCTGGGCTTTAATTTTGATGATTCCTTTTCAACGCTTCGATTTATCAGCCATTTAAAAGGGGTCATTGAGCGTGTGAAGCAGAAGAAGACACTTCAGAACTCCCTTCTTTCCAAAATAAAAGAAGAGTATGGCGATACGTATGTAAAAGCTAAGGTATTGTCGCTGATGCTAAGTGATGCGCTGCAATTAGAAGTGCCCGATGATGAGACAGGATACTTAACGATGCATTTAGAGCGGTTGTTACAACGAACAGAGGCTTAGTTAGATAAAAGAATAGCATGAAGCATTCCCTTGCAACCTTTGCGGAGCAGGGATTTTTTGTGTGAATACGAGCATTAGAACGACATGTGGATTGCATATTTCTACATTGTCAGCTAAACTGACTTGTAGAGTACTTAGAGAACGGAGTGCATAGGACATGCTTTATAAGAAGTTAGCCAAGCCGATTTTGTTCCGGATGGATCCCGAGAAAGCGCATCATTTGACGATCGACGGGCTCAGTGTCGTAGGGAATTTACCAGGTGGAAAGCAATTGCTTAAATCCATGTATGGAGTGCCGGATTCACCGCAATTATCTCAGGAATTATGGGGATTACACTTTGGTAATCCAGTAGGTCTGGCTGCAGGCCTTGATAAGAACGCTAAGGCAGTTAAAGGGTTTACACAAATTGGGTTTGGTTTCATGGAAGTTGGTACGATTACACCAAAGCCGCAGCCGGGAAATGAGTTGCCACGTTTGTTCCGTCTTCCAGAAGACAAGGCGCTAATTAACCGCATGGGCTTTAATAATGTAGGTACGGCTGAGATGGCACACAATCTAGCCAAGACAGGGAAAAGTTCAATTCCGGTTGCGGTAAACATCGGTAAAAACAAAACTACGCCAAACGAGCAGGCCGAAGAAGATTATCGGGCTTGTATTGAGGCGTTATATACATATGGTGACTTCTTTGTTGTGAACATAAGCTCACCAAACACGCCTGATTTGCGTAATTTACAGCATGGCGATGATTTGAAGCGACTGTTAGCAACGGTACGAGATGAGATGCAGGCGCAACATAAGAAGCATGGCAATGCCGCGAAGCCTGTGCTTGTTAAAATCGCCCCAGATCTGACAGATGAGGAGCTTGTTCTCACCGTACAGATCATTATGGATAGCGGAATATCTGGTATTATCGCAACGAATACAACGCTGAGCAGAACGGGGTTGCGTCACGCGAACCGAGAGCAAGCTGGAGGTCTAAGCGGGATTCCACTAACGCAGAAGTCAACGGAAGTGATTAGACGCGTCTATCAATTGACGGAGGGCAAGCTTCCGATTATTGGTGCCGGGGGGATTTTTACCGCGGAGGATGCCTATGAGAAAATTCGTGCAGGTGCAAGTTTGGTTGAAGTTTACACAGCATTAATTTATGAAGGTCCAGGTCTGCTAGGCCGCATTAATAAAGGGTTACAGGCGTTGTTAGCGCGTGACGGCTTCACACATATTTCCCAGGCAATTGGCGTAGATTCGCATTAACTTCATTCAGAATGGAGGATACATGGATGGATGGACGAGACTGGAAGAAATTTCTGTTGCCGTATGAGCAAGCGGTAGAAGAGTTGAAAGTAAAGTTCAAAACATTACGTGGAGAGCTCAAAAGTCGAGAAGAATATGCACCGATTGAGTTTGTAACGGGACGTGTTAAGAAAATTTCAAGCGTTTTGGAGAAAGCGAAGCGTTTGAATGTTCCGATGGATGAACTAGAGTCTGGTATTGAGGATATTGCAGGTATTCGAATCATGTGCCAATTCGTAGAAGACACAGAGAGTCTTGCGGAACTCATCCGCAGCAGACAAGATATGAGTGTTGTCTATGAGAAAGACTATATTACGAATAAAAAGCCAAGCGGGTATCGAAGCTTTCATATTATTATCGAATATCCTGTCCAAACGGCGCTAGGCATGAAGAAAATTTTAGCAGAAGTGCAAATTCGGACGTTAGCGATGAATTTCTGGGCGACGATTGAGCATTCCTTGAATTATAAATATAAAGAACAATTACCAGCAGATGTTCGCGCACGATTAAGTAAAGCAGCAGAGGCGGCTTATCAATTAGATCAGGAAATGTCGAGTATCCGTGGCGAGATTGTAGCCTCTCAACGAATGTTCGAAGACAACTCAAATCTTATCAATCGTGTTCTGAATAACATCCAGGAGTTATATTTCTATCATCGTGTTCGAGAAGCGGTCCAGTTTCAGTTGAGATTCAATGAGATCTGGGAAACGGAAGAAGGGCTAAGCGATCTATCTGCGGATATTGAAGCTGCCATTTCAAGAGCCAAAAAAGGAGATAACAACTAATTCATGCACGGATATGACCGGTTGTATGTCGCTTTTTTGTACTATTTTAACGATCAACGGGATTATTTCGAGTGTCATGAAGTGATGGAGGAGCTTTGGCTGGAGGAAGGCCGGAATCCGTTATATCAAGGTCTGCTGCAAATTGCAGTAGGCCTTTATCATCATGGGAACGGAAATCCAAGCGGTTCTATTAAATTGTTTACCGCGGGGCTCGAGAAACTAGCGCCTTATCCTGAGCGTATTCTAGGTATTAACTTAGGCCGTTTAGTGAAGGACAGCGAGGTTTATGTAGGAAAACTACTGAATTTAGCAGAGGCCCCGTTTCTACCCTATGATTTGGACATCGAAATTGTAGAGCAGGAGCTGATGGATCTGCTGGATGAGTTAAGATTGGATCCACCGCAGGTTGAAGAACATTCATAGTTTTAGTGCGAAAAGGACTTCTCACCGTATGGTGAAGAAGTCCTTTTGTTAAGTTAATTAACCATATTAACCTTTATATTTTTGGAAGAAAGCTTTAAACATATCTGGCGTATTGCCGCCCGTTGCGCCTGTTTCAGGAACGCCGCCTACAATGCGATCAACTTCTACACCATTTTTATAGTAAACAATGGTTGGGGTGGAGTCGATCTTGTATGTATTCCAACCATCTTTGAATTCTTCCAAGTTAAATTGCTTTACATCGATACCTAGGTCTTTTTCCAAAGGAACGAGAACAGGTGTCGTTAATTTACAGTGTGGGCAAGTAGATGCATAGAAATACTGGAAGAATGTTTCCTTGTTTTTCAATCTTTGATCCAAATCTTTCGGTAAAATTAAGTTCTGGTAGTTTGGATCTGACAGTTGTTTCACAGTCTCTGGATTTAACTTGGATGCAGCAACACCGTAAGGATTACCTTCATTCGCTTTGTCCGAAGATTTGGTAGATTGCTGATTAACGAAATATAAACCACCGAATAAAATAGCAACAATGCCTAAATAAATAAGCAACTTCTTCATGAATGCACCTCTTTAGTCTATTTACTATCTATTATTTTCTATAAAAAGTATAGCATATCCTGTTGAAATTCGGAAAAATATTGGCTGTTTCGTGACAAGTCAGCTATAATACCGTTACATTGATCTACAGATGAGCATGAAAACTTGGAAATTATAAAGAAAGCGAAGATGTCGAATGACGAAGCAATTACCTCCTCTTTTTAGGGAGAAAATGATTGATTTATTAGGTGAAGATGAATTTGAACAATTTCTAGCTTCGTATGATGAGCCGCGATCATTTGGTTTAAGGGTGAATACGGGAAAGGTTGAACGCGATGATTTTGTGGCGAAAAGTCCCTTTCATTTGACGGCTGTTCCTTGGGCTTCGGAGGGTTTTTATTATGAAGAAGGAGAACGTCCGGGAAAGCATCCTTATTATCATGCGGGGCTTTATTATATCCAAGAGCCGAGCGCGATGGCACCTGTTGAGCTGCTTGCGGTAAAGCCGGGGGAGCGGGTACTTGATTTATGTGCGGCACCAGGCGGGAAATCGACGCAGATTGCAGCGAAGCTTCAAGGTGAAGGCGTGCTCGTTGTGAATGATATCCATTCAGATCGTGTGAAAGCTTTGGTTAAAAATCTGGAGCTGCTTGGCGTACGAAATGCCGTCGTTTTGAATGACAAACCGGAGAAGATGTTAAACGTTTTCGAAGGTTATTTTGATAAAATATTAATTGATGCACCTTGCTCAGGTGAAGGCATGTTCCGCAAGGAAGAAGAAATGATGGGGCAATGGGAGCGGCACACGGTTCAAGAATTCGCTGCGATGCAGCGGGAATTGCTAGGACAAGCTGCGCTGATGCTCGCGCCAGGTGGCAGGATTGTTTACTCGACGTGTACGTTCTCTCCGGAGGAGAATGAGGCGCAGATTGCCGAGTTTTTGGACAAGCACCCTGCATTCGATGTGATCCCTGTGGATGGATTTAGCAGTGGACGGCCAGATTGGTTGCGTGAGCCATGGTGTGAGGCAGATGCTTACTCAGAGCGCGCAAAGGCCGCAGTGGCGGGTACGGCCCGATTGTGGCCGCATCGGTTGCGGGGCGAGGGGCATTTTGTGGCGGTTTTGGGGTTGGAAGCAAGGAGTTTGGGTGCAGGTGGAAAGGCAAGTGCAAAGTCAAGTGCGGGGGCTGACGACTTTGTGTCGGCAGCTGGGAAGCGTAGCGGCCGTCATGCGCTACGCGGGAAGGGCCGTGCTGAGGCGCCGCCTAGCACGGGGGTGAGCTTGGAGCCGCTGGAGGCGTTCTCCGGTGAGCTGCTGCGCAGCGAGCCTTTCGCCCAGAGGCGGCTTGTCTGTTACGGCGAGCACGCGTATGCGTCGCCGGCGGGCTTGCCCGAGCTGCACGGACTGAAAGTCGTGCGGCCGGGCTGGTACATCGGCGCGCTGCACCGCGGCCGATTTGAACCGTCCCATGCGCTAGCCATGGGACTGCGTTTGCGCGAGGCCAAGCGAGCACTGAGCTTGGCTTCGAGCGACGAGCGAGCCCTTCGGTACCTGAAGGGCGAGACGCTCGAAGTCGCGGAGAGCGAGATCCTCCGCGATCCGCAAGAGACCAAGGCAGCCAAAGGCTACTGCCTGGTCTGCATTGACGACCATCCCGTCGGCTGGGGCAAGTGGCTGGACGGGATGCTGAAAAACGAATACCCGCCCGGCTGGAGGTGGACCTAACGGTCATGAAACAAACACAACGATTAGATAAAATACTCGCCCATGTTGGCGTAGGCTCACGTTCGGAGCTGAAACGTCTCGCCAAAGAAGGCGCTATTTATGTTAATGGTGTGAAAATCAAAGACAGCGGAATGCAAGTCAATCCGGATAAAGATATCATCGCCGTGAATGGGGAAACAGTCACTTATCGTGAATTTATTTATCTCATGATGAACAAACCCCAGGGGGTTGTCTCCGCGACCGAAGATAATCGGGATCAGACGGTTGTAGATCTTTTGGACGAGGCATATGCACCGTTCGAGGTATTCCCTGTAGGACGATTAGATAAGGATACAGAAGGCTTTCTTTTGCTTACGAATGACGGAAAGCTTGCCCACAATCTGCTCTCGCCGCGCAAACACGTACCCAAAACCTATTTTGCGAAAGTAGAGTGGGCAGTAACCGAAGAGGATCGCGAAGCTTTTGCTCAAGGTGTTACCTTGGACGATGGTTACGAGACGCTGCCGGGGATTCTAACTATTTTAACATCAGGAAATGAATCCGAAGGTGTCCCTTCAGAGATTGAATTAACCATCATGGAGGGGAAATTTCACCAAGTGAAACGAATGTTTCAAGCCGTAGGGAAGCAGGTAGTCTTTTTGAAAAGACTCTCCATGGGTCCCTTAGCATTAGATCCTGCATTAGCCTTGGGGCAAGTGAGAGAGTTAAGTGAGGAAGAACTCCACGCTCTACGTCATGCACACGAGGCGCAAAAATAACAATATACAAAAATACTAGAATATGGTATTTTATTCTCAGTAGAAGAATTTTGTGCGGAGGAACCGCCCAGATATCGCTTTTTGATGGCGATAATTGGGTGGTTTTTTGCTGTTATTGGGGAAAATAGGTAGACATTTACAGTTGCGAAATGAGATACTACCAATAATTGGTTAACTTTAAGGGATGAAGCTATTTTTAACTAGAAATTAAATAGAGAAGGGTCGAAAGCATATGAAAAAAAAGATATTTGCACTGGTAAGTTCATTAACATTTGTAACATTAACTGGTTGTAATGCTACTGAAACGTTTGCCACGAGTAGTCCAAGTAGTGTTCAATCCATTCAATTTAAGGATATTACAGACCACTGGGCCAAAAGTTCCGTCGAAACCGCGATCAAAAAAGGCTATATCGATGGGTATGAAGACCATACGTTTAAACCTGATAGTAACGTGAGCCGAGCGGAGTTTATCAAAATGGCAGTAACTGCCCTAAACTTGCCTGTTCAAGGAGACACGACGGGTTCGACGTGGTATGTGCCTTTTGCCACTGCGGCAGCAACGCTTGGGATATATAAAGGCTCGGATTTTAGCTTGGATGATATGAATCAGCCGATGACGCGATTGGAGATGGCCAGAGTAGCGCTGCGCTCAGCGAATAAAGATTACCAAGATTCTAAGGCAATTACGAACGATCCATCGATTATGTACAACGCGGCTAAATTAGGGTTGATTCAAGGTCTTTCTGGTGGGCAGCTTGGAGAGGATGAAGCAACTACAAGGGCGCAATCCGTAACGATAATAGAGCGGATTTTGAGTGTTAAAAGTGGGGGGAAGCTTGAGGTTGATCAAGCTGCTGTTAATAACGCGGAATTAGTGTTAAAGCATACAAATATTTTCAGCAAAATGCCAGAGTTCTTTGGTGGTGTTCAATATGGTGGTGCTAACTGGGATACTAGTAAATTGACAGTTGAAACTCCGGATGGTCTTTGGAAAGGTAGTATTGATCAAATCATTGCTATTGATTTAGAGGATCCAAGTGACCCGAATTTGTACATGTTAGGTGATTTTAATAAATTACATTGGTTTGACTTAATGGCATATGAAAGCTCTCCGCTCATTAAAGATGGTTTTATGAAAAGTTATGTTCTTTATTTTAAAGGTCATGTAGATTATAACAGAGATGAGAGCATCTACAGCACACAAGCTAAAATGCCACGCTATTCCTTAACAGGTTTTGAAGGAACCTCGCAGGATTTAGTTGCACACTATTTAAATCAAGCTGCAACAATATATACAGAGAAAGTGGGCGATGTACCAGCATTTATTATACCTAAGAATGCAAAACTAGGTGTTGCTCTTTCTTTGTCTCTCAGCTCTCCAGCTCGCCCACCATACGATAGCAACCCACAAACTGTGGTTCGAGTTCAAACTAAACTTAAATAGGGACCAGAGGGTAGATAACATTAAGGAGGTACTGTATGTGGTACGCTAGAAGAAGAATAGGCTTGTTGGTAATAGCCTTATTAACAATTCAAATTTTTCCGATTCAATATATTGGTTTTAGCTGGTTATCTGCCAATGCAGCTGCAGATGCAGATGCTTTAATAGATCTAACATATCCCAACTCTATACCAGGGTTTCAATCAGTCTATAAAAAGGATTCGAGTGCAACAACTGACATTGTAACCATTCCCGCTGTCAGCGGTAAGACTATCCTAGATGTAGGTGTATTCCGTGATGGAATTCGAGTTGATAGTATACCAGCAGCAGTTGGTCAAAGTAGTTGGACTGGCCAATTAAGCTATTGGGGTTCAGTTAGGGCAGTGGAGTCTAGGGATAACTACTCTGCAAAAGGATATTATGCATGGTACAGGTACATACCAGGCGGATCACAAGGAGTCAATTGGTATGCAGATTTACCTAATGTTGGAACCATTAATTGCGGTGGTTCACTTACAGAATCTATTAATGGCTATAACATGCCGAAATATCCTGGTTGTTCCGGAGATATTAACTTGGAATTGTCTGCGAACCGAGCGGAGAACTACACTGCCGTGGACTCCCCTTCAATTGTATTGTCCTCAAGCGTTGTAGCCGAAGTCGGCGCCCTAGCTACTGCTACAGTTGATAATGGGGACACCATCAGCGGACCACCCGGGCTTGATCTCGACGGACAATCTGACGGAACCACCACGCCAGTGAGCGTTAATATTAATACAGCAGATAGTTTTACAGTCAAGTACACACAAAGATTTGATCATATCAGCATTTACAACAAGGAGCTTAATTCACCTCCAAATGGAGCAAAGGTAATGGTTTATTTTGCGGCTTTTAAGGTGACAATTACTTCTAAAACATTCATGTACCCAGATCATATCGTAGTCACCTACTCTGGAGGAACACAATCTCCAACACCAAGCCCAACACCACCGCCAATCAGCATCACCGGCGACTTTCAACTAGCCCCATCAACAATAAACTACAGGGATACTTTCAAACTTCACCCCCTCCCATTTACAATACCCTCAAGTTGCTCTTACACAGACCATTATTACAAAATTGAACGTGGCGGCAACTACGTGTATACACCCAAAGTTTATAGCAAGACGCAAGACACTGTTTTTATCTATAGCTCATACCCTTCAATCATTGCAGTAGGTTCTCATAATATTTCATTGATGATTGAAGCATCATGCGGCTCATCTGGATTTATTGCTACCAAAACACTCACCGTTAATGGGCCTTCAGCAAATGGACCTCCAGATTTCAAAGTTGCCTGGGTAAACCCATCCAACCGTAAACTCCCTCTATCTACCGCCGTCGTAGGCACGACACTCGACTTAATTTATATTGAAGACCCAACGGTTCCAACTCCAAGCGATCCAGACGGAGACATCATCTTTTGGGATAATTTCAACTTCAACACTGCAGATACATGGACTAAAACCGTTCCAAGTAAAAGCGGGGTTGGTCAATACACGAACGGGTATCACAATGTTTTGATGGACACCGTTGGTTTTCATTACGTCTCCGCGTCATTCCACGATCAATGGGGCTTATCAACAACCAGACAAGCCATGATTGAGGTAGTACCCCCAAATCCAGTGCCTGTTTGTAAAGCTCCTAGTGAGATAAAAGAAAATAGAACAGTCACATCAGGAGCCATCAATAGCTTAGCTAGTTATAGTCCACTTGGACGTACCATCGATCATACTAAAGATGTATGGACGAACTTAAAGACAAGCTATGTCAATGGCAGCAGTTCGGATATTGTCATAACGGTCACACTTCAAAGTGTCACTGATTCAGCAGGTTTAACCTCGCTTTCAGGAAGTGATTGTCAAATCACTATACACCCTGATCTACCACCAGTTGGTAAACTGGGAGTCCCCTCATTTAGCCTTCGAAACACGTCTACGCACATCCAAAACCAATCTTACTCAACAGATGGTGATTCTCTTGTTTCTGCCTTTTATACCTACAAATACGATGTAAATAACGATGGTTTTCAAAATGATGCATGGCAAACAGTAAGCGGCGGAAATGTGGCTGGGATTGATTTTACACCTAGCGCGGTTGGAAAATATTTGTTCAATGTAAAAGTGTGTGAGGACTTTGGACGTTGCGGAGACAACAGCTCTCAGGCCGCTTCTGAAATTATGCTAGATGTCGTAAACAAGGATGGACCTGTGGTAAGTTTTGAAATTGCAGGCGAAAATACGCAACCTACGGTAGTTCCAGCCACCAAATATAACGCAGGAGATATACTGAAGAATTGGATTCTTTTTCAAACGAACACAAGCATTGCAATTGGTAAAGGGGTGGGCTGGTCAGCCGGAAGCTCCAATCAATTAATTGCTGGTTTAGGGCGAAATGAGCGAAGTCCTGACTACTACAACTTCAACTATGAACAAAGCAATAGTACTCAGTATCGACAGTTTATTACGCCAGCTCAAGATTTTGGTTTAGGTGCGAATGGACAATCACCATACCGGTCTTTTGCTAATTTAAGCGGAATTAACACACAACCTATTCTAGTTCCAAGTGTAAGTGATAGCAGTGTATGGCAGCCTGTAAGTTGGGGGAAAGGTCCACCTGTATTTCAAACGACAGAAGATCATATTTACTTTGGAGCAGGTGCTCCCTACATGTTATCGGATTACTATGGGGATTACCGTGTTGCAAGTATGGGCGGTTATTCGTTCTATAGTCTTAACAAACAAAAGCTAGGCAGATATTCGGGTACGGCTGTGTGTAATGGATGTTATTTTGCAACGTGGGAACATAAATACCTTGATGGTTCTCCATATGACTATATACTTACACCTGCCAATTTGTTATCTGGTAACGCGGGTCCTGTGGCCACTTATAAGAATACGACCTTTTATGATGTTCAAGCTGCAATCGACAAAAATTATACAAGAGCTTACCCGCCTGTTGATCGCGCATTTTCCAAGGTAGGCATTCTCGGCTATAAAGTCGTTGGGCAAATTCTCTACATGAAAGTTTTGTGGAATGATCAGTGGGGTTATGCTTACAACACGGAAAGTGGCTACGGTTATCTAGGTAATACGGCTGTCGAACTTAGAACGTATAATGTGACGAATGGACAATTCATTTCAAGTTCTTTACAGAATGGAAATAGTCCTTTTGATTTTATGGCAAATAATCGTAGTACGTCCGATCAAGGTGAAATGACCCCAGCCAATGTATTCCCTCCGCAAAGTATTGGTAACGACTTAGTTGATATGGTGGGGATGAGTTATTATGGCGATGAAACTTTACGTCAAATTAACCCGCAAGGGCAAGTGGTAAAATCCGTTCAAGTCCTGCGTCCTACTTGGAATGATCCTTCAATCAGCTCAAATTCCGTTTGTAATGATAATATCCGAAAAAGCTTTAGAGGGGCAGATGGTGAGTTTTATTTCTATGCGAGTGCCAGTTGCTCTTACACAAATGGAGGCTCAAGTTACAGTGCGAATGTTGGTACATTTGTTATCAAAATAAATGCGGATCTTTCCTTTGGCTGGAGAACCAAACTGAAAGGCAGTCTCCTCACATATGCGGGTACTTTTGCTTATGCTTTTGGTGATCATGCAGACGCGATTGAGCTGATGATTGACAACCCTGCCAGAAATCAAATGCTTGTACGGAGCTACAACGCGAATGGTTACGGATATGATTCGTTTTACGAATCACTGGACAAGGCCACCGGAAGTTCATCAACAACCGATTATGCTGCGTGGACCAATGCTTCTCAACCAACCATTAATTGGGATGGGAGCTACTCGACTGGTGTTCGTACCATTGATGGTTATAGCACAACAGGTGCAATGGTTAAAAATGAGGCTGGAACCACACTGGGTTCCATTTCTTTTGGAGGAACCTTAGCGCTAAATGGTCCCTATGCCGCAACGACTACTACCAATTTTGGGACTGAATATGTAGGGGATGGCATGCTGATGGCGCTTCTGGGTTCGCAAAATGCCGGATACGACAGTCATAATTTTGTGCCATGGCTAGCGATTGGTACACCAAGTAACTCTGCTCTTGTTGGCTATCCAACGAGGTTAGGTCAGTTTGTTTCAAATTTCACAGTTTCTGATGCAGAAATACAATTCACGCTTAACCTGGTAAAAGCAAAAGCAAGTAGTAATAAAACAGGCTTTTCTTTCCGTATGCAAGATCCTAGAAATCGCTATGCGGTCGAAACGAATGGAACATCAGTTTTTTTAACAAAGTATGTAAATGGCGTACCAACAATTTTGTCTAGTGCGAATTACCCGTTCCTTGATAATACGGATTACACATTTAGCTTAGAAATGCTAGGCAGCAAGATCAGCCTTAAGTTAAATGGTGTTCCATATTTAAGTGTACAAGATAGCACTTGGCTAAGCGGTACAATTGGACCGGTTACGGATAAATCGTACGCGACATTCTCGAACATAACGCGGAAAGCAATTACGTCACCTCAAACGGCTTGGTATGCGGGTTATGCCCTTTGGGAAGGCGGTTCTGCGACTGCTGCTGTTAAGTATGATCACATTTCGTATACCGACTCTGAGAATGATCCTGCAAGCGGTTCGTATCAGTGGTATTACAAGCACACTCCGAAATTTCTAAATAATCAAGGGATCTCTGTACTTGATGGACAAACGTTCAGCGGCTCACAGACCACTTTCGATAAGGTAGGGGTGTATAAGATATCTTTATCTGCCAAAGATGATCCAAACCCAGCATTTCTTTATCCCAGCGTACTTTTTGAATTATACAGAAAAGCTTCCAATACGTTCCATGCTTCTATTGTCGTTCATCGCAGACCGGTTATTCCCAATTTTACGAGCACGGTGCAAGGTGATGGAACGGTTGTTTTTACAGATGATGCTTATGATCCAGACCGCTATCAACCAGTGCCTCCCACGTGTTCAGCCCCCGATGTAACTGGACTAGATTATTGTGCAAATCATGGTGTGCTGTCGAGACAATACTCATTTGTAGATCCTAACGGAAACTACTCGCAGGGAAAACCGTCGCGGCCGTCGATATCGGGAACATATACGGTATATCTACAGGTCATGGATGAGTATGGCGCACTGAGCCAGCCGGTTTCAACCACTTTTACAGCAACAACGATTGTTGCTCCAGCATTGCCGCCAGTGGCGACGTTAACTTTTCCAAATGGTACTCAGATAGCTCCCACCATCGTCGGCGTACATCCAACCATTACTTGGAATCAAGTTGATCCGAACGGATTTAACTTAACGGGCTATGAAGTGCGGATTCTGGACGAGTATGGAGCGCCTGTAACTGCCAGTGGGATGGTTAGTCAGAATAAATATAATGGCTCGCAGTCATGGGATGTACCGCTGGCTTTAACCCTTGGAGTCAAATACCAAGTCCAGGTGCGTGTGGAAGATATCTATAACTGGTCAGCTTGGTCGAATATCGGCTGGATGCAGGTGAATAGTCCTCCTTCAGCCAACATGACGGTTCCGAATGGGACAAAAGATGCACCGGATATAGTTAATACGGTGAGGCCAACGTTACGATGGAACCAGTCTGATCCTGATCCTGGGACGACTTTTCAGTATTTTCAAATACAAATTACGAATGAAGCCAATACGGTGATGATTATGGATTCAGGTCAGTATTGGCAAGGAACTTCTTCGAATTTAGGAAGCTGGACCGTAAATCAAAATCTGCCAGCCGGTCAAAAGCTTCGTGTCAGGGTAAGGGTTTTCGACGGCATCTCATGGTCAAATTATTCGCCACAAACCTGGTTATATATCAATCGAGCACCGATTGCTGATTTTGACTGGCAACCTAAGCCCGTCTGGGAAGGTGATATGGTGCAAAGCATCAATGTTTCGACGGATCCAGATGGTGATGCGCTCTCGTATACATGGCTGGTGGAAGAGCCAGGCGGGGGGAAGAAGTCTTTTACATCTAACAATTTCACGCACAAGTTTAATGTGCCAGGTGATTATAAAGTGACACTCACCGCTTCGGATGTCCTAGTATCTTCAACGGTTATCAAAACGATTACAGCCCTGCCCTTGACGATACATTCCGATGTGACATATACCGATAAGTGGTTGACAATCCATAAGGATAAGGGACATCAAACAGAGGCAGCTCCTAAACAATTTTATTCTGGTGAGATCTTCATTGTAAAAAGTCAGAGTGCTTTAACGTCCGTCGAGGAAGTGACCGCTTGGATGGATACGGTAAGTATTGACGGTTATTCGTTATACGTTTCTGAAAAGCTAATACCTGTTCTGGGGGATCCAACCCGGTTTACTGGAGAGTTATTTGATCAGAAGTTTCAATCTTTCACGGAAGGATTACCCCGAGGCCTACAGACGGTGCATTTTCAAATTCGATACAGCAATGGTGTTGTGAAAAAAGAAGATATTCCTATCGAAATCATTGGGAATGTCCAGCAGTCTGTTGGCGTACATCGCGTTCAATAACTGTTTTATGAGGGATGGTTATCTACGGATAACTGTCTTTTTTGTAAAAGCGATGACCTCCATACCCACCTATGGTACAATAGTCGATAAAAATGCGAACGGGGAGAAACCACCTTGAACTATCGATTAATCGCGCTGGATGTTGATGGAACTTTGCTCAATGATGATCATGAGTTGACGGATCCTACGATTGAAACCATTCAAGAGGTCCATGATCAAGGCTGTCATATTGTGTTATGTACGGGGAGAGCGCCTGCAAGTACATTACCGATTCTAGAGCAGTTGGGCTTAGAAGGAACGATGATTACGCACAATGGTGCCGTGACTGTTCATGCGGATGAGCGTGGGCAGTCGTTAGTGAATGAGTTTGCTTTCGATATGAAAGATATTGAGCCGATGTTGGCGTATGCTCGTCGTGAAGGGATACATTTCGATGTGTGTACAGCCTTCAACATGTATATTGAACGAATTAGTGAGTATGAGAAGCAAATGTATAAAAAGTTTCTTATTAGTCCAAAGCTGGTGACCTCAGTTTCGGAGCTAGGCGTGCGTATCGTGAAGTTTACGCTTTTTGCACAATCAGAGGTGTTAGATCGCGTTCAGCAAGATTGGGAAGAGCAGAAGCTTTATGGCGATCTACGGATGATTCGCAGTGGTGAATTGTTTATTGATGTGATGAGTCCTGAAGCCAATAAAGGAAATGCTTTGAAGGCGTTGGCCGCGACATTGGAAATTGAGCCACAAGAGATTGTTGCCATTGGGAATTACTATAATGATTTGGAAATGATGGCTTTTGCTGGGCTAGGAATCGCTGTGGAGAACTCGCCAAACGATGTCAAAGAAGCCGCAGATGCTGTGACTTTATCTAATAATGATAATGGTGTTCATGAAGCTATACGAAAGTATTTCTTTTGAACCAGTACAAATATAAAATTTCGATAAAATACCTCGATTTTTGAGGTTTTTTGTCGTTTGAGGGGTTTTTAGTATAAATTGCCTATGATAGAATGAGAGAAAGAATATTAGACGATGGCGGTGCATGAATGGGGAAATTGAAGGGTTCAAGAAAAAAGGAGAAATTCATAGGGACAATAGCTGGTGTAACTGCGATCGCTGCACCTTTGATGATGGTGCCAGGGCCTCATAGTTATGCACTAATAAATAAAGATGTTGAGGCAATTGATGCAATACAAACGATTGTGTTACCACTTCACGGTAAGAAATATATAGATCTTAATTTACTTTATCAAACTTGGGGTTTGGAAGTTAATTCAACTGATACCAATGCAACTGGTTTATTTACGTATCAAGGGAATGGGATATATGAAATAACAGCCAATAGTATTGGTAGTGCTACTTTTACGGTTATTGGCCATAATGAAGGTGAAAATGGAGGAGATGTTGAGGTCGATAATTTTAAAGTCATTGTTGTAGAAAATAATGATGATCCAGACAATTATAAGTTTGATGTATATAACATTAATAAGCTTTTGAACCAATCCATTTATTCAAAGGAGCAAGTAACAGATCTGCTTAAGAATATTAGCCCGATTTCTGTCAACAATTCGGATCCTTTTTCTTACAAAAATGGCAATATACCTCCTTATCAAATCTATCCTTCCTCGTCATATATTTCTGGGAAATTAGGAGTTCCATTAGATATTAATGAAATTCGAGATGAGATATACAACTACTTTGATGATTATGATGGATATATTCCTGAGGGAAGTGAGCAAAGTCCATCAGATCTAATCGGACTTGTCTCTGTTGAAAGTAATGCAGATTTTAGTGTATCCGTGCAAAAAGAGGGGAATCGAATTATTAATTACACAATAACTCCTTTGCATGATGGTGACGTGAATCTTGATGTAGTAGTTACGGATCACCATGGCGGGTTTACGAAGGGACATATACCTATACATATTGATCGAGTTTTCAATTCGACTAGCGTGCTTGCTAAACATTTTCTGTCACCAGAACTAAATAATCCGGTCTTATACTTGTCTAATGATGCAGGTATTAATTTATCAGAAATATTTTATAATCCTGATAATGTTTCAAAGGTTTATAAATTGTCAGTTGAATATGCGTCAGGTGATACTACTGAACAAACCGATCTGAGTATTGGAAATAACTTTTTCACATGGCAATCGCTTAGTTATTTGCAATATGGTATCACTAAAATCACTAAAATTCTTGCGTATGATAATTCAAATTCTGAAGTGCCATCTGCTACTTTAAATGTAGATATTGAACGTACAGATAAAGATCCTTTCCCCACCGTTTTAAATTTGTATCAATCCATTCAAGATGTGGGTACAAGCAGTTATATTTTGGATTACCAAAGTGCGAAAGGTTTTAATGACTCGTCGATTACTATTAATAATTCAGATTTACAGAATATGGCGTATAGCAGAGTTACAGCCGCTGTCTATCAAAATCATTATCTGAAATTTGATGCTGGATATGGGGCAGTGGATTGGACAACGAGTATGAAGGTTTATGCACATGATTCAAATCCTGCTCATTTGTACCTTGATGATTTTAATTTTAACCTAGTCTCGACCTCACAGACGAAGCGGTTCGATGCGAAACCAGCGATTCAATTTAGTCAATTATACCCAATAAATAATTATGATTACTGGAATAACTTTTCTTCTCACATCAGTGAGTATGTCACACTTAACACACCGACTAAAATTAATATTGGGTTTGCTTCTGGAACTATGACTGCGACCTACCAAGATGATGCATCTGAAGGAACTGGTGAGATCGTGAAGATTGATCCGTACAATGGTACAAGCGTATTTTACATTCCGTTCAAAAAATGAAGATAAACCATAACCACATCATTAGCCTCATCCAATCAAACAAACTTCAAGAAGCCGAAAAGGAACTCCTGAAAGCCATCCGCGTAGCTCCTTTGGAAGCACAGCTCTGGGTGATGCTCGGTGAAACGTTGCTCCTGCAACAACAAGCAGGAGCAGCGAAGCGGGTCTTCGACCGTGCGTGGCTGCTAGATCCGCAGGCGAAGTGGGTCAACCATATGTACAAGCGAATAGAGCAGATGCCACAAGGGGATCAACGGCCAGATATTGAGGATCTTCTGTATGTTCCTAAGGTGACGGTGACCGCGGCGATTTTATCGCATAATGAAGCGGAGAACATAGCGAGTTGTATCGTTGCTCTACAAGGTGCGGTCGATGAAATCCTACTTGTGGATTCATCGACGGATGAGACTCGTAGGATTGCACTGCAATATCCGAAGGTAAGGGTTGTTCCTATTGAGTGGGAAGATAATTTCGGAGCTGCTCGAAACGTAGGCCTCCAACATGTACAAACAGATTGGGTCATTTGGATTGATGCAGACGAGGTGCTAATTCCAGAGGATGTCAAAGCAATAAGGGATATTGCAAGTATTTTTAATCCATTAGAAATAATACCGGTCCTGATTATATGGCAATTAAATAGGATGAACGGCACCATCCAACACGACTTCTCCCAAGTGCGCATGTTCCCAGCACAAAGAGGTCTGCGTTACTACGGACGTATCCATGAGCAAATCGGTACAGATCAAGGTATTTACCAACGCGATACGTATCGTCGAGCGGTCAAGATCAGACTGGATCATCATGGTTATGAACCAACGGTTCTACAAAGCAAAGGCAAGCTCGAACGGAATCTTCGCTTATTGAAGCTCATGCTGGAAGAAGAACCGGAGAATCCGGGCCATTGGCTGTTTTACGGGCGTGAATCCCTTGGACTTGGCTATGAAGACCAAGCACTAGAGGCCTTGCTTGAAGCAGAGAGTCTAGGGTTGCAAACCTCTCTATTCGGCCGAATGTCCGAGATTTACAGGCTTCTCATTCAAATCATGATGCAACGTAAAGATTATTCGGAAGCGGAAGTCTTTTGCCATAAAGCCTTGGCCCAAGCACCTGATTTTCCAGATGCCCATTACTTATTAGCACAAGTGCGAATGAGACAAGCAGATGAGCTACTGAAGTTAGCGGAAACCAGCATCAAGCAATCCCTGACCAGCTTGCCTAATTACCGCGGTAGTGTTAGCGCGGATTACCACATTGGCGAGTGGAAAGCAGCGACGTCACTTGGTGAACTGGCGATGCGTTCTGGGAAGCTGGCAAGGGCAAGAGAGATTTTCTCGCAGCTTCAGAATAAGCCTGGTGCTACGGAAATGTTGACGGCAAAGCTCACAGTCATTGAAGAGGAACGACAGCGGCTTAACCAAGCCAAGCCATCCTAGATAAATAAAGACGATCTCCAGGCCTCAAGGGCGAAGAGATCGTCTTTTGCTTTTTAAATCAAATATTAGATGAAAAATGCGCTAGTGATAATAACAAGAAGGATGAAAAGAACTAAAATCGCAGCCGATGAGGAACCAACAACTCCTGACATGGACATTCCCTCCTTTCGTGGTGAATGTTATAAGATAAGATATGTAAGTAGGGGCAGAAGTGTATAGACGTTTACCCGGGGGTATACATATTTTGGACAATGTTGGGCATCCTACAGAAGAATGACACAAGATCTGTAGAGGAGGCGACTAAGTCATGGCCGATATTATGCTAAGACCCGACCTGAAAACAGCAGGCGGTGAAGTCTGCGATATTATGTACAATGGGGAGTTTGTCGGTACGTTAACGCTAGTCTACAGAGAATCGGATCGTCTCAAAGGCGCGATTCATCTGGAAAAACAGTCTATCACGACGGTGAACAAGCAGGCGGTTTACGATTATGCGCAATCTTACATTCAAGATGCCATTGATGCACTTGGGATCATTGAGTGTGAGGTGACGGTGAGCTATAGTGATTATGATTTTGTCATTGCGACAGATCATGCGATAGCGCCTACTACGTTTGAAGAAGATTTTATCTCGAATGTGGATCTTCTACATGATGATGAGTTGGACTATTCGTGGCTGAGAGAAGATATTTCTTTGCAGGATGAGGATACCTATCTCCCCGTAGCTACTGAGCCGTTAAATATGGTGGAGGAGCTAAAGCAACAACATGGGTATGAGTTAGTCATTGTTAGCGAAACGCGCAGCAGTGTAGAGTATCATGTGTATGATAAGGAATCAGAATTGATTGCCGAGGCTTCACTGCATATTTATGGATCAGAGGTCATTGGCGACATCTCGTGGAAGTTTGATCCGTTTGATGAGGAAATGGATATCGTTACGGAGTTAATTGTGGCCGATTTCAATGAAGAACAAACAGATTCGTTTGTATTTCATATGATCTATAATGGCGAAACGGTTGACACGGTGGAATTAACGCATATTGATATGTTGGATTTGATGGATGACATCCAGTCGGAATCCGACATGTGGATACCGAGACGAGATGACTACGACATCGTTCTAGTGAGAGATGATCCAGATACGTTATCGTATGAGATTTATCAACAAACACACGGCGGTTTGCCAATCGGTACAGCGACGGTGGACATTAGCTCACGGCAGGTTACAGGCTTCATTGACTTTCGTGAACTGGGGGATTCCGATGACAGGGAATTGATTGCCACGCTGTTGCTGGAAGAGTTGGATAAAGAGAAGGAATACGAAACGTTTAATGTCTCTATGCTTTATCGGAATAAGCTGATTGATGAAATTATGTTCGAAACGGAGCATTATCACTAGGCTGAGCACACAAAAAAGGCATGATCCCTCATTTAGAATGAGAGACATGCCTTTTGGTCTTATTTGTATATTAGAAAGAGTTAGATACTGTAACTTGATCCAAAGGAAGACGGCCAGCTGAACGAGCAGGCGTAGCAGCCAAACCAAGGCTGATCAACATAACAGGTACATAACGCGCTGGAACGTTGAATGCTTCAACGAATTTAGCAGCATCATAACCACCCATTGGGCATGTATCGTAGCCAAGGGATTTTGCAGCAAGCATCAAGTTCATAGCTGCCAAGGAAGCGTTACGGATCGCTTCATCACGAGCAACTTGCGGGTATTGGTACGCGCCTTCGATTTGGCCAACTAGTTGGTCCATTACCGCTTGTGGCAAGAAACCGCCAGCAACTGCAGGGCCGAATACCGCTTGTGCATTTTTGTTCGCTTCAAGATCACCAAGAACAGCGATAACGACGGAGCTCTCAACGATTTGCTTTTGACCGTAAGCGATTGGAAGCAATTTTTCTTTTTGTGCTTGGTCGTCGATGACAACTAGTTTCCAATGTTGAAGATTCCAAGAAGATGGAGCTTGGGCTGCTGCGCTCAAAATTTGCTCAAGATCTTCTTTTGGTAATTGGTGACCAGCTTGGTATTGCTTAACGGAATGACGATCTTCGATTACTTTCAAAACTTCATTTTGTACTTGTGTGCTCATTACGGTATCCCTCCGAGGATTAGAATAAGTTCTCTTTATTGTTGTTCATCTGCAAAAAAACATGTGAGTAAGTCATTGGTAAACGAACGATGAACTGTAAACAACTTTGTAACAATATACTGTAATCATAAATGTTATAGTTGTGATTGTCAAGAGAGTCTTTCGCCATGTCGTAAAATGTTGGATAATGGAAAAAGAAAGGGGTTGTTCCTCTTGAAATTAACACAAAAAGAGTTGAATCACCTTGTTTTTTTGAGCGAAGTCGTACTGACAGGGAAGAAGAAGAGTCTCATGGACGAAACGCTGCAGTGCCTTCTTTATATTGTGAAATCCCTCGAAGAAATCGAACTTCCTGAATCTGTTGTTGGACAGATCGAGCGGCTTACTGCTTTAATTGAAGGTGATCTTCGTGATGAGAATGAACGAATGCAAGAAATTCGGGGTCATTTGGATTGGATGCAAAAGAAAGAACGAAATTCTTCCATGCCAATGTAAGTAGAGTGACAAACCGTCTATTTATGATATAATGTAGAGTACTGTTTTTTTTTGAATCTATGAGGTGATAAATAATGAGCTATGAAATCCCAAGAGACGTGCAAGAATTGGGGCGTGACATCCAAGAGAACCAATTGAAATATCACCATAAATCCGTTTTGGTTTCCAAAGAATTTACGTTTGACAGTGCACATCATCTGCATTGTTATGAGGGAAAATGTAAAAGTCTACACGGTCATACGTATAAACTGCAAGTGATTATGCGTGGAAAAGTGGATAGCCGAGGAATCTCGATTGATTTTGGAGATATTAAGAGGATTACGAAAGAGCGTGTCATTGATCGTTTGGATCATAAATATTTGAACGATGTTTTGCCGCCAATGAATACAACGGCTGAGAATATGGTGGTTTGGATCTATGAAGAAATTCACCAAGCGTTGCTGGAGGAGAAGCTTTATCCTGCGATTGCGCTAGAAGAGATTCGCCTATGGGAAACGCCGACCAGTTACGCAGCCATCACGCGCTCGATGATGGAGGAGGACGTGTAATGCGAGACATCCGCATTCCTATGGTTGAGATCTTCGAGACGGTTGAAGGGGAAGGAACCCGTGCCGGATTCCCGACCATCTTCGTCCGTCTTTTTGGTTGCAACCTGCGCTGCACTTGGTGTGACACCAAGTACAGCTACCCTCCAGCGGAAGCGGAGAACGTCATGACCATTGCTGAAATTGTCAGCAAAGTTCAGTCGTTCCGCTCCCGACATATTTGCCTAACAGGCGGCGAGCCGCTTCTGTACGGCGACAAATCGCTTGCGCTGATCGAGGCGCTCGCGGCGCTGGAGCAGATCGATGACCTGCACATCGAGACGAACGGCGCGATCGACCTCGCACCGTTCATCGCGCAGGTCTCATCACCGAAGGTGCGCTATATCATGGACTTTAAGCTGCCGGATTCCGGAGAAATGGATCAGATGATCTACAGCAATTTCCCGTTGCTGCGTGAACAGGATGAGTTGAAGTTCGTGATCGGAAGCGATCTCGACTTCCAAACCGCGGTTGATGTCCTCGCGCAGAACCCGACAAAGGCGCTGCCGATGTTTAGCCCGGTGTGGGAAACGATGCCGCCGCGCAAGCTAGTAGACCTGATGCTAGCAGCAGGTCTATCGAAGGTGAAGCTGAATATGCAGCTGCACAAAATCATTTGGGATCCAGCGATGCGGGGCGTCTAGCCAGCGGGCATAGGCATTGTACGCTTTGTGTACAATGCCATTTTGCACAAGAAATGCATGAAAGTCGATAATTTATGAACGACCATTGTGATTTACTATTTTAATAAAGAGGTGCTAAATATGAGTGAAAACAATAAAAAAAGAGCCGTCATTATTCTAAGCGGCGGATTAGATAGCACAACGTGCATGGGACTAGCCCAAGAGGCTGGCTATGACTTGTTCCCGATTTCTTTTGACTATGGACAAAGACATAAGATTGAGATCGAGAATGCCAAGCAAGTTGCTGAGCATTATGGGGTAAGCGCGCGTCACAAAATTATTAAGCTGGATTTCCTGCGCGATTTCGGTGGAAGTGCCCTCACGGACGATACGATTGATGTTCCGAATGTGGTGAATGGACCTGAGTCTGAAGAAATCCCAGTGACGTATGTGCCGGGGCGTAATCTACTCTTCTTATCCATTGCAACATCCTATGCAGAAGTAACGGGCTCTCAAGCGATTTATATCGGAGTGAATGCCTTGGATTACAGTGGCTATCCGGATTGCCGTCCAGAGTTTATTCATAAAGTGGAAGAGGTTATTGCGCTAGCTACTAAGGTTGGTGTAGAAGGCAAAGGCATCACGATTGAAACACCTTTGATTTCATGGTCGAAAGCGAAGATTGTAGAGGAAGGCTTGAAAATTGGAGTGCCTTACGAGCTAACAACATCTTGCTATAATGGAAAAGCGGAAGCTTGCGGAGAATGTGACAGCTGTCGGTTGCGTTTGAAAGGGTTTGAAGAAGCGGGCTCCAAGGATCCGATCGCTTATCTATAACAGAACGTTTATCGCCCATTAGAAAGGCGGTGCTGGCATGACCCGCATCTTAGTTGTAGATGATGACGCGGATATCAGAGAGTTGATTCGTGTTTATTTGGCAGGGGAAGGCCTCATGGTTGTACAAGCAAGTAATGGGCAAGAGGCCCTGCATTTGATGGAAGCCACTCCTGCTGACTTAGTTGTGTTAGATGTCATGATGCCTCTGATGGATGGCTGGGAGCTGTGCCGCGAGTTGCGCAAGCACTATCCAGACCTTCCCTTGCTGATGGTGACGGCCAAGAGTGAGTCGGTCCATAAGGTGAAAGGCTTCCAGCTAGGAACCGATGATTATTTAGTGAAGCCTTTTGATCCTGTGGAACTGGTGATGAGGGTTAAGGCACTGCTCAAGCGGTATCGAATCAATTCTTCTCAAGTGATTCTGATTGGCGGACTGGCTATTGATCGGACGACTTATGAAGTGCGAGGCCAAGATCAGAAGTTGACGCTACCGTTGAAGGAGTTTGAGCTCTTATATAAGTTCGCGAGTCATGTAGGACAAATCTTCACCCGTACACAACTTATCGAACAAATATGGGGAATGGATTACGAAGGCGACGAACGCACAGTGGACGTCCATATCAAACGATTGCGAGAACGATTCGAGGCGTATTCCCATATTTTTATGATAACGACGATACGTGGGTTGGGCTACAGGTTTGAGGTTAAAATATGATCAAAACGCTATATTTGCGTGTCGTTGTTACGTTCCTAACAATCGTTCTTGTCAGTGTAGGCGTTGCGTTTCCACTGTCAATGTACTTCTTTACCAACCTCATTTCGACGCAATTTCAATCCGAGATGCTGGCCGTTGGCAATCAAATCGTCGCGCTAAGCACGGAATTTCAACCCAAAAACCTGGATGCGTTTATTGTCGGCAGCAACAGGCTGAATGAAAGTTACAAATTCACACTATTTGATGCGAACGGTGATACGCAGGAAGACATCCCGACGAACAAAATGGGAAAGCGGCGAATTGAACCTGCTGAAGTTGCAGAAGTCTTACAGGGCCACATTTATAAGAGTGAAAATATCCATCTTCCGATCAATGCGATTAATACGATTAAAATCGGCATACCGCTAACGGTGCATGGCAAGAATTATGCGTTATTTATACATACGAATTTTACAGAGACCGGAAAAAGGCAAGTTGAAACCATCATCATCTGCGTACTCGTCATTGTTCTTGCTGTAGGCAGTATGTTTATTCTAATTGCCTCGCGTTATCTGGTGAATCCTTTGAAAAAGCTGACATTGGCGACAGAGAAGCTTGCTCGCGGTAATTTCAATGTGAATGTGAGTGTCAATAACAAGGATGAATTAGGCAAATTAGCCGCGAGCTTCAACCACATGGCTGGAGAACTGAAGCAGCTAGAGCAAATGCGGCAGGATTTCGTTTCTAATGTGTCCCATGAGATTCAATCGCCCCTCACCTCGATCCGGGGTTTTTCCAAAGCTTTAAGGGATTCCGAGCTGAGTGAGATTGATCGCACGAAGTATTTGGAAATCATTGAACGGGAGAGCGAGCGGCTATCACGCCTAAGTGATAATTTATTGAAATTAGCATCCTTGGAATCGGAGCATCATCCTTTCCATCCGTCTACGTATGACTTGGACGAACAGTTACGACGCGTGGTTGTGTTCTTTGAGCCATTATGGTCCGTTAAGGAATTGGAGATGGATTTGGCACTGCCGCGCGTGAAAATCAATGCGGATGCCGATCAGCTTAATCAAGTGTGGATGAATGTCATTGGCAATGCGATCAAATTCACACCAAAACAGGGTGATATTCATATTAAACTTGTTTCCTTACGTGATCGGGTTCAAATATGGATACAGGATAACGGAATAGGGATTCCTGAAGAAGAGCAAAGTCGCATCTTTGATCGGTTCTATAAAGTAGATCAAGCCAGGCTGCGAGATAGTGGAAGCGGTTTGGGACTTGCGATCGTTCGGAAAATCATTGAAATGCATGAGGGCACCATTGAGGTACAGAGTGAGCAAGGGAAGGGAACCGCTTTTCTCATCACCTTGCCAAGCACACCTTCCTTACCTAAAAAGAGTTAATGATGAAACTTGGTGATATTCGCCAAGTTTTTTATTTTTGTTCATATTGGGTTCATATTGACCCTGTATCTTTATCTCATATTCAATAGTTGAGGGGAGTACAGGAATGAATCGACTCACACAGTTTTCGATGAAAAACGTTTCCGCGTTATTCATTATCATGATCATGCTTTTCGTTGGCGGCTTGTATTCAGCAGGCGGGCTCAAAGAAGAGAACATGCCGAACGTGTCCTTCCCCGTTGTTGTCGTGACAACAACCTATACAGGCGCACCTAAGGATGTTATGGACGAAGTAACCGTACCGATTGAGAAGAAAATGGCGAATTTAGAGGATCTGGATTCGATACAGTCTACATCAGCGGACAATTTCTCCACGATTATTATTTTATTTAAGCAAAATGTCGATGTCGACAAAAAGAAGCAAGCGGTGCAGGACATCCTGTCGGGTGTTACGTTACCAGCAACAGCGAGTGCACCTAAGGCATCCACATTTGGTGCAGCATCCATGCCGTCCAATTATTTAGTTGCGTATGCAAATGAAGGTGTAAGCCAAACAGAGCTTGATAAATCGTTCAAAGATACCATTAAGCCAGGTCTTGAAAGCATCAAAGGGATTGACCACATGGATGTGATCGGCGCTCGGGATACATCACTCGATATTGAGCTGGATGCATCTGCGCTTAACGTCTATGGATTGTCACCAGGTCAAGTGAGCCAAGCCATTAATGCGGCTGCAACCAAAACGCCAATCGGTGCTGTTGAAATTGAAGGTAATAACAAGATGACACGTGTAACAGGCGACTTAAGCAGCTTGTATGAACTGCAAAATTTAGAGATTACAACGCCTAAGGGAGCCATTGTTAAACTAAGTCAGATTTCTAACATTAAAGCGATATCGGAATCTGATTTCAATGGACGTCTAGATGGCAAACCAGCGATTGGGATGATTTTATATAAAGCTGGCAGTGCAAATGCGGTGGATTTCTCCGATGACATTCAGAATCAAATCAAGACATGGAAAGCGGAACTACCAAACGTCACCTTCAAGAACACGTTCGATAGTTCAGATGAAATTAAGAAATCGATCTCAGGGCTTGTCCGTGAGGGGATCGTAGGGGCGATTCTAGCATCCTTAATGATCTTGATCTTCTTACGTAACGTACGAATGACATTAATCGTTCTCGTATCTATCCCACTCTCCATTCTAATCACATTATTACTAATGTCCCAACTAGGACTTACACTTAATACGATGACATTGGGCGGTATATTTATAGCCGTCGGGCGCGTCGTCGATGATTCGATTGTTGTTATTGAGAACATTTACGCTTCATTAGAAAAAGCACAAGAACGCAAAGAATCCGTTATTGCGCTCGCAACGAAACAGGTATCGATGGCGATCACGTCATCCACGTTGGCAACCGTAGGTGTATTTGCTCCTTTAGCCTTGGTAACAGGTATCGTTGGTGGATTCTTCCGACCATTCGCTTTAACGATTGCTTGTGCACTTCTATCTTCATTAATCGTTGCGTTAACGGTTATTCCAATGCTATCCAAATTGCTTGTTTTACGCAGTAAGCCAGGCAAAGTGCAGCATGATGAGACGAAACCTACGAAACTTACGATGTTCTATGAAAAAGTGTTGACATGGAGCTTGAAAAATCGGATTAAAACGCTGCTCCTTTCTCTGATTATGCTCATCGTGACTATGGTTTGTACGATTCCTTACCTTTCTGTTGCTTTCTTGCCAAGTTCGAAAGCAGCGACAACGATGTATTTCCAATTGAAATTGCCATATGCCACTTCTTTTGAGGCGACAGATGCCAAAACGAAGGAAATTGAGAATGTATTGTTAGATTTAAAGGATTCCAAAGGCGAGCCTGTCTTTAAATTCGTAGAAGCTCTTGTCGGGTATGCAGGCAAGGATGATGCACAGACGCCTTACGCTTCACAGATTTTCGTGCAAGTGAATGATAACGTGGATGTGAAGCAAGTCCAAGAACAGACGAAAGCGTATATTTTATCCGATTTACCAAGTGGTTCTGAAGTTGAACCGAAGGAAATGGGAGGCGGCTTCGGCGTCTCAAGCACTGACTTTGCTTACACATTGAAAGGTGACGATCAACTTCAATTAGCTAAGGCAGCAGGTATTGTGAAAGATAAACTCAAAACCTTCCCAGAACTTGCTGAAATTGCTGATAATTTAAGTGATGCGAAGACCGAAATTGAAATTGCTGTTGATCAGAATAAAGCACGAGCATACGGCTTAAGTGCATCAACAGTTCGAGATACAGCTCGAGCATGGATTCAAAAGCAAAGTCTCGGGGATATGAAATTCGACAATGTTGTTTACACAACAACCGTATCTCTAGATAAAACTGATAAAGATTCACTTGAAAAGCTAGGCAATATTCCATTGACTGCCTCCAACGGATCAGCTGTTCTGTTGAAGGAAGTTGCGAAGATCAGCGAGGTACAAGGCGCAGCCTCACTTGCGCGTGAGAATCAGGCACAGCTTGTCAAAGTCACAGCCAAAATCAATTCGGATAATAAAACCGGTGTGAGCAAAAAGCTGTCATCAGCTTTGAAAGACATCGAGCTTCCCGAAGGTGTTACACCGCAAGTTACAGGTGTTTCCTCGGACGTGAATGACAGCTTTAAACAGCTATTCGTTGCTATGGCGGCGGCGGTTTTCGTAGTGTACTTAATCATGGTATTGGCGTTTGGTAATGCGAGCGCACCATTTGCAATTCTGTTCTCATTGCCACTTGCCGTCATCGGTGGACTCCTAGGTCTCGCAATCTCGAGGGAACCATTAACGGTAACATCAATGATTGGGTTCCTCATGCTTATCGGTATCGTTGTTACGAATGCGATTGTCTTAATCGACCGTGCGCAGCAAATGCGCGATGAAGGATACACGGTACGTCATGCCCTCATTGAGGCAGGAAAAGTGAGACTTCGTCCGATTATCATGACAGCGGGTGCGACGATTATGGCACTGGTTCCCTTAGCTCTAGGGATTTCGGGAGAAGGCGGCTTAATCGGGAAAGGTCTTGGCGTCGTTGTTATCGGTGGGTTAATCACGTCAACGGTCTTAACGCTTGTAGTGGTTCCGATTGTTTATGAGTTAATTGAAAGCATGAAAAACAGGGTTAGTCGCCTATTTAACCGCAAAAAGGGCAACGAAAAAATGACTACAAGTTCGTTAGATATATAAGGAGGCACACGAATGATTAACCAGGGTTCACGCAGAAAGAAGAGCACGCACCGCCTAATGGGTGTCATTACGATGATAACGGTAGCGACTGTTCTGGCTACAGCTTGTTCAGCTCCAGGAGCTAAAGGGGCGGCAACGGTACAATTAACACCGAAAGCGATTAAAACGGAAGCAATTAAGCTGCAAACGATAAGTAATCCGATCGAGCAAGTGGCAGATGTTGCAGCGGGAACAACACTTGATGTGATCTCCAAAGCCAACGGTGAAGTTACCGAGGTCTTGAAGAATCGCGGCGAGTATGTCACGAAAGGCGATGTACTTTTCGTTATTGATAATAAGGATGCCTTGTCCGCGCAACGCAAAAGTCAACTTCAAGTGAAGAGTGCACAAGATGCTTTGCAGCAAGCCAGAGATAATAAAGTGAACAATCGGAAGGATTTGGCTGATAGCGTGACACGTGCCCAAACGGCATTGAAGAATGCTCAGCAGGATTACAACAAAATTCGGAATGATTTTGAAGCGGGCACAGTCACACAGCATCAGGTTGATCAATTAAAGCAGGCCATGGACAATGCTCAGATGAGCTTGGATTCCGCGCAAAATAAATTAGCAGCATTCGACAACACGGATTCGATTTCAGCTGCTGTGACGCAAGCAGAATCCGCGACGCTAACCTTAGATGATGCAACACGCTCGTTGGATAATTATCAAGTGAAAGCGGCTGGGAATGGCGTTTTGACAGATTTTAATGTCGTTGTTGGTCAAACGGTTTCTGCAGCTGCAGGGAAAGTTGGACAAATTCAGCAGATCGATCCTATCAAAATTAAAACAGAGCTTACGGAAACCAATTATCAGCTGGTAAAAGGTAAACAAGAGCTCGTGTATTATAACCCGGACTCCCCAGACAAGAAAGGGAAGGCTAAGATTAGTTATTTAGCACCAATCATGAGTGCAGCAACGAAAACGTACACGTTGGAACTTGAGGTTCCAAATCCGGATCATCAGCTTTCGCCTGGAAATCGTTATATGGTTCAATTGACGACGGAGTCCGAGGAAAAAGTGACTGTTGTGCCAACTTTAAGTGTGATTCGTGAGGAATCCAATACGTTTGTATTCGTTCAACAAGGCGATCAATACGTGAAACGGAAAGTGAAACTTGGACGCATCAGCGGTGAGTTCCAAGAAGTGTTGGAAGGCATTAAAGAGGGCGAACAACTGGTCGTTTCTGGACAAAGCACATTGAAGGATGGCCAGAAGGTCACTGCTCCAGCGGCTTCAACGCAGGCTGCAGCAACAGCGACACCAACACCAGCAGCGAAATAAAGGGATTAATCAACAGTGAAATTCATTATGAGGGAGATCATGATATATGAAAAGAAGACCATGGAAATCAAGCCTGACAGCCATCATGTTAGGCGCAATGATCGTACAAGGAGGGACCGCGGCATGGGCTGCGGAGCCTTCTACACCGACGGTAGCGGCACCATCTGTTAATTATGGTTTGACCTCAGACATTCGCGCAGCTGTCAAAAGTGTTGCTGTGACGCCAACGGCGTCCGGGACACAGGTGGCTGTAACGGTCCGTTTGTACAACGGCGGGGCTACGCCGAACCGTGTGCCTGAGCATGAGCTGCGTGTACAAAACACGGATGGCCTCACGTATACGTTGAAACCGAGCGCAAGCAATAAAGCTTCGCTGCAGCCGAAGGAAATTACAGAGCTCGTATATTTGGCTTCGATCGATTCGAAGGAAATCGGAACCATTGCAGGGCTTTCTTTTGTCAATGTGGATGTGTACAGCTACCCTAAAGTGGAAACGACACTGCTGACGATGCCAGCCAATAATGTCTGGTATGGCGGCACAGGCAGTGCCGCTATGCAAAGCATCGCTAGCTCGCAATGGGGTCAAGCATTCACAATTCCAGGTGTGAATTCAGGCCTAACCTATACGACGGTAGAATCTTCGATCCAGAACACGGCGACTGGCCGCGTTGCGGTGGTCACGTTGCTGGCGACGAACCCAGGAGCGGGTCGAGAAACAGTACCGGCGTTCCGTGTGGACGTTCAGTCGGAACAGAAGAACTTCGAAGGCAAACGTACGGAAGTGGCTCCAGTGATTCTGGGAGCAGGGGAGAAAGCTTACATCCACTACGCGATTCCTGTTGACAGCAGCGTGTCGTTAACTAATCTGCTTGTTCTCTCGACAGATACTTTTGTGCCCAAAGAAGGTGGCGCAGCTACCGACTTAGCAACAGCGAAATTGGCTATTCAATGGCCCAAAGAGCAGGGCAATGTAGCGGCGACAACCTACACGATTGGTCAGCCGATCGCTTTCGATCCTTTGACCAAGGTGATTGATAAATCAGCTCAAGTGTCCCTCATGGAACTACATGTACATGATAATGCAGGAGATGGTTACAAAACGGCGGTTGCCAAGTTCAAAGTTACGAACACAGGAACAACGCCTATTGCAACACCGGCATTTCTCTCCGAACTCGTAGATAAACAAGGCGTATCTTATCAAGGCGCGCGTCAAACGAACGTGACTTCGATGATGAACCCTGGATTGAGCTATGTGGTTAGCTATTCCTATATCGTTCCACAATCCGAGGATAGCGATAGTTTCGCATTGAACCTCTTAGATGCACAAGCGGCAGCACCATATACAACAACAATTGCTGCGCTGAAAACGGATGTGCAAACGGAAGGCTCATCGTCTACGATCTCTTTGTATCCATTTGATGTGACGTTTAATGATATCACAACGAATATGCAATATGCTGCGGGGGCCTACACGTATAGACTTAAGCTCGATTTGACGATTACACAGAAGGAAAATGTCGTTGTGGACAATAACTTCTCCAAACTACGCTTCGAAGTTGTGGATGGTTTAGGACGAGTCGTCGGTTCCAAAGATGCTGCTCTCACTGGGGTCAATAAATTAACCAGCGGTAAAACGTCGTTGGACGCATCCAGTGTCAGCGCGGATCAATTCACCTCTCCGTATACCGTAAATGTGTATGAGACGGTAGATACGCCTACGGGTACTGCTAAGCGTCTAGTGAAAGTGATTAAATAAAAACGTAAATATGTATGAATGAGGCTATTTCACAGGTGTTTGACCTGAGGGATAGCCTTTTCATGTGGGGCGAAAACGGAGTGCCAAGGCGAATAAGGCGCTGTGGGTCGTGCTGCAGGTGGGCGTAAGTCGAAGAAATCGACATACACAGGAGAATCGAAAGCTGCAGGAGGGAGTAATTCGAAAAAATCGACATACGCAGGAGAATCGGACGCTGCAGGAGGGCGTAAGTCGAAGAAGTCGACATACACAGGAAAATTGGAAGCTAGAGGAGGGCGTAAGTCGAAGAAATCGACATATGCAGGAGAATCGGAAGCTAGGGAGGGCGTAAGTCGAAGAAATCGACATACACAGGAGAATTGGACTCTGCAGGGGGGCGCAAGTCGAAGAAATCGATATACAGAGGTGAATCGGAAGCTAGAGGAGGACGTAAGTCGAAGAAATGGACATACGCAGGAGAATGGGCACGACAACAAGACTTAGCCGGAAGAACCGGCTAAGTCTTGACGAAACAGGCCCTTCGTCTGGTTTATAGTCGGAAAACCAGACTAACTCATGGCGAAACAGGCCCTTCGTCTGGTTTTTAGCCGGTAAACCCGACTAAGTCATGGCGAAACAGGCCCTTCGACAGGCTGTTAGTCGGAAAACCCGACTAAGTCATGACGAAACAGGCCCTTCGTCTGGTTAATAGTCGGAAAACCCGACTAAGTCACGACGAATCAGGCCCTTCGTTTGGTTTATTGTCGGAAAACCCGACTAACTCTTGACGAAACAAGCCCTTCGTCTGGATTTTAGCCAGAAAACCCGATTAACTCTTGACTAAACGGACCTCCCGGTAACCTTTTAACCAGAAAACCCGACTAATTTCTAGCGCTCCCAACCCTTCCACTTGGATTTAACCGAACCCCCCGCCCCTACCTAAATTGTTTCGCGACTAAGAACTCTGCACCCGCGCTTTAACCGATTTCGCATAGTCGGAGGGGGACATGCCAACGGTCTTCTTAAAGTCTCTCGAAAAATAATGAATGCTCGTATAGCCAAGCAGGCTTGCAACTTCAGTAATATTATGGGAACCCTCGCGCATATACGTTTTGGCTTGTTCGATTTTGAGGGATTTGAAAGCTTCCATCACGCCCATTCCCTTCTGGGATTGGAACAGCTCTTTCATACGGCTTTTGCCGAGATGGAAAGTTTGGCAGAGGTGATCTAAGGTAAAGGAATCAGCCAGATGATCCCTTAAATAGTTATTAATTTGCTGGACCAGCAGATGCTCCGCTTTCTCTTTTTGCAGGGAGGATTGCTTGAGTTTATTCGGCTCCGGAGTTGCAGTCCCCGCTTGTTTGCGAATGATCGTGATGAAAAGAATTTCCAGATAAGCTCGGATGAGCTGTTCACTAGCAAAAGGGGCTTCCTGATTTCGATCTAGCAGATGAACAGATGGCAAATCGAATGGTGGGAGAAACGCATGAAATCCCTCTTGCATAATGATCGATAGGATATTGCGTTCTCTATCACCTAAGGATACGACCTTATTCTCCAAGTGCGACATCGCCTCAGAATGACATTCGAAAGCGATTACAATGAGATTAGGCGGCTTATGCTCGTGTCTGACGTGAACGGTGTGAAACTCCTCTGGTTTATGAAAAATCATGCTCCCTTGTTGGAGCGTGTGCACGATATCGTCTGCACGTACCTCGACTTCCCCTTTGTCCACATAGAGAATTTCCCAGAAGTCATGTTGTTCACCATCAAATACATACCCCTTGGCATATTCAAAATAATGAAAGGACATCAGGTGCTCGATTGTAAGTGATTCCTGTAAGTAAATCCGAGGGAATTCCATGCTGTCCGTCCTCTCTAAGGTGAATGTTGGCTCTATTACCGTCTATTTTACCATATCCATTTTGGGAAAAGTGCAAATAATTCGGCTGATTAGATAAATCATATCCCATGCCCTTCTTCTATAATAAAGGAAAGAGACGGAGGAGATAACAATGAAAAAAGGGATCAATATTTGGTCATTCCCAGGCTCCATGCCAGTAAATGAAACGATTACAATTGCGAAAAAAGCAGGCTTTGACGGTATAGAATTGGCTTTGAATGAAACAGGTGAACTTAGTCTGGAGAGTTCAGAAAAGGAAGTACGCGCGTATCGTCAGCATGCGGATGAGACAGGCATCGAGCTAAGCAGCTTAGCTAGTGGCTTATATTGGTCTTATTCGTTGACAAGCTCTGCACCGCAAACGCGTCAGAAGGCCAAAGACATCGTGAAGAAGCAGCTGGAACACGCTGCGACGCTAGGTGTTGATACGATTCTGGTTGTACCAGGAGCAGTCGGTGTTGATTTTATCCCTGATTCCGAAGTCGTTCCCTATGATCAAGCTTATGACTATTCTTTAGAGGCTTTTCAAGAGCTTTCGAAGGAAGCTGAAGCTTTGAAAGTTTCGATTGGGATCGAGAATGTGTGGAACAAATTCTTATTATCGCCGCTAGAAATGCGTGATTTCATAGACAAAGTAAATTCTCCATACGTTGGTGCGTTTTTCGATGTAGGGAACGTGTTATTCTCGGGGTACCCGGAGCATTGGATTTCTATTTTGAGCCATCGTATCAAAAAAGTACATTTCAAAGATTATCGCCGCGCAGCAGGCGGTTTACATGGTTTCGTTGATCTGCTTGCAGGTGATGTCAATTATCCAGCCGTTGTGAGCGCCCTACAAGCGATTGGCTATGATGACTACGTTATCGCTGAAATGATTCCAGGCTATACGCATCACGGTGAACAAATTGTTTATAACACATCCGGTTCGATGGATGCGATCTTGGGGAGGAAATAACATGTTAAGAATTGGACTCGTTGGTTTAGGCTTCATGGGTAGAACACATTTGGAGAATTACGTTCGCATGGAAAATGAAGGTGTTGCCATTCAAGTTGTGGCTTTATGTGATATTGACCCTGACAAGCTTGAAGGCAACGCGGTTGCAGGTAATATCGATACTGGCGACTCGGCCATCGATTTCAGTAAATATAAGAAATACACCAGCGTGACCGAAATGATCGAAAAGGAACAGCTGGATTATGTGGACTTGGCTCTTCCGACGTATCTTCATCGTGACATCACGATCGAATGTTTAAATAAAGGGCTTCATGTGCTTTGTGAGAAGCCAATGGCATCGAATCCGCAAGAATGTGCAGAAATGATTGCAGCTGCTGAAGCGAATGGCAAGCAATTGATGATTGGTCAATGTCTACGTTTTTGGCCAGCGTATGTGTATTTAAAAGAAGTGGTGGAGAACGGTACCTATGGTCAAGTGACGGGCGGTTATTTCTACCGCGGCGGCGCAACACCGACTTGGGGACCTTGGCTTACACAAAAAGAGTTGAGCGGCGGAGCTTTGCTCGACATGCATGTGCATGATATCGATATGGTGAACTGGTTGTTCGGTAAACCGGATTCTGTTTCCTGTTTGGCTCGCAATGTTGTTCCTGGCAGCGGCTACGATGTGGTGTCCACGAACTATTTGTTTGAGGATGGCAAAGTCATCAATGCCCAAGCAGATTGGACGCTAGAAGGCGATTACGGCTTCGAAATGCTGTATCGGGTCAACTTTGAGAAGGCAAACTTAATTTTCAACGCGAATGGTTTACAAGTGAACCCGAACGTTGGAGCGGGATTCCGTCCTGAGATTTCAGCTGAGATGGGCTATTACCTAGAGTTGAAATATTTTATCGAGACACTGCTTGCCGGCGGAACCATTACAACTGCAGCGCCTGAGAGCACGAAGGATACGATTGATATTGCAGTGGCTGAAATCGCATCTGCGGATCAAAAAGGTGCTTGGGTACAAGTAAAGTAATTACATCCAGTATTATCAATTGACTGCAATCGCTTTCGTATTCTACACTTATAGCATTTGCAACTAGAGGTGAATACGAATGAAAGACAAAGATTCAACAGCATCTTGGCAAAAGCTTCGTCTATTCGCAGTCACATGGCCTATTTTTATCGACTCTGTGTTACGTATGATGTTGGGAACCGCAGATGTGTTTATGCTAAGCCGAATTTCAGATGAAGTGACCGGGGCAGTCGGCTTGGCCAATGAAATAATCGTGTTTTGTATCCTGATGTTCGGATTCGTTGGAATCGGAACTAGTGTAGCTGTCGCGCAGCATTTGGGTGCAGGCAAGGTGAAGGAAGCTAGTCGGATCTCCGCGCTAGCGATCACGATCAACTTAATTTTCGGAATTGTCGTGAGCATTGCACTCGTAGCTTTCGGCGAACCGCTGATGCATCTCATGAATTTGGCTCCAGAACAAATCGGAATAGCCAAGAAATATTTAAACTTAATTTCCGGCTTTATTTGGATTGAAGCGTTATCGTATGCGATTTCATCAGTTTTGCGCTCAAATGGTCATACGCGGGATGTTATGTACGTGACACTAGGAGTCAATGTGATCCATATTGTAGGTAACAGTCTCTTAATCTTCGGTAATCTCGGCTTCCCTGAGTTAGGCGTGACCGGAGCTGCGGTTTCAACCGTACTTAGTCGTCTTCTTGGTCTAATTGTGCTTGTCGTTATTCTGTATCGACGTTTACAAGTGCCGATTCTATTGAAACATTATGTGAGCTTCAATCGACGCATCGTGAAACAAATACTAAGTATAGGATTGCCGTCTGCGGGTGAGCACATCTCTTGGCAGTCCCAATATCTTATGATCTTCGGCTTTATTAATCTTATTGGCGCTACGGCGTTGAGTGCCCACGTGTACGTGATGAATGTGACCAATTATTTCATGGCTTTGGGCATGGCGATCGGGATGGGGACGGAAATTATCGTAGGCCATATGGTTGGAGCGGGTGCTTTTAAAGAGGCGTATGATAAATTGATACGAAGCTTGAAAATTACCTTTGTACTTACCTTCGTTGTTGTCGGTATAACCTCCATCTTCCGTAGAGAACTCCTCGGGCTCTTCACAGATAATCCGGATATTATCGCGATGGGATCGACCATTCTATTGCTTTCTATTATTCTTGAACCAGGGCGGACCTTCAACCTTGTTGTAATCAATTCCTTGCGGGCTGCGGGGGATGCTAGATTCCCCGTTATGATGGGCGTTGTCTCCATGTGGGGGATCGCTGTTCCACTAGCCTATTGGCTCGGAATTCATATGGGCATGGGCTTGCTAGGTGTATGGATTGCCTTTACAGTGGATGAATGGACGAGAGGTTTGCTCATGTATTTACGCTGGAGAAGCCGCGTGTGGCAAAGTAAATCACTGGTTACTCACAACGTAGAGAAGCTGGCGAGCGCGGGTTAATGTATTCATCATGTTTACGAAAAACGAAGAAGCACAAGACTCTCTCAGAGGGGCTTGTGCTTCTTATGTTTAAAGAGGTGACATGAGTCATGCTGCTGGCGGCTGGTAATCTTACTATATTCAGAACTTTACAGAAGAATTGGATGTTTGGTAGTCATCATAGAAAAAGTGCTAGTGTCCCCCTGTATAGATATGAATAGCATCTCGTAGAAATTCAGCCGTGCCTGGTTGATTCACATCATAGTAAGCTTTGAATCGCTCATCAGCCACATACATATCGGCAAGCCCTGCGTGGGCTTCTTTGCTGTAAGTAGTCCAATAGAAACATAGCCATTGTTTATGAAGGTCTGCAGCTTTTTGAGCTAGATCACTCCCCGGATCACCTTGCTTAAAAGCTTCGGCCAGCGTATCGGCAACCTCTTGGGCTAGTCGAGTAACCTCATCGTGCTGTTCTTGCGTCATATTTTTCACTTTTTGATTACTTTGATTGATAGACGCATCGCCGTATTTCTCGCGGATCTCTTTGCCGTACTTCGCTTCATTATCGTCAATAAGCTTTTGTTTGAAGCCCTCGAATTTCTGTTGATCTGTCATCGTCATTCTCCCTTCTTTGGAGGCAATCGTTTGTTCCACATTCGCGATCAACTGATCCAGTTGTCTTCGCTTGTCGAGGAGTTGGTCCCGATGGTTTCTCAGCGCATTGGTTCCGTCGTAAGAAGGAGATGTCATGATATCTTTAATTTGATCTAAAGGTACCCCCAGCTCGCGATAAAATAAAATTTGCTGCAGGCGATCCACTTCATGTTGACCATAGATGCGATAGCCAGATGAGTTGATTCTTGCCGGCGTAAGAAGCTCAATCTCATCATAATACCGAAGTGTTCGTGTACTGACCCCTGCCAACTTTCCCAGATGCTGTACCGTATATTCCATCTGTTCACCTCCTGACACCTTAACTGTAAAGCTTTACGTAGCGTGAATGTCAATATCTTTTTTTGGAGTTAGGACGCCAAGTGAGATGTAAGACGTATGTGATTAGGGCAATAAGCAGGATAAAAAGCAAACTAATCCAGAATCCCGGACGTGTCGTCGGGTGACAAGCAGCACCGGATATCGCGCAGAGAATAAGGAGAATGCCTGACCATCTTTTGAAGCTAAGTGATGAAGAGCGCGGTAGAAGGCGTCCCGAAGAAAGCAGGATAAACAGCCAAATGAAGAGTAAAGTGAGTCCAGCAGCTGTGGATATAAACGTATATAGATTCTCTGGCAAAATGAGTGCTAACACCACGGCAGCAGCCATGCCACCGGTTGTAAAAGCCAGAGCCGCATAAGGGATTTGCCTCACTCCTTTGGTTTTGCGGGCGAAAATCAGCGGCGCATCGTGATCTTGCGCGAGTGCAACGAGAATGGCGGTAACCGCGAAGAGGGACGCGACCATCGTCGAAAAGGCCGCAATAATGAGGATCGCATTGAACACATGCGGTACAAAAGGCAGTGGATAGCTTTCCAAGCTGACTTGGAAGGGGCTTTTTTTCTCATGTAGGGCATGTAGAGGAAGCAGGGTTAGGACGAGGAAAAGGGAAATGATGTAGAGGATGGCTAAAAGCAGGATCATGAGGGTGCCCGCCTTGGAAGCTTCGCTGGGTTTCTTTAAACGCATAGCGAATAGACCCATCATTTCCGTACCGCCGAAGGCGTAGAAGGCATAAATGAAGGATGACCAAGATCCCTTGAGCCCTGATGGCAAAAAGGTTGCATGCGTAATTGGAAAGGCAAGTGGATGTAAGCCCCCTGAGATCCAGCCTACTATCGCGGCAGCGGCAATTAAGAGGAACATCAACAGCGCCGAGACTTTAATGAGGGCGAAAAAATGCTCAGACCGCTCAAATGCTTTGGCCCCAAGCAGAATCACACCAACGCCGAGACTGGCATAGATGACAGCGAACAGCCACATAGGAACCGCAGGGAACCAGAAGCGGGTAAAAAGCGAAAGTGCCGCCAACTGACTCCCCATGATCATTAACTGTGAGCCCCAATAAATCCAACCGCAGCTGAAGCCGGCCCAACGGCCGTAGGCTAATTGCGCGTAAGCTCGGAAAGAGCCTTGCTGGGGATTGGCATTTGTCATTTGAATCAAAGCGTCAAGAACGAAGTAGGTACCAACAGCGGCGAGCAGAAATAAGATGAGCATGGAAGCGCCACCCATGGTGAGTCCAATGCCTGCACCGAGGAAGTAGCCGGTTCCGAGCGTACAAGCGACGCCGAGCAGTGATAGCTGCCATAGGTTCATTGTGCCGGTTGTGAGTGGGTCTGTTTTGGTTGCTTTGGTGGGCATGCCGCCTCCTAAGATGCAAAAGAGTTAAACAACAGCCCATATAGTATCGCTTGTCCATTGGTAAAATATACTGAGTCACGCTAGTCCATCTGTACGAATAATTGGCCTTCCCGATCCTTAACCTCGTAGGATTGCAGCTTTGCGCTAGGGACATTATGACAGCGTCCTGTATGCAGTTCAAAGGTCCAGCCGTGCATCGGGCATTCAAGTTCGCCATTCTCAAGCTCAACTGCAAAGCCTGCGTGAGGGCAGCGGCTGGACAGAAGCGTATATACGCCATCTTCTTCGGTTAGAAAAAATCGTTTGCCGTTCACTTTCACTTCGGCGGGACTTGCAGTAAACTGATCTTTAGAACCAATTAGGATTTCATTCATAAGGACGCTCCGTTTCATAGGGTATTCTTCTAAATTATAATCCAAATCACAACACGATCTCCACTCAGATGGCAAAAAACGAAGGAGCATAACGCACATGAGTACACTTTCCCCATTCGTGGCAGCTTTTCGCCAGGCGGCTTATCCAATTGGCGGGCATGGCCGCAGGAATATGCAGGTTTTAAAAGAGGTTTTGAATGAGCTTGATGACAAGCTTGAGAGCGATAACTATGGAACAGGTGAAGGCATCGAGAGCTTTCAAGCAGAAATGGCTGCCTTTTTAGGCAAGGACAAGGCTATTTTCTTCCCCAGCGGTACGATGGCGCAGCAAATAGCTTTACGGATCTGGTGCGATGAAAAGGGAATCCGGAAGGTTGCCTATCATCCGTTAAGTCATTTGGAAATTCATGAAGAGGATGGCTTGAAGGAGCTTCATCAGATTGAATCGATTTTGTTAGGTGAGAAGGACCGCCTGATTCGTTTGGATGAAATTCTGGAGATGCAGGCAGACATCGCATGTCTGCTGATTGAGCTCCCTCAGCGGGAAATTGGCGGGCAGCTGCCGCCGTATGAAGAGCTTGTGGCGATCTCGGCGCATTGCCGAGCCAAGGGGATTAAATTACATTTGGATGGAGCTCGGTTGTACGAGGTGCTTCCCTTTTATCAGAAGACCGCGGCGGAGTTGTGTGCCTTATTCGATAGTGTCTACATATCGTTCTACAAAGGAATTGGCGGGGTCGCTGGTGCTATCTTAGCAGGGGATGAAGCCTTCATAGCGAAGTCGAAGGTGTGGAAAAGACGCCACGGTGGCGATTTAATCAGCCTCTATCCGTATTTCCTGAGCGCGAGCTACTATTTCAAGCAACGCGCGCATAAGATGGGGCAATATTATGGGGAAGCGATTGAGCTTGCAGCGTTATTTAATAGCTGTCATCTTGTGACGACTTTGCCGCACGTCCCTGTGACGAACATGTTCCACGTGCACATTGCGCTGCCGAAGGAGAAGCTGGAACCCATCCTGACCGCTCTATATGCAGAAACAGGCGTGGGATTGATTCACTATCTGAGAGAGTCGAGCGAAGGGGTTTGTTCCTTTGAAGTGAGTATCGGCGATGCCTATGCGAAAATACCGAAGGATGTGCTGAAGCATGCGTTCGAGCGGTTGGATGCGGTTTTGAGCGAGGCGAAGTAAGGTAGAAATGGCGTAAGTAGGTGACAGTGAGATGACAAGATCAGGGATATTCCGCTGGGGTAGAAATGCGGGATGCCCCTGATTTTTTTGTTCAGATCAAATTAGGCCATTTCCTCACTGTTCACCAACACTTTCTTCTCCCATGCTCTACTTCTCCAGCGGAATAATAAAATAATCCCTCGCAAGCCTTCATCCATGATGAACACGCCCCACATTCCTACCAACCCGTACCCCATGTGTACGCCTATCCAATAAGTGAGCGGGACACACAACCCCATTATGGCACATGCGCCTATGATAAGAATGAATCGCGCGTCACCTGCAGCTCGAAGAGCTTCTCCGATAACAATGTTTAAGCAGCGAACTGGTTCTAGAAGGAAACCAAACGTCAGTAAAAAAGCCCCTAAAGTAATGATCTCGACGTTATCCGTAAACATTCCGATCAATTGCTTTCTAAATAAAAAGGTCATTGTGACCGCGGCAATGGAAAGTAATAAGCTAAGGAACAAACTGCGAAACAATTGCTTGTAGGCTTCCTCCTTTTTACCTGCCCCCACCAGTCGACCAATGATGATTTGAGTCCCACGTCCCAAAGAGATGGCCAACACCATGATGAATGTCATGATATTTTGGGTATAAATCCGTGTAGAAAGCATCTCAGCGCCAAGCTGCGTGATAAAATAGGTCGTCATCAGTTGACTTATAGCGTATACGAGCTGACTTCCGGCTGTGGGAATACCGATCGTCAATATTTTCTTCAAATCTGCAAATCTTGCCTTGTAAAAGTCGCTGAAAGATAAGTTCAATCGAACGACTTTTGATAAAAGGATGCTGTATATGACTAGCCCGAGTAGTTGGCTGAATACCGCCGATAGAGCAACACCGGGAATGCCGAGCTTGGGCAGCCCGAAAGGACCGAAAATGCTTACAATACTGCCGGTCAAATTTACGAGATTAATGCCCAAGCTGACCGTCATGGTATACCTTGTATACCCATGCACCTGCGTTATGGCCGCAATGGTCAGATTGATGGCTTGAATAAATAAGGCGCTGCCAACGATAGTTAGGAAAATGCGCGCCTGATCCAGTGTATTTGGTTCCAAGCCGAAGGGTTGAAGCAGCTGTTTGCTAAAGCAAACGATACATATGCTTATCAAGAAACCGAAAACAAAATTTAGCGAGATGGCTCCAGCCGCAAATTTCTTGACATCTCTGCTTTTATTCGCGCCTATATGTTGAGAAATGACGATCGCCGAACCCGTTGAAACCACTTGAAGCAGCAAGAATAAAAAAATGATGAGTTGGTTGCTAACACCAACCGCTGCAACGGCTTCATCCGACACATGACTCACGATGAATGTATCCGAGGTTCGCATAAACACTTGGAGTGATGATTCAATAAATAAAGGCCATGTAATGGCAAATAAACCTAGATTCTTAGGAACTGTCATGGGGAAAGAACTCCTTCGATACGACTCGATATGGATCTCCTCTTTATCTTGGGGCATAACGAAACCGTTTTCATTGCAAAATGTGGGCAAATGATTGCGTATATTGACTCCAATGATTGGAGTTTTCTGATCGATAGGCACGTGCCAAATCTTAACTTTGACACCTCTGTTTGTGTAATTCACCGTCATTCACATGAAATCGTACGATTGTTCACCTCAGTTCGTCAGATTGTAGGTGTTGGTGAAGTGGAAGAATCGGTATACTTCAAAAAGTAAGCCCTTACATTTGTGAGTGATAACCACTGGTCAGAAGGAGGGATGGAGCAAGCAGGCCACGGTTACAGAACTGTTGCAAGTGAGTGAAAAGGACGTTATTTTACATACTATTGGAGGGAAATGACATGTTTAAAAAGAGTCTAGCTACGTTACTCAGTATGATTTGCATCATAATGATGTTCGGGGTACTTCCGGCTTTTGCAGCGAACGGGCCGATCACGTGGGGATCATCGGTCACCGTAACGAATATCAACACATTTACGGATGCGGGGACGGACGCGCGGGGTATTAGTCCAGGCACATTTGGCTCGGAGTATCCGCGAATGATTAAGCTGGCGAATGGGAACTGGCTGGCAGTAGCAGCTATTTATGATAATAACGGCTACACGAAGGTGTCTTGGGGCGGAACTCGTCTGCAGGTATTCCTAAGCACGGATAATTGCCGGACATGGTCCTTGGCAGCGACGCTTTGGGAAGATGGACGTGATCTAGATAACGGTCAATTTGCGCAAATGGCTAATGGGGACATTTTGCTTGCGATGCGTTCGGTTCGTTGGCAGGAGTCTTATCAGTTAAAGGTGTATAAAAGCACCAACGGTGGATCGAATTGGAGTTATTTGAGTACGATTGATGAGAACAATGGTGCGCCAGGCGCATTGGGGAATCCGGATAAAGGCGTATATGAGCCGCATATGCAAATTTTGAGCGATGGTACGTTAGCGGTGATGTATGCCAATGAGAAGCATGTTACCGAAAGTCCATCCTACAGCCAGATCGTTTCGGAGAAGCTGTCGACCAACGGTGGCGCTAGCTGGGGAAGTGAAATCTATGTGGCTTGGGATCCTTCGAACTCAGGTGCACGTCCAGGAATGCCAGTATGGCAGAAAATGGCCAACGGCCAGTACATTGTAACGTTCGAAGTGTGCGGCACGCAGAGTTGTAATATTTTTACCAAGAAGAGTTCGGATGGTAAAACATGGGCGAGCGGCATTGGTACACAAGTACCAAGCCAGCAAGGCGGACCGTACCTGCTTTCGTTAACGGACGGCAGAATCCTGTTAACCTCGAATGCCAATGTCATGTCGATTTCAAATGATTACGGAAATACGTGGTACACGAATGATTCTACCGCGTTTGGTAACTCGTTATGGTCATCTATTTATCAAACCGGCACGAATGAAGTAGCTTTCATTGATTCTGTGAACCGCACTAGCGGTGGCCATAATGTACAAGTGAAATTCGGAACGTTGACGTCTAGTTATGGGAATGATTTTGCTGCCAATGAGAATGGATGGGTGCACTATGGTGGCACTTGGAATCTGACTGGCGGCACGTACAATGTAACTTCAACTAGTGCGGACAAATCCATTCTTACCCCGTATCCATCTAAACGTAACTATACCCTCGAAGGGGATATTAAGCTTACTACTGGCGGGCAAGGCAGTCTTATTTTCAATGTTACGAACCCTGGAACGGGCGCCGATGCTCAAACAGGCTATGGCGCAGGCATTGATTCGGCGGGGCAAGTGTGGCTGGGACGTTTTAACAACAGCTGGACACAGCTGAGTCTTGTCAACACGACAATAAGCACAAACACCTGGTATCACATGAAAGTTGTCGTGAATGAGGGGAACATCAAGGTCTACGTTGGCGACATGACGACTCCGAAGATCAATTACACCGATACGACGTATGCGAATGGTACCATTGGGGTGCGCGGTGGCTTCAGCAATAGCGTGAGCTTTGATAATATAACAGTGAATTAAATGCATAGATGTGTGTAGAAAAAGAGCCTTCGGGCTCTTTTTTGCGTTGTTCAGGGCTCCACGCCCACCATACGATTGTTCCCCAATCGTAAGATCTTCCCCTTTTGCCATCAACGTGTTCCGTGGAGTTCTTACGTTTGTTCCCTAAAGTTGAGGTTTTTATCGGTTATGACGCGAGGGGAATCCCTGTAAAGTTAGAACCAAGGAAAGCCCTTACATCGGAGTGAAAGGGCTTTCGCAAAAACCATTAATCATGAAGAGAGAGGGTTGTTCATCACAATGAAAAAGAAATTAACTAGCTTACTAACTGCAAGTATTGCACTTGCCATGGTAGCAACAGGCTGCTCGAGCACAAAAGAAAGCGATACCAAAACAGCAGGGGCATCTGCGACGGAAACAGCGAAAGCTGCAGCGACTGCGAAATCCACAAGTCCGGTTGAGATCACCTTCTGGAATATGTTTGGCGGCGGCGAAGGCGATTTCGTCGATCAAATCATCAAAGGCTATAACGACTCTCAGAAGGAAGTCGTCGTGAAACAGCTTCGCCTTGAATCCAATGAGTACTATGCGAAGCTGAGTACGGCACTCTCTTCCTCCAAAGGACCAGACGTAGCTGTCGCTCACGTGGATCGCATTTCACCTTTTGTGAAGGCGAAGCAGCTCGTACCCATCGATCAACTGGCAAGCAAAGTAGGCTTCGATCTGAAACAAATCTCGGACTCGAATATCAAAAGTGTAACCTACGATGGCAAACCATACGCTGTTCCGTTAGACACTCACTTCCATATGTTCTATTACAACAAGGATTTGCTGAAGAAAGCAGACTTACTTAATGATGATGGCACGCCGAAGTTGGGTGAGTTAACACCAGCTGGCTTCGAGAAAACATTGGCACAAATTCAAGCGAAAGTACCGGATGTGCAAGCACTTGCGGTTAATACACCTTATTTCCAAGAACCGTTCCTGAACATGTACTATGAAGCGGGCGGCGACCTGCTCAACGCGGATTTGAATAAATCGGCGATCAACAACGATAAAGCACTGAGCGTATTGAACTTCTACATGGATCTATATAAGAAAAAATACAGTGACCTAAACGACAAAACACCATGGGATTCCTTCCACAATGGGAAAGCGGCGCTATGGTTCGGGGGCGTGTGGGAAGCAGGATTACTCCTTGGAGATAAATCCTTGAATATCGGCGCAATGCCGCTGCCTGCAATCTTTGGGTCACAAACACACTGGGCGAGCTCACACACACTCGTTGTACCGTCTTACGTCACAGCTGAGAAGCAAGAAGCTGCAGCGAAATTCATGAAGTATTTCTCTGAGGTTGGCGGCAAAACATGGGGTCAAGCAGGTCACGTGCCAGCGAACAGCGTAGTAACGACAAGCGACGAATACAAGAAGCTGCCTTACCGCAATTTCTTTATTGAAGCTCAAAAAACAGTGAAATTCGCACCGAAAACAGATAAATACACAACGATCATTACAACCGTTTCTGAGTCGTTGCAGAACATCCTTTTCGGTAAACAAACGCCAGAAGAAGGCTTGAAATCACTCGATAAGCAAATTAACGATGTGTTAGCGAACTAATTCTACACGCTCTAACGGGTGAAGCTTTCACCATAACGGTGAGGCTTCACCCACCTATATAGAGAAACAAGGAGAGGAACACATGGAGACGAAAGTGAGTGAACGTGATCGGACTTGGGTCCTCCGCGAACGTAAACCGTTACGCATAGCTTTGGAATTGAAGGCGATTCTGTACCTGTTGCCGTTTTTGATCCCTTTTGCCATCTTCTATCTGTGGCCAGTTGGGCGAGGGGCTTGGATGAGCTTGCACGTTTGGAACATTCAAGGGATGCAGAAATATGTAGGCTTGGCGAATTATAAAAAGATTTTCAGCGATACCGATTTTTATCTGTATTTGTGGCATTCGATCTATTTTGTTCTCATTTGTACACCGACCATTATTGCGTTAGGCCTAGGGTTAGCCCTTTTAATTAACCAGAAGCTTCGTTTCCGAACGTTCATTCGTTCGATGTTTTTTCTGCCATATGTGCTGTCCGTATCGGTGATCAGTTTCATCTGGCTGCGCCTGTTCGACTCAAAACACGGTCCAATCAATGCCTTGATGCACCTAGTTGGTTTACCAGGGGATATTCACTGGCTGACCGATAAACATTTCGCATGGTGGGCCATTACAATGACGACCGATTGGTGGTCGGTAGGTTTTGTTATGGTGTTGTTCTTAGCTGGTCTTCAAGAAATTCCAACGGATCATTACGAAGCTGCGAAAATAGATGGCGCTGGCACGTGGAAGCAATTCATTCATATCACGCTCCCAGGATTGTCGAGGGTCATGCAAATACAAGTATTTTATCAAATTATTTCGTGTTTGAAGCTGTTTGGGCAAGTTCAGATTATGACGGGCGGAGGTCCAGGGGACTCCACGAATACCATGATTCGCTACATTTATGTGACGGGGTTTAAAAAGGATATGTTCGGACTTGCTTCAGCACAGTCTATCGTATTCTGCCTCATCATGCTGCTCATCGCAGTCATTCAGTTTAAATTATCAGATAGAAAAGAGTGACGGAGGTTGACCATGAAACGGTTTACGATTAACATCATCGCGGTGATACTTGCCCTCATATTTATATTCCCACTGATTTGGATGCTGCTCGTGTCTCTCAAGCCCGATGGTGTCTATGTCGTCGGTTTAAGCGACTGGGTGAAATTCTCGGATCTACAATTGCACAACTATACGAAAGTGATCAAGGATTCGCAGATTTTGCGATGGACCTGGAATAGTGCAGTGATAGGTTTTCTGACCACGATCATTTCGCTCATGATCAGCTCTCTAGCAGCGTTTTCCTTCTCGAAGCTGCCCTTCAAGTCTAGAGGTGTTTTCTATCTGCTGATCGTATCAGGTTTGTTAATTCCAACGGAAGCGATACTCATTCCGCTTTATGAAACAACGCTTCATCTGAAGCTGATTGATAACATCTGGGCCATTATTTTACCTGGCTTAACGAATCCTATCGGGATTCTGCTTCTGAAGCAGTTCATGGACGGCGTCCCGAAAGATTATATTGAAGCTGCTCAGATTGACGGTTGCCGCAACTTCGGCTTGTGGTACCGCATTTGTTTACCGCTAACTCGATCAGCGATGTTCTCCGTCGGTATTTTCTACTTTATTCTCTCGTGGAATAACTTCTTATGGCCGTATCTCTCCATCACTTCTCAAGAGAACATGATCCTTTCGGCAGGACTACCGACCTTTTTGTCGAATAATACGATGTCCTTGAATCTAATCATGGCTGCCAGTGCGATTGCGGCGATTCCGACGATTCTCGTGTTTGCTCTCCTGCAGCGTCAAATCGTGCAAGGTGTAGCGATGTCCGGTATTAAAGGTTAAGACACTAGGACTTGTTGACATTCGATTCTCTCCCAGAAAGGGTTGTAACGTATGACCCAGACATCAGAAGCAGCTAGTCCCAAGCACCGGAAACGATTCCCTTCATGGATGTATAAATGGACCAGCAGCATTCGCTACAAGTGGATGCTGCTGCTTTTCCTCTTTTCCTTAACACCCCTGCTTGCATTGGGGTTTATTTCTTATTCGATATCGAAATCAACGATCAACAACAAAGTGACGGAATACTCGGAACAGCTCTTGAAGCAGACTGCAGAGAATATTGACACGAGGCTTGGGATTTATAAAGATATGATGATGCAGGTTGTGAACAACAACGATATTGTCTCAATGCTGCGAGCTTTGGATCGCACCGATCCTGCCCAATATGATCTCGATAGTCTCTCATTAACGACGAAGCTGTCTACGATTATCGCGATCAATCAGGATTTGCAATCGATTTCATTTATTTCTCCTGATCATTTTATCAAAGGAATTTATCGGTGGAACGATCGTTCTAATGAGAAGGTATCCCCGTTCCTGCAAACGTTAGAAGATGGCAGTAACTTTCGTTGGTTTTCCACGCGCATAGGCACCTATGTAGATAGCTTAAACACCCAAACGGTTCCTGTGTTCTCCCTTGCGAAGCAAATTTATAAGATGTCGGACGATAGTCCTGTTGGGATCGTTGCGGTTCTCGATATTCGGGAGGATGTGCTGAAAGAAATCGGTGCGCGAACGACCAAGAGTCACATGGATATCCAAAGCTTTGTCATTGATGGCCGTGGTCAGATCATATCTTATCCGGACAATCGTTTCTTAGGACAAAGCGTGAAGGAAGTACTAGGCGAAGATGGGTATACGGATATGTTTCGTGGGGCTTCGGAGGAATCGGTGTTCCCTCTGAAATATCAAGGCGAAAGATTGATTGTGAATTATAAAAAGCTTCATACGAACGACTGGATCGTTGTGAATGTCATCTCGGAAGCCTCTCTGTATAAAGATTCGAATCGCTTGCTGCAAATTATTTTGGTGATCGCTTTCATTTGTATCTTATTCTCCATCGTGACGGCGATGCTGCTCGCTAACTCGATTTCGAAGCCGATTCTAGGGATGATTCGATTGATGCGACAAGTCATGTCAGGTGACCTGACGGTCCGTTTCAAAGCGAAACGGCGGAATGATGAATTTGATATTTTAGGCGAAAATTTTAATTATATGGTGACTCGTATTGATGGACTCCTCGAAACCGTCTATGAGGAACAAAATCATAAGCGTGTAGCCGAGTTGAAGGCATTACAAGCGCAAATAAACCCCCATTTCCTCTATAATACCTTGGATATCATCAAATGGACGGCATTGCTTCAGAAAGCGAACCATGCGGCTGAAATGGTCAGCCTGCTGTCGCGTTTACTTCGTATTAGCTTAGGTAAAGGGGAAGAAACGGTCACGGTTGAAGAAGAAATTGAGCATGTTCAGTGCTATCTCGGTATTCAGAAGTTCCGTTTTAATTTTAATATTGAGACATTTGTCCATATGGATGAAGAGGTTCGAACCTATCGCACGCCGAAACTGATCCTTCAGCCCATTGTGGAGAATGCGATACTCCATGCGTTTACCGAGCGTGAGACGGGGGAAATTCATATTCGTTGCGGCCTGCATCCGGATGGGGGAATTCGCTTCGAGGTTCAGGATAATGGTCGTGGGATGGAACCGGCTGTGGTGCAGAGTTTAAATCGCCATGAGGCTCCTTCCGCGGATAAAGTCAGTGGGATCGGCTTAGCGAATGTGGATGAGCGGATCAAATTAATTTGCGGGAAGCCGTATGGATTAGACATTCAAAGTGAATCCGGAGTGGGTACGTGCATTCGGATTCGACTTCCAGAAATGAAGTAGGTGAGGATCTTGTTTCGTGTGGTCATTGTAGAAGATGAATATATTGTTAGGTTCGGCATTCGCTCGATGATCGATTGGGAATCGCTGGGCTTGATGGTGAGTGGGGAAGCAGCGAATGGGCAGGAAGCACTGGATCTTATTCGCGAGAGCCCGCCAGATATTCTCATTACCGATATCAAAATGCCGATTATGGACGGCATCACCTTAATTACAGAAGTTCGTAAATTTCGCCCTCATATGAAAATCGTCATTCTCAGTAATCTGGAAGATTTCCAGTATGCCAAAGAAGCGATTCGTAACGGGGTATCCGAATATATGATCAAATCGGATATGATGCCGCGTGACTTGGAAGCAACTTTATTGCGGGTCAAGGAAGCCATTGTCGAGGGAGCTCCCAGCAGTGAAAACAAGCTGATGCAAAGCGTCGTTGTGGAGCCAATCGTCAGAGAAAAGCGATGGCTGGAGCTTGTTGAAGGGAAACAGCTTGACCCTGTGCGCAGGCAGGAAATTCTAGAGAGTCTTGGGTTGGCTGACGTTAAGCTGCCCTTGTATATGCTTCATATTGCCAAGAATGAGTGGGCGCTAAGTGTCGAGGAAGGTCAGGCGCTGATCCGAACAGCACTTGGTGAAGTGATGACGGCATCATCAGAGTCGGAGGATGTCTATGAAGCTTTTCCAGATCGGCAAGGGGAAATGAATGTCCTTCTTTTTGAGCGTAGGATGGCTGTTCCTGGTAAAGATGAGGTAAGATTAATGGCACAGGCGGTGCGTCAGTATCTCAAGAATCATTACAGCATATCGTGCACAATTGGCGTCAGCAGCCCTACATCAAGCTGTTCGGAACTGCATCAGGCCTATGAGCAAGCGACAGCTGCGGCTAAATATAAAATGTTTATTGGCAGTGAGCGACCGATTCTCTATGGCGTGGATTATGTGCCTGCCAGTAGTCAGTTGGCCGATAATATTAAAGTGAGCACAACGCACATCCATTCGATGGTGTATGCGTTTCAGACGAAAGAATTACATGCGTATTTGGAGGATATTTTCGAGCAGCTTACGGCGCGCAAGGACTATGATATCGTGGAAATTATTTCATTGGAGCTGCTTATTTTGCTCACGACGCTATGGTCTGAGGTAGCAAGCGATCAGCAGCGTATTCTCCAGTTGAAGAAGCAATATTATGAGCAGTTATCTAAATTAGAGACGATTCAGATGAGTAAATCATGGTTTTTGCAAGCTTTTGAGGCGCTCATTGCCCATATGGTAGGCATTTATAACAGCGATCGTAACGGGATTATTAAGGCAGCACAATACATGCAGCAGTACTACCAACAAGAAATTTCGCTGCAATCGATCAGCAACTTGGTACATTTAAGTAAGAACTATTTTGCCAACTTGTTCAAGAAAGAAATGGGTGAAAGCTTCCTGGAGCATTTGACACGGATTCGTATTGAGAAAGCGAAAGCGCTTTTGACGAGTGAACTCAAGACTGCGGATATCGGGCATTTGGTCGGCATTCCTGACCCTAAATATTTCTCGAAGGTGTTCAAAAAGATTACAGGTTCTTCCCCGTCCGAATATCGGAACCGTGTACGAGGAGACAATTAGTTCATGTCTTCTACCTAGAATTGTAAACGCTTTACATTTCGTGGTGGTTGGATTGGTAAGGGAGACAGAAGGAGGGGGTCAGGTTGTTGGTTAAAAAAGGGAAAAACCTCATCCGTGGCTTGGGTTGTGTGCTTATCGTCGTGTTGACGGGATGCTCGCTCACACCTAGTAGTTCTAAAGATAACGTGACGAAAAGTCCAGCTGGCGCTGTAGCTCCTGTGGAAATTTCATTCTGGAATCCGTTCGGCGGCGGGGAAGGGGAATTCGTCGAACGGATTGTGCAGGGCTTTAACAATTCGCAGAAGGCGATTTTTGTAAAGCAGCTTCGATTAGAATCGAACGAATATTATGTGAAGCTGAGCACAGCCCTTTCGTCCGGCAAAGGTCCTGATGTAGCTGTTGCGCATGTGGATCGGATGTCGCCATTCGTGAAGGCCAAACAGATTATGCCGCTCGATGACTTGGCTAAGGAGATTGGATTTGACTTCAAAGACGTGGAAGAGAGTAATGTGCAGAGTGTGAGTTACTATAGTAAGCCGTACGCACTGCCGCTAGATACGCATTTTCACATGATGTATTATAATAAAGCTATTCTGAAGCAAGCGGATCTATTGAACGAAGATGAGACGCCTAAACTGGGGGAAGCGACACCTGAAGGCTTTATTCGTATGCTGCAGCAAATTCAATCCAAGGTACCGAATGTACAGCCTTTGGCGGTGAATACGCCCTATTTTCAGGAGCCATTCCTGAATATGTACTATGAAGCGGGCGGTGATTTGTTGGATAGCAGCTTGACGAAGGCTGCGATCCATAATGACAAAGCGCTGCGCGTGTTGAAGTTTTATCAGCAGCTGTATGCGGGCAAACTGGCCGATGTGAATGACAAAACGCCGTGGGACAGCTTCCACAATGGTAAAGCCGCACTATGGTTTGGCGGCGTGTGGGAGGCGGGCTATCATTTAGGCGAGGCGTCACTTCCGGTCGGGATTATGGCGCTTCCCGCGCTGTTCGGCAGCTCGGCACAGTGGGGCAGCTCACATACACTTGTGATTCCCTCATACGTGACGAAGGAGAAGCAGCTTGCAGCCATGACTTTCATGGCGTATTTCTCCAAAGTCGGCTCGATGGTGTGGGGGCAGGCTGGACATGTGCCAACGAATCGCGCGGTCGTGCAAAGCAAGGAATACCAACAGCTTCCGTATAGGAAATTGTTCATCGCGGCCCAGCATAACGTCAAATTTGCACCGCAAACCGATAAGTATGCGACCATTTTCACGACCCTGTCGGAAGATCTTCAAAGCATCGTCATGGGAGGGCTAGATCCGGATGAGGGACTTGCTCTACTTGAGAAAAAAATGAACAGCATCTTAGCCAATTAGGCAGTATTCGTATCCCTTTCCGTTGAATTTCGGAGGGGGATTTTGCGTTTAGCGCAGGATTTCAATTTGGCTAGTTAGGTGTGTTAAAATGATCGCATTACAACGAAAAGGAGCTAAAAAAACAAATGAACATTATTTTCCACGGACAAAGCTGTGTCGAAATTCAATTGAAAGAACATACCTTGATTATCGACCCGTTCTTAACACATAACCCGCAAGCGACAGTCAAAGAAGAAGACATTAAGGCTGATTACATCCTTGTCACGCATGGTCATGATGACCACGTTGGCGATACGTTGCCCATTGCTAAGCGCAACGATGCGACGGTGATTGCACCGAATGATCTGAGCCGGTATCTCGGCTTTCAAGGGGCTAAAACACACGGGATGGGGATTGGCGGGGCGTTCGAGTTTCCTTTTGGCAAGGTGAAAATGACACTGGCGCTTCACGATTCCTCGTATAATCCGCATGGAACAGAAGAAAACATATATACAGGGATGGCGAGCGGCTTCCTGATAACGGTTGAGGGCAAAACCATCTATCACGCAGGGGATACAGGGCTATTCAGCGACATGCAATTGATCGGCAAATTAAACAAGATTGACCTTGCGTTCCTGCCGATTGGCGATAACTTCACCATGGGTCCGGAAGATGCCGTGATTGCTGCGCAGTATTTACAAGCGAAGACGGTTGTTCCTATGCACTACAATACCTTCCCTGTGATTAAGCAGGATCCGAACGCGTTCGTAGCGAGCTTGGCGGCAGAAGGCATTACTGGACTTGTTATGGCGCCTGGGCAAAATATCGAGCTGTAAGGTTTACTCAGCCCCTTTGTTAGCCTGACGATCCTTCCAAAAGAGGACCGTGAGCATACGCTCGACCCATTCCTTATCCTCGGCAGTTAAGACGAAGCCGTCGAACATCAACTCATTCTCGCGCAGAAAACGACGAAGATTCACCGGGTTGCTTTGGAAATTTTGGTTTGTTTGAGAGGACTCGAGGTAGCCCGCGATATCCATCAGTTCGGAATACGACGTATTCAGTCCTTCCGACAACTTCATTAGTACGTCGGGGGAAGGGATGCCGCGGTTGCCATTCTCCAATTGCGAAATATAAGCGGCGGAAACACCGGAGCGGTCAGCCAATTCACGAATGGTGAAACCTTTCAACTTGCGCATATCTTTTAATTTATCGTAGAAGTACATACCTGTTCATCCTCACATTGTGTAGTAAACATTAGTAAACGATTTAATACTAACAGTTTACTAATGTAATTACAATCTCCAATTACGTCAGTGCTTACAGGTAATCGTCATTCACATTGGTGATTGCTATAGTAAACATTTATAGTTGCTTAAGTGAATGACTTCCTGTTATAATGCAGATATTGGGCATGTGAGAACGGGGGCTGAGAACGACGATATGCATATTAAAATTATGGCCAAAACAGATGAATTCATCAAAGCGAGGGTGACGAAGGGCTACTCTCAGCGTGAATTGGCAAGGCACTCTGGATTAAGTCATGCGTACATAAGCTTGCTGGAACGTTCCATCAAATCTGTTGGACCGTCCACAGCGAAGCGATTGAGTGAAGTGCTAGAGAAGGAATTGGAAGAGATTTTTAATATTAATATTGCTTGATCAGAAAGCTTGGGAATGGGGTGCCATTTCTGGGCTTTTGTTTATTAGATGGGTGGACCCTGACGTTGGGCTTTCGGATGACATAACAAGAGTAGACCCGAAAAATGAAACAGCAGCAGTTATGGACGAGAAAATAACGTCCTAGACTGCTGCTGGTTTATCAAATAAACGTGTCCGTTAACGCACATCTAATAAACTAAAGCTGAATAAAGCAAATCTCGCTAGTTTTAAACCAACTTGGGTAGTGATCACTTAATCTTCTTCTTGGTGGCCTTGCTCAAATTGATCGAACCAATCGCGGACTCCCGATGCACCGGTATCAGCAAAGAAGAGCTTTAGATTGTCGTCCGACATTTCCGCCATAGGCGACGAATACTCGAACATCTTTTGCTCATAGGAGCGAATAGATTCTTCGAGGTCACCGTTTTGGACAAGGGACAACGCAAGTACTGATGCGTCTAACATGGCGAGATTTACGCCTTCCCCCATAAAAGGAGACATGAGATGGGCCGCGTCCCCAAGGAGTGTAATCCCTATTCGAGATTCCCACGTAAGCCCTATGGGAAGCATATAGATTCTTCTTGTTACCATTTTGTCTTCAGCGTATCGAATGTAATTTTTCAACATTTCGTCCCAGTCATCAAATAATTTCAAGAACGCTTGCTTCGCCACTTGAGGCTTATCGAGCGGGATGCCATTCGTGTCTACCCAATCCCGATCGGCACGGAAGCTTAAATAAACTCTAATTCGCCCGTCACCATTCACTTGTGCCAAAATTCCCTTGTTGTCGGACAAAGCAATCATTGAGCCGCGGCCATTAAACGAGAATAGATCAGGGTGTCGATTAGCCGCATCCTCAATGTTTAGTTCCACCATGCTTAGTCCCGAATACTCGACCGAAGCATCTGTGAGAAGTGGGCGAAGCTTTGAAAATGCCCCATCAGCTCCGACGACAAGGTCGACTGTATCGACATGCCCGTTCTCAAAATGGAGCTCATGCTTGCCGTCCGCCAGAGGAATCGCTTCTATAAATTTATAACCAAAACGGATCCGTTGTGGATCCAATGCATGAAGCAGGAGTTCGCACAAATCTCCACGATCGATCTCCGGACGGTCTCCCTCTTTGCCGGTTTCGTCCACTTCTTTGCGATACACGGTTCCATGTTTGTCAACAAGCAGAAGGTCTTCTCCTTCGTATCTTGCTATCTTATGAAATGCTTCAAGCAGTCCGGCTTCCTTAAGAGCCAGCTGGCCGGAATCTTTATGGAGATCTAGTGATCCTCCACGATCTCGAATAGATTCAGCAGATTCACGCTCGTAGATGACGGAATCGATGCCATGGCGTTGCAGGATTAGCGCGAGGGTTAGCCCTCCGGGGCCGCCTCCTATAATGGCAATACGGTTCATTTTCTGTAGATGACTTGTTGTGCTGTTTAATGGATTCAGTTGATTTATCATGATTAGAACCTCGCTCGTTGAATTTGAATTTGTAAAAAAAACGGAACCTACCGGAAGTAATTGATCGGCATAATTTGCAGAAACTTTCCTTCGTTATTTTACTGTACTAAACTCTCTAAATCCGGCTGCAATTTGTTCCGCAAAACATACAACATAATGGCACCAACAAGGAACGCGACGGCATCCGCGATGACGAGCGACCAGACTACACCCGAGAAGCCGTTCATTCGATTGGCGAAATAGAGCACAGGACTTAGAGTAATGCCTTGAATAATCGACATAATGAATGCGGCGGTTCCTTGTGCCGTTGCTTGAAAGATCCCCGTAAACAACGTGGTCATTCCCGTAATGAATAGAGATAAGAACGTTACATGTAAGATGTAACTACCCATCTCGATTAATTGGGGGTCATTCGTGAATAATCCGATTAAGTGGTTGGAGATTAGATAGACGAAGATGCCGAACACGGTGGCCAACGCCACGATCACTTTAATCGTAAATCCTATCGTATGCTTCATGCGTAATTTATTCGCCGTATAAGAGAAGGCAATAAGGGGCACGACGCCCTCGCATAATCCCATTAGAATAAATTCGGGGAATTGCAATAGACGCGACGAAATTCCGTAAGCCGCTACGGCCTGATCCCCATATTCAACAAGAAAATGGTTAAAGATGAGCGACATCGCTCCCAAGAAGATGCTCATAATAAAGACGGGAACTCCGATTTTGAATACATTACTCAAAATCTCCTTGGTAGCCTTGAACCATTTAACGGAGATCGTTAAAAATTGGCTCTTATTTCTCATGTGAAAGGCGTAGAATACAATCGCAATCAAGTTTGAAATGACAGTAGCAGAAGCAACGCCACTCACTCCCCAATGGAACACGAAGATAACCAACGCATCAAGAATAATATTCACGACAACACTGAGAATCATCCCCGTCATCGACGTGATTGCGGCACCCTCCGAGCGAATGATATTCTCTAACGTGAAGAATAATACGACGATTGGCGAACCAATAAGCATTATCGTGACATAGTCCTTTGTGAATTCGAAGGATTCAGGTGTTGCTCCCAAACCATGAACGATTGAATCGATCAACGGAAGGCTGACAGCCATCACGATAAGACCGAGAATTAAACTGCTGTAAAAGGCGAATGAAGACACATGCTTAACATCATCGTATTTTTTCTCCCCTAACAAACGGGAAATAAATGTACCGCTTCCCATCCCAATCAAGTTGCCTAATGCCATAATGACCGCGAATAACGGCAAGGTTAGTGCGAGTGCAGTTAACATAGCCGTATTGTGGAGCGTGCCCAGGAAATAGGCGTTCAAGATAGAATAGATAACACTCATTGAAGTACCTAACATCATGGGTACTGCGAAATGAGCTACAGCTTTTGCGATAGGTGCTTTTTCAAAGTAATGAAGATTTTCTGTATCCATACCGTATTCTCACTACTTTCCTCGTTTATTTCGATCCAAATCTAACGGTGTAAGGTTGTGCCTTACAGTGTTAGATGATATCATGAATCTATGAACCTGTAAAGATAAAACTTACACTGTTAGATGGAGAGGATAGATATCGATGAAAAAGCAGCAGCCACAGATTTCTGAGGAAAAAATTTTGAATGCATCGTGGGAGCTTCTAGGGGAGGAGGGCATCGAGAAATTCAGCATGAGACGATTGGCCGATAGACTAGGCATTCAGGCTCCCTCTCTGTATTGGTACTTCAAGAGCAAGCAAGACCTTTACCAACGTCTGGCCAACCAGATATCAAAAATCACCCTGGAGGAATTCGAGTCCGAGGGAGATTGGAAGGAGCAGTTAACCGGATTTGCAATAACAACACGGAGTGTGCTGCGCAGGCACCCTTGTTCCACGCAGCTCATGATGCTTACGCTTCCCCACGAGCCGGATATTATCCGGTTCACCAACCGTATGCTGCTCTGCATGGAATCGACGCCGCTTGAACAAGAGCATCAATTACAAGCGATCATTACAATTATGAACTATGTTTTCTACTTTGTTCTGGATGATTATGAGCATCAGCGGAATGTATCCGCTATCCTTAAAGAGCAGGGAGAGCTTCCAATTGGGGAGATGGATCGCCTTCTGGACGCCATGAGTGAGGCGGATGCGGGACTATTCCGAAGGATGTTCAAGAGTGGGCTATTCGAGCTAATGGGGACCGACCGATCGTTTGAGTTCGGCTTGAAGCTGATCCTATTAGGTATTGAGCAAGTGATAAAAGAAAAGGAGAATTTATGACAGAACAATCAACATCACTAACGAGTATGAACCCCGCCATCAAGCAAGTGCAAAGCACCATTCGAGCAAGTTATGAAGAGCAGAATAAAACGGCCAAAAAGGGACAAATTGTTTTCGTCGGATCTTCCACCATGGAAATTTTCCCGATTGAAAAAATGCAACAAAGCCTTGGCTTGGAAATGCTGATCTATAATCGGGGGATTCGCGCAACGACGACGGCAGATCTGCTGACGTCGATGGATCTTTGCATTTTTGATTTAGCGCCGAGCAAGATTTTTATCAATATTGGCACAAATGACTTGGGCTTCGGCGTTCCTGAAGCCACTTTTCTAGGAAATTATGACGAAATCTTGCAGCAAATAAAGGGGAAATTGCCCAATGCACAGGTGTTTGTGATGGCTTATTATCCGGTCAATCCGGTGGAGGATTTCGGTGAGTCAGAAGCTGAGCATGAATCGCTTTTTGCGAGGAGAACCAATGAAATACTTGAATCAGCAAGTAACAAGGTGGCGCAGCTGGCGCAAAAGTATCATTTCGAATTTATCAATGTCAATGCAGGCCTATCCGACGCTGACGGGAATTTGCGGCAAGAGCTTACATTTGATGGGGGTCACATGTTACCTGCTGGGTATGAAGTTGTGCTTGGGAATATGAAAAAATATTTATGAATCATATATTTGGTAGCTGCGGCACGTAATAACGTGGATTCGATGTTCAGATATGCTAAAATGATGTCATATCGGACAAGCCGATCTGGACGATAGAATTAACGCGATTGGAGGTAAGAATATGCAGCTCATCGACAAAACGAAAGTCCAGCAATCGATCGATATCCTTATCGATCGGGATTTATATATCCATCTCGAGATGACGACGGGTGCTTACGCCGCGCATCTGGATCAAACGAAACATCCAGCCGCGACCTTTATTTCGAACGCCGTTATTCGTTATACTCACGGCTTAATTACTGGGGACGGACCTTATCGCGTAGGCTTGAAAACGGAGCAAGGCTGGATTTATTCCGAGGGACTTACCCACCATGAAGAGACGGATTCCGATAGGCTCATCCTTGCAGGTCACGATACGGCGGGAAAACTCGTCGTGGCGTTGCAACTGAGCCGGGAACTATTCTAAGATAAAGGGGGATTCGAATGAAAATGGAACGCCATATCCTGGTTGTGCTACCGCATCCAGACGATGAAGCATTCAGCTCGTCAGGGACGCTTGCCATGCATCTCCGCCAAGGATCGGAAGTTACTTACGCTTGTTTGACTCTAGGAGAAATGGGCCGGAACATGGGCATACCGCCTTTCGCCAATCGGGTCACTTTACCTTCGATACGCAAACAGGAACTGGAAGCTTCATGCGCTGCCATCGGTATCCGGGATCTCAGAATGCTCGGATTTCATGATAAAATGATCGAATTCGAGGATAAAGCGCAGTTGGACGGAAGCATCGAAGCGCTCATGAAAGAATTGAATCCTTCGTTGGTCATTACTTTTCACCCGACGCTAAGTGTGCATCCCGATCACAACGCATGCGGGGCGGCTGTAATCCGAACGATAGGTAGAATGCCTGCCGACCGAAGGCCAACCGTGCATTGCTTGGCATTTGCCAAAAATCACGAGGAAGAGATCGGCAAGCCTGATATCATGAATGACGTTAAAGGTTTTCTGAAACAGAAGATGGCATCGATTCAATCCCATAAGTCCCAGTTCCAAGCCGCCGAATTGTTAGGCAGCAAGAAATTATCGGAGCAGGAAATCCAGGCACGCTTCGGAACGGAACGATTTTGGACCTATAGATTCGCATAAATAGTAAAATGCATGAACGGCCACCTCATTGCGGGGTGGCTCTTTAGCATTCCGATTATTCACAGGCATAACTTGATTGCTAGGACACGGGGGTCGAAATGGATTGTGTGGAAGAACGAATAATGAGTTCCGATGGCAGCATTATTCTGCGAGATTCGTTGCTAGCGTTTCCTTCTATGCGGTCGATTAGAAGCTGCATCCCAAGCTGGCCGAATTGATACGCAGGCTGGGCAGCAACCGTGAGGAACGGGTTAATCGCACCAGCAGGTCCGAAGTCGTCGAAGCAAACAACAGAAATATCGCCTGGTACTTGTAAACCACGCTTTCTCAGGGATTGAATGACCCCAAGAGCTAACATATTGTTTGCTGCGAAAATAGCCGTAGGCGGATCTTCAAGCGCAAGCAATTCATCCAAGGCAGAGTCATCATGGAAGTCGCGAAAACCTAGATGTATAACCAGGGAATCGTCCACAGTCAGGCTATTTAGCCGAAGTGCCTCGCTATAGCCTGTGTACCGCAGGCGTGCTGTCGAAACGTCTAGCGATCCATTTACTAAGGCTATGCGTTGATGTCCTAATGCGAACAAGTGTTCAACCAGATTGCGTGCACCTTCTTTACTGTCACCCAGCACGACATCTGCATCAATGCCTGGAATTTCACGATCTAAGACAACGAATGGGATTTGATGTTTTTGCAGCTGCTGTAAATTTTCGAGGGAACGATCACCTGCAGGTGCGAATAAAACGCCGTCCACGCGTGTGGAGAGAATCATATCGACGTAATCCTTTTCTTTCACATAATCCTCATCACTATTGGCAAAAAGTAAGCGATAACCTGCCTTTTTCGCAGCATCCTCGGCGCCACGCGCTAAAGTTGTATAGAATGGATTCGTGATATCCGTAATAAGCAGGGACAGAAGGTTCGTCTTCTGTGAAACTAAGCTGCGTGCCAAAGCATTCGGGATGTAGTGGAGCTCTTCCATGACTTTCCGCACTCGCTTACGTGTCTCTTCACTGATCCGGCCTGTGTTATTAATGACTCTGGAAACCGTCATAGCGGAAACACCGGCCTTTTCGGCGATGTCATAGATTGTTATCACGTGATATTCTCCTTTTATATGACAAGTCGTTGTTCAATGTGTAGTCGTTTATTTTGTATTGTATAGAAATAAAGGATTGACAGCAAGACATATAATTGTTAATTTTGAGTTACCGATAACATATATTGAAATAGGAGATGTTGATGATGTTAAAAGGGATACCTTCGGTTCTTTCCCCTGAGCTTCTTAAGGTGTTGATGGAGATGGGGCATGGCGATGAAATCATCTTAGCAGATGGCAATTTCCCAGCTGCCAGTCATGCGAACCGACTGCTGCGCTGTGATGGTCATGGCATACCTGAGTTGTTGAAAGCGGTTTTATCCCTGTTTCCACTAGATAGTTACAGCGACCGACCTGTTGCGCTTATGGCTGTCGTTCCTGGGGATCCTGTTGCAACACCAATTTGGGGGGAGTATGAGGGATTAATTAGTGAATACGAAACACCAGCTATTGAGTACGTAGAACGGTTCGCTTTCTATGAGCGGGCGAAGAAGGCATATGCGATCGTAGCAACGAGTGAAAAGGCGCTTTATGCTAATATTATTTTGAAAAAAGGCGTAATTTAATTCGAATTAATTTATCGATAACTCTAGTTAATACTCCAAAAGAATCGAGGAAACCTTATGACAACTGAATCCCTTTACTCGAATCGGCCAATTGGCAAAACAGGCCTGCTTGTATCTCCGCTTTGTGTTGGTGGAGCTCCATTCGGTGATATGCCGGAAATCTTTACTTTCAGTGCACCAGAAGCAACCGCGCTGGAAACAATTCGCGCTGCCTTCGCAAGTCCGATTAACTTCCTTGATACTGCTGCTGCCTATGGGGATGGCGAGAGTGAGCGCCGCATTGGTAAGGTCATTAAAGAGAACGGCGGACTCCCATCGGGTTATGTGCTCGCCACCAAAGCAGACCGGTGTTTACAGACTGGTGACTTCAGTGGGGAGCAAATAAAACGATCCATCGAAGGAAGTCTAACTAGGTTAGGGCTAGATCGTCTACAATATGTTTATATCCATGATCCGGAACATTCCACCTTTGAAAATATTATGGGAGCAGGCGGGCCCCTTGAGGTGTTGAAAAATTTCAAGGATCAGGGGGTCATCGATCACATTGGCATATCTGGCGGGCCTATCGACATGCTTATTCGATATGTAGAGACTGGGGAGTTTAGCGCCGTTGAGACCCACAACCGCTATACATTGCTTAATCGATCAGCAGAGCCATTGCTTGACATCGCTAATCAATTGGGAGTTGCCGTCATTAATGCAGCTCCTTATGGCAGCGGTATTTTGGCAAAAGGTCCGGATGCTTACGCACGATATGCGTATAGTGATGCTCCGCCATTATTGCTTGAACGTGCACATTCCTTAATGAAAGCATGCCAGGCATGGAATGTGCCCCTAGCTGCTGCTGCACTCCAATTCTCCATGCGTGACCCCCGCGTCGCGAGTACGGTTGTTGGCATGAGCAAGCCGGAACGCGTAGCACAGACGTTGGAGCTTGCTAACTATCCAATTCCTTCAGAGCTTTGGTCTGCACTTGACGAGATTGAATTTTTTACAGAGGATCCCGAATCAGAGAGATTCGAAAAACATGCTTAATGTTCTCTTTTCCGACGATTCGTATTTCATGAGTAATGTTCAAAAAGGGGATAGATATCAATGGACGAAATTTACCAATTTGATGAAGTTGCTAGACTCCCATTACCTGGGGATAACTGCGCCGTTGCGACTCGGAATTTAGACGCTGGGACCGCCATTCATTATGAAGGGCAAACCTTGATCATAGATTATACGGTTATGGAAGGTCATCGGTTTGCGGTGAAGACAATTGATCCAGGTGTAGAGCTGCTTTCTTGGGAAATGCCGTTTGGCGTGGCTCTGCAGGCGATTCAGCCCGGTCACTATGTGATCAATGAGGCGGTATTGGACGCACTTAGCGTGCGTCATTTGAAATTCGCTCTGCCGAAGGCGCCTAATTTTGCGGATCAAGTTCATCCTTATGTGCTAGATGAGGAAAAGTTCCAGCCTGCCCCGGCATCGCCGGTTTATTCGGAAACTCGTACTTTTATGGGGTATCGCCGTCATGAATCACGCGGCGTAGGTACCCGCAACCACATCGTCCTGCTTGGGACCACCTCCCGAACAGGTAGCTATGTGAAGCAGCTTGCTGCTCGTTTGCAAGGCGAACTGAAGAACTACCCTCATGTGGAAGGGATTGTTCCAGTAGCTCACACGGAGGGAAGCACGGAAAATCCGAATAACTTGGACTTGCTGTTGCGGACGCTCTCCGGATTTATGGTAAACCCTAACGTGGGTGCGGTATTGGCTGTCGATTATGGCAATGAACCGGTAACCAACCAGATGGTTGAAGCCTATTTGCGCGAACATGGCTACCCGATCGATGAAGTGCTGCACAAGTTTGTGTCGCTCCAGAGCAGCTTTGAAGAAAATCTGATACAATGCGAAGCGATTGTACGAGAGTGGCTACCCACGGTCAATGCGATGCAACGGACGCCTGAATCTATCAGCCACCTTAAGATCGGGCTGCAGTGCGGCGGTTCGGACGCTTTTTCCGGCATTTCCGCGAATCCGCTTCTAGGCTGGATCTCAGAAGAATTAGTACGCTACGGCGGTGCAGCCAGTCTGGCTGAAACCGATGAATTGATTGGCGCAGAAGCGTTTGTCCTCTCGAAGGTGCGCAACGTGGAAACTGCTCGTAAGTTTTTGGAGCTTGTGCAACGATTCAGGGAACGCACGTCTTGGCATGGTACTAGTGCGGAAGGCAATCCATCCGGTGGCAACATCTATCGTGGCCTTTATAACATTTATCTCAAATCCATTGGCGCTGCCCAGAAGAAAGATCCGATCACTCGCCTCGATTACGCCACTGAGTATGGGGAACTCATGAAAGATGGCGGATTTTATTTCATGGACAGTCCAGGCAATGACCTCGAGAGCATCGCCGGACAGGTAGCTGCAGGATGCAATATGATTTTCTTTACCACCGGCAACGGCTCGATCACGAATTTCCCTTACTTGCCGACGGTCAAGGTTGTTACGACTTCACGCCGTTTTCAATTATTGTCCAATGATATGGATGTCAACGCAGGGCAGTATTTGGAAGGCAAATCTATGGATGAGCTCGGCAAAGAGGTTTTCGATCTTACCATCCAAATTGCCTCCGGTCAGCGAAGTGTAGGGGAGAAAGCGGGGCATGCCCAGGTGCAGATTTGGCGCAACTGGCAGCAAAATGATGCGAGCCAGCTGGAGACATTGCTTCATCCCCCTGTGCCGGCGGGAGAGCCTATTGAAATCCAAGAGGACACTGAAGCGGCGGTTAGCTCTATCCAATTCAATCTGACTCGTCATCGAGACCGCGTGGCCAGCGATAACATCGGCTTGATCATACCGACAAGTCTTTGCGCCGGACAGGTGGCCAATATGATTACGAATCAGTTGAATAACCAGGATGCAGGGCAACCCGAGGTCTCGCGATTTGTGGCATTGGCTCACACGGAAGGTTGCGGGAATTCGGGAGGGCAAGCCGAACAAATGCTTGGTCGAACGATGATCGGCTATATTACGCATCCGATGGTGAAACATTGTCTACTGCTGGAGCATGGCTGTGAGAAAACCCACAATGACTATATGCGACATCTGATGGAAGAGATGGGTGTTGAAACGAGCCATCTTGGTTTTGCCAGCATTCAGCTTGACGGCGGAATTACGAAGGTGACGCAGAAGGTGGAAACCTGGTTTGCTGATCAGTTAGCAGCAGCTGGAACAACTGAGAAAGAGACAGTCGGTCTGGAAGGGCTGCGTATTGGCATCTTAAGCGATGGTTACATCTCCGAGGATGTAGGGGAGCAGCTAGTGAAGCTGTCCAAAATGATTGTGAGCGCAGGCGGTTTAGTGGTTGTTCCCGAGAACAGCGGTCTACTTTCCACAGCTTCTTATAGCCAAAATATATTAACTTCAAATAAGGTCCTGCCATCAATTGCCTATGGTGAGCATGTCCGCCGCAATGGCTTCCACATCATGGAGACCCCAACTGAGCATTGGGTGGAGACGGTTACAGGCCTAGCTGCCACGGGTGTAGAGGTAATTATCGCATTGGTCGGCAATCGTCCGATGCAGACGCATCCGTTCGTTCCTATGCTGCAAATAGCATCGGAAACGGAAATGTTGCAAAACTATGAGAATGATCTGGATTTGATGCTCATTGGAGATCCGAGTGCTTGGACGAACAGGATTCTCGAGCGCGTCAAACAAGTCATTGAGCATACGTATACACCTCGTCTCTACCAGCAGGGAAATGTTGATTTCCAATTAACGCGTGGCTTCTTGGGTGTTTCGTTGTGATTTTTATTTCTATTGAAAGAAGAGTGGGCAGGGTTAATTCCCTGATCACTCTTCTTTTTTTACGCTTATTAATTTCATCCATGTTAAAGAATACGAATCAAATGATAGATCTTCTGAATCCGACCAAAGGTGGATGATAACACAATATTATGAAACAAAAGACTATTCTTTTGTGTTAAAATATGGAAGATATATACTTACTATTTATCTCTGAGTATTAGGGGGATTTTTTTTGAGAAAACAAAAAGCATTATGCGTAATTCTTTTCGGAATGCTCGTGTTTTCGGGTTGCGAAAGCAACCAAAAAATAGTAGAAGTACAGCCAACACCTCAAATCGCTCAAACACCATTACCAAGTCAATTAGAAAAACAGCCTTCGTTAGTTAGCACAGCAACTCCCACTGAATCCTCAAAAGCTTCTACGCAGCCTGTAAAATCACAAGTAGATACCCAGGCTTCACCTACACCCATTGACATGACTAACCAACGAACATTAAGCCAATATTCGCTGGACAAAATCGAAGGGGTCTTAAAAGACGATAAAAATGTTTTCGATGTTATTGAGTCCCCTAATAAGAAAGCAGTCGCTTACATGGTGAGCAAAACAGGTACAGACTATGATCCCATGACATTGTACATTTGGAATGTAGGGGGGAGTAGACCAAGAGCTGCAACAGGAGAAGCATTACCTACAGTTGGTGATGTGTTTTGGTCACCGAATAGTGACTATGTTTTTGTCGATGTCGGTACTTACGTAACTCGCAGTGGAAGTTTGTATTCGGCTAAAACGCTGGAAGTTGTGCAAACTTTCGGTTATCTCGAACATGTCTATTTTTCCCCGAACGGTAAATATATCGTTTATTCGGATGGAATGTATGATTCTCCTATCCAAACCATTAAAAGTGAATACGTTGACCCTCCGGAGCCATTTGATTTAGTCCTTTATAATATGGAGACTCATCAAAATACAGTCCTGTTTAAAGGAACAAAAACGCAAGATTATATCGCAATCGGTTGGTTAAACGATAATACGATTAGTTATCGATTAACTACGTACAGTGCGGAGAATAAAAATCTACGCGATCAAGTAGTAAAATACACGTATGATTTAAGCAATCAACTGACTAAAGTTGACCCTACTCAGAAATCCCCTACAACAGATGATCAATACAGTCATATTCGATTATCAATTTATAATGAAAAAGATGTATTTGGTGATGTTTGGTCACCTGATGGACAAAGCGTAGCATATGCAAAGGGCAATAAAAAAGAAGGTCACGGCTCCGTCTGGATGTGGAAGGTAGGCGAGGATAAGCCTGCTCAGGTATTCGAAGAGCGAATGTTTAATCAGATTGTCTGGTCAAATAATAGTCGGTATTTTATGTTTAACGATGGGATGTCCTCTGAAGAAGATATTTATTTTGTTGATACCCAGACAGGGAAAATGGAGTCCGTCCATTGTTTCTGTATACAACGCAAATCTAATGTATCGCTGCCCTATTTTTCGGCAGATTCACACTACTTACTTTTTAGCGGGGTAGAGAAGATTCAGTCCATGTACAAAATGACGGAAACTGGAAATTCTCATAATGTCTCATTGCTCAATCTCGATACGAAAGAGATAAAGGTACTGTTCCATCCAGACGATAAATTGGATTACGTCCCTTTGGGTTGGTCTGGTGAGCGAAAATTGGTTTATCAAAAGATTAATTTTCAAACTAATGAAGAAGAGATTGCAGAGTATGAGCTAAATGAGTAGCGATGAGGAATTCCATTTAGGAGGAAATTATGAGCATTGAAATGTATATCGATAGCGGAAGCAAGGAAGAGAGTGAATATATCAGAAGAAGATTGATTGAATTTAATTCAAGGCATGTCCCCAAAAATATGAGTTCACGTTATGAAGAAATTAATCTAGCAATAAAGAATGGTGAGGGGCAAGTTGTTGGAGGATTGCTTGCTATTCTTTGTTGGAATTGGGTTGAAGTTGATATTCTTTGGATTGATGAATCACTAAGAGGTATGGGTTACGGAAGTCAATTGTTAGGGCAAATTGAGAATATTGCCAAGGAGAAAAACTGTACATTTATAAAGCTAAACACTTTCAGTTTTCAAGCACCAGATTTTTATCGCAAGAATGGTTACATTGAAGTAGCGGTTTTAGAAGACGCACCAATAGGGAGTAGCCATTTCTATTTCAAAAAAACTATTTTTTAAATAAGTAGCTCTGTTAGCCCATAGTAAATTAGGTGAAAATCCTCAAGCTTAACTATCCGCGTTAAGGGTGAAATACCTGCAATGTCATGGTATCAAGCGTACCTTCCTGCTTGGGATCTTAAGGATCAAAACGGTCTACCGGTTATACCTGGCAAATATGAGGTGAGTATTATCGTTCCAAATACGCTGGAATATGATATGGAGGGGACAGCTGTTTCTGAGACACTTACCAATTTTGCTAAGTTCCAAAAATGGGATGTCGAATTAACCCAAGATCAGATTAATAAGATAACAAATTAGCATATAGTTCACACAAAAATTTTACAGTTTGAGGAGCGCTGCTGATATGTCGATGGGGATGGATGGACCTCCGTTTATTTTTAAAGCGATGTTTGTCTTGGTTCCGTTACTAATAATTGGAGATTTAAATATTCATATTGCTTGATAAAAAGCTCGGGAATGGGTTGCCATTTCTGGGCTTTTGTTTATGGTATCGCAGAAGTTCCTCTATTTGTTCATTCAAGTAAATTTGGTGTTGTAGATGAGGACATCTTGTATAATAATTAGCGTATGATGTGAAATACGATTTGAAAATGTACATGGTTGGATGAGTTGAAACGCTAGATGTTGGAATAATGCTGACCTGAACAAATAAAGGGGATTACAATGAACCAAGAGGATGTTAAGCAACGTATTAAAGATTACCAGCAGGCAGATGGTGTACACCCGCTTACTTGCGGTCTCGACAGTAAACACGAGAAATTATACCCAAAGATTCTTGAGCAAGGATTAGTTCTTCTTTGCCCTAATTGCAATTACACGCAGACGTACATCCCCGATCTCTTTTTCGATGATGGCTTTTATGAGTGGTTGCGGGGTATGAAGAGATTGATTTAAGATTAAATCGTTGAGAAAAGGTGGTTAAAATATGGAAATTATTCGTCACGTTTCTACAACACAGAAAGCTATCGCTTTTACATTCGATGATGGCCCTAACCCCGTATATACGCCGCAATTGTTAGATATTTTCGATGAGGTTTCCGGTCGTGCTACTTTTTTTATGATGGGGAAACAAATTGAACTCTACCCCGAGACCGTTCTAGATGTCCATGTCAGGAAACACGAAATAGGGAATCATACTTACTCCCATCCATTTATGACCCGAATTAGCTTGGAAGAATGCGAGCGAGAACTTCTCGATACGGACAGAATAATTACCCAGGTAACAGGAACCCGGCCAGTTGTCATGCGTCCTCCTTACATGGATTACAACCTGGAAGTTCACTCCATTACGGCCAAATTTGCGTATCCTGTCATAGGTGCTCTCAACGGAGATGCAAGGGATTGGGAGATGCCTGGCGTGGAACATATTCTTGAGGTAAACCGAAAGCAGATTGGATGCGGGAGCATTCTTCTCTTTCATGACGGTTTCGGGGATCGGTCCCAAACCATCGAAGCTGTTCGGATTTTGACCAAGGAATTAGCAGAAGAAGGTTATCAGCTTGTAACGGTTAGTGAGCTCTTGCAAATGGCAGAGTCATAGTCCATAAATAGTGTTCATGATACTACACATATTGGTAGAAAGTAACATACTTATGGAGATGGAAAGGTCAGGTAGAATCTGATGAAAATAAGCGGCAATACGGTTCTTATTACGGGTGGGTCATCCGGCATTGGCTTCGAATTTGCAAGTCAGTTGTTGAAGCTGGGGAATACCGTTATTATCACGGGGCGGGATCAAGCGAGGCTGGATGCGGCTAAGAAAAAACTGCCAACGATACATACGTTTCAGAGCGATGCAGGAGATCCTGGGGCCATTGCAACCCTGTATACTGCGGTGGTGAAGCAATTTCCCAAGCTCAATGTCCTGATTAACAACGCTGGCTTTATGCGAAGAATAAATCTCCATGCTGCAGGTAACGACCTGGCGGATTTGAACAGCGAGATCGAAACGAACCTCAGTGGTCCGATCTGGATGGTGCAGCAATTTTTATCGCATTTGAAAATGCAAGAATCGGCTGCGATCCTCAATGTCTCATCAGGTCTTGCGTTCGTGCCTCTTCCAATCTCGCCAATTTATTGCGCAGCGAAGGCAGGCCTTCATTCCTATACGCTTTCGCTCCGAGCACAGTTGAAAAAAACCAATATCAAAGTATTTGAGTTGGCTCCACCGTTGACAGAAACTCCGCTGGTGGATACATTTGACTCTGCAGATATGGCAGGTTCAAAGGCGATGCCAGTCACTGATATGGTGAGTTTTGCGATTAAAAGAATGAAGAGTGACCAATACGAAATCCGCCCGGGTCAAAGCAACGCTTTAAAAATGATGAACCGGATAGCACCGAGTTTTATTTTTGGCCAGCTCAGTAAAACTGTGGACAATATGTTGAACCAGAGCAAATAGCACTAAAGTTATCAGACACCACCACGAGTTGGTTGGTGTTTTTTGTTGTTATGGCGGTTCTACATTTTGTTAACGCAACAAATGTAATTCCAATTACGTCTTTTATTGGAAGAGAATCACAGTTGAAATGTGACTGTCTTTTATTAGGATCATTGAGAGGGGGATTGCACATGAAGTACTTACTTATCATTGTGTTCTTCATCGCAGTTTTAACTGGTTGCACTATAACTCATAAGAAAACAATCTCTGACTATCCGAGTGCTATCGCTTGGAATGACAAACTTTATGGTTCTTCCGCAGAGGAAGTTCCCCCTAGTAACATTGGCAAAGAAATTGGGGAAATAAAACGAAAAAAGACTCCGAGGCCGTCGCAAAATGGGGATTCCAACGATAAGCCAGTGGGGAGTTTACTGTTTGAAATTACAGGGAAAGACTCAAAAGACGTAATCGCATATAAAGTGAATGATACGTATTTTAAAGCATACCTAATTGGACCTCTCTGATGAAATTAGGGATGATAGTACGCATCAACCGCCAAACTCCGATTCCATGAACCAAATCATGAATTGTAATAACATAGCGTCTCGAAAGCGAAACGGGTCGTAGCCAGAACGCTTTTTGAATTGTTCCAACCGATAAATGAGCGTGTTGCGGTGGATCGATAACGTTTTAATTGCTTCTGCCATATTGAGGTCGCATGCGAATAAGGCTTTCAACGTTTCGTGTGTCCGAGCATTCCAATACGGGAGCAGCTTGCCGATAAGGCGGTCGCGATGTTCAAGCGGAATCTGATGGACGAGTGCTTTGCCCTCCACGGAGGGAAAGAATATGACGGGACCGCTGCCGGCTTCTCTCAGCTCTAGCGCGAGTTTAGCTTCCAGATAAGCGAGACGGATACCAGTTAACTCACGAACCGGTGAACTGATGCCGATACAAAGCGACACAGCATGCGGTTCGAGTAGCTCCGCTAAACGGTGGAGTTTTTGGTTCGTTTTGTCCTCGGATGCAAGCGAAAATAAGAGGAGTAGTTTCTGCGGACGGTACTTACTGACTAATACACCGTTCATATCTGGGAGATTTTGAATCCGATTAATAAGGCTCCCTGATTCATGGCCCTTCTCCTGATAAGTAATGACAGCGACTTGAAACGGGGATTGTAAGCGTATAGGTAGTGCGGCTAAGCGCTGCTCAATGAGGGCAAAATCAGGTGTTGGCTGGACCAACTCTTCAACGATCAAATCCGCGGTCATTTGCTTCCATTCGGCCTGAAGCTTGAGCTGTGATTGACGGATCATGAGCTCTGTGGTCATTTGTACCAAATTGCCAAACGGAACTACTTCAACGGGGTCTCCCGTAATACCAATGGCGCCAACAACTTGATTGTGAAAACGGACGGGTAGATTAATGCCGTTTTGCGCTCCGCTCCAATCCTGTCGGTTTCCCTCTGTAACGATGAAGATGCTGTTCGTACGGATGGCCTCTGCGGCACCAGCGTGAAATTGCCCTATACGAGAAGGATTGCCACTTGCAATGATAATGCCGGAAGCATTCATCATATTGATATTTCGATTCAGACGCTGCATCGTTTCGTTCACGATTTCCCCAGCCAAATCAGATGTAAGCAAGGCTATCCCCTCCAAGGTGCATAATTGTATATTTTACACAAATATTAGCTTGAATTTCAATTGAATTATAGATATTTAAAACGAAGTTAATCTTTCCAAATGCGGTTATAATGGAAAAAGAAATTACTTTTTTAAATGAGGGAGACTCCATAATGAGATTTGTAGTTGCACCGGACTCCTTTAAAGGGAGCCTGTCGGCAGCCAAGGCTGGAGAAGTTATGACGCGTGCGATACTGTTGGAAATGCCTGATGCGAGTGTGAAGGTCGTTCCAATGGCTGATGGCGGGGAAGGTACGGTAGAGACGCTTGTTTCCGCCTGTAACGGGAAGTTTGTTCCCTTGGAAGTAACCGGACCGCTTGGGGAACTTACCGAAACATACTACGGTCTTATCGATAGCGAGTCTGATGGGAAGTCAAAGGCGATTATAGAGGCGGCGAATATTTTCGGTCTGACGATGGTGCCAATGGAGCACAGAAATCCGTTACATACGACAACAATAGGCATGGGCCAAGTTATTCGGCATGTGCTGGATCAGGGTATTCGGAGTCTGGTGATCGGACTCGGAGGGAGCTCAACGAATGACGGCGGCTTGGGGATGTTGGCAGCCCTCGGCGTCCAGTTTAAAGACCAGCAGGGTCAGCTACTCCCTGGATTCGGTCGAGATTTGGAACAGGTAGCATTCGCGGATTTTAGTGGTCTAGATACACGTCTGACTGAATGTGAAATCATCGTGGCAAGTGACGTGATTAATCCGCTTTGCGGTATAAATGGTGCTACATACGTATATGGTCCGCAGAAAGGCGCAACGTCGGAAATGGTAGTTGCCCTAGATGAAGCTATGAGTCGTTATGCAGAGGTGGTGGAGACCGTGCTTGTAAACGAGTTTCGCCATTCCCCTGGAGCAGGTGCTGCTGGAGGTCTTGGATTCGCGTTGCTTGCGATCGGCGCTCAGATCGTTCCGGGTGCCCAACTCGTCGGGGAAATGACCAAACTGAAGGATCACATTCGGGCGACAGATTGGGTGCTGACTGGGGAAGGAAAAAGCGATAATCAAACTCTGTTTGGAAAGCTCCCTTATTGCGTAGCACAGTGGGCGAAGGAAGCGGATAAGAAGGTGCTGCTGATCTCTGGCAGTATTGGAGAAGCTCATGAGGAACTCTATGATATGTTTACCGCATGTTTCTCAATCATTCAGGGTCCATCGACTTTGGAGCTATGCATAGCGGAAGCAGAACAGAATTTATTTGATTGCACAAGAAACATCATCAGGATGTTAAACGCAATGCACACGCTGAAAAGTAGTGAGGAGGTCTCGAGATGAAACCAATCGTTTTGATTACTCGCAAAGTGCCGGAAATCGCTCGCGCGCTCCTACAGGAAGCGTTTGAATTAATCGAATGGATGGAAGAGGAGGAACCGGCCCCTCGATCTTTTCTCGAGAAATGGATTGGTGAAGTGGACGGTTTGTACTGCTTACTTACAGATAAAATTGATGAAAGCTTGATCGCTCGATCTAACCGGCTAAAAGTAATCAGCACGATGGCCGTCGGTTTCAACCATATTGATGTAGCCGCTGCTAGTAAACGAGGTATCCTAGTGACCCATACACCCGAGGTGCTGACCGAGACTACGGCGGATCTGGCATTCGCACTTATACTAGCTACGGCGCGCCGTTTGGTGGAAGCATCCGTTTTTTTGAGAGAGGGACAGTGGAAAACATGGTCACCGATGCTGATGACTGGCCAGGAAGTCTATGGTGCCACGTTAGGCATTATCGGAATGGGGCGGATCGGTGAAGCGGTCGCACGGCGAGCTAGCGGATTTGATATGAAGATACTGTATCATAATCGGAACCAGAAGCCAGAAGCGGAAATGCGCCTCGGCATGGCGTACGCTGGACTGGAAGAACTTCTCCAAGCATCTGACTTCGTTGTCGTTTTGGCACCGTACACACAGGAAACGGCAGACATGATACGCAAAGAGCAGCTGCAACTGATGAAACCAAGTGCAATCCTGATCAACGTAGCGCGTGGAGGTATTGTAAACGAGACTGATTTGTATGATGCTCTGCAAAAGGGGACGATCTGGGCGGCGGGACTCGATGTATTTGACACTGAGCCAGTGCCATTGGATCATCCACTGCTTACACTAACAAACGTAGTGACACTTCCGCATATTGGCAGTGCTAGCATACAGACCCGTATGCAAATGGCATTGATTGCTGCGCAGAATCTAATGAAGGGGCTGGCCGGTGAGCGTCCGAACTTTGTGGTGAACCCAACGGCATGGTCAGATGTGAACACGGGACAAGGGAAGGAATGATCAGCAGAATGAAAGCGGATACAACAATGTATAAATTGGAAAGAATGGTACCTATTGAGGATCACTATGATTTAGTTGTAGCAGGGGGCGGTCCAGCGGGAGTTGGGGCGGCAATAAGCTCAGCAAGACTAGGCGCTAAAGTGTTGTTAATTGAAGCCACTGGATGTATGGGGGGAATGGGAACTTCAGGTCTAGTGACCGCTTTTGATCCAATGGCGAATGGTGAACAAATGCTGGTTGGCGGCATAATGAGAGAAATTGTCGAGACTATGTATACGCGTGGTTATATGAGCCCGGGAATCGACCCCAATTGTTGGCGAAAAAAGTACCACACTTGGTCACCTTTCCGAGTGGAAGGCTATAAACGTATACTTGATGAATTGGTTATTCAAGCGGGAGTGGAGGTACGGTTTTTTACTCGTCTGATCGATGTGGACGTCTCAGCTCAAGATCGAATGGTAAATGGCGTCGTCATCCATAATATTGAAGGTTACCGTTTTATTAAAGCGAAGGCATTTATAGATTGTACGGGGGACGCTATCTTGGCTGACCTAAGTGGTGCCGCTTGTCGTGAAGCGGGAAGGGATACGCCTAACATTATGCCGGCTACGCTGGCGTCGTTGTTCGTTGGTATTGATTGGGAGAAGAAACGGAAAATCAACGAGCAGCTAGGCATTGAAGTGCGTCAGGCGATTAAGGATGGCCATTTTACTCAACCGGATCCGTTTTTGGTCGGAATGTCAAAGGTTGGTCATAACGTTGGCTATTTGAACGGTGGTCATTTATTTAATTTAAATGCCTTACGTGTTGAGGATCTGACCCAAGGCATGATGTTTGGCAGAAAAATTGCCGAGGAGTACTTGGACTTTTATCGTACCTATATACCAGGATGCGAGAATCTGGAGCACGTAACGACCGCCTCGCTGATCGGAGTTCGTGAATCGAGGCGTATTGTCGGTGAGTATGAGCTGAACATCGAGGACTATATGGCTAAAAGGGAATTTCCAGACCAGATCGCTGTTTTTAACAAATTTGTAGATGTCCATCCATACGATTATTCGGAAGAATCCTATCAACGCCATTTAATTGAGAAAGAAAACAGCTTCAAGTTGAAGGAAGGAGAGTACTTCGGCATTCCATACGGGATTTTAGTGCCTAAAGGGTGGAAAAATCTGTGGGTTGCCGGACGTTGTGTGTCGAGCGATGTTTTGGTGCATGGTTCTATCCGTGTGCAGCCTGCGTGTTCCATGATGGGACAAGCCGCAGGCACAGCAGCAGTCCAAGCGATACATACAGGACAAACAGCTTGTACACTGGATACGGAAGAATTGGTGGATACGCTGCGAAAAGAAAATGCTTTCCTGCCTCAGACGACACTTAGTTCGGAGATGACACGTTCATAAATCGATGTAAGACAGAGTAGGAGGAATAATATGTATACTTATATCGCACTTAATGATCAAAACTTGTTAAACAGTTCATTCTTTACACATGCTGGAGTTGAATATGGCAACGAAAGTGCAAAGTTTAGGGGATCATTAATTACTTTATTTGCAGCACCAGTCTATCAAACAGATGATGCTTCCAATGCTTATACATATGTGATTCAAGTTAAAGATAATAGTCAAAATTCATGGATTTTCACGATTTACGAAGGGCCTAGCGGAACAGCAATTGGTTATAACGGTATAGGCGATAAGGAAACTGAGAAGGTAGCTGCAGCTTTGATAGACGAGATTAAAAAGACGAAGCCAAGTGATTATGAAGAGATCGTTTTTTATCATGATTTTGGTAATAAAATTACATATGGATGCAGCAATGGGGTTTGCTATTTTCATGAAGAATTAGGTAATATGGATTTGGATTTCGATCAGGAATAGAAAAATTGGAACAAAATCGCTCATCAAATAAACCGGATTCCTAAGCAAAAAGGAATCCGGTTTATTTCTGTGAAAAATGACAAAGCGAGCTATTGTCTATCCCCATCATGCTTTACAGAAACGGATGCGGATGCGGATTGAGTTGCCCGGCCGTCAGTGACGTATCCGTATAGTTAAGCTCAGTCGGCACCTGAAGTACTCTCTGAAGCCCCGTTAAGCGTTGTAAGTGATGTCCGAACGTCATCGGAAGCATACCAGGAATCAGAACTTTTACGCAATGCAACCCGTTTCGCAGCGTTTCCAGCGACGTCTGATCCACGACGATCACATCGAGGTTTAAGCGGCGAAACACCTCGATCAACTCTTTCAGATCATCGGTCAGATCCGCATGACTTGCCTTACGTTCGAACTCCTCGTCAAATGTTCTGAGGGGACGCTGTCCGTCTAGCAAAAATTGCAGCCGTTCTTCGGCTTGCGGTAAACCGTATAGTAGGGCATGATCCTCCATTTGCATGACGAGAAACGGATCGTCGAGCATTTGCTTCACATGTTCCACGTTTTCCTCATATTGCTCTTGTAGAAAGTTCAACCTGCCGGCTAACTCGTGAATAGCGCTTTTTGCGGCCCGTATCGGATCTAGATGCGCTCCCGCCGCACAGATAAGATTCATCTTTTCAGGGCTTAAGCTTTTCGCGAGCGCCCAAATGCCCGGAATCCCATTCTCCATGGTCATGTTAAACAAATGTACCTCGTAACCGGCGATTGCCCGCAGCCTTTCGAGCATGAGCAGCAGTTCCTGATCGTTAGCGGAATAGGGGTCCAGGCGCGGGAGAGGCAACTGCGCGTACCAAGTCATCAGGAACGAATCGCGCTCCGCAACTTCCAAAATTCCGTGGAAGATAGCTTCTTCCAAGCTTCCGCCTAACGCGCATCCGTTGGAGCCTTCCTGAACAAAACTGCTGCCGAATCCCGAACTGTAATAAGCGAGACTCTCCGGAACAAGGATTGGACGCTCTTGCATTAGCGAATAGCCCCATACCCAATCAATCGGGAGGTCGGGATCAAACGGTTCGAATGTGAAATCTGGCTGCGCGTATTGTTCTTTTGCATATAATCCAACCTTGGAGGGGTCGAGCGCATGATCCGCAACACGGTTGAAACTGTCATGAACGATGGTCCGTTTGCCGCGTGGGGTTATACCGCAGTGACGCTCCAATCCTTCTAATAACGCAGTTAATTCGCTTTCCGCATATGAGAAACTGTGGCCTCCCGTTACCTCGTCTCCCAACAGAAACGACGGCAGGTTGACACCTACCCCTGCAAACGTAGAAGTGAGATCAAGCATCTTAGCATTAAAAAGGCCGGTACGGGAATCCATATAGTCTATGACCAAATGTTGTTTCAGATCGTCTAACGGACGGCAGCGATAACTGTCTGCGCTTAACTTTGGTCTAGACTTGAGCGAAATGTTGGCCGCTTCCAATGAATCATCGGGCAAAGGGCCGCACACCTCACAGAGGGGGTCAGGCAGGATGGAATGGAGCGAGCTATTCAGTGTGTTTAGGTTAACGATATATATATGCTCCTGCGTATGAGCTCGGGTGCCTTGCAGTATGCGCTGCGTTTCGGCAATCAGTAGGTGAGCTGTATGCCAAAGTCCAGAGGGCGAAGTTCTTACATTTTGTATGTGTCCAGGGGATGCTGTGAAACGACGGTTATCCGCGCACTGGGAGCATCCTGGCGTACCCGGACGAACCAAAGGCCCGACTATGCCCTCACCCATCGATATAAAGCCGCGCAACCACGGAATGCCAGCCAGTTGCAGAACCTCTTCAGCCTCGAAGTAGCCAGAGGGAGGCCAGTCATCGTCCAGGACCAAAACCAATTTCGCCGTCTTCGGTATGTCTGTAGTGAAATCTGTTTGTCGAACGAGCTGATAACGGTCCAATAACTCACTGCATACGAAGTCGGCCAAATTACCTTCCCCGACAACGGATATGATTTCATTCACGCAGGTCACCTCATCTTGTTGCAATATGCCATATCTACCTACTTATAAGATGGTTCCATTATATAGGAGTGATGACTAGTATATGCACGGATCCTGAAGTATAAGACATGAGGGACAAAGAGCGGCACATAAAATGACTTATGAAGAGTCGAGACAGATCGGGAATTACAGGGGAGGATAAAATGACAAATTTGAACCGTTCGATGCGACTGAATGCCTTTTTGGACAATGGCGGGAATTCGGGTGCTGACTTGTTTCAGTCCTATCGTCAGGCTAAAGTATTGACGGTCGGCTCTGGCCCGTTTTTAATCTCGGTCATTTCTGCGCTGCTTGTATCTGGTATGTCCAAGATTCACGTGCTAGTCTCTGGCTCAGGGACGACTGATCGGCAACGAATGCTAGAACTGGCGGCAGATGCTCGTAAAATAGACCCTGAGGTGACAATAGACGAAGTTACCCTGCAGAAGGAAGGCGTTCGTAGTTGGGGGGAGGTTGTGAGGCCGTTTGATTCCATTGTGTATGTGTCACAGGATGGGGATGTCGAGCAACTGCGGGGTCTTCACACGGTTTGTAGGGAGGAGGGAAAGCTGTTTCTTCCCGCAGTATGTCTGCAACAGGTGGGGCTGGCGGGGCCGCTAGTGCATCCAGACGCTGAGGGCTGTTGGGAGTCAGCGTTTCGCAGTATTCACGAAGTCGCGATTAGCAAAGACCCTCAACTGCACACCTTTTCTACCAGTGCGGGAGCGTTGTTAGCGAATGTGATCGTGTTCCAATTGTTTAAAAAGATGACGGGCGCGAACGAGTCGGATCAAAGTAATCCATTCTTCCTGCTTGATCTGAATACATTGGAAGGGAAATGGCATTCGTTCTTGCCCCATCCGCTTGTGACTGGGCATACCGCAGTTGAGTGGATCCACGATTTCGAGCTTCAACTCGAACGGAGATCAAGCAAAAGTGAGAACGGATTGTTTACTTACTTTAACCAATTGACATCGGCTGAATCGGGAATTTTTCATATTTGGGAGGAGGGGGATTTAAAGCAGTTACCGCTCGCTCAGTGCCGGGTTCAGGCAGTCAATCCGCTATCGGAAGGGCCGGCTAGGCTTCTGCCAGACATTGTTTGTACAGATTTAACACATGAGGGAGCAAGGCGGGAAGCGGGGTTGGTAGGGATTGAAGCGTATGTATCGCGAATGGCCAGCCTGCTCCTTTCAACGCTTCCATCCTACGAGGAATCAGAGGACAGCAAGATAGACCCGCATGCATATATCGGTGTTGGAGCGGGAGAAACAGTTGCCGAAGGCATTGGTCGAGGGTTACAACGAAATTTGGCGGAGTTACTAGGTAAGCGACTTGAATGTCAGTTGCCTTCTGTTATTCAAGTACAGTTGTCTACAATTGAAGACAATCACTGCCAGTTTTATTTGCAGGCTCTGACGACGATGAAGGGTGCACCAATGATTGGTTTAGGGGAGGAAATATCCGGATTCCCTGTGATTTGGGTCGGCACAAGTGGTCGCTGGTACGGCGGTGTCGGCTTGAATGTGACCCTGGCCTTGCGGAATGCTTTGCAGCAGGCTTTATTCGAGGTACAAAACGTATCGGCGCATCTTACATCGAAAGTGTTCGAAGTTTCGTCCGTGCATATAGCTGAACAGTTACCGCTGTGCGTTGAAATCCCTTCATGTGAAGTGACGTTAGAATCGAATGTTCTTCAGTCCGCTTTGCAGGTCTTGAAACAGAACGCTAAGCGACTAGTGGTCGTGGATCTAGCCGTAGTACCGTTTTTGAAAGAAGAAATAGCAGGCGTGTTTGGCGTGTTGTTACGAGATGTGGAGTCCCAGTGAATATCCTTCATGTATCAGAAAAAAGCCACCCTAAGATGAAGGGTGACTTTTTTCTTGTATTACTTTGTGTTGGATTAAGAAATTACCAAACAAAAGCCGATGTGATGATAACTAAAAGAATAAAAAGAACTAAAATTGCTGCTGCACTGTTACCATAACCTGCACAACTACCGCCGTATCCAACTGCTCCCATGTTCACTCATTCCCCTCAGGTGATTTGTTATTACGGTATAAAATATGTTGGTTATACAGGGATTGATTGGACGTTTGCCCCACATTTATTGTTGGACTAGCCCGCACTCGGAAAAAAATAATTAACTCAACTCATAGTTCAACGAAAAAAACGGTCCGCATTGTATTTCACGGCCGTTTTTCTCATTGTTTCTTATGGGTTAGATTAAGAAATTACCATACGAAAGCGGATGTGATGATAACCAAAAGAATAAAAAGAACCAAAATTGCTGCTGCGCTGTTACCGTAACCTGCACAACTTCCACCGTAACCTACTGCTCCCATGTGCACTCATTCCCCTCTGGTGATTTGTCACTACGGTATAAAATATGTCTGTTGAGTAGTGATTGATTGGACGTATGCCCTATTTTTGGAATTGGAATAACAAGCATTTGTTTAAAAAAGAGTTCTTTTGCTTTAAACAAAGGGCAATATATAAATATTCCCATTTAACAATTACTCTTCTATACTAGAACTAAATGTCTGTTAATAAAGAATGCGATGCATGGATACGGAATGCACACGGAATTTCTTCAGAAATTTTGATTTTTCTTGAAAGAGGTGCGAATAAGCATTTGGAAAAACGGTATAAGAACAAAAATAAGCCTGAAGGGCAACTGAACAATGTAGAGGTTTTGCAAAACAGAAGTTCAAATTCCTCTCAAATACTTCAACTACAAAGAACGATTGGTAACCGAGCCGTGCAACAGTTAATTCAAAAACGCAATGCGCTAGAAACAACAGAAAATGTTATTCAGCCAAAAAGATTGAAGTCGGACATTAAAAATATAGGAAGTGGTCACGCCGGACAATGGCACGATGGGGATCCAAATTTCCATGTGACGATTTATTCAGATGACAATGATTATAATCCTAGAGGTCATGAATTTGTTAGTGATAAATTTGCATCCGAATTTCACGTAACCAAGTACAGCGGAACTACTGTATTAGGCAGAAGATTCTATGATATTGATAGCGGAGCTAAAATCGGTGCTGACCAAGGAACCGTGGATGATTCTTTTAATGAATTAGCCGGAAAGTTCATGCTTCATATTAGTAATGCGAAGATTTACTCGGATAAGGAAGCGCAAACGTATGAGGATGTAATCACCTCGAAAGAGGACGAAGAGAAGCTAGGAATTGATCAAAAAGTAAAAGGAATTATTACCAAGTACATTTCAGAAAATGACTTTGATGTAAACAAACCAAGTGCAATGATACATATCGGTAGGATTCGAAATATCATACGTGATCAAGTCAAAGGCCATGAAATAACCTCATCTAAGTTGGAGGAACTGGTTAAAACATATAAAGCTGAGCAGGTTAAAGAAGATGATGGGGAAGAAAGAAAAACCAAATAACTCGATGGTGCATGTGTAATCAAATGCCTAGTACTGCTAATTTTTATAGCTGTGATAACACATACCCCAGTAAACTACCAAGCACTAACCCACCTGTAACTTCAAGTCGCGTATGTCCCATACTTTCGCGTAATTTCTCGCCTTCCGGACGGATGGTATTAATACGTTCAGCATGGCGGCCAACATGACGACGCAGTCCCATTGCATCGATGATGACGATAAAAGTGATCGCCGTTCCAAGGCCAAATAGTGCGCTTCCGAAGCCTTCGTCGAAACCGATCAGCATGGTGGTCGTTGTCAGAATTGTTGTGTGATTGCTAGGGAAACCACCATTGCCAATTCGTGCTTTGGCGTCTCCGTAACGAATGTGGTTAACTGCAAATTTGAATACTCCTGCTATTAACCAAGCAAGAAAAGGGGCTACAGCATACATTGTTCTCACTCTCCTGTTCGTATGCAATATTGAGCTGGAGTAAAGGCAAATTGTACGGTGGAGCTGCAAAGCGCCTCTTTGTCCGCTAGCTTGTATGTAATTCCTCTTTCCGCCAAATGCACGAGCGGAGAAATAAATCCTTGAGGGTCTATGCTCAATTGTTTGCCATAAAGCTCCGAAAACTGAGTTTTCACTAATTCGCTGTGCTCAACTTGCAGTAGAATGATGGAATCAGCGGTTTTAAACACACCTATTCCACAGACGATCAATACCAATATGGCAAGCATTTGAACAAGACGTCGGTGTGTTAACCAGCCTACTGTCACTAGAAGAAGTGGCACAAGCCACAATTGTGGCACATATCGAGCCCACCAGGGCTCGGGATTGATGAACACGGTCGATAAGAGCGCTAAAATCAGTAAAGTTGAAAGAAGGCCAATTCTCCAACGCCAAATGAGGAGCATGACCCAGAGACATACAGACAGGATGAATATCCAAGGTGATAAGGGTCCGAATCCATTCACACGGGTATCGACATTCACATTGCGATAGTCCTTCCAAGCTATCGGCCATAACTCAGCTGGAGTTGAGTGCATAGGCGTTACGGCATCTTCCGTTTTGGATGTATAGGAGATCAGAAACGTTTCTAGACGGTTTTTTCCAATGAAGTTATCCGGAGAGTTTAGGGTCATAATATCAATGGCATCTTTCCCAGCGAGTGGATAAAAAGGATGTCCATGTTTATATGTATTAACTACATAGGGATTCCAACCGAATAGAAGAATGCCGATAAATGCGCTTCCAAGAAAAACGAGTATGGCACGAGTAATGTGAGGGGATTTCCACATTTTTGCTTCGCCCGTTTTTAACTGAATAAGCATCATAGCTATGACAAGCCAACCGCAAATTAATCCGGCATAGGCAATGGCTGTGAATTTAATATTGACCAGAAGGACGATGGCCACGGCAGATTGGACAAGTACTCTACGTTCATGAGTTAATACGTAGTAAACACCCGTGCTAATTAACGTTAGCAAAAGACTTGCGATGAGACCGTCATTGTAGTTCGTAAACAATTGTACAATGGTTATCGGATTGCAAGCTGCACAAGCGGCTATAAGGATTACTAGAATGGTACGCAGGATATGCGTGATCCATGGTTTTCTACTTAATGTTTTCGTTCCGAAAGTGCTACAGATTTGTAATAATGCACCTAAGGTTGAGCAGAAGGCAGCGACCATAAGAATCAGATTAATAGCTTTGCCCGATTCCAAATGACCAGTTAACGTATAGATGGCCGCTGATAACAGCCAAGCTCCTTTCGGATAATCCTCGACCCATAGGGAATCTGAAAAATTAGTTTGATAGAGTGGGTTCCAGCCATTATGTATGCTAAATGCTGCTAGTTGATGATAACCTTGCCCATCGAAAGATGTATCGTAAATAGATCCAGCACAATAGATAGATACTAGAATCACCGCTCCGACAAGGAAAAGGTTTAACCAAAGAGAGCGCCAACGATCAAACTTAGCGAATTTAATAAATAAAAGCAGCAAAATTGATAATAGGGCAAAGAAGGAGATTATGGTGATGGACTGAAAAGGTAGATGGACAAGAAGAATGGTATAAGCGGCCATATACAAGATTCCAAGACTACCTATCAATCCTAACGAAACGTTGACTGCCCATTCCTCTAACCCTGTCATCAGGATACTTAAAGATCGAACAGGTTCTTTGTATAATGCAGCGTTAGGATTTGGCAAGAACAATCACTCCCACCACGATGATCATTAAGCCGCTTATTTTTGCCAATGAAACGGTTTCTTTGAAAATGAGCACAGCAAGAATAAAAACAAGGATATAGCCAATCGCTACCATCGGATATGCTTGTGAAAGCGGGAGACGGGTCAACCCGAAAATCCAAAAGATAGCGGATAAACCATAGCAAACCAGCCCCTCAATAATGAAAGGTTGTGTAAACATCATTAGCAGTTTTGTGAAAAGTGTCGTTGAAGCTGTTGTGTTCAATTTCGTAGCACCAAGCTTCATCAGAACTTGCCCGATCGCGCCGAGAACAATCGATGAAGAGACGAATATATAAGCTTGCATCAGTCATGCTCCTCTCTAGATGATCACCCAAACATCTGCAAAACGACGATAACTGTAATGCCGAAAAGCACAACGCAAGCCAAAATACCTTTATCTTCAAAAATAAGTGCATCAGGCTTACCGCCTTTGCCAAGTACGTGTATTAAATACAAATAGCGGAAAATGCCGTAAATAACCAGCGGTATTGTCCACATCAAATAGATTGAATGACCTGATAAAAACGTAAACATGGAATAACACATAATGGCCATCGTTGTTACGATCATTGACATTTGATTCAGCAACGGCTCTGAATAAGAATCGAGCACTTTGCGATGCGAGCCTTTGTTATTCTGCAGAAGTAGGAGTTCGTGCCGGCGCTTGCCAATCGCAAGAAACAAAGATAATAGAAACACGCAAAGTAGGAACCACGGCGTGAATTTCGTGCCGACTACAACGCCTCCACAGATGGCGCGAATCACAAATCCCGAAGCAAGAATCATTAAATCAAGGATTACGATATGCTTAAGCCGAATGGAATAGGCGACATTCATGCCAAAGTAAATGAGAAGCAATAACATAAACAAGGGCTGCATCCTAAAAGCAATAATCATGGAACTTAGGAAGAGAATAGCTCCAACAGTGAGCGCAACAACCGGATGTAACTGTCCTGAAGCCATAGGGCGTGTACGTTTTTCTGGATGCTGCCGATCAGCTTCTCGATCCATAAAATCATTCAAAATATACACGCATCCCGAGACTAGACAAAAAAGGAGGAATGCACTGAAAGTAAGCTGTAGATTCATAAGATTTATTTTATCAATGGAAAAAATCAAAGCGGCAAAGACAAGTGAGTTCTTGCTCCATTGTTTGGGGCGAAGCTGCAAAAACACTAGTTTCATATTTTCTAAGGTCGATGTTGAAGTTCGAACAGGCAGTGTTTCTTGAGTGGGAAGCATGTTAATCAACTCCTTAGTAGGATTGGGATTATTTAACATTACTTCATAATTGTAATGCCAATATTAATTTTAGGATGAATAATAATATGGTTTTGTAAACGAAACTATAAATGATGGCAATAAACCACGAAATCAAATACGCAACACGAATGGAGGCATTTAATAATGGAAATTAAGAGAATTGGATCTCAACCTTCAGGCATAGGTTCGTCTGACTATTTTACCGGCACAGTTAGAATCGATCCATTGTTTGAAGCAGCCGAACCTGCACGCGTAGCTGGAGCCAGCGTTACGTTCGAGCCAGGTGCACGGACAGCATGGCATACACATCCACTGGGTCAAACGCTGATCGTAACGGCGGGCAAAGGACGGGTTCGACGCTGGGGAGGTCAGATCGAGGAGATTAGTCCTGGAGATGTGGTTTGGTTTCCGCCTGGCGAGAAGCACTGGCATGGGGCCTCGCCCACAACTGCTATGACACATATAGCCATTCAAGAACGTCTTGACGGCAAGGCAGTCGAATGGATGGAACAAGTCAGCGAGGATCAATACCAATCTTAAGCAACGCGGGTATGGCAAAAGTGTAGAATGAAAAACTGCACCTCAATTGTTAGTCTTAACTAACAACGAAGGTGCAGTTTTTTATGTGGAATTTATGGGATTTTCCATCTAACGTATGAACAAGTGAGAGGCTCAAACTGTTGTTTTCAGTTTATCAATCCATATCTTCAGATGAGGCGAATTTCGGCTTTTCATTTGGTACGCCAGGTACGGACCAGTGTGAGGGGCCAAATTTTTTGTTGCGGTGGTCATGATGAGCCCTCCAATCAGTTTTACTTGTATTATTCACCTAATTTATCTAATAATGCATATGTGACAGCAGGTGCAGATTGATGGTCTTACTTGATAAACAAGTTTCCGTCGACTTCTATGGGACATAACACACTGCATGATCGATGACAACAATTAAAATGTGTTTCTCCATGTATTTGGCCTCCTGTATACTGATCTTCTAGTTACAGGTGTTATTGTACGGCCGTTATATAGATAAAACAAATTACGTTATTTGCGTATACTTATAAAATAATTTATGAGAAAATACCTTCCTAAAGGAGGCATGTATGTATGAAGTCTTATACCTCTGACCGAATAAAAATCCCTCCTGGGTTTTGGACAGGATTACTTCAATTAGGGATAGCAGCCCACGATGTAGCTCGTAAAGCACGATTGCCACTCACAATAATTACGGAACCCGTAATCACCACCGCGCAATATTTCGCGATCTGGCAGGCTTATTCGGAGCTAATTGGTGAGATAGCCACAGGAATCATCAAGCTTGCGACCGTCTTTGAAACAGCGAAGTACCCACCGGCTGTTTTAGCAACTTACCACGCTCGTGACTACCGCGACGCTTTACACAGGATGGCTCGTTACAAACAAATGTGCCCCCCTGAAAGCTTGCGAATCATCGAGGAGAGTGAGCACTGTACAATCGAACTGGAGTTTCTGAATACCGTGAGACCGGTTCCACCGATTTTGATTGGTATCACACTGGCGTTTCTTCTGGAGCTTGGCCGTCGGGGCACAGGTCAATCTTTGACGGCACGGTCCGTCGAATTTTCAAGTGCAATGGGCGATGTGCAAGCTCTTGAAGATTACTTTGGTTGTCGTGTCCGCATTGGTGCAGAATGTAACCGATTGACGCTGAATCGAAGAGATCTGGACCGACCCTTTGTCACATACAACGAAGAATTGCTGGAGATCCTGACGCCCATTATGGACCGATCGTTGGATGAACAGTATCGCAGTACCTCAATTGTCGAGGCGGTCAAATGGATCATGAAACGCAGTCTTACCGGAGGGCACCCCGACATTCAGTCTGTAGCGAAGGAATTAGGTATGAGCGATCGTACTTTGCAACGCCGACTCACTGACGAAAACACAAGCTTCAAGCATCTGCTAACACAAGTTAGACATGAGCAGGCAAGAGAGTACTTGGCAGACCCTTCGCTTGATATTAAAGAAGTGGCTTTCTTGATTGGATATGAAGACCAGAATTCGTTCTACCGCGCCTTTCGCCTATGGGAAGGTGATACGCCTTCAACTTGGCGTGTTAAACAAGAAATTTGGCGCAATAGGCTAGTTACTGACTGATCCAGACAAGGTAATATGATCTCTATCCGGAGCACAAGGCGCTTTGAGAAAAGGAGAAATGTTATGGATATGGGATTAAAGAATAAAACAGCATTAGTTACAGGATCAACGAAAGGTATTGGCAAAGCTATCGCCATTGAACTTGCCAAAGAGGGTGTTCATGTCCTTATTAATGGACGAAACTATGAAGAGGTAGAACGCATTCTAAATGAAATAAAGTCGGATTTTCCGGCTACATCTCCTCAAAATGCTACAGCCGATCTGGTAGATATTGAGCAAAGAGAAGCTTTGTTTGAGAAATTTCCTTCGATTGATATTTTGGTTAACAATATGGGGATTTATGAAATAATGCAGTATGAGAATATTGACGATAACACGTGGGAAAAATACTTCCGCACGAATGTGCTTACTGCAAATGGATTATCTAAATATTATTTACCTCATATGTTGAAAAATAAGTATGGCCGCATGATTTTTATTGCGAGTGAGGAAGCTGTCATGCCTTCAGGATTAATGCCTCAGTATGGGATGACCAAATCTATGCTATTATCCTTGTCAAAAAGCTTATCAAAATTAACCATAGGAACAGAGGTTACTATCAATACGATCATGCCAGGACCAACACTCTCTGAAAATGTGTATCAAATCATTGAGAGTATGTACTCTGACGAAGATATGACTTTTGCAGAAAAAGAGAAAAGATTTATGACGACAAACCTACCTCAGTCTGAAATACAGCGGTTTATCAAACCTAGTGAAATTGGCAGATTAGCTACATTTGTGTGTAGTCCTTATGCATCCGCCTTTAAAGGTTCTCCAATCCGAATGGATGGGGGCATGGTACCAACTATTTTTTAATATTTTTTAGATTTAGTTATTGAAAAAGTATCCAGTATCGCGCGGAATGAAAGAAATCCCATCATGCAACCTGCATGGTGGGATTTCTTGAGTGATGTCCATCCAATGTGCGAGCTCAGATCGGCCGACACCCGTTTGGCGAGCTAAGCCGAAGGAAGAGATTAGCTTAAACCGTATTCCACCTGAGATTGGCGAGTTGGAGCAATTGGACCAGCTTATCATTCAATACACCTCGATTAATGAGCTGCCGCTCGAGCTAGAGAAGCTAAAGCATTTACGAATTTTGAACTTGGGCATGTGTATGATCGATCGGAAGCCTCATTTCCTCAATGGGATGAAACAACTGAAATTCATTAATATCTCTCGGGATTATGGGGAGGTTGACCCCAACCCACTACAAGCGTACCGTATTTATAGGAAATGACCGATATTACAGTTTACTTTAGAGCTGAGAAGAACTACATTTAGAGTATAAATATAAGTTAGAAATTTGATTGATTTCCTACCGTCATTTTCCAGAAGCCTCTGGATCAACAGGGACTGGTGCAAGCCAGTCTCTTTCATTCCGAATAAAGGAGAACATACATACATGAATCTAAGATCTCTTTTAGGAGCTAAGGCTTATTTTATTAAAATGGTGCTATGGATAAGTATGGCCATTCTCATTCTTGTTGTCGTTCTTTCCACTGTGGTGTATATCAATTCACAGAATCTGTTGGTCAAAAATGAATATGCGTCCAATCAAAAGATACTTTATCAAGTCAAGTACAATATGGAATTCATGGATCAGACGATCTCCAACTTATCTAAATTCCTTTATCTAAATAGTGATGTAACCGCTATCATGTATGCAAAATCAGAAGATATGGTTGCCGTTTCAGGCCACATGACGAAACTCGTCAGTTCTGTAACCTCAGCGAATCCATATATTCATTCTATTGGCATTTATAATCGGAATTTGGATCAATCGTACAGCTTGGGATTTCCACTCTTTTTCAAAGATCAGATGCTTTACGATTTTATTAATTCGAATCAAGCACTGCCTAAACTGAAACCAATTTTTCGTGATATCAAAAAACTAGTTAATGGCGTAACCGAGTCTGAGTATGTTTTCTCTTATTTCATCTACGAAACCACATCGAATGAGATGAAGCCAGATGGTGTCGTCGTCATTAACGTAAAACCACAGTGGTTGATTGAGAATATTAACCAAATTAATATGATTGATAAGCGAAAGGGAGATAATGTCTTTATTCTGGACCAGAATGGCGAATACTTGGATGATGGAACGAATGACCCTGCTATTAAGGATTGGCTGAAAGCTGATTTTTTGTCATATAAAAAGGAGCATCCACAGGCAGATCGAGATGGTTTTTTTCAGAGCAAGCACAATGGAACGCAATACTTAGTCACGTATACCAATGTCAATAGCGCTGGGATGACGCTGTTAAAAACGCAGCCAGTCCTTGAGATCTATAAATATATCAACAGTTTAAAAACAAGTATTATCCTCATCACACTGATTTTCCTAGTCATGGCTGTAGTGATGTCCGTAGGTATTTCCCGGAAAATATATCAGCCAGTAGGGAAACTTGTGAACTCGATCATGTTGGATCGGATCCGTAGATCGGATAAAGACGAGGTCGTCGATGAGATCTCTTATTTAAACACGGTATACAGACAATCTATGGAGATGCTCGATCATTTTGATAAGGAAAAGGTCCAATATAAAGATGTCATGAAGCATTACTGGTTAAGTCGGCTGCTTACGGAGAGTTTATCTATTGGCAGATCTGAGTTAGAAAGCATTTTTAAAGAAATGAGGATTTCTTTATCTTTGAACGGCTCCTATGCGATATGTTTATTGAAGATTGATAACTATAAGGAATTTCAACATACGTTCCATGCCAAGGATAAAGATACGATTCGCTTTGCTTTAATCAACATTGCTTCTGAAATAATGGGCAGAAAGTATGCGAATGAAGGACTTGATATGAAGGATGATCATGTCGTATTAATCGTAAGTATTCCAGATGACGACGACCAATTTCCTTCTCATATTGTTCCGCTTATTCAAGAAGCGCAAGAGAATGTTTCCAGATTTTTCAAGGTGTCCTTCACGGCATCCATCAGTGATCAGACGAATCAAATGACGGGTCTTCACAGTTTATATAATAAGGCGCTCGATCAAGCAATGTATCGCTTAGTGTTAGGGCATGCCTCTGTCATTACGTACGAAACGGTGAAGAAGAATATGGAAAGCAAAAAAACAGGATATCCCAAAAATCTGGAGGATTTGTTGCTAGAAACCATGAAGTCGAGCGACATTACAGCGATGGAGGGGGTATTGGCGAACATTTTCGAGGAGGTGGCCACGCTAAATTATCACAATGCCTTAGTCTCGATCATTAGGCTCGTCGATGCTGTTATAGAGAAGCTGGAAGCGATGAAAGTTACGGTTGTACCATCCTTGCATCTTTCTTCCATCAGCCGCAATATGCTAGAGAAGGAGACGATTGTCGATATTCATAGCATTATTTTAGCTGCGCTTCAAGATTCGTTCAAAAAAGATTACGAGGGAAATGCCAATAAACTGAACTACTTTTTGGTTGACGCGGTCACGGAATACATTCATAACCATTTTCATGATCCTTCTTTGAGTCTGACTTCGATCGCTTCTATTATGAAAATTTCCACAAGAAATTTAAGCAAAATATATAAGGAAGCAACGCACATATCGATCCCTGATTTTATCAACGAATATAGATTAGCTAGAGCGGCAGAGCTTCTAATTCAAGATAATCTAAGTGTTTATGAAATTACGGAAAAAGTCGGAATCTTGAATGAAACCTATTTCTTCAGCATGTTCAAAAAAAAATACAAGGTCACACCGAAAGAGTATGCCTTGCGAAGAAATATGACTAATTTGAATCCTAAGTGAAAGGGGGAAAGCCGTCAGCTAATTCACATAATCTGATAGTCGGCAACGGACAGACTGGCGTAATCGCCAACTTGATCTCCTAATGCAGAAGGAACTATCTGGCATACGCGGTAAGCGTGAGGAAGCGCCTCCTTTTGAAATTCCTGTAGGGTATAAGCTTCAAGCAGGTCGCGCTGCCTGGCATAAATGCTGCCAATGACAATCAGCTCTGGATTCAGAAGGTCTACCAGAATAGCTAAACCTCTCCCAAGCTGAACTCCGACAATTTGAAACATCTGTAGAGCTGTAAGATCCCCTGATTGAGCAGCCTCCGCAATTTTCTGAGCGGTGATTAATTCCAAGTGCGACTCCGATTGGCAAAAGCTTGGAGGCTGCCCGCGCGTCAAAGCCTCCATCGCTTTCATTCGTCCCCATTGGGCAATGCCGCCTCCACTACAGAATCCTTCAAAGGACCCTTCCTTGCCGTAACCGATGGGTCCAGCAGGCTCAAGTCGGATATGACCGATTTCACCAGCCATATCATTCGTCCCCGCGTATAGTTTGCCATCCAAAATAAGACCGGCGCCCATGGCCGTACCAAAAGTTAGGAATATCATATTGCGCGTTCCGATGCCAGCTCCCCACCGCCATTCCGCCAAGGCGCAGGCATTGGCATCATTCTGTAAGCCAACAGGAACACCAAATCGTTCCCTAATTGATGTAACAATAGGGACATGATCCCAACCAGGCAAATTCGGCGGTGAAAGGATAATGCCGTGTTTACTGTCCAGCGGCCCACCGCAGCTGATGCCAATCGCTGCAAGTAAACCTTCTTGCTCTGCCAATAATTGTTCTAAGGTAGATATCAGATGCTGAATGGTCTCATGCGGGTCTTTGGGTGTCGGGAATTGAACTTTACTAAGTATTCGAATTCCCTGATCCAACTTTGTTCCGATTGTTACGGCACATTTGGTTCCTCCAATATCGAGGCCGGCAAGCATACTCATCCGAAAAACTCCTTTTCCAGCATCGTACAGAGGATGTGATAAATCGGTAAGTGACGCTCCTGAATATCCGGCGTTCGCTCCCAGGGCACCGTGATGGTCACGTCGCATAACGCTTTTACATGGCCACCGTGTTTTCCGGTCAATCCAATCGTGTGCATACCCAGCGCTCTCGCAGTCTGAACAGCGCGAAGCACATTCGTGGAATTCCCAGAAGTCGTGAGAACCATAAGGACGTCCCCCTTTTGACCATAACCATACACTTGTTGAGCAAATATCATCTCCGGTTCTACATCATTGGCAAAGGCGGTTATCAATGCGGAGTGATTGGTTAGGGAGATGGCAGGAAGCGCCTGCTGCAGATGATCAGCTAAGTAAGTTCCCACTTTATGATCCCATTGTTCGACTAAGGTATCGCGGAATGATAAGGAGACAGGCCTTTTGGATAGAAAACCCTTCATAAGCTCCCCGACAATATGATCACAATCGGAGGCACTGCCCCCATTACCGCACAATAGTATTTTTCCAGATAAATGGTAAGTATCTGCGCATAATTGGAACGCCTTACGAATATCAGAAGTACATGCTTCCAATTCTGGATAACGCTCTACGAGTTGATGCATATAGTTTTCCAATACATGTTTGTCCATTGTAAAATCCCCCTATCGACCAATCGCATCGGCTTGAAAATCGTTAGTAATGGCAGCAATTTGAGGCAGCCAACGTTTATAAGTATCCAAAGAGAAGGCAGGGAAACCAAGAAGGTAGTGATTCCCATAGGTGTGTCCATCAATGTTCCATTCCATAAGAAATAGTTGCTGCTTGGCATGAGAAATAGGAATTTGGCCTAACTCGGAAGTTCCATTAGCCTCCACATCAAACTTCCCTTCTAACAGCGCTTCATTCGAATCTGCCTCCCAGATACGAAAGGTACCAGCAACGAATTCTCTAGAATCATTACCTGCTGCTACCCTGACATGCCAATTCGCAGGTTCGTCGATCATGATGCAGACAGGGAGCTGAACACGCTTAATATAGTGAAAGGCGAGCTTCTTTCCGTAGTAATAATCGACAACGCTATCTGAGAATTGCGGCCACCCGTCGATCATATTCCACCAGATAATCCCTGTTTTTCGCCATTTTTTGAGTCGGGCCGTCTCGATGAAAAATTTTTTGGCCTCAGCTTGGGAAATTTGCGAAGCGAGGATGAAGTCCTCCATAGATTCAGGAATAGCGCCGAATAGTTCCTTTATTTGATTCGCCATTAATTGAATGCGCGTCGCGTTATGCCCTTGTGAACCACTAACTTCAGTTGCGTGAGTAATCCATTGTTCGTTCTGGCTATCGAATGGCCATAGATACTCGGGTTCGATGAATGTCTGGATAGAAGATAAATTAGGACAGCCATGATAACCGATTTCACTGATAAAATGATCTGTACTCGTCTTATAAAAGCTGCTTTTATAATAATCGCGCGGCCCCCATAGATGTCGTTCGGGAGCTAAGTTCATGTTCCCTGATTGGATAACTTCAGGTGACAGATAGGGCGAGCTTGGCAAATATGCCCGGTGAGGATCATATTGCTGGATAACTTGCGGAAGCACGGTTCGGGTGATCCGATTTACGTTAGGGTCAGGCAGACCAAACCACTGATACGCCTCGTCACATTCGTTATCGCCGCACCATAGGACAAGAGAGGGATGGTTCCGTAGTTTGCGCACAACGGAGCTGGCTTCGCTTCTCATGGCTTCGCTGAATTCGGGTGTTTGTGGATAGACCGCACAGGCCATTGCAAAATCCTGCCAAACCATCAACCCGTGACTGTCGCAAAAATTGAAAAACGCATGGTCCTCGTAAACATTTCCTCCCCAGCAGCGGACCATATTGCACCCTGTTTCACAGAACAGCTGAAGTGCACGTTCGTATCGACTGACATCTCGGCTATGAAATGCATCCATTGGCACCCAATTGGAGCCTTTGCACATAATCGGAGTATGGTTAATTTTGAAAAGAAATTCACCTCCCGATTCCGCGGTTGTCGTTTCGGTACGAATGAATTGGACGTGACGAATGCCTACCCGCTCTGTACGCGAAGCCAGGACACATCCCTGATGGATCAATTCAGTTGTAACCTCGTATAGAGGAGATTCTCCATACCCATTCGGCCACCAGAGATGAGGATTCTCAAGGGAGATTGTCAGGTTGCCAACATGAAATAAGACTGGCTTACTCATTTGGAACTCGGATGCTCCCGACTTACCGGTTACCCTAATCTCCAATCCATGATAAAAATACGCGGGATCTGTTGCCACTCTGTAAAACAGTCCGATCTGTGCGGCCTGAAGATTCTTATCTACAGATAAGGTGTAGAAATAAAGATCGGTCAAAGCATGATCCTCACATACGACCAGAGAGACGGATCGCCAAATACCTGCCGAAACCGCACGGGGCATAATATCCCAGCCAAAGCTATGAGCAGCCTTTCTTACGAATAATTGCTCTCCGTTGGTAATGGGACCATAACAAATCGCATCCGTGCTGCGTTCCATAGCTTCTATGATGGGGGAACGCAACCTGACGAATAGCTTATTCACCCCATGCTGTATCAAAGAATTCGTTGTCGCGAGCTTAACTTCAATAAACATATTGTCGCTCGAGCCAATTTCTTCGCCATTCAGCCAATAGGTTGCGTAGCAGTCCACCCCCATGAAGAGCAACTCAGTTCGTTTGCCTTCCATCGTTGACGGTACAGTAAACTCTAGGCTGTACCACCATTCATATAACTCGAAGGGACGGAGTTCATTGATATTCGTTCCCACGAAAGGTTCGGGAAGAAGACCATCACGGACCAAATCCAGCTCCACATTCCCCGGTACAGAAGCATGAATCCAAGGTATTTGCAAACGACTCAACTCATCTGGATAGTGAATATGCCGTTCTCCTTGCGGAAAATAAAAAAGCTTCCATTGTCCGTCTAGGCACAATTCATTTGTCATAGAGAAACCTCCTTGTAATGGTACATACTGCACCTATTGTATAAAGGAGTTCGTATTAAAACTTATCGTATGTTCAGACGAGTTGCACGATTTTCGGATAATCGTAAATTCTGATAACTCAGAGTGAGTAGAAAGTTAGGAGGCTATCCATTTTTGAAGAAAAATGCCTAATGTGCAATATACTTTATCGTTACCATGGCCTAATGTTGAAGTGTGACAAGTTTTTATAATGGAAGGAGTTGCGTGCCCATGAATCCAAAGAGCCGCCGACAGACTGCGGAAGCATTCATTTTTGTAAAAGAAGAGAACATGTCTATCCGATACCGTCCTTTAGCCAAGGAGGTTATGGTAGTAAGGAGTCATGCGGATGAGAATCATCCAAACAATATCATTTACGCAGAGGGAATAGACTATGTTGTCGATTACGATCGCGGTGTCGTACGCCGGACGAAACAAAGCCTGATTCCAGATTGGTCCCGTCACGAATTATACGGTCAAACGGTGTTTGATCATACAGTGTTCAAAAATTGCAGTAATCGTGAATTTACGGTGTATGGGGATTATGTGTATGATAACGATCCATTTACGGACAGCTTCGTTGCCCATGATAGCGGAAAAGGAGCTGGGGTGGAGCGATGGCTTTCCAAATTGCAAACCAGCGAGGAGCGTTCCATCGTTGTTTTTGGTGACAGCATTAGTGCAGGAGGGGAAGCGAGCGAAGAAAAGTTTATGTACTTCAATCGGGTTCATCAATTTCTCAATGACTACTACCCGAACAGCCGAATCCGTCTGATAAACAAATCAGTCGGTGGTGAAACGAGCACAGCTGGAAAGAATCGCATACAGCGCGATGTCATTCCTTTGCAACCAGATCTCGTGATCATCGGATTCGGTATGAACGATCAGAACAAATATGGGGAAGGGGTTGGCGTTTCGCCGGTGGATTTTGAAAGCAATCTACGTCAAATGATTGAGGCTGTCAAGGAGTTGGACAACAGCGATCTTGTGCTCGTGACGCCTTGTATGCCAAATCCGAAATGGTGGTATGCCAGCGGATCGACGGGCACGTATGCGGAAATCATTCGCCGGCTGGGCCGGGAATACGGTATCGGCGTAGCTGACGTCACTGCGATTTGGGAGCAGGAACTGGCCGCAGGCAAATCGGCGGAAAGTCTGCTCCTGAATAACATCAATCATCCGAATGATTATGGCCACTGGCTTTATTTCCAAGCTTTCATCCCGCTGCTGAAGGAAAACCAAAAGATAACCGAAACGGAAAAAGCTTGAGAAATCAAGCTTTTTTGTCATTCAACGCCTTCATAAAACCCGCCGTCCTGCGTGGGGTGACAACCCGTACTTTCTTTTAAAACAACGGATGAAATATGGTAAGGAATTAAAGCCGGAAGCCAAGGCTATTTCCGTAACAGGTAAGTTGGAATTGAACAGCAGCCTATGCGCAAATTGAAGTCGGTGCTCCTGGACATAGTGCTGAAACGATTGGCCCATGATATGACTGAATTTTTCGCTGAAATAATTGGGGCTCCATGAGGAATGCGCTGCAGCCTGTTGGAGTGTTATGGGTTCGCGAAAATGGAAATCGATATAGTTCAAAGCTTTACGCAGCTTTATTCGTTCAGGCGCTTCGCTAAGTGATGTATCTAACGTCACTTGAGGTTCCGTTGGAATCATACGCAGGATATCGACAAGCATCCTATCTAACGTGGCACGGATGGCTTGTTTTGTACCTATTCGTGATTCCGAGCTTTCCTTCATTAACCTGCGGCATTCCAATTCCATGTAAGCCAGTAACGAGTTATCACAGCGGATCGACAAGCGATCCGGCTGTTGGAAGAGCAAGAGTCGCAGTTCCTCATCGAGCCATTCCTCGGTAAATTTCATATTGATGAGACGAAGCGGGTGGCCTGGATCAGGAATAATCGTATGGAAGTCGACGGGGGTCAAAAGATATACCGATCCTGCGAGAAGCAGGGATGACTCTCCGTTCATTATTTGTGTGCCACTACCAGATAATATAATCTCCATCTCGAAAAATTCATGGCCGTGCAATTCGTGAATTCGACTTACCTCATACTCAGAGATACTGAAATGGAAGGATGGGGAGAGGAATTCATCGATCATATATCGATAGGGCATTTGCACTCTTCGCATGACTACGCTCCTCTCCGTGTATTCTTCTTGTCCAGTATACAATATCAAGTGAATTCGGTGGAGGATGCAGCTTGGTTTTTCCATGATAAACACATAGGTTAGAGTAACTACTTAGAATTATAGTTTTTAAACTTCATGGTAAAGCAGTTACCTACACATTTTTGAAGGAAAATACCTAGATTACAATATACAATCCCTAAGCCATCGCCTAAAGTTGGGTTATTAACAAAGATGGCAGTCAAAATTAAAGGCTAGGATGTGTTGAATGGATGGTAAGGATTTTCAAGAAAAATTTCGGAGTGACCCTGCTGGCACTGCCTGGATTCCTGTTGATTTTACTTTTTAATTATGTACCACTTTACGGATTGCTGCTTCCTTTTAAGAATTATAAGTACAATCTTGGCATTTGGAACAGTCCTTGGGTCGGGTTAGACAATTTCGGCTTCTTATTTAATGGGAATGTGCTGTATCGCGTTCTGCGTAATACGCTTCTGTATAACGCTGTTTTCATTATATTGGGGACGTTCCTCTCCATTATTATTGCCTTATTATTATTTGAGCTCAGCCGTAAATTTGTGAAGGTGTATCAAACGATCCTGTTCATTCCTTATTTTATTTCTTGGGTGGTTGCTGGCTTTGCGTTTAGGGCGTTGTTTGATATGGAGCATGGCGTTATCAACAGTGTCTTAGTTGCAGTGGGTAAAGCGCCGATCCTTTGGTATAGCGAGCCGCAGTATTGGCCTTACATTCTAGTGGCTGCAGCGGTTTGGAAGGGACTTGGTTATGGATCAGTGATCTACTACGCTGCTCTCATGGGCATTGATTCTGAGTATTATGATGCAGCCAAAATTGATGGAGCCAGTAAAATTCGGCAGGCGTTTTCCATATCCGTGCCTATGATTAAACCGATGATCATTATGTTGGTTATTCTTCAAATAGGAAGTATCTGCTACAGTGATTTCGGTTTGTTTTACAATGTGACGTTGAATTCATCCTTGATCTATCAGACAACAGATGTCATTGATACATTCGTGTATAGATCTCTTATTGATATTGGTGATATTGGCATGGCTTCAGCAGCAGGTTTTTTCCAATCGATTGTTGGATTCTGCTTAGTACTGATAACCAATTTCATCGTAAGAAGGATCAATCCAGAAAACTCACTTTTCTAAGGAGAATCGTCTATGAATCCTCAAAGATCAATTCGTGTACGGCCGCCAATTACAGCGGGAAAATTAGTCATTCATATCCTATTTATCTTGTTATGCGCAGTTTGTGTGTTTCCCTTTCTTGTCATTATAGGAACCTCCTTTCAAACGGAAAATGACATTATTAAATATGGCTATTCCATGATTCCTAAAAATTTTACATTCGATGCCTATAAGGTGATCCTGCACGATCCTAAGGTTCTGCTGAATTCTTATCTGGTTACGATCGGTACGACAGTCGTAGGTTCTTTAATCGGGATGTGGGTAACCACGACCTACGCATATGCGCTTTCGCGCAAAGACTATTCCTACCGTTCGTTCCTTGCCTTTTTCATATTTTTCACCATGCTCTTCCATGGCGGGATGGTTCCTTCCTATATCCTCATGGTGAAATGGCTGGGCCTCAGAAATAATATCCTGGCACTCATCTTGCCATATTTGATTAGCGGTTGGTTCGTGCTGCTGATGAAAGGCTTCTTGCAGACCATACCGGATGCGATCATTGAGTCAGCGAAAATGGATGGCGCAGGGGAGCTCAGGATTTTCACGCAAATTGTGCTGCAGATATCCAAACCAGCCTTGGCTACATTAGGTCTGTTCTTTGCACTCCAGTATTGGAATGATTGGTGGCTGACCTTGCTCTATATGGATCAGAATAGCTTGATGAAGCTGCAATATTTACTAATTCGTGTTCTCAAAAATATGGAGTATTTGAACTCGAGCGAGGCCATTCAATATGGACTGGTGAAACCAGGTATGCAAGTGCCTTCCTTGAGTGCTCGCATGGCGATGTGTATTTTGGCTGCAGGACCGATGCTGCTTGTGTTCCCACTGTTTCAGAAGTATTTTGTGCAGGGGATAACGGTAGGTTCGGTAAAGGGTTGATAGTTTCAGATGCAGGAAAAACACGCTGCGTCTGTAAATTATATATAAAGACGATATAAGGGAGGCATCCACGTGAAAGGTCAAAAAGTAAAAGCTTCAAAATGGTTTGGACCAGGAACATCCGTCTTGCTTGCAACAACGATTGTAATTAGCGGTTGCAGCACAACTGAGAAAAAGAATGAAAGCGCTAGCGCTAGCCCAGTTGCTAGTACGGCGGCGGCAACTACGAATCCGACGAAAGATTTCGTTGATATTAGCTGGTTCATGCCAAAACCGATCGACAACATGAAGGATCAAGAAGCGGTTGAAGCGGTAGCGAACAAACTGATCAAGGAAAAAATTAATGCAAATGTGCACTTTAACTTAATTGATAACGCGGGCTGGGAAGATAAGATCAAGCTGAAGTCAGCTGCTGGCGAGCCCTACGATCTCGTATTTACCTCAAACACATCTAATAATTTAAATGCGAATGTGCAAAAAGGCGCCTTTATGCCGCTTGATGACTTACTGCAGAAGTATGGGCAAAATATTTTGAAGAAAGTAGATCCGCGTGCTTGGAAAGCTGTTACGTACAAAGGGAAGATCATGGCGATTCCTGCTCAGACACCTTACAGTCCGGCATCTGCGTATGTATTTAAGAAAGATTTAGTTGAGAAATATAAATTCGATTATAAGAATGTCAAGAGTCTCAGCGACTTAGAGCCATTCTTAAAAACGATTAAGGAAAATGAGCCGAACATGATTCCAGTCATTGCAACGGCCAATGGAGCGACTTCTGGCGTAGGGTTACCCGACTATACAACCGTCGTAGGTGGCATATCTTTCAGCGAGAAGGAAGGGAAATTCGTCAAAACCCTTGATATCCCGCAAAACTATGAAAATTATAGAATCATGAATGATTTCTATAAGAAAGGCTATATTGCCAAAGATGCCGCAATCAAGACGGATTATCTGGCTGAAGCGAAATCAGGGAAATATGCCGTACTTCGTGATTCAGGCGGTTATACCGAGGATGGGTCGAAATCGACAAGCACGTATGGATTCCCAACCGTTGAAACATTCAGCTCACAGCCGACCATTTCAACGGCTTCCATGACGGCTGCTGCGACAGCGATTAGTGCAACTTCGAAGAATCCAGAAAGAGCTATGATGCTGCTCGATTATATTTGGAGTGATAAGTACTTATTGAATACACTTGCTTATGGCGTGGAAGGTAAAAATTACACGGTTAAATCGGGTACGGTTAAAGATCCTAACCCAACGATCGAAGCCAAAACCGGTGCTGAACAAACATGGGCGATTTGGCATAACTGGCTCGGGCCTCTTTGGGATCAATGGGATTCCAACTGGAATTCAACGAAAGCTTTGGAAGCGATGAGAAAAACGAATGAAAACGGCAAGGCATCTGGTCTGCTCGGATTTGTCTTTAATAATGAACCTGTCAAAACGGAGATTGCTCAAATCGGTGCTGTTAATAAAGAGGCGAATCCGATCTTTACAACGGGATCCATGCCGGACTACGCGAAGTATGTTGAGGATACGAAGAAGAAACTGGTTGATGCAGGTATAGATAAAATAATGGCAGAGATTCAGAAGCAATATGATGCTTGGAAAGCTGGAAATTAAATAATGACATGATCTTATGACACAATGACACTGCTGACTGAGGGCAGTGTCATTGTTTCCAAAAAGCAAATCCATTGGAAAAGGGAGTGTAATGATGGTTAGAAAGCGATTAGGTATTCTCCTTACCTCATTTATTGTGTGCGCTTTCATATTTGTTTTTCAGTCAGCGGATGTTAGCGCGGAAGCCACCAGACCTGATACAGCTTATGTAATCGATGAGGATTTCTCGTTCTTATCCTCCTTGACACCAGGGAATAGTCAGCCGTCCGGGTGGGATGTTCGCGCTGCAGGAGGGGCTTTGGTCAGCCTGTATAACACAAATTTCAAAATCAGCGATACGAGCACGGTGCTGCCCGTTTCTATGAAAAAGAAATTTGTTGCGCAAAACGAAGGTACACTAACCATGGAATTCCGGATAAAGCCTATGTCGATCATTGACGGTTTGAAATGGCAGCTGCTCAGTAACGATGTTGCAGGCGTGAGCCTAATAACGCAAAATAACACGCTTAGTCTGGAGACTTCCGCAAACACCGTGCTGCCCTTGCAAACCTATGCAGCGAACATAGAGTATGGAATTAAGGTTGTCATCAACTTGAACGCGCATACAACGGATGTGTACATCAATGGTGTAAAGAAGGCAAACGGAGCATCGTTCAAAAATGCGGTAACATCACTAAACCAGTTTCAAGTGCAAACAGGCGACGCCTCCATGGGGGATTTCTACTTTGGTCCATTGAAAATCTACAAAGGGTACGTCGTCAATGAAAGGCTCATTTCGGTCGTTGACGGTGGCGCGATTCCGCAGGATTGGACTGCGGTTACGTCAGGCGGCGCAATCACTGTGGGCAGTATGCTTAGTTCCCCGCAGCCAGATATCAACAGCATGAAGCTGAGTGCGGCTAGTAGCACCGGCAGTATGAGTCTGTCGAAGTCGATATCGCAAATAGCGGATAATTTTACCTACGACTTCAAGGTTCTTTACAAGCAGAAGGCGGATGGATTAGAAGCTGAGCTAAAAAGCGGAACGACGAGCGTCATCAAACTAACGACTGCGGGCGATGACTTGGCTTATGTCAACAGCAGCGGGCAAACTGTCTCGCTGAAATACAAGTATTTAGCGAATCTGTGGACGCACATTCAGATCAAAGTGAACTGGGCGACGGCTACAGCGGATATCTATATCAACGATAAGCGCAGCGATGAAGTTGTAGCACTGGCTCCGGGCGCGGTTTCCGTCGACACCCTCAAGTTCACGACCTCCTCTGCGTATCGGGGGGAGATGTGGCTGGATGACATTCTCTTGTATAAAACAGTTCCCCTCCCAGCCGACTATGTGCCGGCTCCTGTTGCGGTCAGTAAGAGCGTGGATGCTCCGCTTGTGGGCGTCCAAAGCTGCCCGATGTGGCGGGAAGGGCATCATCTGGGGTGGGATATGATTCAGCCGTACCCAGATCGGACACCTCTTCTTGGTTTTTATGATGAAGGCAACCCGGAAACGGCGGATTGGGAGTCGAAATGGCTGGAAGAGCACGGGATCGATTTCCAGATGTCCTGTTGGTTCAGGCCACTTGGTGGAGACACCAATCGGATGCCGATAAAAGATTCGTATTTATCCCATGCTTTGGATAACGGTTATTTTAATGGTGCGTATAGCGATCAAACCAAATTCGCAATTATGTTTGAAAACCTCAATTCCAAGGTCAAGGATGCTGAAGATTTCCGAACGAATCTGATTCCGTACTGGATTGAATATTATTTTAAAGATCCGCGTTATTTGAAGATTGATAACAAACCAGTCTTCACCATTTATAACTATGAGGAGATGATAAAAGCTTTTGGTAACAGCATTTCGACCGCTAAGACGGAACTGGACTACTTGCGAAGCGAAGTGAAAAAAGCGGGGTTTGCGGATATAATCCTGCTCAATGTTTATAACGGAACAGACCCACAGCAGTTGTTGAACCGCAAGGCTGTCGGTTTTGATGGCGTGTATGCGTATTCCTGGGGCTCCTTCGGCGGCCATCCGGAGTTTCAGAAACTAAAAATGACGCAGGAGAAGGATGCCGGCGCCATCGATATTATCCCTGGTTTGAGCATGGGCAGAGATGATACAGCTTGGGGCCTGAACTTCGGTTATTATGCGACGCCGTCGGAATTCCAGTCCTTGGCACAGTGGACGAAGGATAGCTTCATGCCCTCACTGTCTGCGGGCAGTCTAGGTAAAAAGCTGGTGATGCTAGATAACTGGAATGAGTTTGGAGAAGGTCACTTTATTATGCCTGCTGGGCTAGCTGGTTTCGGTTATGTGGATGCGATTCGCAATGTGTTTGGAAACAGCGAACCGCATACGGACAGTGTGCCAACGCAGACTCAGAAAGATCGAATCAATACCCTATATCCGGCTGGGAGAGTGGTTCCTAATTTAAACCAACCGCAGCCAGTGATGACGAATGTCTACGGGATTATGTGGGAGTTCAATACTGCCGGAGACGCCGAGGGCTGGACAGTTGAGAAGCAAATTGTGGACGTGACGGTTCAGGACGGCAGTTTTTCGGGGGTAACGAATAACACGGATCCCGGCATACGTTCCGCTGATCACCTCGGAATTAAGGCGGAAGATATTCCTTATCTTGTGATTCGAATGAAGAACAGTGCGAATGATATTGACGGCCGCTTCTTCTTTACGACGGAGACAGATGGAACCTGGGATGAGGCTAAGGCCGTCGGCTTCTATGTCAATCCGTTGGATAGTGGCTATACGGAATACATTATTGAGGCGTGGAGAAACAAGAACTGGACGGGGACGATCCGGCAATTGAGGATCGATCCGATTTCCGCTGTGGGACCGATCAGTATTGATTACATTCGAACGATTTATTCGCCACAGCCCGGTATTCGGACTTATGTAGACAGCACGTATAAACCGTTCAGCCAACCAGCCCTCTTACAGGATGGCATCGTCATGGTTCCCATGAAAGACATGTACTTGCAAATAGGCGCAAAACCGGAATGGGACCCTGCGACGAATACGCTGTTGGCAGTGAAAGATAACGTCGTCCATAAAATAAAGGTCGGTGATCTCACAGCTTTCAAAGGTAGTCAGGCGATTACGTTAGAGAAAGCACCTGTCAAGCTTGCCAACGGAACGGTGATGGCACCGCTTAGCTATCTTCGCCAAGCTTTTGGCGCGATTGCCAAATGGGATGCAACTTCGCAAACCATCCGTGTATATCCAACGGCGATCACATATGATTTTGCGACGAGTGCCGGTTGGACGGCTAACAGCCAAATCTCGAATCCCGTCGTGGCGAATGGCGTATTCAGCGGAACTTCAAATGGGATTTCCGGAAGTGTGCAGCCTGCTATTCTTTCACCAGACGCTTTGAATATTGCGGCTTCTGATATTAGGCGGATTCGCGTCCGAATGAACAACATGACAAGCGGCGATGAGGCGAAGATTTATTTTACGACGACCGGGGATACCAGTTGGAATGAGGCGAAAATGATCTCTTCCTATATACTCCCGAACGATTCCGTCTATCGAGAATATGTGTTTGATACGTCAAGCTTAGCTGCTTGGACGGGAACTATTAAACAGCTCCAAGTGGTGCCAACGACGGCTTCCGGAGTTTTCAGTTTGGATTCCGTACAATTGGAAATAACGCCAACAATTGCGCTAAAAGGAGATAATCTCATTGAAGATCCAGGATTTGAAGGAAGTAAAACTTCACAATATGGGCTGCAGAATGTTACATCTGCTGTAAAGGATACGACACAATCTCATAGCGGCCATCAGTCCATTAAGATCACGAAAGCGACACGTTACGGCAGTATTAGTTTTCCAGTGAATGTGGAAAAAGGTAAGCCGTATACGTACTCAGCATGGGCAAAGTTGGCTGCAGGTAAGACGACCAATGAAACCTTGAGGGTGGGAATCCAATATAACTTGGACGGGGGGCCTCCCAAACAACTCATTATATTCACAAGCCCTGGCCTAAAAGCGGCAGATTGGACACAGATCGAAGGTACTTACACGATTCAGGAATCAGGAGTCGTATCGAATGTTCTGATGTATCTCTATACGGAGATTGACAATCCAGGCGGTGTTTACTATGTCGATGATGTTGCGGTTAAGCCAATAACAGATTCGGGAAGCTCGGTTTGGGTTCATCCATCAGATATCAGTTTAGGTGCGACGTCAATGTCGGTAGGTGTTGGTAAAACCAAGGCATTGGTTCCTGTGTTCACACCAGCGAATGTCAGCAACAAAGAGTTAATATGGCGTTCGAGCAATCCGAGTGTTGCAACCGTGGATGTGAACGGCATGGTGTATGGTGCAAGCTTGGGCACAGCAACCATAACGGCAACATCGGTAGACGGGGGTAAAGTGGCAACGGTGCTCGTAACGGTAGATGCAACGGTTGCGGTTACGGGGCTGTCGCTAACGCCAACCACGCTTAGCTTGCCGCTGGGCATCCAGCAAACGATTGTAACGAATATTACCCCGGCAAACGCAACGAATAAGGGGATTAAATGGGAATCCGTGAATCCCCGTGTGGCTGTCGTCGCTGCTGATGGAACGGTTACAGGAATGGGAACGGGCTCAACGCAAATAAAAGCAACCTCGGACGATTCGGGCATTGTGGCCGTCGCAACGGTTAACGTAACAGATCCGACAAATGCGGTGAAAGGAACGAATCTTATCGCAGACCCGGGTATGGAAGGCAGTACATTAGCGGCTCCTAATTACACGTATTTATCCGTGCCTACGCTAACCACAGATGAACATCATTCCGGCCTGCAATCCTTGCTTCTAACGAAGACAGATCGATACGGAGGTGTCAAATTCCCTGTCTCTATTGAAAAGGGGAAACCGTATTACTACTCGGCCTGGGCGAAAATAGCATCTGGTTCTACCACAACTGAGACGATTAGGATCGGCTTGCAATATAAGGTAGACGGTAATCCTATACCTATTCAGTACATTATGTTTTACAGTCCACCTCTCAGCTCTACCGCATGGAAACAAGTTCAAGGGAGCCTTATCATCAATGAAACAGGGGTTGTAACAGAGCCAACTATGTTTTTATACACGGAAATTCCGGGTGCCGGCAATCCTTTTTATGTTGATGATGTTGAAGTCAGACCGCTAACGATTGCTGCAACGGGATTGAGTTTAAATAAAAGCACACTAACGTTGTCCAAGGGGCAACTCGAAACGATTGTGCCAAGTGTGCTGCCAATAAGTGCAACCAACAAAGCAATTAATTGGGTTTCAAGTTCACCGACTGTGGCGACAGTTAACGCCAGCGGTACGGTTACAGGCGTTACCTATGGCGTGACAACGGTAACAGCAACAACAGTAGACGGCGGTTATCAGCAATCAGTTACCGTGTATGTAGATGATGTGCCGCCCGTTACGATCAGTGATGCACCATCCAGTTGGCAGTCGACGGATCAAGTTGTTCATTTGACAGCTAACGACTTGGAAAGCGGTGTAGCAGGTACGTTCTACAGTCTGGATAATGGGGCTTACGTAACCGGGAATGTTGTTTCAATTGCTGGTGAAGGCGTTCATTCTCTGAAGTACTACAGCAAGGATTTAGCCGGTAATCAGGAGGCGACGCAAACCGTTACTGTCCGTATCGATGGAACGGCTCCAGTAACAACTTCAGTCGTTGTCCCATCAACACCGGACGGAACGAGCGGCGCCTATATCAGCCCTGTTACGGTCACGTTAAGTGCTTCTGATAATGTGTCTGGTATTGATCAGATCGTCTATAGCGTAAATAATGGAGCGACATGGACGCCTTATACCGCTGCGCTTACCTTTGATAAGCAGGGGACCTATACGCTCCAGTACCGAGCGATCGACTTAGCGGGCAATAGCGAGACAGCGAAGAGCATAAGCTTTAATCTCGCCGCTACAGCTGTGAAGGTTCAGCTAAAAGACAGCACTGGCAATCCTTTAAGCGGTGGTATTGTGAAATATTTGGACGGCACATGGAAAGACTTTGGTGTAACTGATGCCTCTGGCTATGTGAGTAAGTCGTTAAGTGAGAAGAGCTATCTCTTCACAATGACTTATCAAGGCAAAACGCAAGAGCTTACGCAAGATATTGGAACTAGTGCAAGCCTAGTATTTCAAACAGAGTTGGTTCAAGTACAGCTGCAAGACAGCCAAGGGAACCCATTAGATAGCGGCAGCGTGAAGTTCTTCTCCGCCGGCAGTTGGCGGACACTGGGCACGACGATCGGTGGGAAAATCAGCTTGGAAGTGTTCCCTGAAACGTATACGTTTGGGATGACGTTTGAAGGGAAATACAAGGAGATTGTTCAGAATACAGCAGCCAGCAGCACTGTTGTTTTTAACACAGTGAAGGTGAATGTGCAGTTGAAGGACAGCCAAGGCAATCCACTTGATGGAGCCGTTGTCGACTATTATTCAGGCGGCACTTGGAGGCCGATGGGCACAACGGTTAGTGGAGAAATTAGCCGGGAATTATTTGCCGATTCGTATACGTTCGGTTTGACGTATGCAGGCAAACGTAAAGAAACGATCCAAAATGCAGTCACGAATCCAGTCGTCAGCTTTCAAACCGTGAAGGCTACTCTGCAAGTGAAAGATAATGCAGGTAATCCTCTCAGCGGAGGTAGTGCCAAGTTCTACTCGGGGGGAAGCTGGCAGAACCTCGGACCAGCAATATCGGGAGAAGTTAGTAAAGAATTGCTGCCCGGAAGTTATACGTTCAGCATGACGTATGGCGGTACGACAAAGGAAAGCACGCGTGATATTGGTGTTGATCCGATTGTTGTATTTCAATATTGAAATAAGGTAACTACACAGGGAACCATTAAAAAAGGAGTTTATCAAAGTGACCAAGATAAAAGTAGGCATTATCGGTTTAGGAGAAGTTGCGCAAGTGGTTCATTTGCCGATACTGGAGTCACTGTCTGAGAAGTATGAGCTGACAGCATTCTGCGACATTTCGCAGATGCTGTTAGCTAAGATGGGCGAGAAATATCGTGTGAAACAGTTATTTACAAACGTCTATGACATGCTGGAACAGTCGGAGCTTGACGCTGTGTTTGTGCTGAATAACATGGAATATCACACCGAATGTACCGTTGCGGCATTGAAGAGGAACATTTATGTTTTCGTTGAGAAGCCAATGTGTGTGACGCCAGCGGAGGTTCATGAGATCTTACAAGCGCGCGATGCGTCTGAAGCTCAAGTCATGGTTGGTTACATGAGACGTTTTGCTCCAGCCTATCTTCAAGCGATTGAAGAGGTAAAGTCGCTTGGTTCGATTGTGTACGCCAGAGTGCGGGATATCATTGGCCCGAATCAATTTTTCACGCGTCAATCTAGTCCTATCTATCGTTTCAATGATATTCCCGCTGAAGCGGTTCAGGATCGCAAAGAGCGGAATGCCAGATTGATGAGAGAGGCGATTGGCGAATTGCCAGATGAGATGTATGGCGCCTATGGCTTGTTGCTCGGACTGAACAGCCATGACATTTCAGCAATGCGAGAGCTAATTGGCATGCCGATTCGGGTTAAAGCAGCATCTGCTTGGCTAGGCGGAAGATTCAAGAATGCCATTTTCGAATATGACGGCTTCAATGTCACCTTTGAGACGGGGATGGATCAACAAGGCAGATTTGATGCGCATATCGAGGTCTATGGCGAGAACAAGTCCGTCCTCATCCAGTACGATACGCCGTATATCAGACAACTGCCAACTACGCTGCATATCAGCGAGACGATTGGAGACAGCTTCGATCAATCAACGGTTCGACCGACCTACAAGGATGCTTATGTGGTTGAACTGGAATACTTCCACGAAGTCGTTTCGAAGGGAATACCGCCCAAAACGACACCAGAAGATTATTTGCAGGATCTCATCATTTTTCAAATGATTATGGAAGCTATTCAGAAATAATGTGAAATAGGCCGAACCACACCAAGTAACAGGTGGGTTCGGTCTATTATTTTAATTTTGACCTTCAACTACAGCGATACGGAACGTAGATCCGTTACTCATTACCATTTTTAGAAGATTTGACGTAATTTAGAGTATACATTCAGGCAGGTGTTAGCTACTTTTAAACTAAGGATTTGGGAAATTGTCCGATCTACTCAGCATACTCGAAATTCAAGCGGAGATGAATTCAACATGGAGAAGATACAGGTTCGTAATCGTTTAACACAGGTCAGAAAAAAGCTGCAAGAAGGTCAAGTAACACTAGGTTTCATAGGTGGGTCAATTACAGCAGATAGCAGCGTGATGGCGAATTGGCCAGAGCCTGTCGCGCGTTGGTTTGTCGAATCGTTTCCTCACGTTCACTTTACGGTTGAGAATGCAGCGATTGGTGCGACTGGAAGTGATTTGGCTGTATTTCGTGCAGAGCGAGATGTAATTAACCGTAAATGTGATCTGACCTTTATTGAATTTGCTGTCAATGATTACAATACACCTTCTGAACAGCGGATGCGGGCGAGAGAGGGATTGATCCGCAAGCTCTTGGCTGATGGACATAGTGAGCTCGTAATTATCTATACGTACTGCCAGAAAATGTACGAGGAGATGTCGCAGGGTGAGGTCCCAGCCAGCATCTCTGAATTCGAAGAATTAGCAGCGCATTACGGCATCAGCTCGGTTTGGGTGGGGCAGCATGCCTGGCAGGAAGTGAAGAAGGGCCGAATGACCTGGGATGAATGGCTGCCGGATGGGCTGCATCCTACCTATCGAGGCAGTCTGAGTTATGGACAGTGTGTGATTGCGTATTTGGAAAAAGTATTGCTAACGATTCCCGACGAGGAGAGTGTCGTAACCGAAATTTCCCTTCCGACACCTTTAAATATCCATCACTGGGGCCATGTGGAAACACTTTCGTTGGATACGGTCCAGTTGGAAGGACCTTGGATGATCAGACGAGCAACGGCTCACATGCCTAGGGTTGATCAGATTTTGACCACATCGGCCATCGGCGCGAAGCTATCCTTTTCATTTAACGGCAAAGGGTTAGCGCTAGCTTTCGATTTTGGCAAAAAGTCAGCTGAATTCACGTATAAGCTCGACGGAGGTCCTGAGATCACGACTTGTCGGGATCGACCGAACTGGTGCGAAGACGCGGGCTGGTTACGCATCTACTGGATCGCTGATGATCTGGAAGAAGGCCTGCATCATATTGAGCTGCAGGTTGTTCACGGGAACCGAGAGGAATGTTCAGGGACGAATTTCCATTTGGCTCTTATCGGAATCTTAAAATAAGAGGTGCGTAGACAATGAAACAACTATTAAATGAAGACTGGCAGCTAACGTCGGAGCCGCTCTATCGTCAGGCGGCCGATCTCTGGCAAGTTAAACAGAAAGAGCAGGATTGGTTTCGGACGGATTTGCCGTGTGATGTACATATGCCGCTCATCGAGCAAGGCATCATAGCAGAACCGCTAGTGGCTGATCAGTGCTTTGCGAGTGAATGGACGGAGAATCGCTCTTGGTGGTTTAAGAAGACTTTTGAGTTAACGGAGGAACAGCTGCGTTCAGAGCGAATGGTTCTTCAATTTGAATCTTTGGATGTAGAAGCAGATATCTGGTTGAATGATTGTCATTTGGGCCATCATCGCAGCGCTTTTTATCCGTTTGCTTGTGATGTGAAAGGGAAGGCGCGACCAGGCGTTAATCAACTCTTTGTTCGCGTTACCTCTGGTTTAGAGCACTATTCGGAGAACGACTTTGCGCTCATTCGTGAGGCGAAAGTGGTATATGAGAACGAGCAGATCAGGCATAGAGGCGACCATCGCCGTGGTATGCTGCGAAAACCACAATATGTATGGGGTTGGGATTGGGGACCAAGAGTAGTGACATGTGGGATCATGGGTGAGGTTAGTATCACTTGTACCAACAGTTTCCATATTCGAGATATTCACGCCACAACAACAAGCTTGGACGCTGCGGGTAAAGCTGCACACGTACAGTTTCAATTGGAACTGGAGAACCTGCATCCGTTTCAAACCTTAGAAACGGAACTGAAGCTGGAACTCCTTTTTCAGGGGGACCAGGTACAGATCATTCACAAAGACTGTTGTCTTCGTTCTGGGCTGAACTATGTCACAATCTCGATGGAAGTGGCCGATGCCAAGCTTTGGTGGCCCAATGGGATGGGGGAACAGCCGCTGTACGTGGTTCGGGCAATGCTGCTGACACCTACACATGTTGTGGAATATCCAACTTTTTCAGTGGGAATACGCACACTTCACCTTAACATGGATAAAATCCCTGAGAGTCAGGATGAACGTTCGTTTGCATTTGAAATCAACGGAGTTACTGTTTTCAGCAAAGGAGGCAATTGGATACCTGCTGATTCCATCTATGCGCGGGTCACGGATGCCAAATATGAGGCATTGCTAAGTGAAGCGAAGGAAGCCAACTTTAATATGCTGCGTGTGTGGGGTGGGGGTATCTATGAAAGAGATATTTTCTATGAGAAATGTGATGAATACGGGATTCTTGTTTGGCAAGACTTCATGTTCACCTGTGCGAAATATCCAGATCACTTAGCATGGTTCCGGGACGAAGTGGAGCGTGAGATGGACTACCAAACTCGGCGGTTGCGCAATCACTGCGCGCTCGCGCTCTGGTGCGGCAACAATGAGAATCATTGGGGCTTTGAGGAATGGTGGAATGAGACGCAAGCTGCCGATTTCTACGGGGGAGCGGTCTGTTACAATGACATCGCGCCTCGCATTGTGCAGCAGAATTGCCCGGCTATTCCTTATTGGAATAGCTCGCCTTACGGCGGTGAGCACCCGAATGGCAGCCAAGCCGGCGACACGCATCATTGGAACGATTGCACGATGCATGCAGACATGGAGAAGCGAATTACACCCGAGGAATATGACAAAGTTACGGCTAAATTTGTCTCGGAATATGGTTACCTTGGCCCATGTCGGAAGGCATCCACAGTTATCTACCATCATGGTGAGCAGCTGGATCTCAATAGCAAGCTTTGGCAGCTTCATAATAATTATTTCGAAAGGGATACCGTGCTTGCTGGCATTCACAAGCATTATGTGGATACCGTACACTTGGAGATCGACGATTACTTGTTGTATGCAGGATTATGTCAGGGTGTCATGCTAGCTTATTCACTCGAGGCAATTCGTGCCAAATTGTTTTGTTCTGGCGCTTTATTCTGGATGTACAATGACTGCTGGGGGGAAGTGGGCTGGTCCATCATTGATTATTACGCAACGCGCAAGATATCGTACTATTTTGTGAAACGGGCATTAGCGCCGGTAAAGCTCATTATTCGCGAACAGGATGGGATGATTCAGCTTACGGCAATCAATGAAACGAGCACAGTTATTCGTGAAACCCTGGAATATGGACTTGTCTATTATGATGGGATCCGAAAAGAATCACAGGAGATTCAAGTAGAACTTTCTCCATTTTCGCGGGAGGTTGTTCTTCAATGGCCATCACCTTCCTACTTATCGAGCGATGCTTGTATCTTTGTGAAGGCAGTAAGTAATCCCGGCGAGATAATACCTGCCGTCCTACAAAGCGAAGTGTTTCGTAATCGCAGTTTACCTGACCCGCAATTACAAGTATCCAACATCCAAGCCATCGAACCTGGGCAAACTCGCTGCACGGTTTCAAGCGAAGCTTTTGCGCACGCGGTGCATTTCGGGCTGGAGGAGACGATTCAGATGAGTGACGAATATTTCGACTTGCTTCCAGGTGAGAAGCGGGACATTACGATACGGTATGGGGAGATTGCCCTCACACCAGATCAGATTATACCACGATCGATCCAAATTAAATCATAGCGAAGGCGGCTTATAATATGAAACAAAAATTTGCTGTACAGCTCTATACTTTGCGTAACGAATGTGAACAAGATTTCCCAGGCGTTCTAAGAAAACTGAAGCAAATGGGTTGGGCAGGGGTTGAGCTGGCTGGTCTGCACAGTTATTCGGTAGAGGAGATTGCCGAAGTGTTAAAAGAAACAGGCTTGCAAACGGCTGGTATACATATCTCATTTCAACGTTTAACGACAGACTTGGAGAGCGTGCTTACGGAAGCTCGTCTATTGAATACGTCAACCTTAATCTGTCCCTCCGTGCCACATGAGCTTCGAAACGAGGAGGGCTACCAGCAATTTCACAGCCAATTAAATGAGATTGCGAAGGAAGTACAGCCAGGTGGTTTTACAATCAGCTTCCACAACCATGCTTTCGAGTTTGAAACAAGTGTTAACGGGATGAATGCGTTGACGTACATACTTGAGCCTTCTGCGGATAATGCCGTTTTGGCCGAAGTTGATGTGTTTTGGGTGCAGAAAGCCGGGCAAGATCCAGCAGCTTTTATTCGTCCATACAGCCGTCGGATGCCGACCATGCATGTGAAGGATATGAGCGACGATGAGAGGCAGACGTATGCTGAAATTGGCACGGGCGTGATCGATTTCGATCCTATTTTGATATGGGGCGAGCAGAATGGCGTTGAATGGTACGTTGTGGAGCAGGATGTGTGTCCAGGCAATCCAATGGATTGCGTGCAGCTTAGCTTAACGAACTTACATCAAATTGCTGAAAGAATTGCAGCAAACACATAGTTTCATAAGAGGAGGCTTTCCTATACCGATAAGGGAGAGCCTCTATTTGTTAGCGGATTAGCCGTAATAGGAAGGTAGAAACGTACAGCGGCATACCATCGATACAGCCTAAGCTTTCCATACTTGAACCTTCTCTTTCATATAGGTTGAGGGCAGGGTGCCAGTACATTTCTTAAACACTTTGTTAAAATATGACTGCTCACAAAATCCGAGAAAATCGGAGATTTCTCCTACGTTCATCTGTGAATTGGTCAGCAGATCGCATGCGGCAGCAATTCGGATTTGCTGGATGTAATCAATGACGGATTGTCCGGTCACTTGTTTGAAAATCGTGCTCACATAATTAGGGGTTCGATCCGCGTACTCGGCTAATTCTGTCAACGTAATGGTTCTGTGATAATGATTGAGAATGTAGCCTTGAAGCAGCATAACGATACTATAGGATTTGCCTTGAGGGGATTGGGAATCGATTTCCTCATTGATGACAGCAAGCATTTCAAGCAGTATGCTGTGGCAGATGGTGTCTGAATAGGCGGATTTACGCAACCAGTGTTGGGTTAAAAGTGAGAATCTTTGCTTCATATAATCAAAGTTAAACGGCCTGGTTATGCACTGTTCAGGTGTGATCAGGAGAGGAAGTCCATCCCCGTCCCCTTGGTAATGGAAGTGCGCGACATACATGTCATGCGTGTCTTTGGACGTATTTACGGCATGGCGCCAAACACCCTCTGGGACAAATAAAAGATCGCCTTTTTGCATAGAAAAGGTGTGATCTTCAATGGTATATCGAATGGCTCCATTCGTTACGAGTATTAAGATATGGTTATTCGTTTTTGCTTTGGGTACATGCCAGTTCGGCTCACAATGCTCGAAATAAATTGCAACCGGTTGGATCATAGGAGGCTCCTTTCGGTAAATGCTCTCGTCGTTGTCAGGTTGGTAATCACTCTTCTATTATATCCGAAATCGTAGAATTGTTGAAATAATTATTGTATTGTTCATTGTTTCAAAAGGCTGATTTTACTAAGCTTAAGAGGAAAAGAATGCAGGGAGGATGAAGGGGAAATGAGTAGTTTATTCCAAAGAGCAAAAGCGCGTGTAGGTGTGATAACAGTAGGTCATGAGCCATATTGGGCACAATTTCCGGGGTTAAAAGAGGAGCTTGAGGGCTACGGCCGTGAATTTGAAGATATGCTTCGGGGGCATGATGTCGAGGTCGTGTCGGCAGGCTTTGTTGATAAAGTAGATAAATCCTTCGCCGCGTCGACGTATTTGAAAAGCCAAGATATTGATTTCCTATTTGTCTTCTTGAGCACGTATGTAACATCATCTACGGCAGCTACTCCCATCTTGAACTTGTCCGTTCCAACAGTGCTTGTTGCGTTGCAGCCAAGGAAACGACTTGACTATCGCAATACGACGACGTATATGCAGTTAGTCAATGATAATATATGTTCACTTCCAGAAATAGGCGGTGTGCTTGTGCGGGCTGGAAAGCCTGCGGCAGGCATGATCGTAGGCACGCTCTATGATGATGAACGCTCGATGAGGGAGCTGCAGGGATGGTGCCAGGTCGCGAATACGCGCAGAGCATTCAAATATGCCAAAATTGGCTATTTAGGCCATACCTATGAGGGTATGTATGATATGAATTCGGATCCGACGGCTTTCACAGCTTCCTTTGGTTCACATGTGCAAATGCTGGAGATGTGTGATTTAGCTAAGCTGGTTAATGGCGTAACGGCTAAGGAAGCAGCTGATAAATTGGATGAAATTAAAAGCGTTTTCAAAGTGTCCGACCCCTTTATCGATCCGGTGACAAGACCGATTAAGCAAGAGGACCTTGACTGGTCAGCGAAGGTCGCGGTGGGACTGGATAAGCTGATTATTGAAAATGGCTTAACGGGTCTGGCCTATTACTATCGTGGGCTCGACAATAATGAATATGAACGAATTGGATCGAACATGGTGCTCGGCAACTCGCTGTTGACAGGCAAAGGGGTGCCACTTGCTGGAGAAGCCGATTTGAAGACCTGCGCAGCGATGCTAATTATGGATCGTCTTGATGCAGGGGGTTCGTTCGCGGAGCTGCATCCTTGCGACTTCGTCGATGATATCGTGCTGGTCGGACATGACGGACCGCATAATATTAAAATTAGCGATGGACAGCCAATTATTCGCGGGTTAGATCTGTTCCATGGCAAAAGCGGTTCCGGTATCGGCGTCGAATTCGCCATCAAGTCAGGCCCTGTTACCTTGCTCAGTATTTCGCAAACCGCTGATGGCAAGTACAAAATGATCGCTGCAGAAGGCGAGTCCATCAAGGGAGAAATTCCGCAGACAGGTAATACAAATACACGCTGTAAATTTAATTACAGTGTGGCCGAATTCGTAGAGAAATGGTGTTCAGCAGGTCCTACACATCACTTTGCGCTAGGCGTGGGGCATGTGGGTACGAAGATTCGCAATGTTGCCAAGGTACTAGGCATTGAGGTGGAAATCGTATGACGATTCCTGTAAGACCAAAGAAGTCCTTGCAGCGAGTTTCCTTGGAAATGAGCCTAAAGCCATTTAAAAGTATGGAACGCGAAGCAATAGAAGCCGTGTGCACAGAGGCCATTAGGCAATGGCTGCCACTAATCGGTATGGCTGACAGCTGCTCTATGCTGCTGTGGGTCGCCGATGGCAGTGAAATCCTCGTCTGGGACGGCGATATGCAGCGCGAGATCGAATGGGCCCGCTATATTGGTTACGCCAATGAGCAGTTCTTTGGCCATCTGAAGGACGAGACAGACCCGCGAATCGCTCAGCTTTACACCAGTGAGCCTGCCCGAATCACTTATGGAGATTTGCAATTCATTATTGCGTCATTCAAAAAAATTGCAGCTGAACGTTTTGGAATTCATATGGAGGTGGGTGCCACCTTTGATGCAGGACCGGAATTTGCCTACTCGGATTTTAAATATAAGCTGCATCCAGAGATTAATCGCGCTGAAGTAGGCGGGCAATTCGTCTCGCTGAAGGCGGACTATACGGTCGTATGTGGTTGGTCGAAGCTGAAGGAGGACAACGTCGCTTACGCGGCTTATCCTGGCGGTATTCCCGAAGGAACAGCGTTTGGAGAGTTTCTGGGGCGGCAGTGTGCAAGATTTTTACCAGCATTAGGCTTTGATTATATCTGGTTTTCTAATGGATTTGCACTGTCGTACTTTCCATGGACGTATCTCGGTGCTAATTACGATGGCACGCAGCTTGGAATGGTGGAATATGAAGAGCTCTCGACGAAGATGCTGTCGTTCTGGGACCTATTCAAGCAGGAGTGCCCGAATTACCGAACCGAAATCAGAGGGACGAACTACGGAACGGGCATGGATCTAGCCAAGGACTGTATTCCCTTACTTGATCTCTATGAGAGAAGCCATGTTGAATTTCCGCCTCCGAACTCACCGTGGGGGGCCCTTAACTACGATTTCGGTCTGGAACTGACAGGGTATATGTCACGTATAGCCGTCCTGCCAGGGCAGACCTTCCTCTACCGATTCTATGCCAATGATCCTTGGTTCTGGCAGAATCCGTGGTGGGATCTCTACGATCGGGAACCGCATGACATTTATTGTCCGCTTACCGTCGCACGAATTAACACGCAGGGGGAATTGGAGAGCCCGGGCGTCGTTCAAATTTTGACCATTGATTCGGAAAAAGGCGAACTAGATGAAGATATCCCGATGGAGGTTATTCCGCATATTAAGAAAGCCTTCAAAGATGCACCCGACCAGCCAGGGATTTTAACTTGGTTGTATCCGTTTCGAGAACTGCATGAAGCGATGGCTGAATCAAATGAGTATTCGAGCGAAGTTTTCTTCCATGATTGGTTTGTGCGAAATGCAATTAACCAAGGCTTGCCGCTGAATACGGTTCTTAGTACGGATGACTTTTACGCGATGCAGGACGATGCGATTCAGAAGCTTCAAGATACGATCTTGTTTACTTCTGCCTCATGGATCAAAGGGGAGAAGGTACAGCGAATCATCGAGTATATTCGTCGTGGAGGTAAGATCATTTTCTATGGCCATGTCGAAGATTCTGCGCTGCGCGAGTTGTTGAATGTTAGAAGCGAGGATGAGCTTGAAGGTGCTTTTTCCTTAAATCTCAACTTGTTGGAAGATACGATTAAGCACGAAGAGCACTTCAGTGGCAAGGGGACTCATCAAATTCAGCATCACTCGCACATTTCAGGCGGTGGGGTAAGTGAAGTTGTCGACGATCTGACTGATGGCTATACACTAGTCCATGCAAGTGTGAATCAGACGGGGGTAGAACGTGCATTTGCGCTGACGAGAACTCTACCAGAATGGGATGGAGGAAAAGTGGGGTGGGTTCGTGGTTCGCTGCCATTCCAATCTGCTGGCGTTACGCATTTGCCGGTTATGCAGGAGAAGGAGTTTCTGGATTCTTCCCTCCTCGTGCGCTATCTCCTGCAACAATTTGGATATTCCTTGTCCCAAATAAAGGAGGAGGCAGCTTCAGAATCTGCGCTGATGTTCATAACTAGACATGACAACGCGTTCATTTTTACAGGTTGTAAGCAGGACACATCTGTCGGACTGCAGCTTCGTTTCCCTGATGGATCTCCGTTAATCATCGGACAGTCTGTCATGATAGGAGAAGGAACGACTACTTATGCTTTAGATCGAACGTATCATGATGAATGCCGAATTTTTGTCAATCAAAAGCAAACATCTCGGATTACGTGCAGAGAAAATTCGCCCTATCCAACATCGAAGAAGCATATTAGCACCATACGTAATCTTAGTGTTTACAATCTGATTGAGGCAGATGTGACGATTTACCCGCCTCTTGCACAGCTGTTCGACGGTGTCGTGGAAGTGAAGAATGGTGAACACTTCTTGGATGTATCCGGTCAGATGGCAGGGAATTGCATACGACTAACGAATATTAGCGGGAACATTGATATTTCATGGTAAGGGTTCACTGGGTCTGATACGGGATGAAACAATCGGATATCTATAAGGTTGGTGACATAAATGAAAGCATCAAGGAGCAATGAGATCGAGAAGTTGGATGCGAGTATGATAATAGAAGCGGATACCAACAGCGATTGGGAATGGCATTCACCGCGTAGTAAACCGTTTCGGATAACAGGGCTGCCTTGGCTAGAGCAAGACGGTGTATATCGAAGATTGCCGCTCCAGCCGAGCCATTCTATTCGATCTGAGGTGGATCGACTCGCCAATTTTACGGCTGGCGTGCAGATCCGATTTCAGACAGACTCACCCAAGCTTTCTGTTAGAGTAACATTGGCTGACAGGGCCGGTATGTATCAAATGCCCGCCACGGGTCAATGCGGTGTTGATTGCTACATCGGTTCGTCAGGAGCTCAAGCTTATGTCAATACCACTCGGTTTGATCAGTCACAGCCTGAATACGAATCGATTCTCTTCGAAGCCTTACCTCGGCAGATGCGGGAGATCACACTCAATCTTCCGCTGTATCAAGGGGTGAAAGAAATTTGGGTTGGTGTTGATCCATCTTCAATCGTAGCTGAATTTCCCGGATTTGCTAGCCATAAAAAGGTGCTTATTTATGGAACTTCCATCACGCACGGAGCATGTGCCTCTAGGCCTGGTATGGCTTACTCCAACATTCTAAGCCGGAAATTCCCGATAGAAATTGTGAATCTCGGATTCTCGGGGAATGCACAAGGTGAGCCTGAGCTCGCCCATTTGATTAGTCAAATCGATGATCCTGCACTGCTCGTTCTGGATTATGAAGGAAATACACCTAGTACGGAACGGCTTCAAGCGTCATTACCTGAATTTATCCGGATTTATCGCCTCCGCTATCCTGAGGTTCCTATTCTCGTCATTTCCCAGATTCAGTTTGCGAAGGAAGCTTTTGACGAAGACATGCGTCGTCGTCGTGAAGAACGGAAACAGCTTCAGTGGGCAATCGTTGAGCAGTTGCAGCAGGAAGGGGATGCTCATCTACACTTTTGTGATGGCGGAGAGTTGCTTGGGCCGGATTACCAGGAGTGTACGACAGACGGCATTCACCCTTCGGATTTAGGCTATTTCCACATCGCGAATGCGCTTAGCCCTACGATTAGCAAGTTGGTTTTCCAACAGCCGTAGCGAATTCTATGATGAACTGAACATAGACAAAAACCGCCAATCAAGGCGGTTTTTTGCTGTAGAAATTAGGAATAAAAGCTTGGATCATGTGTTACCATGTCGATTCTAGTATATTCTGTAACAATTTACATTCCACGATATGGGGAGATATGCTATAATTCTCACGTTACATGTTATATAAAAATAATGCTCAAATTCAATGGTTTGTTTATCTGACCTTCCTTTACATGACGGGCAACATGGTCATCAAAAATGGGCTTACAACCTAAACCGTTGTAGGTCTTTTTTTTAAGAATATTCAAAATTATATTCTACGTATGAAGGGACAATGAACTTTGGACAACCGAATAGTTATCACCGGATTTGGACTCAAACTACCCAAAATTAATAATGTGGAGCAATTTGAAAAGGCAATCAAACTGGGAACTTGTACACAATCAATTGTGACAGGGATAGGACCCAAGAAACAAAGTTTAGTCTGTGGCATCATTGAGGATGAACTGGAAGAAGTCAAAGAAAAAACGTTACGAGGCTACCCAAGAGCATCTTTGCTAGGTATTGCGGCGACAAAAGAAGCTATTCAACGAGCAAAATTGACGAATCCCAAAGCTAGAATGGCCGTTATTATGGGGACCTCGACGGCGAGTCTGCCAGAAGTTGAACAAAGTTCCTACCTGTATAGAAATAATCACTATAACAAGATAAGCCCTTTCAATGCGGGGATGACGAACATCCATAGTTTATCATCTGGGGTAGCCAATTATTTCGGAATGGGAGACGGCAATCTCGTATTTACCATTACCAACGGATGCTCGTCAGGATCGGATGCTATTTTCCTAGGAAAAACATTACTTGAAAAAGGGGTCGCGGATATTTGCATTGTCGGTGCCGCCGAAACGCCTTTGTGCGATTCAGCGATAGCCAGTTTTGCGCGACAGAAAGCTATTAAATTTAATGCCGAGATCGGGGAAACCGGAAATCCTTTTTCGAAAAACAGCAATTCTTTTGTCCTATCCGAAGGGGCTGCAGTAATTGTGTTGGAAACAGAGCTACAGGCCAAGAGAGATAGCAAAGATATTTATGGCTACATAACAGGTGCTGCTGCAAATAATGACGGTGTAGATATTCACTCTATGGATGAAACGGGTGAACGTCTATATCAAACATTCGATCAAGCTGTGGGGAACAAAGCTATTACATATACGAACAGCTTAGCCCTAGGTTTGGATCTCCAAGACACCAATGAAGCTAAAAATCATATTAAAAAATTAGGTAATCATACACCTATCACCTCAATCAAAGGTATGATCGGACATGCATTCGCGGTATCGGGCGTTGCGCAGCTGATCTCTTCCTTACTGAGTATAAGAGGGGGGTACATACCAGCGACAATACAAAGTAACTTTGCAGGCTATGAACATGTCAACATTGTCAAAAAAACGACTTACTGTGACGTTCAACATATCGCAATTACATCTCATGGATACGGCGGAAATAATAATACAATTGTGGTATCGAAAGTAGGGTAATCTATGAATTTTATACTGATGGCAGCAATGTCTTTAGTACCTCTTTTTTTGGGCATGTCCTGTAAAATGTTGTTTAAAACCAAGCTAACCAATGCAATGCTTATATTTATGGTTTTTATGAGTCTATGGCAATTGGATGTTAGTGTGTTATACAGCAATGATTTGATCAGTAACGATCAGATCTTTTTTCTCTTCAAGCTATTTCGGATCGGATCGATTATGCTTCCCCCGGCATTTTTATATGTTGGCTATGTTTCCTTGAACTATCTAACCAAAGAAGAAGCGAAATGGATGAAGTGGATTATTAATAAATACACGTTATCGGTATATTCGGCTTGGTCTTTATTCATTTATGTTGTCAATTGGACTGATTTCGGCGTTGTAGGTTTGAAGAAACTTGTGGGTCTAAGCAGTCAAATTGCCGTGCTCTACCCTGTTTATGGGGAATGGGGGGGCTTATTTGTCAACCATATTAAACTATTGGTCGTTAGTATTCTGCTAACCTTGATAACGAGCAGAAAAGTCACAGATAAATATGTGAAAAATTTTCTAACCCTATTTAGTCTAACATTTCTTTTAACTTATATGATTGGCGTATTGAATTTACAGCAAAGTTCATTTATTTATTCTAGTCAAATTGCGGTTATGTTTTTCTCCATCATTATCTTCTTTGTTTTTGTTAACATGAGTACGAAGATGATCAGAGAAACCGCTCAAATTTTGAAAAGAAAAGAAAAAGAAGAACAAATCGAGATATCAACCTCAGGACTTATCCATGAAATCAATAATCCCTTAACTGTTGTGAAAGGGTATTCAGATCTATTGTCTCGTAACGAGCAATTGGATATGAGCGTGAAAGGGATGGTCAGCCAAATTAAAATAGCTGGTGCCCATATGAACAGCATCATATCGAATTATAATCAATTCATTAAAAGCGGTAAAATTAATGCAACCGAGACAGATGTACTTGAAGTGATTAAAGAGTCGCTTGACCTCACCTCTATTAAAATCAAAGAAAAAAACGTGCACATTGTGTTAAAAGAATCCAAAAATATGGTCGTGACGATCGATAAAGATAAAGTCAGGCAAGTGTTTATGAATCTCATCAATAACAGTATCGAAGCCATGGAGGAGAAAGAACACAAAGTCGTCCAGATTGAGGCTTATATGAATAACAATGAGATTCATATCCTTTTTACAGATACGGGGTCCGGTATACCCGCTAAGGAGTGGGATCGGATTTTCGCCCCTTTTCACACGACGAAGGAAACGGGCATGGGACTTGGTTTGTCCATTTCTCAGCGAATTATCAATTCGCATGGCGGATATATAGAAATATCCAAGAGCAGCGAAGCAGGGACAGAAATTAAAGTGACGCTGCCGATGATGCAGTATGAGGAAATTGTGTAAGCATACGAACTTATTATGAAGCCGAGAGATGGGCAACCGACTCTTGGCTTTTTGTAGTGATAACTAAAAGAATGGCGTAAATGCGAATAATGTTGTTATAATATCGACACGGGAATGCTCAATATGCGACAACAAAAGGGGTAAATGAGATGGTATCCTGGATTCGAAGAGTAGTCATTATTAATCGCAGTTTCAGGGTGAAGCTTATTCTTAGTTTATCCGCCATCATTTTATTAGCATTCTGCTTAACGGGATATTTAACGTATCGCTATAATTTAACGATTTTTGAAGAGGAAATCAGCAAGCAATTTTCAAGTACGAATGAAGAAGCGCTGGCGAAAATGGATCTCAAGGTACAAGAGGTTGTCCGTATTTCACAAACTGTCGTTTTTAATCCAGCACTCGAAAATGTGATTACAAGAATTAATTCGAACACAAACCCCGATGCATTTGATCGATTTTTTGATAAAAGACAAATTGAAGACCAGATTTTTCAGATTAAATCGGATGCCCCTTATATCACGGGGATGTATTTATACGACTTACAGGGGAATCCATCGTATTTCAGCTATACGACTTCAGCTATTAATGTCCCGGATGAAAACGTATTCAATTTGATTCGTTCCAAAATCAGAGATACATCTGGTGATCTCGTGTGGATTAGCCTGCCGCTCGCCTCTCCCATCGAACCAAGTGGATATAGGAATACGATTATTGTGGCTCGGTGGATGAAAAATAGCAGTTTGGCTACCTACGGTGTCCTCGTTATGGCTTTTGATGAATCCTTTTTCTCAGGCTCTCTCAAAGAGCTGACGAAGGGAGGACAAGGCGAGGTGTATTTGTTTAATAAAAATAATGAACTCCTGTTCAGTAATTTTCCGGAGAGTTCCCCTGTTAAATTGGAGCAGCTACGCAATTTGAATCAAACGCAATTAATGGATCATCATTTGTTTGTTCAGGGCAAGTCGGACGTGACCTCATTTAAGCTGGTTAGCGGCACTTCGCTGACAGATATTCAAACGAGGAGCCGTGATTTATTTAAGAAAATCGTGTACTCAGGTTTGATTAGTATATTGCTGGCGAGCATTCTTATTGTGCTTTCCACGGGGAATTTGCTCAGACCGCTCAAGGATTTGCTGCTGGGTCTGCGCAAGGTGCGGTCCGGTGACTTTGATGCTCGCATCGAAATTCGAACCCATGATGAGCTGGCCTATATCGGTGAGAGCTTTAATGCAATGGCTGAGCAAGTGGGTCGACTGATCAAAGAAGTGTATATGACGCAGTTAAGTGAGAAAGAGGCGGAGCTTAAAGCGCTTCAGGCTCAGTTGAATCCTCATTTTCTGCATAATATGTTTAATGAAATCTATTGGAAGCTATATCTGCAAGATGAGACAGAAACAGCAGCACTGATTGCAGCAATCTCCGAAATGCTCAAGTATTCGTTGATGCCTGTACGAACACTGACGACGGTAAAGGAAGAGTTTCAGCAGATTCGGAACTATTTGAAAATACAGAAGGAACTATTCGAAACGGATTTGGAGATCATCATTCAATTGGATGAGGATGTGATGAACGTTCAAGTAATGCGTTCGCTGCTCCAACCCTTGGTTGAAAATGTGTTTATGCATGCTTTTCGCAATATGGTGACGCATAAAGTACTATTAATTAAAGCAAGCAGCCAGAATGGCTTTCTGGAGATCGATGTAACAGATAATGGCTGTGGGATGGATGAGAAGGCCATTTCGCAAATTATGGGTGTTCTAGGCTCTTCGTTGCCACAACGTTCAGATGGACGAGAAAGTTTGGGGGTTCGCAGTGTCGTAAGAAGGATTGAACTTATCTATGGCGCCCCATACCGCTTGGAAATCACTAGTACGTTAGGGAGCGGGACAACGATGCGTCTTGTTTTGCCCCTGCATACCGATATCGAGAAGGGAGATCACTAGCATGAGAAGCGGGCGAGTCTTAATTGTGGAAGATCAGTTGAATTTTAGGAAAGGACTCATTAAGATGCTTCAGGGTGGAGATTTGGGCTGGCAAGTGGTGGGTGAGGCAGGCAATGGTCAGGATGCTTTGGTGCTGCTTGACGAGCTCCAACCAGATTTGGTTCTCACGGATATTCGGATGCCGATCATGGATGGGCTTGAATTCGTTGCTCATTTGCGTAAAAGTTACCCTGATATGCTCGTCATTATTTTGACGGGCTACAAAAACTTTGAGTATGCACAAGCTGCCGTGCGTCTGGGTGCTTTAGATATTCTGATCAAGCCATGTACGGAAGAGGATGTCCGTCAGATTATGAATAAAGCATCGGAGCGCTTTTATGACAAATACGCCCAGCAGCAGAAACAGCAACTGCAGCTGCAGCTGCAACAGGATCAGGAACTGCGAGCGGTTTTGTTGGATCTGCCTTACGAACAAAGCACAATGGAGAGGCTGACTGCGGGGCTTGCTCATAAAGAATTATGGCTGTTACACATGAATCATGAAGATTTAACGAGTAAAGCGTATGGCAAAAGAGATATGAGCTTAATTCAATTTGCTTTTTCCAACATCGTTGAAGAACTGGTGAAGGGAGAGGGGCTTGAGGCGCAGCTTCTGTTAGTGGAGCATGACAGCTTTGTACTCATTGCAGAATCGAATCAGATTGAAGAACATGTCCAAGAGGCCATTCGGAATGCATGCTATGAATATTTAAAAATTCACCTGAACATCGTTTCTATGGGCATTGCGCCTTCTGTCTATGAGTTGGCTGGCTTGTATTTGCTGACAAAAGAAGCCTTTTCCGAACCGATGGACAGTAAGGCTGAGAGTGGTGAATCAACTTCGGGACTGCTGCTGTCACTGAACCAAGCACGGGTCAGAGAGATGGAGGTCCAGCTCATGTCCGCCATCCTTGTTGGTCAAGAGGACAGCCTGCAGCTGTTATTGAATCGGGTTCTGGCGGAGTTAAGTCTTACATCACCAGATGAAATGAGAATAGGCGCGTTGTCTCTATCGATCGCGTTACATGGAACCATTCAGAAACAATTCGATCCAGATGATAAACATGCACTGGCTAGAATTCCGAATGAGATGCCTCAAATTCATTGGACCCACAAGGAGGTTCTTAACTGGGCTGCCGAACAAGCCAAGCACTTCATCCTGCAATTTAATCAATGGCAGGTATCCAAAAGTGATAATGTGATCGAGAGAGCCGTCAAATACATTGAAGAACATTACAATGAGGAATGCCGGTTAACTGATGTCGCGGCTCATATTCACTTGAATCCCAGTTATTTCAGCGTCGTATTCAAGAAAGCGACTGGAGATAGCTTTACGCGCTACGTCACCAGAGTTCGTATGGATAAAGCCGCGTTATTGCTGCGGAATACCGACATGAAAATATTTGAGATTGCCTGCGCCATAGGATTTGATGAACCGAATTATTTCACCAATGTATTCAAGCAGCAGTTCCAAATGTCGCCCAAGGAGTACCGAAGCGGCAAGTCAACGACGTAAGTAAAGGGTCGTGAGCATGATTAGGAAAAAGGTGTTGCGTACGAAAATAATATGTTGTATTATCGGATTAAGCGCTTAACCCTATGGTGGATTAAGCGTTTGAATTTGAAAGATTAAGCGCTTAACTACTTTCTTGGTTAAGTGTTGGTTTTTCGGAGATTAAGCGCTTAACCTAAGCGGCGAAGGGAGATCATTATGCGAACTATCCGACTAACGATGGCACAAGCACTTCTTCGATTTCTGGATCAGCAATATATTTCCGTAGACGGTCAAGAGACCAAATTTGTCCGAGGTGTCATGGGCATTTTCGGTCACGGGAATGTAACGGGGATAGGTGAAGCTTTGGAGCGCAGTGCAGGAGACCTGACTTATATACAAGGCAAAAACGAGCAAGGGATGGTACATGCAGCCACGGCGTATGCGAAGCAAAAGAACCGCCAACAAATCTATGCCTGCACGACTTCAATTGGGCCTGGGGCTTTAAATATGGTGACGGCAGCAGCGACGGCGACCGTTAACCGGATTCCGGTGCTGCTATTGCCGGGTGATAATTTTGCCTCCAGGCAGCCGGACCCAGTGCTCCAGCAGCTTGAGGTTGTAAACGATTACACCGTATCTGCGGCTGATCCATTCAGAGCGGTGAGCAAATACTGGGATCGAATCGTTCGTCCCGAGCAGCTGATAAGCGCAGCAGCGCAAGCCATGCGAGTGTTAACAGACCCTGCGGAGACAGGGGCGGTAACGCTAGCGTTACCTCAAGATGTGCAAGCAGAGGCTTATGATTATCCAGCGTCCTTCTTCGAGAAGAAGGTTCATTATCTGGATCGGCGGCCACCGGCTAAGGAAGCCATGAAGCGAGCTTCGGCCTTAATGGCAGGCAAGCAACGTCCGCTGATCATTGCTGGCGGCGGTGTGCTGTATGCAGAAGCAACGAAAGAGCTAGCGGAATTTGCAGCAGCTTTTGGAATTCCTGTAGCGGAGACGCAGGCAGGGAAAAGTGCATTGCCATGGAACCATCCGCTGAATGTTGGCGCGATTGGCGTGACAGGCACACTTGCGGCGAACAAGTTGGCGAAAGAGGCGGATCTAATTATCGGCATAGGTACTCGCTATTCCGACTTTACAACAGCATCAAAGTCAGCGTTTGGCCATGCTGATGTACAGTTTATTAATATGAATATCAGCGGCTTTGATTCTTCCAAGTTGGGTGGTACCTCGGTTACTGCTGATGCGAAGGAAGCGCTCAACTTGCTGCGAGAAGCATTGACTTCGCTCAATTATGCGAGCAGGTACGAGGCTGGTTATATTGCAGACCTGAAAGCCGAATGGGATCGCGAAGTGGATCGATTATATGCGGCGAAATGTGCAGAAGGATTTGCCCAAACACATGCGCTAGGCGTCATCAATGCAACGATTGATCCATCATCTGTGGTCGTGTGTGCCGCAGGAAGTCTTCCAGGTGATTTACACCGACTATGGAGATCAACAGAACCGAAAACGTACCATATGGAATATGGTTTCTCTTGTATGGGCTACGAAGTGAGCGGTGCCTTCGGAGCTGCTTTGGCGGAACCTAATCGTGAAGTCTATGCAATTGTTGGCGATGGCAGCTACTTGATGCTTCATTCGGAGCTCCTAACAAGTCTGCAAGAGGGGCAGAAATTCACGGTTCTACTCTTCGATAATCATGGCTTCCAATGTATACATAATTTGCAGCGTGGTCATGGCAGTGACGGTTTCGGCAATGAATTCCGATACCGTGAAGCGACTACAGGTCAATTGACAGGCGGCTACATGCCGATTGATTTCGCAGCGCATGCTCGAAGCTTAGGTGCGAAGGCATACAAAGCAACCAACCCTGAAGAGTTGAAGGCTGCATTGCTTTCAGCGAAAGAAGAAACCGTGACAACCCTGATCGAAATTCCTGTCGTTCCCGGAACGAATACAGGAGGCTACGAGTCTTGGTGGCAAGTTGGCGTACCTGAAGTTTCTGTGAGTGGGAAGGTCCTAGCGGCGCATGAAGACATGAAGACAAACACACAAGCAGTTAAACTCATATAAATGCGAAGAGGTGATTTTACGATGGAACAACTGCGGGAATTACCGTTCAAGCTAGGCATTCACCCCATTAATTGGGTGGGGGAGGACGTCAAGGAACATGGCGCGGAAACGACATTTGAACAAATAGTAAATGATATTCAAGCGTTGGGATTAACAGGCACGGAGATGGGACGGAAATATCCACAGGATGTCGAGGTACTGAAGAAGGAACTTTCCACGCGCGGCATCAGCTTAGTCTCGCAATGGAAATCAGTCCTGTTCTCGGACCCTGCCTATAGGGAAGAGGAGTTGGCAGCGTACCGAAAGCACGCCCAATTCCTAAAAGAAATGGGCAGCACGGTAATCTCTACAGCGGAAGTCGGAGGCTCCCTTCATTTTGATCCTCGTCGCTCATCGCACGAGAAAGAAGTGCTTCATCTCGACGAAGCAGGCTGGCAGAGCTTGGCTGAAGGGCTGAACCTTGCTGGCGCGATAGCCCAAGAATATGGCCTTAAGCTGACCTATCACCATCATGGTGGAACGGTAGTGGAATCACCGGAGGAAATCGATACCTTGATGGAGCTAACAGATCCGTCCTTGGTTTATCTACTTTTTGACACAGGCCATGCGTATTATGGCGGTGCGGATCCACTGACCGTTCTTCGTAAACATTACGATCGAATCGCCTATATTCATTTAAAAGATATTCGCCAAGCTGTGTTAGATGAAGCGCGTGTGGAACAAGTTGACTTCGTTACATGTATTCGCAAAGGCGTGTTCACCGTTCCTGGAGATGGATGTCTGGATTTTTCTCCCATTTTCCAAGAGTTAATGACTCGTGAATATTCAGGGTGGGCGATGCTGGAAGGTGAGCAGGATCCTGCAACCCATAATCCCTATGCCTATGCCAAAGAAGCACTGCACTTTATCCATTCGTTATTATCCATAGAAAGCAGGTAATCCAATTATGACTTATGTGACGTTTCCAGTGGCGAAAGCGCTTGATTTTGTAGCTATCGGCAGATTATGTATCGATTTGAACGCAAATGAAATTCACCGTCCCATGGAAGAGACGATGACCTTTACGAAATATGTTGGCGGTTCACCAGCGAATATTACGATCGGCATGTCCCGTCTTGGCATGAAGACAGCTTTTATCGGTAAAATCGCTAACGATCAAATGGGGCGTTTCATTGCTTCTTATTTAGAGTGTAATGCGATTGACACCAGCAATGTGGTGACAGACCGTACAGGTGCTGTGACAGGGTTAGCTTTTACAGAGATCAAGAGCCCGACAGATTGCAGCATCCTGATGTACCGCGATAACGTAGCTGATTTGAAGTTAACGCCTGATGAGGTTCAGGAGTCCCTGATTGCTGACGCGAAAGTATTGCTTATTTCTGGAACCGCCCTAGCACAGAGTCCATCACGTGAAGCGGTATTTCAAGCGCTGAACTATGCGAAGAAGCACGGAGCCGTTATTGTATTTGATCTCGATTATCGTCCGTATACATGGACATCCCCGGAAGAAACGGCTGTCTATTACAACTTGGCTGCTGAAAAATGCGATATCATTCTCGGTACGCGTGAAGAATTCGATATGATGGAGAAATTTGAACATAATCCGGAAAGGGATGATCATATCACGGCTGCGAAATGGTTCGATTATTCAGCTAAGATTGTCATAATCAAACACGGCAAAGACGGTTCGATCGCGTATACACCAGATGGTGTTGGCCATCGCGCGAAGAGCTTTCCAGCGAAGGTCGTGAAGACATTTGGTGCTGGGGATTCCTATGCGGCAGGCTTTATTTACGGTGTTATGCAAGGTTGGACACTGGAGAAAAGCATGGAATACGGAAGCGCTGCTGCCTGTATCGTGATTTCCAGTCATAGCTGCTCGGATGCGATGCCAACGGCTTCACAAGTGGATGAGTATATCGAACGTTGTAATCGCGGAGAAATCACAGCCTCATAATCTCACATATAACCTAAAGGAGCGTATCCCCAATGACACATACATTGAAAAACTGGATTGGCGGCGAATGGGTGGCATCAATCTCTACACAATCGGAGCCTGTTTACAATCCTGCAACCGAAGAGATTCTCGCCTATATACCGATTTCGACGAAGGAGGAAGTGGATCAGGCCGTACGCTCGTCCCAAGAGGCTTTTCAGTCCTGGAGCCGTACACCTGTACCCAAGAGAGCACGCGTGCTGTTCAAATACCAACAGCTGCTAGTCGATCATTGGGAAGAGCTTGCACGAATTGTGACAAAAGAAAACGGCAAAAGCTACTCAGAAGCTTACGGTGAAGTACTTCGCGGCATTGAGTGCGTTGAGTTTGCCGCTGGCGCACCAACACTCATGATGGGTAAGCAACTTCCAGATATCGCTTCCAATCTCGAATCCGGTATGTACCGCTATCCAATCGGCGTCATCGGTGGGATCACACCCTTCAACTTCCCGATGATGGTCCCGTGTTGGATGTTCCCGCTGGCGATTGCTTGCGGCAATACGTTCGTATTGAAGCCGTCGGAACGTACGCCTCATTTGGCTAATCGCCTTGCAGAATTGTTTCACGAAGCTGGCCTGCCAGCTGGAGTGCTGAATATCGTTCATGGTGCACATGACGTGGTGAACGGACTTCTTGCGCATAAAGATATCAAAGCCATCTCTTTCGTAGGCTCCCAGCCTGTAGCTGAATATATTTACAAAACAGCTGCAGCCAATGGGAAACGCGTTCAAGCTCTTGCCGGCGCGAAAAATCACTCCATCGTGATGCCTGATGCGAATTTGTCTATTGCGGTCAAGGAAATCACGAATGCTGCGTTCGGTTCAGCAGGAGAGCGCTGCATGGCATGTTCCGTTGTCGTAGCGGTTGGCGTCGTAGCGGATACGCTTGTAAGCAAGCTTCTTGAAGCGGCTGATGCGATTACGATTGGAAACGGAAACGAGGAAGGCGTGTTCTTAGGTCCTGTCATTCGTGACGTGCACAAGGAACGTACATTGAAATATATTGACATCGGTGAAAAAGAAGGCGCAATTATGATCCGTGATGGTCGTAAAGACGCAGCGACTGGGGAAGCAGGTTACTTCGTCGGCCCGACGATTTTCGATGGCGTGCAATGCGAGATGAAAATTTGGGAGGATGAAATTTTTGCTCCTGTGCTTTCCATCGTACGCGTTGATACCTTGGAAGAAGCGATCGAGCTCTCGAATCGCTCTGAATTTGCGAATGGAGCGTGTCTGTTTACGCAAGATGGCAGCAACGTGCGTCAATTCCGTGAAACGATTGATGCGGGGATGCTTGGCGTCAATCTGGGTGTGCCTGCACCGATGGCATTCTTCCCGTTTTCTGGCTGGAAGAAATCTTTCTACGGCGATTTGCATGCCAACGGTACGGATGGTGTGGAGTTCTATACGCGTAAAAAGATGGTCACAGCTCGCTGGTAACAGCGAGTTCCTGCAAGAAAGGAGATGACAACATGGCACTCGTATCAATGAAAGATATGCTGCAGACAGCATTAGAAGGCAAATATGCCGTTGGTCAATTTAATTTAAATAACCTGGAATTCACGCAAGCTATTTTGCAAGCGGCACAGCACGAACAGGCACCCGTTATTCTTGGTGTGAGTGAGGCGTACATTCCTTATATGGGTGGACTGCCTTGTATCGTTGGTATGGTAAAAGCCTTGATCGAACACTATGGCATTACAGTTCCAGTTGCGCTTCACTTGGACCATGGCAGTACGTATGAGGTGTGCATCCAAGCAATTCATGCTGGATTCACTTCCGTCATGATCGATGCGTCGCATCATTCGCTGGAACATAATATCGAAGTTACACGACAAGTGACGCAAGCTGCGCATGTGCTTGGTGTATCTGTCGAGTCGGAGCTTGGACGGATTACTGGACGTGAAGACGATCTTGTTGTTGATGAAGCGGAAGGGATGTACGCTGTTGCAGCAGATTGTGTGAAGCTGGTAATGGAAACTGGCATCGACTGCTTAGCGCCTGCACTTGGTTCCGTTCACGGTCCCTATCGTGGACAACCGAAGCTTGGTTTTGACCGGATGGCTGAGATTCGCGAACTTACAAGCTTGCCGCTCGTGCTTCATGGTGGAAGTGGTCTCCCAGATGATGAAATCCGCCAAGCCATTGCGTGCGGCACAGCCAAAATCAACGTCAATACGGACAATCAAATCGCATGCACTGCTACGATTCGTACCTATTTGAATGATCATCCGGAGGCTTACGATCCTCGACATTATTTAATTCCAGCTCGGGAAGCGATCATCGCATCCGTGAGAGCCAAAATTCAACTATTCGGAAGCAGCGGTAAAGCGGGAGGAAATATCGAATGAAAAAGATCAGAATCGGCATTATCGGCGCTGGCCGGATTGGAAAAATTCATGCAGACAATTTACTGCGCTCATCTCAAGTTGACATCCTAGCAGTTAGTGATTTATTTGCAGGGCCAGAGTTAGAGGCATGGGCAGCAACTCGAAACATCGGTTTAGTGACCAAAGATAGTAACGAACTCATCCATCATCCCGACATCGATGCTATTTTCATTTGTTCTTCCACAGATACACATGTGCCGTTGATACAGCAAGCAGCGCGTGCAGGGAAACATATTTTCTGTGAAAAACCAATCTCGATGGACATCTCCAAAACCGAAGAGGCCGTTGCAGAAGTTAAACAAGCAGGCGTAAAGCTGCAAATTGGCTTTAACCGTCGATTTGATCATAATTTCAAGCGTGTACAAGAAGTAGTGGAAAGCGGAGGCATCGGCGATCCTCATATTATCAAAATCACGTCCCGTGACCCAAATCCGCCTCATGAGGATTACATCAAGGTTTCTGGCGGCATTTTCATGGATATGATGATTCATGATTTTGATATGGCGCGATTCGTTTCGGGCAGTGAAGTTGAGGAAGTTTATGCTGCGGGGAATGTCCTAATTAACCCAGCTTTTGCTGAGCATGGTGATGTGGATACGGCGGTAGTGACGCTTCGTTTCGCGAATGGCGCGCTCGGTGTCATCGATAATAGCCGCCAAGCGGTGTATGGTTATGACCAACGAGTCGAGGTATTCGGATCGAAAGGCAGTGTGACGGTATCGAATGATCATCCTAACACGGCAGTCATTGCTACGGCAGATGCCATCACAAGCGATAAACCGCTCCATTTCTTCCTAGAACGCTACCAAGCAGCTTATATCGAAGAAACGCAAATGTTCATCGATGCAATCTTGAACGATAAGTGTGTGCCTGTCAGCGGCGAGGACGGCATACAAGCTGAACGGATCGCATTAGCGGCGAAGCTGTCTTCCCGCCTGGGACGTCCGGTGAAAGTTAGCGAGGCATTAGAATTACTTAAGCAATCTTCAGCAGTTTAAAGGAGAGAGGTGAGGTTACGATGTCCAAATTGATTGTAACACCGGCTTCTTCTCCGACTGAGGAAGGCAGCATTCTACACGTGACCCCGGAATCGGCTGGCTGGCAATATGTTGGTTTTGAAATCGTGCAGCTGGAAGAAGGACAAATCTTGAAACGCGATACCGCGGATCAGGAAGTATGCCTGGTTTTGTTAAGCGGGAGAGCCAACGTTCGCACAAAGGAAGAGCAATGGGACAATATTGGAAAACGGATGAGTGTTTTTGAGCAAATTCCTCCGTATTCGGTGTATGTGACGAACAGTGATAGCTATGAAGTGACTGCCTTAACGTCTCTTCAGCTCGCCGTTTGTTCAGCGCCTGGTGCGGGGAACCATCGCTCTCGCTTAATTGCCCCTGAACAAGTAGGCGTTGAAACGCGTGGCTATGGCCATATCGAGCGGTATATTCATAATATTTTACCCGAGAGTGAGCCAGCAGACAGCCTGCTTGTCGTGGAGGTTTTCACACCGAATGGACATTGGTCCAGCTATCCGCCGCATAAACATGATCGTGACGCATTGCCAGAGGAGTCGTTCTTGGAGGAAACCTATTATTTCCGAGTTCAGCCCGAGCAAGGTTTTGCGTTACAACGCGTATATACGGATGATCGTTCACTAGATGAGACTTTAATTGTCAAAAATGGAGAAACGGTACTAGTCCCGCGGGGCTATCATCCGGTTTCGGCGCCTCCGGGTTATGATGTGTATTACTTGAATGTGATGGCAGGACCCACCCGGACATGGAAATTTCATAACGATCCCGAACATGCTTGGGTCATGACCAAGCCAAGCGAAGCGTAGACTGGTTGCAAGTTCCCGAATGCCCCGTCATAATGGGGAATACATGCATGTTTTAAGAAAAATGGGGTAGTAGGATGAAGGCAACCATATACGATGTAGCCAGAGAAGCTGGCGTTTCCATTGCAGCTGTTTCCCAGGTCATGAACGGAAAAGGTAAAATTAGTGAAGAACGGCGCACAGAAATCCTGAAAGTGATGGAAAAGCTGAACTATCAGCCAAGCGTCATCGCATCGGCACTCACAGGCAAGAAGACATATACATTAGGACTGCTTGTCCCTGACATTTCCAATCCTTTCTTTGCAGAAATCGCAAGGGCTGTTGAGGACCAAGGTCACTCCTTGGGCTACAGTCTTGTCATATGCAGTACGGACAACAAAGACGAACGCGTGGAACGTTACCTGTCTTTACTCCAGCAAAAAAGTGTAGATGGCATGATTATCGGGACAGGGATGGATAACAAAGATATGCTTACACCCTTGATGGATCGTGCGATTCCGATCGTTATGATTGCCAGAGAAATGCCTGATTTAGCTGTGCATACCGTCGTCGTTGACGACTTTGTTGGCGGCACAATGGCGGCTAAGCATTTGCTGGACTTGGGTCATACGCGCTTAGCCATTCTGGCAGAACATGCCAAAGTCATAAGCAGCCGCGAGCGGGTAAAAGGATTCATGGCTACGCTTAGCGAGATTGGTATCAAGCTGTCAGAAGATCATGTGCGCAATTGTCGCTACACGGTAGAGGATGGGAAACGTGAGGCGTTGGAGCTCCTAGAGCTGCCAGCTGCTGAGCGGCCTACCGCACTTTTTTGCTGTAATGATATGCTCGCGATCGGCGCATTGCAGGCGGCTAAGCAATTAAAGCTGCGTGTTCCAGAGGATATATCGGTGATAGGATTCGATAATACGATTCTTGCTTCGGTGACGGATCCGCCATTAACAACGATTGCACAGCCGATAGAACCCATGGGGAAGAAAGTAGTCGATCTGCTTATTTTGGAGTTGAAGAAGAAATCGCCAGCCAAACAGCGTGTTGTCATGCTGCCGGAGTTAATTGTTCGGCAATCTACTGCAGCACCTTCAAAGGTATAATGAGACGTCCAGACTACTTCCCTCATCACGAGGAAAGTAGTTTTTTATTGGGAAAAATAGCTAGAAATGAACCAATGAAATTATAGTTTTATCTATAATATTTTAAGGGTTTCTAGGGCGAAAACTTTTATGATAGGTGTATAAGATTTAAGTAAGGAGTGAAGCATTCATGAGTGGAAATACAATCGAAACTCCTGTCATCGACTACACCACTAGCGATCCCAAAGCATTAAGGCTAAAACGACGAAGAAGGTTGAAACAAAACATACCACTGTTCATTATGCTAGTCCCTGTAATCGCTTACTATATTTTGTTCAAATATTGGCCGATGGGCGGGCTCGTCATTGCTTTCAAAAACTATAACTTTTCAGATGGGATATTGAATAGTCCTTGGGTGGGATTAAAGTATTTCAAGTTGCTTTTCTCCAGCTCCAATACACTGCAAATCATTTGGAACACGTTTTGGCTGAGTTTTCTTAGCTTGATATTTGGATTTCCGATGCCGATCTTCCTGGCGATTTTGCTGAATGAAGTCAGGAAGTCCTGGTTCAAAAGATGGGTGCAAACGATCATCTATTTACCGCATTTCTTCTCTTGGGTCATTGTTTCTGGTATCGTATTATCTTTATTCGCAACCGATTACGGTTCAATTAATAAGGTGCTGAAATTACTAAATATTGAACCCATCAATTTCTTATATGAGTCTAAATCGTGGTTAGCCATTTTCGTAGGTTCAGGCATTTGGAAGGAAATGGGATTTAGTACCATCATTTATTTAGCAGCACTGACGAATATTGATACTTCTTTGTATGAATCGGCGGCTATGGATGGAGCTGCGAAATGGCGGCAAATGTGGCATGTCACACTACCAGGGATTCGGCACACGATTATCCTGCTGCTCATCTTGGCCATGGGCAAGATCATGGAAGTAGGCTTTGACCAGATCTACAATTTGCAGAATGCCGGTGTGGCGGATGTTTCCGAAGTCATAAGTACTTACATTTATAAAATGGGGCTAGGAAGCTCGCAGTTTAGTTTGACAACAGCGATGGGATTCTTTGAATCCATCATCAGTTGCAGTCTTGTGTTGATCGCGAACCGAATTGCCAAAAAATTTGATCAAGCCTTATTCTAGACCATTACACATCATGTCTGACAGCAAAGGAGGATGATTTGCATGAAAGCAACCAACGGAGAGAAGATATTCTATACGATCAATTATGTTGTGCTCGGGCTCATTGCTTTAACGTGCATTCTCCCATTTATTCATATTGTGGCGCTGTCGCTAAGCGAAAGATCCGCCGTTGATTCTGGTCACGTCTTCTTCTGGCCAGTGGGGATCCAATTTACAGCCTACAAAATCTTCTTCGTGGCCAGTCCAGCGTTCAAAGCTTTTCAAAATAGTATTGTCATCACGCTAGTGGGTGTGGCACTCAGTTTACTAGGCACGATATTAGCTGCCTATCCGTTATCCAGATCATATCTGATGGGACGCCGTTATTTGGTACTCGGTATGGTGTTCACGATGTTATTCTCAGGTGGATTAATTCCTACGTATCTGGTGATTAAGAACATGCATTTGATTGATTCGTACTGGGCCTTGTGGCTTTCGGGGTTCATCAGTACTTACAATATGTTATTGATGAAAAGCTATTTCGAGAATATCCCCTACGAGGTGCAGGAGGCAGCAAGAATTGATGGATGCAGCGACACATCACTGCTGATCCGGATCATTCTCCCCCTTTCGTTACCGATGTTGGCGACACTGGCTCTGTTCTACGGCATTGGCTTTTGGAACTCATTCATGAATGTACTTATGTACATTAACAAGAGTGAATTGATGAATTTAACGGTCGTTGTCCAAGGGATGCTGCAAAAAAATGATCTTCTGAATTCACCTTCCTTGAATGCAGATGAACAGGCACAAGTTGTGACTGAGATGGTGAAAGCTGTAGGTGTTGTAGTGATGGTTGTTCCTATGCTGGTCGTGTATCCGTTCCTCCAGAGGTATTTTGTAAAGGGTGTTATGCTTGGCTCCGTAAAGGGTTAATGAACGAGGTGTTCCCGTTTAACAAAACTTCACTATAAAATTTTGCAGGGGGAAAATGACATGAACAAGAAGAAAATGTGGCTTGGGATGACGGTAGGGGCAGTAGCGATAGGTGCAACATTGGCGGGTTGCAGCAGTGACAAGAAGGAAGAGACAACTGCTACGGCCACTGGTGCGGCTGCGGCAACGAACCAGCCGGTTAAACGTGGAGATGTAACTTCAAGTATGTATGATCGCGGCAGCGTGCCTGCAGCAGAAGGCTCTTATGAAGAAAACCGCTGGACCAAGTATATCAACCAGAACGGGCCAGAAAATGTCAAATTCGTTCCAATCCTGCGTAGTGATTCTGTGAAGAAATTTAACGTACTATTTGCTTCAGGTTCGGCGCCAGATATTGTGAATGAGTACACGACACCATTCCGCGGCAGCTTGTATGATCAGAAACAACTGATGCCGATTGATAACATTTTGCAATATATGCCGGAGTATCAGAAATTGCTGGATAAGTATCCACAATTGAAGAAAGCTGGAACGAAGCCAGACGGTAAGATTTATGAAATTGGTAAAGTGAAAGAAGCGGTGCCAGCTCATATCTTATTAATTCGTTCGGATTGGTTGAAGAAATTGAATCTGACGATGCCAACGACAACGGATGAACTGTACGCAGTTGCGAAAGCGTTTGCTGATCAAGATCCAGATGGTAACGGGAAGAAAGATACGTACGGTCTAAACATGAGCACCTACTCCGAGCAAGCCATCAATGAAATGTTTGGTGAAAGCTCATCTGCCAATTTATTAGCTTGGGACGTGAAAGATGGCAAAGTGGTTCGTGCGTGGGATAAAGAGCTCGCTTCTCTGACTTTTAAGAAAAAGCTATATGATGATGGCATTATTGATAAAGATTATATCAACGATAAAGACGGCGCGAAGGCGAAGCAAGATTTCCTCAATGGCAAAATTGGCATATATGTTAAGTTTACCGGTGGTTGGGGCGATTTCGCTCTAAATGATATGGCAACCTTGCAGAAAAATGTACCTACAGCAACGATTGCCCCATTAGGCTATCCGAAATCACCGCTCGGTACATTTACAGGAGCGATTGATAATCCTGTTCAAATGACGACGGTCATCAATGCCAAAGCCAAAGATCCTGAGGCTGTTGGCCGCTACCTCAACTTCATGATGAAACCAGAAACAGCTTCGAAGATTTTCAATGGGGATGAAGGCGTGCACTGGAAGAAAGGCGCAAATGGCTGTCCACAACCGATTGATGTCGCTAAAAACAAAAATGAAGTCGGTTACGCGGGAGACTACGATATGTTCTATTCCCTCGGACAAGATAAATGCTACAGCGTACTAAGTGGCTTTAATCCGGATGTTCCAGTCCAAAAAAGTGCTATGGATATGTACAAAGACATTCAAAAAATGTATTTCGATCCAACGAGAGAATACCCAGGAATTACAGTCGGCGATCATATGCCGGTATTTTCAGCGGACCTGCAAGTTGTAAACACAACGATTCTGAAGGAAAAAGGCGACATCTTCGTGAAAGCGATTCTTAGTGGTACGAAGTACACAGCTGATCAAGCCATTAAAGATGCTCAAGCAGAATGGGCGAAAGCGGGCGGCGCGCAACTCGAAGATTTCATGAACAAATGGTACGCAGAAAATAAAGATAAAGCGTTCCTTGCTAAAGATGTCATGGCAATTGCCAAACAACAGATGGACGATGTGAAATAGTGCATGGATAACAGAGGCGCTGGATATCGATAGGGATTGCCTGTGTAAGCAGGAGGCTCGTCGGTGTCCAGCATCTTCTTTCAATCGCAGAAATGTAGGCTTTCATCATGGGAGGAACTAGCTATGCAGAAGATTAATGTCGCGATCATCGGATGTGGCGGGATTGCAACAGGAAAGCATTTACCCAGTTTGAGCAAAATAGAGCATGTCGCAATTATCGGATTTTTTGATATTTTTCGGACAAGTGCACAACAAGCAGCAGACAAATTTGGTGCTCCGGGCGCCAAAGTGTATGACGATTACCGTCAATTACTCGCGGATCCAGCAATCGATGTGGTTCACATTTGCACACCGAATGATACGCATGCGGAAATTTCGATAGCCGCTTTGGAAGCGGGCAAGCATGTGATGTGTGAGAAGCCGATGGCCAAGACAGCAGCAGATGCCCGTCGTATGGTGGAAGTAGCCAAACGCACAGGGAAGAAGCTTACGATTGGATATAACAACCGTTTTCGCGCGGATAGTCAACATTTGAAACGTCTCGTTGAAGATGGTGAGTTGGGCGAAATTTATATGGCTAAAGCGCATGCTGTACGCAGGCGCGGCGTTCCAACTTGGGGCGTATTCCTGGATGAAGAGAAACAAGGTGGCGGGCCGCTGATCGACATTGGGACACATGCCCTCGATTTAACACTTTGGTTAATGAATAACTACGAACCTAAGGTAGTGCTGGGCACTGCTTATCATAAATTGTCACGCAAAAAGAATGCGGCGAACTCCTGGGGACCATGGGATCCAGAGAAATTCAAAGTAGAAGATTCGGCATTCGCCATGATCGTCATGAAGAACGGTGCAACCATTCTGGTAGAAGCAAGTTGGGCGCTGAATACGCTCGATACGAAGGAAGCCAAAAGTACGCTTTGCGGTACGGAAGGCGGCGCCGATATGCAGGATGGCCTCCGTATTAATGGGGAAAAGCACAGCCGCCTCTATGTCAATCAGATGCAGTTCGAAGCAAAGGGTGCGGATTTCTACGAAGGTAAGAAAGAATCGATGCAGGATAAAGAAATCCGTATGTGGATCGATAGCGTTAGGAATGACACGGAGCCTGTTGTCACGCCAGAGCAATCCTGTGTGGTATCTGAGATTCTTGAAGCGATCTATGAATCGAATCGAACGGGGAAAGCTGTCTATTTTGACTAAATCATTTGGAAAAGAGGCCGAGGCACCATGATTAGAGTTGCGATTTTGAGCTTCTGGCACGTCCATGCCAAAGATTACGCACGACTCGCTGTTGAACACGCGGATACAGAAATTGTTGCAGTATGGGACGAAATCCCTGACAGGGGACTGGAAAAGGCTGAAGAATATGGGGTTCCTTTTTACAGTGATTTGGGAGAACTTCTCAGAAATTCTGAAATCGATGCTGTGATAGTGGTTACACCAACGAATATGCATCAAGAGGTGATGATTGCAGCTGCTAAAGCAGGTAAGCACATTTTCACAGAAAAAGTTGTGGCGACGACCACCAAGGCATGCAATGAAATCCTTGCTGTCGTGGAGCAAACTGGCGTTAAGCTGGTCGTCTCTTTACCGCGGTTGTATATGGGCTTCACGCAAGCGGCGCATAAAGTCATTCGCGATGGCTCGCTGGGGACAGTAACGACCGTGCGGATCCGTCTTGCTCATAATGGTGCCTTGAGAACGGAGAAAAATCCAGATGGTGCACTTCCCGCTCATTTCTTCCATTTAGAGCAAACCGGCGGCGGTGCTCTGATGGATCTTGGCTGTCATCCGATGTACTTAACACGTCTGTTTCTAGGCTTGCCAGAAAGCGTAAGTGCTAGCTTCGGTTATATAACAGGGCGCGAAGTGGAAGATAGTGCAGTAGCAACACTGCGTTATCCAAGCGGAGCACTGGGGATAATTGAAGCGGGTTTCGTGAATAGCTACTCGCAATTCGACATCGAAATCCAAGGTACAGAGGGCAGTCTCCTGTATACTCGAACGGATGATCAATTGCGCATTCGCAGCGCTAAAATGGAAGCAGAAGGTGCTCCTGGTTGGCATGTGGTCACAGATTTGCCGAAGCTGCCATCCCCCTTCGAGCAATGGGTTTCCCACATTCAGAACGGCACGTGGGCGAAAGAGAACATAGACCTCGCACGCGACTTGACCCGCTTAATGGAAGCATCCACCCTATCAGCATGTTCGGGTGCCGCTGTGAAGCTGACTGACCTTTCGGAATAAAAGCAGCGCACAAGGAAAGGCCAGATGCTCCCCTTCATAGTAAGGAGGGAAATTCTGACCTTTCTTTATTTTTTTAATAAAATTTCTAGGAGGAAGAGACATGATCGATAAAGGCGAGTATTCCTTCTCAACGTGCTGGAACATCAAGAAGCATACGATCGGCAGGAACATGATTGAGGAAATTAAAGAGCTGGGCTTTCGCAATGTCGAGCTTAACTATAACGTAACCGAAGAAATGATGACAACGATCGAGCCTATGATTGAAAAGGGAGAAATTGGTGTTTCGAGTGTGCATAACGTGTTTCCGTTCATCAATGACAAAGACTATGATACAGATTCCGTCATGCTCGGCTTCGATGATGAGGAGAAGCGTAAGCGCTCCATAGAACTGCTTATTCGATCGATGGAATATGCACACCGTTATGGCGCCAAAGCCGTAGTTGTGCACCCAGGTGAAGTTCCTTTTGACTATAACATTGATATTGATTTAAAGAAGCTTTATAGGGACCATGGCAAGGATTCAACTGAATATCAAAAGTTGTGGCGCGTCATGATTGAACGTCGGGACCGGTTGAGTCCACGGTATACGCGAAGAATTCAAGAAAGTCTGGAAGTTGTTAGTGAGCATGCTGCCAAAAAAGGCTGGGACATCGCGATCGGCATTGAAACGCGCTCCAGATCGTATCAGATGCCTTCTTTGATGGAAGCTTTAACGATTTGTGAGAACCTGGCGGGCAGCCCGGTCTATTTATGGTACGATATCGGCCACGCCATGATGATGGATAGAATGGGCTTGTACGATAACCTCAAAGAGCTGCAAGACGTGAAGAAATACATCTATGGTGTACACATCCATGAGACTCTTGAGCTGGCTGATCATTGGTGTCCCTATGTGCATAGCAAAGATATGACCTATTTTGATCATTTCCTCGAAGCCATTGATGGTGCCAAGGTCAAAGTATATGAACTAAAGGCCTTGTGTGAGCCAGGGGAAATTCATGAAAGTCACAACCTCATTACAAGTAAAATCGCAGCTATGAAAGGGGAAGGTGACAGATATGGACGCTATCTATAATCGCTTAGTAAGGCTGAATGATGAACAAACAGAAGCTTCCCTTCTGAAACAAATCCTTGATCCATTATCCAAATATTACGGCGGTATCCTAGATGAGACGGGGATTGCTCGTGCTAATCATATGAGCACGCCTCGAATGATAGCGGGATGGGTTTCTGCTCTGGTTAATCCAGATTCACGTTATTATCATGATCGTTTTCTGTTGAATGCTTTAGACAAAGCGGCTGCGTTCATGCTGAACAGACAGCATCCAGACGGTACGGTATCACTCGGCTCAACGAATTATAATTCTCCCCCGGATACAGCGTTCGTGGTAGGGGGTGTCACCCAGATGTATCAGCTGCTTCATAAGCATGATTGGCCAGAAGCGGCTCCTGTCGTGGTCAAATTGAAGCTCTTCCTTGAACGAACCCTACCCGCTATGCTAACTGGCGGCTGTCACACCCCGAACCATCGTTGGGTGCTTACTGCTGCACTTGCCTTGTTGCATGACATTTTCCCGCGTCCTGAACTGATGGAAAGAGCGGAAGACTGGCTGGCAGAAGGATTGGACATCACCGAAGATGGTGAGTGGACTGAGCGCAGCAACGGGATTTACAACGCTGTTAGTGATATTGCTCTGTATCATACGGGACGTCTGATGAACCGCCCTGAATTAATCGATTGTGTGCGTCGCAATCTGCGGATGATGATGTATTTGATCCATCCATCAGGTGAAGTAGTAACGGATTATTCCGGCCGACAAGATTTCGGTCAGATTGCAACGATGGCGAATTACTTTCCGATTTATCGCTTGATGGCGGCATACGACAAGGACCCTTTGTTTGCATCAATGGCTGACTACTCGGCATCATTCCTCACTGGCTTCCATGAGGGCGTGAACAACCATCCGATGTTGCATATGTTGGTGTATCCAGAAGCCGATATCACTCGATTAGAACGAACACCGCTGCTGGATCGATATGTGAAAGTGTTAAATGAACAGCATCCGATAAAGGAACATTTGAACGGAATTGATGATGTCGGCCATCATATGCAAATTCAACATAGCGCTATGCATCTCACATTCGGAGCTCCCGTAGTTCGCATCCGTGATCTCGACCAAAGCGTAACGATCATGTCGCAAACACCATCATTCTTTTCACTTCGTCATGGCAAAGCAAGACTGCTCGGTATCAAGCTGGCAACGTCGTTCTCACCTGGGATCGTGAAGTTCTCCAATCTGACAGCTGGCGAAGGTGTCTATAAACTTGAATCTATTTTGGAAAAAGGCTACAACGGTCCAATTCCGCGCCAATTACTGCCTGCTGGCGTGGAGGGCTCAACACTCAGCCCATGGTATTTGCTTCCGCATCATCATCGGCCGATGACCCATCTCCAGAAGCTGGAGCTGCAAGCAGAAATCAGGCATGGAGATTCCGAGTGGACGATTCATGTATCCTCTGACGAGCGTGAAGATGTCTTCACGCAATTGACCTTCATTTTTGGGAGCGAAGGGACGTTAAGCGGTCATAATTTAGTGGCAGGTGAAGAAGGTAAGTACTTCCTCCAAAGCGGAGCCGTGAAGTACGAGGCAGACGGTGATGTGATTGAAATATCTTCAGGAGCCTATGAGCATATCCTGCCTATCGTCCGTGAGGATCACCATCCCTCAGGCTGTCAATATGTCCACGTCAACTTGGTGACACCTTATGATCGGACTTTTAAGATCCGTCTACGGTAGAAAGGAAGTTCATTATGACGATCTATTTTAATGAGCAAGAGAGTATACAAGCCCGCTTAGGGAATGACGATAAACAAACGTTGAAAGTGCTTGCAGATCGCTACATGGGTGCAAATCCGCCTGTTCCTTTCGCATTTCGAGCTTTCAGCCGAGCAGGCATTATGCAAAACGAAAAGGGGCTGTTTGATCTCGATTTGGGACGCAGATTTCCGGAGGCGAAGCCTGGTCAGTTTTCTTATGCGTATGCCTTAGTCTGGAGTGATGGAGAACGCAACTTGGATTTGTTGGTAAGCTGTTTAGGGCCGATCCAATTTTATTTTAACGATGAGCTGGCGTTTCGCTCCACTGTGATTGATGAGATCAAGCCAGATGCCATGGTCAAACTGAACGTTAACTTCGTAAAAGGTTGGAATCGCCTCTTCATCAAAGCCAAGCATACCGTTGCTGGTTTCGGGTGCCTATTCGGCTCAGATGAAGCGAAAGTGCGCATTCTGAACGTGCTCGCGCCGTTTACCGAGCGTAAAGGTCAAGCAGGTTGGGTGTTTTCAAAGCCGGTGGACACCGATATTTTCGAGGGGCGTTCGTTACCCGATGCGATGTCCTCGGAAACGAATAACGGCTTGGGTTGGCTGCCGAACTGCGAGTGGACCGAAGCTGAGCGATCTGAGCCTGCTTGCGAGCGATTATTTGGCATACAGCCTGGTAAGCAAGTATTTGCCTGGACGAAGTTGAATCATGTATCTCCAAGCCGGGATGTTTGTTTATTAAAAGGTCAAGCGTCTGGTCCATTAACCATATGGCTGGAAGGCAAGCAAGTCGTGGATCTTGCAGCTGAAGGCAGCTACTCAGTGGAGGTGCCGCTTTCATTTGGTCAGCATCATCTCTTGATTCGGAGTGTTTGTGGCCGCAGCTCTTGGGGCTTCACATTCGAAGCAACAATAGGTGGAGAAGTTGTTTCCCTTGGTGCGCCGCATCAGGTTCATGGTAATGATGAGCCTTGGTTGTATTTAGGACCGCTAGAAGCTAATGTCGCGTTAACCTACGAGGAAGTGGTAAGGACAGATCATCCTTTCGTGGTGGATATTCATTCGAATGACAGGACCTATTGGCGCTTAGACCGTCCTGATACTTGGATTCGTCCCTATTATGAGAATGCCATGCTCAGCAATAAGTGGACAGTGGGCAATGTGACCAATTATGCGCGTTGGGATTACCCGCTCGGGGTTACGATTTATGGATTGCTGCAAACAGGCCGCGTATTGAATCGAGCTGATATGACGGCTTATGCGCTTCATCATGTTCAAAGCTGTACCGATATGTTTGAGTACTCCCTGTGGGATCGTGAGCAGTATGGGTTCCCCGCCATTAATCAACAATTGGTCATGATGAAAATGCTTGATAACTGCGGCTCCTTTGGATCTGCGATGCTGGAGGCCTATCAAGAAAATCAGGATCAAGGCTTCATGCCGATTGCACACCGTATCGCCGATTTTATTCTGCACAGGTTAGAACGTAAGGAGGATGGAGCTTTCTACCGGATTTGTCAGGACGAGTACTCAGAGAATACGATGTGGGCTGACGACCTCTACATGAGCACACCATTCTTGTGCCGCTATGCGCGGATCACTGGCAATAGCGAAGCCTTAGATGAAGCAGCCAAGCAGTTCCTACTGTTTCGTAAGTATCTGTACATGCCGGAAGAGCGAATCATGTCGCATGTATTTGATTTTAAATATGGCATGCCAACAGGAATTCCGTGGGGGCGTGGAAATGGCTGGACACTTTTTTCACTAACTGAAGTATTAGAGGCGTTGCCTTTAACACATGAAGCACGTCCGGCGCTGATCGATTTCTTTAACGAGCTGTGTAACGGATATGCGGAGCTTCAGGCTGAAAGCGGCTTATGGCATCAAGTGTTGAACGATCCAGATGCCTACGAAGAAGCCTCTTGTACAGCGATGTTTGCCTATGCGTTTGCACGAGGTCTGCGTTTTGGATGGCTTCATGAGCCGAAACGTTTCATTCAAGCAGCATTGAAGGCATGGGATGGATTAACTCGGATTGCAATTGATGCCCAGGGAAATGTACACGGGGTTTGCAGTGGTTCTAGATATGCATTTACTTCTGATTATTACAAAAAAGACCTGCTCACCGTCACGAATGATAACCATGGTGTGGGGATTATGATGTTAGCGGGTACAGAAGTGGTGAGATTGAAGGCATGGCTGGGGCAGGCACCATCGTTAGATGTTTAGTATCGGGAGTATTGTTGAACAAGTTGTAAATCTAACATGTTAAAGTAAGAGCATTTCTTAGTTATTGAGAAATGCTCTTTATTTATGTTGAAATTAGTTGGATATTATAATAACAATAATAACGGGGTGGAAACGATACAAATTTATTGTAAAACGATAAATCGTATGCTAAAATCATTTTGTTATTAAAATTAGAGAGGTGTATGAAATGATTGTTAAACGAGGTTCAACTACTTTCTTAAAGGTCATTATTTTTCTGGCTGGAATTGCCGTGCTTGCTTTGTGTATATTTGTAGTGCCTCACATAGCGAATTTCGCAGCAGAATCGTATCCAGATATGGCCCCAATGAAATATCTAGTCTTCACCGTGATGTATGGAGCGGCTGTGCCTTTTTACATTGCTCTCTATCAGGCTTTCAATCTTTTACGGTACATTGACAGGAACACGGCGTTCTCGGAATTATCGGTAAAGGCGTTAAAGAACATTAAGTACTGTGCGATTATAATCAGTGGTGTGTATGTATTAGGTATGCCACTCTTCCGTTTTATTGCGAAAAAAGTTGACCCTCCTGTTGGATTATTGGGACTCATCATCATTTTTGCTTCGTTGGTTATCGCTGTTTTTGCGGCTATTCTCCAACGACTTCTACAAGAAGCGATTAACATAAAATCTGAAAATGATTTGACGGTCTGAGGTGGAGAATATGGCAATTATCATTAATATTGATGTGATGTTAGCAAAGCGGAAAATGAGCGTAACGGAGCTTTCGGAGAGAGTTGGAATTACGATGGCGAATCTTTCCATTCTGAAAAATGGGAAGGCAAAAGCGGTTCGTTTTTCAACACTAGAAGCGATATGTAAGGCTTTGGATTGTCAGCCAGGTGATATTTTGGAGTACAACAGCGACGAAGACAAGGAATAATAGACAAGCATTAAAAAGATAAGCAATAAAAGACAACCTATTTATTGAACTACTATGGAAATTGAATAGCAGGCTGTCGAAGGAAACCTGAACCTAACGGGTAAAACAGCTCAATGAACCGCCTTTTACTCAGGGCGGTTTTTCGTGTTCAAATATTAAGACTTTAATGATAGGCTCGGAACCCGAGCCCAAGCTCGCCCTCGGCCCCGATAGGCTCGGAACCCGAGCTTAAGCTCAGCCCGCCAGCCCGAAAGGCTCGGAACCCGAGCCTAAGCTCTGCCTGGCAGCCCGAAAGGCTCGGAACCTGAGCCTAAGCTCGGCGCTCGGCCCCGAAAGGCTCGGAACCCGAGCCTAAGCTCGTCCGCCAGCCAGAAAGGCTCGGAACCCGAGCTTAAGCTCAGCCCGCCAGCCCGATAGGCTCGGAACCTGAGCCTAAGCTCGTGTCCCGCCTGCCCGATAGTCTCGGAACCTGAGCCGTCGAAGCGCGTCCCGCTAGCCCGAAAGGCTCGGAACCCGAGCTAAAGCTCGTCCCTCGGCCCCGATAGGCTCGGAACCCGAGCCGAAGCTCAGCCCGCCGCCTCGATAGGCTCGAACCCGAGCCCAAGCGCGTCCCGCCTGCCCCGAAAGGCTCGGAACCCGAGCCCAAGCTTGGCCCGCCAGCCCGATAGGCTCGGAACCCGAGCCCAAGCGCGGCCCGCCTGCTCGAAAGGCTCGGAACCCGAGCCTAAGCGCGGCCCTCGGCCCCGATAGGCTCGGAACCCGAGCCCAAGCGCGGCCCGCTGCCCCGAAAGGCTCGGAACCCGAGCTAAAGCTCGTCCCTCGGCCCCGATAGGCTCGGAACCCGAGCCCAAGCTCGTCCCGCCGGCCCACTCCTCAGCACAATCCCTTAAATCCCGCCGACTTAATATCAATTCGAATTAAACTAAGTGAATCTATCGGATTAAAGGTATTAAAATCATGCGATAACCACCAAATGAATTCAACTTAACCCATCCGATCAAAATTGTTTATTCCATTTTGGAGTTAAGTGGGTTATACTGGAGATACCATACAAATGGGCAAATAGGAGGATCCATATGCGTAATCGTAAATTACATCTATGTTTGGATATATTCTGGACGTTTCTCAAGATCGGACCATCCACGTTTGGCGGGGGGTATGCGATGATTCCCGTCATTGAGCGAGAAGTCGTGGAAAAACGTGCATGGATTGCCGAAGACGAGGTATCCGATATCGTCGCAATCGCGGGCTCAGCGCCTGGCGGTATAGGCGTCAATGCCTCAGCTTTCATTGGTTTTCGGATGGCAGGCATTCCGGGTGCTTTGGCAGCCGTCATCGGCATTGCCTTACCGACTTTTATCATTGCACTAGTTCTTAGTGTTGCCTTACTATTCCTGCAATCGGACCCCAAAGTCGTTGCCGCGTTCAAAGGCATTCATGGTGCTATCATTGGTCTCATCGTATTAGCAGCGTACAATATGGCTCGTTCGGCCATTTTTGATAAAACAACGTTAATAACAGCGGTCGGAACCGTAGCGATTCTGTTGCTGCTCCCGATTAATCCGCTTTTTATGATCATCATCGGCTTATTTATCGGCTTTGTTTTTGTCAAAGTGAAAGAAACGTTTGGCTTCAAGATCAGCTTGGAAAAAGGCAAAGATCCCGTTCACACTTCCTACAATGGCTACACCTACTACGACTATTTTATTGCAGACGGTATTTGAGAAAGGCGGGGAACGAAGATGCTATTCCAGCTGTTTATCACATTTATGAAAATTGGTGTTATGTCCTTCGGCGGCGGTTATGCGATGATTCCTATCATTCAGCATGAAGTTGAGACGCATCAATGGATGTCGGCGGAGCATTTTGCACAAAGCGTGGCATTGGCAGGCGTGGCGCCTGGTCCGATTGCGACGAATACTGCAACTTTAATTGGCTACAAAGCTGATGGGATTCTCGGAGCGATCGTTTCTACCATTGGCATGGTGCTGCCGTCACTCGTTATTGTACTTATCATTTCCTCTTTCTTTTATAAAATATACCAAAGCAAAGCGGTACATACGACGTTTTACGGTCTAAGACCGATTGTGACCGGATTGATCGTGTACGCGGCGATTCATTTTGGTTTTTCGGACTCGATGCATGACCTGTTTACGTGGCAAGTATTGTTTACCGTTTTGATTGCAGCGGGCGTGTTTGTTGTTGTCCATAAGTACAAATGGCATCCGCTTACGACGATTATGTTGTCGGCCCTAGTAGGAATTGCTATATTTAGTTAATAGCATATCCACATCCAAGATCCAAAGTGAGAGGACGTTCAGTTATGGAAACCAACAAACCAACCTGCTGTTCCGCAAGCCGTGCGTCTTCCGAGCAGCCAACAACCAACCCAGATGTGTCTGGTGCTGTTGAGATATCAGTTGCAGCAAGTCCTCAAGGCACAGAAGGCATGGTGCTGATTCCTGGCGGGAAATTCCTGATGGGAACGGATGACCGTGAAGGTTTTGCTGCTGATGGGGAAGGGCCTGTACGTGAAATTACCCTAAAACCTTTCTATATCGATCCGTGTGCCGTAACGAATGCTGAATTCAAGCAATTTGTCGATGAAACGGGCTACAAGACAGAGGCGGAATCGTTTGGATGGTCATTTGTTTTTCATCTATTCGTATCTGAGGCGACGGCTAAGCTTGTGCAAAATAAAGTTCAGCAAACCCCCTGGTGGTGGGTCGTTGAAGGGGCAGATTGGCTGCATCCTGAAGGACCTGACTCCCATATCGAGGAGCGCTGGGATCATCCAGTTATCCATGTATCGTGGCGAGATGCCGCGGCCTATTGCAAATGGGCAGGCAAACGTCTTCCAACCGAAGCCGAGTGGGAATTCGCCGCGCGGGGCGGACTCGCCCAGAAGCGCTATCCGTGGGGGGACGAGCTTAAGCCTGGCGGCAAGCATATGTGTAACATTTGGCAGGGCAAGTTTCCTGACAAAAATAATCAAAGCGACGGCTACGCAGGTACAGCGCCTGTTCGAGCCTTCGAGCCGAATGGATTCGGCTTGTATAACGTTGCGGGCAACGTGTGGGAGTGGTGCTCCGATTGGTTCAGCCCGAACTTTCATGTGAAGGGGAAAAGGGATAACCCGGTTGGCCCTCCATCTGGAGACACACGCGTACTGCGCGGAGGATCGTACTTGTGTCACCGATCGTACTGTAATCGGTATCGGGTTGCCGCACGCAGCAAAAACACACCGGACAGCTCCACCGGGAATATCGGATTCCGCTGCGCCGCTGATGTCAAGTAGTATGATGCAGATCACTAGCATCAAATAAAATGGTAAGCCTCCTTTCCAGTGATGGATGGGAGGCTTTTTGGTATGGGTTGTTGTGAGGATTCGCGTCTTTCTTAAGATCGTCCACTTTAGAGAGTGGCGCAGCTGTTTAATCCAGAGAAATACTGTTATTTTCCCGTATTGTGCAACGCAATTGTTTTTAACTCGCATATAGGTGAGATTAGACAACAAGGGGGGATTGGCTTGGTTAAAAAGCTCGGCTTCAGCCTGCTGATTGTATCTGCACTTTCTTTATTAACTGCGCTAACGATCCCATTTATCGTTCATTCCGGCGGTAAGATGACAGGCTGGATAACAGGACTCTTGATTCTCAGTGAAGCCACATTCTGGACCGGTGGGATTTTACTTGGCAAGGAAGTAGCTAAGAAATACAGAAGCTATCTTAATCCGAGAAATTGGAAACGGAAGAAGAACGAATCAGCTCCGTCAAACAACAGTGCAACCTTGAAAGATGACCAATGAGAAAAACTTCTATCGAAGTACTTCGAGGATGTGCGACCGCGTTTTATAGGTAGTTTTTATCGCCAATTATCAAGACGTTTTCGGGAACCCGAAAATATATACTTTCTAATGTGGTAAGAAAGCGGTATTCCTGCTACAGGAATATCGCTTTTTTTTGTCTAACATACGGTCACGAAGCTGTCACTGGACTCCGCAGCTCCTTGCGGAATATATCCACAAGACTCTCAGTTGCTAAGCTAAATGAGCTGCCATTCATCTTACGCAGTAAGCCTGTGACTAAGCCCGAATCGAGATCGACGATCGGTTTAAGCACAGTGCCCTGCGGATTTGGTGTTGCCGTAATAACGGGTACGACAGCAATGCCGAAATCAGCTTGAACGTAATATTTTAGCGCGGCCATATTCCCGATCTCCATGCCCGAGTAAGGGCTGCCGCCATTTTCAAGCAGTGCATTCTCAAGCTTTTGACGATACGGGCATTGCGAGTTGGTAATCAGTAAGTGCTCGTGCTGCAAATCGCGCAAATGGATGGATGCTTTAGAAGCGAGCGGATGGGTTTCTGGGATAAGCAGTGCGAGTCGCTCAATGAATAAGGGCTCGAACGCATGATCCAGACCTGTATTCGGTGTTGAGCAAATGGCCATATCGATACTCCCCTCATGGAGCATTTGCCCTAGCACGGTGGTGTTACCAATGTGAATGCTAACTTTCACTTTGGGATGTTGACGTAGAAAGGGGCCAAGTAATTGCGGCAATCGGTAGCTAGCCGTGGGTTCCATGACACCGAGGCGAATAATGCCAGCATCACCTTTCACGAGTTCGTCCATCGAAGCTTGCAGAAAGTCATAGTCTTTTAATAAGAGATCTGCATTTTGATGAAAAAGCCTGCCAGCCTCAGTCAGGGTCAATTTCTTTCCCCGTTCCAAAAGTTTAACCCCGAGATCGCTTTCGAGCTTCTGAATATGCATCGTAACCGTCGATTGACCATACTGCAGCTCCTCCGCTGCACGTTGAAAGCTGCCAAGCCGGATAATGGTTTGAAAGGTTTTAATATTTCGAATATCCATACAGGTCCCCATCCTTTCCCAAGCAATCAGTTCAAGAATTGTGAATCTAACGATCAGTATTTTCGGTTTTACAAAGTCTTACAGCTATCATATCATGAATTCAAATTAATCCAAGTGGTTTACTCGTATATTCACAATTAGTGAATCCAAGATTCAGTTTTTTGAATTGTACAAGAGGAAGATCCTGGATTATGATAAATACCATTAAGCTCATCGGAATAATCAAATATAAGTGACGGAGGCTGATTCGAATGGCAAATGCGAAAAAAATTAAACTAGGCGCAATGATTCATGGTGTAGGCGGTGGTTGGGAAGATTGGAAACATCCCGATGCGATTACAGATGCAAGCACGAACTTTCAATTTTACAAGCATCAAGCACAGACTGCGGAGGCTGGGAAATTCGACTTTGCCTTCATCGCAGATAGTGTTCATATCACGGAGAAATCAAGCCCGCATTACTTGAATCGCTTCGAGCCGCTGACGATCCTATCCGCACTTGCAGCGGTTACCAAACGAATCGGACTCGTTGCGACAGTAACCGTCAGTTACAGTGAGCCATTCACGGTGGCAAGACAATTCGCATCCCTCGATCTCATCAGCAAAGGTCGTGCAGGCTGGAATGTCGTGACTTCTTGGCTGTCGGGCAGCGCGAACAACTACAGTAAAGAGGAGCACCCTCGGCATGAAAAGCGTTATCGCATTGCCCAAGAGCATGTGGATGTGGTTAAAGGCTTATGGGACTCCTGGGAAGATGATGCGTTCACGCGAGATAAAGTGACGGGTCAGTTTTTCGACCCGACGAAGCTTCATACCTTGAATCATAAAGGTGAGTTCTTTCAAGTGCAGGGTCCATTGAACATTGCCCGTTCCAAGCAAGGGCAGCCGGTTATTTTCCAAGCAGGAACGTCGGAAGATGGTCGTAATTTTGCCTCGCGAAATGCAGATGCGATCTTCGTCGGTCACGAAAATATCGATGAAGCCAAAGCTTACTACGCGGATATTAAACGCAGGGTTGTATCCTTCGGCCGCAATGCGGACGATGTATCGATTCTTCCAGGGATTCGACCGATTATTGGCCGGACCGAAGAGGAAGCCGAGCAGAGGTATCTGGAAACGGTCAACCTGGTGTCCATTGATAAAGCCATAATTGCGCTGGGACGTCCCTTCAATGACTTTGACTTTAGCGTCTATCCGTTGGATGAGCCGTTCCCGGATCTAGGGGACTTGGGTGCCAACAGCCAGCAAGGCGGTTCGGAGAAGATTAAGAAATTGGCGAAAGAACATAATCTAACGCTGCGCCAAGTCGCACTTCGTTTTGCAACACCGAAAGGGAATTTCGTGGGTACACCGGAGAAGATCGCTGACACGATTCAACAATGGGTGGAAGAAGGAGCGTCTGATGGGTTCATCATCGGGGTTGGCATCCCAGGTGCGTTACAGGATTTTGTGGAGCAGGTTGTGCCGATTTTACAAGAACGCGGCTTGTATCGGACGGAATATGAACATGACACCTTGCGTGGTCATTTGGGTCTCGAAGTGCCGGTTAATCGCAATAGTAAAACGAAAGTGTTGAACTAAGAAGGGGGAAAACGACATGTCCAAACATAGAAAATTGAAGCTTGGTGCAACGATTACAGGTGTGGGTACCTCAAAATATACGTGGCGGAATCCGGAAATACCAGGAGATGCAAGTGTAGATTTTGATTATTACGCTGGGCAAGCGCTGCAAGCGGAGGAAGGTAAATTTGATTTTGTTTTCATCGTAGACAGTACGTATATCACTGAGAAATCGGCGCCTCATTACTTGAATCGATTAGAACCGTTGACGGTTTTATCGGCGCTAGGAGCGGTTACCTCCAAGATTGGGCTTGTCGGCACATTAACGGCGTCTTTCACCCAACCGTTCACGGTAGCTAGACAGTTTGCTTCGCTGGATCATATTAGCGCGGGCCGTGCGGGTTGGAATGTCGTGACGACGGGGCTTGAAGGAGCTGCTCGCAATTACAGCAGGGATGAGCATTATGCACATGACGAGCGCTATCGGATAGCGGAGGAGCATCTGGAGGTTGTACGCGGACTGTGGGATTCATGGGAAGATGACGCCTTCACGCGGGATCAAAAAACTGGGCAGTTCTTCGATCCTAGTAAACTTCATGCGTTGAACCATAAAGGCAAACACTTCTCTGTACAGGGTCCGCTGAACATTGCTCGTTCACAGCAAGGCCAGCCGGTCATTTTCCAAGCGGGCGGATCGGACGATGGTCGCAACTTAGCGGCGAAGAGTGCGGACGCGATTTTCACAGGACACGAATCCTTTGGGGAAGCGAAAGCTTTTTATAAGGATATTAAGGAAAGAGCAGCGGCATATGGTAGAACCTCAGAAGAGATCCTCGTGTTCCCGGGAATTAGCCCGATTATTGGGCGTACGGAAGAAGAAGCAGAGAACAAATATCAGGCGATTGCAGGCTTGGTAACGCTAGAGGATGCGCTCGATCAACTTGGCCGCCCGTTCACTTACCATGACTTCAAGCAATATCCATTGGATGAACCTTTCCCTGATCTTGGAGATCTCGGCAGCAATAGCTACCGGAGCTCAACGGACCGCATCAAGCGGATCGCCAAAGAAGAGAATTTAACGCTTCGTCAGACAGCGCTGCGTTTTGCAACGCCTAGAAGCAGCTTCGTCGGCACGCCGGAGAAGATTGCCGATACGGTGCAGCAATGGTTCGAAGAGGGTGCAGCTGATGGTTTTATTATTCATACGGGAATTCCAAGTGTTCTCAAGGATTTCGTGGAACTTGTTGTACCGATTCTTCAAGAACGTGGTATTTATCGGGAAGCGTATGAAAGTGATACGTTGAGAGGCAATTTGGGGCTGGAAATCCCAGTAAACCGCTATACAAAAGAGAGAATAGCCCAAGCGTAGAGCTTAGAGGGGGAAATGATATGAGAAAGAGAATCGGATCAATCGTTAGCATTTTAATCGTAGCATCACTCGTTTTATCAGGCTGTGGAGATGCAGTGAAAGAGGGAGGAGCGAAGGATACGGTTGGCGCGCAAGCAACAGGTACGGTGACGCCTGGCGGTGAGCTCGTATGGGCACTGGCAGGTACCGTGACATCGGACAGCTTGGATGCGCATAAAGCGGGCTTCGCCCCGACGACGCGAGTGATGCGTTCGATCTACGATAGCTTGGTTGTGGAACTTCCGGATCACACCATTAAGCCGTGGTTAGCCACTTCGTGGGAGTTATCCTCGGATAAGAAGAGCTATACCTTCCACTTGCGTAAGGATGTGAAATTCCATGATGGCACGCCATTCAATGCCGAAGCCGTCAAATTTAACTTCGATCGGATCATTGATCCAGCGACGAAAGCGTCCAGCTCCATCAATGAATTGGGCTCCTATCAATCGACCGACGTGATCGACGAATTCACGGTGAAAGTGAATTTCAAGTCGCCATTCGCACCTTTCCTCAGCAATGCAGCGAAAGTAGATTTAGGGTTCGTTTCGCCGACGGCGGTGAAAGAGTATGGCGATGCCTTCCCACAAAATCCAGTGGGTACGGGTCCTTTTAAACTGAAGAAAATAACCCCAAGCTCGCAAGTGGAACTTGAGAAAAATCCTGACTATAACTGGGGTCCTTCCAATGCGAAGCATCAAGGGCCTGCGTACTTAGACAAATTAACTGTGAAATATGTGGAGGAAGAGGCGACTCGCGTCAGCGTTTTGCAAAGTAAGCAAGTGCAGGTGGCAGATATCATTCCCCCTCAGAACCTTGTCGCATTAAAGGCGGATAAGAATTTCAATGTACAGGAAACGGAGCTGCTCCAAGCCAATTTCACCTTGTATTTGAACATTCAGAAGGCGCCATGGAATGATCTGAAAATACGTCAAGCGTTCCGCTCAGCACTGGATATCGATGCTGCGGTCAAAACGATTTATTTAGGCACCTCCAAGCAAGGCTGGTCCCCGTTATCTCCACAGCAATTCGGCTATACGCCGACTAGGGAGAACGCCTACAAGGTCGATGTCGCCAAGTCGAATCAGACTCTTGAAGAGGCGGGCTGGATCAAAGGCGCTGATGGTTATCGCGCTAAAGATGGCAAACGCCTTACCGTCGAAGTGATCGACACCCAAGGCAACCGCGAGAAACGCTTGGATCTCATCGCCATATTCACGCAACAACTGAAGCAAGTCGGGATAGAGCTTAAAGTGATCTCATTGCCCACCGGAACCTATACAGATCGCCGTAATAAAGGAGATTATGACCTCATTGCCGGCAGTCAATTTTCTGGTGATCCTGATGTGTTAAGACAGCTGTATTCGACGAAAGGACCGTCCAAGCAAAATAACATTGCCAAAACGAATGATCCGAAACTAGATGATTTGCTGGAGCAGGGGTATTTAGAAACAGATCCGGAGAAGCGTAAAACGATTTACAAAGACGCACAAGAGTACATTATTGATCAAGTGTATGGGATACCTACCTATGTATTTAATTATTCCGTCGCGTCGACGAAAGATGTCAAAGGCATCACGTTCGATTCACCAGCATGGCCTGTCTTCTACGATGCGTGGATTCAAAAATAAGATCTCAAGGAGGAGTCACGGATGGTCAAGTATATTCTGAACAGGCTCATTGTATCTATTCCCGTTATCTTAGGTTCGTTGACGCTTGTTTTCTTAATCATTCACTGGCTTCCCGGGGATCCGGCCCAGATGATCGCGGGGGATGATGCGGCTCCTGAGCGTATTGACTATTTAAGACATCAATTAGGCTTAGATCAGCCGTTGTGGCAGCAATACGCCGTATATCTATGGGATAGTGTACGGGGAGATTTCGGGCATTCCTTCGCGAATAGCCAGCCGGTTATTGATCGATTGCTTGCTCAGCTCCCCGCCACCCTTTCGTTAGCCGCATTAAGCACGTTGTTCGCAATTATTGTGGGATTTATCCTAGGCGTCCTATCAGCCGTTTATCAAAATCGAGTACTGGACTATATCGTGCGCGTCATCAGCTTGTTAGGCGTTTCCATGCCGAAGTTTTGGCTCGGTATTCTCCTAATTCTCGTGTTCTCGGTGCATCTTCAGCTCCTACCTGCAATTGGAAATGGCAGCTTCGAACAGTTGATTCTTCCTTCGTTTGCCCTAGGAGTAACCGGAGCAGGGATGCTAACTCGGATGGTACGCAATAGTGTGCTGGAAGTGATTCATGAACCCTTTATACTGACACTGCGTGCAAAAGGACTTTCGGAAAAAATCGTGCTTTACAAGCATGTGCTGCGAAACGCTTTGCTGCCGGCAGTGACGATTCTTGGTTTACTAGTCGGAGAAATGCTGTCGGGGGCTGTTGTGACCGAGACTGTTTTCTCGAGACAGGGCTTAGGCAAGCTAGTTGTAGATGCCATTAATCAGAAGGATATTCCCGTTATTCAGGCCGCAATTCTAATTACAGGGCTTTTTAATATCGTGGTCAACCTAATGGTGGATGTGTCGTATTCCTACGTCGATCCGCGTGTGCGTAAGACAGGATAAAGGTGAAAGGAGTGGACTCTTATGCTATTCAACACGGTAACAACAGAAAGGATAGTACGGACGAGAAAAGAGCTCTTGAAATTTCAATTTCGGCTTAAAAAGCTGAGCTTATCGCAAGTGCTACTCGGTTTCTCGCTCTTTATCCTAGCTTTTCTGGTCTTATGTGCCATCGTGCCTTCCTGGATTGCTCCTTACGCGCCAACGGATATGTTAACAGATCAACTGTTGAAATCGCCGAGTCTATCACATCCGCTTGGCACGGATCAGTTCGGTCGGGATGTGTGGACGCTAGTCATCTATGGAAGTCAGCAATCGCTCATTATGGGGGTTGTCTCCGTCGTTATAGGCGGCTTTATTGGCACTTTTTTCGGTCTCATGGCTGGGTATTGGGGCGGGACCATTGATTCTTTGTTTATGAGGTTTAATGATATTTTGATGACAATACCTGGGATCTTACTGGCGATTGCGATCTCGGTTGCACTTGGCCCTAGCTTTTTTAATGTGATATTAGCCATCAGTGTGGCTACGATACCGGGGAAGGCAAGGGTAGTTCGCAGTCAAGTGATCTCGATTCGGAATCGCCCTTTCATTGATGCAGCACGAGCGGTGGGTACCTCCCATGTGGAAATCATGATACGACACATTCTACCGAACTGTTTTTCACCGTTGCTCGTGATGATGACGATAGGTGTGGGGAGCTCCATTTTGGTAGGGACAGGGTTAAGCTTCCTTGGGCTTGGTGTTGTAAAAGAGATTCCGGATTGGGGATATATGCTCTCCCAAGGACGGAGCTATATGACGGTGGCTTGGTGGGTGGCTACGTTCCCAGGACTCGCGATCACTTTACTCGTGATCGTTGTTAATCTCATTGGTGATGAAATTCGTGATCGCATGGATCCTAAGAAATCGAGGACATAGAAGATGAAACCATTACTTGAGATCGATGATTTGTCCGTTGATTTTCAAACAGCCAAAGGCTCGCTCAATGCGATAAATAAGATAAGTCTAACCATCGGAACTGGTGAGATCGTGTGCCTGGTCGGCGAATCTGGAAGCGGGAAGACGATTACATCTTTGTCCGTTATGCGGCTGATTAATTATGATGGCGGCTATATTTCCCAAGGGGATATTAAGCTCGATGGGCAAAGCCTTGTCGGATTATCGCAAAAAGAAATCAGTGACCTTAGAGGCAAGAAAATCGCGATGATTTTCCAAGAGCCAATGACGGCACTCGATCCGATCTTCACGATAGGGAGTCAGATTGTCGAGGTTATTGTTCGCCATGAACGGATCTCCAAGCTTGGCGCGCGCGAAAAGGCGATTTCACTCCTGCGTCGCGTAGGCATCCCAGAGCCGGAAATCCGGATGGGGCAATATCCGTATGAGCTGTCCGGCGGTATGCGCCAAAGAGCGATGATTGCGATGGCGCTGGCCTGTGGACCGGAACTGCTCATTGCGGATGAGCCAACAACGGCGCTGGATGTTACGATCCAAGCGCAAATTCTGAGCTTACTTCGTGAATTGAAAGACGAATTCCAAATGTCGATTCTGTTAATTACCCATGATCTGGGTATTGCAGCGGAAATGGCAGATCGGGTTGTCGTGATGTACGCAGGTAAGGTTGTAGAGCAATCGCCTGTTCATCAACTGTTTGAAAATCCAGCCCATCCCTATACACAAGGATTATTGCATTCCATCGTAACGTTGGATAATGTGCGTGGTCTGAAGCTCTACACGATCAAAGGGACGATACCTAGCTTGTCTAATTTGCCAACAGGGTGCCGTTTCCACCCTCGTTGCCCCTATGCAACGGATCGCTGCTTAAGTGAGGATCCGCCTCTGCAGGAGCTTAACGGTCGTGAAGTGGCTTGCTGGAATGCGGAGCGAATCGATCATCTGGCGGCAGAGTTTTTTGGTGACACGGTAGCCCCTACGTCAATTGAACTGACAGCAAGCGAGGCGTACCAAAGGGATGCTTTCCAGCAAGCGTCGGAGCAACCCTTATTAGAAGTAAAGAATGTGAAGAAATATTTCCCGATTCGGCAGGGGTTGTTCCAAAGAGGCCGCACCTACATTAAGGCGGTAGATGATGTATCCTTTGAGATTCGCAAAGGGGAAACCTTTGGGCTAGTTGGTGAATCCGGCTGCGGGAAGTCGACGTTAGGACGTGTACTTCTGCAGCTAGAGAAGGCGACAGAGGGTTCGATACATTTTGAAGGCAGAGATTTGATCCAGTCAGGCGCAAACGATTGGAAGGCAACAAGAAAAGATATGCAGATTGTGTTTCAAGACCCTTACGGATCGATTAACCCCCGCTGGAAAGTGGGCGACATAATTGGAGAGCCGTTCTGGGTGCATGAGTCTTTACGAGGATCGGTCAAACGAGCCAAGGTGGAGAGCGTGATGGAGCTCGTGGGATTGAATCCTTCTTGGTATGATCGTCTGCCACATGAGTTCTCAGGGGGACAACGCCAGCGGATTGGGATTGCACGCGCCATTGCGCTGAATCCGAAGTTTATTCTGGCCGATGAAGCGGTATCGGCGTTGGATGTTTCCGTTCAATCCCAGATCGTCAACCTCATGCAGGATATTCAGCAGCGTATGAATTTGACCTATCTGTTCATCGCGCATGGCTTGAATATCGTTCGGTACATTTCGGATCGGATTGGCGTGATGTATCTTGGCAAACTGGTTGAAATTGCTCCTACGGATGAGCTGTTTAGACATCCAGCCCATCATTATACGAAGGCGCTGCTCTCTGCGATTCCAGTGCCTGATCCTAACCGTAAACGAAGCTTCGTCCCCTTAGAAGGGGAAATGCCTTCACCGGCGAGACCGCCTTCTGGCTGCCGATTCCATACGCGGTGTCCTGCAGCAACAGCATTATGCCGAGAAGTGATTCCGGAACTGACCCTTATCAGTCCGGGACACCATGCAGCATGTCATTATCCATTGTAAATAAGGGGATTTTAGAAGAAAAGGAAGTGTTGATAGTGCCATCCAAACTTATCTCTATCCAAGAAGCGGTTGCGCAAATCCCGGATGGCACGAAGCTAGCTGTCAGCGGCAACATGGAGATGTCGCCCATGGCTCTCATTCGAGAGATCATACGTGCGAAGAGGCGTGAATTATACTTGGTGTGTGTTGGGGCAGCGGCGGTGAATGCGGATATGTTGATTGGAGCGGGTGCAGTAAGTACGGTGGAGTTTTCGCAAATCTCAATGGGGGAGTATGGGTTTGCCTTAAATTTTAGGCGGAAATTTGAGCAAGCCGCGATTGCTGGCTTGGAGCATGCCTGTCCAACGCTGACTGCAGCGATTGGGGCTGGCGCTTCCGGGATTCCCTTCATTCCGGTACGAGGATTAATTGGAACGGGCTATATGAAAATCAGACCTGATTTTCATATAGTCCCGAATCCATACAACGCCGAGGAGCGCATTGCCGTTGTACCCGCGATCCGACCGGATGCAGCCATCTTCCATGGCTACAAGGCTGATACGCTAGGCAATGTGCTTGCGCATCCTTCGCAAAACAATCGCTTGTTAGCGCAAGCATCGGGAAGAACTTTTGCAACCGTGGAAGAAATCGTCACGCCGGATGCGTTGCGCAAAGAAGCTAGTCATTCGGGAAGTTTTATTCCAGCCTTGTATCTCAGTGGTGTCATCCATGCTCCCGGAGGTGCCTTGCCAACGGCGTGTCCAGGTTATTACGAGATAGACGAGAGAGAAATTTCCATTTATATGGAAAAATCAGCTTCTGAAGAGACATTTCAATCTTATTTGCAGGAGTATATCCTCTCTAGAGGGTATCAGGAGGTCATCCTATGAGTGCGATCGTCCGAAAGGATGACATCGGGTATTCCGCAGAAGAGGCTTTGATCTGTTATCTGTCCAGAGAACTGCGGGATCAAGAAGTCATCGGTGTGGGGAATAATTCACCGATTCCAGCAGCAGCGGCCCTGCTTGCCAAGTCACTGCACGCGAAGGACGCTACCGTATATATTTTAGGGCAACGTGATTGGCCCTTTGAGGGGACGAAGGAGTTCTTCGATCTCATGCAGCGAGGCGGCATTGATGTGTTCTTCCTCAGCGGTGCTCAAATTGATAGTCATGGACGTATCAATCTGCATGTGATTGGCGATTATTTATCGCCTAAGGTTAGGCTTCCTGGCGGCGCAGGGTCAGGTGTCGTTTATTTCACCTGCAGGCGGATTCTCCTTTTCAAAACCGATCACGGGGTAAAAGGTTTCCCAGAAGCATTAGATTTTGTCACATCGATACCTAGCTCCGATCCTACTGACTTTAAGGTTAGTAAGTTAGTGGGGGTGTACACCCCATTAGGTGTGCTTAAGCCTAAAGCAACTGGAGGACGGTTAAGGTTAGCAGCCACGGTTTCAGGAGTCAACCCTGAGGAAGTGCAGGGGAGAACGGGCTTTGATCTTGGTTTGACGGATGAAGGTGCAGGGGCTATTCCGGTTCTTCCACCTCCAACTGAGCAAGAGTTATCCACGCTTCGTTATGATATAAGTCAATCATTACGTGAGATCTATCCTGTCTTTACGAAACAGCATTTTGGAGTGCATGTGACAAGCAGTTCATTCATAGAAAGAAGGACATAACATGAGCGAGAAAACGCCATTTCATCAGCTCGAGGTGGATATTTCAAGTATTTTAGCAGCGCATCAGGATTATCGCACGATCATTGAACATGTACAGCCGCTTTTGCAACAGCTTTTAAAGAATGATGATTTGCTTCCTGCTGATTTACAAGTACCGCTTCCCACTAAATACGCGCAATATTTGCTGTATAAGCCAGCGGATGAAGCGTTCTCAGTCATCGCTTTTATCTGGGGAGCCGGCCAGGTAGCACCCGTACACGATCATTTGGTTTGGGGGCTTGTTGGTATTTATCGCGGATCCGTCGTGGAGAAACGTTATCGTCGTGAGGATCACGGCGAATCAGCGGAGCCAAGATATACGATTCGGGAGGTAGCAGAAGTCACGGCAACTCAAGGCGACATCTCTTTCGTATACCCACCGGATTACGATATTCATGGTGTTGCCAATCCATTTGATGAAGTCGCGATTACGATTCACATTTATGGAACGGATATCGGTAAACAGCCTAGGCACATTCATGATGTAACTTCGGGAAATAGTCGAGATGTGATCACGAAGCATGATAACAGCAGTCCCGTTTACAGGTAATCGCCTTACACTTACATCATCTCTAACCACCAATCAAAGAGGAGCGAAGAGACTATGAGTACGACCAATCGAGGTCCTCTTGCAGGCGTGAAAGTCATTGAATTTGGGCAAATAGCAGCAGGTCCCTTTGCGGGAATGCTGTTCGCAGACTTAGGCGCGGATGTTGTCAAAGTCGAACGACCCGATGTCGGGGATAGTATGCGAGAGTGGCCGCCTTTTTTTACAAATGAAGAGGGAGAGGGCTACAGTTCTAATTTCAGTTCGTTGAACCGTAATAAACGTAGTGTCGCTATTGATTTTAAAGCGCCAGATGAACTTGCTAGGCTGCAAGCATTGTGCGCGCAAGCCGATGTGATTGTTGAGAATTATCGGCCAGGCGTATTGGCGAAATTCGGACTTCATTATGATCAGCTTGCAGCATCTAATCCGAAGCTAGTCTATTGTTCCATCTCTGGCTACGGTCAAACAGGTGCCTACGCACAAAAAGGAGCCTTCGACGTCACGATTCAAGCGATCAGCGGATTGATGAGTGTGACGGGTGAGGAGGACGGGGAACCGGTTAAATGTGGAGTACCCGTGGCCGATTTCGTTGCTGGATTGTACGGTGCCTACTCGGTTGTTGCGGCTATTCATCAAGCTGCGCTTACGGGTAAAGGAAGCTACATCGATTGCTCGATGTTAGCGAGTGTCCTTGGGATTTCAGCGCTGCAGACGAGTGAGTATTATGGCAACGGTATTGCCCCTAAGCGATTAGGCAGCGCTCATCCACGGAACGCACCCTATCAAGGCTATCACGGAAGTGATAAGCCTTTCGTCATTGCTGCCGGGAACGAGAAGCTATGGCGAGAAGTCGTGGATGCAGTGGAGCAGCCAGCCTTAGCGGATGATCCGCGTTTTCAGAATCAGACGCTGCGTGCCAAGCATCAGAAGGAGCTCGTTCAACTTCTGCAAGGTTCATTCATCCAGAAAACCGCCGGGGAATGGCTCGACATCTTTGATCAGCGAGGTGTACCGTGCGCGCCGATGAATACGTTTGAGGATATTTTACAGGATCCGGTCGTAGCGGAAAGCGGTTTGATCCACGAACTCCAATTGCCGAATCAAACGCAAACAATGACGGTTGGCTATCCAGTTAAACTGACCGATTATACGTTTCAGATTTATCGTAATCCACCTCGAAAAGGTGAGCATACCGAGGACATATTTCAAGAATGGGGTGTATAGCTCGTGAGTGAGACAACAAGGGTGCAGATCGACATGTACCGTGCCACATCGACGTTGATTAAAGAACGTATTAAGGATGTATCCCCTGAACAATTAATATGGAAACCAGCCCCTGAGAAATGGAGCGTGAAAGAAGTAGCGGCTCATCTGGTGGATGCCAGCTTTATTCATTCGGTTCGTATCCGTAAAATTGTCGCCGAACAGGGTTCGGAGTTCATCCTGTATGATCAGGATTCATGGGTAGCCAGCTCGAGAGCGAATGAATCCAATATAGCTGACATTCTGGCAGCATTTGATGCGATAAGCAGCTACAATGCGTTGTTTTATGAGCGTCTGACAGAGGAACAGTGGGAAAGAAAGGGAAACAATAACGGTAAGGAAGTTTCGATTGATGATTTATTTCATGGCTTTATTCGCCATGTGCAGATCCATTTGTCCCAAATACAGCGCAATTTGGACGCTTTAGGCGCTATTTAACTGGAGTTATAGCTCCTTCAGATACGTAAAAACTATCCTTGAAATGGGATAGTTTTTTTATTTTCATGTGGTTAAAAAAACATGTTATTTTTTATCAATTCATCTCACAAATTTTACAAATTGCGCATACTTTCATTACGCAATTTAAGTACAGTGAGGGTAAGCTTATGCCCATATGAATTGAAGTAGACGGAGGTCTCGATCCAATGAGTAAGTACAGTTCACTCAAAAGTACTACAATCATCGCAGTTTTTGCTGCGATAACCGTCACCGTTGCGGGTTGCAGCGCACCAACCACGGCTGCAAGGCCAGGTGCCAATGCACGATCAGGGGCACGCCAAATGTCTGTTGAGACACAGGTTGTGAAGATGTCGGATATCGGTGGCGGGCAAGTTTTCACAGGTTCGATTACACCGGCCTTCACAACCAATCTATCTTCCAAAGTCAACGGACGCATTACATCGCTCGATGTCAGTATTGGGGACAAGGTGAAAACAGGCCAAGCGCTTGCTCACATTGACACAACGACGCTGGAGCAATCTGTTGAGCAGACCAAGAGTGATCTTGCTGTATCTCAAGTACAGTACAACAAAGTTGTCAATGACCAAGCGAACAGTCTAGCTGTCGCTCAGAAAGCTTTGGCCGTTCAGCAAGCGGCGTATGAGAAAACAATTAATGATCAGAAAAATGCGGTGGCACTCTCTCAAATCCAACTAAATAACGCCATCACAACGCAACAAAGCACGATCGATGCAGCGAAACAAAATGTATCCTCTTCGCAGGTTGGCTTTAATAAAGCGCAATCTGATGCGGCTACTGCTGTAACGGTGGCACAAACCAACCTAAATTCACAGTTAGACAGTTTATTGACCTCACAAAACAACAATATAGCAGCGGATCAATTGGCCGTACAGCAAGCCGTCGCTGCCTTTAATACAGCGGTACAATCTGGCTCAGGGAGTGATGCGGCGCTAAGCAAATTGCAAACCGCACAGCTAGCGCTGCAGCAGGCACAGCAGTCGCAATACAAAGATACGCAAACCGCGCAGCAATCCTTAACCAGTTTGCAGAATGCGTTGCTTACTGCACAGAGCTCACAGGCTGTACAGGTTGCACAGGAGGATCTGAATGCGAAGCTGTTAGCGCTTGCAAATTCGCAAGCTTCGGCGGCAGCGCAGATTGATCTTAGTCGAACGCAATTAGCGCAGGCGCAATCCTCACAAGACATCACGAAATCGAGTGCAGTCGCTGCATTAGATCAATCGAAGCAGGCCTTGAAATCGGCGCAGTCCACTGATGCCATTCAAGTAAGTGCAGCTCAGGTGCAACAAACGCAAACGAAGCTGAAGCAGCTGAGCGAGCAGTTGCAAGATGGTGTGCTCACAAGTCCCGTAGATGGCATCGTGAGTGCTGTTCTTGTGCCTGTGGGTCAAAATACCGGACAGTCCGCCGTAGTTTCCATTTCTGCGTTGGAACCCGTCTTAGCGACGGTGAATGTGTCTGAAGCCTCCATTGGCAAAGTAAAAACAGGCTTAGCAATGTCCGTTAATATTCCTACGCTGAGTAAAGCGTTCGAGGGAACGGTCTATGCGGTCCATCCGACGATGGATCCAACTTCGAAATCATACCTCGTTGATATTAAGCTGAATGATAGCAATCACGAACTATTGCCAGGTATGTTCGCAGAGTCCTCATTGAAAAGTGAAGGCAAGCAGTCGATTGTGGTTCCAGCAGACGCTGTGCTCAGCCAACCGAGCGGAAATGCGGTATTCATCGTGAAGGATGGCAAAGCCTCCAAGGTGCTGGTTAAGGTTGGTGTCATGACGAGTTCCTCATTTGAAATCACGAGCGGTCTCAAGGTTGGGGATGAGCTGGTTGTCAAAGGCCAGGAGCTGCTTTCTGATAATGTTCCAGTCGTCGTAGGTCAACCAGGTCAAGGTGCAGGTGCAGGTGCTGGCAAAGGGCAGGCAGGCCAAGGCCAAGGTCAAGGCCAAGGCGGTCAAGGTAAAGCTGGAGGCCAGGGTGGCGCTCAGGGTGGAGCCCAAGGCGGTCAAGGTCGAGCGGGTGGCCAAGGTGGAGGTCAAGCAGGTCAAGGAGGCCAGGGCAGAGCGGGTGGTCAAGGCGGCCAGAATGGCCAATCCGGGGCTAAGCCGAGTGCAGATGCGCCGAAAGCGGGGGCTGGACAGTGAAATTAGCTAATTTCTCCGTTCATCGTCCTGTCACCATTTTTATGATTATGATTGCCTTGGTTATTATCGGGTCGATTGCGATCCCGCTTTTGCCAGTCGATCTGTATCCGAATTTAGAGATTCCGTCTGCGACAGTTTCCGTTTCTTGGAGCGGGGCCTCACCAGGTCAAATCGAACAACAAATCACGAAGCCAATTGAAAATGCGATGGCGACAGTCACAGGTGTAACGAGTATCTCCTCAAATTCACGAACGGGCTCCAGTAACGTTACGCTGCAATTTAATTATGGCACGAATATTGATCAAGTGACGTTATCGATGCGGGATAAGCTGGACCGGGTACGCCGGTCACTTCCCACCGATGCCGATGCACCCGTGGTATCCCGGGTAGATCCCAACAGTACGCCGATTATGACGTTAGCTTTGTATGGGAAAGCCGATCTCGTTACCTTGCGTGATGTTGCTGACAACATCGTAAGTCCCGACGTGCAGCGTGCGGATGGTGTAGCATCCGTAGGCGTAACGGGCGGTCGAGTCAGACAGATTCAAATCCTAGTGGATCCAAGCAGACTGCAGTCTTATAACATTTCTTTCAGCACACTAGTATCCGCGCTTGGGAATGATAATTCCTCCACGGATGCGGGACTTGTGAATAAAGGAAAGCAGTTGGTGCCCTTACATATCGATGGTGACTTTAAATCCACGGCAGATATCGGCAAAGTTCAAGTCCAACTGGGCCGAGGACAAACGATCGCGCTTAGTGAGCTTGGGCAAATTATTGATACGTATCAAGATGTTACGCTTGAAGCTCGCAAAGATGGTGAGGCCAGCGTCAGCTTATCCGTTCTGAAGCAATCGGATGGGAATACGGTGTCGGTTTCCACGAACATCCAGAATTCCCTGAAAGAGATTGAATCGAAGCTGCCAGAGGGTGTACACGTAGCTGTCTTGAATGATTCTGCGAAATTCATCCGCGATTCCTTGCGGACCGTCGTCGAACATACGCTGTTAGGCGGCGTGTTCTCTGTCATTATTTTGCTGTTCTTCTTACGCAGCGTTCGGGCAACCCTCATTATCGGTATGGTTATCCCGATTTCCATTATTAGTACGTTCAGTATGATGTATTTCTCGCATCAAACGATTAATACGATTACGCTCGGCGGTTTAGCGCTCGGTCTCGGGTCGCTCGTCGACTTTGCGGTCGTTGTGCTCGAGAGCATTTTCCGCAAACGGCACGAGGGACTCTCTCCGGAAGAAGCGGCCAAAGTCGGTACAGCCGAGGTCGGTACGGCTGTTATGGCTTCCGCACTCGCGCAAATCGCCGTATTCGCGCCGACGGCTTTTATCAGCGGGCTAGTAAAACAGTTTTTCTGGCCGATGGCATTGGTCGTTTGTTTTTCCCATATTGCGGCGTGGTTCGCGGCTGTCACCTTAGTTCCAATGCTAGCTGCGAAATTGCTCAAGCGCAAAGTGGATGAGGACCTGCCAGAGGGGAAATCGATGAACCCCTTCGTTTGGTTTGGACGTGCGATGAACCGCTTCACACGGGTGTATAGCGCTATGTTGAAATGGTCCTTAAAGCATCGCTGGGTGATCCTAAGCGTCACGATTCTGTTGTTCGCTGCCAGCATCTATTCCATTCGATTTGTAGGCAGTGAGCTCACACCTAAGACAGATCAAAGCCAAGTCAACCTGAATATTAACTTGCCGCAAGGAACGGATTTTGAAGTCACGAATGGCGTGGCAGCGACGATCGAAACGCGGCTGAAAAATGTGCCCGAAATCGATTCCGTCTTCACTTCCGTCGGTTCCGCTGGTGGCGGTGCATTTCAATCTTCAGCAACAAACACAGCGAGCATACAGATTAGGTTGAAGCCTGTTTCGGAAAGAAAGAAAACGACAGATGAAGTCGCAGAACAAATTCGTACATTGACGACAGGCTTTGCTGGCGCTCAGATCGGGGTGAGTGTTCCTTCGGGTGTTCGACTACCTGGTCTAGGTGGAGGCGGTAATTTCGGAGGCGGAGATATTCAAGTCAACCTCTCAGGCCCGGATCTAGCCATTTTGCAAAAGCTCGGAGATTTAGTGGCGGAAGAAATTACATCTGTGGATGGCACACGTAACGTTCAAAATACGTTGGATCGCTCCATTCCCCAATTCAATCTAACGATTGACCGCGATGCGGCAGCACACTATGGTGTTTCTTTGAAAGACGTCATGACCGCGCTTCGTACGGCTTACCAAGGCAGCGTGGCGACACAATTTAAAACAGCAAGTTCGCAAATTTCGGTTCTCGTTAAGTATCCGAATGATTTCACGAATAAGCTGGAGAATTTCAATAACATCACGATAAATACATCAGCAGGTACGGTTGTACCTGTAAGTCTCATTGCGAAAGTAGAGCCGGGAACAGGTCCTGCGCAGATTCGCAGACAAGATCAGAACCGGGTAGCTACGGTGCAGGCTTCTGTTTTTGGAGCTTCGGTCGGTGAAGTGTCCGCACTTGTGAAGCAGAAAATTGATGCGATTCAACCGCCAGATGGGTATCAAGTTACGATGGGTGGGCAGCAAACGAGTCAGAATGATTCTTTTAAAAGCCTATATCTGATCCTGCTTTTATCTATTGTTCTGGTTTATATGGTTATGGCGAGTCAGTTTGAATCGTTGTATGGTCCATTCATCATCATGTTCTCACTGCCTCCAACACTCATAGGCGCGATTCTTGGTCTCATTGTTACGCATCGTACCATTAATATGAACTCGATAATTGGGATGATTATGTTGATTGGTATCGTCGTGAATAATGCGATTGTTCTAATTGACTACACAAATCAACTGAGAGCCAAGGGCATGACATTATATGACGCGCTCATTGAAGCCGGCAAAGTGCGGTTACGTCCGATTCTAATGACGACAGCGACGACGGTTCTAGCGATGCTTCCGCTTGTCATCGGCTTCGGTGAAGGTGCTGAGACGCAAGCCTCCATGGCGACCGTTGTTGCCTTCGGCTTAACACTTTCAACGCTCGTTACGCTCGTATTGGTGCCAGTCGTCTATACGCTGCTGGATGGTACGATGAACGGAATCAAGAAACGGTTAGGTCGTAAACCTGCGATATCCCAAGAAACAAGTGGCACCAGCTTGTAGGAATTATTTACCACATTAGAAAGTATAAATTTTCGGTTCCCGAAAACGGCTTGATAATTGGCGATAAAAACTACCTATAAAACGCGGTCGCACATCCTCGAAGGACTTCGATAGAAGTTTTTCTCATTTCAGTAAACACATGAAGGAGCAAGAGCATGAAGAGAGCGAAGCGCAAGATTACCTTCTGGGTATTAGGCTTTCTGCTCGTCAGCTCGTCAACGGCTTTCTCAGGATTATCTGGGAAAGCCCTGGCTGCGGGCAGTGAGACGAGTAGTGATACAGCAGCTGTTAGCTCTTCTACGATCGCACAGATCGAAGGGGGCAAGGGTTTCACCGTTCTGCTCAAGAAAGACGGCACCGTGTGGACATGGGGCAATAACTTGCGCGGAAAGCTCGGGAGCGGGCTTAATAATCGCAATCAGGCGACAGCCATCAGTGGTTTAACAGGCATCACGGCCATTGCGGTAGGGCAATCGCATACCTTAGCTTTAAAATCAGACGGAACTGTCTGGTCGTGGGGCGAGAACTCGTTCGGACAGCTTGGGGACGGCACGACAGTGGATCGGACAGCGCCTGTACAGGTTGCGGGACTGAGCCATGTAACAGCTATATCCGCTGGTTATTTCCACTCTTTGGCAATTAAAGATGATGGCACAGCTTGGAGCTGGGGTGATAATACCTACGGCCAACTCGGCGATGCCACGAATACACCGGAATATCAGCCTATTCAAGTCAAAGGCAATATCGGTAAAATTCAAACCATTGCTAGCGGCGCATACCATAATCTTGCCATCGCGCAAGATGGTACCGTTTGGGCCTGGGGGGACAATTATTACGGCGAGTTAGGTTATGGCGAAGACCAGAATCGATTAAATACACCGATCATGGTGTCAATGTATAACTGGCATATCACGCAAATTGCAGCTGGCTTTGATTTTTCGTTGGCTTTGAGAGATGATGGCTCCGTGTTGTCATGGGGGCTGATTGATTCAGACCCTACTGCGATGTACAAAGCAGCTATGTTACATAATCAGGATGAGCAGAAATTTCCTGTAGACCTCCAAGGCCTGAATCATATCACGCAAATAGCCGCAGGCAGCTCACATGCGATTGCCTTAAAAGACGATGGCAGCGTATATACATGGGGCGATAATGCTTCAGGGCAATTAGGTTCGGGGTTAGGATTTGATGGGAAGCCATGGAATCAAATTTACCCTCAGCAGTTATACGGATTAACGAAAACAGTTCGTGTAGGGATGGGAGCGGATTTCACATTCGCCATCGATCCCGATAATAATGTATGGGCTTGGGGAAATAACAGCTATGGCCAGCTGGGTGATAAAACGGTGAATAACCAAACATCACCCATTCAAACCCAAGTGAAGCAGTGGCTGAACCCGCCTGTTCTCAAGCCAGGAGAAGGTACGATTGTGAATAAAACACCTGTCGTAAACGCTCTAGCGAGCGGAGATAGTGATTCTTTTGTGCTGAAAAATGAGAGTCTCTTCACATGGGGAAGCAACACCTTCGGCCAATTAGGGGATGGCAGCCATTCATCCATCAACGCAGCTGAAAAGATGAATCTAGATGGCGTTGTAGCAATTGAAGCCGGCGATTCACACACGGTTGCTGTGAAGTCAGACGGTACGTTGTGGACATGGGGGCAAAATTTCTCGGGTCAACTCGGTGATGGTACAACAACCGCTAGGTCAACTGCGGCACAAGTGAATGATCTACAAGGTGTTGTCGCTGCAGGAGCAGGAAGCAATCATACGATTGCATTGTTGAATAATGGTTCTGTGTGGAGCTTTGGGGATAACACCTATGGTCAGCTTGGGCATGATCAAACAACGACTGCTAGTCAAATTGTTCAGCTTTCGAATATCATGAGCATCGCGGCGGGGGCTAACTTTAATTTGGCCTTGGATCATTCTGGGAACGTGTGGTCATGGGGAGACAATACCAGCGGCCAACTCGGAGATGGGACATTTGCAAGTAAACAGCAACCCTTGGAAATCGCCGGTTTGACGGGCATCACTGCCATCGCCGCGGGGAAAAACTTCGCCCTAGCCCTGAAAGATGACGGTACGGTCTGGTCATGGGGATATAATGCATTTGGTCAGTTGGGGAATGGGACGACATCCAATCAAAGAACGCCGGTTCAAATCGCGGACTTGACCCCTATTCAATCGATTTCTGCAGGAAGCTACCATAGCATGGCACTTGGGAAGGACGGAAGTGTTTGGACATGGGGGCAAAACCTCTTTGGCCAATTGGGTGACGGCACCACAAGCAATCAAAAGAAACCTGAGCAGATCAAAGGTTTACCAAAAGCCATTGCCTCTTCTCTAGGCGGTTCGCATAGTCTTGTTCAGGACGTCAATGGCTCGATTTGGTCTTGGGGGGGCAATTATTCAGGCCAACTCGGAGACGGTTCTTATACGAATCGGACAACACCTGCGCTCGTTAATGGTCTTAACATCTCATTCAGTGATGTAGAGGGTCATTGGGCCAAGGACAGCATTCTTCAAGCAGCTGCCAAAGGATACGTAAGCGGCTATCGTGATGGCAACTTCTTGCCAGACCATAACATGACGAGAGCTGAATTTGTTAAAATCGCTGTAGCCGCGCTTGGACTGCAGGCAGGTGCTGTAAGTGCTGATCAATCCTGGTATCAGCCTTATGTGGCCGCTGCGCAGAAAGCAGGCATCCTGCAATCGAATGACTTGCAAGCAGGCTGGGATCTTCCGATTACACGTCAAGAAATTGCCGCTATTGCAGTTCGTGCTACGAATTCGCAGTATCAAAAGCCGAATACAGGCATTCAGCCATCTTTTGTGATGAGCGAGGCTGTGAATAAGGGAATTCTGCAGGGGCTCACTGGCGGCGCGTTAGCGCCAACAGAAGCGACGACGCGTGCGCAAGCGATCATCGTGATCGATCGTATTTTGAAAGTGAAGCAAGGGGTTACGCTTGAGGTTGACCCATTGGCTGTGGAGCATGCGAAGCAGTAGAGTATGAAAGAAATAGAGTGTGATAGAGTAGCGAGTAAACAGTTAACTAATGTAATAGAATATATGGAAAAAGAGCGATTCCGCTGCGATAACAATCGCGATGGGTTTGTTCTTTTTTCTTTTGGCGCTATTTCAGGTATACTAACAGGTGCAGAAGCGAAAGGGGCGGTAAGATGTTTACAATTACGACGTACACAGTGGAATTGGTCAGAGATCCATTTGGAATCTTGACGGGGCAGCGATATGAATTTCTCATCGATATCGAGGTTGAGGAAGATGATGAGCTATACTCAGGGAGCGGCCTATATATCAGAGCGATTTATAATGTAACCGAGGAATCCTCATCCCTGATGAAATATGAGTTATATGAGAAAACGACAGAACTTTATCTGGATTTTGACCTGGAAGACGATGAGGTTGCGGTCGTGGAAGCGTTCTGCAAGGAGCATTATTTGGAAGGTCATGAGTAAGGTTCCAAAGCTGCTAACAACGTGAAAAAAGAGAGGCACCAAAGGTTCGATCCTTTGGTACCTCTCTTTTTGTTGTATCTAAGAGGAGCTATCCTTGCAGAATAGCCTCGATGCTGCGAAGCACGTCGTCTGTCAAACGAATGCCGCTTGCGGCGCAGTTCTCCAAGACTTGTTCGGGTTTACTCGCACCAACGAGGGCACTTGCGACGTTGTTTTGACGTAGGATCCAAGCGATCGCCAACTGGGACACTTTGATCCCCAATTCATCCGCAATCCCGGATAATTGGGCTACTTTCAGAAGCGATGCTTCATTCAACTGCTTCTCGCCCCAGTTTTTGCTGCTTGCACGGCTATCGGAGGCAATAGGTTGGCCTACACGATATTTCCCCGTTAGCAAGCCTTGCGCAAGCGGTGAGAATACGACCTGGCCGAAGCCTTTGGCCTCGCCAAGCGGAATAATTTCTTTTTCAATATAGCGATTGAAAAGATTGTACACAGGTTGATTCACGATTAGTTTATCGAGCAATAGTTTATCTGCGATCGCATAGGCTTCCACAATTTGTGCTGGTGTCCATTCGCTAACGCCAATGTAAAGCACTTTACCCTGTGTAACCAAATCGTCCAAAGCGCGCAGTGTCTCTTCTAGCGGGGTTTCAGGATCGAATCGGTGGCAGTAATAGATATCGATATAGTCCGCATTCAAACGTCGAAGACTTGCTTCTGCTTGTTCTTTGATATGTTTGCGCGAGAGACCATGATCATTAGGCCCGTCACCCATCGTATTGAATACTTTCGTAGCTAAGACATATGACTCCCGAGGATAAGCGGCCAAAACTTTGCCCATCACCTTCTCCGCTTCACCGCGCTCGTACACGTTTGCTGTATCGAAAAAGTTAACTCCTAGATCATAAGCTTGCTCAATGGAACGCACAGCGGGGTCGTCCCCGACATAACCACCATAGGTAAGCCAACTACCAAGACTGATTTCACTTACTTTAAGTCCACTATTTCCAAGTTTACGATATTGCATGCTGCATGGCCTCCTGCTCTATCAAGAAATATGTACATCCATGAGGACTGTACCTGTCTATTATAGTGCTTGTGAGGCAACAGCGTAAGAACTGAAAAGGATGTAAGTTAGTTACCTGAAGGTGCGAGGCTTACGTCAAGGTAAGTTAGGAAAACTTTACGACCTTGTTTTTGCCAGTTGTTTTGGCACGGTACATCGCTTCATCGGCTTGCTTAATCAGTTCCTCGGCGCTGAGGCCGTTTTTGTATTTACTATAACCGATGCTGGCAGTCACGATCGTTTCTTTCTCAATTCGGCTGCGGATTCGTTCAGCGAATGCGTCCATTTTAACAGAAGGATCTGAGACCATCACAACCATCTCCTCGCCGCCATAACGGCCAGCAATCCCGCATTCTTCCGCTTCATCCTTCATGATTTGAGCAACCTGTTTAAGCACATTATCACCCATTTGGTGGCCTTGCGTATCGTTTAATTTCTTGAAGTTATCGATGTCACTGAATAAAATATAGACCGGTAAATGGCGCTGAACATGCTGCGAAACACGGTTGTAGAAAAATTTGCGATTATAGAGTCGAGTTAGACCATCTGTAATAGACGAGTTATAAATCGCCTGCATCAATTCGACAACACGTTCAAAAAGCAGCATGAATAAGAGAAAATAAAATAGAATAGGCAGCAAATTATCCGCAAAAGTAAGCACAGGCTGCACATCTCCGTACATGTAGGCATTTACTAGGTGGATGGATTGGTAGAAAAAGTAGATTGTCAAAGCAAGCTGGTATTTCAATTGTTGACCAATGTAAGGCGGGATCATATAGAAGCATAAAAAGATAAGAACAAAAACATAGAGCTCCAGGCCAATATCTTGCAACAAGCGCACTTGTTGTTCGGTCCCGTTATACAGGCTTGGCACACTGAAATGAAGGACGGAAACGACAAATCCCATGATGATTAAGCCATAGAAAAATATATACTGCTTCCGACTGGTGCGATTATATAATTGATAAATTCCCATATTTATAAGAACAAATGAAATAATTTTGAGCATGTGCTGAGCATAGTCGGTTAAGCTTGAATGGATCCCACGCACTGTTAAATAGAGTTGAAGTATATATTGAAGGGCGACGAACACAAGTGATATTGTCATGGACATATATCCTTTTTTGCGGCGGTCGAGGAACAAACGAAGTGAGATGACGAACATCAGTGCAACCATGACAACGACAATGGCTTGAGATAGGAATGAGGCTAATTCACCGTAAAGCAGGTCCATGACGTTCATGTGTTCCTCCAAGAAGTCTTATTTTTCGACATAGGCAGGTTCTATTATAAAGGAAAAAGTGGAAGAGGTATAGAACATTTGTGCTGTAGTGCCGTGTTCTCTTTTCTATTCGACCCGCACAAGTTACAATAAGAAGGTAAGCTCAAGGATTTGGGAGAGGGGCTCATGCAATGAACATATTGCAAGCATTGTTTTTCCCCCCGGAACAACCGGGCGGTGTGTCATCCATGGTTCCTTATATTTTGGACCGATTCAATAAAAAAGGCTGGGAATTGGAACTGTTTTCGCTGCCTAAGCGGATTCGCGGCAAAGGTACGGAGGACGTGTCTTTCGTCACTTTCGACTGGCGGAAGTATGCCGGAAATCCGATTATCGATAAATACATCCAGACCTACAAGGATTATGTATGGTGGACGAAGCTAAGAATATCGAAGAAATTTGATATTATACATGCCCATCATCCGATCGCGGCATTGGTCATGAAACAAATTTACCCGGATACACCGGTCATTTTGACGATTCACTCTAGTTTTGAAAGAGAGCTTATTCTGAACGGACGTATTGCCGAAAACGGCCCCGAGCATCAATTTCTAACGCAAATTTATGAGGAACTGGAAGCACGTGTTGATCAGATCATCACGGTTTCTAATTCTTTTAAACAGTACATTGGTGAGTATGTGCAGGATAGTGAACGTATCGGCGTTATTCCAAATGGCTTTGACGAGAAACGTTTCCGACCGATTTCCCATGAAAACGCGGTTACCCAATTTATTACCGTTTGCCGTTTGGTGCCTGCGAAAGGGTTGGATACCTTGCTGATCGCCTGTGGAGAGCTGAAAAAACGCGGTCATCCTTTCGTTCTACACATTATTGGCGATGGACCGAGCCGAGAAGAGCTTGAGAAATTAGCCATCGAGCACAATATATATGAAGATACAATTTTTTACGGGTATATGCTGCATCCGGAAGAATTTATGCCTTTCTTTGATGTGTTTGTGCTGCCTTCACGTGCGGAAGCCTTTGGATCTGTTTTCGCGGAAGCAGCGCTTTGCTGGTTAGCCTTAATCGGTACCAATGTCGGTGGGATTGCAGAGCAAATCGAACATGGACATAACGGTCTTTTGGTCCCTGTTGGAGACGCGATGGCATTATCTCATGCCCTTGAGAAAGTCGTGATCGATCCGAGCTTCCGGTACAATTTGGCGCGAGCGGCGTGGGAGAAAGCGAAGAAAACATATTCCTTGAACCGTGTTTTACGTCAATTGAAAAGTGTGTACGAACGTTATCAAGTCATTGAGGAACCGGAACAAGAGAATCAAGAGAATAAAGAGAATTAATAGTACTAATAGTCTAAAAGAAAATAAAGAGAATAAGTGAATCAAGAGAATTCCAACATAGTAGGAATAAAGTTGACTAAGGAAGGCGTTAGAGCCATGAAACGACTGAGGTTTATACATGCAGCCGATTTGCACTTAGATAGCCCATTTAAAGGCATGTCGGCGCTTCCTGAACGGGTTCGAGAGCGGGTTCGAGAATCAACGTTCGAGGCGCTGAAGGAGCTTGTGGCGCTTGCGATAGAAGAACAGGTCGATTTTGTTCTGGTGAGTGGGGATGTCTATGATGTTTCAGATCGTTCGCTGCGAGCGCAAATTCGCTTTCAGAGGGCGATGGAACACTTAGCATCAAACGACATTCCTGCTTATCTCATACACGGGAATCATGACCCAGAGGATGGACGTGCCGCAAAGCTGGTTTGGCCGGCAGACGTTCATTTTTTTGCGTCTGATGACGTGCAAACCTATCAAATCGTTAAGCAAGATCGCGGACTTATTGCCGAAATTCATGGCATTTCGTATCGAAGCTCAGCGGTGACTGAGAATCTGGCCTTGAAGTTTAAAAGGGGAGAGGCACATGTGTGCCAAATCGGACTCCTGCATACGAATGTAGATGGAGATCCGCATCATGATAATTATGCGCCCTGCAGCAAGCAGGACTTATTGGACGCGGGCATGCATTATTGGGCTCTTGGCCATGTACATACAAGAACGATTGTGAACGAACACCCTGCGATTGTATATCCAGGTAATCTGCAAGGTCGCAGTATCCGTGAGACAGGCCCGCGTGGCTGTTATTTGGTCGAGATGGACGAGTTCGGAAGGTCTGAACTCACCTTTCAGGCACTAGACACAGTGCGATGGTTTCAAGAAAAGCTATCCGTGTCTGGTATCCAAACGGAGCAGGAACTAAAAGATCGCATTGGAGAATTGTTGGATCGACTTCGCCAAGAGGCACAAGGTCGTGATGGCATCGTACGCATTGTATTGGAAGGACGCAGTGACATCCACCAACGTCTGCGTAAGGGACGAGCTCTTCAGGAATTGATTGATGAGTTGCGCGAAGAAGAAGTAGATCGGGGCTGCTTTGTATGGATCGAATCGATCGAGGATCGCACAGCAAGCGAACTTGATCTCACAGTAGTTAGGCAAGAGAAGAGCTATTTGGGAGATCTGCTTCGATATGGAGCTGAGCTGATGAATGATGAGCAGCTGCTGAGCAGCTTCGCTGGCGAAGCCCTTGCTGCGTTGCAAGGCCTGCCGCAGCATGCCGGTAACCCCGCAGCGGCCACCCCAGAGCAATTGCGGGAATGGTTGCGCGCTGCGGAAACGTTAGCCGCGGATCTCCTGACCGCGGACGGGGGGTGGTCTGGATGAGAATCATCGCCATCCAGGTGGACGGTTTTGGAAGCTTGCGAAATCGTCAGCTTAACACGAATAGTCCGTTGACCGTGTTCTATGGCGCGAACGAAGCGGGCAAGAGCACGCTCATGGGCTTCGTTCGCGCCGTCCTCTTCGGCTTTCCAACGCGGGCAAGCCGCTCGGAGCGCTATGAGCCGCTGGGCGGCGGCGCCCATGGGGGCGCGCTAACCCTGCTTGATGAGCAGGGTCAGCGCATCCGCGTCGAGCGCTACGACGCGCCCGCCACAGGCGGCAAACGAGCCTCTGCTGGGCTCGTGAAGGTTACACTCGCCGATGGCACCATCGGCGGAGAAGAGCTGCTGAACACGCTGCTAGGCGGCCTCTCGGCCGACCTCTATCGCAGCTTGTTCGCTTTTGGTTTAACCGAGCTGCAGGAGCTGCGCACCCTGCAGACCGACGAGCTCAGCGGCTATCTGTATAGCGCTGGGCTTGGGGTAAGCGGCTCGGCCATCATGGAGGCCGAGCGCAAGCTGACGGCGCAGGCCGACGGCCTGTACAGACCCCGCGGGCGCAATCAGGAGATGAACCGTCTCCTGAAGGAGCTTGAGGGTCTGGAGCTGTCGCTGCGTCGCAGCCGTGATGGTGCAGCCGATTATGATCGGCTGCAGGAAGAGCGGCGCGCCGCGGAGGCGCGCGCTGCTGCCCTGGAGGGGCAGCAGGAGGCGCTCCGCGCGGAGCTGCACCGGCTCGGGCTGGCCGGCAAAGCGCGCAGCGGCTGGCTCCGCTTGCGGCAGATCGGCCGCGAGCTGGAGGGCCTGCCGGCGCGGCCGGGCTTCCCGGAGCAGGCCACGGCAAGGCTGGAGGCGCTCGAAGCCGAGATGGAGCGCCTCGAGGCGGAGCGCGGCAAGCAGCAGCTGCGCTTGCAGAGCTTGCGCAGCGATCTTGCAGCGATGCCGATCGAGCCTGAGCTGCTCGTTAATCAAGTCGAGTTGAATCACTGGTTAGAGCAATCATCAACGTATGAAGAACACAAAAGACAGATCGAACAGTTGCAGGTCGAGATTGCGCATCAACGCGCGCAAATTGATCGGCTGTTAGCGAATCTGGACGTACAATGGGATGAAACGGATGTCACCTCTTTCGCTGTAACGATTTCGTTGCGTGAGCAGGTACGTGCTTATAAAGAGAAATTTCGGCAGTGCGCAGAAAGAGAGCTGCGCATGCAATCGGAACAAGAAAGCCTACAAAGGCAGGTTACTCGTGGGAAAGAGAATGTAGCAAGCCTAGAAGCTGCTTGCAGGGGGATGGATCAGCGTGGCGTGGGAACGATGGAAGGGGACCCCGTATCTCTTTTACAAAAGCTTGCGTCCGACTATGCTCATTGGCAGTTATTGGGAACTCAACTTGCGCATCAGCAAGAGCGCGAAGCAGAGCAAAACCAGTTTCAATTAAGTCTTGAAGAAGCGGCAAAGGCGGGCAAAGCGTCCACACGTAAACTACGCCAACGGATGATGATGGTGTTTCTGCTGCTTGCGTTAGCACTCCCTGTGTTCTTCGGCTGGCAAGGTAATAGGATGGCATCCATAGGCGCTTTTCTTCTTTTCGCGTGTGCAGCAGTTTATATCTGGTTAACGGGTCGTCAATCCGAAGGGAAACGGGCTTCACGCTCAGTGATACCTTCTATAACGAAAGACAACAGGGTAGAACAGGAACTTCAGCAGCTTGAACGCCGTATCCAAGAGCAAATACGTCAATTCCAAATGCAAATGCAACAGCTAAGCTACCAGGAAGCGGCGCCTACGAAGGAACGTGATGGCGGCTCTTCTGGACAGTTGTCCATTCAAACGCTGCAGCCTTATTTGGATGTGTGGTTTAGGGAAGCGGAACGGAGCAAGCAGCAGATTAGTGAACAGCAGCGCAAGCTGGAGAAGTTCAGAGATGCGAGAGAAGCGTTAGATGTGCTTCAGCAGCAAGTGGAGCAGCAATACATCGCAGCGGAAGCAGTGGAGGCCGATCGACTACAGGTTCAATCTGTGTGGGGGGAATGGCTGCAGGAATTAGGGCTAGGTACCCATTTATCCACAGATGCTCTTATGGAAACGATTCAGGTCATCGAGCAAGCACAGGAGGGACTGCGTCAGCTTTACAAGTTAGCGTCCAAATTAGACGTTCTTGTGGGGAACGTAACGGATTTCGAACAAACGATTAGTGTGCTGCTAGGCTTAGCTCCTACCTATTCGGATCATTTATTTGCGTTGAAACGCTGGAAAGAGGCGGAACAAAGGCAAGTGAGACAGCTTGCTGAGCAAAAGCAAATCGAGCAATTGCTCAATGAAGCTGAGGAAGCGCTGCTCTTGCTTAATCAACATCTGAGCCGCATCCAAGGACGAATGGAACAGCTGTTAGAGGAAGCTTCGGCTTTGGATGGTGAGCAGTTACGCAAGATGGAACGTGAGCATGTAGCACGCAAAAAACTCACGGACGAAGAGGTAGTGCTAGAAGCTTCCCTTGAATCGCTGCTTAGCCGCTCTATGCTTGCCAGCTACATGGAGCTGATGGAATCGCACGGAGAAGAGGATCTAGCTCTTCAAGCAGCCAATCTCCAACTTAAGTTGTCGGATACGGTCGCTCAAACGAATGAGTTGAGAGAGGTCGTTGGAAAGCTTACTGGACAGATTGAGAAATTAGAGCAAGGTTCTGAAGCGGCGAATCAACGCTTACAAGTCGAGTCCATTCGATCAACGCTAACTGAGCAAGTGAATCAGTATGCGGTCGCTTCGTTCGCAGCGCTATTGATGAAGAAAGCGCGCGATGTTTATGAAAAAGAGCGACAGCCAGGTGTTCTGCTACGAGCATCCGATTATTTTGAAAGGATGACCAATGGTGCGTTCGTCGCCGTAAAAGCGCCATTTGGCGAACAGCGATTGCTTGCCGTAAGAGCAAATGGGCAGACGGTAGACACGCAGCAGTTGAGTAGAGGAACCGCAGAGCAGCTCTACTTGGCGATGCGTTTTGCACTCGTCGAGGAGTATGCAGGGAAAGCGATTTTACCGCTAGTATTGGACGACATTCTGGTGAATTTCGATGAAGAACGAATGGAAAGCTGCTTGCGCGTGCTGGCGGAACTAAGTACCCGACATCAAGTGCTGCTCTTTACATGTCATGGACACGTTCGGGATGCGGCGGCCAGAGTAGTTCCGGAGCACCTTTTTATGCAGTTATAGGAATACGAATCGAGATAGCCGGAATACCCGACTAACTGGGGAATCAGTGGCTCAGTAGATGAAAAGTGACTTCTTAGCTCTTTATTTGTGTCCACTCTATTGACTCAGATACAAAACCCGTCTAACTGGAGGAAAACAGGGGCTTTGTAGATGAAGATAGCAGGAAAAACCGACTAACTGGAGGAAAACAGGGGCTAAGTAGATGAAAATAGTCGGAAAATCCGACTATCCGGAGGAAAGCAGAGGCTCAGTAGCTTAAGATAGCTGGAAAATCCGTCTAACTGGAGGGAAACAGGGGCTTTGTAGATGAAGATAGCAGGAAAAATCGTCTAACTGGAGGAAAACAGGGGCTCAGTAGAGGAAGATAGCTGGAAAATCCGTCTATCTGGAGGAAAGTAGTGGCTCAATAGCTGAAGATAGCCGGAAAAACCGTCTGTCTCGAAGTAAAGAGTAGTCATGTTTCCTTGGGATAGTTGGTAAACCAGACTATCACAAGACAACCGAGTCCCTACCAGCGCCCCAAGTCGAAAAAATCGACTTACCCAAGAGAATCGAGTCGCTACCAGCGTCCCAAGTCGAAAAAATCGACTTACCCAATAAAACCGAAGTCCTATCAGTGCCCCAAGACGAAAAAATCGACTTACCCAAGAAAATCGAGTCCCTACCGGCGCCCCAAGACGAAAAAATCGGGTTTTGTGGAGTTTGACCGCCGCTATGCGTCGGTGCCACAACGCGTCGGTGCCACAACGCGAGTTGGGTTCCCCGTGGAGGTCGGTTCCCTACCAGCACCCCAAGTCGAAAAAATCGGGTTTTGTGGAGTTTGAACGCCGCTATGCGTCGGCGCCACAACGCGAGTTGGGTTCCCCGTGGAAGTCGAGCCCTACCGTCACCCCCAAGTCGAAAAAATCGACTCACCCAATACAACGAGATCCTGCATCTAATCTATTTCTACAACGCATTTTAATCTACAAACAGGAGGAACTCACCATGGAATCCGGCAACGACAAGAAGAAGGATCACCGGGAAATTTCCTATCAGGTTGGATGGAAAAAAGGGAAAATCCAATGGAACGAAGGCGCATCCGACGCTCTTCGAGCCCAGAGAGGACAGGATGACGAGGATGAAGTGATCGAAAGGAAGCGTCTACAGCTGCTCTGGTTCCCAGCCTTGAAGCTTCCCAAGGTGCTGCTGTTTCCCTTGCTGTATGCACTTCCCGTCATTAGTTTTGGGCTTACGTTACTGCTTGTTTACGGGTTACGTCAACGCTAACCATTTTCAGAAGGGAGAAGAAAGGAATGAATTTAGTACTAGCCATTATCGGTGGCATTGTGGGACTATTCGTGACAGGTGCCGGCATCTACACGGCTTGGTCGGTGCATCAGCTTTGGCGGCAACAAGCAGCATCGCCTAGGGCAGTCAGTCAGGTTGAAATTGCGGTTACGTATTTCTCGAGATGGACCGTTATCGATTTCTCTGTTGTTGGTTTATTTATTATCGGCCTTTTACTTATGATTGCAGAGTTGGTTGCAGTGGGACGAGATCATACGGAAATTGCCAATTTCCATTGGGCTTATTTATTAACAGGCATTATTATTTCTGCGATGGGGATGGTATTGCTATTTCTTCGGTTACTTGTGGTGTTGAGTTTTTTACCTACAGATACGCTACAGCGTACTACGACGATTTCGCCAAATCATCAAAACGAGCCAAACGACACTAATCACCCCGAATAAGGGGTATAAGGCAGATAATAAGGTTTTGAATCCGATATGGCTAACGGTATAACTGAGCACTAAAATGCAGATTAGGATTACTTTCGGAGGCAGCTTGATTCGTTGCTGCAGTTGCATCGATAATCCATAAGCATCGCCAATAAATGTGGTGAAAATCTCGCCATAAATGACCAGTAAATAGGCGACTTGTGGGAGATAGCCTAGTTTCGTCATGATATTTCCCATGGGAATTTCGAATTGAGCGATTCCCGGCATTTGGGCGGATAGGGCATAATGCGCAGCTAACAAAAGCAGGCCAATACCTGCACCGCCTAGTAAGCCACCCCAATAGAGCACTGAGCGATCGCGAATGGCGCCACCCATGGGGACGAGCACGGCTTGGGCCATGGCCAGGTTAAACGCGGTGTAGAGAAAAGGTGCAAACCAGATTTGAACTAGATTCTCGTCGCTTGTAATTCGCAGCCAATTACCAGACGCTGGTGAGTGCCAGGTATAAATGACGATAATCAAGCTAAAACAGAGCATAATCGGTACGACAATGGAGTTAACCGTCATAATGGCTTTGATCCCGCGATTTAAGATCACGTAGGATAAAATTAAGGTAACTAATAGCCCTGTCGTATACGAGAGGTGCAGTTGTTCTTCAAAAACAGTACCTGCCCCTGCTAACATGACGGTTGTAATCCCGAAAAGCACGAGCATCATAAACAAGCTGATCCATTTCCCGATTTTTTCGCCAAAAAGAACCTTATTTAAATCTTCGTACGATTCTGCCTTCAATTCATGCGCCATAAACATAAGCTGTATGCCAATCCATATGAAAAACAGCGTGGATAAGGCGATCGTTAATGTAGCTAGTGAACCGTATCGTGTAAAAAATTGCAGGATTTCCTGCCCGGAAGCAAAGCCAGCTCCAACGACGGTTCCGATGTAGGTGAAGGCGACACGGACAATCTGTGCACCATTTCGCATATATTGCCTCGCTTTCTTTCATTTGATATAGTACAAGGTATGTTTGTAGGTAGGCACGCATGACTGGAACTTAGGGCAAGCTCTTAGACATGTCCGCTTTTGTTCAGCAGGGCAGACGAAGAATAGCACGGGAGTGTGTTCGTTGTGAAAGAAGTTCTGTATGATTTTATTGGCCAGTATGGCTATGTAGCCCTATATCTGTTGCTATCTGCCGGTATTGTTGGCGTCCCGATTCCAGATGAAACGCTTATGGCTTTCGTCGGTTCCTTAACCGCGCTAGGAGGGCCGTTCGAATTCGGCACAACGCTGCTCGTTATTTACGCTGGCACCATGACAGGCATGATTGTGAGCTATGTCATTGGTCATCGGGTTGGGAAACCATTCCTTAATCGCTATGGAAAATGGGTGAAACTGACGCCGAATCGCATTGAGAAGGCAGAGGGCTGGTTTAAAAAGTACGGGCTGTGGACCGTGTTCTTCGGGTACTTTGTACCGGGTGTCCGTCATTTTACGTGTTATTTGTCAGGCGTGAGCGGCGTGAAGTTTTATAAATATATGCTGTTTGCGGGTTCAGGCGCTTTGCTTTGGTGTACGACGTTTCTGACATTGGGGCATTTCATTGGGAGTAATCTCGGGGGGATGCTGCATTTAATTCACGCCTATCTGGGCCTATTTCTTCTTGTTTTGCTCTTTCTAGCTGCAATTGGAGTACTGATCTTCCTACGCTATCGCAAACAGCAACGCATTGTTGTGATGAGACGGAAACCTAGAAAAAGACCATGAAAGTCAACCCTAAGAGTTGAGTTCATGGTCTTTTTGTTTTTTCGTCATGTCGTACTTGTTCTTAGGAATTTGCAAAAAGCTTAATGGATTGGATCGTGTTGTCATTCGGATCGATATCAAGCTTCAATAATGTCCCTTGTGCTTTGTAAGCAAGCACATAAGCGGACTTCGAATCCGGTTTGCCTAGAATGTTGATCGCATCTTGGACGTTTTGGCCTAGACGTAAGCCGTGTAAACCTGGATCAATGTCGATCGAGTGGACATCTACAAATTCCAGTGTACCTTTACTATTGAACCCTACTGAAAAGTCGTTGAAATCATACACTTCGATGTTGTCTTCATCCATAGTGAATTGATTCTTCACTTTACCAAATCGCTCCAGCACAGTTGCTTTCGCAGTGCCAAGCTTCAATCCCATCAGTGTGGGTTTTTCTTGCTGGTAAGCATCCTCCGCTTTGATCTTCGGCTTGGCCGTTGGCTTCGGACTTGCAATGGACTGAGCGAGATCACCTTGATCCACTTTCGTAATCCCGGCGACTTGCGCTTCATGCTTGGTACTGTCATCAACGGCTGGTGTAGCTGTCGGGACAGCAACGACGGATGTAGGAGCCGGATCTTGCGGTTGTTGTGTAGGGCGGTACGTTGCTGTTACGTCTATGGTAGGCTTTGGAGCAGGAGCAGATGATTCTTGGCATCCAGTTACCAAGAACGACGCAATTGCAACAGGTACGCAGCCGACAAGGATGGGTCTAATTAGGTTGTTCATTGCCATCTTTCCTTTCCGCCGAAAAGTCATTGAAATTGACATGCGTTATGTATAATCATACTGTTTTCTCTTCGGTTTTCAATGCATCTTGATGCCCAAATGTGAGCAATTATAGAACGAATTCCATTCCAAAGTAACCCAGTTATATATATAGACACGTTAGAAGCCAAAAAAGTTTCAGTGTTTACAATATTTAATAAAAGAATAAAAACATAAAATGGACTTGAAACCAATAGGAGCAATATGGTAACTTACTCATAATAGACAGCTATAGGGGGCCGGTTTCATGGACTTATTAAAACAGCGGATCTTAGAGGTCGGCGTCGTCGCTTCAGATCAAGTGCTTAAACTTGACGCCATTTTGAATCATCAGGTAGATCCTGTTCTCATTATGGAGATGGGGAAAGAATTCGCAAGATTATTTCGTGAAACGAGACCGGATAAAGTGTTAACTGTTGAATCATCCGGTATTCCCATCGCGTACACAACAGCCTTGCAGCTCGGGGTTCCCATGGTTTTTGCTCGTCGCAAGAAGACGTTAACGATGGATCAAGATACGTATAGTGAGCGCGTGCCTTCCTTTACCAAAGGGATTGTAACGGATATTATGGTGTCCTCGCACTTACTTCCCAAAGGGGAGCGTATCCTTATTATTGATGACTTCATCGCAAATGGAGATGCGGCCCGCGGCTTAATTAAGATTGTGGAAAAAGCAGAAGCAGAGCTTGTCGGCGTTGGTATTGTGGTAGAGAAATCGTTTCAAAATGGCGGGAAATCGATTCGCGAACGCGGAATTCGGGTAGAGTCCTTGGCTCGGATTGCCTCGCTGGCGAACGGCCAGATTACATTTGACTGATTTTACATCTAGTCTACGACTTCCCTGAAAACGATTTATCCTTTATAATGAGATCAAGGTAAGAGAGGAGGCTGACATCTATGGGTATCGAAAATGGTTCCATTGACTATTTTATGACAAAGCTTGGGGAAGCAAAGACTCACTTTGAACGTGCGCTTGATTGTAAACATACAGAGTTTGATGACCTGTATCCGTATATGATCGAACACCCTCAATTTTTCTGGTATAAGCGTTATGTAGCCTGGTCTGAGTTGTTAACAGTCGTGAAGCTTTGTACGGAGTTAACGATCGAGTGGGAGCAGCAATTCTCTGTTGCACAAGCGGATTATATCAAGAAACGTGTGATGTCTAGCAAAGTCCTTGATTTCTGGTTTGAGACGAATGATTCCAAGGAGCATGTTAGCTAATTAAACCCATATATGAAAAAGGCCAAGGAATTCCATGCGGATTCATTGGCCTTTTTTCTATTTTTCCCGAGGTAAGGTTAAATGCCATTTTCCAGAACGTTCATCGTTTCTATGTGTCTTTTGGTTTGCTCAGAGCCTAATCGGTGCAGCGTGCGATAAACTTCCGTTAAGTAATAATCATATTCCTGATTCGTTTCATTGGAGTAATACACTTTCCAAGGTAGCCAAGAAGTAGCATAGCTGCCTTGTGAGGAATTGTCGGTTTCTTCAAACAGCTCCTGCAGTTTCGCTATGTCATCTTCTGTTGCGGATATTTCAAATTCATAATCCAGTGCCGTGCTGTCCTCGAGTACTTCTCCCGTGCCTACATTGATGTAATATGTTCTCTTCTCCATTGTGCTGTCCTCCCTTACGGTAAGCATGAGGTTGCCCTTGTCTCGTCCTCGTTAAGGTAACCGAAGATGAACCGATTTATGTAAGGTTTCACCGAATCGCGAATTGGTGTATGCTAAGGGTGTGCGACAGATAGAATTTGAATGTTATGGAGGTGCAACATAGATGATTTCGGAAGAACAATTGGATCAATACCGCGTAGATAGTACACTGTTGCGAGTCATTCGAGATGTAAGCCCAACGAACGATGTACGTGGCATTGTTGTGGCTTGGGACGATGAGACGGTTCTTATTCGTAAAAAAAACCGGAGAGTCGTCAAGCTGGCCCGCGGATACGTGTATCAGCCCTATGAGAGTGAAAGGCCGCCTGCGTTCATGCTGCCACAAGAGACGGTAGCGCCGGATGATTTATCTGATGAATCAGAATGAAAATCGCCAGCAAGAGGGCGTAACTCCCACAAGCTGCATACCGGGTGTTGAGATGAAGCAAGTGCAATCCCAATATGGACAGTACTTGCAAATTTCAAGCGAAACACCTCTTCGTACACTCAATTCTTCGCCATGGGGCGGGGGATTTGGATCACATCGGGTGTTGATGAACCGACAGGTGGACAAGACCTATAATGAGACGGATCCAGCCGTGGAGATGGCAGCTTTCATCGCGCGCGAAGGACTGAACCCGCAGGAGACTGCGGGGATGCTCACCGCGGCATGGGTGAAGGATGTCGGTTATCACGAGCTCAGTTGGCCGCCTGAGGATGCTGATGCGGATGAGCAGCATGTCATGACGGAAGCAATAGAAGTACTTGATCAGCTTCGTGTGGCCGCCTGGGTAACGGTTGGCTTAGGAAATAAAGCACGAGCAGGTGCTTCACTGCCTGCTTCGTCGCTCTATCCGGGAACGATTAACATCATTGTTGTGATCGAAGGTGATTTGACGGACGCAGCTATGGTCAATGCTGTGATTACAGCAACAGAAGCCAAAGTAGCTGCTCTGCAAGCGCTGAATATAACGGTTCATGGGCAGACCGCTACGGGAACGACGACAGACGCCGTCTTGATCGCAGCGACGGGTAGCGGTAAAACCTATCGCTACGCAGGTACTGCAACAACTCTGGGCTATTTGATTGGAAGAACAGTGTACGAAGCCATCCTGACTTCAGGTCACTTCTATGAGGATGAAATGAAAAAACGTGCTGCACTTTTGCAGGGGTGAGTGAGTCCATAAGAGAGCCTATCCATTCAAAAAACCTCCCGCTTATTAGGCGAGAGGCCGCTGTTACGTTCTACGGAACATGCCATAAGAAAGTCCTACTGCCAGCGCGTCTATATCAGAGATTCGGTCACCGTCTTCCTCATTACTGAAATTAGGTTCGTGGATGATCTCCTCCGCTTCGCCTTCGGTAAGATGCTTCTCATTGCCGGTGTATTTCGGCTCAAGCGCTTTGATTTCCTCATCATTCATAGGTCATACCTCCTTTTCATGTAGGGTTCGGAGCAAGCGATGGAATTATACACGGGTGGTAAAAGTTTCATTGACGAGCTTTCGAATCACATGGTATATTAATTTTGTAAAAGTCAGTTATGGAATGACCCATAGCGGGCGATACGCGATCATGGCGGAATTGGCAGACGCGCACGGTTCAGGTCCGTGTGGGCTTACCCCCGTGGAGGTTCGAGTCCTCTTGATCGCATCCCGAAAACACTCTTTTCTGAACGTTCAGAAGAGGGTGTTTTTATGTTCGGATGGTATCCAGTAGCGACTTTCATGAAATACAGGTATAATACATAGGATAGATTGTACATCTTTATTTACAAAAGGAGCTGAATTTGCATGGATAGAACAGTTACGATATCCAATTCCGGCAGCTTTGCACATGTGCTTCAAACTTTCGCGATCTCCCTCTTGGTCTCGTTCTTAGGAACGTTGATCGGAGCTATGTTTATCCCGCAATCCATGGTTATGCTCTTCATTGTCGCGGAACTCGTGATGCTGGTAGCTTCCATCATTATTCGAATTCGAGGGAAGCATATTGGGTACGGCTTTCTGTATGCCTTTACAGCGATATCGGGTGTAACCTTATATCCGGTTATTATGGCTTATGGCGGTGCGCTTGGCGCTCAAGTGGTTTCCGGTGCGTTCTTTGCAACGGCTGCGATTTTCGGTTCATTGGCGTTCTACGCACATCGTTCACAACGGGATTTTAGTTTCTTAGGCGGTTTCTTATTTGCTGGTACAATTGGACTTGTGTTGATGAGTGTATTCAGCATGTTTATTCATTTTGGATCATTCACGAATGTCATTTGGTCGATGGTTGGGATTCTAATTTTTAGTGGTTGGGTGCTGTATGATGTGGCGCAATATCGCAACGGTGTTGCATCCGAAGCTGTTCCGCTCGCAGCCTTGAACATTTATCTTGATTTTATTAACTTGTTCTTATACATTCTTCGCTTCATCGCCTCCATTGTAGGAGCGAACCGAAATTAATTAAAGTGGCAATAAATAATAAAGCACGAAGGACGCGACCACGGATTAGCGTGGAAGGTCTTTCGTGCTTTTTTTGCTGTCCACTTAGGGCTTGTCCGTTAGCTTTTTAGCCAGAAAAAAGGCAATATCTCCGCGAAAGCTTCGATTGATTTCCAATAAGGTGTGAAGCAATTGGGTAAGATCCGCGTGGCACATGCGTACGGTCACTGGTGCAACATGGTCTCCGGTGAGTATGCGTATCTCAAGCAATAAATTGGCTTCATCCATATGAACGTCAAACTGCTCTGTTTGCAGCATTAGTTTCCACATTCAAACCAACACCTCTCTCTCTAGTTACTCTAGCTTATGCTTGGAGAGGGAGAATAGAAGTCGAAGTACCAAAAGGGATGGAAGGCTTTTTATTGAAATTAGCACGAATTGCGCTCATGCCTCATACAATTTAATGATCCTAATTGGAGAGGGGAGAAGACCTATGGCAACGTGTAGCACGTGGATGTATAGAGGGATTTCGCCTTCGGTATTCAGGGCGTTACAACAAGTAGGAAGGAAGCAGGGTTTCAATATTCCTAACTCAGCTCAAGGCAAATTTACCATTACCGTCGTCGGCATGAATGTTGGCTTTCAATATGCGTGGGATACAAGTGCACAAAGTTTGTTACTGCAATGTGATAATAAGCCTTTATTGTTAGGCTGTGGGACCATTAAATCGTTTGCGGATAAAATCATTGCGGAGAGCGGCGGAAGACCCGGTTGAACTTCAACGTGGGGGATGCGGGAAGGATCCACCTGTCTTTGCTAGTTTAAGGCCTTGATTCTCTGGTTAGAATAGGGGTAAAAAGGCAGGTGGACTATATGGCTAAAAGCGATGACCTCGTGAAGTACATAACACAACAAGTCGTCACTTATATCGATACGCCGAAAGAAGTGCGACAACAGGCGAAAGCCACCAGCAAAGAACAGCGGGAGGGGTGGCAAACTCGTTGGTTTGGGATGCTGCCATTAGCGATGCGGATGTTGATAGGACGGAAATCAGAGAAATAAGCCGAGTTGAGAACTTCTTTTATGCAAAAAGTGGCTATCTTCCAGTAGATTCTTCTACCGGAGGATAGCCGCTTTTTATGTGGTTGAGTATCCCCAAATACCAACTGTGGATAACTTTGAACGGTGAGTGACAAGGTTACTTAATCTGGAAAACACGCAATGAAACCTATCAAGGATACAGTTTCCCTAGTCCCAAAGAAGTATCTAACAATACGTAACGCGGTCCTTCATGATCTAATGCAAGATAGGTATCCCCATGTACCCACTGTTGATAACCTAGCACAGCTAGCGGCATAGTCACTTGCTCATCATACAGCTCCGTGACATAAGTGAGTGTTCCTTGCTGTTGCAGCGCGACCTCGAGTTCAGGAAGTGAGGTGACGGGAAGCGGTGTCCCTTCGATCCAAGGAAGTCGTTCATAGGGATCGAATGCAGGGCGCAAGAATGTTTGAGCACCTTGTGATAAGTCCGATGCGGACACCAGCTCATCTTTCAAACGTGGCGCAGGATCCTCCTTGAGCGGGAGCACTTCACCCGATTTGGCATCGAGATAATAGGTGGCGTCCTCGAGTTTTATTTTCCAGACGGAAGTTAGCGAATCCATATATAAGCGGTCTTTGACGATCGTTTCATTTTGCACAAAATCAGTGTATGCGGTAGAAGAAGGTATCAGTTCCTGTTGTACCAAAGAGCGATACAACGTGGCCAAGCTAAACAGTGGGGAAGTGCCCGTCCCATATTCGGTCAAACGGTAACCGCCAGCATCCGTGGCATTGACGATCATATAGCCTACCTCTTGCTCCTGGTTAGTGAGGATGATCACCCATCCATGTGTACCAGGGCCGAGCGGATAGCTTTTCCACGCAGCGTGCTGCCAATCTTCAAAGCCTTTCTCTTTGGCAAGCGCAGCCTGCCAGTTCGAAATGGTCGTAACGAATGACGATGATTTGCTCGTTAATTCGGGAGCGGGGGGTGCTGCTGTATTAGTTGCTTTGACTTGGGCCTGGGTAAGGCTTGTCCCTTCTACGCTGTCAACTGCCGAGGTATGTAAGGGCATGAAGCCAATGCTGCACAAGATGAAACAAGTGGCTGTCCAAGTGGTCCACGATTTCATCTTCGTTCACCTGCCTCTCGCTAACCTAGTAGTGTATGTGACTATTGTAATGCGTATGCTTTAAAAAGAATGTTAGAACCTGTCCCGTGTTATTTGCGATGTTTTAGCGACTAGCGTCAGTTTCTGGATGATAATCGGCTCGCATTTAAGTGGAATAAACCACCATTTATGACGGAAACAGCGATCCGCGGCTTATGCTGCCAATCGATTTCTTCTAGGCGATTCCGACATTGAATTTCGATTTCGTCTCGTTTGTCGGGTTCTGCCGCGAGCAAAAGCCCATTGTAATAGCCTTCGACACGGTCGATTTCACTGCGATGCTGAGCATTCGCTTCATCGGCCCATCGGTGATCGTAAGTGCTGATTTTGCGCTCCAGCGTCATTTCGAGTGCATTGATGGCCTTCGGTATGGAGATTGTGTCTGGTAAAATGTGACTGTTCGCAGGCAGCTTAGGTGAAAGACTCTTCGTGACCATATGCTTATGAAAATGTTCACGAATTTCACCGCTGTTCAATTGAATGGCGAGCGAGTGAATTTCCGTCCGTTTGCGGTCACAGGCAAGCTCAACCTTGTAGTTCACACAGAACCACGTGTCATAGACGAGGGAGGCATGATAGGTCGCCCCTGTCGGGAAGGGTTCCTCGAATAAGTGAATGAAGCGTCCGCGCTCGCGAACGATGCCAAACATCTGATCCAGACGCCGGCTTCCGAAAGTGACTTCATCTTGCGGAATACGAGCGGTAATCGTTGTCGGCACGAAGCCGAAATACCGGCCGAGTATGCTATCCGACGCGCCGTCGGGCTGGTTGGCAGGACCTGTACCACCATTCGGTCCGTAGCCTGTGGCAGGAGGGTTTTTGACCGCAACGATAGCCGCCGGCTTCGATTTCGCAGCAGCCTCCTGCTTCATTTGTTCCGGATCGAACACGAATTTATAAGTCATCGTTTCTGCTGCTGCCCCAGTTCGCTCAATAAAACTCCAATAGTAAGGACGGCCTGTCATTTCGCGATCGGCTTCAGGTGACAGTTTAGCGGTGACATAAGAAGGTGTTTTCTCAATAATCGCGCAGTCATAGGCCTCTAGAAAACGCATGACGAAGGAATGAATGTTACGTTTATTCATGGTCTTACCTCCACGCTTTGCGTACCGCCAACGGCATCCAGAATGCCTTGGAACTGTGCGCCGTACTGCGGATTTTGCTCAATTTCTTGTTTCACTTCGCTGAAGGAGTGCCCGAGCTCATCGATTTTGCGGCGAATTTCATCTCTTGAGCCAGCTTCCATGACCATGCGGAATAAAGACGTTTCGAGCGAGCCCCGTTTCTCGATTTTCTCCAGAATCGTATCGAGCTGTCCGATGACTAATTCGAACATATTGATTTTCTCATGCAAAAGCGAAAGGATATGTTCTTCAATGGTATTCCTAGTAGATAAGTTATAAATGTTGACGTCATGGGTCTGCCCAAGACGGTGTACGCGACCAATCCGCTGCTCCACACGCATCGGGTTCCACGGCAAGTCGAAGTTGATCATGTTGTGGCAAAATTGCAGATTAATGCCCTCGCCACCCGCCTCAGTTGCAATGAGGACTTGAACACGATTGCGGAACAGATCCATCATCCAATCCTTTTTACCCCGATTCATCCCTCCGCGATATGGAACTGCCGTAATCTTATGTTCTTTGAGATAGTTCAACAAATACTCCTGAGAAGCCCGATACTCGGTGAAAATAATGACTTTATCATTAATATCTTGGATAAGCCTCATCGTGGTTTCGGCTTTGCTATTGGACTTGATACTGCGAATGAGCTCGACTAACTCCCATATTTTGGGGCGCATCGGAGAGTCTTCCGCCGTTTTCTTGAACAGATTAACCAGTGTGATAAATACAGCATCCCGGGAGCTGCACACCTCGCGTTGCAGGGTGATCATGGACAGCATCGAGCTGAGATCGCCGCCGCTCTCGGAATATCGACTGCGCACGAAATTCGTGACGCCGTCATAGAGCGCTTGCTCATCATCGGACAGCGTAAGTGGAATATTCCGTACAATACGCTTCGTATAATGCACACCACCGTCACCGCGGCGGTTGCGGATCATCACTTTGGACAGCTCCTGCTGCAGCTGAACTTCGTTCTTAGGTGTTCTTTTACCAACGACATAGTTGGATTTGAAGCTGTTCTGACCGCCAAGCTGACCTGGTTTTAGCAAGGTGATCAGGTTGTAGAGTTCTTTCAGATCGTTCTGCACAGGCGTAGCTGTGAGGAGCAGGCAATATTTTTTGCGCAGCTCGTTAACGAAGGTGTAGTTTGTTGTTTTCTTGTTCTTCAACTTGTGGGCTTCATCGACGATGAGCATGTCATATTCTAAGCCCATGACAATCTCGCGATGCGGGTCACGTTTGGCGGTGTCCATGGAGGCCACAATAATATCGGCTTGCTGCCACATGTAAGCCTTTTTGTGCGCTACCGCAGGGATGCCGAACTTGCTATTCAATTCCCGCACCCATTGCAGTACAAGGGAAGCGGGAACGAGGATGAGCGTTTTGCGGACAAGACCGCGAATCATGTATTCTTTTAAAATTAAACCAGCTTCAATCGTTTTCCCGAGTCCAACTTCATCGGCCAAAATCGCTCGCCCACGCATCTCATTCAACACACGTTTAGCTGTATCAATCTGATGGGCCATCGGCTCGAGCGACCCCAAATGCGCTAGGCATTGCATATCATCAAACGTTGAAATAAGCCCCGATTCTTCCGATTCGTAGGCAAGCTGATATAGCGTCCAGTCGTCCCAAGGACCTCCTCCACGTACACGATTGTCCAGCTCGGTAAACCAGTCCCTCTCAAAATGCATATCCAGCTGTTTATGAATGGGGCGAATGTTCTCTTGCTGATCATGTTGACGCATGGTTGTGCCCTCCTAAAAGTTTTGCGTAGCAAAACTCGCATCGTAAGCATACGCTACGTTCTGATTCATAGTTAGCCCTCAAAAACGTCGAATACGTGTTAGTATGTCCAGTGTGAAGTCTTTCATAACTTTTGCCATGGAAGAGTTTTACGAAGGGGAGTTGGAAGGAGGTCGAAACGTGGGAGCGTTGTGTGCTATGATAGAGACTGGTTTTGGGAAAAAGCTAGTGCTGCACAGGAAAGGATGAGGAATTGAGATGAATACTTGGCGATTTATACATACGGGAGATCGTTCTCCTGCTGAAAATATGGCTTTAGATGAAGCGATTCTGACCGCTCATAGTGAAGGCAAGGTTCCGCCAACCGTGCGATTCTATGGCTGGAATCCGGCTACGTTATCGATTGGTTATTTTCAAAAGGCGGCAGAAGTTGATCAGGAAGCCGTGGCCCAAGAAGGCATCGGTTTTGTGAGGCGTCCAACGGGAGGCAGAGCTGTACTCCATGACAAAGAGCTCACGTACAGCATCATTGTAGCGGAGGATTATCCGGGTATTCCCCGAAATGTAACGGAAGCTTATCGCGTGCTGAGCGAGGGGTTGTTACAGGGGTTTCGCGCTCTGGGCTTGCAGGCTGAGATGGTGCAACTAGCCAGCGATGAGGAAAAAGAGAAATATGCCTCTGCGGGGTCAGCGGCGTGTTTCGACTCTCCTTCGTGGTACGAGCTTGTCGTAGAAGGCCGCAAGGTGGCTGGCAGTGCACAGGTTCGCCAAAAGGGAGTCGTACTGCAGCATGGTTCCATTTTGCTGGATATGGACACGGATCAATTGTTTCGGATGCTGCGTTTTTCTAATGAGAAAGTAGCGGATCGGATGAAACAGAGCTTTTTGAAAAAAGCAGTGGCGATTAATGATTTGCTGCGCGTGCAGGGGAAAGCGGAAGTTACGCTTAGCGAGGTTGAGGAGGCTTTCCGTCGTGAAATTGCGACAGGGTTAGGCGTTGAGCTTGTGGAATCATCCTTGACGGAGTATGAAATAGAGCTTACGGAGCGTTTGGTTAGTGAGAAATACGGTACGGATGAGTGGAATTTACGGCGATAATTGCTGTAGGAAAATGAAGAGAGCAGTCTCAGATGCCATGGTGTATGGCTGGGGATGCTCTCTTTTTTGCTGCTGAATTCTGTGGTATCTACAATGATTGGTTACTTCAGGAACGTTCGCTCAAATTCAGTTTGCAGTTTAGCGGTTAATGGACCCGGTGTACCTGATCCGATGGCTTGTCCATCAATTTGAATAAGCGGTGTGATCTCCACAGTCGTTCCTGTAATAAAAGCCTCATCCGCTTGCAGGAGTTGCTCGGTGGTGAAAGCCACATCTTTGACAGGGATGCCCAGTGCATGGGCTAAACGTAAGACAACTGCACGTGTAATCCCATGCAGAATCAGATGATTCGCAGGATGTGTGTAAAGGATGGCATCTTTAATGATCATGATATTCGAAGCGCTGCATTCAGTTACCGTGCCATCGCGATGCAGGACCACTTCTTGTACGCCAGCGTCGAGTGCGGCTTGTTTGGCAAGCACATTCGGCAGGAGATTGAGGGTCTTGAGATCGCATCTTAACCAACGAATATCGGGCTCAGTGATAGCTTTGATTCCGTTCTGAATCGTAGCTAACGGACGTTTAACTTCTGAGCAGTACGCGAGAAGAATCGGCTTAGCTTGTATCGGGAACGGATGCGCGCGCGGTGCTTCACCACGTGTGATTTGTAAATAAACCGTGCCTTCTATGAGTTCATTTTGCTGGATGAGCTTGTTGAGAATGACTATAATTTCATCGCTTGTATAGGGTAATTGGATGCGTACTTCGCTGGCTGTTCGTTCCAGCCGTTGCATATGAGCGGATGCTTCATAAAGCTCTCCTTGGTAAACGCGAAATACTTCGTAGATCCCATCGCCGAAATAATAGCCACGATCATCCGGTGAAATGTGGATGTCATTTTTATGTACGAATTCATTTTTATAAAAATACATGACGTCTCACTCCCTTTGAAAAAAGTATCGAACAAATGTTCTAAAAAAGATTCTTTTGTGGTATCCTAGTTATAGGTTATCAAAGGAAGAGAGTTGCGTCAAAGCTAGCGAAAACAAGTATTCATTGAATTGGTACTTTTGCCTGTACTGTAACCATATCTTGTGTAGTATAATAGTTAGGTAATACCATATATTGTGAATGACCGGCTACTAACTCTTGTAGCTATTATCTTAATTTGCAGCTGAATATGCAGTCTATTGGGAGGCTTGTGACATGGGGAATGTTGATGTGAGCAAGAAGCTAACGGGATTAAGTGAGAAAATATTTTTGGATCGTTACGCACTCAAAAATGCTGATACAAGTCATGCAAAAGTAGGAGATACGGTCCTTGTTTTGACCAAAGATGACCCGAAATTCCCAGCCAAAGAGGTTGGCGAAATCATAAGCCGTGAAGGAAATATCGTGAAGGTTCGAACTCGGAGCGGGGAAACCGTGGAATCAGCCGTTGAGAAACTTACGTTAAATATGGAGAAAACACCGGAAGAAATGTGGGATCGGTTGGCAGGTGCGATGGCATCTGTGGAGAAGACTGCGGAGAAGCGCCAAGAGTGGACGGAGAAATTCAGATATATTTTGAATGATTGGAAGCTAGTACCGGGAGGTCGTATTGCGGCTGGTGCGGATGCGAGTGATGAGTTGACACTATTCAACTGTTACGTTATCCCATCGCCTAAGGATAGCCGTGGCGGGATTATGAGCACGTTGACTGAAATGACGGAAATTATGTCGCGCGGTGGTGGCGTGGGTATTAACTTGTCGTCCCTTCGTCCAAGACGTTCTATCGTTAAAGGGGTAAATGGTTCCTCCAGTGGAGCTGTATCCTGGGGCGGTCTATTTAGCTACACGACAGGTTTAATTGAGCAAGGCGGGAGCCGGCGTGGCGCGTTGATGCTCATGATCAATGACTGGCATCCAGACCTGGAGGATTTCATTACGGTGAAGTCTACAATGGGACAAATTACGAATGCGAACTTGTCCGTATGCGTTAGCAACGGTTTCATGAAAGCTGTGAAAGAGGATTTGGAATGGGAGCTCGTATTCCCAGATACGACCGATCCTGAGTACAATGACTTGTGGGACGGCAATTTAGATGCGTGGAAAAAGCTAGGCAAAGCTGTCAAACCTTATCGCACTGTTCGTGCACGTGATGTTTGGCATTCGATCATTGAGTCTGCTTGGAAATCAGCTGAGCCTGGCGTTGTATTCTTGGAGTATTACAATCAAATGTCTAATAGTTGGTATTTCAATCCGATCATTTGTACAAATCCATGCGGGGAGCAAGGGCTTCCAGCTTGGGGCGTGTGTAACCTGTCTGCGATCAATCTTTCTAAATTTTATGATGCGGAGAAGCACGATGTAGATTGGAATGAGTTAGCGACAGTCGTGCGCTATTCTACGCGTTTTCTGGATAATGTGATTGATAAAACACCGTATCATTTTGAAGAGAATCGTGTGAATCAACAGAATGAACGCCGTGTAGGTCTTGGAACCATGGGACTGGCGGAGCTTATGATTTTGTTGAAAATACGATATGGCAGCCCGGAATCATTGGTGTTTTTGGACAAGATTTATGGCTTTATGGCGAGAGAAGCGTACTTGGCTTCAGCTGAGATTGCCGGCGAGAAAGGGTCCTTCCAAGCCTTTATTGCAGATAAATTCATGGAAAGCGGCTTTATGCGCAAGATGACTGAGGTGTATCCTGAGGTTGGCGAAGCCATTCATCAGCATGGGATGCGGAATGTGACTGTCATCACACAAGCACCGACAGGAAGTACGGGAACCATGGTTGGCACTTCTACGGGGATTGAGCCGTATTTCGCTTTCGAATACTTCCGTCAGAGCCGTCTAGGCTTTGATAAACAATATGTACCGATTGCACAAAATTGGAAGGATGCGAATCCAGATCAGGAACTGCCTGATTACTTCGTAACCTCGATGAGTTTGTCCGCTGAGGATCACATTCGTGCACAAGCGGCGATTCAAACGTGGGTGGATAGCTCGATTTCGAAGACAGCGAATTGTCCAGCAGATTTCACCGTTGAAGAAACGAAACGTCTCTATGAACTGGCCTACGACCTTGGATGCAAAGGTGTGACGATCTATCGTGATGGCAGTCGTGATGTTCAGGTGTTGAGCACGAGCTCGGATAAGAAGGAAGAGAAGGTAGAAGCGGGGAAAGAGCAGCCTGAAGTAGCTCCAGTAGCTGTCGCGGCAGAGGTTGTTGCTGAGAAAGACAGTTTAACTAACTTGTCTGGCAAGCTTTCCGTGAATGTGGACGCTAAGACAGAACAAGTCTTCGATAAACAATACAAGCGCCGTCCGCAAATTTTGCGTGGTGCTACTTATAAAGTGAATACCCCATTCGGAATGGCGTATATCACGATCAATGATATGAACGGAACACCGAGTGAAATTTTCCTGAACGTTGGGAAAGCGGGATCTGATGTGTTCGCCATGTCCGAAGCACTCGGCCGCGTGTGCTCCTTGTTCTTGCGGTATGGCGATCACGGTGACAAAGTGAAGCTGCTCGTTAAGCACTTGAAGGGCATTGGCGGATCCGGCGCCATTGGCTTTGGTAACAACCGCGTCGAGTCCATTGCGGATGCGGTTGCTAAAGCGCTCGAGCAGCACGACGAAGTGATGAACGAGCAGGACGACGCGCGGAACTACGTGACCGCGACGAGCGAAGTGCTTGAGGCAGCGCCGGCGCCAGCCGCTGCTGGGCATAGCGGGCACGCAGTGCCGAGCGCGACGGAAGTCGCGCCGAAGGACCTGTGCCCGTCGTGTGGGTCCGCTTCGCTGGTGAACAGCGAAGGGTGTAAGAATTGCGTCAACTGCGGGTATAGCAGGTGTAATTGATGGAAGACCAGGGCCGGGGGCCCTGGTTTTTTTTTTTTTTTTTTTTGTTTT
>NZ_LYPC01000027.1:674432-1355521 GCF_001700435.1 Paenibacillus pectinilyticus
TTTTGTGTTTGTGTTTGTGTTTTTTTTGTTTTGTTCAACCAACTACGAAATTCAGTAGCAGAAGATTTGAAAATGCTATGCTCGGATTTGACATGATTAGGTATGATGGAGAAATTTGGAATGGTTTATTAATCAAAAATGTGATAAGTGCACATTTGAATCCATTGAAACAGAAACACTAGTAATAGAATAGGCTATTTTCGTAGATTCACCAAGACAATTATCTTTTAGATTTTGGAATGTTTAGTTCAATAACTAAATAAGGCAGCCGGCACTGATTGGCTACCTTGTCTGTTGAAATAACGGGGAGGATAATAATGATATTGTCGATAGTTTTAATGCGTCCAATACAGTAATTGAAGGACTATATTTTAGTTTTTTTTGATTTCCTATTGCAACTTAATCGGATGCTGGGTCCCAATGATTATTAATCTTTCTTTATCTTAAATAATAACTCTGCCATATTCGTGGCATCTGTTTTCCTATATATCTTTTGCATGTGAACTCTAACCGTATTAATGCTGATGCCAAGTTGTTGGGAAATTTGTTTGTTATCATTTCCTAATAGAAGCAAATCAATAATTTCTCTTTCTCTTTTCGAAAAGGAGTATTCATCATAAGAATCTTTATCTAACCTCAAGGAGGTCAATTCATCCTTAAGTACATAGATGTAGCTGGTAATATCGGGAGCTTTGTTAAATAATTTGGTGTGATCTAGACTATGCTTGAATTTTTCTAAATCAATACTGTTACTATCAGTAAAAGGATTCAGAGGAACGATACTAAAAATGAAATTTTTATATCTGATCGTATGCTTCTTTCCTAAACTATTCATATCAAAATTAACCTCGGATAAGATATAACTGTTATAAAATACCCCGAAAAATTTCTGGCTAGAAATTCCTATTTCCTCCATGTATATTCTTGCCGTTTCATTCGCATAAGAAAAACTTAGACGGTCTTTCATTATAATAATGCCAATTGGAAAATAGTTCGTTTGATTAATAAGAAGATCATTTAAACTTTTGAGTTTTAAATAGGATAAGTAGTTGTAATATTCAATGCTAATGTAGTCTTTCGTATTTGCAATAATATCTTTATCAGTTTTTGTAAATGTTTTTTGGGATTTATCCTTAAAAAGAATGATATACCCATTATAAACATGATCAACACGCAAGAAGAATAGCATAAAATCGCTATAATTATACTCATTCAACAACTGTTTATAAATAATTCTTTTTTTATAGTTTTCAGTTTCGCTCAATATAAGGATGTCATTTTTTGAATTTAGTATTTGATCCTGAAGAAAAGTGGAGTTAAAAAGTTTTTGAATCAAATCAAGCTTAATATTGTGAACGGCAATATTCAGGCTTAATTCCTTTCTTTCCTTAAAATCGATATAGCCGAAAATTACATGATGGTAATGAAGGATTTCACCTAAAGCTATGGATACTCTTTTACGGAATCCCGTGAACTCAGAATCTTTAAAGTGGTATCTATTAACAAAATCCTTGAATATATTAATTTTTTTATAATCTTCAGAATCAAGCATAATCGTCACCTCTTAATTTCTACAAAACCTTAATGTGTTCAAAATAATACGATGATTATAACTATTTAGCAATAGTTAATTTGGATTAAAAAACATCAAGAATATAATTAATTATAATTAGATATTCTCAATATTCCTAGAAATCATGCTTCTCAAAGCAATAAATATAATTAAAAGTAATTATTTTAATCAGAGTTGAAGAAATATAATATACAGATGTAGAGATGCTTCATAAAGAGTTTAAAGAAAACGCTATCATTTGGAGGGGTATAACATGAGCAATGGATTAAACGAAAAATTTCAGAATGATAACATGCGGTTAAGTCCGTATAACTATGATCAGAAGGTTATTAGTCAAATACATTTAGCAAAAGAGCTCGTTCTGTGTGACGCAACGATACGTGAAGGGGCACAGGGAAGCATTATTGGATTCACTACGGAAGAAAAGTTGGAAATCATTAGAAAATCAGCAAATGCAGGAACAAAGCTCTTTCAAATCGGTACAACGAGAGACATCACAGAGTTGAAGCAGATTTTGAAAGGAATTAAAGATGCAAACCTCGATGTGGAAACAGAAGTGTTACTTGCTACACAGGATAAAGATTGGAGAAAGCCATTAGACGAAGCATTAGAACTAGGAGTTACTTACATTGATATTTTAACTTTGCTGACCCCTCATGGAGCCGTAATAAATCGAGGAGCATCCCCTGAGCAAGTGATTGACCACATAGGGGAACAAATTGCTTATCTTGTGTCTCGTGGTGGCCGCGTATCTTTTGATCCTATGGACGGTCCTAGGACTGACTTACCAATACTACTGAAAGCCTATAGAACAGCAGTGGAAGCTGGCGCTGAGAGGATAAGACTCCTAGATACGGTTGGAACTAGCGGCATGGCTGCATGGCGATATCTAATGACAACTCTTAGAAATGAATTTAAAGATGTAAAGATCTGTGCTCATTGTCATAATGATTTCGGGCAAGCCATGGCAAACGTATACACATCAATTGAGTGTGGAGCAGATATGATAGATGTATGCATTAATGGATTGGGAGAAAGAGCTGGGAACGCGGCCTTGGCTGAAGTAGCTGCAGGAGCGGCCCTGCTTTACGATAGGGATACGGGGATAAAGCTAGATCACATGTACGAATTGTCATCCTTTGTGGGGGATATTGCTAAACAACGTCTAGAACGCAACAAACCAATTGTTGGGGAATGGACATTTGCTCATGGAGATGAAGGGCATCATCAGATCAATCATTTTGCTCCTTGGGCATTTGAGGGGATCAAAGCGGAAGTATTCGGAAATGACCAAAAGACTCTTCTTGGTTCATCAAGCGGTTTATTTTCAACGAAATCCAAATTAATCTCTTTAGGTTTCCAAGACGTTGCAGACGATGTAGCGATGCAAATTTGCCAAGATGTCCTATATCAAACCAAAGTACGTAAATCCGTGTTAAAAGACAATAGCATCAAAAGCATCGCAGAAAAATATGTTATTAAATCCTAGGCTGATAATTGAAAGGAGAGTCCAACAATGGGACAAACATTAACTGAAAAAATACTTGCATTTCATGCCGGTAAAGAAAAAGTTGTACCCGGTGAATACATTGTAATTAAAGAGTTTATTGGTCCGATCGGATATTCGTTTACAGGTTTAAATTTTCCTCATGCCATCGATGAGCATTTAACTAAGATAGGTGCTAAAATTGCCAAGCCTGAGAATGTGATTATCAATGGTGATCATAATACCCCTCCGCAATCGACGGCGGACGTTGAACTATTTAAATCTGTACGTGCAAAGGCAGAAGAACTGGGTATTAAGAAAGTATACGATCGTGAAGGAATTGGGCATGTAGTAAATATTGAAAAAGGCGATATCGTTCCGGGAAGAGCATTCGTTAATGCCGATCCGCAAGCAGCACTTGCCGGAGGGGTTGGAGCATTATATACCAACGGAGGTCGTAAAGGTGGCATGGTTTTGGAGGCGTTTGCATTAGGCGAACTAACCATATGTGTACCTAGCACGATTAAAATAGAAATCAATGGCACACTACCTCACAATGTTGTGAGTAGAGATATTTGGTTTCAGGTCTTAAATGACCTTGGTCCAGCCGGCGCATTTGACAGTATTATTGAGTTTTCCGGTAGCACGATTGATCAAATGGATATTGAACAGAGAATGGTGTTATGCGGCAGTGTTGGATTTTGCGGTGCTGATGGAGCTATCATGCAATCAGATGAGAAGACTCAACTATGGTACAAAGACAATTTCGATATAGACGTTCAAACCATCAAAAGTGATGATGATGCTTCTTATGCTCAAGTATTATCGTATCATGCTGCAGACTTTGTCTCGATGGTAACATGTCCGCCAGAAATATTCACTTCAAGACCTGCCTCACAATTAAGTAATATCAAAATTGATCAATGCTTACTAGGTACTTGTGCAGGTGGTACTTTGGATGATCTAAGAACGGCAGCAACCATTTTGAAAGGTAAAACGATTCATAGAGACATCAGATTCCTTGTTTCGCCGGTTACTCAGAGAGTTTATATTCAAGCGTCAAAAGAGGGTATACTAACTACTTTAGCTGAGGCAGGAGCAAAGATCATGGCGCCTTCTTGTGATGTATGCGTCGGGGTTCAAGGTACATTAGCCGCAGGTGAAGTAAGTTTATCCCAGCAAACCTTGAATGTTCCCGGACGTTCAGGAAGTACAGAGGCTCATATCTATCTTGCAAGTGCTGCAACGATTGCAGCTTCAGCGATAACAGGCTATATAACAGATCCAATAGGCTACTAACAGAATAGAATTCCAAAGCTTATCAAGGTAGTTTTATAAGGAGGAATAAGATGAGTATTCAATTTAAAGGAAATGCAATTACTCTTCAGGGAGATAATTTAAATCTAGATACAGCTATGGGATGGTATTTGGGGATGGATGCCCTACCGCCAACGGAGATTGCAGCAAAATTTATGTCGGGTATTAATCAGGAAATTGCCCCACTAGTAAAGCAAGGAGATATCTTGATTGGCGGGAAAAACTTCGGATTTGGAAAAGTGCACGGCGCTTTTATGGTGGCTATAGGTGTATTAGGAATTAAGTGTATTGTAGCAGAGAGTTTCTCGACACAATTGTTGCAAATTGCACTTATGACTGGCGTTGCCTATCTAGTTGAATGCCCTGGTGTGTTGGATGGCGTTGATATGGGAGATGAAATAGAAGTTGATATTAATAATTCAGTAGTTGTCAATAAGACCAAGAGTACGACAATTGCGTGTAAAGAGTTTTCACCTTTTCTGATCGATGTAATGAACTCTGGAGGACATATTAAACATTTAGCTAAAAAAGTGGCAGAACGAAATAGTAACTAACCAGTAACTAACCAGCAGGACAGTTCCAGTATTATTCAACACAAAATCATCTTTGGAGGCAAAAATACATGAATAAAGTATATGTGATTACTGGCGGTACAGGTGGCATGGGAAAAGCAATTGCTCGTCGTTTCGGCCATCAAGGTCATTTATTGTTGGTTGATGTCAACGAAGAACGTCTGATTCAAACCGTCAATGAACTAGCTATAGAGGGAATCACATCCGTAACAACCCGCAAAGTAGATATTACAGATGAACAACAGGTGAATGAACTGGCCACGATAACAGGGGAAATCGGAGAACTGGGAGCCATCATTCACACAGCGGGGTTGTCGCCAACTATGGGAGAACCACGCCGGATTCTTGAAGTCAATTCCATAGGTACAGGTCTTATCTTGAAAGCATTTCTGCCGCTTGCTACGCAGGAAACTGTTGCCGTATGTATCGCGTCAAATGGCGGTCACATGGTTCCGCGAAATGCAGCGTACAACTCGATTCTCACCCATCCACTTGAACCTGAGTTCCTGAATCAAATGGAGCAGATTGCGGGTAGTTCTGAAGCTGCTTACGCGTTCTCTAAGCTAGGCGTATTGCTGATGGTGGAAGACCAAGCAATGGAATGGGGTCAGAAAGGCGCTCGGATCGTGTCTCTCTCACCAGGAACGATCAACACGCCTATGGGAAGACAAGAGGCATCCAAACAAGAAGCGATGAAGGTGTTATTAGCCAATACGCCGCTCGGCCGAGAAGGAGAGGCAGACGAGATCGCTTCAGCCGTCCAGTTCTTATGTAGCAGTAACGCTTCCTACATTACTGGTACGGACCTTCTCGTGGATGGCGGAACGACAGCCGGCATGCGGCGGCTTGCACAGTTGAAGCAATAAATGATCAGAAAAGACCTTGAAAAAGTAAAAAGCCGGTGATCATCATACGCAGCAGGTCAGGACTTCGGGCTTTGCTGCTCTAATTACACTCAAGTTATAGATGAGGTTTGCGAATGCATTTGGAGGTGTTATAAATGAGTAAAATTGAACAGACTTTATCAGAGTTTGAAAAACACCTGGCTGAAATGCTAACTCTCATTGACAGCTTGACGGAGGAACAATTGAATTGGAAATTATTTTCTCCAGTTGGCTCTAATGAATACTGGTCCATCCGCCAAATGATCGCCCATGTCGAAGAAGTGAATTATTTTTGGCTCCCACAGATTAAAGAACTGATTGCTAATCCTTCGCGTCGATTCGGTAGAGCGCTTGAGGAATGGGCCGTTCGCAAGGCAGCTGTTGATAAAGCGAATGAAAGAGAACTTTCCGACATGTTAGGTCGTATCAAAGAGTCAATCCCCTTTATTCGACAAGAGCTAGGCTCCATTACGGATGAGCAAATGGATTTGCCGATCACGCCGTTGCAGGAAGTACCACCAGGATATGAGTTCACGCTTTCGTTCCTTGTAAATCATGTCTATCCTGAGCATATAGAGGCGCATATAAAGCAGATGCATCGTAATTTGTTTGCTTACACGCAATACCATTAAATAAAGTAATAGAGCTCCTCGTGTTAGCAGAACGTAAAAGTAATTAACGAGGCTGTTTGCCCGTTCCCACTGTTAATAGAGTTCTATTGAAAAAACCGTCAGACGGACAAATGTTCGACTGACGGTGAATTCTAACGAATATTGAGAGTTAAATAATAAATTGAAAAGGCAGCTGCCCCAATTGGACGGCTGCCTTCTCAATTTATGTGCAGAAAATGTTCAGTTGAAAATATTACTGGATTATTTATTTAGCCTGTAGGTTGGTAGCCTTAAAAGGGCAGTATTCTTTTGATCATATTACTTGCCTTCCTTCACAAATTGTTCGATTCGTCTCTTAATGGATTCACGCACTTCATTGAATTTTGCGGTAATTTCTTCTTCTGTGCCAGTTGCTTTTGCAGGGTCGTCAAAACCCCAATGCCATCTTTCGGCTTTGTCATTCCGAACAACGGGGCAGTTGTCATTAGCATGACCACATAAAGTAATGATGTAATCAGCCCCAGCCAAAACTTCAGGATCAATTACATCAGAGGTATGGTTGGAGATGTCGACACCATCTTCTTTCATCGTTGCCACTGCACGTGGGTTTAATCCGTGGGCTTCCAAGCCGGCACTTTTTACTTCATATTTTTCCCCACCCAAAGCTTTCAAATAGCCGTCAGCGATTTGGCTACGGCAAGAGTTTCCTGTGCAAAGAAAATAAACTAAAGGTTTTTTGTTATCCACGATTTCATTTCTCCTTTTTTTTGAGGAACATTTTAGGCTAAATGCCACCTTGATGTCCTTTATTCTTTTGTTTTGTTCCCAAAGTAACTTTTATAATTAGCGCCGCGATTACTACAACAACTGCAATCGCAACGATTAACAACCAAATATTTACGCTTGTTGTATTAATTACGTGAAGCCATAAATAAAGCCCAGTAAGGGTAATTAAAAGTGTTGGAACAGTTAGGATGACACCTGTCTTAAAATAATTGCCCCATGTGATTTTGACACCTTTCGTAGATAGAACATGAAGCCATAAAAGGGTTGCTAGTGACCCGATAGGTGTTATCTTAGGTCCAAGATCGCTTCCAACAACATTGGCGTAAATCAGTGCTTCTCGTATAATACCGTCTGTAATTGTACCTTTGATGGCAAGAGCATTAATCATAACCGTCGGCATGTTATTCATTATGGAAGATAAAATAGCCGACAAGAAACCCATTCCTACTGTTGTAACAAATAATCCTCTCCCTGCTAAGTTCTCTACCATCGTTCCGAGGGCATCGGTGAGACCGACGTTTTTAAGGCCATAAACGACGACATACATGCCGATAGAGAATATGACGACAGCCCAAGGAGCATCTTTGATCACTTGTTTTGTTTCGATCACTTTACTGGATCTAGCCATAAATATGAAGATCAGTGCTACGACTCCTGCGATGATGGAAACAGGAATTTTTATAAATCCGCTGCTTACATACGCAACGAGAAGGATGCCAAGGATAACCCATGACATTTTGAAAAGCTTAAGATCTTTGATGGCATTTGAAGGTTGTTTTAATTGCTTTATATCGTAACTCGTAGGAATGTCCTTTTTGAAGAAAACATACAAGACCACCAGGCTTGCAGCTAATGAAAATAGGCTCGTAACAATCATGCGGCTTGCATAAGTGACAAAGTCGATGCCGAAGAAGTCCGCCGATACAATGTTCACTAAGTTACTGACAATCAAAGGCAAAGAAGTTGTATCTGCAATGAAACCACTTGCCATGATGAAAGGCAAAATCATTTTATCTGGCAGCTTCAATGCTCGGACCATTGCTAATACAATTGGCGTTAGAATTAACGCTGCACCATCATTTGCGAAAAATGCAGCCACAGCCGCGCCTAATAAAATGACGTACACAAACATGAGCCGTCCATTTCCTTTTGCAATCTTCGCCATATGCAAGGCAGCCCATTCAAAAAATCCGATATTGTCTAAGATTAAGGAAATGAGAATAATTGCGACAAAAGCGAGCGTAGCGTTCCAAACAATGGATGTAACCGTCAGTACATCGTGGAAAGACACGACTTGGAAGATAAGAGCTAGGATAGCGCCAGCGGATGATGACCATCCGATATTGAGGCCCTTAGGCTGCCAAATAACAAAAGTTAACGTAATAAGAAAAATAAGTACCGCAATGTAAGTCATGGCTCCCCCTAATCACAACAATTTAGATCTACGCAAGATACGGCATCCACTTTTACTTTTTGAGATGGCAGGTGCTGAAAAAACTCGTTCAGAAAGGGTTTATCTTCAATATGCAATGAATAGAATACCCATTGACCCTTTTTAGCTTCTTTAACTAAACCGCCGGCTTTCAATTTTCGCATATGCTGACTCACATTGGGCTGACTGGTTTGTAAGAGTTCAACAAGCTCATATACACATAGCTCACGTTCTTTGAGCAGAGAGAGAATCGTCAATCTCATTTTGTCTCCAAGCAGCTTACATACGTCAGATAATTGTTCAATATCGGGCAAAATTACACGCTCCTTTAAAGTGGCATATTCAGTTATGCATGTTAATGACGAACAGGTTTGTTCATCATTATCTCAGCTTCATATTGATTTGTAAATGATTATATAATTATTTGATTATATATTTTCTGTGAATCATAAGGTAAATAAATTAAATCAAAATAAATTGATTTAATACTTGGATTTTCCAATTAAAATATGTTAAGATAAGTTAATCAAATAAAGTTGATTTAATATAGCGGCTCATGAATATGGGCAAATATCAAATAAAGTTGCCAGATAAGCTGCAATTTCCTAGGATTGTTCCATAGAGCAATTGGCCTGCTGTCCAGCTTGTTGCTAAAGGGGGAATTAAAAGTGATTAAAGAGATTCCTGTTTTTTCGAGTGTTGAGAGTCAAGTTGACTTTTCAAAATACGAACTCCAGTTTAAAGCTTTAGCAGATCAGAAACGGTTGCAAATCATGTATGAGCTTACTCAAAAAGGAAGTGTCTGCGTTTGTGATTTGGTTGACATTGTAAATATGCCGCAGTCAAAATTATCGTACCATTTGAAGATATTGCTTGATGCTAATCTGATCACGAAAGAGACCAAAGGGACTTGGAGTTATTATGAATTAAATCACGTAGAGGTTAACCGGTTGCTTTCATCAGAATTATGCTGTATCTTCCGAAAAAGCGAAAATCAATCAAGCGGTTGTTGATCGTAACCCACATAGGTGGGTTTTTAAATGAAGTATTAATCAATATTTCTTGATATAACAAAGGAGAGATGATCCATGAGTCAGGTTCAAAATGATGAGGTACGTCAACATGTTCGCAATCGTTATAAACAGATTGCAATCGAGAGCATTCCTAGTGCAAGTTGTTGCTCCTCCGCTACACCAGCAACTAGCTGCTGTAGCACTCCCGATGAGGTATCTTCAAAATTAGGCTACTCAAATGAAGAGCTTAATGTTGTTCCAAGTGGAGCGAATCTCGGGTTAGGTTGCGGAAATCCTCAAGCAATCGCCTCACTAACATTGGGTGAAGTTGTTCTAGATTTAGGGAGTGGCGCCGGTTTTGATGTGTTTTTGGCATCTAAACAAGTTGGAGAAACGGGTAAAGTTTATGGAGTTGATATGACACCAGAGATGATTAGTCGTGCACGTCAAAATACTTATAAACATGGATATGAAAATGTAGAGTTTCGTCTCGGAGAAATTGAGCATTTGCCGATATTGAACGATTCGATTGATGTAATTATTTCAAATTGCGTTATTAATTTGTCACCTGATAAACAGCAAGTGTTTAATGAAGCTTTTCGGGTATTAAAACCAGGCGGACGTTTAGCGATTTCCGATGTAGTAATGACTTCCGAACTTCCAACAGAGTTAAAAAGTGACTTTAATTCAATCGCAAGTTGCGTATCGGGGGCATCAACAATTGATGAAGTCATGGTATTCCTGCAAAGAAGCGGATTTCAAAACATTGTTGTTGAACCGAAAGACGATTCTCGGGAATTTATTAAGGATTGGGTGCCTGGCGCCAATGTAGATAATTATATTCAATCGGCAATAATCAAAGCAATAAAATAAAAGTAAAGAAAAGCCGCGATCATTTTATGATAGCGGCTTTTCTTCGTCTCCAATGAGCACTGAGGATTCATCCAATAGTTGAAGTATGTCCTCTTTTTGTACCGCTTCTTGTGTCAGTTGGCTTTTCATTACCTGTACGTGTGAGGGGGCAAGCCGCCCCCTCCGAATCCATTGCTAGAAGCCTTATTGTACAACAACATTGGATCCATCGATCTTTGTGAATCCGCTTACATTTCCGCCCCCATTTATATTACTCTTCACTTCACCGTTTGAACTGCTACTATTTACTAAAATTCCATATCCGCCATTATTTGTGACAGTATTAGAATTGATTTTAAAGTTCGTTACACCTGTAACTTCACTGTTGTATATAATTCCATCGCCTGTTAGATTATCGTGTACGTTATTGTTAATGGTATCAATGTAGCTGCTATCTGCAACACGTATTCCCCGGAAATAGTTATTGTACACATTGTTTGAATCAATCGTAATATTATCCGAATATGAAATATTTAGACCATTGCCCGATGTAGAAAAGCTCATTACATTGTTTTTTACCAATACTTTAGAAACCCTTCTTAAATACATGTTATGCCAATATTGATAGGACCCTCCATTGTTATTGAAGTCGCTGTTCTGGATTGTTACATTCGTGCTTCCTTTAATGTGCAAACCCATTGTAGCATTTTTAATTTTAAAATTATCAAATAAAATCTTATCGTTGGAATTGTCCGGTCCTTGAATTAATGCACCATAATTTGTAATGCTGTCATGATCAGGATTCGTATCAGGGTCGATAAAACTATTACCATCTATTCCTAGCTCTTTAACGATGATGTTACTAACCCCTCCTGATGTGGAGGTTGTTAATACGCCATTTGCACCTAGATTATTACTAGCATTTCGTTTAAGAACAGTTAAATTTTTCCCAGCCCCATCGAGTGTAACATTACTTTTTAAAACAATTGCTGCAGTAATATTATATTCACCTGAAGCTAGGGTAACGGTTCCGCCTCCCGCACTGGAAGCGCTGTTAATTGCATTTTGAATTGTACTAGTTGTTGCACCGGCAGGCACTGAAACATCAAGGTTATGTTTTTGCGTTGGAAGTGTTGGGAGTGTTGCCGTTGCATCAGCAATATTAGGCAGGATTCCTACACTACTCGCAATGACTAAAGAAAGGGATAATGCTGAAAGCTTACTTTTAACTTTACTCATAACAAAATTACCTCCAAATTTTTATTTTTTTATTCTGAACAATGAATATTAAAACAGAACTAAAAGTTCACCTCCCGATTTAATCATATAACTAGCTTCATCGGAGGAGCATCATTAATATTTAACGAAAACCATGTTTTTTGACTATTGATCAAGAGGAATTAGCAGTGGTGAAATAAGCTTTCGCATTAATGAATATTTTCTTAAAATACAGCGGTTCATGCTTAAAAAACCACATAGGTAACGTGATTTGTTTATGGTACTATTTGAAAGCGCATTAATAAATGAAGGTTAATTTTAAATGTAATAAGGGGGATGTTAGAAATTGAATATATAAAAGTCGGGGTAATAGATTTGATATAGACGATATGAACATGGTTTTGAGCTTTAGAAAATCGCATGCGCCAAATGAGTTAGTGTTTACCGAAGCCGAATCGACTTTGCGTAGTGATAGCACACAATGGACGGTAACCAATGTCACATATAATAATCGTCTTAACGAAGTGGTCGGATCTCCAATTGTAACCAAAATTGTGACATCAACTGGTGAAGAAAACCTTTCTGTCGATCTGTCCACAATCTTCCGATCTGCATTGAGTAATGGAAGAAAAGTAATCAGTATACATCTAACGACAGCAAAAGTGGACGATACCTGGGCGGCCAAAAACGGCATTATCAACGGAACGAGTCATGATTGGTTCAGCCCTAACGACAGCATTACTCGCGAGCAGATGGCTATCATGCTGTACAACTATTTGGTAAGTAAGGGTTATAAGCTAAGTAATTTATCAGCAACAGTATTTACCGATGGCAAAAGCGTGAGCCCATGGGCTAAAGAGGCTGTAGACGCTATAGCGGAGGCAGGTATCCTGATCGGCAAGACGGGTGGATACTTTGACCCAAAAACGAATGCTACTCGCGCTGAGGTAGCTGTGGTATTCGCCAGATTTATTAGAGCGCTGAGTGTAATCAAATCTTGATTCTAAGAGCTTGGATCTAATCATCTAGAACCCCTTACGAGGGGTTCTTTTTAATTTATATTACGCAGAACAGTCATACTCCCAAATGGCAAAGAAATATATCGGCGTTACTTTGATTTGTAGAAATGACTCATATAAGCAGAAGGAGATTGACCTATTACTTTCTTAAAGACTCTGCTGAAATAGTAAGGATTTTTATAACCTAATCTCTCGCTAATCTCAGATACATTAAGAGAAGTGTTTCGCATCCAATCGATCGCTTGGTTAATTCTTAACTTTGTATGAGCTTCAATGATGCTAAGGCCTGCTTGAGATTTAAAAGTCGCGGATACGTAACTATAATTTAACTTCAAGTGGCTGCTTAGTTGTTCAGAATCAAAATCCTCGTTCGTATGCTGTTTAAGATAAGTCATAACGCGGCCAGCAACAGCTTCCCCTTTGCCTACGTTTTCTGTAGATTTGCTCCATGCTTTTGTTGTCGCTTTATGAAGTTCCAAAAACAACTGATAGACTTGGAGGCTTAGCTGGACCATACCATGTTCCGTTGGTTTGCCAAAGTCCTCGACTAACAATTGTAATCTGTTTTCTAATGTCCGATGAAAAGGGGACGTTCCATACTTCGGCATTGGGAATCGGTAGGCATAGTGATCGGGATAAAAGAAATCAATTTCGGGTAAAGGAGATTGTTCTTTATAGGTAGAGTAGTCGTTTGTAGGTGAATTAAAGTGTACCCAAAACCATGAAGTTCCTGGTAACGTTTCAGGACGTCCCCAATGATGAAGTCCTTTTTTCAAAAATAAATGTTCCTTCTCATTAATGATATATTCTGTAGTTCCCTCAACAACTTGCATGCTGCCTTTGGTCACAAAAACAAAAACATCGAAATCCAATATGCGATCGTGATGGGTATATATATCGTTAACCTGATTCCAACCGATATCTCTTACCATAGGAAAACGGTCACCAGTTAGATAAACGAACGAATCTATTTTTCATTCCTCCTCTACAGAAATTAATTCTAGCGTATACCCAAAGAAAGTATATGTAAACTATTGTTTTGTGCATTCTTCTCAATGATTATTGAGTTTAAAATGTTATTAACATATAAAAAAATGGAGGTATATCTTTGAACTCAACTAAAATGAAAGAATTTCCCTCAGGACAGATTCGATTGTCCGCGGGACCATTAAAAGCTCGCTTCGAGCTGAATAAAAAGTATATCTTAAGCTTAACCAATGAAAATTTACTTCGTAATTTCTATTTGGAAGCGGGCTTGTGGTCTTACAGTGGAAATGGCGGAACCACGAGCGCAACTACTACGAGCATGGACGGACCCGAACATTGGCATTGGGGATGGGAGTCTCCGACATGCGAGTTGAGAGGACATATGATGGGTCACTGGTTATCTGCGGCAGCACGCATCTATGCGCAAACTGAAGATTTGCTGGTTAAAGCAAAAGCGGATTGTATCGTCCAGGAATTGGCCCGGTGTCAGGAGGCGAATGGAGGGGAGTGGCTTGCCGCTTTCCCAGAGTCTTACATGAACAGAATTGCCAAAGGAAAGTATGTGTGGGCTCCGCATTATACGATTCACAAGCTTTTGATGGGACTACACGACATGTATGCAATTGGTCAAAATAAACAAGCGCTCGAATTAATGCATGGTTTAGCTTCTTGGTTTTACCGCTGGACGGGGCAGTTTAGCCGCGAGCAAATGGATGATCTCCTCGATTTAGAAACTGGCGGCATGTTGGAGGTATGGGCAGATCTATATGGATTAACTCGTGATGAAACACATCTTGAATTAATCCATCGATACGATCGCCGTCGGTTTTTTGACGCTTTAATAACGGGACAAGATGTATTGACGAATAAACATGCGAATACGCAAATTCCTGAAATTTTAGGTGCTGCAAGAGCATGGGAAGTAACAGGAGAAGTGCGGTTCCGAGAGGTCGTGGAGGCGTTCTGGAGATGCGCGGTTACGCATAGAGGATACTATTGCACGGGCGCTGGAGATGATGGTGAATTATGGGTGCCTATGGGTCAAATGGCGGAAAGGATGGGCGTAGGTCAGGAGCACTGCGTTAACTACAATATGATGCGGCTTGCTCATGTACTGCTTAGATGGACCGGAGAGCCAGAATATGCGGACTATTGGGAGAGAAGATTCTATAATGGAGTTCTTGCACAACAGCATGGCGATACAGGCATGATCTCGTATTTTCTGGGGATTGGTGCAGGGAGTCATAAAAAGTGGGGATCCGCTACTCAGCACTTCTGGTGCTGCCATGGTACGCTTGTGCAAGCAAATGCCTCTTACGATCAGCAAATTTTCATGAAAGATAAAGAGGGAGTTGCCGTGTGCCAGTGGCTTCCAGCTAAAGTTAATCTGAAGCTAGATGAGACCTCAATTACCATAAGTCTAAAGCAGGACGGGCAATATGGCATATATCCTTTAAACAATTGGAATGTTACGGGAATGACAGCTATAACGAAAATTGATATGCCGCCAATCCCTGTACATCGACCTGATCGATTTACGTATAGTTTGACGATTACTTGTGACACGGATACTGAATTTACATTAAAGCTTAGAGTACCAAAATGGGTGAAAGATGAGCCCATTATCTACGTGAATGGTGTTCATCTGACTGATCTAGTAAGATCAAAATCATTCATTGCGATTCGAAAAGCTTGGAGCAACGGGGATATCGTGCAGATTGAGTTTCCTAAGTCTTTGACAACGGAGCCTCTTCCTGGTGCAGAAGACATGGTATCTTTTATGGATGGCCCGATTGTATTAGCAGGGTTGATTGATTGTGAACATCGATTGGTTGGCAACCCATCATTGCCAGAAACTATGCTCGTAGCAGACCGTGAGCGAAACCACAGTTGGTGGAATGTGGGCTATTATCGAACGAAGGGGCAAGACAAAGGAATTCGCTTTATTCCTCTCTATGAAATCAAGGATGAGACGTATACAGTGTATTTTCCTGTTGATCAGGTCCCCCAATAAGTACGATTTCTTCTGACAACGACATCTGTAAGGGTGGCGTTGTTTCTTACATCTTAAAAAAGCGCACATCCAGATTAAATTTCAACGGTAGTATCATCTGTGAAATCTGTTAAAATAGACTTACTCTAAATCTAAAGAACGAGGCGGCTCACAGATGGCATCGAACCCTTTTCGGCTGCACAAAAGCATTTTTGCCAAGTTTACACTTTCCTTCATTTCAGTAGGCCTCATCCCGCTGCTAATACTTAGTTATATTTCTCTGCAGACGTTCAGCGGCTTTATGGAGCGATATGCGACGAATAACTATGAGCAAATGCTGCTATTTGCCAGTCGCAATGTGGATGATATGTTCGTTAAGTACAACAATATTTCCAAGCTGATGTACTCTTACGGAGTAGGCGGGCTTTATGGCCAATTAGGCCAGGCGATTGCAGCGCAATCCAAGGAGCAAGACATTCGTTTGACAATGACGATTAACGATTTCTTGCAAACGGTGTTATACACGGAACGTAACCTGCAGAGTGTCTTTTTTGTTCTGCCGAATGGGACATATCAAAGCTTATCGAAGAACACTGTTGCACTAGATTACCAATATCCTTATCCAAAGGTCGAATGGAAAGAACAGACGAAACTCAATCGGAACGGCCTAAGCTTTTTCCCGACGCACAAGCAAGATTACTTTCTTGGGGCGACGGATCCTGTGATGACGTTTAGCCGTAACCTTACGGATGTATTGGGCTCATTCAAGGTTGAGGGTGATATTGTCGGTACCTTTTACATGGATGTGGGACTTGGCGTGTTTACGGAGATTTTTAAGCAAATGGTTTTGAATAAACAAGATACCGTCTATGTGGTAGATGATCAGGGGATTATCCTGTATAGCAATCAACTGAAGCTGATTGGTACCGTTTTCCACGCCAATACGTCGGATGATTACTTGCATTTACAACAGGCAACAGCAGAGAATAACATCCAAATTGTCGGCGAGTTTTATAAAAAAGAACTGTTTCTCAAAGTCGAGCAACTCATTCGAACGATTACGATCGTCATTGGCTTGTGTATCGTTTCATTAATTGTAGTAGCAGTTTGGTTCTCCAATCGTTTCTCCAACCCGATTCGAAGTATTACGCGAGAAATGGCGAAAGTAGAGTCAGGTAATTTCGATACGAAGGTGACTGTGAAGACAGCGGATGAAATGGGACTTCTTTCCCATGGCTTTAATAAAATGGTGGGGCGGCTGAAAGAATACATTGACGTTGTGTATGTTGCGCAGATTAAGCAGAAGCAAGCAGAATTGAACGCATTGAAAAGCCAGATCAGACCGCATTATTTGTACAATACACTCGAAGTGATTCGGATGAGCGCTGTTGCTGAAGATGCAAATGAGGTGGGCGATATGATTTTGTCATTGTCCCATCAGCTCAAGTATGTGCTCGATTACGGAGAAGAAACAGTTACAATTAAGTCAGAGAAGACTAATGTGGAGCAATACTTCCAATTAATGGTTATCAGATACGGTGAGCATAGGCTGGGTTTAGACTTCCGTTTCGATGCGGACTTAATGGACTGTGCGATTCCGAAGCTATCCCTGCAGCCGATCGTCGAAAACGCGATTTATCATGGTATTATGCCGAAGACGGGGAAAGGCACAATTCGCATTTCAATTGAAAAGCTGCCCGACAACCTGCTTAGTGTCACGGTGGACGACGATGGCGTAGGCATGAGTGAGAATACGCTTGAACATGTTCGAGAAAAGTTGGCTAGTGGCAGCTCGCTGGATACGAGCAGTAGTATTGGGCTTATTAATGTCCATGAACGTATTGTGGGACTTTATGGGCATGGATTTGGCGTTGAGATCAACAGCAGTCAACATATTGGTACTACTGTCCGTATAGTCATTCCGTTAACGAAAGAGGTGAATGTCCGTGTTGAACGCCATTCTAGCTGATGATGAACCGATCATTATCAAAGGGTTAAAAAAGCTAATACCCTGGGAAGAGCTCGGCATTGCAATCGTGGGTGAGGCGATGACTGGCAGAAGTTTGATGGAGCAAATCGAAGATAAGTTGCCTGATCTTGTCATCACGGATATTAGCATGCCGGACGGTTCGGGCATCGATGTGATTAAGGAAGTACAACGGCGGCAGTTGCATACGAAAATTATTTTTATCAGCGCTTATCAGGAATTTTCCTATGCTAAGGATGCACTTGCCTTCGGTGCGGTCGATTATTTGGTAAAGCCGATCGAGAAGAGTCTGCTGCTCGAGGCGGTAGGCAAAGCGATGACACAGCTGAGGGAAGCAAATGAGGATCAATCCTCTAAAGGTAAGTTAGCCGTATATGAACAAAAAGATAGGAAGACACAGCTCGAGGAGTTGTTTGACAGGCTCACTCAAGGGGATATACGGTGGGAGGAAGCAGGACGTAAGCTAGAGGCCTTGAACACGCAGTTCGTGGGCCCGTGTTTCAGTGTGCTATATGTGGAGCTGGCTCATGTACAGTTACAGGATGGCAGATGGGGGGAGCATGAGAAGCGTCTATTAGGGTTTGCTGTATCCAATCTGGTAGATGAGTTGATCCAATTTTATGGGAGCGGTCTCGTCATTCGAAAAGGCGAAAATTTATGTGTTATCGTGAACCACTTTCGCATAGAGGATGATTTGGAGCGACTCGCGAGCGAAATGCGGGATAAAATTTTATATTATCTTAAAATACATGTGACGATCTGTATAGGTAGGCCAGCTCTAAACCTGCAAGACATAAGGAAATCCTATATTTCCGCCATTGAGACGATGAATTATAGCTATTTTGAGAATGACGGGACAATTCTGTCCTGGTCACAGAATGAGCAGCATGGGGGCTCAGAGCAGCTCTTGGCTGATGCCAAACAAGCTGTTATTAAAGCGGTCATCACTAAGGAAAAACAGCAATTACAGGAGCTTCTGGGAAGCTTCTTTGAGCACGCAGCAATCAATGCCAATGGCCGTAAAGAAACGGCAGTATTACTCGTTTATGCGATGTTAACGGACTTAATGGAGGAAATGTCAGTTGTGGGAATTGATCTTCAGGTGTCGCCAGAACAGCGCAAAGACTGGCAGCAGCGGATGCATCAATTTTACCGTTATAGTGATCTTACAGATTTCATATCGGATCGCATGTTGGACATACTGGAACAAGTAAGCACAGCAGGCGGTAGCCGCGAAGCGCAGCAGATGAGGATTATTAAGGAATACATTGAGGAGCACTATAGTGAAAATATCACTCTAGAAAGCATGGCTTCCCAAGTGTTTATGAATCCGTACTATTTTAGCAGCTTCTTTAAGAAACACACGCATGAGAATTTTAAGCAGTACGTCACGAATATTCGGATGAAAAATGCAGTGCGACTACTCCTGCAAACGGATCTGCTCGTTTATGAAATTGCAGAGCAGGTGGGCTATCATAATCCAAGGCAATTCAGCGATATGTTCAAGAAAAGTTATGGGAAGCTCCCGCAAGAATATAAGAGTCAAATCAAGGGGTAAGTAGTCGAAATTCTGAAGACAGCTTCTGCTTTAGCTTCGAATCGAAGCATGGCGGGAGCTGTTTTCATTGTGATCAAAGTTGTATGCATCCGTTTTCACCTTCTTAAATTCATGCATATCGACCTTAAAAAACTTCATTCTAAACAAATTTGTCGTATGTTAGTCTTAAATCAAGGAACAGAACAGCACCTGATGAGTCGAAAGCACACAACTTGAGTTGTTCACATGAAGCTAGATATTAAAGGGAGGTTACTTTCAACCATGGTTAAAACTTTTTCCAAAGTACTCGTAGGGTCTACAGCTTTAGCACTTATTTTGGCAGGCTGCGGTAACAACAGTGATTCCGCATCATCCACTTCAAGCGCTGCTCCGGCAGGTACATCTACTGCAACTGCAGCTCCGAAGAAAGACGTAACATTTAGCGTCATTTATGCAACTGGTGACCCAGCGACCAAACAAGCGGTTGTAGATTCCATTGCTGCTTACACGAAAGCGAATCCGAACGTTAAAATCAAAGATTTGAGTGAAACAACGACAGCTGCATACCTAGACTTTTTGAAAACGAAAGATGCTGTTGGCGAATTTCCGGATCTTGTCGAAATGCGTGATACGCAATTGTTCGCAGACGCTGGCAAGCTAGCTGAACTTCCAAAAGATTTGCAAGGCTTGTTTGAAAGCGTCCCACAAGTAAACGGTAAAGTATACAATGCACCAATCTCGCTGCCTGCACCGCAAGGGATTATTTACAGCAAGAAAGCTTATGCAGATGCAGGTATTACAGAAGAACCGAAAACGTATGCAGATTTCATCGCCGCTCAAGAAAAACTGAAAGCAAAAGGTATTTCACCGATCGTTGTCGGAGGTAAAGATATTTTTCACTGGGGTTTCTGGGTCAATAAATTCTTGATCGATGAAGTGTTCATCAAAGATCCAGACTGGAACTCCAAGCGTTCCGAAGGTAAAGTAAGCTTCACAGATCCTGGTCCAGCGAAAGCGATGCAGTTGATGACAGATTTGTTTACGAAAGGCTACGTAGATAAAGGTTATATGAGTACGGCGGACAACCAAACGGCTTCCATGCTCGTTACTGGTAAAGCAGCGAGCTTGTACTCAGGACCGTGGATGTTCCCAACGATTGCACAAGCCGATCCGAAATTTGATTTTGGCTGGTACCCTGTTCCGGATCAAAACGGTGCTGTTAACGTGGTCGGTGTTGCTCAACCATCTGGTTGGTCCTTATCGGCTGCTGCAGCGAAAGATGCAGACAAAACAGCTGCGATCTCAGATTTTATCAAATTCTTCTTCAGCAAAGAGCAATATCCAAAATACTTGAAAGTAGCAAGCGCAATCCCATCTACAAAAGAGAAAATGAACTATGAAGCTTCTCCACAATTGCAAGAAGTTCTGACGATGATGGCGGATCCAAACGTTAAAAAATCGCTTCAAATCAACAACTTCTGGGGAGCTAATCAAATCCCGCCACAATTCCGTAACTGGTTCTACAAATCTGTTCAAGATTGGTTAGTAAAAGGCGATTTCAGTGCTGATTACCTGAAAAAAGCAGATGCAGAGTGGGACACTGAAGTGAAGGCAATGAAAAAATAAGAAATAAAAGGCTGCAAACGGAGAACCTCTGCGTCATTTGCGGAGGTTTTCCTGCTACTGCCTTCAAAATCCAATAGGAGGCATAAGAGAATGAACACCATACAGCCTATTAAGAGAAAAAGAAAATGGCTAACCTTTTCCGTCGTGTTTCTTATTCCTGCGCTGATTCTCTATACATTATTCGTCATGGTTCCGACAGCGAGTAGTATCTACCTCAGCTTTACTTCCTGGGATGGCGTTAGTCCGGATATTCGCTTTATTGGCTTTGATAACTTCGTAGAGATGTGGCACAGCGAGCGTGTGCATAATGCGTTGAAAAATACGTTAATCTTATCCGTTGTCTTAGTTGTAATAGAAAATGCGGTTGCCTTGCTACTAGCGATGCTGGTCGATCAGGTGAAATGGTTCCGCAACTTGTTTCGCAGTATTTTTTACTTCCCAACGCTTCTCAGTGGGATTGTTATGGGATTTGTATGGACGATTATTCTGAATTACAACTTCGGTGTAGTTACGCAATTGCTTGATAAAATGCATCTTTCCTTTTTAAAGGTTGATTGGCTTGGAAATCCGGATTACGCTTTGATCGCTATTATTTTTGCAACTGTATGGAAAGGTGCCGGCTATTATATGATTATTTATTTGGCTGGTCTGCAAGGTATTCCTCCAGAATTGTCGGAAGCCGCAAGTATTGATGGAGCGAACCGCTGGCAGCAATTCCGCCACATCACGTTCCCTCTGCTAGCAGGCGCCTTTACGGTGTGCATGATGTTATCGATGATTGCTTCCCTCAAAATATTCGATCAGATTGCCGTTATGACGGACGGTGGACCTGGTTTTGCTACAGAAACATTGACTTACATTATTTATAAAGTCGGGTTTGGCGAGTTACGACAAGGCTTCGGTACAGCGCTATCGCTTGTCCTCTTTATCTTGATCCTAATCGTATCACTCATTCAAATTAAGCTGCTTCGCAGCAGGGAGGTGCAGTTATAAGATGAGAAAACAGAAAAGCATACTTGAGATTCTACTCTTTGCACTGACACTCGTCCTTGCCATTATCTTCTTCTTCCCGATTTACTTCAGTTTAATTTCTGCCTTTAAAAGCAATGGCGCGATTCTGCGGGATGCGATCGCATTCCCGACCAGCTGGTACGTAGACAGCTTCGTCTACCTGTGGACCAAAACGGATTTCCCAAGAGCCATGGTCAACTCGATTATTTTAACACTGAGTTCGATTATCGCGATGATTGCGATCATCCCAATGGCTGCATACGCGATTGAGCGCACGAATAAAAGATGGACGAATATGGTCTATATCTACTTTCTAGCAGGTATGATGATTCCATTTCAAGTCTATATGATTCCACTTTTCAAAGAGATGAAAATGATGGGCTTCTACGGCAGCTTGAGTGGGCCGATTCTCATCTACATCTCCGGTTCGGTAGGATTCGGCGTGCTGCTTTACACGAGCTTTCTCAAAGGAGTACCGCGTGAAATTGAGGAAGCAGCCGAAATCGATGGCTGCTCTAAATACGGCATTTTCTGGCGGATTGTGTTCCCTTTGCTCGGACCGTGCACAGCGAGCTTGGTCGTGCTCAATGGTCTCGGTATTTGGAACGACTTCTTGATGCCAAGTTTGGTACTGCCTTCGGATAAGCCTAAAACGATGATTGTTGAAATCTTCGGCTTCGTCGGCGAATATGCCTCACAATGGGATATGGTATTCGCAGGTACCGCGATTTCAATTATTCCTGTGTTGATTGCGTTCATTGCGTTGCAGAAATACTTTGTCAAAGGGATTGCCGCGGGAGCAACAAAAGGCTAATCGTGTTCTCATGCAGATTATTTAGCTCCTAATAATTAAAAAGCAGTCAAGAGGTTATGCCTCTGTGACTGCTTTTTTATCGTTCTCGAAACTACTCTTTTACAAATTCATTTCTATATTGACTTGGCGTGCATCCCGTAGCCTTTTTAAAAGCGCTAAAGAAGTGGCTTCTGGTTTGGAATCCTGTCTTGGATGCAATGACAGCTAACGTGTCCTCCGTGTTGACGAGTAAATATTTGACCTGCTCAATACGTTGAAGCAAGATAAAATCGGCTAAAGTGACCCCTGTGGCCTCTTTAAACAAGTGTCTTAAATAGCTAGATGAGAAGCCAAGATGGTCGGCAATGACATCCGTTGATAAGAGCGGATCCTGTAAGTGATCCTTTACATAGTCATTGATTTCTTGAACCAATTCCCCTTTGCGGCCGCCAATTTGATTCTGAATAAGGGTCTCCATGATGCTGAATATTTCTTGTTCGATCCAAGCTTGTGCTTCAGTGAGTGAAGAGAATCGATCTGCACGGAACTCTTCTAAGACAGATTCCTTCATCGTTGTGACCTTATTAAATGCTTTGTATAAGCTATAGACGATCATTTGTAATTGGAATAAGCACTCTGTATAGGAAACATGCTTGAGCTGGATAAGTAACCTGTCTAGCAGCACAGTAGAACGTTCCGCATCATTCTGTTTAATCGCTTGGATCAGTTCGTTCAAAGCACTTTGGTCAGGATAGATCTGTTCTTGTTGGAAGCTCTCTTCTAAGTCAGCGTCACAATAAATCTTATTCTCCCCGTTAAAAAATTTAAGGAGAGATAGTTCATACACATCCTGATAGGATTGGCGCAAGTTATTCTGGATAGATAAAATACTGCTCAAAGCGAGGGAAGTTCGAATTTGCAGCCATTTTTCGATTTGGAGTCCTACGTTTTCTAAGAATAATGTGATATCTGATTGACTTGTATTCTCGGTGAAATTACGGGCACCTACCAATAAAACAATATGATCACTGCCCATATCGACGGATTCACATGTGTAATCTGCTTCTCGGAAGATTTCTTGTGCAATATTGCCCATTGCATATTTAAGCAGCTTTCGCGAGTTGTAATTATACGTATCGACGAAATATTTGTAGGTTTCAATCCGCAAGATAGCTAGATGAAGGTATTCATATGCCAATAACGGAGACACTTCGTTACGAATATTTCCCGCAAGCTTTGTGCCTTGTAGCAGCCATTGGCGTAGAAATTCTTCTTTCGCAATATGACGATAATCCTTGAGCGAATGATTCATATCTTGAAGAGAATCCATGAGATACGTAAATCCACTTCGAATAATGTCCGCATCTGCGCCGGATTGTTGAATGGAATGAATGCCAAGCATATTTTGTAATTCCTCGGATAGTTTACGAAAAGGACTTAATGTTCGACGTGAACTCCAAGCGAATAATAGCAGCATGAGGAGCATGAGTACAATACACCAAAAGGCTAACTTTTGTTTAAAAGAATCAATGTTTTGAGTCAAGTAGCTCTCATCGACAACAAAATGCATGATCCATTGTTCAATCGGCAGCTCGGCAGATGAAATCTTTCTTTGATCCTTACCAAACGAGTAGGTAATCGGTTGAAACGGCTTATCCGGAACCTGATAGTAGGTGTCGGTCAGCGAAACATTCGAAATGTGCTCACCGAGCATGATCTGTTTGTTTTTATCCGTAATATTGATTTGTAAACCAATGGTATCTTCGTTCTGCAGCAGAAACTTCTGAAGTTGATCTTTATTTAGCAAAATGACTAAGTAGCCAGAATTCGTTGATTGTGTGTTCGGCATGATCATTCCAATATAGGACTCATTGCCGACTGTATGATTGAAATAGGAAATGTAGGATGGACGTTCCTCCAGAATCTTTCGAATGATACCTTGATCTTGAAAAGTATTGAAATCCTGCAGACTTGTTGATGTATCTATGACTTTACGCGTTTTCGTATTTACCAAATAGATGGAATGAATGAAAGGCTGTAGGGATGCGAAGCGGCTAGCTGCATTGAAAGCATCTGCATCACTGAGTGGATCTCGCTGATCCGTGATAAGCCAATAGCTAATTGCCGTGTCCTGAGAGGTACTTACACCAAAGGAACGGATATTATCAAAAGTAAATAAGGTGTTTTGATAAGAATGCCTCATCTTAGCTAAAGAGAAGGTGTTAACGTCAGCCGTTGCTTGTTTGGAATATTCGTAAGACATGAATAAGGTAAAGGTAAGTAAGATCATGAATAACAAGCTGAGCATGGGAAACAGCAGAGGCATTTTGATCCGAGTTATGATTTTCATGAGTATCCCCCTCTAATAGCTAACTTCTATTATAGGAAAGGTCGTTGCTTCACGAAAGTACTTATTCTGCTTCGTTGTATTCAATGTGGCTATTCGCATCTCTACAGCCATTTGAAGGACTAAATCGCCAATCTTCTGACTTTACCGGTCCTAGCCCAGCGAATTATGATGAGCACATCGACAAGAGCTAACATTACAACAGAAAAGGTTTGAGGTGATTAACAGATGGGTTTCTTCAGAGAAATCAGAAAAAATGTCGATCTCTACATATTGGCATTGCCTGGTCTTTTGTTTCTACTTATTTTCGCATACGTCCCTATGTCGGGTCATTTACTCGCGTTTAAGAAGTATCAACTTACGAATGGCATTTGGGGAAGTCCCTGGGTTGGATTTGATAATTTCAAATTCTTCTTTCAAGGGCATGATTGGATTCAGGTAACCTTCAACACATTGTTCCTTAATGGATTATTCATTATCTTCAGTCTGCTCATCTCTGCAAGCATGGCGATCCTCTTAAATGAGATTCGTGTGAAGTTGTTTAAAAAACTAGCACAATCCATCATATTCCTGCCCTATTTTATCTCATGGTTAGTGGTTAGTTTAATGGTGTTTGCCATCTTAAATACAGGTGACGGCTTGCTGAACAAACTCCTGATCGCCGTCGGACTTCCCGAAGTAGCTTGGTTCCAGAAGTCCGGTGCCTGGCCAGCTATTTTAACTATTATCTATGTATGGAAATTTGCAGGCTACTACTCAGTTATTTTCCTTGCTTCTATTACAGGAATCTCATCCGATTATTATGAAGCTGCTGAGATCGATGGAGCATCACGGTTACAACAAATCATTCATATCACGGTTCCTTTGCTCAGACCCATTATCATCATGCTTGCCTTACTGGGTGTCGGTCGGATTTTCTATGGTGACTTTGGCATGATTTATGGCATCGTTGGTGACAATGGAGTCCTCTTCTCGACAACGGATGTTATTGATACGTATTCGTTCCGTGCTCTGCGTCAGCTAGGAAATTTCAGTATGTCGGCAGCCGTTGTTTTTTATCAATCTATGATGGGATTGATTTGTATCCTTGTGTTTAACGGATTAGTCCGCAAAATCGATAAAGATTCAAGTTTGTTCTAGGGGGTTAACCGTTTGAATGCTAAACTGAAAAACCGGTCGTTGGGTGAAAAAACATTTGGACTGAGTATGAACTTAATTGTTTTGTTATTTGCTTTGTTTTGTTTCTTGCCATTCTGGCTCGTCTTCATTGGTTCTTTTGCTTCAGAAGCCAGCTTTATGAAACATGGGTATCAATTGCTACCGAGCTCTTTGACGCTAGATGCGTATAAATTCATTTTACAAGGCGATCAAATCTTCCGAAGTTACCGGGTGTCTATTCTCGTCACAGTTATAGGAACTGCACTCTCTGTCATCATTACAGCGATGTATGCCTATGTAATTGCAAACCGTAAAGTTAAATATCGCAATATTCTTTCATTCCTTACGTATTTTACGATGGTTTTTGGCGCCGGATTGGTCGGATTCTACATCTTAATCGCTAACTGGCTGCATCTGAAGGATTCCGTTTGGGCACTCATTTTACCGTATCTGTTAAATCCATTTTATGCATTTATACTTGTATCCTTTTATCGGACATTGCCATATGAAATTAATGAATCAGCGACCATAGATGGAGCTAGAGAAATTCGGATTTTCTTCAAAATTATTTTGCCCATCACGGCTCCAGCCATTGCTACGATCACGCTATTTTATGCGCTGCAATATTGGAACGACTGGTGGTTATCACTCCTATTTATCGATAATTACAAGCTGCATCCGCTTCAAATGATGATTCGTCAGCTTATTTCGAACTTAAATGTTTCCTCATATGTTTCAGGCAGCAGCACTGCCTACACGGTATCAGCACCTACGAATGTTGTTCAAATGGCTACTGTGTGCTTAACGATCGGTCCTATCGTACTGGTATATCCTTTCGTTCAGAAATATTTTGTCAGCGGATTGACTGTTGGTGCAATTAAAGGGTAATGTTGTTCCCCGGATGAAGCCGGTTGAGCATATAGGAAGATGGATGATATAAAGGGAGGCACACAAAAATGAAAAAATGGTTTAGCTTAGGGATGACAGCAGTTACCGTTATGGCAGTGTTAGCAGGATGTAGTAATGGAGAAAAGGCTGCGGAATCTACAACTTCCCCAGCTGCAACAAGCGCACAACAATCTCCAGCTGTGAAGAAGAATGACCCCGTTACACTTAAAATCATGATTCCAGGTGATCGCCCGAAAGATTTCGATACCGTGATTGCAGAAGCCGAAAAACGTATGTCAGGTACACTTAACGTGAAGCTGAACGTTGTTTTCGTACCGTTCTCAGATATTGCTCAGAAAACACAAGTTACGCTTGCATCAGGTGAAGATGTGGATTTAGTATTTGATGCACCCTGGGTTCACTTGAGCCAAATGGTAGCAGGTAACTATTATGAACCCTTAGATGATTTACTTAAACAATATGGTCCAGACATATTAAAAACGAGATCTGACCAATTATGGAATTCTAATAAATATAACGGCAAAATTATGGCGATCCCGCTTACCAATTCCTATTATCAAGGCCGTATTTTCTACGTGCGTAAAGACTTGCGAGATAAATATGGTATAGCCCCAATTAAGACGTACGATGATTTGATCAATTTTGCCAAAGTTATCAAAGAAAAAGAAACCAACATTGCACCGATAATCTCGAACAAAGGTCCGATGGATTGGGCGAACTTCCGAAAAGTATTCGATTATGACAGCCACATTGATGATACACAAATTGGTACGAATGGCGTTCTCTTCTTAAAAAATAACGACGGTAAGGTCTACAATATGTTTGATCAAATGGATCCAACGGTTTGGAACTGGATTACCGATGTTAGGAAACTATATACCGATAAATTGATGTATCAAGATGTGCTATCCGTTAAGGATGCCAAGGCAGAGTATAAAGCGGGTAAAGCAGCCATTATTAACACCAATGATTTCGGTGTGAATGCAGACGATGCAGCTGCTGTGAAGAAGAGCGTAAATGGCGAAATTGAAGCTGTAACATTGTTTAAACAAGAGAAGGGGGCGAATGTGTCTACCTACCAAGCTTGGAATTTTCTTGCTCTGACACATGTCAGCAAAAACAAAGAACGTGCGATTCAATTCTTAAACTGGACCCAGCAAAAAGATAATTATGATTTGCTTGCTTACGGAATTAAGGGTAAAAACTGGGAGCCTGTAGGCGACGATCAGTACAAAAAGCTTGATAATGACTATGCTTGGTTCCCGTATGCATGGCTTTGGAATCCAATTTTGGATCGTTATGATCAAAGTCTAGGCGCGGAGACGATCGCACTTAACAAATACACAGCAGTTGGTGAAAACTTCACACCGAGTAAATTAGCTGGATTTACTTTCGATTCTGCTTCTGTGGCTAATGAAGTTGCACAACTGAACACACTTCGGGACAAGTACATGGATCCTATCTTTAATGGGGTAGTTGACCCGCAAACGTACTGGGATAAATATAAATCCGAAGCGAGTTCCGCTGTTAAGAAAATTCAAACTGAAATGCAAAAGCAAATCGATGCTTTCTTAGCTACTAAAAAATAAAAAATGTCCAACTGTCGTAAGGGTAATCCACTTACGACAGTTTTCATATGGAACACATGACAAATGAATGTAGTTTTGTGAGGAGGATGTACTTATGTGGTATGCAGACAATTTTCTTGCATCCGAATATGAAAAATCAAGAAACCAAGGGCAAGATCCTCTTAGGCAAGCGGACGATCGGAAAGTATATTTAAGAGAAGTTTTAGCACAGTCCATCGGTACTTTTGAGATGCAGGAAAATCATACACCCGTTCTTTTAGAAGAAATAGATTGTGGCACCTATATACGAAAGCGAGTGGAACTATCTGCTACGCCAGGATTAACTTTCCCTGCTTATATCTTAGTCCCAAAAGGATTTGAGAAGAGAAAATTGCCAGGCGTAATAGCCGTTCACGGTCATGGATACGGGAGTAGACAAATTCTAGGTATGCATCCAGACGGCTCATGGGATGAGGGACAGCCTGGCATTTATGGTAACTTTGCCATCGAATTAGTTCATCGTGGGATGGTCGTGATTGCACCAGATGTCGTCGGATTTGGAGAGAGAAGGCTACAATCGGACTTAAAGGAAGACCCTAATGCTCCCAGCTCTTGTTATACGATGGCTGCTCAGTTGTTAATGGTTGGTAAGACATTGACGGGACTCCGAGTTCAAGAGGCTATATGTACATTAGAATATTTTAGTGGTCTAGATGAAGTAGACCCAGAGCATATTGGAATTATGGGTTTCTCAGGAGGCAGTTTGATTGCTTTCATTGCCTCCGTCCTAGACGAACGGTTACGAGCAACTGTGTTAGCAGGCTTCCCGAATACATTCAAGGAAAGTATTCTTGCGGTTCACCATTGTCTATGTAACTATACCCCAGGTATTCTAAATCATGCTGAATTACCGGAGCTTATTAGCTTAATTGCGCCTAGACCGCTGTTTCTGGAGTCAGGGGCGGATGATCCCATTTTTCCAAAAGAAGGATTTATAAAAGCGATCGAAGAGATTCAAGCTGCATATACGATTATTGGTAAGCCGGATCATTTGGCAACAGATCTTTTCCCTGGTGCTCATGAGATTAGCGGAAGACTGTCGTACGATTGGATGTATGACAAACTAACAGAATAAGTTTAGGATATTGCTAAAAAAACCGCATATTTAACATAAAAAACTGTACATGACCTAGTGGTATGATGAAATCATATCAAAATAAATAAACTTAAGGGGTAGGAGAAATGAGCATGCTTGGGGCACAAGATCAAATTTGGCTGGAGAATGTGATTGGCAAAATAAAAACGAAAATGGACTGGGTTAGCGAAAAGTCCAAACATAAAATTCCGTATACGACCATTAACGGCACACATGATAATCGCATCGTGGACAATCCCACAGGTACAGAAACAGACGAAATTAATTGGTGGACCAATGGTTTCTGGGGCGGCATGATGTGGCTTATGCATCACGAAACCGGTAACGACAAATATAAAGAAATCGCACAAATTTCCGAAAAAGAATTAGATCGCTGTTTTGATGAATTTTATGGCTTGCATCATGATGTTGGTTTTATGTGGTTGCCAACAAGTGTGGCGAACTATAAAGTGACGCAAAATCCGGAATCTCGCAAAAGAGCATTACATGCCGCTGTTCTACTCGCAGGTCGCTTTAATCTGGCAGGTGGATTTATCCGTGCATGGAACGATTTAGAGGGCTCCGATACAAGAGGCTGGGCGATCATTGATTGCATGTTCAATATTCCGCTCCTGTACTGGGCTTCAGAAGAAACCGGCGACCCACGATTCAAGCAAATCGCGATGAAGCATGCCGATACGTGCATGACAGCTTTTGTTCGCCCAGATGGATCTGTTAATCACATTGTAGAATTTGATCCATTTGAAGGCGGAGTAGTTAAAACATATGGTGGCCAAGGATATGAAGAAGGCTCTTCCTGGACGAGAGGACAGACTTGGGCGCTATATGGGTACATGATGAGCTATATTCATACGCAAAAGGATGAGTATCTGCAAACCGCGAAACGAATAGCCAACTATTTTATTGCGAACATACCTGCGGATGGCGTGATTCCAGTTGATTTCCGGCAGCCGAAAGAACCGAAGCGCGAGGATGATACGGCTGCAGCAATTGCAGCATGCGGTTTAATTGAGATTGCGAAAGTCGTAGGCGAGCATGAAAAGGATCTGTACTTGGGCGCTGCGTTGAAGATGCTCCAAGCCTTGGATAGCTCACGCATCAATTGGACAACAGAGAGTGATAGTTTAGTTCAATATGGTACAGCTGCTTATCATTCGGCAAACCATCATCACCCGATTATTTATGGTGACTATTACTTCATGGAAGCGATTTTCAAGCTAAAAGGAAACGATTTGTATCTGTGGTAGTGAGGAGTACGAAAGCATGATTCAAAATCCAATTCTGCGTGGCTTCAATCCGGATGCATCGATCATACGGGTTGAAGATGATTATTATATCGCAACATCTACCTTTGAATGGTTCCCAGGCGTGCTCATCCATCATTCCAAAGATTTAATGAACTGGAGACCGTTGGTTCGTCCATTAGATCGCGTGAGTCAGCTTGATTTGCGTGGTGTGCCAAGTTCAGGCGGTATTTGGGCACCATCTTTAAGCTACTCGGATGGTACTTTTTATTTGTGTTTTACGAATGTGGTTGGTCGAAAAGGCGTGTATAAAGATCTGCACAACTATATTGTGACGGCGCCTTCAATTGAAGGGCCTTGGTCAGAACCCATTTATCTGAATTCCAGCGGTTTCGATCACTTTTTGTTCCACGATACGGATGGCCGGAAGTATTTGTTTAAATGCAGTGGGATTTTCGTAAAAACAAAAGTAGATTCGCTGGTATCATTATGCAGGAGTTTTGCTCGCTGGAAAGCAAGCTGATCGGCGAAATCAAACTGATTACGAAAGGGACAGATTTGGGTGTGACGGAAGGCCCGATGGTGTATAAAAAGGATGGCTTCTACTATTTGCTGGTAGCCGAAGGTGGAACAGGGCCGATGCATGCTGCAACACTCATGCGAGCGACTTCCATCGACGGTCCTTATGAAGTTGACCCGGATTACCCAATTATCACGACAAGAAATACGCCAGATCATCCTTTGCAAAATGCAGGCCACGGCTCCTTAGTGGAAACACAGCTGGGGGACTGGTACATGGTGTTCATTTGTTCTCGTCCTCTTTCTGATGGCAACAAGCTCAGTCCATTGGGACGAGAAACTTCACTGCAAAAAGTAACATGGACATTGGACGGTTGGCTACGATTAGCAACTGGCGGTAAGCAGCCGCAGCTGTATATTCCGGAAACGGAACTAATTCCGCATCCGTTTACACCGGACCCGGTTCGGGATGATTTCGACGCAACGAGTCTCAGCGTGCATTGGCATACGCTTCGAGTTCCGGCTGACGAGTCATGGTTAAGTTTAACCGAGCGTCCTGGTTTCTTGCGATTGCAGGGAAGAGAATCGCTGACCTCTTTGCACAACCAAAGCCTCGTAGCAAGACGCATTCAAAGCTTCCAGTGTGAGATGGTGACATGTGTGGAGTTTGAGCCGGAAACTTTTACTCAAATGGCGGGTCTGGTTCTCTATTATGATGAATCCGATCATTACTATCTGCGTATTTCCCATGATGAAGAACTTGGTAAGCATCTAGCGATCATCGTGAGTGACCAGGGTCAATATGATGAACTAGAGGTTTATGTACCGATTCCTGAAGGGGAGCGCATCTATCTGAAAGCTACAATGGATTTCGATAAGATTCAATTCTCGTATAGCTCAGACGGTCATTCGTGGGAACCTATCGGTCCGACTCTGTACGCTGGTAATCTTGCGGACAGTTACCAGCATAAATTATCTTTTACTGGCGCTTTCGTGGGGCTTTGTGTACAGGATTTGCGAGGAACTCGCTTGCATGCGGACTTCGACTTTTTTAATTATGAGGAACTGGATGCCTAGGTTTAGTTGCTAAAAGAATATTGTATCGTGAAGAGCCAGTAAACCATTAGGTTTCTGGCTCTTTGTATGTATAAAAACAAATGACTTGCATAGATCATTTATATTGATTATACTGTGCTTATAAAAGTAACATTTAAATGATGGATTGGAGGGTGAATAGATGAGTACCGCATCTCGTGGCGTTCACATTGGTCCCCCTCGTCTCAAAATAGCGATTCATGCGGTTGTTTGGTTAGCTAAAAGCGGTAGTATGCTAACCAGTGCGATGATTGCCAGTCAAGTCGATTCACATGCTACGTTTATGCGCAGAGTGATGCAATCGTTGACCCAGGCAGGAATCGTTGATTCTAAGGGGGGGCGTGAAGGTGGTTATTTTTTGCGGAAATCTTCCTCAGAGATTACTTTAGGCGATATTTATGAAGCCATAAGTAGTTTCTCGCATGAAGCCGAAGAAGAAGTGGATTGCGGAGAAGCGGGAGAACAACTAGATGTTGAGCTTGAAAAAATTCTCCATGAAGCCGAATTAATTACCATCGAGTTTTTGCGAAATTATACAATTGCTCAATTGATGGATCGCGTTGAATTCTTTAAGGAAGAGTGAAATGTAGTCGAATTATCAAAGTTGCACTCCAATGCAACTTTTTCTTTGAATTAAAATGTGCTTTTTTTAAGCACGGAAAAGGAGCGGAGTATGCAAATGCATATAACCATTTTTGGTGCCAGTGGCGCTATAGGCAAAATCGTACTTGAACATGCCTTAAGAAATAAAGGAAATGTGGTCACGGCTTTTGTAAGAAGACCTGATAGTCTGAAAGTGACATCTCCCAATTTGAACTTAATTGTGGGAGAGTTAACGGATCAGAATTTGATTAAAAAAGCGATTGAGCAGGCGGATGTCGTGATTAGCACACTCGGTCCAGCATTAGATACATCGCGCAAATTGAAAGGAACACCGATTGCAGACGGTCATGAAATGATCATCCAGGTCATGGAACAACTGAATAAAAAAAGATTCATCACGTTAGCCACACCTACAGTGAAATCAAATGAAGATAAGAAACAGTTTACCACAATTGTTCCAGGGATCATGGCGAAGCTGCTTTTCCCGAATGGTTATCATGAGATGAAAAAAGTCGAGCAGTTGATTAAGAAGTCATCGTTGGATTGGACTGTTGTTCGCATTATTAATCCAAATGTGAAGCACAAGAATAACGCGTACGATTTTTCGTTTGGTGATAAGCCTGCCAAAATGGCAGTTTCACGCGAAAATGTAGGGGCTTTCATGTATCGAATAGCCTCAGAACATTTATATAGGCATAGAATGCCCATTATTTTTAATAATTAAAGGAGATGAATGGAGATGACTATTTTTTCTATCGTTTTGCAAAGTTTGTTGGAACTCATGTTTTTAATGGCTGGTTTAGGGAAAATCTCTGGTTCCAAGATGCATGTTGAGGGCTTTAAGCATTGGAGGCTGCCGCAATGGTTCCGAGTTGTTACGGGGATCATTGAATTTGTCGGCGCGGCTGTATTAATTGTAGGTTATTGGGACTCAAGCTGGGTGGCTTTAGGAGCATTAATACTTGGTATTACAGCGATCGGTGGTATTATTACACATATGCGGGTGAAGGACTCCTTCAAAGAAACGTTCATGATTCTTCTTCTTGCCATTATCGGCATTGTGTTATTTGCAATTAATGCTTCTGATCTTGCTGATTTTCCGGGGTTTAACTAATGAAGAACAATGAATTTGAATTTGGTATATATTCGTTAGGTGAATTAATTCCGGGACCATCGGGACAGACGCAAAGTGCGAAAAGCAGGATAGATGATATTATTGCAATGGCAAAGCTGGCTGATGAAGCGGGTCTTGATCTTTTTGGGATCGGCGAACATCATCGATTGGATTTTGTCACTTCTTCCTATGCAATGATTCTGGCGGCCATCGCTCAAGCGACGAAAAACATCCGACTGACAAGTACATTATCCGTTATCAGCACGGCTGATCCAGTGCGAGTATATGAGGATTTTGCAACGCTAGATCTGATTTCAGGCGGACGTGCTGAACTCATTGCTGGTCGTGGAGCTTTCTTGGAATCATTTGAGCTCTTTGGGGCGGATTTAAGGAAATACGATGAGTTGTTTGAAAATAAATTAGAGTTAATGATGCAATTGATTAAGAAAGAGCGAGTATCGTGGCAAGGGCAATTCCGTCCAGCGTTGCACAATGCAGCAATTGCTCCGCGGCCGTTTCAACCATCAATTCCACTCTGGATTGGCGTTGGTGGGACACCAGAAAGTGCAGCTAGAGCAGGCAGATTGGGTGTCAACATGGCGCTTGGTATTTTAGGCGGAGACCCCAGGAGGGTTAAACCGCTTGTCGATATCTACCGAGCTGCAGGTAAAGCAGCAGGTCATGACCCATCTCAGCTAAGGGTTTCCGTCACGGGTCACTCTTACATTGCCGAAACCTCAATACAAGCACTCGATGAATTCCACCCGCATTACAACAATTATTTTGGCTATTTTCTAAAAGAGCGTGGACAACGATTCTCGGTATCGCGTTCAGAATTAGATGTAATGACTGCTCCAGACAATGTACTTGCAGTCGGCAGTCCACAGCAACTTGTAGAAAAAATATTGTACCAGCATGAATTATTTGGGCATAGCCGGTTTATGGGCCAATTCGATATGGGCGGACAGTCACTCTCGAAAGTAGCAAAGGCTATTGAACTTTTAGCGACGGAAGTCGCACCTGCTGTACGCAAAGCGCTTAAACAAAAATAGGGGGTAAAACAATGAAAATCATGGTAACAGGTGCGACTGGGCAACTGGGATCTTTGGTCGTAGAATCTTTATTGAAATCAATACCGGCTGAGAACCTGGCAGTCAGCGTACGGGATCCGCAAAAAGCTATTGCTTTGAGCGAACGCGGTGTGGACGTTCGATTTGGGGATTTCAATCAACCTGAGTCACTGGTTCCTGCTTTCACGGGAATTGATCGACTTCTTATTATTTCAACGGGAGATTTGGAAAATCGTTTGCAACAGCAACTCACTGCTGTGAAGGCAGCACAACAAGCAAATGTAGGTTTTATCGCCTATACAAGCGCTTCGAATGCAACTGAAAGCAAGTTTATTCTTGCAAATGATCACCGGATCACAGAGGAAGCCATTCGGGAAACTGGGATTCCTTTTTCAATGTTGCGCAATAACTGGTATATAGAGAATGAGACCGGTTCTATTCAAGCGGTATTGAATGGAGCACCTTGGGTAACGGCAATCGGATCTGGCAAGATCGGTTGGGCAAGTCGGAGAGATTTTGCAGAAGCTGCTGCAATCGTACTTGCAGGAGAAGGACACGATAATACGGTGTATGAATTAGCAGGTAAACCTTCAACGCAAGAGGAGTTTGTGGCAATTGTCGCAGATGTTATCGGAAAACAAGTCGATGTTCAACAGGTGAATGACGGAACCTATGCTAGTGTAATGAGTAATGTCGGTATGCCGGAAACGATGATTCCTTTTCTTGTTATGATCCAAAGCGGGCTACGTGACGGCGGGATGGATGTGGAGAGTACAGATCTTCCGAAATTACTTGGCAGAAAACCAACGTCTCTTAAAGAAGTCATTCAACATATTGTAAGCAACATTCAGCAATAAAAGTGGAGAGATCTTCAGTATTGCTCTGAAGGGTTGTCCGACTATGAAAGTCAGACAACCCTTTAATTAAATAAATATTCTTATTTTTTGAAGTCGGCGTTAATCGTTGTTTCTTTCCATTCTTCGATACTTGCAAGTAAGTTTGTGAATTTATATGTGGCTGCTTTATAAGCCGCTTCTCCAAGTAGTAGACGAAGAGGTGGTTTATCTGCTTCAACGACTTTAATAACCGCTTGGGCAGCTTTAGTTGGGTCGCCAGCTTCTTGCCCTGCCCCCCGCTGGACAGCATTCAGCATTTGGCCCACAAATGATTCCTTTAATTCAGATATGGCTGTTTCAGTTTTAACAGAAGAACGACCGCCCCAGTCCGTACGGAAGCCGCTTGGTTCGATCAGTGTCACATGAATGTTGAAAGGGGCTACTTCTTGTGCAAGACTTTCGGAAATTCCCTCTACGGCATATTTGGTTGCGTGATAATAGCCAAGTGTCGGGAAAGAGGTCAAGCCACCGATAGATGAGAAGTTAATAATGTGGCCTGATTTCTGGCTTCTCATATGTGGGAGTACGGAGTTTGTCACATGCATGAGTCCCCAAAAGTTAATTTCAAACATTTTGCGGGTTTCTTCTTCGACACTTTCCTCAACGGAACCGAAATAACCAATACCGGCATTGTTTATGAGAACATCAATACGGCCAAACTTCTCAATTGTTTTGGCAACAGCACGATCGATTTGATCTTGATTGGTCACGTCTAATGACAGAGCCAGTGTGTTTGCTTCAGATTTAGCAGTAATATCCTGAATCTGCTCCACATTGCGGGCTGTCACGACAACTTTATATCCTGCATCAATCGCATGCTCCGCGATTTGACGGCCAAATCCAGTTGAGCATCCTGTAATAAACCATACTTTTTCTAGTTGAGACAACATAATCACTCCTTCAAGTTTATCTATTTCGTAGTCTACTACTTAAAGTTAACTTGAAGTCAATAGGGGATTTAAATTAAAGTTTCTGTACTCGTCATCTTCTTATGCATCAAGATATCATAAATCGCGATTTTGCGAATGATTTTTTCTAGATGAAATTGGGTTTGAGCTACTGTTTTCTCCACTTTCATTTTGTGCTCGGACAGAAAATCTCTCCTTGCGTTCAGTGTCTCATCTCCCTGACGAATAAGCGCTGTATAGGATTTGATCTCCTCAATCGACATGCCAGTATCTTTCAATGCAACGATTAATTCGAGCCAATTCAATACTTCTTCTGTATATTCTCTTCTCCCGCGAGCATTCCGATTCACATTAGGCAGAATTCCTTCTTGCTCATAATAACGGAGAGTAGAGGCGGGTATTCCGATAATTTTTTCGATCTCACTGATGCTATACATCGTGGATAATCCCCTTTTTCATTTAAGTTGACTTTAATTAAATTATACAATAGGATCGCCCATTCAAGCTACCTGCTGTCCAACGATGAAATCGGCATTGATTTTTATTTAAATAGTTAAAAAAGCGCATACATGTGTTAAAAAACTGCATCCAAGTTCCATTAACCATTTGATACAGTAAAAAGAGGCGACCTATCTATATCGGCTGTCTCTTTTTTCTTTTGCCATAAACCAGAGGAGGAACGTGATGAGAAGCTTGCAAGCCTTCCTGAAAAATAGAAATATGTTGATTCGAATTATTTTGTCCTATCTTTTGGTAGGACTTTTAGTCATTGGTGTACTGACATTTGTCATCGCGTCCAAAGTTTCACGAAGTTTAACTGAACAAATTGATCGTTCAACCGATACGGCCATTGAACAGTCTTTCAATACAGCGAACATCTTATTGACATCTACATTCACTAATTTCGGAAGTGCATTTAACGGTCCTGAAATTCAGATGAGTTTTTATAATATGGATTTCAATACGAGTGAATTCGGTAGAATTGGCAACAAACTCTATGAATTAACAAGTACGAATCCCTTGATCCACTCGATCTACTTACTGAATGATCAGAAGAAGCTGGCGTTCTCATCACTTAGCACCGTTAAATCGTTTGACGACTTCTATGACCCAGATGTGCTTAATCTATTGGCAAATATTCTGCCGAATCGCTCGAACATCTTTTATCCCCGTCATATCAATTATGCCATCTATGATAGGAAATATGAGATGAATGTGATTTCTCTCCTATTTCTAAATGCGGTTGGCAAGGTTTCGAATGGCGCGATGGTGCTTAATTTGGACCAGCGTACACTTCAAAGTATGGTCATGAACGGGGCCCAAAGCAGTTTGTTCGAATCCATGATATTGAATAAACAAGGCACCGTAATTACCCATTCCACGAACGAGATGATTAACAAGAATTTAACAGAAGAGTCGTATGTTCAGTCGATTAACAACTCTCCTAAGTCGAAAGGTTCCTTTGAATTCAAAAAAGAAGGTCGAAATTACCGGGTTTCCTATATTAAATCTGAAAGCTTAGGATGGACGTTCATTGGTTTAATTGATTATGAGAATCTTCTGAGTGAAGTCAGGGAAACACAAAGGTTTATTTTAATGGTGACAGGTTGTTTACTCATAATTGTTTTACTTGTAGGCGGATTCTTTACGAAGTGGATTTACGGTCCTATTCATCGTCTTCTAGCGAAAGTGAATCACTCCACCGGAGGGAACAATAAGCTACAAGGAGAATCCGAATTAGATGTACTAGGGAGAACTTTTTTTTACTTAGATCATCAGATTCAGGATTTGCAGTTAAGTGTGCAGGATTATCGTTCGGCCAAAAGGCATGAAGTGCTTCGCTTACTGACATCCGGAGGTTGGTCGAACGAAGAGGAGATGGCTAGAAAACTGGCCCGCGTGGGAATTGAATTTACTTATCCGAGATATGTCGTATGCTTGCTTCGACTCGATGCCTACCGTCAGCTGCTAGCCACTTATAAGCAATCTGATATTGCCTTGTTGAGATATGCGATATCAAATATAGCCGTTGAGGTTAGCTCTAACCGAATGCCAGCAGTTTGTTTTGACTCTGGTGATGATGGTATTGCAATGATTGTGAACGTGCATGAGAATGCTGAGCTCGAGCCCCATCTCACGGAGATGCTGCAGGATATACAAGACAATGTGGTTCGATTTTTACATTTATCCCTCTCGATTGCAGTGGGATCGGAGAGCTTACGTTTATCGGAAATCGAATGCTCAAGGGAGGCAGCCAAGCTTGCTTTCGCTTATCGCATTATCTCAGGGAACGGAGCTATTATTCATTCAGGCATTGAAAAGTCAAGAGAGTCTCTGCAAGACAACCTAGTGTCTGCCATGGAGAAACAGATCACCGATCAGCTGAAGCTCGGTGATATGGCGGGTATCAGAGAAGCCTTTGCTTCCTTCCTTGCCTATACCCGCCAAGCTACGCCAGATGAGATGATGCTCAGCTTGACTCAATTGCTCATTTCTACTGCCCGAACGGCTAAAGCAATGACCATGCAGAGTAGCAATGGGTCAATCATGGATATCAGCAGCCTCATGTTTGCGCTTAATGAGTTGGAGACGCTAGAGGAAATCGAGGCTTGGTATTTAGATGTATGTGAGCAAGCGATAGGCTCTAGAGACTTGCAATCGCAACAGAAGAACAAGTGGATTGTAGACAAAATAATTCAGCATATTCATGAGCAGTATGCAGACCCGAACTTAACCGTGGAGTCATTGGTGGAAGTCGGAGGTCTCTCCATGAATTACATGCGCAAAGTATTCAAAGAGATTGCAGGACAATCGATTACGTCTTATCTGAGCGACTACCGTTTTACCAAAGCCAAAGAACTGCTAGTTAAAACTGATCTTCCGGCAAATAAAATTGGTGAGATGGTAGGGATGGAAAATACGAATTACTTTTATGTTTCTTTCAAAAAGCATTGTGGCAAGACGCCGGATCATTATAGGAAGCATCATAAGTTCAGCAGCATACAAGAAGCGTGATCGTAAGTATTCCAGCAAATGAGCATGTTTAAATTCCAATGGCGAGCATATGAACTTTGGCAAGATAAGTTCATATGTTCGCCTTTTTAGTTGATAAAAGCATAAATAATTGAAAGTAGTGTAATTTCACACATGGATTTCGGTGGAAATCAGTGATTTTGGCTAGATCTTAAACTTTTAAGAAGTGATGAACCAACGTAAAGTGGAGTCATCGACCTGGTGAAAGGAGGAAACAAGATGAGCAACACAATAATATCCACAAAAACAACGATGAAAGCATCGGAAGCTAAGAAACAACGCGGTGTGATCGGTGCTTTTATTCATGAACTGAAAGTAAATAAATTCATGTACTTTTTGGCGCTTCCCGGTATTATCTGGTTCTTAGTTTTTGCTTATCTACCAATGGGAGGGATCGTTGTCGCCTTCCAAGACTTTAAAGCGGTGAAGGGCATAACGGGCAGTAAATTCGTCGGATTAAAAAACTTCCAATTCTTCTTCAACTCCAGTGATTGGATTAAAATCGTGAGCAATACGGTATTTCTGAATGTACTGTTTATTACATTTGGAACGATTGCTGCTGTAGCGATTGCGATTATGGTGACGGAGATTGGGGGCAAAGCGTTTAAGAAAATTTCCCAATCCGTTATGATTTTTCCGCATTTTCTCTCGTGGACGGTTGTTGCCATGTTCATGACCGCTTTCGTGGCGACAGATGGAGGATTTTTAAACCAATTCATAGGTATGTTCGGGATCGGACCCATACAATACTTGTCTTCTCCGCACTACTGGCCAGCGATTCTCGTTATGTTGAAAATTTGGCATGGTGCCGGATTCGGATCGATCGTATACATGGCCACGATTTCGGGTATAAATCCGGAGATCTACGAATCTGCTGCGATGGATGGCGCGAGCCGACTACAAAAAATTCGCTACATCACGTTACCGCTCTTGAAACCGACAGTCATCCTATTGACCATACTTGCTGTAGGGGGCATCTTTAACGGCGATTTCGGTATGATTTATGCGATTATTGGCAGAAACCCGCTTCTTTACCCATCAACTGATGTTATTGACACCTACGTTTTCCGCGCATTGATGGATCTTGGGGATATGGGGATGTCAGCCGCTGTTGGCTTCTTACAATCAATTATCGGATTCATTTTAGTGATTACCGTAAACTATGTGGCTAAGAAAACATCGCCAGATTCGGCTATCTTCTAAGAAATGGAGGGCTACATATGATTCAAGAAAGTTTATCAGATAAGCTGTTAAAACTTGTGTTTTATCTCATTCTTGCTGTGTTCTCGATTTACTGTTTAATTCCATTTATTTCGGTTCTAGCGAGCTCGTTTGCTACAGAAGGAGAGATATTGAAGAAAGGCTATACATTCTTTCCCAAAGAATTCTCGCTACAGGCATATAAATTGATTTTTGAAAATAATACGATCTTTCGTGCATATGGCGTAACTACTTTTGTTACCCTTGTCGGCACGACGTTATCGATGATTTTCACCAGTGCTATGGCTTATGCCATTTCCGTTAAATCCGTAAAATATCGCAATAAAATCGCCTTTTTCGTTTATTTTACGATGTTATTCCATGGTGGTTTGGTTGCTTCCTATTTGTTGATTTCCAAATACTTAGGTATGAAAGACTCCATTTGGGTACTTATCATCCCGAGCATGATTAGCGCTTGGAACATGTTTCTGCTGCGGAATTTCTTTGCAACAATTGATGAATCGCTTGCAGAATCTGCAAAGATGGATGGGGCGAATGATGCTTATATTTTATTTCGAATCATTCTCCCAGTTTCGTTGCCTGCGCTTGCTACGATTGGGTTGTTCTACGCTTTGGGTTATTGGAACAATTGGTTCAGCGCGCTGTTATATATCAACGATCCGCATAAGTTTCCGCTGCAATATTTGATTCAACGTATTATGAACAATTTGGACTATGTTAATCAGGTTTCAGCCGATGTACATATTCCGAACTTTATCCCACCAGCGATTACAGTACGGTTGGCTACGACGATCGTAACGATTGGTCCGATCATCTTCTTATATCCATTTCTGCAAAAATATTTCGTTAAAGGTTTAATGGTTGGGGCAGTGAAAGGCTAGATCCGCTGTCTGCGGTTTAGTATAGATCATCACATATAGGGAGGATATAAAAATGAAAACAAGAACCATTTCTACTTCGTTAGTGGCGTTAGCGGTATTAAGCACCGCTACAGCTTGTAGCGATTCCAAACAACCTGAAGCAAGTACTGCTGCCACTGGTACTACTGCAGTCTCTTCTACAGCTCCTGCAAAATTGGCACCTGTTACACTGAAGGGAATGCTTTTCGGCGATCCGCCGAAAGATATGCAGCTCGTCATGGATGAATTTGAAAAGCGCACCAAAGACACTCTGAATACGAAGTTAAATATTCAATGGAATCCAGCTGCTGATCATAAGCAAAAAGTGAAGCTTATGATGACTGCAGGCGAGGATATCGATTTCGTGTTTGATGCCGACTTTATGAATCTGAAGGAACTAGTTCCACAAGGTGCTTATGCACAGCTCGATAAATATTTTAATAATGATGCCTATCCCGGCTTAAAGAAAGCGTTTACACCTGAATTTGTAGCAGCGAATAAGCGTTTTGACAATCATCTGTACACGATCCCATTCACGCAGTATTTTTATGATTTGCCTGTCGTTTATATTCGTAAAGATTTACGTGAGAAATACGGTTTTGGCAAGATTAACAGCTATGAGGATCTCGAAAACTATTATAAGAAGGTTCAAGAAAACGACAAGACTGTTACCCCTCTTGCGGTTAGTGGAAATGGCGGTTTCCAAGAAATCTGGACAGGTGAACCGAGTATTAACGTTCCAAACATGGGCACTGTTGGCATTTCGGGTATTCCTTTCCTTGTTCAATTATCCGATGACGGGAAAAAAGTTCAGAATATGGCTGCGCTGGGTGATGAAGCTAGCGCATTTGCGAAGCTGCCAGCTCCCTTCAACACGGCGAAAACAGCATTCCCTCAGTACGATAAATGGGCGGAATGGAGCAAATATTTAGAGAAAGACGTAATTAGCCAAAAGGATAGTAAAGCATATTTCATGTCGGGAAAAGCGGCATCGTATTATGGCACAATTAGTTCTTTTGCTGCAGACAGAAAGAAGCTGAAGGACGCGATTTCCACAGCAGATCTGGAGTTTTTCGTACTTAGAAAAGATATTCGCGACATGAAACCGCATGCGATCAGCACGAGTTACAGATCGAACAATTCGATTGCAATTCCAGCGACTTCCAAAAATATTGATAGAACAATGAAATATTTCGATTGGTTGTTCAGCAGTCAAGAAAACCATGATTTATTTGAATACGGCATCCCTGGGAAGCATTGGGAAGCGGTTGGCAGCAATCAGATCAAATTACTCGATGAGTCCAAAAACTATATTTTTAATGGATTTGAAATGACTTGGAATCCAAACATGATCCGACTCAGTCAAGATTTGGATGATACTTCACGCAAATATTTTGAGTACTCGGCGAAAACGGACACGTATTATTCAGCCCCGCTTGCGATGTTTACCTTTGACAACACGAATGTAAAAGCGGAGGTTGCAAGCATCACTTCCAAAACTGATCCATTTATTCAATTGTTGAAAGCTGGTCAGATCAAAGACTGGGAAGCTCAAACTGCCAAGTTGAGCGGCGAATTAAAAGCACTTGGTATGGACAAAGTCCGCGCTGAGCTGCAAAAGCAAATCCAAGCTTATTTGGATAAAGGCGGCAAATAATAATAAGGGCGACAGTTGAGTAGGATTGTGCTCAATTGTCGCTTTCTTTATCATGCTTTTAGAAGTAGAAAGGAGTGAATTAAATGGCAAATCGAATAGATTTATTAGAAGAGTGGCATCATGCGGGCACCAAAGGAAATTATGGGTATCAGCTGGAGCAAGGATTGAATTTGGAATTCCCAATCCCAGATGGAGCGGTTGGTTGGTATCCGATCGGTTTCGAAAGAGGGAATGATGCGGCGCTGGATGTCATGGGCTGGCATGGCTTGGAGCTTGTTATTTATACAGCAGATGAAGAAACACAAGTAACCGTTATTGCTAGGTTTCTAGACGATCGATCTGTTTCAGCGTCAGTCTGGTTGGCTGGTGCAGGAGAGCATAGAGTCAGCTTGAAGTTGTCTGATTTTGATATTGAAGCAAGTAAAGGGAATATATGGCGCTTTCTCAAGAGTTTCGAGCTGCGCGGAGAAACTGAACTCATTCGGGCGGAACTTCGAAGAGAGCAGAAGATCTATCTGGAAAGTGATATACGGGGTAAATCCGGTGAGATTGGTGATGCAGTTGTCTATACAATGACGATTCATAATTGCACAGAGGTTAAGCAAAGTGTGATCGTCAAACAGATGTTTGAAGGTTGGGAGTCTCTGCTACCGGTCATCACACCTTCACGATTCACATTAGAGCCTAATGCGAAACAGGAAGTTACAGCAACAGTTAACATACATGAGCGCATGGTGGCTGGGGGACATGAGACGACGGTACTCCGTTTTATCGCAGGAGGAGATAGTACAAGTGCCGTACAAGTAGCCTTTAAAACGATGCGTAGTTTGCAACATCCCTACATTTATCATAATGAAGAACAGTGGAGAGCGGTCAAGACGAAGATAGATACCCATGCCACATTTAAAGCAGGGTATGACGATATCATTGCAGTAGCAGATCGGTGGGAGGTGACTCCGCCGCTGCCGGTTGATGAGAGAGATTACTGTTATAACACAAGTGAGGAATATGGGATCATGTCGGCCGCATATGCCTACGCATTGACCAAGGAATTGAAGTATGCAGAGAAAGTAGCGAAATTCTTGCGTTATTTTATTAATGAAGATAACGGATATCCTAAAAAGAAGAAGGGCTGCAGCCAAAGCTATGTGCAGGAGGGTCATTTCTTCCAGCATCTTGCGATTCCTTACGACATCATCCATGATGCGGGTGTGCTAACCGTCGAAGATCATCGAGGCATTGAAAAATCGTTCCGAATCTACATGGACATCCTGGATCATCATCTTCAAAGAGGTCATATCTCCAATTGGCTCCTGTCTGAAATTACAGGTGCCTTGTATTGCGCATTAGCAATTCAAGATATGGATAGAGCGCTTCGCTTTATGTACGGTGCTGGAGGCTCGATTGATCAATTGAAATACGGTTTGTTTAACGATGGATGGTGGCATGAATGCTCCGTTGGGTACAACACGTGGGTTTCATCTATGTACATTCATACTGCACATGCATTACTTCCGTTCGGATACAACTTGCTGCACACGCATTTCAGGATTCCATTTAATGATGAAGTTAACAGTACATTCGATGGCCAAGAAGCGGAAGTTAGATTCGCCATGTACAACAAGAAGTGGGGCGGTAATCGTAAAAGCTATGTCTGTATCAAAGATTTGTTTGATGCTGTCATTCCATTTCTGAATGATCGTGGTGTGTTGTTCGGCATCAGCGACTCCGATGAGAAAAAGCTGGGTGGTGTCCATTTCGGCTCTACATTTGATTTGGCTTATCACTATTATCAGGATCCGGAATACATCGCGGTTATCCATCGGTTTGAACAAGCTGACCCTATATTCGGCCATGCTGATCTACCGGAGTACGTTTCCACCTATACGAAGAAAAACGCATTTTCAGATAACGTAGGAATCGCCATGTTAAGAAGTCAGACGGCGAACCGCGAGCAAAAAGATCAAATCCAAGCGGTCCTACGTTATGGTTCACATGGTTATGCACACGGGCATTTTGACCGTACGGAAGTACTGTCCATTATGCGCCACGGACGCAGTTTCTTTAATCCTGAGCATGTCTGGTGGAGTTATGGGCATTTTATGTATAAGTTTTATGTGCAAAATTCGATGACCAAAAACATGGTGGTTGTCGATGGGAAAATGCAGGTGCCAAGCGACTCCAAACGCTTGATGTTTTACGGCGGCCAAGCGATTCAGGCTACAGCAATCGAAACCGTGTCACGTTGGTCCTATCCACCGTATGGCGGCATGATTTATAGCGACAATGAAACTTTAGCAGATCGATGCCAATTGAACGCAAGCTGGCTGCCAGAAGTGAAGGATGCACCGCCTTATGGCGCTTTATCGGATTTCACGGAACCGATCTTACAGCGAAGAGTGATGGCCGTTACGGATGACTATTTGGTTTTGTTTGATTATGTGAAAGGAGAAATGGAGCATCAGTACGACAGCTTATTCCAAATTAAAGGGTTTAAAGGGATCCAAGGGCAGGAGGTAAGATATACCAAGCATACGAGTCAATGGACGGATAATCCATTGTCGGATGCTCAGTTTATTACCGATTGCCATTGGTATGATGTCTCTGGCTCAAGTGTCGCCAACTTCGAGACAGTGTTTGGCGAAGGGGAAGATATGCGTGGAAATCGCACGGCACATAATATCCCTGGTGTATTGAAAATGGATGTACATACGGCATGGCCACCTCAGTCAGTTCAAATTACTGGTCGGGCAGCGGAGCATCATGGTATTACAATTCCATTCTCCTACCAGGTAGAGGTTGATGGTGAAGTTCAAGCACATGGTGAGTTTGGGGCATGGTTGCTGGGTGAGGGGAAATGCGATATCGATTTGCAAGGAGCAAAAACGATAAAGCTAAAAGTAAAGAACCACCCTATCTATAACGAGCAGAAGTATCCCCAGCGAACCAAACAAGGACTTTTCTGGGGAGATGCTTATCTAGTCCTAGCAGACGGGAGTACAAAACTGTTATCTGAGTTAGCCTTGATGTATGAGAATATCGATCTCGGCTTCGGTATTGGTAAAGATTACGAAGGCGGACGGGTAACGATTGTTGGCAATGAATATGCGAATGCGATTCCGACCAGTCCAATTGATCATGACAGAGATGGAACTATAAGTTTGGATTTGACTGGGACGGGAGCTAAGCGTTTTGTAGGGCTCATTGGCGCTGATGCGTTTCCTGGCGACGAAGCGCAACGTCGAATCACGTATGCAGTCCGGACAGAAGGGCAGATTGGCCGGTTTATTACGGTTGTTGAGCCATTTGAGTCACAAGCGATGGTTATATCTGTGAAGGCTATTAATGACAGTACAGTGGAAGTGCAGCTGAAGGACGGTAGAACACAGGTAGTCACAGTTGACCATATTGAGGCTGAAGATTTATCCGTCCGTATCGTGGAATCCAAAGAAGGTCGAATCATTTGTGAGGAACTCGCTTCAGGCAGATAGCTGAGGATTATACTTATCATGTTAAGGCAGGAGATGATGGACAATGGGAGAAAAAACAGAACATAAGGCTCGCTTACAATCGCTTGTCGATAACGCTCAAACCCTATTGAAAACAAAGGGTGAATATTTTACGGAGGGGGCTAAACTGGCGTTAACCACAATGGTAAAAGATGCAGTTCTAGCTTTACATGGGGAATACCACATTCCTTTTATCAGAAATCGTGAGTTCTACAAACCTAGAGAGGAAGAAGCTGTTTTATTCGCAACAAAACGTTATACGATGGCACCTACCTACAATATGGATGGGAACGTTTATCATGAATATGGCTTGGAGCCTGCTCTAACCTGGTTTAATGAGCAAGATATGTTGAACAAAGATCTTGCAACGCTGCAGAACTTGGCTAATTTAGCTATTAGCAAAGCTGAGGAATTGTTAGCCGCTTCGAAGACTGGGACAGCAATTGGGCAATTCGATACCGTTTCAGTAGCTCAATTACAAGGTGCAATCCAGGTATTGAACGCAGTCAAAGAGGAAAACTCTAGCTCAGTTGAGCACTTAGCTAAGGCCGTTGTACATGTTATCAATATGAATAGAGATGTTCGTTTCTCGCGAGTACTACGAACGGATGTTGATATGGCTTCCACCCTTTACCTGACGCCTGAGGGGTTGCAGAAAGTAAAAGAGTTAGCCCAATCCGATGCACTGATTCAAAAAGAATATGAGCAAATCGTTAACATCGCAAACACATACAGTTTGGATTACATTGAAAAAGCACTTAATTTATTCATGAAGGAAGAAACCGATTATGAGGAAATAAATAAGCACTTTTATGTATGGAGCTCTACAGATAAAATTGTTAATTTCCGGGCGCCGGAGGGAGCGGTGAAAGCGGCGCTATCCTTCATTCTTCCTGCTCAAGAGAATGAACAGGAGGGGCTAGGCCATGTCTGGATCGACAATGTGAACATCCTTTCCGCGCAAGGCGGCAGCTTAACGATTGAAAATGGCGGATTCGATGAAGGCGATGATATGCCGTTTCACTGGCAGAACGATATACATCGTGGAACCCCGATACTCAAATGGGAGGGCCAATATCCATTCTGCGGTGGTGGAGCCAAAGGGGAAGTAATTACAGCTAATCCATCTTCGCAAACGCAATTCTCCTATAAAGCGGATACGGCCAAGCATTCCATATATATTTGTAATCCTACACCTCAGGATGAGGGGGGATGGTCGTACGACAAGGATATTCCAATAACTGGCGGGCTAGCGTACACGTTGACATTCGCAGCTAAGATTGATGGGAAGCTGAAACAGGGGTTAAAAACGGTTATTACGTTTAAAGACGAGATGGATCATGTAATCGACGTGTTTGATTATGATTTTAATCGAAAATCATCGTTGCCCAACTCCTGCTTCCTATTAACGATGCAGTGCGATGCTATTCAGTATGCATTTACACAAGACGTGACGTACGCTTTCAAAGCAAAGAATGAAATCTTGTATACGTTAAATGATTTCTGTCAGGGGGCTGAGCATTGGTTAGCTTGTAATTCACGTCCTGATGGCAGTGATTCTTACGGTGCCGTTCAAGGTGGAAGAGTCCTATGCAGCGTGGCAGTAACATATTCCTTCATTAAAGAAGCGGATGTGTTTACCCGCGAGGAGAAGGAGCGCTTTTATTCGATGATTGAATATTTGCTGCCTTATATGCTGGATTTAAGGGATCGTACTGAGCTTTCTCCGCTAGATGCCCAACATGGCAGCGGCAATTGGCAAACGGATATGTGTGCAGGTACCGCCTATATGATGATTGTGCTAGACGATTTCCCGAATCGAAAAGCATGGTTCTATAATGCCTATATGGTGTTGAAAGCTCAATTGGAGCTAAATGTTAATCCGGATTCTTCCTGGCCGGAGTCAATCCGTTACCATCATGCGGCATTGGAGCGCTTTGCTGGCTTTGCGAGAGTGCTGGATCATGCCATCGGAGAAAACTGGTTCGAGACGACACTGCTCGCCCGCATGTTTGATTTCAGTATCGATGTGCAGACACCGGGGTACTCGTTTTTTGATGGACGCATCGGAACACCACCGTTCGGAGATCATGCCTTAAGCGGGGGAGCCGAATTCGGGAGCTACGGAACTTATTTAGGTGATGTCGAAAAGGTGGATAAAGCATTAGCGGATCGCATGTATCATACATGGCACATGGCGGGTAAACCGTTCAAGAAGTTCTGGGGGGAAGGCATTGCCCTCGATAATATTCTCGGTAAAGGTGATTCGTACAAGGCCACCGGATCTATTTCCTTAGATTCAACCCTGCATTATAAGAATGCGGGAATTTATGTGTTTAGGAAAAATTTTGGAAGCACCAATCAAAGTTATTTTGCGATTATGTCCAGTCCTGAGCCAATTGCTCACGGACATCTGGATCAAGGCTCGTTTATTTTATATAAAAACAGTATTCCGTTAGTAATGGACTCTGGTATTGAAGGGTATTTCGACAGCAGCACCAGTTGGCATATCAGTTCGTATTCGCATGCTTGCATGCAGTTTGCTACCCAGAAGACTATACAGGAGAAGTCCGGTAACGGAACGATTAATCTGTCTGCAGGGACGTATAGTTTGGAGCGTGGGTGGGTTGATGTTCCAAGAACAAGTAAGGTTGTGAGCAGTAGCCTTGGCAGTCATCTAGATACGATTACTATACAAATTTCGAATCCTGAAGGTAAAGGCATACACACTAGAAAGGTTCTCTATGTAAAGGAATATGATCTCTATATCATTCGTGATACCGTTCAGGATTTTGAAGGTGAGTTGTTGTTTAATTTACCAGTGGCGGCAAAGCATTCTTATTTGGAAGACAATCGTGTTTATTCCGAAGGGATATATGATGTAGATTTGGAGACATTCTTCGTCAGTAACGTGAAGCGAATTGAGTTAGAAAAGGGGCGATCCACCACATTTTTTGAAACTGAGCAAGAACAGGTATGTTTAATGGATTATGTTCGAGCCACTTCTGATGCCCGAGAAGGCTTCCTAACGATTTTACATCCCAAAGTGAAAGGACAGAAGAGTTTGCATGTAATGAAAGTAGATGAAGATAAGCTTCTCATCTCAATAGGAGATATAAAATTAGAAATTGATGTGCAGCGTGAGCTTGTATCTTTTTAAAAACATAGGTGTGTTTATTTCATAGTTTCTTCAATTAATAACGGTCTTAAAAAACAGCAGGAATACCTTAAATAAGTTCATGCCTATGTATGCTAATCTTTCGTTAAGCAGTCACACAAAATCATTGCGAGCGTAGTTAGGGGGGATTGTTCGCTATACCTGCAACCGATTACATGATAAACAATAACAGATTATTTTGGAGGTACTCCTAATGTTAGTGAAATTTTGGAAGACAAGAATTTCAAGTATGTTGGCATTCTGTATGTTTTTTAGTTTGTTTTTTGGAACGGTTTCACCTGCACTGGCGGCAGATGATTCTGAGATGAGCGTTGTTGTGGTGAAGAAGAACCCGACGGACGATGCTACGATTCACTCAGGGAGTACCACTACCAACTATGGAACTGCTACGTCACTAGTTATAGGGAGCAGTAGATCCAGTTTAATGAAATTCGATTTATCCGATATCACCGATCCGATTCAAAGTGCAACATTAAAGCTTTATAAAGACAACACAAATGCAACAAATTTTACGGTTTATCGAAGTGTTTATGATAGTTGGTCAGAGAGCACAATTACTTGGGACAAATGGTACCCTAAAGTGGGTGGCGTCCCCGATCTGACTCAAGCAGGTGAATCCTTGATTAGTACGGCTTGTACAACCTATCCCTGTGCGGCTAGCGGTGCAGCTGGAACGTTAGTTTCTATTAATTTGACAGATACTGTTATTCAAGAAATGCTGGGAGATAAGAAACTCTCACTTGTTTTTAAACGAACGGACGCTAGTGGAGTCGACAGCATTGCATTGACTTCAGCCGATATTGCTTCTAAGGAGAATATTAAATCATCAAATGGTTACAGACCAGTACTCGAAATTTCAACACTCAAGGCTTTGACTGCAGCTGATCGCATCGCCAATGATAAGGCTAAGCTCCTTGAACAGTTCAACAACAAGTCCGTGTCGGCCAATCTGGTTTTACCATTGGAAGGGGCGACCAATACCGCGATCACGTGGTCTTCAAGTCAACCGACGGTTCTTTCAAATGCGGGGGTAGTTACGCGCCCCGAATACACACAATCGGACGTTCCTATTACCTTAACTGCGACCCTCACATATGGTGGTATAACGGATACGGCTACGATGAACGTCACAGTTCTTCGCATGCCAACTCCGACTGATGCTGAGCGGGTTGCGAAAGACAAAGAGCTTCTCATAGCGAAGTATAATAACATGACGGTTTACGGCAATGTAGACCTGCAACCAATTGGTACATATGGATTTTCAACATTGTCCTGGAAGTCTGATCAACCGGCAATCGTTTCGGATGCGGGAGTTGTGCAACGACCACTTGCTGATCAAACGGACGCTAAAGTGAAAATGGAAGTTAATATTCATTCCGGAACGGTTACTGAAGTTACCTATGTTAATTTTCTCGTACCGAAATTGACCATACGTACCGCAACTAAGGTGCAAGCCCTACAGAATATGATTGTAGAAGCAGGGAAGTTGAAGGATCAATTCAGCGTCGGAACAGCTGCTGGGCAAGTTACACAGGCAGCTAAAGATGAATTTGCAACCGTGATTACGTATGCCCAAACTGTGGTAAATGATCCAGCTGGTGATCTCGAGCTCGGGATGGATCGTCTAAGGACGGCAGGAAAGACCTTCATTAGCACTGCGGTTATTTCCAATACTGTCATTGACGTAAAAGAAAATAAGCTGGCTTACTCTACGTACCGTCAAGACTTGACTAAGCTCGTATGGGAAGCAAAGGGAATGTTGCAAATTGATCCAGACATGTACACGCAAGCTTCCAAAGATGCCGTTCAGGAACAAATCGATCATGCAGAAGCTGTATTGAACGGCACTTACAAAGTACCTTTTGTACGTAATAGAGAATTTAATAAACCAAGACCGGATGAAGACATTCAGTTCGCTATCGATCACTATTCCAAGGCCTCCCAACCATTTTCAGAGAAATATGGTCTTAAGGAATTGATTTCGTGGTATGCGAGCAATCATATTTTGGCAGGCACCTATAATACGATTCAGTTAGCTCCAACAGATGATGCCTTCGTCTGGGTAACGGAGAAAACGAAGCCGCATAATGGAAACACGCTTATTTATAGTGAAGGCCGCACTGCTTACATGAAGTTCGATTTGTCTGCCATTACAGCCAACGTGATGAAAGCAGATTTACATGTATCGAACTTCAAAACGGATCGGAATAACACGCAAGTACATGTCGAAAGCAACGATTCTTGGCAAGAAGACACGCTTGTATATCCAACATCCGGCGATCCGGTTCTCGGGCCAATCGTTAATACCTTTATTCTAGGAACGAAAGATGCGGTTGGTGCTGGAACTGTTGACTTGACGAGCTCAGTGAAAGTTGAAATGCTGGGTGACAAGAAGCTAACCCTTAGCTTTGATAATACACCGGGGACGACATACGCTTCTGAAATATATTCAAACAACACCGCCGACCCGGCTAAACGTCCATATTTGGAGCTCTCTTTGAACCAAATCGTGGATGCGAAGCTACAGCAAAAATACGACCGAATCATCGCAGATGCTAATGCTCTTGTTCAACAAGCTGTTATCGGCTCTGGCGCATGGCAGTATCCGCAAAGTGTCGTAGATGGCGTGAACTCAACTGTGACAGCGGCTTTTCAAGCAAAACAAAATGGTAATACCGAAGCGATAGGTGCTGCACTTGTTCGTGTTTATAATGCAATGACCGTCATGCGAGCTGCGCAAGTACTGAGAACGGAAGTCGAGCCAAATTCGAACCTCTATTTCTCGGAAGCAGGTTTGCAAGAGCTGCGAGACAAGATCAATCAAGATCCTGCACTGAAAGCAAAATATGAAGAAGCGAAACAAATATCCGATCAACAAACACTTGCAGATCTAGAAAACTATCGACTTTTCCTGAATGATCAAGTGGACTACAATGTGATGAACTCGCAATATAAGCTGTGGAGTAACTCTGCAACACTTAATTTCAATCCACCCGCGGGAACAGCAACAGCAACGCTGCAGTTCACCTTAGATTCAGCTGACAATGAAGTAGCTGGACTAGGCCACGCATGGATCGATAGTGTCAAGATTTCCCCGCCAGACTCGGCTGATTTGGACATTTTAAACCCTGGATTTGATGCAGGAACGACTAGTCCAGATTATTGGCAGCCAAGCGCTGTCAAAGGAAGCCCAATTATGAGGTGGGAAAATAGAACCAACTTCACGAATGATGGAACTCGTTCCATCTATATCGAAAATCCAACGGCCAATGATCAAGGGATGTGGACATCGCAGCAAAATATCCCTGTAACGCCAGGCTTGAATCACACGCTTACGTTTGCGGCTAAAATCGATGGGAAGTTAATTAACGGTGTCAAAGCGATTATTACCTATAAAAACCAAGCTGGTGTCGCAATCGGCTCTATTGAACTAGTCAACAACAAGAAATCGACCATGGGGCCGAATTCGAATTTGAGCATTCAAGCAGACGCACTTGTATATGCGGTTACTGGTGATATTACTTATGCCAAAAAAGCAAAAGAACGAATATTTTACAATCTGAATGATTTTCTTCAAGGAGCGGAATATTGGCAGCTTACCAATGCAAGACCTGATGGTATTGATGCCTACGGCAAGGTACAGGGTGGAAGGGTTGCGTCAGTCATTGCTTCTGCGTATACGTTTATCAAGGATGCTGGTATATATACGGAAGAAGAACATCGTGATCTGATCGATAAGCTTACCTATTTCAATCTCTTCTTGAACGACAGACGTGATCGGAATGAGTTGGAGGATTACGCTGTTCAGCTTGGAGCTAGCAACTGGGAGTCAGATGCAGTGGCGGGAGCCAGCATGCTTGCTATGGTCTTTCCAGAGCTTCCAGCTAGCAAACAGCTGATCGCGAATGCGAATAAGCTTCTCAAAGCTCAATTGACTTATCAGATCGGTGCAGAAGGGGAATGGCCGGAATCCGTTCGTTACCATTTTGCCGTGCTCCAGCGTCTGGCAGCCTATGCGAAATCGCTTCGAAACGAAACAGGGGAAGATTGGTTCGCCAATCCGAAGTTGGTCAAAATGTTTCAATATAATCTGGAGGTTCAGACGCCTCCTTATGTGTATACAGATAACATGATCAACTCACCCATTTTCGGTGACGATATTATGACGAGCGGTAATGAGTTCTCCTTACTAGGCGTTTATTATGATGAAGTTGGTCGTACCAATGAAGCTCTTGCGTCCAATATGTATCAGACTTGGGTGAAGGCGGGAAGCAGATTGCCAGCAAATGGCCTTGAAACAATTCTGCTTGAAAGCTTCTTCAAACCACTTCATTACACGCCGGCTTATACACCGTTGGAATTAAAATCGACAGATAAATATCAGGGAGTCGGACTTGTCATGTTCCGCAACCGTTTCGGTAATCCCAACGAGACGTTCATGTCGATCATGGCGAATACAAAAGCACTTGGGCACGGACATTTTGATCAGGGATCCTTTGTCCTGTATGCGGGCGGAACGCCATTAGTACTGGATTCCGGAGTTGAAAGTTATTTTGCCGGAACCAAAGCTTGGTATACAGGTTCATCATCCCATGCCACTGTTCAATTTAAGAAAACGGATAACACGTCTTACTTGAACACGCCAGCGATCAGTGATAATCATAGCTTTTCGACGAATACACACGTAGATACGACATCATTGCGCGTTGCTGATCCGAATGCCAGTTCAACGGGTTCACAGACGCGGAAGATTGCCTATGTGAAAGACGGTATGGAGGCTTTTGTCATTTGGGATCAAATTAAGGGTTCCAGCTCCAGTACCATTTGGAATTTGCCAGTAGCTGCTTCGCAATTATCTGATATTCAAGGAAATAAAGTTACCTCCACAGGCCATTACAATATGGACTTGGAAACAACGGTGCTTCAGCCGACAAATCCAAACATCACCCAGGAGTGGGGACGTTCAACTAACATGGTTCCGAAAATAGACGGCGATAATAAGCTGAATTACATTCGGATTACGAATCAGCCAAATCAGAATTACTTAACAGTTCTCTATCCGAAAGGCAAAGGAGTACAAGGACTTGTTACGGAGCAAGTGCCCGTCAGCACTGTTCAAGTTGATGTATATCGCTTGCAAACAGCGGATAATAATTGGGCTTATATTGCACTAAACAACGGAGCTACGGATGCGAGTGTTTCTGTTCCAGCTGATTCAGACTTGATGGACTTGAAGTCGGAAACGGTTTATCCGGTTGTAGATGGAAATACCGTGATTCAAGTTGGAGCTGGTGACATGGTTGTTCTGAAAAGTAAGACGATCGATGAACCTTCGATTCCAATTTCAGTAACGGGTATTGCGCTGGATAGCAGCTCTAGCAGTTTTAACATTGGTGCGAGTCACCAATTCTCGGCGATCGTGACGCCTTCGAATGCGACGAATAAGGATGTAAGCTGGTCTTCCAATAACACTGCGGTAGCATCGGTGGATCAAACAGGTAAGGTTACTGGTATTGCGGTTGGAACAGCTACGATTACGGCTACCACAGATGACGGAGGATTTACGGCAAGTTCGACTGTGACGATTACAACGGAAACATCTGAAACTCCACCGTCGAATGGAGGTAGTACAGTTCCTCCTACGAAGCAACCATCTTCACAGGTTGACCGAAATAAGGTAACAGTTGAGGTTAAACTGGATGATCATGGGACGGCTTCAGCCGTAATCGCTGCTGAAGATGTAGCCAAAGCCATCCAAAACGCATCTGATAGCACAATTATCATTTCCACGAAAGCGACTGGAGATGCGAAGGAAATAAAGGTTGATATCCCTGTGCAAGACTTCCTTGCTGCTGGAAAGAAACAAGTTGATATGCTTAAGATCGATACCGGATTCGCTCAAGTTTCGTTGTCTTCGAAGCTTCTCGGCAAAGAAGAAGCTACGCACATTCAGCTTCAAGTTGCACAGGTTGATACCTCCTCCTTATCTGCGGAGACGCGGCAACAGATTGGTTCCTCTGCAGCGATTTATGATTTTAGCTTAATGGTGAATGGCAAGAAAGTAACGGATTTTAACGGCAATGAGGTTAAAGTGGAATTACCATATAACCTAGCGCCAGGTGAGAATCCGAACAAAGTTGTCATTTATTATTTGACAGACGATGGCAAGCTTGAGGTCATCAAGGACGGTAAATATGATCCTGCAACAGGGATGGTGGCATTTAAAGCCAAGCATTTCAGTAGATATCTGGCAGCTTATAAAGAAGTGAATTTCCATGATCTTGCAAGTGTAAACTGGGCGAGCGACGCAATTGAAGCATTATCTGCAAGAGGCATTGTACAGGGTATTGGGAATTCCCAGTTTAATCCGGAGAGTCAAGTGACCAGGGCGGAGTTTATTATGATGTTGGTTAATGCCTTCGATCTGAACGATCCTACTGCGGCTACAACTCTGGCAGATGTCCAACCCAATTCCTGGTATTACAGCTCAATTGCTAGCGCGCAGAAACTAGGAATCGTAAATGGTCAAACAGCTACTTTATTTGGTGTTAATGACAAAATTAGTCGTCAGGATATGGCCGTCATGGTTTATAGGACGATGCAGGCCATGAATGCTCATTCATCGACGAAGAGCACTGCGATCACTTTTGCGGATCATGCATCCATTAGCAGCTATGCTTTGGAAGCAGTTGCTAGTATGCAGCAAGCCGGCATCATTGAAGGAATGGACAATGGCAATTTCGCACCTAGTTCTTTAACGACAAGAGCACAAGCTGCCGTTGTTATTTTTAGATTATTTGAGTAGGTTACACAAGTTGCGAACTGATTGAAGTGAGAGGTCCCCTTATTCTTAAGGGGGCTTTTTATTTGTCAGAAAACAGCGTAAAAGTCGGAAATATAAATATTTTTTCTAACGAATGCTGCAAAAACTATCATTTTCGCCGCTTGTGAGTTATTTTTTAACAAATTCTGGAATATAAAATCAGTATCCTGTTTCGTAGTTTACAATTCCGTAATTTATAATAGCGAGGTTCCGAACTTCACCTCCGGATAGCGGCTATCCGGTCCTTTCATTAAGATTCCGCCTTGATTTTTCAGATACCTATCGAAGAAATCCAGCATATAGGCATTGATAACGGAGTTCGCTCTTTCGGGTGCGATCTTTCCTGTGATGCCTAGCATTTTGAAAATCGGAGAAATGAACTGTACGTCGGTGAAATTCAAATGCTCCGAATTTCCGATATAGAGGAATTGTCCCCCAGAATCGACCGATTGGCGCATTCGTTCAAGTTCTACCTTTTTGTCTTCCGTTACTTGATCCATCCATTCTCTCGTGTTGCCCATCCGTTTAAGCTCTGCCTCCGTGTAGACGTGGTTATCCATCACCATCTTTAATCTTTTGAATTCACTTTCCGAGTTCATAAACAAAAACGGCTTTCGCAAACCATCTCTGTCACGCAGACGATAAAGCCCTCCGTCCAGGTCTATTCCAACAGCGATTCGCGGATCGTAAGAAGCGTCATAGGCCGTCGCTCCGCCGATGGAATGACCAAACACCCCGACATGACCGAGATCAATTCTCCCTTTTAGCTGACTTGGCATCTGCCCCGATTGGATGAGTTCGAATTGGTCCAGTATATACGCCACATCGTCGGTTAACACTTTTCCCAACTTGTCGCGATTTCCACTTTCTGTCCGGTAATCATGGTCGGGTGAGAATAAGTCATTGGTTTGGATTGTCGTGATTCGACCGTCTGGAAACTTGGTTGCAAATGTATTGTAGGTGTGGTCAATCACGGCCACGATATATCCGTGACTTGCGAGATTTTCGGCTTGCGATGTGTGGAGGAACCTGGAAGAGCCGAAGCCGGGATTCGCAAGGATCAGCGGGTATGAGGTTTGTGCCGAAGAGATTTCGGCCCCCGGATAAGCATGACTAGATACGTACTTCAGGTGTTGTAAAGTAAACCCGGGAAGGCCATAGTTCGCGGCCATATAACGTAAAATCTGGGTATCGGGAATAAAGGGAGCGTATTTACCGGTGCTAGCTTGAGCCGGATACCAGACCTGAACCATCAATTCTCTCTTACCATCTCTGGTCTCGTCGAAAATCTCTTCTCTATTTGTATCCACGAAATGAAAAGCTTGCGTTCCCACCTTAAATTCGCCTGTTGGTTGAGGTAGTTTAAATACTGGAAAAGCATACATGAGACACGCTGTTACGACCAGCATTATCGCTATAGCGGTATAAGCTGAAGCCAATATGAATCGCGGGATTTTTTTAGGGTCGGTTTTTTTTAAAAAGTTATAACCTGAAATGGCTAAAAAAATGATCGTTATGCCATATGGAAGCAATAGCTGAACTCTGTATCCTTCCACCGTCCAATGAATGACCAATAAAAGTGTGGCGATCCCGCTTGCAACAAATACTGGAATTCTACGCCGTCCTTTTTTTAATAGGACTGTTAATGCAAACAACCCGATATTTGACAAAAAAAGCAACAGTTCAAACAGCCTCATCTCGATTCTCCTTTTAAAAAAATACTATGTTCGTTTGTTCCAATCTTATCCTGCCAGGCTGGCCTAAGCTATCGATTTGCCTTACATCTACCTTACAACTTTGTAATTCGATCTTGCGGTATTGGAGGACTCGTAAGACGGATTCTTTTCAAAATATAAGACTTTATAAGTTTCACGTACTAAATTTTCTTATATTTCTAGATAAACGCTCCCGTCCTTGAAGGACGGCGTAGCCGTTTATTTTGGCTTGAAAGAGTATCTCTTAAGGTTATAATAGATTGCAATGGAAATCAGAAAAGGAGTCAAGTCCTATGTTTAGTATCCTGATTGTAGAAGACGATCTTAAGCTAGCGCATTTGCTTCAATCATATATGGAAAAATACGGATATCAAGCTGAAGCGGTACAAGAGTTCGACCGAGTTATGGAGGTTTTCCAGGGCATTCGTCCGGATCTCGTGCTGTTGGACGTCAATCTGCCCCGTTATGACGGCTATTACTGGTGCAGACAAATCCGAACGGTCTCCACCTGCCCGATTCTGTTTATCTCCGCCCGCGACGGCAAGATGGAGCAGGTCATGGCACTGGAGAACGGGGCGGACGATTATATCGCCAAGCCTTTCGATTATGATGTGGTAATGGCCAAGATCAAGAGCCAGCTTCGTCGCGCTTACGGCTCATACGCCCTGGGCAAGAGGGAACGGATCGTGGAATGCAAAGGACTCGTGTTGTATCCCGAAAGGTTTGAGCTGACCTTATCCGGCAAAACCGTAGATCTCAGTCATAAAGAATCCTTGCTAATGGAAACGCTGATGGAAAGCAGCGCGAAGGTAGTCAGCCGCGATTGGCTTCTAGACAAGATGTGGGACGGTCAACAGGTAGTTGATGACAATACGCTTAATGTCAATATCACGCGCATCCGTAAAAAATTAGCCGAGCTCGGCATTGAAGGAGCGTTGGAAACCGTACGGGGTGCCGGGTATAAACTGCGGCCTTTCTGGAGGGAGGAGCCATGAGGCTGTTTTGGAGAGAGCATGTTCCGTTAATGTTCATGTATGTCGCACAGCTTCTGCTGACTGTTTATATGTGCCGCTTATCCGGTTTCCGAAATACCTTCGACCTTGTGTACATCTGCATGTTAAATACGGCCTTGTTCGCTTTTTATTTAATGTACCGTTATATCCGCCATTATCGATTTTATCAGAGACTGACTCGTCCTCTTCCTTCAATTGACGAATCGGCCGAATTTATCGGGAACGCACCGCTTGCGGATGCACTTGGGCATCTGCTGCAGGGGAAGTATCGACTTCATCAGAACGATATGGGGCGATACCGAAAGAAACTAAACGATCATATCACTTTTATTAATCAGTGGGTGCACCAGATGAAAACACCGCTATCTGTTATGCACCTTGCGGTTCAGCAAGAAACCGACCCCTTCTTTGACAGCATGCGAGAGGAAATAGACAAGCTGAAGAAGGGGCTCGACACGGTGCTGTATACCTCACGATTGGATGCGTTCGAACAGGATTTCGTGGCGGAGCCGGTGCATCTTCGTCAGTTGGTCGGGAAAGTGGCGGCGGAACACAAAAATTTATTTATCCGCAACAAGGTCTTCCCGGAAATCCACCTAGATGACCGATTGATGGTTATGTCCGATGACAAGTGGCTTGCATTCGCCCTAGGCCAATTAATTTCCAATGCGGTACGGTATTCGGCCGGCGCAAGCAGCCGGGTCATGATTACCTCTGAGGTGCAAGGACAGCGAGTCGCTCTTGAGATTCGGGATAACGGCGTTGGAATCCCGAAACAGGATATCAAGCGAGTTTTCGACGCTTATTTTACAGGGGAAAACGGAAGACGTTTCGGCGAATCCACCGGCATGGGCCTCTACCTGGTTCGGGAGATCGCTTCGCGGCTTGATCATCACGTCGAGCTGGAATCCGAGCAGGGAAAAGGAACGACAGTTCGTATATGGATGGGGATCGTGCATGTTCAAGCTCCATGAACATGCTTTTTTCTTACAGCATTGTAAGATTTGTTTAAGGATAATCGATGGGATAGCGAACCCAGGATCGGTTATGATTATGCGAGAGCCTTGGAAATTCGAAATTCCAACCGTATGAAAGGAAGAGTGCTTGATATGGATATGTTAATCGTGCGCAATCTGGGAAAAGTGTATGATGGCAGCATCGCGTATAAGGCGATGAGCGACATGAACCTGGTTGTCGAGAAAGGCGAGTTTGTCGGCATTATGGGTCCTTCAGGCAGCGGCAAAACAACCCTGCTAAACGTAGTATCCACAATCGACACGCCTACCTCCGGGGAAGTGTTGATTAATGGAGAAAACCCCCATTTATTATCCAAACACGATCTGGCCCTGTTCCGCAGACGGAAGCTGGGCTTTGTCTTTCAGGATTTTAATTTGCTTGATACGCTGACCATCGGAGAAAATATCATTCTCCCTCTTACGCTGGATGGGAAAAGCGTGAAGGAGATGGACGCCAAGCTTCATAGGGTGGCCGAAAAATTGGGGATCACCCAAATTCTGAATAAACGAACCTATGAAGTGTCGGGAGGGCAACGGCAGAGAGCCGCCATTGCAAGGGCTATCATTCATTCCCCTTCGCTGCTGTTGGCCGATGAGCCGACGGGGAATCTCGATTCCAAATCCTCACGTGATGTCATGGAAACGATGGAGGCCATCAACCATACCGATCATACGACCATACTGCTGGTTACCCATGACGCTCTCGCGGCTAGCTACTGTCACCGGGTCGTATTCATCAAGGATGGTCGGCTCTACAATGAATTTTACCGGGGGGACAACCGGCAGGCCTTCTTCCAACAGATTATTAATATGCTTTCACTAATGGGAGGGAATGCACATGAGCTTTCACCGCATCGTGTCAATTAAGGGGAGTTCCCGCATTATCCCGTCCATGATGACCATTACGGTAATAGGTCGGGAGGGCCAATAAATGACGTTGCGACAATTTGCCTTCCGCAATGTTAGCAGGAACAAACGGACGTATGCTGCTTTTTTTCTGAGCAGCACGTTTTCGGTGATGATCTTTTTCATGTACGCTGTTTTTATTTTTCACCCTGCCATTCGAAATTCCGGATTTAATTGGTCGGCGGTTCAGGCAATGAGGGTTGCGGAATATATCGTCTATGTGTTCTCCATCTTTTTCGTATTCTACTCCGTCAGTGCCTTCTTGAAATCCCGCAAACGGGAATTCGGCGTCCTCATCATGCACGGCATGACCTACAATCAACTGCGAGGAATCGTCTTTATCGAAAACATGCTGATCGGTTTCGCTTCCATTGTGGCAGGTCTTGCCGCCGGTATGCTGTTCGCCAGGCTATTCATGATGATCGGAGCGGATGTGATGCAGATGAGCCCGCTGCCATACTACATGCCAAGCAAAGCAATTTTGCTCACACTGACCGCATTCGTGCTGTTGTTTCTCTTCATCTCCGCGTTCACTGCCGCATTCGTACGGGCCAGCAAGCCGATCGATCTGCTGAAAGGCGGTGCCAAACCGAAGCCGGAACCTAAATCATCCGTTTTTCTTTCAATTACAGCGTTCTGCCTTCTTCTTACCGGATACATCATATCGTTCATGGCCAAAGGCGTCACGGTCGTTTTCGCTCTTTTGCCGGTCACGGTCATCGTCATCATCGGTATTTACTTGTTGTACACACAGTTGAGCGTGTTTGTGATGCGCACTTTAAGAAGCAACCGCTCTGTCTTTTTGCACAAAACGAATGTGCTCGTTTTTTCTGACATGGCTTACCGCATGAAGGACAACGCCCGCATGTTCTTTCTCGTGACGATCGTTTCGACAGTTGCCATCTGCGCCATGGGCGGCTTGATGGGATTTCTGGAAACCATCCACAAACAAATCTCGGATGCGTACCCGTTCGCCTATACTTACATTCAAACCACCGGCGAGGCTAAGCAAGCAGCTTCTCAAACGAGAATAATCGAGCAAGTGCTCAAAGAACGTGGAATTCGTTATGATACATGGTCCATCCATATTGCGAATTTCGATTCGATAGATGGACAATCATTGAACTTTATCCGCTTGTCCGAATATACCCAACTTGCCAATGCCTTGGATTACCCGATCCTGTCGCTGCAAGGAAATGAAGCTGCGGCCATTTGGACCATGAAAAACCGGCCGTTTCCGGAACAGGAGTGGTCAGTAAAGGGAACATCGCTTACACTCAGCATGAAACAAACCATCGGAAAAGCCGTCACGCCTCCCATTGTCGATGAACCGCTGTTGATCGTTCCGGATCGGATACTTGATTCGTTTGGCAATCCGAGAAAAGATCAGCTGTTAACCGCGTACGATACGGACAGCGCCGATTCAACGGCGGACACGGGGGAGGCCATCGCTCATGAGCTCGGAAATGCACAAACCTCCGGTTTTTGGTTCGTATCTGCTGCCTATCTGGAGGAACAGATGAAGCGGACCTATAATCTGATGCTTTTCGTAGGATTGTTCGTCAGTTGCGTATTTTTTATTGCATCGGGAAGCTTTCTATATTTCCGGCTGTTTACCGACCTGAACGATGACAAGATGAAGTACCGTTCCATAACGAAGATCGGGTTGACGGACAAGGAGCTGGAGAAGGTGGCGAATCTACAGATGGCGCTGTTGTTTTTCGTACCGCTTGCGGTCGCGCTCATTCACAGCTCGGTAGCTCTTTACGCGCTGCATAACCTGCTTCACTCGCCGGTGATACATTCGGCCATTACGGTCTGCGTCGTTTTCCTTGCCGCGCAATTCCTGTACTTTTTACTGATCCGTTACCGTTATATAAAGCATTTGAAACAATCAGCGGGCTTTAACTGATGGCTCCTATTGCTGATAAGAAGCAATGAATAATTAGTTTAGCCATTTCTATCGTGGATTTCTTTACATTCTAATCCATTCTGAAACAACTTAAACGGAGCGCCGCAGATGCAGATTTGCAGGCTCCGTTTTCTAATTTTTGAAATATCACAACAGTCATATCAGACCAGAAATAGTAGGATCCCCCCTGCAGCATTTTCCCAAAAACTCTTATAATAGAAGAAGGTATGTGCAACGATAGAAGGTTATTTCTGTATGTCTATTCGATATATTCCTTCAATTTCTAACAAGGAGACTTGCATTATGTATAAATTGGTCATCGTCGATGATGAGCCTGCAGTCCGGGGAGGGCTCAGCAAATTCGTGGAGTGGAGTAACTATGGGATTTTTCTTGCCGGAACTGCAGATGATGGAGATACGGGATTAGAATTGATCGAGCGAGTGAAACCAGATATCGTGCTGACGGATGTGATGATGCCGGTCATGGACGGTATACGAATGTCGAGGGAGATTCGAGAGCGGCTTCCTGAGACGAAAATCGTATTTATCAGTGGCCACAATGAAGCCAACCTGTTGCGTTCGGCCTTGCAGGTTCATGCTGCCGATTATATTTTCAAACCAGTCAAACGAACGGAGCTCCAAAAGGTGATTGAAGGTGTCGTACGAGACTTGCGTGCGGAAGAGAAGGAGCGGCAGCGCCTGAAAGACATGGAGGTCAAATTGACCCAGAGTATGCCACTGCTTAGGGAGAAATTTTTGATGGCGTTGATCCAAGATGGGGAGGCAAAGCCAGAGGTGCTGCGGGAAAGAGCTTCGTTTCTCAATCTGGAACTGCCGCTTGAAACACCATATCTCGTACTCGTTATAACCATTGACGATGCAAGGGAAGTTCTAGGTAATCGTTCGGAGAGGGACAAGCAGTTGTTGTCGTACTCACTCTTGAACGTGGTTCAAGAACTGATTGATCAGTACCTGCATGGGTATGCTTTTGAGAACAGAGCGGCTGAGTTCGTTGGACTGTTAGTGCTTGATGATCCGATGAAAGACCCGGAAGCAACGCTGCTCTTGCTGGCAGAGGAAATTCGCGACAATCTGAAGCGCTGGCTGAATATTAGCGTTACGATTGGAGTAGGCGAACGTGCCGATTCGATTCGGATGCTTCCAGCATCTTTCCGGCATGCACGCGATGCGGCGGACCAAAAGTGGTACATGGGCAAGAATCAAGTGATCACGATGGACAGTTTAGAAGTTGGCGCTGCCAGTCCGATTCGGTTCGATAGCAGTCAGATTGAGCGACTGATATCCGTGCTGAAATCGGGGGAAAAGCAACCATTGGAGTTGGAAATGGAAAGCATTCTCGAGCCACTGGCGCAATTTCGCAAGGATGGCTTTAAATATGGCAGGCAGGTTGGACTGCAAATGATCGCTCTCGCCGGCAGGTTGCTGCTTGACCTTAATTTGCTTACCCACGAGAAAGAAGAGGAGGAAGCGTTGGCGCTAGATCGACTCCTGAAACTGGAAACGATGGATGAGTTAAAAACCTTTGTAAGCGATTACCTATATCGCATATGCTGCTGGATTCAGGAGAAGCGGAGCGGACGATCGAGTAATGTGATTGAACAGATTCAGAAGTTTATTTCCGAGAATTACGCCAAGAATTTGGCCATCGCTGAGATCGCTGCTTACGTTTACCTCAGTCAGACTTACGTCAGTTTATTGTTCAAGCAGGAGACTGGCGAGACGATTTACGAATATTTGATGAAAGTCCGTATTGCGAAAGCAAAGGAATTGCTGGCAGATCCTCGCATCAAATTCTACGAAGTGTGCGAGCTGGTCGGCTATACGGATCCAAGCTATTTCAGCAAGCTGTTCAAGAAGATGACCGGGCTTACGCCAAGCGCTTATCGGGATCAACAATAGGAGATAAAGTGTTTAGCATTCAAAAGGGGTTGATCCAGTGAGTGGGGTTTTGCAAAAAAGAAGGATTCGTCCCTCTAATTTGTGGGAAGGCGTTGTAGCGGCCAGAAGGTGGATGCTTGCCTACGGTCTGATGATTTTCCTGCCCGTATGTGTGATGTTGTTCGTGTATTATGAACAATCCTCCCGGATTTTGCAGGAGGAGGTGACCCAGACCATGCAGCAGACGTTGAAACAGGCAGGTATTAATTTAAGCTCGCGGCTCAACTATGTAGTGAATTCCTCCAATTCTATCTTTATGAACAATAAACTGTATGAAAATTTGGATCCCGCTTCTCCAATTATCGAGCGCATCGCGCAGTCAAAGGAGCTGCGCAATTTGCTAGAATCGGTGCAATCGGCACCAGACATTGTCAGGGCGCGAGTTTTTACCGATCCGGGGAATTTATACGGATTCGATTTATTGAATCTTTTTCCGCTAGATAGCTTAAAAGATCGCCCATGGACCAATGAGGTCATGAACGCTAGCGGCAGTATCGTGTGGACGGGCATCTACGAAGAAAACTATCTGGACTCGGGATCAGCACGGATTCTTTCCTGTGCGCGATTGCTGAGACATCCGCGAAATTTTGCTCAGAGTCTGGGTGTGCTTATGCTTGACGTTCCTGAGAAGATGCTCTCTGACATAATTTCCGAGCTTAATTTTCCAGCACAAAGTCGTGTATATATCGTGGATCGCAGTGGGACTATCATTTACAGCGCGGAGCAATCGGTCATCGGCACCAAGACTACCCTTGCGAGTGAATCTGATGAAGGAATCATCAAACGGTCTGAAAACGGTGTAGACGTGTTTGAAGTGCGTGCACCCATCCGAGCTGCGGATTGGCGTCTCGTGCTGGAGGTGCCCAAGACTGACCTGACCCATCGCACAACCACATTAAGTCAGTGGTCTGGCATCGCGACGGTCGTTGGCATGACGATCATGTTTTTGATCCTTGTGTTCATGTTATTGGCGTTTGTTATTAATGGGATGAACCGTCGAATCAAATCGGTCGTCAAGACGATCCGCACGGAAGGTGTTGAAGGGCTGGAGGAGCCGGGAGGCGACTTTCGGTTACTTGAGCGAGTTGTCGATCATTTGGTGCATCGCGTGAAGGATTTGATGGAGGAGGCCTACCGTTCGAAAATGCTGGAGCGAGAGGCTGAACTACGTGCGCTGCAAGCGCAGATCAATCCGCATTTCCTCTATAATACGCTGGATACCATTAATTGGTTGGCGATTTCTCGCGAAGCCGATGATATTAGCCACCTGATTGAGAGTCTGTCTGATTATTTTCGGCTTAGCCTGAATAAAGGGAAGGATCATGTCTTCGTAGTGGATGAGCTTGAGCTCGCGAGAGTCTATTTAGAAATTCAACAGAACCGCTTCCCTTCCACATTTGAGTTCGTCATTAAAGCGGATTCGGAGGCGAGTCGTTGTGTCATTCCGAAGCTGACGCTGCAACCCATCGTTGAGAATGCGCTGCTCCACGGCATACGCAAAAATAAAGGGAAAATCGGAATCATTCACATTCACGCGAAGCGGTGTGGAGACGTGCTCGAAATTACCATCCAAGATAATGGGATTGGCATGGACGAGCAACTTGCTTCCAGTCTATTGTCGTCTTCGCGCTCTTTGCTGCAAACGGAAGGAAGCGGCAGCTCGTATGGTCTATACAATGTGAACGAGAGAATCAAGCTTATGGCTGGTTCCGATTATGGACTGACAGTCCGTTCACGTCTAGGGGAAGGCACTGAGGTGAGCGTTCGTCTCAAGGCGATGCAAGAGGAACAAAGTAAGTAGGATAGGACTAGAAAGTGTCGGATTACCCTCTACATGACGCATTCTCCTGTAGGTACAATTAAGGCATAAGTGCAGGAGGTGCAACCACAATATGAGCGAAATCATCACACATTTGAATGGGAAGGCAGAGCAGACCAGGCTTTCTCGCAAGCGAGAAGGCAGATGGCGAAGGGTATGGCGGAACCTCGATACGTATGTACTTTTGGTGCCCGGGCTGATCCTATTGCTGTTGTTCAAATACACACCGATGTACGGAGTCTTAATCGCTTTTCAAGACTTCAACATTTTTGAGGGGATCAGAGGCAGCCAATGGGTCGGATTGGAGCAGTTCCGAAAGCTCATGCAATCGGCAGAATTTATGCAAGTGTTCACGAATACATTGCTCATCAGTATTTACAAAATTGTGTTGCTGTTTCCGATACCGATCCTGATCGCGCTGCTGCTAAACGAAATTCGGTTCCCAGCGTTCAAACGAACCATCCAGACGATTATCTACATGCCTCACTTCTTATCCTGGGTCATAATCTCTGGCTTGTTCATGACGATCTTGTCCCCTTCTGACGGACTTGTTAATACAGTCATCCATTGGTTCGGCGGCGAATCCATACGTTTTTTTATGGACAACCACGTATTTAGAAGCGTCGTCGTGTTCACGGCAGGCTGGAAGGAGATCGGCTGGAACGCGATCATCTTCATCGCTGCCTTAGCGAGTGTCGAGCAGGAGCAGTATGAGGCGGCTTCCATCGACGGTGCGAATCGCTTGCAGCAGATGTGGCATATCTCGCTTCCCGGCATAGTGCCAACGATTATCCTGATGCTCATTCTCCGCCTTGGTATGGTGCTGGATGCAGGCACAGAGCAGATCCTGACCATGTATAACCCTACTGTCTACGCATCCGGTGATGTGATCGGTACGTTTGTTTACCGAATAGGTCTCGGAAAGATGGATTACAGCTTCAGCACAGCAGTCGGCCTTTTCAATTCGGTCGTTGGCTTTATTCTCATCATCTCCGGCAACTGGCTCAGCAAAAAAACGCTGAACCGCGGAATATGGTAGGGAGGCCTGACATGCAAATTCGTAAAAGAACATTCAGCGACTGGGTATTAGATAGTTTCGTCTACGGCTTCATGATCGTGTTAGGCCTAATTACGTTATTGCCGATGATCCACGTATTCTCCAAATCCGTCAGCTCGGACTGGGCGCTTGTATCGGGACGTGTGAATCTGCTGCCGGTAGGCTTTCAGCTGGATACGCTCCTAAAAGTCGCAACCTCTTATGCATTTGGCCGGGCATTCGCTATTTCGGTCATCGTGACCGTCGTTGGGACCCTATTGAGCATAGTGGTGACCGCCATTACAGCCTATCCGCTATCTAAGAGGCATTTGCCCGGTATCTCGGGAATTATGGTCTTGTTCGTTTTCACGATGCTATTTAACGGAGGACTTATTCCGAATTACCTGCTAATTCGCGATCTGCATTTGTTAAACAATTTATGGTCGCTCATTTTACCTGCCATGATTAGTGTGTTCAACATGCTGGTCATCAAGAGCTATTATGAAGGACTTCCCGAAGCACTTGAAGAATCGGCGCGAATGGATGGAGCCAAAACGTATGTGATTTTGTTCCGTATCATTTTACCGCTTAGTATGCCTGTACTCGCTGCGATCGCCTTGTTCTATGCTGTAGGCTTTTGGAACGATTACTTCAGTCCGATGCTGTACATTAGTGATCCCTTATTGAAAACGCTTCAACTGCATCTGCGCGATATCGTAATGGAGAACGATACGGCGAACGCGCTCAACAAGTCGGCAGACGATCTGATGAATATGTCACCAGAAAGTATTCGCGCCGCTACCGTAGTGGCCTCTACCGTGCCTATCCTTCTCGTCTATCCGTTCCTTCAGAAATATTTTATTAAGGGTGTATTGATTGGTTCCGTCAAAGGCTAATGCTGCATTAACGCCGGCGGAATCCACCGCTGCTTAATGATATATTTCACATCATATATAGGAGGGTTTAAAAAAATGAAGAAAACAATGAAATGGGCTGCACTCCCTGTCGCAGTCAGTCTGATGCTGCTTACCGCTTGTGGTACAAGTAGCGGAGGAGAGACTAGCAGCTCCCCAACGCCAGCCCCATCCACACAGCCAGCGACAGCTGGACCAAAGCCTGAACTGAAAGCGCTTATGCGTTTGGCTCCTAACTTCGCTAAAGATCCAATCGCCGCAATGCTGGAAGAGAAGACCGGGTACAAAGTCAATTACGAAGCCCTCCCGGTCGATAAACCGGAGGACAAACTCAATCTGCTCATTGCTTCTTCGGAACCTTATGATATTGTCTCGACAGCTGGGGACAGCAGTTCCAAAGCGATCTATGCCGATTATGCCAAAAAAGGTGCGTTGGTCGATCTCACTCCGCTCATTGAAAAGTACGGTAAAAACATCAAAGCCTCGTTGTCCAAAGAGACACTGGAAATGGCCAAAGTCGACGGGAAAATCTATGCGATTCCGACGCGAACCCTTGAATCCGTTGGCACGAGCCTGATGATCCGAAAGGATTGGTTGGATAAGTTGGGGCTGAAAGTACCAACGACACTTGACGAGCTGACGGTTGTCCTCAAGGCGTTTAAAGAGAAGGATCCTGGTGGTAACGGAGCTAAAAATATTCCGATGTCTATCAAGGGTGACAATCCATTGGTTGACAACCTTGTAGGTGCCTTCGGCATGGTCAACGATTGGAACGATGTGAACGGTAAGCTGGTCCCCCGTGCGATGAATCCTGCGCTTAAGGAATATTTGACTTATATGACTGATCTTTATAAGCAAGGCTTGCTGGATCAAGAGTTTGCGATTAACAAGGATGCAACGGTGAAAGAGAAGTTTACAAACGGCAAAGCGGGTGCGATCGTGTTGCATTGGGCTGACATCCCAACGATTGATGATGCACTGAAGAAAAACTTCCCGAATGCCACCTATGCCTACATTCCGGCATTGATTGGCAAGAACGGCCAGGCAGGTCTGGCACAATCATCGGGATTCGATCGGTTGACATTCATACCGAAAGCGTCTAAACATCCGGAAGATGCGATCAAGTGGATGGACGCCAAGTTGGACCCAGCTACGTTCAAAAACATGGCGATCGGCGTAGAGGGCACGCACCATACCGTGAAAGACGGAAATTATTACCCGATTTTGCCTATCTTCAATGACGAGCGAGGAACGGCCAGCAACTATTTGACCGGTATCGACGAAGCCAAATATCCGATCTACTGGCAGGCTCGCGTACGCAAAGATGATCGACTCTACAAGGGCTGGGAGTTTCTGAACAAATTACAAAAGCCAGAAGTGTTCAAGCAGAACCCGCTGGGATTAGCACCTTACTTCCCGAATTACTCCAAGGAAAATGCACAGCTTAACCAAATGGTCAACGACTATGCGGTCAAGATCATTGTTGGCGGCGAACAGCTTACAGGCTTCGATGCCTTTACGGATAAATACAAAAAAGCCGGTGGACAAACGAGCTACGACGAAATTAATGCTTGGTACGTGACCACTCGTAAATAACACAGTGCGGCAGTCTGTCATAACGCTCATGCGACGCAGATTGCCGCTTCTGCTGTGCCATTTTAGATAAGGATAAGTATGGAAAGGGGGAATGCATGCTGTAAGTCGAGTAAGTTGGTAATATCCATTATGGGAGGGAATTGGGATGATATCTTTGGCATTTTCGAAAAGGTGGAAATTTTACGGTTTCATGATGCTCTTCTTTTTAAGTAGTATGTGGCTATGGTCTGCAACTTCCGTCAAGGCAGCTCAGCAAGAACCGTACAATTGGCAAAATGTGCGTATCGGCGGTGGCGGATTTGTAACCGGGATCGCGATTCATCCGACTGAGCCGAATCTTGTCTATATTCGTACCGACGTTGGCGGAGCCTTGTGCTGGGACGAAGTGAATCAGAAGTGGATCCCTTTATTGAATATGATTCCCAGAGAAAAATACAATGAGTACGGCGTCGATAGTATCGCACTTGATCCTTCGAATCCGAATGTGGTTTACATTGCGGTAGGCAAATACGACTATGTAGGAGCGCCCTCGGATATTCTGAAATCAACAGACCGGGGACTCTCTTGGACGTCAACCGGATTTACCCCTCGGCATTATGGCAATGGGTCCGGACGTGATCTAGGCGAACGGCTTGCCGTAGACCCGAACAATAGTCAGACCATTTACATGGGCACGCGCTATGACGGATTGTGGAGGAGCACCTCCGGTGCCAGCACGGGGTCATGGGAGCAGGTGACGAATTTTCCTACCCTCGGAGCCAATCCGACTGGACTTAATTTCGTTTTATTTGATAAAAGTACAGGATCTCCAGGCGTTTCCACACAAACGATTTATGTAGGGGTCAAAGGCACTGGCATTTATCAAAGTGTAAATGGCGGGACGACATGGACGCTGATGAGTGGAAGCCCGCTAACACCTCGTCGGGCAGTTCTTGCCGATAGTGGCACTTTATATGTCACATATGAATCTGGCGTCTCGAAGTTTGCTGGCGGCGTATGGACGGACATTACGCCTCCGTCATCGGGAAGATACAATGGAATTACGGTAGATCCTACAAACCCGAACATCGTGATGACGGCGATTGAAGACGGTTCAGTCACACCGGCGCCGATCTATCGGTCGACGAACGGTGGCTTAAACTGGACACAGGTCAACTTTGTCAAACATCCAGATGTTCCCTGGTGGACGAGTAATTGGTTTTCAGCCAATACCTCGACACTGACAATTGATCCCCATTTTCCAAATCGGGTATGGTTAACTGATTTTTACGGCACATGGCGGACAGATGATATAACCGTTAGTCCGTCCCATTGGTATACGCACGAAGAAGGCCACGAGGAAGTGGTGACGTTTGCTTTGCGCAGTACGCCGATCGGTGCACCGCTGTTGAGCGGGCACGCGGATGTTGATGGCATGCGCCATACATCGCTTACGTCATTTCCAAGCGGTAAATTCGGCAGTCCATCTCTGGGCGATACGGTGTCCATCGACTTTCAAGAGAGTAATCCGAATTTCATTGCCCGGGTAGGTTCCACTCGTTATGCGGGTACAGGCGGCGGTGGCTACAGTACCAACAACGGGGCGAACTGGACGGCGTTCCCCAATCCACCAGGCGTGGCGGGTCGCATCGCCGTATCCGCCGGAAGCGAGACGATGGTCTGGGTCCCACAGAGCGGAAGTCCGATCTATTCAACGAATCGGGGACTCACGTGGAATCCTAGCACAGGCGCACCATCCGGAACTGTTCACGATTTCTGGGTTTGGTACCAACCATTAACTTCTGACCGTGTCAATAATAATACCTTTTATTTGTTAGAACGGGGGACATGGAAGTTCTTCCGCAGCACGGATGGAGGCGCATCTTGGTCGCTTGCGTCAACAATGCCAACCATACCAACGAAAATTCCCGCGTATTTCAGCGTCAAGGCTGCGCCGGGTAAGGCAGGGGAAGTGTGGGTCAGCTTGGATGGGAGCGGCCTCTGGCGTTCCAGTAACTCCGGTGATTCTTGGACGCAGGTATCGAATGTACAGCAGGCGACTTTGTTTGCTTTTGGTAAAAATAAGCTAGGCTCCACGGATCCCACTGTCTTCGTATATGGCAAGGTGGATAATAGCGTAGGTATTTTCCGCTCTGATGATTTCGGTACGACCAGGGTCAAGATTGACGTAGCAGATCCGGCGATTGGTGCTGAAGCCAACTCGATGGAAGGCGATCGTCAGACATGGGGACGTGTTTATATCGGAACGAACGGAACCGGTGTATTTTACGGTGATACCTTGATGAGCGAAGGAACGGATACGGAAGCTCCGACAGCGCCTTCGAATTTGACATCTCCCTCACATACATCCACGAGCGTGAACTTGTCCTGGACAGCTTCAACTGATAACACGGGGGTAGCGGGGTACAACATTTACAATGGAGGCACATATGTGGGTGCCACGACAACACTTTCAAGTACAACCTATACGGTCAACGGCTTAACGCCTAGCACCACTTATTCATTTACTGTAAAAGCCAAAGATGGAGCGGGCAATCTCTCGACTTCGAGCAACGCCCTGAGTGTTACAACAGCGCCTCCTCCGGCACCGCCGACGAATCTGATTACGACATCGGCGACGCTCACGAGCCTAAGCCTAAGTTGGAGTCCGCCATCTAATCTCTCTGGTGTAGTTGGCTATAACCTCTACGTGGGATCCAAACAGGTGGCAACTACCTCTGGCACAGCGTATACACTTACGGGACTACTGCCCAGCCAAACATACTCGGTTACCGTTCGTTCTATAGATGGTGCAGGCAGCACATCAGTAGCTAGCAATACGCTTGCTGCAACAACGGCGACAGGCCCAGGAACGCTTGCCTTCAGTGACGATTTTCAGGATGGGGTAGCGGATGGTTGGACGCCTGCAAACGGTACATGGTCTGTCGTTACATCAGGCGGATCGAAGGTGTATAAGCAAGCTTCCTGGCTGGCGACAAATGCATTCAGTACGGTCGATAGCAGCGCATATTCTAATTACAGCGTGGAAACGAACATCAAACTTACCCAAAATGATATCGACTTGGCTGCTGGTATTACAGCCCGCTATACCGATCCAAACAATTTCTACTATTTCCGAATTAAAGCTGGCAAACTACAGATTGGTAAATCCGTGAACGGAGTCGTCACGATCCTGACTGCGAAAAATTATACCATGACGACGAATGAAGTGTACGCGTTCACAGCGGTTTTAAACAATAGCACACTCGATTTATATGTGAATGGGTTTATGGAATTATCTGTGACAGATACAAGTCTTACTTCGGGAAAAATTGGTCTATATGCCTTCAAAACGAGTGTTGAGTTTGACAATGTGAAAGTCATACGTGATCGTGACTTCGCGTCACCAACGGCTCCAAGTAATTTGCGCTTAGTATCCAAAAGCGAGACCACGGCGGATGTGTCTTGGGATGCATCCACGGACAACGTTGGTATCACCCAATATGACGTGTATCAAGGTTCAACTCTGATCGGAACCGTAACGTCTAACACGTATTCCGCAACGAACTTAACAGCGAATACGAATTACACGTTTAGTGTTAAGGCAAAGGATGCAGCAGGCAATGTATCGGCAGCAAGCGCTTCGCTTAGTGTAACGACAGATCCGTATCTGTTTCAAGCGAAGAAAACGATCGCTGCTATTAGCGTCAACGGTGTTCTGGACGAACAAGTATGGTCCTCGTTCAAGTCAATAAAGAAACCGATTATAGGGACACCGAACAATACGGCGGAATTCAGCACGCTCTGGGACAATACGTATTTGTATGTAGGGGTCAAGGTCATCGACGGTCATCTCTACAATACTGCTGTGGAACCTTATTATGATGACTCCATCGAAATCTATATCGATAGCAACAACAATAAGGGTACGACGTATGACAGCTATGATCAGCAGTATATCAAGGGTTGGAACGACAGCACACTATGGCTGCAGAGAGTGATGCCGAGCGGAGTGCTGCATGGATGGGCGCCGATTCCAGGCGGATACAGTGTGGAACTGGCGATTCCATGGAGCACGCTTAGCCTTACACCATCGGCTGGTATGACGATTGGTTTTGACGTGGCGAATAATGACACCGATACCGGTACGGGTCGGGATAGTCAAATGATGTGGGCTGGAACGAACGACAACTGGACGAATACAGCATCTTTCGGAAGCCTGCAACTTTCCTCTGTCACGACTGGGGATACGCAGCCGCCGACACTTCCAATGAATGTGATATCGCCTTCACACACGGATCGGACCGCGGATTTGTCTTGGACGGCTTCTTCGGACAATGTGGGCGTTACCGGGTATGCGATATACAACGGTAGCAATCTCGTTGCAACAGTCACTTCGACGACCTATACGGTTATGGGTTTAACGCCGGGAACGAGCTATACCTTTACTGTAAAAGCGAAAGACGCGGAAAATAATATGTCCGCAGCGAGCAACACAGTCAACGTCACGATGGATGCGTCCTACACGCTGATCCCTGTTACCAAAACGAATGCCGGCATTGTCGTAGATGGATCACTGGGCGAAACGGCTTGGTCCATCACGAATCAAGCGAACAAAAACGTGGTCGGAACAAGTAACAACTCGGCACAATTTGGGGTATTATGGGATGAAACGTATTTGTATGTCGGCGTTACGATTCTTGATAGCGATTTGTACAACAACTCACCAGAGCCTTATTCCGATGATTCCGTCGAGATTTATATCGACGGCAATCATAACCAAGGCGCGACTTATGACAGTTTTGACCGGCAGTTTATCAAAGGTTGGAACGACACTTCTTTGTTTGAGGCACGAAGTCTCACGAATGGTGTCCAGCATGCATGGGCAGCTGTGCCGAATGGATACAGCGTGGAGATGGCCATTTCTTGGAGTTCACTTGGCCTTACACCATCCGCGGGGATGATGATCGGCTTTGACATCGCGAATAATGATGAGGACGATGGGAACGGTCGACTAAGCCAGACGGTCTGGGCAGGTACATCGAATAACTGGTCGAGCACCTTATCTTTTGGAGAGTTGAAACTAGTATTACCCTAAGGGGTTAACTGCACTTTATCAACTTGCCACGGCGAGTGAGCTTCTGCAAATGGCGGAATCAGAATGAGGAATAACAAAAACGGAGCCTGCATCTTGCAGGCTCCGTTTTCTAATTGAATTTTTGCATATAAGTAATCTCATCATTTTATCAGCGGAATTCTAACCTCAATCAAGGTTCCTTCATTTACCTTACTTCGATACGAAATACGGCCATGATGTTGTTTAATAATTTTGTGGCTGATCATAAGACCAAGTCCAGTTCCCTTTTCTTTCAAGCTATAAAAAGGTTGTCCTAAACGATGAATGTGATCCTCTGGTATCCCACACCCCTGATCTTCAACAAGTATCACACACTCATCTTCAGCTTCTTTTCGCAAACTAATCTGAATCATACCACCATTAGGCATGGACTCTATAGCGTTCTTTAAAATATTAAGAAACACCTGCTTTAATTGGTTTTTTTCGCATGTGATAGGGAAAGCGGATTCTTCATAACTGACCTTAAATTCAATATTTCGTAAAAGGACTTGAGGAGATAGGAACTCGACCGTATACGCAATCAGTTCTTTTACATCCGTACGGGTAAGTTGAACAGCTTGGGGTTTTCCCAAAGAAAGAAGCTCACTCGTAATGGTTTCAATACGTTCGAGCTCGCTTAGGAGCAGATCACTATACTTAATCGGATGCTTCTCCTTTTTTTGAATCTGAAGAAATCCTTTGATGGTTGTGAGGGGATTGCGAATTTCATGAGCCACACCTGCCGCCATCTCCCCAACAATGGATAGCTTCTCAGATTGCAAAAGGAATTCTTCGGCTTTTTTGCGTTCGGAGATATCTCGACTGATAATAACAATATGCTCGATAAGACCACTATCACCTTTAACAGGCCGACAACGGGACTCAAATTCGATCCAATGGCCTTCTTTATGCTTCAAACGGAATTCCATGGAGTGGGCTTCCATATTGTCAAGCATCCTCTGTATGGTATCCTTAAACATTGCCAAATCGTCTGGATGTACGAACTCACATAATGTAGTGCCTTCAAATTTTAAGCTCTGATACCCCAAAATGAATTCATGGGAAGGCGAAAAATAACTAATCGAATGATCTTTATCCATAACCATAATGAGGTCAGATGTATTTTCAGCAATGAGCCTATATTTGGATTCACTTGCTTCGAGTGTCTTCTCTATGACTTTTTTTTCCGTGATGATTCTCCGAAGTTTCTCATTGGATTCAATCAGTAAGCCACCTAGGAGTACTCCCAACATCACAAATAATAAATACTGAATGTGAAAGATGGGCTGATCTTGTAAAATATGAAAAGAAAATACGGTACATATATAGAGAATAATATAGGCTCCAAATAAGGTCGCACTTCTCTTAAGTGGTGGAAAAAGAGAGAGATATACATGCAAGATAGAGAAAACAGTCATGATGAGTGCCCAACCAGCTATTGCCGCTGGCCAATGTCCGTTTGAATAGAGCCTGTAGAGTAAGGAGATCGCACCAGTAATTAATCCTGCCACCGGTCCAAGATAGGTAAAAACTAGAATGATAGGGGCATACCGTATGTCGTAAGAAAATCCTTGTTGTTTGACCGACAACATGACGAGGATAACGGAAACAAAACCAGCATAAACGGCTACCCAAAGGTGCAGCTTTTTAAGCGGCTGATGGTTAATATAAGAACGAATAACTAAGGGCGTACTAACCAAGAGTGAATAAATGGAAAGATTAACAATGTAGTCAAATATAATCACTATATTTTCACCCGTATCTATTTTTATCATTCCTATACCTATCTATCATAAACAAGAGTGCCTATGAATTCCATATATTTCTTAAGAGAAAAAGGAGTGCCGCGGCTTGGTGTGCTTCGGTTTTATAATTAATTAGGAAACATCCTCATATTTTTTTCTCGAAATTGTTGAGAAATCTCTAAATATGGATTAACATACAGGAAGTGTTCATAACGGTGAAAGCCCTTCTCATGAAGGGTTTTACTTTGTACGTCTAATTCACTTCATAGGAGCGTCTGAAGGACCATGATAAAGAAAGAAATCGCACATATTCGCAAGCATTTTAAATTGGATAACGAAATGCTTAAACTTCACGATATTTTAAACGTGTATATTATGAAGGAAACCAACGAGATTTACCATTATGAGCGCCAACCGTTCGCCTTCGTGGATAGGGAGAAGCAGGAACTATATATGCTTAATTTCAAAAAACTGCTGACCGGCGAATTAGATCAGAAGATGTACGAGTTAAAGTTTCAGGATGAAGCGGAGCAGCCTTCGCAGGTGCTTCTCCATCAAGGGCTGGTGACCGGAAATGCGGAAGAATGGCAAGATCTAATGCTTTTGTTAGTGGAGAAAATGTTGGTGGATACCAACTACGAACAGGATACGGTGATTACTTTCGTCCGCGGGCAATATTCCAAGCCGACGAAGAGTAGGAACGAAGATGCCATGGAGAGCGAAAAGAACGAAATGTTCGCGAATCTATTTATTCTTTGCAGCGTGAATTCCACAGAACAACAAAAGAAAACGCTCATGTTTGACTATGTCGAGAGGGAATATAAATATAATGTTTTCGTAGACCCAATTATCAAATTGAATACGCCGGAACAAGGTTTTTTATACCCTAGTGTGACGGACAACTATTCGGACGTGAATCGCATTCTGTATTGCTCGGGGAGAGCGCATGAACCGAATTGGCATTTCATCGAGGGAGTCTTAAATGCTGAGAAGACCGTGACGGCATTAGAAGAGAGAAGCATTTTTGAGGAAATCGTGAAAGAAGTAGCGGGAGATCAACTCGATACCGCAATGATTGCTCATGTGTATGAGGAAATTCATCGAGTCATTGAGACGAACGAAGCGGAAGAGCCGCCAAAGCTGGATTATAAAGATGTTGAACGGATGCTGTCGGCTAGTGGTGTGGAAAATGTGACGACAGAAAGGGTGGAACGAGCGTTCCAGAACGTCGTCGATGACAAAAACTTTGAAATGAAAGCAAGTAGCGTCATGCCAAAGTTCACGTCGAAATCGATTAAGATTGAAACGAAGGTTGCCACGATTACAGTCAGCCCGCAAGATTTGAAGTATGTGAGACAGGTGAATCATCAAGGGAAACGATGTATTTTAATTGAAGTTGATGAAGACGTCGTGATTGAAGGATTTAATATTAATACGGAGACGTTGTAGCGTAGAGAATTTTAGTACTAGGCAATAAGCCATCTTGACAGCTTGAGAGGCCGCGTGTGACAATGAGATTAGGCAAAAAACAACATAACTATAAAGTGAGTGATGGCGATGAAGGATCGGCTGGAGCAGGATACCGGACAATCGCATAGAACCCTCTTTTTTAAAAAAGGGACCGTATGGAAGGTAATAACTTCCGTACGGTCCCTTTCTTTTGGTAAAGCGAGAAAGGAGTCTGAGTAGACATGGCGATGGTATACAAACAACAGGATAATAGCCTAGAAGCGACTCCGCCGGTTGTATTAGATGGGGAGCAATTAATACCAGCGTTAGTCGCGGCAGTTGCTTATGATAATGTGTCAGTCGAACTAGATGAACAGGCACTCAGGCGTGTGATCGCGTGTCGCAATATGGTAGAAGAACTTGTCACTACAGGCCAAGTGGTCTACGGCGTCACAACAGGCTTCGGAAAATTCAGTGATGTGCATATTTCACCGCAAGATGCTGCGCAGCTGCAAGTGAACCTGATCCGCAGCCATGCCTGCGCTGTAGGCAGACCGCTGCCGGAACCGACGGTTCGTGCTCTGATGCTGCTGCGTGCAAATGCACTGGCAAAAGGACATTCCGGCATCCGGCCGGAAACGCTGCAGTTATTGATCGATTGCATCAACTGTGGCGTTCACCCGGTTGTGCCGGAGCAGGGCTCTCTAGGCGCGAGCGGAGACCTGGCGCCGCTGTCACATTTGGCGCTCGTCCTAATGGGCGAGGGCGAGGCATTGTACCAAGGCGAGCGCCTGCCAGGGGGGAAAGCACTTGCAAGAGCCGGTCTCAAGCCGATCACATTACAGGCGAAAGAGGGGCTTGCCCTGATTAATGGCACACAGATCATGACGTCCATCGGTACTTTGGCACTTGTCCACTCACAACGTCTCGCGAAAATCGCCGATGTGATCGCATCACTGACGGTTGAATGCTTGCGAGGCATTCCGGATGCTTTTGCTGAAGAGGTGCATCAAGTACGCCCTTATCCCGAGCAAATCGGGGTGGCTAAGAACTTGCGCAGCTTGCTGCAAGGCAGCAAGCTGACAACGCGCCAAGGCGAGCATCGCGTTCAGGACGCTTACTCGCTGCGCTGCCTGCCGCAAGTACATGGCGCGACGCGCCAAGTTCTTGCCTATGCGCAAGATAAGATTGCCATTGAGATCAACGCAGCGACCGACAATCCATTGCTATTCGTCGATAAGGGTCTCGTTATTTCCGGTGGTAACTTCCATGGGCAGCCGATCGCATTTGCGATGGATTTTCTGAAAATTGGCATGAGTGAGCTCGCGAATATTTCGGAGCGCCGCACAGAGCGCCTCGTCAATCCGGCGCTTTCTGGAGGATTGCCCGCGTTTTTGAGCCATAACCCTGGTGTAGGCTCTGGCCTGATGATCACACAGTATGTCAGTGCATCACTCGTTTCGGAAAATAAAGTGCTGGCACATCCATCCAGCGTGGACTCGATACCGTCATCTGCGAATCAAGAGGATCATGTGTCCATGGGAACAACAGCTGCACGTCATGCAGCGCAGGTCATCGACAATGTGTCGAAGGTGCTAGCTATCGAATTGATTTGTGCGGCTGAAGCTGCTGAATTTATTGGGGTAGAGGGTCTGGCTCCAGCAACTCGGGTACTGTACAGCAAGCTGCGAGCTCTCGTCCCGCCAGTAGTGAAGGATCGTTCAACTACCCATGATATCGAAAACGTGGCGAAAGCTTTACTGGAAGGCAAGTGGCTGCAAGCGGTTGAGGATGTAACAGGAACGTTATTTTAACCATAGAGAGTAACTATGTAGGAGGCCACCTATGATGAATGCTAATCATCCCAAAAGAGTGATCCGCGCCCCTCGCGGTACTGAACTGTCCTGCAAAGGCTGGGTACAGGAAGCGGCGATGCGCATGCTGATGAATAACCTGGATCCTGACGTCGCGGAACGGCCAGAAGATCTTGTCGTCTACGGCGGCATTGGGAAAGCGGCTCGCAACTGGCCTTCCTACGAGGCCATCATCCGCGAATTGCAGCGACTGGAAAAGGATGAAACGCTGCTGATTCAATCTGGCAAGCCGGTTGGCGTTTTCAGAACCCATGAACGCGCACCGCGCGTGTTGCTGTCTAACTCTGTTCTCGTGCCTAAATGGGCGAATTGGGAGCATTTCCGCGAGCTGGAGCAGAAGGGGCTGATGATGTACGGCCAAATGACCGCAGGAAGCTGGATTTACATTGGAACACAGGGTATTCTGCAAGGTACCTACGAAACATTTGCTGAAGCAGCCCGCCAACATACAGATGACGGTTCACTTCAAGGTACTTTGACGTTGACCGCAGGACTTGGCGGCATGGGTGGCGCTCAGCCATTAGCGGTCACGATGAATGAGGGGGTTGTCATCGCAGTCGAAGTTGACCGTAGTCGGATTGAGCGCAGGATCCACACGCGTTACTGTGATGTGTTAGCGGAAACGCTAGATGAGGCACTGCTGCTTGCGGGGAAAGCTATGGAAGAGAAAAGACCGCTAGCCATTGGCCTGCTGGGTAACGCAGCTGAAATTTATCCAGAATTTGTGCGACGAGGCATTAAGCCACATTTCGTTACGGACCAAACGTCGGCTCATGACCCGCTGATCGGCTATATCCCGGTTGGCTTTACGTTGGACACAGCAGCCGCAATGCGTGAGAAGGATCCTGAACAATACGTGAAGCTTTCCAAAAGCAGCATAGCGGCGCATGTGCAAGCGATGCTCGACTTGCAGCAAATGGGTTCCGTCGTATTCGATTATGGCAACAATATTCGCCAAGTCGCATTCGATGAAGGCGTAACAAACGCATTCAATTTCCCGGGCTTCGTCCCAGCCTATATCCGACCACTTTTCTGCGAAGGCAAGGGACCGTTCCGCTGGGCAGCTCTCTCCGGTGATCCGGAGGACATTCGCAAAACAGACCAACTCGTTCTTCAGTTCTTCCCGGAAAATGATCGTCTACGCCGCTGGATTGAAATGGCAAGTGAGCGTGTCGCGTTCCAAGGTCTGCCAGCTCGTATTTGCTGGCTCGGCTATGGGGAGCGCGAAAAATTCGGCCTCGCACTGAACGAAATGGTGCGAAACGGTGAGTTGAAAGCACCGATTGTTATCGGTCGCGATCATTTGGATTGTGGTTCTGTGGCGTCGCCTAACCGTGAAACGGAAGCGATGAAAGACGGTTCCGACGCTGTTGGCGACTGGGCCATTTTGAATGCGTTGATCAATACTTCAGCAGGCGCATCTTGGGTTTCTGTCCATCATGGCGGTGGCGTAGGCATGGGCTACTCGCTGCACGCAGGGATGGTTGTGGTAGCGGACGGGACGGATGAAGCAGCAGAGCGCCTTCGCTGTGTACTGACCTCAGATCCTGGTATGGGCGTTATCCGTCATGTAGATGCAGGCTACGACGACGCGATTGAAACAGCGGAGAAGCACGGTATTCGCATCCCGATGCGTGAGCAGGAATCGTGAAGGAGGCGTGTATAGATGGAACGGATTGATTTGCTCGTTACGGGGATTGGCCGATTGGTTACCCCTCAGGGAAATGCACCGCGCTGCGGGCAACAAATGAAGGAACTCTGTGAGATCACGGATGCAGCGATTGCTATCCTAGCGGGAAGAATCGTCTTGTTTGGCCCAGCTCAAGAAATTCTAGACGGTCTTGCAGCCGTGGAAATTTCAGAAACCATCGACGTTGGCGGACGAATGGTCACCCCAGGCCTGGTCGATCCGCACACCCATCTCGTACATGGCGGTTCCCGTGAACATGAGTTGGCGCTGAAGCGATCCGGTGTCCCGTATTTAGAAATTTTGGCGCAGGGCGGCGGCATTCTTAGCACGGTAAGGTGTACACGGGCTGCATGTGAGCAGGACCTGTATGTAAAGGCGCTTCGAAGCTTGAATGAAATGCTTTTGAATGGTGTCACGACGGTTGAGGCGAAAAGCGGTTACGGTCTCACAGTGGAGGATGAATTGAAACAATTGCGTGTGGCGAAACGCTTGAACGATACTCACCCGGTTGATATCGTCTCAACGTTTATGGGGGCGCATGCTGTGCCGCCGGAGTTTAAAGGACATACGGAGGCGTTTGTAGACCACATCGTCAATGAGATGCTTCCTAAGGTGGCTGAAGAAAAGCTAGCGGTGTTTTGCGACGTGTTTTGTGAGCAGGGTATATTTTCCGTTGAGCAGTCTCGCCGTATCCTACTTGCAGGTAAACACGGCGGTCTGATCCCGAAAATACATGCGGATGAAATTGAGCCGTTGGGCGGAGCCGAGTTAGCGGGTGAAGTTGGTGCGATCTCCGCCGAACATTTGCTGGCTGCGACCGATAAAGGCTTGGCTGCAATGGCCAAACATGGTGTGATTCCTGTGCTCTTGCCAGGTACTTCGTTCAATTTGGGTCTGGCTAAGCATGCCCGGGCACGCGACATGATCGACAGATTCGAACTGCCAGTGGCCCTTTCAACCGACTATAACCCAGGTTCCTGTCCGACTGAATCGATCCAGCTCATCATGATGTTAGCGTCACTGAACTTGAAGATGACACCTGAGGAGATTCTGACTGCATGCACGATTAACGCAGCGAACGCACTCGGACGCGGTGAAGACATCGGCTCCATTGAGGTAGGGAAGCTGGCGGATTTAACGATATTCGATGCGCCAAATATCGCATATTTGCCATATCATTTCGGAACTAACCACACGTTCGGTGTCATCAAAAATGGGCATGTGATCGTGTGGAACCGTGCTATCGTGTATACGGAAGCTAGTAAGGAAGGGGCTGAGCTATGAGCCACGAGATTCCTTTTCTGAAAGCACCTGATCAAGCGGTATTCAGAGATCACCTGGAAACCAAGGTTGCCCACTGGATTCGCCAGTGGGATGGTCAAGAACGATTGCTTGCAGGCATCATTGGCATCCCGTTATCCAAATCTTCGATCTCGCTTTCGGGTGCATCGGCGACACCAGCCGCGATACGTGCGGCATTCAAGTCGTTTACTACCTACTCCATGGAGTATGGTGTTGACCTGCAAGATTTAGCTGTTCGCGACCTTGGCGATATCCACATGCACGTGACCGATATTGCGGAATGCCACCGCCGCATCGAGGAGAGTCTAAGAGCGCTGTACAAAGAGCAGCCGGGAATGATTCCGATTATTTTTGGCGGTGATCATTCGACGAGCTGCCCATCGCTTAAAGCCTTCGTCGATCGGTACCCTGGGCAAAAAGTTGGCATTCTTCATTTTGACGCTCACCATGATGTGCGTAATTTTGAAGATGGCGGCGTTACGAACGGTACACCGTTCCGCGGTATTCTCGAATCAGGTGTGGTCGATGGACATAACATCGTTCAAATCGGGATTCGAGGCTTCATGAATGCTAAGCCCTATCATGACTACGTGAAGAGTAAAGGCGTACAGGTATATACTTCACGTGATGTACGGCGGCTGGGAATGGATGCAGTACTCGATCAGGCGCTTCTGCATGCAGGGGATGGAACCGAAGCGCTTTACGTGAGTTTTGACGTTGACGTTATCGATCAGGCCTTTGCACCGGGATGTCCGGCGATTGGTACGGGCGGGATGAATCCGTGGGATGCGCTGGATGCCCTTTATCGTCTGGGTTCCCTGTCAACCGTGCAGGGGCTGGACTTCGTCTGCATCGATCCGACCATCGATGTGCGTAACGTGACCTCACGGCTAGCCGTACAGTTGATGCTCAGCTTCTTGGCAGGGGTTGCTGCACGATAATTTTTCCTGAATCGACGTATAAAGAAGCAGACAGCGGATGACTACATCTGTTGTCTGCTTCTTTTTATGAAATGGTATTTTAATACTTAAAGTTCGAACCTTGATTCAGCTTCCTATAAGCTGACGGAGACATGTTAAGCCGCTCTTTAAACACGCGCGAAAATGTGGAATAGGATGTAAATCCGACTTCAAAGCCGACGGTGATCACGGATGCATGGCTGGAGATCAGCAAGCTGCAAGCATGCGATATTCTAATTTTCTCTAAAAAATCATGGAAATTATCTCCAATAATCGGTTTAAATGAAGTGCTGATATGAGGAACGCTTACATAAAAGCGCTCTGCTAACGATTCCAATTTCATGTCATCGCGGAAGTGTTGATAGACATAGAGAATGATCTCCCACATTTTCCCTTTTTTATGTTTAGGGTTTCTATGTGTTTCGTTGTCATTCTTGGCAAAGCAGCCCCGTTCCAATAAGATCAAGGCTTCGGTAAATTTCGTTATGAACATCTGCTGACAGAACGGTTGATTGCTAAGGATTTCCTGATGCATTCTCTGAAATATTGGAAGTAGTTGATTAGTAAGTTCATCCTCCAACTGGTAGGAAGGCTCGCCTTCAGTACCAGCACGAAGCAGTATTTCGCTAAAAGCAGATGAGTCATCGGATCCATAAATAGCTTGCGGCCCAATAGCTCCAACATATAAATGCAGTTCTTGTCCTCGCGGTATTTTGATTTGATGCACTTGATGCGGAAGTAAGAGGGTAAAGGTGCCAGGCCCGATGGGCCGTTCGATCCCATTAATAATTTCTGTACCGCTGCCATGAAAAGCGTAGGTATTATCGACTGTATGATGAATCTGCCACTCCTATACTGGGCTTCGAGGGAAATAGCTGACCCACGCTATCGGCTTATTGCTGAAATTCATGCGGATACTGTCCTTCGGGAGTTTGTACTTGCGGATGGATCCGTTCACCATATCGTCTGCTTCGATCCGGAAACAGGGGAGCGAATCGAAGCGCTTGCTGGTCAAGGGTATGCCGCGGATTCGGCATGGTCAAGAGGAGCGGCATGGGCATTGTATGGATTTGCGCTAAGCTTTACATACACGGGTAAGGAGAAGTACCTTATCGCTGCAAAGAAGGTGGCACATTTTTTTCTGGATCATTTGCCAGCAGACTTTGTACCCTATTGGGATTTTAGACTGCCTGCTGAAGCGGAAGGCATGCCTAGAGATTCCTCCGCGGCAGCGATCGCCGCTTCAGGGCTTCTTGAACTGGCATCATTGTTATCCGAAGAGGATGGGAAAGCGTATAAGCAATCGGCCGAAAGCATCCTTCGTTCCTTGTACGAAAACTACGGTGCTTGGAACGAGGATGAAGAAGGGCTGCTGTTACATGCGACCGGATATTTCGCTGCAGATATTTATGTAGATGCGCCGCTCATTTTCGGAGATTATTATTATGCTGAAGCGTTGTTGAAGCTTAAGAATAATGAGACAAAGCCATGGTGAAGGGGTTTATATTTCACTCAAAATCAGACAAGGAAGGGAATAGAAAATGACAACAAATCGTGTGAACTTAGTGAAACCAGGATATTTTGGAACAGCGGCTGCAGCGGATAGCCGAAGAGGAGAATTTGATTTTGGCAACGAGGTGTTGATTGCGCACGAAGTACCGGTGGATTTTGTATTTATTGGCGACTCGATTACGCATATGTGGGAATTGAATGCTTATTTTGGCCGCGGCGAACGTTTTATTGTGAATCGTGGGATTGGCGGAGACGTAAGCAGCCATGTATTGCGAAGATTTGATGGGGATGTTAGCCAATTAAAGCCGAAGCATGTGGTGATAAAAATTGGCGTAAACAATTTTTGGGCATTTGATGGCGCGACAATCGAGCATCGGAAAACAGGGGAACAGATCATTTCAGCACTCGTATCTGATATTCAGGAAATGGTTAAAAAAGCGAAAGAAAACGATATTATACCCATCATCTGTTCCATACTTCCTACGAATTTACCGCAATCTGGACATAATTATCTACGCAATACAAGCATAATCAGTGTGAACGAGAGTCTACAACAAATAGCTAATGATTATGGTGCTATTTATGTCGATTATCATTCGCGAATGATCACAGTAGACGGTATCCAGCTTCGCGATGAGCTCGCAGACGATGGCCTTCACCCGCATGTGCTTGGCTACGACATTATGGCCAATGCTTTGCGTGAAACGTTGGAACATACTGGGATTCACATCTAGCACGAAAGAGTAGACCTCCGAAGCCATCATGCTTCGGAGGTTTTTCGCATCCCAGTTGAAAAACTAATTCTTGAACTGCATGGCGTACAGCTTGGCGTTTTTCATATAGTACTTCACGGATATCGTCTGCCCAGCCAGACTGGACAAGCTGCTGCTGCCGCCCCATGTGACCGTTTGATCGACGCTGTCTGTATTTAGTGTGGCAGAGTCCGTTTTGGAAAAGCCAGGAATGACGGCACCGCTCGCATCGAGCAGCTCCACCTGCACATAATTGCCAGTGCCGGATGCGTTGAGGTTCAAATGCAACTCATTGCCCGTGAATGTCATTGGTTTGGTAACAACCGTGCCCTCGGTAGCACCGGTATTCAAGGACATGAACCCGTCGAGGCGCCATTTGGCAAGCCCGATCCGCGACGTCTTCGTCACATTCTCATGGCCTTCGGTGAAGCCGCCGTAGTACATCCAGATCTCATTGCCCACCTGAATGGGATAGCTGGCAGTGAAGATCATGCCATCGTCCCAAGTACCGCTGGCACCCAGTGGGATGATCGGTGTACGGCTCGGACGCTGCCAATCTTCAGTCAAATCGCGAGAGAATACGAGCTCAGGGAAGATCGGCCCGCCATCCCAGCCGGTGTGATCATTGATCGGGAATACCCAATCGAAGCCGATGTAAGCACCTTCATACGGGTAAAGCCCCACACCGTAGCTGTCCGTCACGAGAGCACCAGCGGCTTGAGTATCCGTTTCGTCAGCTAGCGACTCCATATCGATCGGCGTTGTCCAGTGGATGAAGTCGGTGCTGGTCGACATGCGATGAATACGGTGGAAGATGTCGTACGTGATATCTTTCGATGCATACTCACCGTATTTAACGGATGCAATAAATCGACTATTCGCTTTGTCATAGGCGACCGTTACGACATCCCAGCCGAGAATGAGATTTTGGGATGTGCCAAAATGGGTACCGTCACTGGAGAAGGCAACACTATAGTAATATTCGCCGCCGACATTGCCGGCATAATACATCATTTTGTACCGCTTGCTGGGGTCAGGGTCATTCGGATCTTTCACGATATTGGCTAGCCCGTACTCGCCAATAATATTGTTGTTCTTGTTGCCCCCATACGTATAAATGCCGAGATTCGGCTTGGTCCAGTTCGTACCATCCGTGGAAGTGGCATAGCAGGTGAAAGATGGGCCTGAGCCGTCCAGGCAGGTGTACCACATTTTATACATACTGGCTTCATCGTCATAAATGGTCGAGCCATAAATATAGACGGCTTGGTTGGAGGTACCGACCCCTTCCCAGGCTTTATCTAATGGAACGACGGGGGACGCAGTTTTCGTTGCTTGATTCAATGTCCTCGTTACATTGCTCATGGAGGCGATGTCATAGTCATCAATGAACAACTGCTTGGCAGAGGCGACACTGATCACAGTAGGCGCAAAGTCGATATCATCCCAATATGAAGTGCCAGTATTGGCATAATTGCTATAAGGCATGACAGTTGCATACGTAGTGCCTGCAGGTGCGGTACCAGTTACACTAACCTTTTGCCAGGAGCCAGTGGTCGTTACATTTTGACTGGTCGCGCCAATTCGAGTATCGGAAGCATCCCAGAATTCCAAGTACAAGTCAGCGTTACCGCTCTCCAAATAATAGCTGGCGGAGGCTTCATACGTTTTGCCTACCGTAATGCCAGTCAGGCGAGCAGAACGAACACCACCCCCAGACGCGGCATTGGTGTCGACGATTTTCAGACTCGTAGTCCTGTCGGTCGCTCTGAATGAGCTTGAGCTTGCTGTCACTCCGGTTCCAACGGATGAGGCCCATTGATACGGAAAGCCTTCCAAGTCAAGGTTTTCAAAGCTGGCATTGGATAAGGAAGTCGAAGTCGTCGAGACGACCGCGGAGTCAAAATAAGCGACGCCGGTATTGCCAAGGTTGCTGTATAACAGGATATTGGCCGAGCGAACAACAGGATTATAGCCAGCGAATGGCGCGATGTCGGTGAAGGTTAAAGTCTGCCAGGAGCCAGTAGTCGTCGTGGAAGTTTTCTTGGAAGTAACGAGGGTGCCTTTACTGTCATAGTACTGAATGTACAGATCGAACGGGCCGCCGCTCTCAACGTAATATTTCACTTTGGCGGTGTAGGATTTCCCGCTCAGTACGGGGAACTGCTGGGATTGCACGCCGCCGTTCAGCGTTGTACTTGTATCATTGATCTTTACGCTGTGTGTGCCTTCGAAAGCACGGGTCGTACTGCCGCTCTCAAATCCGTTGGCGTAAGGTTTCGACCATTGCAGCGGAAAACCGCCACTGTCAACGTTTTCGAAGCTGCCGTTCGCAGCGATGACACCGCCGGAATCAGTAAAATTCGTATCGTTCACCGTTAAGGAGGCGTCGTCGAAATACGAGATCCCTATATTCCCCTGCGGGCTGTATGCCAATAGGGTCAGGTTGGAAGCACCGAATGGGGCTGTAAAGCTTGTGCTTAATTGCTGCCAAACACCAGTCGTTGTCGAAGAATCAGCTTGATTCGCTACAATGCGAAGCCCTTGGTCATTCCTCATTTCAATATACAGGCTGACAGGCCCGCCACTCTGGATAAAAGCCCAAATTTTGGCGGTATAGGTACGCCCCGGGATGACGGAAATCGGCTGTGAACTGATGCCTCCGGGTTGCGAAGCGCTGGTGTCATTGATTTTAACACTGCGGGTCCCGCCGTGTTTTTGAGTCGTTGAACTGCTTTCATAGCCACTGGAATAAGGTAATGTCCAGTTCGCCGGGAGTGAACCCGACAACGTTTCGAAGCCAGCGTTAGCTACGCTAACCGTTGCAGCCTCCGCTTTTGGCGCAGCTAGGATGGGCAATAGCCCGATGAATAAGGAGAGGGCTGCTAAGATGCGCAGTAGTGCTGCTGGTTTACGAAGCATAATGATTCCATTCATCCTTGGTTCCCTCCATCGATTCGCAGCGATTACGCTGTCCGTAGTTCGGCCGCAAAAAAGAGTGCATCGTAGAGATCCAATTAAGATCTTTACGATCAGCTGCTCTTGCGCCGGTTGATGTCGGATCTAAGGAGCGCGTTCGTTTTAGCGTACCTTCATACACCTCCTCACTACTTTGTAATCTCATAATAGGTGGAAAAAGAGCCACAGAAAAAGGTCGAATTCATTGGGTTCTAGTGTAATTTCCTTGTATTTTATAGACTTTGTTAACCTGAGGTGATACAAGATTATTTATGGGGAGTCCGATGCAGGTACCGCAAAGGCCTAGTTTATACCCATGCGGAAAGGAAAGTGGCGTGAAATAAATTTAGCTTTAAGAGTCGTTAATGACGTGCTATGCTAAAAATGAAACCATAGTTTCACTCTACGGGAGATGGTGAATGGATGCAAGCGAATCTTAGTTTGGTTGTTCACAACGGCACGATCATTACAGCAAACAGATTAATCCCTGGCGGGGTCGTTGTCATTGAGAACGGCTTCATCACCCATGTCGGGGAAGCGGGAGAGGTCCAGATTCCATCTGGCAGTACGGTAGTGGATGCGAAGGGCGCTTACATCGCCCCAGGTTTCGTCGATATTCACTGTCATGGCGGCGGTGGCGTGTGGTCCTGGGAGCATCCGCACACGTTCGCGCTTGCTCATTTGAAACACGGGACGACAGCCATTCTCCCGACGTTTACCTACAATGAGAGTCGAGAGCAGGTCCGAGACGGACTCAAGACGATTGTGGAGGAAATGGATTCAGGCAAGCCATTCGTCGAGGCCATTGTTGGTATCCACATGGAAGGTCCGTATATTAATAAAAAATACGGCGCCATTACTTCACCCATCCGTCCGGTTGATCCGACCGAATACGAGGAAATATTGCGCGTGGCTGGTGATCGTATCAGGGTATGGACGCTGGCGCCAGAGCTGGAAGGTCAGGAAGCTTTTGTGAATGCGGCAGCGAAATATCAGATTTCATTGTCTGTCGGTCATTCGGAGGCGACTGCGGAGGAGATCTTTCGATTCGTTCCACAAGGACTGCGAATTGGCTGCCATTGCACGAACGCATCGGGCACAACACCATCGCCGTCTAGGTATGGCGGGACTCGCGAGGTGGGTGTTGATGAAGCCGTTCTCGTTCATGACGATATTTATGCCGAAGTCATTCCTGATTCCGAAGGTGTTCATGTTCGTCCCTTGATGTTGAAGCTGATTCACAAAACCAAAGGGACAGACCGTGTGATCATTATTACCGATGCAATGCCTGAGGCTGGCGTGAACAACGGACAGGGTTCGGACTTGAATTGGAACCATCTCGGCCATTTGGCCGGTAGTCGATTGACCATGGACAGGGCTGTTCACAATATGATGAGACATGCTGAGGTAGGGCTTGTGGATGCGTTCCGTATGGCTTCACTGAATCCAGCGAAGGTCATTCATATGGAGGATCGAATGGGGAGCATAGCGCAAGGGAAGCTGGCAAACCTCCTTATTATCGACGAGGAAATAAACATTCAGGGAGTGATTTTGCAGGGGCAAATCGTGAGCTTCTAAGAAGAGAGCCTGATCTTACATATGTTTATAAATAAATGAGAAATAATGGAACTATTTACGCGTTGTAACTGATATAAATTAAAAATGAAACCATTGTTTTACTCAATGAGACTTAGGGGCGGTGAAGCTGTGGGATTGGATGCATGGAAGGAAACCCTTGATACACCAGCGATTATCATTGATCTGGATCTATTGGATGCCAATTTGGAGCGGACAGCTGCCTTAGCTGCCCAAGCAGGCGTCCGATTAAGGCCCCATACCAAAACGCATAAGAGCATTTGGATTGCCCAAGAGCAGCTGCGACACGGGGCTTCCGGCATTACCGTTGCAAAGCTTGGCGAAGCCGAGGTTATGGCAGACGGTGGCATGGATGATATTTTGATCGCGTACCCGATCGTCGGGCGATTAAAGCTGGAGCGGCTTGGAAGGCTGCTCGAGCGCATCCAAGTGTCTGTGAGCGTGGACAGCTATGAAGTGGCCAAAGGCTTATCGGATCTCGGTGAGCATATGAAGCTGCGCGTGCCGCTCTATGTGGATGTGAACAGCGGCTTGAACCGCTGCGGGAAAGAGCCAGGAATAGAGACGGCGGAGCTCGCGCTAGCGATTGCGAAACTGCCAGGCATTCGGCTTGCCGCCTTGATGACTCATGCAGGGCAAGCCTATAGCAAGCGTCGTGCCGACGATTGCTTGGAGGTAGCGCTTGCTGAGGCGGAGGCTCTCTTGGAATCGCAGCGTGTACTTCGGCGCTTGGGCGTGGAAGTGCCGGACATTAGTGTAGGCTCGACGCCGACTTCGAAATTTATCGGGGCGCTTGCGGGCATTGGCGTAACGGAGATGCGACCAGGAGCGTACGTTTTCGGAGACGGCTCCCAGCTCTATACGGGCCTAATCGGGGAAGACGAATGTGCGATGCGCATCTATGCCACAGTCGTGAGCACACCTCGGCCAGGAACAGCGATCATCGATGCAGGCTCGAAGACGTTATCGAACGACAGCAGCGCTCATCGTAAAGGCTTCGGAATTATACCAGAGCTCCCTGACATTTATGTCGAGCGGCTAAGCGAGGAGCATGGCATTCTGTCCGTCCCAGATGGGGTTCATCTTCAAGTCGGTGATCAAGTTGCCATTATCCCTAATCATTGCTGCGCCGTAACCAATCTGCATGATCGGTTGTATGGTATGCGGAATGGTCAGCTAGAGCGTATGCTTACAGTGGATGCAAGAGGCAAAGTAACGTAGTAGATTCTAATGAATATCAACATGTACATATAAAGGAGATCGATACGTATGTCACAGCACATTCATACTCATCTAGCACCTGAATTTCCGCTCCCTTTTTCCCAAGCGCTCCGTGCGGGCGATTTCGTCTATGTTTCGGGCCAAGTGGGTGTGGATCCTGCCACGCGTGAAGTCATCGGAGAAACCATAGAAGAACAAACGATGCAATGCTTGCGCAATATTGAGACCATCCTCGCTGCGGCGGATCTCTCCCTCGATCATGTTGTCAAAATCAACGCCTTTATCTCCAGACAAGAGGATTTTCCTGGTTACAATAAAGTATATGAATCCATCATGAAGCGGCCATTCCCTACAAGAACTTCGATCGGCTGTTCGATTGGAAGTTATTTAGTTGAAATCGATGCGATTGCTTATGCGGGTTCCATCCGTGGGGAAAGCAACTAATATGGGCAGCCATCAACTTCGAATTTCGGTGGCTGGTATCTTGCATGAGACGAATACGTTTGCTCCTGGATGTACCGACATCTCGCACTTTCGAGATCAATGGGCGGTCGGGATGGATTCATTTACGGCACGCTATGCAGGAACACGCACTTCTATGGGTGGTGTAATTGCTGCTGCTGCGGAGGAAGGCATCGAGTTAGCTCCAGGCTTATACGCTGCTGCGACACCTAGCGGCATGGTGGAGGCGGCAACGGGTGATTCCTTGATCGAAGCGCTTGTCGCTTCAATAGACGATACAACCGACGGTCTAGTCTTGATCATGCACGGCGCGATGGTGTCCGAACAGTATGACGACTTTGAAGGTGAATGTCTGCGACAGCTTCGTGCTAGACTGGGGAATCATTTTCCCATCGCGATGACGTTGGATCTGCATGGCAACATTAGCCAAGAAATGGTTCGGCAAGCGAATCTGCTTGTTGGCTACGATACGTATCCGCACATCGATATGTACGAGCGGGCTGTAGAGGCCTTCGGTTTGCTTGTCCGACAAATCCGTGGAGAGATTCGCCCCGTTCGAGCACTCGCACATACCGGGATGCTTGTTGTTCCGCAGGGGATGATGACAGACGAAGGAAGTATGAAGATTTTGATGGAGCGGGCATTCCGTATGGAGCTATTGCCTCGTGTGTTGAACGTAACCGTGGCTGGCGGATTTCCGTACAGTGATGTGCCGGATGCGGGAATGTCGTTTGTTGTGACGACGGACGGCGATGGGGAGCTAGCCGAACGATGCGCCTTGGAGCTTGCTCAAATGGCCATCGACCACAGGGCGTCGTTCAATGTGTCGTACGTCACGCCACGCGAAGCGGTGGCGGAGGCTTTGGCGCAGCCGGAAGGTCCCGTTATCCTATCGGAAGGCTCCGATAATGTTGGGGGAGGTGCCCCCGCAGATGCGACGCATATCCTGGCTGAACTGATTGCTTTGCCACAAAAAGCGTTAATCGTGATCCGCGATCCGGCAGCGGTGGAAGCCGCATGGCGGATTGGCGTAGGCGGTACATTCGAAGGGGATGTCGGCGGCAAAAGCGATACCTTGCATGGCAAGCCTGTAGCCCTACAAGGAAGGGTTCGGCTGCTGTTTGACGGTCATTACCGACACGTCGGTCCTTATATGACCGGCCAACAAGCCGAGATGGGCAAGACAGCCGTCCTTGAATGCGGACAGCTGACTATTATTTTGACTGAGAAACGGGTAGCTCCGTGGGATGTTGGTCATGTGCGCTCCGTCGGCTTATGGCCGGGGGACTTCCAAATCATCGTTGCCAAATCAGCGCTCGCCTGGCAGACGGCCTTCGGGTCGTTCGCGAAGCATGTAATCAATGTGGACTCACCGGGCTGCTGCAACGCTAATCTTGTGCATTTTCAATATAACCATGTACTTCGGCCCCTGTATCCGTTGGATGAGGTGGCACAACCGAGATTCGGATTGTACCCATGACACCCAGATTTTCTTGACGAAACGACTCTCCGAAGACGTATGAATTAGGGAGGATGTACCCATGAAGAATGTTGAGAAGTCGAGGCAAAAATATACCGAATCCCAAAACTATTTGGCCGGCGGGGTGGCGAGCTCTTTAAGAAGTGCTATGAAGCCAACGCCTCTGTTCGCGTCAGCTGGATCGGGTCCACGCATCTGGGATGTCGACGGCAATGCTTATATTGATTATTTGCTGGGCTACGGTCCCTTAATCTTGGGCCACGCACACGAAGCTACATTGGTGAGCGTCTTTGAAGCGATGAAGCGAGGTATCACCTATGGCCTTCAACATGAAGGGGAAATCGAACTAGCTCGGCAGTTAACAGAGGTTTTACCGTGTGCGGATAAGGTGGCTCTAAGCGGCTCTGGCACGGAAGCTGTCATGCTGGCGCTTCGATTAGCACGCGCCTATACAGGCAAGCGCAAGATTGTGCGCTTTCATGGTCACTATCACGGGTGGTCAGACACGATCTTCACCGCTTTTCCAAGCTCGGATATGCGTCAATCTAGCAGCGGCGGGGCTGGCGACGCACAGGAACAACACATAGTACCAGGCACAAGCGGTCAGAGTGAACTGGCCCTTGAAGACATCATCTTGCTTCCGTGGAACGACTCCGCTGTGCTGGATGCGGCCTTACGCGAACATGGTCATGACATCGCAGCTGTGATTTCAGAGCCAGTGATGTGCAACTCCGGCTGTGTACTCCCCAAACCAGGCTATCTCGAACAGATGCGCGAACTGACGGAAGAATTAGGCATTGTCATGATTCTAGATGAAGTCATCACCGGTTTTCGGCTTGGTTTGAGCGGAGCACATGGTAAATTTGGATTAAAGCCTGATCTGGTGACGATTGGTAAAGCATTAGGCGGAGGTATCGCCGTAAGCGCAGTTGCTGGTTCTCAAGCCATTATGGCGCTAATTGAGAACGGAACGGTTAGCCACCTTGGCACACTGAATGGGAACGGCGTTGCGACATCAGCTGCTTTGGCTACCATTGCAGAACTGTCCAAGAATGAGGGAGCGGTTTATGCGAAAATGGAAAATAACGCAGCCCAGCTGGTTGAAGGGATTCGCAGCCTGCTAGTCAAACACAGTATCCCCGGTATTCTCAACCATATTGGACCTGTTTTTCATATGATGTTTACGCTGGAGACGCAGGTGGAAGATTTCGCTTCCTTTATGAAGCGGGATGCAGCGAAGTATGCCGAATTTGCTGGGAAAATGCTGGAGGAAGGCGTACTCGTTCGCTCCAATGGACTGTGGTACTTATCCGCCGTTCATGAAGAGCGCGAGATTGAAGAGACATTGGCGGCGGTCGATCGGGCGTTAGCTAACCTATAAGGGGGAAATCCGATGAGGATGAAGGATTCGATTGCTCTCATAACTGGCGGCTCAACGGGAATTGGCAAAGCAACAGCAGTCCGGTTCGCCGCAGAAGGCGCCAAAGTCGCCATTATGGGTCGGGATCAAGCAGCGCTGCAAGTGGCTGCTGAGGAAATAGCGGCCCATAATGGCGAGGTCATCTGGATTGACGGCGATGTGCAGCTGAAATCGGACGTCAATCGAATGGTCGACACCGTGCTGAGTCAGTGGGGCACGATAGATGTATTGGTCAATAATGCTGGTATTTGCAGCCCGGCTTCTTTCCTCGACATCGAGGAATCGGAGTGGGACCGACACATGGCGATTAATTTGAAAGGAACCTTTCTGGTCGGGCAAGCGGTGGCTGGAGTGCTGGTTGCGCAGGGAAAAGGCGGCTCTATCATCAATATGTCCAGTGTGAACGGTTTAGCTGCCGAAAGGGATCAAGCCCACTATAATGCAACCAAAGGCGGCATCAATCTGCTTACGATGTCGATGGCGCTGGAGCTAGCGCCACTGGGGATACGCGTCAACGCTCTGTGTCCAGGATTTATCGAAACAAGGCTGACGAAGCCTCTAATTGATAATCCAACAGCATTTGAGCCGTATTTACAAACGATTCCAATGGGCCGAGCCGGTGTACCGGAGGAAATTGCAGATGCTGCTCTATTTATGGCGACAAGCGATTCTCGCTATATGACGGGCCACTGTCTCGTCGTCGATGGCGGGCAACTTATCAAGTTATCTTAACAAAGGAGATCACATACAATCATGAGCAAGGAAACAGGAGAGAAACAGGAACGCTATACCATTCAATCGATCGACAAAGCGTTGGATTTACTAGTACTGTTGGCCGAACATGGGTCGCTTAATTTATTGGAGCTAACAGATTTGCTGGATCAGCCCAAATCATCGACCTATCGAATCGTGCTAACGTTGGAAAACCGAGGCTTTATCAGCAGAGACGATGAGAACGGTAAATACTGTCTTGGCTATAAACAATTGATGCTGACGCGAGGCATGCTGGAACGCAATACGCTAAGATCAGCAGCTCTTCATGAAATGAAAAAGTTGTCAGAGATCTATGGCGACACGATTAATTTGGGTGTTCTCATCGATGGAGAAGTGCTGTACGTCGAAATACTGGAAAGCACGCAACCGCTTCGAATGACGGATACGGTGGGTTCTCGATCCCCTTTTCATGCGACAGCTATGGGAAAAGCGATGACCGCTTTTTTACCCGAGGTGAAGGTGGAAGAACTTATCGCTCTTCACGGACTTGCTGCAATGACCAAAAATACAATCGTGACAAATGCGCAGTTTCTAGTGGAGCTGAAGCGGGTTCGTGAGCAAGGTTATGCAATAGATGATCAAGAGATTGTAGAAGGCGCACGCTGCTTGGCTGCTCCAATATACAACATGTATGGGAACGTGGAAGGGGCCATTAGTATGTCAGTGGCTATGCATCGATTTGCAGATGAGGTCATTCCTGAAATGGCAGCAAGTATGAAAGCAGCTGCAAATCGCATTTCTCGCAAACTGGGATATCCCTGTGTGGATTAAAAAGGAGAATTGATATGCAACCATTACGCATAGCTGTGCTAGGTATGGTGGACGGGAACGGGCATCCTTACTCCTGGAGCGCCATGTTCAACAATTATGACAAGGAAACGATGGCCGAGTGCCCGTATCCTGCCATTCCAAGCTATTTAGCGAAAGAACCGGTTGAAAATCTGCACATTCCTGGAGCGTCCGTCACACATATTTGGACGGATAACCCGGCTGACGCCAGTCATGTGGCGAAGGCTTCACAAATTCCAACGATCGTGAGCAAACCGGAGGATGTGATTGGGCATGTAGACGCCGTGATGATCACAACAGACAAAGGCCATGAGCATGTGGAACGCTGCCGGCCTTTTGTCGAGGCGGGACTGCCTATCTTTGTCGATAAACCACTAGTCGACAATGAGCCAGATCTGAAGCAATTTCAGCGTTGGGTGCGAGATGGCGCTCGCATCATGTCTTCCAGCTGCATGCGGTATTGCAAAGAATTCATGCCCTACCGCACGTCGATTCATTCGTTAGGACAGCTTCGCTTTACAAGTATCACGACTTGCAAAAGCTGGGAGAGGTATGGCATTCATGCCCTGGAGTCCATTTACCCCATTCTCGGACCAGGCTTTATCTCTGCGCAAAACACAGGCACCAAAGAGCGAAACATTGTTCTATTCAAACATCGGACACATGGCGATGTCGCTGTTATTGCGATCGATGATATGTATGGATCGCATGGCATGCTGCAGCTGTGTGGCACGAGTGCTAGCGCTGCGGTTACAGCGCAAGATACCTTCTATTCCTTCAAGGCACAGCTTGAAGCATTTAACTCCTACCTTCGCACGGGGGAGCGTCCTTTCCCTTTTCAGGAAACAGAAGAATTGATGCGCATGGTGATTGCTGGCATTCGAAGCCGAGAAGAAGGCGGAAGAGTCGTATTGCTGGAGGATATCGCTGCAAACTAACGTGGCGGTTCACATCGTAAGACACATCATAGACAGCTGACCGAGATTACCTAGCTACTTCCTGCATACCACATTAAGGAGGACGAATGGATGTCTACGAATTTTAATATGCGACCTAGTCGCGTTTTGCGCAAGCTCCGCGCTGGGGAAACAGCGATTGCACTGAAGTTGAATCTTGCCGATCCGCGCATTACAGAAATGGCCGCCAGAATTTCTGGCGTGGACTGCCTATGGACGGACATGGAGCATGTTCCGAATGATTTTGCGGTCATAGAACGGCAAATATGGGCAGCGAAAGCGTATGATGTGGATGTACTTGTGCGTGTGGCTAGAGGGAGCTACAGTGATATGATTCGCCCGCTTGAGATGGATGCAACCGGCATTATGATTCCTCACGTGATGAGCCTGGCGGATGCCAAGCAGATTATTCATCAAACGAAGTTTTACCCGATCGGTCGTCGTCCGCTTGATGGCGGTAATGCCGATGGCGCCTTCTGTAATTTGGAGCTGGACGCTTACATGGCGCAAGCGAATGAGCAGCGCTTCAATGTCTTGCAGATCGAAGATCCTGAGCCGCTTGCTGATTTGGAGGAAATCATTGCTTTACCTGGACTGGATATGATTTTCTTCGGTCCTGGGGATTTCAGCCAAGGAATCGGGGCTCCAGGCAAATGGGATCATCCGCTTCTTGTGGAAACGCGCCAAAGTGTGGCCCGTCTGGCACAGAAGCATGGGAAATATGCTGGGACCGTAGGCAGTACGAGCAATCTAGCTGATTTGACGGCGATGGGCTATAACTTTGTTAGCGTAGGAGCCGATGTCGTCGGCTTTGGGCAATATTTAAGCGGAATTGCGTCGAGCCTAAACCGAAGCTCCGGAGCGGGAACCGAGTCCGTCTACGGTTCGACCAAAAGCTAAGGAGGCCGACATATGTACACGGAGATGTTCTCTTTACAGAATAAAAGCGTCATTATAACGGGAGGCTCTGGCTATCTGGGCTCCGTCTTGACGGAGGCGCTATTAGCCTTTGGTGCTGATGTTACACTGGCGGATCTGACCTTTCGCGCGAATCCGATATTGGATGCTGCGATTGAAGAAGGCCGATTGCGAAACGTCGTGTGTGATGTTGCCAATACTGATTCTATCAAGAATATGTTTCAGCATCATCATGAAGCCAGCGGCCGCCTCGACGTCTTGGTCAATTGTGCCAATTATGGAGCGGGCTACGGCAAAGGGGCGGAGCTTGAATTCATGACGGACGAAGTCTGGCAGAAAGGTGTGGATGGCGCGTCAGGCACGACGTTCCGCTGCACACGAGAAGCCATTCCGTACATGCGAGAAAGCGGCGGCGGATCGATTATCAATTTTGCATCGATGTACGGAGTCGTATCTCCGGATCCTTCGATTTATGGCGAAAGTGGCGCAAACAATCCGCCGAATTATGGCGCGGGTAAGGCTGGCGTCGTCCAGCTGACCCGATACTGCGCAGCTCATTTAGCGAAGTATGGGATTCGGTGCAACAGCGTTTCGCCGGGGCCTTTTCCGAACATGATTACGGGTCAAAATGAATCGTTCCTTGCCAATCTAAACGCCAAAACCATGCTGGGCCGCGTAGGGAAACCCGAAGAGATGATAGGGGCGGTCGTCTTGCTTGCATCTAGCGCCTCCAGCTATATGACGGGTACGAATCTCATGGTAGACGGAGGATGGACGGCTTGGTAACGTTCATAATCAAGCGAACTGACAGGAGGAAATCCATGTGAATACGAATGTGATGAATAGCTTTTCGCTGACTGGTAAGACGGTGTTAATTACGGGTGGAGCGGGGCTGTACGGGACGCAAATTGCGATTGCCTGCGCGCAAGCAGGAGGGAATGTTTACGTAACGTCGCGTGATAAAGATCGCCTTGCCGACATTGAGGAAAGCTTCGAGAAAGAGGGGCACACGGTGCATGCGATCCAGTTCGATCAGGAAGATCTAGACTCAATCGCTGCTATTCGTAACAAGCTGGAAGATCGAGAAGGCAAATGCGATGTGCTTATCAACAATGCTGTTGCCCGTACGATGTCGCATTACAACGATCCGCTTGAAAGGTTCGCCCGCAGTATGGCTGTTAACGCAACAGGCTTGTTTGAAATTACACGGGTGATTGGCGATTGGATGGCTGAGCGTGAGTCCGGCTCGATTGTGAATATCGGCTCCATTCAAGGAATGGTAGGACCGGATCACACATTGTATCAGGGATTACCGTTAAACGGCTTTATCCCGGATTATTTCTTTCACAAGGGCGGCATGATCAATTTCACCCGGTTTATCGCAAGTTACTATGGATCGCGCCAGGTCAGGTGCAATTGCCTATCTCCAGGTGGCTTTCAAACGGAGAAGAACATGCCTGAATTCGTGGAACGTTACAACGAGAGAACGATGCTGGGACGAATGGCCAAGTCCAACGACATTTGGGGGCCGATCGTGTTTCTCGCTTCGGATGCCTCTCTCTATGTAACAGGCACTAACATTCCGGTGGACGGCGGATATACAGCGAAGTAAGAGCACTAATACAAACGGCATCGACGTTGGGTGCCGTTTTTGGCATACCAGCTAAGAACCCTGTCTGCGTGCATAATTTTAGCAAAATGAATGTTATAGCCTATCATTTATTTTGTATAATAGAAGATACATATAGATGGGGTGGTGTAAACCGTATGGGAAGGTCTTCAACTGGTTTCCGGATATTTCACGATTTAAAATTGGTGAAGAAGCTATGGTTATCGTTCTCTCTTGTCACTCTCATCGCGCTTAGCATCTTTGCGTTATTGTCTTCGACGTATATCAAACGATTCATGACAGACCGGGAAGGCAATGCGATGCTGCAAAAAATTGAGTATTTTACAGGCAGCATGGACAGTTACTTCCAAAGTATTGAGAAGTCGTCACAATTGCTGGTTTACAATGACAATATTCAAGACCCCTTAAGCGGCAATGCGGAGAGTTTGAACGGCCTCCCTCGCATTCAGGCTTACAATTATATTTATGATCAATTAAGACAGTTATCCGACCGATTTTATGGCATTGAAGCGATTTATCTGGTGGATAAGTACAAAAATGTCTATGACAGTGGTGTTGGAATGAATTTTACCCCCAGTTATTTGGTCAGTGATGAGTTCATCAACCAAGGCTGGTATGACAAAATGGCGAACAATAAGAGCAGCAACTCGCTCTGGTCGTTCATTCGGTGGCGTGATAAGCAAACGTCCATTGTGATGTTCAAAACGATTTATGATAAAAATAATTTACAAATCCTCGGTTATCTCATCATTTCGATCTCTCCAACGATTCTCGATAATTACTTGGCTTCATCCAATCTAGACGAAGGCACGAACAGTATCGTCGATTCAAATGGCTTTATCTTTTCCGCAGGGGGCAGAGAAAGCATTCCTCCTATTGATATTTCTCAGCTAACTGGAACCAAAGGGCATTATACGCAAGAGCCTGACAACTATGTCGTGGCGTATTCGAAGCACGTTTTGACCAATTGGACGTTTGTTCATACGATTCCTCAGAGCTTGCTGCTCAAGGATCTTAAGAATATTAACAATTTATGGGTGGCGTTTCTCGGGGGATCCCTCGCGCTGATGGTGATTGTATCGGTTTTTATCTCAAGGAGTATTTCCATGCCGCTGCGGAAAATGATTCGAATGCTTCGAAATGTCGAGCAGGGCAATCTGACTTTGAAATTTCAACCTTTATATAAGGATGAGCTTGGGGATCTTGGGCGGGCATTCAATCATATGATCGATAAAGTCCGTGAAGGTGAGCCGCTCATGCGGGAGAAGCTGGTCCGCTCCATGCTGGAAGGAAGTATGACGGAACCTGAAGCGCAGCGATTCGAAGAAAGACTGGGGTTTCACCTTAATTCCGCCTCTTTTCGGGTCGTGCTTCTGCATTTGCATGACCGGTATGAGAAAGAGGACTTAGATCGGCTGGAATCAATTATTCATGAATTAGAAGACGGGCAAGAAATGATCAGCATTTCCTTATCCGATGAGCAGTATTGTTTGATTTTCAATGGCGCATATGAAAAGGCTTTAGATAAAATTAAGTTGCTGATTGCTGTGCTGAAAGAGCGGCTTGATGTACAGATTTATGCTTTTGTCGGAAACGAATATGAACATTTTAACTTAATCAAGACTTCCTTCGAAGAGGCCAAGACATTGCTGAATTACTTGGTAGGGGAACAAATGGATGAGCAGACCAGCATCTACTTCGTTGGTGATTCATGGAAATCGCAATATCCAGAAGCGTTTGAAAATAAGCTCCTCTATTATATGGAGGAACGTGATATCGACAACTGTGCGGCCGTCATGGAAGAGCTGATTGTTTATGCTAGAGCCAGTCATCTCGTTCCACATGTCCTCTATGCCTTAATGGCAGCGCTCTACAATCACCTGTATAAGCTGTTGATTAAATCAGGTCAGTCGGCGGTACTGAACAAAAATTGGTTCGGCGATGTACAAGAGAAGCTGCTATCTCAGCCTTTAGAGAAGAATGGACGGCAGTTTATCGCGCTGCTCAGAGAGCATTTAGGCATGAATGAGCAGCAAGAGAAGAAGCAAAGCAGGAATATTATCAAATCTTTGCAGATCATTCATGAGCAATACAGTGATGTCGGACTTGGCATCGACTCTGTCGTCGAGCAGATCGGATTGAATGCGAATTATTTCAGCCAATTGTTCAAGAAAGAAGTTGGCGTCGGTTTTACAGACTATGTGGGCCAAGTGCGCATGGAGCACGCCAAACGCATGTTAATGGAGCCAGGCAACAAAATCAAAACAGTAGCGATCCAGGTCGGCTTTACAGATCCGCATTATTTCAGTATTTGGTTCAAGGAGAATACAGGGTTGTCTCCTTCGCAGTATCGCAAGCAACTTTTAGGCCAGATTGGCTGAAAATAGAACTTGGTTTTTTATAGATATAGGTCATTTTCTTTATATTCGTGTGTAAGACTAACGAATTCCACGTCTTTCTAACTAATTTCACCTACTCAGACGTCGTTGTCGCATGCTAATTTGTGGGTAGGCCATACTTACAATTTCTTAACACAAGGGGATGCAAGTGGTTTAGCGAGGATGCAGTTGATAAAAAGAAAAGGGAGGAAGACGCGTATGATTCATAACATGAAGTTTAAATCACTGTTTGTTGCAGCAAGCGTATCGCTTTTGGTGGGGACTACACTAGGATGCAGTTCCAATGATGGTTCCAGCGCTTCCAGCAAGCCGACGACTAGCGCTGCTCCGACCACCAGTACAAGCACGGCTACTGCTACACAAGCTTCGAAAGAAGATCCTAAAATCGAACTGACGGTATGGGCGGCTCCGAACGGCACGTACAAACCAGGTCAAAAGGCCGGTGACTGGTTTAAAGAAGATTTGCTGCCTGAATGGAACAAACTCCATCCGAATGTCAAAGTAAACCTTGAACTCATTCCGTTCGATGGCATTAATGAAAAGGTGACAACAGCTATCGCTTCCAAGTCGGCACCTAACGTGTTTCTGGATTACCCAGGACGCACATTGGCTTATGGGCAAATGGGGGCACTGGCTTCCCTCGAGGATATCATTCCGCCAGCCGATTTAGCTCAAGTTAAGAAGAGTGCGGATATGATGAAAATGGTATCGGTAGGCGGCACGGTTGTGACGCTGCCCTATTATTCAACGCAGCTCGGCTTGATTCTCAACAAGTCCTTGTGGAAAGAGGCTGGAGCTGAAAACCTGCTGCCGCAAGATGAATTCCGCACATGGACGCCAGACCAATTCAAAGCAGCTTTGAAGGCTGTGGCTAATAAAGATAAAGGCGTATATGGACTGACGCTTTTCGCATTGAACGAACAAGGGGATCAAATTTATAACAATATCATTTCGGGCTATGGGGCCAAACTGTTCAACGCCGATTACACGAAATATACGGCAGGCGACAGCCCGGAAACGGAAAAAGCGTTAGCCTTCTTCAAATCGCTCGTCGATGAAGGCTTAGTCACACCGCATCCTGAAACGTTGACATCTACGAACGCGCTTGATTATTGGAAACAGCGCAAGAATGGCATGGTTGTTGCCTCTGCGGCTCACTCCGATATCATTAAGAACGGCTTGAAAGACGGAAGTGTGAGTGGACCGAATGAGTACATGTATGTCAACTTCCCATCGACGACACCTGGTCAAGCGGCGTTAAAATCGGAAGTCGGGTTCGGTGTTGTATTCAAGAACTCGGATGCGGTTAAAGAAGAATGGGCGAAGAAATTCCTTTACTGGACGATGAAAGATAATGTCATTTTCCAAACGGCGATGAAATCGTTCGATCCGCTTGGCAAAGCACCTGCATGGACGGAAAGTGACCCTGAATTACAGTTCTTAGCTAAACTCGCGACGAAAACAAAGGAATGGCCAGTTATTGATCCAGGCTGGGGTATTAAGGGCTATCCGGAAATGAGAGCGGCCATGTTCCCAGAAATTCAGAAATTGTTTATCGGTATGTCCACGCCAAAACAAACGATTGATACCATTTCGAAAAAGTTTAATGACACTATAACCAAATACAATAAGTAGTCGTCACTAGGCGGCAGGATGGCCGTAGTCTCCTGCCGCAATTTCATATAGACCTAGTGGTAGAAGGAAGGGAGAAACCAATGAAACAGGGTAAGATCAGCAGCATCCGTATGCGCAGAGAAATCAGTGGCTGGCTTTTCGTCCTTCCTATGCTGTTGTTTTTCCTGCTTTTTGTTGTGTACCCCATTCTCAAAGCAATCAAGAGCAGCTTTTATGGGTTTGATTATACCCATTACTATTGGTCGGGATTGGACAATTATCGCACCATTTTTTCGGACGCATTGTTCTGGAAGTCGATTCGCAACACATTGGAGTTTGTCTTATATTTGGTGCCATCCATCACTGTTATTGCCTTAATGATTGCGGTTACCATTCATACGTATCCCAAGAAGATGCAATCGTTTTTCAAAGCTGCCTTCTATATTCCAGGTGTGACGTCGATAGTCTCTTTGACCTTAGTTTGGCAATACATTTATAACGGCCAATTTGGGTTGGGTAATTACGTCCTTGAGAAATTGGGTCTCCAATCGGTCAATTGGCTGGGGGTGAATTCGGCCACACTTGCCTTATCCTTAATTGTCTTAACCATTTCCGTTGGTTCAGCAGTTGTTGTATTTTCAGCGGCGCTTGGAGGGATCCCGAAGGATTTCTACGAATCTGCCTCACTGGACGGAGCAAAACCTGGAAAAATGTTCTATCGGATCACGCTTCCCATGTTAAAGCCAACGTTACTCTATGTCGTTGTGACGGGCACAATCGGTGCCTTTCAAGTGTTTGCCATTATTCTCATCATGACAGGTGGCGGGCCGGCTTACCGGACAACGACGATCATGATGCTCATTTATCAGCAGGCGTTCGTGAATATGAACTTTGGCGTCGCAAATGCGATGGGGCTAGTCTTATGTGTCATCATCAGTCTGATCGCTTATGTTCAGTTCAAATTTCTCAAATCGGATATTGAATATTAAGGGAGGGGGGAACGAGGATGCCGAATAAAAAGTCACCGCTCTGGGGAGGACATCTCTTCCTGTGGATATTAACCTTGTTCTTTCTCTGGCCCTTCTATTGGATGGTTAGCGGATCGCTAAAGAACCTCAAGGTTGCGTTGCAAATCCCGCCAGAATGGGTACCGGTTCACCCGACATTTCATAATTATACGTCTTTGGTAACGAGTAATCCGATATTCACTTGGTTCTATAACAGCATGTTTATCTCCTTGGTTGCCACCGTCCTCGTCATCGCGGTTAGCTCGTTGTCCGCCTATGCATTAGCGAAAATTCCATTCAATGGTTCCAAATGGCTGTTCACCGTGATGGTTGCCGCCATGACAATCCCACATACCGTGCTGTTCATCCCGCTGTTTCAGCTTCTAAATGATTTAGGTCTCATTAATACAAAATGGGGCGTACTGCTCCCAGTTGTAGGCTGGCCGTTCGGGGTTTTCTTATTGAAGCAGTTCATGTCATCGCTTCCAAGTGAATTGATTGAAGCAGCGAAAATGGATGGCTGCAGTGAGTGGCAAACCTTCAGGCGCATTATGCTGCCGCTGGCTAAACCTGGGATTGGCGTGTTAGCCATCTTCACCTTCGTCAATACCTGGAATGACTATGTCTGGCAAGTGATCGTGCTGAACGGTGAAAAGATGTTCACGTTGCCGGTTGGTATCAAAGTTGCCCAAAAAATATCGGAACTGGAAACGAACTATGGCGTTGCCATGGCTGGGGCGATGTTCGCCACACTTCCCGTGCTGCTCATCTTTCTATATTTCCAGAAATATTTTACGGAAGGCATTACCGGAGGCGCTTTGAAGGGTTGATCTGCATCTGAACTTGATGAAGAAAGAGGGGCCTCTCGATGTATCGTGCTGCTGTAATAGGACTTGGCAAGATCGGCTTAACCTTCGATATTCCCTTTAAAGGAAGAGCTAGCAGCCATGTTATGGCGTACCAATTGCATCCGCAGGTGGAGTTGGCGGCAGGTGTCGGCAGGCGACAGGAGCAGGCGGATCTTCTGGCGATGATCGCACCGGAGACAAAGTATTATCCGGATGGGGCCTTGCCCTCCATGCTAAGGAACCATGAGTTGGATATGATTAGTATTTGTACACCGCCAACTGTCCGTTATGAGTTGCTTCGATCTGTGCTGGAACAGTCTAGCGCACGGCTCATCTTTCTGGAAAAGCCCGTCGCGACCAGCATTGGTGAAGCGGAGCGTATCGTATCCCTGCTTCAGCAGTATCCCGAGCGAACGGTCGTCGTCAACTTGTCCAGGAGATGGAGCGAAGGCGCGATGCAGGTTCGGTCGGCGGTTAGAAACGAGACGTACGGGAAGCTGAAGAAGATTCACTTGCGTTACAGCCGTGGTATTTACAATACGGGATCACATCTGTTTGATATGGTTCGTTATATGGCGGGGTCTATCGAGCAAGTCAAAGTGGTTGAACGTGTTCCCACGAATCTAGATCTCGTGGAGGATTGGACGTATTCCTTCTTGTTTACAGCAGCAAACGGCAGCATTTCAGGATACGCAGAGGCATTCGACGACCGAAATTATAATCTGTTTGAAATCGTGTTGTATTTTGATGGTGGCGTGATCGAAATGGTGCAGGGTGGGGATGAGATCCGTTCCTATATGACCGAACCGCATCCACTGCAAGCTAGCATGAAAAGCCTCGTGCTCGAACATAGTGAGAGAGGTGTTCTCGGTAAATCCAGTAACATGGAGAATGCGATTAATCATCTTGTCGATATTCTCCATTCCGGGGCCGAGCCTATGTGCAGCTTGGAAGACGGCATTTACCCGCTTTATGTGGCAGAAGCGTTGAATCAGTCGTATGCCAATGGTGGGACATCCGAAAAGGTGCGCGAGCCTTCGCCAGGAATCGCCTAGTCATTCGAATGTGTTCAAAACGATGAATAAAGGAGTTTGCGTGATGGAGCTGAACAAACTAACCGCAGAGCAGCAGCAATTTTACGAGGATCAAGGCTATCTACTGGGTCTTCCTGTGATTTTTGTCGGAGAAGAAATGAAGCAGTTACAAGAAGGCTATGCGCAAATTGTCTCGTTATTGCAGGATGATGAGAACCCTTCAGACATCATGGGATGGCATAAAACGAGCCGTTGGCTGTATGACATTTGCGCGCACCCGCAAATCCTTACCTATGTCGAAGGTGTATTGGGTGAAGATTTTTATTTGGCGGCTAGTGAATTTATTACCAAATCGCCGCATTCGGACAAAACGGTTCCCTGGCATCAAGATTCGTATTATTGGTCGACTGCGCTGAATAATACGGTCACCGTGTGGCTGGCTTTTACCGATGTGGATGAAGCTAATGGAGCTATGAAGGTGATACCTGGTACACATAAAGCGGGCATTATTCAACATAAGATTGCTGGGGATGATGCTATTCTATCGTTTGAGCTGGAGCAGGGAACGTTCAGCGAAAAAGATGCGGTATCTATGGTGATTCCTGCAGGTGGAATATCCATGCATGTCGATTCACTCATCCATGGTTCGGGAGTGAACAGTTCCGATCGCTGGCGAATTGGCTTTGTCATCCGCTACTCCAAAACGATGGTGAAGTGGGATCCGAATGTGTACCCAAACTATCAGCTCTATATGATGCGTGGAAAAGACGAATATCAATATCATCCGCAAGGCGAGGTGCCTACGGCGTCTTTTGGCCGTCCTGCCTATGCCAAACGTATTCGCAAGAGGGAATAAGCTTTCGTGTTATGACGCCATAAAGAAAGCGAGATGAGGACTTATTGTAACCGAGAACCAACTGTGGACATCCAGGATCTCACCTTTGACGCTGGGGACTGTGCAGCTGGGTATGTCCTATGGGATTGCGAATCAACAAGGGCAGCCGAATGAAGAAATGGCAGGACGTATTCTAAATGCGGCTATAGATGGGGGCATTACCTGTCTAGACACGGCAAGTGCTTATGGAAACTCGGAACAGGTGCTTGGCAATTATTTCAGACAGCAGTCCCGCTCAGCTACGATCATTTCGAAGCTTATTTTGCACGTGGATACCACGACGACACTCACAGATTTGGAAACTCAGATTGAAGCTACAATCAGCAATTCGATGGAACGCTTGCAGACCGATTGTGTCCCGGCAATGCTGCTGCATCGCCCGAATGTACTCGGCCAATTCGGGGGTAAAATTACCGAATTACTGCAGAAGCAAGTGAAACGAGGCCATATCGGCAAAGTGGGAGCGTCACTTCTCTCATTCGAAGCACGTGATTTCGCAGACAATTGGCAGGAGCTGCAGAATGACTTCTATGAAATCGTCCAGCTACCAATTAATGTGATGGATCGTCGGATGTTTGCAAATGGGACATTCCATCAACTGCAGGCGGCAAAAAAGCTGTTATTTGCAAGAAGCATATATCTGCAAGGACTGTTCTTTCTTTCACCGTCTCAATTGAGTGAACGGTTGGAACAAGCAGCGCCATGGCTGACCCTGCTGCACACATACGCCGAGCAAGAAGGCATGTCGGTGCCTGAATTGGCATTTTCCTATATCCACCACATGCCAGGGATCGCCAGCATTGTGTTTGGGGCTGAAACACCGGAACAGGTCGAAGCGAATATAGCGTTACTGCAAACGCCCGCCATAAGTGAAAAGACCTTAGATTTGCTAGGGAAAGCGTTTTCAAAAGTGCCTGACCAAGTGATAACTCCTTCTATGTGGGAAGTTAAATGAGGGTTATGTTGAAAAAAACTATGATTAGATGAGGAGCTACGCATGATTACCTATCTAAAACAAGGGAATGCTCAGTTAGCAGCAAATGTGTCTAATGAGGAATCGGTATACCATACGGTCAAGGAAGTGATCCGAGAAATCGCCACGAATAAGGATGCAGCGGTTCGCCGTATATCCGAAAAATTTGACCAATGGTCACCTGCGAGCTTCCTATTAAGCCAGGAAGAGATTCAAGAAATTATAGCTCGCGTGCCTGATGCTGTAAAAGAGGACATTCGTTTCGCGCAGCGGCAAATTCGCAATTTTGCGGAAAAACAGTTGGAGACCATCCAGGACCTGGAGGTCGAGACTTTGCCAGGCGTCATTCTTGGACATAAGCATATTCCTGTCAGCAGTGTTGGCTGTTATATCCCCGGCGGTCGTTATCCCATGGTTGCCTCCGCACATATGAGTATCTTAACGGCCAAGGTTGCCGGTGTTCCAAGAGTGATCGCTTGCACGCCGCCGATCAAAGGGGAGATACCTGCCGCAACGATTTGTGCGATGGCCTTCGCGGGTGCAGATGAAATTTATCTGCTCGGGGGTATTCAGGCTATGGCCGCTATGGCGCTCGGGACGGAAACGATCGCTTCCGTCGATATGCTCGTCGGGCCAGGGAATGCCTACGTTGCTGAAGCTAAACGTCAGCTGTTCGGAAAAGTAGGGATCGACCTGATCGCCGGTCCGACCGAAGTGTTGGTGATTGCCGACCACACGGCTGATGCGGAGATGGTGGCTGTTGATTTGCTGGGTCAGGCGGAACATGGACCTACGTCACCTGCAGCTTTGATCACAACATCGGAGAAGTTGGCCAGAGAAACATTGCTAGAAATTGAGAAGCAGCTTCAAGTGCTGCCGACTGCCGATATCGCGGGTGTGGCATGGCGGGATTACGGCACCGTTCTGGTTGTAGATAGTATAGATGAAGCGATTATCGAGGCGGATAAACTTGCTTACGAGCATGTAGAGGTACTGACGGAAGATCCGAATTACTTCTTGGAAAATATGACCAACTACGGTGCGTTATTTCTCGGTCCCGAAACCAATGTCGCTTATGGGGATAAAGCCATCGGCACGAACCATACACTTCCGACCAAAGGTGCTGCTAGGTATACGGGCGGTCTCTGGGTGGGTAAATTTTTGAAAACTTGCACATATCAGCGCTGTACACAGGAGGCAAGTTCGTTGGTCGGAGCCTATGTTTCACGGCTTTGTGAAATAGAGAATTTCATGGGCCATAAAGAGCAAGCCGATCTGCGTGTACGTCGTTTTGGCCAAATAGGTTAGGGTGGATAAATCATTATGAGGTGTCAGTATGCCAATTCTGTACGATGAAACCCATCAGTTGTTCCATCTCCAAACCGCACAGACCAGTTATGCTTTTCAAGTTACGAAATGGGGATTGCTTGCTCACCTATACTGGGGCAAAAGTGTGCGTTCAGACCACCTTCACCGAAATTTGGCTCTTCGCGCCAGAAGCACGGTCTCCCCTCGACCCGACCCGGCTGAGCCGGCGTATTCACCAGATACGCTTCCACAGGAATTTCCGGCTTACGGCGCGGGTGATTTCCGACCGCCAATGTTTGAAGTGCTGCTTGAGAATGGTACTTCGGTAACCGATTTGACGTATCGTTCACATCGAATTACAAGTGGCAAGCCTACTTTAGCGGGCTTGCCGGCGACCTATGTGGAATCGGATGAGGAAGCACAGACGCTGGAGATTGAGCTTTACGATGCACTGATTGGATTGTCCGTGTTCCTTACTTACAGTGTATTTCCAACCTATGATGCGATCACGCGCTCGGTTCGTTTTGTTCATAATGGCAATGAGCCGCTAAGACTCCAGCGGGTGCTGACGATGAGCGTTGATTTGCCACATGCGGAATTCGACTTTCTGCATTTATCTGGCGCGCATCTTCGTGAAAGGGCCATTTACCGGAGGTCACTCACGCCAGGCGGACATACGGTAGAGAGCAGGCGCGGCGTGAGTGGGCATCAGCAGAACCCGTTTGTTGCCCTTTTGTCCAAGGGAGCGGGAGAGGATCAAGGAGAGGTATACGGGTTTAATCTTGTATACAGTGGCAGCTTTCTAGCCCACGCGGAAGTGGATCAGTTCTTTACTACACGGGTACAGATGGGGATTAATCCTTTTGATTTTAGCTGGCTGCTTATGCCAGGAGAGATGTTCCAATCGCCAGAGGCGGTGCTTGTTTTTTCTGATCAGGGGCTGGGTGGCATGTCTCGTATCTATCATCGCCTCTACCGTGACAGACTATGCCGTGGCACTTATCGCCACCTAGAGCGGCCAATTCTGATTAACAACTGGGAGGCTACCTATTTCGATTTCGATGCTGCGAAGTTGGAGCAGATCGCCCAAGAAGGCTCAAAGCTTGGCATGGAGCTATTCGTTTTAGATGATGGCTGGTTCGGCAAACGCAACGATGATCATTCTTCACTGGGTGATTGGGTTGTTGATCAGAGCAAATTACCGGATGGTTTGCAAGATCTTGCTGATCGCATTGCGAGGCAAGGCATGCTGTTTGGACTTTGGTTCGAACCAGAGATGGTATCACCGGATAGTGACCTATACCGCAAACACCCTGACTGGTGCTTGCATGTACCGGAGCGGCGGCGTACAGAAAGCCGGAGTCAACTGGTGCTTGATATGTCTCGTAGCGACGTAGTCGAATACGTTGTAGATGCCGTATGTAAGGTACTTGAAAGCGCACCGATCGCTTATGTGAAGTGGGATCTCAATCGTAATTTCACAGAGATTGGCTCGCAGCTGCTGCCGAAGGATCGACAGAGAGAGACCGCGCATCGGTACATGCTCGGTTTGTATCAGACACTCGAACGCATCACTTCCAAGTTTCCTCATATTTTATTCGAAAGTTGTGCGGGTGGCGGCGGACGATTCGATCCAGGCATGCTTTATTACATGCCGCAAACCTGGGCAAGCGATAATTCGGACGCCATTAGCCGGCTTCAAATTCAGTACGGCACAAGCCTAGTCTATCCCCCCGTAACAATGGGGGCGAATGTATCCGTTGTGCCCAACCATCAAATTGGTCGGACGACTCCACTGCAAACCCGCGGCTATGTGGCCATGTCAGGTTCATTTGGCTATCAGCTCGATTTAACGAAGCTGTCGGAAGAGGAGAAATTTGCTATTGGCGAACAAGTTGCCTGCTATAAACAAATCAGGCGCATCGTGCAATTTGGTGATTTCTATCGATTGTTAAACCCTTTTGAGGCAGAAGAAGCGGCATGGATGTTTGTAACGGAGGATCGTCAAGAAGCCGTAGTTTTCTACTTTCAGGTTCAGGCCGCTATTGCGGGTCCAATAAAGAGGCTGCGTCTTAAAGGATTAAATGAACAAATCGATTATCGATTAATAGCTGGGGAACCATTAGCCGGACCGGGTGACAGTTATGGCGGTGATTATCTCCAGCGAGTTGGTTATGTGCTGCCAGCTCTCAAAGGAGATTACCAAAGCTTAATGTTTCGTCTAACAGCCATTGAATCATATAAAGTGGAGTAGATTGAGTAAAGTCGTCAAGAAATTGACGGCTTTTTTGCTATTTCAATAGCTTCGCAGATTTTTTTGCGTGGTTTTAGCGCCATATGTTCATCTAATAGTCAGTTTAGTCTAGCAATCTACTAAAAATATACGTTTCTACTAGGGTAACTGTACAAGCTTCAGCGAGACTTTCTGCTTATATTATATAGATCACAAAATACTATTTTCAAGGAGGAAACGACATTGTCAAAACGATCTAAAGTCGAAAAATTGCTGGATCAACTTGATATCGAAGATATCGAGAAGCTCAAGATCGAGTACTTCAATGGTCAGAAGGAAAAGTTATCGTTTGATGAAGATCAAAATGAAGCTGAAAGAGAAGAAATGATGAATGAGTGGCTCGACAGTATTAACTGGGTTTTTGTAAAAGAATTCAAGGTTAAAATGAACAACGGCGCTGAACTAGAGCTGGAATTTGGCGGTAGTGGTGGAGCAACAGGAGCAACAGGAGCAACAGGAGCAACAGGAGCAACAGGAGCAACAGGAGCAACAGGGGCAACAGGAGCGACAGGGGCAACAGGAGCGACAGGGGCAACAGGAGTAACAGGTGCGACTGGAGTGACAGGTGCGACTGGAGTGACAGGTGCAACAGGTGCAACAGGTGCGACTGGAGTGACAGGTGCAACAGGTGCAACAGGTGCGACTGGAGTGACAGGTGCGACTGGAGTAACAGGAGTGACAGGTGCGACTGGAGTGACAGGTGCAACAGGTGCAACAGGTGCGACTGGAGTGACAGGTGCGACTGGAGTAACAGGAGTGACAGGTGCGACTGGAGTGACAGGTGCAACAGGTGCAACAGGTGCGACTGGAGTGACAGGTGCGACTGGAGTAACAGGAGTGACAGGTGCGACTGGAGTGACAGGTGCAACAGGTGCAACAGGTGCGACTGGAGTGACAGGTGCGACTGGAGTAACAGGAGTGACAGGTGCGACTGGAGTGACAGGTGCAACAGGTGCAACAGGTGCGACTGGAGTGACAGGTGCGACTGGAGTAACAGGAGTGACAGGTGCGACTGGAGTGACAGGTGCAACAGGTGCAACAGGTGCGACTGGAGTGACAGGTGCGACTGGAGTAACAGGAGTGACAGGTGCGACTGGAGTGACAGGTGCAACAGGTGCAACAGGTGCGACTGGAGTGACAGGTGCGACTGGAGTAACAGGAGTGACAGGTGCGACTGGAGTGACAGGTGCAACAGGTGCAACAGGTGCGACTGGAGTGACAGGTGCGACTGGAGTAACAGGAGTGACAGGTGCGACTGGAGTGACAGGTGCAACAGGTGCAACAGGTGCGACTGGAGTGACAGGTGCGACTGGAGTAACAGGAGTGACAGGTGCGACTGGAGTGACAGGTGCGACAGGGGTGACAGGTGCAACAGGTGCAACAGGAGTGACAGGTGCGACAGGGGTTACAGGTCCAACAGGAGCTACTGGTGTAACAGGTCCAACCGGATTAACAGGGGCAACAGGAGTAACTGGAGCAACGGGACCTACTGGGGGAGCAACAGGGGACACAGGTGCAACTGGTCCTACAGGAGCGACAGGCGCAACAGGTCCAACAGGAGCAAATGGAGTAACTGGTGCAACAGGAGTGACAGGCCCGACAGGAGCAACAGGGGCAACTGGTGATCCAGGTTTAGCAGGAGCGACAGGCGCAACAGGTCCTACAGGAGCAACTGGAGTAACTGGTGCAACAGGAGGGACAGGCCCGACAGGAGCAACAGGGGCAACTGGTGATCCAGGTTTAGCAGGAGCTACAGGTGCAACAGGTCCGACAGGAGCAACTGGATTAACTGGTGCAACAGGAGGGACAGGTCCTACAGGAGCTACAGGGGCAACTGGTGATCCAGGTTTAGCAGGAGCGACAGGTGCAACAGGTCCTACAGGAGCAACTGGATTAACTGGTGCAACAGGAGGGACAGGCCCGACAGGAGCAACAGGTTTAACTGGTGCAACAGGAGCAACCGGAGTAACAGGTCCGACAGGAGCAACCGGTGTAACAGGTCCTACAGGAGCAACAGGTTTAACTGGTGCAACAGGAGCAACCGGAGTAACAGGTCCGACAGGAGCAACAGGTTTAACAGGAGCAACAGGTCCTACAGGAGCAACCGGAGTAACTGGCGCAACAGGAGTTACAGGCCCTACAGGAGCGACAGGCGCAACAGGTCCTACAGGAGCAACAGGTTTAACTGGTGGAACAGGAGCAACCGGTGTAACAGGTCCGACAGGAGCAACAGGAGCAACAGGTTTAACTGGTGCAACAGGAGCAACAGGTCTAACTGGAGCAACAGGAGCTACAGGTGTAACAGGCGCAAATGGAACAGGAGCTATTATTCCATTTTCATCGGGATTACCAGTTACGTTAACGACGATTGCAGGTGGATTAGTTGGAACGACAAGTGTGGTTGCATTTGGTAGTAGTACTGCAGGCGTCTCATTAATTGGCGGTACCATTGATGCCGTGGCTTTGACCAACATGGCCTTCTCTGTGCCGCGTGCTGGTGTTATTTCCTCGATGGCTGCTTATTTGAGTATAACAGCTGCCCTTTCACTTGTTGGCTCTACCGTAACTGTAACAGCACAACTATATGAGTCAACCACACCAGATAACTTATTCACACCAGTACCAGGAGCAATAGTCACACTCGCGCCAAGCCTTACTGGTGTTGTCGCGATCGGAGCCGTCTCAAATGGTCTTACGACTGGACTTTCAATTCCAGTTACTGCCCAAACACGACTTCTCATGGTTTTCTCTTGTACAGCCGCTGGCTTGAGTCTCCTCAACACAGTTGTTGGCTATGCAAGTGCAGGTCTTGAAATCGTATAAGAACATTTCGGAAACTTAGTTTAACTGGTAAGCGAACAGTAGATGATTCCTGTTTTTACACAGGGGTCATCTTTTTTTTTCATGACATCTGGGGTGATTACTTCTACATGGAAACTTGAATGAGGTTTGTTCGAGGGGTGCCGGTGTACTGGTATGAAAGAGAATGAGGGGAGTTCCAAAGGGTTTTTGCCCGAAATGAAATAAGACCTTCACAATTGCTTGAAAATAATACAAGGTCAGCCGATGATTATCGTCTGACCTCGTATTGTAATGACCGCTGTACCCCTCGCTTTTGTCAATCCTTCAGTTACGCTAATATTCCAATTGTTGTAATCTTATAACCACCCACCTGGATAATCTCCCCTGAAACTTCTGTGCGATGTTTTTCTAATATGTCACTATGATACATAGGACAAGGGGAATCACGAAGAATTCGAAGCTCCGTTGAGTTGCGAGAGAGATTATACCACCTGGCTATGAAATCGCCGCGTTCTTCGCTTATTTTCAAATTTGAGAAGGCTAGGCCAGTTCCTTCCCAAGCCAAAAAGGAATGAATAGGGGGGAGTGAGCCTTCCTGAACATCTGTCTGGCAGATAGTATGTGGAACAGGGAATTGATAGGCATGCCGATACGCTTCGAACCTGTCAGCCCCGCCAGTATGCGGAATGATCATCCATTCGGCCTCATTACGGCCAAGACATTGAGCATCTGGTGTCAAGAAGACACCCCAATCTCCAAGCTCCCCGACCGCACGCAGAATCGTCACGGCAATCGTACCGAGATCGTCCTGCAGCACTTCGTATTCATTCAAGCCTTTGCCTGCAATGACTAATCCTCGGTTTTCTTCCTGGACATCGACAAACGTCTGCATGTGCTGGCAGTGACTCGGATTTTCCCACTCGGGAGCAGGAACCGTCTGTCGTTCAGCCACTTCGAAGATGGAGTCCGCATAATGAATGGCTGCCTGTACACCGGAAGGGAACAGCACACGCAGACGATGATCGGACGCTGGATTGTCTATGACTGCACGGACACGCACGCCTTGTCCCGAACGATCCAGACTAATAGTCGTCTGGATGACAAGTGTGGCGAGCTCCTTGCTGCGCTGCGCTTGACGTTCGCGAAATGATACCATCGTAGCGATCTCCTTAGCAAGTCGCTCATCAGCCTGTTTCGGAATATCCAACCGATGCGTGATCTGAATAGCTGCTCGATAAGGTGTATCCTCGACGATACGAATGTCGGCTTGCAGGCCGCGGGTTGTGATCGGCAAATCACCGTTTGGCTGCTTAAAGATATATTCATTGCCGATGTCGCCTGTATTTTCGTATATACCGATCCGTTCGAACAATTGGCCGCTTCTTTTATCCAACACTGTGTAGCTGCCGTCGGCTTCTATGGACACTTGTAGCAGGTCATTTTCCAGTGTCGAGGGGCTTGTTACCAAGGAGGTCATTTGAGCACCTCTAGCTGCTGTTGAAACCGTTCGATCGGAAATCCAAGCGAATGTCGCGTAACCCATTGTCGGAAGCTCGCGTGCTTCGAAGGTTAATCGCAACGTGCGAGCCATGTAAGGCTGACGGAAACGATCGTTCGGAAGCTGATAGCCGAAGCGAACGCCCAAGTCCTCCATGGTATGCGCGACGGGCTGACCATTGGCATCGATCAGGTATCCTTCGGCATGTGAGTTTTCACACACATGTCGCGCTATGGCAACAGGGTCCTCGCTCTGATCAAAGAAGCGCTGGGCCAACTCCACTTCGATGGTTACGACGCCAGCCCCGGCATATCCACTTGTATTGAACAAGAGGAACGGGGCTGCCGATTCCCCTAACCCAGTGAAGTCAGTGGTGTCCACCTGCTTAGCAATGGAGGCCACACGTTCCTTTACGAGGGAGCGTGCGACTTCCATGCTTTTAGCAAAGCGGGTCTTCATCTCCGGATATACCTCATCAACACTACATCCGCAGATGCTGTCGTGAGGATGGTTCTGCATCAACGTTTTCCATGCGTATTGCAGCAACGCATGTGGATAGGGCTGGCCTAGCTGATGAGCAAAGGCAGCAATAGGTTCTGCCACTTTTTCCAGCAGTGTCTGATTCTGCTGGTTGAGTTGTTTGATAGGAATGCGCGCCGAAGCGGTATTGACAAGCGTGAACCAGCCGTCCGTCCGCTGCCCGCGAAGTTCGCCGCGCGTCACGCTCAGGTCGGGCGGGACATCTTGCTGCAACTGTTTGATATAGGCATCAAAGCTGCTGTGAATGAAGGTATATTCTGGAAATAACTCTCTGGCGACCTGGAGCGCTGCGGTCAGATCGGTTTGCACGGGTTGGTGGTCGCAACCGTTCATGAGCAGCAGGTGAGGCGTTGAAGCGTATCGCTCTGCCATCGCAAGTCGATGCTCCCAATAGGGTTTGGCGAGAAGCGGGTCTACTGGAATTTCCATACCGTTGTTATACCAATTCGCAAACAAGATGCCAAGCACTCGGGAACCGTCTGGAGCCTCCCAGTGCAACTCCGAGAAGGGGGATTCGAGACCTGAGCTTTCTTCGACCTTGTTGTTGAAGCCTGTCGCCTTAACGCCACGGCCAAATACAGCAGACGAAATACCTGCCTGTGCCAACAGCTGCGCAGCCTGTCCCATATTACCGAACGAATCGGGAAAATAGCCAAGCTTTGAGAGCGAGCCGAAAGCAGCCGCATCCTTGTGTCCGATTTGCAAATTGCGGACGTTGGCTTCACTGCTGGTCAGGAATTCATCCTGCAACACATACCACGGGCCGACAGAAAGCTTCCCATCCCGGCTAAGCTGACACAGGAGTTCCCTTTTTTCTGGATATACCTGTAAGTAATCTTCCAATATAATGGTCTGTCCATCGAGATAGAAGCTTCGGTATTCGGGATCGTTCGCAAAGGTATGAAGTAGTGTATCCATATTTTCAATCAGTTTAACATGATGGGCTTCGTAGGGCATATACCATTCCCGGTCCCAATGCGTATGGGAAATGACATGAACAACTTTGTTGGATGACATCATTGGTGATTCCTCTTTTCCAAGTCATAATGTAGTTACGCTCTCATTCTAAAGATTCTGACAGACTACAAACAATGAGCGAAAATTAACTTTTTAAGGTGATTCTTAGCTATTTTGCAAGGGGGGAGTTTCGAGGACAATTTTCACCTATATAAGTTTAATAATGTCACATTGCTTTGTATGGTTCAGTCGTTCTATGATGGAACCATCTATGTTTCCAACCAAGTCAGCTTGGAGAAAGGCGGTGCCCGATGCGTGTTCTGATTGTGGATGATGAAATGGGAATCCGGGAAGGCTTGCATAGTTTTTTTCCATGGACGACTTACGGCATTACAGAAGTATGGATGGCGGAAGACGGGGATACGGCGTTAGCCTTGGCACTTGAACATAAACCTGAATTAATCATAACGGATATGAAAATGAAAAGGATGTCAGGGCTCCAGTTGCTCGACGCACTACTAAAGGAGGCGGATTTCTCCTGGAAGGCTGTTGTTGTCAGCGGGTATGACGATTTCGAAATCGTCCGCCAAGCCATGAAGCTCGGTGCCTTCGACTATTTGCTGAAGCCGATTAATACGTCGGAACTCGGCCAAGTGATAGAGAGAGCCATTTCTCAACTTGAGAGGGAACGTATAGACAGGCATAATCAAATACTGCTCAACAGTCATGTAGAAAATGCGCTGCACAAGATGAGTGAAGAGCTGCTGAAGGAAATCGTAGAACAAGAGTACGATGTTTATCGGGAATCGAGAATTATTCACCGCTTGCAGACACTGCATCTGGAATGGATTGCTCGCGACCGCATAACGGTGATGATCATAGAAGTGGATGATTTAAAGGCATTAGATAACAAGAAAGGTTATCGCAACGAGAAAGAGCTGATTCTGTTCGGAATTGGTAACGTTGTCAAACAAACGGTGGATGAAGAATATAGTCAAGCATTCGTTTCTTATGAAGATGTCAAGCATAGGTGGGTCGTTTTGCTGCAATGTCAAGATGTTTCGCAATGGGAGAAGGGTAAGTCATTAGCGATGATCTGTATGGAAAGAATCGAGACTTATGTCAAAGTAAAGGTAAGTATTGGGCTATGTCCGACGCTCGTCAGCTTGAAGCAGCTTCACGCTGGATACGTGGAGACAGGTGAAATTCTGGAGCAAAAAGCGCTTTACGGAGGGAACCGGTTGTGGACTAGCCATGAATGGGAAGAGAAAATGGAGCCGAGTGACCCCTCTATCCGTACATCCGATGAGGTGATGGACTTGGTTCGATATGGATCGGACATGGATATCGTCATGGCTATGGACAGGTTCGCTGATCTATTTAATCCATCATCCAGCTCGCATATCAAAGATGTGCAGCAGAATATTTTTGAGTGGCTTCTTTCAATATTTAAGAAGGCTGTCTCGTTGGGCTGGTCCGATAGAAGTTGGGAGAGAAATCCCATAGCGATTTGGGATCAACTGGAACAGTACGATACGCTGGATTCGTTGCGTGTTCAGGTCCAAGCGTTTTTGCTTGCGATTGCGGATGACTTCAGAAAGCAAACCTCTTCGCCAAGCCGACTTATTCAGGAAGCGGAGAAATACATTCAAGCGTCATATGGCGATGGCCTTACGCTGCAAAGCGTGGCCGCCGCGATTTATGTGACTCCTGTATGGCTGAGCAAGCTATTTAAAAAAGAAAAGCAGATGACGTTCTTGGAGTACGTTACCGATGTGCGAATGGAGCGAGCCAAGAAATTGCTCGGTGATGTGCAGTATAAAATTTATCAAATTGCCACCATCGTTGGCTACAAGGACCCGGTCCACTTTGCCAAGCTGTTTAAGCGAGAGATAGGTTTGACGCCGAAGGAATATCGCAGGCTTCAGGGGATTGATGATGAATAAAGCATCCTTTCGGAGGCTGAACTCCTTTCGTAACCGTGTCATTCTAATATTTTTCATGATCATAATCGTGCCTTTTCTTTTGTTTGCTTATTACACGCATATTAAATCGATTGAAGGCATATCCAATGCGAATACGGGTATTTCACTAAGCTATTTACTGCAAACCAAGAAAAACTTCGAATTGTACCTGACCAAGCTAAATGATCAAATTAACGAATTGATCGGCAACAAACAGATTCAGGAATATCTGGAGAAGCCGCCGCAAACGTCACAGGAGGAAGAAAGCTTTACGGTCAACATGTTAACCAGCCTGTATCAAACGATTCCCTCAATTGATGCTTTCCGAGTTCATGTATACCCCATTCGGCCGTCCTTGTATCCCACTTATATGTCTACAATCGGTGAATCGGCGGAGCTTGAGAATGAGGCATGGTTTCAACGTTCCAAGGCGTCGGTATCGCCGACCTGGAACCTGTTTATGCCGCAGAAAGGGAAATATGCCAAACCATTGATTACGTATATCAAGCGGTTCTCAGGCTTATATGATCAGATTCCCCGTGGCATTGTATCCACTGATTTATCAGAGGATCAGTTGAAGCGATTTTTTACTCCTGCGGAACAAATGGTGGGACAAAAACTGCTTCTACTGAACGAACAGGGCATCGTTGTTTTTGATTCCGTTGATAATAAATGGACCGGAGAACGTGTGCCAGTGGAGTCCTTCTATGAGCTGATGAAGTCAGGTTCGAGAGCTACTGGATCCATTGATATTCAAGGCACCGCCTATTTGCCGACGTATTTGCGCATGGATAATGAACCATGGACGATTGTAAGCCTAACGCCGCTTGCGGAGTTAACTGGGACGATTCGAGAAATTAACAGGTTGTTCATTATCTTCCTAGTTGTTTATTTGATCGGCTGTATGTTCGTCGTGGTGTACTTGACGATTTATTTCACGCAACCCATTGCGCAGCTTGTTCGGCATATGCGCAAGGTTGATAAGGAGGATCTGCAGCACCTGCATCTCTCCTCATCTCGTAAGGACGAAGTTGGCTGGTTGTATCGGGAATTTGACAGTTTGATCCACAAGATTGAAGGTTTGGTGGAAGCAGCCTCTCTTTCGGAACGAAAGAAGAAGGAGCTGGAGTTTCAGGTATTGAGTCATCAAATTAATCCGCACTTTCTCTACAACACGTTAGAGTCGATCCGCTGGAAGGCTGAGATTCATGGACGCAGTGAGATTAGCGAGATGGTGTCGGCTTTGGGCAATTTACTGCGACTTAGCTTGAATCAAGGGAAAGAGATTACGACGCTGGGCAGGGAGATAGAGCAAGTCAAAGCGTATGTCTGGATCGAACAGGCTCGGATGGGGAAGAATGTGCGCATCTTGTATGCCTTCGATGATGAAACACTGGAACTTCCGTTCTTGCGGCTGCTGCTGCAGCCTCTGATCGAAAATGCTATTCAGCATAGCATCCGCGACAATTTCGAGAAAAGGAAAATCTTACTATCCGGCCGCAGAGAAGAGGACGATATCATCATAGAAATCGCTGATAATGGAGAAGGTATTCCCGAGGAAACGTTAAGGAAATTACATGAAGATACCGATGGAAACGTCATGTATGCCCAGTCACACAAGGGTGTAGGCTTGCGGAATGTAAATGACCGTCTCCGATTATATTTTGGCGATAATTACAAGCTAACGATTGAAAGTGGGAAGGATATCGGAACGAAGATTACCATCAAGCACCCTATACTGAAGGAAGCTTAGCTGAGGCCCATTACAACCTTGCGCAGTGCGCATTCATGCCCGACATGAAGCCACTGCGCAAGGAAGTTATGGGTTTTTTTGTGCTGAATAAGCGATGTGAAGCAGTTAGTGGAACAGGCTAAATTTGCACTGTAAAGTTTATGTTTGGCTCATGGCGGCTTCAGGCGTATAGATTTATGATACATGTATACCAAATGAAGAGAGGTAAACGGCTATGAAAACTATGACTGTCACGAAGCCTGCCCGCTCTGTTGTCCTGAGAAAAAATGGCGTACTGAGGGAGCTGATTCGTCACCGTACGCTGCTGCTCATGTTCCTTCCTGTGGCAACGCTGCTTCTACTGTTTAATTACTTGCCATTGGCCGGGCTGGTCATCGCCTTCAAAAATTTTGATTTCTCGAAAGGTATTTTCGGAAGCGATTGGATGCATCCTTGGTATGAAAACTTCAACTACTTGTTGTCTTCGTCCTTGGCCTTCCGGGCTGTCCGCAACACGATCCTGCTCAATCTGTTGTTCATTGCTGTCGGTCTAATTTTCGAAGTGGGGCTTGCGCTGATGCTCAACGAGCTGAGGAGTAAATATTTCAAAAGCATTGCGCAGTCCCTTACGTTTCTGCCATTTTTTATCTCATGGATTGTCGTCGGCGTGTTCACGTACAATCTGCTGAATTTCGAGAGCGGAGCTGTTAACCGGGTTCTGGAGGCGATGGGCTTTGACCCAATCAACTTCTATAGCGCACCGGCTTTATGGCCAATCATCCTTACAATCGTCATTCGTTGGAAAGTAACTGGTTACGGTACGATTATTTATTTGGCAGCACTGACATCGATTGACAACTCTTATTATGAGGCAGCAGCGATTGACGGCGCATCGCGTTGGCAGCAAATTCGTTATATCAGCATTCCGATGCTAAAACCAACCATCCTGATTCTCACGCTGCTAGCCGTTGGTAGAATCATGAACGCCGATTTCGGTATGTTCTACGCGATGGTGGGAGACGCTTCACTGCTCTATCCGACAACGGATGTTATCGATACCTTGGTGTACCGAAGCCTTCGCAAATCAGGCGATATCGGCATGGCATCAGCTGCGGGCTTCCTACAATCGGTCGTCGCATTCGTACTCGTATTGAGCAGCAACTATGCAGCGCGCAAGGTAGATAAGGACTCGGCTATATTCTAAAAGCTAGCGAGCAAGGAGGTAGAAAGTGGTATGCAGGTGAGAAAATTTTCATTCCAGCAAAGTCTGATTATCGTAGGGATTGCTCTGTTTAGTTTATCATGCTTATTCCCTTTCATCATGGTCATTTCAGGCTCATTGAGTACGGAACGTGATATTGTGCAATTCGGATATCGGCTAATCCCCAAACATGTGACTTTGGATTCCTATCGTATTCTATTTCTCGGCTCAAATCGAATTGTGAACGCTTACGGCATTAGCATTCTGGTTACAGTGGTCGGCACAGTCCTATCCTTGCTTGTCACGAGTATGGGAGCCTATGTCATGGCAAGAAGATCGTTCAAATACCGTAACATTCTATCGGTCTATGTCATTATTACGATGTTGTTTAACGGTGGGCTAGTTCCGTGGTACATCATTTGTGTGAGATATCTGGACCTAAAGGATACCCTATGGGCGCTCATCCTGCCACCGCTTGCCAATGCGTTTAATTTGTTCCTAATGCGCAATTTTATGTTATCAATTCCGGAGGATTTACATGAATCCGCTAAGATGGACGGCGCAGGCGAGTTCCGGATATTTTCTCAACTGATTATACCGCTCTCAACGCCGGTACTGGCAACCATAGGATTGTTCGTAGCACTAGGTTATTGGAATGATTGGTTTCTTGGGCTGATGTTTGTTGATAAGCAGGAGCTTCAACCCCTGCAACTCCTATTGCGAACACTCATTTCTAATGTGGATTTTCTCAAAAGTTCCAGCAACGCTGCGGCGATGCAGCGAATTTCCGCACAAATTCCGTCGGAGTCGATCAAAATGGCTCTAACGATCGTGACGATCGGTCCCATCGTATTCTTGTACCCTTTCTTACAGCGTTACTTCGTCAAAGGCTTGATGGTTGGTGCTGTAAAGGGTTGAAACGAGTTCTTGTATGGCTATAACAGCTCTGGCTGTGTAGTATATAATCAAATCAAATTGATTCAGGGGAGATGTCCGAATGCAACGAGGAAAAAGAAAGCTGATGATGACGGTTGCGCTTACGATGCTAGTTGGTTCTGCGTTGGCAGGATGCAGCGGGGATAAAGAAGCGGAGCAGCCAAGCAGCAAGGCGACTTCTACGGGGACCGAAAAGGGGACAGCAACGCCTTCGGCGACGGAGAGCAAGGAAGAAGAAGTAACGCTGAAGCTGTACTTCGGTGGCGATAAGAAAGCAGCTACGGACGAGGTATGGAGCAAAATCAGTGAATATGTAAAGTCAAAAGGTCTAAATGTCAAATTTAATGTGAATTTCATACCATTTGGTGACTTCAAGGAAAAAATGCTAGTTATGGCTGCGTCAGGCGACAGCTGGGATATGAACTTTGACGGCGATTGGTTATCTTACAAGCAGATGGCGGCTAAAGGCTCATACATGACGCTGAATGATTTGCTTCCGAAGTATGCACCGACGCTTTACAAGAAATATCAAGATCAAGGAACGTTGTCTGCAGCGACAGTAAACGGCAACATTGTCGGTCTCCCTTGGACGATGCGTATGAACGAGCGCAAATTCATTGGCTGGCGTTCTGACCTTACCAAGAAAGCTGGCATTGATATCGCCCCGGATTCGATTAAAACGATTGAAGACATCGACGGCTTGCTGCGTAAGCTGAAACAAGCGTATCCGAATGAGAAGCTGTCTCGCACAACGCCGCTGTCCCTCGAGATGATTCGCGATGAGTGGGTCGATCTGAACTTTCACGGGCTGGGCTTTTATTTGAAGGATCCAAAACTTACCGTGATGCCTGTGGAGACACAGCCATTCTTCAAAGAATCGGCGATTCTGGCCAAAAAGTGGTATGACGATAAGCTGATCAATCGCGATGCGATGATCGACAAAGAGGGTGCTGAAGCTCAGTGGCGCAACGGTAAGCTATTATTCACAATTACATCTCACGAATGGGCGAACGCTGACCCAGGATTTACAGATCCGTCATATAAGCAGGATATGTCGGAGGCGTATCCTGATAAAAAATTCGTAAACCGGACAGCTTTAGCTAACGTTGTCGCAATCAACCGTAATTCTAAGCATCCGGATCGCGTGCTTCGTTTGCTGGAAATGTTTGAGAAGGATAAAACACTGTATGACTTGCTTCAGTACGGAATCGAAGGCAAGACGTATGTCTTGAATGGCGAAACGGCCGAATATCCGCAAGGTATGCAGTCTTCGACGAGTAACTACATGGAATGGGGCGGCCAATGGGCGTTCTGGAAGCCGCAATTCATGCGTCCGACGCAGACCTATAGTAAAGACTTCTGGGTGAAAGAAGCTGAATTTGCCAGCCAGCCTAACAATGTGAACTCTCCGATTGATGGACTGTTCATTGCGGAAGATTCGATGAAGAGCGAGCTCGCTAAGCGCGATCAAGTATCGGATGAAAGCAGCAAACCGATCGAATACGGTGTCGTTAAAGATGTAGACAAAGCTGTGGCTGATTACATTCAGGCACAAAAAAATAACGGTCTGGATAAAATCATTCAAGAAACGCAAAAACAAATCGACGCCTATCTGGCAACACAGAAAAAATAACTAGCAGAGAGAAGCCAGTCTTACAGCAAGATTGGCTTCTCTTTTTGTTGTCAATGCAAGCAAAATCAAAGGAGGAAGTGAATTTGCATATCATTAGATTTGGAACCTTTCGTCATCTGTTAACGCGTGTTCTAGTTGCTCTTTTACTATTTTCGGCGCTGCCTGCAGGTGCACTGGTAGCGAAGGCGAATACGGACAATGTGAATGTTGTTCTTGGTCCAGAACCTGTAAACAATGGCATAATTCCACGAGCGGGAGATAGTGCGGAAGGCTTGCAAACGGGTACGGTCGCGGGCAACACGTACTGGCAGACAGGCAAGGCAGCTAACGGATCGGAAACTTACTATTTCTACATGGATGTGGATGACAGCTATTTACACAACAATACGGATAATAACGTTCAGATGACGGTGCAATATTACGACGAAGGCAACGGGCACATTGTACTGCAATACGATGCGGCGACCGCCTCATTTAATGATGCGCCTCTCTTTACGTATACGGATACGAAAACTTGGAAAACGCAAACATTCCAGCTGAGTGATGCTTTCATGGGGAATCGGACGAATGGTGCGGATTTCCGAATAGGTGTGGAGGGGGCCGGTGCCAGCGGTGCGACGAATGCTCCGTTGAAGCTGGCTAGCATCACGGTAACGAAGACACCAAAGGTTCATGCTGCTGATGATGTTGCCATCACGCTGGGCGCTACGCCCGTAGAGCGAGGCATCACTGCGCGTGCCGGAGATAACGAATCTGGCCTGCTCACGGGAGAGCTAGATGGCAAGGGCTATTGGCGCACGAACAGCGCTGCGCCTGGTGATCGTACCCTGTACCTTTACATGAATGTTCAGGATGCATATCTGTATGATAATTCGGATCAGGATGTTTATGTAACCGTGGAATATTATGATAGTGATAACGGTGACCTCGTACTGCAGTATGATGCGTTATCGGATTCGTTCAAGAGTGCACCACTTTTCTCTTATCAGAATACGAAGCAGTGGAAGACACGCACCTTTAAATTAACCGACGCTAAGTTTGCCAATCGAGCCAATGGCGGGGATTTTCGCATAGGTGTCAGCGGAGGTGGAGCAAAGGCTGATAACGCTGATTTGTATGTTGCCTCTGTAAGCGTTCTCAAAGTCCCTAAACCGATAAGCGCGCCATCGCAGGCCAAAGTAATCAATACGGCGTATGCGACGCCGGATGTCGTTATTGCTGATTTCAATGTGGCTGATTTCGGAGCTGTGGGAGATGGAATCAAGGATGATACCCGTGCCATTCAGGATGCATTGGATGCCGCAGGGAGTCATGGCGGTGGCGTTGTCTTCGCACCCGTGGGTCACTACAAGTTAACTGGTACACTGCTCGTACCGACCGGCGTTACGCTGCGAGGCGATTGGGAGAGCCCAGATAGCGTTAACGGCAAGGTGAACGGGACTGTCCTCGATGCTTATGCAGGGCGTGGAGACGAGAACGGAACGAGCTTGATTCAGCTCCAGCAATCAAGCGGTATTACCCATTTATCAATCTGGTACCCGGAACAGTCGTTGGAGCAGCTTACTGCGTACCCATGGACGATTGAACAGCTGACAGGCGATAATGCGACCGTAAGCAGCGTGACGCTGGTTAATAGTTATAACGGTGTCAAGATCGGTCCTGTTTGGAATGAACTGCATTACGTACATGATCTGTTCGGTACGGTGCTGAAAACAGGTGTTTTCCTCGATTTTACGACGGATATTGGAAGAATTGAACATGTTCGTCTGTCTCCTTCCTATTGGGCGCAATCGGGGTTGCCTGGAGCGCCTGCCCAACCGGCGTTGTTTGGTTATATGACGACGCATACGGAAGGAATTGTGATGGGGCGCTCCGATTGGGAGTATATGTCGGATATCGGAATCTCGGGGTTCAAGACAGGTATGCGGATCACGACCCGTACAGGTTCATTGGAAACAGCCAATGCGCAGTTGTATAAAATCAATATTACGGATTGCAATGTTGCACTTAAAATTGAAGGCGTTAACGATTATGGCCTTCTTGTAACAGATAGTACCTTCAAGGCGAATGTAGGCGCAGATGCGAAGGCAGTTTATGCGACGCAAGGCTTTCATTCCATCGTGCAGTTCAATAAGGTCACACTGGCGAGCGAAGCGGCAAGTGCCGTCGTGAGTGAGGGCAGCGGTGTGTTGTCCTTTGAGAACAGCTCGTTCGAGAACTGGGGTAATCAGGCTGGTGGTTTTGCGCTTGCGGTTGACAGCGGGTCTATTATTTTGGGCCAAGTAATATTCCAGAAGCCGGACCATCATGTTCTGATGAAGGAAAATGTTCAGGCTTTGAACGCTGTAAATTCAGGCTATCAAGGCGAGCTTAAAGTCGAAAACCAAAGCGCCCTTGCTGAGTTGAATGTCCGTAAGGACGAGAGCTACGTGTTGGAGACCTTGCCGGAGGTGGCGAGCTTGGATCGTGCAGTGCTGCCTAAACCTGCAACAGCGCAATTGTTCGATGTTACTGCTGCGCCATATGCGGCAGATGCTAGCGGTCGTACGGATGTCTCCGCTGTGATTCAGCAGGCATTGACAGATGCTGGAGAAGCAGGCGGCGGAACGGTTTACTTGCCAGCGGGAATCTATCGAGCGGATAGTCGCTTGACTGTGCCAAGTGGCGTTGAGCTGCGGGGTTCCTGGGATGTGCCGCATCATACGATTGGCGGCGGAACAGTATTATTTACCAACTATGGGCTAAATCAGTCGAATGGTGATGCTTTCATTACGTTGGAAGCTTCGGCAGGGATCAAAGGTCTATCGGTTTATTACGACCAACAAAACTATATTGATGTGAAGCCATATGCCTGGACGGTTCAGGGCAAAGGCCACGATGTATACGCGATTAACACAACGTTGATCAATCCTTATCAGGGCATTGATTTTGGCAGCTACGACACAAGCGGCCATTATATCGACTACGTGGCAGGCTCGCCGTTAAAAGAAGGTATTTATGTCGGCGGCGGCTCGAGCAGCGGATGGGTTCGCAATGTTCAGTTTAATCCCCACTACTATGGAAGGAATAACTATCCGAATCACCCTGAGGGTAACAATGGGGACGTCGTGTGGAACTACCAGAAGGAGCATCTCGATGCTTTCCGCATCGGTCATGCGACGGGTGAAACTATTTTTAATACGTTCGTCTATGGCTCGCAATACGGGATTCACTTCGTCGGTCAGAATGGCAGCGGCGCTGAAGCCATCATTATTGGGCATGGTACAGATGGCAGCAAAAAGGGGGCCTTCATCGAACAAGCCGGTCCCATGGGCTTGTCCATGATGAATACCGAACTGGTCTCGCTAAGCACCTCGGATAAAGTGTATGTAACGGTAGGTCCGGAATTCACATCCAAGCTGTCGATGTTCAATTCCTCGATGTGGGGTGACACGACACGTTCCTTCGATATCGATGCGGGCGACGTTCATATCCAGCAAAGTAATTTGACTGTGTCTGGAGAGCGTGGCGTTCAAGCGATGGGCGGTAATATCCACTTGTACAACTCTTACTTCCAACAGCCTCACACCATGCATGTTTACACTGGACCTGAGATAAATCACATGGATATTTCCAATAACCTCTTCAAGGGCGGTATGCAGATGCAAAACAACGCTGGCTCTAAAGTGACGGGAACAAACCTTGTGCCTGTCTCGCTGGAGCTGAGCAGAGGTGCTTTCGATGCGACTCATCCTGAACAGACGAAGACGGTATTAACACTTACCAATCGAACGTCGACTGAGCCAATCCGTGGACAAATTGAACTTCTTCAGCCAGCTTCCTACGGAAGCACGGTAAAGCCGATTCACTTTGGCAATATCGCATTAGGCGCTTCACTGAACGTAGAGATTCCTTACTATGTCGGCGACTCGCTAAAATATAAAGTTACTCTTGATACAGGTTTTGTCTACACGGCTTCATTGAAGCTGGGGCAATCTTTCGCAGGTCGTATCGATGCGGATCCGGCTGTTCCTTCCATGGAATTGTCTGGCTTTGATCAATATTTCAGCGTGGGCGGGATGTGGAAAGGGATAGACGATCTGAGTGCTAAGTCTGATGTGCAGTGGGATGACCACAATGTGTATGTAACCGTAATTGCCAGCGACGACCATCATGTACAAAGTTGGTCAGGCGTAGATATTTGGCAGGGGGATAGCCTTCAGCTTGGCTTTGATCTATCCCGCAAGGATGGTGCTGCAAGCAAGAGTGTGAGCGAACTTGGCTTTGCTTTGAACAATCAAGGACAAGTGACGAAGTGGAGATGGAGATCGCCGGATGGAAAGGCGAATGGCGCTTTGACTGGTGTGCAGGCAGATATCACCCGGGACGAAGTGACGAAACGGACGACATATCAAATCGCGATACCATTCTCTGAATTACTTGGCACAGACAGTACGTTCGATCCTGCAAATCCGATTGGGTTTACATGGCTGCTCAATGAGAATGACGGCGCTGGACGTGCCGGATTTATGGAATACAATCAAGGCATCGGCACTAGCAAAGATGCGACGTTGTATGGCGACCTTCGCCTGCTTCAAGGCAATTATACCGATCTGCTGGGAGCTTCCGCAGAGCGTGCTGTTCAGCTGGCACTGGAAACGAAAGACTTCGCACAGTTGGATGGGGCTTGGAACTTCGTGACACTACTGCCTAAGGGCAGTGTGAAAGAAGATCTGTTGGCGAGGCTGGCGTACCAACCGCAGCCGTCTTCTGGAGCAGCATCGTTACCAACGGTAACCGAACCAGTTCTCAAAGTAGAAGATGACGGATCGGTCTCAATAACGGGTCAACCAAGTCTTGATTCAGCTTCACAAACGGCAAGTCTGTCTTTGACTCAGACTGTTCTCGATAGAGCGCTGGCGCAAGCGCAAGCTGGGCAGGACGGTTTCCGTCGCTTAGCGATCCGCCTTTCGGAGGTGGAGCAGACTAAAGGCTATGCAATCGAGCTGCCTGCCAGTCTGTTCAAAAACAATGATCCAAAGCTGTCCATTACGTTTATTACACCGCAAGGCAGCATGACGGTTACTGGTGCCATGTTTGACGGTGGACAATCGACAAGTTTAGGCGAGCGTATTCGCTTGGTCATCCGCGATGCGGACCGAAGCGGTTGGTCAGCAGCTTTGCAGGAGGGGGTCGGTGCGCGACCAGCCGTGGATATTACAGTGAAATCGGATGGCAGTCCGCTCAGATGGCGTAACAGCCAGTCACCTGTAACGGTGTCTCTGCCTTATACGCCGACGGATGCCGAGAAACTGGATAATGAACGTTTGTCGATCCAATATGTGGACGATCAAGGGCATACGACAATTATTAGCAATGGTAAATATAAGGTTGCAACTGGAGAAATGGTGTTTCAGACCAATCATTTCAGCCAATATGCGGTGGCGTATACTCCAATAGCTTTTGCCGATCTTGTTAACGTTCCATGGGCCGGGCATGCAGTCGAAGTGTTGGCTGCCAAAGGTATTGTTCAAGGGACATCGGAGGACGAATACACGCCGAATGCTCCAATTAAACGGGGCGACTTTCTGATGATGCTTGTTCATACGATGGGATTGACAGGAAGCTATTCTGCGAATTTCCGCGATGTGCAGCCAGGCTCCTACTATGAAGAAGCCATAGGCCTCAGCCGGTCCTTGGGTATTGCCGAGGGCTCTGGAGACAATCTATTCAATCCGGAGCAATCGATTAGCCGTCAAGATGCTGCTGTGTTCATCGATCGGGCGCTTCGCTTGCTTGACACTTCTTATGGTTCCTCAAGCAAGGAATCACTGCAAGCTTTCCAAGATGTCGCAGATGTTGCACCATACGCCAAATTCAGCCTTACGGCTATGATAGAAGCTGGTCTACTTGAAGGCGATGGCAGCCGATTACATCCGTTAGACCGCTTGACGCGCGCTGAATCTGCAGTGATTGCGTATCGTGTCTACCAACGTCAGCCTTAATGATATTGCTGTGTCACTAGCGTAATCAAGGCCGCCTTTCTGCAGCAATCGCTGCGGAGAGACGGCCTTTCTGCTGTTTGATCAAGCTCTTTCGTTCAGAAAGGAAAGAGGATATAAATTACGACTTTAATTTAGAAATGCCTCATTGGAAGGTGCTCGCTCCCATTTTAGAATGGGAATAGAACTACGATCAAATTCCCATAACAGAAATGGACGTGTGTATATGGCGAAAATAAAAGAAATAGCATGTATAAGAACTAGACATGACGGCAGCTGGACGATTGTGAAGGTAATGACGGATCAGGATGGATTGTACGGATTGGGTTCAGCCTCCGATTTATACAATCCTGAAGCTGTTGTGCAGGTGATCGAGCATTTGCTGGCACCACTGCTGATCGGCAAGGATGCCTCTCGTATTGAGGATTTGTGGCAGACCATGTATACATCCAGCTATTGGCGCAATGGCGCTATATTAATGACGGCAATAGGTGCTATCGATGTTGCGTTGTGGGATATCAAGGGTAAGGAGGCCGGGCTGCCCATCTATCAGTTGCTCGGCGGGGCAAGCCGCTCGGCGGTTGCTTGCTATGGTCATGCGAGCGGTGTGGATATGGCAGAGCTGAAGGAAGAAGTCCATCGGTATTTACAGGAAGGGTACACGACGATAAGATGCCAGCTTGGCGGATACGGTGGCGGCGGATTCGTACAAGGTGCTCAAGCGAAGCTGCCAGACAACGCTTGGCAGACGGAACGATTATTTGATGAGCATGCCTATTTGAACGCGATTCCGCATATGTTTGAGGGGCTGCGAGTTGAATTCGGAAGCAACGTGCAGTTTACACATGATGTTCATGAGCATGTGCATCCGATCACGGCTATTCAGCTTGCGAAGCGATTGGAGCCGTATGGACTGTTTTTTATGGAGGACTCGCTGCCTCCTGAGCAGGTCGGCTGGTATAGGCAGCTTCGGCAGCAGAGCGCTGCACCGCAGGCAATCGGTGAGCTATTCGTGAATCCACAGGAGTGGACGGAGTTGATCAAGGAACGGCTGATCGATTTCATCCGGGTACGTGTCTCCAAGGTCGGAGGCATCAGTGCATGTCGGAAAATCGCTGCACTTTGTGAAGCGTTCGGAGTTCGCACAGCCTGGCAGGAGGGCGGAGAGAATGACCCTGTGAATCAGGCCGCTTCTGTGCATTTGGACATGGCTGTATGGAACTTCGGCATCCAGGAGATCAATCATTTTCGAGCGGAGGAGTATGAAGCCTTCCCAGGACATATTGAACGTAAGGGCGGCTACCTGTACACATCTTCCAAGCCAGGACTGGGAATTGAGCTGGATGAACTGAAAGCGCAAGCGCTGCTCGGCAATAGTTGGAAACGGGAGGCTTACCATCGTCCGTATCCGCTGGACCGCAAAGCCGATGGAACGCTCATACGTCCTTAGATATTTCGTAAGATAGGAGAGATTGAGATGATAAAAACAGTTGCAGTAACGGGAGGCAGCGGTAAACTGGGGCTTCGGTTGATACCGGAGCTGCAGAAGCATGGCTATAACGTAATCTCACTGGATAATCGATTATCCAGTGATGTCCCTGCCTATCAAATCAAAGTAGATTTGAACGATTTCGGGCAGGTGATTGGGGCTTTGCAGGGCGTGGATGCGATCATTCATCTGGCAGCAATTCCCGCCCCTCGTAGCTATACGAATAGTTACATTTTCGCCAACAATGCAGCATCTACTTATCACATACTGGAAGCAGCCGATCAGCTAGGCATTACGAATGTGGTGATAGGATCAAGCGAGTCGTCGTACGGATTCGCATGGGCACCTAAACCTTTCTCACCGCAATATGTGCCAGTCGACGAGAACCATCCTCAGCTGCCTCAGGAGTGCTATGGTTTATCCAAGATTGTTAATGAGCTGACGGGGGCTATGTTTAATCGCAAGTCGGGTATGAGTGTCACATCGCTGCGGTTTTCGATGATTACGACGGCTGAAGATTATGCAACGGTCGATGATAATCATCCAGATGCTTATAAGCATATCTTATGGAGCTATATCGATATCCGGGATGCAGTCAACGCTTGCATCGCCGCATTGACATGCGAACATGGTAAGGCAGTGTCCCTTAACATTACGAGCAGTGATACGTTGTCTAGTTGGGACACCCAGCGCTTACTGAACCATTACTATGCCGATGTGACCGATCTCAGAGCACCGTTCACGGGTCGTGAAGCACTAGTATGCAATCGCTTAGCGCAAGAGATGTTAAATTGGCAACCACGATATTCTTGGATGTCTTAGTTCGCTCAGGCTATTCATACGTCAAAACCTCCAATCCCACATGCCTTCATGTGAGTTGGAGGTTTTAGCATTTTCTTCAGGTTTTTGAATGAAGGGGATATTTAGTCAGTGAATGGGACGACCGTAATGCTTTCAAGATAAATATCGCCAGAGACGGCTGTAAATCGAATGCAATTATTATGTCTAGGCTTCAACGGTACCGTTATACTGGCTCGGCCGACAGCGTCTTCAAGACTGCCAGCCGATAGCACGTTGAGTAAGTAGAGATCATCTCCATTAACTGTCAAATGCAATTTGGAGAGACGTTCTGTCGTCGCGTAACGAATGTAAATCGCCGCTCTGCCGCCTTCAGCTCCGTCAACGTGGTCGAACTGGCAATAGGAGCCTGAGGTTTGCAAATGGCTGACGATGCTATTGCTCCGCTCTTTCGTTACGAATAGTGCATTTCCTCCTAAAGTTCCATTTTCCGCGGAATAGGTTATTGCGTTTGAAGCAGAACCAGGGGCAGGAGCTACGGGATGGATACCCTCCTTGGTTTGAATAACGGTTTGAATCGTGCCGTCTTCGTTGAAAAATAATTGATCAATGCAGACGCTTCTTAAGTTGCCTTGATCCGATATAGCTTGGTTATGATAGAACATATACCATTGCCCTTGGAATTGTGCCACGGAGCCGTGGGAAGTGGAACAGCCAGTCGGCTCAAGAAAAATACCGCGATATGTCCACGGACCAAGAGGGTTCGTGCTGGTAGCGTATCTCATACGGTTCAGGTTGTCGAGATTGTCTGAATAGGTCAAGTAGTAGAGAACGTTTCGCTTGAACACCCAAGCTGCTTCATGGAAATCCTCCAGTCCTTCCATATCACGCATTTCTCCCTTGAGGGACACCATATCGTCATTCAATTCACCGCCTGCACACCTGCTCCCGCCGCCGTAATACATATAAGCTCGTCCGTCGTCATCCACAAGTACACACGGATCGATCATGGCGAACCCGCCAAGTCCTTCAATATATCCCTGATCGGTAAAGCCGCTAGCAGGATGTTGGCTTGTTGCTACGCCCATTTTCCAAGTGTCGTTCCAATTCGAACCGCTGGGATGCGGGTAATAGAAATAATAGGTCCCATTTCTAAACGCGCAGTCGGGTGCCCACATAAATCCGCCTTCTGGTCTACCCCATGAGACGTCATCGGAGCGGAGGATTTCTCCCTCATCGACCCAATTCACCATATCCTCCGATGAGAAAACATGATATCTGTCCATCAGATCGCAGCCTCTAGCCGGATCCATATCATGAGAAGCATAGATGTAAATTCTACCGTCCTCCCAGACGTGGGCAGAAGGATCCGCGGTGAAAATCGTCGTAAGAACGGGGTTCTGAGATGTTTTCTTAAGAAAATCGGTTGGCATGCCTATATTTCTCATCATTATGCTCCTCCAGTAATCCATGTTCATTGTCATTTCATGATTGTTTACAGGATTCAGCATAACTCGAAAAACAGGGGGACCGCCATGAGACGTTTTTAAATTTTATAGGTGGATTACATACACAATGTCTGGAACTACTGTGAAAGCGGTGGTTGTTGGACAAAGCTTATGACACAACTATAATAAAAGCCCATGCAAATTACGCATGGGCCTTCTCACTATTTACTTGACTGTTTTGTTATAAGCGCTAAGCTTCTCCGTGATGCTTTTCGCAGCGCCATCTAGGGCTTCTTTTGGAGCTTTTTTGCCAGTCAACGCTTCTTCAATGGCTGTTTCCACGATTTGACGTGCTTCTGGGAATACGCCCATAACTGCACCTTGCGTTGCTGTGTTGGCTTTTGTTTTGTGCAATTGATCAATAGCTGTTTGGAATTGCGGGTATTTCGCTAGGTTATCTTTCAATACGGGCTCATCATACGCTTTTTTGGTAATCGGGAAGTAGCCCGTGTTCACGTTCCACCATGCTTGAGTTTGAGGATTTGTTAGGAATTTAATGAATTCCCATGCACCTTTTTGCTCGGCTTCTGACTTATTATTCAAGATATAAAGACTTGCGCCGCCAACGACAACGCCGCCTTCTTTGGCATCTGCCGGCTTCGGAAGCGGGCCTGTACCTACTTGGAATTTACCTTCAGCGCCGGTTACAATACCCCGAAGCGAAGCTGTGGAATCCAAGGTCATCGCGACTTGACCAGCTAAGAACGCTTTTTTCGTATCGTCCGTTTTGCGGCCAAGGTTGGCAGACGTTTTGTTATCGACCATTTCTTTCCACCATGTCAGTGTTTTTACACCAGCTTCATTGTTAACCATGGATTCTGTAGCAGCGGCAGTGCGACCATTCCCGTTATTGAGGTATTCAACACCTTGGTTCGCAAAGAATTGCTCCATAAACCAGCCGTAAATGGCAAAGGAAGAACCTGATTTCCCATCTTTGCTTAGGGCTTGCGTAGCTTTCGTAATTTCTTCATAGGTCGTCGGCGGCTTCTCTGGATCAAGACCTGCGGCTTTGAACATATCTTTGTTGTAATAAAGGATTGGATTAGACGTGTTGAATGGCATAGAATTCAGTTTGCCATCGACTTTATAATAGTTCAAAATATTCTCTTCGAGCTGGGAAAGATCGAATTTATCGGCGTCAACAAACTTTTGGACCGGCGTAATCGCTTTAGAATCGATCATGAAACGAGATCCGATTTCGTAAACTTGGATGAGAGAAGGCCCGCTTTTGGTATCCATCGATGCTTTCATCTTGTTGATGCTTTCATCATACGTTCCTTGGAAAACAGCTTCAACCTGGACATCTTTCTGAGAAGCATTGAAATCGGCGACTAGCTTATCGACGGCTTTGCCAAGCTCTCCACTCATCGAGTGCCACCAGATCACTTTAACGGGTTCAGTCGGTTTCTTAACATCAGCAGCAGCTGTGCTTGCTGTAGGTTTGCTATCTGTTGTGCTGCCTGAAGTCGTTGTTTCTGATTTACCACATGCGCTAGTTAATAGCACCATGATTGCTGTCATAGCAAGGACGGAGCTTCTCATTTTCAAGTTTTTCATTCTTCGTTTCTCTCCCTTATCTGTATCTATTTTTAAAATATATGGAAATCTGTTCAGCTATAAAGCTGAATAGAGCAGCCATTAGAGTAAGGCTATCCTTTCACAGCACCGGCAGTAAGTCCGCGAACAAGCTGTTTTAAACCAAGGACAAGAAGTAAAAGGGAAGGAAGTAAGATAATCGTTACTCCTGCCAGCACCAAATTCCAAACGGTTAACTCTTCGAATTGAAGCATCGCGATGCCTATTTGTACGGTTCGCTTGGCTTCGCTGTTTGTTATGAGCAGTGGCCAAAGATACATGTTCCACGCGTTTAAGAACGCATACACGGCAAGTGTCGCCAACGCTGGGCGTCCAAGCGGAAGCACAATGCGCAGAAACATGCGAAAGTGTCCGCATCCATCGATGCGTGCCGCCTCAAACAGCTCTTTGGGGAGCTGTAAGAAAAATTGGCGAAGGAGGAAGGTTCCGAAGGCGGTTGCCAGGAATGGAACCGTTAGCCCTTGCATGCTATCGAGCCAGTCCCACTTTTTGACCGTCAAATAGTTGGGAATGATGGTGACCTCCCATGGAATCATCATCGTAGACATGAAAAGCGCGAATATGAAGGCTTTACCTTTAAAACGAATATTCGTGAAGGCATAAGCAGCCATGCTCGAGGTAACGAGCTGACCGACCATGATGATAATCGAGACAATCAGACTATTGGTCACGAACTTTGCAATAGGCACAAGCTTGAAAACGGCGATTATACTTCCCATGTAGAAGCTGCTAGGGAGTAAGTGAGGCGGATAGGCCGAAGCCTCCTCGGGTGTCATGAATGCGGATGAGAACGTATAGAAGATGGGATAAAGTACGAAAGCGGCGCAAATGATCAACAGGATGTAGACGCATGTATGTTGCAATCGAGAGGTCATTGATAATGCACCTTCCTTTCAAAAACTTTAAATTGGATGACGGTGAAAATCAGGATAATCGCAAAGAGGACGAGTGCTTGAGCACTTCCCGTTCCGAATCTGAAGTTGATAAACGCATCCTGATAGAGGGAATATACGAGAACATCCGTTGAATTGACTGGACCGCCTCGGGTCAGAATGTGAATTTGTCCAAAAGACTGAAACGCACCGATGATAGAAACGATCGTGACAAAGAACACAGTTGGTGAAAGTAAGGGCATGACGATTTGAACAAAGGTACGAATGGGACCAGACCCGTCGATTTTGGCACTATCATAAATCTCATCCGGAATTCCTTGTAAACCGCTAAGCAGGACAATGTAGGTAAAGCCGAGATTCATCCAGATTGTCATCATTGAAACAGAAAGCAGGGCCCATCTAGGGTCTGTCAGCCATGCTACGGGTTCTAAGCCGACTAGGTGCAGCAGGTAATTCAGCATCCCCACACTTGGGTGGAACAGCATCATCCAGATGACAGCGGAAGTTCCCACGGATAGAACGACTGGAAGTGAGAAAATGAATTGAAAAATGCGCATACCTTTGAGCTGATTGTGTGTAAAAGCGGCGAGCATTAGTGCGATCGCGATAACGGTTGGGACGGTTAAAACTGTAAATAGGCCAGTTACACCTAAACTTTGATAGAATCGTTCTGAGGTAAAAATAGCAGTGAAGTTATCGAATCCAACGAAAGAGGCAACTCTGCCTCGTGGATCGGTTTCGTGCATGCTAAGATAAAAAGTTTGAAATAAGGGATAAAATAAAAAGGTAGCAAACAGCAGAAGCGAAGGGGCTAAAAAGATATATCCCAGAATCGTTTCCATCCATGTATGACTGACCAATACTTTGCGGGGATGTTGTACTTTCACTTTCGTTTGGGTCACTTGCAGTAATTCTCTTTCTATTGCATTCATTCCGGACGCCTCCACGCACATTATTCGGCAATTGTTATCTTTAGTAGATTACCAGTCGTTTATTTGACCTATGTCAAATTAAAATGAATGTTTTGTATATTTTCAGGGATATTATCCTAGTTCTTTACAAAATAGATAAACTTGCATACTGGGCAAAAACGGGTCCATTCCTCTATAATTTGTGCATACTAGCTTATTTTGAGATTAGGAGAGTGACCCAATGAATAGACAGAAACCGATCGTGATTGGACATCGAGGATCAGCTGGCGAAGCGCCAGAGAATACATTAGCGTCTTTCGCACTGGCTGTAGAACAAGGGGCAGATGGGATAGAACTGGATGTCCAACTAACTAAAGACGGCGAAATTGTCGTCTGCCATGATCTTACACTGGATCGAACGACGAATGGTTCCGGATATATCGGGGAGAAACTTTGGGAGGATTTGAAACACCTAGATGCGGGCTCCTGGTTTTCTGAAGCGTTTACGGGAGAGCGAATCCCTCTTCTTCGTCAGGTATTTGATCTTCTCCCTCGCGGATTCCTGATCAATGTGGAAGTCAAACATGCTTATGAAGGTAAAATGGAGAAGGCACTATTGGCTTTGCTGCGCGAAATCGATAGATGGGAAGACATCGTCATCTCATCCTTTGACCACAAGGTGATCCATAGAATCAAACAAGCTCAACCTAACGCAAAAGTGGGGGTACTGTACGCTGCCAATCTAATTGATCATGCGGCATATGCTAGGCAATTGGGCGTAGATGTGTTTTCGTTGCATCCCTATCACCAATGTATAGAACAAGAGGATGTGAGAGCTGCAGCATCTGCGGGGCTTGCTGTTTATCCGTATACGGTAAATCATACGGCCGATTACAAAAGAATGATTGCTGCTGACGTTACGGGGATTATTACTGATTATCCGGCACGGTTGCGGGAATTTCTAGCACAATAAAAGGTACTTATTCTAACGGTGTACGCCATTCTAAGCGTAGCGTATTGAATCAAACAAAAAGGAGCCAATTAGGCTCCTTTTTTTACCATCAAGAATTGAGTGGAGGATCAGTTATATTAGTTCTGCGGAGCCGTAAATCCATTTACTTTCTTTACAGCCTTATCGACATAGTCAGTGGCATCTGATAGGCTAATTTCACCTTTTGGATTGAAGTTGCCATCTTGATTTAATGTAACCAAACCTAGGGCAAGCGCAGTTTGAATTGCGCCAGAATTTGAAATGTCAATTTGATCATTATCTTTGATTTGGGCAGGTACAACATTCAGCATAGGTAGTTTTCCACTAGTTTGCAGCGTATGTACTAACAGATAAGTGAACGATTCACGAGTTAGCTTGGCATCCGGATCAATCTTAATATTGATTTTGGTACCGATGTCTTCAAAACCATCCGTGATCAACTTGATCCCTTGAGCAGCTGTCAAAGCTTCTGTACTTGCGGCAGGTGCTGTGTGAGCCTTTAGATACGCTAGGGCATTGAATATTTCTTCAGCTGCCTCCGCACGTGTGATTTCTTTTTTCGGATTAAAGGTACCTTCTGCAGTCAGCTTGATCACCCCATATTGAATTGCACGCTGAATGGATCCCGAATATTCGGGATTAAGTTGGGCTTCGTCCTTGATTTCAGTTACAACAGGCTTAATCATTGGCAGTTTATAAGTGACCTCAATTGCGTGAATAAGTTGATTTGTAAACTCTTCACGAGTTAATTTCTTATCGGGGACCAGATCAGCTGGCAGCTCCAAGTTGTTAACAGCAGCGGTAATAAGTGCGTTGGCATACCAAGCCTCATTATTGGCGTTCTTGAAATAGTCAGTAGCCTTTGGTTCTTTAAAAAATCTAACCAGATCCAGATTGAGTCCAAATGCATTAACCATAAGCTGAACGCTTTGAGCCTCTGAAATCGCAGCTTGCGGAGCAAACAGTTCTGGCGTGATACCGGAAATTACACCGCTTTGTTGTAAAGAAATGATTTTATCTTTTGCAGCAACAGTATCTAAATCAGTAAAAGAAGAAGCTGTCGTAGCAGCAAAGCTTTGGCTAGCAATCGTAAGAGACAATAAAACAGATGCAGAGAGAGTCATCATTTTAAACATTTTTTTCATTATGGTTCACCTCGACGTTTTTTTTGTGATTCGCCAACATAGACGTGGATAAGCACAGATAATGTTGCAGGTTGATTTATTAATGATTTGTAAATGTGGCTATGTTTCCAGCATCAATTTACCGAAGATAGTCATAACAGTCCTCTATGAACATCGCCATGGGTATGTTATTTTCAATTAGATACGTACGCAAAGGAGAGCTTGCCTATGGCGGAGCTGGAAACCGGGGGTTTACATGATGAATCTATTGATAGTGGAAGATGAAATACGCCTGAGAAACGCGCTCGCCAACAATATTCAGTGGGACAAGCATGGCATTGAAGTTGTCGGGCAAGCTGGGAACGGACTGGAAGCTCTTCGGATAATGGATATCAAAAAGCCTGATATTATCCTGCTGGATCTGCAGATGCCAGAAATGGATGGGTTGACGTTAGCTAGACGCCTTCGGGAATCCGATCCACTGTTGAAAATCATTGTGCTCAGCGGTCATGATGATTTCACCTTTGCGCAAGAGGCGCTGGATCTCGGCGTTATGAAATACTTGTTGAAACCAGCGGGTGACGCGGAGATTCTGGAGACTGTGCTCGAAGCGGCTGAAAGGTTGAAAAGCGAGCTGGAGCAGCGCCATAACGAAGATGAATTAAGGCAAAAATGGAAGCTTCATCTTCCTTATTTGATCAATGAATTTTTCCAGGGATGGTTGAATGGGAAATTCGAACCGTGGGAGATTGAACAGAAAAGCAAGGATTTACAGCTGGAGTTACCCAGCGACACGGTATTCGGTGTTGCTGTTGTCGATATGGATCCTTTATCAGAGGACGAAACCCGATTCAGCCGAAATGATATGTCACTGCTCCAGTTTTCACTCGGTCGGATCCTGACGGAAGCACTGGTGTCCAGTCCCTGCTGGGTGTCTACCAATTCAGCAGGCTGCAGTGTCATTATTTTTCAGCTTGCTGACCAGGAAGAGCCAAAAGTTGCCCTTCAGAAAATCAACGCCATGACGGAGAAACTGCTGTTTACGGTAAAAAGCTGCCTCAAACTAAGTGCCAGTGCAGGGATTAGCGGTATGATTGGCAGCCTAGCGGATATGAATAAGTTGTATGTACAAGCCATGCGTGCGCTGCAGAACCGAATTGTGTTTGGCCATGATCTGGCGATTCCCTACCGAGAAGAACAGGGAAGAGAGCCGGAGCTAACCCTTCAGCCCAACCTCGAAAAAGCACTGGAAATCGCCCTTGAAACGGGGGACGGCGATAAGGCACTTGAAACGTTAACCGCACTATGGAACGGTGGGATGGCGAAAGCAGAAACCGTGGAAGACATGCGTGAGCATATCTTGTATTTTACAAGCTTATTTATCAGTCTGATTCAAAAGCAAGGCTGGCCCGTGCGGGAAGTAGCCGGAGACGATTATGTCTATTTCCACAATCATATGGAGCTGGCTTCGAAAGAGCAAATTCTTTCCTGGCTGCAGCGGATGATAAGGGCCTATTTCGTTTACGCTGGTCATCGACGGAAATCCACGAGCCATGGCATGATTAAAACTATATTAAGCCTCGTTGAAAATGAAATTGATCAAGAAATGACGCTGCATGCCGTTGCAGACAGGTTATATGTCAACTCCTCGTATTTAAGCCGCCTTTTCAAACAAGAAACAGGCAAAGCCTTTTCCACGTACGTACTAGAACGGAAAATGGAGAAGGCGAAGATGATCCTGCAGGAAGGATCTCGGGTATACGACGCTGCTTCTAGCGTGGGGTATCGAGATGTCAGTTATTTTACACGCGTATTCCGTAAATATTGGGGTATCACGCCTGGGGAAGTACGCAGTTGATTACCATTTCGCCATTCGGCAGCCTTCTCGGGTTATACCTGGGAAGGTTTTTTTTGTTTTTTCAGCGAGAAGCTATGAAAGTACCAAAACAAGTAAAATTCCTCTAATTCGCAAAAAATCGGCGGGTGATACACTACTATTAGAAAGATAGTTCGAAGGGGGAGACACCTTGAGGGAGACGATCACAAGCAAGGAAACAGCCATAACCGCGAAAAGAAATGTTAAAAAGAGATATATACGACAATTGTGGATCGATGTCAGGAAGGATTGGGATCTGTATGTCGCACTTCTTCCTGGTATCGCATTTCTACTGCTTTTCAAGTACACACCGATGTATGGGATTATTATTGCGTTCAAGGATTTTAATATTTTTGATGGTATGGCCGCAAGCCCATGGGTCGGGATGAAGCATTTCGATAAATTAATTTCGTCAGCGAGTTTTTTACAGGTGTTCCAGAACACATTGGTCATTTCGATTTATAAAATTCTTTTCCTATTTCCGCTGCCGATCATCATCGCCATTTTAATGAATGAGTTGAGAAACATGGTGTTTAAGCGAAGCATACAAACCGTTGTTTACCTGCCTCACTTCTTGTCTTGGGTCATTGTCAGCGGCTTGTTCATCGATCTGCTTTCCACAAATGGCGGTATTGTTAATAAAATCATCATCGCGATGGGCGGTGAACCGATTCGTTTTTTTCTAGATAGCCACATTTTCCGAACTGTGCTCATTGGGACGGCAGGCTGGAAAGAAACGGGATGGAACACGATCATTTATCTGGCGGCTTTAGCCGGCATTGATCCTGGCTTATATGAAGCAGCTAAAATAGATGGCGCGAATAAATGGAAACAAATCGTACATATCACCTTGCCAGGCTTAATTCCAATCATTTTACTTATGTTTATTCTTCGACTCGGTTATGTATTGGAAGCGGGTACGGAACAGATTCTCGTCATGTACAACCCGAGTGTGTATAACGTTGCTGATGTTATCGGTACTTATGTGTATCGCATTGGTCTTGGGGAACAAGATTATAGTTTCTCAACGGCTGTTGGGGTGTTCGAATCTGTAGTCGCATTTATATTGATTCTGACAGGAAATGGTCTGGCTCGTAAGTTTTTTGGACGAGGTATTTGGTAGACGGTGAATAGAGGAGGCACAGCGATGAATACCCAAAGATCAGTACAATCACCGATCGCCAGGAAATCTGGATCTATTCCAACATCTACTGGAGAGAAAATATTTACGGTGATCAATCATAGTTTCTTTATCCTACTTGGCTTATCTACCATCTTTCCGTTTATCAATCTAATCGCGAAATCGTTTAGCAGCGAAGCGGCGGTTGTGGCAGGGATGGTTAGTATATATCCGATTGATTTTCAGCTAGGTACTTATAAATATGTGGCAAGCAATTCCCTATTCCTGAGTGCGTTTATGATATCCATCACGGTAACGTTAGTTGGATCGTTGATCGCGCTTTGCATGACAACACTTGCTGCCTATCCACTTTCCAAGCCAAGGCTGCGGGGACGCAAGTTTTTCATCCTCATGTATTTGTTTACAATGCTGTTCAGCGGTGGACTAATCCCAACTTATCTACTTATGCACAAGCTTCATCTTATTGATACACTGCCGGTTCTTATCCTGCCATTCTTGATCAATGTCTACAATATGCTGATTATTAAAAGCTATTTCGAAAGTCTGCCAGACAGTCTGGAAGAATCGGCGAAAATGGACGGAGCCAGCAACATCACGATTCTGACGCGTATCATTTTGCCCTTATCCATGCCCGTTCTTGCGACGATTGGTTTGTTCTATGCCGTAACGTTCTGGAACGATTATTTCACGTCGTTGATTTATATTAACTCAGCCAATTTGAAGCCTCTTCAGCTGTATTTAAAGGAGTTGTTCGTCTCTTCCACAGATACGTTCATGAGGACGAATGTCGATGCATCACTCAACGTTTCTCCACAGTCGATTCAAGCGGCTTCGATTATTTTAGCTACACTTCCGATTATTGCAGTCTATCCTTTTCTGCAAAAATATTTTGTGAAGGGTGTCTTGGTCGGCTCTGTAAAAGGTTAAACCTCCAAAATATGAAAGGTGGTGGTGGGCAGGCACTAAAATAGGGTTCCATGAAATTCGGTAAGACAGGCTAGCCATACGCAAAGGATGAAAAAAAGGGAGGCTCTTTCATGGTAAAAAGAATTTTAGTTCTCATGTCCATTTCCACAATGGCAGCGGCAATCGCTGCTTGTGGTAGTTCGAACCAGACGGCAAGCAGTTCGATCACGCCGGCTGTATCTTCAGCGCCAACAGCAACTGCTGATGCGAACAAGCCAAAGCCAGAATTCAAGGCGTTATTGCAGTATGCTCGTTTTGACCCGAATACCGAGGTTGTAGCGAAGTTCTTAAATGAAAAAACAGGCTACAAAGTGACCTATGACATGCTGCCCGTTGAAAATCCAGATGACAAGCTAAATTTACTCATGGCGAACAAAGAAAAGTATTCGTTTATGCTGCTTAGTGGCCCCCAATATTCTAAGCTGGCTGCCTCTGGGGCTTTGGAGCCTATTGATGAGCTAGTCAATAAATACGGATCGAATATGAAGAGTGTGATCTCACAGACGTCTTGGAATGGGGCGAAGCTGAACGGTAAAATTTTCGGGATTCCACAAACCGGATCAGGGACAGTCGTCAATTCGTCGCTCATTGTGCGTCAGGATTGGATGGATGAACTCGGATTAAAGGCACCGACGACACGCGATGAATTGTATACAGTCTTGAAAACGCTGAAAGAAAAGAAAAATGTGATTGGGTTATCCGGTGGTAAGAGTCCGCTTCTCCCTGAGGTTCTCCCGACATTTGGCCTGCCCATGGTTCAATCTACAGCAACAACGGGCTGGCAGGATGTGAATGGCAAATTAGTAAATGCGATTGAGAATCCGAATATGAAGAAATATTTGGAATTCATGAAGAAGCTGTATACAGAGAAGTTGATCGATCAGGAATGGTCACTGAATCAAGCGAACAAAGTTATCGAGAATTTCACAAGCGGCAAAGCGGCGATCATTTCGAATGCTTATTTTAACGCACCGACGGTTCAAAATGCCCTTTTGAAAAACACGCCAAATGCCAAGATTGGAAGTTTCCCGTATCTAAAAGGGGATGATGGCAAAGTCCAAGTTATGGGTACTGCTGGAATCAGCTTCTATGTAGGTATTCCGAAATGGGCAGATAACAAAGAAGACATTATTAAATACTTAGATCTTAAGCTGGATAAAGATATTTTCAAAGAAGCAGCGATTGGTAAAGAAGGCGTTCACTATAAAGTGGAAAACGGCAATTATTTCCCGATTTTGCCTAAGTTCAACGACGAATACAACAATGCTTCCACGTTCTTGACAGGTGTGGATGAGAAGAATTATCCGATATACTGGCAAGCTCGTGTACGTAAAGATCCGATCTTAACGGATGCCTTCACGAAAATGCAAGAGGCCGCTAAAGGCAACATTGTGCTAGACCCACTTGCGTTCGCACCGCCACTAGAAGCGATTGGTAAATACAATCTGAAGCTTCAAAAGATGATGGAAGACTCGTTCTTGAAATTTATTACTGGCGCAGAACCGCTTGAAAACTTCGATAAGTTTTTAGCTCAGTGGAAATCAGAAGGCGGAGACGAAATGACGAAAGCGGCCAACGAATGGTACGCATCGAACAAGAAGTAATGACCAGTTCCCCTGCGGTTCATGCCGTAGGGGTTTTAAATGCATAAAGGGAGTGGAGATCAGGATGAAAAAGATCGGATTTATTGATTATTTTTTGGATGAATGGCACGCGGAGAAATATCCTGGATGGCTTAGTAAGGCGTCAAACGAACGTATGGAGGTCGCTTATGCGTATGGCAAAGCTAATGTAGATGGCAAGTTAAGCAATGCGGAGTGGAGCGAGAAGAAGGGAATTCAGCTGCTTCATTCGATTGAAGAAGTGGTGGAAAAGAGCGATTATTTGGTGGTTCTATCGCCGGATCATGCGATCTATCACGAGGAGCTTTCTTGGCTGCCTCTGCAATCGGGAAAGCCCACGTATATTGACAAAACGTTTGCTCCCGATCGAGCGTCTGCCCTGCGTATGATTGAACATGCTGACAAACATAGGACACCGATGTATTCAACTTCAGCTTTGAGGTTTGCTGCTGAGTATGCAGATTTAGAAAAGCAGGGAATCGCATCCATCTGCAGTTTGGGACCGGGGCTGTTTGAGAATTATGCGATTCATCAAGTGGAACCGATTATTTCGGTCATGGGGACGGACGTCAAACGCGTAATGTGGACGGGAACCGACAAAACACCATCTCTGATTATTGGGTATTCGGATGGTCGACAAGCGACGATAAACCTCTATGGCTGGGAATGCCCCTTTACGATGGCGCTTCATTACGATGCAGGGAATTCTAAGTTTCTCAAGATCGAGTCAGATTTCTTTGGAGCATTTATTGCGAATATGATTCAATTTTTCGATTCAGGTCAACCGCCTGTCTCTCATGTGGAAACGATTGCAATTGCGACGGTTTTAGAAATGGGCATGATAGCAGCGAAGACGCCTTATCAGTGGCTGCAGCTACCGTAAGACATTGTTGGTTGTAAGCGAAAAAGGTGTCCCACAAGTAGATGTTCTAGTTCTAGACCCAGATCAACAAAGCAGCAGTAGATGACAAAGAAGGAGCTAAGCGCAACAACCGCTTAGCTCCTTTTCTTTAATTAGTTACCTTCTCTAACGAATTATTCTTCAACGTCATCCATTACACTATTTCCGTTTTTCTCTTTATGACTATTGAACACTTTAATCTTGATGTCTGCCTTCTTGCCACGATATGTGGCGGTAATGGTGGCAGAACCTGGCTTTATCGCTGTAATGGTGCCGCCAGCAGCGATCGATGCCACTTTGTCGAGTGACGAGATGTATATCACGTCTTGGGTAATGAAGGCGAATGTGCCATCGGAATACGTTGCTTTAAGCGGCGCCTGGTAGGTTTCACCTTTGACTAAATCGTGTTTCTGCTCTTCAAAAGAGAGGCTTGTTACATTCAGGACAGTAACCACTGATTTAGCTGTTTTCCCGTTATACAAAGCCGTAATTTCCGCTGTGCCAGCTTTCAAAGCGGTAACTGTTCCATCTGCGGCAACCGATGCTACGGATGGATTGCTAGAACTGTACGTTGCTTCTGTTACAAGTGCTTTAGATTGATCCGAATAAACGGCCGTCGTCACGGAGGCATGCTTGTCGCCTACAACAAGTCGGTAGGCGGTTGCATCCAGTTCGATGCCTGTTAAGACTGGGGCCGTACGAGTGATGGATACGGTTTTTTCGTTTGTTTTACGGCCATCTACGTAAACAGTCATTTGTACAGCATTGCCCCCAACTTCCAACGGGACAGTGCCTTTGAAATCCCCATTGCGGGATACCTGGGCAGGTATCCCGTTCAAACGAACAGTTGGCGTTCCTGGCCCAAGTACTTCAACATTGCCGTTGATCTCAAGGCTTGCCAGCGGCGTGCTCGTCTTGTCGTAAGCGAGGTGCCCTCGCAGCACGGCTGATCGGACGTCATCTCCAACTTTGTAAGTGCGTGCAACCAATTGCCGTCTCGTGCGCACGCCGGAGGCATCTAGCGCAGAAATAACGAAGCCGCCTGGCGGAATAACACTATTGTTTGGCGACATATTCGTCCAGTTCCAGTTTAATGCTTGCTGCTGGTTCACGACTTTGGTGACCTTGCCTGAGCTGTCGACAACAGCCTCCACTCCGAAGGTGTTGGTAGCTGTAGATTGACCGAAGGCATCTGTGTACACATTGAGATTATTCTCGTTACGGCTCACATTGTAGAGATCGCCTTCGAGGAACGATTCCGGATTACCTGGCACACTGGAGCCAATTTGATAATCCTTGACGTAAGGTACGTCATGGAGAGACGCACTCACAACCGACCAGTTGACTTGTGATAGATCGAAGAGCATAAGGCCATTCGAATGCGTCAAGCCCGTTTGGAACACGGTACGCTGAAGCGGCGGATCTTGGATATTCGCTAAGGCAATACTTGCGTACATCGGCACTTCACCATTGGTTACAATATTGCCCAGTGTAATGTAATGTTCAATTTCTTTTTGCGTTGTTTGATACGTGCCAATCATAAGGAAATCAAGGTTACCCGAGTAACCTGTTTGTGCATAGGCATCCGTGTAAAGACTGTCATCGGGTAAATGCAACCGGCTGTCGTATTGGAAGTTCGGGCTGCCCCAATGCACCCCATTTAAGTAGTAGGACTCAAACCAAGAGCCCACATAGGCGGATGAATAGATTTTATGACCTTTCAGCGCTGAATAACGGTCGGTAAGCAGACGTACATCATCCGTAAACGTTTTGATCGTCTGGGAGCGGAACTCCCACCAATCGTTGATGAGCGGACCTGCTTGACGAACATTGTTCACGTAGGTGAACACATCGGCTGGCCAATTCGTTAAGTGTTTACCTTTGGTCGCGAGAAAGGCTTCGAATTTCGCGCGTGTCAATGGACTGAAATCAGCCGTTTCGTTGTCATAACGGGTGCGATCCAGCACAATACCATCGACATCGTAATTCTTAATCACTTCTTCCAAGTTTTTCAATTCGAACGCTCTAACTTCATCATTGGAAGGGTTCACGAAGTCAACAAGCGCTTTGCCCGATAAGAAGTAATTACTTTCACGCAGCCGTAAAATTTGACCATTATCTTCAGGACGATACACTTGCTCTTCCCAATCTAGATGCTGATTCAGCAGTCCATACTCGTTATGCGCAGGTGATCCCTCTGCAAAAACATTGAACGCTGCATGAATTTTGATCCCAAGCTGATGACCATACGTAATAAACGATTCGAGCATATCCAGATCCGGATTTGCACCCGCACGTGTCGGTGCTGTCATTTTCGAAATGTGCGGTCTTCCCGTTAAATCATTTTTCTTATAATTGGCGAAGCCTTCTACACCTTTGACATCAAGCGCAACGGCCGTAACGCCGGCATTCTTGGCTTTGGTCAGCATATCCAGAATATTTTGAGGCGTTTGAAGTTTGAAAATGTTCGTTCCCTGATCCACCCAGAGGACAACTTCTTTCGCTGCACTGGTCTGTTTCTTATAAAAGACGACTAACGACTTACGATCGTTTTCGGTCCCGTTTTTGGAGGCGACCACATCCAAATAATTGACGCCTTCTGTAAGGGGAATCGTGCCCTGGAAGGTACCGTCCGCTTGTAAAGGGAGAGGCGTCTGGTTGACTCGAAGTGTGTAAGAGCCACCAGATTCCATGTTTTCCAGCTTACCGGAAACCGATGTGACCGGCTCGGTTGCTGTGAACCAATCGTCGTTGTTCAACTTGAGCCGGGCTTTGAGACCTAAGCCGGTCATTAAATCGGTGACGGGAACAACTTCACCGTTTTTGCGCAGCTTAATGGGGTCTCCGACCTTGAAATTTTTCGCCAGGTACTGCTTGAACGTCTTATTAGCCCAACTATCATCATTTGCAACAAGGATGAATCCGCCTTGGGGCATGTCTAGGAGAGTAGGACCAGTCCAAACCGGCACACCACCATTGACAGAAGGGTTCACAACGCGAGTCACATGATTCGTTGCATCTACGACAACACCGACGGACGTTGTGCCAACGGTAACTTGTGTGGCAAATTCAGGCGTAAATAAAGCGATATAATCGGTTATGCCGGTGACATCCTTGTCAACCGAATTGATCTGTTTCCGAGGACCTTCAATATTAATCGTAATATCTACCGGAGCAGCTTCTATTTCAATGTAATCGGTTGGGACAGGCGCAGCCGCAGATGCGGTTACGGACCAAGTAGAAGCGAGTAGGGACAGCAGTACGGTTGTAATTAACCATTTCGACTTTTTCAACGGGATTCACTTTCCTTTCAATTCGTTGATAGGGGAAGTTATCTGCCGATTCTTTGAAGTTGTCGTAGGATGCGAGTGGAAGCTTAGTCGAACATACTAAAAGCGTATTTCTTCGCCTTTGATGCTGGATTCATAGATACCGCAAAGAATTTTCATCATTTCAACGCCATCCTGAACAGGTGAAATGGTTTCTTTTGTGCCTTGGCACACTTCAATGAAATAATTGATTTCATCCTGGAACCCAGCGACAAATTCGAAGGATAAGTTATTTATCTGCGGCGTAAGGTTCAAGATGGTATCATATTTCTCCGTAATGATGGATAGTTCAGGCTCCAGTTCCGCACCGCCCTTCTCACCAAACAGCTTCACAGTCAGCTCGTCTTCCTTAGCATGCAGCGTAAAACTGACGTCTACGAGAATAGAAGCCCCATTTTCAAACCGAATCAGCGCATTGGCCATATCTTCGACCGTATTGTGAGTGGCGTCATAATCAGCCGCTTTATAAAAAGCAAGATTTTTCACATTGGCACGGTTTCCAAGCTTGTTATAGGTGTTACCAGAAATGGATTTTACTTTTGGACGGCCCATCAAATACCAGCAAAGATCAATGACGTGCACACCTACATCGATCAGCGGTCCGCCACCGGAGCGCTCCACATCCGAGAACCAGCCGCCCGGATTGCCAAGTCGACGAATACAGGAAGCTTTCGCATAGTAGATTTCACCGAGCTCGTTATGATCGAGAAAAGACTTGATGATTCGAGTATTTGAAGCGTATCGACGCACGAAACCGACTTGAAGCGTTTTACCGGAATGCCGAACGGCTTCTTCCACGGCCAGTGCTTCCTTCACTGTTTTACACAGCGGCTTTTCAGTGAGCACGTTTTTACCAGCCTCCAAGGCGGCGATGGAAATAGGTGCGTGACTATTATTCCATGTGCAAATACTAACTGCGTCAATGTTTTCATCCGCTAGCAGCTCTTTGTAATCCGTATAGATGCGTGTGATGCCATACTTTTCAGCTTTTGCTTTTGCGCGTTCCTCGTTCAAGTCGCAGATGGCATAAAGCTCGGCATCCGGGTTCGTATGATACGATTTCAAATGCATTTCTGAGATGGAGCCTGCGCCAATAACACCAATACGTACTTTACTCATTAACATGCACCTCTTTATTAGAATATGTAGGGTTATACGGGGCGTAATGTTGGCCAAGCCAGTTCGATACCGTAGCTGACCAACATGGTTTGAAAATCACGAAGCTCAGATGCCGTGTTGCGAACCTCACGAGGCAGGATACCGGTGTCGATGCAGCGACTTGCGAGCAGCCCAGCAGCTTCACCAATATTCCATTCAACCGGATGAAGCCGGTAACAACCGTTTGTGATGTGTGTAACGCCAAGATTTTTACAAGCTGGAAGTAAATTGTTCATCCGTATCGGGATCAAGCTGCCCAGCGGAATTTGGAACGGCAAGGAAGACACATCCAAATAATGACGATTGCCCGTACTCGGGTGCAGGTCAATGCGGTAACAGCCGATGCCAACGGAATCAGGGAATTGTTCGGCTTTACCGTCAGGTCGGCAGGCTGTACTCACATGCTGCTCCAGCACAGTGAATTCAGCTTTGATTCTGCGCGACTCCCGTATGTACGGGTACATAGCCAGTCCGTCCTCTGTCCCTACGATATCTTTGCGTAGACGAAGCCCAGGGTAGCCTTGGCCTCCATCAGGCCGTGGAGCCTCCGTTTGCATCCAATAGAGCAGGGAAAGGCTGAGCTGCTTCGCATCCCACAAATGCCGCTCTTTGTCTGCTTCACTGACATCAATGACGGAACCGAGCCAATAGTCATTCTGCGGCCAGTTGACCAGTGTAATGTTTCCGGGATAGAAGCCTGCCTCGAAATTCGAGCTGTCAATCATACGTCGATAGAAGAATAACGAATACTTATCGGTGCCTTCAAAAAGCTCATAGCTCACGGTCTCCAGATTATGTGGTCGAACACTGGTCCAGCTCAGCAGGCGATCAGGCCAGAAATCGGCTTGATAGGCCCGCCAGAAATCATAGCGCTCTGGACGCTCAATTGTGTGGTCTTCGCCTTCGATATAATCCATCGCAAAGCAGTACGTAAAGCCTTGCATATCCTGAGGCAGGGATTCACCTTCAACAGCATGCGGCTCTCCCGTTTCGGAGATCGACTCCGCCCCGGTTACATATTCTGCACCTGCGAGTGGCAGAACATCACCACATTCCGTCGCGTCAAGGAAGTAGGCGGCAGTTAAGGTAATCTCACTACCGTTCAATAAGTTACGAACCTTAACTGAATGGACATCATTGCCGTCCACATTGGCGGATGCTATCCGATGCCGTGTTAGAATTTGCAGTCTCCCGCTATTGACATAGGGGGCCAACATTTCCTGTAGAACGGCCAATGCAACGCGAGGTTCATGGCATAACCGTGATACACCGCCGTTACCTGGGTTGAGCAATGGATTGGCACGCGCTTCCGCAGTTAGCGGAAAATGACGGCGATAATAATCACGCACGCCATCGCGAAACTGACGGTATGTGCGTGTGCAGCCGAATTGTTCTATCCACGGATGTTCATCTGGCGGGACAGCTTGGCTCGTTAATTGACCTCCGATCCAGTCGGTTTCCTCCGTCATGATCACTTTTTTTCCCGACATAGCAGCGGCTAACGCGGCTGCACAACCGCCGGTTCCACCGCCGATCACGACGATATCCGCATGGTATTCGTGCGTAGTGTGATTACTGTTTATAGCTACCAATGAAAATATCCCCTCCTATACACAATTCGCCTGTATGCCTTCACAGGTTAACCTAATTGTATTACAGCGGGATCGGAGTCACAGCGGAGGACCATGACTTCTTTTGGTACTTTAATAACCCATTAGGCGTGGAAAAGAGGGATTGCTTCATCGAAAGCGAAGAAGGATAAAGATGCAAGATCACGTGGCAAATAGGCAGTTCAATATAAAGTTGATCATAAAGGGGATAATCAAATGACCAAACGCAAACAATCCGTTAATGCCTTGGAGTTGGACACGAACATGCAGATTCAGAAGATCGACGACCCTGCCTTTCGTTGGTATTCACCTCTGGAGCAGCCATTTCATATTGCAGGTTTTGGCTGGCTGCAAGACGAGCAACTGTACCGCCGATTGCCTGCCAAACCAGAATGGCAGCTGCCTGAGGCGGTCAATAACTTGGCGAATTGCACAGCAGGCGGTCAAATCCGTTTTACAACGAATGCGGCTTCCTTGGCGGTTAAAGTGAAGTTGTCAGGAACTGCGAATATGTATCATATGCCAGCCACGGGTCAGTGTGGGTTTGACTGTTATATTGGAGAGCCAGGGGAGCAGCACTATGTTGGAACATCCCGGTATGATCATACTCAAACCGAGTATGAAAGTGTGTTTTATCAGAATATGGAGCGAGAGAGCCGAGTTATTACTTTGAATTTCCCGCTTTACCAAGGTGTTGAGGAAGTATGGGTTGGAATAGATCCAATAGGGCACATCGCTGCACCAGCAACTTATACTAGTAACCGAAAGGTGCTTATTTATGGTACTTCTATTACGCAGGGCGGCTGTGCAACCCGTCCAGGCATGGCCTATCCGAATATCCTATCTCGGCGAATACATCAAGAGTTCCTTAACTTAGGTTTCTCCGGCAATGGCAAAGGAGAGCCTGAGCTTGCGCACATACTATCCGAAATTCCAGATCCAGCGTGCCTTGTCTTGGATTATGAGGCCAACTGTGTTTCCACAGAACAATTGCAAAAGACACTACCGGAATTTATTCGAATCTTCCGCGAAAAACATGCAGAGATACCCATTTTAGTGATTTCGCGCATTACGTATGCGAAGGACAAGTTTGAGGCGCAACTGATGCAGGACAAAATGGATCGCAAACAATTTCAAATGCAAACCGTTAATCAGCTGCGGGAATTAGGCGACGTAAATATTTATTTCCATGATGGTTCTGATTTACTAGGTGAGAATGCGCACGAATGCACCGTGGATGGTGTACATCCAACTGATCTTGGTTTTATGCGGATGGCAGATGGGTTAACCCCCGTGCTGAAGAAAATTTTGCCCGAATGAGTAGCGACATGGTGAGGCTGAAAGAGGCGGTGGATGAATGAAAAGCAAGAAAATGGCAGTCATACTTCTACTCGTAAGCTGTTCGACGACTGGCTGCAGCGTCCCCAATTTGGCCAATACCAAGGACGCGCAGTCCGTTGCAGCTGCTAAACCAAGCATTCGAATTGTCGCGAACAGCCTTGGCATGAATTTTCCGGATGGGATGGATGAGAATCACAATCCCTACCTTGATTATATGGAGAAGAAGATCGGCGTGCAGGTGAATGTGACACTCCCGCCATTAAATGGCTATGATGAAAAGTTAAATGTCATTATGGCATCTGGCGAGCCTCCCGATTTGCTGAGTACAAGTGATCCATCTTGGTTTATTAATTTTGTAAATCAGAAGGCGCTTACACCCTTAAATGACGATATCGAGAAATATGGCGCCAACTTGAAAAGCAAAATTCCCAAGGAAGCTTGGGATAACGTTACAGTAAATGGTAAAATTTACGCAATTCCTAGTTTAAATGAAGTGAAGGGAACTGAAATCGTCTATGCCCGTAAAGATTGGCTGGATAAGCTAGGACTGAAGCCTCCCAAAACCATCGATGAGTACAAAGAAGTGATCAAGGCTTTTACGGAGAGAGACCCGGATGGTAATGGGAAAAAGGATACTTATGGTCTCTCCATTTTGGAGAGGCTGCGAAGGACTTCGCCATTTCTAGGTGCCTTCGGCGTACAAATGAATGCATGGTATGAACGGGATGGCAAGCTGGTGTATTCGGGGATTTTGCCTGAAATGAAAGAAGCACTTTTATTTTTTCGAAATTTGTATGATGAAGACCTTTTAGACCCGGAATTTCCATTGAATAAAATCGATGTGCTAGGTCAAAAAATTGTTAACGGACAGGTAGGGCTGTTCTCAGCAGCATGGTCCGATACACGCTCGCACATCGCAGAAAATATTAAAAAGGACCCTAACGCAGTCTGGATTCCACTTGATTTTCCGACCGGACCTGGCGGTAAGCATGGCGTTTATAGCACGTCTATCGTTCGCTCCTATAATGTCGTACCTGTTAAGAGCCAGAAAGCCGAGGAAGTCGTCAAGTTTTTGGACTTTATTGCTGGGCCAGGTCAAATCAGCCTAAAGCTCGGTTTTGAAAATGAAGTCTGGACACGGGAGAACGGAAAGCTGTCCATTCGTTTTGATCAGCATACGAAGCAAGGCTATCGCGGTATTTATGGTGCGTTGGCGGATATGGCCGATCGAAACGTAACCCAGGATCGACTGCAAGCACTTGGCGAGCAGTTTCATCTCTATGACAACTTGCAGCAAATCGAAAATAATCTGATGATTGATCAGTTCAATGGACCGCCAACACCCGCGATGGGTAAGCATCAAATCAAACTATCAAAGCTGCAAGAAGATACGTTTACGCGTATTATAACGGGATTGAGCCCGATTGAAGAGTTCGATACATTTGTGAAAAAGTGGAAGGAATCCGGCGGTGATGAAATCTCTGGAGAAGTAAATGAGTGGTGGCGAGATAGCAAAAAATAAGTGGAGTTTGGCTGGAAATCAGATGGAGGGAATACCGGCATGCTCAAAAGGACCCTACCCAAAATTCGCAAATTGCTGGCTGGCTACATTCAAGTCCGGCTAACCTGGTATTTCTTAATCATTTTACTTCCGCTGGCTGGCTTTAGTCTGTTTGCCATTGCCAAATCGCAATCCATACTGGAAGTGCAAACGGGAGAACGAACTCAGGGTGCTTTGCATACAATGACTGACTATCTTGATCTAACCCTGCAAAACATTGAACAGCTTTCCTCCTTGATTGCGTTTGATTCGAACATGAATACAACGCTGCAATCTGTCGGACAGGAGCCGGAAAAGCAGTCGTTCGTTCACTTTGCTCAAGTGATGGATCAGATCACAAGCATGACGACCGTTAATTTGATCGTGGATCAAATTTCAATCATTCATATGCCTTCGCGTACAGTCATTTCTACGAAGTTCGGCGGAGGCAAGCTGCCCGAGGGAGCTGAGAAGCAGGAATGGTATCAACGTTTAATGGAGGCTAACGGGGGGACGATTTTTTTTACACCGCAGGATGGTGAATCGTACTTCGATGCGGACAGTGTTCATCTGATACGAACGATGGACCCTTACAACCGTACGCTGATTAATCCTAATTTACTCGTACTTTCCGTTAAAAAGAGTGCGCTAATCGAGTTGGCTAAGCCACTCTTACCCTCACCTAATGCCAACATCTATTTGTTTGATAATGATGGGAGATCGATTGCCGGCACAGGCGGCAGTGTGAAGTCCCAAGATTGGGGCAACGCGGAAAAGGTAAGGACGATAAGGATGTCCCCGCAGACAGGTACGGAGATGGTGAACATCAGCGTAAAGTCGAAATTATCCGGTTGGTCGCTGATGATGGAGCAGCCTTTGTGGGAAATACGACAACATACAGACTCGTTGAAAATATTTTCCTATGGGATCTTGGTTGTTAGCATTCTACTCGCGATTTGGACATCCTGGATCATTTATCGAGGCATATCTGCCCCGCTGCGGAAACTGGCCTATGGTATGAAGCAGCTTCGTACAGGTAATTTCACGATACAACTGGAAGATACGCGCGTGGATGAACTTGGCTATGTGATCGAATCCTTCAATCGAATGGCTGAAAACCAGAAAACATTGATACGCGATCACTACGAGAAACAGCTCCTGTTATCCAAAATGGAATTGAAATTTTTGCAATCTCAAATTAATCCGCATTTCCTTTACAATACATTGGATTCCATCTACTGGACAGCTAAAAACTATGAAGCCGATGAAATCAGTGAAATGGTGTTGAATCTGTCGAAATTTTTTAGGCTGAGCCTGAACAAAGGAAATGAAACGTTCTCGGTAAAAGAGACGATCGAGCATCTGAAATATTATATCAAGGTGCAGCAGCTGCGATTTTTGGATCATTTTACGGTACGCTACGACATTGCTGAGGAAAGCGCACACTACCATGTGCTGAAGCTTCTGCTGCAGCCATTGGTGGAAAATGCGGTGCTGCACGGCTTGGAGAAACAGAGTACAGGCGGGGAACTCGCCATTACTACGTATCTAGATGGACCGCAGCTTGTCATTGAAGTGTCTGATAATGGGGTAGGTGTAAGTGACGAGAAGCTCCATTACATTTGCAGTAAGTTGGAAGAAGCTTCGCTGCTAGCGAATGAAGGGTTTTCTACGGATTTTAAAAAAGAGAAGGATCTGTTCGGCCTGCGTAATGTTGTTATGCGTATGAAAATGTACTATGGACAGGATGCACAATTTCTTTTCGAGAGTGGTTATCACATGGGGACTCGGATCACGCTCCGTTTGCCGATTGAGATGTGTGAAGCAGCACTTGCGGAGAAGGGGAAGTAACGTAGGTTTGAGGCCCATGCAGTGTGCATGGGTCTGTTCTATTTACTCCCTTTCTGATATCACCAACTCATCAACTACGGTTTCTATATTGTTTTGGAGTTACCCCCGCATGTTTCTTGAATACCTTCACGAAATGGGCTTGATCATAGAAAGTTAGTCTTGCACAAATGGTTGAAATCGAGTCATTCGTATGGTCGAGCAACTTCTTTGACTCTTCGATTCTTTCTTTCTGGATGTAATTCGTTAAGGACAATCCGGTTTCTTTTTTGAACAATTGGGATAAATAACTTGCGTTGAGTCCTGACAATACAGCAAGCTGCTGTAGCGGTATTTCTTCGAACAGATGAAGATAGATATATTCTTTGCAGATTTGTACCGGTTTGGAAGATCTATTTTTACGTACCTGGTCAACGCGATCTACGAAATCTACAATGGCTCCGAACGCGGCTGCTTGGATCAACGCTAATTCATTTAATTCTTCGATGTGCTGAATGTGCAATTCGCTGAGTGTAGAGGCTAATTCCTCATTCAATCCTCCTTCTACGGCAGCATGACTGCTTAGTGCAATTCCACCAATCGCTAGATTTTTGATGCTTCGAATGTAGCTTCTTTTGGACTGCCCCTCTGTGTGGCTGGTGTCGTTCGTAACATTGGCTAACATGCGCATTAATTCGGTTTTATCCCCATTACTGATTAGAGCCATCATGTGATTAGCATCCTCCATGCCCTCATGAAAGATAGAGAACTCTCGGCGTTCTGCAAGCGCAAGCTCGTTCTCTTTCTGTTGATGAGCCACCCCATATTTCAAGCTAGATTGGAAAACGTCCGTAATTTCCAGAACTTCCTGATTGATCATCCAGTTTGTTGACACACAGATGTGAAGGAATTGGAGACGATTCATAAAAGGAAGGTTGCGCCAATATACCAGCCATTTTGAACGCTCTTCGTTTGGAATGCCATAATCGTTTAAAAGTGTGGTACACAGCGGATCATTTAGTTTTTGATGCGTGGTTGGTCCGATCATGATGACGGCCTGACGATGACCGTTACGGTTTACTGGCACAAGGATGAACTGCTCCATGAAGTTGGTTTCATGAAGAACCGGACCCTGCTGGTCCTTTTCTTGTCTGACCACAGAACGAAAGAGCTCGTATGGATCCGAATAGATCGGATGATTGGCCATCCCGGTCATCCAGATCGATTCCTCTTGTAAGTCCGAATCCATCCTGCAGAAAACCGGAAGTTGTATACTTTCATGAACCAACTTACATAAATAAGACAAATGGGGGAAATCACTCATAGTGGACATCATAGTCGTCTCAATTCTGTACAAATTTTCTACATATCATACCATATTTTGATGAGGATGTATGGCATAATGCAGTTGTAAGTGCTTACACGTAGAATTCACTGGGGGGATAGCATGACATCTATGGAGGGGGTATCGCAACTGGCCGCCAATGAGAATGAAGATTCAAAACTCAAATTAAGTGAGAAATTTGCCCTGGTTATCGGGAACGCTCCGAATACGATTCATTACCAAATTATTCAGGTTTATTTGTTATTTTTCTACACGGACTTTATGAAAATTAATCCAGCGTTCATTGCCGGATTATTTCTAGTTGTTCGTATCGTTGATGCTGTAGCTGCGCCATTTTTTGGAGCGATGATGGATAAGATCACTACCCCGTGGGGGAAATACACCCCCTGGTTTATTATTTTAGGCGTCCCTTTTGGTATTTTCGGATGGTTAACATTCACCGTGCCTGATTTAAGTTCAACAGGGAAGCTAGTCTATGCCGTTGTCACCTATACGATTTACAGTATTTTCTCCTCGATTATCACGATACCAGGCAATGCAGCCATACCGACTGTTACGAAAAGAGTTGACGAAAGAATATCAATTGGTCAATTAAGCTTTCTTTTTATACTTGTTGGAGCAGTAATCGTCCAAGTTGGTACAGTTCCTATCTACAAAGCTTTAGGCGGAGGAAATGATGCGAAAGGTTTCTCTTTGTTTATGGCAGTGGCAGCTGTCATTACGATCGTAGTCGCCATTTTTCAATGGATGAAAGTGAAGGAAAGATACGTAGTAGAAACTAAGAATGAAGAGAAGAAACCTTCCGTCAAACAAATGATAGGAGCTACCTTTACCAATAAAGCGGCTGTCATTGTCTATGTGTTTTTGTTCGGAAATGCCTTATCTGCAGGAATTCGGGCGGGTGTCCAAATCCACTTTTATAAATACTTTTTCGGAAATGAAAGTTTAATGGCCATTATGGGAATCGTTTCGTTGATTCCAACGCTGATTGGTGTAGCCTTCAGTCAACCGATTATTAAGCGTTTTGGGTTAAAAACAACCGTTTTGGCCGGTGTATTCGTTAATTTGGTTACATGTCCCATTATGTTATTCATTCCAGCCAATCAGACAGGGCTCATCATTCATATCGTTATAACGGTAATTACTTGTGTCGTTGGCGGATTTGGTAGCCCTGCACAAGGGGCTATGATGCCGGCTGCAATCGATTATACCGAATGGAAGACGGGACTAAAGCTGAATGGATTTATGAGCTCCTTTAATGGGTTTGTCCAAACGCTTGCCACGGCACTTTCAGGTGCGATTGCCGCTGGTGCACTAAGCTTAATCGGATATGTGCCTGGCATAGAGCAAAGCAGTTCAACGTTATTCGGACTAAGGTTAATTATCGGTGTCCTCCCTGCACTATTTGGAGCGCTTTGCATATCGGTGATTTGGTTCGATCTGACCGAAGAAAAACAAGTCCAAATCGCAAGGGACCTGGAAGCTAGAAGGAAGGAAGCCAATGTTGACGATCCCATTCTTTGGATAGAAGAGATGCACGATAAGAAGGTCACAATTTGAATCTGGAGGAACATCTATGTCCATGCAAGAAACTAATAATGAAAATGCACAAGCCCGCTGTAATGGGTTACATGACGCTCAGTTCCAACAACCATATGTGGACGTTGATGAGTGGCGAAATGAGCCTGAGCGCCATCGGTATATTCACGGTGGTTTCGAAGGGAACGACACGAAATTTTCGTTTTATTTCCCATCTAAAGAGGGATATGAGGGACGCTTTTTTCAACCTGTCTACCCTGTACAAGGAAGTGAAAATGCTGCTCAAAGCCAGACCGAGGGCGTGGATAACAAAATTGGCTTTGCCATTTCTAACGGCGCCTATTTGGTAGAAACGAATATGGGCGGAATGTCCCCTGACGCTACGCTCGTTTATCGCGCTAGTGCTGCTGTAGCCCAATATTCGCGGGTAAAGGCAGCGGAGTTATACGGTCCGCATCGCCCTTACGGTTATATCTACGGTGGGAGCGGCGGTGGATATAAGACAATAAGCTTCATGGAGAACACGACAGGCGTATGGGACGGCGCGGTACCCTTTGTGATTGGAACGCCTATGGCTATTCCTAATGTATTTACGGCTCGCGTACACGCTATGCGGATTCTCAAGGATAAGTTTCCTGCGATCATTGACGCGCTGGAGCCCGGTGGAAGCGGGGACATGTATGCTGGATTGAATGAGGAAGAGCGGAATGCGCTTGAAGAAGTGACCAGACTAGGATTCCCGCCGAAGGCGTGGTTTGCTTACAAAGAAATCGGCGATGGCGCGCTAACCGTACTCGCACCTGCTGTCATGCAGATGGATACGACCTTTTTCGAGGATTTTTGGAAGCTTCCTGGCTATCTTGGTACCGACCCGGAAAGTTCAGCAGCGCGAGCGCGACTTAGATTCAAGAGCGTGATCACGGAGGTTATACGACCGCAGAAACAAGGAGCTGCACATGATAAATCGGTGAATATGGGCGTAGACGAAGCTTGGAAAATGCTGACGGAAACTGAAGGGAATGTACCTTCCTTCCGCTTAGATAGCGTACCAACAGGTGAAGTATATGTGGATGGTGCTTTTATCCACGTTATGAGTGGTGAGGCCGCAGGTGAGAAAATTCCTTTAGGTCAACTAAACGGGGACATCGTTACGATTGGATCTGCCTTTGGTTTTTTCCCATCTGCTCAAAGTTTGGGTAAAATTAAGCCAGGTGATGAAATCCTACTGGATAACTCGGATTATCTTGCTATCCAAACCTATCATCGGCATCAGGTTCCGACCCGTGATTATCAGGTATGGGATCAGTTTCGGGATGACAACGGCGAGCCATTGTATCCGCAACGGGCTTTCTTAGTTGGCCCTATCATTGCTAACGGAGGAGCAGGCTCGATTCAAAGCGGGCGTTATGAAGGGAAGATGATTGTTGTTCAGACGTTGATGGACGAGAGCGCATTCCCTTGGCAAGCCGACTGGTATCGTACCAAAGTGAAAGAGGCGCTTGGTGATGCATTAGATGACCAGTTTAGACTTTGGTTCGTGGATCATGCCTTGCACGTGGATAACAGTTCAAACAATTCGCTGGATGGACTTCATATCGTAAGCTATATCCCGGCTCTCCATCAGGCGCTTCGCGATCTGAGCGCGTGGGTAGAAAGAGGGATAACCCCACCAGCCAGCACTAGTTACGAAGTTGTGGATGGTCAGGTTGTGGTACCGAGCAGTGCTGCTGAACGCAAGGGCATTCAGCCCATCATTTCCTTGAAGGTCGGCGGCAGTGAACGCGCTGAAATTTCCATAGGCCAAGCAGTTTCATTCAAAGCTGAGGTAGAAGCTCCGCCAAGTACGGGGAAGATCGTAGCTGCACATTGGGATTTCGAAGGGGAAGCTACGTTTCCTGTCGAGGCGGTCATCAGTTACGTCAACGAAGAGGGTTCGGAAGCAATTATAGAAGCGACCTATGTGTTTACGAAACCTGGTACCTACTTTCCCGTATTGCGTGCGGCGTCAAATCGAGAAGGAAACAGCGATAACTTATATACGCAAGTGTTGAATATAGGCCGAGTACGTGTTGTGGTCAAATAAGTATGTTTAAGGAAGAGGAGCAGTTGCGATTGCAGCTGCTCCTCTTCTTTGTTGTAGTAGCAGTCAAGGTAGATTCAAATATCAACACGACTCATTGAATGACAAATCATAGAATTTACATTCTCTTAACGTAATCATTACACTCCATTGACCCTTGCAACTTGGCATCAAGTTAGACTAAGTCCATAGTGTTCTACCGCACTGAATCTATTCCATTCATTTTGGAGGTAATTATGAAAGTAGAATTACACTGTCATACAAGATTGTCCGATGGTTCTTATACATTTGAAGAAGTGCTGGATCTGGCTGTTCAGGAACAGGTCAGTCATCTGGCAATCACGAACCATGATACGACACAAGATCTCAGTTCGATGGTTATCAAAGGGTTAGAACGAGGCATTGACATCATTCCGGGCATTGAAATTTCTGCCTATGATTTTAGACGGAACCGACGAATTCATATTCTTGGATATTATATAGAGCCTGGACATGCTTCGCTGGAAAGGTTATGCAGTCCGCTGCTGGAGATGCGTCATGAAGGGTGCCGCACTGCCGTTGATCGACTTATTGAAGCAGGCTACGCGATCACATGGGAGCAAGTGCTGAAGTATGCAGAAGGCGGTACCGGCGTGTACAAACAACACATTATGCATGCGTTAATCGATGAGGGATATACAAGCTCTATCTATGGAGATCTATATAAAGAATTGTTCTCACGCGGTCAAAATGGCGAGCAACAGGGTATAGCTTACATTCCCACAAGATATGTCGATGCAGGAGATGCGATTCGTGCCATTCTAGAAGCAGGCGGCGTGCCGGTGCTCGCTCATCCGGGACAGTATCGGAGTTTCGAGGCTGTGCCAGAGCTGGTTGACGCGGGTCTGCAAGGCATCGAAGTGTGGCATCCGCTGCACGGGCCAGAAGATGAAGTAAAAGCGCGAGATTTTGCCGACATGTACAAGTTGGTGATGACAGGCGGGTCCGATTTTCATGGCTTTTATGGAGAAAAAGTAGTTGCCCTTGGCAGCAAAAGCCCAGGTTTAGACACGGTGCAGCTCATTCAGGCACGTAAACAAGGGTTACAGCGCAGCCCAAAGGAGCCTTACTCCCTATGAAATCCATTCATCAAACACATCCTCATTTACCGTTATCGGCCGAGCCGCGCATTCATGAAAGCAGTTTGATTTTTAACAGCTTTGCGGGGGAGTGGACCTCCATTGGACCGACCAATAGAATGCTTGAATCCAGCATAGGAGATTACAGTTATACGATGGACGATGTGACGATCAATTATGCAGAGATAGGCAAATTCACGTCGATTGCCTCTCATGTTTGCATCAATCCGGTTGATCATCCTATGGACCGAGTGTCCCAGCATCATATGACATACCGCATCTCGGAATACGGCTTCGCAGATACAGATGATGCAGAATTTTTTGACTGGCGCAGAGGTAACCGTGTGACTATAGGCCATGATGTTTGGATTGGGCACGGAGCCATTGTCATGAAAGGTGTCCAAATCGGAACCGGCGCTGTTGTAGGCTCAGGTGCTGTTGTCACGAAAGATGTAGAGCCCTACACAATCGTGGTTGGTGTGGCGGCGAGGCCGATCAAAGCCCGCTTTCCCAAAGAGATCTGTGAGGCATTGCTGCAGATTGCTTGGTGGGATTGGCCGCGTGAATGGTTAGAGGAAAGATTTCATGAACTGAACGATGTGAATGCTTTCGTCAAAAAATACGGCTGAATGCAGCCTCGGAGGTAATAGACATGACAGAAGAAATGGATATCATCGACTTTCTTACAACTGCGATTCAATCGGGCAAGTATGAGTCTGACGATAAATTGCCTTCTGAGAATGAGCTTGCCGACCGCTTCAAAGTCCCTAGAATCACTGCACGCAAAGCCTACGAGCGCTTGCAGGAGCTAGGTTATATCTATTCTCAGCAAGGTAAAGGGAGCTTCGTGCGGGATCGCAATCTGCGTATTCCTCTCGTGCTATCCGGTAATGTTAGTTTTAGCCAAAAAATGGTTGATTTGGGGTATAGCTATCAATCTAAGAATATATTTTGTGAACCTATTCTGTTTAATAATAAAATTTACGAAACCTTACAAGCGGACGAACATGACATCGTCTATCAAATTGGGAGACTGCGGATCGTAAATGGACAGCCGATTGCGATTCACATCTCCTATGTGAGGGCAGCTATGTTCCCGGATATACGGTATGAGGGAAAAGATGTGACGTCCATGTTTCATTATTATAAAAGCAAGGGATATCGCGACTTTCAGTCTAAGCAGACCATTTTAAGCGTAACGTTCCCATCTAAGTTCGAGAGAAATCTATTGGCTTGCTCCAGCCTCATTCCTCTCTTGGTGCTCGAATCTGGATGTATGGACGGAAAAACGGGACATACGTTGGAATGCAGTAAAATCATGTATCGTGGAGATTGCTTCTCCTATGAAATATAAATTTACGTAATCTTAACAGCCGCTAGCCTGGCAACAAGATAGAGTGAACTTCGAAGAGAAACAACACCATCTAGAGTAAGGAGGTTCATGCATGAAACGTAAGCAAAGAACAGAGATCCTCATAAATGGCTCGCCAGATATCGCCAGTTCTTTATCACGTGAAATAACGAGCCGGTATCCCGTTGCGGTGATCGAAGAGCCGAATCACGGATTGGTCATGGTCAAAGTGAGAGAGACAGCTCAGAAAAGTCTGTTTTATTTGGGCGAAGTGCTTGTGACGGAATGCAAGCTTCAGATTGAAGGAGCCATTGGTGTCGGCATAGTCAAAGGCGATGATCCGGATAAAGCCTACGACTTGGCTGTCATCGATGCAGCCTATGCAGCTGATCTGAATGAGACGAAAGAATGGACGGTCATCCTTCTAAGGGAAAGTGATCAGATCGCTGCTGAACGTGCGGCTTATCATGCGAAAGTCTTGCAGACCAAAGTCGATTTCGAAACGATGGACACGGATTGAAAGGAGAGACACATCATGAGTTTAGATCTCATTCACGATATACAAAGTGCATATAGAAAATTGATCGATTCGCTCTCGAGACCAGGAACCGTATCGGATCTCTCAGCAGAAGCGGGGAAGTTAGGAATGGATCAAGGCTGCTTGCCTTCAACGCAGGTTTTGGCCGCGATGCTGCTAGATCCGGAAGTATCTTTCACAGTATTCTCAGAACGCAAAGCGCAAGTGACACATGTGTTTAAGCAAATGAGTTATGCCAGAGAAGTGGATGCGAGCGAAGCTGATTTTATTTTTGTGCTAGGCGATGCCCCATCAGAAGATCTGACGCGTGCGCTAGAAATTGCAAAAATCGGAGATCTGCAAGATCCACATTTCTCCGCAACGCTGATTATAGAGACAGAGAGTTTAAGTAACGGAACGAAGCTGCGGTTATCTGGACCTGGCATTCAGTCCTCATCTAACGCCAAAGTGACTATCAACGATGCTTGGCTGGATATTCGGGCAGCTCGGAATTGTGAATATCCGCTAGGGTTGGACATCATTTTCGTAGATGCAGCACATCGTCTTCTGGCTTTGCCGAGAACCACACAGGTTCTGGTTGAGGAGGTTAGCTAATGGGTTATGTAGCAGTCAAGGGTGGCACACATGCCATAGAAGAATCGTTGAAGCGCATGCAGTTCGAAAGAGTTAAGAGCGGCAAATTTCTCGACGTGGATACCATCGAAGCCGGAATGAGAGGGCTTATTGATCAAGTTATGTCGGAAAGCAGCTTTTACAACGAGCAGTTAGCGGCGCTAGCTATTAAACAGGCGGAAGGCAACCCAGAAGAAGCTGTGTTTCTGTTACGGGCTTATCGCTCAACGCTTCCAAGGAAGCACTACTCCTTAACCGTCCGTCCGGAGAAGATGCGCTGCGAAAGAAGGATTTCGGCTTCCTTCAAGGATATTCCCGGCGGGCAGATTCTAGGGGCTTCTGCAGATTACTCTCATCGCATGTTAGACTTCGAGCTCATGGATGAGAAGGAAGATCATGTAAGTAGCTGGTTACAGGCGTTTAATACCGAGCACGAGACGGATGACATTCAGGTGACAGAAGAACGCATGCCTAAAGTACTGGATTATCTTCGCAGAGAGGGATTAATTCCGGAGTGTCCCATCAATTCGACTGAACCTGACGATGTCACACGAACAAGTCTGACGTTCCCAGCCAGTCGTAGTGAGAAATTGCAAATATTGACCAGAGGTCAAACGGGAGCCGTCACTTCCCTAGCCTATGCTGTCATCAGGGGTTACGGCATGGTTCACCCGACGGTTGGCGAACTGCGCGTAGGGCATATTCCCGTCTATGTAGACAGTCCGCTACAACCATCGCAAGACGAAGAAGATGCGTACTTTATTGGTGAAATCAAGGTCTCCGAGGTTGAAATGCTCGTACCAGCAACTGTGGAGAAGGAGAATGGTCATAAAGAACTTCAATTAGCATTCGGCTACGGACTTTGTTTCGGGCAGAATGAAACGAAGGCGATTGCCATGAGCATTTTGGATAAAAGCCTTGAAGGCGGAAATAAAAGCATACCTACGCAGAATGAAGAATTCGTTCTGTATCATATTGATTCGGTGGAAGCCACTGGATTTATCTCACACTTGAAAATGCCACACTACGTCACGTTCCAATCCAAGCTGAACGATGTACGCAAAACAAGGCAGAACCATTCAGCGCAAGCTGAGAAGGAGTAGCGCCTATGCAAATGCAATATAATTTCGCTTTTTTAGATGAAGGCTCCAAACGAGAAATCAGACGGGCAACGCTGAAAGCTATTGCCATTCCAGGTTATCAAGTGCCATTCGCTTCCCGTGAGATGCCCATTGGGCGCGGTTGGGGAACGGGTGGACTGCAATTAACGCTATCCCTGATTGGGAAATTAGATCGGCTCAAGGTGATTGACCAAGGCTCCGACGAATCCGTGAACGCAGTCAGCATGAAGAAGCTGATTACGAAGACGACCGGCGTCGTCACAGTGGATCATACGGAGGAAGCGACGCTAATTCAGTCCCGCCACCGTGTACCCGAAATCCCTCTGAACGCAGGTCAAATAATCGTTCTTCAGGTTCCAATGCCCGAGCCGCTTCGCATGTATGAATCCAGTGAGCGGGAAACGAAACGACTGCATGGCGAAAAGGAATATAGCGGAGCGTGGCTGATGCTATTTGAACAGATTATGAAATACCGCAGTGTTTCCACAGGCGCAGACCATCCGGTGATGGTACATGATCGCTATGTCATGGCACCTAGTCCCATCCCGAAATTCGACAATCCGAAATTGAACAGCTCTGAAGCCTTAATTTTACTTGGAGCGGGACGTGAAAAAAAGATTTACGCCGTTCCGCCATATACCCAAGTCATTTCCTTGGCTTTCGATGATGTTCCGTTTGAACCGGAATCCTTCGCGGATACAAGCTGCAAGCTGTGCGGTGCTCAACATGTGTTTATGGATGAGCTCTACGATACGGAAGAAGACGTTATTTACTATCAGTGCAACGATACAAGCTATTGTTTAAGCAGAATGAATCAGCAGTCTTCTTAATGAGGTGAAGTGAAATGGGAGAATCAACGGCCCCGATCTTACGTGTGAACCAATTAAACAAGCAATTTGGCACAGGCTGCCGTCAATGTAATGAAGTGGGATCCCGCCAATTGGATAAAAATTATTGCACAGCATGCGGTACGGTGCATGCCTGCCAGCAGATTTCATTTGACTTATATCCAGGTGAAGTCCTGGGTATTGTAGGTGAAAGCGGAAGCGGTAAGTCAACGCTGATGAGATGTCTTTATTTTGATCAAGAAGTAACGAATGGCGAGGCATTTCTTACCCCGTATAAGGATGGGAGCAGCAACTTATTTGAAGAATCGTCGCAACAGCAACGCTATATCCGTAACCATCTTATGGGCAAAGTGTACCAAAATCCAGTAATGGGGCTTCGGATGGACTTTTCCTCCATCGGTAATATTGCGGAGAAGATGATTGCTGCTGGAAACAGGCATGTGGCGGCGATGGAATCACGTGGCAGCGAGCTGCTGGAAAAGGTTCATATTCCGCTTCATCGAATGAAGGAAGCTCCGAAAAACTTCTCAGGCGGCATGCAGCAGCGTGTACAAATCGCAAAAGCGATGTCGAACAATCCACCAATTCTGTTGTTAGATGAAGTCACAACCGGACTTGATTTATCTGTGCAAGCGAATGTTCTAGATTTGATTAAGCATCTGCAAAGGGAGCTGAATATTAGCATCGTGCTGGTGTCTCATGATCTTGGCGTCATCCGCATGCTCGCAGACCGTACGATGGTGATGCTTGATGGTCAGATTGTCGAACAGGGCTTGACGGATCAAATTCTCGAAGACCCACAGCACGCTTATACGCAACAACTCGTACATTCGATGCTTTAGCAGCGAAATAACAGGAGGAATCCATTCATGTATATAATAACGAACGGCATTATTATTACGGAAGAAGCATTATTAGAGGGCTTCGACCTTATTGTTGAGCAGGATCGCATTAGCAAGATTGTTCCAAAAGGATCGTTTATCCCAGAGGCAAATACTGAAATTTTGGATGCCAATGGTGGATATGTCACCCCAGGACTCATTGATATCCATTCCGATTATATTGAGCATATGACAGCGCCAAGGCCGACTTCGCTCATTGATTTCCGTCTAAGCTTGCGTGAAACAGAGAAGGAATTGATCGGGCATGGGATTACAACCATGTTCCACTCCTTATCCATTTTCAAATCCGTCGATTATAAATATCGTCCGATTCGTGAGCCTGAGAATGTGCGCAAGCTAGTGGATCTCATCGATCAAACGCACACAAGTATGCATTTGGTTCGTCATAGGTTTCATGCCCGATTCGAGATTGATAATCTAGACGAAATCGAAAGCTTGAAACAATACATCAATGAGGATAAGGTTCACCTTCTTTCCTTTATGGACCATACACCAGGTCAAGGGCAATACAGGGATTTGGAAATGTACAAGAAGACAATTCGCGGGTATGAGGATGTTACGGACGAGAACGTAGAGATCATCATCGCGAATCACCAGTCAAAACCGAAAATGACCATCGATGCTGTGCGTGAAATCGCAGAGATGGCCAAAGCCAGAAACATTGCCGTGGCTTCGCATGATGACGATTCGGTTGAGAAGCTGGATTTGGTTAAAAGCTTCGGCACAACCATCAGTGAATTCCCTATTACACTCGAGATTGCCCGCAAAGCGAAGGAGAAAGGCCTCTACACGATTGCAGGCGCGCCGAACGTTATATTGGGAGGCTCCCATAGTGGAAACCTGTCCGCATCGGAAGCTGTTCAAGACGGTTCCATCGATATTCTATGCAGCGACTACTATCCGGCTGCGATGCTTCATGCCGTCTTTCAGTTAGCCAGCCAGTACAATAAAAGCTTGGTTGATATGTTTAAGCTCGTCACGTTAAATCCAGCGAAAGCTGTCAATATGGATGATAATTTAGGCTCAATAAGGGAAGGCAAAAAGGCTGATCTTCTCATTATCGAACGGCTTGAGCCGGACGATTTCCCTGTCATTACAGCGGTGATGGTCGATGGTAAGCTGATTCAGAAAACGAATTATAGAACCTAATGGAGGTGATGGCATGGATAGCCTCTTGTCAATCGAACAGTTGTCCAAATCGTTCACACTGCACAACTTGAATAAGCATATTAGTGCGGTTGAAGATGTAAGCCTTCATCTGAAAGAAGGCGAGTTTGTAGGTATTACTGGGAAAAGCGGCAGCGGTAAATCGACGGTATTGAGATGCATTTATCGGACGTATTTACCTCAATCAGGAAGCATTTGGTATCAGTCGCAGCGCTTTGGACGTATCGATCTGGTAACAGCTCCGGAACGTACGATCATCGAATTGCGAAAGTTTGAAATCGGGTATGTTTCTCAATTCCTAAATGTGATGCCGAGAACGACGGCCAGAGAACTGGTTCGTCATGCCATTGTCGAGATGGGCCACGATGTCGCCTATGCGGAGAAGGAAACCGTCAACATGCTGGAGCATTTTGAATTGGACCGAAGCCTGTGGGACAGCTATCCGGGCACGTTCTCAGGCGGCGAAAAGCTCCGTCTAAACATCGCAAGAGCGATGGTCAAGCGGCCAAGATTGCTGCTTTTGGATGAGCCGACAGCAAGTCTAGATCACGGCTCCAAACTGAAAGTGAAAGTGCTCATCGAACAGCTGATGAAAGAAGGCACGACGATGTTAGGCATTTTTCATGATCTGGCATTCATGGAGAATTTGTGCACACGGGAGTATCAAATAAGGGACGGCAGATTTCATGTCGCAGAGAAGCAATCCAACCTGACAACCATTTAAATCTGTCCTTACAGTCCGTTGATATAAAAGCTTTACGAAGATTGTCACCAAAATCGCTTTGAAAATCGGGAGGGAATTGTCAAATGAAGAAAGTGTTGGCACTTGTTATTTCATTAACTCTTACTGCTGTAATCGCTGGATGTGCATCGAAAGCTGGAGATGCTGAACAGGCAGCTGCACCCGTCAAAACCAAGGATACGATCACGATCGCCTGGTACCCGAACGAATCCGGAGCAGACTTGAAAGATGCCCGTGACGAGCTCGGCAAAGTGATTGAAAAGGCAACTGGTAAAAAAGTAGAGCATAAAACAACGACAGACTATATTATCGCGATTGAAGCGATAGCGAGCGGTAGTGCAGATATCGCTTACATGGGACCTCAAGGCTACATTGAAGCGAATGCCAAGAATAAAAAGGTACAGCCGTTAGTGGTACCAAGCGGTGAGTCAGGAACACTGGATGATGCCGTTTATTACAGTTGGCTTAACGTAAGAAAGGGCGAAGAAGAGGCTTACAAGAGCGGAGGCAGCTTCTCGATCGACAATATCGTGGGCAAGAAATTCTCCTTCGTGTCCAATTCTTCGACATCTGGATTCAAAGTGCCTTCCACAGGGATCGTCAGCTATTTCAGCAAAAAGGACAAATACAAGAATCTGACGGTGGATGACCTTGTTCAAGGCGGCAAGGACAAGTTTTTCAATGAGGTGTTGTTTGGCGGATCACATCAGGGCGCGGCAGTCAACCTGTTGACTGGCAAAGCAGATGTTGCAGCATTCTGTGATACCTGTGTATCCAACTATGTCGAGCTATCCTCAGGAACAGCGAATAAGCCTGGAGCGGTTTATAAGGTAAAACAAGGTGCGGCTGAGCCCTTCAATACACTTATCGGTAAAGAATTCTCACTGATTTCGGTTACCCCGGTTCTGAACTCACCCTTTGCAATCAACACAAACACAGTTAGTGCAGATGACGTGAAAAAATTGAAAGATGTTTTCACATCCGATGCTGTGACGAACAATCCGAAGATTATTCTGCCTAAGGATTCTAAAGATACAGGCTTGTTCAAGCAAAAAACAGGTAAAGAGAAATTCCTAACCGTCGATGATGCCTGGTTCAACCCGGTCAGAGAGCTATCCAAGTAATAGTGCTCGTCTATTCATTTACCCAACGAACCAACAAATCTACCTAATTAACAAAGGGAGTTAACGATGACAACGTTATTGGAATTCAAGCAGGTATCGAAGCAGTATGGCGCGGATACAAGAGCGTTAACCCATGTTAACTTCGCTGTGAAAGAAGGAGAGTTCGTTTCGATCATCGGGCCTTCAGGAGCGGGGAAATCTACGCTGCTTCGCTGTATTAACCGGATGATTGAAGCAAGCAGCGGAGAGATTTTTTTTGATGGAGCCGAAGTCATGGGGTTAAAAAAAAGCGAGCTAAAGCAGCTGAGAACGCGGATTGGTATGATTTTTCAGCATTATAATTTGGTTAACCGTCTGAGCGTTATCGAAAATGTTTTACATGGACGGCTCGGTTATAAGTCTACGCTGGCTGGTGTGTTTGGCTTGTATTCCGAAGAGGAAAAGAGACAGGCCTACACGATCCTGCAGATGTTAGGTATGGAAGAGCAGATTTACAAACGCTGTGATCAGTTAAGCGGGGGGCAGAAGCAGCGAGTAGGGATCGCTAGAGCGCTGATTCAGAATCCCAAAATGCTGCTTTGCGATGAACCCATTGCTTCTTTGGATCCGAATGCTTCCAAAATTATTATGGAGCATTTGCGCAGTATTTGTACCAAGATGGGGATTACTGTTATTGTCAATTTGCATCAAGTGGATGTGGCGCTTACATATTCTGACCGCATCATTGGTGTGAATAACGGTACGATCGTCTATGATGGTCATCCAGCAGGCGTGAAAACGGAGCAACTTAGCATGGTCTATGGCTCTGAGCTACATGAGGTCATGGCGGGTGAGGGAGATCGGTATGCAGGCTAATTATTTCGCCAAAAAACGAATGAATGCCTTGCTGTACGGCGCCTTGCTCATGCTAATAACTGTAGTAGCTATCATCATTACGGAGTATGATGTGATCAAAGGGTTTACTTCGATTCCAAAAGCAGTCGAATGGACGATTCAGAATTTCTACCCCACGGAGAAAGCGATGAAGAAGCTTCCGACAATTATTGACTCACTGATTGAAACAGTGCTTGTTTCTATTGCAGCGACAACCGTTGCTTCTGTCTTCGCTCTCTTGTTTGCCATTCTGGGCTCTCATACAACGGGTGTAGGCGGCGTGATTAGTATGATTAGTCGTTTCATTGCAACCATATTCCGAAACATTGATGTTGCAGCATGGTCGATGATTCTGCTGTTTTCTTTCGGACAAAGCGTGATGACGGGATATTTTGCCCTCTTCTTCGGCTCTTTCGGATTTCTGACCCGCGCATTTATCGAATCCATCGACGAAGTAAGCAACAGTTCCGTTGAGGCATTAAGAGCGACTGGCGCCTCTTATTTCTCCATCATTTTTCAATCTGTCATTCCGTCAAGTCTGCCACAACTGCTTAGTTGGATCTTGTTTATGGTGGAAACGAACATTCGCCAAGCGACATTGATTGGGATTTTGACAGGAACGGGCATTGGATTTCTGTTTAGCTTGTATTACAAAGGTCTGAATTACAGTGCCGCTTCCTTGGTTGTATGCGTGATTGTCGTGGCGATCATGTTGATCGAAGTGATCTCCAATTACGTAAGGAGGGTGATTCTGTAATGGAATTCCAAAAGCTTGACAGAACTCCTCCACGTATGAAGTCAAAGCCATTTAATAAGGAAACGCTTGTTATACAGCTTACTTTTGCTGTACTAGTGTCGCTAACCATTTACGGTTTTGCTACTTTTGAGTATAAGGATATTTCGTTTTTCGAAGGTATCCGTGCAACCGCGGTTACGATTCGAACGATGTTCTTCGATCCTCATTTTAAGCATTTTACATTTGGAGAAGCCCTTATTCAGATCGTAATCACGTTGGGGCTGGCCTTTCTTACCACCTTATTTGGAGCTATTATTGCGTTATTTCTGGCTTTATTTGCGGCGAGAAATCTATCTACGGGGATCATATCCACAGTAATTAAAGGGGCAGTAACTTTCATCCGATCTGTTCCTACTGTGCTTTGGGTGCTCATATTCGCTGTGGCAGCCGGATTGGGCAGTGTTGCAGCGGTCATCGGGATGACGTTTCATTCGGTGAGCTACTTAGTTAAAGCCTATTCGGAGTCATTCGAAGAGTTGGATAAGGGCGTGATTGAGGCGTTGAAAGCGAGTGGAGCGAACTGGTGGCAGATCGTGTTTCAGGCGGTCATCCCTTCCTCGATGACGTATTTGATCTCATGGACGTTTATGCGCTTCGAGATTAACTTCGCCGTGGCCGTCGCTATGGGAGCCGCTGCCGGTGCGGGTGGTATCGGGTTCGATATGTTTATGGCTACTGGGTTCTATTATGACATTAGAGAAATCGGAATTATTACGTATTTCATCCTTTTCTTCGCGATTCTGCTTGAAGTATTGGCGACAAGGATTAAGAAGAAGCTTAGAGCGAAGGTTTAAGATGGTTGGAAGTTCAAAGGAGTTAAGCAGGTAGTATCTGCTTAGCTCCTTTTTTACCACATAAGAATTTATAAGTTTCCCATACACGGAAGAACAATTAACAATCACTAAGCTTCCTTAATAATCTGGAAATTTGGCTTCACTTTCGTGAAATTCGGGTTCTCTCCGCTGACCATGAGTCCCATTCCCCAGTCAAAATGCTCTTGTGTGGTTGGGAAATCACTCGCCTCTCGGTACTGGAAGAGGACATTTCTACGCGTTCTCGTACTTTTATTCGAGGCAGAGCCATGAATGGTTAAATAGTTGAAAAATAATACATCGCCGGCCTCAGCTTCACAAGGGGTCCCCACATGGATCGGATACTCCTTATGATTCAGGTAATGGGTGCCAACATGCGGTAAGCTGCCCGCGCGGTGTGAGCCAGGGATAACACGCAAACAGCCGTTTTCCTCATCGGCACGATCCAAATGAACACTCGCCGCGAGCATCGTATGCTTCTCATGCGGGAAATATGGATAATCCTGATGCATCGGGAAGGCTGCGCCATTCTCAGGAGGCTTAACCAACATTTTCGAATGGTGCAACTGAACATTAGGTCCAATGATTTGTTGTAACACTGCGACCATGTTCGGATGAATAACGGCTCTCATGAAAGCTGAATCATGATAATGGACATCATGAAAGCCTTTGAGAACAAGTTTCTTTAACTCTTCAGCAGGTAAAAAATCACCTTGCCAAGCATCATTTCTATCGACTTTCGCGTGTGCTGCCCGAACAATAATGTTCTCAACAGCTGCTCGCATCTCCGCAACCTCTGCCTCATTGAAGACACCCTTTACGAGTAAATAGCCATTTTCTTTGTAAAAATCAACATCCGAATTGAGTATCATAGATTCTGCCTCCCATTAGTTATTGTGTATTTAACCTTTTTCTATCTATAATTATAGGAGGTTGCGCGAATGAAATCTTTTTCAACAAAGGACATTGTTTTGCACAATAAGGCCAAAATGGTTATGAAGGTGATGCTCTTGTATTTATTTAAGGAAACGCTTGCATTGTGGAATGAAGCGTTAACGGTTGTTCGAGGCGAAGAGGCCGTCTTCAAGGTACATTACTGGGGTGCTGAACCATGTTTGTACGATAATCAGCCCCATAAGCATTCATTTTTCGAAATCTGTTATGTATTGGACGGGGAGGGGCAGTATTCGGAGGACGCTATTGTCTATCCATTGCGAGCAGGGACACTTTTTTGCTCGAGGCCTGGAATTGTACATCAAATTCGTACGGATCAAGGACTAAACATTGTATATGTGGCCTTTGAAATCGATGAGAATGCAAGTGAAGAGGGGATGCGTGAGGCTTTCAATGAATTAGCCCTACAGGGAGATACTGTGCGATATGAGGCAGAAAACCTGCCTACGGTCCAGTTATGGCGATCGCTATTGATCAGAGAAGGGCAAGGGAGTCTCCCTTCTGCGGCTGTTCATCCCGTGGCTTATGCTTTACTTATTTCATTTCTAGCTGCGTTCGGAACACTGACGAAGGCACCAGTGATTCGTCACTCCACGACGCAAGTCTTAATGCGACGTGCGAAGCTTTATATTCGGGACAACCTTTCGCAAGCCCTTCTGCTTAAAGATGTAGCGACGTACTTGAGCGTATCCGAGCGTCATCTCTCACGATTATTCTCGGAGGGAGTCTATGAAAGCTTTACTAATTTTATCCGTGGTGAACGTATTGGGCAGGCGGCTCATCTTTTACTAAACAGCGATTTGGCGATCAAAGAAATTGCTGAAATGACGGGATTTTCTTCGGTTCATTATTTTACACGTACATTCCTGAAGGAAAAAAAAGTTCCACCAGGTCGATTCCGGCAAAAAGAGAAGCGGTAGAACGAATAAAAGTGCAAAGCTAGCGGCCTTATTGATAAATACGGATCCGAAAGTTTGATTTATAATCAACCTATCACGATGCTATTTGGAAAAGGACGGATTGCGAATGATCAAAATAGGGTTAATTGGATTAGGTTTTATGGGAAGAATGCATTTGGAGAATTACATGCGCTTAGAGCAGGAAGGCGTTCCGATTCGCGTCACAGCACTATGCGATTTCGATGCGGCGAAGCTTGCCGGGCAAGCGCTTGGAGGTAATATGGAAACGGGGACGTCGGCCATTGATTTCGACCGTTTTGCCAAATATACAAGTGTTCAAGAGATGCTGGAAAAGGAACAGTTGGACATGGTCGACATCTCGTTACCGACCTTTCTGCATAAAGACATTGCGATTCAATGTTTGAACAGTGGTGTGCATGTTTTATGTGAGAAGCCGATGGCACTGAGCTCTGAAGAAAGTTCAGCCATGATTCAAGCAGCGAACAAGAATGAGAAGCAATTGATGATTGGGCAGTGCTTGAGATTCTGGCCAGCTTATGAATATTTGAAGGAGATCGTAGATAGCCGTAAGTATGGTAGTGCGATTAGCGGCTATTTCTACCGCTTCAGCAGCGCACCTACTTGGGGAGCTTGGCTGACTCAGAAAGAGAAGAGCGGCGGGGCTATGCTGGATATGCATATTCACGATACAGACATGATCAACTGGTTATTCGGCAAACCGCAGGAAGTCTCCGCGAATGCAAGAGTTGTAATTCCGGGCAGCGGCTATGATATCGTATCGACGAACTATAGGTATGAAGATGGTAAAGTGATCAACGCCCAAGCGGATTGGACGATGCAAGGGGATTTTGGGTTTGAAATGGGTTTTCGAGTCAATTTTGAAGGGGGTAACCTCCTCTTTAACGGAGATACGCTGAAGGTCAATCCGAATGGGGCTTCTGGTTTCTATGCGGAGCTTTCCCCGGAGCTCGGATACTACTGTCAGCTTAAGTATTTTACTGAAGCACTGATTCATGATCGTCCGTTAACAACAGCTTTGCCGACGAGCACCATGGGCAGTATGGCGTTGATTGAAGCGGAAATCGAATCCGCAGATCGGAATGGAGCCTGGGTGAAAGTGAAGCCATAATATTCATTCATGGGATACCTGATAGACTTTAAGGCTATGCTGTGTCTATAGTAGGAGTATCCAATGAAGGAGGAATGACTGGAATGACACACCCCATTGTTCCCTTTATACCGGCGGTTTTCGTACCGGTTCGAGATTTAAAAAGTGCCACAGAGTGGTACTCAGAGCTGCTTGGTCGCGTGATTGCACCAACAGAGGATGGTGATGGTATTTATATCTTCGCTATGGGGGAAGCGAACCTCATCCTCGATGGCAATGCCTGGGGAACACTGCCTAGAATTATGTTCGATACCAATGATATCAACGCGGCGCATGGGATTTGTGAGAAACTTCCTCATACCCATATTGCTGATGTTTACACCGATGAATACGTGTCGGTTTTTACAATCGATTCCGTCATGATTTGCCATGCCAATCGAGATTTGGGTATTCCGCAGTATAAGATGAATGGGTTGCTCGGTCAAATAAGCCGGATCTTCGTCCACACGGATAATCTGGAGACAACGGTTCATTGGTATGAGACTTTGCTAGCAAAACGTGTTACAGCGGATCCCCAGTTTGGGGGGCTTCCCAGCATTCAGATGGATCAAGGCCCTCATCTGCTATTTGATGACAATCGACTAAGCGCGACTTCGCGGGTACTTATGGAACAACTGCAGCAAGAGCATCGCATTAATCCCATAGCTGTCATTGAATCGCCTGATCTACCTGCTGCCTTAGACTACGTGCGTTCCAAAGGGGCCGTTGCTGACAAAGGTATCGAATCGAGACTTGGCGCTCAGTTTTTCATGTTCTATGATCCAGATGGCAATGGATATATGGTTAGCGGTATTAGCAGCTAAGTTTGCCTGCTAGTAATAAAAATATTTTTGAAGTCGCATGTATAAGATTTCCTTACACTCCACATTATAAGTGTACACCACGAGAAGGAGTGATTAAGTTCATGGCTAACAATAACACTTTAGTAGTACCGCAAGCGAAAGCCGCTCTAAATCAATTGAAATACGAAGTTGCACAAGAGTTAGGTATTCCACTGCAACCTAATGGTTATAATGGTGACCTGACTACACGCGATGCCGGTTCGATTGGTGGTACCATCACGAAAAGATTGGTGCAAATTGCTGAAGGGCAATTGCAAGGCTTCAGACGCTAATCGTTAACTATCACAGCTAAAACAAAAAGACTACAATCACTCTTCCTCCTGAGTGAATGCAGTCTTTTTCTTTTTTTATAGCCATGATTGCGAAAGTTACTTGTTCAGCTCAGATATCAAAGCATCCAGCGCTTCTTTACACGCATTGGCATCTTGATGTACCGCACGCACTTGCCTCAATACTTTATCTATGGCACTGTCAACGGAATTCCACTTCGTTTTGTTCATAGGCTTAAGCCGTGCCTCAGCTTTGTCCCAACCCGTCTCCAAGTCACTAACGCGTGTCTTTGCAGCAGAAGCATTTCCTGCTTGAACAAAAGCAAGTGTATCTTCACTAATTTTTTTGAAATTAGCTAGATCTTCTTGTGGGAAAGATTGTGCAGCAGTGCTCGAAGCAGATCCCTGCGGTAAAGCATCTTGTAGACTTTGATGACGTGTATAATAGCCTGTTCCCGCCGCGATTACTAACACAGCAACTACCACTGCAACTTGCCAAATGACAGAGCGGCGTTTGCTAGCTTTAACGTTTTTAGCTGATGTTGGTATCAGATCTCGTTTGGTGACGGTAAGGAATATGACCAATAGCAGAATCGCTGCAATAAATATAACGCTTGTCATTGTTGTACCTAAACCTAACCCACCATTATCTTGCGTTTGTGAAAGGAAATCACCGATTGAAGCACCTAATGGACGTGTCATGATATAGGCAATCCAGAATGCCAGCACCGCATCAAGCCCCAATCGCCATGAGACCGTCATGATGGCAATAATCGCACCAACGATGGTACCTGTTACGACGTAACCTAGTCCTAGGCTTTCCGCCATTAGATCTCCAGCTGCCGTACCCAGTGCAAATGTGAACAGGATGGTTAACCAATAAAACGCTTCTCTTCGTCTCGTAAATATGGAGTGGATAGAGAGTGTTTTCTCGCTGGCATACCATAAGATCAAGGTCAATACTAAGAGGACACTGAAAACGATCGTGCTCAGCTCAAGTGGAATACCTAAGTTATCTGTCATATTATCCGTAACAAGTGTCCCAAAGATACTGATCAAGAACACCGTCAACCAGTACAAACTCGGAATATACTTTTTTGCTGTAAACTGAAAGTAGATCGCGATGAGCAACAAAACACCTGTCACAATCGAGGTACCCGTCAGTCCGAAATTAAGATTTACATTAAGGAAGTCAGCGGCAGTTTCCCCGACCGTCGTGCATAAGATTTTGATGATCCAAAAATAGATCGTAACCTCTGGCACCTTACTTAACATTCGTTTCATTGCATTGGATGGAATCGAATCCATGTTGCAACCCCCTTTTCATCATACCCTTTGGTTTCCTAGACTTGGTCAGTGTACTTGTATTAAATGAGAAGATGATGAGAATTCGTTCTTTTCTAAATTAAGAAAAGTTTAAGAATTTGAACATAATAACTTAAATATTATTCATTAAGATGAGAACAAACATAGGCGCATAAGATATAGCCAACGATAGAGGCAGAAGCTCAGTTTGGAGGGATACCAATTGGCAGAATTACCTCGAATTCTAGTGCTTACAGCGAGTTATGGAGCGGGTCATCAACTTGCCGCACTCGCGATTAATGAGTATTGTCAGCGAAACAGCCTTGCCAATGTTCAAATCATTGATTTGATGAAAGAAGCGCATCCGATACTGAATAAAATATCAACTTCTGTATATATGGGCAGTTTTCGTGCTGCTAGATTTGGTATTCATTATTATGGCTGGAGCTATTATTTAACTCAAAGAAATAAGACGTATAGTCCTGTACTTGCGGGATTAAATCGATTAGGTACCAAACAATTACTTGAAATCATTCAGAAAGAGAAGCCAGACGGCATTATCAATACATTTCCTTATGGAGCTTCTCCTTTTTTGAGCAAGCATTTGGGTATTCCATCGTTCACCGTAATGACTGACTATGCGATACATGCTAGATGGCTTCACCCTACCATTAACAAATACTATGTAGCTAGTGAAGATTTGAAGTGTGATATGGTCGCGAAGGGGATTCGTGAAGAGCTCGTCGAAGTTACCGGAATTCCGATCCGAGATGCGTTTGAAAGAAATATCCAACCTGATGAGAAGAGTACCCATAAAAAGATTCTTATTATCGTAGGTTCATATAGTCAATACGACACAACGGTTAAAATGATCAAGAGTCTTGAAGTTCTACGGGATTGTCAAATTACTGTGGTCTGTGGTCGCAACACCAAACTACAACAACGACTTATTCAACAATTTCAAGTTTATAGCAGTGTTACAATTCTTGGTTTTGTTGACCAGATGAATGAACTCATGGCTACAGCCACATGTATCATTAGTAAAGCAGGTGGATTAACGTTAGCTGAATCCCTTGCGTTAAAGAAACCCGTTTTCATCTATCGGCCGTTTGCGGGTCAAGAAAAGGATAATGCCACTTATTTTTCTGAAAAAGGAATTGCCTTTATCAGTTATCGTATGAATGATCTAGTAAACCAAATTCGTCACTATGTCGATAATGATACTTGCGGTTCTCTAGTAAAGTCCAAAATGGATGTCTTACATCATAGACAAGCAGCGGAACACATCGTTACGGACGTTCTGAGAACAATTAGTTAGGATGGATCAAATGAAACCTAATCAGCCCAATACGAAGCTTCTAAGCACGATCAGTATACTTATTATTGCAGGCATCATCGGCTATTATCTCTATCTTGTTCATACAGGAGAAGCAGAAAGGCTCATTCATCGTATTCAGGATTTTGGGCAAATGGGTATTGTAATTGGTATCGTTGTTCAATCGATTGTGAATATCATTCCTGTACCTGGGGAATTTGTTTCGATTGCACTTATGGAGATTTATGGACCTATATGGGGTGGCGTTTATTCGTGGATTGGCGGTGTAACCGGCGCGCTCTGTGCGCTCTATTTAACCAAGTGGATAGCAAAGCCGTTCTTCGGAAAACTAGCGCAGCCCTTTCTTCAAAAAGTAGAAGAGTTCACCAAAAAACATGAAACGTTTGGCTTATTATTCATTCGATTCCTGCCGTTGGTTCCGTACCATTTTGTGAATTATACGATGGGTTTTCTGAAAATAAACGTATGGACATTTATTTGGACTACGGGGTTGGGAATACTTCCCTATACGATCGCCATGAGTGGTCTTTACGCGGGAGTTCGCAATGGTTCATTCCTGTGGGGAGCCATGGGTATCGTTGTATTTATCGTATTGCTAGGCATAAGTTGGTTGTTAAAAGGAAGACAGAGACGGATCTCAAGTCAGATGTAATGATAGGAAACTTAAATAAAGATTTGTGAAAAAAGAAGGCGAATGACTCAATTTTCTGAGCGTTCAGCCTTCTTTTTATATACATGGAGAGAGTCTTCTTCATTCTCATCAAAATTTCATTTTCATCAGGTATAGTTTGTGCCAGTTGCTATCGAGAATGATAATCAATATCTCTGCAAATGAAGAACATATTAATTGTTGTTACATACAAACTATAGGACTGGGGGATTTAATCAAATGAACAAACGTAAACAATTCATTATCTTAGCCGCAGCTATTGCACTCGTTGCAACAGGTTGCAGCAAAACAACACCTACTGCAAGTACGGCCACAGCTCCGGTTGCAAGTCCTACACCCAATGTCACGAAAGTTCCTGCCAAAGATGGCGCGGCAGCTTTTCTTCACACAATAGTGAGTTTGAAGGGGCAGCTTGATCAGAAGAAAGTGAATACTCCCCAAAAGATCGCTTCCTCCTTAGTGGGGCAATGGGCCAGCTTCGAAGACGAGGTTAAACTGAAATACCCGGAATTGTATGTAAAAGTCGAAAAGTATTTATCCCCGTTAGAAGCGGGCTTATCACAAGATAAGCTGGATTATGGATTAATGGGGCAACTCAATGATGGCGTCATTGGTGCACTTACAGAGTTAAGTACATCCCTAAATGAGAATAAAGGTGCAGTAAACGACGCCACGATTACAGGTTCCGAAGCGCTGCAAGAAGCAACAGTTGCTTACAATAAATACGTGCAAGATCAAGGTAATCAAATGGTTACACGGTTAGAAGAGCTGAATGCAGCAGTGGAAAGTGGCGATTTGAAAAAAGCACAAGAGGCTTATGTAGCTTCTCGGATCCCCTATGAACGAATCGAACCTGTGATTGAACGATTCAAAGAGCTTGATGGTGTCATGGATGCGCGTATCAATGACTTCAAGGATGATAAGGATCCTAATTTTACAGGATATCACCGGATTGAGAACATATTATTTGTGCAAAAAACGGTGAAGGATGCTGAACCATTTGCGGCCCGATTACTGGAAGACGGGAAGAAGATGCAGCAAAGTATTGCTGCTACCAAAATCGAAGCTACGGATTTCGTGACTGGCGTAGGCGAATTGATGGAGGAGGCACAATCCAAGAAGATTACCGGTGAAGAAGAACGTTGGAGTGGAGCTACAATCCCTGTACTTAGAGCAAATGTAGAGGGTGCTCAACAAATTTACATGCTTGTCCAAGCTGAATTAAAGAAGAAAGATGCTTCGCTTGACGAGGCAATAAACAAAAGTTTGGCTGCTGTCATTGAAACGATGAATACGCTGTCTCCTGTTGGGCCAACATGGCAGGATTTTGGTAAACTGGAACAAGCGAAGCGTATCGATCTCAAAAATAAACTGGAAACACTGGCTGAACCGCTTGTGAAAATGCCCGGGACGTTAGGTCAGTAAATACAAGCAACGATAGACAGCTGTCTATCGTTTTTATTCATTTAGAAGGAGTAGTTTTACTTACGATTACTCTTATGAATGGCGTTGATCTTATGGAATGCAGACTTATCTTTAAGCTTTAAGAAAAGCCCTAACATAGGGGCAAAGTTCACTTCAATGATCCAAACACGCCCAGTCGAATCTAGCGCCATGTCAAAGCCCATGGTATGGACCCAACGATAGGAGGGACCGAGTTTCGCTGCCGCTGTTAACGCAACCTGATTTAACTTCCCTAAGAGTGCAGATGATTTCGAGGTAGGAAGCTTAGATAGCTCAATCGCGCGGTTGGCCGTAACAACGTAGCCATGGCTTTTCCCGATATTCGTGACAACGAAGCCTTTCCCAGCCACTTTCGCTAATTTCCCTGTCACCTGCCATGGCGAATGCGGGCGTCGTTGTACCATGACGCGAAGGTCAAAAGGTTGGCCATTTACAGTAGCAAGAGAAATACGCCGCTGAACAAGATGGCTGCGACTATGTTTTTTCACAATAAATTGGTTCGTTTGCGACTTCGATAATGTAGATTTTTTTGCACCATCATGGATGGTATACTTCGACTTCCCAAGATGTTTAATGCGTATGACCCCATGCCCGCCGGAACTTCCAGTTGGTTTAATAATGACTTCGCCATATTTGTTCATCATCTGCCAAAAGCTGCTGCTGCTTAACCATTTGGTTTCGGGTAAATGAGGTCTGAGGAGAGTAGATTGACTGAGCAATCTGTGTTTACTCCACTTACTAGTGCCCATGCTACGGGGGATTCGCTTCTTAGTAACAATGTTCAATTTCGAAAGTCGGAGGGATCGCTGCATATGAAATTGCTCCTTTACGCTCAAGCTGGGTATTCTTCTCAGTTTATGATAAGCAAGCGCTGAACGTAGCGGGTAAGAACCTATTTTGACGAATAATGGGTAAAGGATAAGTACGTGTTTAATCTTGGAAAGGTTTATGTTTCCTTCAATACGTTCAGAATACAGGAGAGAGGGGGAATCTTGGTGGGGTTTTTAACAACATGGCTTGAACATTATGGGTATTGGGTTCTTTTCGGATCACTTTTCCTAGAAATGCTTGCTTTGCCGTTCCCTGGGGAAGTACTGATGAGCTATTCAGGCTTACTAATCTTTCAGGGGAAACTAAATTGGATCACTGCGATCGCAACAGCATGGACGGGTGTAAGCATCGGCATGACCCTATCCTATTGGATTGGGCTTCGCTTAGGGACTCCTTTCTTCGAAAAGCATGGTACTCGTATTCATATGGGCCCTGAACGGCTTCAAAGAATTTCATTCTGGTTTCAGAAGTATGGCAATAAATTGTTACTCGTTGCTTGTTTTATTCCGGGTGTTCGACATTTTACCGGGTATTTTGCTGGGGTTACACGTATTTCATTTCGTACCTATGCAAGTTACTCCTATATAGGTGCTTTCATTTGGGTGAGCGTGTTTATCTCGCTTGGCAAGGTCTTAGGGCCAAAGTGGGAGAAATATCATCATACGATGAACCGATATTTGATCTACGCGGGGATTATCGCGGTTTTCGTAGTTGTTATGGTCTATCTGTATCGGAAAAACAAAATGAAAGCGACCCGTCTGTTGACAAGCAGCCTCCAAAAGGTCATGTTTCATTTCCATTCCATGGGGAAAGTGAAATTTGTTGTGCTTGCTGCTTTTACGGTTTTCGCTGCCTGTCTATCCCTGATCATTGGCATGATTCAGGAGATTCTAGAGAATGAATTCACGACGTTTGATGAGGTGGTTAGTTTTATCCTTCATGAAATGTTTGATCCGAGTTGGGGGGCTTGGATGAACCGATTCGCCTTATTAGGATCTTATTATGTATTTATTCCATTCATTGCCGTAACCAGTATATTCATTATCTGGAAAGGTAAAGAACGCTTGTTGGAGTTGATGTGCTTTGCCTTCGTCATCGTCGGGGGAGAAGCGCTGGATGAAGGGTTGCGTTCGCTGTTTCAACGTGTGGGTCCAGCAGCTGTGATTGTTGATTTCCCTTATTCATTCCCAAGTGAACAAACCTTACTATCCTTGACTGTATGCGGCTTTGCTGCCTATTTGCTAGTTAGACATAAAGGCAATGTGAAAGTACGTCTCGCCGCAACCTTATTTGTGGTACTCCTGTGTTTGCTCGTTGGGATCAGCCGCGTATATTTCTATGTGCAAAATCCAAGTGATGTCCTTGCCGGTTACTTATTCGGGGGAACTTGGTTGAGCTTGAATGTCATGTTACTCGAGATTCTTCGCATGCTGAGTCGAAATGAGATTCAAGAAGTAGTGAATGGAGATTAAAAAAGTCTAATCTATAAAGCTAGCCCTCGCAACTAGGAATCCATACGAATATGATATATTAACTCATTTGAAGGGAGTTGATATATCATGTTATTAGTCAACCGCTTTTATGGCATCGTCTACAGAAACGCTAATGGAACAACAACGGTTTTTAATGCACGCGTCGTAGCTAGAGGATTAAATAGAATCAGAATTAAATTCATGAATGTTAACGGTTTTATCGTTTTTAGAGATCTATTTCTTGCGCGTATTCTTAGATTTGTTCTAATCTAGTTAAAAAACTCCAATCCTTGTCTATGAGGGATTGGAGTTTTTAATTACTTACGTTTGATACGTAAGAATCGACCGTTTGCTTTCGCGTAACGCAGAACTTTGAAGAACATTTTTTTATCTTTTAATTGGTTGAAAATAAAGGGATCTGGCGATGTGTTTACTTCTAGTACCCATGGTTTTAATTGTTTATCGATACCGATGTCAATGCCAATTTCTTTGAATCTTGGATAACTCTTCTGGTAGTGCGTTGCAATGCGATACCCTAGATTCTGCAGACTATGAATATATTTCTTTTTCTTCTGACCCTGTACATAAGAACCGAGTAACAATTCTAAAGGGAGCACTTTTCCACTGTTATGAAAGTTTGTTACTATTTTTTTGGGGTGTGCGACTCGACCGACATACCCCGTAGTCTCCCAAATTTTCAACGGACTTTTTTGCACCATTATTCGTGTGTCAAATATTCGCTTTTGATGGGTTATAAGATGAATACCTTGTTGAACCAGATAAGTTCTGTCTAGCTTGGCTTTGTTCAGAGCAGTGAATAAACCTTGAAATGATCCAAATGACTTAACCACTTTTCCCGCTTGAAAGCGATATTTATTATCTTTCATCACTCGAATAACACCATTTCCGGCAGTACCAGTACTGGGCTTTACATAAACCATCTTATGTTTAATTAACATTTGAAGCAGGTTTGCTTGACTGTAGATCCTTGTTTCCGGAACAAATTTACGGAGGTCTCTATTTAATAGAAGGACCTTTGTTTTAATCCATTTACTGCTTATTGTACGTGCTCGATTCATGGTTGTAACAGCACCTTTACTTGGGGATTTTCAATATTTTTATGTTGAGCTTCCAGTTATCATATTCAAATGACGGTAAGGGACTTGGAGTAGAGTCTAGTTGGATAATTAAATTTTGAAGCTTTCATTTTCATTGCATCTAATTGAACGGAAATTCGTATTCTCATTTTTTTCTCATCTTCACCTTGTAAACTTCTTGTAAATGCACGAGATGCTGCATGGAAAATAGGTAAAGGATGATGATGATGAGCTTCACAGATGTCGACTATCACGTATTTCAACTGATTAATCAATTAGGAAACGACCTTTCCTTCTTCAATCCCATTATGCGCTTCCTAGCTTCGAAAGCAGAGTATGTGTTCTATCTTGGCATCGTCGTGTACTGGTTTACGCGGCATGAAACGCATCGCCGCATGGTCGCGCAGTCCTTATTAGCTGCGTCCATCGCATTAGCATGCAGTGGGATTTTGGGCCATTTCTTCTATCGCGATCGCCCCTTTGTAACGCATTCTGTCTTGCAGTTAATTCCACATCCAGCGAATGCCTCTTTCCCAAGTGATCATGCGACAGCAGCATTTGTCATTGCGACATCCATCTGGTTGTTCCATAGGAAGGCTGGTCGTGTATGGCTGATTTTAGCGGCTTGTATTGCATTCTCCCGTGTATGGACTGGCGTCCATTATCCGTCTGATGTTATTAGCGGTGCTTTACTTGGTGGATTGATTGCGGTCGTTGTTCATCAGTTATTTCAACGTTCTTCAGGTGCATTGAAATTATTAAAATCGATCATCCATGGATACGAAGTTGTGGAAACGAAAGTTTGGCGCAAAAATCAAGGTGCATAATTGACGTTGTTGTAGAGAGGAATCCGTTCATGAAGGAACGGATTTTTGCTTTTTTCCGCACTCACTCAGTTAAGAAAGATTTAAGAATTGGTTCATAAGCACTTCATTTCTCTTGTCTACCATGTAGTTGTAAGCCCACATCACATTATTCTAGGAGGAAAAGATGAAAAAGAAGTGGATCATGTTAGGCAGCGCCGTAGGAATTAGTTCCATTGTCATGGTAACAACAGGGTTTAGCGCATTAGCAAGTACATCAGGCTATGACGCATATAAGTCTGCGCTTAAGAATACCAAAACGATTCAAAACGTTGCGGTTCAAGCGGCAGCATCCCTGCAAGACAATGGCAAAGAGCTAGCCAATGCAAGTGGCAATTTTAAATTGAGCTTAAGTTCGGAAGCAGCAAGCGGGACTGCGAAAGTAACAGCGAATGGCACAGATCAGTCACTTAGCTTCTATAAGCAAGCGAATCAAACCGTACTTAAGTCCGATACAAGCGATGTGTACTTCGTAAGCCAAGAGCTAGAGAAGCGACATAAGAACGATAAAGCCGATAAAACAGCAAATGAAACTGAAATTCCGCAACAAGTGGAAACAGTTATTGATGCGCTAGTCGGGAATATGAAAGATTTCGTAGCCGTTGATACGAAAGCCGACGGCTCCAAAGATATTTCCGTTCAACTGAATAATGCTCAAATTCCTACGGTTGTTAACGCGCTAGCACCAATCGCTTTGAAAGAAGCGACGAAGGATGAGCACGATGGTGAGAAAGCTGCGAATGGCGCCAATGCGAACAAGCTTCCTTTCAATGAAGATTTCTTGAAAACTGCTGCGCCGCAATTGACACAAGATATTAAGATTGAAAATGTATCGATTAAGGCGACTGTCAATGCTTCGAATTATATCTCCCATCAAGAAGCGGATCTTACTGTTTCAGGGAAAGATGACAGCGGCGTTGCCCATCAAGTTACACTTCATTTGCAAGCTGATCTATCGGATTACAACAATACAACACCAGATACGATTGATCTGACTGGGAAAACCGTTCAAAACGTGAAACATGATAAACATGGTCATGACGCAAACGAATAATAGAAAATAAGTGATCAGGGGGCAGATAGGTTACGTTCCTAACCTATCTGCTCATCTCACGAAGAAAGGGGAAACCGAATGACGACGATTTTAGAAACAACCGCGCTCAGTAGAGTGTATAGGAATGATCGGGGAATTCGTGATATGACACTCCAGTTACACGAAGGAGATGTGTATGGTTTACTTGGCCCCAATGGAGCGGGTAAAACGACGTTTCTTAAGCTCATTACAGGCTTGATTCGACCGGATCAGGGCACGATTTCACTATTTCAAAAGGATTTAGCCGAACACTTCGCACAAGGGATGGTGCAGGTCGGCAGCATGATTGAATCTGCTGATTTTCATGATTTTATTAGTGCGTGGCAGTATCTTGAGCTTGTCGCTCGTTTCTATCCGAGTGTGACAACGAAGCGAATGGAAGAGGTCTTGGAACTAGTTGGCTTACGCAAAGTTCGGAAAGAGAAAATCAAAGGCTTCTCAACAGGTATGAAGCAGAAGCTGGCACTCGCGGCAGCGATCCTGCCTGAACCGAAATTTGTCATCCTGGATGAGCCTACCAATGGCTTGGATATCGAAGGCACAGTGATGTTCCGCAAGTTAATCAAACATTTGTCGGAAGAGAAAGGCACGTCCTTTTTAATATCGAGTCATATGATTCATGAATTGGAACAACTTTGTAATCGCGTAGGAATTGTAGTAGATGGACGTTTAAGAAAAGAAGGGTATGTATCCGACCTCCTACAAAATAATCAATCGCTTGAACAATTCTATATTGATGAGTTGCAGCTTACCAAGGAAAAGGAGGGATTGGAAAGTGCATAGTTGGCGTGCTGGTTATTTGAATGAGCTTTACTTAATGTTTTATCGAAAGAAGATTGTCATGTTCGTCGTTCTATCAGCTTTACTGCCGATCTTACTGGTTCTATCACTCCATGCGTTACAGCCGATCCTGGGGCTGATTGCGGTAAGTCAGTCTTTTCCGATTCAAATGCTTACCATTTACACAGGTCTATGGATCCCACTCTTTATTTTCACCATGACAGGTGATCTCTTCCCTAATGAAATAGCAGCGAAAACGTTAAAGCTAGCGTTACTTCGTCCGAATTCCCGCTACCAAGTCTATGGTACGAAAGTCGCCGCGTTAGGTACTGGTATTGCAGGTATCCTACTAATCCTTGGCCTTGTCACGTTTATTTGCAACTTATTTACAGGAACAGCCGCAAATGTGTCTGATACGTTTCACATGATCCTTGCTTATATCGCTGCATTTGTATCGATGTTTGCTTTGTCGGCCGTATTCATTTTCGTAGCGCAATTCTTCAAAAGTGCAAGCAGCTTCATGGTCTTCTCCATCGTTCTATATGTAGCTGCCAAAATAGCGCCTTTCCTATTGCGTTCCATATCGGCGTTCTCACCATTTACGTATACCGACTGGCACATGTTATGGCTGAGCCAAACCGTTCCAACTAGCCGATTAGTCACTTCATCGATGTTCCTTATTTCCAGTTGGTTATTATTTTTGGCCATTGGTTACTATAAATTTGATAAAAAAGAAGTTTAATGCGGGGAATTTATTTATGTCCATTCGTGTAAAATTATTAATTTCCTATGCGGCCATGTTGGTCGTGCCACTTGTTATGATGATTATCACCGCAGCGTTGCTCGTTCTTGTTTTTCGCGGCGATTTCCAAGGTATTCGCGATCAATTACAAACAGGCGTTGGGTTATTTGATAATCAGAATGTGGAACATACAATGAGAGATTTGAAACGAACATCCGAGAAAAATCCCGCTATACTATCCGATGTGAGCTATCTAGCGGATGTCGATCAAGATCTTACAACGAACAACGCGAAATTGATCGTTCGGAGAGAGAATACGTTTGTATATGTTTCTCCTTCGCTTCAGACATCCGAAGTTCTCAAGAATTTACCTAGCTTTAAGCATCCTGGACATCCGGAGATGGAAGATGCCAAGCATTATGGTAAAGATTTATTGGAAGTGAACTCCATTGATTTTTATTTTAGCGGACAACAGCCGGGAAGTATTTTTATTGTAACAACCGTTAACCCTCTCGTTAACTTTGCCCAAAAGTTTTTTCCTATACTTTTTCTCACGCTGCTTATTATTCTGATACTCACACATACGCTTCTCACGATTTATGTCTCTAGAAGTATCGTTCAGCCGCTTCGTAAGCTCAAGAATGCCATGAAACGGATTCAAGCGGGAGACCTGGATTTCCAAGTCCAGATTACGAATAAAGATGAAATCGGACAGCTGAGTATCGCTTTTGAACAAATGCGTAAACAATTAAAGGAATCGATTCAAACACAAATTCAATATGAAGATAACCGCAAAGAGCTGATTTCGAATATCTCTCACGATATCCGTACACCGCTTACCGCAATCAGGGGGTATGTGGATGGTTTAGGAGATGGCATTGCTGATACACCGGATAAAAAACAGAAATACATTGACATTATTTCGTCCAAAGCCGAAGAGATGGATCACTTAATTGATGAATTATTTCTATACTCCAAATTGGATCTGAAGCGAGTACCTTTTCATTTTGAAATCGTAGATTTCGCCTCTTTTTTATTAGACTGGTCAGATGAGTTGGATTTCGAGCTTGGTAAAAAAGGCGTTTATTATAAGTCAGATATCATCTTAGAGGAACAGGTTCTGGTCTCGATCGATCGGGATAAATTGAAACGTGTCTTCTCGAATATTTTAGATAATTCCTTGAAATATTTGAATAAAACAGACAAATGTATTACGCTGCACGCGAAGTTAATCGGAGAATACGTCATGATTGAAATCACAGATAATGGGAGTGGCGTTGATGCCGATGCACTTCCTCATATTTTTGATCGGTTTTACCGGGCAGATCCCTCACGTAACAGTCAACAAGGGGGAAGCGGTCTTGGACTTGCGATTTCTAAACAAATGATCGAAGGCCATGGCGGTACGATTGAAGCCCACAGCGTCAAGGATGAAGGCACGTGTATCACGATAAAATTGCCGCTTAAAGGGCTTAAAGATGGTGAGAAGGCATGAAAAACATACTAATTGTTGAAGATGAAGAGCTGATTGCTGAACTCGAAAAGGATTATTTAGAAGTGAGCGGCTTTAAAGTGGACCTAGCTATGGATGGTGAGAAGGGCCTGGAGCTTGGATTAAGCGGGGACTATGATCTCATTATTCTAGATGTCATGCTGCCGCTGATCAATGGTTTAGAGGTTTGTAGACAGATTCGCGAGAAACACCAGATACCGATCTTGATGGTTACAGCGAAAAAGGAAGATATCGATGTGATTCGCGGACTCGGACTGGGTGCGGATGATTATATCACCAAACCGTTCAAGCCTGTTGAGCTTGTCGCTAGAGTCAAGGCACATTTATCTCGCTATGAACGATTAATTGGGACGAAAGAGATGAAAGAAGAGATCCGAATTCACGGACTGCTCATCGATTATGGTTCAAGACGTGTGTTTATTCATGAGCAAGAAATCAATTTAACGACAAAGGAATTTGATCTCCTGTATTTCCTTGCTATGAATCCGAATCGGGTCTTTAGTAAGGATCACCTTTTTGAGCGGATATGGGGCATGGATGCTGTGGGAGATTCACAAACCGTGACGGTTCATATTCGTAAAATAAGAGAGAAAATTGAAATCGAGCCGTCTAACGCGCAATATATTGAAACCGTATGGGGAGCTGGCTATCGCTTTCGCATCTAGTGGTTAGAAGCCCTTTGAAAATAACTTTAGGAAGGATGGTTCCGATGAAAAATCTAAATCCTTTGGATGAAATCGATGTGTTTTTGCATACCATTCATGATCTTGAAGGGAAAATCACGACGCTCATTCATCGTTCCAATTTAACGGAAACCGAAAAAGCGTTCATACTGGAACATATTCTTATCATTCCCGGGAAATGCAGCGAACATGAGTAACATATGCTGGTATGATTATGGGGAAAAGACCTCCCTCACTACTGTGTGAAGGAGGTCTTTCGCTATGTCATCTCTTATTTAATTACACGACGAGCTGTCTTGTAATGCGTGCTCCACCAACCCGAATTCATATCCGAAATGGTTACACCAGGGCTTCCGTAGGTATGCATGATCTTCCCATTCCCGATATAAATACCGACGTGATGGATGGGGGAGTAGAAGAACACAAGATCCCCTGGTTGAAGCTGATTTCTAGGTACATAGGACCCGACTTGAGACTGTGCCTGTGAGGAACGCGGCAAGCTAATCCCATTCTTCCCATACACATATTGTGTAAAAGATGAACAGTCAAATGAGCTTGTCACGCCTTTCTGGGCTCCGAAGTTGTAACGAACACCAAGATAGTTCTTACCTAGTGCAATGATGCTCCCAGCCTTGCCAGAAACGGAAGTCGACGCGGCTGTTGTTGTTGTGTTAGCAGTAGCGGCATGTGCCGCTTGCGGTGCACCCATGATGGAAATGGAAACAAATAAGGAAACACTAAGTGTAATTCCTAATAGCGACTTTTTCAGGCGATTCGTCTTCATCGTTTTCATGAGTAGATATCCTCCTTAAGGATCGTGTATTAGGCTTTCACCTGAGATAACCTTAACACATATGAAACATCCTAAGGATTACCAAGTCATTCATTTGGCGAGTAAACATACGATAGGAACGCCGTTTATTAGAAAACGATGAGAGTTCACTGAGCAAATATCTATTGACATCTTCACATGAGATTTTAATAAAGAGCTTGTACAATAGCGATAGTTGATTTGAAATAGAGAAAGGAAGAAGGTCTTACAGATGAATAAGAACCCATCATTATCGAATGCAATGAATCAAATGAAAGGCTTAGCGGCTAAAGTTCCAGAAATAACCCTATACTTTTGGATTACGAAGCTTTTAACAACAGGCATGGGTGAGGTAGCCTCAGATTATTTATTTGAGCATTTAAACCCGTTGATTTCCGCTCCTTTAAGCGTCGTTATTTTTATTATTGCGATGATCTTACAATTTAAGGTTCGTCGATATATACCTGGCGTGTATTGGTTAGTCGTCGTGATGGTTAGTATCTTCGGGACAATGGCCGCAGATGTCGTTCGTGTGGGACTCGGAATTCCCTATGTCGTTTCGACGATATTCTTTATTGTAGCCTTAGCAGCTATTCTATTTACTTGGTATGCCAAAGAGAAGACACTGTCGGTCCATAGTATATTCACTCGCCGCCGCGAGGTCTTCTACTGGCTTACAGTACTTACTACGTTCGCACTTGGCACATCAGCAGGCGACTTGACTGCGACGAATATGCATTTAGGTTATTTCGCATCTGGCATCGTATTTACTTGCTTGTTAGCCATTCCTGCTATCGGTTTTTGGTTGTTTGGTCTGAAAGAAATTATCGCTTTCTGGTTCGCCTACATCTTAACGCGTCCAGTCGGCGCCTCTTTCTCAGATTGGTTATCGGCTACTCATGCCAATGGCGGTATGGGATATGGCAGTGGGCCGGTCAGCCTCGTGTTAACGATCTTCATTATTATTTTCGTCGTTTTCCGCGGAGGTACAGCGGCTAAGGGAACAAAGGGTGAAGAAGATTTGGTAGAAGCGGTGTAATCGAATCGATTCCATAGATAAAGATGACTTTGAGAATCTTCAAAGTCATCTTTTTTGCATAATATGAATACATTTTAATCTTCTATCCTACCTATTTGTCCACGACATATATAGGAACGTGCATATAATTAATACGTATCTTATGTACATCGGAGATGAGGGAATAACAGAAATGAGGCGTCTTAAGATAGTTCAAGTGATATCAAATGTCCCTAACGCCAGACCGATTCCTTCTCGAAAGGAAGGAGGGACGGAGAAAATTGTTTATGAACTTACGGAGAGTTTGGTTAAGCGTGGGCATCATGTTTATGTTTTCGCGGCAAAAGGGAGTAGGACTAGCGCTAGATTGATCACCTATCCGCAACATCTCAAGAAAAAGGGAATCAGACAGTTCGTGCTTAAAAAGATGCCGCCTAAGGTTGATATTATTCACGATCATACCTTTAACTCGGCTATTGGAAAAGCAAGAATCAAAGTCCCAACGATTTGTACGTTACACATGCCTTCGAGGAATAGAGTGAGGTTTCCTGTTTATGTAAGTAAAAGAGCGAGAGCGGTCATGGGGAAAAACAGAGGTTATTATGTTTACAACGGTATTAATCCCAAAGAATATGAGTTCAGTTCTATAAAAAAAGATTATCTCTTATTTATGGGGAGAATCATCAAGGAGAAAGGTATTTTGCATGCGATTGAGATCGCAGAGAAAACAAGGAAACAATTAATCATTGCCGGCCCAATCAAAGACAAGGCTTTATTTCGAAAAAAGATTCTTCCCCGTATTCTACGTAATCCTCGCATTCATTATGTAGGTGCAGTTGGAGGTAAAAGGAAGCAAAATCTGCTTAAACATGCAAGCTGTTTATTGTTTCCTTCAACTTGGGAAGAACCATTTGGTCTAGTCATGATCGAAGCTATGGCTTGCGGGACCCCTGTTATTGCTTTAAAGCGCGGAGCAGTTTCTGAGGTGTTAGCAGGTTTCCCACAATTGATCTGTCATACAGTATCTGAAATGATTGAAAAGGTTAACAAGGGATATTACCCCTCCCCTTATCTCCTTCGTAACTACGTGAAACGTAGATTTAGCAGAGACAGAATGGTTACTCGTTATGTACACTTATATCGCAAACTTGTGCGGAGGAAATAGGCGGATTGCAAGAAAGTTTTTATGATAACAATCTAATCCAGCAAAATGGGCAATTACCGTGTATGGCACGGGTTATGACTAATATGCTATACCATAGTGAACGGAATGGTGGTGTATCCATGCATCAAAGCGTAGGTATCCTTTTGGATCGCGAGACATTTCGAAGAATTCCCAGCCGACGAACAGGTAATGAACGACTAGCTCTTTATAATAAAGCGGCGAAAGAACTTGATTTGAAGTTGTTTTATATGTCGCTAGAACAAGTTGGGACAAATTCGGCACTCGGATATACGTATAATAAAGCGAAGTATCGGCTTGAAAGACAATCCATTCCTAAAGTCACACATAATCGTCAAATCGCGTTATCTCCCTCCCTAAAGGCTAAACTTAAGCTCTTATCTAAATCTAGCCTGATATTCAATCGCCAAAATCGTTATGATAAGTTTAAGATCTACAAGTTGATCTATCAGAATCCAGAATTACGAGAATATTTACCCGTCTCGATGAGATACTCACAAGCGCGGCTTAAGGATGCTATGAATACGTATTCTTCCTTATTCATTAAACCAACGAACAACAGTGTCGGCGATGGCATTATCAAATTGAAGAAGCAGCAAAGCGGGAATTGGCTATTCTATTGGAAAAAAGGGAGTCCCAAATCTTTATCAAGTCAGCAAGTGGTTAACAGGGTCAATAAATACGTGGGCAGACAGCATTATATGATTCAGGAAGCCATCCCTTTGGCAACCTATCATGGCAGACCGTATGATTTGCGTGTATCTGTACAGCGTGGAGCAACAGGAAGTTGGCAGGTAACTGGGATGATTGGCAGGGTCGCTGCGAAAGGGAGACACGTGACGAACGTCGCGAAGGGCGGAAAGCCGAAGAAAGTCGAGACGTTATTTCGGACGAGCGAATTCGAGCCTGAAGCGATGAAAACTGCTATTCGCGCCGTAGCTTTGAAAATAATGAATGATTTGAGCGGAAAGCTTCTACATGTAGCGGACGTTGGACTTGATCTCGGTATAGATACGCAGGGCCATATTAAACTCATCGAGATGAATGGGCGAGATCAGCGGTATACATTCAAAAAGGCAAAGATGCATGCAACCTTTTATCGAACATATGAGACGCCACTGCAATATGCTAAATATCTATTAACCCAAAAAAGCACCACGATAATGACGAGGAAAAGATAATGGAAACCCTTCAACTCTTACATGAGAGTGTTGAAGGGTTTTCTAGTTGGGATTACTATCATTACCTCTGTTCCTCTATCCCGTTCACTATTGATTTGGATCGTTCCCTGGTGAAGATGGACGATAGCTTTAGCAATGGCCAAACCTAAACCAGATCCGCCGGTTTGGCGGCTTCTGGAGCGGTCTACACGGTAAAATCGATCAAAGATGAATGGCAATTCTTCAGCAGGAATCCCAATCCCATCATCCACAATGCGGATACATAGTAATGATTCCTGATGGTCTACGTACATAACGATACGTTGCTTCACATATTTCAAAGCGTTATCCAGGGTTATTAGGAGGACCTGCTTCATTTGCAAGCGATCCGCTTCCAAGAGCAGTTTATTCTCAGAAGTGATAAGGTGGATCTCTTTCGTGGAGAGAGGCTGAAGCAGCTGAATGGTTTCCTTACAAAGGGTTACTAGATCAAATTGGCTATAGGTTAGCCGCGTTTCTTGTTCTAATTCAGCTAGCTCAAGTAACTGATTCGTAACATGCTTCATACGTTGGCTTTCTGCATGAACAGCTTCTATAGCTTCCATATGGAGTTCCAGATTCTCGAAGCCCCATCTTCGGATAAGGGAAGTGTAACCTTCAATGATCGTAATAGAAGTTTTAAATTCATGGGAAGCATCGGAGATAAACTGCTGTTGTTTGAGCATGCTTATCTCGATCCGCTCCATCATATGATTAAATGTTTCAGATAACTGATACAGCTCATCCTTAGACTTTCGATCCATCGGAAGCTTTTTGATTGCCAGACTCGTTTCAATTTCTTTCATTATTTTTGTCATACGAGAAAGGGGGAGGAATAGGAGACGAGACATTAGTAAACTGCCAGTAAGCGAGATCATAATGGCCCCAATAGCAACAAAGCATATAATGATAATTAAGTTATTTAGTTGTTGTTCTAACTCAACCGGCTTAGAGATGATCTCCAAGGTGCCTATAATCTCGGTTCCCTGTCGAAGGGGGGACTGAACAATCAGAATGGTTTGATCCTGAAAGGTATCGGTATAGGAATGATCGATTTCTGAGTATTGTGGCGGAATTGCCAATAAATCGGCATTGTTAGAAACCTGACTCCTCACTGTAGAGCTCTTATCTATGATACGAATCGTTGCGTGCTGCGGAAGATATTTATTTAAAACGCGGTTATTATTTGCTTGCATCAGTACAGAAGGAGATAGTTGTTCAGTAATCTCATTTGCCGTATCTTGGAGGGCTTCCATCGCTTCTTCTTTTTCAAATTTCGCGTAGAAAAAATAGATAACGAAAATAAGCGGTATTAGAATCGCGATAAGCCAAGAGAAGGATAGCAGGGAGGCTTTCGTTTTAATTTTCATCCTAACTAGACCTCCAAGCAGTAACCAACGCCTCGAATAGATCGAATCATCGGATAAGAGGAAGGGAGTTTTTTGCGTACATATCGGATATAGACATCTACGAGATTCGAATTCCCCAGAAAATCATAACCCCATACTTCACTCATGATCTGCTCTCGGCTGAGTATTTCATTCGGATGCTCCATCAAATATAGAAAGAGTTCAAACTCTTTTGGCGTAAAATCAACTTTATTGCCGTTCTGAGAGATCTCCCTCGTTCTAAGATTGACGACAGTTCCTTTCAAGGAAAAAGTTATGGGTTCGAGTTGTACAGATTCGCTTGTTGTCTCTCTAAGTCTACTGTGATCGCGAAGGCAGGCGCGGATACGAGCTAACAGTTCATCCATTTGAAAAGGCTTTGTCACATAATCCTGCCCGCCAAGGTCAAGCCCATTCACAATATCTGTGGACGTGCCGCAGGCGGTTAATACGATAACCGGGGTCACCGTATTTACTTTACGGAAAGACGTAAGCAGATCAAATCCATTCATTTGTGGCAGCAAAATGTCGAGCAGAATGAGATTCCATTCGGAATTCAATGCTTTCTTCAGTCCTTCAGCGCCATCTAAAGCTAACTCGACCGCATATCCCGCATGAAGGAGCTCTAATTGAAGAAGCCTGGCGATTCTCTCTTCATCTTCAATGACGAGTATTTTATTGGACATGCCGACCACACGTCTCCTTTTAAAATCATGTCTTACCTTCATGGCTGTATAGGCAGTTTATGCTTCTAATGGTTGGTATGTTCTGCACCATATAGGCTTTCTAGCTTGCTGGCTGTCGCCCGCCAACTGAATTTGCTTTGTACATCTAGCCTAGCTTGTTTGGACAATTGAGCTGCCAAGACGGGTTGCTTAGCGATTCGAATGATTTGTTCCGCAAAAGCTTTGGGACTGCGGTAATTCGTTACCAAAAGTCCATTGTGCTGATGTTTAATAATCTCAGGAATTCCGCCGTTTCTGGAAGCAACGGTGGGCACGCCGGATGCCATAGCTTCTACATTGACGAGCCCAAAAGCTTCGTGCCCCTGAGAGGGACAAACAAAGCAATCCCCAGAACGGTAGAACTTCGGCATTTGACTGCGTGAAACATACCCCCTGAATGTCACCGGAATTCGCAGGGAACGAGCTAATTTTTTCAAATAGCTTTTGTAGCCCTGTTTGCCAGTTCCGCCAGCGATGTACAGCCTAGCAGAAGGTACTGATCTTCTTACGATACGCGTAGCCTTCATAAGAACTGGAATGCCTTTACGAGGAATAAGTCTTCCGGCAAAGAGAATAACAAAACGGCTGGAGCTGTGACTACGACTCTTCGTTTTTGGTCGGAATTGATGGAGATTTACCCCGAGGTGTACAAAACGCACCTTATGTTTGATATTCGGAAAAGTTCGTTTAAGATGTTTTTGCAAGGAAAGGCTGTTTCCAATGATTAGATTAGCCCGAGCGAGATCCCGAGCAGCTTGTTTTCTAGTTGTCATGGGTGGCGATATAAATGTGGTGGAGTGTAGGAATACAGATATCGGAGTATGGGGAAAGGACGCTCTAACCGCATGGACGAAGGTAGGACGATTATCAATTTGAATGCGATCATAATGTTTCCCTTTGATTGTCTTTAAGACATTGGAAAGATACTTTTTTCGATTCTGACCACCAACGCGAATAATAGTCACATGTCCATGAACACTCTTCTTAGGGTAATTGGCACGCCATCGGCTTACGATGGTTACTTTATGATTCGGCGATATTTGTTTGGCGATTTGATAGATACAATGCTCCACAGAACCGCCAACAGGCGGGGGAACAGGAATTTGTTCAGGGGCAATAATTAGCAAGTGCATGAGTATACATTCACCTTTCAACATAAATTGAAGTTTCGACTTATCATATTCAAGGTGAACAGGGTGCGACTTGAAATAGGGACATAAAGGTTAATTAATGTTTTCTAATGGATTAGCCGCCTTTTCTCATCAGCCTCTCATCAAACCTCTTTATAGTAGTAGAGCAGAGGAAAATGGAAAAAGGGGGGCTTATGTTGACAAAACCGATTTTACAAATCATAAATGTGACCAAGCGCATTGGCAGTAAAGTGATTATTGATCAATTGAATTTAGAGGTGCCAAAAGGAGAGATTTTCGGATTTCTAGGGCCTAATGGAGCTGGAAAAACTACGACAATCCGTATGATGGTTGGTTTGATGAGTATTACGGAAGGCGACATTCTCATTGATGGTGAAAGTATTACTCGGAATTTTAACAAAGCCATAATTAAAGTGGGGGCAATCGTCGAGAACCCTGAAATGTACAAGTATTTAAGCGGGTACAAGAATTTGATTCATTTTGCACGAATGGTTCCTGGCGTGACGGAAGAACGAATCCAAGAAGTGATTCAGTTGGTCGGCTTAGAAAATCGGATTCAAGATAAGGTTAGAACCTATTCTTTAGGGATGCGACAACGGTTAGGTGTTGCACAAGCTTTATTGCATAGACCTTCTTTGCTGATTCTAGACGAACCAACGAATGGACTTGATCCCGCGGGAATTCGGGAGTTACGGGATTATTTATATACGTTGACGCGAAAAGAGGGAATATCGGTTCTGGTCTCTAGCCACTTACTCTCGGAAATGGAGCTCATGTGTGATCGAGTAGCGATTATTCAGGCGGGCAAAGTTGTTGAGGTACAATCGATTAAAGATTTGATGAGTGAGGAACTCCAAAGTTCGGTTCGTTTCGAAGTGGACAACTTGGTTGATGCGCTGCGAATTCTTTCCGAACATCCCACGGTGCAAGCGAAGGAAGCAGAGGGTGAATTAGACTGCTGGTTAGAGCGTGAGCAAATCGCAGAGGTGACGGAAGATTTGATTAAAAAGGGCATTAAAATCTATGGGATTCGTAAAAATGCCCCGACACTTGAAGATAAATTTTTGAAAATCACAGGAGGTGAGAAAATTGGTTAATTTGCTTTTAAATGAAAATATGAAAATCTATCAACGTTTGCGGACTTGGTTGTTAATTATCGGCCTCGTGCTTACGACAGTCGCTTTTCTTATCGCACAGCAATACAGCGTGAAGCCTACGCAGATCGCCAATGCGGACTGGCAAACCAACATGCAGCAGCAGATCCAGAACGATAAGACACAACTGGCGAATATGAACAGAGGGGCAGATTGGAAAACGCATGTAACTTCGCGTATAAATACGAATCAATATCATCTTGATCATCAAATTCCTCCAACAGAGGAAACGCTCTGGGGGAACATGCTGAATGCGGCGAATCTGATGATTGTTGTCTCGGTCATGACTGTCATCATAGCCGCGGATAGTGTCGCTGGTGAATTTACAGATGGCACAGTGAAATTGCTGCTCATACGACCTTCATCGCGGTCCAAAATACTGTTATCCAAATACATTGCAACGTTTACGTTTTCCATTTTGTTATTTATCATCTTATTTATTACCGCATTCGTAGTTTCCGGGATCTTACATGGGTTTACGAACGTGAATGCCCCGTACGTTTATGCATCCAGCGATACGATTGCCCATGAAACTAGCATTGTGAAGCATGCGATCAGTACGTATTTATACCAATGTATTCAAATGGTAATGACAGTCACCTTGGCCTTCATGATTTCAACGGTTTCTAGAAGCAGTTCCATCGCCATTGCGCTTTCGGTCGGGATCATGTTTGCAGGTTCAAGCATTGTCGGTTTCTTGTCCCAGTACAACTGGGCCAAATATTACTTATTCGAAAATACAGATCTGACGCAATATCTCACAGGTTCTCCGAATATTGCAGGGATGACATTATCCTTCTCTATCATCGTAATCATTAGTTATTTTGTTATTTTCAATCTCCTGTCTTGGCTTGTTTTTAGGAAAAAAGACGTGACGGCATAGTCGTTACAGTGTCAGCAAAGAGGTGGCTGTTTTGCATCAACTTATCGATTGGATTTCATCAAGTGCAACTTCCTTAATTGCAACGTACGGCGTACTTGGTATTTTCATTGGCATGGTGTTAGAAAGTGCATGTATTCCAATTCCGAGTGAAGTCATTATGTTATTTGGAGGTTTTTTTGTTCAAAAGGGGTCGTTCAGTTATTTCGAGGTAGTTAGCGCAGGCGTCTTGGGCAACCTGATTGGATCCGTCCTTATTTATTGGATTGGCGCGACGGGTGCAAGAACACTATTAGTGAAGTATGGGAAATATGTGTGGATCAAAACTGAACATATGGACAAGGCGGAGCAGTGGTTTCGTCGCTATGGCGAATGGGCCGCTTTCTTCGGTCGCAATTTGCCGCTCATACGAACCTTCATCTCCTTGCCTGCCGGTATCGCCCGAATGAATTTTCCACGGTTCCTGCTCTTTACTTTTCTGGGCTGCTTACCTTGGAATATGGCCATGACTTATCTTGGATTTAAGCTAGGTGAGAATTGGCAGGAAGTTGAACCTTATGTTCGGCCTATTAGCTACTTGATGCTCGCTGTGATCGTAATTTTCATTGGTAGGCACATCTACAGACTTACCTTCAAATCAAGTCGCACATAGGCTACCATACGAGCAAGAAGAAAGGAAGGGCTACATGCCCTTCCTTTTGTTGTATCGCTGTTCCATATACCATTGAAACCACCACACACAGATTGTGAACCAAAATCCACTTGCAAAATACGCGGCAACGACATCGCTCGGATAATGAACACCCAAATAGATGCGGCTGATGCCAATGCAGAGAATCATAAGGATACTGCCGATGATGACCGCTGTTCTGCCTTTTTGGGTTGAAATATGCCGCCAAAGTAGAAAGGTCAGAGCCGCATACATCGCAAAAGCCTCCATGGAGTGACCACTAGGAAAGCTGTAACCTGCCTGCTCGATAAGTCGATGCAAAGAAGGACGCTCTCGTTGGAAGATAAGCTTAAGCACTTGATTCAAGATACCTGTTCCGGCAACCAGGATGATAAAAAGGATTAATTCCATCCGGTGATGCAGATAGCGATAAAAAAGAAATAAGCAGATAAGTGTGATAACAATCACAACTTGTGTTGACCCGATGAACGTAAATATTTTCATAACGGTAGTTAACCAAGGACGTTCCATACCTTGCACCGAAGCGATCACGCTGCGGTCAAAACGTGCAATCTGCTGCCCTTTGAGAAGTGCTGCAATGACTGCGAAGCAAACGAGAGAAACGATGCTTAAGATGAGAAATAAAGTGACTTTTAACTTCGTTTTATTCATAAAATCGTAGTCTCCAATTAATAGAATGTCTGTCTATGCTATAATAATTTGATGCTGATAGTCAAAGCAAGGAAAGGAAGAAGCTTGTCATATGACTGCCTTGTTAGAAATTCAGGGTTTGGCCAAGGGATTTGGTGGACATGGTAAATCGCTTTCATCTTACCTTTTTTCAGAGGTTTCTGCAAAAATCATGCCATCAGAGCGAATAGCGCTTATAGGCGCTTCTGGTCAAGGCAAAAGCACGTTGCTGCGCACCATGGCCGTCTTACATACACCAGACGAAGGAGACATGTTGTTCCATCAGAACTCCTTCCGCAAGATGGATCCGCGATTATGGCGCAAACAAATTAGTTATGTTGCTCAGCAGCCCGTGATGCTTCCTGGAAGCATTGAAGATAATCTACGAACAGGAAGTCGGCTTCATGGTGAGCCATATGATCTGCAGCTAGCTAAGAGATTATTAGCAGCAGCTGCCTTAGGTGAGAAGGCAGCAACCCATCCTGCCAACGATCTGTCAGGTGGGGAGAAGCAGCGAGTTGCGCTTATCCGCTCCTTGTTAATGAGACCTGCTGTGCTGCTTCTGGACGAGGTTACCTCTTCACTCGACACAATTAGCACCATGGCTATCGAGGAATTACTCCTGCAATGGCAGGAAGCCGAAGGCACGACGATGATATGGATTACGCATGATTTGAAGCAAGCCACACGTGTGAGTGATCGCGTCTGGTTTATGGCAAGTGGCACATTAGCGGAAGATCGGCATACATCCGAGTTCTTCCAACAGCCAGTGACAGACGCAGCCCGTCATTTTATTCAATTTAGGGAAGAAGGAGAGACCTCGTGACGCTGTTAGCTTTAAGTTTCACCATGCTGTTCATCATCGCTACGATGCTGATTTCGTATTGGCAGAAACTTGGTTTAGAAAAAGAGATAGCCATCGGTACGATACGTGCCGCTATTCAACTGCTTGCTGTGGGTTATGTGCTCCAATATATTTTTCGAACGGAGCGTGTCATTTATTTATTCCTTATTGTGGCCATTATGATTATCGTTGCTTCATGGAACGCGAATAAACGCGGTGGGGGTATGAAAGGATTGATTTGGCGAATAGCCCTGTCCATTACAACGATGGAAGTGTTGATGATGGTGTTATTGCTCTCTTTGCACATCATCCAGCCAACACCGCAGTATATCATTCCACTTAGCGGGATGACGATTGGGAATGCCATGATCGTCGCGGGGTTGTTTGTTAATCAACTGAAAAGGGAAGTCGAGACTTCTCGCGGGGAAATAGAGGTACTCTTGGCACTCGGAGCAACAGCGAAGCAGGCACTGCAAGCTGTCCAGAAGCGAGCAGTTAAATTCAGTATGATTCCAACCATCGATGGGATGAAGACAGTTGGTCTCGTCCAACTTCCCGGGATGATGACAGGGATGATTGTTGCTGGAGCGGATCCGGTGGAAGCTGTTCGTTACCAAATTCTTATCGTTTTCTCGTTTACAGGCTCCGCGGCGATCACGAGCATCCTATTGAGTATGCTGAGTTACAGATTACTCTTCACCAAGGATCTGCAACTCAAAACTTTTCTATAGGGGACCAAAAGTAGGGAAAGCTAAGTCTACATGGCATAGTGCTTGGTCAATTGATGAATGACCTGCCTAAGAAGGCAGGTTTTTTGCTACCACATAAGAATTTATAAGTTTCCGTCTCACGGAAGAACAAATTCTTATTGGCGATAAAAACAACCTTTAAAACGCGGCCGCTCATCTTCGAAGGACTTCGATAGAAGGTTTTCTCACAATTTCATTGTTTTCTCATTTAGATCGCTTATAGTAAGAGAAAAGGACTCGAAAGGAGACACCGATGAAGCGCATACTGCTTATTGAGGATGAGAAAAATCTCGTTCGGTTTATCCAGTTGGAACTTGAACACGAAGCGTTCGCTGTGCAGGCTGCGTATGATGGGAAAACGGGCCTAGAACTCGCCCTCCAAGAGGATTGGGACTTGATCCTGCTGGATATCATGCTGCCTGTCATGAATGGCATCGAAGTGTGTCGTCGGATTCGGACGGCCAAGAAGACACCAATCCTTATGCTGACAGCAAGGGATAGTGTAGAAGATCGGGTTTCCGGGTTGGATAGCGGAGCAGACGATTATATTCCAAAACCATTTGCCATCGAAGAATTATTGGCCCGTATTCGGGCTGTGTTTCGCCGCATGGAGTTAGAAGGAAACGCGCAGCATGCGCTGCTTTCTTTTCAACATATAACCGTCGATTTGGATGCAAGACTGGTGTATAAGGATAAACAGCCCGTTGAACTCACGAAGCGGGAATTTGATTTACTCGTGATGTTCATGAAAAATCATCATCTGGTGCTTACCCGGGATATGCTCCTCGATCAGGTATGGGGATTTGACTCCCTCGTGGAAACGAATGTGGTTGATGTGTATGTCAGATATTTACGAAACAAATTGGATCAGTCTGGGGAAAATAGTTGTATTCAAACCGTACGGGGAATAGGATATGTGATGAGATGAAAGCTCGTATAATGCGCAGGATACGTAGTCTCCCCATCAAATGGAAGCTCATGTTAGGAGCTACTTTGCTCATCTTTCTCCTCTTTGCTTCCTATAATTTTGCCCAGTATCTGGTACTGAAGCAGTGGATGATGAACCAGGAAAGGGACAAGATCCAAGTCAATATGATGCAGCTGCAAGACTATTTTCAAGAGAAATTTAAAAACAACAGCAATACGCCAATCGTCGATAGCCAGCCCTATATCGAAAAATTAATGGGCAAAAATCAATTCATACGCATACTCGATAAAGATGGCAAGCCACTATTAACGATTGCCAATCATTTTGACCCCAAATGGGTTGTTCCTCAAACCGTGGACACGTCAGATATATACGATACCAATGTGAGAGACTTTCATATCCTCATTCATCGGAGTCCTCTCGTATCAGCCAATTTCGTTGGAACCATTGAGCTGGCGAGTAACCTGGAGACCTTTGATCATTTCAGCGATACCTTATTGTGGGTCATGCTGATCGGCGGAATACTCGCTACATTCATAAGCGGGATAAGCGGTCTAGCGATTGCGAGACAATTTATGCGGCCGATTCGGGCTTTGGCAGTCACCATACGCAGTGTGAAGGAGAAAGGTCTGACGGAACGCGTGGATAATATTCCAAATGGGGATGAATTATCCAGCCTCGCCACGCTATTCAATGATTTGATGAATCAATTGGAAATTTCTTTTCGGCAGCAAAAGCAGTTCGTTGAAGATGCGTCGCATGAGCTAAGGACGCCAATCACCATCTTAGAAGGCCATCTATCTTTACTCAATCGATGGGGAAAATCGGATCCAGCCGTTCTGGATGAGTCTCTCCAAGCGTCTCTCCAAGAAGTAAGGCGGCTGAAAAGACTCGTTCAAGAGCTCCTGTCCTTAACTAAAGTAGAAGCCAACTTATTAAATGAAAGCGGTAAACAGCTCAAACTGGAACCGCTTATCTATGAAACGATCAAACGATTCGAAGTGCTGAACCCAGAGTTCGCTTTTGTAGAGCAAACGGAAACGATTAAAGACGTTGTTCTCCAGATGAGCCCTTTGCATTTTGAACAAATCCTAATGATTGTGTTGGATAACGCTGTCAAATATACAACCTTGAATAAACGGATTATCATTGAAGGCATTCGTCAACGTAATGAGGTACACATTGTGGTGCAAGACCATGGCATCGGTATTCCTGAAGCGGATGTACCTCACGTGTTTGACCGGTTCTACCGCGTCGATAAAGCTCGGAACCGTGAGATAGCAGGCACAGGACTTGGACTAGCGATAGCCAAGCAGCTCGTCCAGAATTACCAGGGAAGATTGAGCATTTCTAGCGTAGAAGGTGAAGGTACACGGGTAGAGCTGATCTTCCCTATTCACCACATCATGGATATGTAGGCTTCTCATCTTCTTCTCATTTTTCTCCTGTAAAGTACCTGTATAGACGCGGCTAGGGCAAGCTGTATCCACAGAGAATGAGGAAGTCGCGCAAGTATCTGTGTTTTAATAGAGGGCTAGTTCTCTGATAGGTTTGTGAAGAAAGGTGGTTTCCACTAGCATGAATGCGAATCCTCGTGTACTAATTCTAACGGCTAGCTACGGGAATGGACATCTCCAGGCTTCCAAAGCCTTGTATCAGCAATTTGTGAGACAAGGTACCACAGATGTGAAAATCGTCAATTTAATGAAAGAGGGACATCCGTTTATTAATTTGATTACGACTTCCTTGATTAATACCAGTGCCAAAAGTTCACGCTTCGGCCTCGATTATTATGGTTGGTGCTATTATTTAACACGTGAAAAGAAACAAACGGCTCTTTTTCAGAGATCGATGACCTACTTAGGTCAGAAGAAATTACGAGAGCTTATTGGGCAGGAGCATCCCGATGTGGTTGTCAACACGTTCCCCTTTGGCGCAGCGCCAGAAGTATGCAGTTCTATGGGCATTCCGAACTTCACCGTCTTGACGGATTACGCCTTGCACGCAAGCTGGCTGCACACGAATGTCGATAAATACTATGTAGCAACAGAAGAATTAAAGCAGCAAATCGTGTTTAAAGGGGTTAACAAGGATCGGGTTGAGGTAAGTGGTATTCCAATCCGTGAAGAATTTGCCTACGAAAGTTCAATGGCTCAGCAGCAGAAAAAGAGACTCATTCTTATCATGGCAGCAGACAGCGGTGTGAACAGTTATATGGAGGAAATGCTTCATTCGTTGGCAGCATTTACACAATGTCGTTTCGTTGTAATTTGTGGTCATAATGAGAAGCTTAGAGTTAAGTTGTTAGAACAGTTTGCCTCTAATGAGAGGTACAACATTCTAGGATTCGTGAACAATGTGCATGAATGGATGTCGCAGGCAACTTGCATTATTACGAAAGCCGGTGGTCTTACTTTAACAGAATCGATGGCTCTCCAATTGCCTATTTTCATCTATAAGCCACATGCCGGGCAAGAGAAAGAGAATGCATTATATTTGTCAAGCCGCGGAGTTGCTTCGATTTCCAATAATATGGAAGAATTTCTGGCGAACATGCATCATTTCATCGAGCATCCCAGCATATATGAAGATATAAGACAACGTATGGAGGGTTTGCAACGAAGCCAAGCGGCGGCTCATATCGTGAATGATATTACGCTTAGATGGGCGAAGCAGCCGATATCGCTATCGATTTAGAAGTGGGAGGGCATCAGATGCAGCAGAGAATGGAAGATATCCATCTTGGAAGCTTTTTGTTCTGGACGATTCTCCTTGGAGTATCTGTCTATACGATTGTGCCCACGATCATAGTTCGATTAGGTGGATTTGGTGCATACATTAAAGGGAAGAGGTCAACGGGTGTCGCACTCACGTTTGATGACGGACCTGATCCTGCTTATACACCGCAGCTATTAGATCTTCTGCAAGCCCATCAGATTCCTGCCACTTTTTTTGTTCTTGGATCCAAAGCCGAGCGATACCCGGAGCTCATCCAACGCATGCATCGTGAAGGTCATCTCATTGGTATTCATAATTATGTGCATTGGGCCAACGCCCTGTTGACACCGAAGAAGGTGAGAAAGCAATTACAAGACACCGTGAGCGTAATCGAGAACATCCTTGGTGTTAAGCCCATTCATTATCGCCCGCCATGGGGGATTATTAATGTGTTTGATTTTTTATTAATGAAGCGATTTCGGTTAGTTTTATGGTCGTTAATGGTCGGAGATTGGAGCTGCAGCGGGGGGAAGGAAAGGATCAAACGGAGGCTGTTATCGAGGCTGAAACATAATGATATTATTGTGCTTCACGATAGTGGGCAGACGTTGGGTGCGGATCAACAGGCGCCGATGCATATGATCGAAGCGTTGAAAGACTTTTTGGAAGAATGCCTGAGACGAGGTGTTCCCTTTATGCGAATTGATAAAAGGATTCAAGTAGATGATCAATCTAATTTCGAGTCTTTGCGATTAACGAAGCGGGTACTGATTTATGTCTGGCTCAAATGGGAGTATGTCTTTCATTGGTTATTCAAGGTTCATCCGATTGATCCGGACAATCCAATCCTGTATAGTCGAATTCGCCGTTACAGCGGAAAGCCGATGCGACTTGAATGCGGCGAAGAGCTTTTGGCTGGCGATCAGGTCGTCGAACTTCATTTTAATAATAAGCATCTATTCCAAATGTTCCTCCAAGCCAGCTCGATGATTCAATTTGCGGTGCACGTGCGTCGTGCTATGCTTCTTTTTCTTCCATCATTATCTGTATATATGAAAGATCATCCAGACATTAAAGGCATCTATGGCATCACCATGATTCATCGAGGCTCCAAGCAATTGGGTTTTACTGTAAATGAACTTCCCAAAGGCATTTTTCTTACATTGTGTAATGCCTATCTGCGACTCTTAATGCTCGTGTTTCACCCGCAAGGACTACAGAGAACCAAGCGCGGCAATCGTCTCGCTCCTCGTTTGGTGGCTATCTCTGCGAAGGAACTAGGGAAAAGATATCCGACCGAGGAGCCGGGCGCCATTGATCCCATCACGAAATCGGTGAGTTGAAATCAGGAGAAGAATAGAATGAAAGGTTGCCGAAGCGCTCGGCAGCCTTTTTTGGCGTTGTGTGAGCAAAAAGGAGATCCATCATTTATGTCGAAGTAGTGGAAGGAGTTAAAGGAAAATATTTACAATCAATGTGGGGGCAGGAACTGTTTTCACGATACATAACACATGACTAGGAGGTCAACCTAATGACAATAACGGTAGAAATGGTACTAGAAAACATGATTAGGCCTGTGGGCCAACTGGAATCTACGGTTGATACGTTGAAGAGTGGACGTCTTGACGCTGAAGTGAAAAAAGTTGCTGTTGTCTTCATGGCGACGTTTGCGGTTATCCAACAAGCTGTAGCAACTGGAGTTGATCTGATCATTACGCATGAACCAACCTATTATAACCATATGGATGAAAGTGAGTGGCTTCGTGGTAACCCTGTTTATGAGAATAAGCGTACGCTCATTGAGGAGTCGGGCATCGCGATCTTCCGCTTGCATGATTACATTCATTCCTATCAGCCAGATGGTATCCTCATGGGGATGTTGAGAAAATTGGCGTGGGAATCTTATGCAAATCCAGAGGAAATGCGCTTGCTGACATTACCGCAGGCCGAACAACATACGGTGCGTACGATCGCTTCCTATTTAAAGAGCAAGCTCGGCATTGAAAGCATGCTGGTCGCGGGAAATCCAGAACTTCCTGTGCGTAATTTCGGGCTACTCCTTGGTGCATCCGGTGGTAGGTCACATATCGATTTCCTAAACAATCACGATATTGATTTGCTCATCGTAGGTGAAACCAGTGAGTGGGAGACCAACGAATATGTAAGGGATGCTGCCGATATGGGACTGAGCAAGGCACTGATCATTACAGGGCATCAGAAAAGCGAGGAAGCTGGGATGTTCACCGTCGTGGAGCAATTGCGCGAAGGATTTCCAGACCTGGAAGTGGTATTTATCGAGAGTGCACTCGCGGTACAGCGGATTTGACGGACAATCAAGAAGTGCCTCTTTGCTTAAACATGGTAAAGCGGGGGTGGGAATGGGTGCAAACTAGACGACTCGTGGGGATCGTAGTAAGTCAGCTCGTTATTGGTTTTGTTTTGATGGGATGCGATGTCGCGGCCAAACCTGACGAGGTCAAGCCTCCGAATGTGACGGAGATTGGAGGGCAATCACCGAAACCACAGGAAACGTCGTTTGCTACAGTGACACCTCCCCCTTCATCTACTCCAACTCCTACACCTGCTCCTGCACCAGTCGTTACGAAAGTAGAATTAGTCGCGATTGGCGATATTTTGATTCATAATACCGTGTATCAGGAAGCCGCGCAATTAGATGGAACTTATAATTTTAAGGGTATGTTTAAAGACGTTCGGGAGCTTATTCGAAGTGCAGATCTAGCCGTAGCTAATCAAGAATCGATTATCGGAGGTAAGGAGCTAGGCTTGTCCTCCTATCCAATGTTTAATAGTCCGCATGAAGTAGGGGATGCTCTTCAGGATTCCGGTATTTCTATCGTGACTACGGCGAATAACCATGCCATGGATATGGGTGAAAAGGGGATCGTTAGCGCAGCCAAGTATTGGGATCATATTGGCATGCCGTACACAGGCGCCTTTACCTCCCAGGAGGATCGGGACCGAATTAGAACCATCACGAAGAACGGTATCACGTTCTCTTTTCTCGCCTATTCGTATGGAACGAACGGAATTCCCATACCTGATGGAAAGTCCTTTTTAGTCAATTTGTTGGATGAGGACTTGATGAAACGTGATATTGAGAAAGCGAAGGGAATCTCAGATGTTGTCGTCGTCTCTCCTCACTGGGGCATTGAAAATCAAACGACACCAACGGATACTCAGAAAGCTCTGTCGCAAAAAATGGCGGATTGGGGGGCAGATATCATTATCGGTACCCATCCTCACGTCCTGCAGCCCATGAGCTGGCTCTTACGTGCTGACGGCAAACGATCGCTCGTCATGTACTCGCTAGGTAATTTTTTATCCGCGCAAGATCAATTAATCGAATTAATCGGCGGGATCGGACAAATTACCGTAGTAAAGACCCTTTATTTAAATCAAACTTCGATTGAACTAGTTGAACCTGCCTTTATTCCCACGTATAATAAAAACGAAAATTACAGCCATTTTGAAGTGCTCCCATTTCATGCCTTGGCAGACATAGATAAGCATGTAGTCCAAGCTGAATGGGACCCGATTAAGCGCAGGATGAAGAAAGACATGCCCGAATTAATCATCAAAGAGTGAACGACGGAAGGGCGGGGGAAGATGACTACAGAGCTCGAGCTCGCTAGAGCGAAAGACATATTTACCCAGTATCAGGGCAACACGATTCAGATGCATCGGGCTGGTTTGCTCGAGACCTATAAGGCTTTTGAAATTTCCAAAGAGACGGAACATCAATGGGCTAAAGAGTTGATAGATCGATACATAAGCGAACTATCTATTCGTGATTGGGAAGCCTTTAGCCGATTAGCCTCACTGGCTCGAGATTTCAAGGATATTCGGATTCTTACGAATGTCGTCAGCTTCGTATCCAAACATATCATGAGCTCCGATAGTTTGGTAAAGCTCATGGTGGCCGAGAGCATGATTGAGATGCTAACTTGTTTGAAAACCGCCATCACCCAAGACATATTATATGAAAGCTTACAAATTACAAAACGAATACTGGATGATATTATGTCCAAGCCGTTAATCTTAGATCCTGGACATGAACTGGCCGCGTTCAACTTGCGGGATAAAAAATCACTTAATTTGAGAGCCAATCGAAGTGTAGAGGCATTAAGAGGCTTACTTTCATAGTTCTTACCCTTCTGAAGGCTAACAAGTATATTCCATTGAAGATGAGGTTCTGAAATGACATACAACGGAGAAAACATCTACATCCGATTCATCGGAAAAGATGACACAGAAGATTTATTGGCATTAACGCAACGCAACCGTACACACTTCGAGCAAGTCTCCCCTAAGCGTGATGAGTCTTATTATTCGCAAGATTTTCATGAAAAAATGATTGAAGGCTGGATCAAGCAAAGAGAAGAAGACAAACGATATGTTTTTGGTATCTTTCTAAAGGAATCAGATCAATTAATTGGCGATATTTCCATTTTTGATATCAAACGCGGTCCAGTGCAAAATTGCACGCTTGGTTATGGACTGGATCAGGAACATAATGGCAAAGGCTACATGACAGAGGCGATTCAGCTGCTGTTGACATTTGCTTTCGAGGAAGCGAAGCTGCAACGTGTCGAGGCTGGCGTTATGCCGAGAAATATAGGCTCGATTCGTGTTCTGGAGAAGGCGGGTTTTCAGAGAGAAGGACTTGCGCGGAAGTTGCTCGAAATCAACGGCACACGTGAAGATCACGTGATATTCGCGATGTTGGCTGAAGATATGAAAATATGAAAAGTTCGATGAATGATCCTCAAACAACTGGATAATGGATAGTGATAAAGTAGCGAGCATTTCTTATGAAATGCTTTTTATTTTGCTCTAAATGAAAAGTTGAACCTTTGGGAAACAACAATAAAATACTCATAATCAATAACTATATATTGATTAACGATAAAAACTATGATAAATTCAAATTGAAAATAACGAAGTGAGGTGCTTTTAGTGAAACGAGGGTCAACACTCTTTTTAAAAACAACTGTCATTCTGATGGGAATCCCAGTCCTTGCGTTGTGCCTATTTCGGGTGCCCGAAATCGCGAGTTATATGGCTGAATTGTATCCAGATCATACGTATTTGAAATATCTCGTCTTTATCTTTTTCTATGCAACGGCAATTCCTTTTTACTTTGTGCTGTATCAAACGTTCAAACTGTTAAGGTATATCGACAAGCAGGTTGCTTTCTCAGAATTTTCTGTAGCCGCATTAAAGAAAATTAAACAGTGTGCCCTTACAATCAGCGGCTTGTACGTGTTAGGAATGCCAATCTTTTATCTCATTGCAGAGCGAGACGATGCCCCGGGAGTCATTATTGTCGGTTTGATGATGATGATTGCCGCCTTGGTGATTACCGTTTTTGCAGCTGTTCTCCAAAAGCTTTTACAAGAAGCTATTGATATTAAATCGGAAAATGATTTGACGGTCTGAGGTGACTAACATGGCGATAATCATCCATATTGATGTGATGCTGGCGAAAAGAAAAATGAGCGTTACCGAGCTTTCGGAACGGGTTGGAATCACAATGGCGAACCTTTCAGTCCTGAAAAATGGGAAGGCCAAAGCGATTCGATTCTCTACCTTAGAGGCGATTTGTAAAGCTTTAGACTGTCAGCCTGGCGATATTTTAGAATATCAAATTGACATGTAGGGAGGTCCATCAATGGATAGTAATAATGTCATTATTGCGAATATGGCTGAACCGTATGAGTTAGAGCGAATGTTTAGACAAGAACCTGAAGCATTTAAGAAGTCATTCTCCTACGCATGGGAACAATATCCGGAATCGCAAATTCTTGCCGCGTGGTATGCCAGATTGCATTACAAGGAGAAGGTACATACAGAGAAAGCTTCCTTATTTCGAAAAGATTTCATCACCATGGGCATTTTAGCCATTCTGGCCGGGCTGATGACAAGGATTATTTTTCAATATGTTGAACAGCAAGCTATTGCGCCTATTAACCTTGTATTCGGTATATTTCCCTTTATCGCTATCTATTTTGTAGTCAATCATTTTCCGAAGAACAAAGTTATCAATACCCTAGCAGCGTCATTTCTCATCGCCGTACTATATCTGAATAGACTGCCACTCGAGCAAAGCGACAGTATTCTCCTCGTGTATATACATCTGCCCATTTTCTTATGGGTTGTGGTAGGGCTTGCATTCACAGGAAATGAGTACCGCAAGGGCAGTATCAGATTAGCCTATCTTAAATTCAATGGGGAATTGGGCATTCTCTACGCCAGTATGGCAATTAGTGGTATGCTTTTAACCGCAGTAACCATGCAATTATTTAGATTTGTCGGCATGGATATATCTCAATTTTATTTTAAAAATGTCGTTGTATTTGGTGCTGCTGCGCTCGCTATTGTAGCCACATACCTAGTATCAAGAAATCTGAAACTGGCTAAACATATCGCTCCCTATCTAGCTCGGATTTTCAGTCCGCTTGTGCTGGTCACATTGTTAGTCTACTTGATAACGATTATCGGGGTAGGCAAGAATCCATTCTTGGACCGTGATTTTCTCCTATCCTTCAATGGCATACTTCTTTGTGTATTGGCAGTTACTATATTCTCAATTACCGAGAGCGGGTCCGAAGAGAAGAAGAACATGTCTGATTATATCAATTGTGCCCTGCTTGTACTTGCTTTGATCTTTGATAGTGTGGCTTTATCTGCGATCGTGTTCCGACTTTCCTCCTATGGGATAACGCCTAATCGACTTGCTGTTTTGGGCGTGAACATTCTGATCTGGGCCAATCTCATCTGGATTATGGTTGCCTATATTCGTTTTCTTCGCAATAAAACGTCATCCGTAACTATTCAAAATGCCGTTACGACGTATTTACCGATTTACGGAGTATGGGCGGCTTTTGTTACATTTACGTTTCCATTTATTTTTAAGTAGCTGAAAAGCGCAGGTATGGACTAGAAAATAAAGTCCAAACCTACGCTTTTTTTTCTTCATCAAGGAGTAATCAGTTTGTCGGCGCCGCAATCTGAATCAGGTCGATGTTCGGCGCATAACCAGCCGAACTGTTAGAGAATTTGATCGTGTTGTTGCCTGCTGTGAGCATGACATCAACCTCCCGCGTTCGGAAATTGTTCCAACCGAGTGTATTTCGATAGAACACTTTGGTCGCGGCACCGCCATTGACACTGAGATCTGCATAGCGATCCACGATATTCGTATTATAGTTGGATGCTCCAGCACCTAGTTCGCCATTGGCATAGGTGACAACCATGCGGTACAAGCCGGACGTTGGCACATTGATGTTATTGAATTGCAGTGTGTTAGCAGCGCCAGCACCTATATAGCCTACATATTTGCCGCCAGATGCTGCGGTATTGGTAGCTACAACAGCAGCGCCGCCGAGAGTGTTTGTTGTACTTTCAGCTTCATAGCTGGTCATTGTACCCGTAGTTGATACGACGTCGATGTAGTCGACATTGATGGCATCACTATCGTCCGCTGTATAAGCATTGATTCCAATACGATTAATACCTGCGGTTAAGAAAACTTTGACAGTCGAGCTGGCCCACGTCTTCCAGTCCGCTGTGCCAGGCAAGGAAATATCTTTCAGTTGTGAGCCATTCAGCATCATACGAGTCGTTCTGTTCGTTGGTGCACCTGTGTAAGGACCTGCGGAATAGCGGAGTGTCACATTATAATATCCGTTGTTTGGAGCCGTTACGACGAAATTGGTACTAGCGTTACTGCTTGCGCCATAGCCTTCTGCGAAATAGGTGCCCGAGTATCCTGTATTGCTTCCATACGTGACTTTGGCGGAACCACCAAGGTTCGCATATTCTGCCTCGTAGCGGGTCGTTGTGTTGGCTGAGGATAACGATGTTTTAGGTGTGATGATCATATGGTAAGCAGAGAGTGCTTTCATAGAAGGCACGGTGACCGTGATTTGCCCACCAGCAATCGTGTAGTCGCCTTCTTGCACAAATGCGGGGCCATTGGAAGCGTTAAGCCCTGTATTGTCATCCGCCCAAACCGTGGCATGAACAGCGTTTCCAAAGTAAGTAGCGGAGCCAAAGCCCTTTACCACGACATCTGTCGAGAAGACATCCGTTGCATTGAGTGAACCCCCGAACACAACACGTGCTTGTTTCTTGTCGCTATCTAACGATGCCAACCCTTGCAACGATCCGTTCTGCGTAGGTGGCGTAACTGTGACAGTATTGCCAGTCATTTCGCCGTACCATTTATATAACCACCAACCACCGGTTGCCTTATTATTCTCCATAACTAAATCATTCAGAGAACCAGCTGTCGTCCAATAAGCAAGACTGGCGTCAACCTTACTATTCTCAAATCGAGTCATCCATTGTACTAAATTCCCTGGCACACCTAAGTCACCTGAAGACCGCCCATATTCATTTATGGAGACAGGGATCGGCGAAATGCCAAGGCTGGATTCGATACTCCGATAGTTGCTCATATTACTGTACCAATTGGTGAAAAAACTGTTTTGCAGCTCATGCCATGTCACCACATCGGGTAATACATTGTTGGCTTTTGCAAATGTAAGGAACTGATTATAGGCGGAACTGTTATAAGCAGAAAAGTTAATGCCGGCAATTTTGGCTGTAGAATCAATTGAGCGTATCTTCTGATAGACGGTTTTCCAATCGTTCAGCAGACCTGTTAGATTCCCTGCATACCACTGTTGATCAGGTTCATTGAAAGGGACGTAAACATAGTTGCTGCGATTGGGATCATTGACGACCAAATGCGTCATCGTATCGACTTTGGCTAAATAATCCGTGAGTCCCAAATTATCATAGGGCCAATTCTGGTAAATATCTTGCATATAGATTTGAATCTGCTTGCCGCCATCGCGGATAAACTCGGGCGCTACTTTCAGCGCGTCACCGTTGGGATGCTGGAGACCATTTGGCGCTTTTTGCGCAGTCACTTGTGGTTTTAAAGCGGCAAGCATGTTATCACTTGGAATGCCCTCATCTCCCAAACCGTAAAGGAAACCGGTAGCCCCGTACTTTAAAGGGCCTGTATTCGTTGACAAATCCACAACCAATTGCGGATTAGCTGCGAAGCTTACCGAAGCTGGCAGAAGCCCAGATAACACAAACCCACACAGCACGAGCGTTTTCAATTTATGTTTGAACATTAACACTGCCTCCTATTGGTTCACATTGTGAAGCCTAGCATGCTAGGAACAAGTTTCGCTGAAGCCGTTATGAAAACTACTCCTTTCCTTTAAGATGAGAGCGTTACCAACTCTAATTATATCGATCTATGTAACTCGTCGTAGTGGGTTTAAATTCAGAATCATGTGTAAAATATTAGGATTAAATCGTGCTTCAGAATTTTTTACATGCAAAAGAGGACTTCATCCTCGGAACGAGGAATACTCCTCAAGCACGAATAACCTATCGCGAAGAAGGTATGAATGGGATGAAGTTCAAACGGATACGAATGAAGATTGTCATGGCGATGTTGGTAACGACAGGCATCCCAATCGCGATTTTGGCTGGCATCATTTTATATCAAGTGGCCCAAACGATTAGTAAAGATGCCGATCAAGCACAATCACGCATTGCCCAAGATATGAAAAGCCGTATCGAGGATTACGATCAAGACCTCTATGAAACCGCTTACCGAGTGTATTATAATTTTGATCTGCTCGAAAGCTTGCGGCGCAATGAAGATTATCAGCCTGATAACAGTCGAAACTATGATGCGTTTCGAGATACGCGCGACTTGTTCTGGGGGATGTACTACAATTCCAAACTCAAAAATATATTAGGCATTTATTTAATCAATTCTAAAGGAGAATCCGCTGGCAGCTTTTTTTCGTACATCCCTGTAACCTACTCAGGCTTAGATCCTGGCTATCTGCACAGCCTGCTGGATACTGCAGTCCAGAGCAATTGGGAAGCTCCTCAACTGCAATACCGGGAGCAAAGTTTCTATGATCAACCCATTTATCAGTATATTGTCCCGCTCCAATACCGAGGTGAGCATGTGGGACTGCTTGTAATTGATGTACAAGGTGATTCCTTTCAGCAGCTGATTGAGAAATATAATACGTACTACAAAGGCCAAGTAATCATTGCTGATGCTGCCGAACGGATCGTGTATCATACCGATGTCAATCAGATTTCAACGAAGCTGGAAGAGGACAAGGTAGCGGCTCACCGGATGCTCGTGTCGGTGAATCTGACGAAGCATGATTGGAAGCTGCTCTATGTATACACAGTAAACCCAAGTTTGATCTTATTCCGGAATGTGGCGATTGCCGTCATTATTATTGCAATTATCCTGATGGTTGCGTTCTCGTTATCTCTAAGCTTTGGGATTACGAAGCCCATTGTTCTCCTGCATCGTAACATGGGCAGAATTCAACTAGGCGATTACACAGCGAGAACGGATGTACACTCCCAAGACGAGATTGGCTTTCTAGGAAATCAATTCAACCAAATGGCAGAGCAAATTGAATATTTGATCGATCATGATCTCAAGCTTCAACTCGTGAATAAAGAAGTTCAGATTCAGGCGCTTCAGGCGCAGATTTCGCCCCATTTTCTACATAATACACTTCAAACGATGTCCAATATCGCGGTCATTCAGAATGCGCCAGAGGTCAAGATTATCTGCAAATCGCTCAGTAATATGTACCGATACAACATGAATATTGAGGAAGAGTGGGTGCAGCTAAAAGATGAAATCCGCCACATTCGCAATTATTTGTACATTATTAACAAACGTTACCCTGAGATTCTAACCATTCATCTTCGTGTGGATATCGAGCTGCAGCAACTCAAAGTGCCTAAGCTCATTCTTCAACCGATCATCGAAAATGCCATTGATCATGGACTTATCCCTTCCCGCAGATCAAAAAAACTGCTCAAAGTTTACGTGAAACAAGATATTTGCGATCAGGTGTTGCGCATATATGTGGTAGATAACGGTGTTGGCATAACGGAAACAAGGCAGGCAAGTGTGAAGGCCCAATTTGAGGGTCATGATACGAGGCTAGAGCGGCATCTTCAAGAAACAAGCCATTCCATTGGGCTGCACAATGTGCAATCACGGATCCAACTCCTGTGCGGGAAAGCATACGGCGTAAGATTCGTTAGTAGGAAGGACAGTGGCACCGTGGTCGTGATCGAACTCCCGCTCCATACGGACACGATAGAGGAAAGGGGAATTAGCTAAAAATGAAAATTCTCATTGTGGATGATGAAGAAGCGATTCATGAGCAACTGAAAGCTTGTATACCCACGGAGGCATTAGGCTGGGAAATCGTAGGGGAAGCTTATCACGGTGAAGAGGCTTGCCGACTGGTGGAGGAGCATCAACCCGATATCGTCATTACAGATATCAAAATGCCGCTACTGGATGGTCTAAGCTTCATGGAGTGGATGAAGAAACGTGCGTTTACAGGCAAAGTCATTGTGCTTAGCGGCTATGGGGATTTTCAATATTCTCGTCCGGCATTTCTTTTGGACGCCTTTGACTATCTATTAAAACCCTTACAAGAAGTGGAACTGGTGCGAACGTTGACGAAGGCCGTTGAAGAATTGGCTCTCGTTTCCAATAGGAAAATCGAGCAAATTAATGAGAAAGCCGTGCTCAATCAAGGAATTGTCCTGATGCGCGATGAGCTATTGAGCCAAATTGTAGCAGGGCGAATCAAGGAAGAGTTTGATATTTTGGTGCGAGCGGAGCAACTGCTTCTAGCACTGCCTGAAAGCAAATTTTACACGATCGTGATTCACTTAATTGACCTCGATGAGCATATCCAGGATCGATATAGGGGGGATCGGTCCATCTTTTACTTTGCTGCGCGAAATATTCTTGAAGAATGCTTGCAGCAGCAAACAGGGGCTGTGTTTCGTAATCTCCATAAGTCGAATGAATTCGTTGTTATTTGTGAAGCCAAGGGATTGTTCTTCGATGTGATGAAAATGGGCAGAAGTATCCACTTGTCGTTGACGACTTGTTTGCGTGTGCGAGCGCTGATTGGCATCAGCTCTCCGAAGCAGCGAATCGATTCACTTGCTTCGGCTTATATAGAAGGCGCACAAGTCATGGAAACGATTCGTATCGGCGCTTTGGAGACCATTATCCGATACGGCGACGACCCCATCCAAGATGAGAAGGCATCGGATCAGAAAGAGTGGAAAGAGCTACAAGGCTTACTTGAATGCTTGTTAGATACAGGGACGCTTGATAGCGAGACGACCTTGTTACGTAAGCTGGAAGAGGCGCTGCACCAGCAATCGATTGCGAACATGAGCTTGCAGAATTTTAAGCATGCGGTGACCCTGATCCTAGACAAAATCGAGAACGCTTCGGCTCATCGCTCCGAACAAATGCCGCTGTGGCTCCAAGAAACACGGGTTGGCGTGCACGAGTTCGAGCTCAAGCAAGTTCAGCGACTTCTTCGTAACATCATGGATCAGTTATTGAAGAACGTCACCAATAATCATAAAGCCAAGAGTGGGAAGCAGTTGATCTATAGCATCAAACAGTACGTCGAGATCCATTATCAAACGGTGAATTTGGAAGGTGTTGCTCAGCGGTTTTACCTGAATAAAAACTACTTCTGTTCCCTGTTCAAAAGCTTAACCGGCGAAAACTTCTCCGAATACTTGACGAAAGTGCGGATGGAGCAGGCCAAGCGACTACTGGTGGGCAGTGGATTAACCGCTTACGAAATTGCGGAATTGGTTGGTTATCAGGACCAACGCTACTTTAGCAAGGTATTTCGTAAGGCGACAGGTCAGCTTCCCAAGCAGTACCGAGCTCAGCAGCAAACTCGCAACTGAATATTTTCCACTTTGTGCTGAGTATTGTCACATGTTGCGGGCTTGAGTTCCTTCGTACAATTAAGAGGTAAAGCAAAACAACAAACAGGTGATAAAGGAAGGGACCAGGGCGAATGACAAATAAAAAGATGATTCCCGCAGTCTTATCAGGTGTGGTGGCACTCTCCGTTTTGGCTGGATGTGCAAAGTCGGACACGACCGCATCGAGCACCGCTAGTGCAACCGATGCTCCGAAGAAACAAGAAGCAACAGCTACACCTACTGCGAAGCAAACACCCGTCACATTGGATTATTGGGCCGCATGGACACCAAATTCGGATGAAGAGACGAAGACCAAAGCGCAAATCAAGAAATTTGAAGACTCACATCCTGCGATCAAAATTAATGTACAGCTGATTACGTTTGATGTCCTTCATGACAAGCTAATTGCCGCGATTAATGCTGGGAATACACCGGATCTCAGCTGGGGATTGAGCGAATGGTTCGGCGAATTTACGAAGATGGATGCTTTACAGGATTTGACGGCATCGTTCAATGCCTGGAGCGATAAAGACAAAGTCTATCCGAACGTCATGGCATCTTTGACAACGAATGGGAAAGTGCTGGCACTTCCACAATACCTCGGTATTCGTGCGTTACTTTACCATGAGAACATGCTGAAGAAAGCGGGCTTTGATGCACCGCCCAAAACATGGGACGACTTGCTTGCCATGTCGAGCAAAGTGAAGCAAGCAAATGGCAAAGAAGCCTTCGGTATCGCTGCAGCGGGCGTTCGCTCCCCGCAAGAATTGCTATCCTTGTTCGCACAGAATGATCTAGTGATTGCTAAGCAAATGGATGATGGTAAATTTAAGAACACTTGGAAAGATAATGCGGATGAATTGAAACGTGCTGGTGAAGTATATCAGTTCTATAAAGATTTACTGGGGAAAGGTGCGGTTAAACCGGAAGCGAAGACGTGGGGCTGGCAGGAAGAAGATACGAATTTCGCTCAAGGTCAATATGCGATGGTTGTCAATGGTCCTTGGATCGAAGGGCGTAACAAAGAAAATCCAGAGGAGATGAAGGATGTTAAAATCGCAGCGCCGCCATCCAAAAAGAAATCAGCGACATTTCTTGAAGTGAGCCCGCTCTACCTGTATAAAAGTGCCAAACATCCGAAGGAAGCGTTCGAATTCGCAACGTACATCTTGGGCAAAGACTGGCAGACGGATATTCGTCCAACAAACTCCCCGCGTTCTGACGTTGTTAGTGATAGCCCATGGGGGAAAGGTTTTACGGACTTAGCTTCGACTGGTGTCGTGTTCCCAAGTGTTTCACTAGGCGGCATTACCAAAGATATGGAAGATTCCATTGCGCGAGCGCTTATTAAGAACGATTCACCAGAGGATGTAGCGAAATGGTTGTCCGATGCAATTAATACGGATTTGAAGAAATCAGGCGAATTGAGCTCGAAATAATGAGATTGCGCATCTAAATTAAATGAGAGAAAAGGATGGACCAAGCAGGCATATCCTGTATGCCTGCTTTAATTTTCCTAAAAATGGTGATAGCGATGGAGAAAATGGAAACAAGAATCCCTGAGAAGCCAGTTACTGAGCCCGCAACTTCGAACGTATCTGAGACCAAAAGACCTTATTATGGACGTGAACGAAAAACGCGGTTACAAGCGAATCTCTTCGTTTTGCCAGCTTTGTTTTTCTTCGTCCTCTTAATTGCCTACCCTTTATTAACCGTGGTGTGGGACAGTTTTCATTTTAAAAATTTAGTCAATAAAGCACTTCATTCATTTGCCGGTTTGGATAACTACAAAGAAGTCATCCATAATGAGAATTTTTGGAGCTCCCTGCGGCATACAGCGATATGGACGGTATTAAGTGTAGCGGGTGAGTTCTTTTTAGGCATCATTTCGGCTGTTGCACTCAACCAGCCACTCAAAGGCAGGGCGATTTTCAGAGGCATCATCATCATTCCTTGGGTCGTACCGATCGTTGTTGCGGGGTTAACTTGGCAATGGATGCTGGCACCTGACTTCGGCATAATCAACATTTGGCTAGTTAAACTAGGTCTCATTGATAAGCCTTACTACTGGCTTGGTGAAGTCCAAACGGCGCTGTTGACGGTCACATTCGTGAATATTTGGAGAAGTTTTCCTTTCTATACAATAAGTTTGCTCGCTGGCTTGCAAGGCGTTTCGAAGGAAATGATTGAAGCAGCGGCCATCGATGGCGCAGGGGTTACGGTACGTTTTTTTAAAATTGTACTTCCTCAGCTGAAAAATGTCTCGGTGGTTCTCATTTTTGTCCACATTATCTGGACGGCAATCAATTTCGACTTCATCTGGGTCATGACCGAAGGCGGTCCATTCAATACAACGGAAACCTTACCAATTATGATCTACCGCTATGCAATGAAAGAATATGATGTGGGTGCGGCATCAGCGCTGGCTTCCATGATGCTAGGCTTTATGATGGTTGGTTTCCTCTTGGTTTACATCCGTTCAGCTAATAAAAATAAAGCCTAATTCGGCAGATTGGAGTCATGCTTCGTATGCTCATGAGCAAAAGGCAAAGGCTATGGCTGCATGTCTTGACCTATGCGGTCTTGATTATTATTGCCATCTACTGCTTATTTCCATTCCTTTGGATGGCCGATACGGCTTTAAAGCCCATGAATGAAGTGAGAACGAGTCATCCAACGTTTTGGATAAACCATCTCACATTCAGCAATTTCTCTCGGGTGCTATGGCAATCCAAGTTCATCCGCTTCTTTGGTAACAGTATGTACGTAGCATTGGCAACGACGATTTTGTCTCTGATCATCTCAATCTTCGCGGGTTATGCCTTAAGCCGATTCCGTGCATACCGTGGGGTCAAAGTGGTCAGTGTGACGCTGCTGCTGTCTCAAATGGTACCAGGCGTTCTCTTACTAGTCCCTCTCTACTTACTAATGAAAAATTACCATTTACTAGATACTTACTACTCCATGATCTTGGCGTATACGACTTTTATGGTTCCACTGTGTACGTTTATGTTAAAAGGGTACTTCGACTCGATTCCTTATGAGATGGAAGAATCGGCTGAAATCGATGGCTGTTCGCGGGTGGGTATCATTTTCCGAATTATCCTCCCTGTATCTATTCCCAGCCTTATTGCTACGGCACTATTCGCTTTCGTGAATGCGTGGAATGAGTTTATGTTTGGATTTGTCTTCATTAATGATGAAGCTCATCGGACACTTACACCTGGGATAACGCTTTTCAAAGGGCTGTACACGACTGATTGGGGCAGCATCATGGCGGCTTCGGTATTGTCTGTCGTTCCTGTTGTCATTTTGTTTATTTTCATGCAGAAGTTCCTGATTGACGGCATGACGGCTGGAGCAGTGAAGGGATAAGACAGGTAACGTGAAGTACCTGAGATTATCGAAGGCAAGAACTAGGCGTTTACTATGGCAAGTTACCCTTCCGAAAGATACAACAGCAGACAACGATGCCTATCCTTCAGATGAAGCATCTAGTTGGTTCTAAGCTCCTAGGAGTTTAGAACCAACTTTTTTGTTTCCATGAATCCCACAAGGATTTCCATACCAAGGGACCGAATGATGTATGAGGTAAAACTTGGTAAAGGGGGATCATGATGACACGATCCATGGTGAAAGCCACCGAATCGCGAGGGTCACGCAAGGAAACAACAGCCAGTCATGATACCAACCAAGAACTCGGACAACTTCCGATTATGCGCGGAGGTATTCAAGGGATCATGGGCTTGCAAGCAACGATTGGCAATCGTGCTGTGGCTCAGTTGATGAGAGAACAAACTAGAGGCAGCTCGCCACAAGGTATTCGGCAGCTGCAACAAACGGGCGCTCAAGCTCAAGGGGGCCTCTTTGTACAGAGATTGCCGAGCTTTAAAAGTGAAGATGACGCGATCATTTATTTTGAAGAGTGGGAAGAAGATACCTTATTTACAGAGCATGCCCGCGAGGTGAAGCAATTGCTGCAGGTAGCCAAGAAGATGGGGTGGGAAGATCTGCAGGAGCGAATTGAATACGCGCAAAGTCAAAGTGAAATCGTCGCTATTGAAAAGTTTCAGAGCTGGGACTTATCCAATAGCGATAAGTTGCCTGCGGCACTAAAGCTCTTGGAGATGGCCCAAGACAAAGGCTGGGATGATTTGGAGAATCTCGTCATCAAGTACGTGCGCAAATCAGAAGATACGAGAGACGAGCCATTGATGCCATCAGACGGCCTGCTGCCGATGCAACGTGAGTTTCTGAAGAGGTGGACACCTGTTTCGCCCATCCCTGCGCAAGATTTGAAGAAACTTGTGATCTTTGGTGGAGACACGATGGAAGGCTTGAATTGGCTGCAGGTGCTCTTGCAATTGCCGATACCTGCGCTCACTATCGATCAATTCAAGCTGATTACCACGTACCAAGGTGATTTATTGACGAATATGCCCGCGTTGCGACGCGTCGTGGATATCGTTCAAGGTTCACCGACGACGGAAGAAGCCCGTGGGCATATAGAAGCCGTGAAAGAATTCAATTATGACATTTCTTTTGCCTTGGAGGCAGTGGCTGGTTCAAGTGAGCACGCGGATCGAGTAAGGGATACGAACATCCAACAAATCCGTGAAACGCGAGACAAGAAAAAGCAAGATGTCTGGGATAGTCATTACGAAGAGGCGTTCAAAGTCCTAACGAGAAACGAGAAAAAAGAGATCAATATAGCATCCAAGCAAGCAGAATTAAAAAAGAGAGTAGAAAACAAACAGCGGCAACTTTCACAAGGCAAAATGGACGCGATTGATGAGAAGGCACTAGATGCAGAACGAGATGTCAAACTCATTGTCGGTCCTGAAGCCTACGCGAAGCGGAGAAATGAATACTTGGCATTTTTCCAGAAGGTTCAGTATCACCCGGCGACCATTCCGGCCCTGACGATCTGCGGTCAAAATTTCAAGATAGCTGAGCAAATCATCCAACACGTACAAGTCGCCCCTAATTTACTCATGTTTATCGAGCATGAAGATACCACATTACAAATGTATAATCGCTGCCTTCAAGTGCTCCCACCGGCTACCCTTCATGCGATTCTGGGACTCATCGACTGTTCGGAGCTGTTGGGCTTTGCCGTTAGTGAGCCTTGTTTGCAACTACTGGGTATGCTCCATACGGATAATGTACCCGTTCCGCACATGAAACAGCTGGTTCATCACGCTGATCTGTTGGTGTATGCTAAGCCTGCCTTTGCAGCAGATTATTCACTGCTCTTGGTTCACTATACACCAGACCAAATTAGCAATTTGGTGAAAGAGACGCCTGATGGCGGACAAACGGAGATTCGCTTCCTCCGTACGCTTCGGCCAAAGGCTGCATCCGCGGCGGATCTGCTAGCATGCCTGCGGTTAGCTAAGAAAATGCGCTGGGATCAAGGTATCCTCACCACTCAAATTGGCGGACGGCCGCCAGGACAAACGGCCTTACAGCTGACCACCCATATGTACAATCAGCAGCTGACGATATTCGACCGTGACACAGAATTCAAAAAGTGGATAAATACGCTTTGTGTACTCATGGAAGATGAAAATTATACCGTGGATGTCGGAAATTCCTATCAACTTTCCGGTAATAATACCTATGAACGCACGTGCAACATCTTCGATAATACAGGGGCATTCCTTAACGATTTCGTAGTCCATTATCATCCTGGTGCCGTAGTGAACGCGCAACATCCTTATGGTTCCAAAGCGCATATTAAACCGCACCCTGGAAATGCAACAACCATTAGAATCGGTAGGGACGAATTAAAAGATGTTCTCAAGACAGAGATTCCATCTAAAAAATAAGAGATCCAAACGGAGCGCGCATGTTTGCGGGCTCTATTTTTCTATCCTAATCAGCCCTATCACAAACATTCCTAACACTTAGCGAGGTAGTTCCCTAATATTTATAGCGTAAAGTGAATGTATCCTTACTAGACGTGCATTGGGAAGAGGAGTGATAGGCGATGGCGAAAATTTTAATCGTAGATGATGCCGCTTTCATGCGGATGATGTTGAAGGATATATTGACGAAAGGCGGCCATACCGTCGTTGGCGAAGCGGAGAATGGACGAATAGCCATTCAGAAGTACCAAGAGCTCAAGCCGGATGTTGTGACGATGGATATTACGATGCCGGAGATGGAAGGCGTTGAAGCTGTGAGGGAAATTAGGAAAAAGGATGCCAATGCTCGAATTGTGATGTGCTCTGCCATGGGGCAGCAAGGCATGGTCGTGCAAGCCATTCAGGCGGGAGCCAAGGATTTCATTGTGAAGCCCTTCCAAGGCGATCGCGTATTGGATGCCATTCGCAAAGCCATATAATACATAGCAAAAACGCTCATCACCTTGCTTTTAATGCAAAGGAATGGGCGTTTTTTGTTTTTTTATAAATAACGGTTATAAGACATCTTCGGGACTAAGATACTGCTGATAAAGTAAAGCAGCGCGACGGTTCCGAAGCTGCACAGCCCCGCCGCAACGACTAGTAGTCGAATGACGGTTGAGTTGACCCCGGACCATTCTGCGATTCCTCCGCAAAGCCCTGTTAATTTACGATCTGTTAGTGATCTGAATAATTTGTTCATGATTGAAATCTCCTCTCGCATTTAAGCATTTTCGTTAGCGCTTGTTCTTATGTCTTTATTGTAGCTGCTTCAAGCGACTACGAAAACGGACCATTGGCGGTCATGGATCCTATACTTAAGTCGAGGGAGTATCTATGACCAAGTTCTAGTTTTATTAATTTCCATCTTTGCAGCAAAGGCTTGTGCTAGATCAATTTCCAATTTATTGGCAAGATCGCAGATGTTCCACACGATATCGTACATCTCAAATCCGAGATTCTTTTTGATTTCTTCCTTCTTTTCGTGATCGGGGTGATAGGAAAGATGCAGTAACTCTTTAACCATTTCACCGACTTCAGTGGTCAAATAGAGTGCTCTTTGTTCAATCGTAGAGGTGTCGAAGCCTTTTTCGATACTGAATTGTTGAATATGCTTTTGCATGTCAGAAATATGCATAGTTATGTTTTCCCCTTTTATACACGTAGAGTTTGTAAATCCTGCTCTTTCAGTATAGGGACTATCGGTTGATTTTTCAAAGTGAGCAGCGAAAATGAGGCAGCAATTGTTATTTTAATTTTCCTTCCAAACACGCCAACTTTCTTCGCCATCCCTCCGTCTAATTCGTATCTGAAAAAGGTGAGTTATGTGAACAGCAGGAGGAAGCAGCTAATGGGAATGAAAGAGGAAAGTAAATTAACGGCAGGAAACAGTCGTAGTAAAGGGAGGTATATGTCGGGATTAGATGGGCTGCGTGCGCTGTCAGTTCTGGCCGTCATTGTGTATCATTTGAACAGTTCTTGGTTGCCCGGAGGGCTGCTGGGAGTTGGGGTTTTCTTCACGTTGTCGGGGTATTTAATAACCGATCAGCTGCTTGTCCAGTGGCAAACGACGAGGCGAATCGATCTGAAGGATTTTTGGTTAAAAAGGGTGCGAAGACTCATGCCCGCCATGTTGTTCATGCTTGCCATTGTCTGTTTATGGTTGCTCATCTTCGATCGGTCACGGTTGATGCAGTTACAAGGGGACTTTGTATCTGTCCTACTTTATTTCAATAATTGGTGGCTTATTTTCCATAAGGTCTCTTACTTTGAGAGTTTTGGTCCGCCTTCACCGATTGGTCACTTATGGTCATTAGCAATTGAAGAGCAGTTTTACTTTATCTGGCCATTAGTATTGGCACTTGTCTTACGTTATGTTCATCGTCGAGGAACGCTTTTCGTGCTCACGTTAGCTGGGGCACTCGTTTCTATGCTCGTTATGGCATTCGTTTATCAACCAGATTTGGATCCGAGTCGGGTTTATTATGGCACAGATACACGAGCTTTTGCGCTGCTTATCGGTGGAGCACTTGCCATTGTTTGGCCGAGTAGGAAACTATCCGAGAAGATGACTGGCCATTCAAGCAAGATGCTGGATATGATGGGCGGGGCCGGGTTAGTCGTTATCCTTCTGATGATGTGGACTACAAATGCGTATAAGGCTTCCCTCTATGTGGGTGGATTAGGACTCTTCTCTATCATAACTGCGATCGTCATCGCTGCAATCGCTCATCCTGCCAGCTTACTCGGGAAAGTCATGGGGAGTAAGCCATTACGATGGCTAGGTAAACGTTCCTACAGTCTCTATATTTGGCATTTTCCTGTTATCATTCTGACTAGCTCATCTATGAACACCGGGGGAACTGACCTGAGTACGGTCACCGTACAGATCCTACTAAGCTTGCTATTAGCTGCTTTCTCTTATTCCTGTATCGAGGAACCATTCCGACGTGGTGTCTTTCAACCCAAACAGTGGATCCTAAGCTTACGGTCGCCATTGCGAGTACGATATATGTTAATGATTGGTATTTTACCGATTCAGCTATTCGTCATGTCGTTTTCCAATAACTCATTTGCTGAGAAATTATCTGCTAACGCAGCAATGATTCATCAAGAGGCAACGAACGTCAGCTTAGTCCCAACAGATTCATTGTTCGTACCATCTGTAGGGCCAAAGCTAGTTCCTTCACCATCACCAGCAGCAACATCATCACAAACAATAGTACCTTCACCATCCGTATCGTCGGTACCCAAAGTATCACTAACACCAACACCGTCTCCAACAATTGTACCGTCGCCGTCTCCATCGTCGTCACCAACGGCCACGATTACGCCGTTGCCTACGCCTGCGACCAAGGAGCCGCCCAATTCACAAATTTCCCTGCCTGTCTCGGATGTAAGTCAAGAAACGGGTAAGGTTTCCCCCGATCCAAAAGTTGACGCCGAACAAAGCATTACGGCAATTGGGGATTCCGTTATTTTGGACGCGGCTCCGTTCCTAGAGAAACTATTGCCAGGCATCGTGGTTGATGGGAAAGTGGGCAGACAAATGTCCCAATTGGCAGCGGTGATTGATGATCTGAAATCCAAGAATCAACTGGGGAGAAGAGTTATTATTGAACTCGGAACGAATGGTTCGTTCAATCCGGATCAATTACGTGGCGTTCTGACAACACTTGGTGATGTGAAACAAATCATACTAGTGAACACGCGTGTGCCTCGCGCCTGGCAAGATAATGTCAATGCAACGTTGTCCAAGGTGGCTGCTGAATTTCCGCAAGCAACCGTCGTAGATTGGCATAAGGCAAGCCAAGGGAAGGAAATGTACTTCGTCCAAGACGGTGTTCATTTGAAAACGGAAGGTGCAAGTTATTACGCATCCCTTCTGAGCGATGCCGTTCAAAAAGGCGGGCGGTAAAGCACGCTCCTCCGTCAGGCATTTCATGCAATCGCGGGAATGATAGGCTTCCACTACATGGCCGTATCCATGACTAAACATGGTGATGCGGCCTTTTTTGGTGGAAGCACATTGGATGCGTGCTGTTGTTACTTTGGATATCATCAAAGCTCCAAGCTTTATACTTTGCAATTAATCAATAGCAGACGGCAGTATGAAGTGGTAAAATGAGTGCATCTGAGATGATAGGTGAGGTATATACATGGAAAGAAAGTATTGGGTTCCTGCACTGGAGAGAGCGCAAGATGTGCTTCAGTTAGTAGCGGCACAGCCCTCCAAGCTTAAATTGATGGATTTGAGCGGGGCAACAGGAATCAATAAAAGCACGATGTTTTCACTTTTACATACGATGGAGACGTTGGACTGGGTGATCAAAGAAAAAGGGGATACGTATGCTCTTGGTTCCTTTTTCGGTGTTATTGGCAACGCCTATTTCGCGGGTATGACCTTGGTCAAGCTCTTTGAAGAAAACGTCAAAGCGACGATGGCGATAGTCGGTGAGACGATCCATTTAGCTCGCCTAGAGAAAGGTGAGATTGTGTATCTGGCCAAGAAGGAGGCCTCAGCCCATGTCCGCATTATCTCCGAACCTGGGATGCGGTTGCCGGCTTACGCCACGGCAATGGGGAAGCTGCTGCTTTCAACGTTAAAGGACGAGCAGGTGCTCTCTTTATATGAAGAGGGAAGCTATCAAGCATTTACTCCGAATACGATTCAGACAGGAGAAGAACTCCTCGGACAACTGGGTCGTGTTAGAACAAATGGTTACGCACTTGATATGGAAGAAATTGTTCCTGGGTTCTGCTGTGTGGCGATGCCGGTTCTAGATCGTAATGGGACCTGGATTGCTGCCGTTAGCAGCTCCATGTCGGTTCAACAGTGGTCTTTGAAGCAAGAGATGGCCAAGGAAGAAATTCAGCAGTTAGCGCATTCTTTATCCAAGATACTATAAGACGAATAATGAACATCTGATGCTCCGTTCAAGCGGGAATCAGATGTTTTTTTGTGCATTGACGGTGCAGAAAGCTGGTGATAAACTAGTAATATAATTAATATTATAAACCTAGTTTATTATAATAAACTAACTGGAGGCCATCACATGAGATTAGAGAATAAAGTAACGTTGATTACAGGTGCAGGATCAGGAATTGGAAAGAGCAGTGCGCTGCTTTTTGGTCGAGAAGGGGCCTATGTGATCGTGAATGATTTGGATGCGACGAAAGGCGCTGAAACAGCAGCAGAAATCATCGCTAACGGCGGTAAAGCGTTATTCTTACAGGCGGACGTTACTGATCCTGAGTCTGTGAAGCAGATGGTTGATACGGCAATCGAAACATGTGGGCGCATTGATGTGCTTTTTAATAACGCAGGAATTAGCGGTGTAGGAGCTCTGCATGAGTTGGAGCCGGAACAGTGGGATCGCGTGATTCGTGTGAATATTCGTGGCGTATTCCTCCCGTCCAAATATGTACTCCCTCATATGATGGAGCAACGCAGTGGTTCTATTATTAATATGTCCTCCTGTGTTGCTGAAATTGGGTTAGCCAGACGTGCTTCCTACTCTGCGACTAAAGGGGCAGTGCTTGCGCTGACCAAGTCGATGCAAGTTGACTATGCCTCCTATCAGATTCGGGTGAATGCCCTTCTTCCGGGAACTATTTTAACACCTTTTGTTGAGAATTATTTGAAAACATCCTATGATGATCCTGAAGCCGCTATTGCTTCTCTGAAAAGCAGACAACTCAGCCAAGACCTCGGCACGCCTGAAGATGTCGCGGCAGCCGCGTTATTCCTTGCTTCGGATGATTCTAAATTCATGATGGGATCTCCATTGTACATCGATGGCGGCGCAGTTTTCGGTAAGAACGCATAGGCTTTGCACTTATCATTCAAACATATCATTTCAAATCAAACATATGATGGAGAGGAAGTTATCTTATGAAACTGGTTACGATTGATCATGCAGGTACATATCATCTTGGGGTAAAGTTAGACGAGAGTGTATTCGATATTACGGAGGCGTTGAAAGCGTTTCCTGAGGATGGAATTCCGACGGACATTATGTCTGTCATTGGAAATGGCGAGTCAGCTCTGCCGCAAATCGAACGTTATGTGGCACGCGTCATGGAAAACGCAGTTGAGGGTAGTCCCTACCTTTTAGCTGAAAATCAAGTGAAGTACGGTCCATGTGTCACACATCCCGGCAAAATCATTTGCGTTGGCTTGAACTATCGCAAGCATGCGGAGGAGACGAATGCGCCGATTCCACAGTATCCGATCCTTTTTAACAAATTCAATAATACGTTGGCGGCGCAAGGTGACGATATTCCACTTCCAATTCGCGTAACAAGTCAAGTCGATTATGAAGCTGAGCTTGTGATTGTCGTGGGCAAGACCGCGAAATATGTATCCAAAGAGCAAGCACTTAGCCATGTGTTCGGCTATTGCAATGTGAATGATTTGTCAGCGCGTGATTTACAAATGCGTACTCAACAATGGCTGTTAGGCAAATCCTGCGATAAGTTCAGTCCGTTAGGTCCTTACTTGGTCACGGCTGAGGAAGTTGGAAATCCGAACCAATTAACGATTTCTTGTACCGTAAATGGTGAAGTAAGACAGAACTCAAACACATCGGATATGATATTTCACTGCGATGAAATTGTGAGCTACATTTCTCAGCATATGACGCTGTCACCCGGAGATATTATTTTGACAGGAACGCCAGAAGGTGTCGTATTGGGTAAACCAGTAGATCAGCGTGTTTACTTGAAGGATGGCGACATCGTCACGATTGAAATCGAGAAGCTCGGGGCTTTGACGAATCGGATGGTGGCAGAACAGGAATAAGCAGAAAGAGGGAAGGCTATGGTGTTCAGGGAGTGGCTTCAACGTATGGAAGGCAGCGTACAGCTTGGTTTTCTGCAACGAAGTGAGAATCCACAGATGAGCGATCAGCAGCTTTGGCAAGAAGCGGATGAAGATGGTGAATGGCATTTTCAACAAACGCGGTGGTCTGTGCACAGTGCATGGACCGCGGTGGCGGATCGGCCTGATGCGAGGGATGGCGTCTTCACCTTCCGTTTAAATGAGGGCGAGTTATTTCAAGCAGCCATTAGAGTTCGATTTGATTTTGCCAAGTGGTCACAGGACAATTATGTCTTGATCCCTGCTGCCGTATATAACGGCAATCGGTTTCGTTCCAAGCCTGTGCCTTACCCGCCTATTTATAAGGACGAGGAAGATCTCATTCCGGATATGACGACGTTAATCACGGACATCCCTAGGCTTACCCTCACTTCTGGAAATTCCTTATTGGAAGTTACGACACAAGATGCAGCAACGCCGGCGATTGGTGTTTTTTCGCCTGCGCTGCAGAAAGCCTTTTGGTTGTTAACAACGACGCATACGGAAGCGGGAACCACTGGCATCGTAATGGAGGAGCAGCATGGTTATTCGGAAGCAGTAATTACACTTAGTGCTCCTAGCATGCGAAGTGATGTAAGCAAGGGAGATCACGGTGCGACCTTTCGAGCGGGTGATTGCATCACCTTAAGCGTTCGTTTGTACATTACCGAGGCTTCCTGCATACAGCACTTATTTGATCGATTTGCTGACATACGCAAAGATGTGCAGCAGCCGAAAGCCATGCAGCATCAACTTCCCTTCTCAGAAGCTTTTGCAACAATCGAGCGCAAATATAACGAAATGAACTGGCACAACGATACCACGTATTATGCGGTTGGAATGCGCGAGAATCAGTATCAGGATTGGCAATGCGGCTGGGTCGGCGGCGGTATGTCGACGTATCCGTTATTGCGACTAGGCGGTGAACTGTCTCGAGATCGCGCCGTCCAAACCTTACATTTTCTTTTCTCAACGCAGGCGGAGAGCGGATTCTTTCAGGGCATGTATACCCAGGGACGTTTTTACGGCGATGGTTTCGATCGGGAAGATTCGGAACGCTGGCATCTCCTGCGTAAAAGCAGTGATGTGTTGTATTTTGTGCTGAAACAAATTCGTTATTTGGAGAAAGCGCACGCTGATTGGCTTACTCCCCTAGGATGGATTGCTGGCACTCAGCGGCTAGCTGATGCATTTGTTCAGTTGTGGACGCGGTATGGCCAGTTCGGCCAATTTGTGGATATCACGAGCGGAGACATCATCGTCGGAGGGTCAACCAGTGCAGCCATTGCTCCTGCTGGATTAGTATTGGCTTATGATTATTTCGGCGACCAGACGTATCTTCGCATTGCCGAGGAGAGCGCTGAGCATTACTATGTTTATCATACGCGGCTTGGTGTAACAACCGGTGGACCTGGTGAGATTTTGCAATGTCCAGATAGTGAATCGGCTTTTTCGTTATTGGAATCCTTCCAAGTGCTATACGAGTATACCCAGGATGCGAAGTGGCTCGCTAGAAGCGAGGAGATGGCCAAACAATGCATGAGCTGGGTCGTTTCCTATGATTTTGAATGGCCGGAGGGCTCGGAGTTCCACCGATTGGGAATGCGTTCGACGGGAACGGTCTTTGCCAATACGCAGAACAAGCATAGCGCCCCAGGGATATGCACCTTATCTGGAGATTCCTTGTTTAAATTGTACAGAGCCACAGGCAATAAACGATATCTTTCGCTTATCCAGGATATTTCCCATAGCCTCATGCCCTATATGTCACGCGAAGATCGCATCATTCGAAGTTGGGACGGGATTGATTTATCCCCTGGCTGGGTAAACGAACGTGTTAATCTAAGTGACTGGGAAGGTTCAGCGTGTGTTGGAGGTGTCTTCGCAGGATCTTGCTGGAGTGAGGTGGCACTTATGCTGACCAGCTTGGAGATTCCCGGCCTCTATGTACAGCCAGATACAGGTTTCTTATGCGTACTCGATCACATCGAGGCACAGGTGGATGCACATACCGAAGAGGCCATCGTGATCACAGTGACGAATCCCACGCGATTCGCAGCCCAAGTGCTTCTGTTTATCGAAAATGAATCCGAGATGCGTGGTCAGCTATGTCATGATCTTCGTAGTGGCGGAAAGCTGCTTGAGCTAGCACCTGGCGAATCCAGAACGATCCGCTGCGTGACGGAATCCTTCCAGCTAGTGAACTGAAAGATACGATCTTAATAGTCTTCGTAAAGCCGAGCGATTTTGCTCGGCTTTTTGGCGTTGCATTAGATTTCCACTAGCGTTTCAATAGACGGAAATAGGGCTCATTTCGTTTTACAAAATAGCTGAAAATGCTAGATAGCTAATCTCCTCATTTTCAGCTAGACTGTAGATACAACATTTGAAACAGGGGTGCCAACATGGCGAAGAAAGGGTTAACAATTGGTAAAAAAGCAGTGCCTTTTCGTTTGGATTCTACACAAGGGATGAAAGGCTTGGAAGACTTTAAGGGGAAGCCGCTCGTCATCATATTTTTACGTGGAACCTGGTGTCATAATTGTCAGAAACAAATACCAGAATTGAATGCTTTCTATGAAAAGTTTTTGGAAAAAGGGGTTAACCTCATCGCCATTGCTGGTCAGAAACTGATGAACATTCAAGATTATGTGAAAGCAAATGGTATTAAATTTCCTATTCTATCTGATGAAACTAGAGAAATTATTAAAGCCTATGAAGTCTTTACACCGATTAAATGGGATTCCTTCCGTATCGCCATTCCCAGCACTTATATTATTGATGAGAATCAAGTCATTCGATATTCCTATATTGGTGAGAATCAAGGGGATCGTCCATCAGCGAAAGAGATTCTGGAAGTTATGGATACCCTTTCGATTGTCGAAGATAACCAGACCAACGCGCTCCGGGATGAACTCCCTATTTTCATTTCGAATATGAAATCAACGCTTCAGCATGTGAGTGACTCGGCAGGCTATGTAACCTCCAGTGTCGGGAATAATTTGCATCAAATTGAAGGTCTTAAACAAACGTCTCTTCATAATTCGGAGCAGCTTGAAGCGTTTGTGAAGGACTACCAGGGCAAATACGAGGAGCTTCATGCATTTAGTCAACAATTAGATATGTCCTCTCAGGAATTCGCCAACATTCAGAACTTAAATCAACAGATGAGTCATAACATTCAAACGACACGTGGCTTGATGGATGAATTAATTGGCATGACGCTCGTGGTAAATGAGATGAGCTCGGTGATCACGAAAATTTCAAAGCAGACCAAGATTCTTGCTCTTAACGCTTCCATCGAAGCGGCTCGTGCCGGTGAGCATGGAAAAGGATTTGCTGTCGTAGCCAAAGAAGTTAGCAAATTAGCACATGAAACAGAGGAATCAGCAGGGAATATTACGGCACAGCTGCAAGCCATTGATGATAAGATTAGTGAAAGTTTCTCGTCCTTCATCACGTTTGAAAAGACGATGGATGTGGCTAGTGACCGCTTAACGGTGAACTCTTCCCAAATTAGCAGTATTTCAGGTGGTGTAAAGCAAATTGCGATAGGCACACTGCAGTTAGGGAATGAATTATCTCAGATCAAGGAGAGTCAGCTGCAAGCTCAGATTGATTTGAGTCACATTCAACAGATTGAAATGACAATTAATCAAGAAGTGAATGAAATTGTACAGGATATGAATGGACATGTAGAACAACTGAACGTACTTGATGAGAGAAGTAAAAGAAGCTAAATAAATGGGTGCGATTATAAACAATCTGGATTAATGGCATTCATCATAAAATGCAGCGCAGCGGCGATCTCATTGATCGCCTTATTTGTCGTTTCGAGCCATATCTGCGCGGATTCAAGTTTCAGCTGCAGCAATCATTTTAAGTTCTCTCATCCCAATTTCAGAATAATGGGGTATATTACACCTATCATAAGAAAGTGGAGGAAACAATTACAATGAGCAACCAACCAAATAAAATCGAACGTTCATCTTGGATTCCAAAGAAAGAACGCAAATGGGTCATCGGCGCAGCGGTGATCTCCATGATCCTTCTCATTTGGCAATTATGGAGCCTCATCCACACGCCGTCAGCAACTCTTCATAATCGGCATTTTGAGCAAACGTTCAAAAGCTATGGCTCCAATGCACGATTAGCCTTATTCGTCGTTTTGGCGAATTATGTTCTGGTCTTTCTTATCAAACAACGAATCTGGGGGCAGTTAGACTTTCTAAAAAAAGGGCTAGTTCTTTTACTTCGTGTTGTCAAAAGATGTCATACACCTTTAGCCATTTTGGCAATTACACTGATTGTACTCCATGCGGTTGCCGTCTTTATGTATGGTTTCAAATGGGATTTTAACAATATAAGCGGGCTGCTTGCTCTCATCGTCCTTTTACCGGTACCGATTTCTGGTTTATTTCGCTATCGCAGGCTGGATCGCAAGTGGCATATTCGAAGTGGACTTGCGTTCGCCGTTTTATTTTTGATTCATGCTTTTTTGTAGATAGAGGTTCAGCTAAAGGGGGGGGACCCTGCAATATCACTTAATCAGAACAAAGGCCTAGGTAGTATAATTAAAAGACACTAAAAAGAATTGTCTTTTAATATGAGGGGAGGATATACTGAGGGAAACGAGTTTTGACGAGGTAACCATGAAGTGTGCAAACAACACAAGGAAAGGGGGCGCAAGTCATGGATATTCCCAATCGTATTGCTATCGGTATATTAGGGCCCGAGGGTCTGGTCAATAAAGTGTTAAGCGTCATCGCGACATCCTTCCCATCCTTTCAACCGCTCTTTCGAGCATGCTCAGTTGAAGAGGCACCACGTGCAGCGGAGGAGCTGCTTGCGGAAGTTGAGGTGCTGCTTATTACGGGACCGACGCTGTACCGGAGAGTGAAGGAGAAGGTCGTTACCCATCTACCTGTGCACATGATCCCATTAACAGACACTGGGCTATTCAGCGCTTTATACCGTATGCGGAGCAAACCAGAACTTAATCCATCACAGACTGTGTTTAGTATTGATTCGTTCAGCTCTTCAGCTCTTAGCAAACATGTCAAAGAAATTGGGGAAACAGCCAGCCATTTTCTTATATATGATGGCGTTCCTTACCCGCATGTTCAAGAAATAACTCAATTTCATGCAGACGCCTTCCACAGGGGGGCAACACATGCAGCAATGACAACGGAGAGTGAGGTCGCAGATAAGCTTAATGAGTTGGGCATTCCATGCGAGTGGATTACACCAACGGACCAGAATATTACAGTGGCGCTCGAGCGTGCCCTCCTTTCAACGGAAACGAGACGCAGCAAGGAAGCACAAATTCTTGTCGGCATGATTAATGTGGATGATTTTGGTAAAAAACTGCAGCAACAAAGCTCTGAACATGACATTCAGCGGTTTAAGCTTGAAATACATCGGCGGCTGATCGATTACGTTGAATCATTAGACGGCTATCTAACGCATCTCGGAGCCGATGAGTATTTGTTCTTCACGACGCGGGGGATCTTTGAACGTGAGACGGTTGGTTATAAGTCAGTCCCTCTTGCCCGCGAAGTGTGGAAATCCCTGGGCCTGTCTTTAAGTATGGGCATTGGCTTCGGGCGGAGCGCGAATGAAGCAGGTACGCACGCACGCCTCGCATTGCGCAGATGTAAGGAGGCAGGAGGAAATACCTGCTTCATCGTCAGAGAAGATAAAACGCTCATAGGACCGCTGGAAATGGCGGATCCACTAAGTAGGGATATGTCCGTGACAGATCCCATACTCCTCAAAAATGCGGAAGATGCAGGTATGACATCCGCTTATTTAAGCCGGCTGTTAGCGACGGTTGCACGGAGCAATAAACTAGACTACGAAGTGCATGAGCTTGCGAATATTCTAGGCGTTACAGTGCGAAGCACACACAGGCTGCTCCTGCAATGGATGGATCATGGACTGATCTCAATTACGGGATATGTCAAAGTGCCGAAGGGGAGACCAAAGCAAACGTTCCGCCTTCATTTTTTGGAGAAATTTGCGGAGTCGGCCCCGTTAAATTAAGCTATGCCCATTTTTCTCATTAACACACCGCTCAAGCTGTGACTTCGTCCATGAATGAGCGGTTTTCTTTATTCATTAAAAGACAATATAAAGATTTGTCTTTTATGTTGGTGACTCCGTATACTACAGTCAGGAAGTTTATTTAAAGATCATGACGTGAGGAGCTTGCCATTAATGAAAACACTAGAAGATTTGGATAAGGTTATGTCGAACCCATCCCCTGCACTGATCCAATTTATGCAAGAATTAGATGGGGATATCATGTTGCTTGGCGTCGGCGGTAAAATGGGACCTAGCTTGGCGAAGCTCGCGATGAACGCGATTCAAGCAGCGGGTGTAGATAAAAAAGTGTACGGCGTCTCCCGTTTCTCCGAATCTGGTTTACAGGATGAACTGCAATCGTACGGTGTAGAAACGATCGCTTGTGACCTCTTGAACGATGCAGCGCTGCAAGCTTTACCAGATGTTAAGAATGTCATTTATATGGCAGGCACCAAGTTTGGGACGACAGGTAAAGAACATTTCACGTGGGTCATGAACGCGTATCTACCAGGCCGAGTAGCAGAGAAATACAGCAACTCCCGCATTGTTGTCTTTTCAACAGGCAATGTCTATCCGTTCACACCAGTTACGTATGGCGGGGCACATGAGGCCATTAGCCCGGCACCGATTGGGGAATATGGGCAATCTTGTCTCGGTCGAGAGCGGATGTTTGAACACTATAGTCATAAAAATGGGACACCGGTATTAATCTATCGCTTGAATTACGCGATTGACTTGCGCTATGGCGTGCTTTTAGAAATTGCGAAATCGCTCAAAGAAGGTCGGGCGATTGATTTATCCATGGGTCATTTCAATTGTATTTGGCAGGGAGACGCGAATGAAATCGCGATTCGTTCCTTACTAGTGACACAAAGTCCAGCCAATTTCCTCAACGTAACAGGGCCTGAAACGGTGTCGGTGAAATACGCCGCGCAGCAATTAGGACAGCGTCTCGGCATTGAGCCAACGTTCAAAGGTCAAGAGTCAGAGACAGCGTTATTGAGTAACGCATCCAAGAGCATGCAGCTGTTTGGCTATCCGCGTGTTTCCTTGCTGCAGATGTTTGATTGGGTTGCGGAATGGATCGAACAGGGTGGAAGCATGATCAATAAGCCTACTCATTTCCAAGAACGAGAGGGGAAATTCTAATCATGTTACAACGTCGGGATCTAACGAAGGAGCAGCGTATTGCGCTGCATGAAGGACTTGTCATTCCAGCCCATCCGCTGGCCTTAACGGCTGATCGTGTGTTAGATGAGCAAAGCCAACGGGCTTTGACGCGATATTATATCGGAGCAGGGTCAGGCGGTATTGCTGTGGGGGTTCACTCAACCCAATTCGAGATTCGAGATGCGAAGTATAATTTGTTTGAAAAAGTGCTGCGCTTGGCTTCCGAAGAGGTGGATCGTGCTGCATTGACAAGACCTTTCATCAAAGTAGCAGGAATTTGTGGGCCAACGGAACAAGCCATTCAAGAAACGGACATTGCCATTTCACTTGGATATGATGCCGCGCTGCTCTCCATGGGTGGTTTGACGGGGTGGTCGGAAGCTCAAATTCTAGATCGCACAGCACGTATTGCTGAGAAAATGCCAGTCATCGGCTTCTATTTACAGCCATCGGTTGGCGGTAAGGTGTATAGCTTCGATTTTTGGGAGAAATTCGCCAATATTCCGGGAATTGTTGCGATCAAAATGGCACCCTTCAATCGCTATCAAACCATCGATGTCGTACGCGCGGTCTGCTACTCAGACCGTCGAGATGAGATTGCTCTCTATACAGGCAATGATGATAATATCGTAAACGACTTGCTCACTGTTTATAAATTCCAAGTTGCGGGTAAACAAATAGAGAAGAGAATTGTTGGCGGCTTACTTGGCCATTGGGCGGTATGGACGCAGAAAGCCGTTGAACTCTTAGATGAAGTGAAACGTGTTCGAACGAACCCAATACTTGCTGCAGAATGGTTGACGCGTAATGTGGAAATTACGGAAACGAATGCGGCATTCTTTGATCCGGCACATGGCTTTGCTGGCTGTATTCCAGGCATTCATGAGGTGCTTCGCCGTCAAGGCTTGTTAAAAGGAACGTGGTGTTTGAATCCCCACGAAGAATTGTCTCCGGGTCAATTTGAAGAAATTGATCGCATGTACCGAGACTATCCTCATTTGAATGATGATGCGTTCGTGAAAGCAAATCTAGCAAACTGGTTATCATAAAGATTTGATATAGCCCTCCAAGGAAGTTTCTGTTACATTGTAAGAAAGTGTCAGATAATCTTGGGGGGTATTTATATGCGTATTCGTTTGGATCGATTTCCGCAAGGGGTAACGAAAGCGTTAACACTTAGTTTTGATGATGGGCGAGACCATGATCGCAGACTAGTACGAATGTTGAATGAGTATGGGCTCAAAGGGACATTCCATCTAAATAGTGGGTTCCTAGGGAATGAAGGCTACATAACGGCTTCCGAGGTAGCCTCACTCTTCCAAGGACATGAGGTTTCAGCGCACACGGTAGATCATCCATTTCTGGAAATATCGCCGAAAGATCATGTCGTGCGCGAAATCTTGCAGGACCGCGAAGCGTTAGAGGAGTTGGTAGGTTACCCCGTTCGGGGCATGAGCTATCCATTCGGGACGCATTCCGATCAGGTGGTAGACTTACTCCCTGGCCTAGGGATTGAGTATGCGCGAACTGTTGCTAGTCATGGCGGTTATCAAATGCCGAGTGATTTCCTGCGCTGGCATCCAACTTGTCATCATAAGAGCATGGTTGAGCAAGTGGATGCCTTCGTGCAGCTCGAACAGAGGTTTTCACGCATGGCATTATTGTATGTTTGGGGTCATAGCTATGAATTTGAGAATGATCAAAATTGGGAATTGATTGAACAATTTGGCGAAAAGGTGAAGGGCAGAACCGACATTTGGTTTGCAACGAATGCTGAAATTGTAGCGTACATGAAAGCGCTTGATCAACTTCGGCTCTCTGCAAACTGCCGTATCATCGAGAACCCTTCGGCCATTTCGGTCTGGCTAAGCGCGGAAGGAGAAGTTATTGAGATTCCAGCGGGGCAAATCGTCCGAATTTAACATTTTATTGTAAAATTTTCTAAAATTGATCGTTTGCTAATATTTTCTTAACAATCTTCCTATAAGATAAAGGTAACAAAACGTGTGAGTTATCCACAAGAGGAATTTCAAAATCGGAGGGATCAATATGGGGCAACGATATGAGTTGGAACAGAAGATTGAAGCACTTAGAAATGAGCTGAATCTTGCTAGTCAAGCATATGGCCTATTGTCTGAAACGGTATTGAAACTTTCTATCGCACTGGATGAACTGCTGAATACGTATTATCAGTTAACCTTTATACGCATTGCCTAATAAGTAAACCGAGTTCACACCTATGTGTGTGATGCTCGGTTTTTTTTGTTTTTCAGCGCAATTAGTGCCCATAAGAGAAGTGGAATCCCAACCATGTGAATGGGCAGTATGTACGGAACGGCGATTTTTTCTGGAAAGAAAACCGAACTATCATAAAAATTTCGTGGGACCATGGCGATGAGCAAAATGATTGGAGCAACAAGCCAAAGCATGCGTGGCCATCTGTTCACTTTACATACTTGCGCCGTGCCGAAAGTGCATATAAAAAGGTACAGAGATACTTTCATGAAAACCCCAATAATCCATATGGGGATCATAAGGGCGTCTAAATTTTGAAAAAAATTAGAAATGGAGAGATAGCGAACTAGATTCAGATACGGGTAAGTTTGTCCAGCGGCCATTTGCTCGCCAAATAGCGTTACAATGACGAATGTTGTGGCACAAGTAAGGAGTCCAGCGGCAGCAACCCCGAATATGGCAGGCTTCGTTCCTTGATTGGGATTGGCAAGAAACGCAAGCAGGAAAACAAGCATGACACAATCCCCTAGAAAGGTTGTCGAAGGGAGCGCACCTTGAAGAATAACTTTCCAACCCGTATCGACATAAAAAGGTAATACCTCCTGTAGATTCACATCTTGGATACTAAGCAGCAAGGTAGCTGCAATAATAATGAGCAGGAAAGGGCCTAAGATTTCGCTGCATCTCGCAATGCTTTCAATACCTGACTTCGTGACGTAGACAGCAATCAGCAGCATAGCAAGCATGGGCACAACATACGGTGTATGTGGAAGAATTGTCGCAAGTATGAACTCAGCATATTGCCGTAACACCATGGCAAGTACGACATACCAGAAGGCACCATAGAGGACTAACAGAAAACCGCCAATCCATTTTCCAACTAGCAACGGTAGAAAGGTAACTAGGGTTTGACCAGGGTACTTACGATTGAGCCGCGTGCAGATAAAAGCGATGAACATCCCGAGTAGTGTCGCTATCAAGATAGAGAGCCATGAATCTTGTTTGGCCGTAAGGAGGGCTGGATGAATGGTGAGCAGCATCGTCATGCTGACCTGCATGGAAGAGATCATCCAGAACAATTGTTTTCCGCTAATTCGCATGCGCATGTGCAGTCTCCTTTACTTATCAATCAGCTTGCCTAAAGGGTGAAACAGGGTATCAAGCATCGTAGTAGGACTTGGTAAATTGGGATAGAGGTAGAGAATCAAAGCAAGAATCCAACACATCCCCAGGATGGATAGGTATACAATTCGCTCAGCTCGTGGAATACGCCGGATGCGATACCATTGCCAAGCGCTAAGAGCCAAACATAGCAGCATAAGCCCTGGTATCACCTTGGATGTCATTGGCCTGATCGCTCCTTCTCTTCAACTTCTTTGATACTCGTAAGTCCTGGGCGCTGAATCGTAGCGTTAGGGTGTATCGTAACCTCTACATTCGGATAAATTTCATCCCAATTGGCTTTGTTTTGCTGCCATTGTTTGGGATAAGCCCGATGAAATGTTCCTGCGAAATCGAAGATGTCTGCCCCCATTCCCTTCTGAATTTGGTTGAGAGCTAGAACTACGCGCTCTTCAATATCATCATTCATAGCCATTTGAATGGTTTTGAGTGCTTGGGGGTCGGAACTGATTTTATACTTTGTTGAATTTTGCAGGGCGTTGTTTTCTGTGCGTATTTGGATGTCGATGGACCATTTGCCGTTACGAATCATCGGCTTCAGCTTGGTATGACTCGTAATGAGTCTAAGTGAAACAGTTCCATTACCCTCAGGCGGATTAACGGTAATAACCGCTTGCTTGATTTCGTCTCGGATCCAAAGGACACCTCTGGTCGTAAATTCATCAATAGCCCCAACCATCTTACCATTTCGAAAAATCGCAGTTCCGTTTATAGGGGTTGGTACTCTGTCGTAATTTTTTTCTGAAGAGGCAGGAAGCATTTCAATACAGGGAAGTGCCGCGGCACCAGGCTCATCGACAAGCATTTGTGCGAGGTCGGCTAAAGTCACACTTAAAGATAGTTTCTCTTTCGCGACTTCACGCATAGCTTCTGATGAATTTCGTTCTAAAAAGGTTTGATTCTCCAATATCTTGCGAGCGTTGTCTTTGGCAACAAACATAAAAGCCCGTTCCCTTGGCTGCGGTGCGCGCATTAAGTAGTCAATTTCATCACGAATGCCATCTTTGGCAACCGCTTCACTGAATATAAAAACCTCCGCATGTCCCCAAAACAGCGTCCGCGGCAGCCTTTCTTGAATATGAGATAGCGCATCTGCAATGTTTTCTCCCTTTGCGGAGGTAACGATGGTTGCTTGATTACCGACATTCGACGATTGCCCACTCATGCCACTGCCGCCGCCGCTGCCTGGTGTACTGCGAGGGACGAAAATTTGAACGGATAACAGAATATGAGAGTCATCGACTTTATCAATAGCCGCACCTGTGATCAATGCGACATCATTAATCTCCGTTCGATCCCAGCAACCCGTGAGTAGGAGAAGAAGACTAAGCCCAACGAGTAATAGGAGTCCTCGGCAGACCGTAAATGTCCTCATCGGTGAAGTCTCCCTTTTATGACTACCGTGATAAGCAGCAAGCCTGGGATCACAACTTGCAAGAGCAGGGAAAAGAAAGGGATGCTTGTGCTTACTGCATGATTCATTTCTTGGAAATTGGGTGCGACCCAAATGCTGCCAAGCATGATGAGGAAGCCCATTGGCAGGATTAAGGGACGGTAATCAGATAATTTAAACAATTGTGCGGTTCCTAGTGTGACCAAATAATAGATAATCGCTATCTTGACGTAGATGCCAATGAGCCAAATGGCCATCAGGAGAGATTCGATGTGCTCTATAAAATCGGAGAGAGCAATGTAGCGTACAGCCACCAAGAAAGGATAATGCATCGCCGTGGTCAGTGAACCAAACGTTAATAAAATAGGGAGATTAACGGTAAGCATCGTAATCATCACACTCAAAACGCTGATAATACCCCATTTCATCGCTATTTTCTTATTTGTTAAATAAGGAAATAGAAACGAGAGAAGAAAAAATTGTGAAAACCATGAGGCTGGTACGATGGATCCTAACAAAGGTGGGAGTAGGCCATCTCCTAGAAAAGGTCTCATTTGTTTGAGTTGAAAGTCAGGAATTAACATAATAACCATTGCGCATATAATGAAGATGGCGGCTGGTATCAAAAGCTGTGCAGACCTGGCAATAACTTCTAAGCCCTGATATAACGCATAGGCACAAACAGCAACAATCGGAACCACGATAATGATCATCGGCGTGTCGTTGAGAAAATTACCTGTAATCAATTCGCCGTATTCTCTAATCGTCACACAAGTGGAATAGAGAATGGCTAAGATGTAGATTAGCGTAAGTAGGGGGCCAACATATCGCCCTAGAATCCGTGGAACATATTGAATAAACGTGTCATTTGGAAATTTTGTGTGTAAATGATAGATGATATAGATGGTTAAAAAACCAACGAGTGAAGAGATAATTGGTGCCATCCACATATCCCGGCCCGCCAGTCTCATCGTAATGGCGGGTACAGAGAGCGTAGCAGTAGCCATAATCGTTGGATGCATAATTAGTGCCATCTGAAAAGGGGAGATTTTACCTTTCTCGATCATGTGTATCATTCCCTTGGTTGTGTTCTGGTTTCTGTCCTGGCGGCTGACGATACATATTTGTCTTATTGGCGTATAAAGGTCTGCGTCTCATCGACCAAATGGGTGCTCGGATAAGTACATCCTTCATCTCATTTTTTTTCATTGGCGCAAGTGGCTGCAAATACGGGACTCCTAAAGAGCGAAGTGAACACAAATGAATCACAATAACGATAAATCCAAGCATCAACCCTAACAAGCCGAGCATGCCGGATAAGAACATAATCGGAAAACGCAGCATACGCAATGCGATCCCAGTGGTATATTGCGGCATCATGAAAGAGGCAACGCCCGTAATCGCAACCACCATAACCATGGGGGCCGAAACTAAGCCAGCTGAAGTAGCGGCTTGTCCAATGACGAGTGCTCCAACGATACTGACGGCGGCGCCGACCTGCTTAGGAAGTCGGACCCCGGCTTCGCGCAAGGCTTCAAATGAGATTTCCATCAGTAAAGCTTCTACCAATGCTGGGAAAGGAATATCCTCTCGGGACTTTGCAACGCTAAGCAATAACGAAGTTGGCACCATTTCTTGATGGTAAGTGAGAATTGCAATATAAAGGGATGGCAGCAAAAGAGTCGTCAAGAAAAAAACATAGCGCATCCAGCGAATCAAGGTTCCAATCAAGAAACGCTGGTAATAATCTTCAGGTGACTGCAGCATCGAGAAGAGGGTTGCCGGTGCAATTAAGGCAAAAGGAGTACCGTCCACAAGGACGGATACCTTCCCTTCCAGAAGGGCCGCGCAAACGACATCGGGCCGCTCTGTCACTTGAATCTGTGGGAACGGCGAGAAAGGACTGTCCTCAATGAGACCCTCAATGTATCCACTTTCTAGAATGCCGTCAATCTGAATATCGCTGATCCGCTGATGAATCTCTTCGATAAGTGATTCTCTGGCGATACCTTCCATATAGACAACAAAAATCGAAGTTTGTGTATGCAAACCAATCGTATAAGGGATCATTTTCATGGCTGGACTCTTGATTTTCCTGCGCAACATGGAGGTATTAATTTGTATGGTCTCAGTAAATCCCTCACGAGATCCTCTGACGACAGATTCAGCACTTGGCTCGTCAATCCCGCGCTTCTCCCACCTAGGAATGCCAAGTGCGAAGCACGAGGGAACACCTTGTACGAATAGGCCAACAGATCCCAAGGACAGACATGAAACAAGATCATCCATACGAATGATTTCGGTGATGTTGGAAATTGAAATCAAGGTTGATAAATCTTTCACAGAATAATTCCATTCGTCTTTCGTTTCTTGAAGTAATCGATCGAGAACATCTTTATTTAATAGATCGATGTCGACTAAACCTTCAACATAGACGATGAAAGCTTTTGTGGTTTGACCGATGGTGAAAGTATGGAAATGAACATCATGACATTTATTATAAATGGCGCTAAGCTCTTGGTAATTATCTTGGAGTTGATCAGAGATTAGTGTGGGTGAGACCGTAGATATGGCATCCATGAGCAAGACTCCTTGTTAAAATGTAGGTATGGAATGGCATAGTCGGTTATTTTGGTAATACGTATCTTTTTGTCCATTTTTGTCGTAAGTTAAACCCTCAGACCTAAATTGTTAGGTCATTGGGCTGGCGAGTAGCCTCTTGGATTTTTGCAAAAATAGTGTGTTCACGAGTGCATTCGTACATGTTATAATTTTGAGGAAATTTATTCCTATCATTAGGATAGAGCTAGGCAATCAAAGGAGGCGTAAGTTACAATGGCAACATGGTTAGAGCAAGGAGATATTGTTCTATTTCAAGGAGATAGTATTACGGATGCTGGGCGTATTCGTGAGAATGCGAATGATTTAGGGAAAGGCTACGCGTTACTGGCAGCTGCATTGTTTTCAGCAAAATATCCGGAGAAGCAAGTCACTTTCTTTAATCGTGGGATATCAGGCAATCGCGTTCCTGACTTACAAGGCCGGTGGCAGGAAGATTGCTTAGATTTGAAACCGAATCTCGTTTCCATTTATATTGGAATTAATGATACATGGCGCAGATATGATCGAAATGATGGGACCTCGACGGAGAAGTTTAGAGATGGTTACCGTCAGTTACTAGATCAGACAGCGAGTACGGGAGCGAAGTTATTGCTTATCGAGCCATTTGTGCTGCCAGTGCCTGAAGATCGTAAGCTGTGGAGAGAAGATTTGGATCCGAAAATTACAGTCGTACGTGAATTAGCGAGAGAATTTGGTGCACGATTACTTTGTTTAGACGGATTATTTGCACAAGCCTCCACCCGAGCTGAGAGCGCTTTCTGGGCACCTGACGGTGTTCACCCATCTCCTGCAGGGCATGCACTAATTGCTAATGAATGGCTGAAAGTTGTCGGGGCAGCTGAATAGAGAATAGTGGGTATCATTTGAAAAACGAATAGTGTGATCATAAAGGGCTTCCGCTGTTGCGAGAGGCTTTTCTTTTTCTTTAGGGCAAGTAGTCAATAATCGAGGTAAAGAGGTAAAAATAGTACCTAGTTTCCTCATATCGATAGGTCTATAGTTAAAGATATTGATGAACGAAAAGAGAGGAATATCCTATGAATACAAGAGTGTTACTGAATGCTTTACTCGCAGCCGAATCGGAGCATGCTAACCTGTTTCAGGAAGCATTACAAATCGCAAATTCTTTGGAAAAACCTTCAGCGGATTCGTTATTAGCTGTTGTATATAACGAAGTAACACCGCTTGTACAAGAATTTGCAACGAAACCAATCGCGGCGTTACCTTTTAAAGAGTGGGATTTCTACCGTTCTAAGGGTACGCGTATGGAATTTGAAGCGCTCTATTTTGATCGTCGTCGCCGGTTGGCGGCTTTAGTTGTGGCTGCCTTGAAAGATGGAAGTGACTCGTATATCTCTGATTTGGAGAATACGATTTGGGCCATTTGCGATGAATATACATGGTGCTTGCCTGCACATTTGATGAATCATGATGAGGCTGCGGAAGGTGAAGAGTACAAGCATATCGATTTATTTGCTTCAGAAACCGCGCATGCGTTGAGCGAGACCTGCCATATTTTCCGAGATCGGCTTAACGGTCTTGTGATTCGTAGAGTGCAACGTGAGATAATGGAGCGCGTGCTTGAGCCTTATATGAGCCTCAAAAGAGCCTATTGGTGGGAAAGCTGCGACATTAACTGGTCCGCCGTTTGTGCGGGTAGCATTGGGATGAGCGCGATTTATTTGCTGAAGGACTCCAAAAAGCTGATGCCTGTCATTCAGCGTGTGCTTGCATCTATGGAATGCTTTCTTGAAGGTTTTTCAGAAGAAGGCGCTTGCTTGGAGGGCTTGGGGTATTGGTACTATGGCTTCGGGTATTATGTGTATTTCTCGGAATTACTGAAGCAGCGTACTGGTGGAAAAGTCGATATTCTTTTGACGGATGACAAAGCACGCAAAGTGGCACAATTCCCACAAAGCTGCTTCTTGCAAGGGAATCAGATCGCGAATTTCTCAGACTGTTCCCGTCAAAATGGGATTCAAATCGGGATTTTCAGCCGATTGTGCGAGCAATTCGAGGAGATTCGGATCCCGACTCTCGCCCATATTCCGCCAACTGTTGATCATTGCGGCCGCTTTGCAAGCGCAATTCGTAATGTCGTGTGGCTGAACGAAGATTTGCTTCGCGCGCGTGAGGGTATGACGATGCAGACGAATTATCTCCCGGATGCCCAGTGGTTGATTAGCCGTGCGAGGGTAGGCGACAAGCTTGTGAGCTTCGCAGCCAAAGGCGGACATAACGACGAGCCTCATAATCATAACGATCTTGGTCATTTCATCTGGATCGTTGATGATGTGAGATGGTTCGAAGATTTGGGAGCGGGACTCTACACCAAACAGTACTTTGGAGAAGAGCGATACAGCATTCTATGCAATAGCTCAGGGGGCCACAGTGTGCCGATCATTAACGGCAGTCACCAGGCTGAAGGCATTACGCACCACGCTCAGGTACTGGCTGCTGACAGCACAGATGAGCAGGACTTGTTCAAGCTAGATTTAACTCAAGCATACGCGGTGCCATCACTTGTGAAGCTGGAGCGGGAGTTTGATCTCGATAAGCAGCGGGGTCAGCTGACCATCACGGACAATTTCGAGTTCCGCGAGTCTGGAGCAGCTGTGACGGAGCATTTCGTCACATTGCATCAACCGGTTATCTCGCGAGATGGTGAGATTAGGCTTGTGAGTAGAGAAGATGAACGTCGCAGCCAATTGCTTCGTTATGATGCCAATCAGCTGACAGCTTCCATCCAAACGGCCCAGCATGAGAATCACGAGGGCGGCACGGAGACTGTCTACTTGATTGATCTAACTGCGGCAGAGGTCGGAGCGCAGGCGAGGATTGTAGTTACTTTGGAGTTGGGCTGAGCGGGGACGATTCATTATGGTGGAAAGGCTCGGAATCCGATCCAAAGCCAGTCGCTGCCAGCGGAAAGGCTCGGAATCCGAGCTAAAGCCAGTCGCAGCCAGTGGATAGGCTCGGAACCCGAGCCCAAGCCAGTCGCTGCCGGTGGATAGGCTCGGAACCCGAGCCAAAGCCAGTCGCCGCCGGTGGATAGGCTCGGAACCCGAGCCCAAGCCAGTCGCTGCCAGCTGATAGGCTCGGAATCCGACCCAAAGCCAGTCGCCGCCGGTGGATAGGCTCGGAACCCGAGCCCAAGGAAGTCGCCGCCAGCGTAAAGGCTCGGAATCCGAGCCAAAGCCAGTCGCCGCCAGTGGGTAGGCTCGGAACCCGAGCCAAAGCAAGTCGCTGCCAGCGGATAGGCTCGGAATCCGATCCAAAGCCAGTCCCCGGCAGCGTATAGGCTCGGAACCCGATCCAAAGCCAGTCGCCGCCAGCGGAAAGGCTCGGAATCCGAGCCTAAGCTTGTCCCCTAATTTTTGAATTAGGGGACTTCCTGTTTCTAAATTCGTTAATTAGGATTTTTCCCAGCTAGCTAAAACAAGGGTTTGATTAACGGAATAGCTGCGAATACGCGATGTTCCTTGCCCAGCAGGCTTCAAGAATGCTTTTGCGCACATCGCTTTTAAAATGCGTTGAGATTTACCTTGTCCAAATTGGAACGATTTCTGGATGTCCACTGGTCTAATTGGTTTTTCGATAGAGTTAGCTAAACGAATAATCTCTCTCTCTATGTACGACATAGAATGATCTTGGCTAAAAAAATCGCCAAAATATTTCCCAATACACTGCTGGAGGATTTGTTCACACATGCGAGGGCGATTTTTCACATCATCCAATGAAAATCTAAAAACTTTCCAACCATCTAGTACAAGATGATTTTGACGAATCAGTTGATCTGAGAACTGTGCTCGCGTGATTTCGGTATAGTGAGGACCAAATCCATCAATTTCAATAGCAATTTTAAGGGAGTGACGAATATAAGCAAAGTCTAAAAACCTTGTACCATCACGAAAATCTTTGATTTCATACTCAGGATGTAAGTCATCGAAATTTCCGAAGGCTTTCCACCAAATATAGCGAAGAAAACTCGTTTCAGCATACCCATGGCCCTCTTTTAACCTTTTCAAACGTTGGCCTTCTCTTTTAGCTAAATGCTTAGCTATAAAAGCATAATGCGCGAGTTGAAATTCATCCACTAACTACGATACCTCCTATAAAATAAATTAACCGCCTCCCAGTTTCAGCAATTGCTGACTTGAGAAAGCGGTGTGTGCTTCACTACCGATTTATTTATGGGAATAATATCATAGTTAGCTTATGTTTTACAATTTAATTTATCGGGGGAACCCCACATCCTACTCATTCAACCACAACCCAAACTGCTGTCGATATAACAGTGGGGTCAGTCCTGTCTTGCTCTTAAACAACCGAGAGAAATAGTTCGGATTCTCGACGCCAAGCTCGTAAGCAATCTGAGAAATAGGCTTCTCGCTGGTGGTGAGGAGTTTTTTGGCTTGTTCGATTTTGATGCTATGGACGAAATGGAGTGGAGCTTGCCCCGTTTGTTTGATGAATAACTTGCGCAAATGGGAATCACTGAGTTGGACGAGCTCAGCGAGTTCCTTGATTTCAGGCATATGCTGCGGATGCGCGTGAAGAAAGTGGATGATGGTGTGGATCCGGTTGTCCAAGTGTGAATAGCTGGAGCTGGGATCCTCTGAATTATATTTGTGCAGCAAGGCATAGAGAATGCGAAGCAACGTAGATTGCTGTAAGAGATGAATCAATGGCAGCGCCTCACGTTCAAGCTGAAGCATTTCTTGAATCAACGGTTCGACAGCTATCTCTCTGCCCTCATGCAGGAGCGGGACATGTAATAACTGTACCCAGCTCCGATTGCTAACCAGAGGAATTTTGGCATCGAAATTAATACTCGTAAGCTGTAGTTCCGTTGAGATAGCGCGAAAGCTAATCACACTTTGTGCAGGCAGGATAACAAGATGACCTTCCTTACAGTGATAGCTGGATTGGTCAATATCAAGGTGGAAGCTGCCTTTGTGCACGTACCATAATACGCAGTGTCGCAGGGTTCGCGCTTTTTCCTGCCATCTAAAGTCTAGTCCATACTGTGTAACATGCAGAAACCGAACCTCTAAAGCTTCAATCATCAATTGCAAAGAGTTCAATGAGCAGCCCTCCCCCTGCGACGCGTTGTATGTCTCTTATTCTACCATGTTCTTGTTGGCAAAAACGAGAGATGATCAGGAGGGGACCTACGCATCTTTACCCCTTAGGCACGACCCCCTTAATCTCTTCGTTGCGATTAAACGCATCCTCACCCTGCACGAGGAAAGTGCGAATTCGCGTTGTATCGCCGCCCCATTCGTCAATCAAGAATTTGACCTCAGGCGTTGTATACCGAACCGAGAAGGCGACGCGAGGGATGTTCGATTTATTATTTTCAGAGCCATGGAAAGTGGCTTCGTTAAAAAAAGCGATCTGGCCTGGCGACATTTCCAAGTCGATGGCTAAGGCTTCGTCGATCGACTCGGCAGGGAGTCCTTTATCGAAGGCACTCTTATCAGTCTCCGTTGCGACATGTGCAACGATGGATTGGTGCGTGCCAGGGATGACGCGCAGGCAACCATTCTCACGAATGGACCAGCCTAAGCTCACCCATGCAGTCGCGTTGATGGCAGGCTCCATCGGCCAATAGTTAATATCCTGATGCCAAGGAATGAATTTGTCATTGTTAGGCTCTTTGTACCAGAAATGCATAGCCCATAACACCAAGTTCTCACCTAGAACTTGCTTCATGGCAGTTACAATGCTAGGGTGCGTAGCAAGCGTATAGGCCCATAGATGATTCTGATGCCAAGCGGATAAGTTCATTTTAGTAGGACCAGGATTAAATTTATTCTGACCGATCACATCGAAGAAGCGATTGAAATACATCTCAGATTCTTCGAGTGAGAGCCCTTGCATCGGACCACTATACCCTTCGTTAACATATTGCTTGAGCGAGAATGGGCTTCCTTTGGTTATCATGTGTGTAACCTCCCTGAATAGCTAACTTTTATCTTTGCATACTCTTATTGTAAAGGTTACAACCACGCCTCATAAGGAACGAAATCGATTATGATTAGCACAAAACGCTCATTTGCATCATACATTCGAAAGGCCCTATCACGAAAAATGAAGGGGAAATGATGGAGCGTGTCGAACCAGTATGACGGCCCTTTGGGGCATGAACGTTAGGTGAATCGAATAAAGGAGTCATAACGTATGACAATTCCTGCAAATCCAAGACTAGATATGACATTATTACAGAAAATGCTGGATGATATTGAAGATTCCATCTACATCATGAGCGTGACGGGAACCGAAATTACGTATTATTATGTGAACCGTGCGGCGACCCAATTTAGTGGTATTTCAATGGAGCAGGTGGGGCTAACCTTTTTTCAAGCGAACTCCAGCCAGATGGCAGATTATTTATATAAGAAATATGCGAGAGTCGTACATGAACGAAGGACGATTCGTTATGAGGATGGCTTTATTTTACCCAATGGAACGTCAAGCGGGGAAAGTATTCTCACACCAATTTTGGACGATTGCGGTAATGTCAGCTTTATTTTTTCCGTCACACGGGATATTACAGAGCGGAAAAAGCATGAGAATACCTTATATCATTACGCGTACCAAGATGATCTTTGCAACCTTTTTAATCGCAGATATTTATTAGAACATGTGGTAGAGCCTTCGACGATTTATTTATTGGATTTGGATTATTTCAAAAAAATTAACGATACCTTCGGCCATCAGGCTGGAGATTCGGTGCTCGTTGAAGTGGCGTGCCGCCTGATTGAAGTTTTTGGGGAAAGTCGCTACTCACTGATTCGCCTGGGCGGTGATGAATTTGTCGTGGTGGATACGAGATCTGATGATCGTGTGGAAGAGACAGCGGAGAAGCTTAGCCAGCTGTTCCATGAGCCTTTTCAGGTGGATGAACATGCTGTGAGTGTGAACGTGAGCATCGGGATTGCAGAGCGAAAACATAATGAGACAATTCAACTTCTTTTGAAACATGCGGACATTGCACTTTACACAGCCAAAGGAGCTGGTCGTAAGCGTTATCACTTATTCGAAGCGACGTCCCGCTACGATCACGTGGAGAACTTCATTCATGAACTTGCCCTTTCGAAAGCGATTGAGAAAGATGAGTTACGGTTACACTATCAGCTTATATACCATCCAGCTTCCGGGAAGGCTGTAGGTGCCGAAGCACTTCTGCGATGGTTTTGGACCCATGGCGGGATAATGCAGCCGAATGATTTTATTCCAGTTGCTGAAGAGACTGGGCTTATTGTGCCGATTGGCTATTGGGTAATTCGTCAGGCTTGCAAAGATTGGCATCAACTAAAGACGAGGTACGGTCCTCTTTTCAAAATATCCGTAAACATTTCACGCATTCAGCTGCATGACGACCGATTCGTTGCTGAGGTGCTGCAAATCTTGAAGGAAGAGGATGTACATCCGTCTGCGATGGAATTAGAAATAACGGAAAGCACGACGCTGCACTCTTTGCAAGAGGTACAGCTTATTCTTCGCAAGCTGCGAGAAGCCGGGTTTACCATCGCATTGGATGATTTTGGAACCGGCTATTCCTCCTTAAGTATGTTAACACTGCTGCCGCTCGATAAGTTGAAAATGGATCGCAATTTCATTCGAGACGGCAATGTGCCTTTGATTGCAGCTATCCTTGCTATGGCGCAAGCACTTCATTTGCAAGTGGTCGCTGAAGGTATTGAAACCAAGGAACACTTTCATCTTTTAGCGGAGATGCAATGTTGGGGGATTCAAGGGTATTACATTAATAAGCCCGTTCCGCTCATGGAATTACCCTCGTCGATTGAATGGGCAGATGCTTAGCTGCTTTTCTTATCAATGAACAGTCTAGAAGATCTTGTGTCGCTGTACGCTTTTTGGCGTAATGGCGGCACTTTTTTTGTTTCTTAAAGCGAATATGATAAAATTACACTGGTCAATTACTCGCAGGAGGTAGCAAATGAAAGCTTTAACTTTTGAACAATTCGGGGGTCCCGAAGTTCTCACATATAAGGAAATTCCTGACCCCGTCGTAGAAGTAGATGGGAATCAGCTGCTTATTAGGACGAAAGCGATCGGTCTGAATTTCGCAGACGTGTATCGCCGCAAAGGCAACTATCATTTGGCGGGGAAACCGCCGTTTATTCTTGGCTACGAAGGCGCGGGCATCGTCGAGTGGGTACCAGCTCATATCCAGCATATTCAAATAGGGGATCGGATCGCCTTTGCGGATGTGCCATATGCAAACGCAGAGCTAGTCGCTGTTCCTGTGGACAGGGCGATTCCGCTGCCGGCGGACCTCTCTTTCGAGCATGCGGCAGGCCTTTTATTGCAAGGCATGACGGCGCATTATTTGGTGAACGACAGCTATCGTGTTCAGGCTGGAGATGACGTCCTAATCCATGCCGCGGCAGGCGGTGTGGGGCAACTTTTGATCCAACTTTGCAAAAGTAAAGGAGCTAGGGTGATCGGTTTGACCTCATCCGAGTCAAAAAAGCAAGTCGCACTGCAGGCTGGCGCAGATGAAGTCATCCTCTATTCCTCGGATTGGGTGTATAGCGTGAAACATTGGTCACAAGATAAAGAAGGTGCTCAGGTCGCCTACGATTCGGTAGGTGCAACGCTCATGGACAGTTTTGCAGCCATCCGCACGAAAGGAACGGTCGTTTTCTACGGCATGGCAGGGGGAGATCCAGCTCCCGTGGATCCAAGAATGCTGATGGATAGCTCCAAAACATTAACAGGCGGCGATCTATGGAATCATGTAACCAGCTTGGAGAATCGGATTCAGCGTGCTAATGATTTGTTTGAAGCCCTTCGAAACGGAAGCCTGAAATTGGATGGGATGACGACATTCTCATTGAAGGACGGCGCGGAAGCTCACCGATTATTAGAAAGTAGACGAAGTATGGGTAAAATTTTATTAATTCCTTAAGCAGAAAGCGGCTTACCCTAGATTGAAGCAAGGGTAGCCGCTTTCTTTCTGCGTGTCATTTTGAACATATAGTCCATGGATATGCTTATTCTATGTATTCACCCCATGCCCAAAGCGTGATAACTTTAATAGGTAGATATTAGAAGGAGGCGTGAATCGCAATGAGCATAAACAAAGTAAGAATTGGTGTAATCGGGGCAGGTTCCATCTCAGATTTGCACTTTGCGTCCTATACCAAATCAGAAGAAGCCGTCATTGTTGCTGTCTGTGACCTTAATCGTGAACGTGCAGCGGCGAAAGCCGAGAAATATGATATAGCTCACATTTATACGGATTACAAAGAGCTGCTAGCCAATTCGGACATTGATGCCGTTAGCATTTGTACGTGGAACAATACGCATGCGGAGATCGCAATAGCTGCATTGTTTGCTGGCAAGCATGTTTTGGTAGAGAAGCCGTTGTGCAAAACCGTAGAAGAGGCTCAGCGCATCCAAGATGCGGTTCGTGAGACCGGGAAAATTCTACAGGTTGGATTTGTGCGTAGATATGATACGAATGCACAGTTGGTGAAGCATTTTATCGATAATGGTCAATTGGGTGAGATCTATTATGCGAAGGCGTCCTGTCTCCGTCGTTTAGGCAATCCGGGTGGTTGGTTCTCTGATGTGGAGCGCTCTGGCGGTGGACCTTTGATTGATATTGGTGTCCATGTCATTGATGTCTGTTGGTATTTGATGGGTAAACCGAAACCGGTTGCGGTGAGCGGACACACATATAATAAACTGGGTAATCGGAAAAATGTGAAAAACTTATCCTTCTATCAAGCCGCCGATTATGATGCGGAACGCAATACGGTTGAGGATTTGGCGAATGTGCTGATCCGGTTTGAGAATGGTGCTTCGCTCATGGTGGACGTTAGTTTCACACTCCATGCTAAGAAGGATGAAATCGCTGTCAAGCTTTATGGGGATAAAGGCGGCGTTGAGCTGGAGCCTGAAATTGTATTCGTAACGGAAGTTCTGGACACCATCACGAATGTGACACCTCAAATTAATAACAAGTCCATCGAGATTAATAGCGCTTTTCAAAATGAAATCAACCATTTCGTGTCCTGCTGTCAAACAGGCCAAACCCCGATTAGTCCGGTGGAAGACGGTCTTGAAATGATGAAAATCCTTTGTGGGATCTATGAATCAGCAGCTAAAGGACAAGAAATTAGATTATAGTTCGCATGTACCCGAAGATGAGGAGGAACGAATATGAAGCTAGGCGTTAGCACATATAGCTTGTACCAGGCGTTGAAGTCTGGAGAAATGTCGATCATGGACGTCATTGATTGGATTGCAGATCAAGGTGGAGAACATGTGGAGATTGTGCCATTGGGGTATGATTTACCGGGTAACTTGGCGCTTGCGGATGAGATTCGTGAGAAAGCGGAGGCTCGAGGTATTGATATTTCTAATTATGCGATCGGAGCCAATTTCTTAACCGAATCCGAAGAAGATTATCTCAAGGAGATTGAGCGAGTCAAAGGAGAAGTAGACCTAGCTGCTAGGTTAGGTGTAAAACTCATGCGTCATGACGTAGCTCGCAGTGATGATCTCTCGATTCGTAACTTCAACGCGAACCTGGAACGCCTAGCTGAAGCTTGCCGCCAAATTGCTGATTATGCGAGTCAATATGGCATTGTGACCAGTGTCGAGAATCATGGCTTCTTCATTCAGCATAGCGATCGCGTACAAGCTTTAATTCATGCTGTTGATCGTGCTAATTTCCGCACAACGCTGGATATCGGGAATTTCGTGTGTGTTGACGAGGATTCCGCCAGTGCAGTCACGAATAACCTTCCTTTTGCTTCTATTGTCCATGTGAAGGATTTCTATATTCGCCCATCGTATCAAAATCCAGGTGAAGGCTGGTTTCGTTCTTCGCATGGGACCTATTTGCGCGGATCGATTGTAGGTCATGGCGATGTGGATGTTCGTGAAGTTTTGCGTGTGATCAAAAGCTCTGGCTATGACGGTTACATTTCCTTGGAATTTGAAGGTATGGAAGAGTGCAAGACGGGCACTTTAATTGGTTTGCAAAATATTAGAAGACTTTGGAACGAAATTAACTAAGTGTTCATTTACGATAAGGAGTGTTCAAAGAATGATCATCAATCCAATCGGCATTATGGTAGATAGCTTACGTCTTGGACTGCGTGACGGCCTTAAGAAATCAAAGGAACTTGGCGCAGATGGTGTGCAAATATATGCGGTTTCCGGTGAGATGGATCCCGCTAATCTAACGCCGCAAGCGCGTAAAGAACTTCGTGCTTACATCGCTTCGTTGGATCTGCAAATTTCAGCGCTGTGCGGTGATTTGGGTGGACATGGCTTTCAAGATCAGACTGTGAATGCGGAGAAAATTGAAAAATCCAAGCGTATTCTTGATCTTGCTGTTGAACTGGGATCCAATGTGGTAACGACGCACATTGGCGTCGTGCCTGAGGATCGCGGCAGCGCGATTTACGAAACGATGCTGCAAGCGTGTGAGGAACTAGGTGTATATGCGAGCAGCTTAGGCGCTTATTTCGCGGTAGAAACAGGGCCGGAGACGTCGGCTCACTTGAAAAGCTTCCTTGATAACCTATCCACCAAAGGTGTCTCGGTGAACTTCGACCCAGCGAATATGGTCATGGTGACAGGCGATGATCCTGTTCAGGGTGTCTATACGCTGAAAGATTACATCGTGCACACGCATGTGAAGGACGGCATTCGACTTCGTCAAGTAGACCCGCGTGAAGTATACGGTTCGCTTGGCTTTAAGCCGATGTCACATGAGGATATTGCTGAGGCGGCGACTTCAGGGAGTTCGTATCGTGAGCTTGCACTTGGCGAAGGTCACGTGGATTTCGGGCGTTATTTCCAAGCGTTGCAGGATATTGGGTACAAAGGCTATCTGACGATTGAACGCGAAGTTGGGGAGCAGCCGGAGGCAGACATTGCTAGTGCGATTGCTTTTATCAACACGTTTAAATAAATGTGGAAGAAATTAATGTGGAAACCTCGCTTTGGCGAGGTTTTTTTTGCGTAATTAGCAGCATAGGCTATTAACAATCTTTGTAAATTGGGCTTCTTAATCTCCCGGAAAGGGAGTAAAATAGAGGACAAGAGGAGGATTGAGCTATGATGAGTACACTGAAGAGTTTCACGGATTCGGAACAACAGATTTCGTTGGAGTTAAGAGATGATCATTTAACAGTGCTTCGTTTCTACGGTGAAACATCCATTTATCCTTTCAAGAATATAACTCTTGCCTCTGAGCCCATCCCAGAATATCCTTTAAATCGTATTGCCCTAACGGTTATTGATTTTCATACTGGTGTAACCGATTTCAAATTTTCGTCGAGTTTGCGAGACTTTGAGATTTTCGTGCAAAAGTTGTTGGAAGTGCATAGGGAATTTGTTCCTAATCATTAATCTCCTATGAAAATGGGGATTACCTTTAACGTTTAACCTTTAACCGCCTTTGGCGGTTTTTTTGTGCTTGCTGTGGATTTGTGGCTCAGTGAGTTGTTCATAGAACGTGATAAGTCAATAGAATCGACATGTAGGAGAGAAGCGGGGCCAGTCGGAGAGTGTAAGTCGATAGAATCGACTAGTTAGTGATCAACAGTGGCAATGTGACTCCAGTTAGACGGGATACCCGATCAACTCGTGACCAAAAGTGGTAAAGTGACTCCAGTTAGACGGGAAACCCGATCAACTCGTGATCAAAAGTAGCAATGGGACTCCAGTTAGACGGAAAACCCGATCAACTCGTGATCAAAAGTAGCAATGGGACTCCAGTTAGACGGAAAACCCGATTAATTTGTGATCAATAGTGGAAATGGGAGTCGAGATAACCGGATTCCCCGACTATCTCGTGAACAACACCGGTACCTGAAAGAACCGAAACCTGCACAGTCACTTCAAATAAGGTTGTCTGAACACATCCGGAGTTTGACCGACGGCTTTACGGAAGGTAGAGATAAAATGCGACGCATCGAGAAAGCCCGTTGTCTCCGCGATATGTTTAACCGTTAGATCAGGCTGCGCGATTAGGATTTCTTTGGACTTCTGCAAGCGCAGCTGGAGCAGGTATTGATACGGAGAGAGGCCGAAAGCTCGCCGGAACAAGGTGTTCACATGCTGCGCGGAGACACCAAGCTGCACGGCCATCCAAGCAAGGCCAACATGCGCATCGCCATAGCAGTGTTCGAGCTCGAGCAGCAACGGTAAGAGTCGTTCATGACTTTGCGAGAAGGAGGCACTTTTGTTCACGATGCCATGTTTTTTCAGCAGAGTTAGGAATTGATAGATTTCTAAGGAACCATTCGTGCCTGTGAAATCGTGACTATCGCGATATTTGTCATAATAGTAATCATGAATATCAGCCAGTGGTGTTTCAGAGCCCCAACTCATTGGCGTCGAGAGGGGGATGTCCAAAGCGTGAACAATGGAAGCGGCAAGCGCGCCATCAAAGGTTAAATACCATGTGGACCACAGAGGCTCAGGTACAGAATAGGAATGAGGCACACCTGCTGCTAGCAGCATTCCTTGTCGTTCTCCTAGCTTAACCGGCCCGCTATCGAGAATGATTTCGCCGCTACCGGCAATGGTTTGCAGCCAATGAAAGCAAGGATATCCTTCTTCACGGATATAATGTTGCTGTTGAACCTCATAACCAATCGTCTCTAAAATGAGGGGGAGCTTCCGATCGGCTTCTGTGATCACGAAAAACTTTCTATAATCCGTTGCCATGGAAATCGATCATCTCTTTCATTTTTTAATATAGGAAGCGGTGTATTTTATATTTTAAAAGAAAAATTTGTCTTGTACAATAAGGAAAGCATGGTGATTCATATCCTATAAACACAAAGTGAGGAATAACATACATGGCGAACAAATTTGTATACACAGCTCCTGCAAACGGTTACCCAGAGTGGAATAATAACCCGGAAATTTTCCAACTGAATCGCGTAGCAGCGCATGCGACCCTGATGCCATACCATACGGAAGCAGAAGCGCTCGCGGGTGTCCGGGAAGCCTCAGCATTTTATCAAAATTTAAATGGTACATGGAAGTTTCATTTTGCGGAAAATGCGAATACACGCCCTGTTGATTTCTATACAAATGGTTACGATTGCAGCGCTTGGGCGGATATGGCTGTTCCTTCGCATTGGCAGCTCCAAGGTTTCGATTTCCCGCAGTATACGAATATTATTTATCCGTGGGTTGGTCACGAGGACCTTAAACCTCCTTTTGCACCTGTTACCTATAACCCAGTCGGTTCCTATGTTCGCAGCTTTTCAGTACCGGAAGGTTGGAATGGGCAGCCCGTGTATATCAGCTTTCAAGGTGTGGAATCTGCCTTCTATGTGTGGGTGAATGGCGATCTGGTCGGATTTAGCCAGGATTCGTTTACGCCTGCGGATTTTGATATTACGCCTTATTTGATCGAGGGTGAGAACAAACTTGCGGTAGAAGTATATCGCTGGAGCGATGCCAGCTGGTTGGAAGACCAGGATTTCTGGCGGTTGAGCGGGATTTTCCGCGATGTATATCTATACACGACGCCAGTGGCGCATATCGCTGATTTTAAGGTAAACACGAATCTAGATAGCGCATGCCAAGATGCGGAGCTCTCCATTCAAGCAACCATTACGAATTATGATGGGCAAAGTCAAGGCGTTCATCAAGTGGAAGCGATGTTGTACGATGGCGAGCAGCAAGCCCTTTGGGCAGAGCCGCTTCGTATTGGTGTCCAAACAAATGGTGTGGAGAAGCAAGAAGTGGTGCTGTCTGCTCACATCGATCAACCTACTAAATGGAGTGCGGAAAGTCCGAATCTGTATATACTCGTACTTCGTTTGTTAAATGAGGAAGGCACGCTTCTGGAGACAGAAAGCTGTAAAGTGGGCTTCCGCAAATTTGAGATCGAAGATGGTTTGATGAAAATCAATGGCGAAGTCATCGTGTTCAAAGGTGTGAATCGTCATGAGTTTGATCGGGACCGCGGTCGTTCGGTTGATGCGGGAAGTATGATTGCTGATATTTTGCTTATGAAACAATATAATATTAACGCTGTTCGGACCTCCCATTATCCGAATCATCCAAAGTGGTATGAGCTTTGTGATGAGTATGGATTATATGTGATTGATGAAACGAATCTGGAAACGCATGGTGCTTGGAGCTATATGCAAGAAGAGCTTGGCGAAACGGTACCAGGAAGCCGACCTGAATGGACAGGAGCGGTGCTGGATCGTGCGAACTCCATGCTGCAAAGAGATAAGAATCATCCTGCAATCGTGATCTGGTCACTTGGCAATGAGTCATTCGGCGGAGACAATTTCCTGCTGATGCATGACTTTTTGCGTGAGGCTGATCCATCTCGTGTGGTTCATTATGAAGGTATATTCCACTGGCGTGAATCGGATAGAGCATCAGATATCGAAAGTCATATGTATTCCAAAATTGAAAAAATCGAAGAATACGCGAAAAATAAGCCGAAGAAGCCGTTTATCCTGTGTGAATATAGCCATGCAATGGGGAATTCCTGCGGCAACCTCTTTAAATATTGGGAACTTTTTGATCAATACCCAGTTCTCCAGGGGGGATTCATTTGGGATTGGATCGACCAATCGATTCGCACAACGACGCCTGATGGCATCTCGTATCACGCCTATGGCGGTGATTTTGGCGACACGCCGAATGATGGCAACTTTTGCGGTAATGGTTTGATTTTCGCGGACCGTTCCGTTTCGCCTAAGCTGCATGAAGTGAAGAAGTGCTATCAGAACGTAAAGTTTGAAGCGGTTGATGCAGCCAAAGGCCAAATCAGTGTGACGAATCAGTTCTTATTCACGAATTTGAATGCCTACGATTGGTCATGGACGATTGCCAAGAATGGTGTCCAAGTCGAGAGTGGCGTGAGTTCCTTTGCGGTTGCGCCAGGTGAAACAACAACCGTTGAGTTGACACTTCCTTCAGCGGAAAGCCAATTCCCGACCGATGAATTCGTGTTGACACTCAGTTTGGTACTGCAGGAAGACACGATTTGGGGAGCGAAAGGACATGAAATTGCATGGGAGCAATTTATCCTTCCTGTAAGCTATGAATTAGCACTGACAACACGAAATTGGGAAGCTGAGAAAGAATCAGCTGCAGCCCTTTCAACGGAAGCGGCTGTGCTAGTTGTTCATGGTGAAGATTCGCTCACGCTGCAAGGGGAACATTTTGCACTTGGATTCGATGCGTCGACAGGCGATTTGATCTCTTATCAGTATGAAGGCGTAGAATTGTTCCAAACGGGACCCGTGCCGAATTTCTGGCGCGCGTATACGGATAATGATCGCGGGAATCAGCATCCTATTCGTTGTGCGCCTTGGCAAGAGGCAGGTCGCGGACGCAAGTTGCTTTCACTGAGCACCAAAACACTGGATGCTGGACGCGCAGAGGTTCGTGTTCGTTATGTACTTGCGACACAGCCTGCATCTGAGGTTCAACTGGTGTATACCGTGTCCACTTGTGGAGAAGTGGAAGTCGGCATGCAGCTGACGCCAGGGGAGAAACTGCCTGAAATTCCTGAGGTTGGCGTGATGTTCGAACTGGACGCTTCCTTCGCGAACTTAACGTGGTATGGCCGCGGGCCGCACGAAAACCACTGGGATCGCAATACTGGCGCTAAACTAGCACTGCATAGCGGCACGGTCGAGGAACAGTTCGTACCGTACCTGCGTCCGCAGGAATGTGGGAACAAAACGGATGTTCGCTGGGCATCGCTTACGAATGCCGCGGGACGCGGACTTCGCATTGCCGGCTTGCCAACGGTCGAACTCAATGCGCTGCCGTATTCCCCTTCGGAATTAGAAGCGCACGATCATCCCTACAAGCTGCCAGTCAGTGACAAAGTAGTGCTGCGCGTAAACTACAAGCAGATGGGCGTTGGCGGTGACGATAGCTGGGGTGCAAGAACGCATCCGGAGTTTACACTGTTTGCGAATCGTACGTATGCGTATGGATTCACGTTTAAAGGTTTGTAAGTAAAGAATTGTAAGTAAGAGAGGCTGTGCCCAGTGGGCACAGCCTTTTGGGAATGAATTTACGTTCCGAAAATTCACATGACATGACTTACCTCGTTCCAGCCGAACCCGTTTCTACACGTTCATGATAAGGATAAGCCCACACCGGTTTCTTATTTACCCAATTGCCCCTGTGAGAATGTCATTAAACAAGGCGAGTGTGCTTATTGTCCATAAATCCAGAGGAATAACCAGTTTGTCAGCAAATAAGCACATGCTGTGGTCTTATCGCCTCAGTTACCCCACCTTGTGACTAAATAAGCAAGGTAAACGTGCCTATCCCTGCGATATGGGTTAGCACAATCACTCAACTCGGTTTGACCAGATGAAGCGGGGGTGATAAGTTTAAAGAAGATTAAAAACAACAAGAAAAGGCATCCTGGATTTGGATGAAAGGTGGATATTTACATGACAGAGAATACGGTAAAACCAATTATTGGACTCATAGGAACTGGTGTAATGGGCAAAAGCATGGCAGGCCATTACCTAAAAGCGGGGTATGAAGTTCACGTATATACACGAACCAAAGAAAAAGCGCAGGACTTATTAGACACCGGTGCGAAGTGGCAGGAATCCCCTGGGGCTTTAGCGCAACAGTGCCAAGTGATTATGACCATGGTTGGTTTCCCAAGCGATGTTGAGGAGATTTATTTTGGCGAAAATGGGATTCTGGCGATGGCTCAACCTGGCAGTTATTTAATCGATTTGACTACGTCGAGTCCATCCTTAGCGAAGCGCATCTATGAAGAGGGGCTTACGCGTCAATTATTCGCGCTCGATGCTCCTGTATCAGGCGGTGATATTGGCGCGCGCGAGGCGCGCTTATCCATCATGGTTGGCGGCTCAAGTGAAGTGTTTGAGCGGATGCTGCCCCTTTTCCAATACATGGGTACAAATATTGTGCATCAAGGCGAGGCAGGTGCAGGTCAGCACACCAAGATGTGCAACCAAATCGCTATAGCCAGCAACATGATGGGCGTGGTGGAAGCGCTCGTGTACGCGAAGAAAGCAGGACTTGACCCAACTACAGTGCTAAAAAGTATTGAAACGGGCGCAGCCGGAAGCTGGTCCTTAAGCAATCTTGGTCCTCGGATGATCGCGGATAATTTTGCACCTGGCTTTTATGTGAAGCATTTCATCAAAGATATGAAGATTGCCCTTCAGTCCGCAGATGAAATGGGTGTGGAGCTGCCAGGACTAACCTTAGCCAAATCCCTATACGAACAATTAGCTGCGATGGGCGAAGAGGAAAGTGGTACCCAAGCATTGTATAAATTAATCAATAAGTAGATGTGTTTATGGTTGCCTCGGACCTCACGAATCCGTTCGTGGGTCCGCAAGGCAGCAAGGCGCACATGCGCCGATGCTGGAGGCGATGAGCCATTCGCCGAAGTTGTATGCGCAGCCAGATGTTGTGAATTTTTTTAGCAGACAGATGATAAAACAGAGAAGGAGGATGGGATCATGTCAACGAATAAGCTAGAGGAGCAGCAATCAGATCTTCCTAAATTGTCAAATCCAGCAAAGCGAGCTCTATCAGGAGCAGGGATTGCATGCCTCCATGATTTGACCAAGATCACGGAGCCTGAGCTCAAGAAATTGCATGGTATGGGGCCCAAAGCCATTGAAATGATTCGCCATGAACTGGAAGCGAAAGGATTGTCCTTCGCAACGAATTCATGATCCACGGATTGTGGTCTAAATGAATGACCTCAGTCATAAATAAGGTTATCATTATGAATAAAGGAGTAGGCTCATGCTAGTTGCGACCCAATTCTATGTAGCGACAACAGGGAATGATGCTCACGATGGCAGCAAGGAAGCACCTTTTTTAACGATAACAAAAGCTCAGATGATGGTACGTGCATGCATCCAACAAGGGATGAAGCAAGATATTTATGTGAATGTGTATGGCGGTACCTATTATACTGACGTCACTTGGCAACTCGATGAGCGCGATTCGGGCCGGGATGGGTTTCAAGTTACGTATCGGAACGTCCCAGACGAAGTCGTGCATATTGTTGGTGGTAAACCTGTTACGGACTGGGAGCCTTATCAAGGCGAGATTTGGCGAGCTTACATAGGAACGGGAAGTGTGTTCCATACGTTGTATGCAGATGGTCAACGTGTAGCTAAAGCTAGATTACCAGCAACAGGCTATTATCAAGTTGATGGAGAGTCGGAAGAAGCATCATTCAAGGAAGGCATTTCGTATCGTGAAGATGACATCCCTGAGGGAAGTGATCTCTCCGAGGCTCAAGTTTACATTTGGCCTGGCCGCGGGGAATGGAACTGGTTCTCGGAAGTGCAAGCCATAGCGTCGCATGATGTAGAAGCTAGATATGTGAAATTCCGTCAACCGTCCATATGGGATATTGGTGCCGGCTCACGCTATTTCTTCCAAGGTTCCCTCGACTTTCTACAAGCACCAGGCCAGTTTCACTTGGACCAGCAGGAAGGTTGGCTTTATTATTGGCCCAAGAACAGAATGCCTAACCAACAAGAGATAATTATACCCATGATGACGAGGCTTATTGAACTGAGAGGAAACGATCACGATAAGCCTATTCAGCATCTCAACCTACATGGATTCCAGTTGTCCTGCACGGACTTCTGGGCGGAATATCGGATGATTCAGGAAGATGACGGCTTGAGCAATGTGGAACGCGATGAGCATCGTGAAGGCTTGGTGTATCTCCAACATGCTGCGGATATCACGATTTCGCATTGTGCCATCTTGAATTCAGGCAGCTGCGGCATCTTTTTAGACCAGCATACCCAGCGTATCTGGATACATAGCAATCAGATCCTACATATGGGATATATGGGGATATGTGCTTCCGGCTACTCCCCCCTTCAAGGCTCATTCACTTCGGCGAGCGCTTCCTATACGAACAAAGAGCACAAGATCACGAATAATGTCATTGCGCATGGTGGCGAGTTGATTGGACATGGCTGCGGGATTTTACTGTATCAAAGCGGACATAACGAGATTGCTCATAATCAGATTTCGTATATGCCGCGCTATGGGATATCACTCAAAGGGCTGAGACACAAGGTTATGCCAGATACGTTGTATGGAATCACGGTTACGTGGGATAACCACTGGGAGTTCCTTCATACGAGGGGAAATCGCATTGCCTATAACGATATTTCGAACGTGATGATCGATAGTCAGGATGGCGGTATGATTGAGTCATGGGGTGTGGGGACCTTAAACACCATTCATGGTAACCGCTTACATGACAGCGGTATTCATTTCTCCTTTGGCTTCGGTATTTATTTAGACGATGCCTCGGACTATTTTACAATCACACAGAATGTGTTAACTCATTTATATAGCACGGGGGAAGGCAAGCTCTGGATGCTTATTTTCTCCAAAGGGATTGGAAATCTGATTCAAGGAAATTTAATCGTTGATAATCCGGATGCGATAGCTGCGATCGGCACGCAAGAAATGGCTGGTGAAGAGAATAAGGATGTTCGTGTCATCGGGAATGTCATTTCTAATTCCGGTTATATGTACTATTTCGTTAATTGGCGGGATGATAAGTTCTCCGAGGCGAATTACAATTTGTATTGGCGCGAAGGCCGATTGTGTGAGGTTGCAGGGGAGCTGCCTCTCGCGTCAACTGAGCCAGATTGTTTAGATCGGCATGTGTATGATTGGCAGGCTTGGCGCTCCTTATTGGGAGGGAAGTTTGATGAACATACCCTCGTCGCGGATCCCCAATTGGTTCGTATGGCGGATGGGCGGTATCGTCTTCAACCGGATTCGCCGGCCTATACACTAGGTTGGGTGGATATAGAAGACCGTCTGGCAGGACCACAGTAAAGCGTCGGAATCAAGGGGGGCTTGGTTCATTTGAAAGGATTTGGCTTTTATAAATCCAAGAAATATTTGCAGCGCGTACTGAGCTCCATTATGCTGTCGATGGTGATTGTTCTGTTGGCTTCTTCGTTTGCCAATACGTACCTCTTGGAGAAATCGGTGAAGCGGATTCAAGAGGAATCCAACCTCAAGGTGCTCACGCAGATGCAGTACAATTTTTCGTATATGAATGAGATAATTACGCACTTATCTAATTTTGTCATGAAGGATAATTTATTAATTCCGCTGATGTTTGATGAAAATTTACCGAAAATGGATCTCATTCGCGGGTATCAGCGTATGTCGAGTATTATGGAAAGTTCTTCCTTTTTACACTCGATGGTCGTGTATAATCATTCACAAGGTGAGATTTACGGAACAACGAGTAACTTCCTTCTAGATGGCGGTGTGACGAAGAAGAAAATTCAAAATTGGCTGTTGGATCCTTCACAAAAGCACGAAACTTCAAGATTAATTCCTGTTAGTCTTGAACGTGATGACGGTCAAATTGATACGTTCGCTTTCGTGGTGACCGACTCCTTAAAGCCATTTTCGGCTGGAGAATCGGCCATTATTTTCTATATCAAGTCCGACTGGGTTTTCGATAGCCTGAAGAAGATGAATGATACAGGAAGTCCGTCTCAAGGCGATATTCTTATGGCTGATCCGAAGGGGCACTTATATTCCTCTTTGCTCAACCCGACATATGCGAATGAGCAGACGCAGGCTGCTATCCACAACTATATCACTGCGCATAAGCGTGAAACGAGTGAGCCTTCCGGCTTCGTCATTGGTGATGTGGAAGGCAAGAAGAGCATGATCACCTATTTGGCCAATCCAATTCCGAATTGGACGATTCTCTACCTGCAGTCCTATGACAAGTTAATGCAAGATGTCACCCAAACACGTGTGAAATCTCTTGTGGTCTCTGGCATCATGCTGCTCATCGCGATTGGGATATCGGTCTGGTTATCCTACAAATTGTATCACCCTATTGAAGATATGCTTCATCGTATCCGGTTCCAACACCCGCGCGAGCGGCCTTCCAGAGCTACGGAAGGTGATGAGCTTCATGCGATGAGTGAGAACTATTTGAAATTATCCGATACGTTGCAGGAAATCAGTTCGGAGCACATCGTAAATAAATATTATATTCGAAAGTTTATAACAGACGGTCAACTTTTTTCGCATCAGGATATGATCGCGCTAATTAAGAAACATGAGTTAAACATTGCGTATCCTTCCGAGCTTCTAGTTTGTGTACTACGCTTAGATCATTTCGAGGCGTATAGCAGACAGACCGAAGTGTCTTTGAAAAAAATGCACAGCTTCGCGATCACGAATATTGCGCAGGAAATGATGTCGAAGAGGTATCCATGTGAAGCCGTTGAGGTTTGGGGCGACCATGTGGTACTAATCGTATCCTTGCCAGACGATGCTGCAAACGCACAGGGTGCGGATATTCCTGCCATTATCAGTGACATTCAAAACACCATGCAAGATTTCTATGGACTGAGTCTTTCCTGCGGGATCAGTGACCGTATTTCTCAGGTGACACACCTGTCTTCGGCTTACTCAGAAGCGCTGCAGATCAGTTTATACAAGCTTATTTACGGCTACAAGTCGATCATAACTAGTGAAATGATCCAAGAAAATTCGGCGAATAAACGAGTGTCCATTCCAGAAGTGATCGAGCGTAAACTGTCAGAGAGCTTGAAGAAAGGTTTAATGACGGAGGCGGGGATTGAACTGGAGAAAGCTTTTTCCCTTTTTGCCACCTTCCATTATCATGATATCCATCGCGCTGTGACTAATTTGACTTGGGTTATCAAGTATACGGTCGTTGAAATTATGGAAAATCGTGTGACCAAGATGAGCTTCAATGTCGACTATATCCATCATATTCCCCAGGAGAAGGAGACTTTAGAGGAGATGTACTTGTCTCTGTTGGCCTTGTGTGCTCAGATTTGTGAAGGGCAGAAGCCATCCAATGTGGAACGGAATGACATGATCTTGGAGACGGTCAAAGAATTGATAGGTCAGAAATACGCGGATATCAACCTTAGTCAACAAAGCATTGCCTCAACAGTGAAGCTGTCGTCCGCTTACTTAGGGAAGCTTTTTAAGGATAGCTACCAATTGACCCTCACGGAATATATCAACGAAATCCGCTTAAAGCAGGCGCAGCTGTTACTGGAGAACGGGGATCACACGGTGCTGGATATTATGGAGAAATGCGGATATGCCAATCCAAGCTATTTTTTCAGGTTGTTCAAGGCCAAGTTCGGAAGCACGCCGAAGGAATATCGCATGAAAAAATCAATTTCATAAGCTGTGACATTTGTATGCCAAGCCGCCACTTCGACCACCATTTGGTGAAAGGAGGGCGGTTTTTCTGTCTTTTAGAGGTAAAAAGAGAGTAATTCTAACATTGTACACGTGGATTGTACATGATTTCGCACATCTTACGCTATGTAGACGCAGTGACTTATGGCAAGATACGGTTATGGAGGAGGAGCGCAATGACGAAATCAAAACCTATTAAAAAACGAGGTCTCATGCAGGAGTTCAAACACTTACGAAAGAATCGGGAATTGCTGCTGCTGGCAGCCCCTGGGGTATTGTTTGAACTGGTCATTAAGTACTTACCGATGATCGGTCTAATCTTAGCCTTTAAGTATTTCCGATATGATCAAGGGATTCTGGGGAGCAAGTGGGTTGGTTTCAAAAATTTCGAATTTCTATTTAAATCGCAAGATGCGTTTCGGATTATTCGCAACACGTTATTGTACAACATGTCCTATATCTTCCTTGGGACGCTGACTGCTCTCATTCTAGCGCTTCTATTGAACGAGGTTAGCGGGCGGATGGTGAAGATTTATCAAACGACATTATTTCTTCCCTATTTCATCTCACTTGTTCTTGTTGGATACATTACGTATGCCTTCTTAGAGCACAAAAGTGGGTATCTCAATAGCTTCCTCCAAACCATCGGGCTATCACCACATAAATGGTACTTAGAAACGACACCTTGGATCTTCATTCTGCCCATCGTTGCCGTATGGAAAGGCGTTGGATTCTCCACATTAATTTATTATGCGGGCATGGTTGGGATCAATAGTGATTATTATGAAGCTGCCAAATTAGACGGAGCTTCTCGTCTGCAAATGATCTTCCGTATTACACTGCCTCTCATGAAACCTTTAATTATTATTGTGTTCATTCTAGGTTTGGGAAATATTTTCAGGGGCGATTTCGGACTCCATTACTTCGTACCGAATAATGTGGGAGCTAATCAAGCTACCACGGATGTTATTGATACGTATGTGTATCGCGCACTTGCGAAGCTTGGGGACATTAATTCCGGAGCAGCTGTAGGCTTTCTGCAATCGGTTGTAGGGTTAATTACGATAGTGACAGCCAACTTTGCCGTACGGCGAATTGATAAAGAGAATGCGTTATTTTAAATGGGAAGTGGGAGGAGCCCTATGGAACTTGCCTTAGCCAAACCAGTAAAGCCAGACTCAAATTGGTTGATTCATGTGTTTTTTACGATTGTATGTGTATTCATGATCATTCCTTTTATCCTTGTTATTGCGGTCTCTCTGACGTCCGAACATAGCTTAATTGAATATGGGTATCGCTTTATACCGAAGGAAATTAGCCTGGAAGCGTACCGGATCGTGTTAAAATCGCCAGACATCTGGCTAAGATCCTATGTGGTTACGATCTGTATTACGGTAATAGGAACGGTGCTTTCACTGCTCTTAACTGCTATGACGGCATATCCCATGTCACGTCGAGATTTCCGCTATCATCGTCCTATTACGTTTTATATTGCTTTCACTTTGTTGTTCAATGGGGGCACAATTCCGTTTTACATTCTTATGACCCAATATCTCCATTTGAAAAATTCAGCGCTCGCACTGATCATTCCGTTGTTGATGAATCCATTCAATATCATCATTATGAAAAGTTTTTTTGATAAAATCTCGATGGAAATCATTGAATCTGCCAAAATTGACGGTTCTAGTGAGTTTCGCATATTCTTACGCATTGTCATGCCGCTTTCTACACCAGCGCTTGCGACACTTGGACTTTTCATCTCATTTGCTTACTGGAATGATTGGTTTAATGCACTGCTGTTTATTGATAATGATAAATATGTGCCTTTGCAGCTGCTGCTTGTGCGTATTCTTTCGCAAATTGAGTTTCTAGCGAATTCCCCTTTGGCCGAGGCGGCAAGCAAATTACAATTTGCGAACTTCCCGACCTTATCTGTACGGATGGCGATGGCCATGATTGCAGGGGGGCCGATGATGGTGTTATTTCCATTTTTCCAAAAATACTTTGTCAAAGGCATTACGGTTGGCTCTTTAAAGAGTTAAGTCAAGAACGTATGATGAGAGGAGGTGAGGTGTGCATTGCCCTGATTGTTTCTACGTTAGTTCATAATCAAGTCATGTTCTGATAGTAATAGGGGTAAATATTATGGAGGTGTGAAGGTTGAAAAAAATTAAAAAATCGTACCTGAGCAGTGTAGCCATTATGATTACGAGTCTTACCGTATTAGCAGGTTGTACGTCGGATAAGGCAAGTGAAACAACATCACCGGCGGCAACGACACCTGCAGCATCAACGTCGGCAACGCCAGCTACGCCTGCACCTAGTACATTACCTGAAGTCAAATTGACATTTTATTACCCAAGTAATCCGCCTGGGAAAGATCAAGCTCTCGTCAATGATGAAATCAATAAATATGTGAAAAGTAAAATCAATGCTACGGTCGATTTGAAGCCGCTTTCATTTGATGAATATGATCCGAAATTGAATACAATCATGGCATCAGGCGAAGCCTTCGATGTGGCCTGGGGTTCGAAATATTGGCTGCTTAGCTATCAACCGAACATTGATAAAGGTGCGCTGCTAGAATTAACCGACACGATGATTAACAAATATGCCTCTGAAGCGCGTAAGAATATCCCTGATAAATTCTGGCCGGATATGAAAGCGACCGATGGGAAAGTATACGGCTTCCCTGTATACCAAATTGCTGCCAAAACAAAAAGCCTTGTGATCCAAAAGCAGTACGCAGATAAATACAAACTAGATGTTAATTCGATTAAAACGTACAAAGACCTTGAGCCTTTCTTGAAATCGATCAAAGATAATGAAAAGGATGTTATTCCTTTCGGAATGGCTCAGAACTCATGGGGCCTCTACACAGATCCGAATCTGGTCGCTGCGGATGGCCTTGCTGTCGCCTACAAAAAAGATGATAAAACGTACACGTCCATCACGAAAATTCAACAGCTTCAGAATAAAAAGGACTTCTTCACGACGATGCACAACTGGTCCAAAGCGGGCTATATCAACGAGGATGCTCCTCTTTTGAAAAATATTACTGACCTTAAGAAAAAGGGGAAAGTGGCTGTCAGCCTTGAGTTTACAACCAAACCAGGCGGCGAAGTAGATGAAATGGCTAATAACGGGAACAATGCTGTTATTTACGTGCCGATATCTGATTCATATTTCACTGGGGTTGCGAGTGCGATGCAGGTGATTAGCAAAACCTCCAAAAATCCAGAACGCGCCCTTATGTTTATCAACCTGCTTAACACAGATAAAGTGTTATACAATCTGATTTCCAATGGGATTGAAGGCAAACATTATACGAAGAAAGATGACAAATATATTGAACCGATCAAAGATTCTGGCTATGCACCGAATGTGGACTGGGTTTTCGGTAACCAATTCAACGCGTATTTGAAAGGTGCTCAAACAGCTGATGTATGGGATAAAACGATTAAGCTGAACGAAAGCGCAATGGTTCCAGTTTCTTACGGCTTTGATGTGAATAGAGACTCCATCAAATCTGAGGTAGCTAACGTAACCGCCGTCGATAACGAGTTCCAAGTAGCACTGGAAACGGGTGCGGTCGATCCTGCGGATCAATTGCAGAAGTACATCGACAAGCTGAAAGCAGCGGGTCAAGACAAGATTGATGCGGAAACAACGAAACAGTGGCAGGCGTTTTTGAAGGCAAAGGGCTTGTAAGCATAGGAACATCGAGGCTGTCCCGTGAGGTCGTTGACCTTATGGGGCAGCCTTCATGCGTTCCAATCATATCAGGCCAAGTCCCTGAATATAGTGGAATGAGGGTAAGATGAAATGAGGTGGGTGAATCACGATGAGTACGGATGATAAAAGCAAGCTAACGACAAGCTGGGGAGCACCTGTTGGGGATAACCAAAATTCCCAAACTGCGGGTGCGCGTGGGCCAACTTTGATCCAAGATGTACATTTGTTGGAAAAATTAGCACATTTCAACCGCGAAAGGGTGCCTGAGCGTGTTGTGCATGCCAAGGGCGCTGGCGCACATGGTTATTTCGAAGTGACGCAAGATTTGACAGCGTTTACGAAGGCAAGCTTCCTGTCGGAGGTGGGCAAACAAACGCCGCTATTCGTAAGGTTTTCGACGGTAGCCGGTGAGAACGGCTCGTCAGATACAGTTCGCGATCCGCGCGGCTTTGCGGTGAAATTTTATACCGATGAAGGTAACTATGACCTCGTAGGCAACAATACGCCAGTCTTTTTCATACGCGATGCGATTAAATTCCCGGACTTCATTCACACGCAAAAGCGGCATCCGCAAACACATTTGAAAAATCCAAATGCGGTCTGGGATTTCTGGTCTCTATCTCCGGAGTCGTTGCATCAAGTTACGATCCTGATGTCGGACCGCGGGATTCCTGCAACCCTGCGGCATATGCATGGGTTTGGCTCGCATACGTTCAAATGGGTGAACGCAGAAGGTCAAGCGTCCTGGGTGAAGTATCATTTCAAAACAGAGCAAGGCGTTCAGAATTTGGCTCCGTCTGTCGCAGCACAACTGGCCGCAGATAACCCGGACTATCATACGGAGGATCTGTTCGAGGCGATCAAGAAGGGGGACTTCCCCGCTTGGAAACTGTGTGTGCAGATCATGCCGCTGGAAGACGCGAATACATATCGATTCGATCCGTTCGATGTGACGAAGGTCTGGTCGCAGAAGGACTACCCGTTAATTGAGCTTGGACGCATGGTGCTGAATCGCAACCCGGAGAATTATTTTGCGGAGGTTGAGCAGGCGACCTTCTCACCGGGGACATTCGTGCCTGGGATCGAAGCGTCGCCGGATAAAATGCTGCAAGGCCGCCTATTCGCCTACGGCGATGCGCACCGCTACCGCGTGGGAGCGAACCATCAAGCGTTGCCGATCAATCGGCCGCGAAGTGAAGTCAACACGTATCAGCGCGATGGCCAGATGCGTGCGGATGATAATGGCGGCGGTTCTGTGTATTATGAGCCGAACAGCGCGGGCGGACCTTCAGAGACACCTGCGTATAAACCGGCAGCGTTCGAAGTATCAGGCTCCGCAGACAGTGTAGTCTATGATCATCATGATCATTACACGCAGCCAGGTGATCTTTATCGCCTGCTCAGCGAAGACGAGCGCGAGCGTTTAGTTCAAACGATCGTTGGGGCCATGAAGCCTGTTGAACAGGATGCCATCAAGCTCAGACAGATCGGACACTTCTATAAGGCTGATCCTGAATATGGCACACGTGTTGCGGCAGGACTGGGGCTATCTATTCCTGAATAAATGAAGGACAAAAACAGCTACCTTTTCGAAGCAAAAGGATGGCTGTTTTTGTTTTCCCGCATATACTAGTAGCACATTGGCCTTATCGAAAGAGGTGATCTTGGTGGGAACAAGGCTATTATCGGAACAGCTAGTGAAAGCTCGCTTTCCCCATTTAAGGTACATCCGGATACACACATCAGTGAAATATCGGGCGACGATCTATGCATGGACGGGGGATTTGCAGTTATCCAAGCAAGATCAGCAGCAGGTCGAGAAGTATGCAAACGCTTACTTGTACCCTTATGTCGCTTTCAACGTAAAGGCTTATAACGCAGTCCGTGCAGATAAAGTCCCCTTACTACAGGAGGTACCTGCTGATATTGTTCAAACGGCTCTGCGTTCAAATTTAAATCAATATGGCATTCTTGCCGCGATCAATCGGCAATTTCCTTACGGACGGTTACATTTTAAGCACTATGACGTCATCAATAGTATCATTCATTTTGATTTTGATGCCCTAGAACGGATGGATGAGCAGGAGAAAGGAAAGATGATGCGCTATTTGCGCGAAATGATTCCTCTCGGCTGCTTCTGTGAGGTTCAGTTTCTAGAGGACGATCTTTAACGAATCATTCCATAATCACGTATTTGCGTTTCGACATTCACTTGAATATTTGCATGAGGATAAATATCGTCCCAATGTAATGATTTCCATTTACCATAGCTTACTTGATTTTGGACATAGGTACCTATTCCTAGGTTATCTGCCCCAGTTCGCTGTACAAGTCGAATAATAGCTTCTAATTGTGTTTGGATCGCTTTCGACAAATCTTCATTTAGAGCAAGGCGCTCTTCCTTCTCTGAGAAGGTCTTCATACCCGAATACTCTAGAATAATGCCGTCGAGTTTGACAAGAATGTTGATTTTAAGATGCTCATCATCCTCATTAGCTGAGAGAACTTGTACCATTCGTTTACTATCTATCGCGCTAATTAAAGCAGATTCCTTCTTTCCAGTGGAATGCTCAATGAAATCGATGTGAATTGTCCCGTTATCGGCATTTTTGTGAAGCATTTCGAAAAATACGGCTTGATCGGAAGGAATTTTACCAACGTAACGATCCTTTTTCATTAGGGCAATTCCATCCATCTCTACATCATCCTTTTTAATCATAATCAAAGGGACAACGGGATCAACACTATCATCATAATAGTCACGAACAAAGCTATACAAGGTGATGTTGGGTGCCTCATGCGTTTTAAATTGTTGTTCCAGCATAAGATTGATTTTAGTTCCGATCAAGCCATGTTGTGGATATTTTTTGGTTAGAAGGTCTACGGAATTACCACTCACGATGACGATTTTGAGGCGCTCGCCAACCGCTGAATCTCGTCTATAGGAGTCAAGGAGCCTAAAAATACCTTGCTTCGCTAATTCTTTCCCAATTAACAGGCATCTCAGTTGTCCGATCACCAGAGCTTTGTCACTTTTACGAGTGAAAATAGCACGAGCTTCTTTGGGGGAGGAAGCTGTAGTTTGCACAATTTCGACTGTACGTCCTTGTAGTCCGCCTGCCTTGGGGATTGAAGCGGCTACAGACATTTCGGTTTCGGAAGGGTTGCCTTTACTATCATAAGCTGCATCGATAGCGACAGTGTCGGTCATTCCCACTTTATCAATTTGCTGTTGAACAGAACAACCGGTCAACAGGCACAGTAGAATGAGAAAAGTGCTTTTACGCATAGTTTTCACCTCTATTTTTATTCAATTTTAAACAAATTAATAATAGTATGGGCAAAAAGAAAGCTACGGCCATTTCTCCATAACCTAATCGATTAAGCCACGTCTCATTGCCTTCTAAAGTGATTGGGAATGCAAATAGGGCTACAGCAGCTAGTATGGCTAAGATGAAATAAGGAAGAGTAATTTGTAAAGGCGTTCTTTTGGATTTGGGTAACAGCCATTTCAGTGTTTGGAATGCTGCCCATCCATAGAATGCATTGGTGAGGAGCACACGAAATAGAATGAGATTAAATAAGAAATCATCGATTCTTCTTACAAAAGGCAAATTTAGATAGGACAACATATTAAGCATAGGATATTTCAAATGCTGAAGCTGATGAAGGCTAAAGAACCCGAAGGCGATGAATGAAATCGCGAGGTAAGTTAACGTTGTGATGAGATTTGCAATCTGAAAGGCTCGCATCACATGCGTTTTTTCATTAACATGCGGAAATAACAGTAAGACTAGCTCATAGCCAAGAAAGGCAATATAGATCTCAATCCAGCCGTAAACAGAATGATCGACTTCTTTAAATAAAAAGGTCGTCATACGAGCTAGGCTGAATTCATCGAATGTATAAAACAATAGGAAATAACTCCATAGAAGTAAGAAAAATACGAGTGTGGCGGAGTAGGAGATACTTAGGATTCCTTTGGAAATAAGTAGAAAAATGAGGATTTCAAATAAGAGATATAACACAAATGGGGGGACCGATTGGAGTGAGATCGTAGAGACGATCAGGATATATTCTTTTCCAACCAAGCTGCCCAAAATAGCCCAAAGTAAAACTACAAGGGTGAAAAAGGGAATCAGAATGATCCGAGGTATAGAAGCTCCTGCAATTTCGAAGATAGATTTCCCTTTGCTGGAGCGGTAAACAAGCGAAATGAGAAGGAGATTGGCGGAGGCGACTAGGCAACAAATCAGTAGAGCTGCCCAGCCATTGGTTCCCATGCGTTCAGCCAAAATTCGCGGTAGTGTAAACGCAGTTACGCCAGATTGTGCGTAGACAGCCAAAAAAGTCGTCTGAAAGAAAGGGAGCTTTTTTTGCATGAACGGTTCTCCTTTATTCGTTGGAATTGGAAGGTTTTTTCTTATTTAGCCGCTGCAAAAGATAGACAGGGATCCGGATAACCTGATCCAGCATCCGATAGGGCTTCGTAGGCGAGAAAGGAAGTAGGAAAGGGTGCCCGAGCGTTTGATAGCCGGATAGTTGAATACAGATAAAACCAATGGCAATCATGATCCCGAAATTCCCTAAGAGACCAGCCATGATGATAATGCTGAAGCGCATAAACCGGATGGACGAACTCATGATATAGCTCGGTATGACAAACGAAGCGATTGCTGAAATCGCGACAGAGATAATGAGAATATTACTCGTAACGCCTGCTTGAACAGCGGCTTGCCCGATCACAATCCCGCCAACAGTACCAATCGTTGATCCTATTTTGGATGGTAATCTAGCGCCTGCTTCTCGCAGGAATTCAATGGTCAATTCCATGAGAAGAGCCTCAAACAAAGGTGAAAAGGGTACTTTATCCCGAGACTCCATTAAATTAAGAATAAGTGTCGCTGGAATCATTTCGTAGTGATAAGTAACAAGCGAAACATAGAAAGCTGTGAAGCACAAAGTGATGAATAAAGCGAGTAGCCGCAATAATCGTATTAAAGAAGCAGTAGCCCATGATAAATAATAATCATCGGGTGAAGAGAAAAACTCTATGAAGCCTGTAGGTGCGCTGAAAGCTACTGGACTTCCATCGAGCAGCCCCACCAACTTGCCGTTGATGAGCTTATCAGAAATCAAGTCAGGACGGACGGTTGTTAAGATCTGGGGAAAGATGGTAAACTTGTTGATGCCTAAATATTGGACTAGCGTATTCGTATCGTAGACAGCTGGGATATCCAAATTATCAATCATGTCGCTTAATTGTTGTAGTTGCGATGCGTCAGCAATACCTTCCATATAGAGCAAGGCAAATGGGGTCTTCGTCTTAGTGCCAATCGTAAAGTTGACGACCTTCAGACTGGGATTCTTGATTCGTCTGCGAATGAGAGATAAATTCGTAGCAAGTGACTCATTAAACGAGTCCATGGGCCCATTTATGACACTCTCTGTTTCCGAATTTTGAATAGAGCGGATTTCAGGCGCATAAGCATCGTACAAATAGGCACGGTTGTTATAAAAAACAGCAATTTTTCCACTCAAAATACCGTCAACAATTTCGCTAACATCTAACTTAGGCTTAAAGAATGACCGACTTAAGAGTGCAACATGATTCGGCTCTTTAGCAGTTAGAGGCGCAATAATTTCTCGATCAAGGATATCGGTACCAACGAAATAGTCAAAATAAACAAGATCAAACTGCTGGAGAGGGAAATGTTGATGCGTGAGATCCGCGCAACCTTTAAGCATCTCCAAGGTAGATACAAGTATCCCTTGATTTGTTGTCATTTCTCCGAATCCTTTCTGTCTAAACGCATGCTAATTTGCAGATTTTTTCCAAGCCTTAGTATGCATCTTTTTCCAAACGGCTATTCGAACCCAAACATTGTCCACGTTGAAGTCATTTTGCAGGCATAAGGAGCTCAGATATGTTAAAAAAATCACCTTACTTATTATTAATTCTTGCCACTTGCATTTGGGGTGGTAATTTCGTGGCAGGTAAAGCGCTTGTGCTGCATATTCCGCCTATTACATTGGCTACTTGCCGCTGGGGTATTGCATTCCTATGTTTGGTCCCCCTATTCGGTAAGGTTGCCTGGAAACTCCGTCATGAATTCCTCGCGCACTGGAAAATGGTCGTATTTCTTTCTCTTACCGGCGTTGCGGGATTTAACTCGTTAACGTATGTTGCTGTTCAATTCACCGGTTCCATTAATGCTGCCTTAATGAATGCAGCGACACCTATTTTTGTTGTGTTGATCACCTGGTTTGTGTTAAAGGAGAGGCTTGCTTGGTGGGCCCTGCCTGGTATTGCAGTCTCGATGCTAGGCGTATGTTGGATTATTAGCCAGGGAAATCTACAAGCACTGCTTCGGTTATCTGTAAATAAGGGTGATCTCTTCATGTTGATCGCTATTCTGTGTTGGGCGTTATATTCCGTTGGGATGAAAAAGATGGCAGGCCGTTTTCCCGCCAGTCCCTTTTTGCTAGTGCAAGTAACGGTTGCGCTTGTCGTGTTGATTCCTAGTTCATTGATCGAGTGGTGGGTCAAGGCACCTCAGGTGGTATGGAGCGGGGCGTTAGTAAGCGGGCTTCTGTATGTTGGTATTTTTGCATCGATTGTAGCCTTTCTGAGTTGGAATAAAGCGATTGAACTCGCTGGACCTCAGCGCTGTGCAGGTTTTCTTAACTTTATCCCATTGTTCAGTGCGATCTTTGCTACGACGTTTACAGGCGAATCCTTACAGTTGTATCATTTGCTTGGGGCAGCTTCCATTGTGTTAGGTGTGTACTTGACGAACATGGCGATGAAGAAACAAGTGAAACAAATGCCTATCTTTATTTCAAAATAAATTAAATGGCGTGTTGTTATTAGATGGAAGAGCGTGCCTCAAGGCATATCACCCAGATTATAAGCGGTTTTTCGCGAACATATTAGTATAATTGATTGGACACCTCTCTAACTTTAGTTCAAAATAGAATTAAGTTCAGAGGAGGTCGATCATCATGAGCATGGATACCATTCGTAAACTGTTTCGCATTTTCGGGACTTTTCTTCGCATCAGTCCGCTCACATTCGGCGGAGGGTATGCGATGCTGCCTGCTATTCAACGTGAGGTTGTTGTGGCGAAACACTGGATCACTGACGAGGAAATGGCAGAGGTGGTTGCTGTTTCAGGTGCGGCGCCAGGCGGCGTCGGCGTGAATCTGTCTGCGCTAGTTGGATATCAACTTGCTGGAATTCCAGGAGCCGTCGCAGCTGTTATCGGGATTACATTGCCTACCTTTCTGATCGTGCTTCTGCTGAGCTTGACCTATTCGTGGCTGGAGCATTATCCCAAAATGGAAGCGTTCATGGATGGCATCCATGCAGCGATTGTAGGACTGATAGCGGCTGCAGCGTATAAAATGGCAAAGACGTCAATCTTCGATGGCATGACCTTCCTTACAGCTGTCGGAACTGTCGCGGTAATGATGTATATCACCGTATCACCTGTCTTGTTGATTGCTCTAGGCTTAGTAACGGGCGTCATTGTCGTCTATTTCAAGCAAAAATGGGGCTGGAAAAATCCCCTTTCACATAAAGAAAAAGCAATTTCCGAGAGCTCGGACAACAAGACCGCTGAGTATTATATGGCGGATGGGATATGAGGAATGAGGTGCTCGGATGCTAATCTCGTTATTTCTAACTTTTTTAAAAATCGGTCTTGTTTCTTTCGGCGGCGGTTACGCCATGATTCCCGTCATTCAACGGCAGGTAGAGAAGCCTCAGTGGCTGACATCAGATGAATTTAATCATGTGATTTCACTTGCTGGCACGAGCCCAGGACCGATTGCTACGAATTGTGCCACACTCATTGGTTATGAATCAGCGGGGATTCCAGGTGCCATCATGGCCACATTAGGCATGGTTTTACCCTCATTAATTTTAATCATCACTTTAGCAGCTTTTTTATTTCGGTGGCATTCCAAAACATGGTTCCAATCGTCTTTCTATGGCCTAAAGCCCGTTGTAACGGGATTTATCATCTATGCTGCACTTCATTTTGGCTTATCTTCTTTTGAGAACGTACAGAGGGGTATCACTTGGAGGCAAGTTGCAACGTTACTGATCACCATAGGTGCTTTTCTAGGAATCGTGAAATACAAGCTGCACCCTTTTCTCATTATCGTATTTGCGGGAATGGTGGGGATTGTTTTTTTTCTATAACAAGGTTACAGCAGTTCCAGTGAGCAATCTCATGATTACACCAAACCCCATTCTCTCCACAAGAGAACGGGGTTTTTACAAATTCTCCACCTAATAGGTGATAAATTTTTCTTTTATAGGCAATAAACAACTTTATATTTCTTGAAATTGATATATAATATACAATATATAACTAATAGAACACACTATATAGTCGTAATTAACTGCTTTAGGAGGGAAACATCATCGAGCTAACAGCCCGCCAGTTAGAAATTATTGATCTCGTCGGTAAACATGCGCCAATTGCGGGCGAACGAATCGCTGAACTATTGGGGATTAGTCGACCGACAATACGGTCGGATTTGGCTGTTTTAGTTATGCTAGGACACATTGATGCCAAGCCCAAGGTCGGTTATTTCCTAGGTACGGCCGCTCTCGACACACACACTCCTTTCAAGGGGATCGAAACAAGGAAAGTGAAGGATGTCATGAGCATCCCTGTCGTACTAAGGGAAACCGTTACAGTGAGCGACGCCGTCGTTACTCTTTTTCTCGAAAATGTGGGCAGTCTGATGATCGTCAATATGGAAGGTACGCTTGCTGGGGTCGTCTCACGTAAGGACTTACTGAAGGTGACGCTTGGACATGCAACAGCGACGGCAATGCCGGTTTCGCTTGTCATGACGAGGCAACCGAACATCATTACCGTTCAGCCAGAAGATAGTGTGCTGGACGCAGCACGCAAAATGATTCATCACGAAGTCGACAGTTTACCTGTCATTAAGTCGATCGAAGGCAAGGAAGGCCTTGAAGTGGTCGGCCGAATTACGAAAACAACAATGACCAAATTGCTGCTGGATGTAGCGCTGGGAACGTAAATCAGGGGGAGTTTGCATGGGAGATAAGCTGCATACCATTTTCGTGTGTTCGGATTCGGTAGGAGAAACGGCAAATACAGTAGTTCAAGCCACAATAAGGCAATTTAACGCTAGTCAAGTTCAAGTGAAACGTTATGGTTCCATCCGAACAGAAGATGAAGTGCGCGCCATTGTAGAAGAAGCTTCCCGTGTGAAAGGTTTTATTGCCTACACCCTTGTATTGCCTGAGCTCAGGGAAATGATGCGTCAGGAAGCAATACGAAACAATGTAAATGCGATTGACATTATGGGGCCGATGATGCAAGCGTTCATTGATACCTTTAAGGATTCGCCCAAAAGAAAAGTCGGACTGCTCTATCAATTGGATGAGCAATACTATCAACGAGTTGAAGCGGTGGAATTCACTGTTAAAAGTGATGACGGCAAGGATCCAAGTACCATGAAGCAAGCACACATTGTCCTGATCGGACCATCGCGTACGTCCAAAACACCTCTTAGTATCTACTTAGCCCATAAAGGCTATAAAGTATCGAACTATCCGCTTGTTCCTGAGGTTAAACCACCTGCCATTCTCTATGAGCTTGATCCTAAAAAGCTGGTTGGACTCACGATGAGCGCAGATAAGCTTATTGGTATTCGTACGGAACGGCTGAAAGCCGTGGGGCTTCCTTTTGGAGCAAAATATGCAACACATGAGCGCGTAGAGGAAGAATTAGCTTTTGCCAAGCGGCTGTACAAGGAACTGGGTTGTTCGGTCATTGATGTGAGTGAGAAGGCCATTGAGGAAACAGCGGGTATCATTTTGGCGGAAAGAGCTTAACGCATCAATAATGCATCAGACCTAAATCGAAAGGGTGAATCACTCATGATCAGAGATTTGTCATTGGAGATCGTGCGGGTAACTGAAGCCGCTGCCATAGCATCAGCAAGCTGGACAGGGAAAGGGAATAAGAATAGCGCAGATGGTGCAGCGACTTCGGCCATGCGTGAGGTGTTTAGCACGGTTCCCTTTCGCGGTACGGTGGTGATTGGTGAAGGCGAGATGGATGAAGCGCCCATGCTGTACATCGGGGAAGAAGTAGGAAGCGGTACAGGTCCTGAATTCGATGTGGCTGTTGACCCGCTTGAAGGAACGGATATCGTGGCGAGTGGCAGGAATAACGCGCTCTCCGTCGTGGCGATTGCCGAGAAGGGGAATCTTCTTCATGCACCAGATATGTATATGGCGAAGTTGGCGGTAGGTCCGCGTTTGGCAGGTAAGCTCAGTCTGGATGATTCACTCGAGGTTACCATTCGTAAAGCGGCTTCTTTGCTGCAAAAGAAAATCTCTGAGCTCACTGTCTCGATTCTCGACCGTAATCGGCACGCGGACCAAATCATGCTGCTGCGTGCATTAGGTGTCAAAATCTATCTGCTCAGCGACGGAGATGTCGCAGGTGCGATGGCGGTTGCTTTCCCCGAGACGGGGATCGATCTGCACGTGGGCTCAGGCGGAGCGCCTGAAGGCGTATTAGCGGCGGCAGCCCTCCGGTGTATGGGTGGCGAGCTGCAAGGCAGACTCCTTCCGGAGAATGAGGAGGAGCATCAGCGCTGTCAGGAAATGGGTATCATGGATCCCAGTAAAGTACTAGGCATGCGGGAGCTTGTAGGCGATGCTGACATTATTTTCGCGGCAACGGGCGTGACCTCTGGGGATTTCTTAAGTGGTGTCAAATATGACTGGGGCGGTCGTGCTCAAACACATTCCGTCGTCATGAGAGCCCAGACCCAAACGGTACGTTTCATCCAATGTGTTCATCAGTTACACGAGGAAAGGCGCGGCAGCGCATAAGTTGTTCGCCACCTTTTCATCCATCAGAAAGCTATACATGTGCCAAGTCCCCCTTTGCATATACTTCATTGAGAAGATGTGAAAAGAGGGATAACCATGAGCTTGTCATCGATTGATTTCCTTTCCGTCGTCCGCAGCTGCATACCTCAGGAGGCTGAGATCGTCGTATTGCAGCAGCAAGGAGATCCCGCGGCGATTCTGTATGCCGATGTGGATGGGGATGGATTCCCTGAAATAACAGCCTTGTATAGATATTTGGGGAATCAATATTTATTTTCGTTGAAGGAGTACTCCGGTAATTGGTTTCCGATCGGATCTGCTTCAACAGGTAAGCAACTGGCCGTGAGGGATTTTGCAGCAGCGCCGGTGTCACGCAAGGAAGGTTGGGACGTACTTATCGGATGGCAAAAGACAGACGAACCCGCAGCTGAATTGGATATTATTCAATGGACACAGAACGGATTCCAGCGTGTGATTCCGCCAGGGACAACGTACAGTCATCTCGAGATTGAAGATATGCCGACACGAAATGGGCAAGATGGACTATGTGAGATTGCACTTTGGGTCCAAGAGCAAGGTCAGGCGTTCCGGGTCGAAACGTATCGTTGGGAGCCTCACAGACTGGTGCCTACCACAGATGTGCACGCGTACTATTTTCAAAAAGTCGCACGTTATTATGAAGATCTGACACGTGATCAACCGAATGAGCCCCTCTATCGAAGTTATTTGGAGGATGCTCAAAGGCGAGCCGGCGGCAGCTAAAGATGGCAGGATTGGAGCCAGGGGCGAATTGCTCCTGGTTTTTCTCATGTCGTAATTTCTGAGTATGATTGTCCGAAAGTTAGACTTAAAATAAGCGTTTTCCTATGCTACATTTAGGACAGTTTTCAGTATATCAGATACGCAAATGGAAGTTATAAACCCACTGGAGGTCTTCACATGTCACGTATTTATCGAATTGGAATTATAGGTTGTGGTGGAATCGCGAACGGGAAACATTTGCCGAGTTTAAGTAAGCTTGCGAATGTGGAAATCGTCGCTTTCTGTGATATCGTTCTAGAGAAAGCAGAAGCAGCTGCAGTGAAATATGGTAGTGAAGGCGCACTTGTTTGCGAGGATTATAAAGAAGTTCTGCAAGATGCAACGATCGATATCGTTCATGTATTAACACCGAATATTTCACACGCTGAAATTTCGATTGCTGCGCTTGAAGCAGGCAAGCATGTCATGTGCGAGAAGCCGATGGCCAAAACAGCTGAAGATGCCAAACGCATGATGGAAACAGCGAAGCGCACAGGCAAAAAGCTGACAATCGGCTACAACAACCGTTTCCGCGCGGACAGCCAACATTTGAAACGTGTATGTGCAGAGGGTGAGCTTGGTCATATTTATTTTGCGAAAGCACATGCGATTCGCCGTCGTGCTGTTCCGACTTGGGGCGTTTTCCTCGATGAAGAGAAGCAAGGTGGAGGCCCGTTGATTGATATTGGTACTCACGCACTCGATCTTACGCTTTGGATGATGGATAATTACAAACCAAAGGTTGTTTTGGGAACTTCTTATCACGAATTGTCCCAAAAGGAAAACGCTGCCAACGCTTGGGGTCCATGGGATCCTTCTAAATTCACAGTGGAAGACTCAGCATTCGGGATGATCGTGATGGAAAATGGTGCGACCATTATGCTCGAATCCAGCTGGGCTTTAAATACGCTCGAAGTCGACGAAGCGAAATGCTCCCTAAGCGGTACAGAAGGTGGAGCCGACATGAAAGGCGGATTGCGCATCAATGGCGAGAAACATAGCCGCTTATTCACAACAGAGGTGGATTTGAAAGCGGGGGGCGTAGCCTTCTATGATGGGGCCAAAGAAAGTGATGCAGATCTGGAAATGCGTACGTGGATCAATGCGATTGATCAAGACTTAGAGCCAGTCGTGACACCTGAACAAGCATATGTATTGTCGCAAATTCTTGAAGCCATTTACGAGTCTGCGCGTACCGGGAAGGCTGTTTATTTGAGCGAGTAGACAGCAAGTGCCCGCAGAATCAAAAGATAATGAAAATGACCGTCAGGATCAGTTGATCTGATGGTTTTTTTATGTTCGCCTAGTTCGCAATGAAATTTGAAACAAACAGGGGAAATGGCGTATGCTTGAAGGTAGGTTGGACTTATGCCATTAGCTAGGAAGGAAGCGATCATCATGGAACTTGGTTTACAGAATAAAGTTGCGTTAATCACAGGAGGCAGTAAAGGTATCGGGCTTGCAACGGCCATCGCGATGTCCCGTGAGGGGGCAAAAGTGGCGATTCTCGCGCGCAATGCTGAGCAGCTGCAAGAAGCCGTTTTCCAGATCGAGGATTTGACAGAAGGTGACGTCCTGATGATTCAAGCGGATGTTACGTCAGAAGCCGATTGTCAACGTGCGATTGAAGAAACAGTGAGTCATTTCGGCGGCTTGCATATTCTTGTGAATAATGCGGGTACTTCTGCTGCTGCGCCGTTTGAGCAAGTAGGGACTGATGTATGGCGCAATGATTTGGAGTTGAAATTGTTCGGGGCGATTCATTGCTCACGTTTTGCCATTCCTCATATGCGCGAAGCAGGCGGCGGCTCGATTGTGAATATTACGACTTCCGCGGCCAAAACACCACCCGCATCATCCCTCCCAACCTCGGTCAGCCGAGCAGCTGGACTGGCTTTGACCAATGCCATGAGCAAGGATCTGGGTTCAGCGGGTATCCGCGTGAATACGGTGTGTATCGGAACGCTTCGCAGTGACCAGATTGAGAAGGTTTGGAAAAGGGTTGCACCAGAGCTGACGTGGGAAGAATTCGCCCATGATCCGAAGCATGATATTCCGCTTGGCCGGATCGGCAATGCAGAGGAAGCGGCGAATGTCATTACCTTTTTATCATCAGATGCTGCCTCCTATGTGACAGGTACTTCCGTGAATATTGATGGCGGCAAAAGCGCCGCGCTGTAAGAAGCAGTGTATTTTTAGAAAAACAGAACAAAGCCCATGACTCTCCGCAGTTGGAAAGCCATGGGCTTTGTTCATTTAACTATGATTCATAGGGAAACGGTCCGTCTTACGCTCTACGCTTCTTTCTCAGATACCAGACTACCATAGAGATAGCGTCCCGAATTGAAGTGTTTTGGTGAAAAGCAAATGTCATTGTCATAAGCAAGAAACCTCCCTAACCCTGAAAGAATGTCATGCATGGATAGTATTACGTAAGAAAGTCGAGGATGGTTTTATTTTTTTTTGAAAAGATGAGTCTTTTTTTTAAAATATAAAATTTATTTTCTACATACACGTTTCCTACTTTGGATGAGTGCCCGATCGTTAATTTTACTTGACAGGTTAAACGTTTCAATTTAATCTGAAGTAGAATGTTAAACGTTTAACTAGGTCGAAGGATTTCCTATTAAATTGGATGATACGGGGAGATGCTCACATGTGGAAACAAGCGATTGAGGATGCTTTAGAGAAAACGAAAGTCAATATTGAGCGTTTTGGGGATCTGTTCCCTCATGTCAGTGAAAACGATATTTATCATTTGAATCCGAATACAGATTGGACAGACGGTTTCTGGTCAGGTATTCTGTGGCTCAGCTATCAATATAGCGGGGACAAAGTGTTCCAAGAAGCGGCTCAGAAAACGGTGGCAAGTTTTAAGCAAAGACTTGAAAACCACGTATCTTTAGATCATCATGATATAGGGTTCTTATATTCGTTGTCGTCCAAGGCACAGTGGATTCTTGAAAAAGATGAAAACGCAAAGCAACTAACACTGCAAGCTGCAGATGTGTTGATGAAGCGTTGGAGACCGAAGGGGCAATATATTCAAGCTTGGGGACCAGAAGGCGATGAGCACAATGGTGGACGCATTATTATCGATTGTTTGTTAAATCTTCCATTATTGTATTGGGCATACGAGCAAACAGGGGATACTAAATATAAAGAGGTTGCCGTTATTCATGCGGATTTATCGCGACGCTATTTGGTACGTGGGGATGATTCCTCTTACCATACGTTCTATTTCGATCAAGAAACAGGTGAGCCGTTACATGGCGGCACGCATCAAGGATATCAAGATGGTTCGACGTGGACACGTGGACAAGCATGGGGAATTTATGGCTTTGCGCTTTCGTATCACTATACGAAAAATCCACTTTACTTAGAAACGGCCAAACGCTTAGCACGTTATTTCTTTGATCGGTTACCACAAGATGATGTGGTCTATTGGGATTTCGATGCGCCTGTCAACGCGGAGACGAAACGAGACAGCTCAGCATCAGCGATTGCATCTGCAGGGGCTTTGGAAATATTGGAGCATTTGGCTGCAGATGATCCAGATCGTGCCTACCTAGAAAATGGTGTTCAACGCTCGATGGCAGGATTGGTGAAATCTTATGCGACGATCGGTAAACCGGATGCTCAAGGTTTCTTAGAGCGTGGATCCTATAGTGTTCGCGGCGGTGCGGCGCCGGATGATTATGTGATTTGGGGCGACTATTACTACTTAGAAGCACTATTACGTTTAGAGAAAGGGTTCAAGGGATATTGGTATGAATAACTCGCAAATGGCAACTGAAAATGATCGTGCCTACTGGGTGCAGACCATGCTTCGTATAGCAGAGCCTGTGCTCCGAGCACTAGCAGCAAGAAAATTACGTGCGACAATGCCTGTCGAATGTAAAAAAGAAGAGCAGCGTCAATTCACGCATCTTGAAGCCTTCGCGCGTACGCTTGTAGGGATTGCGCCGTGGCTGGAGCAGCCTGCACAGGACGCCGAAGAAGAGAAGCTTCGCGTTGCGTACGGTAAGTTAGTCCGTGAGGCGATGGATGCGGCTACAGACCCAGATTCGCCGGATTTCTTGAATTTCGCGGAAGGAATGCAGCCGATTGTAGATACGGCATTCTTGGCACACGCGATTTTGCGTGCACCAAACACGTTGTGGCATAACCTGGATGCTAAGGTCCAAGTGAATCTTGCAACTGCAATGAAAACTTCACGTACCCGCAAACCTGGCTTCAATAACTGGCTTCTCTTCGCGGCGATGACAGAAACAGCGCTCGGTGTGATGGGCGAGGACTGGGATCATATGCGTGTTGACTTTGCTTTGAAGCAGCATGAACAGTGGTATCTTGGCGATGGGATGTACGGCGACGGCGTTGAATACCATGCTGATTATTACAACAGCTTTGTCATTCAGCCGATGTTGGTCGACATCATTGAGCATGTTCAGGAGCATTACGAGGATTGGGGTAAAATGCGCTCCAACATCCTAAAACGTGCTCAGCGTTACGCAACTGTTCAAGAGCGCTCGATCTCGCCAGAAGGAACGTTCCCGGCGATAGGCCGTTCCCTCGCGTACCGCTTCGGCGCGTTTCAATCGCTGGCTCAAACGGCTTTGCGACGTGAGCTGCCAACGGGCGTTACGCCAGCGCAGGTACGCGGTGCACTAACGGCCGTAATCCGCAGGTTGATTGAAGCTCCCGGCACCTTCGATGAAGGTGGCTGGCTGAGAATTGGGCTCTGTGGGCACCAACCAGAGCTTGGGGAGCCTTATATCTCGACAGGCAGCTTATATTTATGTTCAGCTGTCTTTCTTCCACTGGGCTTGGCGGCAGACGATGCGTTCTGGCAAGATGCCGATGCACCGTGGACCACACAGCAGGTGTGGTCAGGCCAGAAAGTTGCCATCGACTCGGCGCTGTATTAGTTGATTATTACTACAATAAATTGATTTAACGGCCTTGGTCCTGAATTTCATTGGACTAAGGCCTTTTTGCTTTTGCAGCACCCCAACTTTCGTGTAAACTTAGGGGTAAATAACTCGTTTTCAGCCATTAGGTGCAGTTCCCTCTGATTGAGTAACTATCCACAAATACTCTCAACTATAAATTGTGGATAACTATTAAAGGGAACACGAGATCCAAGCAAATAGAGAGAAGTGACTGTCCGTGAACCAACACTATCAACTAACCGTTGAAGAGGTTTTGAAACGCCCCTCCTTTCAACACGCCTATATCGCGGCTGGTAAACTCGGACTTGGTCGGCTGGTACGCTGGGTTCATATTATCGAAGTGAGCCAGTTTGAACAGCTTTTGCAAGGCGGAGAAATGATCCTAACCACGGGTGCTGCTTTCAAAAATGATACGCAATTGTTCTTAACCTACCTGGACCAGTTAATTCTTAGACAGGTATCCTGTCTCTGCATCGAGATGGGACATTATTTAAGCTCAGTCCCGCAAACGTGGATGGATGCGGCTGAAGCCCATGATTTGCCGCTCATTATTTTCCCAGAAGCCGTGAGATTTATTGAGATTACGCAGGATATTCATTCGTATATCATTAATCAGCACCATCAAGTTCTTCAGGATTTGGAGAAAATATCGCGTGAATTTCACCGCATGACCTTATCTTCGCAAGGTGTCTCGCATGTGCTTGCGCTCTTGCACAGCAGTACCAAAGCACAAGTTATCTATGTGCCTGGGGATGCACAGCCCAAATTCATACCTGCCATCGGTAAGAAGGAGTCGGCGCAGTGGCTGTCCGTACTACGACAAGGAACAGTACCTTATGTGGAAGAGGTGGGGAGTCAAACCGTTATCGTTCAACCCGTGGGAGCTATGGGCAAAACCTGGGCCCACCTCTTACTCGTGCTGGATCGGAAGCCGCTGGAATACGAGTATTTGATTTTGGACTCAGCCTCGCTCTCCATCGCACAGGATTTGCTGCGCAAACGATATATGGAAGAGCGCAAATTGTATTCGCAGACGCTCTGGGTTGATGATCTGCTTCATATGCGCATTCATGATGAAGAGCAGATAAAAGTGCTGATTGGAGCTGAATTTAAGCGGCTGAACGCACTCCCGTATCAAGTCATCTTGATTGAATTTGAAGAGGAACAAGAGGGGGAACCTTCCACGGAAGAGGAGGGAATTGAGTCGGTAGGCTTGCATCTATCGCTTGCGGTTAGGGCGATTTTTGAGGGGCAGCTGTTTCACCCTTTAATTACGTTAAAGCATAACCGACTTGTTGTCGTTGCGTTCGATAAAGCGCCAAAGAAATCGGCGAAGGAGCGTTTGCAGCACGTGTTCGGGTCCCTTCAGGACATGAAAGCAGACGAGAATATCCGCTTAAAAATCGGCGTTGGACAGCCTAACCAAAGCTTCATGCAAGCCCATCGCAGCTATCAAGAAGCGCTTCAAGCGCTGTCATTGACGGCTACACTGCCTCACAAGAAAGTCATGTTCTATGATGAGTTGGGTGTGTTTGAGCTCCTTTTTCATATTTCGGATAAAAAGATTCTGCAATCGTTCATTCGAACGTATCTGGGTCCCATTATTGACCACGATGAGTCCAAAGGAAGCGAGCTCCTGCGTACACTCAAAGTATTCCTCGATCATGACGGTTCGAAGCAAATGGCTGCAGGGCAGCTTTTTATCGTGCGGCAATCCCTTTACTATCGTTTGGATAAAATTGAAGAGCTGCTAGGTGCTGATTATATGCAACCGGAGAAGCGATTGGCGTTGCAAGTCGGAATTCGGGCTTACCAATTGTTGTATCCGGAGAAGAAATTGTGAGAAGAATTGGGGTCATTTTTTGACAAAATGTCTAATGGAACGCGCATGAATCTCTCTTATACTTGGAGTCAAGTAGAGAGTGATCTTGTAAGGATGGGGTCCTCCAGAGAGAGGTTGATGCCGCATGATTATTGGGGTTCCGAAGGAAATTAAAAATAATGAGTTTCGCGTAGGCATGACACCGAGCTCAGTGCTTTCATACAAAAAAGCTGGGCATGACGTGCGAATTGAAACATTAGCAGGCTATAGCATTGGGTTTAGGGATGAGGACTATGAGGCCGCAGGTGCGACAATTGTTGCCACCGCAGCTGAAGTATGGTCCGCTGATATGGTAGTCAAAGTCAAAGAACCACTTCCAGAGGAATATGGTTATTTTCATGAAGGCTTGATTTTGTACACGTATTTACACCTTGCACCAGAGGCTGAATTGACACATGCTTTGGTCAGTCAAAAGGTAACCGCCATCGCTTATGAAACGATTCAACTCGACAATGGAAGACTTCCGTTATTAACGCCGATGAGTGAAGTGGCGGGCCGCATGTCTGTCCAGATCGGTGCGCATTTCTTGGAGAAAGCTCATGGGGGCAAAGGTATCCTTCTTGGCGGCGTGCCTGGCGTTGAGCCAGGTAAAGTTGCTGTAATCGGCGGCGGCATCGTCGGGGCCAACGCAGCGAAAATGGCCGTTGGCCTCGGTGCGGACGTGACCATCGTTGACTTGAACGCAGATCGACTTCGTCAACTGGATGATCAATTTCAGGGACGTGTGAAAACGATCATGTCCACCCCTTATAACATCGCGGAAGTTGTGCGTAACGCGGATTTGGTTATCGGCGCTGTGCTCATCCCTGGTGCACGTGCACCTCGTCTCGTGACGGAGGACATGGTGATGACGATGAGTCCAGGCAGTGTGATCATTGACGTTGCCATTGATCAAGGCGGATCCATCGAGACGATCGACCGCATCACAACGCATGATCAGCCGACCTACGTGAAACATGGCGTTATCCACTATGCAGTGGCTAATATGCCGGGCGCAGTGGCACGCACTTCCACATTGGCGTTGACGAATGTAACAACTACCTACGGTCTTCAAATTGCAAGTAAAGGCTTCGCTCGCGCAGCCCTTGAGAACAAAGCCATTGCCAAAGGCATCAATGTGGCTGCAGGTCATGTGACCTATCAAGCAGTTGCCGAAGCAAATGGATATACGCATACGGATATTTATTCATTGATCCAATAGGAGACTGCTAAGATTAGGCTGTTTCACAGGTAATATTACCTGTGGGATGGTCTTTTTTTATGGGGTTAATGGTGGATGAAGGAAATGGGGGGAGATAGAGGGAAAATCCGGCTAACACGAGTAGAATCGGGGCTCGCGGAGGTGAGATAGCCGGGAAACCCGATTAACTCGTGTAGAATAGGGGCCAGCGGCAGAGAGATAGCCGGAAAACCCGATTAATTCGAGTAGAATCGGGGCCCGTAGCAGTGAGATAGCCGGAAAACCCGAATAACTCGAGTAGAATCGAGGCTCGCGGAGGTGAGATAGTCGGGAAACCCGGGTAACTTGTGTAGAATCGGAGCCCGCGGCAGAGAGATAGTCGGGAAAGCTGATAACACGAGTAGAAACGGGGCAAGCGGCGGTGAGATAGAGGGAAAATCCGGGTAACTTGAGAAGAATCGGGGCCCGCGGCAGAGAGATAGTCGGGTAACCCGGGTAACTTGAGTGGAATAGGGTCCCGCAGTGCTGAGATAGCCGGGAAACCCGAATAACTCGAGTAGAATCTAGGCTCGCGGAGGTGAGATAGCCGGGAAACCCGATTAACTTGAGTAGAATCGGGGCCCGCGGAGGTGAGATAGTCGGGAAACCCGGGTAACTTGAGTAGAATAGTGTCCTGCGGAGGTGAGATAGCCGGGAAACCCGATTAACTCGAGAAGAATCGGGGCTCGCGGAGGTGAGATAGTCGGGAAACCCGGGTAACTTGAGTAGAATAGTGTCCTGCGGAGGTGAGATAGCCGGGAAACCCGATTAACTCGAGTAAAACTTGACTCCGCAGCAGTGAGATGGCGGAACTGGGTCTGCGCAAGCGAATAAGCAGAAAAAATCGACATACAGGATAGACCTGAGGCCTGCGCAAGGGAATAAGTCGAAAAAATCGACATACAAGTGAGAACCAAGGTCTACGCGAACCACACATCCTCTTCTTTTTGAAATTGACGTGCCTTGCAACAATTATTGCAGCTGTAACAGCCACTTATTTATCGCATAACTAGCAGCCGTAACTTCGCATTGACGCTTCATTTAATAGCATATAAAATTGTAAAAGTGAAACGTTTCAACTAATGTCCTCTAGCATACACGGTATGTCTTTTTATCATTACAAGTAATGACCCTTATTATTTCGACTTAAACTATTCACTTTACCATTTTATTCATCCCGCTTATCCATCCTATCCACCCGCTTTCCAAGCACGACAATAACGCTAGATCAAGCTTTCCAATAGGAGATGACAATTTTGACTTCCATTCAACAACGACAAGATGAGATCATAACACGAATTGCCACAGCGGCTTATGCGCAACCCATTATGAGTAATGGCTTTCTGTTTGAAGGCGATGTTCGTGATAATTTCTACTATGCATCGTATTTATTCGCCGCTTCTGTTGATTCAGCCATCACTTTTGAAGGCGACCGCACAGCTGCAAAAGATAAAGCAGAGCGCATTTTCCATCATTTGCTGGAGATTCAGGACCAGAACCCAGCGAGTGAGACCTATGGTCACTGGCCGCTTAATTTAAGACCAACGCCGCAAGAGGCGTCTAAGAATACACTCCCTGTTGAGCTAATGGGGAGCTTGATGGTGTACTTTGCTCAGCGATATCAGGAGCAGTTAAGTGATGCCCTTCGCGAGGCATTCGAGACGAGCATTCGCCATATTTACAACAGCAACTTTTACAGGAAGCCAGTCACCTATTTTGGTCATCATGAAGCCAAATATACCGCAGCCAAGCTAATTTTCGGGCAACGATACGGGGACGAGGCTTTGGTTGCTGATGGGTACGAAAGCCTGCGTCTTACACTCGCTCGGATCAAGGAGCATGGGATGACGGAATACGGCGGATTGCCGTGGTTCTGGCATTGGGTACAGGCTTTTACCTGCGCGTGGCAGCTTATTGAAGATGGAGAAATCCGTCACGAGCTATCCCGCATGTTGGATTATCTGTGGAACGAACGGGCAACGTTCTATCTGGGAGGTGCATGGGTAGGCCCGCATGCCCGCATTTGGCCACATGATATGCCTAAGGATACCAACGTGCTGCATGACTATGTACAATTCGGAGACTTCCAGTTGCCGGATCACATGCCTAGAACGGAATATGCCGGCTTTCTTGTGTATGAAGCACCGCTTGCAAGTAGACAAAAGGCGTTACACCGTGCAGAGCCGGTCGAAATCAAACGGCAGATTCCGAAACAAATTGGAACAGCTGTGCATGAGAAAGACTTTCTACATAGCTATGTCTACCTCACGGAAAGCTTCGCAATGGGTGGCATGTGGGAGCGAATCCGAGAGTTTGATAATGAACAACATCGCTGGGATGTTGCATTCCCGTTAGATACGACCCAAGAGGGCGTGAATCATGCTTATTTTTTTCATCCGGATGTAGAGCAGCCAGAAGGAGATTTACGTCATCAAAGCGAATACACAGAAGTGCTTTTTCATGAGAATGTGATTATGGCTTCCTATGCGATTCCGGATGATCAACCTGCCTACATCAAGGGATGTTTACCTCTAGGCGAGTGGGTAGAAGAGCCTCATGGATTGTTTGGACGAGTTGGCGAAGTATACATGGCAGTCTACATACAACAGGCGTATGACAGAGAGGTGCTGGACGACCGTATTTTTGTCACTAGCCGAGGCAGAGCGAATGCCGTTGTCGTTGAGTGCGTCGATCAAGTTATGGCAGCCTCATATGGCATCAGCGACGTTCACCATTTTGCAGACCGAATGAAGAGCAAGCAACCCCAATATGTACCAAACAACGAAATTTCCTATACATCCTTGAGTCAGCAAACGTTGTTGCTAGCAAGTGGCCCTAATCAAGAAATTAGTAGACTTATCAATGAGATTCCGATTGATTGGTCTTCGTATACGGTCGCTTAACACTTTAGAAAAGAGGATGCACCTATGCCAGCTATTGATTATCCATTAGAAAAGCTTCTTACGTACGACGGCATTAATCCACGTCCCGAAGACTTTACGGCGTATTGGGACCGCGCAATTGCTGAAATGAAAGCCGTAGATCCACAAATTGAGCTTCGTCCGAGTGAATTTCAAGTGCCTTATGCCGAGTGTTTCGATCTGTACTTCACAGGTGTAAAAGGTGCGCGTGTGTACGCCAAATATTTGCGTCCAAAGCATGCGACTGAGTCACATCCTGCGATCGTTCAATTCCACGGCTATTCAGGAAGTTCAGGGGATTGGCAGGATAAGCTTCCTTATGTTGCGCTTGGCTATTCCTTCTTCTCCATGGATTGCCGCGGTCAAGGCGGATTGTCAGAAGATGTTGGCGGTGTCAAAGGGACGACACTACGAGGTCATATCGTTCGCGGTTTGGACGATCACCCAGATCAGCTGTTATTCCGCGATATTTTCTTGGATACTGCACAATTAGCAGGTATTGCCATGAATATGCCCGAAGTTGACCCTGCACGTGTTGGTGCAATGGGCGGCTCCCAAGGCGGTGCTTTGACGATTGCCTGTGCAGCGTTAGAGCCACGTATTAAGAAGTTAGCACCCGTCTATCCATTCCTAAGTGATTACAGACGTGTTTGGGATATGGATTTGGCCAAAGATGCGTATCAAGAGCTGAAAGATTTCTTCCGTCGCCACGATCCACAGCACAAACGCGAGGATGAATATTTCACAAAATTGGGCTATATTGATATCCAATACTTGGCTGATCGCATCCAAGGCGAAGTGATGATGGGGGTTGGGCTCATGGATACGGTTTGTCCGCCATCCACCCAATTTGCCGCATATAACAAAATCAAAGCGAACAAAAAGCTAGAAATTTTCCCTGATTACGGTCATGAAGGGTTACCTGGCTTCGGTGATTTGACGCTTCAATTTATGCTTGATCTCTAACATACGAAAAACCACTCTCATCCTTGCGATGAAAGTGGTTTTTTCCGCTCTGCGTGCTGCGCCCGATATTGTCTTGGGGTGACACCGATCATTTTTTTGAACAGCTCATTGAAGAATTTCACATCGTGGTACCCGATAAGCGCAGCAATACTGCTAATTTTTTCTGTCGTTTCTCGTAAATAATGACAACAAACGTCCAACCGAGCATGCTGTACAAAAGCTGTAAAACTCATGCCCGTTAGCTTGGTCATTTGTCGTTGAAGCTGTCGTTCGCTTAATGAGAGTTTGACGGCTGCTTCTTTCAATGTGATGGAACTGCTGCAATTCATCCGGATATACGTGAGCAAACTTTCTAATCCTTGCAGACTCGTATCCGTTACTTCGACGTGAGATTCAATATGTGCGCGGTGCATATAGACGAGTAACTGTGCGACACAGGCTTGCATGACGGTAATAAAGCCAACACGACGCGCCTTATATTCAAAATGTAAGCGTTCAAAAAGCGGCTGGAATTCGCCGTTCTTCTCTTGAAAGGAAAGCCATGCTGTGCTTTCAGCCCGTTCAGCAGTTGGTGCGAATAGCTGCGAAAGCTCACGCTCGCCCATCAAATAAGAATGCTTTAACAGGTCTTCCATCCATGCGTGGGTAAAAATACAATTATAGACGATCAAAGGGTTCTTCTGATTCGTAGTGGAAGGGCGGAATACATGCGAGACGCCTACTGGTAGAAAAAAGAGATCACCTTTGGCTACTTTCATCGAAGAGTTCTCGATATAATGGGAGCCGCTTCCCTCAGCGACATAGCTGATTTCAATGAAATCATGGGTATGCTGCTGCATATCGAAAGATTCATGTACTCGATTTACATAGAGGGGCAACTCAGGAACGAAATACAGATGGCCGCCCGATTCCATAATGCTGCGTTTGATGGTCATCCTATTTTACTTTGAAATGAACAACAGCACTATATAGCATTTTACCCGCATTCGGATCAAAAACGATATGATGCTGAATCGCATAAACATCTAGCATGAGCGCTTTATTATTATCAATTTGGTCGTTAATTTTCACTTCAAGCGTTTTCATATCGTAAGCTTGAAAAAACTCGATTTTATTCTCAATCCGATCTAATAGAAAGTCCATGCGGATTCGCCTCCTGAAAATTGATGTAAATTGTTGACGGTTTATCTAAGTATAACGTCAATATCTGATATAGGAAGTATACCTGAATAGGCGTATACTGGGAAATGCAAATCAAACTTGAATGGGAAGTGATGTTGTTTTGAAGCCTACACGGTTACTAGTTGATTTCTTATTGAAGAAATGGCCGTTGTATGTGATCGCCGCACTGTCTATTTCGGTAGGGAATATTGTTCAATCGTATTACCCGAAGCTGCTTGGGAAATTTACGGACCAATTGAAATTGGGTGGCCTGAGCAAAAGCTTAATTGTTGAATACAGTGTACAGCTATTGCTGATCGGCGTTACATACGGCGTATTAGTCGCAATTGGTCAATATATGATCATGCGAAACGGCCGACGGTTCGAGTTTGAAACGAGAAACCGGTTGTTTGACCATTTTACCCATCTAGGAGCTACGTTTTATTCGAAAAATGGTGTTGGAAAACTGCTGAGTTATGTGATGAATGATGTCACTGTCGTTCGTGAATCCATCTCGATGGGCATTAACCAGATCGTTAACTCGGTAATCCTTATTGGCGCCGTAATCGTCACGATGCTGCTAAGTGCCATACCGTTATACGTTATTTTTATCAGTGTCATTCCGTTGCTATTGATTCCGGTGTTTTCGGTTAAGTTTCAGCCTGTCATCAAGAATCGATCCTTGAAGGTCCAAGAAGCGTTAGGAAAGATGACAGAGTCGGCTGAGGAGCAATTCGGCGGGATTCGCGTTGCCAAGAAATTCGCCGTAGAACCGATCATGATGAGCAGATTCAGTGAAACGGTTGATAACATACGTGATAATCAGCTGAAACTTGTTCGGCTATCCTCGCTATTTGAAGCGTTAATTCCGTTTCTGGGTGCGTTATCGCTCATTATTGCGATTGCGTTTGGAGGCTATTTGACGATTCATGGACAGATTACCATTGGGAATTTCGTTGAATTGACGCTCTACATTCGGATGATGGTGAACCCGTTGCAGCAAATTGGTCGTGTGATTAATACGATGCAGCGTTCGCGCGCGTCCTTAGATCGAATCAACGAGCTGTTGACGCTGGAATCGGAAATTAAGCAGCATGAGCTTGCTCAGCCTACACATCTGGATCAAGAGGAGATTCGCATTGAGCATCTGTCGTTCTCCTATCCGGATGATGAAGATGAAGTGCTTCATGATATTTCACTGACCATTGAGCCGGGAAAATCCATTGGGATTATTGGCAAAACAGGAAGCGGTAAATCTACACTGATGAAAATCATGCTGCGGATCTATGATCCCCCGGAGGGCACGGTTTGGATCGGCGATAGTGATATCCGTGACGTGACGCTAGAAAGCTTGCGGAATCAAATCGCCTACGTGCCGCAGGAAGGGTTCCTGTTCTCGACGTCAATTCGCGATAATATTGCCTTCTTCCAAAGAGAATCTTCCCTAGAGAAAGTAGAGCACGCTGCGAACAAAGCTCAAATTTTGAATAGCATCATCTCGTTCCCAGAAAAGTTTGAGACGAAGCTCGGTGAACGTGGCGTCACTTTATCGGGAGGGCAGCGCCAACGTACGAGCTTGGCAAGGGGAATCATTAAGGATTCCCCTTTGATGATCCTCGATGACAGTGTCAGTGCCGTCGATTCTGTGACAGAGAAGCACATTATCGATGCGATTCGTGAAGAGCGATCGAATAAGACGACAATCTGGATTGCTCATCGCATCTCGGCCTTGAAGCATACCGATGAAATAATCGTGCTGCATGAAGGGCGCATTGTTCAGCGGGGCACGCATGAGCAACTGCTCACCCAAGAAGGCTTATATGCCGAGCTTTATGCGATACAGGAAGGAGGCGGCGACGATGTCCAAGCCGAATAAAACACCGCTAGATCGCAAGAAGACGCAGGAATCATTTCGATCATTGGCCGCCTACGCGAAGCCGCACAGATGGACCTTCTTGGCTGTTGTCGTCTGTGCTTTGCTCGGCATCGCGGCGGATTTGTTTCAGCCCTATTTAGTGAAAATCGCTATTGATGATAATTTGATGATCGGGAAAAATGACTTTCATGCCCTGATCATGATCTGCCTGCTCTATGGCTTATTGTCCATTAGCAGTATGTTTTTTAGCTATTTACAAAATAATCTGCTGCAATTCGCAGGTCAGAGCATCGTGGCCAAAATTCGCAAGGATCTATTCCAACATATTTTTAGACAGTCGATGTCCTACTATGACAAAACGCCGAGCGGCAGTCTGATTACCCATGTATCCAGCGATACGGAGACACTAAACCAATTTTTTACGCAAGTGCTGCTCAGTTTAGTTCGAGATAGTATGACCTTGATTTTCATTATTGTGTTAATGTATCACTTGGACCCTACCTTAACGATGTACAGTATGATTGTTATTCCCATCATTGTACTGATTGCGGTGAGTTTCCGTCGTTATATGCGCAAAACCTACCAACTCTCACGTTCGATGCTTTCTCAAATGGTGGCATTCACAGCCGAAAATTTATCGGGTATGCATCTCATTCAAGCGTTCCACCAAGAGAAAGAGCAAATGAATCGCTTCGCGGATAAGAATACAGGGTATTTCAAAGCGAATTTGAGAGAAATTCGGACGAATGTGTTATTTAACCGTTCTTTTGACATCTTAGGCAACTTATCGGTTGCGTTCATAACCTGGATCGGCGGTATTGCCGTCTTCGATAAGGCGATTGAGTTTGGTGTGCTCTATGCCTTCATTACGTACATTAGACAGTTTTTTCAGCCGATCAATAATATTACCCAACAATGGAATACGCTGCAATCGACAACGGTATCGATGAGTCGGATTTGGAATGTTTTTTCAGTGAAACCGGAGGTTATGGATAAAGAAGCTTCGCAGCTGATTCCGTTGAAAGACGTTAAAGGGGACATTCATTTCAATCATGTTCATTTTGGTTATCAGAAGGATACGCCTGTCATCGATGATCTGGAGCTGCATATTGCGCCTGGCGAAATGATTGGCATCGTGGGTACCACGGGGGCCGGAAAAAGTTCTTTGATTAGCTTGCTGTGCCGCTTCTATGATGTCCTGGAGGGCAGCATTCAGATTGATGGCGTTGATATTCGAGACATTTCACAGGTCGATCTTCACCGTGCTGTTGGCTTGGTTCAACAAGAACCATATTTATATGCGGGCAGCATTTTTGAAAATGTTCGGATGTTCGACCCAGCCATTTCTCGTGAGGCTGTCATCGATGCATGCCGCTTGGTGGGTGCAGATGCGCTCATCGCGAGGATGAAGGATGGCTATGACACACGCATCTCGGAGAGAGGGAGCGGGTTGTCTGCGGGCGAGCGGCAATTGATTTCTTTTGCGCGGATCATTGTATTTCAGCCTAAGGTTCTCATTCTTGACGAAGCGACTGCTAATCTAGATTCACAGACCGAGCAATTGATTCAGACAGCGCTCAGCGTGGTGGCCGAAGGCCGAACGACCATCGTGATTGCACACCGGATCTCCACAATCATGCACGCCGATCGGATTATCGTGATGAGTCAAGGTGAAATCGTCGAAGAGGGTACACATGCAGAATTACTTGCCTTACAGGGCTTTTATGAGCAGCTATATCATCATTCCCAAGGAAGTATGGCGCATGACGCGGTGGATGGGAGTACAATGTCTTCCATAGGTTGATTTCCGTAGGCTAATGATCAGGTACTAGGAATAGATAGTACTTCTCAAAAGCGTGATCTCCTGTACAATAAGAAGTAAGTCGAGAGGGGGAGAACAGCATGAAATCCAACCAAGTCATGATCCAATTGGGGTATGTATTGGGGGCTAGTGCTCTTTTAACTGCGATCGGTTACTTCTTTGCTTCCAATTGGGAGAAGTTGAACCGGTTAGAGAAGTTTATTCCGATATTTGTGCTCATCCTAGGGTTCTATGGTCTATCTGTTTGGCTTTCACGTCAAGTGGGAAGAGACTTTCTGAGTAAATTAAGCTTGTTTGCAAGCTGTATATCCTTTGGGTTTGGTATTGGCCTAATCGGTCAAACGTACAACTCCCATGCAGACAGCTACAGCCTGTTTCTGGTATGGTTCCTGCCAGCAATTCTGTATGCGATCTTAACCAAGTGGCAGCCCTATTATGTGCTAAGTTATCTGCTGGGACATCTCACGTACGGACTATTTTTCTTCCCAAAATGGGGAGATTATTCGGAATCCGAAGGCGCTACGATCGCTATATGGCTAGGTTTAGCCATCGTGAATACCACGTTGTTCGTACTCTTCGAGAAAGGCCGTATCTATTCGCCATTTCTCAAATGGGTGTCATTTCAAGTCACAATAGGTATTTTCCTCATCGTATCGTTTTCGCATACTTTTGAGAAATTCGGGTTGTGGATGAATCTGCCTCTCATTGCTGTTCTTGCCTTAGCCATCCTGTATGCACATAGAACGCAGAATAAAATGTATCTGTTGTTTGCAGGTCTATGGGTATCGGCGGCGATAATCGTGAAGTACATTGAAGTGATCATTTCGTATCATAACGAATTATTTTTTATCGTTAGCTTGTTGTTCATTATCGTGTTCATCGGAGCCAATGTGATGTTCATGAACTATGTTCGCGCTTGGCAACCGAAATTGGAGCTAGAAGATCGTAGCACTGACGTGGAACCTACGACTTCAGATGCGGCACCTAAGCATGGCGATTTCTCCAAATGGATCGTTCGTGTGCTGTCGATATCCGTTATTATTATTGGTTCTTTACTTGGCAGTGTCACATTAATTGGTTTATTTACGCTCGTATTTGGGTTCGATGATCCCAATATTTTCATTGGGTATGGCTTGCTTTCCGTCATCGGCATGCTCATTGCAAAAAGATTGAATAGTTTAGCAAGGTTTACGATCCTCATCAGTGGTCTGATGCTGGGGACAGGCGCATCAGTGGGAACAGGTAAATCGTCGATGCTGCTCCTCTTCCTGGTTTTAACCGTCGCAGCCTTCGTATATTTGAAAGGCTTGGTTACACGGATCTTATTTTACCTAGCCTCGGTCATCCTTGTTGCGTTCGTCTTATTCGATTGGGTGAATAGTGGTGTCACTGTACTTAGCATCCTATCTGGCTTGCTCTTCCTCTTGTTCGCAGGTGGAAGACTGATTCGGCAGCAAGACTTTCGAGAGCCCATCTTGTACAGCAGCTATCCGTCATTCCTGTTGACCCTATTCTCTTTAACTTTTATCATAGAATCAGGCTGGTACTATGTCACGAATGTCCTTTTTTTCCTCTTGGTATTTGCAGGTATTCTACTGAGCAGGCATCTCCAGATACGTTGGATGTACGCATGGTCGATGAGTTTCTGGATCGCTTTCCTCGTATACAAATATTATGATGTAGCTTGGAAGCTTCTGCATAAATCCATTAGCTTCGCAATCATCGGACTATTGATACTTGGGTTTACGATTTGGTTTGAAAAAAAGAAGGGACTCCAGCCGGACGCATCGGTCCAGCCATTGGGATATGGTCGGAATCGTTGGATTATCGCCCTTTTAGTCCTATTGCAAGTAGGCGCCATGCTTCTTCAAATTGGCAAAAGCGAGTATCTACTCAGTCATGGTAAGCTGATTAAGCTGCAGCTGCAGCCGCTAGATCCTCGATCGCTTATTCAAGGTGACTATGTGCGTTTGCGTTACACAATTTCAGAGCCGCCAATCTTTCATGATAACTTGGATGAGCGCACAGCGAAAGGGAAGATAGCCGTCGTTCTTGCACCGAAAGGCACGACGGGTGTCTATGAGTTTCTTCGTGAGTATCACGAGGGAGAGTCGCTTGCAACGGATGAGGTACGCTTGAATGGCAATAAAGCAGGCTATGAAGGTATTGACTATGGCATCGAAACGTTTTTCGTCCCCGAAGGGACAGGAAGAGACTACGAACATAATGCGAAGTTTGCAGAAGTGAAAGTATCCGCCAGCGGTGATGCCATCTTAGTTCGTTTAACCGATCAATAACATCAGCATCTTAAGAGAAAGAATGAGGTATGTAACATCATGTGGCTTTTATTTTCGGTCCTCGCAGCAGTGAGTTTTGGCTTGCGGGGTATTCTCTATCATTGGACTAGTCAGCAAGCCTTAAATCGCAATGTACTGCTTTGCGGTACGTTCGCGATGGGGGCGCTAGTCAGCTTAGCCTGTGCATTAATTTCACAGCCAGAATGGAAAGTATCTGCTTTAATCGGCGTTCAAATGGGATTATTTTCTTTCGGGGCGAACGCTAGCATGTTCAAGGGTTTCGCAGTTGGCAAAGCCTCGTTGGTTGCTATTTTGACAGGATTACCATCTGTTGTTGTCGTGTTATTTGCGTATATCCTCTGGGGTGAGCGGTTGAACTTGTTTCAACTGTTTGCCTTTGTTGTCATTGTGATCGGGATTTTGTTCGTTCGCTACTCGAATGATATTACTTGGGGTAATTTGCAAGGGGCGGGTTGGGGCGTAATCGCACTCTTCTTATTTGCAGGCAACGACTTATCTAGCAAATGGACAACCCTTGTTCATGCGAGTCTGTTCCCTACGTTGTTTTTCATGTTTACGACCGGTACGGTGTGTTTTGCCTTATGGTGGTGGAGAGATAAGAAAAAGGGATCTCCGCAACGCGCGGCGGGTAATTCCTGGACCGAACGGAAGACATTCCTCTTCGGCATGGTCATTGGCATCACGAACGTAGTTGGTATGGTACTTATTATTCATGGGTTCGCAGCAGGAAAAACGGGTCTTGTGTCAGCGGTAGTGGCGCTTAATGTTTTGATCGTGTTGCTCTATACGCGCTTTGTTTTGAAGGATAAATTCTCCAAAATGGAACAATCCGGTCTTGCGATTGCGATGATGGGCATCTTGATGATGAAGCTCGTAGCATCCTAAATTTAGACTTTGTCTTGTAAAATTACATCAACTACTTTCTGATCTGGCGTAAATGCGTTACAATAAGATTATTCGTGCCATTATGAATGATTCAGGAGGCTTTAACGACAATGACAGACAAAGATATCGAAACACAAACATCGCAAGAGACCGAGCAAGATCAAGAGCGTGAGCAGGCCCAAATCATCATTACATGGTTTCAGCATGTACAAGAAGTAGTGAAAGAACAATTCCCTGAATATGAAGTCGATGGTCAAATTGGTAACAATCCAACGTATGGCCCGATGTTTGCTTTTACACTTAAAAAAGATGAGAAGTCCACAGCATGCGGATTTTTCTTGAATGAAATTATGCGTAACTTCCAAACGAATCCAAATGCAGGACTTTGGTTGTCCTCGTTCTTCGTTGATTTGCTGAGAAGTGAAGAGAGTCATCTTCTTCCGAATCCGCCGCAATCCGAAGATGAAGCTAAAGCTTTATTAGACAAGCACATTGTGCCTTATTGTGCGGCAACGGTTCGTGAAGAGTTCCCGGATCAGAAGATCTATGTAGATCTTGAATTGCATGAGGAACATGGTCCTGTTCTCGAAGCGGGCTTCGTAGCTGTTGAAGATGGAAACAACACCTGTGCACTGCCATTGCAATATTTAATGACGTTATACTTATTAAATCGCGATCCTGCGGAACCGTTAATCCAAGCGATGTATCGCTTATATGAGGAAAATAATTTAGGTCAACAATAATTAGTTGGATAAATAGATCTAAGTGGCTGTCTTGAACGCAACGATGGTCAGTTTGAATGGAAAAAGGAGCAAAGCCACGTAAACGTGGTTAGCTCCTTTTTTGCATTCGCCGAGCGCTAGGCTCGAGATACCTCACAAGCTCCGATAAATCATATAATCATCATAGGTCCGTATGATAGGAATGGCCGCACTTGTCCCGAGCTTCGCGTATTTCATCGCATGGGACGTGTTGAAGAGCACGACAGAGTCGCTAGCGCGCAGCCAGCCAGTGTCACTGAGGACAAGCATAGCTGCCCATGTTGCAGCGCCTTCTGGCGACGAGGAGATGCCATCAGCGCCTAAGCTGAGGATCGCGTCCGCGATTTGCTTTTTGGAAACGGCGATCGCGGTTCCGCCGCTTTGCTGCACGATCGAAAGCAGCAACGGCAAATCCGGCGGATTCGGCACCCGCATGCCCGTTGGATTGGGGATGATTTTACCATCAAGGAGTGGCAGGTCATCTCCGGAATCATCACTAGTCGCTGTAGAAACCGGGTGAACGCCATCCACGATGGGCTGACATCCTTCCTCTTGCACACAAACAAATCGTGGCATATCCCCTTGGATGAAGCCCATGCTTTTCAACTCCATGAACGCTTTCCACATGCCAATAATGCCGGAACCGCCGCCTGTTGGATAAATGATCACGTCAGGAAAAGTCCAACCTAGCTGCTCGGCGAGCTCGAGTCCCATCGTTTTTTTACCTTCGACGCGCCCCGGTTCTTTCAAGGTACCGACATTTACCCAGCCTTGCTCATCACGCCCAGCTTCGATGATCGCCGCTGCGTCATGAATAAAGCCGTCGACGAGAATGGTCGTAGCGCCATATAATGGACACTCATCCACGATGAGGGAGGGGCAGTCCATCGGGATAAAGACGAAAGCCTGAATGCCTGCTCTGCCTGCATAGGCAGCTAAAGCGCCTGCCGCATTGCCGTTAGATGGCACAGCAGCCTTCGTAACGCCAGCCTCTTTCAATAACGAAACCGCGACGGAAAATCCTCTGGATTTAAAGCTGCCGGTTGGATTCTGTTCCTCTCTTTTGATCCAAAGCCGCTTCAGAGAGAGTTTATTCTCCCATTTCGGCATGCGAAGCAGTGGTGTCCAACCTTCTCCCAATGAGACGATACTGGCGGAATCTTCAACTGGAAGTAATTCCCTATAGCGCCACATGGAGGAATAGCGCTGCTTCAAAGATTCCTTCGTTAGTGTTCGGGCAACGAGCTCGAGATCATACTCAACCAATAACGTGCCGCCGCATTCGCATTTCATGTCTTGATAGCGGAAGGGCAGCCTTGCAGAACATCGTGAGCAATATAGCCCCCATTGTTTCATTTTTGGGCCTCCTCAGCATGTGCAGCAGGCATCACTTGGGGGATTTCCTGCGTGCATGAAATGTTTTCATCGTATGAAAAGCGGTTTTATTCGGTAAACGTAAGAATAACTCAAGCATGGGTGCGAAATTTACTTCAATGATCCAAATATGCCCTTGTTTATCAAAAGCCATATCAATGCCCATCGTCTTCACCCAACGATAGCTAGGCCCTAACTTAGCGGCCGTTCGCAATGCGACGGTATTCAGTCTCGTCAGGAGTTCTGAGGTGGAAAGATGCTGCAATTCGGAGTGTAGAATGGCCTTCTCAACAGGGACGACTTTCCCTCGGCTGCGGCGGATGTTCGTTACAATAAAGCCCCTGCCGGCCACTTTGGCGAGCTTGCCTGTTACTTGCCAGTTGGAAGAAGGATGGCGCTGAACCATTACACGCAGGTCAAAGGGGCGTCCATTCATCGCGGCAAGGGAGATTCGTTGTTGCACAATATAATTTTTACTGATTTTCTTTTTGATAAAAGCCGTAACTTCGGCTTGCCCTGAATAGGAACGAATACGGGCACCATCCTGAATTTCGTAGGTGGAGCTATCCACCGTTTTAATCCGGATGACACCATTGCCCCCATAACTGCCAGTGGGTTTAATGATGACTTGCCCGTGCTTGTTCAGCATACGCCAGAAGGAATTTACGCTTAACCAGTCTGTTTCGGGCAAATGGGCCCGCAGTTTCTCAGATCTATGCAGTATTTTATGTTTGGTCCATTTACTTGTGGAAAGACTACTCATACGCTTTCTCTTCTTGCTTTTGGATCACGAGGTCATGTTCTTCAACTTGGAGTAGTTGGTTATGTTCATCCACGAAGACGACTTGCGGTTTAAGTTGGGCAATTTCATCTTCGTTCATAAGCCCCATACTGAGTATGATGACAAGGTCACCGGGTGAGAACAGATGGGCTGGAGGGCCGTTTAGTCCAATTTTCCCACAACCTTCAGGTGCAGGTATAGCATATGTTTTCCAACGAGTTGCATTGCGCAGACTTGTTACTTGGACCATTTCATAGGGGAAAATATTCGCTTTGCGCATCAGTAATCCATCAATGGTAATGCTGCCTACATAATCCAAATCGGCTTCCGTTACAGTCGCACGATGAATCTTTCCTTTACACATTAGTCGCTGCATGTGCAGTAGCGCTCCTTTATCATCACATGGTGTTCTTCACAGCGTATGAGAGAAAGGCTGATCGGGGTGTAGGCAGTGGCCCATTTCTGGAGAAAAACGGGCATTGTTTACCATGAAAAATCTTTCATTATTTCCCGGGAAACGATGGCTTCCGAAATCAATGGTCCATTGGACCTAATTGGAACTTGTCCACGAAACAAAAAAAGCAGAGCCCAGGGCCCTGCATGATCATTAAATTAATTTAAGGCCGCTAATTAATACTAAACTAGCAATGATGGTTCGAAGTACATTCGTAGGTGCTTTCGTAGCGAGCATGCTCCCGATGAGTACACCGGGTATCGATCCGATGAGCAAATTAACGACGAGTGTATAATTGACGTTCCCCATGCTGGCATGAAGGATACCTGCGGTTGAAGCGAGTAGAAAGGCATGTGCGATATCGGTTCCAACGAGTGTGGCGGGCATCATGCGGAAGAAGTAGAGCATGGCAATCGCATACAGCGAACCGGAACCAATGGAGGTAAGTCCAACGATAAAGCCAAGTACGGCACCGATGGTAATCGTTAACCAACGCTTTTCCTCTAAAGACTTCAGCTGCCAACGGTTCTCTTTCATTCGGTGTCCGAAGAAAACCTTAAACATCGTAGCAAACGCGACCAGTATCAATACGTAGCCTAACGCATGCTTGATGATGACTTCTTGGTTACTATAAAAGGAGTTAAATACTTTCAATAACACGACAGCGACGATGACGCCTGGAAGACTGCCGAGAGCAAGCATTTTGACAAGCTTAAAGTCAATTGTTTTCTGCCGCCAGTGCTGAATGGTACCAAAGAGCTTCGTAATGGAGTTATAAAGAAGGTCTGTTCCTACAGCAATGGATGGATGAATACCAATTAGAATTAAGATGGGAGTTAGCAAGGATGCTCCCCCGACGCCTGTCATTCCAACCAAAAAACCTACGATAACGCCCATTAAAATAATACTTAAAGTCATGTTGTCATGTCCTCTTTTCGCTTATACCCACTAAACTCATGGGATTAATTGTAGTCGCGTGAAAGGGGATTGTAAAGAGAATTTTTCATGGCAAGTCCGATATCACTGATCTGTGTAGTTGGTTTTCAAGAAAGGCGTAAACAGGTACAATAAAAAGATGTGTTAAAGTCATCTCTGGGAGGATCAATCATGCGTAATCGTACGACCGTTATGGTCAGCATTGTGCTGGCTATGTTAGTGGCGTCTATGGATACGACAATAGCCAATACGACGATGCCGATCATAGTGGATGACATTGGTGGAAACAGTTTATACGCCTGGGTTTTCACCTCGTATATGGTGCTTTCTACCGTACTTGCCCCACTCGCTGGACGAATTTCGGATCTATTTGGCCGTAAGCGCATATTTGCCACGGGCATTGTACTGTTTCTAGGCGGCTCTGTCCTTTGCGGCTTATCCCATAGCATGCTGCAATTAATTATTTTTCGTGCGATTCAGGGAATTGGCGCAGGGGTGATGATGCCATTCCCATCCATTATTGCCGGAGATATTTATCCGGTGGAACAGCGTGGAAAGGTGCAAGCGTTTTTTACAGGGATGTGGGGATTATCTGCCATCTTGGCACCGACATTAGGCACATTTTTCGTGACGTACTTGAGCTGGCGGTGGATTTTCTTCGTGAACATTCCCATCTGCCTCATCTCACTTCTTGCCTTATTACCGTATAAAGAAGTGTATCAACCGAAAAAAGCCGTGATTGATTACTGGGGGGCGCTCTTGTTCGCCTGTGGGATTTCGTCACTCCTGCTGACAACCGTAGTTCATTCTTATACGTTTATTTACGAGGCTATTGGCGTGATTCTCCTTATCATTTTCTTCCTCTATGAAAAAGGGCATGCTGCCCCGATTGTGCCTCTAAACTTGATGCGAAATCGGCCAGTGGCGTTAATGATCGGTGGATCCTTTCTCAGCTGCGCAGCGCTCTTCGGCACGTCAAGCTTTATTCCGCTCTTCCTGCAAAATCAAGGCCATTCGCTGTTCGTCAGCGGCATTGCGTTACTCAGCACCTCCATCGGGTGGATGGTTGTTGCCGTCCCAAGCGGGAAGTGGGTGTTGCGATTTGGCTATAAGCCACTCCTGATAGCAGGTCATTCGTTACTCGTGGTTACCGCAGTGCTGCTCTTCTTTATCCGTGAAGGCACGTCGTTTGGCTACATATTCGGGGCCTTAACCATGCTGGGGCTCTCATTCGGACTTTTATTTACGGTATCAACGATTGGAGCTCAACAACTGGTGGAGGCGCATCAAAAAGGCATTTCAACCTCTTTGCAGCTCTTTGCAAGGAATATTGGTACCGCGGTTAGCGTCACTGTCATGGGAGCGATCGTCACGCAGAGTGACATCTTCTACGAGGGAATCCACAAGATGTTTGTGTATGGGCTGTTGGCCAGTATTATTGCTTTTGCGGTACCTTTCGCCATTCGTGCTGGGAAGAAAGAGCAATTGTCGGAATAAGAGTTCAGGTACCTAACTTTGCAAAATAGCCTTACTGGAAACGCAAGCTGTCCGATGATATCGGGCAGCTTTTTCTATTCCACGGAACCCCACGATGAGGAGGTCTCCTGTAACTACTCTCGTTTCTAAGGTCGTCAACTGAGGTTTCTCAGGTTGTTCACGCTGCCCTTCCGCCGCATAATAAAGAGGTAAGGAAGGAGGTCGCAATGGGAAAAATAATGACAAAGCCGCAGTCGGCGATAGGTGGTTCCCAAGTTCGGCGCCGATCGTTAGGGCGCACACTGTATTTGCAAAGATATTTATTAATCATGACGGTCCCCTTTATTATCTGGTCCTTGATCTTTGCTTATGGTCCGCTCTGGGGTTGGATCATGGCGTTTCAGAAGTATAAGTTGGGTCTTGGCGTGTGGCACAGTCCTTTTGTTGGATTAGACAATTTTCATCAGCTTTTTCAAGACAAAGATTTCTACTTTGTTCTTCGCAACACCTTGGTTATGGCCATCTTGAATCTGCTTACAGGATTCGTAGGTGCGATTATACTGGCGTTGTTGCTAAATGAGGTTCGTGTAACCGCATTCAAAAGAACAATTCAAACGATTACGTACATTCCGCATTTTGTATCTTGGGTCGTTATCGCCAACATTATCATCACGTTCTTGTCACCTGACAGCGGTGTGGTGAATGCCTTCTTGATGAAGCTGGGAATCATTGATTCTCCCATTTATTTCATGGCAAACGAGGGGATGTTCTGGTACATTCAGACAGCAGCGAATTTATGGAAAGAATTAGGATGGAGCACCATCATCTACTTAGCTGTACTCGCGAGCTTAAACCCCGAACATTATGAGGCTGCTGATGTAGACGGGGCAAGCCGCTTTCAGAAGATGCGTTATGTATCACTGCCAGGTATTTTGCCTACAGCTTTCCTATTGCTTATCATCTCATTGGGATGGACGATTCAGGGCGGATTCGAATCTCAATATTTGCTCGGGAATCCTGTTGTCATCGGCCATTCGGAAGTCCTTGATTTATATGCGCTGCGTTATTCGACGGAAATTGGTGATTTCTCTTACGGTGTCGCCATTAGTATGTTCAAATCGGTGGTATCGATTGTACTGGTCTTATCTGTAAACTTTTTAGCCAGAAAAAGTGAAGGTAGCCGATTGTTCTAGAAAAAGATGGCGCGCAAGTCGTTCATCTGTTGGAGGGTTGTCCATGCTTCGGCACCGCACATTCAGTGATTACCTCTTTTCCATTTTCAATTATGTCTTCTTGGCGGTTCTAGGATTTTGCACGATTTTCCCGTTCATCCATCTGCTGGCGATTTCATTTAATGAACCATTGGATTTGATCAAGGGAGGCGTCACCTGGTTTCCGCGGAAATTTTCCACCTTCAATTATGAGTATGTCTTCAGTAATAAAAATCTCTATATGGCCGTCGTCATTTCCATTACGAGAACGGTCGTAGGCACGCTGCTTGGCGTTGTCTGTACCGCAATGATTGCATTTGCGCTAAGCCGCAAGGAGTTCATTTTCCGCAAATCATTCAATGTGTTCTTCGTCCTCACGCTGTATGTGAATGGCGGCTTGATTCCAACGTATCTGCTGATTAAGAATCTAGGTTTAATGAATCACTTCTGGGTGTACATTCTGCCTGTTCTTGTTAGTGTCTATAATGTCATCATCATGCGCAGCTATTTCGAGCAACTGCCTGAGGGGGTTGTGGAATCAACCCGAATCGATGGCGCTAATGAATTTCAAACCTTGTTCCTCGTCATTATTCCGATTAGTTTACCTGTCATTGCGACGATTACGTTGTTTGTCGGGGTGCAGCATTGGAACTCATGGTTCGATAACTACTTGTACACAAGTAGAGATCAGGGACTCAGCCTGATGCAGTATGAGCTAATGAAGGTATTACTGCAATCGGTTTCACAATCAGCAACGACAACCGCACAGATCGGGGCTAATAACGTAGCGAAGCTAAGCCCGCAATCGATTCGTGCAGCATTAACTATCGTTGTCACGCTGCCGATACTTTTCGTCTATCCGTTCCTTCAGAAATACTTCGTTAAAGGAATGACGATCGCGGCGATGAAAGAGTAAGAGGACGTATTGCCTAACCATAATATCAGACGGAATCTAAATTCCGCGGATATATAACTATGTTAAAGTGAGAGGGTGTCATATGTTACAAAAGAAAAGGGCCCGTCAGTTCATGCTGCTTTCTGTAAGCTGCATGGCCGCAATCACATTCTCCGGATGCACGTCTTCCACGACGACGTCGGAATCCGCATCGCCGAAAGCAACATCGGCTGAAAGCACAGCAACGGCTGCCGCTTCAGAAAAACCAAATGTTACCCCTATTACCTTCTCTATGAGTACAGCAGATAACAAGATCACATGGGATAACCCCGTCAGTAAGAAGCTAACCGAGAAAACAGGCGTCTCTCTGAAATACGACTTAATCGTTGGCGATGAGAAGCAGAAATGGGATATTTGGCTGGCAGGCGGCGATTATCCAGATATTATTCCATTAGATCCTGTACATATCAAGAAGTATAAGGATGCTGGCGCGATTATTCCATTGAATGATTTGATTGATAAATACGGACCGCATATCAAAGAAAAGTATGGTGAGTATTACAATCTCTTGAAATCCGAAGATGGGAAAATTGATTCGATTTCCAGTGTTCTTTTGAACAAAGAGGCTTCGCCTGATGCTTCACCGAACTTTATTGTTCAGTATGATGTGTTGAAGGAAGCGGGCTATCCGCAAATTAAAACGTTAGATCAGTTATTCGATATCATCAGTAATTATGTAAAAAATCATCCGAAAATTGATGGAAAAGAAACCATTGGTTATTCAGCAGCCATGGCGGATTGGATTATGGATGCGCAATTCAATAACCCGATTACGTTCGCAGCAGGCTTGCCGGATCACGGTAACTTCCGTATTGGCAGCGATGGCAAAGTGACATACAATCCGCTCACGGATGATGCGAAAACCTACGACGCATTTTTGAATAAGCTTTACACGAATAACTTGCTGGATAAAGAAACCTTCTCCTTGAATTTGGATGGAATGAGAGCCAAAATGGCGCAAGGTCGTGTACTGGCTGCGTTCGCACCAGCATGGGTAGTTGGCGACACCGAGAAATCTTTACGTGCTGCAGGCAAACCTGAACGCGCTTACGCTCATATTCCGATCTATTTCAAAGACGGTACCGTAGATCACAATAACACCATCACACCAACGGGTGCAGGTACAGGTCAGTGGGTGATTACGAAAAACGCGAAGAACCCAGAGCGCATCATTCAATTCATCGACTATTTATTCTCGGATGAAGGGCAGATTTTGACACACTGGGGCATTGAAGGCTCCGATTACGCCGTTGTGAATGGCAAACGTCAAGAAACGAAAGAAAAAATCAGCAAGGTTGCGTCCGATCCAGACTATGCGTACAAATCAGGTCTGAAGAGCGTGAGCAGCGGTACAGCAGGCGACTGGTTCTCGCTTGGTAATGGTACGAAGCTAGGGGATGGCGATTATGCCAATCCAGTGACGGTTGATTCGGTTGTAGCGAACTATGATGACATGACGAAGGACGTATTGGCGAAGTACGGCAAGAAAGTATGGGCTGACTTCCTACCTCCAGTCGAGAAGGTACCTGGCTATTTATGGCAGTTGACCCCGCCAGACAGCACGAAAGTACCACAACAGAAAATTAGTGGAGATTGGCGTAAGCTGGTTCCTAAAGTGGTGATGTCCAAAGATTCAGCTGAGTTTGAAAATAACTGGAAGCTGATGACGGATACGATTTCAAAAGATGGTTTGGCCGCATACGAAGCTGACTTTACGAAACTATGGGCTGATTTTAATACGAGCTACCATAAGCAGCTTGGGAAATAAGTAAGGTGTGTCAATCTGCAGGAAACTCCTTATCTTGCCCCTGAGATAAGGAGTTTCCTTTGGTATAAAGGGGAAAACAGTACGATAGAGAATTATTCTAGTAGGTGAGAAGACCAGACCTAATCGAGACACGGCAGGGGACCATGAACATGAAAATCCGCACGAAGCTCATCGTTACGCATTTACTCATAATGTTGGTTTTACTCGGATCTCTCACCTACGTCTTGGTGAAACGGAGCAGTGATCTCGTTTTTGACAGTATTATTGAAAATGCCAATCTTTCGCTTGCTCAGGTTCGTGTGAATTTGGATCATAAACTGAGCTCTTATGAGGATATTGCCAATACCTTATATTTGAACACGTCGCTCCAAAATATGCTTATGAAGCATTTCCCGGATTTGCGTGATGCGTACGATGAATATTTTGCGAATTATGAGCCCTTAGACTCTGCGATGAAAATTACTCAAAATGTGTCTCACCTCATCATCTACACAGATAATCCTTCGTTTGTTTTTGCCAACTTTCATTTACTTGATAGTGAAGTAAAGACGAGCGATTGGTATCAGGCTGTTATTAAAAGTCCTTTCGGGGCTTACTGGACCGCCTCCTATCTAAATGAATTCCCGGTGGAACGGGTGTTTAGTTTACGCAAAAGATTGAATAAAGAAGATCCGAATTCGCCCATTGTCGTCTCTATTGAGGTAAACGTCAGTGTGCTGAATGATTTGATCCATGAGGAAAGCAAAGGAAAGCGCTTCATATTTACGATGCCTGACGGCGTTGTTCTTGTAGATAGCTCAGATGCGAACCCGGTTAAGCGGTTGGATGAACTTCCGTTCTCTCAACAAATTCAATCGTCAGATGAAGGAAAGCTCCAATATAAAGTGGGCAAGGAGACCTATGAGGTTCTCTACCAAACGCTTAATTCCCGAAATGTAGTCAAAGGGATGAAGGTCATTACACTCATTCCTGTTACTGAGCTTATGCCCAAGATCAACCAGCTCAAGTCCTTATCGTTCGTTTTGTTCATCGGAGCTTGTGTGATTTCGGCTGCGCTGATCTTTGCTTTCTCCATGGGACTGACGCGCCGATTTACGGAGCTGTCGACCAAGATGAGACGTGTACATAAGGACAATTTCCAGAGTTTTATTGATGTCAAAGGCAAAGATGAAGTCGCACAGCTAGGACAGATTTTTAATGTGATGGTTAAAAGGCTTGGGCAGCTCGTTAACGAACGCTATCAATCGGAGATTGATCGGCAGGAGCAGGCGTTTCGTACGAAAGAGGTGGAACTTTACGCGCTTCAGGCTCAGATAAAGCCACATTTCTTATTTAATATTTTGAATACGATTCGTGGCAAATTGTTAATTGCTGGTGATCGGGAGAATGCTCACGTGGTGGGACTGCTGGCAAAATCGTTTCGGATGATGCTGAAAAGTGGCGGACAGTTCATCCGTTTAACGGAAGAAATCGAGTTTATTGAAATTTATTTGCAGCTGCAAACGTACCGATATGTGGATAAATTCGAGTATGATATTCAAATTCCTGAAGAAATGAAAGGCATGACGATTCCGAAACTATGCTTGCAGCCCCTGGTTGAGAATGCGATTACACATGGGATTGAGCTCAAAAAGGCTAGATCGCAGATTCAGATTAGAGGCGAAATGATCGACGGAAGTATTCATCTTACGGTTCAGGATGATGGACTTGGCATACAAGAGGAACGTTTGGCTGAAATCCATCGATGGATGCAAGAAGATAGCGCCTTATCGCGCGATGCACATATCGGCTTGCAGAATGTACATCGGCGACTGCGTGATTTATATGGTGAGGCGTATGGTTTAATCGTTGAAAGTGAAGAAGGTCTGGGAACCAAGGTCACCATGATCATTCCCGAGCAGCCATTCCCAAGAGGTGATAGCGATGTATGACGTATTAATTGTAGAAGATGAGCCGATCGCACGAGCATCCTTAACCTATTTACTGGATTGGCAGCGTTATGGTTTTGAGATCAAAGGGGAAGCCGAGGATGGCCAGCAAGCGCTAGATATGATGCGAAATCACTACTATTCACTCGTCATCACGGATATTCGTATGCCCATTATGGGCGGTTTGACGTTCATAAGCGAGCTGAGGAAGTTCTCGGATGCTGCAGTTGTCATTCTAACCGGCTATGATGACTTCGAATATGCCAGACAAGGGCTGAAGCTAGGGGTTCAGGACTATCTGTTAAAGCCTGTCGATGAGGAAGATTTGGTCGCGGTATTGCTAAAGGTTCGTGAGAACTTAGATCTGCAATATAAGACGAATAAACAGCTGAATCTAGGCGTATCTGCACTCAAGGATCAATTTCTTAAACGTTGGGTGCATGGACAGGTGAAAAAACAGGAATTTGAGGAGCAGACAAAGCTCCTGGGCGTCTCTGTTCAGTGGCAGGCATGCTGCTGCTTACTGGTTGAAATGGATTTCATCCATTCGCTCCATACGCATTGGACCGATCAGGAGATGGCGCTGAAACGATTTGCAATTCGTAACATCATGGAGGAAATCTGCGGAACTTCCGGCTATGTGTTTGAAGAGTCGGAGGAACGATTTACTGTACTGCTTACTCAATCTGTAGATGACCTCAGCGGCGAGGCGTACTTTACCTCGATGGCGGAAAAGCTAGCCGCATCGATCCGTCAATTTGCCAAAGAAACCGTCAGCATTGGCGTCGGACATCTCGTAACGGCTCAGGAAGACGTACCAGAATCGTTTGCTGCTGCTGAAGAAGCGCTGGATGGGAAGTTTTTGCGAGGAAGTAACACGATACTGTCTAACCCTGCAAGCCGAAATGAAGATGTGACACAAGCTGATCTTCGTCGATCGTTGGAAGTGAACATCATCGATGCAATCAAAACGTTGCAGCCCGAACAAGTTCGCCATGCGCTGCAGCAAGTAAGAGATGGTTTCAAGTCAGGGCATTTGCAAGCTAGTGAGATGAAGGTCTACGTACTAGAAATACTTCTTCAATTATTTCAATTAGTGAAAGAGGCAGGGGGAAGTCATACCCTCTTATTTGATAATAAACTAGGCGATTACGAACTCGTTATGCGCAGTAAAACAAGTGATGATCTTTATCAATTTACAGCAGACAAGTGCTTAGCTGTTGTAGAACTATTGCTTCGGATGAAGGATCAACAGCCCAATAAAGTATTCGATACCGTGAAGAAACTCGTGCATGAACAGTATCACACACCGATTAGCTTGCGCAGCGTCGCGCAACAGGTCTATATGAATCCCCACTACCTAGGGAAGCTGTTTAAAGCTAATGCGAACGTGTCTTTCAATGAGTACATTCTGCAGTTACGGATGGAACGGGCCAAAGAATTGTTACTGTTTACGGATAAGAAGGTGTACGAAATCGCGCAAGAGGTTGGCTTTGGTGAGCTGGATTGGTTTTATAAAAGATTCAAAACGTACACCGGTGTCAGTGCTGGTGAATTTAGGGCTTCGGTTTAATAGATGGATCCGAATAGGCTCAGATGGGATTAGCAGACAGGAGGCGTAACATGTATTTTGGTGTTTGTTATTATCCAGAACATTGGCCGGAGGAGCGGTGGGAAACCGACGCTTGGATGATGAGGGAAGCCGGCATTAACATCGTTCGGATCGGGGAGTTCGCTTGGTCGCGTATGGAACGTTATGAGGGAAGCTTCGATTTCTCATGGTTAGATCGTATTATCGGCATTCTGGCAAAGGAAGGCATTCAGGTCATCCTGGGTACCCCAACAGCTACGCCGCCGAAATGGTTAATGGATCAGCATCCTGATCTTTATATGCGAGACATGTACGGTGATGTCCGGGGGTATGGGAACCGCCGACATTACTGTTACAACAATGAAGCCTACTTGCCTTACATTTCAACCATCGTTGGAAAAATGGCTGAGCGATACGGCAACGACCCGCGTGTGGTCGCTTGGCAAATTGATAATGAATTCGGCTGTAATGATACGACACGTTGCTATTGTGATCAGTGCAGAACTCAATTTCAGCTATGGCTGAAAGATAAATATCAAGATATTGACCATCTGAATGCTTGCTGGGGGACCGTTTTCTGGAGCCAAATCTACAATGAATGGGAGCAGATCATCGTCCCAGCCTATACCGTGTTCCCGCTTCATAACCCAGGGCTGGTGCTGGATTATAGAAGGTTTGCTTCGGATGCTGTGTGTAAGTTCCAGAAGTTCCAGACCGATTTGATCAGAAAGTATGCACCTCATTCAACCATTACGCACAATATGATGGGCGCATTTAATGAAATCGATGCATTCGATTTATCCGCGGAGTTGGATATCGTATCATGGGATAATTATCCGAATCTGATGTTTACCAAAGAAGTGGATCCCGCGCTTGCAGCCATGCAGCATGATATGACGCGAGGATTGAAGGGGCAGAACTTCTGGGTGATGGAGCATCAGAGTGGCCAGCCTGGCGGAAACATTATGTTTCCGACGCCGAAGCCGCAGGAGCTGCGCAGATGGACCTACCAGTCGATCGCACATGGAGCAGATGGAATTTTGTATTTCCGCTGGCGAGGCTGCTTGTTCGGAGCCGAACAATACTGGCATGGGATTTTGGCACATGATGGGAAAGCTGGCAGAAAGTACAGAGAGGTGCAGCAGGTTGGAACTGAACTTGCTAGAATTTGGCCGCTATTAGAAGGCACGAAGAACGAAGATCAGGTTGCGATGATTCGCTCTTATGACAATGAATGGGTATTCGAAATTCAGCCTCACATTATGGACTATACGTATATGGGGCATTTTACGAACTACTATCATTATTTATTTGAGCAGCAATTGGGCACGGATGTGATTTCACCTGATGCTGATTTCTCGAAGTATCGGATGCTGATTATGCCAAATTTCATCATGACGAACGAAGAAATTGTAGCCAAAGTGTACAAATTTGTACATGATGGGGGCACGCTTGTTTTGGATTATCGCGCGGGAGCAAAGGACTGGCATAATCGAATGGAAGCGCTAACACTACCAGGGAAATTCGCAGAGCTTTTGGGGATCACCGTAGAGGAATATGGTGTCCTGGGTAAGGAAGAGTATCGCGCGATTCGCATGGATGGAAGCGAGACTATCTATCGAGGAGGAACGTGGTTCGATGTGATAGAGATGCGCGGTGCCGAAGCTGTAGCTACCTTTACAGACGACTATTTTGCGGGCTGCCCTGCTGTGACAAGTCATGTATATGGTCTAGGCAAGGCTTATTATATAGGAACCGAGATGGATAAGGAGCTGCGAGAAGAGGTTCTCCATCTCATCTGTCGGGATGCTGGATTGGTGCAGACGCTAGACGTTGAGGTCCCGGAAGGGGTTGAAATTGTTACACGGAAGCAAGGGGATCAAGCCTACATGTTCGTTATTAATCATCGGATCGAAGCTGCGCAAGTTCAGTTACATTCCCGTTTCTTCGATCTGTTATCAGAGCAAGAGCTTCACGAAGAGACTAAACTTGAGGGAAATGGCGTCATGATTTTGAGTCAGAACAAGTAGTGGGCAAGCCCGCATTGGAGGGAAGGAATATGGAGATAGGCGTAGCCTATTACCCCGAACATGAGACATCTGAGCAATGGCCGATTGACTATAAAAAGCTGCAACAAGCAGGAATTCCCTATATCCGAATTGCTGAATTCGCTTGGTCGACCATGGAGCCAGCAGATGGTGTATATAACTGGGCGTGGTTAGACCAGGCGATAGCGTTGGCGGCTGATTATGGGATCGGTGTCGTGCTGTGCACGCCGACAGCCTGTCCGCCGATCTGGTTGGTTGAGCAGTATCCCGATGTGCTGCCCGTACATAAAAGTGGCAAAACCGTAGGCTTCGGCGCGCGCCAGCATCGGTCATATTATTCGCCTAACTATATAACATATGCGATACGGATTGTTGGCTTGATGGCAGAGCGTTATGGTCAGCATCCGAATGTTGTCGCTTGGCAATTGGATAATGAATTTGGCGGTGAGACCAAATATGATTATGGGGATTGCGCGAAGAAAGCTTTCCATCACTATTTGGCTGATAAATATGAGACAATCGCACATTTGAATGACACATGGGGTACGGTGTTCTGGTCTCAGCATTATCAGAACTGGGCACAAATACCACTGCCAGCTCCCATTCAGAGTGATGTGATGATGTGGCCGCATCCTAGTCTGGAGCTAGAGTTTGCTAGATTCTCTTCGCAGGGTCTCGTCCAGTTTGCGCGTATGCAGGAACGCGCGCTTCGCCATTGGATCGGAGAGCGTCCGATTACAACGAATGGGTTCATGTTCTGTTGGGGCGATAACATCAATTGGGTCGACATGTTTGCGACTTTAGATGTGGTCGGGATGGACATCTACAGCGATAAGCCGCATGAGATTGCTTTCTATTCGGATGCCAGCCGCAGTGTCCTCTCCAAGCCATTCTGGATGATGGAGTACGGTTCAGGTGCAGGGCAGCTGGAGCGGGATATGCGAATCATCGAGGAGCGGGGCTGTGAGAAGTTTTTCTTGTTCAAAATGAAGCCGTTCCCCTGGGGCCAAGAACAGGGGAAGGGCAGCAAAGAATTGCTCACCCTGACGGGTGAACCCTCGTTCAATTACGGCGTCGTTCAGCGCTATACGCAGGGGGTTGCCGAGCGGAAAACCGTGAAGCCGCCGGTTGCTGATGCAACAGTCGGGTTGTACTATCATTTTGACAGCTCATGGAGCTATCAGATTTCGGTTAGCGATCGACTGCCTTATGCCACCTATGTCGTGGATACGGTTTACCGACCGTTGTTCGAGCTTGGCAAACAGGTCGATGTTGTCTACACGCCCCAACAGATCAAAGACTATGAACTGCTGATTGTCCCTCTTCACATCCTATACGATGAGTTGCTGGAAGAGATGCTGATTTCTTATGTACGCGGTGGCGGCAAGCTTATCGTCACGACCGATATATTCCGCAAGAACGATGCGAATGTGTTTCTAACTGCAGTGCCAAAGCTGTTCAGCGCTTTATTTGACTGGCAGCATAATAACTTTGTCACAGACGCTTTAGACATATCGCAACCAATCGTGCTTGCGCAAGCAGCGGGTAAGGGGAAAGCATGGCTCATCAGCAGAGACAGCACGCTAGAGCAATGGCGAGAAGTCCTTGAGCGAGTTTGTGAGGAATAGCACGTGGCAAGACCTGCGGCATTGTGCTGCAGGTTTTTTCATTCTGGATAAGCAAGTTGACAGCGTGCTCCGATTAGTAGATTATGGGGAGATAACCGATTAAAGAAAGAAGTGAAACGACGTGTTACTGAACGTGAAGTCCCGTCTTAACGAAGGCGAAATTCAGGAATTACTTAGCTATAGCGTTTTTCCTGACGAGGATAGCTTACAATATGCACTAAGCAAGTATGAAGAGGATGAAGACGCATGGTTGTTCGCCTATGAGTCAGAAGGTATCCTTGTCGGAATTATCGGCTTTGTGATGAATGAGAAGCAGGAGATGACACTGAATCATCTGGCGGTTGACCCAGAGAGCAGAGGCGTAGGTTTCGGTCGCGGCATGCTGCTGGAAATCATCGAAGATATGCAGCCGACTCGCATCACGGTTGAAACGGATGAGGATGCGGTGCAATTTTACCGCAATGTAGGTTTCGTGATTCGCAGCCTGGGTGAGAAGTACCCTGGCGTGGAACGATTCCAGTGTACCTATGAGGTTGAGGAAGACGAAGATTAATTCGCTTCTGCTAGTAGAAAATCCCGCATGTCTGCCAATCAGCAGCGTGCGGGATTTTGTTGTTTCGAATCTGCGGGTGAGGATTATTCGCCAAGCGAGCGACCATCATCTCGCGTAGGATTAGCTGCATCTTAGGTGATAGCTCAGGCAATAAGGCAACGAGAAGTGCTTATATGTCTGAAATCCTAGGCGAGAACAGGCTTAAGCAAGGTAGAAGTGCTTATTGGCTTTGAAGGACCGGAAAATACTGTAAGTAGCGATGAATAAGCACTTTCTGTGGTCCTATCAGATGAGAATCCTGAGATTGGGGAGAAATAAGCAAGATTAGCTTACTTATGGGTAAAACCACCTATCTGCGGATAGAGAGAGCTGTCAGCACTGCTTCTACATACGTGACTTCACCGTGCGTGCATACTCCGAAGGACTCATCAGCGTGGCTTTCTTAAAAGCTTTGGAGAAATAGTGAACCGAACTGAAACCGAGCCGCCTTGAGATCTCTGTGAAATTGTAATCTTCTTCTCGAATTAGGACCTTGGCCTGATCAATTTTTAATTTCGCGAAATACTCCATCACCGTATAGCGAGTATGCTTTTTGAAGAGATCCTTGAGCTGCGATTTACCCACACAGAATAATTGACTAATATCGTTCAAAGTGAGTTGTGCATCGATATTTTCCACCATATAAGCAATGACTTTGGTCGTCAAATCGTGAACTGATTTTTCTTTTGCCCCTGTAGATAAGGATGTATCCGCCTCACCTGACGAAGATTTGCGGAGCAAGCGAAGCAAGAGGATTTCTAAATAGCTTTGCAGCATTTGCTCACTCCCCACAGGCGCATCAGGGCGCCTCACAAGCGGGTGACCGAAAGGGAATTCAAAAGCCTGCTGACCTTCCCTTACGATCTGCGCAAGCAGATTGCGTTCTTCATCCTCCAGATAGAGAAGCTTATTTTCAAAAAACTGCATCGCTTTCGAATGACAGTCAAATGTCATGACAATTAAATTGGGAGCTTTCCCTTTGGTCGCATAGAAGCTATGAAATTCATTGGGTTTATGGAAAATAATCGATCCCTGCTTGAGCAGATAGCGATTATCATCGGCCTGAACCTCGACCTCGCCACGATCCACGTAGAGAAATTCCCAGAAGTCATGCTTCTCACCGTTGAACGCATAGTCCTTCCCAAACTCGAAGTAGTGCATGGTAATGACAGTATTGATAACCAGACTCATCATCAAATGTGTCCGCTTATATTCGGTAGCGCTTGATGTGTTAATTCCCATAGGAGTCACTCCTGCTTAGTTCGATGCTAGCCATATGGACTATCATATCACACCATAAATTACAAAAAAATCGTCTTTCATGACAAAGAAAAGGGGAGGGCCATCTTTTATAATCAAGGTAGCATTAAGTTGAGGGGGAGCAAGCATGAAAATAGGTGTGATTGGCTATGGCAAGAGGATTGGGAACGTCATTAGTGAAGTACTGAAGGCAGATGCGGACTGCCGGATAACAGCGATTGTAGATGTACGTAAGGATGAGATTAAAGCTCAGTTGGATGAGCGAGGCTGGAAGGATATCACCTATTATGAAACGCCAGAACAGATGCTAGCATCTGAGCAATTAGATGGTGCCATGATCGGCACGCGCTGTAATCTACATACGACAATGGGATTGAAGGTATTTAAGCATCATCTTCCGCTCTATCTGGAAAAGCCGGTAGCCACCAATTATGAAGATCTGCTTCGTTTAAAACAGGGCTATGAAGCAGCAGCGTCTCCTGTTGTGGTTTCCTTCCCGTTAAGGGCGACGTCCATTGTGGAGCTGGTCAAGGAAATCATTCAGTCTGGTAAAATAGGTACGGTTGAGCACGTGCAAGCGATTAATAATGTGCCATACGGCCGTGTTTATTTTCAAGATTGGTATCGTGATGAGGAAGTCACTGGCGGGCTTTTCCTGCAAAAGGCAACGCATGATTTTGACTATATCCAATTTGTGCTGGGACAGAATCCGATCAATGTAGCTGCGATGACCTCTAAGCAAATATTCAAGGGCAATAAATCTGCTGGGCTCAAATGTGTGGATTGTGAAGATAATCGAACGTGCTTAGAGAGTACCGTTACGTTTACAGATGATACTGACCCGAGCTGGCAATATTGCTGCTATGCGGAGGATACAGGGAATGAGGATTCTGGAAGCGCTCTTTTCCGATATAAAAGCGGTATGCACATGTCATACTCTCAGAATTTCTTTATCCGCAAGGGCGCCGCTGCTCGTGGTGCGCGTTTCATGGGGTATAAAGGGACAGTTGAATTTGATTTCTATAGCGGACAAGTGAAAGTATATATGCACCATACCGCTCGTGTCGAAACGTATGACCTTGCAGCTGGAAGTAATCATTTTGGCGGCGACGAGAAACTGGCGCGTAATTTCATCGAGATCATGAAGGGGAAAGCGAGTTCCATTTCTACGCTTGATGATGGATTGTTGAGCGCTTTGATGTGTATGAAAGCACAGGAGTCCGCACAAACGGGTACGTTTCAAGATTTGGTCTGGACATAGAGAAAATAACTACAAGACGACACAGAAAGGAGATGCGATGAATGAGTTCTCAACTTATATTTCAAACCCGATGTTTAAGCTCCTTATCCAAAGTTTTTGCAGATGAGGCTCCGCTTGAAGCGCCTTACACACATGCAACAGCTTTAAGAGGAGAGCAATTTGCTTTTCAAGTTGCTTATACGTCCAACAAGTTGTTGAAAAACATAGCGGTAGATGTCGTGTCGACGCTTGGACTTCCTTTTACAATCCGAACCGTTGGTCTGGTGCCTTCCGAAATGCCATGCTATGCAGATCATGATGCGCAGGTACTTCGCACAGGGCCGGGCTTGTACCCAGATCCCTTGTATCCTCTTGATGAGATGGGGGTAACAGCGCTACCAGGTCAATGGCGTTCCTTATGGATCAACGTAGAACTGAATGCTAGAGTTCCCGCTGGGTCCTATGCGCTGAAGGTGATGCTGACCTCTGATGAAGGGGAGCCGCTAGGCGAAGAAGTGCTAGAGCTTACGGTGCTTGCAGCAGCGCTTCCGAAGCAGAAACTGCTCCATACGGAATGGTTTCACACGGATTGCATCGCGACGTATTACCAGGTGGATGTGTTTAGTGAAGAACATTGGCGGCTAATCGGAGCGTTTATCGAGACAGCAGTCAAACATGGCATCAATATGATACTAACTCCGATTTTCACACCGCCGCTTGATACGGCCATTGGTGGAGAGCGGCCAACCGTGCAACTAATCGGTGTTGAAATTGAAGATGGCAGCATCGAGGGGGATAGGGTATATCATTTTGACTATAGGAAGCTGGAGAGATGGGTTGCGCTTTGCCAAAGCAAGGGAGTCGAATACTTCGAAATCTCCCATTTATTTACCCAATGGGGAGCCAAACATACGCCCAAGATTATGGCTACTTATCAAGGTGAAGAGCAGCGAATATTTGGCTGGGATACCGATGCTTCGGGTGAAGCGTATGCGAATTTCCTTGGACAACTTCTCCCTGATCTTGATCGCGTTCTTCGTAAACTGGGCATCGCCTCCTGCACCTATTTCCATGTGTCAGATGAGCCCTTACAGGAGCATTTGGAGACGTACAAGAACGCGAGCGATCTAGTTAAGAAACTGCTTCCTCCTGACTATCCGATCATCGATGCGTTGACAGAGATTTCGTACTATGAACAGGGGATTGTTCAAAAACCGATTCCGTCTAATGATCATATCGGTCCTTTCTTAGAAGCGGGAATACCTGATCTATGGACGTACTATTGTTGTGCTCAGTACAAGGATGTATCCAATCGTTTCTTCAACATGCCTTCAGCCCGAAATCGTGTGATCGGTCTTCAGCTGTATAAGTTTGGTATCCAAGGCTTCCTTCATTGGGGTTATAACTTTTATTACGCCCAGTATGCGGTGAAACAGCTTGATCCGTTCAAAGTGACAGATGCCTTACACGCGTTCCCTTCTGGCGATAGCTTTCTGGTTTATCCAGGCGAAGAGGGGCCCATCGAATCGATTCGTCTCGAAGTATTCTATGAAGCGCTGCAGGACATGCGTGCCCTGCAACTGTTGGAGTCGTTCATCGGCAAGGAAAGAACAGTTGCCTTGATAGAAGAAGGCTTAGCAGAACCGTTAACATTCTCGGTCTATCCGCATAGTACCGCGTGGATGCTGGATGTGAGAGAGCGAATTAATGAGGCGATTGCAGCCTGTAGTTGATTAGTAATAAGCACCTTCCAACGAACTTGGAAACGAGTAAATACCCCGAAATAAGCTGTCGCCTATCTAAAGGGAGACGGCTTATTTTTTGTTGTTGACACTTACTGGGAGTTGATTTATAGTTATAACAACCTTAAACCAAGTTAGTTTATCGGAATTATAAGTTTTAATTATATGGTCTTTAAATGGGGTGATCTTGTGAACATTGAGAATATCGAAGCATTCGTTTATGTGATTCATTATGGCAGCTTTAACAAAGCAGCAGAAATCCTCTTTTTATCTCAACCTTCCGTTACAGCACGCATACAATCCCTTGAAAGGGAGCTGGACAGCCGTTTGTTCGAGCGGGTCGGGAAACAGATTTCACTGACAGATGAGGGGAAGAAGTTTCTCCCTTATGCCCAGCAACTGCTGCAAACTTTTCAGAAAAGTAAAATTGAATTGAAGCAAAAACGAACTCTGCCGAACGAGTTGCGTGTGGGGTGTACGGTATCAGTTTCCAACTACATCATGCCTACCATCATTCCAAAGCTTAAACAGAAGTATCCAGATGTGAAGTATAAGCTGACAACAGCTCCCTCAGAAGAAATTATTAACAAAGTATTGAGCCGCGAGTTAGATGTAGGCTTTGTTCGCAATATCAGTCATCCGAATTTGCTCTCGGCCAAGGCGTATGAAGATCCTATTCGACTCTATGTATACGAGGGGCATCCCTTTATTGGAAAAGACTCGCTGTCTATTGATGAGATTGGTGAGTATCCACTCGTTTTCTTCGAATGCGGATCCCTCGACTGGATGCGAATTCATCGCTTATTTGCCAGCATGAGCCAGCCGCCGAATATTGAATTTCAGACCGACACGCTCGAAACAGCGAAGAAATTAGTGTTGAGCCGAGTTGGCATTGCTTTTCTGCCCAGTCTGTGTGTCGAACAAGAAGTTAAAGAAAAGAAGTTGTTTCCTATCCATTTTCAAGAAGTTTCCGGCATTTCACTACAAACAAACATGATTGCCCTGAACGGAGAGAACGGCTTATGGTTCAATCATGCTTTAGATTTATGTAAAGGGATCGCCCAATCGATTCAAGATCAAATTTGATTTCTTGATATCTATATAGAAAAACTCTATTATCCAGTTTCGGATTAGGATGATAAATTAAATGCATAGCTATAATTCATACAAAACAAGTAGGAATTATAAGGATTAAAACATACAAAACAATGGAGGGGTTCACAATGAAACAATTCACAACACTTGCAGTAACAACAGTAGCTTTAGCTTTGGTAGTAGCAGGATGCGGTTCCAAAAGCGAGACAACGAATGCATCCCCTAAGGCTGCTGCAGATAGCACGAAAGCACCAGTCGCAAGTGCAGCGGCAACAACAGCACCCGTGAAAGTTAAAAAAATTGTCGTAGGCACAGGCACACAGTTTCCGAACGTGGCTTTCCTTGACAAAGACGGTAAATTAACCGGGTATGACATTGAATTGGTGAAAGAGCTAGATAAACGATTGCCTGAATATGAATTTGAGTTTAAAACAATGGATTTCGCTAACCTGCTTCTTAGCTTAGAAACAAACAAGATCGACTTCGTTGCTCATGAAATTGAGAAGAACAAAGAGCGTGAAGAGAAATACCTGTTCAACAACGAGCCTTATGCGTATTGGAAAACGAAGGTCATTGTTGCCAAAGATAACACAACCGTGAAATCGATCGATGATCTAAAAGGTAAAAAGGCTTTAACAACGGCAACGAGCGCAGAAGCGACATTGTTGGAGAACTACAATAAAACGCACGACAATGCGATCAAAATTGTTTATCAAAGCGGCGCTGCGAACGATCTAGTGAATCAGCTGACAACCGGGCGTGCGGATGGGGCGCTTGGCGCAGATTTCTTACTTCCGTTGCTTGATCCACAAAGCAAATTAACAGCAGTTGGGCCGATTATTGATGAGGCAGAAGTACGCTTCTTATTCCGCAAAAACGATAAAGACGGGCAAGAGCTGGCCGATAAAATCGACGTGGCGTTGAAGGCTATCAAAGCCGATGGAACACTTTCGAAGTTAAGCACACAGTGGTTGGGCGGAGACTTCACGAAAAAAGACGACGCGAAATAGTTTCTATTCTATGACTCTAAGAGAGGTGAGATCGCCATCATGGCCAACCAATTCGATATCACCTATGTATTTGATTTCTTACCAAAATTACTGAGTTACATTCATATCTCGCTATTCATTGTTGCTTGTTCGATGTTGCTGGGGATCGTCTTTGGATTTCTCATCGCGCTCCCCCGGCTCTACCAAATACCGGTGGTGCAAAGGTTATCACAAATCTATGTCTCCTTTTTTCGTGGAACACCGATCCTGATCCAGCTGTTCCTCATCTATTACGGGCTTCCTGAAATATTGAAGACGATACATGTGGATGTGTCAAAAGCACCTGTATTAACCTTTGTTATTCTTACCTTTGCACTCCATTCGGGTGCTTACATCTCGGAAGTCATTCGTGCAGCAGTTAAAGCAGTCGATAAAGGTCAGGTGGAGGCTGCGTATTCCGTTGGCATGACAGGTTATCAAGCTTTTACACGAATCATTATGCCGCAAGCATTAGCCATTTCACTTCCGAATTTTACAAACTTGCTCATAGCGAATTTGAAAGATACATCACTCGCCTTCTCTCTAGGAGCGATGGAGTTGATGGGGAAAGCACAGACGCTTGGCGCGGCAACCCAGCATTTTATGGAAACCTATATTTCGCTTTCAATCATTTACTTCATCATCTGTTTTGGACTAGAGAAGCTCTTTATGTATGTGGAGAAACGACTGCTTCAGCACGAGCAACCGCTTGTGACCGAAGAACGTCAACCACTCTCACGCCGCTGGTTCAAAGGAATATGGTCCACCCAGCCGGATAAAGGGGGCTTTCAAGCATGAGTATCGATCCTGGTTTCATATGGACGGCCTTTGTGCAATTGCTGTCCGCACTGCCTAACACACTGTTGATTACCGTTGTTTCCGTCTTTTTCGGATTCTTGATAGGGGCATCCGTAGCTTTAATCCGACTATATCGAGTGCCTTACATTCATTATCTCGCGACGGCTTACGTGACTTTTGTTCGAGGTACACCGATGCTCATGCATCTGTTGCTCATTTATTTCGGTTTGCCGATGATCATTGATGGCATTTCCGTTGCGATGGGCTGGAGCTTCCGCGCTGTCTCGATTCCGATGATTGGTTTTGCCTTTCTTTCTTTCTCAATCACAGCAGGTGCGTACCTGTCAGAGGTTGTGCGATCGGGGATTGTCGCCATTAATCGCGGTCAGATTGAAGCGGCTTACTCCATCGGAATGACCACGCCACAAGCGCTGCGCCGCATCATTTTGCCACAAGCACTCGCCGTGAGTTTACCGAACTTATCCAATACCCTAATCGGCATGCTGCATGGGTCGACACTGGCTTTCACCGTATCGGTTGTCGAAATTAATGCAAAGGCACAAATTGTTGCTACAACGAACTGGAAATTTTTCGAAGCTTATATCGCGGCCGCGCTGCTTTTCTGGGGAATTACCTTCCTGATCGAACGAGCAACAGGCTTACTAGAGAAACGAATCAATCTGTATAACCGAGGTGGCGTATCATGATTCAAATGACGAATATCACGAAATCGTTCGGAAAGAACGAGGTACTGAAGGGGATTAACCTGACAGTGCAAAAAGGGGAAGTCGTTTGTATTCTTGGCCCCAGCGGTTCCGGGAAAACAACCCTCCTGCGCTGCATGAATTATTTGGAGAAGCCAAATAACGGCGAGGTGACGATAGGCAAATTCACGGTGAATTATAAGCGTCCTACCAAAGATGAGATCCATACGCTACGTCAGAAAACAGCGATGGTGTTTCAGCATTACAATCTTTTCAAACATAAAACCGTACTGGAAAATGTCATGGAAGGACTCGTCATTGTTCAGAAGCAGTCCAAAGAGAAAGCGAGAGACATTAGTGTCAAGGTGCTTGAAAAAGTTGGTTTAGCGAGTAAGCTGGATGCTTATCCGAGTCAACTCTCCGGCGGACAACAGCAGCGTGTGGGTATTGCACGAGCACTAGCCTTGAATCCAGAAGTCATCTTATTCGATGAACCGACTTCAGCTTTAGATCCTGAACTTGTTGGTGAAGTCCTGGATGTGATTCAGAAGATTGCCAAAGAAGGCATCACGATGATAATTGTTACCCATGAAATGGGTTTTGCCCGTGAAGTCGCTAATCATGTGGTGTTTATGGATGAAGGTGTGATCGTCGAAGAAGGCAATCCGAGGGAGATTTTCGGCAATGCCAAAGAAGAACGGACAAAGCAATTTCTCAAGCGTATTACGCCCGAGTGGAGTTACAACATATAGCAGGAAGTCATGAAACGAAATGGAGTGTAGGGACATGGGGATAAAACTGAGTATTTTGGATCAAAGTGTCGTTTTTCCAGGAGAGACAGCTTACGATGCATTTCAGCATACAGTTGAACTTGTGCAGAAAGCCGAATCATTGGATTATCACCGATTCTGGGTGTCAGAGCATCATGATTCCGAGCAGGTAGCGGGATCTTCGCCAGAGGTTTTAATCTCACATCTACTAGCTAAAACCGAGCGCATACGCATTGGCTCTGGCGGTATTATGCTCCAACATTACAGCCCCTATAAGGTGGCGGAGAACTTTAATGTACTTGCTACACTGGCGCCAGGCAGAGTTGATCTGGGTATAGGCCGTGCGCCTGGTGGACTTCCACGCTCAACCAAAGCTTTACAGCAAGGTATAACAGAAGCTGCCACATTGGCAGAAAAATTAAATGATCTGCAGCAATTTGTACGAAATGACCTGCATGCCGAGCATCCATTGAAAGGCCTGCGCGTTTCACCTATTCCGCCAACACCTGTAGACATTTATGTCCTCGGAGCAAGCAGCGCGAGTGCGCAATCGGCAGCGGAATCCGGTTTGCCTTACGTATTTGCCCAATTCATTAATGGCGATCAATCAATTGCTGAAGCGGCTTTCGAAGCGTATCACGCACATTTTAATTCGGATAAAGGGACTCGACCTCAGTTGCTTCTCGCACTTTCCTTAATCGTTGCGGATTCAGAGGAAGAGGCAAACGAGCTTGCAGGCGAATATAAGAATGTCAAAATCCATTTGGAAAATGGTAAGACGTTAACTGTAGGCACGCTGGAACAAGCCGAAGAGTACGGCCGCCAAACGCAGGCTAAGTTTACGGTTGAAGAGAAGCAAGCTGAAATTACACGCGGGACCAAAGAAACAGTACGTCAGAAACTGCTTGAACTCCAGCAAAAATATAGCATTGATGAATTTATCGTAACAACATCTGTGAAAGATTTTAGCAAACGTCTGCGCTCCTTTGAGCTGTTAAGTGAAGCATTCGCAGAATCATTGGTATAGAGGCAAGGAGGAGTAAGGATGAGTACAACACCATTGGAAGGGACGCTGCCGGAGTTAGCTCAGAAGCTAGTGCACATCCGGCGTCAGTTGCATCAGCATCCTGAATTATCGCATGAGGAGATTCAAACGACTGCTGCTATTCGTGGTTGGCTGACAGAAGCGGGTATTCGTATCGCTGATTTTCAGCTGAAAACAGGCCTTATTGCCGAAGTAGGCGGCTTACAGGGGGGGCCAATCATTGCGATTCGTGCAGATATCGATGCACTGCCGATTCAAGAAGAGACGGGTCTTCCCTATGCGTCGCAGGTTGCAGGCAAGATGCATGCTTGCGGGCATGATTTCCATACAGCCGCCGTCCTCGGGGCAGCCATCCTGCTCAAGCAGCAGGAAAAAGAGCTGAAGGGAACGGTTCGATTCATTTTTCAACCGGCTGAGGAGAAAGCGCAGGGCGCGGAGCAAGTCATTCAAAGCGGCGCACTTGAAGGGGTGCGCGCGATTTATGGCATGCACAACAAACCTGATCTCCCAGTGGGGACAATAGGCATCAAAGCCGGTCCTTTGATGGCAGCTGCGGACGGCTTTGTGATCGAGGTTGAAGGACTGGGTACACATGCAGCCGTTCCAGAAGCGGGAATTGACCCGATTGTAACAGGGGCACACATCGTGACCGCACTTCAGTCGATCGTGAGTCGCAACATCAGCTCCTTGCAGAGCGCGGTCATAAGTGTGACAAGGATTCACAGTGGTACAGCTTGGAATGTTATTCCGGATAAAGCCATCTTGGATGGTACCGTGCGGACTTTCGATGAAAGTGTTAGAACGCTTATTATCAAAAGATTTGAGCAAGTGGTGCACGGTGTAGCCGCTGCCTATGCGACAAAAGCTTCACTTCGATGGATTAAAGGGCCGCCATCCGTGTTCAATGATGAGGCACTAGCGCAATTGGCTGTTGAGGCTGCTGAGCAAGCAGGTCTGCAAGTGATAACACCCGTGCCATCTCCAGCAGGAGAGGATTTCGCTTATTATCAAAAGAAAATACCTGGTGTTTTCGTATTCATGGGCACATCAGGCCCGCAAGAATGGCATCATCCCGCTTTTGATATTGATGAACGAGCGTTACCGGTCAGTGCGCACTATTTTGCCGTTTTAGCCGAAAAAGCCTTACAAGAGCTATCATCCAACCACCCACTGGAGGTATCGACATGAGTTCAACGATTCCTGATTTATCCGCCTATTTGTATACGCATCAACAACTGCAGGAAGCAATTCAAGGACTGAACGATGGTCAATTGAGTTGGAAACCTGCATCAGATAAATGGAGTGTAACCGAGGTTTTATCTCATCTAGCCGATCATAATATCGTCGTCTCATTCCGAATTCGCGCTATTATTTCTGGGGCATCGGCTCAATTACCAGCGTTCGATCAAGATCCATGGGTTAGCAGCGCCAAAGCCAACGAGGGCTTAGCTTCCGATATCTTAGTTCTTTTTCATTCATTATTAGTATATAACCATGCCTTGTTTGAGCGATTGTCAGCGGAAGATTGGGACAAAACAGGTGTGAATTTCAAAGGCCAAACACTCACCCTAAGGGATGTTGTTCAGTCTTTTGTCGCACATGTTCAGAACCATTTGGGGCAAATTGCAAGGATTAAGCAAGCTTTAGAAGCGCGAGTATAGGGAGGAATTTCGTATGTCGGATGATAAAGTTGTTCTTATTCGAGAAGCGAATGATGGAGATCGCGATGCGATTCGCAAAGTTCTGGAAGACGCCTATGGTCAATATCGTGCTGTGCTGCCTCCAGAGGGCTGGGATCAATATAAGGAAAATATAGTCGCATCTGTTGATAGTGACACACCAATTGCTCGGATTATTGCCGAAATTGATGGTGAAATCATCGGAAGCTCACTCTTGTTTCAATCTTCTGAAACCGCCTATGGTGCGCCGGAACTCGGTATACATTCTCCCATTCTCCGCCTGTTAGCTGTATCACCGAGCGCTAGAGGACGTGGGATTGCTACATTGCTTATTAAAGAAAACATCAAGCGTGCTATTGAACTTGGAGCGACCACGTTGCATTTGCATACATCAGATATGATGGAGTCGGCGGTCAAACTCTATGAACGACTCGGCTTTGAACGTGCGTTTGACAAAGACATTCAAAAAGGCGAGATCCTCGTGAAAAGCTATAAATTGCAATTACAAACCGCTGCGATATTGTGAAAGGACGGAGATAACTATGGCTAAGCAAAAACAAATAAAATTAGGCGCCATTATTCATGGTGTTGGTGGTAATGTATCGGGTTGGAGACACCCAGAGGCAATTACGGATGCCAGTGTGAATTTTGGCTTTTATAAACAGCAGGCACAGAAAGCAGAATCAGGTAAATTCGATTTGGTATTTATCGCAGACGGACTTTATATTACAGAGAAATCGATTCCGCATTTCTTGAATCGTTTTGAGCCGATTACCATCCTTTCCGCGTTGGCTTCGGTCACTTCCCATATTGGTCTTGTAGGCACATTATCGACTTCGTACAGTGAACCTTTCACAGTGGCTCGGCAATTTGCCTCTATCGATAAGATCAGTGACGGGCGTTCCGGTTGGAACGTTGTGACGTCCCCGCTGGAAGGCTCAGCGAAAAACTATAGCAAAGCGGAACATCCTACACACCCTGAGCGTTATCGCATCGCGAATGAGTATTTGGAAGTGACACGCGGGCTGTGGGATTCTTGGGAAGATGATGCGTTTGTTCGGGATAAAGAGAGCGGCGTCTTCTTTGACCCAAGCAAGCTGCATACCTTGAACCACAAAGGTGAATATTTCTCTGTTCAAGGTCCGTTGAACATTGCGCGTTCGAGACAGGGTCAACCCGTGATTTTCCAGGCAGGCGCATCTGAGGATGGCCGGGCGTTTGCAGCGAAAGTGGCGGATGCGATTTTTGCAGGACATGAGTCGATCGAAGAAGCGAAAGTCTATTATGCTGATCTTAAAAAGAGAGCCGCCTCCGAAGGCCGCAATCCGGACGAAGTTGTCATATTACCGGGCATCGCCCCGATTATCGGTGTGACCGAAGAAGAAGCAGAGCGTAAATATCAAGAAGTCGCTGCATTGGTGACGATTGACAAGGCACTGGAGTATCTTGGCCGTTTCTTCGAGCACCACGACTTCTCCCAATACCCGCTGGATGAGCCGTTCCCGGATTTAGGCGATTTCGGCAGCAACAGCTTCCGCAGTGGTACGGACAGAATTAAGCAAACCGCCAAGGAAAAAAACCTAACGCTGCGCCAAGTCGCTTTGAATGTCGCTACACCGCGCAATGAATTCACGGGTACCCCAGAATATGTCGCGGATCGCGTGCAAGCTTGGTTCGAAGAAAATGCCGCAGACGGCTTTATCATCGCAGCTGCCCTGCCTAAAGGATTAGATGACTTCGTTGACCTCGTTGTGCCGATTCTGCAAGAGCGTGGGCTGTATCGGACGGAGTACGAAGCGGATACACTTCGTGGGAATTTGGGGATACCGATTCCAGCGAATCGATATACAAAGGTAAATGTATAGGCTGAGGAGTACTTGTTGTTAGACCAGGCAACACAAGATAATCACGGCATTACCGTGGTGTTAACCTATGGTAAATTATATTGATTGCATTTAACTGTCTAGAGGTGCTTAAGTCGCCTCGGACAGTTTTTATTTTTGTTAGGGGTTCCGACCTGAACCCGAACCTCAGCCCCAAGATCAAGAACAAGCCGAACCCACCCGCAACCGCAACCGCAAGCCCAAGATCAAGCCCAACGGCAACGCCAAGACCAACGCTAAGATCAAAGCCAAGACCAAAGCCAAGACCAAAGCCAAGACCAAAGCCAAGAGCAAAGCCAACCCCAACCCCAACCCAAACCCCAACTCCAACCGCCTTCCCACCTTGAAAAACAAAATTCTGTTGTATCTACAATAGTAATTAATAGCTATTCGAATGCAGGTGTACGCAGTGCTTTTCACAACTCTTTTTTCAATACTTGTAGATATAACAGAAAATGTGTTCTTACGAGACAGTCAGTCGGAAAAAGCTAGACCCGGAAACGGAGCATAAATAAGGTGGAGTAGGAGTAGGGGCACAAATCGAGCTTACTATGATCGAAGTAAAAGTTGGTTCGCACGTCAATCTGAATTTCGGCATACACGGCCAGTGACACTTCAAATTTCACAGGTTTAGTCAAGTTCCGCAACCTGTTGCATATACTGTGTTAGATTCTTTTCTTTCTACTTGTTCGACGACATTTCATTAAAAGCTCTGAAAGCGATTTCGTATCGACATTTACGTGACAAATTTCACAATGATGACAGGCTATCAGACAGAGATTGCTGAAAGGTGACAACAAATAACAGACACATCACAAGTCACAACTGCGCGATGCCAAGAAGGTTGCAACGTTTTAAGGTTAGATGATGCAAGCTAGTTCCCCGCAAGAATAGGAGGGTGCAGAGATGCTGCATATCGTTGTTTGTATCAAACAAGTACCGGACTCTAGAGAAATTCGCATTGATCCCAAGAATAATACGCTCATTCGTCAAGGTGTCCCCAGTATTGTGAATTTCTATGATATGCATGGCTTGGAAGAGGCGCTTCGCATTAAGGATGAGCAAGGTGCGCGCATCACGGTTGTTACGATGGGGCCGCCTCCCGCTGAAAAAGGGCTCAAGGAATGTATTTCCCTAGGCGCTGATGATGCGGTATTGGTGACAGATCGTGGTTTTGCTGGTGCCGACACATTAGCAACGTCTTATGTTGTCGCGCGAACGATTCGCAAAATTGCGGAAACATGGGGGCCTGTGGATATCGTATTTTGCGGAAAACAGACGCTAGATGGTGACACGGGACAAGTTGGTCCAGGTGTGGCTTGCCGATTGGATTTAGAACAGCTTACGTATGTGAATCAAGTTGTGAAAGTGGATGAAGAAAACCGCAAAGTGCGAGTTCATAGGTTGCTAGAGGATGGCATTGAAGTTGTTGAGACAAGCATGCCGGTACTGATAACTGCACTTAAAGAGTTGAATAAAGTAAGACGTGCCTCACTTCCCGGAATGATTCGAGCAGCCCGATATAAGCCTACGGTATGGACGACGGCTGATTTTCCGGATCTGGAGCGGGCGAAGATTGGCCTTAAGGGCTCGCCAACGATTGTGGCCAAAACATGGGTACCCGAAATCAAAGCGGTGAAGACACAAATGATTACATGTGATAGTCCAGAAGCAGGGGCTGCGCAGCTAGCTGACCAGCTATTGACGAAGGACATGCAAACGGTATTGGATTGGGCTTGATAGAGAGGAACGGAGGATGACACGATGGCAAAAGAGGAATCGACGGAACAAACAGAAGCGTCCATGCCGGATTGGTCGGCGTATCGCGGGGTTTTGATCGTTGTTGAGCAGCGTGAAGGTATTGCGAAAAAGGTATCCTGGCAGCTGCTTGGCGAAGGCAAAAAATTAGCTGCCAAGCTGGAAGCGCCGCTCATGGCGCTCGTTATCGGCGAGAATGTCGCACATCTCGCCGATGAAGCCGTGCAGTACGGCGCGGACCGGGTGTATCTCTGCGAAGCCCCCGAGCTTCGCGATTACAGAACCCGGCCGTACAGCCGGGTCTGCTTGAAGCTTATCGAGGATGCGAAGCCTGAGATTGTGTTGTTCGGCGCGACTGCGACGGGCCGCGATCTGGCAGGCGCGATCGCGACGCACCTGCCAACAGGGCTGACGGCCGACACGACGCAGCTCGACGTGGAGCCGCCGCCTTCGCGGCTGCTGCTGGCCAGCCGGCCGGCTTTTTCCGAGAAGATGATGGCCACCATCCTCTGTAAACAATACCGGCCGCAGATGGCAACAGCGCGTGCCGGCGTGTTTCAGGCGCTGCCAAAGGACACGGCGCGCCAAGGCGAGATCATCCCCATGACCGCGACGATGCGGGAGGAAGAGATTGACGCGCAGGTGCTTGACTTCCTGCGCGAAACCGGCAAGCTTAATCTCGAAGAATGCGAGATTATTGTAGCTGGGGGCCGCGGACTAGGCGGGCCCGATGCTTTCAAGCTGCTAGCTGAGCTAGCGGATGCGCTCGGCGGTGTCGTTGGCGCGTCCCGCGCTGCCGTGGATGCCGGCTGGATCAGCCACGAGCATCAGGTGGGTCAGACGGGCGCCACGGTGCGGCCGAAGCTTTACTTCGCCATCGGCATCTCTGGCGCGGTGCAACATACCGTCGGTATGAGTCATGCCGATGTTGTCGTCGCCATCAACAAGGATGAGAAGGCGCCTATTTTTCAATTTGCCCACTATGGACTGGTGGGGGATCTATTCAAAATCGTCCCTGCCATCACAGAAGAATTTAGGAAGCGCCGCACGCTTTTTGGCATTCATCCGTCATCAGTGGCTGATGCCTCTTCATCTACCCAGCCAACGGCAACAGAGGCAATCGAAGCACGAGAGAGGAGTGAAGCAAAATGAACGAAAAATTCGACGCTATCGTCGTTGGCGGAGGACCTGCTGGGGCAGCAGCGGCACTCACCATGGCGAGAGCAGGGTTATCTGTCGTTCTGCTTGAAAGAGGAGAGTTTCCAGGTGCGAAAAATATTTTCGGAGGCGTCCTCTATCGCAAGCAAATCGAGGAACTTGTTCCTGAATTTTGGAAAGAAAAGAATTTCCCGATGGAGCGCTATATAGTTGAACAACGAATATGGATGATGGGCAAGGAATCAATGGTCACCTTCGGTCATCGTAATGAGGCGTACAAAGAGCCCTACAATTGCTTCACAGGATTACGTGTCAAATTCGATCAATGGTTTGCCGAAAAAGCCGTCGCAGCTGGCGCGATTCCGATTTACGAGACGGTTGCACTGGATGTAATACGCGAAGGGAACAAGGTTGTGGGCGTACGTACTGACCGCGATGACGGCGATTTGTATGCGGATGTTGTCGTCATTGCTGATGGCGTGAACTCATTGCTCGGTAAAGCGATGGGGATTCATAAGGAATGGATGCCGGATGAGGTATCTTTGGCAGTAAAAGAAGTAATAGCGCTGCCCCGTGAAAAAATCGAGGACCGCTTCGGGCTCGAGGGTGACGAAGGGGTCACCATTGAATTTATGGGCGAAACTTCGCTCGGGATGGCAGGCATGGGCTTCCTCTACACGAACAAAGAAACGATCTCTTTAGGCGTCGGCGTTATGGTGAACCATTTGCGAGATAAAAAGGTGAAGCCTTATGCTGTACTCGATGCCGTTAAGCAGCATCCGATGATTCGTAAACTGATTCAAGGCGGAGAAACCAAGGAGTACTCTGGCCATCTGATTCCAGAGGGCGGTTTTCATTCGATGCCTACCTTATCTGGCGATGGCTGGTGCGTCTGCGGCGATGCGGCGCAATTAGTTAATTTTGTCCACAGGGAGGGGACGAATCTGGCGATGACCTCAGGCCGCTTGGCCGGGGAAGCGATTATCGAAGCGAAAGCACGCGGGGATTTCTCAGCTCCGACGATGCATAGCTACGATAATAAAATTCGTGATTCCTTTGTGCACAAAGACTTACAGAAATACAAAGGTATGCACCAATTCCTGAAGGAACAGGATCCAGGTCTCTTATTCGATCGGCTGCCGCGGGCTGTGAATGAAGCAGCGTACAACATGTTCCTCGTTGATGGAATTACGAAAGCCGAAAAACAAAAAATGGCCATGAAGCTAATCAAAAACGCCGCAGGCGGTACGGTTAACCTGATGAAGCTAGGCTATAAGGGATGGAGGGCGATGAACGGATGAGCCAAAGTGATATTTCAGATAAATTATTTACCATTCGTTATAAATGCGATGATAAATCCCACCTCGTGATCAAAGATAAACAAACTTGTTTAAATTGTGTGACGAAAGACTGCAATTATTTCTGTCCTTCGGATGTTTACGAGTGGGAAAAGAAGCTCAAAATTACGACAGTCGCGTTTGAAAATTGTATTGAATGCGGCACTTGCCGGATTGCGTGTCCTTCCTATAACATCGATTGGGTGTACCCGAAGGGCGGCCATGGCATGACATACAAGTACGGCTAAATGAATCCGCTAATAAATGAATAGAGCCGAGGCCTTCAATATAAAGGCTAGGCTCTATTTTTTGCTTAAAAAACGACATTCCTCCATATGTAGGTGCATAATCTCCATAGTTTCTTGTCTCTTGGGATAAGATAATAGACGATAGGAGGGATTTTAAATGTCGATTTCATTTGAACCAACACAAGGTATTTTTCATTTACAAAACAAGCATATGAGCTATGTGCTCCAGATCGTGCACTCTACGTATCTTGCCCACGCATATTGGGGCCGTCCAATAAGATCTGGTCAACTTGGTTCGATTATTCAATATACCGAAAGAGCGTCTTTTTCACCGAATCCGGATACGAAAAACCGTGTGTTTTCACTGGATACCCTACCTCAGGAATTTCCTGCTTATGGGACAAGTGATTTCCGCGAGCCAGCTTACCAAGTGGCACTTCCGAATGGTTCGACGATTACAGAACTTGTCTATGACAAGCACCGCATCGTGCAAGGAAAGCCAGGGCTTGAAGGCTTACCATCTACGTATGTAGAAGCCGATCACGAAGCGGAAACCCTGGAAATTGAACTCGTGGACAAGCTAGCTGGCTTGCGTGCCATACTTTCTTATACGATTTTCGCCAATCACGCGGCAATTACCCGTTCCGTTCGCTTTATCAATGAAGGTTCAGCAGATCTGAAACTTCTTCGTGCTTTAAGTATGAGCCTCGACTATGCCCATGCGGATTGGGACCTTTTACAACTATCCGGCAGTTGGGCGCGTGAGCGACACATCGAAAGAAGAGCATTGGCCCCAGGCAAATTGACGGTAGAAAGCCGCCGCGGTTCAAGCAGCCATTCCCATAACCCATTCGTTGCCCTGTTGTCCAAAGAGGCTAACGAGGATCATGGTGATGTGTACGGATTCAACCTCGTGTACAGTGGGAATTTCGCGGCTCACGCGGAAGTGGATCCTTTTGCAACGGCTCGTGTTTATATGGGGATTAATCCCTTTGATTTCAGCTGGCTGTTAGAGCCAGGTCAGCAATTCCAAACGCCAGAAGTCGTGATGGTTTACTCCAGCAATGGGCTTGGCGAGATGTCCAGAGCCTACCATCGTCTGTACCGTACGAGACTTTGCCGTGGTGAGTATCGTGATCAAGTGCGTCCTGTGTTGGTCAACAACTGGGAAGCGACGTATTTCAATTTTAACGCGGATAAAATCGAAAGCATTGCTCGTGCCGGCAAAGAGCTTGGCATTGAACTATTCGTACTGGATGATGGATGGTTTGGCAAAAGAAATGATGACACAACGTCTCTAGGTGACTGGGTTGTCGATAAGGTAAAACTGCCTGGCGGCATTGAAGATTTGGTAGAGCGAGTGAATAACCTAGGACTTGAATTTGGTCTGTGGTTTGAACCAGAGATGGTGTCGCCCGAGAGCGACCTGTATCGCAATCACCCGGATTGGTGCCTGCATGTACCGGATCGTCGTCGCACAGAAGGTCGTGGACAGCTCATTTTAGATTTCTCCCGTGAAGATGTGCGTGAAGGCGTAATGGGCATGCTGCGAAACATACTAAGCAGTGCTCCGATTACCTATGTGAAATGGGATATGAATCGGAACATGACAGAGATTGGATCTGCTTCATTACCGTCTGAGCGCCAAAGAGAAACGGCACATCGCTATATCCTTGGGTTGTATGACGTTTTGGAGAAGATCACGTCCGAATATCCGCATATTTTGTTCGAAAGCTGTTCCGGCGGCGGTGGACGGTTTGATCCAGGTATGTTGCACTACATGCCGCAAACGTGGACAAGTGACAACACCGATGCCGTCTGCCGTCTGAAAATCCAATACGGTACTAGCATCGTGTACCCTGTTAGCTCTATGGGCTCCCATGTATCTGCGGTGCCTAACCACCAAGTTCATCGTACAACATCGCTCGAAACGCGCGGTCATGTTGCGATGTCTGGCAACTTCGGCTATGAGCTGGATCTCACGAAGTTCACCGATGAAGAAAAAGAAATCGTCAAAGCGCAGGTTGCCGATTATAAGAAAATTCGACCGTTAGTTCAGTTCGGCGATATGTATCGCCTGTTGAGCCCGTTCGAAGGGAATGATACGGCTTGGATGATCGTCTCCGAAGACAAGACGCAAGCGATGGTCGTCTTCATCCGCGTCCTTGCTCAGCCATATGCGCCGCTTAAGACACTGCGGCTCAAAGGACTCAACCCTGACTTCGATTATCAAATCGAAGGGTCCGAAGGCACGTTCGCCGGCGACCACCTGTTGTACGCCGGTTTATCCGTCGCTGGTCTGCATAGCGACTTCGAAAGCAAAATTTGGCTGCTTGAGGCCAAGCCACAATAAACGTCAAAAAGCCCAACTTTTCTTTTGCAGAAAAGTTGGGCTTTTTGTTACTGTTCAACCCAGCACTCCCGCCAAGTTAAGGCTCGCTCCATTGGAGGAACATCAATTCTGTTGTATCTACAACATCTACAACAATTCAAAATAAATCTACACCTGACAAGCTGCTATTTTTTATTGTCTAGCCTCATACTATATCCAACTCTCTCACACAACTCTTGTAGATACCACAGAAGATTGCTTCTTGCGAGCGATAGGTACTTTTTATTAAACAATGGTTCATTTTTGGCTTTTTTTACGATATGATAGAGAAATTCAAACCATTTTCGTTTTAGAGGAAGGGAGACTTGTCGAACATGTTACAGCGTCCAGGCAATGAAGAATTTTCGTCCTATTATACGGGGTATATCGGGTTGGTTCCCGATGGGGATTATGTCGCTTTTTTGAACAGTCAAGAAAAAGCCATAGTGGCTGTATTTTCACAATTGAGTGAAGAACAAGCGCTCTCTCGTTATGCTCCTCGAAAGTGGAGTCTGAAAGAAGTATTGGCTCATATCACTGATACAGAGCGGATTATGAGTTACAGATTGCTTCGCATTGCCCGTGGCGATACCACGGACTTACCAGGCTTCGATCAGGACCTGTTCATCGCGAATACCACCTTCGACGAAGTTGCTATGGAGGCTCTGCTTCAAGATTTCCAAGCTGTCCGCAAGGCTACTCTCGCACTTTTACCTACCATTTCAACGGAGGCATGGACACGGAAAGGGACGGCGAATACATATGCCATTTCTGCCCGCGCGATTGCTTATGTGATAGCAGGACATGCTCAGCATCACTTAAACATTGTGGAACAGAAATACTTATAAATGAGAAAAAAGGCGTGAAATCCCAAAAGGATTTCACGCCTTTTTTAATAGAGTGATAGAGCTAGCGAGTCCCGTTCATTCAAAGAATGAAGAATCGCTTCACAGCCTACGATCTCGATGGAGATGATCGAATCTAAACATTTCTTAAGTGTTGCTCTGCCCTTTGTTACTTTCGCTTCAAGCGCAGATTTGAGTAAGTTGAACTTTTTTTTATTTTTCTCATCGGAGTAGACCGGTACGGGTTTGTTATGAATCGTAATAAACATTTTCATCAGTTCCACCATCCTAAGAATTGGATATAGTAATAGCATATCGGAATATTATTAATAGAACCTTAAAATAGTTTTACAATTTTAAGACAAATACGAGATTGCTATGTATGTTCATATATAGATAATACGATTTAGGTAGAGAAAATGTTTCATACTCTTGGCAGAAAAATTGAATATTGTGTGAAATCCCTGCAATTAAGCGTCTTGCATGTTTTGGCGATACGTCTTGGGTGTTGTGCCAAAGCGTTGTTTAAATGCGCGATGAAAGTAAGGATAGGAACCAAATCCGCAGCTTAGGGCAATTTGTTCCAAAGACATAGAACTATCGTGCATACGCTCAACAGCGCTGGATAGACGTACCTCTGTCGCATATTGAATCATCGTTTTACCAAAATATTCTTTGAAGAGATGCACAGCGCGGGAGATACTAAGTCCAACATGATCCGCGACATCTTCAATTTTGAACGCTGCGGTTGCATGGGCTTCTATAAATCGTTTCATCCTAGTTCCTGTGAACGGTCGCCCTTGTAAGGAGACGGTTTCCGTCGCGGCGCGTTCTAGGGAGAGGCATAATGCTTGAAGGAGGTAGCCGCTCAGCTCAACATTCTCCTCCTCCATGCGGCGCTTCTCTAGTGTTAACTGGCGCCATAAGGAGATTAATCGAGGATCGAGATCAATGCGCATACAAGTTGGTTTGGTACTGCGTTTCCACCAGGCGTCGATCCAAGCTCCTTTACAAAATAAGTAATAATCACCGCTAGCAATTTTCTGATCCGCTGCTGTGTCCTCTCTTTCAATGCGCAGCTCGTAAGGATCGCCGGCTTTGAATAAGAGTAAGTGTCCGGCTTCAATCGGGATCATACGGCCGTCTACGAGGGCCTCACAGGTTCCCTCCGTTTGTAATCGAAAAAGATAAGACGGGAGTCCCGATTTTGTGCTGACATAAAACGGATCCATATGAAAAGAATACCCACAAGTTATTAGCTCTGCATCCATGAAGTTTCGCCTTTCGTAGCCAAATAAGATATGTTTTAATTATATCGTGAATGGTCATAATAGGCTATGCTCGTTTATACTAATGCCATAAATACATTTTCGATTTCACTATGAGAAAAGAGGAGAACAAATGGGACGTTTAGGAATTGGTCTTCAATTGTACACATTAAGAGATGATATGGCACGTGATATGGAAGGTACGCTTCGTCATGTGGCGAAGTTAGGATATGAAGGCGTAGAGTTCGCTGGCTATTTTGGTATGCCTGCTGAACAGCTTAAAGGACTTTTAGACGAGCTTGGCTTGAAAGCATTCGGAAGTCACGTTAGTTTGCAAAATTTCCGTGATAATTTTCAAGGTGAAATCGACTACTTGAAAACAATCGGCGCTACATACGCCATTTGCCCTTATGTAGGTGCAGAAGAGCGTGAATCCGTTGACCAATGGAAAGCTCTTATTGCAGAATGTCAGAAACTTGCAGAAGAGACGCAAAAACAAGGACTTCAATTCCTTTATCACAACCACGATTTCGAATTCCATTACAAAGTGGAAGACGAGTTTGTATTCGATGCGATGTATGCAAACAATGATGCTATCAAAGTTGAAATGGACGTTTGTTGGGTTCAATATGCAGGGCAAGATCCGCTTGCTTACATTGCGAAATACGCAGGTCGTCTTCCATTACTTCATTTCAAAGATTTCACTAAGGATGCTGAGGGCAAGCTAGTTACGTTGGAATTGGGTCTTGGCGATGTTCCTTTAGATAAAGTGATTGTTGCAGCTGAGCAAGCTGGTGTTGAATGGCTTGTTGTTGAACAAGATAACTGCCAGAAACCGCCTTTAACAAGCATTGAAAACAGCTTCAACTGGGTGAAAGAGCATTACCTAAACGTTCATAATTAATTTATTATTTTATAATTGAAGGAGCATTTATCACATGAGTAAAATTAAAGTAGCCGTCATTGGCTGTGGTTCCATTTCGAAACATAGACATATCCCGGAATACGCAACAAATTCAAATGTAGAACTTGTTGCATTCGTAGATCCGATCATCGAAAGAGCGGAGCACTACGCACAGCTTCATGGCGGTAAAGCTTACAGCAACTACGTTGATATGTTGAAAGCTGAGAAAGTTGATGCTGTTAGCGTATGTACACCGAACTATCTGCACGCTGAAATTTCTATTGCCGCGGCAAACGCTGGCGCTCATGTGCTAGTTGAGAAGCCTATGGCTACGACAGCTGCTGAGTCCGAGGCGATGATTGAAGCTGCTAAGAAAAATGGCGTTTTCTTAATGGTAGGTCACAACCAACGTTTGATGCCTCCTCACGTAAAAGCGAAAGAAATCTTGGAAACAGGAAAACTTGGGAAAGTCCTTACGTTCCGCACATCTTTTGGTCATCCAGGTCCAGAAGGTTGGAGCGTAGACGGTCGTGAGAGCTGGTTCTTCCGTAAAGAAGAAGCTCTTATGGGCGCAATGGGCGATCTTGGCGTACACAAGTCTGACTTGATCCGTTGGTTGCTGGCTGACGAAGTTGCTCAAGTAGCAGCATTCGTAGGGACGCTTCACAAAGAAGGAACAGATATTGACGATAACGCAACTTGCTTGCTTCGCATGAAAAGCGGTGCTACAGGTTCACTAGTGGCGAGCTGGACATATTACAAAGGCCAAGACAACTCCACAGTTCTATGGTGCGAGAATGGCGTTATGAAAATCGATACGGATCCAAACGATCAAGTTATCGTGGAGCTTCGTGACGGTACGGTAGAACGTTATAAAGTGGGTCAAGTAGCAACGAATGAAAAACAAACATCTAGTGGTGTTATTGACGAATTCATTTCTTGCCTTGTGAATAATCAACCTCCTCGTATTTCTGGTGAAGAAGGTTACAACGCATTGAAAGTCATTCTTGCTGCATTCGAATCCGAAGCAACTGGTAAAATCATTAACCTGTAAGGTTTAAGATATTATAGAAACAGCTCATCCCTGAGGGATGAGCTGTTTTTGCGTGTGACCGAGTGGCTACGTATTAGAAACTGTAAGTAAGCATGACAACAAATAACCCCTTATCCTATGGAGAGAATAAGGGGCTATTGATTTACCTATTAACGGCCGCCAATATCAATGGAAACCGAGTTGGATTTGCCTAGAATCGTTTCTTTGGAGTCTTTTACAGTGAATTGAATGTCCCAAAGTCCTGTTTTGAGCAGATTACCTTCAACCAAAGCTGTAGCGGTATGATCATCTATCCACGTCGTAGGAACGGCTTTACCATTTAAAGTGACATAACCTAAAGGTGGAAGATTGGTGCCATGCACAGTTAGAGTCAAGCTGGTGCGTCCAGAAATATCTTGCGAATCTGACTTGACGCTATCCAAGGTAATCGGACCATAGCCTAGCCTATATTTAGGATCGATGATAGGAGTTAAATAATTCTTATACGCGTGACGATCTCCGAAAAGAATATCATATTGTAATGTTTCGTAATCCTTCAGATCCTCCTCTTTAATGTTCATTTCTTGGAAATGATCTTTAGGAGGAATGATCGGATACTTTTTGGCTAATGCGCTTAAGAAGTTCGTATAGTAATTTCCTTGTTGCTTCGATAATTCAATTAAATAAGGTCCTAGGAAAGAAGGGCTAATATTCAAATTATCTTTATGTGTGGTGTCGAAATTGTTCCACACGACGAGCGGTACGCTGTACATTTTTTTCAAGAAATCAGGATCATCTTTGCCGCTAATATATTTGGTATCAATATATGTAGCATAATCATCACCAAGAGCAGGTAAATGATCTCCCCAGAAGGCAATAATCGTAGGCTCGCCTTTTTTCTGGTAGTATTCAACTAATTCTTGCAGCATGCGATCTGAACCGTTGATTCCTTGCGCAAGCGTTTCTAGCATCCCAACAGAGGAAGGGGAGAAGTCGCCTGTTACATCAAACGTGTTCTTCGGGAACTTGCCTGGATAGTAATGGAAATGATTTTCCATAGTATTCGCGAACACGAAATCAGAGCCTGGGCTTTGCTCCGTTGTACGAATAATGTTAGCAGCAACTTCGCTGTCTGCAATATAGGGACCGGAGTAATTAGGTTTAAAATATTCAATTGGAATGTATTTCGAGAAACCGAAATCCTGATAAATTTTGTTACTGTTGAAATACCAGTTATAAAACGGACTAATCGCCGTAGAAGTATAGCCCTGACGCGCATAAATACTGGCTAAGGAATCAACTTCATTTGAAATATACTGATTATAAGCTACAGACCCTTGCGGTAAGAAGCGCATCGAATTACCTGTAAGTACTTCGAATTCCACATTAGCTGTACCGCCGCCGTATTGCGGGGACAACATCGTTCCACTGGTTCCAGACTTCTGAAGTTGATGGAAGAAAGGGATCGGATCTTTACTGAACTTCGCACCTGGAATAACGGTCGGATCCCAGAAAGCTTCGCTTAAAATGACAATAACATTCGGTTTAATCGGTGTCGTATCGCCAGCTTTAACCGGTGGTTTCGGAGACGAATTCACAATAGCCTCAACGGCTTTATCATCATAGCCATCGCGTTTGTCCGAAAACATAGCTCTCGTATTTAGAACGGTGGCAAGCGCGTAGCCATTTGTGTTTGTGTTTTGAGCTTGATTCCATACAGCGGCTTCAATACCGAACCATTTCTGAACAGGCAGCGGTAGATCGGTGTAAACAGCCAAAAACATGACAATTGCGATTCCAGCAAGAATTCCTCGTTCTTTTAAGTTCACTTTTTTAATAAACATGGTTGTACGGTACAGTAGGAGGTAACTCCCCGCAAGGAATAAAATAATAACGGAAAGCACATTGAATGTCAGGATGTTGGTCACATATTTGACCATATCAGACGCTTCACCCGCTACAACAAGGTCCCAGGGTGTTAAAGGTACGCCTAAAATTTTGAGCTTGACGCCGCTAATAAGGGCAAGAATGATGAGAAATGCAGAGATTACCCAGTAGGCAATTCTTGTTCGCCCGATAATAGCGATGAAAAATAACAGAAGACTTACGACGATCCATTCGTTGAAAAGCAATTCAAGTACATGCTTATAACTCCATGTCAACGGGTCCAAATAGTTCCCGCGGCTTAGAATTTCCATGATAAGTACAGGGATGATAGCAAGTAGCAGGATAGGCAGTCTACGCCGGATTAATACTAACAATCGCTCAATGTGTTGTTTCATAAATTACTCCTGTATAAAGATATTGTAAAAGACCTGGATCATCAGATATTATATCATGCCTTTCGACATTATTCGATGGTATCTCTATGAAAAAATAGATCGCAGGCAGGAAAAAGGTGGATATATCAAGAATATTTATAAAGAGAAGAAATGGTAGGGGGGACTCTCATATGGCTAAGGAACAAATGCAACTAAAAAGAGAAGCAGCAATGCATCTTCAACATCGGAAAATGACCAAAAGTGCTTTCTTTCGACGAGGATTGTTCTTATTCATTGGAGCCGTACTGATGTCAGTTGGGTTAGAAATCTTCTTGGTCCCAAATCGCATTATTGACGGGGGCATAACAGGAATTTCGATTATTTTATCCTATTTGTCACATGTGCAAATTGGGGTATTCTTGACCTTATTAAATATTCCGTTCTTATTTATCGGATATAAATTGATTGGTAAAACGTTCGCCTTATCTACGCTATTCGCTATTTTAGTCATGTCTGCTGGAACTGCGTTGTTGCACCCTGTGAAGGAGCTGACCAATGATCCCTTGCTAGCTGCGGTATTCGGAGGCATAATCCTTGGGATTGGTGTTGGGATGGTCATCCGGTTTGGAGGTTCTTTGGACGGAACGGAGATTATTGCGATACTCGTTTCCAAAAAAATTCCATTTTCCGTCGGCGAAATCGTGATGTTTTTCAACTTATTTATTCTTGGAAGTGCAGGTTTTGTCTACACATGGGATCGTGCAATGTATTCGTTAATTGCCTATTTCATTGCTTATAAAATGATTGATGTCACGATTGAAGGCTTCGACGAATCGAAATCCGTATGGATTATTAGTGACAGCTTCAGACAGATTGGGGAAGCTATCCTAGATCGCTTAGGGCGTGGCGTAACGTATCTAGAGGGCGAAGGCGGCTTCTCTGGGGATAATAAAAAAGTGATCTTCTGCGTCATTACGAGGCTCGAAGAAGCGAAGCTCAAATCCATCGTGGATGAGCTGGACCCTAAAGCCTTTCTTGCGGTGGGTAATATCCATGATGTCAAGGGTGGAAGATTTAAAAAGCGAGATATCCATTAATTGGATTTCTCACTTTTTTTATCGTTATCACTATCGTTTCTTTTTTCTTTGTCCGTGTTTAAAAGATTAGCTCCCAAACCTGACCCTGAGCCTCGTTCAAAAAATCCGAGGTTTCTTAACTGTTGAGCAGCGTCTTTGCTGCTTGGACTTCCGAGTTTTTTCAAAATGTGGCCCACATGTATTTTGACCGTGCGCAATGAGATAAAGAAACGATTCGCAATCTCCGTTTGCGTATGTCCTTGATCAATCATATCTAGGACTTGAAGCTCAGTCGGTGTGATGAGATCACGCACCTCTTTCATCTTGAATTGCTGCTCCAGCCGCTTGAGTCTGCGGAATTCCTCGCGCATTTGTTCAGCGACCGCGGCGTTGATCGAGGATTGGCGCGCATGTACCGCGCGAATGATAGCAGGCAGTTCTTCGAATCGCGATTTGATCTGATAGTCGATTGCCCCTGCCTGAAAGGAGCGGAATATAAAGTCTTTCTCCTCCATGGAGGTAAGCATGATCACTTTAGCGCCCCACGATAGGAAGGCTTGCTCCACGAGTCCAATACCGGCTGGTTCATCTTGCAGCATGATATCCATCAACACTACATCTGCAGCAGGCGCTGTCGTCATAAACAATTCACGCGCCTCTATAGCCGTTGAACGGCTATCCACGACAGTCAGATCGACTTGACGGTTCAGATAATCGGTGAGGCCGCGCAGCCAATCGAGATCGTCTTCTACAATGCATATGCGAATAGATTCCATCACGTATATTCCCCTCAATCTCTATCTCTAGTTTTTCCGTGGTCCCGGAAATGTAAGGTAAACACGCGTTCCAATGCCTGGTTCACTACTCATTTCCAAGCTGCCCCCGTGTTTTTTCATCACACTATAACAATAAGCAAGACCGAGACCAAAGTTGTTGGTTTTGCCGCTTTTGGTTGTGTAAAAGGGTTCCATAGCTTGCCGTAGGACGGATTTCTCCATACCCATACCGGTATCCTTGATTTCAAGCACGATATTTTTCTTGCTTGTAAAAGCTTTGATGGTCAGCTCTCCGCCACCCGGCATCGCTTCAATGGCATTCATCACGATGTTCGTTAAGGTTTCTGTGACCTGCAAGTGATCAAGCGAGAGTGTGAGATTGTCCGGAAGCTGTTGACTTACATGAATGGACTGTAAGGATACTTCGAGTGGTTCTAAGACATCCGCAATAAGTTGTTGGACATACACCTCAGAAAGACGAAGCGGAAGCTCCTGTGTTTGCTCGTGTACACGGCTAATCATGTCACGAATGTGTGAGGAGGCGTTCATCACGACATGAATGTCTTGAATGAGCTCCATTTGCTGAGTGTCTATAGCATGCTGCTTCATTTTTTCTAAAAATAAGCGCATTTTCCCTACATCATTTTTGATAGCGTGGTTGAGGATCGCTGTACCAGACGTAATCGCACGTAGCGTTGAATCTAGCTTGCGTCGCTCGATGAGCAGCCGGATCCCCATAAAACCATATTTGAAAAAAGTAAATATAAAAAAAGGCACCACAAAAGCGAGAATCCAAACATGATAAATCCATAAACGATAAAACCCAAAGCTAGGCATGACATAATTGAGAACGCCTACACTTAGAATTGGCGGAAGTAGTGCGAGACACGTGAAGAAATGGGTGCGTTTCATCGCGGGTAAATGTTCTTTTTTAAATATAATCAGAAGAGCTCCAATGAAAATATAAGGGAAAGCCCATGAAGCGACAACAGGGAAATCGATCGGCATATCCTCCGTGTAAGGAGGAGAAATTAAGAAACTTATAAGTAGAGGCAATAGCATTGCAAATGGTAGCCATGTTCGTATGAACCGTTGTTGCCACGATGTTTGGTAAGCTAATGCGAGCATCGCGAATGAATAAGGTAATCCATAGTAAGAGAGTAATGAACAGATACTCATGACACGGAAAGCTAGGTTGTGAAGAGACGTTGAAGCTGCCGAATGATCAAAATAGGGGATAATGTCTGCCGATATGACGGCTGCTAAGGCTCCGGCCCCGCCTGTAAAAGCAATTGCGCTCATCCAGCGCATCGTACGCGAGCCAGGGTCGACAATGAGTAGACCTAGGGCGATGATCCATAGAGCAATTAGGACAAAAAGCATGCTTTCCTCCGATAGAACGGTCCTTTTGATAGTCTTATTGTGGCATGGCATGATCGTTTGCACAAGAGGATTGTCATACGTAACTGGCAGGATTTAGGTGTAATTTCTCGAATACGTTGTTTAAGAGAGGAGTGAAGAAGTATCGAAATGAGCGATAGGAAGACAATCCCGATCTTCAAGCTAATTGGTAAAGTGCTGGTGGCCATCATTTTCATCATTGTGATAACGGTAATTCTATCAATTGCAGCTGCGGTTATGGCGTTGAAGCTTCATCCTGAATTGATCGTAAGTATGGATGCTGTTGCCAAAGATCCCTTTTTTATTAAAGCGGCATTGTGGGCCCAAATCCTTGGGTTTATAAGTGGAGTGTATCTGGCTTTTTATATATTTGAACGAAGGAAAGGATGGTCACTTGGCCTTCATAGCGGCCCTATTGGCCGTCAGCTCGTAATTGGCTTGGGACTAGGCGCTGTATTGATCCTATTGAGCAGCGCGTGTATATGGCTGCTAGGCGGCATACATATTGTGAATGTGCAATGGAGTGTGGATAAAGGGTACCAAATCGGAGGGAGCTTTCTGCTTTTCATTGGTGTGGCGCTGAATGAAGAACTCTTTGCGCGGGGTTATTTGCAAGGACTTGCGAAGCATCAATTCGGTGCCAAAGCAGCGATTGGTATTTCTACGCTAGTTTTTGCTCTGCTGCATAGCTTCAATCCTGGCATGTGGAATTCACCGCTGCCGTTAATAAATTTGCTGTTAGCAGGCCTCTTGTTTGGTATATGCCGTGAAGCTTCGGGAAGCCTATGGATGCCAATTGGTCTCCATTTGTCATGGAACTTCCTGCAAGGGTGTGTACTTGGCTTTGACGTTTCAGGTATCCCTATGGCGTCAGTTATGACAACGGAAACACAGGGGACAACTGTTGTGTCAGGTGGCGCATTCGGGGCGGAGGGAAGTCTGGTAACCAGCTTTGTGCTTGTACTTGGTATCATAATGATTTATAACTATTATCAAACACGAATTAGATTTGAAAGAGTTAGCCCAGCACAAGGCAAATTCAACAGAGAGATCTACTAACGAAGGAGGCATCACAGTTGAGTCAATATGAGATTGTACATAGTGAATGGGAGGGCGAGTCCACGCTGAGACTCGTCGACCATCAAGCTCAAGCCGTGGCCGAAATTATTCCGGCCGTCGGCTTGCACCTGTTCCGCTTCGATGTGCGGAACCACAGCTACATCGCGAAGCCAGCCGAATTGGCTGAGCTTCGCGTCAATTCTTCGCGTTACGGCGTGCCCATTCTGTTCTCGCCGGGGCGCGTTCGTAATGCGGCCTTCACCTTCGATGGCCGCGAATACCGGCTCCCGGCGAATCGGGAGCCTGACCATGCCCACGGCCAGCTGCGCGAGCGGCCGTGGAAGGTCGTCGCCAGCGGCGCAGATGCGGCAGGCGGGGCTTATGTCTCCGCGGAGTTTGACATCGCGGAGACACCGGACATGCTGGCGTATTTCCCACACGCCGCTTGCTTCCGCTTCACGTACCGTCTGAAAGACGGTACGTTGTCGCTCAGCGGTGAAATTGCCAACCGTGGCGGCGATACGATGCCGCTGTCGCTTGGATTTCACCCGTACTTCGCGTTCGCGGAAGGCGAAGCAGACCGCGTGAGCGTGAAGATTCCCGCGGCGGCAGAATGGCCGCTCACCGCGGCAGGGTATGCGGCGGATGTTCCTGCCCCTTCGGCGCTCACAGCGGCCTTACAAGAAGGCACGCGAGTCACCGCGCTGCCTGGGTATCCTGGCGGCTCGCAAATGCTGAGCATCGAGCCAGGGCCGCAAACGTGCGAGATCCATTATGAAGCACGCGGCACGAAGCTAATTTACGATATGGGGGATAAATTCCCTATTCATGTGCTTTTTACAGCGCCATGGACCCAAGCCGTTTCATTGGAGCCATACACCAGTATCATGAATGTATTTAATGAGCCATTCAAACCTGAAATCTCAGGAGCCCAAGGATTAGAATCAGGGGCTACGTTTACATTCAATTGGTCAATTCACATTGAGAATCTATAGAGTTACCAAGGCTCATAGCCGAAGCCTGTGGTTGAGTATCCTTGGTACGTATGCTGGTGCAGCTCGACGATAAGACCTTCCGTATTAGCGGATTTAACTAGAGCACCGCTTCGGCTTGTATTATAGAGATTGAGATCGACGATACCAGTGAGTAAATGGATATGTGAGCCATTGGCAAGGGAAATAGGCGGTCCAGTAATTCCGTAATAAGCGTGATAATGCCCGTATTTAATGCCGGTAATTCCTTGGTAATGATGCACATGCGCATCATAAGAGGTTCCATTTGCACTGAAGGTGTAAAGTCGTAATAAATGATGATGACCTAATTCTTCCGAGGTAGTCGTTGTGAAGAAATGAACATGAGCTGGTGGAACGAAATTCACCACACAAAAGCCCCCTAAGTGTAGGATATGTTTCATCCTATTCATAGGGGGCTTTTGTCATGACGAAGGCATCGGATAAAGGTTGGATTGCCCGATTTTCATCTTTTTATCATCATATACACGCACTTCGATCTGATGCGTTTTTCCTGGTTCAAGCTTTGGATTTGCAGCTAGATCAACATAAAGCGTATCCTTGCCATCGAAATTCGATTTGAATTCATTCCCATCAATGTACACATTACAAGAGGAGAAGAACGGAGTGCCTGTGACCAAAATCTTATTGTCAGCAAGTGCAACCTTAGAGATCACCGGATCACCATATCCGAGTAAATAGGAAGGTTGAACGATGGTATCTTTGTACCCTTTTGCCTCATAGCCATAGCGTCCGCCAAAAAGGTTGTCATACTGCATCTTCTCATAGCCAGTCAGATCGCTTTCCTTAATATTGTACTTCGACCACATATCTTGAGGAGGAATAACCGGTATTTTTTTGGACAACTCATACAAATAGTCCGTGTAATAACTGCCCTTTACACCAGCCTCATGAAGTAACAAAGGGCCTAAGAAAGAAGGACTCGATGTCAGATTCAACTGCTCTTGATCGGCTGGTAAGAAGTTGTTCCAGATCAAAAATGGCGTAGAATGTGTCTTCACATACAAATCAGGATCATTGGGAAGCACATACTTGGCATCGCGATACACTTTATAATCATCTTCAAAGAAAGGGAAATGATCACCGAAAAATAAGATAATCGTAGGTTCCGCTTTTTTTGTGTAATAATCCACAAGAGACTGAAGTGCTTGATCCGTAGCCGTGATTCCCTGGGCGTAAGTTTCCAGAATACTTTTAGACTCAGCAGAAATATCCCCAGTGACTTCAATCGTATTTTTACTGAACTTATTAGGACCATAAGGGTGATGATTTTCCATCGTATTGGCAAAAACAAAGTCAGGGCCAGGACTTTTCTCAGTTTCCTCGATAATCTTGTTCACGACCGCATGGTCGGCATAGTTCGGACCAGAGAAATCATTTGGGAAATATTCACTTGAGATAAAATGTGAAAATCCGAAATGCTTGTACACCTTCCTGCTATCGAAGAAGTAGCTGAAAAAAGGATTAATTGCCGTAGCCGTATACCCTTGGCGGGTCGTAATACTTGCTAAAGAATCTACACCATGATTCATATATTCGATGTACGGGATAATTTTGTCAGGCGATTTCCCGAAAAAGCGCATCGAATTCCCCGACAGAACCTCAAATTCAACGTTGGCAGTACTCCCACCAAATTGCGGAGATAACATCTTGCCACTCGTAAATTTCTTCTGCAATTCATGCAAATGAGGGATAGGATCGCGGCTGAAAGTAACATTTTTCATCTCAGTTGCATCAAAAAAAGATTCGCCTAGCATCACGATAATATTCGGCTTTTTATTACTAGCTGCAGGCTTATCAGGAATCTGATTCAAAAGGGTGGTAATTGCTTTTTTACTGTATCCATCTGGCTTAGCGACGTTAAGATAATTAAGCATCTGAACTGAGGAGTACAAGTACCCATTATCATCATAGGTGATTGTTTGGTCCCAAGGAACCGTGTACATCCCATATAAATTTGTGAATGAAATGGGCTTATCCAGATACAAGCTAGTTGCCATTACAATAGCAATGACCCCATAGACACTACGCTCAATCCAGTTAAATCGTAGCTTCCGCTTCCTTAAGATAAGGTGAAACAGACAAGCAACTATAATTAGAAAAAGTGCGGTATAAACGATTATGCTGCTGTTCAAATAACCGCGGAGAAATTTCTTGTATTCCATAAGTTGATTGTTAAAATAGAGATCCCATGGATAATATGGCGAACCGATCGCCTTCAATTTACTACCGCTAATTGCACCGAGTGGCAGTAGAATGACGCAGAGGATCCAGAAGGAAATGCGGCTTCGACCTGTGACGGCAATGAGAAACAAGTACAAAGTTCCAACAACGAAGTAAGCGAGCAACATGGCTAACGGGTGATCGGCAAACCAATGGTGAAACTCTTTGTAAGAGCCTCGATCCAAATATTCCACCATGCACATCAAAACAAACGGAAGAATTACAATCATCACACGGGTGGGTAGGTGCTTTAAAGCTTTGAGTAAAGTAGTCATTCGTCAAACTCCTATTTATCATCTTATTAAAACCCGACATTCTCCCTTATGAAGAAGTGCCGGGCTTCAATTCAAGTTCGTTCAAGCTTCGTCATGACCTTCCGCACTAATTTGCTGAAGTGCTTGCAGAAACGTAGCTGCCGGTTGAGCGCCTGTTAACGCATATTTCCGGTTAATGACGAAAAAAGGAACACCAGTAACGCCAGCCTGACTAGCAAAAGACAGATCATCCTCGACCTGCTCTAAGCCTTGCTTTGTGTCTAGAAGATTCTGTGTTTGATCACGATCCATTCCGAGCTCTTCCGCAAAATCAAGTAAAACCCCGACATTACCAATATCTTTCCCGTCTTCAAAATAGCCTTTAAATAAGCTATCAACTAGCTGTTTTTTGATTGTTTCCGGTGCAATGGCAATGAGCTGGTGAGCCTTTAACGTATTCGGCATTCGCTCAACTCGAGCAAAATCAAAATGCAATCCCGAGGCCTGTCCAGCCTGCGTAACTTGCTGCAGCATGCCTTGTAGCTTGCTTTCATCCGCACGAAACTTATTTCGCATCAGCGCTTCAAAAGGCTCACCTTCCACAGGTGTCGAAGGATCAAGCTGATAAGCGCGATAGTGGACCTCTACAGGCTCTGTTGTAAAATCATTCAAGGCATCCATCAAATTCTTCTTGCCGATGCGACACCACGGACATACTAGATCTTGAAATATCTCAATTATCATCACGAAGGAACCCCTTTTAATATATAGTAACCCTTGCTACTTCCCAATTAATAAAATCTATAAATGCTCTCCATCCAACATTATATCGCAAACCTGCGCGTTGTCACTAAAAAGTAGTGCGGCTTTTATTACGTAAACTCGAACACGTACTTGAGCCTACAGAACTAGCCTTCATTACTTCCCAGTACGCTTGGATCGTAACTCACGATCCGTAGAAATTATACAAAAAAACTGTACCTCTCAGTCTATATCAATTCAAGACTTCAACTAAGGACTTGAGTTTCCGGTAGGTCAACCATGTACAACTTGTAGTATGCAACAATACTTAACCCAACTCCGGATTCCATCCAAGCACCCTTTATCACTTTACCTCGAGCGTTATAAGCGCCTAATTTCTCACAACGGTACCCAAACTCGAGTCATGCATCACTTCATCTATTAACCTCTGCTACTCATATGTGTATTCCCTTCACTTCACACAATAGCAAGGGGCCCTTGGATAAGCTCTTAATTCTGAGGTATATACAATAATAGAATGCGAAATATTTCAATAATTGATTGAAATGAGTTCGACTTCCTTTTATAGAAGGTATCTTGCTTGTACTACACTGGTAAAGTTCACAAATTGCCCTTTGCCTCATGGTAGCTAGATGGTTTATTTATTATTATTTTCTGAGCTATATGCAAGAATAGTCATCTGACTCAACTACAAACAAGTATAGTTCTCATGTATGAAGATGATATGAATTCTAATAAATAACATACAAACAACCCAGACAACCAGAGAACCCAGAGAACCCAGAGAACAGAGAACCGAGAGAACCCAGAGAACCCAGAGAACCCAGAGAACAGAACCCAGAGAACAGAACCCAGAGAACAGAACCCAGAGAACAGAACCCAGAGAACAGAACCCAGAGAACCCAGACAACGCAGACAACGCAGGCAACCCGGAGAACTCAGAGAATCCAGACAACAGAGACAACCCAGTTAACCCAAACAACCCAAACAACCTAGACCCCCAGGCACCCCAGATAACACCTAAACAACTCCTTGTAGATACAACAGAATTTCTCCTTTTAAATAGATGGCTCTCAGAGGATAGGAGGAAAATGGTAAATTTTAAATTTTTGTATACAAAGGAACACTTGTTTGGTATAATTGAATAGAACATAAGTTCTGGTTGAGGAGAGAGGAAATGAAATTTGAATCCATCGCTATCGATGCGTCTAAATGTCTAACAGAAGAGGCTTGTGAAGATTTTTTGATGAATTTGCGCTGGGCTCAAGGTTTTCATTGTCCTCGCTGTGATCATCATGAAGCTTTCCGAATTCGTACACGTAGATTGCTGGAATGCAAAGAATGCAGGATGCAAGTTTCCCTTACAGCGGGCACGATTATTCATAACTCTAAACTTCCTTTATTAACTTGGTTTCGGGCATTAACGATGTTATTTGAGCGTGGATCAGAAATTACAGCTTACGGGTTATCGGAACTATTACATATTAATTATAGAAGTGCAAAGCTTATGCTTCAGAAAATTTGTTTAGTCTTTAAAGTCGAAGAAAGTAGGCTGAAAGCTTTTAAGAAATTGAAAAAATCCTACGCTGAAGCGCGGAAACAGAAAGAAGGTCCCGTTAAATCAACAGTTAAAAGGGAGTTTAGAAGAACACCTTTGAATGCAGAAATTGATATGCTAGATACTAGCAGCGGGATCAAGGATATGTCCTCGAAAGAATGCCGGACGTATTTAAGTAATCTATTTTCTGAGACTTTCGCGGGTTTTGATAGGTTATTTTGCTTGCGCAGTCCTTTGAGATATTTTGTATCTATACATTTATACAGGAAGTTTTTGAAGTGCTTCCAACTGTGAATAAGGACTTCACTTGTACTATTTGACCTGATGTTCATTTTCAGGCAAGATGGATAGTAAGAGTTTTACGTTACTATTGATGAATTGTACAAGGGAGGTTGCTGATGAAAAGGGCTCTTCAAGCACCTATCCATTTTTATCGGAGGTTTATTTCGCCACTGAAGCCACCAACTTGCCGTTTCTATCCTACGTGTTCGCAATATGCGTTAGAGGCTTTAGAAGTACACGGGCCAATGAAAGGCTCATGGCTTTCTGTGAAACGAATTTGTAAATGTCATCCTTTTCATCCCGGTGGCGTGGATCATGTACCGGCAAAGCGGATAAATTAGTTGATAACGATCCGTCTGCTTGACATGCGACTATTTTTTTCGATATATTGTGCTTAAAGATGATATTGTTGATTTCGATGAACGGATAAGTACAATCGGATGCCTATGAACAGAGAGCCGGGACAGGTGAAAGCCGGTATAGGAGAATGTTTGGAATATGGTCCCGGAGAATAGACCTTCAAGCTTTTCACTTTGTTTGTGCGCAGGTGCAAACATGGCGAAGAGTAAGCTGGTCTCGTGTCCCAGCGTTAATGGGCAAGTCGTTATAGACTTACTGAGCCCCGAGCTTGTGAAAGGCGGGGGAACCTGGGTGGTACCGCGTGAGTTCAGCTCTCGTCCCAAGATGGATGAGGGTTTTTTGTGTTTTCTACTATTCCCTATTGGAGGAACGAATGATGTCCGAACAATCAAAGACGTTTTATATTACAACTCCGATTTATTATCCTAGTGATAAGCTGCATATTGGGCACGCTTACTCTACTGTGGCTGGAGACGCGATGGCGCGCTACAAAAGGCTGCAGGGCTTTGATGTTAGATATTTAACAGGTACAGATGAACATGGGCAAAAGATCGAGCGCAAAGCCCAAGAAAAAGGAACGACACCACAGGAATTCGTAGACACGATTGTTTCAGGCATCAAAGAACTATGGGCGAAGTTGGATATTTCTTATGATGATTTTATTCGGACGACGGAAGAGCGTCATAAGGATGCAGTTTCTAAGATTTTTCAACGTCTGCTAGATCAAGGAGATATTTACTTAGGTGAATATGAAGGATGGTATTGTATTCCGGATGAATCTTTTTTCCTTGAGAGTAAGTTAGTAGATGGGAAATGTCCAGATTGCGGGCGTCCTGTTGAGAAAATGAAGGAACAAACTTACTTCTTCAAGATGAGCAAGTATGCGGATCGTCTTGTGCAATATTACGAGGAAAACCCTGAGTTTATCCAACCAGAATCTCGTAAAAATGAAATGTTGAATAACTTTATTAAACCGGGGCTTGAAGATTTGGCCGTGTCCAGAACAACATTTGATTGGGGAATTAAGGTTCCAGGAGATCCTAAGCATGTCATTTATGTGTGGATTGATGCACTTTCGAATTACATTACGGCTCTTGGGTATGGATCCGACGATGAAACGATTTTCAAAAAGTATTGGCCAGCGGATGTTCATTTAATGAGCAAAGAAATTGTACGTTTCCATACAATTTATTGGCCAATTATGTTGATGGCGCTAGATTTACCATTGCCTCGTAAAGTATTTGCACACGGTTGGCTGCTCATGAAAGACGGCAAAATGTCCAAATCTAAAGGGAATGTAGTTGATCCGGTTACACTCATTGACAGATATGGCCTTGATGCTTTGCGTTATTACCTCATGCGTGAAGTTCCTTTTGGAGCAGATGGCACCTTTACGCCTGAGAGCTTCGTTGAGCGTGTGAACCATGACCTTGCAAATGATTTGGGCAATCTATTGAACCGTACCATTGTGATGATTGATAAATATTTCGCAGGAGCCATTCCTTCATATATTCCTGGCGCTACCGAGTTTGACGAGAGTCTCTTGGAGACGGTGAGTACAACTGTTGCGAAATATGAAGAAGCGATGGAGAAAATGGAGTTTTCCATTGCACTTTCCGCGGTATGGCAACTGATTAGCCGTACGAATAAATACATCGATGAAACACAACCATGGTCGATGGTAAAAGATGAAGCCAAACGCGAGACGTTAGGCTCTGTGATGTACGTGCTGGCAGAGTCCCAGCGCATTTCATCCGTTCTGCTTCGTCCATTCTTGACGAAGACGCCGGAACTGATCTGGACACAGCTAGGCTTAGCTGCTGAAGACCTGCCTCGCTTGACTGCATGGGAAAGCGTACAATCCTTCGGGCACCTCCCTTCGGGCACAAAGGTGCAAAAGGGCGAGCCAATGTTCCCGAGGCTCGACGTGGCTGCAGAAGTCGCCTACATCGTCGAGGCGATGAGCGGTGGCGCGGCAACTAGCGCCGACGAGCCACAAGGGGCAGCGACACCTGCGAAGGTCGCTGCTGAAGCAGTGCCCGTGCCGGAGCCCAAAGAAGAAATCGGTATCGACGATTTCGGCAAAGTGGAGCTCCGCGTCGCGCAAGTCATATCGGCTGAGCCAGTCAAAGGTGCCGATAAACTTCTTAAGCTGCAGCTGGATCTTGGCTACGAGCAGCGTCAGGTCGTTTCGGGCATAGCGAAGTTTTATACGCCAGCCGACTTAGTAGGACGCAAAGTGATTTGCGTCACGAATTTGAAGCCTGCCAAGCTGCGCGGCGAGCTGTCGCAAGGTATGATTCTCGCCGCTTCACATGGCGATCAGTTGACACTTGCAACGGTTCCGGATTCCATGCCGAACGGTGCAATCGTGAAATAATAACGTCAAATCAACAGACCCCATTCCGGAATTTTTCCAGGGATGGGGTTTTGACGTTGGGGGGTATTTTCGCTAACATGGGGCAAGATAAAGGAAACTAACCACGGAGTGAGTGCGATGTTTCTACAGCGATTAGTAAAAGTAATAGCCATTTCGATATTGATCCTCACTTTGACGGCTTGTTCGTTGTTCGGTGGGGGAGCGAAGAAAAAGGAAGAGGCTAAGAAAGAAGCAGAGTCCAAAGATAAAGAAAGTGTGATTGATCAAGAATTAAAAAAACAATATCAGATGTACAATGAAGTTCTCAAATACCAGCAAGAACAGGAAGTTAAGCTTTTCAAAGAGTCGGAAGAACGCTACAAAAAGCTAAAAGAAGAAAACGATAAAGAAACGAAGGCGGATGAAGAAAAGAAAGACACGCAAGATTCCAAAGGCAGCAAAAGTAAAGAAGGATCTAAAGATTCTTCTGGGTCTGAAGATTCTGGTGGTTCTAGTGAAGGAAAATCAGATGACTCCAGTGAATAGAAGTTCCAAAAACAAATGGCCAAGCTGTGAAATTTGCAGCTGGCTTTTTTGGATTTTATCCATAGATATATTGACTTCGAATTGGTCTACTCGTATAATCAAAAACGTTAATAAAAAAAATTACGATTAAAGTTGGTGTGTGATCGATGAATAGACATGCTAAGCGTTTTATGTACATAGGTTTAATGATGATTGCTGCTCTATTTCTCAGTGGCTGTGCAAGTTCGAAGCCGGGACTCGTAGATGGCAAAGTGAATGTGGTTACTAGCTTTTATCCCTTATATGATTTTACAAAGCAAATTGGTGGCGACTATGTAAATGTGATTAATCTCGTACCAGCTGGGGTTGAACCACACGACTGGTCACCGAAAAGTAGAGATATTAAGAACATGTCGGGAGCGGAAGTATTTGTCTATCAAGGTGCTGGCTTTGAAGGTTGGGTTAAAGATTTTTTAGGAAGTCTATCTAGCAAATCAACCCTACGTGTTGTTGAAGCTAGTCAAGGGGCAGATTTAATTACCACAGATGATAATAAAGAAGAATTTGACCCTCATGCGTGGCTTAGCCCGTTAAATGCAGAGAAAATGGCTAATAATATTAAAACGGCCTTAATTGCAGCTGATCCCGCCCATAAAGATGCTTTCGAGCAAAACTATCAGAACTATGCTTCTCAATTAGCGGATTTGGATGCCCGTTACAAAAAAGAACTTTCTCAGACGAGCAAAAAAGAAATTGCAGTATCTCACCATGCTTTTGCATATCTATGTAGAGACTATGGCTTGACTCAGATGTCGATTATGGGGCTATCTCCCGATGCAGAGCCAACGGCGCAGGACTTAAAGAAAATAAATACATTCATTAAAGACCATCAGTTAAAGTATATTTTCTTTGAAGAATTGGTATCGGATAAATTGGCTAAGACCTTAGCCAAAGATGCTAAAGTAGACACGTTAGTATTGAATCCGCTTGAGGGATTGTCTAAGGCTCAAGAAGATGCCGGTGAAAACTATATTACGATTATGGACAAAAATTTAAAAAATCTGGTTCTCGCGTTACAATAGAAGTGAAAGACCATTTCTGAAAGTCAGGGGTAAGAGGATGGAGACTATTAATAACATATTGTGCCATCAGAAGATCATATCGATCGATGATATTTCATTTTCGTATGAGAATAAAGCGGTCATTCATAACCTCCAATTTGATATACTCGAACGTGATTTTGTTGGAGTCATTGGTTCGAACGGTGCGGGCAAAACGACGCTGCTCAAAATGCTAGTAGGCTTACTGAAGCCTACTAGCGGTGAGATCCGATTGTTTGATCGGCCGTTGAGTCAATTCAAAGACTGGGAGCGTATTGGCTACGTCCCGCAAAAAAATGCCTTCAATCCTTTGTTCCCTGCTACGGTTAGGGAAATCGTGCTCTCAGGCATGTACACCAAAAAGAAGGTGTATCGCCGGTTGTCCAAAGCCGAACTGCAAAAAGCAGAAGACGCGATGCTAGCGATGCGCATCGAGGATCTTGCTGATCGCCGTATTGGCCAGCTTTCGGGGGGACAACAGCAACGCGCGTTCTTAGCGCGCGCGATCGTCAACAACCCGGAGTTGCTCATTTTAGATGAGCCAACAGTCGGCATCGATGCCGAAACGCAGATCGGTTTCTTCCGAATGATCAAACATATGCACCAACATCATCATATGACTTTTATTATGGTTTCACATGATATGGATATGATTCAGTCCTATCTAGGAACAGAGCCACAGCAGGTTAGCGGCGGCATTAAGTTTTATGTCAAACATACCCATGATCCCGAAGATTGCCGTGAGACGAATTTAACACACTCGCTAGGCCAAATTCGAGAGATGATCGGAGTTCAGTAAGGAGCGGGGATTTTGGACATTTTTACAGAGTACTTTTTTCAGCGTGCATTAATTGGTGGGATATTGATCGGGCTAACAGCGCCATTGATGGGCGTTTTTCTTGTTTTGCGTCGGTTATCGATGATTGGGGATACGCTCGCACATGTGTCGATTGCAGGTGTCGCGCTTGGATTCTTGATTAACGTATATCCGCTCGGCGTAGGGCTCGTATTTGCCTTGCTCGCTTCTTTTGCCATAGAACGTTTGCGTAAGGCCTATAAGACCTATGCAGAGCTCTCCATAGCTATTATTATGTCTGGGGGAGTTGCTCTCGCTACGCTGCTTTTCACATTGGGCAAAGGGTTCAATATGAACGTCATGAGTTATCTATTCGGAAGTATTTATACATTGGATTCCACAGACTTATGGGTGGTTCTAATCGTTTGTGTACTTGTCATTGGCGTCATCGCATTTCATTTCAAAGAATTTTTTCTTATGTTTTTTGATGAGGACGCAGCGAGTGTAAGTGGACTTCCTTTGAAGTTTTATAATATGATGATTACGATGCTGACTGCGTTAGTGATTTCTGTTGCTATCAAAATTGTTGGTGCCTTGTTAGTATCATCTCTGTTAACAATTCCAGTCGCATGCAGCTTGTTAATTGCTCGCAGCTTTAAACATTCGGTCTTCTTGGCGATTCTGTTCTCGGAAATTGCGGTTATTGTCGGCTTAGTGGTTGCGGGGATCTGGGATTTGGCACCGGGTGGAACAGTTGTGCTTAGCCTTATCGCTATCTTGATCGGGATTATTTTAAAAAGAGGATTGAGGATATAAAATCATGGATTCTGTCAATTTATGGATCGCCCTCTGGGCGGGAATCGCTTCATTCATTTCACCTTGCTGTTTGCCTTTATACCCATCATTTCTATCCTACATAACAGGGATTTCGGTAAGTGAACTGAAATCGGGAAGAACATCAGCGCAAGTTCGACGTCAAACCATGCTGCATACGTTAAGCTTCATCGTTGGTTTTTCCATCATTTTTTATGCTTTAGGATTAACGGCTGGCTTCTTAGGTAATTTCTTTATTGACTACCGCGACTTGCTCAGACAAATCGCCGCACTTTTAATTTTTGTAATGGGATTATTCTTACTCGGCATCTTCCAGCCGCAATGGCTCATGAAAGAGCGTAAATTGAACATTAAATTTCGCCCAGCAGGCTATGTGGGCTCTATTTTTGTCGGCATGGGCTTCGCGGCAGGCTGGTCCCCATGTGTGGGACCTATCTTGTCAGCAATCCTTGCATTAGCAGCCACAGAACCTGGGACTTGGTTCAAACTTACGACTTCTTACTCGTTAGGCTTTGCGATTCCCTTCTTCGTTCTTTCCTTTTTTATCGGTTCAACCAAATGGATCCTACGGTATTCAAGCTCCATCATGAAAATTGGCGGAGGATTGATGATTGTGATTGCGATTTTACTCTACACGGGTAAAATGACTCAGATCACGCTTTGGCTGAACACGATAACGCCGGATTTCTTGAAATTTTAAGTGAAATATTCGATTTTGGCTTGAGGGAATTTCTCGAAAATACGTTCCGTAATGAATTCCCTCAACGCGGTCGCTTGGTCATCTTTATAGACATACTTACCTTTCCCATACTTGCCCCATTTGTATTTGCGTTTTTCTTCATCCATTTCGAGCTTCGTTTTGGGATAACGCTTTTCAATGATGTTTTTAGCCGTTTTCGTGAAACGATGCTGAATCATTTCGAATGTTAAATCTTGCGTTGCTTCAGGTGGAAGCGCATTGTGGAGCTTCTCCAGCAACGTAGCATAACCGTCTTCCCAACCCTCATGCCAAATGATTGGAGCAATGATAAAGCCAAGCGGATATCCCGCCTTGGCTACTTTGCCTGCCGCTTCGATCCTCTCGTGAAATCGTGAGGTGCCGGGTTCGAAATTTTTGATCACATAATCCGCATTTACACTGAAACGGAAGCGGGTATGTTTGTTATGTTTGGCATCCAATAAGGGTTCCACGTGATGGTACTTCGTTACAAACCGCAAACGGCCATGCTCTTGCTCACCCATGAACTCGATTAATTGTTTCAGCGAACCGGAGATATGTTCCAGTCCGACCGGATCAGAAGTACAAGCCGCTTCGAAGCGTGTAATCTCGGGTTCACGTTCGGCAATGTAACGCTGGGCAGCGCCTAGAATATCGTCGATGTTCACATAGACACGAATGTAAGGCTTGGCTCCCATTGTGGTTTGTAAATAACAGTAATGGCAATGCCCCATACAGCCCGTAGCAATCGGGATCGCATATTCGGCGGAAGGCTTGGACGTTTCGAATTTCAACGTTTTTCGGATTCCGACAACGAGGGTTCTTTTGGCAATCCGATATTTATCCAACTCTGTTTCACCAGGTAAATCACGGATTTGATTGTGAGAGGTTGTCATATGAATCTCAAAGCCTTCTTGCTGCGCCCACTTATAAATTTGCTGGCCTTTGGGATAATTCAATGAATCTGGTTCAAAATATACGAGCTCAGGCACGAAGACTGTCGTGCTGGGTACAGGCCTTGAAAGTAATTCAGTTGACATAAGAGCCTCCTTAACATTACGTGATGATAATCTATTATTTTATTGTGCCAAAGTGAGGGCTTAAGGAATCATGGGAGATTTGACCGCATCTGGGTTGATGGATTATGATAGGAAAGCAGTAAAAGCAAGAAATTCGTACAGCAGGGGGAAATAAAGCAATGGCTACGCCAAGTATGGAAGATTATTTGGAGAGAATATACAAGCTTATTGATGAGAAAGGCTACGCTCGTGTTTCCGACATTGCTGAAGGGCTTGAAGTGCATCCCTCTTCCGTGACTAAAATGATTCAAAAATTAGATAAAGACAACTATTTAATCTATGAAAAATATCGCGGTTTAATCCTAACGCCCAAGGGCAAGAAGATGGGCAAGCGGTTAATGGATCGGCATGAGCTGCTTGAAAACTTTCTGACGACGATTGGTGTCCATGAGGACAATATATATAAGGATGTCGAAGGCATAGAACACCATTTGAGCTGGGACTCCATTACCTGTATTGAAACTTTATTGGAATATTTCCGCAGAGACCCGAGTCGCGCAGACGAACTTATGAATGTACGTAAAGAGTTAGAATCAGAGAGCTAGGGCAGAGACCGATTTTCGGTGCTCTGTCTTTTTTTTTTGCTCAGTAAGACCATAGGAATAGAAACAAACTCCCCCAGCATACATACCTATGAAGCCCTGCGAAGTGGCGTACGTGCAGGAAGGGGGGCAGTTTATGAAAATAAATGGTGTGTTTGAAGGCGGCGGGGTAAAAGGGATTGCATTGGCTGGAGGGGTTAGCGCAGCCCAAGATGAGGGATACACCTTTCACGAGGTCGCGGGTACAAGCTCTGGTTCGATTGTAGCGGCTTTTTTGGCCGCGGGATATACCGGGCATGAAATGCGAGAACTAATTCTCAGAGCGCCTTTCAAATCGTTTATGCAACGTTCTCCAATCTATAACATGAAGATCATTGGACCCGCGGCGCGTTTACTGATTAAGAAAGGTCTTTATTCTGGCGAAGCTCTGGAGCATTGGGTCAATCAACAACTAGCGGCCAAAGGGATCCGCACGTTTGGTGATTTGCAACCGAATCATTTACGAATTATTGCTTCGGATATCACCCAAGGCAAACTGCTGGTATTGCCCAACGATATTGCCCAGTACGGGATGGATCCGAGCAAATTGTCAATTGCCAAAGCTGTGCGAATGAGCACAAGCATACCCTATTTCTTCGATCCGGTTCGAATTCGGCGTAATATAAAAAGCTCCGAGAAGGCTAAGCCATTCTCAGAGCAGTTTAATTATATCGTTGATGGCGGGTTGCTAAGCAACTTTCCACTTTGGGTGTTTGATAAGGAGATGCCGAGAGAGAAGCTTATTCCCGTCATTGGCTTTCAACTCGTCGGTAAAAGCGATACACCAACTCATACGATTCGAGGCCCGATTACGATGCTTGAAGCTCTCTTTAGTACGATGCTAAGTGCGCATGATGAGAGATACATCGAGCAGAAGAATCGATTCCGAACGGTCAAAATCCCAACGTTAGGCGTTGGCAATACGCAATTTAATATTTCCAAAGAATTAAGCATGTCGCTGTATGAATCAGGCTTCCTGGCTTCCAAAGCTTACTTCAAGAGCTGGTCAGCCAGTGTCTATGAAGAAAATTATGAGAAATTCGTCATGCGACCACCGGCGAAGGTTACTTAATGGTATTTTGGAAAATCATCTTTATCCGCGTCTTTGGTTCCATTAATGACACGAAACTTAGCATTTTTGGTGGTCTTACCTCTTACAGATCCCCGGCCATTTGAAGGCTTTTTCCAACGGGAAGGGGGGTATTTGTAAAGTAGAAAAATGGTCCCCAGCACAAGAATAGGAATGAATAATGCTCGTAAACTAACGATCAAGCCTATGGCAATTAATATTCCTATGGCAATCTCAATCGGAGAAAACCTTCTTCTCATTCCCGTCCCTCCATAATTCGTTTTTCCGCTTCAAGCATGCGGTTAAAGGATGCGATGGACACCTCGACTTGTCTGTCTTCCGGTTCTTTGGTCGTTAGCAATTGTAACCACAGTCCTGGATAGCCTAAATAACGAAGAACAGGTACTTCACGAAGTGAATTGGTGAAACGCAAAACTTCATAAGAAACGCCGATGACTAGAGGTAATAAAATTAAACGTTGAACAATACGCTCGACGTACCCGTCATAGTGAAGGAACGAATACATCACGATCCCGACTAACACCGTAAACACGATAAAACTACTGCCGCAACGATAATGAAGCGTATTGAATTTCTGTACATTACTTACCGTTAAGTCCATACCCGCTTCATAGGCGCTGATGACTTTATGCTCTGCCCCATGGTATTGAAACAATCTGCGAATCATGGGCGTGAGTGAAATGAAATAAATATAGCCCACCAGCAAAATGATTTTGATGACACCTTCTATAAGATTATGAAGAATTTGATTGCTAAATACATTTTGAAACAAAAACTGTTCAATAATAGCAGGAACTAAGGTGAAAATAAATTTCCCGAACAGAAATGAAATGACACCGACGACTGCGACGCCGAGAACCATTGATATGTTGGAGAAAATACCTTGTTTTTCTTCTTTCTTGGTTGTGTCGTCTTCGCCTTCTTGCTCTGCAAACGACTCAGCCGAGAAATTAAGGTGCTGAGCACCTTTGGCACTAGACTCAATAATACCTACAATCCCGCGAATGAAAGGGATTTTCTTAAGTGCCTGAACCCAAGGAATCACTTTCTTTGGTACTTCTAAAAAATCAAGGGAACCATCTTTTTTACGCACAGCGGTTACATGCACATTTCTTCCTGCGAACATGACGCCTTCAATGACGGCTTGTCCTCCGTATATACTGTTTTGTTCTGCCACAAGATTCACCTTCTCATCTTTCTCGAATTCGGTTATTTACTTTCTTATTGTAACGGATTCAAGGGTTGAATGCTACCGATTGCGACAGAACATACTATGATTGCCAATGAAAAGACAAGCTTTACGGTAGAGAAAGGAAGAGATCGGATGACAAGTGCGCATACCGCGGAGAAAAAAGTGACTAATCGCTGGGTTTTTGTGCTATATATCGGATTTTTTGCTGGCTTGATCTGGGGGGCCATCAAAATTATTGAAAATTATTTTAAGTTCACCACAATCGGGATCGGGTTTATGGCAGAGCCATTTTTCAAGCATGACTTCTTTAATACATGGCTAGGGTTATTTACGGGGTGGGCTTGCTTTACCATCTTCTCCATATTCGCGTCATGCCTTTACATGTTTACCATGTGGAAGCTAAGAAGTCCTATGTGGGGCTTAGGATACGGCGCGTTCTGGTGGGCAATTCTGTATTTACTTGTCGGGCCTATGACAGGTATGTTTTATTGGATCAATCAGCTGGAGCTCAACACCATTATAAGTGATTTTTGTTTATTTCTCGTATGGGGAATGTTCGTGGGGTATTCCATAGCTATCGAATATACCAATGTAAGAACGATTCAGGCTATACCCAAGTCATGAAAGTTATGGTAAAATATCAGAGGTTAATTAGCTATAATCAGCTATGGCCAATGATCGTTGTTTCGGGAGGATGTCCAATTGAAAAGGGTTCTGGTTTTGAATGGTCCGAATTTGAATATGCTCGGCGTGCGTGAACCTGGTGTGTATGGAACAGTGACACTCTCTACTATTCTTGAGGGTTTACAAGAGCTTGGAGCGGAATTATCGATCGAGCTGGAAAGCTTCCAATCGAACCACGAAGGCGAGATTATTGATAAAATTCACGAAGCCTATGGGACAAAGGACGGCATTCTTATTAATCCCGGCGCTTTTACCCATTACAGCTATGCCATTCGCGATGCGCTATCCACGGTTCAATTACCAACGGTAGAGGTTCATATTTCGAATATTCATAAACGTGAGGAATTTCGTCATCATTCGGTCATCGCGCCTGTCGTAATTGGTCAAATTTGTGGATTTGGCGCGGATGGCTATGCGCTTGGTTTACGAGCTTTACTACCCCATCTGTAAGCAAATACTTACGAAGATCGTTTTGCTAAAGCATAACTTTAAGAAGGAATGGTGATTTGGATGCAGGAGAAACGTATTGAACGTCTTCGCGTGGCTATGCAACAGCAGAATTTACCGGCACTACTCATCACGAACGCATATAACCGTACATATGTATCTGGGTTTACTGGTTCTTCTGGCTATGTGCTAATTACGCTAGATCGTGCCATTTTATTAACGGACTTCCGTTATATGACGCAAGCGCCGCAGCAAGCTAAGTTATTTGAAGTGGTTGAGCATAAAGCGAAGGCGATTGAAACCGTAAGCGAGCTATTGCAGGCGCAGGGTATTACGAAGCTTGGATTCGAACAAAGCGACGTCTCCTATGGTGACTTCTTGAGCTATCAACAAGGTCTGCCTGGCATCGAATTCGTGCCAACCTCACGAGTTGTTGAATTGATTCGTATGGTGAAGGATGAGGCGGAATTACAAGTTATGCAGGAAGCGGCTGATTTGGCTGATCAAACTTTCTCGCATATTCTTAATTTCATCAAGCCTGGTGTCAAAGAAAAGGACATCGCACTTGAAATCGAGGTGTTCATTCGCAAGAATGGCGGTACTTCGACTTCATTCGAAACGATTGTTGCTTCCGGTGAACGTTCCGCTTTACCTCACGGTAAAGCCAGTGACCGTGTTCTCCAATTAAACGAATTTGTCAAATTGGATTTCGGAGCGTATTATAATGGTTATTGCTCAGATATCACCAGAACGGTTATGCTAGGTAAGCCAACAGACAAGCATCGCGAAATTTATGATATTGTCTTGGAAGCACAGTTGAACTGTTTGGCTAACCTCAAGCCTGGGATTACGGGCAGAGAAGGCGATGCATTCACGCGAGATATTATCGTGAAGTATGGCTATGGCGATTATTTCGGTCACGGTACCGGACATGGGTTAGGGATGGAAGTTCACGAATCTCCACGCTTGTCCAAAACCGAAGATATGATTTTAACTCCTGGTATGGTTGTTACCGTTGAGCCTGGTATTTATCTCCCTGATTTTGGCGGAGTTCGAATTGAGGATGACGTAGTAATTACTGAGACCGGCATTAAAATACTTACACATTCTACCAAAGATTTTCTTATTATTGACTAGCGGAGGGATTCACAAGTGATATCAGTTAACGATTTTAAAACAGGTCTTACGATTGAAGTTGAGCATGATATTTTCACAGTTCTAGATTTCCAACACGTTAAACCAGGTAAAGGTGCTGCATTCGTGCGCTCCAAGCTGAAGAACCTGCGCAACGGTAATACCGTTGAGCGTACATTCCGCGCTGGTGAGAACGTAGGACGTGCTCACATCGAAAACCGCGAAATGCAATACCTGTATGCTGCTGGTGACGAGTACACGTTCATGGATACAGAGACTTTCGATCAGATCTCTCTTTCCCACGAACAATTGAAATGGGAATTGAACTTCCTGAAAGAAAACATGAACATCAAGATCATGAGCTATCAAGGTGAAATTCTTGGGATTAACCTTCCGAAGAGCGTTGAGTTGAAAGTTGTCGAAACAGAGCCAAGCGTTAAGGGCAACACATCACAAGGCGCTTTGAAAAATGCGAAAGTGGAAACAGGACTTAATGTGATGGTGCCGCTTTTCATCAACGAAGGCGATATTCTTTCCATTGATTCAGATGATGGTAAATACCTTTCACGCGCGAGCAACTAAACAGTTAAGCCTTTCTGACTCCTTGGGTCGGAAAGGCTTTTTTCGTTTTATACGGATTTCTTACCACAGCACGCGGTTTATATGCTATAATATTGAATTGTTATGCACTAGTATGCGTTAGGAGTGGGTCAGCTTTGTCTCTTATAGTGATGAAATTTGGCGGTAGCTCTGTCGGTGATGCGGAGCGAATGAAGCGAGTTGCAAAAAGAATCGTAGAGCGTAAACAGGCTGGACACAGCTGTGTTGTTGTCGTGTCTGCGATGGGTGATACAACGGATGATTTAATCGACTTGTCCAAACAAATTTACGATGGAGCCCCACCGGCTCGTGAAATGGATATGTTGTTAACGACGGGTGAGCAAGTTTCCGTTGCCCTTTTATCGATGGCCATACATAATCTAGGTGAACAAGCGGTTTCGTACACCGGATGGCAGAGTGGCATTTTTACAGAGCCTGTACATGGTAAAGCTAGAATTACTGATATTCAGCCTCACCGCGTATTGCATGCAATTGAGCAAGGGAATGTAGTGATCGTTGCTGGTTTCCAAGGTATGACGGAAGCTGGTGAGATTACGACATTAGGCCGCGGTGGATCCGATACAACAGCTGTTGCGCTTGCAGCAGCGATTAAAGCGGATCTCTGTGAAATTTATACCGATGTCGATGGCATTTATTCCACCGACCCACGTATTGTGAAAGTAGCAAGAAAGCTTGCTGAGATTTCCTATGATGAAATGCTTGAGCTTGCGAATCTTGGAGCAGCTGTACTTCATCCAAGAGCGGTTGAGTACGCCAAAAACTACAATGTGACCTTAGTGGTCCGTTCAAGCTTTAATTATAATGAAGGCACCAACGTGAAGGAGGAAGCAGTGATGGAGCAAGGAATCGTCGTTCGTGGCATCGCTTATGACAAAAATGTGGCAAGAATTAGTATTCTGGGTGTTCCTGAGAAGCCAGGTCAACTAGCGAAGGTATTCCTCGCACTGGCTGAAGTGCAAATCGACGTTGATATTATCGTGCAAAGCGGTGTCATCAATGGATCTGCTGATTTCTCTTTCACGACAACGTTAGCGGATCGTGAGAAAGCACTCGATGTGATTGAACAAATTCGTGGCGAAGTTGGCTTCCGTGAAGTGACTTCCGAAGTGAATCTTGTGAAAGTATCCATCGTAGGCGCGGGCATGGTTAGCTCACCAGGTGTTGCAGCGACCATGTTCAAAGTCATTTCGGATCTTGGCATCACAATCTCCTTGGTAAGCACATCCGAAATCAAAATGTCCTGTGTCATTGACAATACGAACCTGACTGACGTAATCCGTGCTTTACACACAGCATACGGCTTGGACACAGCCGATCAAGTTTTTGTTGGCGGCCCAGAAGATCGCAGATAAGCAACCTGCTTAATGGTGGATTTTGTCCGCAATGAAGTAGGCCAGCTTTAATAAAAAAGCGGTAATGCCGGCGGCCATTAAAGGCCCAACAGGGATACCGCGCATAAACAAAATACCAAATATAGAACCAATGACAAGACCCACAATTAATTGTGGGTCTACTTTTAGTAACTCCAAACCTTTTCCGTTCATATAGGTAGCAATGGCTCCGCCTAGTAATGCGATGATGCCAGGCCAAGTCGTAAAGACAGAGAGAATGTCTTTCATGGTGATACGATCACTGGCAAAAGGAATCAATACACCAATTGTAAGGAAGAGCAAGCCTAACTCCAGTCCTCTTCGCTCCAACGTAGGGAAATAGCGATCTAGACCGATTAGTTTAATGGCAAGTAACAGACAAGCCGCCGTCGTAATAATTGGAGAACGGCCTACAAGTCCAATAATGATAAGAATTACTAAGAGCATATCCCCATTCATTTTCATAACCCCTCGTCCTCAGCGTCGTCCATCTAAGTTTATGAGAAGGGCTTGTATTTAGAACGGAACGAAGGAGCTAGCGTTGAAATGGCACCATTTGATCGACTTCCAACACCGGAACACAATGAGAGATATTGATTTGTGAACAAAGTTCGACGTCCGCGAGGAAGCCGGATTTTTTCATTTTTTTACCATTACTGCAAGCTAGAATGGTTTCAAATAAGTGATCCTTGGCGTCTAGATAACAGCCGCGCATAGCTAACCCGAAGTCATTCGTCATCATTTGGCTCTCGCCAAGTTGAATGGCGATTTCCTCGAGAATGAGGCCGGCGCAGAGGCCGTCCTCCAACGAGAAGACATCCTGTGTACCCGCGCATAGAATCACTGTGTCTCGTTTAAGGTCGATGGCAGCCGCAGCTGCGGCTCGGCCGTTCATAAGGGCTCCAGCAAGCACGGAGTCTGCTTTGATCGCTTTTTGAATCCCTCTAGTCCCATTTGTGGTCGTGAGAATGATACGTTTTCCTTGCAGCGCTGCACTTGTATACTCAAGTGGTGAATTGCCAAAATCAAAGCCAGGTATTTTCTTGCAAAAGCGTTCTCCCCCGAGCAAATCGCCTTCACGAGCTAATTCCTTCGCTTTGTTTACTGTATCAACAGGGACGACGCCCTTGCTGCCGTTCATCAGTGCTGTAATGATTGTGCTTGTCGCACGTAAAACATCAACGACGATGACGGTTTTATGAAGAAACTCGTCACTCCTAGCTTCGCCGATGTTGGCGATCACTTCGATATGCATGTGCTAATCCTTTCTCGAACCTAAGACCAACGTGTCAGAACGAAGTCCTCTCCGCAATGCTTCTAATGCGATTATTTCATCTGGTGAAATATTGCCCAAATGAATATCAGGCCCCAGCGTGGTTATTAAATGAACCTGCTGACTTTTCAAAGGGGCCTCCCACAACAATTGATCGCCGCGGATGGCTGCGAGGACACTTTGCAGTTCATCATCTTTGCATTTCCCATTTCCATCGAAAATTCCAACACCCATCCCTGACTCGCGAGCCTCTATGGTGACGAGTGATGCACCTAATTCGGAATCAATCAACACGGTTTCTATTAATTCGGCTAATTCAATCGAAGATCCCCAACCCTTTTTACCATACTCGGTTACAACTTCTAATCCTTCATCCAGCCCTCTGGAGATCAGCTCATTCCGCAGCCGGCGATCCATTTGAATGGTACCGTCAGAAATTTCTACACCGTTAAATCCTAGCGCAATTATCATGTCAAAAAAAGAATCGATGGCTTGTTGGCGCACAGCCACTTCTAGAAATGTTCCGCCTGGATAAATGAGAATGTCATTCTCTTTGGCCAGGCTTATTTTATTTCGCAACACATCTTGGGGATAGAGCGGTGATGTACCAAAACCAAGCTTGATCATATCGACATGGCTGCTTGAGGTGTGGAGTAAATCGTGGAAGGCAAGCATGCCGAGTCCTTTATCCATCACCATCGTTTTACCCAATGTTCTCGGTTTCATTTGCCGCGTGCCTGTAGGGTCGGCTAGAACGGGGTTCCATTTTAATTGAGAGGTTACTTCCATCGGTATTTCTCCTCACTGTCCTTCGAAGGATCAATTATGAGAACAGCATATGCATAACCGCAAATGGTGGTGCCCAGTATGCCTAAAATGAGACGAGCTTGCATAAGGTAGTGTAAAAAAGAGTGTGCTGCCGTTGAACTACTCCTAAGTTACATTCGAGTGCTCCGCAATGTTATAAGACTTCCAGGACTCCATTGTAAAACTGTTACTTTCCTTGCAAGAGTCATCAGTTGGATCAGTTTTACAAAAGTCGCTCTTCCAGTTCTTATAGCATTGCTACGCAAGGTAACTTGGAAATTGTTCAAAAGAGCAATTACTTTTTGAAGGGAGGTAATAGAAAGAATGAACAAAATCGTACTTACGATGGCTTCGCTGCGAATGATGTCTGGGAGTCTCGAGATTATTGCTGCCATTATTATGCTGCGATTGGCGACCGTTGAGAAAGCGCTGCTAGTCAATTCGGCACTTGCGCTAGTAGGCCCTCTAGTACTATTAACTACCACTACTATTGGTTTAGTAGGCATAGCGGAGAAACTATCATATGGCAAGATGCTGTGGATCATTGCAGGGGTTAGTTGTCTGTTTATTGGGATTATTAAAAAGTAATCGGTCATATTTCTTTCTAGTAAGCATAGAAATGAATATAGAAGACTGGACAACTTGGAGGGCTGTCTCCCCATGCTAGCGAGTATAACGCACCTGTTGCCTCAGAACATCCGATTGATGCTTAGCGAGCTTCCGCCAAACGTACAAGCACTAGTGGAAGAGATTAGGGTGAGAGAGTCACGCCCCCTTGAAATCAGCTGGGCAGACCGCTATGCCTTCATTAGTGAACGCGGGCAAATGATCACCGAAGAAACCTTGGCTTACAAGCCCACTCGTCAAGATTGTTCAATACTGCTCGAAATTCTCACGAATCATTCCCTGTATACGTACGAGGAAGAACTTCGAAGAGGGTATATCACCGTATCTGGCGGTCATCGTGTGGGACTGGCTGGTCGCACCATCCTTGATCAAGGACATGTGAAGCAAATTCGTGACGTAAGTTCCTTTAACATTCGGATCGCGCGCGAAATGCAAGGCGTCGGACAGGATATTCTGCCGTATTTAGTGGATCCACTCCTGGGAAATATTCATCATACGCTTATTATTTCCCCGCCTCAGCAGGGAAAGACTACGCTCGTTCGCGATTTGGCTAGACTCATCAGCCGAGGGGAATGGGGGCATGGCCATGGTTCACTGTCAGGAAAGAAGGTCGGGATCGTGGATGAACGATCCGAGTTAGCTGCCTCTGTGAAAGGTGTCCCGCGATTTGACTTAGGGCCGCGGACAGATGTGCTTGATGGATGTCCAAAAGCGGAAGGCATGATGATGATGATCCGTTCTCTTTCTCCAGAGGTTCTCGTCGTTGACGAGATCGGCCGAGAAGAAGATGCAGACGCGATTCACGAGGCTGTACACACGGGGATTCGGGTGCTTGCGACGGCCCATGGCATGAATTACGAAGATGTACGAAGAAGGCCGGTTCTCAAGCAGTTGATGGAAGATGGGGTATTCATGAAATATGTCGTCTTGCAGCGAAGAAAAGGGGCTCATGCTTCCTTTCGCATCTTAGATCATGAGGGAAAGAACATGGCATTGTATGACGAACGCAAAGGACGATGATCATGCTGAAATTTGTTGGAGGAGTTCTGATTTTTGGTGCAGCTTCGATGTACGGTTTCCTTCAGGCAGCTCACTACGTTAGGCGTCCTAAGCAAATTCGCGGACTCATCAATGCACTGGGACGAATGGAGACTGAAATTGCTTACGCGCTAACGCCTCTGCCTGAAGCGTTCGCTTCCCTAAGTAAGCAAGTTGCGGACCCACTGTCTTCTTTATTCCGTTTGATGTCAGAACGACTGCTGAGCAGTCATGGTGAATCGACCAGAGATCTTTGGCAGATGACCGTCAAAGAAGTGTGGGGCCGAACATCCATGCGGCAGTCTGAGCAAGAGGTGATCCTGCAATTGGGTCCTATTCTGGGGCTTTCGGATCAAAGTGATCAAATTAAACACTTGCGTCTTGCGAGCTCGCAGCTTCAATCGGAAGAGAAAGACGCGAGAGACGAGCAGCTGCGCTACGAGAAAATGTGGAAAAGCCTTGGTGTTCTCATTGGTGCTTTACTCGTGATTTTAATTTATTAGTATTTTTTGGATAAACGCACTCGTCCTCAGAGGACGGCGTAGCTGTTTATTTTGTGGGCAGAGTGAGGTGCCAAGAATGAACGTAGATGTGAATGCCATTTTCCAAATTGCCGGCATCGGAATCATTATCGCCATGATACATTCGGTCCTGAAGCAGATGGGAAAAGAGGATATGGCACACTGGGTCACGGTCATCGGATTCGTGGTCGTGCTCTTTATGGTCGTCAGTATGCTGGATAATTTGTTTAAAGAAATTAAAACTATTTTCCTATTCCAATGAGGTGGTCCTGATGGAAATCATCCAGATCGTAGGACTAGGGCTCATCGTAACGATACTGTCGCTGATCATCAAGGAACAAAAGCCAATGTTCGCATTTCTGTTAGCCGCTTTTACCGGGATCGTGATCTTTCTATTCCTAATAGGCAAAATTTCATCGGTCATCCAAGTCATCGAGGATTTAGCGGTAAAGTCGAACGTGAACATCGTTTTTCTCAAAACGATCCTGAAAATCATAGGCGTGGCTTACATCGCCGAGTTTGGCGCACAGATTGTGCGGGATGCAGGCCAAGATTCAATCGCCTCCAAAATCGAGCTTTCAGGAAAAGTACTTATCATGGTGATGGCCATTCCGATCATTACCGTCATCATAGAAACCGTAGTTAAACTACTCCCTGCGTAGCAGATTCACCTAAGGAGTGACAAGCATGCATCTACTCTATTCGCACCAGAAGCTGAACAACCGGTGGATCTTATTATTCGTTCTTACGATGGGCTTATGGCTCGGCTTATCGGGCTCCTTAACAGCAGAATCGCCTACAGACACCATTATCAAAGAACAGGCAAGCCATTTGAATACAGAGCCGGTCGAACAATATTGGGATAAGCTAATGAAGGATTATGGGGGATATTTTCCAGAAAGTAAGCCGCCGTCCTTCATGGAACTTCTCCTAGGTACAAAGGGCATTAGCATGAAAAGCATTTTCAAAGGTCTACTGAGTTATGTCTTTCACGAAATCATCATCAATGGCAAATTGCTAGCTTCCATTGTCATTCTGACGGTATTTAGCATGATTCTGGAGACGCTGCAGAGCTCATTTGAGCGTAACACGGTAAGCAAACTTGGCTATACGATCACCTATATGGTGCTCATCATCATTGCGATCAATAGTTTTAGTGTCGCCATTGGGTATGCCAAAACAGCGATATCCTCCATGATCCAATTCATGATCGCCATCATGCCATTATTGCTTACGTTGCTTGCTTCCATGGGCAATGTCACCTCGGTGGCTATCCTGCATCCGTTGATCGTGTTCATGATTCACTCGGTAGGAACAGCCATTTATGTGTTCGTCTTCCCGCTCTTGTTTTTCTCGGCTGTTCTGCACATCGTTAGCTCACTTAGCGATAAATTCAAAGTCACACAATTAGCTAATCTCCTTAGAACAGTGAGTTTAAGCATGCTAGGCGTATTCGTAACCGTCTTTCTTGGTGTCATTTCCATTCAAGGAAGCGCAGGCGCGGTAAGAGATGGGGTTGCAATTCGTACCGCTAAGTACATAACCGGGAATTTCGTACCCGTTGTTGGGCGATTGTTCTCGGACGCGACAGAAACCGTGATTGGGGCATCCTTACTTGTTAAAAATGCCATAGGCCTTGTCGGTGTTGTGATTCTCGTCATGTTGTGCGCCTTTCCTGCGATTAAGATTTTGACGCTAGCATTCATTTATAACCTTTCGGCGGCGTTGATGCAGCCCCTAGGCGATAGTCCTATCATTGCTTGCCTGCAGACCATTGGTAAAAGCCTCATCTATGTATTCGCTGCCTTAGCAGCCGTGAGTTTAATGTTTTTTCTCGCCCTAACGATCATGATCACCATGAGTAATGTCTCCGTCATGATGAGGTGAAAGGAGCCCAGCGATGGATTGGTTAGCAGGATGGCTGAAAACCGTCATTATGGTCATTATGCTCGCGACGTTTGTTGATCTTCTTCTCCCAAGTAATACGATGCAGCGGTATGTGAAGACGGTTTTGAGTCTTTTTATCTTACTGACACTGCTTACGCCTGTACTTCAGCTGTTCCAAAAGAACTGGAACATGGATCAGCTGCTTACACAAGCGGAAAAGTCGCAAAATGAGAAATCGATGCTAGCTAGCAGTATAGGAAGCTCATCGCAAATGAAGTCTTTAGATGCCATTAAGAGGGATGCCCAGAAGATACAAGATGCCGATACCAAGAAGACGCAGCAATTAGTTCAAACGCAATTGGCTGGTCTCATCAAAGAAGACATGCAGAAGCAAACCGAATGGCCAATCAAAGAGGTATTCGTTCAAGTGCAACTGGACAATAACGGGAAACCCACTATCACGCATGTGAAGGTCTCCCTTGATGATATAGAAGCCAAGCAACAACCAGCACCATCGACCAAAAGTATCGCAGTGATGGAGCCTGTAAAACCCGTGGAACCAATCAAAATTGGTGCTGCTTCGAACGGGCAAGCTCACGAGGTAATCGCGCAGGGCGGAGCTCAAACGCCTAGTGAATCAATGCCAACCGGACAAGAACTGGATCGAATCAAACAAACTATCGTACGGAATTGGCTGGTAGATCCTGCACAAATTGAGATTGGAGTAAATGGACGCAAAGGATAGATAGCGAGGTGAATCGATGGGAACACTGCTGCAATGGATGGAGCAAAAATTCGGCGGCGGACCGGGTGGGCCAAAACGTAAAAATACGTTGCTTTGGATCATCATGGTTGGACTCTTAGGAGTTGCGCTAATGATCATAAACGCATTTATAAATGTAAAAGATCTGGATCCCATTGGTACAGGCAGAGCATCTCCCCCAGCGGCAAATGAAACCTTTGCAGGCAGTTCATCCAAAGAAAACTCAAGTTTTCATGACTATGAACAAGCCTACGGAGACCAATTGAAGAGTATCTTGCAGAAAATTGTTGGTGTCGGCGAGGTGGAAGTTCTCGTTACCATTGAATCTACGGAGGAAATGACCGTCGACAAAAACTACAACGATACTCAAAACATGACGACAGAACGCGACAATGGTGGAGCAACACGCAATATATCCCAGGTAACGCGGAGCGGTGAAGTCGTCATCTATCAAGTTTCTGGCGACCAGAAACCGCTTGTGCTCAAATACATTAAACCCAAAATTAGAGGTGTCATCGTTGTTGCAAAAGGCGCGGAGAATCTCACGGTGAAGAAAATGATTATGGAAGCCGTTGAGCGAGGAATGGATGTTCAAGCGAGTAAAATTTCTATTTTGCCGCGTAAGACAGGGGAATAATACTAAGAAATTATCCAACCATTATAAGGAGGAATAAACAATGAACGCAAAAAGACAAACAATTTGGCTCGTATCGATGCTTAGCTTAATGGTGGTGCTCTCGGCATACTATCTATTCACAGAGGATGTCAACAAACTGGATCTGGCTACAACAACTACGGCTTCACAATCGCAGGAAGTGAAAATTGATATGAGTCAAGTGGATCCAGCGACTGGAAATACTACAGATGTGAAAGCGACAACGGGCACAAACACAGGCGCAAAAACCGACACGAAAGCAACTACGCCGCAAACTTCTACAAAAACAGATACAAAAGCGACAACGACACAAGACAGCTCCAAAACGACGACAAAAGATACATCCAAAACAACGCCGGCCAAAACAGATGACCAAGTTCTAAAACAAGTGGAAGAGCAATCCAAAACAACTTCAGCAAGCGACTATTTCACGAATGAACAAGTCAAACAAAATGATTATTTCAGCAAAGCTTCCACAGATCTCATGACGATTATTTTGGATAACAAGAAAACACCAGAAGCGATTGCTAAAGCAACGAATGATTTGAATGCGTTGACGGATCTTCAAGATAAAATCGAAAATCTACAAGATATGCTCGTTCAAGATTTCCCGCAAGCGATCATCAACCAAGATGGTAACAAGTGGAAAGTTACGGTTCAAAGCGATAAATTAGAAAAAAGCCAAGGTGTTTCCATTGTGGATATGGTCGTGAAAGAGCTTGGAGCAGCGCCAGAAAACATCAAGATCCAATACGTACGTCCATAAGGAAAACAGGTAAGGAATCGCTGCTCAAAATGGTGGTGGGAAGGGTCCGGATAAACTGGACTCTTTCCATTTCGTGCATTTATGGGTATAATACATACGTTGCGGGTATGAAAACGCATTTTTCTTGGTTCACCAACGTCTAAAGGAGTGACTTGAATGTTTAAATTGAGTGAAATCAAAGAGTTAATTAAACTCGTCGATCAATCCTCTTTACAAGAGCTTGAAATTGAAAATGAAGGTGCACGCCTTTCCATTCGTAAACCGAATAAAACGGAGCCTGTTTATGTATCTGCTCCAGTACAACACTCATATGCTCCAATTGCTCAAGCGAGCTACGCCAACACGGCACCTGCTGCGCTCGAAGCCCCAGTAAATGCTAATGGACAAGCTAAGCAAGAGGACTCGTCTTTACATAAGATCGTATCACCGATGGTAGGCACTTTCTATCAGTCAGCTTCCCCTGGCTCAGCTCCATTCGTGAGCGTGGGATCCAAGGTAACGGATAAGACTGTTGTTTGTATTGTTGAAGCGATGAAATTGATGAACGAAATCGAAGCTGAAGTGAAAGGCGAAATCGTAGAGATTCTCGTTGAGAACGGACAGCTTGTTGAGTACGGACAACCATTATTTTTAGTTAGACCGGAGTAATTGTGTCTGCAAGCTTGTGCTGACAGCACAAGCTTTTCTCACGAACAGCTCTTAGGAGGGCAAATCATGAAATTTCAAAAAATATTAATTGCAAACCGTGGCGAAATCGCTGTTCGTATTATTCGAGCATGCCGCGAGCTTGGTATCTATACGGTTGCTGTTTATTCAGAAGCAGATCGTGAGGCTTTGCACGTTCGACTTGCTGATGAAGCCTATTGTATCGGACCCACAGCTTCCAAAGATAGCTATTTGAACTTCACGAACTTAATGAGCGTTGCTACGCTGACAGAATGTGACGCCATTCATCCAGGATATGGATTCTTGGCTGAGAATGCGGATTTCGCTGAAATTTGCGAAAGCTGCAATATTACGTTCATTGGACCTTCACCGGACGCGATCTCCCGTATGGGGGATAAAGCGGTTGCGAAGCAAACAATGAAAGAAGCCAGAGTTCCGATTATCCCAGGTTCAGATGGACTCGTGGAGGATATTGATGATGCGGTTGTCATTGCGCGTGATATCGGCTATCCGATCATTATCAAAGCGACAGCAGGCGGGGGCGGTAAGGGCATCCGGATTGCTGAGAACGAAGAAACGCTCGTTCAACAAATCACGGCTGCACAGCAAGAAGCTCAGAATGCCTTCGGTAACGCAGGTATTTACTTGGAGAAATATTTAACTGGCATGAAGCATGTTGAGATCCAAATTCTTGCTGACAAGCACGGTAACGTTGTTCATTTAGGTGAACGTGATTGTTCCGTACAGCGTCGCAGACAGAAGCTGGTTGAAGAAGCGCCTTGTCCGATTCTAACGGAAGAAACACGTACTGCGATGGGGCAAGCGGCCGTTCGTGCAGCGAAAGCCGTGAATTACTCCGGAGCGGGTACGCTTGAATTCTTGTTGGGGCCAGACGGTAATTTTTACTTTATGGAAATGAACACGCGCATCCAGGTTGAACATCCGGTAACCGAAATGATTACGGGCATCGACATCATTCAAGAAATGATTCGTGTTGCTGAAGGCAATCCGTTATCTTTCCGTCAAGAAGATGTCCGAATCAATGGTTGGGCGATTGAATGCCGTGTGAATGCGGAAGATCCGAATCGGAACTTCATGCCATCCGCAGGTCAAGTGAAATTCTACTTGCCGCCAGGTGGATTTGGTGTGCGTGTAGACAGTGCGGTATATCCTGGATATACCATTCCGCCTCACTATGATTCTATGATCGCGAAGCTGATCGTTTGGGGAAGCACACGTGAAGAAGCTATTAACCGTATGAAACGTGCTCTTAACGAGTTTGCGGTAGACGGAGTGAACACGACGATTCCTTTCCATTTGAAGCTTCTGGAACACAAGAAATTTATCAAGGGTGACCACGATATTAAATTCTTGGAAGAACATGATGTGAACGATTCCGATTCGTAGACAATCATTTGTCATATTTTTGGCAAAATGTTATACTAATAAATTAAGATGGCTTATCCCATTCATATCGAAGCCAGTTTTTGCTGGCGCAAAACTTTATTAGCTTAATTTTATAAAGCAATGTTGCTCCACACATTCAAGTTTATGCTTCAAAGCCAGTTTTGCTGGCGCAAAATTTTTAGGAGGTGCCACAATGAGCACAATCGCTCCGGATTACGTCAAGACAGACATGGGCAGCATCCAGATTGCCCCCGAGGTTATCGAAATCATTGCCGGTTTGGCAACGGTGGAAGTGCAAGGTGTAGCGGGGATGAGTGGCGGATTAGCTGGCGGCATTGCTGAATTGCTTGGACGCAAGAATTTGTCCAAAGGCGTAAAGGTAGAGGTCGGACAACGTGAAGCTGCCATTGACGTCTCCATCATTATTGAATATGGAAATCGGATTCCCGAAGTTGCCAGTGATATTCAGAACAATGTGAAGACGGCCATTGAATCGATGACAGGTTTACATGTCGTTGAAGTCAACGTCCATATTCATGATGTTCATTTTAAACAGGCGGATAAACCGGTTGACGAAGAACCAGCGACTGCCAATCGTGTGAAATAGGCGGTATAGCTGAGCTATATGGATCAATTGAAACCCCCTACAGGTTTGCAGGGGGTTTCCTTTAACTGAGGAAGGGGACAAGCGTAGTGGGTAAAATTGTGGACAGGCTCTTGCTGCTTTTCTATAGCCTGATTATTTTCGTTGCATCGATCGTTGTATTGTTCACAGCTTCCAGCTGGATCCCTCTCGATCAAGCCAGTCAAACGCTTAGTCATTTCTATTACGAGAAAAGTTACGCCTATACAGCGATCATCATCAGTTTGATTATGGCGCTGATTTCCGTGCGTTTTCTGATCGTAACGCTTCGCCGTGGTCGTTCACAGGCACCTTCGATTGACCAACGCACCGATTTCGGTGATATTCGAATTTCGATGGAGACCGTTGAGAATCTATCTCTGAAAGCTGCGGGCCGCACCAAAGGCGCTAAGGATCTGCGAGCTCGAGTGAGAGTGAATCAAGCCGGACTTGAAATCACAATTCGTACGATTGTAGATGGGGAAAGCTCGATTCCAGAGTTAACTGAAGACATGCAAGGTACAGTGAAAAGTTACATAGAAGATATTACCGGTATTCCTGTAGCTTCCGTAACCGTATTCGTAGCGAACATAGTGCAATCCGCCCCAACGTTTAAAAGCCGAGTCGAATAGAGGTGAATCCACAAATGTGGAATGAACTATGGGAGTTCCATAGGGGCAAAGTGATCGGAGTCGCAGCCGGTATTTTCTTCGGTTTCATTTATTTATTTTTTGGTTTCTGGGACATGCTCATATTTGCATTTATCGTATTTGTAGGTTTTTATGTGGGGAATAAGCTTGATCGCAAGGAACGTTTCGTGATGCTGGAAGACATTTGGCGCTATCTCACACAAAAATGGAGAATGTTTCGCTAAAATCCCTGGTGCAACCATGGATTTTTTTGTTTGGATTGGCTTCAATTTGACGTATACTAGGAGAAAGAGTTTTTAGGAGGAACAGAATGAAACGCAGAATTGCACGTGAAATTGCTGTACAAAGCTTATACCAAATCCAGATGAATGAGGCAACGCCTCAGGAAGCTGTCCAGATCGCGATTCATGAAGCTGAGCATGATAATGAAGCCCAATTGGATTTTTCGGGGGATAAGATAGATCCGGTATACATTATTGAGCTGGTTGAAGGTACGTACAAGAACAAAGTAAACATCGATGATTTGTTGGAAGAGTACCTGAAAGGCTGGGCTATGGACAGACTATCTCGTATTGATCGGGAAGTGCTGCGCCTAGGCGCTTATGAGATGCTGTATCGGGACGATGTTCCGCCTAAGGTCGTGGTGAATGAAGCAATTGATTTGGCCAAGCATTATGGCACCGAGGAGTCAGGCAAATTCGTAAATGGTGTACTTGGGAAGATGATCAAGGAAATCGATGAACTCAAAGAAAAAGTGCTACGCACACAATAATAGATAGTGATGCCATTCCATATCATGTTTTGCTTAAAAGGCTAAGGGGGAAATAACATGTCAGCACAAGTTATTAATGGGAAAGAACTCGTAAGCTCTATTCGTGAGGAAATCAAATTGGACGTTGCGACGCTTACAGCGCAAGGCAACCAACCTGGTCTTGTTGTAGTTATTGTGGGAGACGATGCTGCTTCGCAAGTATATGTAAGAAATAAAGCGAAAGCCTGTGATGACGTTGGCATCTACTCAGAGGTGCACACGCTGCCCGAACAGACAACGCAAGAAGAATTAATCGCACTCATTCATGGATTCAATTCCAATAGTCGTATCAATGGCATTCTGGTTCAATCACCACTGCCAAAACATATCAATGAAGAAGCCGTTGTTGATGAAATTGATCCTGCCAAAGATGTGGATTGTTTCCACCCGATCAATGTGGGTAATCTCATGATTGGGAAAGATGGAATGAAGCCTTGTACACCACATGGTGTTATTGAAATTCTGAAGCGGACTGGCGTTGAGATTGCAGGTAAGCACGCCGTTGTTGTTGGCAGAAGTAATATCGTTGGTAAACCAATGGCCATGTTATTGTTGCGTGAACATGCTACAGTATCTGTCGTTCATTCCCGCACACCGAATATGGAAGAAATCACGAAACAAGCCGACATTCTCGTTGTTGCTGTTGGTAAAGCTCACTTAATCAAGGCGAATCATGTTAAACCAGGCGCAGTTGTGATTGATGTTGGGATGAATCGCCCTGCAGATGGCAAATTAACGGGTGATGTTGATTTTGAAGCGGTGAAAGAAGTGGCAAGTGCGATTACGCCTGTTCCTGGCTGTGTAGGTCCTATGACAATTACAATGCTACTTCGCAATACCGTGGATGCGGCAAGCCGCGCAGCACGTGCGAATGTTAGCGTATAGACCCTCTTATGGCGAGAAATGAAACGAAGATTTTATCGGTTAAAGATTTAAATCGTTACATTAAGCTATTACTGGAAGGAGACAATCGTCTTCAGGATGTGTGGGTGCGAGGCGAGATCTCGAACTTCACACATCATTCTAGCGGCCATATGTATTTTACGTTAAAGGATGCAGACGGACGACTGAAAAGCATTATGTTTGCTTCCCATAATCAGAAGCTGGGTTTCATCCCGAAAGAGGGCACGAAAGTAATTGCTCGCGGGAATATTTCTGTTTATGAAAGAGACGGCGCTTATCAATTCTACGTAACGGCGATGCAGCCTGATGGGATTGGCAGCTTGTATCTGGCGTTCGAACAGCTGAAGAAGAAGCTTGAAGGTGAAGGTTTATTCGTGCCAGAGCGCAAGAAACCGATTCCGAAGTTTCCTCGGGCCATCGGCGTAATCACGTCCCCGACGGGTGCTGCCATTCGAGATGTCATCATCACGCTGCAGCGGCGCTTCCCGTCGATCCCGATCTACCTGTACCCTGTGCTCGTACAGGGTACACAGGCGGCGCCTTCGATCGTTAAAGCGATCGAAGCGATGAACCGGCTCGGGGAAGCCGACGTGCTCATTGTGGGCCGCGGCGGCGGCTCACTGGAAGAGCTGTGGGCCTTCAACGAGGAAATCGTTGCACGGGCTATCGCAGCCTCCGTGATCCCGATCATCTCGGCCGTCGGCCATGAGACGGATTTCACGATCGCCGACTTCGTCGCCGATCTGAGAGCGCCGACGCCTACGGCGGCGGCCGAGCTCGCGGTGCCGCATCACCTCGAGCTGAAGCAGCAGCTTTCGCAGCAGGCACAGCGCCTGCATTACGGGCTGCTACAGCAGCTGCGCCGCAAGCAGGAACGGCTCGAGCGCGCGAAGCGCTCGCCGTTCCTGACGAACCCTCGCAGGCAGCTGCTGATGCAGCCTGCGGAGCGTCTCGACCGGCTGGCGGAGCAGCTCGGTTACCGCATGCGTCAGCGCCTAACGGAGCTCGCACAGCGGAGATTGAAGCTGGAGCGGCGCTTATCCAGCTTCAATCCGACCGAGCAGGCCGTGATGGCAAGGCAGCGTTTGGACACTTCCAAACGCCAGATGCTCACGGCCATGCAGACCCTTCTGCGTACGAAGAAGCAGGAGTGGCAGTCCGGCGTCCGTCATCTGGACGCCCTCAGCCCGCTGAAGGTGATGCAGCGGGGCTACAGCCTTGCTTATGAGGAAGACGAGAAGCAACTCATCCGTTCGGTCTCCCAAGTTAAGATCGGGGATCGCTTAAAGATTCGCTTAAAGGATGGCCAAATACAATGTCAAGTTTCGGGGATGGAGGCGAACATTGATGTCAACAAGTGAAACAGAAGTTAGCTTTGAAACGGCGATTGAACAGCTAGAACGGATCGTAAGTCAGCTGGAAAGCGGCGATGTACCATTGGAGAAAGCCATTGAACTATATCAAGAAGGCGTAAGACTCTCCCACCTATGCGGCGTAAAGCTAGAGCAAGTGGAGAAGAAAATTGAGATGCTGGTTGAAGGGGAAGCTGGAGTAACAAGGAAGCCTTTCCAGCCTGTCTTGGAAGATAAGGGGAATTAGTTTGAATAACACAACATCTGACATTCATACATATATCGCTTCTCATGCCCAAATGATTGAAGACGCTTTGCGCCAGTCACTGCCTGCGAATTGGGACGTTCCTGCGTCCCTTCGTGAGTCCATGGATTATTCCCTGATGGCAGGGGGCAAACGTCTACGTCCCATTATGGTGATTGCAGCAGCTGAAGTGCTGGGTGGATCGCTGGAAGCAACGATGCCCGTCGCGATGGCCATTGAAATGGTCCACACCTACTCGTTGGTTCATGATGATCTGCCAGCGATGGATAACGACGATTACCGCAGAGGGAAATTAACGAACCATAAAGTATATGGCGAGGCGATGGCGATACTAGCTGGCGACGCGCTGCTTACCCATGCCTTCTTTAGTGTTGCCCAGGCCCACAAGAAGTTCGGAGTTCCAGCAGAGCGTGTGCTAGCGATTACGGAAGAGCTTTCTGTTCTTGCAGGCGCACGCGGGATGGTCGGCGGTCAAGCTGCAGATATGCTGGGTGAGCAAGGTCTCACGAAATTAGAGGAGCTCACTTACATTCATACGCACAAAACAAGTGATCTCATTGTCTTCTCTTTGCGAGCAGGCGGACATATTGCTGGGGCAACAGAAGCGCAGTTAGAAGCGCTAAGTGAATATGGGCATGCGTTGGGCCTAGCTTTTCAGATTCAAGATGATATTTTGGATCTGATTGGTGATGAGACGAAGCTGGGTAAGCCAGTGAATAGCGATGTGAAACAGCAGAAGGTGACATTCCCTTATTTCATCGGTATGGAAGCCTCCGAACAGAAGGTTCTAGAACTGACCAATCAAGCGAAAGAAGCACTGCTCAGATCCAGCATTCCGAACCCAGAGCGTTTGCTTCAGATTGCAGATTATTTGTTGAAAAGGGATCATTAGTCCCCCTGCGTGATGAATATCTGCCGAGTCGGAACGCAGGATTACACGTAAAACATAAAACTATGATATAATTGTGAAATCGTATCTCAGTATTTTCACATTGAAAGTGAGGAAACAAGCGTGCTGCTCGAACAAATCAATCGGCCTGCGGATTTGAAGCGGTTATCCTTGACGGAGCTTGAGGAGTTGGCTGGAGAAATCCGACAATTTCTAATTGAAAAGCTTTCTGTTACGGGTGGACATCTGGCCCCGAATTTAGGCGTGGTTGAACTCACAATTGCTTTACACACCCTGTTTCACAGCCCGTATGATAAACTGATTTTTGATGTGGGTCATCAAGCGTATGTGCACAAAATTCTAACGGGTCGCAAAGACCAGTTTGATACATTACGTAAATACAAGGGTCTCTGCGGATTCATTAAGCGCTCCGAAAGCGAGCATGACGTATGGGAAGCTGGACACAGCAGTACCTCTCTGTCTGCTGCTATGGGTATGGCGATGGCACGTGATCTCAAGGGTGAACATAATAAAGTTATTGCCATCATTGGAGATGGTGCACTTACAGGCGGCATGGCGCTGGAAGCCATGAATCATATTGGACACGAGAAGAAGAATATTACCGTCATTCTGAATGACAACGAAATGTCTATCGCGCCTAACGTAGGTGCTCTTCATAATTATTTAAGCAAAATTCGTTCCGATCGTCATTATCTGAAAGCCAAAGAAGAAGTTGAACATTTCCTGAAGAAAATTCCTGCCATCGGCGGAACGCTGGCCAAAACCGCGGAGAAGCTGAAGGATAGTCTTAAATATTTTGTACTGAACGGTGTATGGTTTGAAGAGCTTGGGTTTACATATATCGGACCTGTTGACGGCCATAATCTACAAGTTCTCATGGAAACGCTGAAACAGGCTGAGAAAGTAGCAGGTCCTGTTCTTGTGCATGTCGTCACGACCAAAGGTAAAGGGTATAAGCCAGCAGAGAATGACTCGCATACTTGGCATGGTCTTGGACCCTATAAGATGGAGTCAGGTCAGGTTCTCAAATCGTCAGGGCCGCCGATGTATACACAAGTATTTGGGGATACCCTTATTGAGCTTGCCGAGAAGGATCCTCGAGTCGTAGCTATTACTCCTGCGATGCCAGGCGGATCTGGTTTAATGAAATTTGCTCAGCAGTTCCCAGATCGGATGATCGATGTTGGTATTGCAGAGCAGCATGCGGCTACGTTGTGTGCAGGTATGGCAAGTGAAGGTCTGAAACCGGTATTTGCCGTCTACTCCACGTTCTTGCAGCGAGCCTATGATCAAGTGGTTCATGATATTTGCCGCCCTAAATTAAATGTCACTTTTGCAATCGACCGTGCTGGTTTCGTTGGTCCAGATGGCGAAACACATCAAGGGGTGTATGATATATCGTTCCTTCGTTCCATCCCGAACATGGTGTTGATGATGCCTAAGGATGAGAAAGAATTGCGCGATATGATGCAAACGGCGCTGGAATACAACGACGGCCCGATTGCTTACCGCTATCCGCGAATTAATGGAACTGGAGCCAGTACGACTGACGTTCCCAAAGCGATACCAATCGGTACCTGGGAAACCGTGTGTGACGGTGATTATGCCGCTGTCCTAGCTGTTGGACCTATGGTCCAGATTGCTGAAGAGGCTGCCTCACAGTTGGCTCAAGAAGGCATCAAGCTGCGTGTTGTGAATGCACGATTCGTGAAGCCAATGGACGAAGCTTACCTGCTTCAACTGGCGACCGAATCAATTCCGATCTTCACGATGGAAGAAGGTTCAATCCAAGGTGGATTCGGAAGTGCGGTGCTGGAATTCTACGCAGAGAAGCGAGTGTACGGCTTGCATGTACAGCCAATGGGGATTCAGGATTACTTCGTTGAGCATGGCAGTGTGCCGCAGCAGCGGGAAGAGGTTGGGCTAACCGCTCTTAACCTAGTTGCAGAAGTGAAGAAGCTAGTGCCACGGAAAGCCCAACGCGCTTAGGTCTAGTAAATGATTTGAATAGGAGTAACACACCATATATGTCATCGGATAAAGAACGATTAGACTTACTGTTGCTAGAGCAGGGGTATTTCGAAAGCAGAGAAAAAGCAAAGGCCGCCATTATGGCAGGCCTTGTTTTTGCAGATGAAGAGCCTGTTGATAAAGCAGGTATGAAAATTAGCCGGAAAGCCGTGCTGAAAGTGAAAGGTGCCTTACATCCTTACGTCAGCCGTGGCGGGCTTAAGCTAGAGAAGGCATTAAAGCTATTTGAAATTGATCTTCAAGGTGCTGTGATGCTGGATATCGGAGCTTCAACTGGTGGTTTTACGGATTGTGCGCTCCAAAATGGCGCTGCATCTGTCTATGCCGTTGATGTCGGCTATAACCAATTGGACTGGTCATTGCGCAATGATGAACGTGTTCATGTCATGGAAAGAACGAATTTCCGCTACACGAAATTAGAGGATTTGAATGGCCCAAGACCCACATTTGCCAGTATTGATGTTTCTTTCATTTCACTTCGGATTATTTTGCCGCCGTTGAAGGAGATCTTAGACCATCAAGGTCATGTTGTGGCGCTTATTAAGCCGCAATTCGAAGCGGGCAGAGAGAAAGTTGGTAAATCTGGTGTTGTTCGGGATACCGATGTACATATCGATGTTCTGACAACCGTGCTGAGCTTTGCTGAAGAACTCGGTTTCCGTTTGAAAGGACTAACTTTTTCACCTATCACTGGCGGCGAGGGCAATATTGAATTTCTGGCCTATTGGTCGAGCAATGATGCAGAGGATTCGATTGCCGCACCATCTACCATGAAAGACCTTATAGCAGCAACAGTCAAGGATTCACAGAAATTACATGGAAAATAAAACTCATCTTTGAGAACGCCTTTTGCGGCCCTGAGATGGGTTTTTTCAAATTAGGGCTATGGACAGCTTTGTCGTTATCCTTGCACAGGAATAAAGGATTTTCCAGCCGATTTCGCGAATACTATGGCGAGGTGAGGGACATGGAACAAGGCGATGTGAAAGTCATTTTGTTAATCCTAATCGGTATCATTGTCATCATTATTTGGCGATTCCAGAGGTGGTCAGGTGGTTCTGCACGCCGCCATAGTACATTTCCAAGGCAGATAGATATCCCCGAGGATGACGTTGTAGAGCTTCTAGAAGCCGAAGGCTTCGATGTTCTTGCGGGGAAGACCAAGATCCCCATCACCATGACCATTAACGAAAGAGAACAGCTGGAGAGTCGTTTATTTATTGATTATTTTGTGCAAAAAGAAGACGATGTGTATCTTGTTAAAGTGGCTAGAGATCGCAAGCCGCTGGAGATGACAGGGAGCGCTGTACGGGATATGCTGCTGCCCTACACCCTCATGTATCCGGAGGCGCAGGGCATCCTTTATGTCGATATCGCAGCGAACAAAATCAAAAAAATCATTTTTCACATAGAGGTGTAAGGATGAAGGGTCAACGGCATGTAAAAATCAGAGAAATCATTACGAATCATGAGATTGAAACACAGGATGAACTGGTTGAAGCGCTTCGTGCGGCTGGGTTTCATGTCACTCAAGCGACCGTTTCCAGAGATATCAAAGAATTGCACCTGATCAAGGTTCCTTTAGATGATGGTCGATATAAATACTCAATGCCGGCGGATCAGCGGTTCAATCCGATGCAGCGGCTGCGCAGGGCGTTAAGTGACCATTTTGTGAGTATCGATTATACGGATAATTTGGTTGTTATGAAATGTTTACCTGGCACTGCGAACACGATTTGCGCATTGATTGATAATTTGGAGTGGAACGGTGTGATGGGTACGATTTGCGGGGATGATACCATCCTTGTTATTTGCCGCGGGAAAGAGAATAGCTTAACTTTTGTGAATGAAGTCATGTCCTTATTATCATAATTTCAGGAGGCATTCATGCTTACAGAGCTTTCAATTCGAAATTTAGCTGTTATTGAACATGTTCATATTCGGTTTAAGTCCGGTTTTCATGTATTGACAGGGGAAACGGGCGCAGGAAAATCGATCATCATAGATGCTTTAACACTGATTGTTGGCGGGAGAGGTTCTTCGGAGTTAGTGCGTTATGGCGCAGATAAAGCGGAAATTGAAGCGATGTTCGAGTTGCCCCCGGCACACCCAGTTTGGCATACGCTTACAGAGCTAGGCATTACGGCAGATCCTAGTGAGCATTTAATCATTCGACGAGAAATCACTGCAACGGGAAAAAGCTCAAGCCGGATCAACGGTCAGCTGGTCAATATGACGATGCTGCGCCAAACTGGTGAATGGCTCGTCAATATTCATGGTCAGCATGAACATCAATCGCTGCTTCGTGTGGAAGAACACATCCATTCCCTTGATTTATTCGGAGCTGCGGAGATTGAGTCGGCCAAAGCTGCCTATCAGACAAGTTATGATCACTACATGAAGCTGCAGAAGGAATTGAATGACCTTCAAGAGACGAGTAAGCAAGCGCTGCAAATGTTAGATTTGTATCGTTTTCAAATTGATGAAATATCGTCGGCTAAGCTGAAAATCGGTGAAGATGAGACGCTGGCAGAAGAGAAGCGGAAGCTGGCGAATGCCGAGAAACTGTATCAAAGCTCCTCGGAGGCTTATGACTTCCTGTATGCTACGAATCGAGGACTAGATGCGACAGGTAAAGCGGTATCGCGCCTTCAGGATATTGTGCAGTTAGATCCTACGAATTTGGGGCCGCTTCTAGAGCAGGCACAATCTGCGTTTTATCAGTTGGAGGATGCGGCGTATCAGATCAGGGATTATCGCGATGGGATTGAGTTTAATTCCTCTCGGCTGGACTTCATTGAACAAAGATTAGACGCGATCACGTCTCTTCGCCGAAAATATGGAGAGAATATAAAAGAGATACTGAGCTATCTGGAGAAGATCAAGAATGAAGTCGATACGATTGAAAATAAAGATGAAATTATTCGTAAATTAGAGGACAAGCTTATTCTTGCTGAGAAACAGATGGGCATTCAGGCGTTGGATTTGTCTAACCTGCGAAAGGGAATTGCGAGTGATCTATCCGCACAGATCGAGCATGAATTGCGTGATTTGCAGATGGAACGGACGCAATTTCGCGTTCAGATTGCTCATATTATCGACGATCGCGGTATCGAAGTGGATGGGAATAAGGTTCGCTTTTCCCGGCAGGGCATCGATCAAGTGGAGTTCCTAATGGCTCCGAATCCAGGTGAACCGCTGCGCGGGTTAAGCAAAATCGCTTCAGGCGGAGAGCTTTCTCGGATCATGCTCGCCATGAAAGCCATTTTTGCACGGATTGATCAAATCCCGGTCTTAGTCTTCGATGAGGTTGATACGGGGGTAAGCGGCCGCGCGGCGCAAGCAATTGCGGAGAAAATGTCCGTCCTCTCACAAAGCTGTCAAGTGTTCTCGATTACTCATTTACCGCAGGTTGCCAGCTTCGCTGATGTTCATTTCTTTATTCGAAAAGAAGTGGATCAGGAACGTACCTATACTCGGGTTCAGGATATGCCAGATGCTGGCCGAATTGAGGAGCTCGCACGGATGCTTGGCGGCGTAGAAGTAACAGAGACCACGCTGCATCACGCAGGAGAAATGCTTACCATGGCAAAAAATAAGAAAGCAAGGGTATGAAAGTATAGATAGTCATCATTTACAGTTATAAAAGAAGGGGACTGGGGTTAACTTATAGGTACGCAATTGACGAGTTTATTCGTCAGGGCTCAAGGAATTGTGAAGGAGCGTGTTGATAGTGCAATCCAACAAAAGAAAAAGATTGTTCGGACTCTTGCTCGTCTTCTTCGTATGCTTGGTAAGTAGTTCCCAGCCTTTTCAGAGCTTTGCCTCCTTTCCACAAGAACTCCGCTTATTCAGCGGACAAGGGAAGCAGCTTCAGTTAACGATGCCGGTCAGTGCCCAGGTAACGGTCAAAGATACGGATATTGTGAAGGTAAACGGCAACGCCAAGCACTCATTTCAAGTTAATTTGAACGAACCTATTTCTCTTCAATCCGATCATTCAGGACAAACGGAAATGAAGCTGAAGCTGTTCGGAGCCATTCCCATCAAGACTGTTAAAGTGAATGTCGTACCTGATCTCAAAGTAATCCCAGGAGGCCAGACCATTGGTGTGAAAATTAAATCAGCCGGTATCTTGGTCGTAGGCCATCACTTGGTTACTGTTGCCTCAGAGCAAAAAGTTTCACCTGGGGAAGAGGCCAAAATTCAAGTCGGAGATTTAATTACCAAAATCAATGGCAAGGATTCCAAGGATGTGAGCAAGGTAGCGGAGCTTGTAGCCAAATCTGGTGAGAGCAAAAATCCTCTGGTCCTGCAAATTCTGCGGAATAATCAAGAAATCGTAGTCAAGCTGCAGCCTGTGTATGACGTTGTAGATAAGTCTTACCGCTTAGGGCTCTATATTAGGGATTCTGCTGCAGGGGTTGGCACATTGACCTTCTACGCACCGGATCAAGGCGTCTACGGGGCTCTCGGGCATGTCATCACGGATATGGACACACAGACACCTATTATTGTTGGCGATGGCGACATTGTGTATTCGAATGTAACTTCGATTTCCAAGAGTCGTGGAGGAGATCCAGGTGAGAAGCACGCTACGCTATACAAAGACAGCAAAGTGATTGGCAATATTGAACGAAACACAGCATTTGGTATATTCGGCAAAATGTATGGCGCACCCGATCATAGTTTAGATAAAGAGGCTATCCCTGTCGCCTTCGCAGAAGAAGTGAAGGAAGGTCCGGCCCAAATCTATACGGTGCTCGAAGGGCAAAAGGTGGAAAAGTTCGATATCGAGGTTGTCCATGTATCAAGACAAGATGTTCCCGCTACCAAAGGTATGGTTATCAAAATCACGGACCCGCGTTTATTAGATAAAACAGGTGGTATCGTACAAGGTATGAGCGGCAGTCCCATTATTCAAAACGGCAAATTGATCGGTGCGGTTACTCACGTCTTCGTGAATGATCCGACAAGCGGCTATGGCTGTTTTATCGAATGGATGCTGCAGGATTCCGGTATTATCCTTCGTCCCACAACGGGAGACACTGGCAAAGAACTAAAGGCTAGCTAGAAGCCTTTAGTTCTTTGTTTCATTTTTGCCTCATTCTACACGGGAATAGCGACTTACCTGTCTTCATGTCGAAAAATGTTGGAAACAGAAGATAAATATTATATTATATAAGAAAGTTAAAGAAATGAAAAGAAAAATAATATTCGACAGAAGGATTTTAAATAGAGCTGTCGAATAGTTTACTTAAGAGAGAAAACACTAACTTGTTACAGTAGCTAAAGGAGGATATTCAGTTGCAAAAAATTCAGGTGTTACTTGCAGACGATAATCGCGAATTTACCCATTTATTATCAGAGTTCATTGGTGAGCAAGAGGATATGGAAATTGTGGGCGTTGCGTACAATGGTAACGAAGTCCTTCGTTTTCTGGAACAGCAACGTGAGCTACCCGATGTTCTTATTTTAGATATTATCATGCCTCATCTTGATGGCCTTGGCGTTTTGGAGAAAATGCGTGAAATGAATCTGCCTTCCCAGCCGAAGATTATTATGCTTACTGCCTTCGGTCAAGAAAATATTACACAAAAAGCCGTGCAGCTTGGAGCCTCCTATTACATACTGAAGCCTTTTGATATGGAAACACTTACGAATCGTATCCGTCAGCTTGCTGGCAATGCTTCGACGGTAACGACGACATCCTCATCGCCGCGTGCCAATGTTGTTCATATGCCCAAAGGTAAAAACTTGGATGCGAATATCACGAGTATCATCCATGAAATTGGCGTACCTGCGCATATTAAAGGATATCAATACTTACGGGAAGCCATTACGATGGTGTACAACAATATTGAGATTCTGGGTGCAATTACGAAAACCTTGTATCCGGCTATCGCTGAGAAATACAAAACAACGCCGAGCCGCGTTGAACGTGCCATCCGTCACGCGATTGAAGTCGCTTGGACGCGCGGTAACATCGACAGCATCTCCTTTATTTTTGGATACACAATCAATATCTCCAAATCCAAACCGACGAACTCCGAGTTCATCGCGATGGTTGCTGACAAATTACGTATCGAACATAAGGTTTCTTGAGACAGTTAGTCTCTTTATACATGGTTGACCAAGAACGCTCTGGCTGAGCGTTCTTTTTTTTGCTTCAGCGGTATGTGAGCATGAAAAAGCAGAGAGACTACCTAGAAGGACTAGGCAGCCTCTCTGTATCCGTTTATTTACTTAATTACCAAACAAAAGCACTAGTGATAATTACCAACAAAATGAAAAGTACCAAGATAGCTGCTGAAGAATTATACCCTACGCCAGTTCCACAACTCATGAGTATCAACCTCCAAGGGGATTTGGTTTGTGTTTCGAGATAGCTTATGACTTTTTCCGCGGAATGTTTGGGCAAATTGGCTGATTGTGCTAGTGTCCCCCTTCGCAGAAATTAATGTTGAATTCGAAAAGGTCGCAAGAATTGTTGGAACCTTGCGGGAGGTTATTACGTTATTACACGTAGTCTACTCATTAAATAAATGAATTGACCCGTTAGAGCAAATGAATTATAGACAGCATGGAGGCAATTAAGATGTTACTGACGCTTGGGATTATTGTGGTTGTCATCGTTGTGGTTCTCATTTTTATGAAGGTGTATCCTGTATTTGGGCGGAAACCTTCCAAGGAAGTAGCTCGTGCTTATGCTAAATCTCCGCAATATGCGATCGGTAAGTTTGATAATCCATTTCCAGCGATGATGAATATGGGCTTTGCCACCACGCTCGGTATTTTGCGTGATATGCTCAAAGGAAGCCCGCATCGGCGTCCAGCTAAGCCACTGCCGATGGAAGTGCCGCAATTCGTGAAGAGCTCGGACACAACGGTGACATGGTTTGGACACTCAGCTAGCCTGCTTACGATGGACGGGAAGACGTTGCTGCTTGATCCAATGTTCGGCCGAGCACCTTCGCCGTTTCCTTGGATGGGCAAAAACAGATACAGCGGCGGATTGCCATTCGAGTTGGAACAGCTTCCGCACATTGATGCGGTGATATTATCCCATGATCATTATGATCATCTGGACTATGGCTCCATTATGAAAATCAAACACAAAGTGAATAGGTTCATTGTGCCGCTCGGTGTGGGCTCCCATTTGATTCGCTGGGGTATTCCTGCCGGCCAAATTGAAGAGCATGATTGGTGGGAGGAGCTCACTTTTGAAGGGCTGGAGCTTGCCTGTACCCCGGCGAACCATTTCTCGGGACGCAGCATAAACGATCGCGGGGCGACCCTTTGGTGCTCGTGGGTGATCAAAGGAAAGCAGTCCAGCGTCTTCTTCAGCGGTGACAGCGGGTATACACCTCATTTTAAGCAAATTGGCGAGAAATATGGACCTTTCGATCTCACGCTCATCGAATGCGGGCAGTACGATCAACGCTGGGCTGATATTCATTTGATGCCAGAAGAATCGGTACAAGCACACATGGATGTTAGAGGGAAAGTCATGTTCCCTATCCATTGGGGGGCTTTCACGTTAGCCATGCATGATTGGTTTGAGCCCGTTGCACGCGCCGCGAAGGTTGCTGAGGCGAACGGCGTCACGATGGTGACACCGCCAATTGGACAAACCATCACCTTGAAGGGGGCAGATGTGATGAGCTACCCGAAAGCAAAGTGGTGGGTACAAGGATGAAAGGATAAGGAGGAGTTGAACTGGCTACATGGCTCTTCACATGGTATTATAAATGAGGTTAATAGACAGAAGTGATCAGGAGTGTAGATAAGTTGATGTCCGAACAAAAAAGTGTACGTAAATTTCATTTCATAGCCGTTGTGCTAGGACTTGCCGTTGATAATATCGGAACGTTGTTATCATCAGGGTTGATTGGCAGTTTATTTTTTGCAAACTCTACGGAACAGGACGTTAGTGCCATATATTCTAACGCAGCTCTTATGATTTTCTTATTAGTGCTCGGCTTGTTCTGGACATTCCTAGGAGGCTTTCTAACGGCGAAGGTTGCTAAACGCGGGGAACTATTCAATGCAGCGATTATCGGGGTTATTGGGGCTGGTATTGGCTTTGATTCGATACTCACCAACGATGGTGTGCCCTTGTGGTATGAGTGGATTGGCTTTGTAGCGATCGTGCCTGTAGCTCTCATCGGGGGATATCTTGCCTTGAAAAGAAAGAAGACAACGTGATGATAAGGGGTGGGCGATCTGCCTAAATTCGCAAACATCAGTGAGGAAGCGACAGCTTTTCTTCGCAATCAAACGGGAAGCACACAGTTGGAATGTTATACGTATATTGATCCCGAGCAGACAGAAGCGAGTTTCTTTATTGTTAGAACCAGTAATAAAGTGATTCATGTTTCTTTTGCAGAGATCACCTATGATCCGAAGAACTACCAAAGCTTGCTGCAAGGGCTCTACCGAGCTATCTATGAATAAAGGTTAAGGACATTCAGGTGGAATGCTCCTTTGTACATCATACAACAATGAACCCCCTTAGCCGGCTGGCTAAGGGGGTTCGTCATGTTAGTTACGTTTATTTAATGAACGTCATCGCTTGATCAGCAATAGAGAATTTGTAACGATCAAGGCAATTGCAAAGATAATCTTTACGGCAGATCGGGCAAGGTTCTTTCATCAGACGGTTCAAATCCGTTACGCGACCGATTCCTGTTTCAGCGTCTCTTTCGAAGAAAAGACGACATTTGTTACGGTCTTTCAACGAAACAACGACTTCGAAAAGACCATTCTTTTTATTATCACTTACTATTGTTGCATCAACTACCTGCGGATCGTAGGCCATATTTATTTCCTCCTGAGAGTTTGCTCCGTAAAAGCTACCTTCTACTTCACAAAATCATAAATTAGCATGCTCTTATCTTTGTTAGCTCGGTTGCATTAGTATATTATATAAATAAAAAAGATTTAATTCAATAGGAGGACTTTCAGACGTGATCATGGACTATTGTGAACAGGAAATAACCGAGGAAAAGACGCTTCTTCACATCGGTCTTCAATTTGAGGATGAGCCTGATTCCTTGTATGTAGCGGAGTTGGAAATAGATGAGGATGGCGTTGTTGCGAGTTGGCAGTTGTTCTTTAATGGGTTCGATTGTAAGTACAATTTCCGGCCGTCGGAGAAGGCGGAAATGATGCATTATGCAGCCCAGCAGGGGATTACCATTCGTGAAGGGGATGAATAAGCAAAACAAAAGGAATCATCGCCATGTGAGTGGGTCAAATTCCTTGATTTGTGCTTATGAAGTTGTTTGATTTGCTGCTCGGCCAGAGTAGGTGTCTTTTTGGTGATCGGTCTAACGCCGTGCCAGTTTAAGCGATTCATGGTCGGGTCGAGTTTTCCTTCGCGTAAGCATCGCTGACGCATCTTTTGTGCTTGGGATCGTGCCATGCTGCATCCTCATTTCATAGGTTATTTTCTTCTTTATTTTAGACGAGTTTGAGGGTTATATACAATGGAAAGTTTATTTATAACAAATAAAGGGTGGTTCATTTGCGGATACAAATTCAGCTCGGAATTGGCGGCGAAATGCTAAAGAAGGAAGTGCTAGAAATTGCTGAGCATAAGCTTGGAGAGATGACGGACGAAGAAATTGAGCAAGCGATTGAAGTAAAAATCAGAACGTGGGTTGACCGGATGGTACAGGTGGAGTGGGAAGTTATTGAGGAGTAGCGAAATGCGGTGAATTATAAAAACAGCTCCCCAGATATCAGCCTGAGGAGCAGCAGCGCAAAACCTATGTATGTTTAGTGAACAATGGGGCTTACTCCTGTCTTTTGTAACGCGTGTTCCCAACTTGGGTAGTAATACAAGGCATTCTTCATTAGTTCAGGATGCAGCTTCTTCACATTCTTTTTAGCTAGTGATTCTCCTGTGCTGTGAAGCTGCACAATGTGGCCTAACACTTCATCAGCGCTCATGTTTAGCTCCATGGATGATTTCTCCTTTCTTCGAATATAAACCAATACTTGCCATCCAAGGGTTAAAATATACATAGAATTTTGTGGGATCGGGCAAATTAGGTAGACCATGAGATGACGTTAAGAAAGTCAGGTGTCTATCGATGAATTGGTCATCCCTATCCTTATTTACCACAAAGGGGAATCCGGTCTGCAAAGGGAAAATCTATATCGCTGCAAGTGAGCAGGAATCGTTTCAACATCTTCCTCCAAACCGCATCGTCGTATTGCCCTACGGAGATCTTGATGAGGAACAAGCGCAAGAACTCTTGAATCGTAAGGTAAAGGGTGTCCTTCATTGCACTCGTGCGATGAGTGGTGTTTATCCAACTCAGGGTCCGTTATTGCTTCTGCAGCAGCATATTCCGATCTGGGAGTTGGATGACGCGCTTCACATGCCGGTCAGCTTGCAAGATCAAGAAGTCGCTATTTATTCATCGTACATACAAGTGTCAGGGCAGTCTGTGGCTTGTCGATTGTTCACGCGAGAAGATTGGTTAGTGGCTCAGCAGACTGCGAATGAGCATGCATCTAAGAGATGGGAACCGTTTGTGGAAGACACGTTAACTTTCGCCATGCGTGAAAAACAGGCCGTCATGGCGCCGATGCCTGACATCGTCCTGCGTACATCATTTGAAGGCAGACATGTGGTTATCGTTGCGAGCGGAACAGGGCATAAGAAGGACTTACTAGGTGCTAAGAAGGTGATTAGTACCTTTAATCCAATTCTGATTGGAGTTGGTCAAGGTGCAGATACCCTATTAGCCAACGGCTATACGCCAGATATCATCGTGGTGAGTGATGTGGATTACGTGTCGAGTCGTTTTTTGACATGCGGAGCGGAAATCATTATCCACACGATACCCTCTGAACCGGGTGGCAACATGAATCCATCTTTGGACGCCTATGCCTATCATATGTTGCCTTGCTTCGGGAATAGTGAAGATGCAGCCTTGTTACTTGCTTATGAGAAAGGCGGAGAATGGCTTATTACGGTTGGTGTGGATGCGCATCTGCGTGATTTTCTGGCGAAAGGAAGTAAGGACATGGGGAGTGCGCTGCTAGTGCGCATGAAAATTGGAGCACGTCTCGTAGATATCAAAAGCTTATGTGCCCTGGATGTAAAGCCAAGTCTGTGGGCGCGCGAGGGGATTTCAACCATCGTTTTATCTTGTATATTCGTAGCGCTGAGTATGTTTCAGTTGCATTGGGTATTGAAAAGAGCAGCTCACGTGGTCTGGAAACTCGTTGGTGTGGAGTGAATGATGTATCTTAAAATAAAAGGACCGGACGCAGCGTCCGGTCTATTTGGTGCGTTTAGGTTTGAATCTTGGCGCAAGGTAATTGCGCTTACGATCGCGGAAGAAGGTCCATCCGCCAATAAAGGCTACGCCCAGTACGAATAAAATCAGACCTAAGAAAAATTTTCCCCACAGCATGCCGGTATTCGTATCCGTATTGAATTGAGCGAAAAATGCGTCCTTCATCGCGAGAAATCCATACGTAGCGGTTAAACCAGGAATAACAAGAATGAGAATAGCAACGAAACGATAGAAGGGTGCTTTCATAACGACTCCTTATGTGACGTGAAACATCTTTTTCTATAAATATAAGAATGGATATGTTTCACAATGATAATACGGCTATGTGTTTGGGTAAACGTAAGAGCCCCTAATGGCGATGCAGCCGTTTATTCTACATCATACTCTGAATCTGCGAGTGTGTCTAATTCACAAATAAGACTATGACTTCCATCCCAAAAAAGGGTAATATAATAGAGATATGCGTATACATATGACGAGTAAAAGGTTTCATAGGGAGGAAAACATTCATGAGTGAACATAGATATGATGTCGTTGTACTAGGTGGAGGAATTGGCGGATATACCGCTGCAATTAAAGCTGCACAGCTTGGCAAGTCTGTCGCTATCGTCGAGAGAGACAAGATGGGGGGCACCTGCTTGCACCAAGGCTGTATCCCAAGTAAGGCTTTGCTGCGCAGCGCAGAAGTGTATGCTTCTATGAAGCATAGCGATGATTATGGCATTTCAGCGGAATCGGTTACGTTGAACTTCGAACGAGTTTTGGGGCGTAAAGATCAAATTGTAGAGCAATTACATCAAGGTCTTCAGTTTTTAATGAAAAAAAATAAGATAACGATACACCACGGAAATGGACGAATTATCGGACCTTCGATCTTCTCGCCGCGAAGTGGTGCTGTTTCTGTTGAGAAAGAAGACGGTGATATTGAAACATTGCTTTCGAGTAATCTGATCATTGCGACGGGATCCAGGCCCCGCAGCTTGCCAGGACTAGAAATCGATGGGAAATCGATTCTAACTAGCGAAGATGCCCTGCGCATGGAGACGCTGCCTAAGTCGATTATTATCGTTGGCGGTGGTGTGATCGGCGTAGAGTGGGCTTCGATGCTGAGCGATTTTGGAGTCAATGTGACCATCGTTGAAGTCGATAAACGTCTAGTTAATTTAGAAGATGCGGATGTCTCGAAAGAGCTGGAGCGTCTATTTAAGAAACGCGGCATTAAATTAGAAACAGGTGCGAAGGTGCTAGCTGAATCTGTGAAGGTGACAGATGGTGGGGTTACACTGCAGGTGGACAAGGGTGGCGAGTTGCAGGAGCTTTCTGCGGAGCGGGTTCTTGTCTCTGTTGGCCGGGTAGCCAATGTTGAAGGTATGGGGCTTGAGAACACGGATATCAAAATCGATAAGGGTGTTATTCGCGTTAATCGCTTCATGCAAACAACGGAATCGCACATTTACGCGGTTGGTGATGTCATTGGAGGATTAATGCTGGCGCATATGGCAGGCCATGAAGGCATTGTTGCGGCCGAGCATATTGCTGGCCATCAACCTGACGAGCTTAAGACGCATCTCGTATCCAAGTGCACGTATACAAGACCTGAGATAGCTAGTGTCGGTTGGACCCAGCAGCAGGCAATGGATCAAGGTCACCAAGTGAAAGTTGGTAAATTTAGTTTCAAAGGCATCGGGAAAGCACTGGTCTATGGGGACTCCGATGGTTTTGTTAAAGTCATTGCCGATAAAGACACCAATGATATTCTTGGGGTTCACATGATTGGTCCGCAAGTAACGAACAGTATTACAGAGGCTGCGCTAGCTCAGCTTCTCAATGCGACACCGTGGGAAGTGGGACAAACAATCCACCCGCATCCGACGCTTTCAGAAGCTTTGGGTGAAGCGATGCTGGCTGTTGATGGAATTGCAATTAACGGATAAATTTACCCGATAAAAATTGTAATCATAAACGTTTGGGTTTATAATAAGCTTATAGAGTCAAGTACTAGGACCAGGTATTAAGTTTATTCGGTCAACTAATCCCACTAAGGAGGCAAACTCCATGTCCATTGGTCAGCTATATAAGCATAGAAGTTTAGGATTATCGGATGATGAGGCCGTACGTATGTATACGGTTATGAGTCTTACTGCTAAATATGATGAGCGTGCTTTCATGTTACAACGCGCAGGTAAAATTCCTTTCCATGTATCGGGAATGGGGCAATATGCGGGGCAAGTTGGTATGGCTTTCGCTATGCAAGCACATAAGGATTATTTCTTACCCTACTATCGAGATTATGCATTCGTGCTATCCGTCGGAATGACCGTTAAAGACCTTATGCTGGCTGTTTTCTGTAAAGCTGAAGATGTGAACAGCGGTGGCCGACAAATGGCGGGTCATTTCGGTGATAAGAAAAATCATATCGTAACGGGATCTTCTCCAGTTACTACGCAAGTGCCGCACGCAACAGGATTTGCGCTTGCTGCCAAAATGAAAAAACAAGATTTCGTTACGTTCGTTTCTTTCGGCGAAGGCTCCAGTAATCAGGGAGATTTCCACGAAGGCTGTAATTTCGCAGGTGTTCATAAGCTGCCAGTTATTTTCGTATGTGAAAATAATCAGTACGCAATTTCGGTTCCCCTACATAAGCAAGTGTCGGGCAAAATCGCTGATCGTGCGATCGGTTACGGTTTCCCAGGCGTGCAAGTCGACGGCAGCGATGTCCTTGAAATGTACCGTGTAACCAAAGAAGCGAGAGAAAGAGCAGTCCGCGGTGAAGGTCCAACATTGATCGAGATGATGTCTTACCGCCTTATGCCACATTCCACATCGGATGATGACATGTTGTACCGGACGAAAGAAGAAGTCGAAGAAAATCGCCAGAAAGACGGCATTTTAAAATTCAAAGAGTACCTTATCGCTTGTGAACTCTGGAGCGAAGAGCAAGACGCAGCGCTGCAAGAGCGTCAGAAGCAAGAAATCAATGAAGCGACGAAGTATGCAGATCTTGCCCCTTATCCGAAGCCGGAAGATACGCTTCTTCATGTCTATGCGGAAGGAGATGGCAAATAAAGATGGCTGTTATTACGTATTTGGAAGCAATCCGCTCTGCGATGCAGGAGGAAATGCAGCTCGACGAGAACGTATTCGTCCTTGGTGAGGACGTAGGGAAAGGCGGCGTTCTTAACACGACCAAAGGGCTTCGCGATGTGTTTGGCGAAGAGCGCGTGTTGGACACGCCTCTGGCAGAGTCGGCAATCGTCGGTGTAGCCATCGGCGCGGCGATGTATGGCATGAAGCCGATCGCAGAGATCCAATTTGCCGATTTCATCTTCCCGGCCACGAATCAAATTCTAAGCGAAGCAGCGAAGATTCGCTATCGCTCGAATAATGACTGGAGCTGCCCGATCGTCATCCGTGCACCGTATGGTGCAACTGGCGCAGGAGCTTTGTATCACTCGCAGTGCCCGGAGTCCGTGTTTTTCGGCACGCCTGGTCTGAAGATCGTAGCCCCATCCAATCCGTATGATGCGAAGGGCTTGTTGAAAGCGGCGATCCGTGACGCTGACCCTGTCCTTTATTTTGAACATAAGAAATGCTACTTAGCCCTGTCTGCCGATGTTCCAGATGAGGATTATATCGTTCCGATCGGTAAAGCGGATGTGAAACGACAAGGGACAGACATTACGGTCATTGCTTATGGGATGGTTGTGAATTACGTGCTGCAAGCTGCTGAGGAATTGGCCAAAGAAGGTATTTCCGCTCACGTGCTTGATCTGCGTACCTTACAGCCGCTTGATCGCGATGCGATTCTAGAAGCTGCGAGAAAAACAGGCAAGGTGCTGATCACGCATGAAGATAACAAAACTGGCGGTGTCGGTGCGGAAGTATCGGCCATTATCGCGGAAGAATTGTTATTTGAATTGGATGCGCCAATCGCAAGATTGTGCGGACCTGACGTTCCTGCGGTAGGAAGCAATCCACCGATGGAGAAGTTCTTCCTTCTGAATGCAGATAAGCTGAAGGATGCTATGCGTCAACTTGCGCTATTCTAGTCCGTATGTTCGTCATTATCCATGATCTTTCCCGACATTAGGAGGTACCACCTATGAACCAAACCGGCCGCCTTACCGAGGTAACGGTTCCGCATTTGGCGGAGAGTCTCGTTTCGGCTACAATCGGCAAATGGCTCAAGAAGCCAGGCGATTATATTGAACAATATGACGTTCTCTGTGAGATGTTCACGGAGAAAGTAAATACAGAAATGCCGAGCCCGATTGAGGGTAAGCTGATCAAAATTATTGTTGGCGACGGCGAAACCGCTGCTGTTGGCGAAGCGATCTGTGTCATTGAAGAGCCTGCAGGCTCTTCGGTGAACACAGCTTCCGCGGCAGATACGCAGCTTGCAAGTGCTGCACCATCGGAAGAGTCCGATCAAAGCATGCGCGGACGCTTCTCACCAGCGGTACATCGGCTTGCACAAGATAACCGTGTAGATTTGGCGCGCGTGGCAGGAACAGGACTTGGCGGTCGTATTACCCGCAAGGATGTCGAGACCTTCATCGCTTCTGGCGGCGCTAACGCGACTCCAGCGGCTGTCCAAGCGGCAGCACCAGCTGTAGCTGCACAAGCAGTCACACCAGCGGTTGAAGAGACGGCAAGCCAGCTTGTTCGCAGCTCGGGCATTCATTTGTCATCAAGTCCACAAACACCGCTGAGCGAAGCGGAAGGTCACAATTATGATGCGCAGAATGAACATTTCATTGATGTAACGCCAATGCGCAATGCGATTGCCACGAAGATGCGCCAAAGCGTGACGGAAATCCCGCATGCATGGACGATGATCGAAGTAGACGTGACGAATCTCGTTGTTTTACGTAACAAGGTGAAGGACGAGTTCATGCGCCGTGAGGGCATTAACTTAACATATTTGGCGTTTATGCTGAAGGCTGTCGTCAACGCAATCAAAGACTATCCAATTATTAACTCAGTTTGGGCTGTTGATAAAATTATCGTGAAGCGCGATATTAATATTTCCTTGTCCGTCGGGACGGAAGATTCCGTCATGACACCCGTAATCAAAAAGGCTGATCAAAAAAATATCGCAGGTTTAGCTAGGGAAATCGATGAGTTATCGAAGAAGACACGTGCGGGGAAACTATCGCTAAACGATATGGTTGGTGGTACGTTTACCGTAAATAATACAGGCTCCTTCGGTTCGATTCTCTCCAACCCAATCATTAACTACCCGCAAGCGGCGATTGTGTCGTTTGAATCGATCGTGAAGAGGCCTGTTGTGATTCAAGATATGATAGCGGTGCGTTCCATGGTTAACCTTTGTTTATCACTCGATCATCGGATTCTCGATGGTGTCATCTGTGGCAGGTTTTTGCAAAGAGTAAAAGAAAATTTAGAAAGCTACAACGCGGATACTAAAATTTACTAAATGCGCTTAAGAGCTAAAAAATAAACCGGCTGTAAACAATAGGCTGGATAACAACATCACGATGAGCATAATGTAGATAACAACTTTGAAAATTTTCTTATTCTGTAGCACGTGATTCACTCCTTTTTCGAAAGCTTGTACTGCTTTATTGTAACTCAAAGTGTGTATCGGAGGAAAGTACATGATTGAACAAGAACGTTTAGTCAAAGAGTTCATTTCGCTCGTGCAAGTGGATAGTGAGACTAGATTTGAACAAGAGATTTGTGTTGTACTCAAAGAAAAATTTAGCAGCCTGGGCTTGAAAGTTGTCGAAGACGATTCGATGGCCAAAAGCGGTCACGGCGCAGGAAACTTAATCTGCACCTTGGAAGCGACAGATGCAAATCCTGCGATTCCTACCATTTTCTTCACTTGCCACATGGACACAGTAGCGCCTGGCAATGGCATCAAGCCGCAAATCGGTGAAGATGGTTACATTCGAAGCGATGGCACGACAATTCTTGGAAGCGATGATAAAGCTGGGATTGCCGCGATGCTTGAAGGTATTCAAGTCTTGAAGGAGCAGAACATTCCGCATGGTCGCATCCAGTTCGTCATTACCGCTGGGGAAGAAAGCGGCTTGAAGGGCGCACGTGCGATGGAGCGCAGCAGTATGGAAGCAGAATATGGCTTCGCGCTAGATTCCAACGGTAATCTTGGTGCCATTGCAACAGCAGCACCAGGACGTGCGGAAATTGAAATCATTTTCCATGGCAAAACAGCACATGCGGGTGTGAATCCGGAAGATGGCATCTCAGCCATCCAAGTGGCTAGCAAAGCCGTTTCACGGATGTCTTTGGGCAGAATTGATAATGAGACGACTGCGAATATTGGCAGCTTTTCTGGCGTTGGCCCGCTTAATGTGGTATGCGACAAAGTGAAGATGGAAGCAGAAGCGCGCAGTATTGTTCAGCATAAGCTGGAAGCGCAGATTGAAGCGATGCAAAAAGCTTGTGAATCAGCGGCAGCAGAAGCAGGCACCACGTGTGAATTCAACGCTGATATCGTTTACGCGTCCTATATGCACGATGATTCAGCGCCAATTGTGCAATTGACATCTCGGGCAATGAGCACGATTGGTTTAACAGCGAAAACCTTCCATTCTGGTGGAGGTAGTGACGCTAATATTTTCAACGGTATGGGCATTCCTACTGTGAATTTGGCCGTTGGTTATTTAGACATACATACGGTCAAAGAACGCATCGCAATTAGCGATCTTGTCAAAACTGCTGAGCTCGTCGTTGCGCTCGTGAAGGAAGCAGCGAAGGTGTAAAACCACGGAACATGAAGAAAAACCGATTCGTCCGCCTGATGGCGCGGCTAATCGGTTTTCATTTTATAGAGAGCCATCCGAATAAAAAACGTAGGCTTATAGACGGGAAACGGGATAATACGGCCTGTAACAGAGTTGACGTTTAATCTGCTAGGCGCGTGGGGACCTGAAAGATAATCGGCTACCGTCACATGGGGACCAGCCTGTTGAAGCATTTGACTAAGGAGATGTTTGATTTCCCATGCTTTTCCCACTAGTCGAATTTGCTTTTCGCTCACATAGCTCTTCATAATCGAGTCCCTCTTTTCAGGAAAATATTTGATATAATGAACGATATGCAAGAAGTGGACAAGTTAGACCAAATGAATAGGATGAGGTGCTAGAATGACAGATCATAAGAAATTCGAAGAAATTACAACAAGCAGTGAAATGATTTTCAAGGGTAAAATGATTTCCTTACAGGTCGATCAGGTTACGTTACCTAATGGTGGCACAGCATCCCGTGAGATCGTGAAGCATCCTGGTGCTGTCGCTGTAATCCCGCTGCTGGGAGATAGAATGATCGTTGTTGAGCAGTACCGTAAGCCGCTGGAGAAGAGTCAGGTCGAAATTCCAGCAGGTAAGCTTGATAGTGGGGAAGAGCCCTTGAAAGCCGCGTTACGCGAATTGGAGGAAGAGACAGGGTATCGGACGGATAACATCCGGTTGGTGAGTTCCTTTTATACTTCGCCAGGGTTTGCGAATGAGATTATCCACATGTATATCGCCGAGGATCTGGTGAAGGGGACGGCGAATCCGGATGAGGACGAGTTCCTCGATTGCGAAGCGATTACGCTGGAGCAAGCGCAGCAATACATGAACGATGGGCGTATTAGCGATGCGAAGACCATCATGGCCATCTATGCGTGGCGATTGTATCTACTAACTGGGCAAATTTAGATGCTGAAGGATTATTATGTGGATCTCCATATTCACATTGGTCGAACGGAGAAGGGGCAAGCGGTCAAAATCAGCGCTGCTAACAACCTCACATTTTTCAATATTGCGCACGAGGCGGCGAATCGCAAAGGGATGGAGATGATCTCCATCATCGATACCCATTCCCCCTCTGTGCAGGATGAGATCATGACGTATTTGGATCGTGGCGACATGGTGGAGCTTGACGGCGGCGGCATTCGCTATGGGGATACATCCATTATTCTGGGCAGCGAAATTGAGGTCAGAGACCCCGGAATGGGGCCTGCTCATCTATTGGCCTATATGCCGAATTTACAGGTCATGCGTGACTTTACAACCTGGATGAGCCGTCATATGAAAAATGTGGAGCTGAGCTCGCAGCGCATTTATGTGCCTGCACGTACGCTGCAAGATGAGGTGCTGGGCAGGGGAGGGATTCTGATCCCTGCCCATATTTTCACTCCGCACAAGAGCGTGTACGGGAGCGCAACAAGGCATATGAACGATCTGTTGGATGCAGCACAGATCCCAGCTGTAGAGCTTGGTCTAAGCGCAGATTCAGAGATGGCGGGCTACATATCGGAATTAGATGAGTTTACTTACGTGACGAACTCTGATGCGCATTCGCTGGCCAAGATCGGCCGTGAATATAATCAAATACGGATGGCTGCGCCGACCTTCAGTGAGTTGGTTCTTGCGCTGCAGCGTCAAGAAGGACGCGGGGTTACGGCGAACTATGGTCTGAACTCACGGTTAGGGAAATATCATCGGACCTATTGCAGCATCTGTGAAGCGGTGCTGGATGAGGAAGAAACAGGTGTAGAGCGCTGTGTGAATTGTGGCAGTCCCAAAATTGTTCGAGGAGTCATGGATCGGATTATGGCAATCGCAGACCGTGAGCAATCGTATCAGCCAGCTCATCGCCCGCCTTATCATTTTCAGATACCGCTCGAATATATCCCTGGATTAGGTCCTAAGAAGCTGGAGCTGCTTCTAAGCCATTTCGGAACGGAGATGAATGTCTTGCATCGCGCAACACCTGAGGCGCTCACAGCGGTCATTGGGGAAGAGATCACGTCATACCTTGTGAAAGCACGAGAAGGCGCATTAACTCTGGAGGTTGGCGGCGGCGGAAAGTACGGTAAAGTGAAAAATCATTCATAGTTTGAAGCGCTCGCTCATAAGCTTGTCTTTGTAGAGGTTGTACTACATGAGAAGGGAGCGGCGAGTGTGAATCGAAACTTAACGATGAAACAATATATGAAGGATAATTTGCCGTTATTTATATTCGTCTCTGTGCTCTTTGTTATTGGTGTCGTTTTCGGTGCTGTGATGGTGAATGCCCTGTCGTTGGAACAAAGGACGGAGATGAGCCGTCATTTAGGCAGCTTTTTTCATGAAATTAACGATGGTGTCGTGATGGATAGTCAGCAATCGTTTACACAAGCTTTTGGCATGCATATGAAGTGGATCTTGTTGATCTGGTTGTTTGGATTGTCTATCATTGGTCTTCCTTTAATCTTAGTGTTGGATTTCCTCAAAGGTGTGCTTATTGGTTTCACGGTCGGCTATCTAGTGGGCCAAATGTCGTGGAAGGGGATGCTGTTCGCTCTCGTTGCCGTTGTTCCTCAGAATTTAATTGTCATTCCGGCTATTCTTTTCTGCAGTGTGGCTGCCATGTCATTCTCGTTGTATATGATTAAACATCGAATTATGAGTCGGAATGGTAATATGTACCAGCCTTTCATGAGATATACAACGATCACCTTAGCCATGGGCGGATTTCTATTAGCAGCGGCTTTATTAGAAGGTTACTTCTCCCAATACATGATGAAATGGGTAACGCCAATGCTGGTGGGGGTTTATGGGTAATTGTGTGAATAATGTTTCTGTTTGACTTTGTAAGTTCGCTCCCCCTATAATGAAAAGAGTGGCTAAAAATGGGCTAGGATGCCCACCTTTCTGAGGGGGAGGCATATGGAAACAAGGATTGAGAAAATTAAACAGCAACTGCAATCCCAAGGGTACAAGCTTACACCTCAACGGGAAGCAACAGTGCGCGTACTTTTAGAAAATGAACAAGATCATCTCAGTGCCGAAGATGTGTTTATGCTTGTGAAGGATAAAGCGCCCGAAATCGGTTTAGCTACGGTTTACCGTACTTTAGAGCTTCTGAGTGAGCTGCACGTCTTAGAAAAAATGAATTTCGGCGACGGCGTTGCCCGTTACGACTTGCGTGACGACAATTCACGTCACCATCACCATCATTTGATCTGCGTGCAATGCGGAGCCGTAGATGAAATCATGGAGGATTGGCTTGGACCTTTCGAAGAACGGTTAGAGACAGAATTTAATTTTCAAGTACTCGATCATCGACTTGATTTTCAAGGTATATGCTATCGCTGTACCGAACGAGGGAAACCGGCCTCATTGGACAAATCCCACTAACAGCATTCCTAAGGAAGCTGTTCATATGATGAAAATGCCTGTTTGCACACCACGTGCATACAGGCATTTTTGTGTTTGCCTCATACACTAACCATAGATAGAGCTTTATGTGAACTCACATATTTGGCAGGGGAGCTTGGGTACATTATAGACGAATGAACCAAAGGAAGAAGGTGGCGATCGTGACGAAACAATCCCTAATCGTTGGTGTTCCGAAAGAAATCAAAAACAATGAGAATCGTGTAGCCTTAACCCCTGGCGGTGCAGGCATGCTGCTATTGAATGATCATCGTGTGCTTGTTGAAGCTGGAGCGGGTACGGGCAGCGGTTTCTTCGATGAGGATTATAAACAAGAAGGTGCAACCATCGTTGGAAGTGCGGCTGATGTATGGGCGCAAAGTGATATGATCATGAAGGTGAAAGAACCTTTGCCTGAGGAGTATGCCTACTTCAAAGAGGGACAAATTCTATTCACTTATTTACATTTAGCAGCAGCTGGAGACTTGGCGGCACATCTGCTTGAGAAGAAAGTTACAGGGATTGCTTATGAAACAATCCAACTCCCCAATGGATCACTTCCGCTATTGACCCCAATGAGTGAAGTGGCAGGGCGGATGTCTGTGCAAATTGGTGCTCATTATTTAGAAAAGTTTTATGGGGGACGGGGAATTCTGCTCGGAGGTGTTCCTGGCGTGCCACCAGCGGATGTCATTATTCTTGGCGGGGGTATCGTGGGAACCAATGCTGCCAAAATGGCACTTGGCCTCGGTGCCAATGTGGTCATCATTGAACGCAGCGCCGATCGGATGCGCGCCTTGGATGATATTTTTGGCGGACACTTGCGAACGCTGATGTCGAACCCGTATAACATTGCCAGTGCGGTGCAGAAAGCTGATCTGCTCATTGGCGCTGTGCTGATCCCTGGGGCGCGAGCTCCACGCTTGGTGACAGCTGCGATGGTTCAGAGCATGAAGCCTGGAGCCGTCATAGTGGATGTCGCGGTCGATCAAGGGGGATCGATCGAAACGATTGATCGCGTTACGACACATAGTGATCCAACCTATGAGAAATTCGGTGTCTTGCATTATGCGGTAGCCAATATGCCAGGTGCTGTACCTCGCACGTCAACGCTAGCATTAACGAATGTCACATTACCTTTTGCGCTAGAGCTCGCTAATAAAGGATTCACACAAGCGATGACTGACAATTATACCTTGCAACTAGGTGTGAACACGTATAAGGGCAGTGTGACCCATCCAGCCGTTGCAGAAGCGTTAGGACTTCCCTATACGAAATTAACGGATCTGTCATAACCATAGGCCGAGCCTCATATTCTTTTCCTAAGAATGGAATAGAAATGAGGACGGGCTATGATATTCTCATATCGCAAGCTAATTGTACGCTTACAATACGTGTTCGTATTTATGGCTTTGACCATTATTTTATATCAAGTCATGATGGTTGTGTCGGACTGGATTCAGCCTGTGAACAAATACAAAGCGCCAACTGGTCATTCTGTTAAGGTTTTCGGACAAACAGAGCATGTCTCGTTTGACTCGAATTCCATCAGTGAGCGATTGCGCTTGTTTTATTGGTATGGTGAATAAAGCGAAAAATAAAGGAGTATGTCAGGCCATCGTGGAATGCTATATGTTGAACCTATTAGCAGATTGACGAGGGAGAGACTGACATAATGACGAGTGAGATACAATCCTTCATCCGATTTCTGACGACTGAACGGGGACTTTCACGGAATACACTCGAATCCTACGAACGAGATCTCCTTCAATTTGTTGCCTTTCTCGAGTCGGAAGGAATTACGAGCTGGCGTGACTCAGGGAGAACACATTTAACAGGCTATCTCTCTCAGCTCAAAGCACTAGGACGAGCTTCAGCAACACTATCACGCATTCGCGTTTCCTTACGCTCTTTTTATCAATATATGGTGAAAGAAAGACAGTTAGATTCGGACCCCTCTGTATTCATTGAAGTACCGAAATTGGAAAAACGAGTACCCAAAGTACTCAGTGTACTGGAAGTCGAGAAGCTGCTGGAAGCCCCGCAGTCAGAACAAGTGAATGGCGCCCGTGATAAAGCCATGCTGGAGCTGCTCTATGCAACGGGTATTCGGGTGTCAGAGCTTGTTTCTTTGAACATCTCGGATGTTAACCTTGAGATGGGGTTTATCCGTTGTGTTGGCAAGGCAGAGAAGGAGCGAATGATACCGATAAGCGGAATCGCTATCCGAATCTTAGCTGCCTATGTGCAGACTTATCGGGCGAAACTTTTGAAACGATCCATCGATGAGGATGCACTCTTCATCGGACATTTGGGGACGAGGATGACGAGGCAAGGCTTCTGGAAAATTATGAAGCGATATGCGGCAGAAACGGAAATCACGAACGAGATTACACCGCATACGCTTAGGCATTCCTTTGCTGCTCATTTAATTGAGAATGGTGCTGATTTACGATCCGTGCAGGAAATGCTCGGGCACTCCGATATTTCTTCAACGCAGCTTTACGTCCAGGTGACGAAGCTTAAGATGAAGGATGTCTATCAACTTGCTCATCCTAGAGCTCATTTGTAAGAATAACGGCAGCAATTCCATCTGGAATGGCTGCTGTTTTGCATTCACGAGGTGGAAGTGGGATAATAAAGGGTGGATATCATAAACAATAGGGATTGATTTGGAGGGATATCAGTGCGTTTTGAACGAATTAGTTTAATCGTATTGGATAGTGTAGGTATCGGTGAATTGCCGGATGCCGAACAATTTGGCGACTTAGGGGCTCATACACTAGGTCATATTGCGGAAAAAGTGAGCGGCTTCGCACTACCCCATTTGCAACAAATGGGATTAGGTAATATTGCGGATATCCAAGGGGTTCCAGCAGTGGATACACCCGAAGGTTACTATGGCAAAATGGCTGAGGTTTCTGTGGGCAAGGATACCATGACAGGACATTGGGAATTGATGGGACTTCGTATTTCAACACCTTTCAAGGTATTTCCAGATGGATTTCCAGAAGCACTAATTTCACAATTTGAGCAGGAGACGGGCCGTAAGGTCATTGGGAATAAACCGGCCTCAGGCACCGAAATATTAGATGAGCTAGGCGAAGAACAAATGAAAACAGGGGCTTGGATCGTCTATACCTCTGCGGACAGCGTGTTTCAACTCGCAGCACATGAAGAAATTATTCCATTAGAAGAACTATACCGAGCTTGCGAAATTGCTAGACGATTAACCATGCAGGATGAATTTGCTGTGGGCCGTGTTATTGCTAGGCCTTACCTAGGCACGCCTGGCGCTTTCAAACGGACGCCGAACCGTCATGATTATGCGGTAAAGCCGCCAGAGCCAACGGTGATGAATCATTTGAAGGACGCAGGCTGGGATGTCATTGCAATCGGTAAAATCAATGATATCTTTGACGGCGAAGGTGTTACGCAAGCAACATCAACGAAAAGCAATCTAGATGGCATCCAGAAGACGATTGAAGTGCTGGGAACTTCGTTTAAGGGCCTAGCTTTCACGAACCTTGTTGATTTCGATTCCTTATATGGGCATCGACGTGATCCAGAGGGCTACGGACGTGCACTGGAGGAATTTGATGCTTATCTGCCACAGCTCAAAGCTGGTTTAGGTCCGAAGGATCTGCTCATTCTTACAGCGGATCACGGGAATGATCCTGTTCATGCTGGGACGGACCATACACGTGAATACGTGCCTGTCTTGCTCTACAGCCCGAGCTTCGAGAACACGGAATCCGTGGGAATCCGGGGAACCTTTGCCGATTTGGGTGCAACCATTGCGGATAACTTCGGCCTGGAGCCAACTAAGAATGGCGAAAGTTTTCTCCATCTTTTGAAATAAATCCATCCTATAATTAGTTAAGGGGGCATTACCCATGTCAAGTACATCGTTGATGCAAGACATTCAAGCAGCAGCAGCTTTTATCAAAAAAGAAACCAACATGACACCGCAAATCGGCCTTATTCTGGGTTCAGGTCTAGGGGTTCTAGCGGATTTGATCGAACAACCGATCGTGATTGATTATTCGCGTATTCCTCATTTTCCGGTATCAACGGTAGAGGGACATGCAGGAGAACTTGTTGTAGGGACAATTAAAGGCAAACAAGTGCTCGTGATGAAAGGGCGTTTCCATGCCTATGAGGGCTATGGTGCCGAAACCGTTTCATTCCCCGTACGTGTGATGAAAGAGCTTGGGGTCGAAACCCTGATCGTTACAAATGCTGCTGGCGGAATCAATGAGAATTTCCAGGTTGGCGATCTCATGGTTATCAGCGATCATCTGAACATGACATTCCGCAATCCATTGATCGGGCCGAATGACGCTGCTCTTGGTGTACGATTCCCCGATATGTCGGAAGCTTATAGCAAACGTCTGCGTAAATTGGCTCACGATGTCGCGGCTACGCAAGATTTTAAACTACAAGAAGGTGTGTATGTAGGTCTTCTGGGACCAAATTATGAAACGCCTGCTGAAATTCGCATGTTCCGCACACTTGGCGGTGATTCAGTTGGGATGTCGACCGTTCCTGAAGTTATCGTTGCCCGTCACGCTGGGATTGAAGTGCTAGGATTCTCTTGCATCTCCAATATGGCATCAGGGATTCTCGATCAACCGCTATCTCACGCAGAAGTGATGGAAACGACGGAAAAAGTAAAACCGAAGTTTTTGAAGCTTGTTCTTGGCATTATTGAAGCGCTATAAGCGAAAAGGAGATCATCATGGAATTAACTTACATACAAAAAATCAATGAAGCAGCGAGCTTCATCCAATCACGTTTAGGTGGCGTTTCACCATCCATTGGACTCGTCTTGGGTTCAGGTCTAGGCGATATGGCGAATCAAGTTGAACAGCCGATTGCTATCGATTATAGTGAGGTACCTCACTTTCCGGTATCAACGGTAGCGGGGCATGAAGGCCGCTTTGTTGCAGGGACGTTGGAAGGTAAGCAAGTCATCGTCATGCAGGGCCGCTTTCATTACTATGAAGGCTATGATATGAAAAAAGTTGTATTCCCCGTCTACGTGATGAAAGCGATCGGTGTAGAAGCTGTTGTCATGACAAACGCATGCGGCGGGATGAATCGCGAGTTTCAGGCAGGAGATCTGATGTTAATTAGTGATCATTTGAATATGACGGGGGATAATCCGCTAATCGGACCTAATCATGCGGAGCTCGGTGTTCGGTTCCCAGATATGTCGGAAGCCTATAACCGCGAATATCGTGCACTTGCGCGTGAATTAGCTTCTACAGTCATAGGTGAAGACGGTGTTCCACTGAAGCTGCAGGAAGGCGTCTACGCTGGGATTACAGGCCCTACGTACTGTACACCTGCTGAACTAACGATGCTTGCACGTATCGGCGGGGACGCCATTGGCATGTCGACGGTGGGAGAGGTTATCGCGGCGCGTCATGCTGGCCTTAAAGTACTCGGAATTTCCTGTATCACTGACATGGCAATCGGGGAAGAACTAGAACCATTAACGCATGAACAGGTTGTCGCAGTTGCTAATCGGACGAAGCCTAAATTCATTGCACTCGTGAAAGCTTTTGTTCGTGAAGTGCGATTGGGATAAATTGGCATGGAATTTGATTGAATTTTAATGTATTTGAGAGACTTAAGACCTATTCATGATGAGGGGCACATGTTAGAATATAGTTCATAAAGACTATATTCGAAGGTGATTTGCACGGCAAATGACCTATCCAAACAAGGATGTGTTGGAAACATGGCAGTTCCTCAACTTATGGTAGCCAATTGCCCGCGCTGCGGGAAAGTGTTTCAAAGAAATTTACGTAATCAATGCTCCAAGTGCAGTACAAGCCTGGATGACCAATTCAAACATAGCCTGGATTTTCTTCGCAGGAACTATCGTTCAACGAACGAGCAGCTCTGTGAGGCAACAGGTATTTCACCGATACAATTACATGGTTGGGTGAAGGCAGGTAAGCTGCTCCTTTCTGATTATCCAAATTTGAATTATCCTTGCGCTTCGTGTTCGGAGCCAATTCGAGAACATAAATTATGTGCCGCTTGCTCCACGCGAATTAGCCGAGATATCAAACAATTGAATGAGAAAGCAACCGTTCTTCCTGCTCCACAATTTGAAGCGAGGCCACAGGGAACTTCACGCGGCTTCCAAATAGGGGATCGATGGACACGGGTGTAATTTATTTGTGAATGGGTAATATAAGATGGAGGTCAGTTCACAATTCTGTCACGAAATAGTCAAAGTTTTGCCACGTACTAGATATGGGATTATTCTCTGTTGTTAGGTAGAATAGATGAAGTGAACACACGATGAGGGGGATATTGCATGCAAAAGTGGATTTTCTTTGTACTATTTATACTTGCGGGCGCATTGGGACTGGGAGTCCTCTTTCAAGATATTTCTGATCGCCAAGATGCACAAGCAGCAGCGGCTGCCGCGAGTAAACTGCCACAGTTGAAAGTAGTTGCATCGAACTGGCAATTTGATCAAACGGAGTACAAAGTGAAAAGCGGACAATCAACGAAAGTATCCTTGCAATTGAAAGAAGGCGTCCACGAGATTGAAATCGTTGGGTTGGATATTAAACTTGATAAAGATAATCCTTCCAAAGAAGTCACTTTCGACAAACCGGGTACATATGAAATTCATTGCATCCTTCCTTGCGGAGAAGGACATGCTACAATGAAAACGAAATTAGTAGTAGAATAACAATAAGCAATCAAAGAGGGGGCTGCCTAGCTCCCTTTTTTCAATTTACATCTAGACATAATTCATATAGGAACATAGGAGGTATTCGCATGAGAATGGTGGATTTGATTCATAAGAAGCGCGTCGGAGATGCCCTTACAGAGCAAGAGATCTCTTTTATCATCACAGAATATACGGCTGGCAACGTGCCTGATTATCAAATGTCAGCATTTTTGATGGCGACTTTCCTCAATGGCATGACAGATGAAGAAACCTCGTTTCTTACATTAGCCATGGCGGGCTCAGGAGAAATGATTGATTTATCAGCTATTGCAGGAGTTAAGGTAGATAAACACTCAACAGGCGGCGTTGGAGATAAGGTTAGCCTCATCGTAGGGCCTGTTGTAGCTTCCCTTGGGATTCCAGTGGCCAAAATGTCTGGAAGAGGACTTGGACATACAGGTGGCACGTTAGATAAACTGGAGTCAATTCCTGGATTTCAAATCGAATTATCGAAGGAAGCTTTCATTAATGCGGTGAATACGAATAAAATTGCGATTGTGGGCCAAAGCGGGAACTTGGCTCCTGCGGATAAGAAAATGTATGCTCTACGCGATGTAACAGCAACCGTGGATTCGATTCCATTGATTGCTAGCTCCATCATGAGCAAGAAAATTGCCTCAGGAGCAGAAGCGATCGTCCTCGATGTGAAAATTGGCTCAGGAGCCTTCATGAAAACAGTAGAAGATGCTAGAGTTCTTGCTCGTACGATGGTCGATATCGGTACGCGTTTGAATCGTAAAACCATTGCCATGATAACCGATATGGATCAGCCGCTTGGCCGCGAAATCGGGAATGCGAATGAAATTCGTGAATCGATTGAGGTATTACGGGGTGTAGGTGACAAAGATTTGACCGAAGTCGCCATTTCAGTGGCGGCCTACATGGCTATGCTAGGTCAGGTGTACAGCACCTTTGAGGAGGCGCAGGAGGCTGTTCGTGACATTATTACGAAGGGGAAGGCGTTAGATACCTTGAAACGTTTTATCGCCAGCCAAGGTGGAGACGAGCGTGTAGTGGATCAACAAGAGCTTCTGCCGACAGCTGCTTATCATATGGAAGTGAATGCGACACATGCCGGATTCATCAATGAGATCCAAGCGGAAAATATCGGTTTTGCAGCTATGCTTTTAGGAGCGGGACGGGCGAAGAAAGAAGATCATATCGACTATGCTGTCGGATTGACGTTAAATAAGAAAATCGGGGATGCCGTAGAGGTTGGGGATTCAATCTGTACGATTCATGCGAATCGGGTGGATGTAGCTGAGGTTGAAGCGATGATCCGAGATGCTTACCAAATCACAGACACACAACCAGCACCGAAAAAACTCATTTATGATGTCATCGTATAAAAGAACGAGTGGAGAGCACTTTCCTTAGGGAAGGTGCTTTTTTTCGTTTTGCTTATTTTCATCAAGTTGGAATAATTTAGAGGAGAATTGTCAACACTGATTAGCAGTCATTCATGCTGCAAAGATGCCAAAACTTTCACTTCATACATCACAGGAGGGGTACAATTGCTATGCGAAAAAAAGGGCTAATCAGTTTCATTTGTTTACAACTAGGTGTGATGCTTGTTCTGCCATCGATATATGCGGCGGAAACGAAGTCGCAACCGGTGGATTTAACACCTAATGCACAATCAGCTGTTCTTATGGATGCGGATACGGGTACGGTGATCGCGGAAAAGAATAAAGATGTTAAACTTCCACCCGCGAGTATTACGAAAATCATGACCATGCTACTCATCATGGAAGCGATCGACAAAGGCAGCCTCAAAATGGATGAAAAAGTAGGCGTCAGCGAGTACGCGGCTTCGATGGGAGGCTCGCAAATTTTCCTTGAGCCTGGCGAGCAAATGACCGTCCAAGAAATGCTCAAAGGGATCGCGATGGCCTCTGGGAACGATGCTTCTGTGGCAATGGCTGAGAAAATTGCCGGATCAGAAGAAAATTTTGTTGCTATGATGAATGAACGCGCAGGGCAACTAGGGATGAAAAACACCCATTTCTCCAACTGTAACGGACTGCCCGTTGCCAATCACTATACAACAGCGAATGATATCGCGATTATGTCTCGAGAGCTGCTGAAGCACGAAGGGATTACGAATTTTACCGGCGCGTATCAGGATTATTTGCGTAAAGATTCTCCGAAGCCTTTCTGGCTCGTCAATACGAACAAGCTTGTCCGTTTCTATAGCGGGGCAGATGGCTTGAAAACGGGTTACACAAGCGAAGCGAAATTCTGCTTATCTGCGACAGCGAAACGGGATAATTTACGAGTTGTGGCCGTCGTTTTAGGAGAACCGAATACGAAAACACGGAATGCAGAAGTAACCAAGTTGTTTGATTATGCTTTTGCACAATACACGAATTATCCATTGTTCAAAACAGGGGACAGCTTAGGGAATTTCACGATAAATAAAGGTCAAGTATCGACTGTACCTTTAGTTGCCAAACAAAACTACAGCATTTTAATGAAAAAAGGCACGGATACGGCAAATATCCGACATGAACTGCAGCTCGAACCGAACCTGAGAGCACCTGTTGCCCAAGGTCAATCGATAGGTAAAATCACGGTGTATAACGGTGACAATGTCCTTGCGGAGTACCCGTTAGAGTCGCCAGTTGCTGTTGATAAAGCTTCTTGGTGGAAGCTGTTTAAGCGGACAACGTCGAGTCTGTTCCACACAGATTAATGACGAAAAGCGCTTGCTCGTAGTGCCTTTAGGAACGGTGAAATCGATTATTTTGCCTACTTTTAGCGGTTTTCTTCTAGTTTTGTCGGGGGGCAGGAAATCCCAACTCAGGTGTAGAAACTAGTGTTCATGACAGGGAAGGAGTGAACCTAGTGAGCCTGCAAATTGAGTTTGAGCAAGGCAGAAAAGCGCTAATTGTTAGACTAAAAGGTGAGTTGGATCATCATGCAGCGGATAGCGTGAAGGCGAGGATGGAGGATGCGATTGCGAAAGAGCAAACGCACCACCTGATTCTTAGTTTAAAGGATCTCTCCTTTATGGACAGCTCAGGTCTCGGTGTTATTCTCGGTCGCTATAAGCAAATTACGAGCAAGGGCGGCAAAATGGTTGTTTGTGATGTGTCACCAGCCGTCTATCGACTATTTGAGCTCTCAGGTATGTTCAAGATCGTATCGATTCAGGATAACGAACGTAATGCAATGTCCAGTCTGGAGGTTGCCTTATGAGTGAACGTAACTTTATGACACTTCAATTCGCTAGCCGTTCTGAAAATGAAGGATTTGCACGTGTAGCTGTTGCCGCATTCGTATCACAGCTTGACCCTACGTTAGATGAATTAACGGATATCAAAACGGTGGTATCGGAAGCCGTAACGAATTCGATTATACATGGATATAACAATCAAACGGATGGTGTCATCACCATTTCAGCTGAAATCGATGATGACACGATTCGTTTAACGATTGAAGATAAAGGCGAAGGGATTGCGGATTTAGAGCAAGCGAAAGAGCCTCTCTACACATCCAAGCCAGAGCTAGAGCGTTCAGGAATGGGCTTTACAATTATGGAAAATTTCATGGACGAAGTGGAAGTTGTGACAGCCGTCGGAATCGGAACGAAAATAAACATGTTGAAGCGAATTGAATCTAAAAAAGCTTTATACAATTAGGGGTAGGATCTATGGATGTTGATCTGAAGCATGCTTCTCATAGTTATTTAGACGATTCGGAAGTCAAACGGTTAATCGCCCTCAGCCAATCCGGAGATGGACTAGCCAGAGAAACACTTGTCAGCTGCAATATCCGTTTGGTGTGGTCAGTGGTTCAGCGCTTTTTGAACCGAGGATACGAAGCCGAAGATCTGTTCCAGATCGGATGCATCGGACTGCTGAAGTCCGTTGATAAATTCGATCTCTCGTATGATGTAAAGTTCTCAACCTATGCAGTACCTATGATTATTGGAGAAATCCAACGCTTCCTGCGTGATGACGGTACGCTCAAAGTAAGCCGTTCATTGAAGGAGCTGGCGAATAAGATTCGCAAAACGAAGGATGAACTGTCTAAGCGTTTGGGCAGACTTCCTACGATCAAAGAAGTGGCTGAAGAACTCATGATTACGCCGGAGGAGGTAGTTTTCGCCCAAGAAGCGAATAAACCGCTTTCGTCCATTCATGAGACCGTGTTCGAGAACGATGGGGATCCAATTACATTGATGGACCAAATTTCGGATGAATCCGGGGAAAAATGGTTTGAGAAACTGGCCCTGAATGAGGCCATAGGAACGCTCTCTGAGCGTGAACGTCTCATTGTCTATCTTCGCTACTTCCGAGACCAGACCCAGTCTGAAGTCGCAAGCCGGTTAGGGATATCTCAAGTGCAGGTTTCGAGGTTAGAAAAGAAAATATTGCAGTCCATTAAAGATCAGATTGCCCAATAAAAGCATAAAGCGATTGTGCTTAACCCGAACAAGCCGTGCTCTATCAGGAGTACGGTTTGTTTGCGTGTACACATATAGAGCCGCTAATACCCCATGGCAGAATGGGCGATGAGCGGCTTTCTTCTTGTGAACTGAGCTTAGGTTAGCGTGCGGTATACCGATTGCTGACGGAATAGAATCTCACGCAGATAATCCCGCATAAACCAACGAGGGTATAAACGACGCGGCTTATGGCTGAGGATTCACGGTGTGAATCTCCGCCCAGTATTGCTGAAACTAAATCCCATTCGAAAAGCCCAACTAGAAGCCAATTCAACGCACCGATGATGACCAGTGTTAGCGCGAATTTTGCCATGTTATCACCTTCTTTTTATGGAATAAGTAATCTGTATTCCTTACTTAACATGCCATGCCAATTCCACATTTATGCATGGAGAATTTACCAATGGATGACTTGATTATGCGAAGGAAAGATTTTGCATACTACTCCTATACATGGATGATTTCTTGAAGGATTGATAGCGTAAAGCTCTGAAAGGAGTGAGCCATGGTGGAGGCCGTGAACAAGCTGTTGTACATACGACTACGTCGCAAAGCTCGTGTGCGTAAAGGGCACATTGTGAGATTGCGCGATATTGCCAAATTATTTGTAGATGATGAATATGAACCAGCTTTGAACGAATTGATCATTCATCAACCTCAACAAGCTGATGGAAATCGCGTGCTCATTGATATGCTGCTGATCATCCGAAAAGTGAAAGGGCTGTTTCCAGAGCTTCAGGTTGAACATTTTGGCGAACCGCATGTCTTACTTGAAATATACACAGATAATCGCAAAGCGAGCCCACTCTTGATCGGGATTGTGTGGTTACTTCTCTTCATTGGTTCGGGACTGGCGATTATGAACTTTCATGCAGATGTTTCGATGCTCGCTGTGCATCAACGTATTTATGAATTGATGACAGGAAAGCGGGTGGAGCATCCGCTCATATTGCAAATCCCATATTCAATTGGAATTGGTGTAGGGATGGTCTTGTTCTTTAATCACTTGTTCAAAAAGAAATTCAATGAAGAACCAAGCCCTTTAGAAGTTGAGATGTTTATGTATCAAGAAAATGTTAATCATTTTGTAATCACGGAAGAGTACGCCAAAATTCACGAAGAAGGCGACGCGAAGTGATTACATTCATGGGGGAATCGTTCTTAGCTGCGTTTATCGGCTTAGCTGGCGGCATTACAGTTGGCAGTGGCATGGTTGCCTTTCTCGTAGTGCTCGATATCATACCTAGATTAGCCCAGATCACACGCTCTTTCTCCAAAATCCATGCCTATGAGGCTGCGGTTGTACTTGGTTCTTTAGTTTTCACGTGGGTGGATTTCAGTGATATGCATATGCATCTATTTCCCACAGGAGCGGCTCTCTTTGGCTTGTTCGCTGGTTGCTTTGTAGGCATGCTTGCAGCGGCACTAACAGAAATCGTCAATGTACTGCCCATTTTGGCCAAACGAATAGGAATGGATTCCTATAGGGTTGTTTTGTTAATGGCCATGATTTTCGGGAAAGTATTTGGCTCGTTATTTGAATGGTTATTTTATTAACGGGTGGAAGAAGGAGGCGCACCAGTGAAATTTATTGTTAGAAATGGACATCGTGGTGATGATAACGACTCTACGGCAACTGAGGATGAACAAGGCAAGCAGGCAGCGAAAGACGGTCAAGATGAGAAACTCGCCATAGATGCGGAAGGTAATCTCTCCCCCTATAATCCCATTACCAACATGACCGCTGAAGAGAAAAAACTGAAGGTTCAGGAGGATATACCGAAGAGTCTGCGTGAAATTCAACGTGTTTTGGAAGAACGGGTAGGCTTAAACCGTAGTTTTGATCTTATACTTAGGGAGATGGTATTCGGCTCTAAGCGAGTTGGCATCTTCTACTGCAATGGTTTCGCTAAGGATACCGTTCTAACGGATATCATTACGCGGCTTTCCTATGCCGATAAAGAAGCGGTCTCACACCATACGTTGGAAACTTTCATTGAGAAGCTCATTCCGCATATTCAAGTGAAACATTATAAAAAAATGTCCGAGATTGTGGGACAAGTTTTAATGGGCGGGACAGCGTTCTTCATTGAAGGTGAGACAACGGCTATCGCTGTTGATGCGAAAACTTTTCCAGCACGATCGATTGCAGAGCCTGATTTGGAACGTGTCGTTAGGGGCTCTCGCGATGGTTTTGTAGAGACACTCTTAATGAATGTCACCCTTGTTAGACGCCGAATTCGCGATGAGCGGTTTAAACTTGAAATTATGCAAATCGGTAAACGAACAAAGACTGATGTGTGCGTGGGGTATATTAACGATATTGCGGACGCAGCCCTTGTTCAAGACATTAAAGATAAGATAAAGGAAGTTGAAATTGACGGCCTCCCATTAGGTGAAAAGCAGTTGGAGGAAGTCATGGTTAATAAAGGCTGGAATCCATATCCGATGGTGAGATATTCCGAACGACCTGACGTTGTATCTGCCCATTTGTTAGAAGGACATGTCTGTGTGTTTGTAGATACGTCGCCTAGTGTCATGATCTTGCCAACGACGTTCTTCCACCATGTGCAGCATGCGGAGGAGTACCGGAATACCCCTTTTATCGGTACCTATCTCAGATGGGTCCGCTTTGTGGGAATTCTGATGTCTATATTTCTATTGCCGCTTTGGTATCTGATGGTGATGGAGCCTTCGCTAAAGCCGGCGGGACTAGAATTTCTCGGACCACAGAAGGAAGGTCATTTACCGCTGCTGATTCAATTCCTGATCGCTGATATCGGGATTGATCTCATGCGTATGGCTGCTGTTCATACCCCCACACCGCTTGCGACTGCGATGGGCTTGGTGGCTGCAATCCTAGTTGGGGATATCGCGGTTAAGACCGGGCTGTTCATCAATGAGGTTATTTTGTATTTGGCACTCGCCTCCATTGGGATGTTTGCAACACCGAGCTATGAATTAGGCTTAGCGAATCGAATAACAAGGCTTGCACTGCTCATCGTGACGTCCATCTTCGGCGTGACGGGCTTCGTGGTCGGTTCGACATTATGGCTCATCTTCCTGACCACACGCAAATCGTACACCGCTCCCTATATGTGGCCATTTATACCATTTAATGCCAAAAGCTTTTTCTCTATCATCCTTCGCAGACCCGTTCTATCGAACAAGACAAGGCTTAGTATTACAAAACCGATCGATGGTACACGACAACCCAAAACATAGATCATTAAAGGGCTGGATTACTCCTGCCCTTTTTTGGTTGTTCTAGGCGCATGTATTGTCAAATACGCGTGCTCTATGGTACTTTTATTAGTAATGTGCGCAACCTCTTTAGCGGAAATTGGCAAAGGGAAGGTTCAAGTAGAGAGGGGAAACTATAGCTATGTACTTACATGGTACCAGTAAAATAAATGACCAAGGCCACCTCGAAATTGGCGGTGTTGATACTACGAAATTAGTTGCCGAATATGGCACACCTTTATACGTCTTTGATGAGGCTCTTGTGCGTCAACGCTGCCGTGAGTTTGTGGAAGCTTTTACAGCATCCGGCTTGAAATTTCAAGTCGCATATGCAAGTAAAGCATTTTGTGTGATGGCGATGTGCCGAATTGTAGAAGAAGAAGGAATGTCCTTAGACGTCGTGTCTGATGGTGAGTTATATACGGCACTTCAAGCTGGCTTCCCAGCAGAACGTATACATTTCCATGGTAACAACAAAACGATTTCAGAGATTGAAATGGCAATTGACGCTAAGATCGGCTGTTTCGTTGTGGATAACTTTATTGAACTTCAAATGCTTAACGCGATTGCCGCGGATAAACGGCAAAAAGTGAAAATTTTACTTCGCATTACGCCAGGTGTTGAGGCGCATACGCATGAGTATATTTCCACAGGGCAAACGGATTCCAAATTCGGCTTCGATTTAGGGAATGGCTCCGCTTTCCGTGCGATTCAAGAGGCTTCGGAGCTTTCACACGTTGAGTTATTAGGGATTCATTCGCATATCGGATCTCAAATTTTCGAAGTAGAAGGTTTCCGTATGGCAGCGGAGAAAATGGCGGGATTCGCGATCCAAGTGCGTACGGAATTAGGTGTCACTTTCAAGGTGATTAACCTTGGCGGCGGCTTCGGTATTCGCTATGTGAGTGAAGATACACCACTTCCAGTTGCTGTGTACGTTAAGGCGATTACGGATGCCATCAAAACGAATTTCGGCAGCAACGGATATCCGCTTCCTGAAATTTGGGTTGAACCTGGACGCAGCATCGTAGGCGATGCGGGCACGACGCTTTACACGGTCGGTACAACGAAGGAAATACCGGGCGTGCGTAAATATGTCGCAGTAGATGGCGGGATGACTGACAATCCGCGTCCAGCGTTGTATCAAGCAGTGTACGAGGCAGGTCTTGCTAATCGGGCGACAGAACAGCCTGAGGAGATTGTCTCCATCGCGGGCAAATGCTGCGAAAGCGGCGATATGCTAATCTTTGATGTGAACCTGCCAAAAGTGGCATCGGGTGATATTCTAGCCGTATCGAGTACAGGCGCTTATAACTACTCGATGGCGAGTAACTACAACCGTATTCGCAGACCTGGTGTTGTTTTCGTCCAAGACGGACATAGCGACCTTGTTGTAAATCGTGAATCATTTGAACAAATCGTTGGGAATGATGTCATCCCAGCTAGAATGAAACAAGTTAGCAAAACGGTATAAATTCGTTGAATATGATACGGAAGGAGGGCCCTAGCTCACTCGGGTCCTTCTTCCGTTTGTGTAATGACGTCATTCATAGTAGAATAAGATATTATTTCCTAAAGGAGTGAACCACACATGGCAAAACAAGCAAAAATTACACTAGCAGGTGGCGGAGAGGTTCTTATCGATCTATTTGAGAACGATGCACCGAATACTGTCGCTAACTTTGAAAAACTAGCAAACTCCGGTTTCTACAACGGTCTTGTTTTTCACCGCGTTATTCCAGGATTCGTAGCACAAGGTGGTTGCCCAACTGGAACAGGAACTGGCGGCCCTGGCTACCAAATCAACTGTGAAATCAACCCGAACAAACATGAGCGTGGATCCCTAGCTATGGCGCATGCGGGCCGTAACACAGGTGGAAGCCAATTCTATATCGCTTACCAACCACAACCGCATTTGGATGGCGGACACACGGTGTTCGGTAAAGTATCCAAAGGTATGGAGCTTGTTGATGCTTTCAAAGGCAAAGACAAAATGGAAAAAGTAGAAGTTGTAGAAGTATAATTTCAACTTATAGAACTGCTCGGACTTCGGTCTGAGCAGTTTTTGTCGTTGTACCTATGTGTTAAAATTCAACGCTAATTGCCCATGAATGCTCAATATCCAACCTTTCCGATCAGAATTTCCATATAAAAATGAAAAAAGGCCTTGCATTTTCATGGCGTGAATGATAAATTTTTGTGTAATAAAGAAATGAGTAACTACGAAATAGTTATGTCACTCTTTACTAGTATGCAAAACCTTCGGGGCGTGGTGAAATTCCACACCGGCGGTGATTCGTACGCATGTACGTGTACATGGGTGCGATCAGTCCGTGACCCGTTGTGAAGCTAGCGGTACCTGACAACAGCTTCGCTACGGTTGACCTGGTGTAACTCCGGGACCGACAGTATAGTCTGGATGGGAGAAGGAAAATGCGAATGCCAATTCGCTGGCATGCTTGTTCATTTTTTCACACTTACAAAAATTCGGCAGGTCTGTCTTCCTAAAGGCAACCACGTCGGTGTTGTTTGATTTGATCAAAAATGCAACAGGCAGCGTAGCTGAAGCTTATTCGTGTTATCTAAACAATCTCTGGCCCCCATCCGAACACGGAAGGGGCTTTTTTGCATGAAATATCAAGGACTGGATTCAGAAGGCGGTGAACATCCATGCTGTTATTGAACGACGAGGCTTATATGAAGCTTGCGCTCCAAATGGCAGAGAGTGCGCTAGGTCAAACCGGCATTAATCCTGTTGTAGGATGTGTCCTCGTGAAAGAGGGCCGTATTGTTGGTATGGGTGCCCACTTGAAACGTGGTCATGGGCATGCAGAGGTTCTTGCTTTGCAAATGGCAGGCGAGGAGGCCAAGGGAAGCACCGCTTATGTGACCTTGGAGCCATGCAGTCATTATGGCAAAACGCCGCCATGCAGCGATCGGCTCATCGAAGCGGGAGTACAACGTGTCGTTGTAGCTACAACGGATCCGAATCCGTTAGTGGCAGGGACTGGAATTGCCAAGCTGCGTGCGCATGGATTGGACGTCAGTGTTGGTGTGCTCGGTGAGGAATCCACGAAGCTGAACGAAGCCTTCAACAAATTCATCGTCACGCGGATGCCGTTCGTGACGATGAAGACCGCGAGCACGCTGGATGGCCGCATCGCATCCAAAACCGGCGACAGCAAGTGGATTACATCCCCAGACTCGCGTGGCTACGTACATACCCTGCGTCACCAGCACCAGGGTATCCTCGTCGGCGTACAGACCGTCATCGCCGACGATCCGCTTTTGAGCACGCGAGGCGACCTGCCGGCTGTGCAGCCGGTGCGCATCATCGCGGACTCGCTTCTGCGAGTCCCGCTAGGCGCCCGCGTGCTCACCGAGCAGGATTGTCAGCCGACGATCCTGCTCGCGAGCACACAGGCGCCCGCAGAGCGGCGTGCCGCGCTGGAAGCGCGCGGCATCACGGTCCTCACCTGCGGGGACGGCCCGCAGGTGGACCTGACGCTCGCCATGCAGCAGCTGGGCGAGCGCGAGATCGGCTCCATCCTCCTCGAGGGTGGAGGCCGGTTGAACGGCGCCATGCTGGAGCGGCGCCTGATTGATAAGCTGGTGCTGATGTTCGCGCCGAAAATTATCGGCGGTGCAGCAGCACCAGTGAACATCCACTTCGACGGCTTCGCGAAGATGGATGATGCCATTACGCTCGACAGAATGAGCGTCGAGCAATTCGGACCGGATGTGTGCATAACCGGCTATCCGATGTATAAGAGCTAGAGAATGGAGGAGTGGCATGTTTACCGGCATTGTTGAAGAAATCGGCCACATGCGCCGCATTCATAGTGGAGGGCAAGCCATGGTTCTTACCATTGGCGCCAGAAAAATACTCGAAGATGTCCATCTAGGGGACAGTATCTCGGTGAATGGGGTGTGTCTCACGGTCATTGCTTATGATAGTGATTCCTTCTCTGTTGATGTGATGCCCGAAACGTACCGTAAGACCAATCTTCGCAAGCTGCAATCCGGCACACGTGTGAACTTGGAGCGGGCTATGGCAGCGAATGGTCGCTTCGGCGGCCATATCGTGCAAGGGCATGTGGATGCAACAGCAGTGATCCTTTCTCGCATTCCGGAAGAGAACGCTGTTGTGTACAGGTTCGCACCGGAGAATCCGCATATATTCCGCTATATTATTGCAGGTGGTTCGATTACGATCGATGGAATAAGCCTGACGGTTGTCGATGTTACAGATCAGGATGTATCGGTTTCCATCATCCCGCACACCCTGGCACAGACTGTTCTTTATGATAAAAAAGCTGGAGACACGGTCAACATCGAATGCGATGTTTTGGGAAAATATATGGAACGATTGCTTAAATTTGGACCATCCGAGACTTCCCACCGCGGGGAGCCTAAGAAAAGCACGTTAACGGCTAGCTTTTTAGCGGATAATGGCTTTATGTAAGTAGTTAGGAGAGGTGAATATGACACAACCTATTCGATTCAATACGATTGAAGAGGCCCTTACGGATCTGAAATTAGGTAAAGTGATTATTGTCGTGGACGATGAGGATCGTGAAAATGAGGGGGATTTTATCGCCCTTGCTGATAAAACAACGCCCGAAGTCATCAACTTCATGATTAAAGAAGGACGCGGGCTTGTCTGCACACCGATCACGGAGGACAGAGCGAAAGAACTTGATTTACCTCCAATGGTAGCGCGGAATACGGATTTTCATGGCACAGCTTTCACGGTATCCGTCGATCATACAGACACAAGTACTGGGATTTCCGCCTATGAGCGCTCTAGAACGATTCAAGGCTTGATTGATCCAACGACGAAACCTCAGGATTTCCGTAGACCCGGTCATGTGTTCCCGTTGATCGCGAAGAAAGGCGGCGTGCTCCGCAGAGCTGGACATACCGAGGCTGCCATTGATTTGGCACTGTTGTGTGATTCCTATCCAGCGGGTGTGATTTGTGAGGTTATCAAAGAAGATGGTACAATGGCTCGTGTTCCTGATCTCATGGAAATCGCCGCTAAGCATGATCTGCGCATCATTACGATTCAGGATTTGATACAGTTTAGAAACCAACAAGAGAATCTAGTGAAGCGCGAAGTGGAAGTGGATTTGCCAACGGATTTCGGCACCTTCAAAGCGATTGCCTACACGAATCAGCTTGATGATAAAGAACATGTTGCTTTAGTTAAGGGAACCATCGATCCTTCCAAACCAACCTTAGTACGTGTGCATTCCGAGTGTTTAACTGGGGATGTGTTCCATTCTCATCGCTGCGATTGCGGTCCTCAGCTGGATGCGGCATTAAAACAGATTGATGAAGAGGGCAATGGTGTATTATTATATATGCGACAGGAAGGTCGCGGTATCGGTTTAATCAACAAATTGAAGGCCTATGTCCTTCAAGAGCAGGGATTTGACACGGTAGAAGCGAATATTAAGCTTGGATTTGCTCCAGATCTTCGGGATTACGGCATCGGTGCTCAAATTCTGAAAGACCTTGGCATCACGAAGCTCCGCCTTCTGACGAATAATCCACGTAAAATCAAAGGTCTTGAAGGTTATGGACTTGAGGTGGATGAACGCGTTCCGATTCAAATGGATAGCAAGAAAGATAACCTTAGCTATTTACAAACCAAGCAACAGAAGCTCGGCCATATGCTGAATTTTATCGATGTAGGCAAAGGCATTTAACAATAGTAGAACTTGAACTTCGAATTACCATCAACATCCAAACCAATAGGCTTCATCAGAAAGGGAGATTCTTACCATGGCAACGATTTACGAAGGACATTTAATTTCACAAAACTTGAAATATGGGATCGTCGTTGGACGTTTCAATGAGTTCATTACATCCAAACTACTTGGCGGTGCACAAGACGCTCTTAAACGTCACGGTGTCCTCGAAAATGAAATTGACATCGCATGGGTTCCAGGCGCTTTCGAACTACCACTAATCGCGCAAAAAATGGCAGAGAGCGGTAAATACGATGCGGTTATCACCCTTGGTGCTGTTATTCGTGGTTCAACGCCGCATTTTGATTATGTGTGCAGTGAAGTAGCGAAGGGCGTTTCTGCGATTAACTTGAAAACAGGCGTACCTACGATTTTTGGTGTATTGACGACGGACTCCATTGAACAAGCGGTTGAACGCGCAGGAACGAAAGCAGGCAACAAAGGATGGGAAGCTGCCGTAACTGCGATTGAGATGGCGAATTTGACGAAGCAATTCACTTCTTAATGCTGTCTTATTATCATTTGGAATCACTGCTGCCGCGGCTGTTCGCATTTCTAATCGCTATGACTCTGCATGATACAGCACATGCAGGAGTCGCTTGGCTGCTTGGAGATCGTACAGCCCGCGATGGCAAACGATTATCGCTGAACCCCTTGGCACATATAGATGCCTTGGGGTTGGCGATGATTATTTTTGGGCCATATGGCTGGTCGAAGAACATGCCGGTGAATCCCGATCGTTTTCCAGCACATAAAAGAAAACTTTCGCAGACGCTCGTTTATTTGGCGGGTCCCTTAACGAATATGGTACTTGCTTTATTTTTCTGGTGGCTCTATTTCTTCTTGCCTAGTATACTGGGTACGGGATCGGAATCCATCGCCATTGCAGAATGGCGTGTCTATTTGCAGTATTGTGTCATCGTTAACGTCATGATTGGCTTCATTCACTTATTACCGCTATACCCGCTTGATGGATGGTTTATTTGGAAAGGTCTAGTCTCTCCAGCCAAGCAAGCATGGTTTAAACAACAGGAGAAAAAAGCACTCATTCTTGTAATCGTTTTATTGGTTACGCCCATTGGGCAAAGGGCATTAAGTCATATTTATCCTTACGCTGTACAAGTAATTATGCATATTTATTCACTATGACAAGGGGAAGAACGACATGAAGGTTACGTATAAATTAGAAGCGTTTGAAGGCCCCCTTGATCTATTGCTCCATCTAATTGATAAGAATGAACTCGACATTTACAATATTCCGATCAAAGAAATTACAGATCAATACCTTGAGTACGTACAAGCTATGCAAGAGCTGGAACTCGATATTACGAGTGAATTTCTAGTCATGGCCGCAACTTTGCTATCAATCAAAAGCAAGATGCTCTTACCCAAGCCGCCTGTGATTGAATTTGACGAATATTTTGATGATATGGATGACTCGCTAGACCCGCGTGCTGAGCTTGTTGCGAAGCTGATTGAGTACCGGAAGTATAAGTCAATCGCTGACATGCTTCGTGATAAAGAAGTGGAGCGCAGCCTCGTTTATACACGTGAACCGGAAGATTTGACACCTTATCTGCATGTGGTTCAAGAGAACCCCGTAGAAGGTCTGGATGTAGCTGATTTACTTTTTGCTTTTCAACGCACCCTGCGTAAGTTAGCGAATCGCAATGTTGTTGCCCGGATCCGCCGCGATGAAATATCTGTGAAGGAGCGGATTCGCGAAGTTGTTGATTTGCTTAAAATAAGAGGCGGCAAGCTGTTATTTTCACGGTTATTTGACTACGAAATGACAAGAGAAGAGATTGTCGTGACGTTTCTAGCCATTTTGGAATTAATGAAAATGAAAAAAATCGTATGCTATCAGAATCAGCTGTTTGATGATATCGTCATTCAAGCCAAAGAGGAGGGAACTGACTTTGACACTCAACTTCCAACAGATGAAATCAATTATTGAAGGACTTCTCTTTGCCTCTGGCGACGAAGGACTGGATATCAAACAGATTGCAGAAGTGATGGAGCTTGATGCCTATGTGATCAAAGATTTGTTGAAGGATATGAGAACAGATTTCAAGCGTAAGGGACGCGGTGTTCAAATCGTGGAGGTAGCCGGCTCGTATCAACTTACGACTTTAGCGGAGCATGCGCCTTATTTTGAGCGTCTTGCCTATTCGCCTTCACGCTCATCACTTTCGCAAGCAGCATTAGAGACATTATCTATTGTGGCATATAAGCAGCCAATCACACGTGTAGAGATCGAGGAGATCCGCGGCGTCAAATGCGATCGCGCTCTTGCTACTTTAACAAGCAAAGATCTCATTACCGAGGTTGGACGTGCCGATGCGGTAGGCAGACCGATCCTTTATGGAACTTCCAAGCAATTCCTAGAGTATTTCGGGCTTAGTTCGATTCAAGAGCTGCCAGATTCTGCAAACTTTCAAGGTAATTTCGATTTGGAAGAAGAAACGCGAATGTTATTCGATCGCCTTGGCGGAGATCAGAAGCAATTAACATTGGAAGATGTCAGCGATGAACATGGCGAGTAAATTCACGTGTTCGATCTCTATCCAAACATGCATTTGATTTCCTTTTAAAGGTCATACTAACTCCACCTGCGAGAAGAATTACTCTTGCAGGTGGAGTTTTTTTTGGCTGAGGAGGCGTGGATGTTGTTGTGGGTTGGATTGGCCGTAATGATCGTCATTATCGCTGTTGTCGTTGTCCTGTATAGCTATATGCGAGGTGAGTTTTACTTTTCTCGTGTGAAGGATAACGATACACTTTCGGTAGAACTGCGTGCCCTATTTGGGCTGGTGCGCTATCGCTATGTTATCCCGATAATTCAGTTTAAAGGTTTTGCCCAGGGGATTATGATTAAATCAGAAACGGTAGGCAAGTTCAGCTCTGAATTGAAGGATGTATCCCGAGACCATATTACCAAAGATAAGGTTATCTCCTTTTATAAACAAGCCAAAGATGTACTTGTACATACCTTGAATTTATATGGTTGGATGAAACAATCCCTTGCCAAAGTGGAGTGTACAGAACTGAAATGGATTACACGCGTGGGCGTAGGGGATGCACCTGAAACGGCGATTACGACAGGGGCTGTTTGGGGAATTAAGTCATCACTCTTAGGATTCTCAATCCGATACGTCAAACTCATCGCGAAGCCGCGGATTGATGTGATTCCGCAATATAATGAGAAGCAATTTGCAACCGAGTTCCGCTTTGCAGGACGCATCCGTGTTTGGTATGCCGTTGTTGCTGGTGTTCGACTTCTGCTCCGAGCAGCCAAAGTAAAAGGCGGTATTCGCACATGGATTCAATTTGCGATGAAAGCAAGAGCCAGATTTAAACCCGCCTCTTGAGTAGTACATAACCCCATGCCTCTAAGGGCACTCTAGAAGTGAACCATGATAGTTCTTTTTTATGTTAGAGTGCTTGAGCTTTCGATGCAGTTCGCAGGGCGAAAAACGCTAAGGAGGAATATGAAGATGTCCGAACACCCGATTCAAGGCCTCATGAAAGTCGCCATGGAAAATATAAAAGAAATGGTCGACGTAAACACGATTGTCGGTGACCCGGTCGAAACGCCAGACGGCAGTGTCATCATGCCGATTTCCAAAGTCGGCTTTGGTTTCGCCGCAGGCGGCAGTGAGTTTGTGACAGACTCGGAAATCGAAATCGAAGGCGGAGTTAACCGCGGAGATGCGATTAATGCCAAAGTTGCCCTTCCCTTCGGTGGTGGTAGCGGCGGTGGGGTATCTATTACACCAATTGCCTTCCTCGTCGTCGGTAAAAATGGCGTCAAGGTCGTTCCGTTAGACAACCAAACGCATATCTTGGAGCGTCTAATCGATTCTGCACCGCAGGTCGTAGACAAGATCCAAAGTATGATCAAAGGGATGTCAGCGAAGGCTCCTGCGGCTACAACTAGTGTGGGAACGAATGTTACCAACGTTGAGAATCAGAATTTTATCGTGTAGTCATTTGGTCATTATGAGCTGTCCTTTGAGGACAGCTTTTTCTATGCGATGGTCTCGATCACTTACCGGAGCTTCTCAACGCGGTTTTAGCAACAGTAGGATGCCAATTGATGATTTTAATCAATTGCTCTTGCATATAGGAAGGCGAATATTTGAATTCACTTTCAATCCAATGGAAAATAAGACCGAGCAAAGCATGAATGGAATAGATAGCAAGTAGTTCTTGATCTATCTCATGATCTTTTTCTGAATAGATTAATTCTTCTTGTGTGATTTTTTTTAATGCAGTAAACATGCTCTCTTTTAATTTGGGAAGCACATCACTTTGCGAAAGCACGGCATACATGGAAGAATTCTGGAAAAAATGTTCAAAAATCATGACTGCATTCGCTGGCAGTTCATTAATGCGAAACACTTCAACTTTTTCATAAGGAGCCCGAAAGGACTGTATGAACTTCTGAGTCAAATTGGTAATAATTTCATTTAGTAAATCTTCTTTACTTTCATAATTGGCATAGAAAGTTCCTCGATTATAATTCGCATATTCGACGATTTCGGTGATCGAAATAGCTGTAAAAGACTTCTGGGCCATAAGTGCAAGCAGCGCTTCGCTTAGGGCTATTTTGCTTCTCACGATTCGACGATCTATTTTCTTTTCAATTTCGGGCATACCGATCCATTCCTTTTTGACGATAGTGTACAAAACCGAGCATATTGTTCGTTAGCTAACAAACGACAGCTTTTTACTGATTGTAACACGTTTGCTACTTTATTATACTTCAAGTGAAAGAAGTTCTATAGGCAATTTGCAAGGATGGACACGTACTTAAATAATTCACTACTGGAGGCTTTATACATGAAACTATCTGGAAAAGTTGCAATTGTTACTGGCGCTGCGTCAGGTATGGGAAAAGCAATCGCAGAGTTGTTCGCTGCTGAAGGTGCACAGGTTGTCGTTTCTGATCTTCGTGTTGAAGGAGCTCAAACGGTTGTAGCAGGTATTGAATCCAAGGGTGGGAAAGCCATCGCGATTGCGGCGAACGTTGCCAAAGAAGAAGATGTTCAACAACTGATTGATACGGCCGTGTCAGAATTCGGCACGGTGGATATTTTAATAAATAATGCAGGGATTATGGATAACTTTGTTCCAGCTGGCGATTTGACAGATGAGCTGTGGGATCGCGTTTTCGCTATTAACACAACAGGAGTAATGCGCACAACACGTAAAGTTCTTCCGATCTTCACTGAGCGAAAAAGCGGAGTCATCGTTAACATTGCTTCCGCAGGCGGCTTGAATGGTTCCAGAGCGGGTGCAGCTTATACGGCTTCCAAACATGCTGTTGTTGGATTTACAAAGAATGTTGGGTTCCAATATGCGAATCTGGGAATTCGCTGTAATGCCATCGCACCTGGTGGTGTGAGCACGAACATAGGAACAACCATCACAGCTCCGAATCCATTTGGTATGGAAAGAGCGATGGTAGGTATGGGGTTGAATCCACGTGCAGGTGAGCCGGAAGAAATCGCGAAAGTTGCGTTGTTCTTGGCTTCGGATGATTCAAGTTTCGTAAATGGTACAGTTGTAACAGCAGATGCTGGCTGGACAGCATACTAAGATTTCGCCTAGATTGGACAATTAAATGTGATGGGGCTATCTCAAAGGTTTTATGACCTAAGAGATAGCCTTTTTTTGTGCTTCTTCCCGGACATATCCCTCGTCCACATGCATATACTTGTACAAAGTTTTGTCAGTTGGAAGAGCTCGGAAGTGTACAAGTTCGTATATGTAGGGGGATAACGAAACCGATGAAAACCAAAGCCCAGTTCGTCCTATTATGCTGTGCCTTACTTGGAATTCTAGTTGCACCTTGGACCCAGGTAGAGGCTGCACCGCCTGGGATTCATACGAATGCCGTGGGCGCTTCCCTTGTTGATGTGGAGTCAGGGCGTATCCTTTATAGTGAAAAAGGGGACACGCCTATGCGTATAGCCAGTTTAACAAAGATCATGACAGCCATTATTGCGATTGAGCAAGGTGACTTGAATAGCATGGTCAAAGTGAGCAAGAATGCTTTTGGTAAAGAAGGCTCCTCGATTTATTTGAAATTGGGGGAAGAGATGAGGCTTCAAGACATGCTCTATGGCCTCATGATGCGTTCTGGTAATGATGCAGCTACCGCCATCGCTGAGCATATTGGAGGCAGCGTCGAAGGTTTCGTCTACTTGATGAATGAGAAAGCGAAGAGTCTAGGCATGGACCACTCCCATTTTACGAATCCTTCTGGGCTGGATGAAGGGGAAGGACATCGCTCTAGTCCCAATGACATGGCCAAGCTAACGGCATATGCTTTGAAAAATAGTGTGTTCGCCGATATTGTATCTACGAAGCTGAAGAAAGTTCCGAATCCGAATGAGCCATGGGATTACTCCTGGTTGAATAAAAACAAGATGCTCTCCATGTTCGATGGCGCAGATGGCGTGAAAACGGGTTATACGAAGTTGGCTAAACGCTGCTTAGTATCTTCCGCAACGCGTGACGGTCAGCAGCTTGTCGCGGTTACGTTGAATGATGGCGATGACTGGGCGGACCATGCCAGGATGCTGCAGTATGGCTTTAAGAATTTCCCATTGCAGACGCTGGTGAAAAAAGGCGATCTCATTGAGGGGACGCCATGGGTAGCCAGTCGTACATTCAGTTACCCACTTGCCGAGGGGGAAGCGGCGGGCTTGACACATAAAGTCAACCTAGTAGACCCAACTTCGACGGCGTATCGATTGGCTGAGCGTGGGTCGTTACAAATATTTTTGCAAAACAAGGCGATCCAAACAATTCCCATCTACGATAAAACGAATCCACTTTTACAGGCACCTACGCAAGCGACGTTTTCTTTTCAGCCAAGTGCGCCATATAAGGAAACCTTATTAACAAGGTATGGGTACATATGCAGAATGCTTGTTCAGGGGTTATTTAGCATTTCAGGTTCCATGTGGGCGGATTAAGCAAGGAGTTGTATGCGGTCTAATGAAGGAGAGCTAACCTATGGTAAATTGGATATGGTTATTTTTTATCGTCATTGGTTTTGTCGTTGCAGCGATCAATGGTGATGTGGAATCAGTTACGAAAGCGGCGTTTGATGGCGCGAAGAATGGGGTTACGGTTTGTTTTGGCCTAATCAGTGTGTTGGTGTTCTGGATGGGAATGATGCGAATTGCTGAAGATGCGGGTATTTTAGCCAAGCTTGCCAAACTCCTGCAGCCAGCGGTCAGATTTCTTTTTCCAAGTATCCCGAAGAATCATCCTGCGCTTGGCTATATCATGTCGAATATGAGTGCCAATATTCTAGGTTTAGGGAACGCTGCAACCCCGATGGGGATTAAAGCCATGCAAGAACTGCAGAAATTGAACGCCAATAAAGATGAGGCGAGTACCGCCATGTGCACGCTCCTAGCGCTCAATACCTCGAGTATCACGCTCATTCCGACTACTCTTATTGCAATACGGATGAATTTTAATTCCATGAATCCGGCTGAAATTGTAGGAACAACACTCATCGCAACGATGATTTCCACGACCGCTGCTATTTTCGTGGATCGATGGTATCGAAGGTCGCGGTCACCCATTCCGCCGCTGAAAGGATGATCCTGCATGTACGCACTCGTTTCCCTCATTTCGGCCTGGGCAATTCCAATAATGATTGTTTTCATCCCTTTATACGCGGCCTATCGGAAAGTTCCCGTCTATGAATCCTTTGTAGAGGGAGCGAAGGAAGGCTTTGATACAGCGATCAAAATTATTCCGCATCTCGTCGGCATGATGGTTGCGATCTCGGTGTTTCGAGCCTCAGGTGCGATGGACATGCTAATCGGCTGGATGCGGCCTTTCTTTGAAAGTATCGGCGTGCCGACAGAAGTGCTGCCTTTGGCCATATTGCGCCCGATAACGGGTGCGGGTTCATTGGCTTTTACAACTGATCTCATTGAGCAATTCGGACCTGATTCCATGATCGGACGTATCGCATCAACCGTACAAGGGAGTACAGATACGACCCTGTATGTGATAACTGTTTATTTTGGCGCTATCGGTATTCGAAAAGCAGGTTATGCGCTCAAGGTCGGTCTCATTTCGGATGCAGTTGGATTCATTGCTTCGCTCGTTATTTGCTATTTGGTATTCTCTTAATGTGAAATCGTCATTAATTTGTCACCTTCTGTCAGCTAATCTGGGTTGCCGCTTGAGATTTACACCTAACTCCGTTATCATTAACGTGAGGTGAAAGCGGATAATGGAAAGACTGCAAAAAGTATTGGCCGAAGCGGGTATCGCATCCCGCCGGAAATGTGAAGAAATCATCACAGCGGGACGCGTGCAAGTGAACGGTGAAGTCGTCACAACGCTGGGTGTGAAAGTGAATACAGAAGAAGATGAAATTAGGGTAGATGGACGTGCGATAGGTCAGCAGAAGAAGATCTATGTCATTTTAAATAAGCCCAAAGGTGTCATCACAAGTGCAACAGATCCAGAGGGGCGTAAAGTTGTTACAGACTTCCTACCGGGCATTCGTGAAAGAGTTTACCCTGTGGGTCGTTTGGATTATGATACAGAAGGCCTGCTTCTGCTTACGAATGATGGTGAATTTGCACATCTGCTCACGCATCCGAAGCACCATGTTCCTAAGACGTATCAAGCGACAGTTAAAGGGGTTCCGCACGGCACGTTATTAGACAAGCTAAAAATGGGCATACAATTAGAAGACGGGATGACAGCTCCTGCTGAGGTTGAGTATGCGGACGTGAACATGGAGAAGAATGAGTCCATCATTCAGATCACGATCTATGAAGGAAGGAACCGCCAAGTCAGACGGATGTTTGAGGCGATTTCATTTCCTGTTATCAAATTAAAGCGGATTAAATTCGGTCCAATCTTCTTAACGGGTCTGCCAAGAGCAAAGTATCGTCACTTGACGCCGAAAGAGGTTGAAGAGCTTAGGAACGAAGCTCTAAGGACACATAACGTTCAAAAAGGCCAATAAGAATTGGCCTTCTTTTCGTTATAATAAGGGTATAATTCGATATGAAAATACTAACATTGTCGAAAAAGCGAAGGTGATTAACAATGGGTCGTAATAAGAAGTGGGTACAGATTGGGATATTTACAATCGTGCTTATTATTGGCGTGTTTACGATTATTACCAATTTGTCAGCATCAGCCAGCAAGAAATATCCACAAGAAGGTGACAAAGCGACGAACTTCTCTTTGATCGGTCTAGATGGTAAGACACATGAACTATCTGAGTACAAAGGGAAACCGGTTCTAGTGAATTTCTGGGGTACGTTTTGTCCACCCTGTAAAGAAGAAATGCCTGATCTGCAGAAAATGTATGATAAGTATAAGGCTCAGGGCGTTGTCTTCTTAGAAGTCAATGTGGATAAGAATAAAGTAACGGTGCAAGGCTTCATGGACCAATACAAGCTCAATATGCCAGTTCTGCTAGATGCGAACGAAGTGGTGCGCAAAACGTATGGGGTGATGGATTACCCGACCACATTCTTTATTGGCGCAGATGGCAAGATTGCTGTGAAGAAGATTGGTCAGATGGAAGAATCTTTCATTGATACAACATTAGCTAACTTGGTTACCAAATCGTAATCGACAATCGTACTTGCCTGCGTGCGCAACGTTTTTTAGGAGGTCATCATGTTCTACAATACCAAATGCGATTGCGGGCATCAGAACCCCACAGGCACTACCCTGTGTGAATCATGTGGCAATCCGCTAATTGATGCTGATGGCAGAGATATTTTGGAGATGCGCTATGACGGGATGGCTCGGCGCTCCCAGAAAACGAATCCATCTCTGCTTGATAAAGTCTGGAACTTCTTCTCCTCGGTCAAAATAGCGGTATGGATTATTTTTATCACACTGCTTGCTTCCGCTGTAGGAACGATTTTTCCACAAGAGAATACCTTTCTGGATATGGAACCTTCCCAATATTATGCCGATAATTACGGTACATTGGGAAAAATTTATTACACGCTTGGCTTATCACACACCTTTAGCTCCTGGTGGTTCATTACGTTATTATTCATGATCGGGACTTCGCTCGTTATTTGCAGCTTAGACCGTGTGTTACCGCTTTATCGGGCATTAAGCAAGCAACAAATTCGCAAGCATCTTAATTTTCTCGTGAGGCAAAATGTGACACTTGTCGCTGATCTGCCAGCAAATACCGATGAGGTTGCCTGGACGAATCAGTTAGGCGCACTTCTGCGCAAAAAAAATTATCGCGTACATACAGATGGTTCAGCGTTGCTTGCTGAGAAATATCGCTTTAGCCGCTGGGGTCCCTATATTAATCACATTGGACTCATTATTTTCTTGATCGGCGTGCTGATGCGCAGCATTCCTGGTTGGCACATGGATCAGTACATGGGCATCCTGGAAGGTGAAACCAAGCCAATTCCACATACGTCCTATTTTATTAAAAACGAGAAATTTACCTTGACCCTTTATGATGATAAGGATCTTCCTGAAAGCATTAAGGCAAAAGGGCAAATCGTTCCCAAGACGTATGAGACACAAGCGGTCTTATATCATTGCACGGCGAATTGCGATGACACGTCTGGTGCGCCTGTATTGGAAGAAGTGGATAAATCCGATATTACAGTGAATCATCCGTTGGATTATAAAGGACTTCAAGCCTACCAGTTTGATTACAAAGCGACACCGCTTCTGATTTCAGTTAAACCAACGCTGAGTAATCCGGTTACAGGTGAGAGCTACGGCAGTTTTGATTTACCGATGAATAATCCGAAGGATTCCTACCAAGTTGGGCCTTATAAGCTTACGTTGAAAGGATTTTTCCCGGAGTTCGGGTTAGAGAATGGTCAACCGATCTCGAAATCGAATGATCCAAAAGCACCTGCTTTTATTTTTAGTATTACAGGCCCAGGACTTGCAGACAAAGGTGAACCGTATCTGTATTTCCCACGGCAAATTGATAAAGAAACTTTCTCGCAGGATACGATCAACGGTGCAATCAGCCAGAAGTTGAAGATTGCTGTAGGCTCGATGGAAGGCGTTCAATTCGCGAACTATACGACGTATCTGAACATTCGTGTGGATAAGGCAATGCCGTATATCTGGGTTGGCGCCGCGATCTTTATGATCGGTGTCATTATGGGCTTCTATTGGCAGCACCGCCGGATATGGATTCGCATTGATGCTGGCAAGCTAACGCTTGGCGGGCATACCAACAAGAACTACTTTGGCCTTCGTAATGAAGTGGCTGCAGCATTAAATAAGAATGGCTTCGACGTTTCACCGAAAATATTAGCAAATGGAGGCAACCAGGGGTGAATGTAAACTCTGTCAGCAGTACCTTTTTACTTATTGCATTTTTCGTATATTTGCTCGCATTCTTTCTGTTCGTCCTCTCGATTACAGGTAAAAGATGGAGCAATCGAGATCCAGAGCAGCATACGAAGCAATGGGGCTTTGTAGCGTTCCTGACCTCAGTCGCCGGCTTTGCATGCCATGTGACATTCTTCTTCACAAGATGGACAGAAGGAGGTCATATTCCTACTTCCAATATGTATGAATTCATGACCTTTTTAGGGATGATGATCATGTGTGCGTTCTTGGTCGTATATCTCATTTATCGTACACCAGTTCTAGGTGTTTTCGCTTTACCGATCGGCTTTATCATTATTGCTTATGCCTCTGTTTTTCCAAGTGAAGTACAGCCGTTAATTCCTGCGTTGCAAAGCTATTGGCTTAAAATTCACGTCACGACAGCCGCAACTGGAGAAGCATTCTTCGGTGTTGGTTTTGCCGGCGGGTTAATGTACTTACTTCGCGCAGTAGATTACAAAGGCAAGACGAAGGTTGATAAACGTGAACAAAGAGGTGTCGAACTAACACTGTTCTTCATTTTCATGCTAGTCGCCTTTATCGCATCGATTTTCACATTCAATGGATCTGGATATAAAGCCGTGTTTTCCAAAGATGCCATCGTGACGAATACACAAGGGGTTCAGGAAACGAACCATACGACTGAAACGTATGTCTTGCCGCCATTTGTTGGTCCGCACGGCATGAAGGTTGATAGTATGAAACCTTTCCTAGGCATGTCAGAGCCGCTATTCTCAGCTCCATCATGGATGGAAGGTGCAAGTGCTGGACGGAAGTTGAATACAGTCATTTGGTCCATTCTAGGCGGTCTTATCTTGTACGGACTTGCACGCCTTGTTGCCCGTAAGCCAATCGGGGCGGCAATTGGACCAATTGTCAAAGGAATGGATCCGGAGGATCTGGATGAGATCAGTTACCGTGCCATTGCGATCGGGTATCCAATTTTCACCTTAGGTGCACTGATATTTGCCATGATTTGGGCGCAAGAGGCTTGGGGCCGATTCTGGGGATGGGATCCGAAAGAAGTATGGGCTTTGATCACATGGTTGTTCTACGCCGTGTTCCTGCATCTTCGTCTATCCAAAGGTTGGCAAGGTAAGAAATCCGCTTGGTTAACAGTAATCGGCTTTATCGTGGTTATGTTTACGTTAGTCGGTGTAAACTTAGTTATTGCTGGACTTCACTCCTATGCCGGAGTTTAATATCAAATTCGAACTGTAGAGAGGAATGTGACGCTTTATGGAATTGAAGCCAAGTATTCTTGTTGTCGATGATGAAGAACGTATTCGCCGCTTGCTCCGAATGTATTTGGAGAAAGAGGGCTATTTGATAGAAGAAGCTGAAGATGGGGAATCTGCGCTGCGTATGGCGACTGAAACTGACTTCGATCTCGTCTTGCTTGACGTCATGTTGCCAGGCATTGATGGCATTGAAGTATGTGCGCGGCTTCGTCAAGTGAAGTCCACACCGGTCATCATGTTGACTGCGAAAGGCGAAGAAACGAATCGTGTCAGCGGATTTGAAGTGGGGGCGGATGATTATGTGGTGAAGCCGTTCTCGCCTCGTGAAGTTATTTATCGCGTGAAAGCAATTCTTCGTCGTTCTTCGGCAACAGCATATTTATCCAAAGATGCCAGCTCCAGCAACAACATTGTGTTCCCGAACTTGATCATTGAGCATGACGCACATCGCGTTACAGCCGGTGGTCAAGAAGTGGCCTTAACGCCGAAGGAATATGAATTGCTGCATTACTTGGCTGTTTCGCCGGATAAGGTTTTCTCACGCGAGGAACTGCTGAAGGATGTATGGAACTATGAGTTTTTCGGTGATTTACGTACGGTTGATACACATGTGAAACGTCTTCGTGAAAAATTAAACAAAGTATCCCCGGATGCTGCTGCGATGATTACGACGGTATGGGGTGTAGGCTACAAGCTAGAGGTGCCTAAATAAGTGTTTATTTTCAGAAGTGTCGTCGGTAAGCTTTGGTTGACGATTATTGGCCTAGTTGGGGTTGTTTTGCTCATACTAGGTTTTTTTCTTGTCAATTATATGGAAAATTATTTCTCGCAGGCAACATCGCAGACAGATAACATGAAATTAATGGCGGCCAAATTCTCAGAGGAAGCCACGGAGCATATGTACAACGAGCAGTTCTACCAATTAAGCAATGAGCTGCTTAGTTTTCAGGATTCAAGAATGTTAGTGATTTCTACAGATATGAAAGAAATGGCAATACCCACGACGAAGGGGAGTGATCTGCCTAACTTCCACGTGTCGGATTTCTACACAGCAGATGAATTAAAGCCTGTATTCCAAGGTCAACGCTTAGATAAGCAAGTGAATAAAACAGGCACCGGTCGATTCGATACGGGGACAGAATATCTTGTTGTAGCCGTTCCACTTTACAATTTGGAAGGTGGCATCGTTGGTGCAACATTGTTATACCAATCTTTGCAATCGTTAGAAGCGACACAATCTTATATGCTTAGGTTATTCATCTACGTATCGATTGTTGGCTTCCTCATGACAACCTTTTTCGCCTTCTTCCTATTCTCACGGATTACAAGACCGCTGCAGCAGCTGAAGAAAGCGGCGGATTTCATCACGATGGGTGAGTATGGTAAGCGTGTGCCGATCCTTTCCAAGGATGAGATTGGTGAACTCGCCAAGACGTTTAATCATATGGGAGATAAAATGCAGGAAAGCATCAATGCCCTTAGTCAAGAGAAGGAGCACTTATCGAGCATTCTGCGCAGTATGACGGATGCGGTCATCACGCTTGATGTGAATGGGTCTGTCATGCTTAGCAACCCGCAAGGGGAGAAAATTGTGAAAGAGTGGAGCACTATCGAGTGGTCGGATGACGATGGGGAGCCTAGGCGCTATCCTAAGCCGGATACGTCACTAGGTGATTGGGGGCTTACAAGCTTTAGTAACCCGTACTCGAGCCCGATTCCAGTGCCCTTGATTCCCCTCTTCGAAGCGGTCGTCGATGAGTCATCAGAAGCCGCTACCAAGCTTCATGTGCAAAATGGCGTGTGGTCCGTGGCGATGACGCCGCTGTACTCACGCGATCAAGTGCGCGGCGCTGTGGCCGTTCTCCGTGATGTCACGGAGGAGGAACGTCTAGATAAGCTGCGCAAAGATTTCGTGGCGAACGTCTCGCATGAGCTGCGGACGCCGATCTCGATGCTGCAGGGCTATAGTGAAGCCCTGCTCGATGATATTCCCTCCACGCCGGAGGAGCGCGTGGAGCTCGTGCAGGTCATCCACGACGAGTCGCTCCGCATGGGGCGCCTCGTCCGTGACCTGCTCGATCTGGCGCGGATGGAAGCCGGCCATCTCGAGCTAAGCTTCAGGGAAGTCGAGCTCGACTCCCTGGTGAGACGTATGCACCGCAAATTCGCGGTGCTGGCCAAAGAGCGCGGCATCGCGCTAAGCGTGATGCTGCCTGAAGAGCCCCTCATCCTGCTTCGGGCGGATGAGGATCGGTTGGAGCAGGTGCTGACGAACCTGCTCGACAATGCCTTCAGGCATACGCCCGCGGGGGCGAGTATAGCCTTGAAGGCTGAGCTGGGCCGCTATAAGGACCGGCCAGCGGTCCGCATTGAGATTGTGGATGAAGGGCAGGGGATTCCTGCCGAAGACCTGCCTTTCATCTTTGAACGCTTCTACAAGGCAGACAAAGCCCGTACACGCGGATCCTCTGGTGGGACGGGGCTTGGACTTGCCATTGTCAAAAATATTATAGATTCCCACCATGGTACGGTATCTGTCGTAAGTACATGGGGCCAAGGAAGTGCATTTACGATTTGGTTGCCGTGCGAACACAAATAAACAGAAAATTGTGCGAATTTCGACACATAAAAAAGGCGAAATCTGAGTTGACACTCTGATTTCGCCTTTTTATTGTAGAATATTCAGATAAAATCTTGTTGTTCGTGAAACATTTTGTGCTTATTAGAGCGTAAGGGCACGAACATTCACGATTTCATCTTGTTTTGTAAGTTCAGCCAATACTTCAGCAGGCGCTGGTTTATCAATCGTCAGTACCATGATTGCAGAACCGCCGATCACTTTACGACCAACCTGCATCGTCGCGATATTGACTTGATTGCTGCCTAGCAGTGTTCCAACGCGTCCGATGATACCTGGTTTATCGTTGTGGGAAATCAACAATAAGTTACCTTCAGCAGCGAAGTCAACCGGGTATTGATCAATACGAACGATACGTTCGCCGAAGCCAGCAAGCAACGTACCAGCAAGTGTTTTTTCTTCTTGCTTCGTTTTAACCGTAACGGTTACTAAGTTTGTGAAGCTATTTGATGCGTTTGAACTCTGTACCACGATGTTTACACCGCGTGATTTAGCAAGGTGCATCGCATTGATGATATTGATGGATTCAAGTTGATTTTGGAAAATCCCTTTGACAATATAACGTGTTAATGGGCTCGTATCAACATCCATGAGGTCACCTGCATAGTTGACTACGATTTCAGATACGGCACCTTGGGCGATTTGACCAAGTACAGATCCGATTTTTTCACCAAGACCGAAGTATGGTTGTAGTTTGTTCAATACATCTGCAGGAACTGGAGGCATGTTGACCGCGTTTTTGAACGGTTCGTTACGAAGAATATGAAGCACTTCCTCGGATACGTCGATCGCTACGTTTTCTTGTGCTTCAATCGTTGATGCGCCAAGGTGAGGCGTTACGATCACTTTAGGATTCGTTAAGAAAGGATGATCTTTCGCTGGCGGTTCCACTTCGAATACGTCGAATGCAGCTCCAGCTACGATACCTTGATCAATAGCTTCAACTAAAGCAAGTTCGTCGATAATGCCGCCGCGTGCACAGTTGATAAGGCGAATGCCTGGCTTCATTAATTCGAATTGTGTTTTGGAAATCAGGTGACGTGTTTCGGGCGTAAGTGGCGTATGAACGGTAATGAAGTCCGCTTGTGCTGCAATTTCGTTAACTGTACCAAGCTTAACTCCCATTTTCTCAGCGCGCTCTTCCGTTAGGAACGGGTCATACCCGATAACTTCCATACCGAATACTTTCGCACGTTTCGCAACTTCACTTCCGATACGTCCCATTCCGAGGATACCGAGTGTTTTGTTACGAAGCTCAACACCGATGAATTTACGATCCCATTCTCCGCCAACTGTTTTCTTGTAGGCTTGAGGAATCATACGTGCAGTTGCCATCATCATTGCGAAGGTAAGCTCGCAAGTTGCGATGGTATTACCATCAGGTGCGTTGATGACGATGATTCCGCGTTTTGTTGCTGCTTCCAAATCAATATTGTCGACACCAACACCGGCGCGGCCAATAACTTTCAACTTTGTGCCGGCATTCATGATTTTCTCAGTTACCTTTGTTTGGCTACGAACTAGTAGGGCATCGTACTCACCAATGATCGCGATAAGTTCGTCTTCGGATAGACCAGATTGCTTAACCACTTCAACATCAGCTGCATCATAAAGCATTTGAATTCCCATGTCACTAATTGGATCGGATACTAGAACTTTGTACATAATTCGTTTCCTCCTTAGATTTGAACATAAAAAAACTCCCAACCCTCGGACACAGACAGTTAGCCTGTAGCCAAAGGGACGAGAGATTGCTTTCGTGGTACCACCCTAGTTCGCTGCCCATTCGCATGGATAGCCTCATTTGGTCTTGCGACCTGGAACTGTAACGTGTTCCTAATCCGATTGCATCTACTAAGCTTCAATGCAATAACTCTGGAGTGCTCCGCAATATGTTCGCTACCGATTCGCACCTGCCATCGGCTCTCTGAAAGCTACTTTACTTGCTTGGCTCCGTCAACGCTGTACTGTGATATAGAATTTTTAATAGATTACCATGCGTTCGAAATCGTGTCAATACTTGTCGAACGATTTTTCACTTTACCGTCATGAATGTTCGGATTGACAATCATTCAGAAGCTTTTCGTTTATTTTAAAGCAAGAATGTTAAGAAAGCAATCACATATTGTTAATATTTGAGCCTCTTTTTCGTGTATGGTACAGTGAAAGTATAGTTCTTAACTAAAGGATGTAGGAGCGTGTACAATAATGGAAATTAATCACATTTATCCGCAAATTTTTCTTCAAGGCGTGGATCAGCAAACGCTAGGAAATAGCGTTATCATTGATGTAAGAGAACAGCACGAATGGGATTATTATCATATGGAAGAAGCCAAATTAATACCTATGGGACAAATTCCTCATCGGATGGGTGAACTGCCAGAGGATGCTGATATTTATCTTGTTTGTGCCCATGGGGTACGCAGTCTTCGGGTTGCTGAATTTTTAAAAGAAAATGGATTTGACCGTGTCATTAATGTGGACGGTGGAATGGCTGCTATTGCGATGTTCCGCGGCGTGCAATACGACTAAACGCAAAAAGCTGAGGACAAGGTCATTGAATGACCCGGCCTTCAGCTTTTTTTGCTTAATTCACATCAGAGAAGAATGGAAGTTGTGGAAGGTTTTCATTGGTATACCATTTGGACTTCCCTTTAACGAAATCACCTGTTCGAACAGCATTTGTGCTTAGTAATAATTCCATGGTTTGATTCACGTCGTTCACGTTTAATTTCTTGGCTTGTCCAGAAGCAATGAATTCATCGATCCGAATTGTTAAATCCTGCGGGTAAAACGGTGAAAATGCTTTGTTCTTCAATAATTTAGCGGTTATGTATACATTTTTTACGTTTAAATTCATAGCTCGCCATTGATCAAGGTTGGCATTATTATTCGGATCGAAATACTCGATATCGGGATCAAGCGTACCATCCCAAGCTAGAATGGAATCGAAATAATTTTTTTGCGCGGTTAATGCTTGTGTCTTGGCCTCAAGAAAGTAAGGATCTTTTTGAATGGCGTCAATCAGTTGTGCATGACTTTGACCATTGGCTTTGGCTTGATAGCTGTTTAATGAATCAGCGAACAGCTTCAGGCTTTTGAGATAACCTTGGTGCGACTGTACCAATAAGGGTGATGTGTCGGGCATATTTTTACTTTTTAGTATGCCATATTTCTCATCTGCGATTTTGTAAAGCTCTTTCAACACCGCGGAGGCGTCCACAGTGGCATTACCCATCTCAATTTGACTCATCAATTCAAACCATTTATTCTGAAATTCCCTAAAGGGTAAAAAGATGGTATGGTAATATGACACCAATACTTGTTGATCATAAGCGCCAATCGCAGGTGTAACAGCCTGATCAGCATGTAGAATTTTATCATATTTCTGATCTGATTTCGTTTGACCTAGTCGCAAGCCATAGAAAAAAGCTCCAAGGATACAGACCAGCATAAAGATGAACATGAGGGCAAATAAATAATCCGTGCGGGTAAGACGCTTCTCCATAAATCTAGCTCCTTGTTGTCTCTTTTATTTGTTCTAGTATAGGTGAAACAGCTCTAAAAAGGAATAATTTGAGGAAATGAGGCGGCTTTCTTTGAAAAAATTCGATTTTAAGAACCTTCGTATTGGGAAAGTCGATATCAATCAATTAAATGACAGGACTTTATTACTAAATCTTTACATGACTCAACTGCTTACGCTTATTATCGGAATTATCATCTTGTTTTTTCAGAGCAATTCAAATTTTATTTCCTTGTTCAAGTTTCAAGGGGGTTGGCAAGTACCCATTTGGGGTTGTCTATTTGCAATCGGTGTTCTAGGAGTAGACTTACTTATTTCAAGATGGGTACCTAAGGAAGTCGCCGATGACGGCGGTATCAATCAAATGATTTTTGGAAATAGGGCCCTTTGGCATATTGCGCTGCTTTCTTTTATCGTGGCAATATGTGAAGAAGTTCTATTCCGCGGAGCGATTCAACATGCCTGGGGGCCTTACTGGACAAGCATTTTGTTTGCAGCGATTCATGTACGCTACCTTCAGCATTGGCTCATGACCGGTATGGTTTTCAGTATTAGCTATGGCTTAGGTTGGATTTACCTTCATACGGGAAGCCTATGGACACCGATAATTGCCCACTTTATGATTGATATGGTGATGGGGTGCATACTTAGATTCAGCAAGGAGGAAGATCAAGTTTCATGAGTGTAGGAGAAAGAGCAGCCTCTCGGTCGAATCCAGTTTTGGAAGAGAAGCAGGAGGATGAGACCTATTTGCCGCCGCGTAGAGCGGTTCATCCATCTGAGCAAGGACGGTGGACGAACCTTTTCTATATGACGTTACTTTGGTTGTTTATTGCGCTAGTGGTGAGTCTAACAATTTGGGGAATTAAATATTCCAAGCTATAGGATAATAAAAATGAGCCATAGGTAACCACAATTTTGTGTGGAGACCTATGGCTCTTATTTCATCTCATCTCAAGCTCAATGGCATTCGGGTCAACAAAAGTATAGCCTTTTTCCTCAAGCTTCGTCAGGAGGGTATCTAGGATGCTCACCGTCCACGGAAGCTCATGCATCAGAATATTGCTGCCGAAGTGCAGTTGCTGCAAGACATTCTCAACGACTTTATTTGGATCATTTTTTGCATTCGTCATTTCCCAATCCAAAGAACCATTGGACCAAGTCATATACAGCATTTTATTATTTTTAATTTTCGTTTTTAAATAATCATTGCCGGAACCGAACGGAGGACGGAAAAACTGCGGAGCCTGACCGGTTAATTCTTTGATTATTTTTTGGTTATCATCGACTTGTTGATCAATTTTTTCATTGGTCATATCTTTTAAATTATCATGGTCCCAAGCATGATTGCCGATGGGATTGCCGCTATCAAATACGAGTTTAACGAGCTCAGGCTTTTGCTTGATCCGGTAGCCGTTCATGAAGAAGATCGCTTTGGCCTTGTGCTTTTTCAGGGTATCGATAAGGGATTGATTCATCGTCTGATCTTTGGGGCCGTCATCGAAGGTGAGAAGGACAACTTTTTTGTTGCCATTGGGATCATTGGGAACGATATCGTAATTCTTATTCAAGTGATAAGTCTTCGCAACAATCTCCTGCACGGGAGCAGTAGGAGTCGGTGTTGGTGTTGGCGCCATTGTTGGTGAAGCCGTTGGACTCGGGCTTGTAGTTGCTTGAACTGCGGGTGTTGATGTTGTTGTAGAAGCTGGACTCGTTTCTGTTTGATTGGCCGAACAGGCAGCTAATAGAAGCATAACTGTCACGATGAGTGTGCTTGCTTTCTTATTCATGATTCGTCTTCTCCTCAGATCCTTGCTTTATGGTCATCACTTATAGTACCACATTATCTCATACATTTCGCAGATGCCAATTCTCCTATGTTTTCCTTCCATCTTCACGTATGTCGACTTCTAAACTCGCACAACCTAGGAAGGATTCATACTACTTATCATGGAGGGAGATCCAATGAAATTAGGTACATTTATGCTCGGTGGTATTGCGGGGGCGGCGGCTGTTATTTATCTCAATCGTAAAAGTAAATCCATGTTATTCTCCGCATTTAGCTCATCAAGTGAGTCGATGGGGAAGGTTGTAGACAAAGCCAAAGACTCGTTCAGTAACAAATCTTTTGGCGATTCGATGAGTAGAAATTTCTCGTCAACGAGTTCAACTGGCTTGAATCAAGTAGAGAAAATTGTGAAAGAAGACCCGCATTTAAAGGCTACTGTGAATGAAATTTTGCAGGATAATAAAGCTACGGCCTCAACAATTCAATAATCAAGTATCTCTCTGCGCAGTCTGGCATACCCACGGGGCCGGCTGTGCTTTTTCTTTTTATACATAACTATAGCGTGCAATTGCAAAGATTTAATGTTAACATGATAGGTGAAAACAATAGATGGATGCATGTCCATTTCTTTGTCAAATGGTTCACCTTTTTATTTTTCTAACATATTCTGAATGAAATAAGGTGACCATGCTTTCGATGCAAGCTTTCCTTACGGAGAGCTCAAAGGAGGATCCTATCATGAAAATAGAACGCTTAAGTCAGGATAAGATACGGATTTTCCTAACCTTCGATGACTTAACTGAACGCGGAATTCAAAAAGACGATATGTGGAGAGAAATTCCCAAAGTACACGAATTATTCAGTGAAATGATGGATCAAGCATATTCTGAGCTCGGATTCGACCCATCCGGCCCACTTGCTGTTGAGGTATTCGCGCTGCCAGCACAAGGAATGGTTGTTATTGTAACCAGAGGTAAGCTTGATTTGTATGCAAATTCGGATGCATATGATGATCATGAGGCTGAAGAAGTGTACGAAATGGAAGTAACGCTTGAACAAAGCGATTTAATCTCTTATGCATTCCGAGATTTTGAAGACCTGGTGCGTGTGTCCAAAGTAATTAATCCCCTTCTAATGGAAGGCGGTACCCTTTATTCGTATAAAGGGAAATATATTTTACAGCTGGAGCCTGTTGAACTCGAGGAAACGAAGTATCAAGCGTTAATCGCGGTATTATCTGAGTTCGGCGAAGCGGCTTCCGTAACCCAAGCTGTTCTTGAAGAATACGGCAAGACGATTATTGCTGACGATGCTGTGAAAGTACTCTGCCGCCATTTCAAATAAACAAAGGACGCATGTCCTTCTGTCATTGAATGAAACAAGCATCTCCAAAAACAATCGTTTTTGAGGTGCTTGTTTTGCTTTTCTTCTTTCGGTAACCAAGTATCCAATGTTACACATAGAAATGTAAGTGAATAACGTTTATACTAGAGTTACGTAAATGAATGAAAAGGGGGAACTGGAAATTGCATATTGTGCCGATCTTGTTGGCAGCTGTAGCCCCAGGACTCTCATTGCTCGCGTATTTTTACTTGAAGGATCGCTACGAAACGGAACCGATTCATTTAGTTATTCGTATGTTCGTTTTCGGTGTATTGCTCGTGTATCCGACCATGGTGCTTCAGAATGCTTTTATCCAGCAATTTGGTGAGAGTACCTTCATGACCTCCTTTTTTCTCTCTGGCGGCATCGAAGAGTTTCTGAAATGGCTGGTGCTGTATCACTTGATTTTCAGACACGAGGCTTTCGATGAACCTTACGATGGTATCGTATATGCGGTAGCTGTCAGTCTTGGTTTTGCAACGTTGGAGAACATTATTTACGCCTTCTTACACGCTTCTTCCTTTTCAGCATTGATGCTTCGAGCGTTGTTGCCTGTTTCCGGGCATGCTTTGTTTGGGGTCATGATGGGATATTACATGGGTAAGGCCAAATTCGTCCCTCAGAAGCAAAACAGATACTTATGGATGTCGTTGCTGCTGCCGATCGTGTGGCACGGCGCATTTGATTATATCCTGCTCATTTTCAAAACGGGTTGGATTTGGATTATGATTCCGCTTATGACGTTTTTGTGGATTCGCTCCATATGGCGGGTAGATCGGGCTAATGCGCATTCTCCTTTACGTGTTGTTACTGTGGATGAGAAGATTAAAATGGGATAGATTGGGTCATAATGACTGTATATATGCGAACTCAATAGAAGGTATTGAGTGACCGGGAGGGTATACATGTCAGCAACAATGCGAGTGAAAGTGAAGATCCGATGTCGGATATGCGGAGAGAAATTTGTTCTCAGAGGTAAGAAGGAAAAGGACAAAATTGAAACAGGATTCCGCCAATGTATATGCAGCAATGAGCATGATTTTGAAATAGAGACTGAGAGTTAGCAAGAGGCCATTCTTTCGAATAGGCCTCTTTTTGTTGTTATTGTATAAACCTGTCTCCTCGCGTAAAAACTAATCGCAAGATTGGGTATGAAAGGAGCAATTGTGTGTACAAAAGATTAAGTATTGTCATGTTTCCATTTCTATTGCTAGCGTTAATTGGCTCTTCGGTGTGGGGGTATTTGGAACATCAAGAGAAGAACACGATTCTGATTAAAGCTGAAAATCAGTATCAACGCGCGTTTCATGATCTATCCTTTCACATGGATAAGCTACATACCGAGCTGGGAAACACGCTTGCAGTAAATGAAACGTCGGAGCCATCCTATCGGAAAGGCTTGGTGAATGTTTGGCGCCTAACAAGTCAAGCACAAAGCGATATCACGCAATTGCCCCTGATGTTATTGCCTTTTAATAAAACGGAGGATTTCTTGGCCAATATGGCTAATTTCTCTTACCGTATGTCCGTTCGTGACATGACGAAACAGCCTTTGACAGAAGCTGAAATGAAGACTCTAAATACGCTGTATACGCATTCTGCTGACATTACCAAAGAAATACGCGGGGTGCAGGATAAAGTTATTGCGAATAACTTGCGCTGGATGGATGTTGAATCAGCTTTAATTTCCGAGAACGAAATGCATGATAATTCCATTATTGATGGGTTCTCGATTGTAGACAAAAAGGTTGGCGCGTATGAAGAATTGAATTGGGGAACAGGGAGTTTAAATGTTTTCTCTAAAAATGATGTAAAAATGCTATCCGGTAATGATATGACCGCAGATCAAATTAAAAAGAAAGCCTTGGAATTCTTGGGTGTCAAAGATTCAAACGGAGTCAAAGTTGTTGAGAATGGCGGCAAAGCTCCTGAATTTCAAAGCTTTAGTGTGGTCGTTCCAAGCGCGGATTCCACGAAGAACGATACCCAATTGGACTATACGAAAAAGGGCGGTCATCTCATTTACTTTATGAAAACCCGCGATGTGCCGTCGGCCAAATTCAATCTGCGTCAAGCGCGCGATATTGCGAATGAATTTCTGGACGCGCATGAATATAAGGATTTGAGCGCGATAAGCTATGATCAATATCAGAACATGGCGACCATCCATTTTGCTAAAAAAGAAAAGAATGTCACCATCTATCCGGTGCAAGTGACCGTTAAGGTTGCTCTAGATACGCTGGAAGTGACTGGCCTTCAGGCCACAGATTATATTTATTCACAGAAAAAGCGTGAAATCGGACAACCGAAAATCACAGTGGCAGACGCACGTAAACAGCTAAATTCCAAGATGAAAGTGACGAGTGAATCCCTCGCCGTCATTAAGAATGATCTGGATGAGGAAGTGCTCTGCCATGAATTTATCGGCACGCTGAATAATAATATCTACCGGATCTATGTGAATGCCGATGTAGGCACGGAAGAGAAGATCGAGACGATTCGTCAGGACCAGCTTGAAGCAGCTGCGAAAAGCAAAACATAGTCAGAAAGAAGCAGGAATTTATCCTGCTTCTTTTTTTTCTATCTTAATGGTGCAGGCATGGTATAATTAATGCATAATACTTCGCGGAGGTGCGGAAATTGCTTCCTAAGGTCAACCAGATATTACATATGCAGATGAATAGTATTGATGATGAAGAATCCAAAATTGAGTACAAATCGAGGATTGCGGATGTAACCGAGAAAGCAATCATCATTGAAATCCCGCTTAATGAGAAGACAGGCCGTCTGAAGAAGCTGTATCAAGGCGATGAAATTAGTGCGCATTTCTTAGGACAGGGCGGTGTGAAGCACTATTTCACAACGGAAGTGACGGCTTTTAATGAAGATGTAATTCGCCTGGTTGAATTGCGCTTACCTGAACTGAGTGCAATTACTCAGGTTCAACGTAGAAACTTCCTGCGAGTTTTGGCAGAACTTGAAATCGCAGTGAAACTGAATGATCAAATTCAATTTATTGGCGTAACAGAGGATGTTGGCGGCGGCGGTATTTCTTTTATTTGCGATGGACACATCCCAGTTAGTTTGAACGCGATAGTTTCGTGTTGGGTCCTTGCACCATTTAAGAATGGCGTAATCGAGCATATTCCATTCACAGGTGAAGTGGTTCGTGTCAAAGCAATGGAAACAGGCAAACAACTTGTGATGATTCGATTCGCTGATATCGCGGACCGTGAACGGCAGAAGCTAATCCGGTTTTGTTTTGAGAGACAGATGGATTTTCGCAAAAGGTAAGGATTGAGAAGGCAGCACTAGGGGTATACTGCTATGCATATTGCATGCTGGCAGGAGTGTGATCGGATGTCGAAAGATCCGAAGAGTGAAGCGTATGAGCAATTATTTATTCGATTTTCAACAAAGGTTGAGAAAGTGATCATTCGAGCTATTTTAGTCGTAATTATTTTGCTTGTTTGTGTACAAGCTTTGCTTCAAAACGCTTATATCCGCAAGCATTTTACCCGTGTTGAACCCCTTGAAGGACAACCGTATATGGTGCCTCAACATTCCGATAGAGAACGATCATAAGTACGTGAAAGATCGGTAAATACGAACCCAAGTTTTGCATATGACCATGTTGTGTGGTATAATTTCTAGTAATTAGCAGGCAAGTGCCTGCTTTTTTGTACGTAAGGTACAGTGAAGTATTGTTAGGAGGAACAGCAGCTTGGATAAGTTCAATATTGCCATAGATGGTCCTGCTGGAGCCGGTAAAAGCACCATTGCACGGTTAGTCGCCGGTGCGCTTGGGTTTATTTATGTGGATACAGGAGCCATGTATCGAGCAGTAACGTGGAAAGTACAGCAAGAAGGGCTGCTGCCTGAGCAAGAAACAGAAGTGGCTGCGTTAGCCAATCGCATGCAGATTGAGCTCATTCCTGGAGCGGAAGGACAACAGGTTATCGTGGATGGTGTTGATGTGACGAAAGCGATTCGTTCATCGGACGTTACGACACATGTATCGCAAATTGCCAGCTACGGTGCTGTTCGTCATTTGTTAGTTGCGATGCAGAAGCAAATGACCGTTTCCAAAGGCGTAGTCATGGATGGCCGTGACATCGGCACACATGTTATGCCGGATGCAGAAATCAAAGTTTTCCTAACGGCAAGCGTGAAAGAACGTGCAGATCGAAGGTTCAAGGAATTACAAGACAGCGGTTCGAATACGCTGACACTGGATGAATTGGAGCAGGATATCGCTAGACGTGATCAGTTCGATGAGGCGAGGGAGATTTCGCCGCTGCGCAGGGCGCACGATGCTGTGCTAATGGACAGCACGTCGATGACGATTGATGAAGTGGTGGACGAAATCCTTGGACTTTGCAAGGACAAAGTCGGAGGTGGCAAATAAAGATGCTGTATCGCATCGGAAGAGCCTTATTTCGATTTATGTTTACAGTATTTTTCCGAATGCGGGCAATAGGAATGGAGAATGTTCCTTCACAGGGAGCAGTTGTTCTGTGCGGTAATCATACAAGTCTCTTGGATCCGCCATTCTTGGGAACACCTCTTCGGAGGAAAGTTCATTTTATGGCCAAGGCTGAGCTGTTTGATATCCCAGTTCTCGGTTCCATCATTTCGAAAGTAGGCGCTTTTCCTGTTAAAAGGGGAGGAGTCAGCAGAGAGTCTATTCGACTAGCTGTTCAATTACTTCGCGATGGTAATATGCTTGGTGTTTTCCCAGAAGGATCTCGAAGTAATGCAGGAGGAATGGGCAAGAAGGGTGCAGCCAGTCTTGCATTGAAATCAGGAGCTACGGTAGTGCCAGTCGCTATTGTGGGTACCTATTCACTATTTCGCCGTATGACGATTGTCTATGGGGCACCGATGGATATGAGCGCTTTTGCAGGAGGAAGTTCAGAAGATCTGGAGCAGGCTACAGAAGCGATTATGAAAGAAATTCGCCGATTACATATGGTTACAAGCAAAGCTTAATCAAGTATGTATGGAAATGAAAGCTTGGAATTATACTAACCTTAATGCATTTGGAACTTATTGTTGTGTTTGAAACAGAGTAGGAGCTAGCCTGCTGCTTTGTGACTTATAAATTATTTTTTTGTTGGTTGTAAATAGAGGAGGATAATCCCATGTCAGATGAAGTAAAAGTTCAAGATCAATCACAAGAAGCTCAAGAAACAGCCGTATCACAAGCAGAAGCAGAGCACGCACTTAACAATGTTGCTGTGCTAAAGAAAGGCGCTACAGTTAAAGGCAAAATCGTTAAAGTAGACGCTGATCAAGCTTTCGTAGATATCGGTTACAAATACGATGGTGTCATTCCAGTTCGTGAGCTTTCATCTGTTAGCTTAAGCGATGCTGCTGGGGCTGTTGAGCTTGGTCAAGAAGTAGAATTGAAAATCGTTTCTATTAACGATGCGAAAGAAACATTGGTATTGTCCAAACGTGTTGTTGACAATGAGAAAGCTTGGGAAACATTGCAAGGTCAGCTAGAGAGCAAAGAAATCATTGAAGCTACTGTAGCTGAAGTTGTTAAAGGTGGACTTGTTGTTGATATCGGCGTACGTGGATTCGTACCAGCATCCATGGTTGAGCGTCAATTCGTTGAAGATTTCTCCGCTTACAAAGGCCGCACTTTGCGTCTTCGTGTAAAAGAAATCGATCGCGAGAAAAACAAAGTCATTCTTTCCCAAAAAGATATTTTGGATGAAGAATTTGAAGTTAACAAAAAGAAAATCATCGAAGGTCTTCAAGTTGGTCAAGTACTTGACGGTACTGTTCAACGTTTGACACAATTCGGTGCGTTTATCGATATCGGTGGTATTGATGGACTTGTTCACATCTCCGAGCTTGCTTGGCACCATGTAGAACAAGCATCTGATGTTGTTAAAGAAGGCGACAAAGTTAAAGTTCAAATCCTAAAATTGGATCCGTCCAATGATAAAATCAGCTTGAGCATCAAAGCTACACAAGATGGCCCTTGGTCAAATGTTGAGCGTGATTTCAAAGCTGGCGATATCGTAACGGGTACGGTTAAACGTCTTGCAGCATTCGGCGCATTCGTTGAAGTAGCTCCTGGTGTAGAAGGTCTTGTGCATATTTCTCAAATCGCACACCGTCACATCGGTACACCTCACGAAGTACTGAAAGAAGGTCAAGAAGTACAAGTGAAAATCTTGGAAATCAACTTGGCTGAGAAACGCGTTAGCTTGAGCATCAAGGACACAGAAGATGCTCCTGAAGCTCCAGCAGGTGCAGCTGCTCCGTCATCTGCAGGCAAACCGGACAGAGAAAGACAACCACGCGGTGATCGTGACCGTGGTAACGCTGCTAGCCACCAAAAAGAAATTGCTGGTAACGAAAATGTTTCCCTAAGCAACCAAGGTTTGTCTATGACACTTGGCGAGCGTTTTGGAGATAAACTAGCGAAATTCAAAAAATAAGAAGAAGTCCAATTTCTAGGAGGGCAAAGGAAATGCGCATCTCACGCAAAATGGAGCATGTCCATTACGCGCTGGAGCTTGGTCAATCCCGTCAGCAAGGGCTGTCGGATATCAAGCTTGTGCATAACTGTCTGCCTGAGACTTCGACGGATCATATTGCTTTAACAACGACAATCGGCGATCTCATTATGAGTTCGCCGATTTTAATTAATGCAATGACAGGCGGCGCTCAGGAAACAGAAAGCATAAATCGCGAATTGGCGATACTCGCCAGGGAGAAAGGTATGCCCATGGCAGTCGGCTCCCAGATGTCGGCTATTAAGAATAGCGAAGTGGCACCCAGTTATCAAATCGTACGACGCGAGAATCCGAATGGGGTTATCTTCGCTAATTTGGGAAGTGAAGCCTCCACAGAGCAAGCGCTTCGTGCCATTGATATGATAGAAGCGAATGCGCTTCAAATTCATTTGAATGTGATGCAAGAGTTGATCATGCCGGAAGGCGATCGCAGCTTCATTGGTATGTTAGGACGGATTGAATCGATTGTTCGTCAATCCCCAGTGCCAGTTATCGTAAAGGAAGTAGGCTTCGGCATTTCACGTGATAATGCGAAACAATTGCAGGAAGTCGGTGTGCAAGTTCTCGATGTCGGGGGCTCAGGCGGCACGAATTTTGCTGCGATTGAGAATGCAAGACGACCGTCATCATTAGCTTGGTTGAACGATTGGGGTACACCAACAAGTATTACCTTACTTGAAGCCCTATCCGTTTACCCATGGGGCTCTGTGATTGCGTCTGGCGGTATTACGAACGCTTTAGAGGCTGCAAAAGCCTTAACATTAGGTGCTTCGGCTGTCGGTATGGCTGGCTCGTTTCTCAGAGTACTGCGTACAGATGGCGTAGATGCCCTACATTCTTTTGCAGATGAGCTGCATCAAGGACTTATTCTCATTATGACTGCACTAGGTGCACCATCGGTTCAAGCTTTAACGCAATGCCCTGTTGTCATCATGGGAGAAACCGCTGAATGGTGTCAGACAAGAGGCATTGACATAACTTCATATGCAGCACGAATGAATCGGAGTAAATAATCAAAATATTGCCATACTAAGGATCAGGCAGTTCTCTCTTCTTCCACATAGAAGAGGGGCCTGAAGATCCGCAGGCTTGTCGATGAGATTATGTCATCACTTGCAGCGCAAGCTAGGTGGTTAGATTATGAATCCCGGTTATTTGTCGCTTATTCTCCTTTGCATCACGCTTATCTTACTGGCTAGTGGATGGAAGGAGCTGTACGTCAGAAGTATATCGCACAAGGCAATGCTTCTTTTTTTTGTCTCATGGCTGGTTGGAATGAGAATAGTTATAACGATTCAGGACGTCCGTATCCAACTTGTATACCTGGTTGTTCTTACAATTGCATTCAGTATTTTGTTTGTCACTCAAGGTTTTATACATAAGATTCATCTGCTCTCTATAGGTCTTCTGATGGGGTCGCTCCACTTCTTATTTCAACAATTGCTGGAGATGGATCCTATCCTCATCGTACGAAATGCGCAGTGGCAGTCGGCACTCCTGCTTGCCGTAGTGGCCGTTGTGCTTCAGCGCAATGCGTGGGAACAGATCGCAGCAATATCGATCGGATATCTGCTTGGCGATATGTATCAAGCAGGCATCCATGAAATAAATGGGTACCATGAGCTAGGGTTCGCTGATTTTCAAGATCAATGGTGGTTATCGATCTTTACTGCAAGAACTGTGACCATCATCTTGCAGGCTGTGTATAGCAGCTGTCGCAACGTCTTGAGATATTGGATCGATCGTAAGGGGGACAGATGAGGGTAATGGATATAACTTGGTTACATACGCATCGATATACGATTGGCATTGTAGTAGGCGTCATTTTCGGAATTGTCTCGCGGCTCAACATGTTGCGAACGGATTATAGACAATATCCGACCTATCCGCATGGTAAAATTATTCATGTATCGCTTGGCGTAATCGCTGCCGGGCTTGGGGCCGTAGCTGTTCCAGCGTTGTTGGAGAAAAATTATACGGCTGTCACATTCCTATCACTTGCTGCGCAACAATTCCGAGATGTACGTAATATGGAAAGACAAAGCTTAACGAAAGTAGATGAATTAGAATTAGTACCCAGAGGCGCGGCATACATTGAAGGTATTGCCATGGTATTCGAGGGACGCAACTATCTTGTTATCTTGACGGCGTTTATGGCCTCCTTATTTAGCATTCTATTTGCTTGGTATTGGGGTGTTTTGGCTGGTTTGCTATCGATTTGGATCGCTAACTTTTTCAAATCAGGCAATAAATTAGGGGACATTGCAGATATTGTACCCGCAGAAATTCGAATGGACGGGCCTGATGTATCGGTTGACTCCATTTATATTATGAATGTTGGATTAGTTGATAGTCGCGATAAAATAATGAAATATGGTCAAGGCTTTCTCATTAAGCCCAAAAATCGCAACGCGCGCGTAACGATTTCCCATGTTGGCCAGCGACAAGCAATTATGTATGACATGTCAACCTTATTCGGTGTTTATCGGGATGAGGGAGAGCCTTCCTTGCGGCCTATGGCAAAGCTGGACATGGATTCAGGCACGATCGGACTTCTCCTCCTTTTACAAGAAGATGATAGAGAGAAAACGCTCACAGCGCTTCATCGCGTGCCTGTTCTTGAAAGTGCGGTACGTATGCCATCTGAGGCTGGTGTGAATAAATAGAAGGAGGAGAACACCATTTATGTCACAAATCCTTGCGATTGTTACCTTAACGAAGGATCGTATTGCTGGCGGTGCTCCGATCTTTGTTGTTGAGAAGGAAACGGAGCTGCAGCAGACGGCATTCACGCTAGAAAAAATTTTAGATGCAAATGCACATGATTTGAAAAATGGTACGATGATTTTGGTGAAACATACCTAAATTTGTGTACAAAGAGCTTGTTTTGACTGGATTTGCAAAAGAGATTAGCCAAGCCTTGTCTTTTTTGTTATGATGTAAGTTGCGTAATTTTCCATGTATGTACATGGAATCCGAAGGAGTGAGTGTAAATTGGCTAGACCTGTCCTTGCAATTGTAGGCCGACCAAATGTCGGTAAGTCCACCATTTTCAATCGAATCGTAGGCGATCGCATGGCGATTGTAGAAGATAGACCAGGTGTAACACGGGATCGTCTATATGGTGTAGGTGAATGGTTGAATACATCATTCAGCGTCATTGATACAGGCGGTATAGAAATTGACGGCGAAGACGTGATTTTGAAATCGGTTCGTGTACAAGCGGAGCTTGCGATCGAAGAAGCCGATGTTATCGTTTTCATGGTAGATGCCAAAGCGGGTGTTACCCCTTCCGATGAAGAAGTGGCACAGCTATTATTCCGTTCGAAGAAACCGATCGTACTTGCAGTTAATAAAGTGGATAATTTAGCTCGTCAAGATGATATTTATGAATTCTATTCCCTTGGCTTCGGGGACCCTGTAGGAATTTCCGGCTCACACGGTATTGGGATTGGCGATTTGCTTGAAGTTGTTTGTAATTTATTCCCGGATAAAACAGATGACGAATACGGCGATGAAGTTGTTAAATTTGCGCTTATCGGACGTCCAAACGTAGGCAAATCCTCCATGACGAACGCGATTCTGGGTGAAGAGCGAGTTATCGTAAGCGATGTGGCTGGTACAACACGCGATGCGATCGATACGCCTTTTGAACGTGATGGTCAGAAGTTTGTCATTATCGATACTGCTGGTATGCGTAAGCGTGGCAAGGTTTATGAGAACACGGAAAAATACAGTGTTATGCGTGCGATGAAAGCGATCGAACGTGCAGATGTCGTATTGGTTGTCATTGACGGTCAAGAAGGTATTATTGAGCAAGATAAGCACATTGCAGGATACGCGCATGAAGCAGGTAAAGCGATCGTTATTGTCGTTAACAAATGGGATATCGTCGAGAAAGATGATAAAACGATGCAGCATTTCACAACGACGATCCGTGATCATTTCTTGTTCTTGAGCTATGCTCCGATTGTATTCGTATCTGCCAAAACGACGCAGCGTCTGCACAAATTACTGCCGGTAATCGTTCAAGTGGCTGAGAATCATGCGCTTCGTGTTCAAACAAATCTACTGAATGATGTTGTGTCCGATGCAGTAGCGTATAACCCGCCACCAACGGATAAAGGGAAACGTCTGCGGATTAACTATGTCACACAAGTGGCCGTTAAGCCGCCAGTATTCGTACTGTTCGTGAATGAGCCTGAGCTCATGCATTTCTCGTACGAGCGTTATTTGGATAATAAGATCCGTGCTGCCTTCGGCTTTGAAGGAACGCCCATTCGCATCTTGAGCCGCAGAAAAACTTCGGACAAAGAATAGGAGATGTTGCACATTGCTTTCGATAGTAACCATTGTAGTGAGCTATTTACTAGGATCTATAAGCTTTAGTTATTTATTCGGAAAATGGTTCAAGGGAATCGATATTCGGAAGCATGGCAGTGGGAACGCTGGAGCGACGAATACGCTCCGCGTTCTTGGGAAAGGGCCAGCCATCCTTGTCCTATTGCTGGATGGCTTCAAAGGCGTCGCAGCGGTGCTGCTAGGGACGTGGGCGGCGTCAGGGCCTGACCACATGTGGATTCGTGTGCTGTGTGGCTTAGCTGCCATTGTAGGGCATAACTGGCCGGTGTTCTTTGGCTTCCGTGGGGGTAAAGGAATTGCCACAACGATTGGTGTAATGGCTACACTTTGCTTCTTACCAACATTGATCGCTGGCTTAACGGCTATTGTTATCATCGCGGTTACTCGATTCGTATCGCTCGGTTCCCTCATTCTTACTGCTCTCTTACCTTTTCTCATCTGGGGGATGGACCGACCTGTACCAATTCTGTGGATCTCAATCTTGCTTTGTGCGTTTGCTTTTATACGTCATCGTACGAACATTGTTAAGCTCATTCAAGGCAAAGAAAATAAGCTGGGACAAAAAAGAGCCTAGTGAATGGTTTCGAATAACAACTACACTTAGGAGGGGAAACCGTGAAACAAAAAGTATCGGTCCTTGTAGCTGGAAGTTGGGGGACGGCACTTGCTTCCGTATTAGCGGATAATGGGAAGGATGTCCTTCTATGGTCGCGCAACGAAGAACAAGTGCTAGAAATCAATGATAAACACACGAATAGCCGCTTTCTCAAAGATGTTTCTCTGTCACCGTCCATCATCGCAACCAATTCGTTGCAAGATGCGGTACAGGATGCGGATGCCATAATTATGGTGGTTCCTTCTTCAGGCATGCGAGAAGTCGCTTCTCGTATGCGCCCTTTTCTGAAAAAGGATGCGCTGATCATACATGCAACCAAGGGCTTTGAAACGGGGACATTGAAGCGAATGACAGAAGTTCTAGCTGATGAACTGCCGGAGATGGATGCGAGCCGATTTGTCGTTCTATCTGGTCCAAGTCATGCGGAAGAAGTTATTTGTCAGATGCCGACAACTGTCGTTGTAGCTGCCCAGGACATCCAAGCCGCAGAGGCTGCACAGGATCTGCTTATTACTAGCTATTTCCGTGTGTATACGAATCCGGATGTGACAGGTGTTGAAGTAGGAGGCGCGCTCAAGAATATCATTGGTCTTGGCGCAGGTCTTACGGATGGCTTGGATTTTGGCGATAATGCCAAAGCAGCATTGGTTACGCGAGGACTCGCAGAAATTACTCGTTTAGGTACAGCGATGGGGGCGAACCCTTTAACATTTGCCGGCTTAGCCGGAATTGGTGACTTGATCGCCACTTGTACGAGTAAACATAGTCGAAACTGGCGAGCTGGGAATATGTTAGCCAAAGGGATGCTCTTGGATGATGTTCTCAAAGAGATGGGGATGGTTGTAGAAGGCGTGAAGACAACGAAGGCCGCTTATGACCTTGCTCGACGTTTCGATGTTATGATGCCAATTACGAATGAGTTACATAATGTCCTGTTTGAAAGCAAGTCACCACAGCTGGCTGCTAGAGATCTAATGGGACGTGTTCGAACGCATGAGATGGAAGAGCTTCCATTGACGCACTAATAACATTTGTACAGAAATAGCCTACACCAGATCTTCCCCGTTTTCATACTATACCTTATCAGCACTAGTCATCAGCATAGGTATAGGGAGGCGGCACAATTGGCGAATAAAGATATGTCGAAGGACGTATTGAATGCAGTCAAGAAGAAGACAGGTAAATCCGTAACAGCTAAAGATATTGAGAAGATAGCAAGTGGTGTGAAACCTTCTACTATGCAGAGCGAAGTACAATTACGAGCGCTCATTAAACAGGTTTCGGGTTTAGTTAACGTGAAAGTATCCGAAGAAACGATTAACGATATCGTTCAAGCGGTTAAAAGCAGCAAACTAGATACCAATAACATGCAGCAATTAATGAGCATGATGATGGGTAAAAAATAGAAAGTATGAAGGGGATTCGCATCCCCTTTATGCTTTTTTTTTGTTTTGTGCTATACTTACATGTGTTTCATTTTAACGATTTTTACATAAGGAGTTTATCCAATGTCACCTTTAGACAAAATGTGGGCCTCATTTGTAGCCATGGGACTGATGGTTGCCGCATCATTTCTAATCTCGTATGCACGATCAAGATCAAATGGATGGCTGCGGGGCGTATTATCGTTCATTGCTTTTTTAATGTTTATTCCCATTTTACTATTTATGTTATCTTCTTTGTTTTAACGGATTGGAGGGGCATACACCATGTTAGAACTGAAAACACGCAAAACCCAGAAACAACTTGTTCCGGAAACAGGCTTAACCCTGCTAGATCATGCTCTCAAAGCTGATGTAGATTGGGGATTTTCTTGTACGCGGGGAACTTGCGCAAGATGCCGCTGTTATGTCGCTGTAGGTCGTGAGCTGTTGTCAGAGCCATCTGAAGCGGAAGAAGATCGTTTGGAGCCTGAAGAGCTCGAACAAGGATATCGCTTAGCTTGCCAGTGCATCGTGAAGCATGTCGGACCCATTTCAGTTACACACAAGCCTTATTTCTAAAATTTTCGGTGGGAAAGGTGTGGGCATGATGAAACTGCTGGAGCCTCTACTCCCGTCGATTTCGACTATACATTCGCGGTTACAGCAAGCACATGAGGTACGCTGGCTGATTGGTGGAAGCTGTGGTCTGCTGCTGCACAACGTTGATATTGGAAGAAATCCAAGAGATTTGGATATTTATATCGATCAGAAGGACGTTCATGCCGTCCATGCGCTGTTACAGCCTTACGCAATTGACTCGCCTACCTATAGCGAAACACCCATTTACGCTTCGATTTTGAGTCATTATCATATCGACGGTCATACTGTTGAGATTGTTGGTGATTTTAAAGTCAGCGCACATGCTTCTTTGTACCAAATAGAGATTGAATACTTATGGGATCATCACCCAAACACTGCGATTGTCGAGGATCGTATGGTTCATCTGATGCCGCTTGCACATGAGTTTCTCTTTAATGTCCTTCGTAATCGTCCTGATCGGTACGAACCGATTCTCCGTACGATGCAAGGTCAACCTGACGTTCATATGCCTGCCTTAGAGGATCTGCTGATTCGGAATCAGTGGGGACTTGATTTTCAGGAGAAGTTAAAGGAATTGCTAGATTGGCAGCGGTAAACGATACCCTTGTCCAATGAAAAGGTGACGATAATGAGTGTATTTGACGTACATTTTTGGCCGGATAATAAGAAAATTAAAGTAAGACCAGGTACAACCTTGCTGGATGCTGGAAACAAAGCGAAGGTTCATATCCGTACACGTTGCGGTGCGAAAGCGGCTTGTTTGATGTGCAAAGTTAAGGTGACAGATCAAAGCGGTCTTGCGCCCTTGAATACGAATGAACGTTTGAAACTGGGTTCTCAAGCGGATGAAGGCATTCGCCTAGCCTGTCAAGCGCGAGTCATGGGTACAGTTGAAGTGACGATACCCGAAGATCCTTTAAAGGCAGCAATACGTGCTCAGCTTGCAAGACAGGCGGAGGACGATGATTTTATTTAGTGATGATAGGATGGTTGGATTGTGAAAATAATGCGAAGTCTGATCCAAGGTAGAAGCGCGCTACTGGCTCTCGTCTTGGTTATTTTGCTAACAGGATGTGCTTACCCGCAAGAGCTGCGGAAAGAGAATCAAATCAACCCGGCTGAGTTTATCACCGTTGTTCAACAAGCTATTGATACCTACCATGAGAAAACAGGCGTGCTTCCGATCAAAAATAGCGAGATGACAACACCACTCTATGAGAAATATGTCATTGATTTTGCTAAATTAAAAAAGACGAATCTACTTAGCTCCGTTCCAGCTAACGCGTTTGAGAGTGGAGGCATCTTTATCTATGTACTTGTTGATGCGGAAACGAAACCAACCGTTAAATTAATGGATTTATCCGCCTATCAAAGCGTAGATGATGTGCAAAAGAAAGTGAATGATTATATCGCTAAACATGGTGGCAATGTGCCGCAAGGTGTCTCCATTAATGATGATTTCGCATATGTGGATTTCAAACCGCTAGATCTGAAAGAGCCTAATATTAAGTCTGTGTATGATCGGAAAAATGTGATCAGGTACATTCTGAATAAGCAAACAGGTGAGGTGGCCATTGACTACGCCATGGACATCAACACGTTTATTCAGAATAATGCCTTAGGAAACTCGCTAAAGCCAGAGCAAGATTTACGGCAGATTCTCGTAGAGAAATCCTATTTCGTACCGATCCGCAGCGTTTCATATAAATGGCTGAACAACCAGCCGATGCCGCAAAATCAGCCATAAACGTAACCTCTTACAATTCTGTAAGAGGTTTTTTTTGTTTTTATAGAATAAGCGCTCTCCGTAGATCATATATTCTTTCGAAAGCGGTATGTGCTTCATAAAATATGAGCGAAAAAAAGTTGAAACGCATCTATCATATTTCTATCGAAAGTACATATATTTTTACTAGTCCAAATGAATGTACGAGTAGTCAATTGTTACCGTCACTAGCGTCAGTTGACGACCAAACTGTAGGAGGGATTCTCTTGGAGAAAGTGGATATCTTTAAGGACATTGCAGAACGAACGGGAGGGGACATTTACCTGGGGGTTGTCGGAGCAGTCCGCACAGGGAAATCGACCTTTATAAAGCGTTTTGTGGAATCTGTAGTGCTGCCGAACATTCAAAGCGAAGCGGATAGGATCCGGGCTACCGATGAACTCCCGCAGAGCGCTGCTGGCCGCACGATTATGACAACGGAGCCGAAATTCGTACCGAATACGGCGGTTCAAATTTCTGTGGCCGAAGGGCTGAACGTAAATGTTCGCCTTGTTGATTGTGTCGGGTATGCAGTCGATGGCGCCAAAGGCTATGAAGACGAGAACGGACCTCGGATGATTAATACACCTTGGTTTGATGAGCCGATTCCTTTCCAAGAAGCGGCTGAAATCGGAACACGGAAAGTCATTCAGGAACATTCCACGTTAGGTGTCGTTGTGACGACGGATGGCACGATTTCCGATATCCCGCGCTCGTCCTATGTGCTTGCTGAGGAAAGAGTAATCAATGAGCTCAAAGAAGTCGGGAAACCGTTCATTGTGATCATTAACTCGCAAAAGCCTAACAGTGAGCCGGCCCTCGAGCTGCGCAGCGAGCTGCAAAGCCGTTACGATGTGCCTGTCGTGACGATGAGCGTAGCAAGCGCCGGGGAAGAAGAAATGGTCTCTGTGCTGCGTGAAGTGTTGTATGAGTTCCCTGTACATGAAGTCAATGTGAACTTGCCTAGCTGGGTTATGGTTTTGGATGAAAATCATTGGCTGCGCACACAGTTCGAAGCATCCGTTCGCGATACGGTTCAAGATATCAGGCGCTTACGTGATGTCGATCGTGTTGTTAGTCAATTTGCTGAATATGAGTTTATCGACAAAGCTGCGTTGGCAGGACTGAATATGGGGCAAGGTGTGGCAGAGATTGATCTGTTCGCCCCTGATGAACTTTACGATCGCATTCTCGTTGAAGTCGTTGGTGTAGAAATTCGCGGGAAGGATCATTTGCTCCAACTGATGCAGGATTTCACACATGCGAAGCGGGAGTATGATCAATTTGCGGAAGCGCTGGAAATGGTCAAAACGACGGGCTACGGGATAGCGCCTCCAACGCTAGCGGAGATGGCGCTTGATGAGCCTGAGCTGATTCGTCAGGGCTCTAGATTCGGTGTTCGTTTGAGGGCTACAGCACCTTCTATTCATATGATTCGAGTAGACGTTGAATCGGAATTCTCACCGATTATCGGTACCGAGAAGCAAAGTGAAGAGCTCGTGCGCTATTTGATGCAAGATTTTGAGGATAACCCGCTCAAAATCTGGGAGTCTGATATTTTCGGAAGATCGCTGCACTCCATTGTGCGAGAAGGTATTCAAGGCAAGCTTGCACAGATGCCGGATAATGCGAGATACAAGCTGCAAGAAACGCTCGGCCGGATTATTAACGAAGGCTCTGGCGGCTTAATCGCCATCATATTGTAAGAAATTGCGGGCAAAAACACTCTTAGGAGTGTTTTTTGTCGTTTCATAGGAGAAAGTCCCACATAAAATGGAAATAGATACTTGAAATTGCACCCTGAGTGTATTACTATGAATTTATTCGTCTGCTTTCAAAAGTTCATTTTGCTTAGAAAATCAACGATTTTTCTGGTGTTCATGTATAAATTCTGGAAAAACGGTGAAAACAGGAAGTAACGGAAGTGAGAAATCTTGGGGGGAGGTGAATGGCATGAATAAATCTGAATTGATCAATAAGGTTGCTGAAACTTCTGAGCTTTCCAAGAAAGACGCAACAAAAGCAGTAGATGCAGTTTTTGATGCAATTTCTGAAGCTTTGCAAGGTGGAGATAAAGTGCAACTCGTTGGATTTGGTAACTTCGAAGTTCGTGAACGTTCTGCTCGTAAAGGACGTAATCCGCAGACAGGTGAAGAAATCGATATCGCAGCAAGCAAAATCCCAGCTTTCAAACCTGGTAAAGCACTGAAAGATGGCATTCAATAATTTGTATTTATACATAGGATTGAACGTTACATAATTATAAAGCCGTTACCTCTTCATGTAGGTACGGCTTTATTTGTTTGGTTGGAAAATGCCTTTACAATTTAAAAATCTCCTACTATAATTACAAAAGTGAATCAGTAAATTTTGGCTATAAACGGGGAATGGCGGGGTATGGCGCAGCCTGATGTGACGTACTAAACTAAGGGGTTTGTCGGGTATTAGCGCAGCTTGGTAGCGCGCCATCTTGGGGTGATGGAGGTCGTCGGTTCAAATCCGGCATATCCGATCTATACAAAAAAGAAGTGGCTCAGCTATTCAGCAGCTGGGACCACTTCTTTTATTTTCCAGTCAGATTCATTTGTTATGACAATTCGCTTAAAGATCATTTGGACAAGAAATTTTCGATCTTCGTTTTTCATGAACTTCCAGTCTGCTTCAAGGTTTTTAACAAACCCAATTATTTCTTCAGGAGATTGACTAGCTGCCGCTGCTTCTGGAGGTTCGATAATATTCATTTCCTCCTGAAGCTTAGCTAACTTACTGTTAATATCTTCGACCTTACCTCGATACTCTTCTCGCGTAATAATTTTATCCCCTAAGTCATCGAGCAAATTGTTTTTTCGATTCTCAAGCTTCTTAATTTCTCTTTCAATGCGGGTAGTTTCTTTTTTCACTTTTTTAATATCGTCTTCAGTTAATGGTGGCGTGTATTCTTCAGCTTCGATAGTAAGGTTATTGAAGTAGTCAAAGAATAATTTTGACAACTTAATTTCGGAAATGTCCGGTTGTTTACATTTACCAGGCTTTCGATTGGCGCACCTATAATTTGCATATGAAAAATTGTCTTTGTCCTTCTTTGTCTTATTGGCGTGATATGACGCACCACAAACCCCGCATTTAACAATTGAGCTAAAAGGGAAGTGGTAGCTGCTTCGTGACATTTCCATCGCCCCACGGCGTTTTAAACGCTCTTGTGCGAGTGTGAAAATGTCTTCTTCAAGTATTGGGACATGCTCGCCTTCAGTAATTATTGTTTCGGAATTCTTAGGAGTCCAAGCATTCTTACCTATGTAAGTGATGTTGCCAAGGATACCTTTGATCGTGCTATCGACCCACTGTGTTTTTTTAGCAGGTACTTCATCGGAATTAAGCTGGGAAGCGATCCTTCCATATCCCCATCCCTTGTAAACGTACCAATTGAATATTTGTTGGACAATCTTCGCCTCATTTTCATTAACCACAAGTTTCCCGGTAACATTGTCATACCCGTATATAGGTCCTAGGGACACTCTGCGCCCTGTAGAGGCCTTTTTAGCTTGTCCGAAGCTAACACGCTCACCGATTAATTCACGCTCATTTTGGGCGTTTGCAAGGCTTACAGTGAACATCCAACGTCCTTGTGCGGTTGTAAGGTCATGACGTTCGGTAATCGTGGCAAATGATACGCCAAACTTAGTGAACAGCTCATCAACCATGCGCAGACCGTCTAGGGCCCGCCGTGTGAGCCTGTCCAGCCGCCATATGATGATTATGTCGATTCGCTTATTGCGAATGTCCTCAAGCATCTCCTGAAGCGCAGGACGGTTCATGTTCTTGGCTGAGTACCCATCATCTACGTATATTTTGAATAGATCGTGGCCGAAGTCTTTAATATACCGCATACAGGACTCTTGTTGAGCTTCTAAAGAGAATCCATGTCTCGCTTGTTCGTCTGTCGATACGCGGCAGTATATGGCAGCGCGTAGTTTCATTGTGGGAAGTTCTCTTACCATGATGCTCCTCCTAATAAAAAAAGCCCTTATGGGCTTATTTTACTTTATTTCATGCTTGGTTTCCCATTTTTCTTTTTGTCTTCTGAATGAGTCGAGGCTATCTTTCAAAAACTCAGATTCTTCATCGGTAAGAATATCCGGTTCGCCATTACGTATTAAAACCTGCGAATCTCTACCAATATTTAATTTTTGTAATTTAGTATCATCAAACTCAATATTTATCCCCTCTATAAATGCCCCCTCATGGAAAACACGTCTTTTGTATAGTCGTTTCCCATTGTCAGTTAGGTCTTTATATAAGTTGAGTTTTAGCTCTATAGTTGAGGATTCAAGAGCTTCTTCAATATATTCCTTAGAATGATAATACTCGCCGTTTTCATCAATATTGAACATGTAGTCGCCAATACCCTCTTTCAACTTAAGGGCAATTTCAACAGGTACTGGGACTGCCATGTATCTCTCTAATAGTTCATCGAGAAAAATTTTGAAAGTCTCGTTATCCTGTACGATTTTTTTAACTTCTTCAGGTGCCTTCTCTAAATATCCAGTCAATATTAATTCATCCGGATCACCACCAGTGACTTCAGCAATGGCTCTAGAAACATCCTCCGACGCAGGTGGCTTAGTGCCATTTTTCAACTTACTTATATAAGATCTATCAATTTTTATCTCTTTGCCTTTTAACCGAATAGCTATTTCACCTAAACTAAGTCCACTTTTTTCAATATAATCTGATAATAATTCCGCGTAACCCATTTTATCAACTCCGATATGGCTTATAGTCAACATCATAACTATTGTTGACTATAAATTCAACGAAGAGACCAAAAAGTCACAAAAAAGTATTGACTATATGGTCACACCGTGGTAAATTTAGGTCACGTCCAAGTAGTGACTTAAATGTCACTGGTAGTGACCATGGATTCACGAATTACAGGAGGTGATTGAATGAGATACCAAATCATGTTGAAGGACGGTCTCGAAAAAAAGGGATATACATTAAACAAAGCTGCTCAACTGGTTTACGAAAGGTTTGGAATGCATATTACATCTACTTATATTTCAAAGCTAAGAAGCGGAAGCAAACCACCTGCTACAGATGACTTAAATGAAGCAATCGCAAAAATTTTAGAAATTGATTCTATTGAGTTTAGGAGGGCTGCTTACATTGAAAAGATTCCTAATGACTTGTTAGAAGGCATTGCAATTGCACAGTAAAAAACCACTTTCTCTCCCGCCAAGAAGTCAAAGTGGTTTGCAGTAAAGGCAATAGCCCATTTCTTCATAGATTATCACATACATAACTTACACCTGTAAATGGGAAATTGCCTCCAAAATTAGGATGACCAATATTAGGAGGAATTTAAATGTTAAATAACAGCAATGTGTTGATGGAGAGCAAATCCTTGAGAGAATCATTAATTGAGCGTGTAGAGATACTCGATAAAATTAAGCGTCTAGAGATGTTGGAAGACGATATTCACCTAACCATTGAAATGGTTTCAAATTTTTATGAAGTTAGCGTTGATGTTATCAGAAAAGTATCGGTAAGAAGAAAAGAAGAATTAGAATCTGATGGAATGAAAACGATTGTTGGAAAAGAACTAAAGGACATGAAGTCTTTTTGTCAGATAAAAAGGAATGCGGGGCGCCTTACTTTATTTACACGAAGAAGCGTATTACGAGTCGGAATGCTGTTAGAAGATAGCTCCGTTGCAGTTGTCCTGAGAGACATGCTACTCGATAAACAAGAAAAGAAGACACAAGCTGAATTCGAATCTTTAAGTCCACAGCTTCAATTCATGATTCAAGTTGAACAAAGGCAGAATGCTCTGGAGGCACAAAACAGAATATTGGAAAACCAAAACACTGAAATTATTCATAAAAACAATGAGTTGCAGCAATCTGTGAATCACTTGACACTGGTTGTAGTAAATGAAGTTTTTGTTGACGATCATCAAAAGGCAGATATTCAGAATGCAGTGTTTAGTCGCATTGGGAAACTTAAATCAATGGGATATGAAACTCACTTTCAATCCTTATTCCGTGCATTAAAAGTCCACTTTAATGTACCTAAATACGACAAAATAAAAAGAGTAGATTTCGATCGTGCGATGGAATTTGTTTCTGGATGGTTTCCAAAACTAAAAGAGGGAACTAACTAGGAGGAACTATATGACTGGATACTACCAAAAAATCACGAACAAGCATAATGTGTTGCAGAAAATCAGTAAAAGTATTCTGCGAAAATTTATCGATGCCAAAGAGTGTGAAGCTTCCAAAGAAATAATGAAATCCTCTTGGTTACAATACATGGTTACAATTAAATTGCAATCACGAATCCTTGATGAAATATCCGATGAAAACAGGCGCATCATGAAGCGAATAGAGAAAACAAGAAAAGAAATAAATGATCCGTACTATGAGCAGGATGATTATATTGAGCTGAGCTCATATTTATTAGAATATGAGGATCGCATTAAAAATAATGCAAACATTGTCCTAGAACTAGCTAGTCTAATTGACGATACTGGAATGTACTTTGAAGAACACGAACTTAGAAGTGCATTTTCTATTGACTTTGAATCTTGGAAAATGTGGGCTGATCGAAACAAGACTCTAATGACGATGTTTATTTCTAAAGTAGGAAATGAACCATTAAGTTGGCATCTTACAGAAGCTATTATTGAAAAGGTTATGAGTGATCCAGAGGCAATAATAAAAATGAGAGAAAAAACTACGGAGTTATTTCCAAATATTACTTTCATTCAAATTAACGAGGATGAAGAGGAATAAATAATTTAAATCTGTCCACCTTCCTAACCTTTGGCGAGCGTAGAAGGTGGACAACCATTCAGGGCGTAGCCCTGCTCCCATTATATACCATAATGCATCAGGACGCTATGCCCCTCTGAGGAGGGGAACATGTACGTAATAGGACACGACAATCAAGTTTACGATATTGAGGAAACAGATATCATCTGCATCGAGGTTCACAGACCGACAGTCATTTACCGAACGCTGCACGGTGAATTCAGGCGTCCCAGGACAGTGAAGGAACATGTCATGATCTACGGCCCACTCGGCTTCATGCAGATCGACAAGAACAAAATAACGAATCTCAAGATCATCGAGAAGTATGCTGACGGTGAAGTTCACTATGCCGGCGTGAAATATCCAATATCTCGCAGGCGAGTAAAAGAAATCCGTAAGTATTTGTTGGATAACAGTCCGAAATGACCGATCACGTTACATCAACGGTATATAGCATGTCGACAAAATACGACAACATTTCATTCCATGTCATGTTACCATTTGTCTAACAAATCAGAATTGATAAATTTCAGGGCTTACCGTAGCCGGAAGTTGGCCGATCGACGCCTTGAATGCGAACATAAGTTCTGTTATAGTTGTGTCAAAGAGTTGTTTTGTAATTCAAAACACAATGTTTTGTTCAAAACATCGAAGCGAGCGGGGGATACTATGGACGACAAAAATGAGGAAGTTGACCAATTGTTTATAGAATTGAAGGAAAAAATCTCTGGAATCAAAGGTCTAGAAGACACTGATCCAAGAGATTTTTACAAAAGAGTTATAGGAGTGCTTACTTCAGCGCCCCGTGAATCTTAATTACAATATGTAGTGCATCCAGCAACTTATTTTGGTCTTCCTCTTGTTTTAGATCTAATCCAAATTCTTTTGAAATCTTATTTAATAATTCATCATAGTTGGTAGTAATAAAGGTCTGGTATGTCGATGGTTCCTCCGCGACACTCAGGCCTTTTTCATTTTTATGTATGTGCCCAGCTGCAATCATAAGTTCTTCATGCTCGACTCCCAAAGGTTTAGCAAGTTTCTTGAGTATTTCTGGAGAAGGAACTCCGCGTTTACCGCTTTCTAATTGCGAAATATAAGCGTTGGACACCTGTGAGTATAATTCTAATTGTCGTATTGTGAGCTTTCTATCATTTCTTAATTTTCTAATGTATTCTCCAAAATCCTTTGATTCCAATTGCAATCACCTCTACTAGTAATTATATACAAATGTAAGCAAGTAACTATATTAATTTTAAAATAGTGCTTGCAATTGCTATCTTTGTGGTATATATTGATAACAACAGCAAGATAACACTTGCAAGCAGAAAGGATGTGAAGATATGAAGATTTCAGTAAAGGATATTGCATTACTAAATGAGTTGCTTCTAAAAAAAGGTTTTACTCAGCGCGGTTTAGGTAGAGAGATCAATATCTCAGAAGTTTATGCGCACCAAGTTTTAAACGGAAAAAGAAATCCTGGTCCCAAGATTGCGAAAGACATTGCAGAAGCACTTAATGTAGAGTTTGATGATATTTTTTTTATCAATAACGCTTGCAAAAGTTATCAAAATAAAACTGCCTAAGGAGATGACTACTATGACAATCGTACTTACAGAAACGCTCAAAAAAAATCACATCCACCTATCGCAAATACTCTCCAATGTAAAAAAAGCTAAAGAAGAAGCTAAGGCTGCTGATTTACCGAAACAAGGTGCCTAAAATTTTCCAATAAATATTAATCACGTAAAGTAATATACCACACAGCCACATTATAGTAATCAGAAATGTTTACTACTGTTAACTTGGAGGCACCATGAACCTACAGAGCTACCTCAACCAACACGAACCGCAGCGGTTAACTGGTGAAGAATTAACAGAAATACGGAAAGCCACGTTGGAAATGCTGAAGTCAGGCAATGAAACAGCGGTGCTGGTAGCGATCGGGATGAAGAAGCTACTGAACCATATTGATCAGATTACATTGGAGGGGATGAGGAAGAAATGAAAACGCTACTTGAACTAGCTGATCAGGAAATAGAAGCCTTAGAGTACGCCATACGCGATGAAAGTGACATGGATGACTATATGCACGACTTCCCTAAATACACGTCTAAGGATCTCTTGTACGTACTCAAAGCACTGGTGAAAGAGAACAAAGCACTTAAAGCCAAGCCGCAGCCGATCACGATTAAGAGGAGGATTGCTGGATGACCGACTTTATCGCTCAAACAGCTGACAATCGCAACATCTCCTACATTGATGATGAAGAAGCAAGCGTATGGAGGCGCGCCAAGTATGCAGGGCTACAGGTGATTCGCGTGATCACGATGGAACAATGGCATCTAGAACTATACGGCCCAGCTTATCAAGCGGAAGTTGTCGTGATTCATGAGCAATTGAAGTTGAATGCGGAGTTACATACTGCGGTAGAGAGGGTGAGCGCATGAATACATTGTCATTCCAGAGACATTACTCAGATGCAAGTAATGACTACCTATTTACAAAATCAGGAGCATTGTTCACCTGTGGCGTATGCGAATTTTCACACATTGGCGGAAAGCCTTACAACTGCTTAAACTGTGGAGCGAATCACGAAAAAATAAAGGAGGAGTAGCATGAACGACCACTGGCTAGAAAACCACTTCAAAGGTTGGAGTAACGAAGCGTTAAAGGATCGGCGTCAGGAAATTATCTTAGATGCTTCCAAGATGGAGCTCAAGATGATCGATCGTGAACTGGAACGCAGGAAGGAGGCTGAGGAAGTTGCCTAATAATATTGTCAGTACTTGCTGCAATATGACTGTACAGGATGGATTGAAAATCGCATTCCCTTATGACAACAGATATGCGGTACACCAGAATATCAGATATTGCGATTCATGTGGATTGGAATGCGATGAGGTACACGCATGTGAAATCTGCGGAGTGCCGGGTTGCGGCGGTGATTGCGAGTGAACGATGAGCAAGAGGAGTTCCTACACGAGCATGAACTGCCACGTAAGCGGCGCAGAGGATATGACGATATAACCTCACCTTCTATAGAGGGAGGTGAGGAAAATGAGTGAAGCAGACGTGTTTGCAAAGTTACGTTGGTACCAATTAAGAGCGATGGAGTCACCGCTTGGTAGCGAGGAAAGAGTAACCTGGACAGCTATATGCCGGGAATTAGAAGCGCTTAAACGGAGAATGACCACTGCTGTAACAGTGGCCGTTCAGGGAAATTAGTAATATCAAGTTGGTTCTTATTATATCACATTATCGGGGGATATATGCATGGATAAGTTGAGAACGTTGTTTAACGAGTTAGAGGCTATGAAGCAAGATCTACAAAATCGGTACACTAGTTGGTCAAATAAATTCGACATCATTGGAGATTTCGTTGAAAGCGGTCTTGACGATGCGATCAGTGTTATTGATCAAGCATTAGATCGGATTCAAGAACTAGAAGACGAACTGGAAGAAGCGCAAGAGATAATCGACGAAATGGAGCGTGAGCAATAATGGCCATCCTTAATCCTTTATATGCGAATGAACTTGAAATGATGGAAGATCTTCACCAGATGGACGAATCGGTTAGAGAGAGATTCCGCATCGTGGATCTTAACTCACTTAACTGGGCTCTTCGCAAAATGATTGCTATCGACGTTAAAAAGCGTGAGTTAAACGATTCAATTGACAACGAAATACAGCGTTTAGAAGGGTTTCGCAAGCAGGAAGTTGGCAAACTTCAGGATTCAGAGGACTTTTTCCGCAGCCTAATTAGCGAGTATGCCCTGAATAAACGTGATGCAGATCCAGACTTCAAGAGTTTGAAAACGCCATACGGTACGATCGGTTACCGAAAACAGCAACCTAAATGGAATTACAACGATGCCACATTGATTAATTACCTGAAAACGGCTGGCTTGGTTGATCTTGTCCGGACTAAGGAAGAACCGGTTAAAACAGAGATCAAGAAGTTGTTCAAAGCACACGATGATGGCCGTGTGTTCGATGAAAACGGACAAGCTGTTGATGGAATTATAGTTGAATACGTGCCCGAGACGCTTGATATAAAACTTTCGGAGGTATAACCCGTGAATGAGAACATGAAGATTTATGAGCAAGTTCGAGCTGTGCCGCAAGACGCTTTGAAAGAAATCAAAGGCGGACGCTTAAAAGGAATGTCGGATATCAACCCAATGTGGCGTCTTAAAAAGCTCACTGAAATGTTCGGAATATGTGGTATCGGCTGGAAAATCGAGATTGTAGATAAGCGGTTGGAACAAGGATCTCATGATCAAATTGTATGTTTCGTAGATATCAACCTGTACATCAAGGTAGATGGCGAATGGTCTGCAGCCATACAGGGTATGGGTGGTAGCTCGTTCATCGCAAAAGAGAGTAGTGGACTATTCACAAGCGATGAGTGCTTCAAAATGGCGTACACAGATGCAATCAGCGTGGCGTGTAAATCTCTCGGATTTGCAGCTGATGTGTATTATGCGAACGATCGAACTAAATACTCTGCACAAGAGGATAAAACGGATAAGTCGAAAGAGGTCAAGACGGACATACCTCCGCAGACGCTTAAAAATAAGTATCAGACATACAAAGGCAGCTTAGAAGGAATTGAAGAGTGGATTAAGGGACAGCAAGGTAAGGGACACAACTTCAAGCACATGGAAGAAATTCTTGCGACAGCACTAAATAAACGCGTAGAGGAGCAAAAAGCTAATGCTAAATAGATCAATTTTGATTGGGAGACTAACGAAAGATGGTGAGCTTCGTTACACTCCGGCAGGCTGTTAACTGTAAATAGAAATGTCGGTAGTTGGATGATCAATTGTCGTGCACTTGTAACATGAAATGTCGTGCTTTTAAAAGCCTAAACCCACGTGGTTCAGGCTTTTTTGCTTATTATGATTGATTTATCTTAGGTTTAAACTTTTTCATTTAGTGGAATAACTGAGGGTAGTGGTTGAAATTCAAACTTGACGATAAAATGTCGCTTTCAAGGAGGAAATTAATTGGATTGGAAAAGTAAGAAGTGTTGGGCTCAAGAAGATGCATTGTACTTTCCTAAACGAAAAGTAAATAACAAAGGAAGCAGGAATCATGAACACATAATTGGTTCGATTCCTAGTCGAAAGATGAATCGAAGTATTGGATATGAGTCGTTTTGGGGAGAGTGCTTGTTTTATTACTTACTTGAGATTGATCCGCTTACAGTTAGGTACTATGCGCAACCAGTAGAAGTAACTTATACGGAATTGAATGCTCAATATGCACTTGTAGAGAAAAAACATGTTCCTGATACTTTGGTGTTCCGTCAAACCTACCGTCCTCACCTGTTTCAAGTCAAAGGAGGAAATAATTTTATTGAGCAAAAACCCCACTTGTTTCAAGCCTCCTCTAAATACGCACAAGAGCATGGATGGTGTTACTCAGTTGTACATCCTAAACTCATACCTTCAAAAGTTCAATCGAATCTTATTCTCTTAATGAACTATATGAAGCCGCGAGAATATTACGATGCTTGGATTCCAGAAATTTTGAATAAAATGTTATATCTAAAAAATCCAACTGTTGAGCATTTAGCAAAAAGTTTTAGTGCAAAAATAGATCATCGAGATATCCTACCAATTATTTATCACCTCATATTTAGAGGAGACTTACGCACTGATATTTTTATTCCTGTAAATATTTGTAGTGTTCTGGAGCTTGGAGATCTATCTAAAGATTTAATTACTTATTTTCATTTGGAAGGTGATACATTTGTTGCGTCTATGTAGTCTTAGAATTGATGATACCTTCATGTGGTGTGGATCAAAATTTATCGTGCATAACATCGAACCTCCCAATATTCTTATATTCAAAGAAGATGGGGAGAGAAAAATAAGCAAAGTAAATTATTACTCCTTAATTAATGATGATAGCTTTGAACTAATCTCCGATAGTCATAAACGGATCGATAAACAGATCTCTAAAGCAGAGTCCAATCAAAGGTCTCTCGTAGATGCGTTACCAGATAAGAGAAGAGAATTAGCATTTAAAAAATTAAGTTGGATAAAACCAATTCTAACTTGGGAAAATGCGAAGAGCGGTGATATGTATGCAGCAATTGCTTTCAGTGAGAATTATAAAAAGTATCTTAAAGATGGTGAGACTGTTCAATCAATAAATAAAAAAACATTGATTGAGCGGATATCAGAAAATAAGGATTGTGGTAAATCTACTCGGCAACTAGAAAGATATTTAGCTGACTATTTAAAGAGCGAAAGTCAAAGAGAAAATCATGGGATTGAAGGCTTAGTATCTAAAGCTCATATGAACACTCATGTAAGAATTGATGATTTACCACTTGAACTCTGCCATCCAAAGAAAAAAGAGTTAGTGCTAGACACTATTTATGTTCGTTTGGGTGAAGAGTACATACCGATTCTTAAGGTAGCTATTGAGAACTACTATTTAGGTAAAAGAAGAAAAAATGTAGCAAAACTTCATGTGAATATAGAAATAATGTGCATTAATGCAAAGATAGAATCTTTAGATTACGATACAGTTTACAAGATAGTTAACCGTATCAATCCATATGTTCTTGAGAAATTAGCACATGGCGATGGGAATACAGATCCCAAAATTGTGAACTCTAATGCAAATCAAAGCTTTGCAAAAGCCCCCCTACAAGTAATAGAGATTGACCATGTAAAATTACCTATTACTGTTATTGATGAAAATACTGGATATGATGTCGGGGAGCCATGGCTTACTCTTGCAGTTGACGTCTATACCAGAAAGATTTGGGGAATGGATTTATCTTTGCATGATCCATCAGGGCATAAAGTAATGAATTGTATTTTTAATGGGATCTGTATGAAAAGGACAAAGGAGAAGTATGGAACTATAAATGATTGGGATTTTCATGGTATACCGACAGTTTTTCTCATGGATAACGGTTCTGATTTTACTAGTAATTATGTTAAGAGCATGATTGAAGATGTGCTACATTCAGAAGTTCGTTATCGGCCGATCGCTACACCTCGATATGGCGGAATCATCGAGAGATACTTTAGAACAATAAATCAAGAGTTCTTGGAGGATTTACTTGGTTTTCGTTATAAGAGAAATGATGATAACAATGATCGTAAAGCAGCGGCAGAAGACGCAATTTTGACCTTAAACAATCTCCGTGAACTACTTGTACACTATATTACTGATATCTACCACCATGATGTTCATAAAGGACTTCCGTTGGAATGTAATACACCGTGTGCAAGATATTATCAGGCGATAGAAATTATGGGTTATCCTCCATTTATTAAAGAAGAGGATGAGCCATACTATAAAATACAATTGCTTCCTTCAACTATGAAGTCTTATAGAAACGATGGAATACGGGAAGAAAATGTGAAATATGCTTCACCTGAAACAGCTAGATTTATAAGTAATAAGAGAAAAAATAATTGCAAGATTAAATTTGATATTGAGGATATATCTAGGATTTATTTATTAGATCCAGAATCAAAGTCTTATATTGAAGTACCATCAATATATCCACCTGCAGATGAGATTTCCGGAATGAGTAGGAAACTATTCCAGATCATAAGGAAACTTCTTATTGAAAAAGGTGAAATAACCAAACAGCAAATCCCGGGATCGGCCAATATTGTTAAAGGCAAAGAGCTGTTGGCAGCAAAATATGAAGCCATGGTTAAGACTAATATGCCGATAAGAAGATTGGCATTAAATGCTGGGTTAAATCTTACTGTAAATTTACCATCGTCACGTATTGATACCCCAGAGCTACCATTAAGTAGAAGGCAACAGTTACTTGCTAATCTGAATAACGAAAAGAAAAAGAATGGATAGTAGAATTTTGAAATGTCAACGAAGTTAAAAAATGAGAAGGAGCGTTTACTAATGGAAGAGAATGAGAGTGGCTTAAAAAGTTTTCAAGAACGCGTTTTGAACATGTATGTTGAGCATCCGGAAGTAGTTCGTATTTGGAAACGATTGGATAGAAATAGATGGCTTAAACGAATGGGATCGGAAAGCGACGATTCACCTATTCATCTTTTTATTGAAGGTAAGCCTGGTGCTGGAAAAACGCAGCTAATGCTAAAATATTTACGTCGAAATCCGATTGTTACAAAAATAGATGAAGTAGGAACAGAAATCGATACGCGGCCTGTGCTATACATGAAGTTACCCGTACCTTTTACATATAAAGGATTTTATAACAATATATTAAAAAGTATTGATCCTGACTTCCCAGTATCACAACAGGATGTAGATACGGTAAAAAACCAAGCTTTTAGTCTAATGAAAGCTTTGGGTGTAGAAATGTTAGGTATTGATGAAATGGATTATTTATTAGCATCTACATTCGTTCAACGAAGAGCGGTAATGGAGAATATTAAAGATATAGCAAATTCAGCCGGTGTATGTTTAGTTTGTATTGGAACATTTGAAATCGAACAGTTGCGGACCTTGAATACACAGCATCTTCGAAGATATCCCAAAACGGTCCTTAGTCCCTTTACTTCGTGTAACTCATCTTTTCTTTCGTTTTTAGGCGAATTAGAGCAGCAGTTAGAGTTACCATCTGAGTTTGCATTAAATTGGTCAAACCCAGAAGGAGCATTTGCCCCTTTTCTTTTTGAATTAACAAGGGGATTGGTTGGATGGATAAAGCCCATAATTATTGAAGCATTTGAATTAATAGGAGCAATGGAGGATGGTTTTTCAGATTTCTCTAAACTTCAATTAATTGATGGGGATATTCTAGACCAGGCACAAAAAAATGTAATTGGAGAATTCGCAGATGAAGATATTAAGAAAATACTAGAAGGTTGAGTTGATCAAATGACTTATCGAAAATTAAGTATTAGGCCAAAATTGTTTCCTGGTGAAACCTTAACCTCATTCCTGCTGCGAGTTGCTAAGTCGTATAGAACTACAGTAAAAGAAGTATGGAAGTGGTTTGGTGACGGTAATATCAGAAATTTATGCAGGATTGATTTTTACTTGTCATCATATTTTGATATTGAAAAAATATGTGCTCTCTTAAATATAGATGCCGAGCAAATACGCTCAGCATCCTTTTTTACATTATTAGAATCAATACAAGAGAGAAGTGAACAATCCGAGTGGTGGTTTCTGGGTAATAGCCTGGAGTATAAGAAGCGCAGATATTGTCCGAAATGCGTTGCTATGAACAATAGGTATGATCTGATCTGGCAAGTGAAAGAAATTCACATATGTGAGAAGCATCAAGTATATTTACAAGATTCTTGTCTGACATGTAATCATGCTCTTCCTTATGTAAATGACTTACTTTCATTTGGCAAATGCACAAATTGCATGAACTCTTTATGTGTACAGCCTGAGTTATGTACTAATAATAACGAAATTCAAGCTCAAGAGGTCATACATCGCCAATGGAAATACATGTTGAATACTCCCTTCATCCATTCCGAGTATAGTGAAATTATGGGTAAAGGACGTTATATTGCAACAAAATTATTATTTCTAGCTCAAAATAAAGAATCGACCATACATCGCGGCAGAATGAATTTGACTTCTGATGAGATCTCGGGATTAATTGCATACATCAAAGATGATAATAAACGATCCAAAAAATATATGGTAACTTTACCTAGGATATTGAGAATCGTTAGAAGTAGAGATATTGATATTGAAACTCTTTATGAAATTGAGGTACCAGAATCGTATGTTAGAAGCATTTTTAAGGAAGGTAAGGAGCAAGTACAGATAGGGACATGTTTGGTTCCTTGGTGTCCTTCATTCGAGCAGAAAATAGGATTATTACCTTTAAATTATAACAGTGGTAGTATTAAATTTCAGAATGAAAAATTTAAGCTTCCACATATTTGTATGTACTGCTCACTAAAATATGGCTACAATCAATCTAATGATTGGGTAGAAATTGAAAGGTTTATACATACTGCATTTGACATATCCTTACCAATGTTAAATTCAGGTGCGGGAATTAGTAAAGTCGCGGAAACACTAAAAACAGACAGGTTTATGGTGTATAGAATTGTCGGATACTTGCTTTACCATGAATTATTAGTTGGAAAAATTAAGTTGAAATATGCAACATTTCAAATTGAGAAAGAACCAGTTAAATTTTTTGAAATTTTATCAAAAATTAATGGTTCGAAAATCGTGTATGCAAGAAAAAACTTTGGCTGGAATCAAGTAGAGTATTACTTTTACTATTTTCACTCAAGTGTGCAATTATTTTTGCATGAAGCATATTTTACACAGAATCGTGAAGTTAAAGTTGAAGGATTAAGGGAAATAAAAAAAAGGAAAAAAGTACATAAAGCCGAAACAGAAGTCGAAAGAATACAAAAAGCAGAAATATGGAAATTAGCAAAAGCTTATTTTGAAGAAAGGAGTAAATTCCATCAAGATGCTGCTGATTTATCTTTTTTTCAGTTTGTCGGAAAAGGGAAAAAATGGTTGATAAGTAATGTGCCGAATCTAATGGATTGGTACTTCAAAATGAAAGAAGAATTAATAAACAATAACCAAAAGCACCGTAAATGTGATCGACTTAATAGATATCTCTCAACACTTTGTGAATTATATAAATCTGGTATAAGAATCTCACTTGAATCAATATCAGAGAAATGTGGTATTCGAAAGAAATATATGAGAATTAATGGATTAATGTCAATCGTAAACCAAATTAAAGACGCTTTATTAAGTGGCAGTATATCAATAAAAGAAGTAGAAGAATTATTAAATGTAAAACCAAAAATTGAACAGTGGGAAAGCTTTGTTTTAAAGTGGAAGATAACATAAAGGGCGACCATTCACTGGTCGCCTTTAATGTTAATCAAACATTTCTATCAGTATGTTTTTTACCTTTTTAACATCACCAGTATTCAATGATAGAAGAAGGTTTACAATCTGTTCCAAATCATCGGATTTACTTTTAGCACGTTTTTTTAGTTTCGTATATTCAAATAAATCATAAAGTCCCACATTTAATGCATTCGCTATTTTGATGAGATTAAGAATCGTGATGTTTTTTTCAGCACGTTCTACCCCACCAATATAAGTGTAGTGAAAATTAGCTAATTCAGCCAATTGTTCTTGTGAAAGACCTCTTTGCTTCCTTAAGTCACGGATTCGGTCACCAATTAATTTTAAAGTTGTTTCAGACATCAGCCACACCTCTATCTGAAGTGTAGACAACTGAATCTAAGTCAAACATGTGACTGAAAATAGTATTATAATTATTATAATATGTATACGTATTATAACTCTAGTATTCGGTAATAATAGTACTAATAGATTACTAGGAGGTGCTTTACTGTGGAAGAATTGTACGATTTATTTCCACTTGAACAAGCAGATGTAACTGAAAATGGGATTATGTTTCATGGGATTATTTACTCTTGTAGTATCGCAATTAGAGAGCAGTGGTATTTAAGAACAGCAGGAACATTAAGGAAGATTCCAATTTTTGTAGATAGATATGACTCTGACTACATTTTAGTTTTATTAAGAGATGGTGGCTTAACCATTGCCTACAAAATTAATGAAAATACAATGATGTATGAACAGAGCATAAAAAGTTATCAGGAAACTATTAGATCACTCAAACAACAATTGAAGACAAGAAAAAAGAGAAGAAAATGAGAAAAGATAGAAGTCGAGATTTCAAATTACCCGTTCGACCAGCGATTTTAGACAAAGAAAGCATCTCAGGTTTTCTTTATCGATTGTCTAAAAAAAATCATTTCTCAACAATCTCTTGGTTTAACAAGTTTCTTGATTTATCCATTTATCAATCACAAAATAACGACTTCAATACAGAGTGTGTAAGTAGACTCTGTTACCTTATTAACAAAGAAGTAGATTATTTCGGATTTTCTAATGGATATTGTTTAAAAGAACATTTAGGATTGGAATTATATTCCAAAATCATCATGAGAAATAAAATAAAGTTTTGCCCAGTTTGTATTAATGAAAACTATTACCACCGAACTATTTGGAGTTTTACAACCTTTCATTTATGTCATGAACATCAAGTGATGTTGGTAGATCAATGTACTCGTTGTTACAACTTTATTAGTATGGCTGCTTTTATGGATCGAAGGTGTCAGTCATGTTCATTTGAATTTAAAAAAACCGAATCTAATGTAGTGAAGAATTTTATATTTGTTGAGTCTCAGAATCAAATAATAAATGGTTTTTGGGATAAGGAATATCCAGTAGTAAGCAATAATAATTTAAATCAGTTTTTCCAATTAGCTTTCCATAGTTTCCATTTACTTATAGATGCAAGAGATTATGTCTTGATGACATCTAATAAGCTATCTTTTTATCATAACCGCGCAAATGGTGAGAAACGAGGGGAACAATTAGCTAATGCATTAGCTAATGTCTATTGGATGTACGCAGATTTTCCCAAGCATTTTTATATCGTGCTTGATGAATTTACATCTAGCAATAAAGGGACTAAACGATATGATCGTCTAAGAGCTTTTGAGAATATTTTTAATGATATTAATTTTATTTGGGTTCAGGAGGCCTATAACTCATATTTTATTGATCAAATTGATAAAGGCCGTGTAAGAAAAGATTTTTCAGTATTTAAGAAAAATCCATTGCTATTAGCAAAAAGAAAAAAAGTTCGTAGAGAAGAGGTAAGGCAAAGCACTGGTATTGCTTATGAAAAGCTACATGAGTTAAATGATTTTAATGAAATAAACATTGAGATAGAGATGACAAATGGGCAGCAAAGATATTTAGTTGAGAATTCTACTCTCGAAGGCTATCTGAGTAACAGACAATCTCTAATATCAAAAAAAGAAGTTGGACTAATCTTAGGAGTAACTCCAGATTCAGTACAAAAAATTGTTGATGCCGGTTATTTAACTCCGATTCAAGTTGGGAAATCTCCAATGATTGTGTACAGAGTTCAAGAAGTTCAGCAGCTGCTTCTCAATTGTTGCGGGGAAATTGCATCGGAATTAAAGCCAACATTAATTAAATTTCATGATGTGCTAATAAAGTATTCCGTAAATTCCTTAACGATTGTTCATATTATCGATTTCACACTCTCGGGGCAACTTACAGCTTATCGGTTAAATCAAGAAGGAACTTTAGCAGATAATTATTATGATTTAAGTGAACTTAAATGTTGTTTGGATACGATGAAAAAGAAACGGCAGAACGAAAAAGGATTATTCTTTAATGATGTTATGAAGATTTTGAAAATAGGAGAGAAAAGGTTATGGAAGATTCTGAAGGAGCAAAGCATTCCAGCTGATTATATTTTACATATGAAGGATGGGAGGAAAAGATATTACTTCAAAGAAGCGACGGTTCAAAGGATTAGATTATACATAAACAAGTCAACTGAGAATATAGCTTCGAATGATATTTGAAGGGATCAGAAAAACTTGAGTTTAGAAGAGATGAAAAAGTTCATTATTGAGGGTTCATATGCGAAACTTAAGCTTGAAGAGGAGAAGCTCAAGTTGTTAAAAAGCTTTATTCGTAATGAGCAGGATTTACTAAACAATAAGCGGATGTTCTGGAGAGAGCATGGTGTTATTGGGGAATTTATTTCGAATAAAGTCTATGAGTACGATCATTTGGAGTTGAATGAGCTTCTTTATGATTTAGGAATCCTGCCGTTCATTTCCCAATTAGATAGTAACTTATTATCCGCCGAGGAGCTTCAAATCCTAAAACCAATTCAAGTTAGTGTAGTGAAGTACATACGATATTCACCAAATAAATATGGTAAGATAAATGGTTTTAAACAAAATGCTTTCTCGGAATATATTATTGAATTACCTTTATCTAAAAAAGTAGGACTATGGAAAAAAACTTTTAAAGAAGCAGAGTTGCTAAGGACGGCTTGGGATAATAGAAGAAACTTGGCAGTTAAATCATGTGGGTGGTTTTCTCCAATAGCTTTTGAGATGGGAACCCTTTCATTATTAGAAACTCCAGCTTGTTACATGGCTAAAGATGCGGTTGAACTATTAAGTAAGGAGACACTTCTAAAGTGTGCTGTTGTGGATCTACAGAGAATAGTCGAGTTTACTGCAAGAGGTATCTTAAAGATATCGGAGCTGAATAAAACCAGGAAGATTACTGATATCCAAAGAAAGTACTTTTTGATAACTTTAGAAAAAGAACAAAGAAAAAGATTGTATTGGCACTCTAGGTTAGAAGGGTTGTCAAAATTAACTTAGTAAAGTTGCTCACAACCTCAAAAAATTCGACAATACAGGAGAAGATTTGGAAGATTTGATCTCGATTGGCACCATCGGATTGATCAAAGCGATCGAATCCTTCTCCCCGAACAAAGGGACGAAGCTGGCGACGTTCGCGGCGCGGTGTATCGAGAACGAGATCTTGATGCATCTACGTTCGCTGAAGAAGACACGGAAAGATGTGTCCCTTCATGACCCCATCGGAACGGACAAAGAGGGGAACGAGATCACGCTGATTGACATCCTCGGCAGCGAAGCAGACGATGTGGTGGATGCGGTGCAGTTGAAGATCGAGAAGAGTAAGATCTACAAGAACTTGGATATTTTGGATGACCGCGAGAAGGAGGTCGTTGTCGGCCGGTTCGGGCTCGAGCTCGGTGGCGAGGAGCGGACGCAGCGGGAGATTGCGAAGGAGTTGGGGATTAGCCGCAGCTATGTGTCGCGGATTGAGAAAAGGGCGTTGATGAAGCTGTATCATGAGTTTTATAAGGCGAAGCGGTAGGAGAGTCGGGTTTAGCTGCCTTTTTCAACACGTTTCGTATAGTCGCATTCTTCATTGTTAGGGATCTTGGGATCGCAAAATGGAGGCGAACAGAATGAGCTTAATTCAAAATGATCATGTCCGTAAGCAGTATGTGATGGGCGGGGAAACGATTCGCGCTTTGGATGATGTATCTTTGGAAATTGAACAAGGGGAATTTGTCGCGATCATGGCTTCCCCGATTGAGTGCATATGAGAATGTGGAATTGCCTTTGATTTATCGGCGGATGACGGGGAAAGAACGTGATCCGCTTGTTTTAAAGCTTTGGAAAAACCGTGTATTTGGTGGATCGCAGGATGCATCTGCCTTCGGAATTGTCCGCGGGCAACAGCAGCGGGTTGCGATTGCGCGCGGGCGGGATGGGCGGTTGTTGGAGAGTGTTTAGATTAAGATAGTGAAGGCCCGGACTCCGTGGGATATAGGTGGGGGTTCTCTTTTTGTGTTCATGGGCATTCTTCTTTCTCCAATCAGTAAGGGAGGACTATTCTACCCTAGTAGTGAGGAGGAATGATGACTTTTAATGGTCAAGAAAAACAAAACTTATATTTTGAATATTTCGATGTAATAGAGCCACCATTCCGGTGATAAGTGAGCCAGTCCTCTGGGGAAAATGAGCCACCCTTCCGGAAGAAGGAGCCACCAGTATACGGCAGCCCCCGTTTAAAAATATGAATGGTTAGTTTATAAGTCCTTTGCGTTTACGCATGGAGTCCATGCCTTCGATCGTGATTGTGTAGGATGAATGCACGATTCGATCAAGAATAGCATCTGCTAATGTACTTTCACCGATCTTTCCATGCCATCCGGCAGGAGCGAACTGAGAGCAGAATATGGTAGAGCCTTTTTGATGGCGGGCCTCCACGATCTCTAGCAGATCCCGGGCTTCGCTCTCTTTTAACGAGACAAGCAGCCATTCGTCTAAGATCAATAAGGGAATCTTCTTGTAGGTTTTCCTTTGCTGGAAATCTGCCTTTCGGATCAACGAGGAAAGCCGGTTGTTCTTACGTCGGGACCACTCCATATCCACGAGTAGTCCAAAGCGTTCTTCAAACGACAGGGCTTGGAAGTTTGGATCTAACAATTGATTCTGGTAGGAATCCGCCATTGCCGCGAGGCGCATTTCATGTAGTTTGCGTAAGGTAGGTTCGTGCGCCATGGTTAACCCCTCCCGTAATAATCTGCACCACGTATGAATCCGTGGTTTTCAGAAGAGGGTGATGGTTCGCTCGTTTCCTGGGGAGTTTCTAGCCGATCCTGACCAGTAGTCAATATCGTTTTGATGCTCTGGAAGTTCGGCCTTGGTGTGTAGGATAACGCTTTTGCGCAAGCTGCTTCGAGACGAACAACACCGTACTTGTCGGCAAGTTTCAGGAGTGCCATACAGCTTCTATAGCCCTGCTGCTCTACCTTGTGGGAAGCGAGGATCGCTTGGACTGCAACGGCGGTATGCGTACCAACACTTTGCGCCCAAGAGATAAAGCGATTCGCGTTCCATTGGATGAACTTCTTATGGTTTTCCGGCATGTGATCTTCTATGGTGCTGTACTGCCCTGGTTTTCCATGGAGCCTCGGGTGGGAGCATACTCGGTTATTGTTGTAGAAAACCTCAATTACGCCCCGAGTCATTCGGATATCTACCTGATGCTTTATATATTCATAGGGGATTGAGTAGTGCATTTTCTCTACGCTTATATGATAATTGAATTGGACAGTGGCGGTCTTCCAAGTCGCCAGCTCATATGGGGTAGCAGGCAAGGAGAGTAGAAACGGTTTTTCTTCCGTAATAAACTCACTGCGCCTGCTCCCTTCTTTTTTCTGAAATGGCTTTGCATTTAGGACGTCAAGCTTCTCCCGAATGGCCTGATTTAATTCGGCAGCACTAAAACACTGTTGTTTACGCAGTGCGGCTAGAATCCATGTGGAGACCACGCCGACGGCTCCCTCAACATTAGGCTTGTCCTTGGGTTTACGGACACGTGCGGGTATTACGGCGGTGTTGTAATGCTCGGCCATCTCGTGATAGATCTTGTTGATCACGGGAGAATGCCCCAATGCCTTGTCCACGCCGGTCTTCAGGTTGTCCGGTATGAGTACACGGGTGGACCCGCCGAAGAATTGATACATATGGATATGGGCGGTAATCCAGCTCTCCTGATCTTGAGAAGCAAATGCTTCCACATAAGCGTACTGACTGTAGGCGAGGACTCCTACAAAGACATACATTGTAACAATCTCGCCAGTCTCGCGGTCAATGATGGACGCGGTTTGCCCGGCCCAATCCACTTCAAGTTGTTCGCCAGGCTTTCGCTGAATACGCATAGTTGCGTTTGACTTCAAGGTGTACTGCTGATAGTGGTGGCAAAACTGCGAATACATAAGCGGGATCTCATGGCTCGACCGGCAGTTCTCGCAATACTCATTCCAAAGCAAGCTAAGCGTTACGCCGCTCTTGGCCATCTCCCTATGAACGTATTCGTAGTCCGGATGCTTACGATTGGGTTGCTTTTCTACTTCTGCAAATAGGCGCTGACGAAGTTCGCCATCCGATAGATCTTTCTCTAACGGCCACGCTATTCCAAGTTCTTCTGCTCGTTGAATGATTTTGGAAACAGTGTTGCGCGAGCAGGCGCAACTGACAGCGATGTTACGCTGACTGATCCCTTGACTATGAAGCCGCAGGATTTCACGATATTGGGTCATTGTATGACCTCCTCACGAATGATTTGCGCTAGTCTTTCGACAACGCATAGAGATCATTCTAACAGGAGGTTGAAGTGGTGGCTCTCACCGCCGGAAGGGTGGCTCAAAAATGCCGGAGAGGTGGATCTCACTCACCGGAACGATGGCTCAATTTGCTCCGGAGTATTCATATTTATATCGAATTCAATAAGGAAGGCCAGCAAACCCTTAAATTTGCTGGCCTTTTGCACTTCAAAACTTAATTGTTACCCAACATTATTTGTGAAGTCAATTCGTATGTTAACTTCAGTTCCGCCTTCTGGTGGGGCGCTAATCGTAAGTTGGAATGCTTGCCCGTAGGCTAGTGAAAGACGACGGTACACGTTGATGATTCCAATATGCCCCCGGAAAAAGTCAGGATTGTCAGTAGCTTGTCCGGATATCGTTTCCCTTAAGATTCGTAGTACTTCCTCAGGCATCGGCATCCCGTTGTTGACAATGAGAACGTGAAGTTGGGAATCCTGCAATTTACATTGGATTTTCAAACGGAACTGTTCGTCCTCGGGGTGCCAAGCATATTTCAACGCATTCTCGACAAAAGGTTGGATACTCAATTTTAAAATAGGGACATTCTCAACAGCTTTGTCCACTACGATGGTGGTAGGGACTTTTTTGCCCATTCGGTATGAATGAATATCCAAAAACTCCCCAATATATTTGATCTCTTCATGCAGAGCGGCCCATCCTCCGTCCTGACGGATATTATACCGCATCATGCGGCCGATCGATTTAATCATCGCCGCAACGGCATCGCCTTGATTTTTAGCAGCGAAAGAGGACATCGTCTCCAGTACGTTAAAGAAGAAATGCGGATTCACCTGAGCCTGAAGTTGAAGAACTTCCTTTTCTTTTTCCCGCATCCGGCTCTCGGTAATTTCTTCTTCCTTCAGCTTTAAATCATCAATCATATGATTGTAAGTTTCCAATACGTAGCTGATTTCATCTCTGCCTGTCGACAACGTTACCTTCTGATAGGAACCAGGACGAGTGCGAATCATGGCTCTGCGCAAAAGAGTCAGTGGCCGCAGTAATCTGCTCATGAAAGGATAGGCCATTGTCCAAGCAATTAGCAGGCTTATGAACGAAATTAGCCAAATTAGTATCCTACTGTATTGTAACCCATGGGATATTTCTTCCATTGGTGCGAGACAAACGAGTTTCCAGCCCATTGTTGGTAATGAGGTCAGTGTGAATTCAAAGGACGATTGGCCAATCTTTACGACTTGAGCTGAGGTCCGCTCTTCGAGTCCTGCAGTAGAAACGTTGGCTTGAATAAACTCTTCAAACTGCCGTTGGGGCAATGGGTACTTGTCATTAGGAAAAACAGTCTTTGATTTCGGGTCATACAAGAAAAAAATGCCTTTGTCGCCGGTCGAATATTGATGTAGAATTTGCATAAATCGGCTCGTTTGGATTTCTGCTACTAGCCATGCCTGATTTTGCCGGGATTTCATATTTGCAACCGGAAAAACATATGAAAAAACATCATCTCTTCCTGATAAGTTATATTGAGTTAAATGAGGAGGAATCATAAGCTTTTCGTTCTGTAGAAAAACCTGCTTATACACACTGTCAGATTTAAAGTCGATGCCCCAATAACCTGAGCGGCTCAACGATTCTTCATCCATTTTGCCTAGCTGATCTAAATAGAGAACGCTTGCAACATCGGGATTAGTCCGTAAAAAATACTCGGTGAGCGGTCGAATCGCCAGTAAATAATAGGCTTGGTCGGTTGTGTTTTCTAGAGGCACATCGATATACTGTTGAAGACTATAGTCTACGCTAATTTTTTCAAGGGACTGGTTAATCTGATCAGTAAAGCGCTCGATATCACTTGCGACAAATTGACTGAGGTAGTCGGTAATAAGGCCCGAATAGCCCGTACTAGCTCGGAACATGATGGAGAGCAGTCCAGTGCTCGTCAGTAAAACGGGCAGGATTGAGAAAGCAATTAGAACAAGAAAAATTTTAGTTTTTAGTTTCATCTGTCTCATATTTGAAAAGTCCCCCATCTGCGGCTAAGAGGTGTATCACAATGAAAATTTGTGTTGTCGATGACGAACAGGAAGTTAGAGAAAGTATCATTCGAAAATGCAAGGGGCTAGACATGGATCTGGAAGTTCTGGATGCTGGATTCGGCAAACAGGCCTTGGAATTTGTGCTGCAACAGCGTCCAGATTTGGTGCTTCTGGATATACATATGCCTACCATGAGCGGCCTAGAGCTCGTGCAATGTTTGAAACGAGATCTGCCCATGACGCAATCTGTCTTTGTATCCGGTTACAATGATTTTGAGTATGCACGCCAAGCGATTCGTCTGGAAATATCCGACTATTTACTAAAACCTGTGGACGAGGACGAATTGTTCGCTGTGATTCAAAAAGCCGAACAAAGACTTTATGGACAAATGACGAACGACTGGAATGAAATCATTTCGGAGTTGAAGCGTTCTTTCGTGGATCTAAGAAATATTCATTTCCACTCTCCTGCTCTTTGGTGTAACTCGAGTGTATCGAAAACGGTCGTTCTGCGCAACATGAAAGATACAGGTAAAGCAGCGAAGGAGATTCTTTCTTTCGACGATGATGTAGTCGGCGGAGTGTCGATCGTCGACTGTTCAGAAGAAGATCCATCTCCTAGTTTTAATTCCAGAGAACAATTCTGTGAATTTTATTTAAGCGTACGAAACCACTGGTTTGAAGAGGGTTCCTACAAACTGTCCGGAAGAGGAATTGCGGCAACGATAGCCGATGCGCATAGATTGTTGGAAACCGAATCGCTTACCCATCTTAGCTTAGGTTGGGTTGCTGAGCGCTTAGAGATTCATCCCATTACGTTAAGCAAATATTATAAGATACATCAGGGCATTTCCTTCGTCGACGCGCTTATTGTTCGTAAACTCAAGACGGCCTGCCAGAGGCTCTTGGAAACAGAGTTGAAGGTACAGGAGATATGCAAAGAGTCCGGTTATGGCGATGAGCAATTTTTTACAAAGCAGTTTAAGAAGAAATACGGCGTGACACCTAACGAATTTCGTAAGCGTCACCGCAGTAAAAACGATGGAAACTAAATTAATCATGGTCGTCACTAAATAACTCCACTTTAAAAAGATAGCGGTTACAAATTACAATATAAGTGAGCGGTGGCCACCGTAAACACGTTAACTTCTAGAAGGATTGGCAAGGAGAGTGTCCCATTGAACAAACGATCACGGCAGGAAAGTAGCAGAATAAGATGGGCTTATGTGTTTATTTTCCCGCAGACTCTGTTTATTGCTTTGTTTACTCTTTACCCGATCGTCATGAGCTATGTGTATTCATTTTACGATTGGAGTGGAATTGGCCCTTTAAAAAAATATGTAGGGTTCAGCAATTTTCACAGTTTGCTTCTCGAAAAACAGTTTTGGCAGGCTTTTCGAAATTCGTTTGAGTATATGGCAGGGGTCATCATTATTTTGATGCCGCTTACATTGCTGATGGCTATTTTGTTAAATCAGACATTTTTGCGGGGGAGAGTATTTTACCGTACTTTGTATTTTTTGCCGGTGGTAGCTACTACAGCTGTTATCGGTATCGTCATGCAAAATATTTTTGGAAATGAGAACGCACTTGTTAATGATGTTCTGCTAGCGCTTCATCTTGTGAAGGAGCCGATTCCTTGGCTGCTCCAGCCTGGTACGGCAATGCTAGTACTCATTCTGGTAGGGGCGTGGAAGTTTTTCGGCATGATGATGGTGTACTGGCTCGCTGGTTTGCAGACGATTCAGCCGGAACTGTACGATGCGGCTAAAGTGGATGGTGCTGGATTTATGACGACACTTCGGTATATCGTGTTGCCACTATTAGTTCCGATCGGTACAGTCATTTTGCTGCTCTCCGTAGTCAACAGCCTGCACGTGTTCGATCTAGTAAAAACACTTACCGGTGGAGGGCCGTACTTTAAAACGGAGATGGTTGATTTGTATATTTACAACTATGCGTTTGCTTCCGGAGGAATACCACGGATCGGCTATGCCTCGGCGGCCGGCGTACTGTTCGGCATTGCTGTATTTCTAATATCGTTGATATTGGGATTACTAGTCCGCCTAGCACGTTCGAATTTCACAAAATCCTCCGCAACGAGACAAATAGATGGAGGGTTGAGGGGATGAAGTCAGTTGGTAATCGGTACACCTCGTTGCTATTCCATGTGCTGCTTCTCGGTTTTGGAGCTGTATGGGTATATCCCTTCATCTGGATGGTATTCTCTTCACTTAAAACCAACCTTGAATTCGGAAACGCAGGATTGAAGCTTCTGCCCGATAAAGTACAGTGGGAAAACTATTCGCGGGCTTGGAACCAAGTTCACTTCTCGCAATATTTCTTAAACTCGGTCATTGTTACCGTGTCTACAGTTGTTATTGTGGTTGTGCTGTGCTCTTTAATGGGCTATGCGATCGGGAGAGTAGCATTTCCAGGAAGAAAACTGTTGCTGGGGGTCATTACGGCGACGATGTTTATTCCGAAAGGATATACGATTCTGCCCATCTTTTATATTATTAAAGGTTTGGGCCTTCTTAATTCAAGATACGGCGTCATCTTAGCTGAGGCGTCGGGTGCTCACGTCGTATTCATTTTATTGTTTGCTTCTTATTTCAGTAGTTTGCCGAAAGATATGGAAGAATCTGTGCAAATTGATGGGGGGGGCTTTATCCGAACCTTCGTGCAGGTGATGCTTCCGCTATCCAAGCCAATTATTGCTACAACAGCCATCATGCAATTTATATGGACGTGGAATTCTTACTTTGTTCCGCTTGTATTCACCCTAAGTAAACCGGAATTGCGCACGTTGGCCGTCGGTATGACCTCGTTTGTTGCCGAGAATTCGGTGGACTGGACAGGCATGACTGCAGCGGCGACGATTTCCATCATTCCAATTATGCTTGTGTTTATTATGTTCCAGCGTTTTTTTATCGAAGGGATTTCGGGATCGATCAAGGGATAATTTGAGGAGGCGGTATTGGATGAAAATGCAGATTAATGGTACTAACGTTAAAAAGACAGCTGCACTGACAGCGATGATTATGATGGTTGGATGGCTTACAGGGTGTTCCGGAACGAGTGGAAGCAGTGAAATAGCGTCGACAGGAAGCCCGAAACCAAGCGGCGGAGCGGTTACAGCTGCACCAACGAGCTCTGCTCCGGTTACGATTACGATGTGGAACCGTTGGCCAGAATTAAAAGATTCGTTCACAGAGACAGCAACAGCGTTTCATTCGAAAAATCCGAGTATTACCGTTAATCTCGTAGATGTTCCTCCGGCAGAAATGACTGCTCAAATGCAGACAGCCATTGCAGGAGCGCAATTGCCCGACATTTTCCCTAATGGAAATTATAGCACGTTCCCTCAATTAGTTAGTATGGGGCTGATACGTCAATTAGATGATGTCATCAACGCTGATGTGAAAAAAAGATTTGATCCCGGCACTTGGGCTGAAGGCACTAGCACCATGAATAACCATATTTATACGTATCCGCTGTACACCCCTCGCCGTCCTGGGTATGTCATGTACTATAATAAAAGCGTTTTGCAGCAAGCAGGACTAACCGTTAAAGACGTTCCTAAAACATGGGACGAATTGGTAACCGTTAGTCAGAAGGTTAAGCAGGCGACACAAGGTCAAGCTTACGGACTTGTCGTCGGGTTTAAATCCGCCTATGTGACTACGGGAGTAACCGGTCAAATCGCAACAGCCATTTCTCCGGATGTTGCGCCTTCCAATCAATTTAATTATAAGACAGGAAAATATGAGCAGAATTCGAATGGTATCGTGGAAACCGTTCAATTCTTCCAAAAGCTCAATAACGATAAGCTGCTGCATCCGAACAGCCTGTTAAGTGACGAATTCCAAGCTGCAAGCTTATTTGCCAGCGGCAAGGCTGCATTCTTCCTCAACGGAAGTTGGCAAGTTAACAACTTTGTAAACACTCAGAAGTTTACGGATTTCGACTCGGCTCCTATTCCGACCAAAGACGGAAAGCAGCAGTACAGGGATTACAACGGCAATTTGCCAGCGACTCTCTATGTTAGCAACAGTACGAAGCATCCAGCGGAAGTAAAGGCATTCTTGGAATTTATGACAGACAATTTCTATCCGAAGCTGATTCAGAAAGGTATTGAGTATTCACCAATTCCAGATATTAACCAAAAGTACAAGGCTGAAAACAATCCTCTGTTCGACAATGTGGAGAAGCTTCAAAACGATATGTTCGTTCTTGTTCCTCAGCCGTTCTCACGTAATGCGTCCGCAATTGACGTACAGACAGAGCTAAACGGACAATTACCAAAAACTGTGCTTTCGGATGTTGTAACTGGCTATCTAGCTGGACAAATTAAAGATCTGCAGTCTGGCCTTGATACTTTGGCTGGACAATATAACAAGGCATTAGGCGATGTTATTACCAAGGTAAATTCGTCCGGCAAGAAGATTGTTCCGAGCGATTACTCTTTTGAAAACTGGACGCCGCTTAAACCCTATGATAGTACGCTATATGCAGGGTTGAAAAAGAACTAAGCGGGAAAAAGGGAAACCGCAAGAGGGTTTCCCTTTTTTCTTCCACAATGAAGGAGGGACAAAATGGGACTGCCATTAAATCAACGAAGCCAACCGAATATACTCTGGATTTCTCTTGAGGATACAAGTCCGAGATTCGGATGTTATGGAGACAAAGTGGCCCGCACACCAAACCTTGACCGTTTGGCGGCAGAAGGGATGCGGTACTCCAATGCCTTCTCAACGGCAGGGGTATGTTCGCCGAGCCGGGCGGCCGTTATTACCGGCATGTACGCGACATCTATCGGTGCGCATCATCACCGTACATCCGCTCCCGAACACACGATACATACGCCTACGCCCTATGAGGTCGTTCCTCCTCCGTATGTAAAGCCTTTTACCGAGTATTTAAGGGCGAATGGATATTACTGCACAAATAATTACAAGACCGATTACCAATTCGAAGCGCCGTTCACCTCATGGGATGATAACGGACATACGGCGCATTGGAGAAATCGGGGCAAAGACCAACCCTTCTTCGCCGTATTCAACTTAATGGCAACACACGAAAGCGGCATGTGGCGCCCATTTCAAACATTGATAACAAACCCTGATGACGTGACACTGCCACCCTATTTGCCTGATACAGCGAAGAGCCGTCAGGTGCTTGCGCTGCATTACGACAACTTGGAGTTGAATGATAGAGGGGTAGGTAGACTGCTGCGGGAGTTGGAAGAAGACGGACTGAAGGACAATACCGTTGTAATTATATGGAGCGATCACGGAGAAGGGCTTCCACGCCACAAACGATGGTTGTATGATTCTGGTACTCGAGTGCCGCTCATTGTTCGCTGGCCTGGTCGCATTGAGCCTGGAACGACGAATGAGCAATTAGTGAGCATGATTGATCTGGGACCGACTGTATTGCAACTTGCAGGTGTGCCGGTTCCTAAGCATATGCAGGGGCAAGCATTTCTGTCAGTAAATTCGGTTCATGCGGCTCCGAGAAAGTACGTGTTTGCGGCAAGAGACCGGCACGACGAAGGATATGATATGGTTCGCTCAATCCGCGATTCACGCTATAAGTACATTCGTAATTATTACATGGAGAAGCCTTATTTCGATTGGGTCCCGTACGGACACCATCATGGAATGATGCAAGAGGTATGGCGTCTTTATGCTCTAGGTGAGCTTAACTCGCTTCAGAAGACTCTAATTGAAGGCTGCAGGCCGCCTGAGGAACTATATGACTGTGAGAATGATCCGCATGAAATTACTAATTTGGCTCAAGATCCGAATTATAGTACTATACTAGCCCGTTTAAGCGATGACTTGGATTCATGGCGATCAGGCGTAGGGGATATGGGGGATATTCCGGAATCAATTATCGCGAATAGGATGTGGCCAGGCGGCATTCAACCAATTACGGCAGAAGTGCAGTTCGTTCCAATCGCTGAAGGATTGCCAGGTACGGAGGATGTACCAGTGGGCGGTGATTATGAACTTAAAGCTCCTGCTGTGCTCATGTTATACTGCGGAACGCAAGGCGCCTCGATTGCTTATACATTCGACAGTGACGAACATCCGCATTGGTGTCTGTATACTTCACCGATCGTTCTGCCCAAAAGTCATACTCTGGTGAGAGCGAAAGCGGTAAGAATAGGCTATCACTGCAGTAAAGAGGCCCAAGTGAAGTTCACATGTACGTAAATCCATAACAGGTAGGGGAGCTTAAGATGATTAACGTCGCTAAATATTGGGAAAATTTAAATATACTTCAGGTAAACAGAGAGACTCCGAGAACTTATTATATTCCTTATGCACATGCTGGAGCGGCATCAAGTAGAAAACGGGGACATTCGCCATTCTACCAAACGTTAAACGGAAGCTGGAAATTCCAATATCATACCAACGTTAAGCAGGTTGAAGACGGATTTTATTCGGAAGCAGCGGACGTCGATCATTGGGATAACTTAATTGTACCTTCCTGTTGGCAGGTAAACGGGTATGATCAATGTCACTATACGAATGTTAACTATCCGTTCCCATGCGATCCTCCCTTTGTGCCGAATGAAAATCCGGCAGGGCTGTATGTCAGAGAGTTTAACGTTTCTGAAGAATGGACCAATAAGGATAAGTACATCGTTTTTGAAGGCGTTAACTCCTGCTTCTATTTGTGGATCAACGGTGGATTCGTAGGTTATAGCCAGGGCAGCCGAGTTCCGGCGGAATTCAATATTTCCTCTTTCGTGCGCAACGGCAAGAATCGTATAGCCGTCATGGTTCTAAAGTGGTGTGATGGTACTTATATCGAGGATCAGGATCTATGGAGATTCTCTGGCATATTCCGAGACGTTTATATGCTGGCGCGCAACCCAGTCCATATTCAGGACGTGTTTAACCGTCAGGAACTTGCAGGAGATTACGGAAAAGCTGTTGTCCGCTGCGAGGTGAAGATGACGGGGGCATCTCTGGTTAGAGCGGAATTAAGGGACCGGCAAAATCAGATCGTATGCGAGAGTAATGCTGAGATTGACGGAAACGGAACTTTAACTCTAGAGATAAATAAACCGCAACTTTGGAATGCAGAACATCCGTATTTATATCGTCTATATCTCCTCAACGACGATGAGGTATTGCTGTTTCAGGTAGGCTTCCGAAAAGTGGAGATTCAAGAAGGCGTATTTCTCATAAACGGGCAGCCTGTTAAATTAAAAGGCGTCAACCGACATGACTCCCATCCGCTGCTTGGGCAGACGATCCCATTAAACCATATGATTACTGATCTTAATTTGATGAAGCAGCATAACGTCAATACGATTCGGACCTCTCATTATCCTAACGATCCTCGGTTTCTCGATTTATGCGATGAGTACGGGTTCTATGTAATTGATGAGGCCGATCTGGAATGCCATGGTGTATACCATGCAGGTGATTACCATATGCTCACAAAAAATCCAGCTTGGGAAGCTGCATTCGTTGAACGGGCAATTCGAATGGTGGAGCGGGACAAAAATCATGCTTCGATCGTGATGTGGTCGATGGGCAATGAATCCGGCTATGATGTTAACCATATGGCAATGGCCAGATGGACGAAAGCCAGAGATGCATCTCGGCCAGTTCATTACGAAGGTGTCGATCCTAGATATCATGGCAGCTCGGATACGGAACTTATCGACGTGGAAGGGAGGATGTATTCCTCTCCTTCATACATCGAAGAGTACGCTAATGACCCGAGCACCAGCAAGCCGATGTTTCTTTGCGAATACAGCCATGCCATGGGGAACGGGCCTGGTGATCTGAAGGATTATTGGGACGTGATTTATAAATATCCTAAGCTTATGGGAGGCTGCGTTTGGGAGTGGTCTGACCACGGCATCAGAACTAAAACTGCGGATGGTACGGAATATTTCGCGTATGGAGGCGATTTTGGCGACAAGCCGAACGATGGGAATTTCTGTATTGATGGTCTGGTTAGTCCGGATCGGGTGCCGCATAAGGGATTGCTGGAACTGAAGAAGGCGATAGCTCCAATCAAAATCGAGGCTGAGGATTTGGCTAGTGGAACCTTCCGCATTACCAATCTGTACGATTTCATCGATCTTTCCGGAGTCGTTATTAGTTGGAAGCTGGAAAAGGACGGATGCACCGTTGAACAAGGGGATTATTTGCGCTTGACTACGGCTCCACATCAAGCAGAAAGCATCCATTTGCCTTACTCATGGCCGGAGACGAGCGGGCGTTACTATGTCACGATAACATGCCAGACGTATCGGGATTTTCGCTGGGCGGAGGCTGGTCACGAAATCACATTCGAACAGTTTGAATTGCCGGCTGCAGTGAACGAGGGCTCTTCGTTAAGGTCAATGCTCCCTGTCCGCGTAGAGCAGCAAGGGGAATGTCTTGTTATTAATGGGTTTAACTTCCGTCACGTTTTCGATATGTATGAGGGAAGTTTCGTTCAAATATCGAAACAAGGAGTCAACTTTATCACAACCTCACCGATTTTTACGATATGGCGAGCTCCAATCGATAATGACAGGAATGTCAAAATTAGGTGGATGCAAGAGGGTTACGATCGATGCAAAATGCATATTTACGGTTCAAAGGTCGTCAAGCAGACAGAAAGCTCGGTAGCAATTGAAGTTCAATATTCACTCGGCGGTTATATCAAGCGGCCAATTATCCGCGGTACGGCACTTTGGCAGGTAGATGGGGACGGAAAGATTATGTTGCAAACCCGGGCTTCTGTCAGAGAAAAGCTTCCCTTTTTACCACGTTTCGGCCTGCAACTGATCATGCCGAAAGGGACAGAGGAAGTCGAGTATTTCGGCTATGGTCCGCATGAAAGCTATGTGGATAAGCGTCTCAGCGTGAAGAAAGGGAAGTATTTATTGAAAGTGGACGACATGCCTGAAAATTATATTATGCCACAGGAAACCGGATCAAGATACGGCACAGAATGGGCAATTGTTTCTAATGAACTCGGGATGGGATTGAAGTTTACAGCATCAAACCCGTTTTCCTTCAATGCGCTCCATTATCTACCGGAGGACTTAACCGCGGCGACCCATAACTATGAACTGCCTAGACTTAAACGTCCGGAGACGGTCGTCCACCTGGATTACAAAATGAGTGGTGTCGGATCGAATTCCTGCGGTCCGGAACTGCTACCACAATATAGGTTGAGTGAAACCGAGTTGGAGTTTGAGATTGAAATTACCCCAATATTTAAAGAAGATGAGTAGAACGCGAAATGCAGGAGGAACCCATGGAGAACTTAACTAGCTATATATCAGTTGAAGGTGTGAAGAACAGTTATTCTGCCGGAGATATAGTTGAACTGATCGCAACCGATAAGCGTACAAACAGCACAGTACATTCCGTTATACTTTCAGTGCCGGTCCTTGCCGTATACGAGAAGTTTAGAAAAACAAGCGACGGTGAATTTAAATTGACGCTTCCTGTCCCCTATGAAGCGCCACCCGGTGATTATGATGTCGATCTTATAGCCATCGATCCTAATGGCAATCGAGAAAACATTATTCACAGAACAGTATCGATTTTCTAAGTCAATACCGTAAAAAAATTGGGTAAATTAATTGAAATTGGAAGGTGCAATTTTGATATGAAGATTCGTAGTCTTGAAAGTTTTAAAGTGCCACCAAGATGGCTGTTCCTCAAAGTAGAGACGGATGAAGGGATAGTCGGCTGGGGAGAACCGATTGTCGAAGGCAAGGCAGATACTGTTCAAGCTGCTGTCGAAGAGTTGAAAGAATATGTAATCGGCCAAGACCCGATGCGCATCGAAGACTTGTGGCAGGTTATGTATAGAGGTGGATTTTACCGTGGTGGTCCTATTCTGACAAGTGCAATCTCTGGCATTGAACAGGCGCTTTGGGACATTAAAGGAAAATATTATAATGCTCCGATTTATGATTTGCTTGGAGGAGCTTGCCGAGACCGGACCCGTGTGTACGCATGGGTTGGCGGTGACAGGCCCGACGATGTAGGCGCTGCTGCAAAAGAGAAGCAAGGTCAAGGGTTTACAGCAGTGAAGATGAATGGAACCGAGGAGATGCACTATATTGATTCATTCGCCAAGGTTGAAGAAACATCTGCACGCGTTGCCGCTGTTCGCCAAGCATGCGGCAAAGATTTTGGCATCGGCGTCGACTTTCACGGACGTGTACACAAATCGATGGCCAAAGTTCTGGCCAAAGAATTGGAACAATACCGTTTAATGTTCATTGAAGAGCCCGTTTTGCCAGAAAATAATGAAGCTCTTAAAGAAATAGCTAAATATATTTCTACGCCAATTGCTACGGGGGAGAGAATGTACACGCGCTGGGGGTTTAAAGAGATTTTAGCCCAAGGGATCGTTGACATTATCCAACCGGATGTCTCACATGCTGGGGGTATTCTTGAGACACGTAAAATCGCTGCGATGGCAGAAGCTTATGATGTAGCGTTGGCACCGCATTGCCCACTGGGGCCGATTGCTCTTGCATCCTGCTTGCATGTAGACATATGCTCGCCGAACGCTTTTATCCAAGAGCAAAGCTTGGGTATCCACTATAATCAAGGAAATGATATTCTAGACTATTTAACCGATCCGAATGTATTTGATTACAAAAATGGTTTTGTGGAAAACTTGAATGGTCCCGGACTGGGCATCGAAATTAATGAAGAGAAGGTCAGAAAACTCGCCAAAGTTGGTCATAATTGGAAAAATCCTGTGTGGCGCCAAGAGGATGGTACCGTTGCGGAATGGTAGACACATGACATCTAACCAACAGTTTTTGCATCACATTCAGCAAGAAAAGCTGATTGCGATCATCCGAGGGATTCCGCAGCAGTTGATGGCTCCACTTTTCGAAGCGCTGTACGAAGGGGGCATTCGTATTGTCGAAGTGACGATGAATTCCCCGGACGCTTTGCAGAGCATACGTGCGATGAATGATCAATTTGGAACGAAAATGATGATTGGAGCAGGTACAGTGCTGGATGGAGCAATGGCGTGGGCAGCGGTTGAGGCGGGAAGTCGCTTCCTGCTCGCTCCTAACCTCGACGAAGAGATGATTCGCACAGCCATTCAGCTTGGCATACCGTCTATTCCTGGCGTATTAACACCATCAGAAATCATGATCGCCGTACGACTTGGTGCACCATTCGTGAAACTTTTTCCTATATCGTCATTTGGACCTAAATATATACAGGAAATTCGCGCTCCACTGGATCAGATCAATATGATTGCTGTCGGTGGTATTCATGAATCCAATGCCAGAGCCTATTTGGAGGCAGGTGCGATAGGACTTGGCGTTGGAGGTAGTTTGATCGACAAGAGTTTTGTTGCAGCAGGGGATTTCAAAGCAATTACTGAAAAAGCGAAACGCCTTGTGTCTGCGGTTCAAGATTAATCTTTCTAGAACCTGTCAACAAACTTACTCCCGTACCAAAAAAGTATATTTGATATTCGTAGCGCTCGTGCGTAGCTATTAATCTGTGGGATACTGGTCGAGCATGCTGTGATAGATTTGGATGGCTGTGACAGGAATAACCTAAGTCCGTATCCGTATCCGTATCCGATGAAATGAAGGTGTTCATGTGTTTAGGCAGATCAAAGGAAACGCTCGGTTCTGTTTACTATTCGAGCCGATGTTCCTCATTCCGTATAATATGGTCATCACTTATGCTTCGGTATATATGCTTGAATTTGGTCTGAGCAATTCGCAAATCGGCCTGATTGCTACACTTAGCTCAACTCTTCAAGTGCTAACATCGCTGCTCAGCGGTTACCTTACAGACCGTTTGGGAAGAAAGAAAGCTTTGTTATTGTTTGATTTATTATGTTGGAGCATTCCTGCGCTCATTTGGATTGTGTCCAATAATTTTTGGTATTTTGCCATTGCGGCGCTCATTAACAGTTTAGTCAAAATTCCGTCCACGGCCTTCTATTGCCTGTTAATCGAAGATACTCCTGTAACGGTTCGGTCCAAAGTGTTTTCCATTCTGCAATTTACCGGTGCAGCCGGAGGAGTATTCGCTCCTCTAGCTGCCATATTGATTGCTCATTACAACCTAATTACTTCGGTTCGGCTTATGTATGCAATTTTTTTTATAAGTACAACTGCGATGATTATTGCAAGGCATTATTTTTTGTATGACACAGAAACAAGTGTTGCGAGGATGAATGAATCTAGCAAAGAAGACCTGCGGACGATCGCAAAGCAGTATTTGTCGGCGGCAGGGGTATTATTTCGTAACCGATCAGTTCTGCCAATCATGTTCGTGTATGTGCTGTTTAATATTCAAATTATTATTAAAAATACCTTTGTATCTCTCTATATGTTGGATACTTTAAAATTTAGCACCCCGTCAATTGCTTGGTTCCCAGCCATATCTTCGATTACTATGCTAGCCGCGCTTATTTGGGTCATCCCTCGGTTGAATCAGAGAAAAATGTTTGTTTACATTGTAATCGGTCTTGCCGTCACGGCTTTATCCTATGTACTTCTTCTTGTTTCCCCGGCTCAAAACTTATTCATGATGATAGTACTAGCCATGCTGAATGCAATTGGAACTTTACTAATCGTTCCCTTTCTGGAAGCTTATCTATCAAACATAGTTAGTGATAACGAAAGAGCCAAATTTTACGCTTTATTCTCCTTATGCGTTATGCTGTTTACTTCCCCTGCAGGTCTATTGGGGGGGTGGTTTTACGAAATGGGCCCGGGAATTCCCTTCATCTTCATCGCGATTGGTTTACTCGTGAGCATGGGGGTCATGATCATGTGCCGAAGACGAATACAATCTTGACTTGTAAGCAAAGGGGAGTGTAACGAATGGTGAAAGAACGCTTAAGACCTATTTACAACTCAGGAGATTCGTTGTTGAAAGAAATTCAAAGAACAATAGTTCCTGAAGGCGGAGTAGCTGTATGGAGTTTGGGTCAAGCTGGAGTACTGATAAAAGGAGGCATCTTTGAGGAAATTATTTGTGTAGATCCATATTTAACCTTTTCTATTGAATTGGAAGACCCAGATACCGAATTTAAGCGAGAAATTCCGCCCCCACTTTCTCCACAGGAGCTGGATGTAAACACGGTACTGATCACGCATTTTCATGGCGACCACATGGATTTGACGACGATCAAAGGTGTTTCTCAGGCGCATCCAGAGACGAAATTTGTCGCTCCGGCCTCACATGTGCATATGCTGCATGAGATAGAACTGGATGTAAAGCGAATCATACCTGCCAAGCAACAGCAAGTAATTTCGTTCAATGGAGTAACTATTACTCCTGTAGCGGGAGCACATACCGAATATGAGATGGATCAGGAAGGTCATGCGTATTATTTGGGTTTCTTTATTGATATTAACGGGGTAAGAATTTTCCATACCGGAGATACCGTTGTCACACCTGATCTGATCGAGCAGGCCACAAAATTTCAACCTCACGTAACATTGCTACCGATTAACGGAGGGGATTATGCCAGAACCTCAAGGGGGATTGTAGGCAACATGAACTTCCGTGAAGCAGCGGATTTCGGCGTTGAGATCGGTACGGATCTTCTTGTTCCCATTCATTTCGATATGTTTTCTAAAAATCGTGATAACCCTTCGTACTTCGTCGACTATTTGTTTCACAACTATCCCGGGCAGAAATTTCATATGATGTCGGCTGGAGAGCGATTGATATATTTAAAATAATTAGAAAATCAATGTAATTTGGTGTCTTAGGCTCATTCTAAATGAAGAATGGCTGCCTTCGTAGATAAATTAAGTGAATTTAATTCCCATAAAATGAATAAAATTAGTTGAGTTACCTTCAATACGGGGGAAGATTTGGAGGATTTGATCTCCATTGGGACGATCGGCCTGATCAAAGCTATCGAATCCTTCTCCCCAAACAAAGGGACCAAGCTGGCGACTTTTGCAGCACGTTGTATTGAGAATGAGATCTTGATGCATCTGCGTTCGTTGAAGAAAACACGCAAGGATGTATCCTTGCACGACCCGATCGGAACGGACAAAGAGGGGGAACGAGATTACGTTGATCGATATCCTCGGCAACGAAACGGACGATGTCGTGGATGCGGTGCAATTGAAAATTGAGAAGAGCAAGATATATCGCAATCTGGAGATATTAGACGACCGAGAGAAAGAAGTTGTTGTCGGAAGGTTCGGGTTGGAACTTGGTGGCGAGGAGCGGACGCAGCGGGAGATCGCGAAGGAGCTGGGGATTAGCCGCTCCTACGTATCGCGTATCGAGAAGCGGGCGCTGATGAAGCTGTATCATGAGTTTTATAAGATTCTCAAAACCTGGACGGCGTAGCCGTTTATTTTGATATATTATTTTTGGTCGAAAAGCGCTTACATCTCATGGTATACTTGTTTTGAAGAGAGTGATTGGGGGTAAGCAGGTGGTAGCAAAATGGAGGACAGCAATACGCTCCAAAAAGTTTTTTATGCGTTTGTTGATTGTAATTGGTATGGTGGGGTTACTTCCCATATTAGTAGCAAATGTTGTATCCTACTATTCCGTAACTTCCAAATTCAAAACCGAAACTATGGCTGGCAACGAGAAGCTGCTTGCTCAAACGGTTAGTGCAGTGGAGCTCATGTTTCATCAAGTGGAAAATACGAGCAGGCAACTGTTGTTCAGCCCCTCCATGCAGATCTTTCAATCCTACACGGATAGTGAAAAATACGAAGCGTATACGGAGCAAGATATCACTCACGACCAGGTGAATTACTACAATTACTGGCGGATGAAGGAAGAATCGCTTCGTTATATGGAGTCGTTTCGCGTGAACAACGATTTTATTGAATCGGTCTACTTCTATGATAGTGTTCGGAACCAAGTGCTGGATTTCGAAGCATCCAGTCCGCTTGTACAAAAAAACTTGGAAGCGTTTACCGATAATGCGTGGCAGTCTGAGGTTGATTCCCTAAGTCCGATGTCAGTCCGGGTATTGGGAACTCGAACGCTTCAGAAGGGCTTTCAGCAAAAGAAAATCATGACCATCGTTATTCGCACGTCGTTCGCCCACAATGCGTTTGCTATAAATATCGATGCCGATTACTTATTCAACAAAGCACTTAAGAAGCTCGATTCGGCCGATCATTACTACGTGGTTGACGGGGATAACCAAATTATAATGACTGACCAGCAGCAGAAACTTTTTCAAATTTGGTCTGCTCCAGCGAAACCTAGCAAAGTTAATATTTCCTCCTCTGTCATGAATATAGATGGTACAAAGCAAGTAGTTACATCCATTCACTCATCCGAATTGCCATGGACGTTTGTATATACGAGTGATTATAATCAAGTGTTACGAGGAACAAATGCTATTATGCGGACGGTTATATTGACAGCAGTGATACTCATTATGCTTATGCTCATTATCGTTTATTTCTCAACATCTAAGTTATATCAGCCGATATTGAAGCTGTCCAGCACATTACGTGCGGGACTTCAAGAAGTGAATGCTTCACAGAGCACGAGTGATGAACTTCAATGGATTGGCAGACTTATGCACTCCACCATCCTTGAGAGGCAAGAGCTGATTAGCAAACTTAATGATGCTTTGCCGATGTATCGGGAGCATTTTAAACTTTCTTTGCTTCGTGGTCAGAACCAAACGCTGGAACAGCTTAAGGAGAGGCTTAATTCACTCGGGATTAAGATGACAACTGGGGGATGCTTGCTTCTGCTCATTGAACAGGAACAAGTTATCGAACATGGCAATGGCGCTTCAATAGTCATTGAAAATCCCTTTGAAGAAGCTGTGAAAATGCTCGAACTAAAATCTTCTATTGAAGCATCTGGTTGCATGGAAAAGTCTTACGAATACGTTGAGGTCAACACATTGCGGCTTGCAGTCATTGTTCAATTGGAAGAAGAATTCAGCGAGAAAATGACTGCATTTTTTCGTGATTTACATAATAAATGGTTATCTTCGGGTACATTATGCAGCATAGGCGTCAGCCGATACGTCCATTCAATTGCACAACTTCCGCAAGCCTATTTAGAAGCGAAGGAAGCTTTGGAATACCGGCGGATGCTTGGTGGAGGTTCTTTCATTTGCATTGATGAAGTCGCACTTCCCGTAACCAATCATTTTACTTATCCAAAAGAAAAGGCGGATCTTGTTTATCGCTTTGTGAAGTTGGCGGATTCGGATGGAGCTGCCAAATCAGTAAATGATTTTATAAAGGAACTTGAGGTTCGCCATTTGCCTTTTGAACAATATCAGTCCTTGCTTGTTCACTTCCTGTCAGGTCTGCTGGAAGAATTAATTCGCATGGGGATTAATCCTGTGGTTCACAATCAAGGGGAAAACAATGTGTACACCGCTTTCCTGAAGCGCAGTACCATACCTGATATGAAGAACTGGCTGCTGGAATTTGTGGCAAGCGAGTGCCAAGCCGTTGCTGGGCAGCTAAACAATGATGATAATAGTCATATCTCACGGTTAATGGAACTTATCAATCAACAAATTGTTAGCGATGTTTCGCTGAGTGTACTCGCTACTCAGCTTGGATTGAATTCAGCTTACATAAGCCGGCTATTCAAACAGGAAACCGGTCAGAACTTCAGCGAATACATCAAGGAGCTTCGGATCGAGCGAAGCAAGCAGATGTTGGCGCAAACCGAATTGCAAATTCAGCAAATCGCAGAGCAGATCGGCTACAACAACTCGTATTACTTTATTCGCATATTTAAGGAAAGCGTTGGAATGACACCGGGCGAGTACAAAAAACTGATAAAACAATCGTCATCATAACCAACTTGCAAGCGATGGCCGTTCCTTCCGGTCCTCGCTTTTTTGATATAATACAACGATTATAAGAGTACATAAATATTTGACATATCTCAGCAATGTCAAAATGATATGTATCGATTTCGAAAAAAAGCAGATAGTGAAACGCTTTCAAAGATTGTATGGTAAAGGTGTAAGGGAAAAATAAACATGAAGAAAAGGGAGGATAAAGACAGGATGAACATGAAAAAATCCGTATCGATCACATTTTCTTTCGTATTAGTTGCAAGCATTTTCGCGGGCTGCAGTAGCAATAAAGTAGAGGTGACGCCTGCCGCTTCGACAACCGCAACAGCAACAACGGCAACAACCTCACCATCCGAGGCGCCGAAAGCTGCATCGATCAACATCTATATGAACAACGGGTTAGAGCAGACATACCCGCAAGGCAGTAACCCTGATAAACTGAAAGAGATGCAAAGTCTTGTGGCGAAAGAAACGGGAGTAACTCCTAATGTCATCATGGCGCCAAAAGGACAGCCAGGCCTTGACAAGCTTAATGCGATGCTTGCGTCTCAAGATAATTTTGATCTGTTCAACGCAGCATCATGGACGAGTCTTGCAGGGCAAGGAGCCATCCAGCCGATTAATGCAGCGCTTGACAAATACGGTCAAAATATCAAGAAATCGCTTCCTGCCGAAATGTGGAAGGAAGTAACCGATAGTAAAGGGAACATTTGGGGCATACCGAAAACTGCTCCAGCTAACTTATACCCGGTTTGGATCCGTAAGGATTGGCTGACCAAGCTGAATCTGCCTGAACCGAAGACACTTGAAGATCTTGAGAAAATTATGCAAGCCTTTAAGGACAAAGATCCAGATGGCAACGGCAAAGACGACACCATCGTTCTTGGCATGGATGGTGGTATGGGTCAATTGAAACAAGAATTCGCTGGCGGTTTTGTTGATCAAGGAGCCAATAACTGGCTCGACCCTGTAGATAAAAAGATCAAACCGATTGAGGTTAATCCGGGATATAAAGATTTGATCGCCAAGATGGCTGACTGGTACAACAAAGGCTATATTTACAAAGAAGCATTTGGCACATTTAATCCTGAAGATTTATTTAAGACAAATCGTCTTGGCATATGGACTGGATGGTACTCACGAGCAACTCTAATTGCAGGACCTAAAGCGGGTATCGATTATACCCCATATTGGTTGACTGGACCAAAAGGTAAGTTAGACACGGTGACTGCGTATGCCGATCAAGCATTTGTCGTACCGAAACAATCCAAAAATGTTGAAGCCGTCATTCGTTTTATTGATTGGGAGTTTAAAAGTCAAGACAACTATTTAACTTCTTACTTTGGAATCAAAGATCGTGATTGGAAATGGGTGGATGAGCAAGCGGGTACATATGCGGTGCTTGTGAAAGACATTTCAGCAGGTTATATCGGTGAGCTCCGCTGGGCGGCTGTCGCGAACTGGGAAAACAAAACAGTATCTACGGATGCGAGCACCAAAAAGCATAACGAATATCTCAAAAATTTTGTATACGTAAATGTTGCGGATTTTGGTAAGGAGCGTCCTGACAAAACGATGATTTACAACAACAAAGCTATAAGCGATGCTGTACCAACCAAAGGTGACATTGACCGTCTAACGGGTGAAGAACCGATTAAGTTCATTATGGGCGCAAGACCGTTGTCCGATTGGGATAAATTCCAGGATGAACTGAAAAAAGCAGGCATCGACAAGCTCACTGACGAGTATACAAAACAGTACAACGCAAGCAAATAAAATCAGAAGAAAGGGGGAATGGGGGAGAGTTGAATCCCATTTCCCTTTGATCCATAGGAGGAGGGATAATCATGAGTGAAATCGTACTGCAGCGCAAACAGACAGAAATAAGTACTCGGACACGCAGTTTGTGGAAGACGATGCTCATTTATAGGCATTACTACTTGCTTGTACTTCCGGGCGTTCTATACTTTCTCATTTTTCACTATGTTCCCATGCTCGGAATTGCGATTGCGTTTAAAGATGTTTCCCCATACAACGTTATCGGTGATTTACTTCATGGTCCGTGGGTTGGATTTCGTTTCTTTCAACAGTTCATGGATTCGGTCTACTTTTGGAATGTCATGGAGAACACGCTTCTAATCAGTTTATATAAGCTTTTGTGGGCTTTCCCGGCATCGATAGTTCTGGCGCTTATGTTGAATGAAGTTAGTCATGGATTGTTCAAGCGTGTAGTCCAAACGTTATCTTATTTACCACATTTTCTTTCCATGGTAATTGTTGCAGGTATTCTGGTAAACTTGCTGTCAACCGAGGTTGGTTTTATCAACGTCATTCTGAAATCACTTGGTTTTGATTCTATTTATTTCATGGGAAATGAAAATTATTTTCGCTCCGTTCTGGTAAGCAGCCATATTTGGCAAAGTATCGGCTGGGGCAGCATCCTTTACTTGGCGGCTATTGCAGGAATTGACCCGCAGTTATACGAAGCAGCGGAGATGGATGGGGCTGGCCGCTGGCGAAAAATGTGGCATGTCACCCTTCCAGGCATTGTTCCAATTATGGTACTGCTGCTGATTTTCAATGTTGGCGGGTTGCTGAATGCAGGTTTTGAGCAAATTTACCTCTTGTATTCTCCTCCAGTGTATAGGGTTTCTGATATTATCGATACCTATGTTTATCGGGAAGGCATTGGAGCAACACATTATTCTTATGCAACGGCGGTTGGATTGTTTAAAAACATAATTTCACTCATCCTCATACTTGCCGCCAATTTTACTGCGAAAAAAATGCAGCAGGAATCACTTTTCTAGGAGGTGGCATAGATGCCGCACGTTCGCCGCCGTCGGGTGGATTGGTTCACGATTGTTAACTATACCATTCTTATTCTGCTCAGTATAAGCTTCATCGCTCCGTTTATTAACTTGATTTCGACATCGATCGTTAGTGAAGAGGAACGATTTCGGAGAGGTATGTTCATTCTGATTCCTGAGCACTTTGATCTGTATGCTTATAAAATACTGCTGCGTCATGGTTCCCACGTTTACAGCGCGTATATGGTTACGATCTTGCGAGTTGTTGTTGGAACAGCGTGCAATCTGTTTTTTACTATTTTGCTTGCTTATGGTCTGGCCAAGCGGGGCATGCCCTTTCGTAACGGGATAGCAATGTTTGTTTTTTTTACAATGATTTTCCATGGTGGGTTAATTCCTAGCTATTTGCTTATTACGAATATTGGGTTAAGGAATTCCTTCTGGGTTATGATTATTCCGGGACTAATTAGCGCCTTTAACTTCTTTATCATACGTACGTTCTTCCTTGCCATCCCGCAGGAGCTAGAAGAATCGGCCTTTATGGATGGCGCTTCGCCTTTCGTAATCTTGTGGAAGCTGATTGTGCCGCTTTCCATGCCGTCTATTGTTACCGTCGGTTTGTTCTACGCAGTTGCTCACTGGAACTCTTGGTTTGATGCTGTCTTGTACATTAAGGACAATCATAAGTTCCCGATTCAAGTCGTCCTAAACAATATATTGTCTACGAGCACACTCGATGATGAACCTCAGAAATTCACAAACGGTCGCCTTCCTCCCGTGGAAACGCTAAAAGCAGCCATGATAGTAATTTCCACGCTACCAATTGTGTGTGTGTACCCATTTATTCAAAAGTATTTTGTTAAAGGCGCCATGATTGGTGCAGTGAAGGGGTAAGAACAAAATAAACAGCACTATTAGTGGTGTTCAGGGGAATAGCGTTAGTGAAGATCAAGTTATAACTAATAAGATTATAGTTGAAAGAGGGAACCATATGTCGAACCAAACCAATCTCATGCAAGGCATTATTCCTGCATTAATTACGCCTTACACAGCTTCTGGACAATTGAATGAGCCTGTTACCAGACAACTTGTTAGACATTTGTTAAAGAAAGGAGTAGGTGGATTTTATTTGAGCGGCTCCACAGGTGAAGGTTTTTTGCAAACGATTTCAGAGCGAAAAGCTTTTCTTGAGCTTGCACTTGATGAGGTTAAAGGGGAAGTGCCGGTGATCACACATATCGGCGCCATGGATACAGCAACTTGTGTGGAATTGACGCGGCATGCCGCTGATGTAGGAGCTGCAGCTGTATCAGCTGTCGCACCATTTTATTATAAGCATGGTTTGGAGCAAGTGAAGGAGCATTATCTGGATATCGCACGTGCAGCTGATATTCCACTAATCATGTATCATTTTCCAGCTATGACGGGAGTAAATGCTACTGCTGCTTTCTATGCAGAACTAGCCCAAGAACCAAACATTATTGGGGTGAAGTTCACATCTACGAACACTTTCGAGCTTCAACAGCTGATGGCAGCATGCGGTCCTGATTTCCTCGTATTCAACGGTCCAGATGAAGCCCTATTGGCAGGGCTGGCTATGGGTTGTTGCGGAGCAATCGGCAGCACGTACAATATTATGCCCGGTAAATTCGTTGAACTGTACAAGGCATTTCAACAGGGCGATTTGACTAGTTCGCGGGCTATTCAATTTGAAGTGAATGAAGTTATTGCAGAGCTAATAAAGTATGATTTTATCGCATTTGAGCGGGAAATTCTTCGTCTACAGGGCTTTGAGGTTGGAGCACCGCGCAAACCTATTCAGCAACTCACTGCTGAACAGCGCCAAAGTATAAGAACATTCGCTGAGCAATTTGCGTTCTTGGACATTCAAGAAGGGGTTAAACAGGAGGCTTAAGCGATGAAAATAACAGCAGTCAAACCAATTCTTGTTAGTGCTCCCTATGCGACACCAGATGATGCGGAGCGTGTATTGTGCTTGCAAACGGGCTATCGTCCTGCTGTCTTTGTGAAAGTGGAGACGGATGAAGGAATGTATGGGCTTGGTGAGACCTATGCGGGCGTTTATGCGCCAGAGGCAGCAAAGGCACACATCGAGCAAATGGCCCATGATTGGATTGGGCAAAATCCATTCTCCATCCTTGAGCTGATTGATCGGGCACGTGTTGCTAATTATTATATGGGACGGATGGGCATTACACAGGCATTCCTTAGTGGAATGGAAATGGCTTTATGGGATTTAAAAGGCAAAGCACTTGGGGTACCCGTTTACGAGCTATTAGGCGGAAAAGTGCATAACCAGATCAAAGCTTACGCCAGTGGTGGGAATAATAAGCCGTTTTCAGAACTAGAAGAAGAAATGCTTGGTTACGTCAATCAAGGTTATGGTGCGGTAAAAATTCGAATTAATTTGCTGAAAGACCTGGATGCGATTGAGGAAAAGGTGGCTTTTTGCCGCAGTGTGTTAGGGGCAGAAGTGGGGCTTGCTGTTGATGCGTGCCAAGGACTTGCTAAATATCCATGGCCGGTGAAAACGGCAATTGAAGTTTCACGCAGGCTCGAGGCTTACAATCTTCTCTGGATTGAAGAACCGGCGGAAGTAACCAATTACGAAGGCTTTGCAGAAATTCGTCGTCAAACGAATGTACCAGTCGCCGGAGGAGAGACAGTAACTAGTTTAGTGGAAGCAGAAGCTTATCTGAAGGCGGAGGCGCTAGACCTTTTCCAACCAGATGCCGCAGTCATTGGCGGTTTAGCCTCTTTCCGTAGGATCGCCCAAATGTGTGAGCGTAAATTCATTCCCATTGCTGTGCATGCGTGGTGCGGCGGAGTTGGGATTATGGGCAACTTTCATGCGGCATTCGCATCGCGGAACTGCACGATTCTTGAACTCTCGAATGTGCCGAATCCACTTAGAAATGAAATGATGATTGAGCCATTGAAATTTGAAAATGGATGCATTCAAGCGCCAACATTGCCGGGATTGGGTGTTCATTTGCCGGAAGATCTGGAAGAAAAATATCCTTACATACCTGGTTCGGTATATCGGGTGCCGCTCGGTTAAATTTGAAGGGAGGACTCTTGAGATGAGGCCACATGCATTAATAGCTGTGAACGCATTTTCGGATTTGCATATGAAACGAATTGGAGAAGCGCTATCGGGTTGGGCCACGTGGGAACGCATCGATGAGGCTGCTTCGGACGATATCTATGTTCCGGCTTTGTCTCGGTCGGACATCGCTGTAGGCTGGCCCAAAGCAGATCATGTCTTTGCCAGCAACCTCAAGTTGCTCCAGAGTGGCAGCGTGGGTTATGACGGCTATCTCGGCAGAAACTGGAGCAGCAAGCCGACATTTACCTACTGCAACGCTAAAGGTGTCATGTCGATTGCCGTAGCAGAGCAATTCGTGGCGATGATGATGGGGTTAACAAGGAGGATTCCCCAGCATGTAAGGGATATGGGGGAGAGACTTTGGCAGCGCGCGGAAACCTACGATGAAGTTTACGGAACAACAGCCCTTATCGTCGGAATCGGGGATATTGGTACAGAAATCGCTAGGCGCTGCTTAGGACTCGGTATGAATGTCATTGGGGTTCGGCGTAATACGGAAGAGCAGCATTCATTTATTAAGGAAGTATATGGCGTTCATGACTTGAAGAAAGTGATAGGTCTTGCCGATCATATTGTGTTAATTCTCCCAGGTGGAAACGGCACCGATCAGCTATTTGATGCAGATATATTTGCTGCAATGAAACCGGGAGCTTATTTCTATAATCTAGCGCGTGGCAGCATCGTAGATGAATCAGCACTATACAATGCACTTGCCACCAACCATTTGAGTGGTGCGGGGTTGGACGTGTTTGCCGTGGAGCCGCTGCCAGCAGAAAGTCCTCTGTGGTCATTGCATAATGTGATCATTATGCCGCATTCGGGAGGACGCTCCGTTCGGGAGTTTGATCGCATGTGTGACCTCTTTATCGCGAATGCTTACAATTTCAGAGATGACAAACCGTATGTAAATCCAATTAGATTGTAATCGGGGGAGTAAAGAGGATTATGATACTTGATTCAGTAAAACATTGGGATGCGAATAGAAACCAATATGGTGATGTCATACGTAATGCCATTGATTTTACGTTAGGCTTGAATGTGGATCGGATGGATGGCCGAATCGACATTGTAGATCAAAAGATGTTCGTTTTTCGAGCAGAGGGAAAGACCGAAGTTTGGGGAAATCGCCTTGGCGAATGTCATGCTAAACATGCCGATATTCATATTATTTTGGAGGGTGCAGAAGGTTTTGGGTATGCACCTGCCTCTGAAGAGCATCATCAAGTTGAGGACATGCTGGTGGAAAAGGACTACGCTTTATTCGATGAAATAGCTAATGAACAGCGTTTCATTCTCGAATCTGGTATGTTTACTGTGTTCTGGCCAGGTGAAGTACACCGCTCAGGCTGCAGCCATACAGGAGAGGGGAATTATGTTAAATTAGTTGTTAAAATTCATGAAAGTCTGTTTATTCCCTCTGAAGGAATGGACGCATGAGATCACTTAGTTCTGAAGAGATCGTTGGTAATTATGCAACATTGCTGCTACCTATTAATGAGGATGATTCCATCCATTTTGGAAAGCTGCAAGAGGAGATTGATTATTTGATCGGTGCAGGTGTAGACGGGATCTATTCGAATGGGACTGCTGGAGAGTTTTATACGCAGTCTGAAGATGAGTTTGTTCGTGTGAATGAGATGCTGGCTGCAGCTTGTGAAAAAGCAGGAATGCCCTTCCAAGTAGGCGCAAGCCAAATGAGCCCACAGCTTTCGCTCGTCCGAATTAAACAAGCTGTGCAGTGGCATCCGAGCGCCATCCAAATTATTTTGTCCGATTGGTTTCCATTGAAGGATGAAGAGGTAATAGACTGTTTGAAGAGATTCGCCGAAGCGGCTGCTCCAGTCGGGATCGTGCTCTACAATCCGCCTCATGCTAAGCGAATTGTTCCGCCAGAACTTTACGCTCGAATTCGGGCAGAGATTCCGAATATCGTAGGCATCAAGGTTGCCGGTGGTAATGACGATTGGTATAAAGCCATGAATACCCACGCGAAGGGAATATCGATCTTCGTACCGGGGCATTTCCTAGCTTCGGGTTATGCTCGGGGAGCGCATGGGGCATATTCTAATGTGGCTTGTCTTAGCCCACTGGGTGCTCAGCGCTGGTATGAGCGCATGAAAACGGATCTTCCGGGGGCACTCGAACAAGAAAAGCGGATCGTTCAATTCATGACTGAAAACATAACTCCCTACATTACTGTTCAAGGTTACTGCAATGCGGCTTGTGATAAGCTACTATCTGCCATTGGCGGCTGGGCGGAAGTAGGTACAAGGTTGCGCTGGCCATACAGGTGGATTCCTGCTTCGGAAGCGGATCGGCTGAGACCGATCGCCAGAGAGCTTATACCTGAAATGTTTATTTGATCAACTTGAGAATTCGATTTTAAAGCATATAGCGTCACGATTAGAGGTTAAAGTTAGCTGATTGAATAGGCTGGATGATTAATAAAAGCACGCAGGAGGTTAGTCAAATATGTTGGAATCATTCTTAACAAAGTTAAACCTGGAGCAATACGGTACGGAAGGATATCAGATGTATCGGATTCCTGGAATTGTTGCAACACGTCTCGGCACGGTACTTGCTCATTATGAGGCGAGAATGGGCGTAGGGGATTGGACGAAGCAGGATATTATTTTACGCCGCAGTACAGACAATGGTCAATCATGGAGTGATCGAATCATACTGGTTGAGGGAACCTCGACTGAAACCTTTCACAACGCTACGATGATTGTAGGAAAACATAGTGACACGATTTACTTTATGTGGCACCGAAACTATGCACAATGCTTCTTGATTCGAAGTGAGGACGAAGGGGGAACGTGGACGGAACCTACGGAAATTACAGAGGTATTTGAGAAATTCCGGACGGAGTATAATTGGAACGTCATCGGGAACGGATGCGGGCATAGTATCCAGTTGCGCAGCGGGAGGCTAGTTGTTTCTATATGGATGTCCAATGGTGGCCAAATTCACCGTCCCTCCGTACTGTCTAGTATTTACAGTGATGACAACGGTCTAACCTGGCAAAGGGGCTCCATTATATGGAATGAGGATGGTTTGGTAAATCCAAGTGAAGCAACCGTTGTAGAACTATCTGATGGAAGCGTGATGATGAACTTTCGGCATGAATCTCCCAATAGGAGACGTGGAGTTGTAATCAGCCATGATGGCGGCGCCACATGGGGGGATGTAAAATACGACGAACAGTTGCCAGATCCCATATGCGAGGGTCATTTACTTCGAATTGCATTTCCGGAAATTCAAGGGTTCAGCGGTATTTTATTCAGTAATTGTGCATTCGATGGAGAAGGCGACATCATAGAGAGGGATTGGCATGGCAGTGAGCAGAAATTTCTTTGGGGGTCTCAGTCTCGAAAATATTTGACAGTACGATTAAGTCTAGATGAAGGTGTAACCTGGGCATACAGTAAAATGCTTGAAGAATTTTCAGGATACTCAGACCTAGCCATCAGTCCGGATCGTAAAACCATCTTCTGTTTATACGAACGTGACTGGGTGGATGGTGAAAATGCCTTTACAAAGTATTTGGCAGTTGCAACCTTTAATTTAGCTTGGTTGACTGATGGAAGGATGGCATAGACGACAACAAAGCCAATATAATGACTAGCAAATAGCTACGCAAACGAAACAACAGGGCGTCTCACGTTAATTCATCACTGGATGAAGATTGAGGCGCTCTTTGTTTATAGAGTGTTACACAAAAGGAGGAATAAGAATGATGGCAAAAAAGTATTTACAGTTACTCGCAATGCTTATTTTCTGTTTCAGTCTAGCAGCCGTAATCGCCTCGCCCCACCCCGTAAGCGCTTCGACTGTATTGACTAATGATGACTTCAATAGCGGCACGATGCCAGGATGGACGTTAGATCAAAGCGGTGGCACGATAACTGTCCAGAACATCCCAAGCTCTACGGATAAAAGTGTACGGTTAATCGATACAAGCGCAACCAGCCCCGTATCAATGACTAAAATCTTTACAGCACAAAATTACATGATTACAGCTGAATTCAGCTTGCGCGCCGAGCAACTTAACCAGGGAATTGCAGCTACACTTCAAGACAGTACAGGCGCAAGCGCCGCTCAAATCCGACTTGACGCTAATGGCAAGATTCGCTATACGGATATTACTGGTACTGTGGACCTTCAATCTTATACAACTGATACATTCTATGATTTCAAAATTGTTGCCGATGCGAATTCGGATAACTTCGACGTGTATATTAACAATGTACTCGTGAAAACTGACCGTCAGACTATATTGAATGTCGCTCTCATTGACCGAATTGTGATTAACACGTTTGTTAGCGGTACAGGAACGTTCTATGTCGATAATGTCAAAGTTTCAACCGATGGCAGCAGTTCCACTGAATTGTCTAATGATGACTTCAATAGCGGCACGATGCCAGGATGGACGTTAGACCAAACCGGCGGTACGATAACTGTTCAGAACATCCCAAGCTCTACGGACAAAAGTGTACAGTTACTAGACACAAGCACGACCAGCTCCGTGAAAATGACTAAAACCTTTACAGCACAAAACATGATTACAGCTGAATTCAGCTTGCGTGCCGAGCAACTTAACCAGGGGATTGCAGCTACACTCCAAGACAGCACTGGCGCAAGCGCCGCTCAAATCCGACTTGACGCGAATGGCAAGATTCGCTATACGGATATTACTGGTACAATGGACCTTCAATCATATACAACTGGCACATTCTATGATTTCAAAATTGTAGCCGATGTCAATTCGGATAGCTTCGACGTATATATTAACAATGTTCTCGTGAAAAATGACCTTCAGACTATATCGAATGTCGCTGTCATTGACCGAATTGTGATTAACACGTTTGTTAGTAATACAGGAACGTTCTATGTCGATAATGTCAAAGTTTCAACCGATGGCAGCAGTTCCACTGAATTGTCTAACGATGATTTCAATAGCGGCACGATGTCAGGATGGACGTTAGACCAAACCGGCGGTACGATAACTGTTCAGAACATCCCAAGCTCTACGGACAAAAGTGTACAGTTACTAGACACAAGCACGACCAGCTCCGTGAAAATGACTAAAACCTTTACAGCACAAAATATGATTACAGCTGAATTCAGCTTGCGTGCCGAGCAACTTAACCAGGGGATTGCAGTTACGCTTCAAGACAGTACAGGCGCAAGCGCCGCTCAAATCCGACTTGACGCTAATGGCAAGATTCGTTATACAGATATTACTGGTACTGTGGACCTTCAATCTTATACAGCTGGCACATTCTATGCTTTCAAAATTGTAGCCGATGCGAATTCGGATACATTTGACTTGTATATTAACAATGTGCTGGTGAAAACTGGCCTTCAAACTATATCGAATGTCTCTCTTATTGACCGAATTGTGATTAACACGTTTGTTGTCAATACAGGGACGTTCTATGTCGATAATGTCAAAATTTCATTTCCTTCCAGCAGTGTTACTACGTATAGTGCACCCACAAGCTTGGTCGGATTCGAGAATTTATTCCCCTCTGATTATTATTCCGTTGTGGTGAATGGCAAAAAACCTTTCGTTTACATGACAAAAAATGACATACCATCAACAGCATCTGAGTACGAAAGCGATATCCAGAGCGCTTCCTTCGCCAATTTCGCCTCAAGCGGTCCAATCAACGTAGACATCTTTTATAATGGCACAATCAATAGCGTTACGGTAAGACCGAAATCAGACGCGATTACACCAACGGTTAGCGGCAATAAGATTAGTTTCTCACTGTCATCGCCAAAGAAACTGTCGGTTGAAATTAACGGTCGGGCTAACCCACTCTTTCTTTTTGCCGATGCCAGTGAGACGAATGTGCCCAGTCCATCAGACCCGAATGTCATTTATTACGCACCAGGTGTGTACGATATTGGAACGGATGTCGATATTCCATCGAATAAGACTGTGTATATAGCCGGCGGAGCAATCGTAAAAGGAACCTTCTTCCCGGGAGATACACATGACACAGCAGGAAGCACTAATACCGTTTATTCCGGTACAGCAGCAAGCAATATTGCAATCAAAGGCCGAGGAATTCTATACGGCGGTCATCTAGATCCCGCTAATAAACAAGGTATGATTGCTGCATCGGGCGTCAATGGAATGACACTAGAAGGCATCACAATAATCGATTCTCCTTATAAAATGGCACAGTTTTACGGCGCCGTGAATGTAACTGTCACGAATGTTAAAGACATCTCATGGCATGGAGAGACAGATTTCATTAATGCCTCTGCTTTTAATATCACTGTCGATGATTGCTTTGTAAGAAATAACGATGATTTCGTTAACTTCTCCCAAAGCAGACATGCTATCGTTAAAAATAGCGTCGTGTGGAATGGAAATTGGGGCGGTGGACCCGGTGCTTCCCGATCATACTTCTGGGATACCTATGATGTTCTTTTGCAAAATATCGATATCATACGACTTGGAAAAATTGACGGAAAAAGGGGAGCCTTCTGGTTTAGTGGAGAGGAAGACAGACAGTTAAAAAATATTATGTACGATAACATACGTCTTGAGGACGGCGTCGAACAACTCATTATGTATAACAATCTGGATTACCCTAGTACAGGTTGGGGAATACCAACAAGATCTTCAAAAGTCAACAATATATACTTCAAGAATGTAGCGGTCAATGACAGTATAGCCAATGTTACTGGAGGCGTTATTCGGGGATATAGTCCAACCTACAACATGCAGAATATAACATTCGAGAATCTGACTTACACGAATGGTTCCACGTTAATTACTAATGCTTCACAAGCGGGTATTGTGGCCAATAGCAATGTAAGTAATTTATCTTTCGCTGCTCCTATTACCGCAATTAAGTTAACGAACTCCATGGAGGATCTCTTCTATAGCGGCAGCAGTGTCACCTTTAAAACAGATGTCTCGGGATACTCTGGCAGCATTACACAAGTCGAATTTTACAAGGATGGCGTCCTGCTTGGCTCAGACACGACCGCCCCTTACAACTATTCCCTAACGACATCTGTCAATAGCAGCGATACTTATGCTAGCTCGTATGTAATAACAGCCAAGGTGATTGGTTCGGCAGGAAATGTCACCTCCGCACCTTACTACTTGACGGTATATGAGAGTTCTGCTATTACCATGAATCAACGTTCTTCCGACAAAGCATATAACAAGACGGCTACTGCTTCTTCCACACCTGACACAACCAAGACAGCCTCGTCCGCTGTCGATGGCTATAATCACCGCGACTTCTACTGGAAGAGCGACACGAGCAACACAAACTGGTTAAAAGTAGATCTAGGATCAACGCAATCCATAAGCAGAGCTATCATTAATTGGAAGGACTTGAATAGCGCACAATCGGCAACCATTGAAGTTTCAACAGATAATGTCAACTGGACGCCCGTTTATACCATTTCGAGTGCCGCAGATAATTACAACGATTGCAAGTTCACCTCGGTCAACGCTCGTTATGTTCGAGTAAACATGACAGCCAAAAATCCGAACAGCTACAACAATAGCTACATGATCTGGGAACTGGAAGTGTACTAAACCAGTAGCGATTTCTTGTTTAATGTGGTATCGCAGCTTCGCTCGCTGAAGAAATCGCGGAAAGATGTATCCTTCCATGATCAGATAGGAACGGATAAGAGGGGGATGAATTTACGCTGATTGATATCCTCCGCAGCGAGGCAGATGACGTGGTGGACGCGGTCCAGCTCAAGATTGAGAAATCAAAGATTTATAAGAATGTATCTTAGTAAAAGCATAGGCATACCTGAAGGCGGTTGCGCTGGATCTGTTCCAACCTGATGCGGCAGTAATTGGCGGACTATGCGTCAGAGCTCCGTCAGCTATCTGGATTACGGAGCTCTGAATAAGAAATAGGGACTTCTTAATAAACTCGTTCAAAAATCGAAGTTTTTTAGTTGTCAGTTATCCTTTTATCACTCCAACTTTGGTCTGTTTGGAAATCGAACAATGGTGGTTGTACCACGAAGAATTAAATGAATTGAAGCTCTGTTGAAGTTGGTGAACTCGTTATACTTTGATCATTTACCTAGCTTCGTGTTCACATCCTCAAAAAATTCGACAATACAGGAGAAGATTTATTAGATTTGATCTCGATCGGGACGATCGGATTGATCAAAGCGATCGAATCTTTCTCTCCGAACAAAGGGACAAAACTGGCGACGTTCGCCGCGCGTTGTATCGAGAATGAGATCTTGATGCATTTGCGCTCATTGAAAAAGACGCGTAAAGATGTTTCCTTGCATGACCCGATCGGAACAGATAAAGAGGGGAACGAGATCACGCTGATCGACATTCTCGGCAGCGAAGCAGACGATGTTGTAGATGCGGTGCAGCTGAAGATCGAGAAGAGTAAGATCTATAAGAATTTGGATATTTTGGATGACCGGGAAAAAGAGGTTGTCGTCGGCCGGTTTGGGCTAGAACTCGGCGGTGAGGAGCGGACGCAGCGGGAGATTGCGAAGGAGCTGGGGATTAGTCGGAGCTATGTGTCGCGGATTGAGAAGCGGGCGCTGATGAAACTGTATCATGAGTTCTATAAGGCGAAGCGGTGAGTACTATCAGGGCAATGTTCTAATAGTCACCTAACCAAGAAGGTTAGGATCACGGCCCCTTACGGCAATTTAATCATTACAAAATCGATAATGGCCGCCTTGGAAGTAAACAGCATGCCATATCTCCTGAAAATGATCGCCTTATAGTGACATTGGAATAACATTCTGTATTTAAACAATGAATACTTTAGGAGCTGCATCGGGGCTGCTTAAGCATCTGGTATAATATCCTTCTAAAATGCAAAGCAATATACCGGATTCTAAATGAAAAATGGCGTTCTCAGGCTCATCCTGGGGCCGCCATTTTATGTTTGAAGGCCCGGCTGCACTCCATTGGGTGAACGCATATTTTATTTTAGGGGGTATTATGATGAACAGAGGCCGCGCGATACTTAAAACACAGTTGAATAGACTTAAGGATGGTAGAGGTCAAGGGTACGGAAAAGATTATGAGCCCTTCATTCAAGCAAGTGACAATAAAGCACCTTCTGAAGGATATCTTATTAGGGAATTGGGGTGGAAAACTGGTAGAATTCACCACATTCTTTCTAAAGAAGAATGTCGCTATCTCATGGTATTAACCTGGCCAGATACTGTCGTCGATATAAGAGAACAATACCCACTTACACCGATTGAACGGAGTATCGAAATTGCTGAGCAGTTGAATATTAAGCATGCACATCTCGATGGTGAACCAGTTCATGCAACGACCGATGTTATGATCACAATTGAGACAGAGAAGGGATTGAAAGATGTTGTAAGAACAGTTAAGCCTCCAGATAAATTAACCCCAAGAACCTTAGAACTTTTTTAAATTGAGAAAACCTTTTTTAAAGAGCAAGGCATCGATTGGGGAATTATTCTATCTTCACATTTACCTATGAATCTTGTGAAGAATCATTACAGAACTTACGAATACAATCGGGGTTCCAATTATCGTTATGGGTACGTTTAAGTCGCTCTATTTATTCAACAAATTTTTAGCTAATTCCAGACGAGGAATTCCCGATTCTTTCACTGAAAACATTACTGATCGGATGTTAGAAGATAGTGATGAGTGGGAACAACTTATCAAGGCTCTATGGGATCTGCAGTACACGCTCACAAAGACAGAGCTTACCGAAGAATTAAAGAAAGCGATGTATTACCATAGTATGGGTATCCCTGATATTACTGTGAAATTATTCATGCACGTTCAATGCCAAGCCATTCTACAAGGGGGATCGGAAGTTATTACCCTTGGTTTAATTCATGCTGTCGCGAATCGCAGTTTGAGATTGTTGCAACCATTATTTGAAAGAATAAGAAGAGGTGACACAGCCGCGTTAATTGAGCATGAGGATGTAAAACATGATTGGACGGAATTTAACGATTATTTAAAAGAAGTCAATCATAGAGTTTATGTGCACGGTGAACTCGCAAAAGATCATGAACGTGCTATTCAATTGAATAGAAAGGATGAAATACTGACGGATCTCATACAATTTGCAAGTAAGATGGTTGATATTGAGAAAGCTGAGCACCTTTCTAAAACTGTGTATAATGCTAGTAACGGCATGGGGGAAATTGGCTCCATGTATGAACAATTAGCAGATCTAATTTTGAAGCAAAAGCAAACAAGCACAAGAAAGAAAAAGGAAAATACGATTGCCCTGCCTAAACTTGCGAAGATAAATAAGGAAAATCCTTTAATGGAGGCAGATGATATTAGGTATATCGTGAATAATGGAGCAGCTGACTCAGACCCCATCTCCAATAGGTCCATCCACTACATAACCGTGGATGGACTTTCTTTTTTAGAATGGGTGAGAATTAAATTTTTTACCCATTTTTATCGGTTTTGCCGCGGGAATGTTGGCGCAACCCCTGATTGTTTATTTTAAAGATGAATGCTGTTTCAGATATTTAGTTGGTGCTACCATAGTCGTTTGAAACGTTGGATTGATCGCTTTAATGGCGTTGCCACCAAGTATTTGCAACATTATTGGGCTTGGTTTCGATATATCGACAACAAGGAACATGAGAATACTGCATCTAATAAAAAGAATATGCTGGTCACTTCTTGCCTTTTTACTGTGAATGAGACGAACCAAAAACTTCAGCTTTCGACATTCTCTAATTGAAATGGCAGGATAGCACCGCATCTATAACATTCTCCCATATAACACAAGAAGCATTATAAATCTGTTGGGAAAATACATTTTAGTCAGCGATTTGAATTTTGTGGTGGCATCAATATATAATAGTTTGGATGAAAAATATCGGAGGCGATAATCATGGCTTTTTTTGCTCAAGCTACTGTACCATTTAATTATCAGCAATTTAAGGAAATGGCGGAAAAAACGTCAGGAGGAAAATTACCTGATGGTATGAAAATGAACATTATTTCTGAGGGTGAAAATGGGACAACTGTTATTACAGCAGTTTGGGAAACAAAAGAGAAAGCAGAAGCATTTTTTAAGAACATACCAGGAGAACAAAAACCCAAACTTTATCAAATTCATGAAATTAACCAAATTTAAGCTCAGCCATTTTTATCATATTATTTGGTGGCGTTTCTTAAATAATGGGAAACGAAAGACTACACAAAATCCTCATCCCTTCTTTCAGGATGAGGATTTTTTTGTTTTCACCTGGTGGTAATACAGAATAAATTGCTGTTAGATAACCACCTTTTCAGGAAGGCGGTTATCTTCTAATCAAAAATCAACATTAAAGTTGAACATAGCCAGACGCCAATCGGGGGAAATTGGAGCAATGCGGATACAGTTGCACAGGACGTAGCTCCTGCCAGTGATACGTATAATTTGAAAAATGTGTCAGGAAGCGATTTTGTATATTCAGGCAATGTCAAACTGGTTGGAGGCTTAAGCTGCGGGAATCAGCTTCCGGATGAATACAACAGGCGGAGTAACCGGGTACGATTTGATCTTGGACTCGGTTGATCGTGGCGGTGTACTGAAACTGGCGAAAAGGCCTTATTCTGAAATCAAATCCGACCCCGTTACCGTGAGTCTGGATAAGGTCTATAATCTCAAGGTTGAGGCTGTTGGTGGATCGTTCAATTGTTACCTAGATGGTGTCTTGATGTTCACAGGAAGTGACTCCACATATCATTCGGGTCAGTTCGGCATATTCGGTTTTAACGGAACGCTACAGTTCGATAACCTGCGTGCCGTTGCCCAATAAAATCGAAGGTAGATGAAAGGGAATGCCAGACTTAATTGGCATTCCCTTCTTTTCGAGCTTAACAAGTTTGGAGGCTGAAAAAGAGTTCGGTCTCCATCTACGTTCAATCTAGCATGATCGCGTCGGCTGGTTGCAGCGACAGCAGCTGGCACAGCTTACAGCTCGAGCTGCATACGCCACTCAGATTACTCAGCAAATGGCAATACCATAAAATTCTGGTCATCTCCGAGCTATACCGTCAGCAAGGCGAGATGGCAGATCAAAAGAAGCATGCGATCGCTGATCGCATCGTAAGCATCGAGCAACCGCACGTACGCCCCATTGTTCGCGGAAAAGCGGAGGCAGTGTGGAGTTTGGCGGGAAGATCGCGGCTAGCCTTATTGGCGGCTATGCATGGATCGAATCTATGCAATGGGATAGCTTCTACTAATGAGACGCAATTTCGTAATTGGTATTTCAGGAATCGAAGACATTTTCTCGAAATAACAAGAACTATCTGCCCTCCCTTATATAACGGAGGGCTCTTTGGAATACCTTTTTCTGATCTGTATCTCTAGATGGGGGCTGTTTGAATTTCACTCAAGACGCAAGCTGCATTTGGCGTCTTATACGCTTTCACAGCCTTAATCCAAATAGAACACCTAAGTAAGTTTTACTATATGGGCGGGGAGACAATCCGCGCCCTTGATGACATTTCACTGAACATAGTTTAGGGCGAATACGTGGCCATCATGGGACCTTCGGGATCTGGCAAGTCAACACTAATAAACATTATCGGCTGTTTGGACGTACAGGTCCAGGGTCAGTATTCCTTGAAGGGAAGCAGATTCATTGCATGAAGGACGCCCAGCTGATGAAGACACGAAATCAGAAAATCGGTTCATCTTTCAGAGCTTCAATTTGCTTCCAAAGTTAAGTGCCTATGAAAATGTGGAGTTGACACTGATTTATCGGGGGATGACGAAGAGGGAACGAGAGCCTTGGTAATGAAAGCGTTGGAAGAAGTGAATTTAATGGACCGAGTGAAGCATATGCCTTTTGACATTATCCGGCGGGCAGCAGCAACGTGTGGCGATAACGAGAACTTTGGCTGGAGATCCAACGATTATCTTGGCGGATGAGCCGACGGGGGCGCTGGATTCAAAGCAAGGTATGGAAATTATGGACATTTTTACGAGATTGAATGATCAGGGTAGGACGATTTTTGTGATTACATATGATCGGTAGGTAGCCCAGCAGGCGAAGCAGGTCGTAAGGATCCGGGATGGACGTTTGCTGTAGAGTGTTAGAAGAATAAATCCAGGACACCATAATAGATGGGTTGTACTGGTTTATTTTTATGGTGCGCAAAATGTTGGAGTGGTTTTGAAAGCTTTGCTTCGTTTGCATATATCGAAAGTTTGTAGATACTAATCAAGGTAGCTTTGTTGGACAAGCAGGTTAGGAAATTGCGGTTTACCCGACGGGGAATAGTATAAGGTATCGTGAAATGAACAGGGCATGCAAGACCGTGCTATCGCTGGCAACTGACCGCCGTCTAAAATCTTTCCCTCTGGGCAGCGCGCTGGACCAAATTTTCGAAGATTCTTCTTGGTTATGTTACGCTACATGAGTATTTGCAAAGACCTGGCTTAACGGAGAATCGACGGAGCCCCACGATCAAGAGGGAGTCCACATTGATAGCGAAAACGAAGATCCATTTCTAACTTATCCTGTGTTCGCATTAAGATTATGATGTCGCAGTAATTGATAAAATCGAAATGATATTCTAACGTATGGCAAGTATCGCGAAGGGCTGGGTTTTGATGTAAAATGGAAAGGAAATGAAAAATAAAAGTAAAAGTAAAAATAAAAGTAAAAGTAAAAGTAAAAGTAAAAGTAAAAGAAAAGTTGTAACCCTTGTTAAAATCCGCCGCTAAACAAATAACGAATTTTTCCAAGTGAATTAGACAAACCCACACCCGAAGACAGTAATTGTATTAAATCCATGATATCGTTGGCTTCACTTGTATTCATGAATATCCGGTTTTCTTAATGCGAATATTATTGGAGACTGTCATATGACCGGAGCATGGAACTGTTTTTGAAAGTCAAATGATAAAGGGAATCTTATTTTGGACGAGCATCCAAACATCACTTACGACTGTACGGGGGATGCTTGACTGCAATGAGTGTTGAAGCGGGTGAAGGTGAACACATTACACAATAGACAAGTCATGGTTTATTACCCAACCACGACCCCTAAAGGGCGATTGATGTAGGACTCAAGCATATTATCTTTTTGACCTTCACGGAAATAAAATATCAAGGGAGTCCATTGAAATGGGTAAAATTAAGCGTTACATCGAAACAGAGTCAGACGGTCGCAAGGTAAACTTAAACTACTTTCAAAGGAAGTTTTTAGATATTCCTTATGCAACTGTTTCTACAAGACAAACACTGGATATTTATCTCCCAGACGGGGAGGGGCCTTTTCCGGTCATAGTATCTATTCATGGAGGGGCGTTTGCCTTTGGTGATAGTCGAGGAACTGACTGTTTATCTGCACTTCATGGTTTGGAGCGAGATTACGCGGTGGTATCCGTTAACTATCGACTTAGTGGGGAAGCAATTTTCCCGGCCGATGTTGAAGATGTAAAAGCCGCGATTAGATTTGTTCGGACGAATGCCGCAGCATTTTCACTAAATCCGGACAAAATTGCAACTTGGGGAGGATCAGCAGGTGGGTCATTGTCTGCATTATGCGCTACTTCTGGTGATGCAGCTGAATTTAAAAATCCAAATAGTAGTCACATTGGTGTGTCAGACCGGGTTCAAGCTGCAATAGTGTGGTACGCACCTATTAACTTCCTAACGATGGACCAACAGTTTTTAGACATTGGGATAATGGGTGAAAACCATAACTCAGCCGATTCGTATGAGTCAGAATTGATGGGGCAGCAAATTACTTTGATCCCAGAGCAAGTTGCAAAGCATAATCCGGAGACGTACATTACTCCAAATTGTCCTCCAGTGTTCATTCAGCATGGCTGGGATGATATCATAATTCCAAGATTACAATCAGTGGAGTTCGCCAACAAATTGGAAGCCGTCCTAGGTTCAGAGATGGTCTTTCTAGAGCTATTGGACAATGCGGGACATGCCGATTCGCAGTTTGAGACACCAGAAAACATTGAAAAGGTTTTGAATTTTTTAGACAAACATTTGAAGTGAGGGATAGTTGTTATGCATTACAGAAATCTACCTAAGACTGAACTTAGAGTTTCTGCCCTTTGCCTTGGGACTGCACTTATCGGAACGGCTGTGAGTGAAAAGGATTCTTTTCGAATTTTGGACCAGTTTGTGGACAGTGGTGGTAATTTTATTGACACAGCAAGGGCTTATGCAATTTGGGAACCTGGAGGGGAAGGAGTAAGTGAGCAAATCATAGGGAAATGGCTGGCGGATCGAGGTTATCGAGATACCATCGTTGTAGCCACTAAAGGAGCCCATCCAGCATGGTCAGCCATAGAAACCCCACGATTGTCTCGTAAAGAAATTACACAAGATTGTGAGCGTAGTCTTCTAGCTTTGGGTCTGGGAACTATCCCTATTTACTGGCTCCATCGGGATGATCCATCTAGACCGTTATCCGACATTTTTGAAACGTTGGAGTTTCTCCGTCTAAGCGATAAAATTCGATATTACGGATTTTCCAACTGGAGTACGAAGAGGATGCGTGAAGCGCTAACATATGCGAAGGAAAACAATTTAACAGGTTTTATTGCGAACCAACCCATGTGGAGTTTTGCAAAAGTTAATCCAGAAGGAATTCCGGATTCGACTTCCTATAGCATGGATGAGGACATGTACAGCTTCCATTGTGAGTCGAAATTGACAGTCATTCCTTACACAGCACAGGCAAAGGGTTTTTTTAGCAAATGGGAGCAGTTTGGACTCGAAGCCTTACATTCTTCCTTGCATACTGCGTATGAGAATGATACAAATCAAGCACGTTTTGAAAAATTAAAACGATTATCACAAGAAACAGGACATAGTATAACAACTCTTTCCCTTTCATGGCTCACATCACAACCTGATTTCGTCACGATTCCCATCGTGTGGAGCAGTCAATTATCACAACTCTCAGAAGTTCTAAAGGCTGGCCAGCTCGTACTAGATCCTCATGTGGTCAGGTCACTTACATAAGGAATGTTAATAGAAATGTCAACTAAATGATCTTCCAAAGAAAAACGCGCCACTATATCCCGTCATTCGTTAATTGTTCGCTGACGTAGGAAGGGTACAGGGGGTAGGTTTTTATCGCACATCGGATAAGACGAAAGAATATGTTGCTGAAACGCCGGACTGGGGAGATGACGGCGAGTATTGGAAGAAAAATCCACAATAACCGTAGATGAATTTTAAGTGGTTAATGTTACACAAAGCTACCTGAGGCAAAGCCTCAGGTTTTTCTTCGTTGCCGAGCGTTTGTTCATAGTGGGCACGTAGCCTCAGTTTTTATTGCATTTCTATTTCATTTGAAGACGGTAAGCTCTCGGAGTTAAACCCGTTAGCTTTTTAAAAATTTGATAAAAATGGCGCATTCCTTGGAAGCCGCAGGCCAGCGCTATGGTTTCAACGTTGTCATCGGTCGATTGAAGTAAATCTTTGGCGCGCGCAAGTCGTTTAGCATTCACATAGTCAGTCACATGCATGCCAGTCAGTTGCTTAAAGACGCGGGCGAAGTGGCTGGGGCTTACACATGCTTTTCCGGACAATTCCGAGAGTCCGCTGCAACCAATTGGGTCACAATCAATGTCTTGTAAAGCATTTCGGAGCCACTGAGGGCCGATCCCTTTTAGGTTGGACGATGTTTCTATATGGAAAGGATGTCTGCTTAAAACAAGCAACATGTGTTGCAAGTGTAGACGCAGAGCATGACGGTAGCCGTAATCTTTTGCATTTATTTCACGTTTCATCGCATTAATGGCAGTTTCAATCGCAAGGCGGACCTGCTTGGAAAGATTGATTTGATAATGTTTCTTTTTCCGGGCAATCTCAAAGCACCTAAATAATTCGTATCCATCACCAAGTGAGTCTGCTTGCAATAACGTTGGTGCGAAAAATATGGCTGTTGAAACAATTGGATCATTGGCGGATGGAAATGCGCGGTGAACAGTGTTGCCAGGAATGAGGAATAAATCCCCCTGTTTTTTTTCATAGAGGGCATCGTCGATAAAAAACATTCCTTTACCCTTGTGAACGTACACCACTTCATATAAGTCGTGCAAATGGTCTGGCAACTCACTTTCCGAATATCGAAGACCTTTATAAACCATTTCGAACGGAAAGATTGGATCCAGAAAAAATGGCTTGCGAATCGGCAGCATGCATATGGCCTCCTGTAAGTTGGTTGTGCTTTCTTGAAATATATCAAAATCGGATATAAATAAGCAATGAAATGATATTTTAATTTCTTTTTTTTAGAGTAAAATAAAATCATGCGAGAAAGAATGAAAATATTCGGAGAAAATGCAGGTGAGTTTTACAAGCTATGATGGCAGAGCGATTAAACGCTAACTTATTATGTGGGGAACAGAAACGCGGGTTTGACGACGTCGTAGCAAGCCCGGTCACCGTTCTTCAAATTGGAGAAGGAAATTTTTTGAGAGGTTTTGCAGACTGGATGCTTCATGTAAGCCGAGAGCAAGGGATGTTTCATGGAAGCGTCGCTGTAACTCAGCCTAGAGCTACCGGCAAGGCTAAAATAGAAGAGCTGGCTGCTCAAGACGGGATCTATACGCTTGTCATTCGGGGACTGGAGAACGGTATGCCAGTAGAACGCCAAAGCGTAGTATCTATTATTTCTCAGGTAATCGATCCTTATGAAGATTGGAATCGGTTTATCGCCTTGGCGGAAAGCGACTGCTTAAGATTTGTCATCTCCAATACGACGGAAGCTGGAATTACATACAAGCAGGAACAGCTGACAGACAGCCCAATTGCATCCTTTCCGGGAAAAATGGCTTACTTGTTGTATCGTAGGTATCTTTCGTTTGGCGGTGCTGCAGATAAAGGATTAATCTTCCTCCCATGCGAGTTGTTAGAAAATAATGGGCAAACGCTTCGCGATATTGTTATTCAATACAGCTTGGATTGGGGATTTCCAGAAGATTTTCGGGCATGGCTGACGCGGGACAACCGATTCTTGAACACGCTGGTTGATCGGATTGTAACCGGTTACCCTGAGGAAGAGCAAGCACAAGCATGGTTTTCAGAATGGTCGTATACGGATCGGCTGCTGACGACGGCGGAACCCTATCATCTGTGGGCCATCCAAGGGGAAGAGTCATTAGATGAACAGCTCCCGCTACAAAAAGCCGGATTAAACGTGCACTGGACAAACGATTTGCGACCGTATCAGCAACGAAAAGTGCGTATCCTCAATGCTGCTCATACGTGGATGGCGCCAATCGGCATTCTTCATGGTATTGAGCATGTTCGGGAAATGATGGAGCATCAGGTTTTAGGACAGGCAGTCAAGACGATGGTTCGCTTCGAAATCATACCTACCCTTCCCTACTCAGTAGAGGAAATGAATGCATATGCAGACACTGTGTTCGAAAGATTTAGCAATCCGTTCATCCATCACAGACTTACGGATATCGGCATGAACAGTTTATCTAAGTTTAAAGTCAGGTTGCTTCCATCACTCAGCCATTATGCTGATCTTGGACTTCAGATTCCGGAAGAACTCGTCGCTGGGATGGCCGGCTTGCTACGATATTATGATATCGCTCAGGTGAATGGTCAGTTTGAAGGGCGAGACTTTCAAGGAGGAACATACGTCGTTCGAGACGACACGGAATCATTGATGCGGATCGCAGAAATCTGGACGAATGCAAAAAGAAATCGTGAGGATTTACAAATTACTATAAAAGAGCTATTGGCACTAAAAACGGTATGGGGCATAAACCTTGAAGAATGGAACGGCTTTGCAGATTCGATATGGAATTGGTGGATAAAAGTGGAAGGTGGAGATGAAGGGTGAAATTTTGGGTACGATTATCGCCAAACGATCAGGTTATTATAGCGCTTGCTCCGTTATCGGTGGGACAGAAATTGACATTGGAGGATGGCTCTTCATTGATTCTCAAGGAGGATGTCTCGCAAGGTCACAAAGTTGCAACAGACTATTTCCCTGCAGGCCAGGACGTGCTAAAATTCGGTTATTCTATTGGCAAAGCCTCTATCGATATCGCGCCGGGTACATGGGTGCATACGCATAATTTAAGAACCGGATTGGACGGTATCATGAATTACAGCTATGAGCCTACGGAAGATTTAAAATCATCTCTCAATCCGGCAGATGCGATCCGTACGTTTATGGGGTATGAGCGACCAAATGGAGATGTCGGTATACGCAATGAAATTTGGATCATAAATACCGTCGGCTGCATTAACAAGACATGTGAACGTTTGGCCCAAAAAGGTAACGTACGGTTCGGGGACCACGGGATAGATGGGATTTATCACTTCGCCCATCCGTTTGGATGCTCGCAGCTCGGTGACGACCTCAAATTTACGCAAAAGCTGCTGGCCTCTCTCGTTGGCCATCCGAATGCCGCTGGTGTGCTAGTCGTCGGGCTGGGGTGCGAGAACAATCAGATCGATTTGTTCAAGGATGCAATCGGAGTCTATGACCCTAAACGGGTTAAATTTCTAAGGTCGCAGGATGCGGAGGATGAAATAGAGGAAGGCTTAAAACTGATCGGAGAGCTGGTTAACTTTGCCTCTACATTCACCAGAAAGCCGCTCCCCGTATCGAAAATCAAGATTGGTCTGAAATGTGGGGGATCTGATGGTTATTCCGGAATAACGGCGAATCCGCTTGTCGGAGGGGTCTCAGACCGACTCATTGAGGCAGGAGGAACCGCCATTCTCACGGAAGTGCCCGAAATGTTTGGCGCGGAGACGATACTGATGAAACGGGCCTCGGATGAAGATGTATTCGGCAGGATTGTCGCTTTAATCAACGATTTTAAACAATATTACATACGGCACAACCAAGTCATCTATGAGAATCCATCGCCTGGTAATAAATCCGGCGGTATTAGCACGTTGGAGGAAAAGTCGCTGGGCTGCACCCAAAAGGGAGGCCATTCTCTTGTCACGGATGTGGTTCCATATGGTGAAAGAGTCGTCAAGACAGGGTTGAATTTGCTTGAAGCACCGGGGAATGATCTGGTTTCTGTTACAGCTCTTACTGCTGCAGGTGCACACATCGTACTTTTCACGACGGGGAGAGGAACGCCGTTCGGAGGCCCTGTGCCCACCGTTAAAATTTCAACAAACTCGGAGCTCGCTCAGCGTAAAAGAAATTGGATCGACTTTAATTCCGGCCGGCTTCTAGAAGGCCATAGCATGGAGCAACTTGTAGATGAAATGTGGGAATCGATGATCGCAATCGCTTCTGGCGAGATGCGAACGCATAATGAGAAAAATGGGTTTAAGGAAATTGCTATTTTCAAGGACGGAGTGACTTTATGAAGTATCTTAAAAGGCAAACAGTCTGACATTTGAAAAAGCAGGACGAGTTGCACTTATGACTTTTACTCCATAAAATCAAGCTTCTCCTATTGAATAAGATATTTTCAAACGAGCCGCCTCATAAGGTGGCTCGTTGTCTTTTCAGGGAAAGGAATAATCAGTTTATATTAGTGCAAATTATAATACTTTTATCTAAATACGTGAGTAAACAAATGGTGTGCTCAGTTACTTTGATATATTTGACTGCAGCGTCGTTAATTGTATCCTCTCATAGACTAAATATTACCTAGTAGAGTAATATTGCAGTACGGCATTGACAATGTTCAACGATGAAGGAGCAAACTAAATGAAAAGACTAAAACTTTTATCATGGCGTAGATGGCGGCTTCAGACCAAGTTGATATTTTTGTACATTCCCCTTATCGTATTCCCTACCATGTTAGGATTTTATTTTTTTACTTCTGCCTACAATACATCAAATCGCAATACCGCTACAACCTACTCGCAATCTGTTATTCAATACATGTCTGAAAAAATTGATTCGCAATTGTCCCACTATGAAACAGTCAGCCGTCAAATATTTGATGACCCCGAATTACAACAGCTATTAACCCAGGCTCCTAAGACGCAGTACGAAATCATGAATCACAAAAATCAACTCAACAATCGGCTTGATATTTTAGTTACAACTTCTGATCGTAAATATATTCGAGCCATCGTTTTTTTAACGCCTATTGGTCATTATGTATATGGAGAGGAAGCAGATTACAAGGATCAGCAGCCGGAATTTCTGAGTACGATTTCAAATAATGGTGGGAGTGTTGAATGGTTCCCCCCTTTACAATTTCAAAGCATATCAAAGACCTTCACCGCATTCCGCTTAGCACGCAGTATCCGTAATTTTGACCTTAAAGAAATTGGGAAAATGTACATGGTCATTGATGCGAAGTTGCTCCAGGATATTTTTAATGAGAGTAAACTAAGTAAAGAAGCAGCCATTCAAATTATTTCGGAAAATGACAGCCATAAGCAAATCATTGTAAGTAACAATAAGCCTGAATTTGGTCAAGGTAGAAAACCTATAATCATAGAAAATGCTCTTATACATAATGAATGGTCGCTAGCTGCATCGCTTCCTTTGGATGAATTATACACAACCATTAGCAAGATGACCCAACTGGCTGTGTTAATAACCTTAATCTGTATAGCCATGGCACTATTGGCGACTTATTTCATTGTTATCGATGTTATATTGCCGATTAAAAAACTTATGCAAAACATGAGACTGGGGATTAAAGGCAGAAATCCTTCCTCTTTAATAAAATTTAGAGGGGCAAGGGAAATCATAGAGCTTAACGATACCTACATTTCTTTAATGTATGAAATATATAATCTCATCGGGGAAGTAGTAAAGAACCAAGCAAAAAAAAGAGAAGCCGAAATCAAGCTCTTACAAAATCAAATCTCCCCGCACTTTCTATACAACACATTGAATTCCATTCGATGGATGGCATTAATTCAGAAACAAGATAATATCAAAGAAATGGTGGATTCACTAACAAAGCTGCTATCGTATTCCATTAGAAACACGGATGAATTGGTCACGATCGGAGAGGAAATCGATGTGTTGAAGGACTATGCCAAAATTCAAAAGGTTCGATATCAGGATTTTATATTTGCAACAGAGATTGAGGAAGGGCTGGAATCCGTATATACATTAAAGTTTCTTATACAGCCGCTTATAGAGAACGCGCTTTTGCACGGCTTATCCTCAATTAATTGGACAGGCATCATCCATTTAAAAGTAAGGAGGGACTCGGACGTTCTTCTCATTCAGGTCATGGATAACGGCATCGGAATGGATGAGGATACATTAGAGAATCTCCAAAGTAACTTAAAGCAAAAAAGCGGGATGAGAGAATCCAAGCACATTGGATTAACCAACATCCATGAGAGAGTGCGCTTACACTTTGGAGAAAGATTTGGAATCAAAATCAGCAGCGAATATAAAAAGGGGACATCTGTGAATTTATACCTACCTTTAATTTCGACAATAGAGGAGCGTGATTTTAGCTATGAGAACGGTAATGATCGTTGATGATGAGGCACTAGTTCGTGTAGGGTTGCAATCCATAATTGATTGGAACGCGAAGGGTTACCAGTTGTTGGGTGCCTATAAGAATGGCCAGGAGGCTCTAGAAGCTATAAGGATTCAGGCACCAGATATCCTTTTAACCGATATCCGCATGCCGGAGATGGATGGATTAGAGCTGATCAGTGAAATACGAAGCAGCAACATAGAAATGAATATCCTTATTCTGAGCAGCTACGAGGAGTTTGAATACTTGCGTAAGTCTATTCAGCTGGGGGTCCAGGATTACATACAAAAGCTCAGAATGGATCCGGATGAACTGCTCAACATTTTGGATAATCTTCCATATACCAAGCAGCCAAGGAATTCAGGATTTGAATCAGAGCATCTATCCGAGATGAATGAGAAACAAGAGTTATTAGCAAGTACTCGGCAAATTAGTGGCATCCAAGTTAACAAGGATTTGGTCTATTTGGGACGGTATCTACTCCTATCGGAAAAGTGGAAAAGCAGCGGGGACAGGCTGGCATGGATCGTCATGATGCCTGTGCAGAGGGAAAGGCCCTATTTGGAGTCCGAGTTGAAAGCGCTGTCTGTACTAATAACGGATATTATGGGACGTCTTAATGGTTTACAGTTTATCGGCATAGATGGGTTAGAGCTTCATGGTGTTTTCATTACCGAGGGTCAAGACATGCGAGATCAACAGTATCGTCAATTAACTTCGGAACTAAAAGAATCCGTGCGTCACAATCTTAATATTGAGATTATAATCGGAGGAAGTCAAATTTCTTTACTTACGACTTCTTTATCTAAGTTAAGAAAAGAAGCAGAACTCATGCTATTGCAAGGTTTTTATCACGGGCCTGGCGTCTATGTGGAAGATAAGGCATATGAGTTACGAGAACTAACGGAAGAGGAGTGGATGCTTTACCGGAAAGCGGTTCAGCCCTTTGTCATTAACCTTGATGTAGAAGGTCTGTGCCAATGGATGGGCAAGCATTTAACTTCACAGATCATGCAAATCCTACCTCAAGACGCCATACGTCTATGCCGGATTTTTTATTATGCGATTGTGGAGCAGCTGCAATTCAGATATCCCGAGTATTATCACAAGGCTGAAGAACAGCTAAGCTCGTTTACGGTTGAAATGGAAGTATTGGATTTCCGATTAAGCTGGCAAGACGTTGTTGCAGTAACACAGAAGCTAATGATGGCGTGCTTGTCAGCCATACATAAGCTACAAGACAGAAGTCCTTGGGTTGAGGAAACAATTAATTACATGAATATTCATTATGGCGAATCACTCAGACTCGATGACATGGCAGAGAAAGTTCATTTTAGCGGCAGCTATTTTAGCCAAAAATTTTATCAGGAAACGGGTCAGCACTTCTCAGATTACTTAGCACAAATTCGAATTAGGAAAGCCATAGAATTGTATAAGCAGAAGGATTTAGGAACGGAGGAGATTGCAGCGCAAGTGGGATATCCGAATGCGAATTATTTTACGAAAGTATTTAAGAAAGTTACGGGAAAAACGTTGTCGGAATATTTGGAACGTAAACGATAAAAAATGGCATCATATTCAAGATCAAAAGCCTGAGAAGTTGTTAACCGCATGAAATACAGCATCAAACTACCGAGATTCGTTCATGGTTCGGGAGCTCATTGGGCGATACAATAAGACTGTAACCAAGAAGCAACAAGAATCAAGGTTTTGAAAGCGCTAAAAAAAACTTAAAGGTAAGGGGCGACCAGCAATGAGAAGAAAAATGCAGATTATGACGGTATTGACACTTGCTACAAGTCTTGTAGCACTGTCCGCTTGTTCGAACTCAACCGGAGGTACAACTAAAGGCACTGCAACAGCTTCACCAGGTGCGACTGACACCAAAAATGGTAAAACCGCTACTCCCGTCAAGCAAAAGGAACTGAAATTTTGGACGCATTATAAGGACACAGATCCGGAACAAAAGTGGTTCCAACAAATGGGACAACAATATACGGATACGGTGGATAAGAGCGTAAAAATTACCGTGGAGTCCGTACCATTTGATGATTACATTGGTTCCAAACTGATTTCTGCGTTCGCTGCTGGAGAAGGCCCGGACAATTTCCTAGTAGCTCCGCCTAATATGATGAAGTACTATAATGCAGGTATACTGAAAGACTTAACGCCTTACATATCTCCTGAAGCGAAAAAAGATTTCTCGCCAACTGCCTTCGATGTGACCACAGTTGATAGCAAAATTTATGGAATTCCTTACGAGTCGGATTTGATTGGCCTGTATTACGACAAAGATTTGTTTGATAAAAACGGTCTAAAACCTCCGACAACTTGGGATGAACTCAAAGCTGCGGCCACCAAATTAAAGACCGACAAAAAGGCCGGGATTACGTTTGAAGTAAAAGCGTCTGACTTTGAAGTGTTTATGTTCTCGCCTTTCCTTTGGACGACCGGAGCAGATGTCTTCACGGCGGATCGCAAACACTCCGCGCTTGATTCAGAAGGCGTTATTAAAGCGTTGAAGTTCTGGAGAGATTTGATGCAATCCGGTTTAGTGAATCAGAAGCCGAGCAGAGGTGCTGATGATATCGGTATCATAGCTGAAGGTGAAACAGCTATGCAGGTTGACGGCAGTTGGGTTATGGGCAACCTTGAATCCAAATATGCGGATAAGAAAATTGGCGTCGTTCCGATTCCTATTCCAGCCGGTGGTAAAAAGGCAACGGTAGCTGGAGGCTGGAAGGTCGTGGCAAGCGCTCAAAGTAAAAATGCGGAGGATGCGGCGAAATTTGCTGCTTGGTTATTTGCTAGCAGTGATCCAGCTCGTTCTGTTGCTTGGGATTCTCAGGTTAAATTCGCTTTCCCTGTTAGACAATCTGTCTTGGCACAAGCAAAACCAGTCTTTGATAAAGGGCTGAGAAAAGACTTTACTGACAATATCTTAGGTACTGAAAAAGCAGAAATGCGTATCACACCTGAGGTATCCAAGATTTTGATTGATATGATTCAGAAAGCAATGTACAAGACAGATATGAGTGTCGAGGACATTGTAAAAGAAGCAAACACGAAATTGGAAGCTTTCTTGAAAGACTTTAAAGGTACTATGTAATCGTATGTAATTAAAGTAAGGCTTTTAATCGCAAAGATTAAAAGCCTTACTAATTTACAGAAGGTCGGGTGATGGGAAATGGAAAACATGTTAAGTAAACAAAGTAAAAATGAGATCGTAACGGCTTACACCATGCTGTTGCCAAATCTTGTCATTATGGCCATTTTTATTTTTTGGCCTATGATCTATGCCTTCTACGTGAGTTTGCACGAGTGGAACGGACTAAGCAAGATGACGTTTAACGGTTTTGATAATTATGTTCATTTAGTAAAGGACAGCGAGTTTTGGCAATCCCTATGGATTACGGCTAAATATGCACTCTTTTTCGTTCCGGCAATTTTTATTATAGCTTTGTTGCTTGCTGTGCTGGTAAAATCGTTGCACGGTTTTACACAAAAAGTATTTCGAACCTCCTTCTTTCTTCCCTATGCGATTTCGCTCGTTATTGGTTCGTTAGTCTGGTCGTTTATGTATGATCCTATGCACGGGTACATAAATGGGATATTGCATGCAATTGGGATTGGGAATCAAAAGTTTTTAGTTTCCATTACACAAGCCATTTATTCGGTTGCTGTTGTCGGGATCTGGCAGGTAGTTGGTTTTAATATGATCATCTTCCTGGCGTCCTTGAATGATATTCCAATCAGTTATTATGAAGCGGCAGAAATAGATGGAGCGAGCTCCGTCCGGAAATTTTTCTCGATCACGTTTCCATTACTAAAAAACACGAATGTCTTTATTATCTTATCTACAATGATTGGTTCTTTCCAAGTGTTCGACCAAATTAAGGTCATGACCGGTGGGGGACCTGCCAACTCTACAATGGTAACGGTATATTACATTTACCAGCATGCGTTCCAAATTAACCAGCTTGGCTTTGCCACATCAGCGGCGTTTGCGTTATTTGTCATTATTATGGGGTTAACGCTTGTGCAGCTAAAAATAACGGCTGATAAGGATTCATAGATAGATGATTTGGGATGGTGAAGTTCGGATGAGAAACAATAAGCTAAGTCAATATATATGGATTTGTGTGGGTGCGCTGCTTGCAGTTATGTTTATTTTCCCGATATATATTATGATTATTTCGTCATTGAAACCCGTTACACAAATATTCGATTTAAGGTTGATTCCGGATACGATTACATTTAGTAATTATTTGGATATATTCACGAAACAGAAGTTTCAAGTGTTTGTACTGAACTCTTCCATCATCTCGGTTTCCGTCACCGTCATTTCCTTACTTATCCATTCCATGTCTGCCTTTGCGCTTGCCAGACTTCGGTTTCCAGGGAGGAAATTTATTTTTTTACTCATATTAAGTACGATGATGATCCCATTCTCCGTCATTATGATTCCGCTGTTTATAACGGTGCGTTCCTTGGGATTAACAAATAACTTGCTTGGGGTCATATTGCCATCGATTCCCAGTGCGTTTGGTATCTTCTTGCTTAACCAATTTTTACTGGGCATTCCAACTGAGCTTGAGGAAGCAGCAAAGGTCGACGGAGCTTCGCTGTTTAGAATTTATAGATCGATTGCCCTGCCATTATCCAAACCCATCTTATCGACTCTGGCAGCCATGTATTTTATAGGGAACTGGAACAATTATTTATGGCCCCTTATTGTAACTCCCGGCAGGAAGTTTTGGGTGATCCAGGTGGCTATCGCCAATTTCAAAGGTGAGCATGCTGTAGAATGGAATTTAATTCTTGCCGCATCCGTGGTGGCATCACTTCCAGTGATTGTGCTATTTATTTTCTTCCAACGGTATTTGGTGGAAGGTATTAAAATGACTGGTATCAAAGACTAATAAAATGACTATGAAAAGGGGCATTTCAAATGAATTCATTTTTAGGTTTAAATCAATTATCCTTGTTATCCGATGCAAAAAGCCGTTGCATTTCTCCCGAAAACTTCAGCGGTGAAAAAGGCAAGGGAGGTATGGCAACCGAAGGAACGGGTGCTATTCCCGCAGAGGGATTTGGGCAAGGTTGGAAAGTTTCCCCCAGTGTCGTTATTCAGCCAGGGCAAGAATTTACACTCGCCAGTATAGACGGACCCGGAGCCATACAAAGTATGTGGTTCGGGGGCGTTATTTCAAGAAATTATATCTTAAGATTTTACTGGGATCATCAGGAGCATCCTTCCGTGGAATGCCCGTTGTCCGATTTTTTTGCCTATGGTTGGTCGAATGTATCAGATGCATTTAAAGGCCCTTTTGCACAGTTGAACTCGCTGCCAGTGGTAGTCAATCCGAATCGGGGAATGAATTGTTTCTGGGAAATGCCGTTTCGCAAGCACTGCCGTGCCACCTTGGAAAACAGGGATACGAAGGAAATGGTCTGTTACTACCACATGAATTATACGTTGATGAGTATTCCTGATAACGCCGCCTACTTCCATGCGTATTTCAATAGAACAAATCCGGTCCCTTATATGCAGGATCATGTTATTTTACCCAAGATGACAGGAAAAGGACACTATGTGGGTACGGCGATGACTGCTGGGCTAAATGGAGCGGGAAATTGGTGGGGAGAAGGTGAAGTGAAGTTTTTCATCGATGGTGATGAGAAGTTCCCAACAATATGCGGCACGGGTACGGAGGATTATTTTGGTGGTTCGTATGATTGGGAAGTGGATGGCAAATACGTGACCTACTCAACTCCTTATATGGGCATGTACCATGTGGTTCAATCAAATGAACTGTACGCGCACCAGCAGAAATTTGCAATGTACCGCTGGCATATTGTTGACCCTGTCCGTTTTGAACAGGATCTGTCGGTAACGATCCAGGATTTGGGATGGCGGGTAACCGGGAAGCAGTATTTGCCTCGTCAAGATGATATCGCTACTGTTGCTTTTTGGTATCAAGAACTGTCTTCCACGCCGCTTCCGAAGCTGCAAACCAAGGACGAGCTTGAGATTATATAACTAATTGCACGGCTGTTCGGAATATGCGCAGCAGTCCACATCAGTGAATCAAGCCACGGCTATTCCATCCAGTCCCAAAACTGACCGGTTCGGTATGGAGTTGCTCTGGAAGTGAGCAATGGCATATTGTGCTGTTACAATATAGACAGATTAATTAGTAAAGGAGCCATCCGATGCCGGATGGCTCTCTTTGTGGTGCGCCACGCATGGCGATTAACTAGGCGGTGAAAGTCCGCTGTGGGGGCTTGTAGTTGCCAACCACTAGCCAAGAGCAAGGGTGTCCACCGCGAGGTGGAATCTGAAGGAAGCTGGAGGCAAAATTCCGACCCGAGGAACACGAACACCATAAGGCATAGGATATGGGACGAATTTGCCAAACAAAATGAAGTCCAATAAACTACACGGACATACCTATGTAGATGATGCGGGTACATGGAAGGAAAGTGAATCGTCTTACCGTGGGAGATCTCATGGACGTGAGGAAATCATTTGGAATCACGGTTGAAACAAGATTTGCCATGAGAAGTCAGCAGAAGCCATAGTACCTGACGTAGATAGACGACAGAAGGGAAGGGCCGAACCTTAGGAGGTGTTAAGTTAATGAAAGTTACTAAAACAGGAAAAAAGGGCAGCCAACTTCCATGGGAAGGCTCCATGCAGAAAGATAGTGCGGAACACGAAGGATATGCGGGAGTGCACAGTTCTGTATGGATAACTGAAAACAACAACACCAACGCAAACGAGTCGAAGGATGAATTACTTGAGCAGATTGTGAGCAGAGAAAACTTGAACCAAGCGTTCAAAAAGGTCAAAGCAAACAAGGGATCTCATGGAATCGATGGGATGAAAGTAGAGGAACTTCTACAATATCTTAAAGAAAACGGAGAGGCGCTCAAACAATCCATTCTGGATGGAAAATACCGTCCAAGTCCCGTTCGAAGGGTAGAAATACCGAAAGAGAACGGAAAGAAAAGAAATCTTGGCATTCCAAACGTGGTAGATCGAGTTGTTCAACAAGCAATCGCTCAGGTGCTCACGCCAATCTACGAGAAACAGTTCTCAGAAAACAGCTATGGCTTTCGCCCCAAGAGAAGTGCACACGATGCAATTAGGAAAAGCCAAAGCCATATAGATGAAGGATACAAATATGTAGTGGATATGGACTTAGAGAAATACTTCGATACGGTGAATCAAAGTAAGCTCGTCGAGGTACTATCGAGAACCATTGAGGATGGGCGAGTCATTTCACTCATACATAAATACCTGAAATCAGGAGTTATTGTGAAGCAACGCTTTGAGGAAACGGAAGTCGGCGTACCGCAAGGTGGTAACTTAAGTCCAATTCTTAGCAACATCATGCTGAATGAATTAGATAAAGAGTTAGAGAAAAGAGGACATAAATTCGTACGCTACGCGGACGATCTCCTCATCTTTTGTAAAAGTAGAAGAAGTGCCGAGCGGGCACTAGAGAACATACTACCTTTTATCACGAAGAAACTATTTCTCAAAGTGAATCGAGAGAAAACAACAGTAGATGAGGCGAAAGGGATCAAATTTCTTGGGTTTTCATTCTACCGAAACAGAGGGAAAGCAAGAGTCAGAATACACCCGAAATCCACAGCTAAGATGAAAGCGAAAATAAAGGCGCTTACGTCAAGAAGCAATGGAATGGGAAATGAGGCACGAGCAGAAACCCTGAAACGTTATATTATGGGATGGGTAAACTACTTTAAAATAGCAGACATGAAGAAACTTCTCCAAATAACGGATGAATGGATGAGAAGGCGGATTCGCATGATCTACTGGAAGCAATGGAAACGGGTTAGAACTAGGTTTAACAAGCTACAAACACTCGGAGTACAGCTACAGAAAGCATGGGAGTTTGCAAACACAAGAAAGAGCTATTGGAGAACATCCAAAAGCCCAATCCTCGATAAATCCCTCGGAAACAATACCATAAAAAGCCTAGGATTCCTTTTCTTTTCTGACTATTATCGACAAGTCACAGCGTGAACTAAGGAACCGCCGTATACCGAACGGTACGTACGGTGGTGTGGGAGGTCGGCTACTCAATTAATGGGTAGCCTCCTACCCGATCGCGTGTTAGAAGGTTTCCACAGGTAACGGCGATCCGTTGATTCACCTACAAATTTGGCATCACGTCCCGCAAATCGTGCATGGATAATTGGGATTTACTCCCGGTATAATTAAGGGAAGTAATGGAACCCATTACTAATTCTAATTTAGAAAGCGGAGGGAAAAATTAATGAGTTTGAGATGGAAAAGGAAAAGCTATTTTGTAAGGATGGTGTTATTAGTTACATTAATTGCAGGTTCAATGCTAAACCTACTTGTGCCGGGGACTGCATCCGCCATGAGCGAACCTTACGGCTTGTCACAGATGTCGCAATTCGATCGATTGCCTTACTTGAATACCGATAGTTATAGCGGTGAAGTTTCATCATACGCGACCAACGGGGATAATAATGATGGCTTTTACTCCAAAAACTTCCTGTATCAAGATACTAATGGCGAGTATGTCATGGCCGATATTAAAGGCCCGGGAGAACTCAATAAAATCTGGTTTACGGGCTCCGTTGATCAAGATACGAACTACATTAAAGTTTATTTGAATAACTCAACAACTCCAAGCATTAATACAACCTTTAGAAATTTTTTTTCAGGCTCCTATGGTGCGCTGCTTTCGCCTATTACGACGGATAACACCCATAATGCAGGCGGGTTCGTTTCGTATTTGCCCATTCCGTTCAGCCAGGCAATAAAAGTGACCATAACCGGGAATTCGACCAATACAGATCCGAATCAACCTGGCTTATTCTGGCATGTCGATTATCACAGGTTCACTCCCGGAACTTCGGTATCAACCTGGACTGGCAGTGAAGACAGTTCAGCGGTTAGGAACATGTTGAATAACGTGGGAACCGATCCAAAGTCCACTTCAGGAAATACGGTTGTTACAGGAACGGCCAATCTGGGTGCAAGCGCTGTCCAAACTTTGCTTGACATCAATGGAGCGCGTTCCCTGTCTGCTATTAAATTAACGGTTCCCGGTGTGCCCGGCGACAGCTCCAACAGCTTTGGCAAAATGGTGCTAAATAACACTTGGATTAGGATTTATTGGGATAACGAAAATACGCCGAGTGTCGATGCTCCAATTGGATCGTTCTTTGGAATCGGCGATAAGGGCGTTCAGCATACCATCCGAGGTTTGGCTTACGGAGTAGATGCTACAAACAAACTTTATATGTATTACCCTATGCCCTTCCAGTCGCATGCTAAGGTGGAACTATACAATAAGAGTATCACACCTGTGAATGGAATCGGGTTCGAAATTGATCATAAAGCATTTACCGACTCATTTGCCAACGTAGGTTATTTTAAAACAAAATACAGTACGCCTCACGTTTCCTTATCAGACCCATTTGACGTCACCGTCTTGGATGTAGAAGGTTCTGGGAAGTTAGTTGGACTTCAGCATAATATCACGAACCCGGGAACGGAACCGACTGGAGAAGAAGGCGATCCAAGAATCTATATCGATGGCAGCAAACGACCGCAAATCATCGGTACCGGAACAGAAGACTTCTTTAATGGAGCCGGTTACTTTGGGGTTGCAACCCCAACCAGCTGGTGCTGTGGCGGTTACGGTTACTATTCTTCCCCATTTGCCGGATTTGCATCGAGGGAGGACCTCCCCGGAACGGTTAGTGTATCGATGTGGAGAATGTTTCTTGGTGAAGCCATCAATTTCCGTAGCCATCTTCGCTTTACGATTGAACATGGAGGCGGGGCGCATTCCAGCGGGTACTACGGACCGATAGCGGCAGATTATAAGATATTGGCATTCTATTATTATAAGCCGGTAAGCAAGCTGAGTCTGACAGATACGCTAAACATCGGTGATTCCACAAGCGAATCGGGACATAGTTATACCATTAACTCTCAAACCTGGAGTGGCAGTGCCACAGGGCGGTTCTTCTATGGACATATGGATAAAGTGCCCTATGTTGGCAGTGTACGCGCATTCACAGGATATAGTCAGTTCCAAATGGCGATAAATTCCTCCAATCAGGGGGTACTGCTTCGAAAAACGTACGGAGCGGATGTCGGTAAACAAATGGCGGACGTTTATGTAGATAACACCTATGTAGGTCGATGGTATACGCCAGAGAAGAATGTAACCTATACAGTCGCCGATACCGATTTCGCCATTCCATCCTCTGCCACAGCGGGCAAGAGCCAGATCACGGTGAAAGTCCAATTCGTTTCTTCCCAGGTTGATTGGAATGAATTTAAATATGAAGCTTACTCCATGGTAGATCAAACGGCTGTCCAACCGATTGTCATATCCGGAGATCCGTATTTGATTACGAATAAAAATAGCAGATATGCACTGAATGTGACCGGTGCGTCGACAGGAGCCGGAGCGCTCGTCAATCAAAATCCGGTTAATGCAAACAATGAGCAAATCTGGAGATTGGTCGATGCCCAGAATGGGTACTATGCTATCGTAAACGCGAACAGCGGTCTCGTTCTTGATGTCGTGAATGGATCTACAGCAAACGGTGCCCAAATTCAGCAATACAACTGGAGCGGAGCGGATTCCCAATTATGGAAGCTGGAGGATCGAGGGAACCACTATTACAGCATTCGCTCCAAAATTAGCAACAAAGTCATCGATATCCCGAACGCATCTACGACGATAACGAACATTCAGCAATATGATTATAATGGCTCTGACGCGCAGCTGTTTACATTTGGCGACCAATTCTCTACTCCGATCGTATCCGGGGCTTCTTACAAGCTGATCAACGAGAATAGCGGCAAAGCGCTGGATGTCTATACAGCATCAACTGCGCCAGGAACTAAAGTTCAACAGTACATGGATAACGGAGGTTCAGCTCAACGCTGGAAAATTGACGACCAAGGCAATGGTGCTTACAGCTTAACTGCGGAGTGCAGTAATCTTGTCCTTGATGTGGTCAATGGTTCAACATCCGATGGAGCAGGTGTGCAGCAATATACATGGAACGGAAGCGCAGCTCAGAAGTGGAATATTATCAACGTTGGTAATGGATACTACCAGCTTATCAACACGAACAGCGGGAAGGCACTCGATGTTGCCAACGGATCCACGGCCGATGGGGGCACCGTGCAACAATATTCGAGTAATGGGTCACCAGCTCAATTGTGGAGACTTGTCCCTACCGTTAAATCCGGGCTTACCTACAAACTGATCAATGGCAACAGCGGCAAAGCATTGGATGTGTACACGGCATCGACGGCCCCAGGCACAAAGGTTCAGCAATATATGGATAATGGTGGAGCTGCACAAAGATGGAAAATCGATGACCAAGGCAACGGTACCTTTAGCTTGACCGCACAGTGCAGTAATCTTGTGCTTGATGTGGTCAACGGGTCTACGGCTGACGGAGCGGGAATTCAACAATATACGTGGAGCGGATCGGCAGCACAGAAGTGGAAGTTAGAATATGCGGGGAACGGCTACTTCCGGGTTGTGAATTTGAACAGCGGGAAGGTGTTGGATGTCGCTAATGCGTCTACGGCAGACGGCGGCACTGTGCAGCAGTACACTTCCAACGGCACTTCGGCACAATTGTGGAAACTTATTCAGGTATAACGTAATCAAAACTGCTTGAGAACAAGGGAAGAGACTGTCAGGGGGAACCTCGACGGTCTCTTCCTTACTGCTAATAGACGAAGCTTGTAGGCCTAACTTAAACGGTTTATAATTTATTCATGATAGCGCATCTTGTAAACACCGATGCAAGAGAAGGAGAGATATATATCTGGCCGATTTCTTACAAACGCTTTCAATGGAGACGGTGGAGGCTCCCTTCGAAATTAATTCTGTTGTTCACCCCGCTTATTGTGCTGCCAGTCGTCATTGGCTTTTATTATTTTGCCGACGCTTATAACCGTTCGAACAGGGAAACGGTTTCCAATTATTCGCAGCAGGCTTTACAATACATCGGCGAGAAGATCGACCTGGAACTCTCCAAGTATGAAACAATAAGCAAACAAATGTTTAACGATCCCGAGCTGCAAAGACTTCTTATGGAGAAGCCAAAGGATCGATATGAACAAGTCAACCTTACCCAACAAATCATGGACCGCATGAATCTGTTTTTCTCCGGTGAAGAGCGTCAATATGTTCGCGCATGCGTTATTCTCACTCCTCAAAACCGCTATAAATTCGGAAATGAGGATCCGCTTGGCTCAACTGAATCGAATGTGCCGTTGTTCAAAATGATCTCGGACGCGGGGGGAAAGAACGTGTGGTTTGGACCTGATGCTCTCCCCATTTACAACCCAGTCTTTATTTTGGCGCGCAGCATTCGCAATTATGATTTGCAGGAAATTGCCAAGCTTTATATTGCGATCGATACCCAAATGGTAAGCGATTTGTTCAACGACACCAACTTGGGGCAAGGTGCCTCCATTCAGCTTATCGGAGTGAATCAAGCGATATTATCGGATAATGGAATTCATCTTGTCAGTGACTCGGAGCGTCCGCTTCGAATTACAACCCTGCTGAAACATAATAAATGGACCATATCGGCCGTACTTCCTTTGAGAGAAACCTATGTCATCATTCGCCGGATGAGCCTCATGGCCATCTGGATTTCGCTGATATGCGTCTCGATCGAATTATTCGTCACCTACTGGTTCGGCATCGATGTCATTATTCCCGTCCGCAAACTGCTGGTGAACATGAGGCTAGGAATAAAAGGGACTAAGCCCGAGGAGCTTCAAAAGTTTCCAGGCGCCGTGGAAATCCGGGAGTTGAACGACACCTTTATTTCCGTGATGTTTGAAATTCATCATCTCATTGATGAGGTGGTGAAGAACCAGACGCTGAAGAGGGAAGCGGAAATTAAGCTGCTTCAGAACCAGCTATCGCCTCATTTTCTCTATAATACGCTGAATTCCATTCGGTGGATGGCGATGATTCAGCAGCAAGACAATATTAAAGAAATGGTCGATTCGTTGATCAAGCTGCTCACCTATTCGCTTCGTAATACGAACCAGCTTGTAGAGTTGGGAGAAGAATTAGCCGTTCTGAGAGATTATGTAGCCATTCAGAAAGTTCGTTATCAGAACTTTACGTTTTCGGTCCAGGTCGAGACGGAGCTGTACAAGCTGCGTCTGTTGAAATTTATCGTGCAGCCTCTCATAGAGAACTCTCTGATTCACGGATTATCGTCCGCCGGGCAAATGGGAGAGATCGGATTGCATGCCTTTGTGCAAAATCAAAAGCTTCATATCGAGATTGCGGATAATGGAATTGGCATGTCCGAAACCGATCTGGATAGCTTAAATGCGGAGCTAAGAAGCGAGAGCTCTGAGAAAATAGGGCTGCGAAACATCCATGACCGCATTCGATTGCTCTATGGAAACGATTACGGCCTCCTGCTGGACAGCAAGCTTCAGGCGGGAACCCGTGTGACAGTCGTATTGCCGATCATTTCAGAAGGGGAACGAGAGGAGAGTCGCTTATGAAAACTGTGGTCATTGTGGATGACGAAGCTCTGGTCAGAGTCGGATTACAGTCCATCATCAATTGGGAAGATCAAGGCTATCGGCTCATTGGTGCCTATAAGAGCGGAGTAGAAGCATGGGAAGCCATGAATCGCCATATGCCCGATATCCTCTTGACAGATATTCGGATGCCGGAGATGGACGGTCTTGAACTAATCCGTCATGTCCGAAGCGTGAATAAAACGATGAATATACTGATCCTAAGCAGCTATGAGGAATTTAGCTATTTGCGGAAGTCAATACAACTCGGCGTGCAGGATTACATTCCCAAGCATGAATTGGAACCCATGGAATTGATCCGCATTTTGAATAATTTGACCTACCAGGATGACGAATCCGAAAGTCCCTATGTTTCCAAAGCATACAAAGAGCAGAATGAGAAACAGGAGCTATTGGAGAGTACAAGGTTTATTCGCGGTATCCAGGTAAGGAAGGAATCGATGTTTGCCAGAAACTATCCGATCCTGAACGAAAAGTGGGGGAAGCAGGGGACGCGGGCAGCCTGGTTTGTTGTCAAACCGATCCCCCGAAAGGGTGGGTACAAACCTTCGGAGTGGAGGGCTCTGACCGTACTGGCCGAAGACATCATGGAGAGGTCAAAGGGCTTCGATTATATTGGTGTCGACGGGGACCAGCTTCACGGACTGGTGCTTCTGACGCCTACGCAAGATCAATCGGAGCAGGCCCCATTCTTGTTTCATCTGGCTTCCAAATTTCGAGAAGCGCTAGCCTACAATCTTAACATCGATGCGGTCATCGGAATCAGCACGATTTCGTCGTTCGCAACCACTCTTACCGATTTTAGAAAAAGTGCGATCCAGGCGTTGCTGCATTCTTTCTATAGAGGAGCAGGCATTTATATAACAGATATCGAGCCTGAGTTGCAGGCCTTTACGGAACAGGAGTGGGTACAAATCCAGAAAACAGTTCGTCAATTTCTAGCGGTACTTGACCTGGAAGGCGTATTCCATTGGCTCAAATCAAGTCATGAGTCATTCTCCGCGAAGGTTCTTCCTAGTGACGTGGTTAGACTTTATCGAAGTACAGTGAATCGAATTTTGGAACAGATCCAGATCAAGTTTGAGGGAGCTTACCATCGGGAGGATCAGGTTAAGGTCCAAGCACCGGAGTTTGAATTGTCGGAAGATCCAGAGTCGATAGTCGAGCTTCACGATATTGCGCAGAAAATAGTGAAGCATCGATACGAAGCAGTTCGCTTCCTTCAAATGCCCTGGGTGCGACAAGCATTGACGTACATAGACACCCATTACAGTGACCCGCTTAAGCTTGAGGAAGTGGCGAGCCAGGTCAATTTCAGCGAAGGATATTTCAGTCAAAAATTTCAGGCAGAGCTAGGCTGCCATTTTACCGATTACCTCGCCAGGGTGAGAATCAGCAAGGCTTTGGAGCTGATCCGGTTTACAGAGATTGGGACCGAAGAGATCGCGGCCGCAGTCGGTTACCCCAATCCTAATTATTTTATTAAGGTATTCAAACGAATTATGGGCATGACGCTGTCCGATTACAAGTTATCGTTAAGGGGGGGGCCGCTATTCGTCGTGGAAGAAGGTTAATCATGTGGCTGGTCAGTGTTTGCCTTGCTTGCGGGCTCACAGGATGTCAAGACCAACCGCAAACATCGGATTCGAATGTAATCCAGTCCCAAGTGCCAGTAAAGGAACTCACATTCTGGACGTTCTATAATGCGGACTCCCCAGAGCAGAAGTTTTTTTCGAGAATCGCTCAGGAATATTCGGACCAAGTGGACCACACGGTACACATTACGATGAAGTCCCTTTCTTGGAGCGATTACGGAACAACGGGGCTCATATCCGCGTTCGCGGCGGGAGAGGGACCGGATATTTTTCTGGTGGCACCATCCAACATTCTTCAATATTCCAAAGTCAACATTCTAAAGGACTTGACACCTTATTTGTCACAAGATGTTCTGGGCGACTTTCTACCGCATTCGCTGGATGCAACAACCATCGATGACAAAATCTATGGAATTCCTTACGAACAGGATCTGCTTGGCTTATTCTACGATAAGGATGTATTTGACGCCAAGGGCCTGACTCCCCCGCGAACATGGGACGAGCTCCTGAGCGATGCGGTAGCGACAAAAACGGATCATCGGGCAGGCCTCACGTTCGATGTCGGAGCCACGGGGTTCGAGGTGTTCATGTTTTCCCCCTTCCTCTGGTCAGCCGGGGGTGACGTCATGACCGGCAATCATAAGCATTCGGCGCTGGATTCCGATGGAACCCGTAAGGCACTGGAATATTATAGAAGTCTTATGCGATCCGGCGCCATTAACCAAAAGCTGAGTTTGGATTCCGGAGAGATCGCGATCTTGGGGAAAGAAGAAACGGCGATGCAAATCTGCGGCAGCTGGGCAATTAGAACGATCGAGGAACAGTTCCCGAATAAGAACATCGGTGTTGTACCGATTCCTCTGCCTCCGGGCGGAAAACCTACAACCGTAGCGGGGGGGTGGAAAATCGTTGCGAACGCCAATAGTTCCTATGCCGAAGATGCGGCCAAATTTGCCGTCTGGGCATTCGCTAATGACGACATCAAACACAGTGTGGAATGGGGTACTCAAGTGAAGTTTGCTTTTCCGGTTCGACGATCGGTTCTAGAGAAGGCTAAGCCAATCTTTGAAAAGGGGCTTCGCAAAGAATTTGTAGAACGTATGCTGGGCACAGAAAGACCGGAGCTGCGCATCACCCCCCAAATGGCGAATATTGTAGCGGAGATGATTCAACAAGCTTTTTATAAAACGGAAATGCCGATAGATCAAATTGTAAAAACTTCCAATCAGAAGCTGGAAAGCTACATAAACACTTATCCTAGTTCTCTGTGAACGACAAAGTTGAAAATAGTAATTGAACCGCCGTGCTCAAGTCTGCTCGGCGGTTTTTGCGTTGAGGTCTTTATGTACAATCTAAAAAAATGGCATTAAAAACGTAAAAAAGGACATCAACCTCTGGGACAGGCGATCGGCTGGGTTAAATGTAATACGCAAATGGCATGAATCGACAGGAATCGTTCATGGTTCATCTTTATGAAAGGGCATACAATAATAATTGTAAAACAGAAAAATCATAAGACGGAGAGAAAAACATGAACACTTTTAATGGTCTAGGCGTGAATATGGGGAATTTGTGGAGGCTATCCAATGCCAAGAGTCGATGCATATCACCGGAAAATTTCACCGGTGCGAAGGGTGCAGGCGCAATGGCAACCGAGGGAACGGGGGCGCACTGTGCAACCGAATTAGGTCAGGGGTGGAAAATTTCCCCAAGCGTCGTCATTCGTTCAGGAGAAGAATTCACACTCGCAGCGATCGACGGACCCGGAGCGGTTCAGAGCATGTGGTTCGGCGGAGTGATCAGCCGGCGTTCCATCTTACGTATTTATTGGGACCATAGCGAGCATCCGTCCGTAGAATGCCCGCTGTCTGATTTCTTTGCTTACGGCTGGTCAAATATTCGTGAGCCGTTCAAGGGGCCGTTTGCTCCGCTTAATTCCTTGCCAGTAGTTGTAAATCCAAACAAGGGCATGAATTGCTTCTGGGAAATGCCGTTTCGTCAGCATTGCCGAATTACCTTAGAAAACAGGGACTCGCAAGACATGGTTAGCTATTATCATATCAACTATATTCTTACGGATGTTCCAGACGATGCGGCTTATTTCCATGCTTATTTCTACCGAACCAACCCTGTACCGTATATGCAAGATCATGTGATACTGCCGAAAATTTCGGGTAAAGGCCACTATGTAGGGACGGCTTTGACGATTGGTTTGAACGGCCCTGGCAATTGGTGGGGTGAGGGGGAAGTCAAATTCTTTATCGACGGGGACGAAGCGTTTCCGACGATTTGCGGTACCGGTACCGAGGATTATTTTGGCGGCTCCTACGATTGGGAAGTCGACGGCCGTTACATGACGTACTCCACTCCCTACATGGGCATGTATCATGTCGATCAGTCGGATGGATTGTATGCGCATCAACAACGGTTCGCCATGTACCGGTGGCACGTAACGGATCCAATCCGCTTCGAACAAGATCTCAAGGTGACGATTCAGGATTTGGGTTGGAGAGTAACCGGCTCGGAATATGCAGTAAGGCAAGATGATATTGCTACCGTTGCATTTTGGTATCAAACGCTGGGCGAGCAAACGCTGCCGCCTATTCAGAGCTCGAGGGAGCTTGAGATTTTCTAATTCGGTAAGAAGGGACCCCCTTTTTATAAAACGAAATCAGGGAGGAAAAAGAGATGAAAGTTTTACAATTAAAAAAACCGCTATACCTATCGCTCGCTGTCGTTATGTCCGCAGGCGTTGTTCTGAGCGGATGTAGCAGTTCCACGAGTGGAACAAGTGCAACCAGTTCTACCACTCCAAAGCCGGCCGATACGGCTGCTCCAAGTGCGGCTCCGGCAGCAGGGAAGCAGAAACTGGTTTTCTGGCACACTGTACAGGAAAAATGGGATCAGGATTGGTGGACGAAATGGATAGGTGAATACAACAAATCCCAAGACAAGGTAGAAGTTGATATTACTTTTGTACCAGGCGATGCATGGGATCAAAAATTGAAAGCGGCACAGGCTGCTGGAACTGCACCAGAAATTTGGAATACGCCTCTATCCGGTATTGCACAGAATATGCTAAAGGGAACCATTAAGCCGCTGGACGATCTTGTCGATCCGAAGGTTTGGGACGATTTGACGCCTAATGGTAAGCAATATGCCTTCCTGAATGGCAAGCATTGGGGCTTCCCGAAGTTCGTGGAGCCTTCTGCCCTGCTGCTGTATAGGAAAGATCTATTCCAGCAAGCTGGTTTAGATCCCGAATCTCCTCCTACTACGTGGGCGCAACTTATCGAAGATGGCAAGAAGCTAACTAAGGGCGGTGTGTTTGGCATTAATATGCCTACGAACGAAGGCGACTTGTCATGGACAACCTGGGGGATGCAGGCTCAGCTTAGCGGCCATCTGGCGATTTCCGATGATTGGTCGAAGGCGAACGTTACAGATGCAGGTCATGTCAAGCTGGCCAATTTCTTTAAATCCGTCTTTGATGCCAAGATTGCACCGGCGCAAACCATTGAAGGCTATTCTGCGGAAAAACCGTTTGCACAAGCCAAAGTTGCCATGACAATGGGCGGTTCTTGGACGATTGGACAATTGAAGAATGACTACCCGGATCAAATGAAAAATATCGGTGTATCCTTCTTCCCAACTGAAGACGGCGATTACAAGAAACCAACCGCATCGCTTGGTGGATGGTCCGTCGTCATTGATGCCAACTCGAAGCATCCTAAAGAAGATGCGGACTTCCTCACATGGATGTTTGCCCGCGATCCTAACGTATTGGCAGATTACTTCAAACGCGGAGGCTATACAAAGTTCTCGCCATGGAAATCGGTAGATCAAGCGATCAATCAAGATCCGGCTGCCGCAAACGACCCATACCGCAAAGTGATCTCTGAGAAAATCGTGCAATACGCGGTTAATGAGCCGTTGTTCCCATGGGATCCCTCACTCGCAGTCGGTCAGGCAATTAACCGTGTCCTGTTGAAGAATATGGATCCACAGCAGTCGTTCGAGCAAGCTGATAAACAAATCAACGACTTTATTGCCAAGAATAATGTGGCGGCGCAGGCCATTAAGTAACTAAAAACTCGAATTTTTGAGAGATAAGGTTGAGGGACATGCGACCTCAGCCTTATCTCTTCCAAATGTCCTGGACATTAAGATTTGATTAGGGGAGGATTTCGATGGCAGTCGAGGTGGTACAACAACGAAACCGTACAAGGGCACCTAAAATGAACAACGAAGCTTATGTGTTCCTTTTACCCGCATTCGCCCTGTTAACGGTGTTTGTCATTATTCCTATTTTATATGCTGCTAACATCAGTGTTCAGGATTTAAACCTGTATAAGAAATCGGCCTATGTAGGATTCCGTAATTACTATATCATTTTGACGGATCCGTTTTTTACGCAATCGTTGGTCGCTGGATTGAAATTTGCCGTTGATGTTGTGCCTGCTATGTTTATACTAGCTTTTTTATTGGCAATTATTGTAAAGAAAATGGGGAAAAGATCCTCAAGCTTTGCAAAGTCTGCTATTTATGTGCCTACTGTTATTTCCGGTATTATAGCATCTGTAATCTTTATGTTCATCTATTCCTATCAAGGCGGAGTACTCAATTATTTGATCGGTATCGTGGGTCTGGATCCTGTAGCATGGATCAACGATACGAAGACAGCCATGTGGAGTATTGCGATCCCGGGGATCTGGTTATGGCTTGGCACAACCACACTCATTATGTTGGCAGGCTTGAATGACATTCCGCTCGAATATTATGAGGCGGCAGATATGGATGGAGCCAACGCTTGGGTGAAAATGTGGAATATCACCATTCCTTCTATGAGGAATGTGTTTATATATCTGCTAATTACGTCGATTAACACCGCAATGCAAGAATTTAATATTCCATTTTTAGTAACTGAAGGGGGACCGTTAAGTCTGACCACGACCCCGCCCCTGTATATTTTTAACCATTTCCGACATGATCCTTTCCTAGGGCAAGCGATTGCTGCCGCTTTAATTATGTTTGTTTTGCTTGGAACTATCTCGATAGTGATCTTTAAATTGATTAATTCTCAGCAATCATTAGATTAAGACGGGGGTGAAAGAGAATGGCACATCAACGAAGCTTTGCACAATGGCTCATGTCCGCAATTGGTTTATTAGCTGGAGCCGTTGCCTTATTTCCTTTGGTCTGGATGTTTCTCGCCGGCTTTAAATCGGAAGACGAAGTGCTGTCAACCCCGGTCAAGCTGCTGCCAACCCATTGGCTATTGGAAAATTATAAATCGATATTGACTGACAATCATTTTACTATTTCCCTGTTTATGACCTTTCTAGGTGCGATCATCTCCACTTTTCTATGTTTATGCGTAAATTCCACGGCAGCCTATGCTTTTGCGAGGCTAGAGTTCCGCTTTAAGAAGCTGATCTGGTCGTACATGATTGTGACGATGTTTATTCCTGCTATCGCCGTCCTGGTGCCTCAATTTGTAATAGTCAGTAAACTCGGTATTCTCAACACATTGACGGTACTTATCATTCCTGGTGTCGCTCAGGCAATCCATATCTTTTTCCTTCGTCAATTTTATCTCAATACACCAAAAGCATTGGAAGAGGCTGCTCTGATCGACGGTGCAAACCGGTACCAAATCTACTACTACCTGTTTCTGCCTCTTTCGAAAGGACCTTTCACCATTGTCGGAATCGCCGCTTTTCTGGGCTACTGGAACAATTTTATTTGGCCTGTCATGACCGTTTCCGACGAGCGGCTATTTCAGGTACAGCAGCTGCTCGCCAGTTTCAGTTCGTTGCATAAAACGGAGTGGTCATTGTTGATGGCCGGCGCCACGGTCGTGGCTCTGCCGCCGATCATTTTATTCTTTATTTTCCAACGTCATATCATACAAGGAATCAAAATTTCAGGTCTTAAATAAAGATAAGGTTCACGAAAAGAGAGGTAATCGCCATGGAAGGAAAAAAGTATACTGCTCCTCTTGACGCGTACGAGGTTAATCAAAATTTGCCACGCCTACGACCGTATGCGTTCGCTGCTCAACAATCCAGTCATGATCGGATGGGAGGAAACAATGACGGCTGGGGTGAAGGTCAATTTCTCTATACAGATCCTAACGGGGAAAAGGTTATGTTGGATGTGAAGGGCGCTGGCAAGCTGAACCGTCTGTGGTTTGCAGGCGCGTGGGATCATGCCCAAAGCCGTATCCATTTTTACTTTGACGGCGAGTCAGAACCGAGAATCAGCGTTCCGTTCGGGGAGTTGTTCAGTGGAAACACGCCGCCTTTCTTGAAACCTCTAGTTGGCGATGCACAGGTGTCTAGTGGGGGCAACTTCTGCTATGTCACGCTGACGTTCTCCAAAGGGCTGAAAATAACTGCCGTCCCGGTAGGCAAGGACTTTTTTTATCATGTCGGTTACGAGCTGTTTGCTCCAGAGGTACCAGTAACCACGTGGCCGCATGAGGATGTCAACTCTAGTTGGGTAAGCTGGCTGCAAAAGAATAATGAACTTTCATCCTCTGGACAGTCGAACTCGAACGCATTGCTTTCGGGAAGTGTCTGCTTGCCTGGAAAAACGGCATCCATCGTTGCCCAATTGGAAGGTCCCGCTAGCTTGAATGCCATTCGTCTGTCAATTCCGGAGCTTGTTTCTCAAGATGACCGAGGTATGGATACGCTAAACCGGGTATGGCTGAAGATTTATTGGGATGAGGAAGAGGACCCAAGCATTCATGCTCCGATTGGCTCGTTATTCGGGATGGGGCAATTCGGGTTGGGACTTGTACAAACCCCTACGGCTGGCATAGATGACAATGGTGATTTGTATTTAAACCTGCCCGCACCGTTCCGTCGATCGGCTCGGGTGGAGTTGGTAAATGCAGGAGAGAAGGATATCCCCGAAATCCGTTATGTGCTTACCTGCGAGCCAATTGAGGACTCGTTGGATGGATTAGGCTATTTGCGTACCTGCTACTCCGATCTTGAGCCTCGAGCGGGAGACGGCAGTGATTACACGGTGCTCGATGTCCAAGGGATGGGTCATGTAGTTGGCATTGTTCAGTCGTTTGCGGGGGACAAAGAGCGAAGATACCTAGAAGGCGACGAGAGGATCTATATCGATGACAGCCGAACACCTGTGTGGATCGGTACGGGAACAGAGGATCTATACGGCGGAGGCGGCTACTTCATTCATGGTCCTTTCACCCTGCCGTTTCATGGAAATCCTGTGCATATCGAAGATGAGCTGGACAAGACGACGGCGTATCGGTTCTTCATCAACGATCCCATACCGTTTCGCAGCCGGGTTCTTTTCATGATTGAGCACGGTTCAGACTTGAACTGGGATGCACCGGAGGTAACCGGAACCAACAATGCAAATGTGGACGTGCAGTCGCTTGTATTTTACTATCATACACCAGAGCCCTGCATGCACTTATCTGACAGATTGGTGATTGGAAGTCCTAACAGCGAACGGACACATTCTTATCAGAACAGTGGCGAGTTGTGGCGCGGGTCGCTTAACGGAACCTATGAGGGTAACGAAGAAGATGTCGTCATCTCCGATTGGGGCTGCAAATGGTCAGGATCCTGTGAGTTTGTTTTACGTCTATGTCCAGCCAATGAAGGGGTTGTGGTGCGCCGTACCTTTGACCAAGCTGAACAAAATGGTCGAGCGGCTGTTTATGTTGATGGTGTTTTAGCAGGAATCTGGTATCGAGCTGGCAGCAATCCATGGCATGTGTGGAGAGATGATGACTTCCTAATTTCCTCTGAGCTTACAATGGGCAAGGAGGAGATTCGAATCAAGCTGGAGCTTATGGACAAAGACCATCATTGGTCGGAATTTGCCTATGAAGCATATTCTATCGGGAAGCGTGTATCTGCAAACCGTCCACTAACTGCAATGGATTCATCGACGGCTTCATTCGGACAGGAGATTCCATTTACACCAACGTTGCCCGATGGAGATTTCACCTTTATTTGCCAGTTTGTGCTGCCGGAGCCGCAGTGTGACACAGATGTTCTGGCTGGAGGAGTGGTCCTTCGGGAGGATAATGATGGAGGTTCCATCGAGCTCTGCCGAATCAATGAACAGGGTAATAGCCGGTTTGAGCTGTCCAAGTGGTTAGGCAGTCAATGCGAGGTGCAAAAGCTTCCAGACAATGCTGCTGAGACAGCGCTCTATCTTCGATTTACAAGAATCGGCAATTATTTTACTGCCTTCTATTCCACGAACGGAAACAAATTTACGCGGGTTGGTACATTCGTCCAAGCGGATTTTAAGGCAATGATAGCAGAGGTATTTATCAGGCCGAATAAACGGATGGAAGCGGAGGCCAAGTTCGATTCATTGCGCCTCATCGTCCATGAACCGAGATAGCAAGGAGAAGTCATGTTGAAGAGATATTATAAAGTGTTTTCCGTATTAATGTTACTAGTGCTTGCCGCGAGTTTCGCTTGGGCCGCGCTTCATAGAGAACAACACGAAACGATCGGAACAAATGAGTCTTATACCTTTGATGCATCTGAGAATTATAATAAGCTAGCCTACCTGCGGCCCAACGTATTCTCCGCCCTTCAGTCAAGCTATGACCGTGCGGGGGGCAACAATGACGGATGGGACCAAAGCAACTTCCTTTATACGGATGACCATCATGATCAGGTTATGCTAGACGTTAAGGGCCCGGGAAAAGTAAACCGATTATGGTTCGCTGGCGCATGGGATATAGATCAAACCTATTTTCAATTTTACTTTGACGGGGAATCATCTCCACGCTTAAAGATCAAGATGAGAGATATGTTTAATGGATCTACGCCGCCTTTTCTTGAGCATTTGACAGGAGACGGTTCTGTATCCAGCGGAGGCAATTTCTGTTATGTAACGATCCCCTTTGCCAAAGGCTTGAAGATTACGGCAACGCCAGTGGGCAAAGACTTCTTCTACCAGGTCGGATATGATACATTCAGTCCTGGTACGTCTATTGCTTCGTGGCCTGAACACGATATCAATCAAAGTTATGACGACTTAGTGAAGAAGACCGGAAGCACGCCGTATGAATCCAAGGGAAACGTTGCTGAGAAAACGGTTAACCTCTCTGGCGGTGCCACAATTCGATTAGCCGATCTTCGCGGTCCAGCAACGATCCAGTCCATAAAGCTGAACATCCCCGAGGTGATTGAAGAGCGGAAAGCCAGCGCGGATGTCTTAAACAAACTATGGTTGCGAATTCGTTATGACGGGGAGAAGAATCCTAGTTTTTATGCTCCGCTTGGTTCTGTATTCGCTATGGGGCAATTCGGTATTCAAAACGTTCGATCCCTTCCCGCGGGTATAAATGAGAACGGAGACTTGTACTTGTACCTTCCAGCCCCATTCAAGCGATCGGCTCAGATTGATCTGGTCTCTTTCAGGGAAATGGAAACGAAAGCAGTTAAGTTTACAACAGAGTACACCCCTTTTACGGATTCTATGGATAAAGTTGGCTATTTGCACGCTGCGTTTACCGATCTTCACCCTAAATCCGGAGATGGAAGCGATTATACCGTTCTTGATTCTCAAGGCATTGGTCATGTGGTGGGTATCATTCAATCGTTCGCTGGCGATACAGATCGAAGATACCTGGAAGGGGACGAAAGAATCTATATCGACGGGAGCCGTTCTCCCGTATGGATGGGGACCGGTACGGAGGATCTTTATAATGGCGGCGGATATTTCATCAACGGAACTTTTACGCTGCCCTTTCATGGCAATGGTGCTCATAAAGAAGGGGAGCAAGACCTTACGGCGGCTTACCGATTCTTTATCAACGATCCCATACCATTCCGTAACGGGATCACATTCGGTTTGGAGCATGGTGCTGATCTGAATGGCAACAATCCGTCCGAGACGACTACGAATGATGCGAATGTTGAGGTCTCTTCTCTTGTGTACTACTACAATGCCAATATGGAAACGAAGCTTACCGATAGTCTGGACATTGGCAATTCGAGCAGTGAACAGAGTCATGCCTACCAACTCACAGATCAAACTTCGCAAGATACTCGAAGCGGTACCTATGAAGGCAGCGAGGAAGATAGGGTCGTAACGCTACCCGGCCGTTCTTACACGGGGAGCAGCGAACTCACGCTCAAAGTGGACCCCCATAACCATGGGGTCATTCTTAGAAGGACATTTGATCAAACGATGCCAAACAGTGAAGCTACCGTTTCCATCGATGGCGTTCCTGTCGGTACATGGTATCATGCAGGCAGCAATGTTTACCATCTGTGGCGAGACGATGACTTCATGATTCCCATGGCCTATACGGCGAACAAGAAGGAACTTCATGTTAAGATCGTCAATGTGGCAAAGAATACGTCTTGGTCCGAGTATGGATACAAAGCCTATTCGCTCGATCTTCCCAAGGTAGGGATTCTGCAATCTTTACTGGCCCGCTTGCATCCTGCGCATACGCCAGAAGCGGATCCTCAAGGGCCGGCAAGCAAAGCTGCTGCGCCAAAGCATTTTGCCAATGAAGTAAAACCCCCACTTTGGTCGTGGGTCCGAGAAGATTCTTCCAAATACAAATTATTTCCTGACACTGGAATTGTCAGGATCATCGGGCAGCAAGGCGAGCTGTTTTACGACTCGAATAATGCAAAGAACATCCTCCTGCGCAATGCGCCGGAACAGGATTTCTCTATCGTCAGCAAATTGACGTTCCCAAGTCCGCTAGACAGTAATTATCAGCAGGCGGGAGTCATCATCTATCAGGATGATGACAATTACGTCAAGATAGGCAGAATGAGCAGTGACGGAATCAGCCATTTTGTCTTTACCAAGGAGGTTGGCAAGACAACTGAAGATCAGTCCGTTCCAGACAACGTTGCCAGTCAAACCTTGTATTTGCGGTTAACCAAACTTGGACATCAATATTCCGCTTATTATTCAACCAACGGAATCCACTTTACCAGGGCTGGTACGTTCTTCAGTGCAAGCTTGAACGCTCCTCGGGTTGGAGTATTTGCTTGGACGAACGCCGGCAAGGAGATGGCAGCAGACTTTGAGTCGTTTCAGATCATTGACCATCATTGATGATTGAAATAAGGACTTAAGTGAACGTGTCATACGATCGTGAAAAATTATTTCGAATAGACAAACGTTTTGTGAAGGAGCGGCCTTTTATCAATGAGATTTCCTAACCTGGAACGATTTCTTCCGCCCGCTGATTTTTCTTAATACATTTGAAAAAATGACACTGCCGATCGGCCGATCGGCATGACGGTATTTAACGGGGTGTTCGGTTCAGGAAATTTATCCTCTATTTTGGCTGGGGTCACATCAACATGGGTGGTACCGCTTATATTGTATATTTTCGGACAAAAATACCTCGTGGAAGGCATAACAGCCGGAGGCAATAAAATGTAACCGGATATTCCGACGAGGTGAACGAAGGAGTATAGACATTGACCCAGCGTGACAGGGGAGGGAAATCCTAAGAGCGGACGTGGAGATCTACTGTACGATCATACCTTAGCATTTATAGCCTGGAAACCTAGTGATTGCAGGCGCTGTCCCCGCTACCCTTTTACGCCAATGGTCTACTCCGTAATTTTCTTACGGCCTCTCACCATCTGTCAAAGTTGAAATACGGAGATCGGGCAAGAACATGTGAGTAAACATAACTGTATACTGGGAGGAACAGACATATGAGTTATTCAAAAGAACAATTATACGGCATGAACAAAGATTTCGTCCGCAAGGGAAGCTATACAAACGAAATCTCATTTCCGCTCGGCGGAATCGGTTCAGGTTCCATTGGCCTTGCCGGAAACGGCAGACTCTTCGATTGGGAGATCTTTAACAGACCCAATAAAAACAGCTACAACGGATTTTCGTTCTTTGCGATCAAAGCAGAACATAACGGTACTGTTAAAGTGTCGAAAATATTAAATGGGGATTTGCATCCTCCTTACACTGGTTCAGGAAGTGAAAACTTTCAGGGCTTCGGTTTCGGGGTCGCGAGAGAAAGCATGGCCGGATTTACCCATTTTACTTCGACCTCTTTCAAAGGGGAATTTCCTTTTGCCGAAATTCAGTTCGAGGACGAGAGTGTTCCGTTGGATGTGAAATTAACTGCATATAATCCGTTTATTCCGTTAAACGATAAAGATTCCTCGATTCCTGCAGCAATATTGGCCTATGAGGTCACCAACCAATCCGATGTAGCTCTGGATATCAGCGTAGTTGGCAATCTAACCAATCCGGCTGCAAAAGGTGCGATAAATGAATATCGTGATTTCGGTTCCTTTAAAGGGATGAATCTGTATTCCAAAGCCTATAAGGAAGATGCTCCCGAATTCGGAGACATGACACTCAGTACGGATAACCCGGATGTGAGCTATCAAAGCTATTGGTATCGGGGAGGCTGGTTTGACAATCTGACGGTGTTCTGGAAGGAGTTTTCCGCACCAGGTAGGTTCAAGGAGCGCTATTATGAAACGACGCGCGACAATACTTCCACGAACAACTTGAAGGACGTTTGTCTATTAAGCGCACATCAAAAGCTTGCTCCGGGAGAGACGGGTGTCTTTCGCTTTATGATCACCTGGAGTTACCCTAATTTTGAAAATTTTTGGAATCCGGGGATTACACCGGAAGGGACTCTCAACCCTAACCCAGTATGGAAAAATTATTATGCCACCTTGTTCCAAGATTCGACGGCTTCGGCACGTTATGTATGGGAGAACCATAACCAGCTCTATTCGGATACGATGGCATTTAAAGAATTGTTATTCCGTTCGACGCTTCCCGATGTAGTCATCGACGCGATCTCCAGCACCATTTCCGTTTTGAAAACAGCTACCTGCGTACGCCTGACCGACGGCACTCTCTACGGTTTTGAAGGAGTTCACGCGCATGAGGGATCTTGTGAAGGTTCGTGTACGCACGTTTGGAACTATGAGCAGGCTACGGCTTTTTTATTCCCGGCCCTCGCAAGAGGTATGCGGGAAGTGGATTTCAAATATGCCTTGCACAGCAACGGGAAAATGACATTCCGATTATTTCTGCCTGTAGAAAGGACGATTAAGGAAAATCACCACAGGGCTGCTGCGGACGGACAAATGGGCGGCATTATTAAGACATATCGGGAATGGAAAATTTCCGGAGATACGGAATGGCTGAAATTGGTTTGGCCGAAGGTGAAAAGTTCTTTGGAATATGCTTGGGATGCGACGAATGAGGATTTGTGGGATCTGGATAAAGACGGTGTGATGGAAGGCCGGCAGCACCATACGTTAGACATGGAATTGTTCGGTCCGAACTCCTGGTTAACTGGCTATTATCTGACTGCCCTGAAAGCCGCGGCGGAGATGGCGGGGCATTTGGGCGAACGGGATAAACAGGAGGAGTATCTGAAACTGTGCAAAAGCGGTTCCGATTGGGCGAACAAACATTTATTTAACGGCGAATATTACCATCAATCCGTGAATTTGAAAGATAGAACGCTGCTTGAGAAATTTGAGGCTGAACAAACTTATTGGAATGAAGAAACTCAGGAAATGAAATATCAAATTGCCGAAGGCTGCGAAATCGATCAGGTCATCGGGCAGTGGTTTGCGCACATTGTAGGACTAGGTTATGTATTCGAAAAGGATCAAGTTAAGACGGCTTTATCGAATTTGTTTAAGAATAATTTCGTAGAGTGCTTTCGGAATTATGTCAATGCATGCCGCATTTATGCGGTGAACGACGATAAGGGACTCGTCATCGCCACTTGGCCCAAGAATAACAGTCCGAAAATCCCGATTCCATACCAGGACGAAACCCAGAACGGTTACGAGTATCAGGCGGCCTGCCATTTGATCTATGAAGGGTTAATTGATGAGGGCTTATCGGTAGTAAAGGCGATTCGCGACCGGTATGACGGCTTGAACCGAAATCCCTGGAATGAGTTTGAGTGCGGAAGCAACTATGCCCGGTCGATGGCATCTTACGGATTCCTGCTTGCATTGAGCGGATTTCAATACGACATGGTTCGAGGACATATCGGCTTTGATCCGAAAATCAATCAGGATCAGTTTCGCTGCTTCTATTCGCTGCATACCGGCTGGGGGGAATTCGTCCACAATAACGGACAGTTATCCCTGCAGGTTCAATACGGCAGCCTTGGAATCCGGAGTCTCGGCTCTGATTTGCTCGCGAACAAGGAAATTGCGGAAGTAAAGTTGGATGGTGCAGGCATTCCATTTACGCGGCAGGAGAATATCATTCTCTTTAACGAAGAGGTACGAATCGAGCAAGGGAGTATTCTTGCCGTCAGCACAAATTAATGACTTGAGGTTGTGTTAAATGGAAATATGTAGAAATCTCGTCTATGCCTAAGGGAAACGGAATGAAATTTCGTTTCCCTTAGGCGGAATCGGGAGTGGCAGCATCGAGCTGAAGAAGATAGTTGAAACATAGTGGATTATAGGAACTCACTTAATTTTTTAGCAAATTGTTTAACAAGAAATTAAGATGACCCAACAGGAATACTTATTACTAGCCACAATAGAATGAGGAATTGGTGATTGGATATGACAGGAAATCTAGAACATACGGCAAAAATCTATGGAAAGCTGTCCTTTCCACAATTTACGCCTCAATTAATTTCAATGATTCGTACTGGTAGAGTTTATAGCCTTCAACAGGTACTAGAACCTGGAATACCTGTATTTGAAGGCCATGCACCATTTAAAATCATGCCACATATCCGGCACTTTGATTCAGATGGTATTTTAGAAGGATCCGGAGGATTTGCTTCAGAGCTTACTATGATGGGACAACACACTGGGACACACATTGACGCATTGTGCCACTTCAGTAAACGGGTTGGGGACGAGAGATACTTTTTTGGAGGGCAAACCGTTTCAGATGCTGAAAATCATGAGGGGATCTTGAAGTGGAGCGTCGAACAAATGCCACCAATTATTACCAAGGGGGTACTCTTGGATATACCTAAAGCTCTTGGTGTAGATATATTAGAAGATAGTTATGCAATTACTGCCGAAGATATCAAGCTTTGTGAAGAGAAGCAAGGAATACATATAACCAACGGAATGTGCGTTTTGACCCGTACAGGATTCTCTAAGTATTGGATGAAAGAAAACAAACGGTTTTTAAGCAGACATGCAGGAGTCAATTTGCAAGCGGCACAGTATCTAGTTGAGAAGGGAGCAATCGTTGTCGGAGGCGATACTTCTACATTTGAAGTGCTGCCATCACCAAAACATGATGTCCATATTTACCTGCTGGTGGAACAAGGAGTTCCTATAATGGAATGCCTGAACTTAGAACAACTTGCCCAGGAACAGGTGTATGAATTTGTTATTATCGTGACTCCTCTTAAATTAAAAGGAGTTACCGCATCGGTTATTCACCCGATAGCAATTTGTTGAGAAGGTTCTGTTGACGAGATAATTTGTACAATATTCAAGGAATACGCGATAAGACTAAGCAGCGTTCAAAGCAAAGAAGGTGCCCCCAAGCTTGCTAAGCTAAGGGACACCTTCTTTGTTTAAAGTTCTATCATGGCTTTAATGACCCTCGATTCAGGTTTTAACCAGCTCTCAAAGTGGTCGGGCATTTCTTGGAACGAGGATCGATGAGTAATATATCGTTCAACATCGATTTTGCCGCTGCGGACTGTCTCCAATACATGAAGGAAGTCTTCTTTAGTCGCATTCCGGCTGCCCATCAGCGTTAATTCTCGTTTATGGAATTCAGGATCGTGGAAGGCAATGTCCGACTTCACTAACCCTACGTACACCAAGGTGCCTCCATGTGAAGTGAATCCGAACGCGTCCGTCATCGATCTCACATTCCCTGTGGCGTCCAAAACGACGGTCGGAAGTTCCCCGCCCGTTATGTCCCGTAACTGTTCGAGGGGATTCTCCAATGCGTTAACGGTATGGGACACACCGGCCCAGGCACGGGCAAAGGCTAGTCTCTCATCATTAATATCCATAGCAATGACACGAGCGCCGGCAACTTGGGCAAATATCATGACCCCTAGTCCGATAGGGCCTCCGCCGATAACGAGAACGAACTCTTCGGAGCAAAGCCCGGATCGTCTTACGGCATGAGCGCCAATCGCCAACGGCTCGAGTACTGCAGTTTGATCGAGGGTCAATCCGTCGGTCTTCAACAGGTGAGAAACAGGGATGGAAATTTTCTCGCACATCCCGCCGTCAACATGGACGCCGAGCACTTTCATATCCGTGCAGCAGTTCGTCTTGCCGTTCCTGCACGCAATACATATGCCGCAGTGAAGGTAAGGCATTATACTAACCTGGTCGCCCTCACGTAGACCAGCGTCGTTCTCCCCGATCTGCTCAATGATTCCCGCTAATTCATGGCCCAATACGCGAGGATACGAAAAAAAGGGCTGATTTCCTTTGAAGGCATGATAGTCTGTCCCGCAAATACCGATTCTGCGGATACGAACGATCGCTTCTGCAGGCTTCGATTGCAGGTCAGGTAAGTCCACTATAGTGAAGCGCTCGACTTCTTCACAAATTATTGCTTTCATTATAAGACCTCCTCTAGAGTAGGATGTTTAGATTATATTCCGGCAGTCCGCTAACCCAGGATTTGTTCTGAATCGGTTGAAGAGTGGCTAGTACCTCGCGCAAGAGAGCCTCGTCGAGGGCCTCATTTGCCCATTCAACATTACGACGGATATTAAGTGGATTACTTGTGCTGACCAGAGTAGTAGGGATACGTTCATCCGCAACGGAGAATTGGATGGCTAATTTAGCAATATCGACTCCGCTGCGCGCGCACAAATGAGCGGCTTCTTTACAGACACGCTTAATTTCCTCGCTTGCAGGATGCCAATCAGGGAGTTTGTTTGTATTCAGAAGTCCCATTGAAAGCGGAGAAGCGTTCACTAAACCGACCGCATGACGTTCGAGAAGTGGAAGGATGGATAGCAATGTCGTATCATTTAATGAATAATGGCAGTAAGAGAGCACCACATCCAAGTGGGTATGGAGAATGGCTTTCTCCAATACGGAAAGTGGTAGCCCGGATACTCCAGCAAAACGAATTTTTCCCGATTGCTTTAGTTTATCAAGCGCGTGAAATGCGCCCTCGGCGACTTGCTGAAAAGGAACGAATTCAATATCGTGCAAAAATAGGATATCCAAGTAGTCCGTTTGTAGTCTGGCTAGGCTCTCGTCTACACTGTCGAGAATGCGCTTTTCTGAAAAGTCAAACTGATCCGAGCCGTAGCGGCCTGCTTTCGTTGACAGTAAGAACTTGTCGCGCGGGAGTTGGGCTATGGCTTTGCCAAGGACAGTCTCTGCTTTGGTTAATCCATAGTAGGGAGATACATCCATATAATTAATGCCCATTTCGATGGCGGCATGCACGGTTTTTACGCTTTCCGCATCATCCGTCTTCTGAAATACAGAGCCAAGTGAAGATGCTCCAAAGCTTAATGCGGAAACCTCAAGTCCTGTCTGACCGAGCGTTCTATATTTCATTTGACTACCTCCTTGCCAAGTTTATAGAATGTCTTCGCGTTTTCGCCAAACAAAAGCGCTGTTTCATTTTCTCCCCATGACGAGGAAAGCGATTCCATCAAAACTTCCACGACTTGATCATAGTCTGCTGCTAGTAAACAAACCGGCCAGTCGCTGCCGAACATCACTCGTTTAGATCCGAACAATTCCAACACTTTTTGAACATAAGGACGGAAGTCCGAAGTTTTCCAGTTCTTATGATCGGCCTCCGTGACCATCCCTGATAGTTTGCAATAGATATTGGGATGAGCGGAGATTCGACGCATATCACTGAGCCATGGCTCCAATAAGCCTTCAACGATTCTAGGTTTTGCCAAATGATTGATAACTCCGTGCAGGCCGGGTACCACGTCCAACAACTCTGCAAGCGGAGCTAACTGATGAGAGAGAACAAGTAGGTCAATTGGCACGGCCTCGTAGGCATAAGAGCGCAACGCTTCTACAAAGTGGGGATTCAAAATATCGTTGGCATCGGGCATCTCCTGAATCATGATACGAAAACCGACAAATTTAGGATGTCTACGGAATCGTTCAAAGTGCTGACGGTGTTGAGGGTCGTTTAGATCCAGCCAACCGACCACACCGAGTATGGAATCGTGTGATGAGGCGAGGTTAAGAATATAATCCGTTTCTTCTAACGATGGGGCGGCTTGAACGACAATACTACCGTTAAGGTGATGATTCCTAAGGTGCAGATTCAAATCCTCAGGGCCGAAATCGCGATATAATACCTTAAGATCTGGAACGATCCAACCGTAATCGCCTCGTTCTACCTTCCAGTAATGCTGATGTGCATCAATTCTCATGAGGAATTACGCCCTTCTTCAGAATTACATTGGCATATAAAGCGGATTCTCCAGTTGCAACAACGGCATAGGCTTTGGAGGCACGTTCATAAAAGGCGAAGCGTTCTACCATGTCGAAAGGCTCAGCGATACCGCTATGCTTTTGAATCAATTGTTGGTAACGCTCCCAAATTGGCGTTTCAACAGGGTCGCCCGGAAGGACATCCATCAAGGCAGCAGGCCGTTCCACATAACGGTCCAGTGGGAAAAGGGGCAAGATTGCTTCGAGAAGATCCGGTATGGGATGCCCATCGCAGCGGACCAGTCGGTTAGCGATACTTGCCGCGGGAAAGTTGGCGTCAGCAAGAACAATTTCGTCGCCATGCCCCATCTCCATTAAAATCTTCAGCAGTTCTGGTGATATTACTCGAGGAATTCCAATCAGCATATGATAACCTCCTTCTTGTATAGTTATATTATCATCTTTTAAATGGATATTTAATGGCGAATAATTGCGGAAATGTGCTATATTTTGATGTGTATATAGAAATCAGTGAAAAGAGTGGAAAAATGATGGAGCAACCTTTACGCAAATCGTTTTTTAATGATCCCATGTTTCCGTTTGAAATGGTTTACAGGGATCGAAAATCCCCTCAGCATGAACTTCCCGAGCATCTTCATGACCGCTATGAGTTAGTTTACATTTACGAAGGTCGAGGAACATTTTTACTTAATCACAACTTTTATGATATGAGTGAGGGGGATCTCTTTGTTATTCCAGGAAACACCATCCATCGAGCTTTTCCAGACACAGAGGTCCCAGTTTTGTCGACAGCGTTATTTTTTTCTCCATCTCTGGTAAGGATACCCTCTCTAGGGGACACTCATTTCATACTAAGTAGTTTTGAATGGGCAAGAAAACGAAGAAAGTATAAGGTAAATATTCCGGAGGCCTTGCGGGGCACCTTTATGTCGATTATCGAACAGATTAAGATGGAATTAGAGGATAGAAAAAGCGGGTATAAGCACGCGATTTGCCTTCAACTTCAATTTCTACTATTGCAATTGAACCGGCTCATGTCTCAAGTGCAATCCGAAACCGAAGATCCCGTTCATTCAGTTCCTCAATGGATGCAAAGCTTGCTGCTATTCATCGATCTACATCATACTGAGAACGATTTGTGCTTAACGACTCTTTCAAAGCGTGCATCAGTATCCACGTCACATCTATCACGTGCCTTTAAACAATACACAGGTATAAGTGTGATCGACTATGTGAATGCAAAGAGAATCGCCAACACCAAGGAGATGCTTCTGACAAGCGATAGTTCTTTGGAGATTATTGCCCAAAAATGTGGTTTTGAGAGTCTTTCTCACTTCCATCGACTGTTTAAGTTGCTTACTGGAGTAACTCCGGGTGCTTATCGTCGTGGGAATCAACTCTTTAAGGGATGAGAGTGATTGTTTAAACAAAGCGTTTGGGCTAGGTTTTGTAAAAACGAATTTCTGTTATGAAATCTCGGAATTCTATAAGGAAATGGATTGAGTTTAATAGAATGTGTTTGAAGTACTACTTCAAACATTACTCTTGCCCGAAGACAAACTGCTTATCTATGTAGTTGCAGCAAGAGTCGGACTTAGAAAGTGTCGGTTATCTGAACGAAGCGGGACAGTGGATGCTAAATCTGAAGCTTTTATAGCGTAGTTAAGCAATTCATGCGATAACCTTTCCTCATTTTTTGTTATATGAATCAATTTCATAACGTTTTTAAATGATGCTTGTGTTATCCGAAGTTTGACGGTCTATTTTTAAAAAAATTAAGCCACAGCCTTGTGAGATTGGCTCTTTCTAACACGGTCTACTTTTAATTTGCATGCTGTATAGACTAAACAAGATAACTGAAAGTCTACGCTTGCTAGTTTTCCTCGATGGCGGATAATATTGAACTTTCTGGCATTCTCCATCGTTAAACGGACAGCTCCCACATACCTTTGGTGACGTGTACTTGAGCGTTTCATACTTTGGATCAAAACTATCGTACCTGTAGCTCTTTCCTTCTTTGCAGGTAGGGCGAAAATACTTATCTTTACCTTCGAGGGGTTGTTCATTTCGTTTGTTGTAATCGATGAGTGCAGAAGCTCCCAGGGCCTGTGCTTGCTGGTAAATGGGTGCGAGATCGTAGCCTGCATCTGCAAGCACGTAATCCACCTTGAAATAGGGATGAAACTCCGTCAACAATTTGAGTAAGGGAATCGCAAAGTTCATGAATATTGATACAATAAACATTGGAAATCAGTAAATAAAATATTTTCTCGTGAATATTTTTGGCATCAAGCATATATTGACTACCGATCGGAACTTGAACAAGAAGAAGATAAATATAGCGAACTGTTAGATACTACTTTGGAATATCTATGGGAGAAGGACTATGATAATTCTATTGAGGAGTCTGTTAGTTATTTAATGCCCTCAGAATTTATTGTAAAGAAACTTGGATTACAGCAAGGTCAAGAGGGGTATTGGTTTGACAATGATGGAAAATTGATTTGTTTTAATTTGGCATTGGAAGGTTATAATACTGGATTATTATTAGAAAAAGAAGCGTTAGCAAAGTTACTTTCAGATAATCAATTAGCATTAATTTGGGATATTTATATTGAAAAAGTTGCAAATAAGGAACTTCATGAATGGAGGACTGTTGCAGAAGAGAAAGATGGCATTATAGAAGTTGTTAATAAATACGGAGAAGATACGTGGAAACTAAATAATTAATTTTTTATGAATAAGAGAAATACAAGTAATAAATGTGGGTCTCTATATAAGAGAAGATGTGGGGCGAGGCTGTAAAATAATTTGGATAAACCGCTGTAGCGGTGGTTAAAACCATAAACCCAACATTTGTGTTCTTATCCATGCTTTTCGATTAGACTACTCCTGTCTTAAAATGACCATGCAGTTTTACTGCTAAATCATTTTAAGGAGAACAGCCATGGACAACAATGAACAAGTTTTGTCACGTTTAAGGGAAGACATCCTGCTTCGGGGGTTGTCGAAGAACACACTGGAAAGTTATACACTGAATGCGCGCATTTTTTTGACGTATTGTAATCGTCCGGTGGACGAACTTGATGTAGAGGACATTCGTAAGTTTTTGCAATACTTGATTCAAGAAAAGAAATCTTCACCTGCAACCGTAAATACGTACAGTGCAGCCATCCGGTTTCTCTTTGCCGTTACGTGGAATCGCACACTGAATTATCTTCAGATCCCACAACAGAAAAAGCGTAAGAGCATCCCCGAATTACTAACGAGAGAAGAAGTTTCGGCCATTATGACTGGTTGCGACAACATCAAGCACAAGGCCATGCTCATGGTGGTTTACAGTTCGGGCCTACGTGTCAGTGAAGCCGCGGCGCTCAAAATCCAGCATATCGATTCCAAAACCATGCGGGTGTTTGTTGGATGTGGCAAAGGCGGCAAGGATCGATTCACCTTGCTTTCGGAAACTTGCCTTCATGTGCTGCGTGAATATTGGAAAGTGTATCGCCCACAGCACCCGGAAGGCTGGCTTTTCCTCGGAACGAATAAGGTCACTCCCATCACTTCCGCCGGCATCAAGAATGCCTTCTACAAGAAACGAACGAAAATTGCTAAAGATGTATCCGTTCATACGCTGCGTCATTCCTTTGCCACGCATTTGCTTGAAGATGGCGCCTCACTCTTACAGATTAAAGAATTGCTAGGCCATGCTCATATTCAGTCTACGACGATTTACCTGCACTTGGCCAACGTCACTTCAGGTCTGAAAAGTCCGTTGGATCATTCCACGATAATGTCACAACCATCGGTTATTTGCCATGGTTGAATTACAAGATATTTTTTTGGCCAATGGTTCTGCCTATCGGCTCGATCACTCTCTTTATCTCGATCAGTTGAAGGTCATGCGCGCCATTGAAAGCTGTCGGACGGCCGCTTTGGGTGGACATATAGATGCATGCGACAACTGCGATTTCACGCGAATTTCTTACAACTCTTGCCGAAATCGTCATTGCCCCAAGTGCCAAACATTACAGAAAGAACGCTGGATTGAAGCCCGAAAAGAGGATTTGCTGAATGTGGGCTATTTCCATGTGGTATTTGCCGGATCAGTTGAATCCGGTAGCCTACCAAAATCAACGAGTGGTGTATGACCTGTTATTTAAGGCCGCAGCCGAAACCTTATCCGAGCTTGCAGCTAATCCCAAGTATTTAGGTGCGCAAATTGGCTTTACCTCGATCCTCCATACCTGGGGACAAAACCTGATGCATCATCCACATCTTCATTGCATTGTCCCAGGCGGAGGTTTGAATACGTCCGGTAAATGGGTTCACGCAAGAAAGAGGTTTTTTATCCCTGTAAAGGTGCTATCCCGGAAATTCAGAGGGAAATTTTTATATTATCTGAAGCAGGCCAAACTCGACTATTACGGTTCTATTGCTGATCTGAAAGATCAGGAGAGATTCAATGAACTGATGTCTTCACTGTATCAGAAAGAATGGATCGTTTATTGCAAGCCCCCCTTTAAAAACGCGGGTTGTGTCGTGGAATATCTGGGGAGATATACCCACCGCGTTGCCATATCGAATAACCGGATCCTGAAACTTGAGGATGGTGCAGTGATATTCAAATGGCGTGACTACAAGGATAGCAATAAACAGAAAGAGATGAAGGTAACAACAGAAGAATTTATTCGTCGCTTTCTGATTCATGTACTGCCTACCGGATTTACAAGAATTCGACATTACGGATTACTCAGCCCCCGTAATAAAACAACCAAGCTCAAATTGTGCAAAAAACTTACTAAAACCAAGATTAGCGATACGCCGAAAGTGAAATTGTCCACCATGGAATTATTTAAAAAGCTGACGGGTAAAGATATTAACCTTTGCCCTTGCTGTGGTGTCGGCCATATTAGTCGAGCTTCACCTGAAGAGGAAATTGCATAAGTATAAAATTGCCGCTTGATTGGGGAGGGGGAAGCTACGTTTAAATGAGCAGTTTTGATGTACTTGGGGCTCATTATTTTTGTACTTCAGCTTAGCTCATTAGAAATATAAGGTTTTCGAGAGCAGTATGTCCTTCTTTGATTACCCATAGTAGTAACCCACCGCAGTTTAGTCCAATAGAATTATCCAAAGTCAGCTCCTGCCTCTAAGGAGCTCATTTTTTTGTCATGACTTTCGATAATTCTCTACTCATTGTGTAAACTCTCAAACTTATTAAAATAGAATTACTAGGAAGGGTTGGGAGAACACATGGGATTATGGTCTAAGGAACAGCTGCGGCAATTCATTAAGGAGAACAAACTTGTAACGGCACAAGATGCCCAGAATGCACTAAAGGAGCTCTTCGCTGAGACACTGCAGGAGATGTTGGAAGCTGAGCTCGATGCGCATTTAGGGTACGAGAAACACGACATTCAGAACAAACAAACCACCAACAGCAGAAACGGCAAAAGCAAGAAAACGATCATCAGCGAATATGGGGAACATGAAATCGAAGTGCCACGGGATCGTCAAGGTGAGTTTGAGCCAGTTGTTGTGAAGAAGCACCAATCAACTGTAACGGGCATTGAGGATCAGATTGTTGCCATGTACGCCAAAGGTCAGCGCGAGAGATATTCAGGATCACCTCGAGCAATTGTACGGTATTGAAGTCTCACCTACGATGATTTCCAATTGATCACCTGTGTCGACAACCTGACTGGCTTTTCCCAAGCCATTTCAGCCTCTTTTCCCAAAACAGATCCAGAAATGCATCATTCACCAGATCCGGAATTCGACCCGTTATGTGTCCTATAAGGATATTAAGAAGGTAACGGCAGCCTTGAAGCCCATTTACAAAGCAGCAACAGAAGATGCGGTTGCTGGAACTTGACCTATTTGAAGAAGCCTGGGGCGGCAAGTATCCTTTGATCATCCGTTCATGGCGTTCTAACTGGGATGAATTGGCCACCTTCTTCAAGTACCCGCCTGAGCTTCGAAAGCTCATCTATACCATCAATATGATTGAGAGTTACCATCGCCAGCTTCGTAAGGTTACGAATGGGAAAAGTATTTTCCCCACAGACGAGGCCCTATTGAAAATGCTTTATCTCTCCACAATGGATGTCGTTCGTAAATGGACCGGCCGAGTACAGAATTGGGGCCAGATTTTACTCCAACTTTCGGTCTTCTTTCCCGATCGCATCGGCCAATTTTTACGCTGAAAATTTTTTCTCCCCTCGGGGAGAAATCTTTTTAAAAGAGTTTACACAAAGATCTTGACAGACCCTGGGGGTCAACTCTCAGCCTTTTGGGAATCAGCTTCATAACTAAATCGCACCGCGGCAGCCGCTATTTAGCTATTAGTGACGCTCGTAGATTCGATTGTTAGTACAAGTTACATAACAGCAACTTCCAGTCTCTTCAGGGACTTTGGTTGATAATATGATAATAGTAACTCCTATTAACTATATGTACTTTTCAACCCAAGAATTGAAAAATTATCTTATGTAGTAAGTATATTGATACCGATTTTTGGTGATAATGAAAGTATAATTTATTTTCGTCAATGGGGGTTAGTTATTATGTTTACAGATCTCAAACAAAGTTTCGAGAAATTCATTAATCATTCGCAAGCCAATTTTATGTTTGTTGATGGTTCTACTGGTATTGGAAAAACAACTTTTGCAAAAGAGTTAATAAGAGAATTGAACTCCGATGAAACTTCAGTCATATACACTCAAGCTCCTTATATCGACAATGAAAGGGAGTTTATACTTTCATTATTGAGAGAAGAAATGATATTTTACAAAAATATGTCTAAAGCTGATCTGAAAACAATTCTATTAAGAAAGGTATCAAGTTGTAGGTTTCTAGTAATTGATGATTCGCAAAATCTATTACATTCATATAGGTTATGGATGAATCATTTCTTGTTTATGTCATGGCTTGTAAATGAGACTGATATCAAAATTTTATACTTAGGTACAATTCCTTTTGAACACAAGCTTGAAGAATACGATACAATTCGCAGAAGAAGCGTCATATACAATTTGACGGCATCTTAGAAACTTCAACGAAAAAACACGAGCCAACTGGTATCGTGTTTTTTTGTGCGGAAACGACTAGTTTGCGACGAATCATCTTACAGAATTCATGCGAAATGTCAATTCATGATACAGAAAGCGCCAAAACCATGTTACAAAAACACCAAAATAAGTTTAGTAATAGCGACAAAACAAGTTACAATTATCAAGGCGTGGCGGTCTTTACTTTTACACTAGCTGTAGATCGTCCATTCAGCGGAAATGACGGTAAAAAAGAAGCTGACTTCATCAACATCGTAGCCTGGAGGCAACTTGCAGAAACGTGTGCGAATTACCTCAGAAAAGGTAGATTGACCGCTATTGAAGGGCGCATACAGGTGCGAAATTATGACAACAACGAGGGTAAACGAGTGTATGTGACTGAGGTGATTGCGGATAATGTGCGATTTCTTGAGTCTAACGGCGGTGGCAAAGAAAAAGAAGAGTCGAAGCAACAAGATCCATTCAAAGACGATGGCAAGCCTATAGATATATCTGATGACGATCTCCCATTTTGAGGTGACATATGACTGAGACGGTAAAAGTTAAATTCTATTGCGGAATGTATCGCGGTCCAGCTAAGTGGAAACTGGGTTCTGATTGGTACAAAGAACCAGATGAGTGCTGCAATGAAGGAGTAATTGAGGTTGATGCAGTTGAATGGGACGAAGAGTACGTAAGTCACATCTGCAGTTCATGCGGAAATGAACTTCATCAGTGTGATGACCACTTTGAGCTGTTTGAGGTGACACATGACCCTATTCACCCTTAACGCATGCCCGAAGCCACAACATAAACGTAACGCACCAACAGCAAAACAGCGGGGCTCCATCAGACCTTCTGTAAGGCTCCAATTAGCAGCTAGATCAAACGGACGATGTGAGCATTGTGGACGAGGTGGAATCGCTCTACAGGCGGCGCATACGGTCAGACGTTGGCAGATAGAAGGACGCACGACAGTAAATGAGTTGGCTCACCTCTGCGTAGAGTGTCATTCCTGGGCGGATACGACGGGCGAGGGTAGAGAGTGGCTTGAAGAGTTCAGGAGTAAATTGCAGGCGCTAGCGGCATCGAAACGGCCGAATCAGCTTAGCGATAGCGGGGGGCCGATGGTGGGCCTCCGTAATGTGAAGAAACAAAATGAATATGCCTGTTCATAGAGAGATAAAAGGAGTGGAGTGCCATACAGTTTGTACAGCCAATTCGAAGTGTCGAGAAGCTGGATGAGATGAAACGGGTTTTACTGAAACGCTCGAATCGGGATTGGTTTTTGCTAGTGATGGGAATTAACGTGGGGCTGCGCATTGGTGATCTGCTTCAGCTTAACGTCCGCGATGTGCGGAACAAGTCACACTTGACGCATAAAGAGCGCAAGACTGGCAAGATGCGGCGCTTCCCGATAAATGCGGAGCTGCGCGAAATCATTAACGCATACATCAAAGGCAAGAAGGATAGCGATCCGTTGTTCCCAAGCTATCGAACGAAGCTGAACATCAAACGAGTGCAAGCATATCGCATCCTAAACATTGCGGCAGCGGAAGTCGGGCTGTCGGAGATCGGGACGCACACGCTGAGGAAGACGTTTGGCTATCACTTTTACAAGCGGTACAAGGATGTGGCGCTGCTACAGCAGATATTCAACCACAGCGCGCCGAGCATCACTCTTAGGTACATTGGAATCAATCAAGACATTATTGACGAGGCCGTGGGAGGGTTCCATCTATGACTGAAAAAATGTCAGTACATTATTCATCAGCAACAGATTTATGGGCTACACCTCAAGACTTTTTTGATAAATTGCACACTGAGTTCGGGTTTGAATTAGATGTGTGTGCCCTTTCCGATAATGCAAAGTGCAATAAATTCTTTTCACCATCCGATGACGGTCTCTTTCAAAAATGGGAAGGTATCTGTTGGATGAACCCACCATACGGACGTGGAATCAAGGATTGGGTACAGAAAGCATATGAGTCGTCTCTAGATGGAGCCACAGTGGTTTGTCTTCTGCCAGCAAGGACGGATACACGGTGGTGGCATGATTACTGTATGCATGGAGAGATTAGATTTGTCAAAGGAAGGCTGAAATTTGGAGGAGTAAAGGATAACGCTCCGTTTCCAAATGCCGTTGTGATTTTTAGGGGAAACAGGACGTATGAGAATCCAATTGTTAGTGCGATGTGATGAACATTCGCTGAATATTGAGGGTCATAAGGAGGAAAACATGCACGATACACCTGAAAAAGAGTCGGCTTACACCGCACTGGCTAGACCGAATACGCTACTTGCCGCACGTCATATCCTGGGGATTATGGGAAGTTAGGGGGAGAGTATGAGAGAGTATAAGTTTCGTGCTAAGAATTTCAAAGGTGAATGGGAATATGGTACCTACGCATACGGGTGTTTCTATCCAGACAGCCGAAAGACTCACCGGATATTCCCATCAAGCGAAGAGGTTGACGAGGAAACATTAGGTCAATTTACTGGCCTAACGGATCGCGATGGTAAGGAGATCTACGAGGGTGACATTCTACGATTCCCTCCTGAAAGTTGGAGAGACGATAAAAACTACATTGGGTATGAAGTTTATTATCACGACAATGATTTTGCTGATAAACATGTTGGCTACCAGTTCAGAATGAAATTTTACGGGAATTTGTGTGGTGGAGAATGTAAAGCTTATATGCTGCCAAAGTACACTTCGAAAATGGTTGTCATCGGTAACATATACGAACCTGTACTGGAGGCCACCACATGAGGGATTACCGTTTTCGCGTATGGAACCCAGCCACCGAGACAATGACGTACAACGTGGGGTTAGACAGTATATCGGAGTATGCGGATGAGACGTTGGTGAAGATGCTTCAAAGTGGAATTAAGGATCGAAAGGGAAATAACATTTACGAAGGTGATCGATTAGAAATCTACCGTAATAATGGTTTCGACGATAGGACAGATGAATTTATCGTTATTTTCTTTAGGGGAGGTTTCGGTGTCGATGATGGGTTGGAACTTTGGGAGTACGAGGATGATTACAAAAGAGGTAACGGCTACATGGAAGTAATCGGCAACATCTACATGACGCCTGAACTTTTGAAGAAGGAATAAAGGAGGGATCAAGGTGGCTACATACCGTCAAATACACATCAGTTTTTGGCAAGATGGTTTTGTTCTCGGACTAACTCCGGAGGAGAAATACTTCTACCTGTACCTGATGAGCAATAGCAAAACGACTCAATGCGGGATATACGAGTTACCGAAGCGTGTCATTGAGATGGAAACGGGTTACAACCGCGAGACAGTGGACAAGTTGTTGAACAGATTCATGCAGTACAGAAAGATCATGTATATCGATGATACACAGGAAATCATGATTACAAATTGGATGAAGCATAATGCAATCAAAAGTAGAGCTGTTATGACGTGTATCGCTAAGGAATTAGGATTTATCAAATATAAACCATTCATAAGTGTATTTCTAAAGGTATGTAACGAGATTAAATACCCTATTGAGACCGTGTATAGACAGTCTAGTGACGGTCTAGGGAGACTCAGGGGAGACTCGGGGGAAGAAGAAGAAAAAGAAGAAGAAAAAGAAGAAGAAGAAGAAGAAGCGCCACCGCACTCATCTAATGGTCATGAAACCAAACTCACAAAATGGTTTAACGAGTATCAAATTGATGGTGGAATCGATGCGTTGCATGATGTGTTCTCCTACGTCGGTAAAGCAGATTTAGAAGTCATCGAGAAAGCCATGCGTAAGTCTAGAGGCAAGCACATTAACTACTTCTGCAAAGTCATGAATGAGTGGATATCAGAACGTAAAACGAAAGCATCTGATTTTCAAGTTATTGATTTTAAAACAGAGACGCTGCAACGATCAGCACCACAGGAATTCATACCCGATGAGGACGATGAGGTATACCAAATGATCAAGGCGGTAAACGGCGATGTTTGATACAGAAGTTATTGAGTCGCAGATCCTTGGAACATTGTTGCTTGATCCGACACTGGTAAGAGATACGTTAACCAATATCAACGTGGATATGTTTATGAGCGCAGTCCACAAAAATATATTCGTCATGCTTGAGAAGCTTAATGCAAAGGGAGTCGAGGCCAGCTTAAACAATGTGGCAATCAACTTCAGCAACAGCATTCATAAAGTTGGTGGAATCGGATACCTGTCAGAAATGATGGGGTCCGTGCCATCGGTGAATCAGTTTAGCTATGTTCTAACAAAGTTCATTGAGTTTGACGCGAGACGCAAATTCAATCATTTGCTTGAGACATACAAAGGCATTGTCAGTGATCCATTAGCAACGGATTTCGAAGAGATGCTTAACGAGTTCGAACAAAAAGCTTTAGAGATCAGGCCGAGGTCACTAGAGAAGGAAAGCCGCATTGACGGACTTGTCGACTGGTACGAGGAATTAGAACTCAAGATGTCGGATCCCAATCGAGCATTTGGCATGATGACTGGATACTCGCAACTCGATAAATTAACTCTCGGATTCCAACGTTCGGACTTCTTCGCTTTAGGAGCCAGGACAAGTATGGGGAAGTCGGCATTCGCCAATGAACTCGCAGCCAACATTGCAAAAAAAGGACTAAAAGTGGCGATGTTCAGCCTTGAGATGAACAAAGCACAAATTTACAACCGGTTCGTAGCAAGCATGGCAAGAATATCATTACAGGATCTGAGGATAGGTAAGGTCCAACCTGAGAAGCGAGATGATATCGGTGCAGCAATGAGCATTATCTCGAAAATAACCATCAACGACACGCGTGGTATTACGGCCGATTACATAGCCAGCGAAATGCGACGGCTGAAACGGCAAGAAGGTTTGGACTTTGTTATCATCGACTACCTTCAGGAGATCGTCGAAGGTTCTGAAAAGAACGATAACTCGGGATCAGCATTACACCGAGTGTGCCAAAAGATCCGGATAGCCGCTAAAGAATGCGATTGCTTCGTACTCGGATTATCCCAACTCAAGCAAGACATCGACGCAAGACAGCAGAAACGCCCGATCATCTCTGACTTAACAGGGAGTGCAGCGATAGGAGCTGTAGCCGACGGCATCATCCTTCTATACCGCGATGAATACTACAACCCAGATACCGCAGAACAAGGAATACTCGAGGTCAATCTAGCTAAGCAGCGGAATGGTCCAACGGGACTGGTGAAGCTTAAATACGACAAGGTGTACCAAACGATCACAAACAACTATTTCTAGGAGTGGTGACATGGACGCAATCATTAAAGCGGTCGCACACATCGAGGAAATGATGCAACAAGAGAAGGACCCACTGAAACAATGGAAATACAGGATGGTGCTAGCAGAGATGGTCAGGAAATTGGAGCTTCTAAAATCCGCATAAGGAGTGGTTACCATGAACGCTATTGAACGGAGGAACAAACGTGTAAGGAGATTTAGCATACTCAAACAAATCGAGTCGCTCGAGAAAAGTAACTGTGAGGTCTGCCCGAACAGAACTAGCACAGATTCTACCTGCTGCAAAGTTTGTCCGGTACCCGATATGTTGAGCGAGTTAGGCGACGAGTTGATAAAGATCAGTGAACGCACCTACGTGGTATCCATCAAAGAGGGCGGAAGTTCGAAGTATAAGCAGAAAATGAAATCAGAGACACATTACTCCAGAGGTAAGCAAAGAAGAGTGAACGCGCCACGTAACTCGTTTACCAAGGATGAGTATATCGCTGGAATCGCTATGTACGGTAAGGCATCCGTATTTGCAAGGAGCATGGGGTTGAACGAGAACACCGTCCGTCACAAGGCCAATAGTTGGGGAGTGAATGGGATAAAGCAGGAACAAGCGCAGGAAATGATGAGGATGAAGGAGGGGACGGCGTGATCCTATATCAACTATCAGTCAACGGTATGCCTTTTGGCAAACCCATGCCTGAGCACAGAGTAGACAAGATGATCAGCTGCAGCATCACGGCGGTATCAGGGAAGTTGGAGAAGGTAGCGGTAAAGCCGGAGTTAACGGTGGTGGGACGATGATTGCATTCACAGTGTACGGGGAGCCAGTTATTGAAAAATCAAGTTACGCAAAGGATATCACGTACATAATTACTGAAAATAGTTGTTGGGAATGCGTAAGCCACACTAAAGACAAGAAGGGATATCCGGTTATCACAAGGATGGGTAAGTTTTGGAGGTTGAGTAGGTATATTTACACGATTTCAAAGGGTGAAATACCACAGGGCATGATTATTCTTCATGCTTGCGATAATCCAAAGTGCATCAATCCTGATCATCTTAGCGCGGGAACATCAGCTGAAAATTCACTAGATATGACTCGTAAAGGTAGACAAGCCAAGGGTGCGAAAAATGGCGGCGGCGTAAAACTAAACGAGAACAAAGTCAGGTCTATCAGGATGGACGCACGAACTCTTCAGGCGATCGCTGATGATTATCAGGTATCAAAAAAATTAATACTTCTTGTCAAGAAAAGAAGAATCTGGAGGCATGTCATATGATTCAATTTACAGTGTATGGTCCTCCAGTCGCACAGGGACGGCCGAGAGCAGGCAAAACACATAGCGGCGACGTGGTTATGTACGATCCAGGGAAGTCAAAGGACTATAAGCGCTACGTCAGTCTGGTAGCCAGCCAGAACAAACCGAGCCAGCTGATCGAGAGCGCGGTGTCGCTTACGGTAAAAGTGTACAGGCCTATTCCCGATAGCTGGTCGAAGGTGAAACAACGTCAGGCGCTAGAAGGCGCCATGAGGCCGAAGAGTAAGCCAGACTTATCAAACTACATCAAGGGCATCGAGGACGCCATAGAGGGCATATTGCTGAAGAATGACAGCCAAGTAGTGGACTACGGTAAGAGCGGAAAGTGGTACAGTGATCGGCCGAGAATCGAAATAGAAGTGGAGGAGATCGGATGAGAGAGATTAGGTTTAGAGCGTGGGATAACGTGGCGGATGAGATGTTGTATGCAGGTGAAGACTTTGATGTGATATTTATGCTTGGTAGCTCAGGAATCGAATGTACGGACGTTAGGAACGGCTCGCCAAGTGGTGATGGTATAGATAGCATGGAGCACTTAATTTATATGCAGTGGACTGGATTAAACGACTCTAATGGTGACCCTATCTACGAGGGGGATATCGTGGGTTGCGAATCAAACGGTGTTGAGAGATATCAAAAACGTGTCATTTGCTACGACATCCATCAAGCAAAATATAAAACTGTGCCTCGATCAACTTATTATGCTAATGCAGGGCACGGAGGATGGACGGGTTACGAATTGCGCGCAGAGTGCGAAGTGTTAGGAAATATCCACGAAAACCCTGAACTGCTGGAGGGAAAAGCATGATCGAGGAAGAAGGCAACGCAATCGAAGCTTGCATGAACATGTTGATCTTAGCGGTGGCGTTCTGGGGACTCATAATCTGGATGGTGATGATGAAATGAACGAGACATACATAAGCACCGTTCACAGCGAGTCAGGGCGTCGCGTGGGCGTCGTAATCATATCGGACGATGTGAAGTTCATCCGAGACTCAATGAAGCTTACAGAGGCAATTAGAGCGGTTTACGGAGGTGATGCAATTGAGCGATCAAACGCAGGTGGAAGAATCACACGAAAATCTTGATTGGATGTTCGGTGATTAACACATAATGTGGTGATAATCGAAGATAAATCGTCTAAATGTGGTGTAAATAGCTGTAAATATATAGGTTTATGTGGTAAAATAGAGGTATACGGAATTATTCGGCAATTTTTAGCCAATTAGGAGGATTCATATGGAGAGCACACAACAGAAAGTCGATCGTTTGCAAGCTGAATTGGACGCACTGAATGCACAAAGTCCGCGTAATGAAACTGCGATTAATCAAACGGCGATTGCGCTGGATGAGGCGAAGAGGGAATTGGCACAACAAGCAGCTGAGCAAATCAAAATTCAGGATGCTGCAATAGAGTTTGTGAGTGCACTGGACACAATGGACTTTGACGGACTTACATTACGCCAGGTCATCGGCAGCGAAGATGGTTACCAACTGGTCACGATTGAACTCAAGAAAGCGTTTATTGCTCAAGCAGATGAATTCAGTAAACAACTGACAGGTGAGATCGAACAAAGGTTACAGCTGCAATCAATGTTCGATGCAGTAAGTGCCAAAATTCAAGCGCAAGATAAAGAGATCGATGATACGAACCGGTTGTTGAACGAGGAAAAATTCGCTCGCGCTCAAGCGGAACAATATCGGGACAATGCCGCTAAACAACTGGAAGAAGCGAAGAAAGAAGTAGAGCGACTGAATGCGCAAGTGGATGATCTGCGCAAGGAAATCGCAGTGGGTGCACGTGAAGCATACAAGGTCGTTGATACAGAGGCAGAAGCACAGAAGAAAAAAGAGCTGGCCGACAAAATTAGAAAAGACCGTACTGTTTACGACGTTGTGCCGGATAACGTTATCAACCCTAAGAACTACACAGCTAAGCTCGTAGCAACAGACGAAGTTGTTAACTACAACTGGACGAAGAAAAACTTCTACATCGAGCTGACGGACGAGAACGAGATCTTGCAGTTTCGCCAACAATACAGCCAGCCAGAGGCTACTGAGTCGGATCCTGCGGAAGTTGCTACATCCCTTCCGGACAGCGTAACACCGGAGGAAACGTTTCCAGACCTCCCCAGTGCCGAGCTCCCAGAAGTATCAAGCTTACCTAACACAGTGGATCAAGGACAGCAAAACGGAGAAGTATCTGCAGCAAATGCTGGACAAGGACAAACGGTTGAAGAAAGACTCTCAGCGTTAGAGGCTCATGTGTTTGGATATGTGAAACAGGCGGTGGCGTAATGGAAAAAGGTCGTATCGTAATCACGCCTGAAACTTTGTTACGAGCGCTTGGCTACAAGCATGTTAAAGCGGATGAAATCATCGTTGACATGTTCTCGAATCAGGTAATTATTGACGTATCGGGGGCTTGCGACTTGTACCCAGTGAGCATATCGCCAATACCAGAATATACAGCTGTAACGGGACTTTAACACATCATGGCGCTCATGCAGGTTAATGGGCGCCTCTCTATAAGGGGAATGGACAATGAGTATAGAACGGGAAGATGTTGGAGTATTCTCAGAGCTTGATGCAGAGAAGAGAATTACTTTGTTGTTGCAATATGTGAGTTTGCTACAAGGGCAATACAAAGAGAATCCACGAAATAGCACAGATAACATTGATGTGAATGCTGCATTAAAGGCAGCGTATAAACTGTTGGAAGCAGAGTTTGGAAAGTGAGGTGAACGGAATGAGCATAGAATGGCTTGGGAATGCTGACATTGAAACGTACCGAATCACCAAGCTGAGTTTACATGAATTGCTGCCTACAATCATCGAGGAGAGGCATGCATCGCATGTGAGGGCTATGATCCGAGATTGTGACTACATCCTTGAGTGGATGGAGACAGGTCGCAGGCCAGGTAACAAACGGGGCGTGGAACGATTGGCGGCTTATCAGCGTGAGATACCGACGGACATCATGGAGAAATACGCCAACAAGCCAGCAGTTGTACAGTTTCACGATGACAGAGAATACGTTCACATGGAATATGTGCTGTCACTTCTCACTGATCGGGAGAGAACATGCTATGAAATGAATGTAGGCGGCATGTGGACGGATCAAGAGATTGCGAACACACTGGGATTACAGCGCAGGACGGTAAGGGAGTTCTTAGACAGAGCTCAGAAGAAAGTTAAAAAGTATCGCACTAAACCAATGCCATTATATCTGGATATTGCCGTAAGTTTGTAGCCACTTTGCCACCTATTAGTATAAGGTACTATTACCAGATACTAAAGTTGGGAAATGCGTATGAAATGTACATTCTGCGGGAGTGAAACCGATGAAAAAGTGAGAAAAGGTAACTTAATTGTAATCGCACATGATTGGTGCGTTGATGATCGTAAGCAGGAGTTGAACACAAAGGATATCGTGAAATGCCTGTTGTACGAGGATAGAATAAGGATGTTTGGTTAGGGAAGTGAACCCAATGCTAGACGCACTCGATGCGCTCTGCTGGTTCGCCTTCCCTTTTTGCCTTTGGTGGCATTGGTTCTGGCATGTGTATTTTACGGATGATAGAGAGGGTGAAGAAGATGGCATTGACGGATAAGCAAGTGTTATTTGCACAGGAATACATTGTTGACCTCAATGCTGGGGCAGCAGCAATAAGGGCTGGATACAGTGAAAAAACAGCTTATGAGATGGGTTATGAAAACCTCAGAAAACCTCAGATAGCGGAATTGATCCAACAAATGATGGATGAGAGGTCAAAACGTACTGAAATTACCGCTGATATGGTACTGAAAGAGTATGCAAAGATAGGCTTTAGCAATATCACGGATTACTTGAAGGTTGAACAAAAAGAAATGGCTACTGAATCAGGAAATATAGTCACTTATAAAACTGTAGATATATTCGAAACGGATATGATAGATCGACACAAATTGGATGCTGTTGCTGAAATCAGGCAGACCAAAGAAGGCATAGCATTGAAGTTGCACGATAAAAAGGGCGCCCTTGACTCGATAGCGCGTCATCTAGGCATGTTCAATGATAGCCTGAAAGTTGATGCGACTGTCACGAAGAAGCTTGAGGAATTCTTCTCATGAGGACATGTCGGGATATCATCAATCGTCGTAAAGAACTTTGGAACGAGCACCACAACATTGATCAAGACAGAGAGTTTATCAATGCTGCAGTTGAGTACATCCTTAAAGAGGAAAATGTAGCGGCGCGCGACGACATCAAACGTCACCCTGAATACCTGATCGAGATCACATTCGTGATTGTAGACAAGGATAAGAGCACAATCCCATTCTTCCTCAACGAAGTGCAGCAGAGTTTCTTGGCTGACATCAATAAAGCGAAGGATGATTACAAAGAAGGCAAAAGGCTGCATCTGAAATTTTTGGTACTTAAAGGACGGCAACAAGGCTTCACCTCGTTCATCACGGCGTACCAGCTCGCTAACTCGATCATCAGCAAGAACTTTTCGGGGTTCACATTGGCGGATAGCGGCGACAATACCAATACGATATTCGAGGATAAAGCTAAATATATATTTAATCAGCTACCAGAAGCGCTACAACCGACTACGAAGTACAACAATAGGCGGGAGTTCCACTTCGAGAAACTAAATAGCCGCTGGCGAGTTAACACGGCCGGCAACAAGGAAGTTGGTCGCTCTAAAACGATCAACTTTTTTCATGGTTCAGAGTCAGCGTTTTGGGATAGCATCGACAGCATTATGTCGGGACTGGGTGAAGCGCTCACGAAAGACAGCATACAGATACTTGAGACTACAGCCAATGGTGTGAATGAGTACAAGGATTTGTGGGATGACGCCGAGAAAGGCAAGAACAACTGGGATCCAAAGTTCTACGCTTGGTGGCTTACGCCCGAGTATCGTTTAAAGTTTGAGGATGCTGAACACGAAGAACAGTTCAAGCAAGACGTAGAAGACGAAGCGACTGAGTTTCATAAGAAGCTCAACTACTTGCGTCTATATGAGAAACTTGAGTGGCCGCAGCTCTATTGGTATTACGGCAAGTGGAAGGATCTCAAGGATAAGCTGCCGCAAGAGTACCCATGCACGGCTGAAGAGGCTTTCCTCGCTTCTGGTAGACCCCGATTTGATGTGCATGTGCTCATGGAGTATTTGAAGCATTGTGTGCCAGGTGAGCTTGGATACTTGGAAGGTGAACGATTTGTAAAAGATGAGCGCGGTAACCTAGAAGTGTGGAATCCTCCTATACCTGGAAAAGAGTATTTCATTGGCGCAGACGTTGCAAAAGGTAAAGGAGACGGAGATTACTCGTGTGCTCCTGTGTACGATGCTGATAAGAAGCTTGTTGCCATGTGGCATGGTCACATTGATCCAGATAAGTTTGGATCGTCGATACTCATAAACCTAGGTAACTGGTACAACGAAGCGTTAATAGCAGTCGAGGAGAACAATCACGGACTCAGCACCATCAATGCGATGAAGCATGAGTACCACAATTTATATAAGCGAACAACGCACGACAAGATAACGGACGAGGAAAAGCAGGAGCTCGGTTGGTGGACATCGACTAAGACTAAGCCGCTGATGATTGATAACCTCGCCAGACTGATCAGAGAGCGCGAATTAGGCTGCAAGTCCGAGAGGATGATCAAAGAGTTGATCAAGTACGTAGTGGGCGATGACGGCGACACCAACGCTTCTACAGGCAATGATGACACGGTAACAGGTTCCGCGATTATCCTTTTAGTCATGGATGCTTATATAACGAAAGTCTCGGACATCGTAACTGGTTCATCTCCCCTGCAAGGCGCAGGAGACAACTGGGTACGCAAGCAAGATGGCACGATGGTACATAAGAGCGAAATACAGGATCAGCAGCGTGATGAGGTTGATTCTTGGGCGGGAGGATGGTTCAACTGATCACGGCACTTATAACACTCATATGCATTCTCTTAGTTCTTGCATCCTTCGCAGGGGCTTTTTACTTTGCTAAGAAGCACATTAGCTACCAACACCGCATTGAGATCCTAGAAGACAGCTACAAAGAGGCTACAGAGTACATTTCTAGGCAGGAAGAAGCTATTCTGCAGCTTAAGTCAGAGCTGGACTTCATTCATCGAGAAGATGAATCACGTAGCGCGCGAAACGAACGACCGCGAACTTGGAACCCAAATAATCTGATGGAGACAGGTAACAGGCATCAGTAGGAAAGGAGGGACAACATGGCAAAGACAATCGACAAACCGAAGGAAGAGCAAGTTATACCGGAGCAAACGGAAAAGCAGAAACAATTGGCTCAGGACATTCAAGATATGTTTCGCGGTGCTTACCAAGCTAAGGATCAAATGGATCTGATGAACATATGGGCGCGGTGCGATGACTACATGCACAACATCCAGAATGAACCTGAGACAGAAGAAGACCCAGGCAGCGTAACCAACATCATTAAGCCGATCATTGATAGTGAGATATCGGATATCGTTGATAAACCATTCAGCGTTGATGCGCTAGGCCGTGAGCCGAGTGATCACATGTTCTCTGATGATGTGCAGCATGCACTTAACTTCGTTTTGGACAAGAACAAATTCAAGGTGAAGTTAACGCATTCCGAGCATGACAGGTTGGAGTTAGGCACAACCGTAGTGAAAGTGTACACGGATCACGAAGCGTTGAATGGTCGAGGTCTGCCGACATTTGAGATAGTTTCACCGGCTAACTTCTTCCCGGATCCCAAGTGGACAGCCTCTCATCTGCTGCAGGAGTGCGAGTTCATCATACATGCGGTGCCGCGTCCGTTGTCGTGGATCAGGCGTATGTTTCCGAAGTGGGGGAAGTACGTTAAGCGCCAGGTATCTTGGCCGTATGATCCTACACTCGACCTTGACACTACAAGGACAGACGAGGTGAGCCCAGTAACCTCTCAGAAAGCTTTGCTCATCGAATGCTACATGCGTGATGAGAATGGAGACATTTTTTGCGTTCACGTAGCTAATAACATCGTGCTCGAAGATAGCAGAGATGATGGAATCGTCGGCGAGAAGTTACAGCGTCGAAATCAATTCCCGTTCGAGGTCATCATCTGCTTTCCGCGTCGCGGTACAGGTTGGGGTATGGGGGATGTTGAATACCTATTCCCTACGCAGGATCTCATCAACGATATGGACGATCAGATCATCATGACTGCACGGCTCATGGGTAATCCGCAAATGGCAATTGGATTATCGGCAGCTGGTAAAGGATTTGATGCTCGTAAGTGGACAAATAAGCCAGGTCTTCGCATTCCGTTTAGGGATGTTACTGCGTTTAAGCCGATTGTTCCTGTGAACGTGTCATCAGACATTCCCAACAGGCGTGAGAAGGCGTTTGAAGAAGCTAATATTATTAGTGGTCGTCCCGATGTTAACCGTGGAAATACGCCAGGTAGTGGAGTCACAGCGGCGAGTGCGATTATTGCATTACAACAGGCAGGACAGAAGACAGTCGTGCATAAAACGGAAATGCTGAAGCAAGGTTGGACAACTATTCTTGAGCTGCTATATGACGAGATGGTCACGAACTGGAACGAGGCCATGTGGGTACGCATCAACGGTGATAAGCCAGACTTCAAGTTCATTGACCCGACGAAGCTCAGCGAAGTTCCTATCATGATCCCTAATCTAGAAGCTACCGCAGACAATGGTATGGATACAGTCAAACAGCTATTGGATGATTCAGGTGCCGTAATGACCCGCAATGCTGAGTTTGACCTCAGACTTAGCTTAGGCAACGGACTGCCAACGGATAAAGCTTTCATATATCAAACGTTGCTTGATCTTGCCAAGTTGAATGTTGAGGGTAAAGCGGTTATTTCATGGCAGGAGCTGCGCAACTATCTGCGTGATCAAGTGGGTATTCCACTGCAAGCTGATTCGCAGTTGCAAAACCCTGCTAATCCAATGGCCATGCAACCAGGTATGCCGCCGCCGCAGGGTATGCCGATGGGAGCGCCACAGCCAACACCTGCTCCTGCGATGATGCCGCCACAACTTAATCTAATGCAAGGAGGTGCGCCAAGATGAGTAGTTTAACGAAGGTTCGCTTTGACAAGTCTACGACCATGATGGATCGCAACGAGGAACTGTACTGGATGCACTTCCTTTCCAACCAGAAGAAAGACCCGATTGTCGGTAGTTACATCGCGTCACAACTGAAGGCTAATCCGCAGTACAGGCGAGAGATTATGAACCAACCTGTATGCGAACGATGCGAATGTTTCGCGTTTCACCATAAGGAAGGTGTCATGTGCTCCAGTTGTGGCCACTTCTCGAAGGGGAAGACGCACAAGGTTAAGATTCATTTGGCTGAGGGGTATCACAGATGAGTGACGTTAAACGGATATACCCTGAATCAAAAACTGGTCTAATCAATTGGATCGAAGAAAACTTTCATGATATTGACGAGTTTATAGTCCAGTTTCAAATGAAAGACAACACCAGCATGTTTGTATATGACGTTTATTCCTATCGCAATGCATTAGGCATGCTTGAAATGGCAAAAGGTACATGTCATGAATTATCTATCAATGATGAGTTTAATCCAAAGAGTAAAACGTAACAGGCCATTCCTAGTCGTAGGGTGGCCTATTCTATTGTCCTTTCTGAGGTGACCACTGTGAATAGTACAGGATCGGGCTAATCTCGCGTTGATGCCGTCGCGAAAACATGGAGGTTTTAATCATGGACCAAAACGAATACCGCAAAGCAAGAGAAACGGGCGCAACAGTAAGTGACGCCGACTTACAAGCAGCAGAAACAGAAGTAATCGATGATCAATTCGAGGAAGAATCAGATGAAGTCATCGAGGAAGAGTTAGAAGAGGTACAGGACGATCTAGAAACCTCTGAGGATGACGTTGAGGAAGAAGTCGAGCAACTATCCCCGAAGGAACAAACAGCCTTCCAGAAGCGCCTAGAGCGCGAACAGAAGAAGATTGAAGAAAAGCTCCGCACCGAGATGGAGGAGCAGTTCAAGCAGAAGTACAGCAAGCACGATGAGGTCATCTCATCCATGGGTGGGGATCCTGAAAAGATTCTCAATGCTGCTAAAGAAGCGCAAATGGTGAGAGAAGCACAGCGGCTAGCCGATCAAAACGGATGGTCAGATGCTGACACTCAGTGGTACATCGAGCAACAGAAGCAGCAGCAAGAGCTTAAAGAGCTCCGTGTGCAAATGCAGATTAACAGGCTTAAAGACAATCCTGACTATGCAGGTATTGCAAGCATGGAAAAAGATATCTTAGCGAAGATTGATCGTTCCAATGGTGCTTTAACCGTCGAAGAAGCCTTCTGGGCGCTTGGCGGAAATAAGCGAGTAGAACAGGTCAAACTCGAAGCGCAACAGCGTGAGATAGCTAAGAGAGCGCAACAACCACGCACCGTACAACGTGATTCACCGAGTACGAGTGTTGGGGAGAAGCCGCTGTCACCATCAGTATTGGCTGAGGCTAAGAAGATGGGAATAAGTGAGGCGGAGGCGCGTAGGTTAATGACTGCTCAATCTGCTCAAACAATTGACGAATGGCGAGAAAAACGCAAAGGAAGTGGGAGGTAATGGAAACCCAACTCCCAAAAAGATTTATAGACAAAGTTGATTTTACTGGAAGTTGTTGGATTTGGATGGCCAGTAAAGTTGGCGGTCGTTATGGTCAATATAGATACAAAGGAAAAATGGGCTTATCGCACCGCTTTTCTTGGGAGCATTTTAATGGAACTATTCCTCCTGAAATGCGAGTTCTTCATAAGTGTGATGTTCCATCGTGCGTTAATCCATTGCATCTTTTTTTAGGTACAAATCAAGACAATACAGATGACATGATGGAGAAAGGTCGGCACGTAAACACGATCAAAAAAGGTGAAGAAGCTCTGAATGTTAAACTGTCTCAAAGACAAGTTGACGAAATAAGAGAAACGTACCAACGACGTGCCAGAAATGAGTTTTCTACTATTGGACTCGCTAAAAAATTTGGAGTAAGTAACCAACAAATTAGTAGAATCATAAACAACAAAAGATGGACAGGTTAAAAATAAGGAGGAATTCACATGCAAATCGTAAGATCAGGAAAGAATGCGGACAATGTGCCTATCATTGTATGGCTAGCAATGGCAGACAGCCAAACAATCGCTTATGGTGATTTGATTCAGATTAACGGAACTAGCCGTAAAGGTGAAGCAGCTGTGGCTGCATCTACCACCATCGTAGGTATTGCTCAGCAAGCGATCACCACTACCACTGCTACTGCGGCGGACGTAATCCCTGTGGCCATCGTGCGTCGCGAGGTTGTGCGTATGGCTGTTTCTCAGGCAGGAACGAAGAAGACGTTCGCTGACACTGACAAGTACACAACAGCTTATGACCTGCTGAACAAAACATCTATCGCACCTGATGATACAACAGGCGGTATGTGTTATGTACAAGCTTATGACAACACAAATAACACCGTGGACGTTATTTTCGCTGATGCGAACTTAGCGAACGTAGGATAAGGGGGAACCAAATATGCCAGTTATGACAGGTCAGTTTAACAATCTATGGACACGAAAGATCGATGAAACATTCTTCGAAGGTTGGGATGAAGAGCCGGAAGAGTGGTCCCAGTTCCTCCTAGATCAACAATCCAATCAACATAACGAAACATACCAATCATTCGCGGGTACTGTTCGTTGGAAAACTAAGCAAGAAATGCAGAACGCGCAGCAAGATTCATTTGAACTGGCTGACTTGATCGTCACGGAGCACACGCCATACGGTGTGGAAATCATCCTATCTCGTGAGGACATTGACGATTCCAAGTATGGCGAAGTTCTTGATATGACTTCTGATGCAGGGCGTTCTGGTCGAAACACGGTAGAGCAAAACTCTGTTAGCGTGTTGGATCTTGCGTTCGATGGAACGAATGGAAAGATTTACGATGGACAAGCATTAATTTCGGCTAACCATCCATACCGCAAGACTGGTTTGAGTGGTGTACAATCCAATCTGACGACTGGCGGCATTACTGATATCAACGTCAAGGCTGGCATTAACCTATTCAATACGCTGAATGATGAGGCTGGTAAACGTATCAAAATGCGTCCATCGAAGTTCATCTCACATATGAATAACCAGTTCGAGTTTGCGACTGTGTTCCAGTCCGCGGATCGTTCAGGAACAGCAAACAATGACAAAAACACATTGCCTAGCATGCAGTTTGTTGGATCTACGTTCATGGCATCTCAAACAGCGTGGTTCTTGCAAGCTAAGCAGCACAAAGCAATCCACTTCTACCGCGTAAAACCTGAGTTTGTTAAACGTAAATACATGAATCCGAATGGTTCTCAATCATGGGATGGTTATGTACGTGAATCAACAGTTGTTCGAAATTGGAGAGGCTGGGTTGGTAGCCAGGGATAAGGGGGAAATAGCATGCCGAATAATGGCGCAGATTTTCGAGGTCTTGGCGCTAACGCCGGCAATGGAATCGTCTATGCGGACGGTTTCGCCGGTGCTGGCGGCGTAGTTGGACCTAAAACTATTATCAATACAACAATTACATTCGATCCTCCTTCATTGGCAACCGGAGCAATTGCGGTGTCCAGTGGAATAACGTTGACGGGTACAGCTTTAGGTGATCACGTCGAACTCTACCCGCCTTATGACACGCAAGGCATCGCTGTTCAGGCTCAGGCATCAGCGGCGAATACAATTGTTATCTCTCTTCACAACCGCAGTGCTGGAACCGTTGACCTTGCAAGTGGTACATGGGGCGTAGTGGTTAAGAGGAGGGTGTAACGCATGCCAGAGGTTACATGGGAAGTTAGTGGTGGCGGAGAGCAATCTCCGCCCACTAAAAAGAAGATGGTATTCCTAACGCCGATCAAGATTACGGACAACATGGATGATAACCAAAAGACTTTTTTCACTAATTACAACAACATGCAAAAGGAGCTCATAAAAGCTGGGCTTATGGAATCGAAATAGGAGGGGCTGCGGCTCCTCTTTTTCTTTATGGAGGACATATGGATCACTTTAAGGGTATCAACGAAACGGAACGATTTAACAACGAACTGATGCAACAGACAAGAAGACAAAATGAACTGTTGGAGCAAATTGCGCAATTGCTTCAGCAACAAAACAAACCGAATCCAAGGGGGAAGGCTAATGAGCCAACTAATAGATCCTAGCTCGTCAGGTGCCGTTGTAGTCACTAAAAGCGACACCATTGATATTGTGTATCCTTCAGGAATTAAACGCTCTAAAGGGATTTACGTAGGCGTCACAGGAGATTTGAATTTAGTATTAGCGTCTGGTGTAACCGTGTTATTTAAAGCTGTTGCCGCAGGAGTAGTTCATCCTATTTCCGTTAAGCGAGTAATGTCCGCAAGCACGACAGCTACTGATATTGTCGCATTGTACTAGGAGGTGGGATCATGTCATCTGTACCATCAGAAGTAAGTAAGTACATGGGGAATGCGGTGAAGTTAGCAGATATATGGGGATCTATTATCTACAATGTAAAAGCATACGGAGCTAAAGGAGATGGGTCTGATGATTCATCAGCGGTTCTTGCTGCTATAACTGCTGCAAATGGTGGGCCTGTAGAATTTCCACCTGGAACATACAACCTAGTTGGAATGAGTGGTGTTGGTGGTAGAGTAAATTTAGTATCTCTATTCGGCGCTGTCATAAAGGGATTCTACTACAAAGAACTGAATTCCCCATCCCAAAGTATAAGTGCAACAACAGCTGAAACGGATGCTTATTTCACTGCAACAAACCTTACTTTCGAAGGTGTTGGAACAACTCCCGGTCTGAAAATAGAAAACCAATCGCAAGGGACGTTTATCAAATCATTCGACCTTCATCGATGTACATTTCGCGGTCAAATTGGACTCGAGACTAAAAATTGTCTAGATTCGAACATACACGATTGTGCGTTCATTCATAATCAATACGGCTGGAAAGCGCTATCTAACACGAACATAACCGTAACTGATGCTAGATTTTTCTCCCCAACTGGTTATGGCGTATACATCAATCAGTCTGATACTGACACATTTAATCGTTTCGGTGGAGAGAGTATTAAGTTTACAAGTTGCCAATGGTTCGATGGCGCTACAGCAATCCAATGTATTAATCACAATTACATGATTATCGATAATTGCATGATCGATTACTTTAACATGGGCGTTTACTTAAAGGGCAGTAGGTTCACTAAAATAGTATCAGGAACGTACATCGGACACACTGCGGGCAGTCGATATTCTGGTCCGCTTGGTATCACACCAACCAAATTAGGTTGTCTGTACGCCGAAGGTGATCAAGCTCGTTCTTTCACTTCTGGAGTGGAAATATCACATGTGAAATTCGCAGGATATTCAGATGCTGCAGCCGACTTAGTATTTTTAGATGGATCAATAACCACATTCAATGGGATTGAGAACACGAGTATCACAAATACTCAATTTCATATGGTAGGCACAACACCGACAACGAAGTACCATTTGAACGTTAAAAATGCACAAGACATTATTCACTCGGGTAATCGTTATTACGCGCCGAATAATGACAATCTTCTGGCGCCGTGGTTGTTTACTACAATGACGAGGCTGATTTCTCAAAATAATAACTTCACCAACTGCTTCAAATCAACGAGTGCGAATATTCCTCCTGCTAGCGGTGCTGTTGGTAATCAGATCATGGAGGCCGCAACGCTCACTGTGACTGGCAATGGGACTTCCACGACAGGAACAGCTCAATATACGTACGTGAATAAATATACTGGTGTTCCTAAAATTGTCGTAACTGCTAACTCAGGTGGCACATATGGAACCAATGTCAGTAAAATCAATGTTGGGGTAATCGCAAAAGACAGTTCAACATCATTTGTAGAAGCTTGCCATATAGATGGAACTGTAATACCAAACGGTAATACGATTATTATCGATGTATTCGTGATTGGTACACCTGGATAGAGATAAGAAAGGAGTTGTCTCCATGGCCTCATCCCAGCTAATTCTCAATGACGTAGACTTACGTTACCGAAATACTTACACAACAGCACAGAAGATTGTCTGGATGAATGAAGAAGTAAACGAACTGTTCGAGATACTTGAAATCGACTCTCCACCTGTCAACTTTCCGTTGCAGACAAATGTTCAATTCTACCCCATTCCCGACAACGTAGATATCGACCGCATCAAAACGATCAGCATCCAAGTGAATGACGGTTCGGATACACCAGACTTCAGGCAGCTACCTTTCAGAATGAACGACGATAATTCATACACATACGGAACGGACTTGTACTACACCATTGTAGGCGAGTCTTTTTTTATTCCCAATGGTACTGTAGATGATCGTCAGATCTACATCTACATGGACTCACAGCCGACTGAGATTACGACAGCTAACCTTGATAGTGAACCATCCGTTCCGAAGAGGTACCAGGAGCTGCTTAAACTCGGTTTGTTAAAGAGAATTGCTGCAGCCCGCAAGGACACATCGTGGCATAACAATTACGACGCAGAGTACCAAGAGAAAATATTCGAGTTAGAAATGAAGATGAAGCAGTCAGAGCCAGAGTTTAGAGCGCCAATCGACGCGTTACCACGCCGAAACTGCAACCGTTCAGGTCGCAGAGCAGAGTTCGTGACGCTAAAAACAGACAATTACGGCGACAACACGTGGACGGACTTATCTAAAAATTCATGGCTTTCGTTTAAATAGGGGGTGGATATATGGCAACGCCAACACCAAATTTAGGGCTAATCATGCCCGATATGTCAGATGAGGTAGATCAAACGATACCAGCGTTAGCATCGAGTCTTGGAATTGTTGATGCGGCCACGGGTAAGCTTTCGGATTTAGCTACGGTAGATAAGTCGAGTTTAGTGGCTGCCATTAGCGAGAGTTCGAATGGGCTTGATGCGCTTAAGGCGGATGTTGCGAACAAATCATACTATGTCACGCCTGAGATGTATGGGGCTGTAGGGAATGGAACGACTGACGACGGCACGGCTTTTCTGAATATGTATGCTGATGCAAAAACGAAGCAAGTCAGTGTGAGGCTGACCAAGTCACGCTATAAAATTACAAAGCCGTTAAATACTGTAGGGGTTTCAACGTATAGCGATATTTATTCGGTTCTCGATATTCAAGTTTCTGCGGCCGATGGCAATGCGTTTACGTGGGGTGGCGAGAACGTAACAATCTGCGGTGTATGCTTCGAGTTGTCCAACTCAACAACCAACACATCCATGCAAGGGCTGTACAACGCATCGTCTAACGTCAACAATCAGCGATTCATCCGTAACAAGGTCAAAGGCAAGACATTCAAGTCTGACGGCGTGACTGGAAATATCTATGGCGTATGGGTCAATGCAAATGGGTTAAGAGGCGTCCGCATATGTGATAATGTGTTTGAAACTGTAAACTATCCTGTGCAAATCAACCAACAAACAGCTGGCGGAAACATTGCTACACCAATGGGATCGCCTATCGAAAATATCTACATCGAAGATAATGTAATCCTAAAAGGAACGATCGGTATCAACACGCCTCATGTATATTGCCATCATGCGTTTATTAGAAATAACCGAGTAACTTCTGATACTGGGTTTAATATCAACCTAGCACATGTTAACAATTTCGTTGTTGAGGGTAATATACTTGATGGCGCAACGGTAACGACGGATTCTGTTTTGCATATTGAGGATGTTTCATATGCTGGCACCGTAACCAACAATATTATCCGCGCGCAGAATCAAGCAGATGCGATTAGAATCCAATTGGCTTCAGGCGTATCGCAAGACACCTATGTCCCCACTGAGGGTATACTCGTTGAGGGGAACGATCTTAAAGGTGTTGGTAATGCGAACGGTGTTCAAATTGTTGATACATCATCAAAGCGAATTAAACTATCAAATAATAGAATTGAAAACTTTGCTATTGGGGCAACTATAAATGCGACGCAGTGCGATATTAACGACAACCGTTTTTTGTCGTGTCCTCTTTGTTTGTATTTGACGCAGAGGGTGAGGGTGTCAGGCTTAATTGTTGAAAGTTGTACAACTATAGTTCGCAGCGGGAACTCGATTCCTGTTGAGATTGATGGAATAACCTTCATTGGAGAGGTTCCGACTTTAAAACCGCAAGTCGTTTCATCGAATATATCAATGGTGATATATCGCAATGTTAGATTTAGTTCGCCGGTTGGTGTGACGATATCTTCAACTACTGCATTTGATCTTTTCGTCTTGCCAGATAGCGGAAAGTTTGATTTTAATCTTTATTACAAGTTAAGTAATACCACCAATTCCTCAATTGTTCGCTTAAATGCGAAATATGATGGAACAACATTCACTCCGACCAAGACATATGAATTACTGAATGGTGGCGTTGGTGGTGGTACATTCGCAATGACAGCAGGCAAGTTAACAGCTAGTCATTTCTTATCAGGTGGAACACTTTCAATAACTTGGGATATCACAATAGATAGTTTGGTGTATACGGCATAAGCTTGATTATATTTTGAAAAATAAATAATAGGGTGGATTTATGTGATATGAGAAGCATCAATATGACTATCGTTACGCAAAAGTGGCAGGACGTGAATGAATTTGCTGTAACCGAAGAGATGTCGAGAATCAATGAAACGAAAATATTAAAAAATGTTGAAGTAACGATTACTTATAAAGATCAATCAGGATTTATTTTAAAGAATGAGCAGTTTTTGATTAGTGGCGATAACTACGACCTTCTGATGACCGAAAATCCAGATTTTGCACCTGGAAAACCTGCTAATGAATATAGGGAAGCAGACTTATGGCACGTTATTGATTTGTTACGTAATGAACAATAGGACCATTATACGCAACAAAGTAAGGGGGCTAGTAAATGGCTCAATGGAGAGGATTACCTTCATCATTGGACAAGCGCGGCGCTAATAATTTCAGCGGTGGACTGGACTTAGGCCAGAACGCGTTCAACATAAACGATAACTCAAGTACTGATGAGTTTGGGTGGGACTTCGAAGACTACCCCGCCTTGAAGGTCAGGAACGGCCGTACAAGCTTCGGGGCATCTGGTGGTGCAGTAACAAGGTTGCTCATCAATTACAAGAGTACGAGGATGCTGAGGGCTGTTGGTACGGTGATACAAACTGAGTCATCTGGTGTATGGTCGAATCTAGCAACTGGTCTTACAGATACCGACTGGAGCGCTGTGAATTACCGTGATTCGCTGATCATGACCAATGGTACGGACAATGTGAAGGTATACAATGGGACAACTTATGCTGATCTGAGCGCATCAGCGCCTAAAGGTAAATACGTAACGCAGCATGACAACAGAGTGTACATTCTGAAAGACAGAACAATATCGTATTGCGCTTTAGGAATTCCAACTGATTGGACGACTGTGGACGATGCCGGAGAAATAAATATGTCCACACCGAACGGTGAATTAGGTACAGCTATAACTAGCTTCAATGGTTATGTCATCGGTTTCTCGATGAATTACTATGCCAAGTTGTACGGTAAAGGTCCTGATGATTACGAGTTGCTCGATGGATACGGAAATATCGGATGCGCTTCGGCCAAAACAATTCAGAACGTAAATGGAATTTTGTACTGGATGGATCAGCGCGGAATTTACAGCTATGACGGTGGTGTTCCTGAAGATATCTCGCAACCGATTAGGCCTTATTTAACGAACCTGAACGTATCACAGATCGATAAATGTTTTGGTGGTACAGACGATCAGAAATATTACATTGGGCTCGTTACAGGGTCAAATACAGAGCCTAACGTACTACTCGTTTATGATCCTAGAAGTGATCGTAAGAAGTGGAGAGTACAAAGCTTAATTACAGACCTTAGATACTCAACAAACTTTAATGGTCGATGGTACAACGGAGGTTCAAGCGGAAAAACGTACCTGATGAACGAGGGTGACACCGACGATGGACTAGCGATTCCTTACAGTGTAACGTCCAGGCCTTTCGATGAGAAGTATCCAGAGGCAGAGAAAGAATACTACGAAATGCACATGCAAGGCGAATTCCCATCAACAGCTACATTAGGTCTAAGCGTATCTACGGATGACCAAGGCAGCAGCTTCACGGGGATACAGTATGATCCTATTTCAACGTCTAATTTAACTCAAAATAGAAACCTGATCGTACCTATGGACACGGTCGCGCTGGCATTTTGGATGCGATATAAGATATCTGGAACAGGACGAATAAAGATCGTCGGAGTTCAACGCTACTGCAGGATACAGCCGGTTCAATATTAAGGAGGCATATCATGGCAACTTCTCAATTACCACAGCTCGGCGCGAATGCTGATTTCAATCAAGTTAAGTCCACGATGATTCAATGGCAAGATTACCTCAACTGGTTCTTTCGCAATTTGGATTCTTTGAATATTAAGCATCTGACAGCCGATAAAGTGGATACAGGCACACTGAATGCAGGAAAGGTTACGATTAAGGTTGATTACGCGACGGGCGCCAGTATAACAATCGACTCAACGGGAATGACCATTAATGATGGTACTAAAGATACCTTCCACGTAGATATACATGGTCAAGTTACAATGACTGGGGCGCAGGTTCAATCAGCAGCTGGAACGTATCCAAGGATTGAATTGTCGTCATCTGATGAATTGTTGAAAGCTTCGTCAGATGCAAATAACTTTATTTATATTACCCCTGATTATGTGGGTGGTACACCAGCATTAGTTTGGGATAATCCACCGAACGGGAGTATGCAAATGTTTATTATTCCTGATAATTCAGGTGATTTCATGATCAATACAACAGCCGGAAAGATCAATATTAAATCTTCAACAGATGATGTAGTTCTCCAATGTGGTACGGGTAAGAAAATAACCGTAAATTCATGGAATGAGCTTTACAATGTATTTAACGGACAATCAATGCAAACGGCTTTGAATGCGAAAGCTAATACTTTTAGTGGCTATACAGGATCTTTCTCTACAGGAACTAATACCGTAATTGTATCGAACGGGATAATTACTGGTGTGGTATAATTGGTGAAAAATACCACATGAGGTGATCTTTATATGAAAAAATTCATTTTAGGTTTATTGGTTGGAGTATCAATAACAGCTGCGGGATCTGTATACGCTGATGACATTGTTGATAGTATCGTAGGGAAAACAATCCAAGGACAGTTTCCTGTTAAAATATCGGGAAAATCACTGGATACTCAGGCGGCTGTTATTGATGGAACGAGTTATTTACCTGTTAGAGCTATTGGAGAAGCGTTAAACATGGATGTTTCTTTTAATTCAGATTTAGGTATTGAACTTAAACCGAAAGGAGCAACAACAGTGCCGGAATCACCTCAAGCAACATCTGTGCCAGCACAGCCAATCACAGGTCCGACTGAAGATATTCTTGTTGATCCAAATCTTCCAGTGGATAAACAAATATCGTACCTGCAGTCAGAAATTAAATCACTTGAAATTACTTTGCCTATCTCCAAGTATACATTCGAGCATAGCCAGTCTAATAAGGAATTAGAAGAGTCTATTACACGAGACGAAAAGCGCTTAGCAGCAATGAAAGCATTACTCGAGCAGTTACAAAAATAATCAACCGAGAGTCGCTGATGCGGCTCTTTTTGGTATAATGAGGAGGAAGAATGTATGCTGAAAATAAAAACAACGTTTTGCCAACATTGTGAAGTCTCACGTTTCGATTCAAATCTTGATGGACGGTGCCGTTTTTGTAATACTCCATTGTATGAAAAAGAAATAGAACTGCCCGAATTGAGCAGTTCCGATAAAAATATTGCATTAAAATACATGGCAGATAATAGACCAGTTTCATTTTCAACTAATGGTTGTTGATCCATGTCTGTAACGATTCGGCCTTAGAAACGTAAGCAGCGAAATCTTTGTTGATACCAATAACAAAGATTTCGTCATTAGAGTCTAAATGAGCCCTTAAAATATCTCTAACTTTGTCCGATGAGTGATTAGTGCTGATGAGATATACTGATTCTAAGACTTTATAAGTTTGGCCTATTGTCGGTATTGTCTTATATAGACTCGAGTAATCTCTTTTTGGTGCATGTAAGTCATAACTTATTAAATATAACGACATATTTCCACCTCCTTCCCTATAAAATGACATGTGACAATATCATTCTATCAGGTTGGAGATAATTTACAATTGAGTCTATCATTGATAGGCTCTTTTTCATTTACAGAAAGAGGTGATCAAATGGCATATGACCAGAGCGTTAGGACCCTCATGAACAACAATAAATATGATAACGACAAAATCGGTTATAACGCTGATTCAGGATATGTGACGTATGGCGGACAAAACTTTATGAAACCCCAGTTAAATGTGAATGGAACGACCTATACGGATCAAGCGACATTCGATCAAGCGCATAACCAATATAAACAGAATTCAGCTAATGCAGCGGCCGCGTATAACACGACTCCACAACCTGCGGCACAACCAGCTAACCAAGGTTATACAAACCCATACACACAGCAGATCACTGATATCCTGGCACATCTAAACGCCGCTACTCAAGCTCCACCGGTTGACGTTTATTCTAGCCCACAGTATGCAGCAGCGCAGGCTCAAGCACAGCGTGGAGTGGCAGAAGGGCAACGTCAAAGCAGAGAGAATCTTAACCGCAGAGGTATATTAGATTCGAGTCTAACGAGCAGCCAGGCTAATCAAATCGCGGCGAATTCAAATGAGTACCTAACAACTCAATTAGTTCCGCAGATCCAAGCACAGTTACAAGCTCAACGCCAACAAGAGTTGCAGGCTCAGCAAAACATGTTTCAAAACTATTTTAATTTAAGCAATCAAGCAGATAGTCAACATAACGCTGACCGCAATTTCGACGCAGGAAGACAGGACGCAGCCACCGCGGCCACTGGTTATTGGGCGCCAGACGCGAACACACTGAGCTCTGTTAGAAAGCAAATGGAGGCAAACAGCGCGGCGTATGCATCCGCATCTCCAGATCGTCAAAAACAGTTGCATGAGGATAACTTGAGATTGGCCACATCGATCGGTGGAAGTGATACGACCGGCAATGGTGATTATGCATTTGGTCCGATGCGTACCGTTCAAGGCCAGCAATTAGATACAAGCAAAGAACAATTCGATAAACAATTTAACGCCCAAGAAGCACAACGACAGTGGGATAATACGTTTAAACAGGGTCAATTCGATTATCAAAAAGCTTCTGATCTATGGGAGCAGAACTTTAAAGATAAATCATTTGATCAAAGCGTTAAACAGTTTGCTCAGAACCTTGGTGCAGACTACGCCAAGTTAAACCAATCTCAACAACAGTTCGTCGCAGAGATGGCATATAAAAACAAAGCACTCGAAATGCAAAACGACCCTAACAATCTTGACAATCAGTACAAGAAAGCGCAGATTGAATCGCTCACCAATAAGAATGATAAATCTGCAGATCACGGAATAGATGAATATGACCTCGCTATGATCGATAGCTTAGCATCTCAAAAAGGGTTGGATGTTGGAAAAGCGGATGCATCAGCAATCAAACAGTTTGTAGCTGGCTTGAAAGCTCAGAATGCATGGTCTACGGATGAAGCTAAGCAGGTAGAATCTTATCTGGGGCAAAAAGCGGCAGCAGCTCAAGCGGCAAATAAAACCGCAAACGACCAACGAGCAGAGAGAGTTAAGAAAGCGGATGACATTGCTAAACGCTTGGGCAGCGGAAGAATTGGAGGCTGATTATGGGGCTCTTTGACAAGGGTGTGAATCGAAATGGTAAAGGTTTGTTTGGAAACGACGCCTATGACACAACCTCTTTAGATAAACAAATCAGCAATGCCAATACACGAATTCAAGATGCAGGGTACCAACAGCAGGATTCCGATAAAAGGAATTGGTTTGAGAAGAGTACAAACCTTCCTCAAGGACAGAACTGGTTATTTGATACACTGGAACTGTTGGGAAGGCCAGGCAACGCCATCAAGAATGCAGTGGATAAAACATTCATTAAGAACCAAGAAGGACTTGGTGAATCCGTTATAAACGGTCTATCCGGCAGAGAAAAGGTTCATGGCGTGGATATAGCTAGTGACCTAGGAGTCGAGAATAGATTAGGTAAATTCGCATTAGGGTTGGGTGCTGACATAGCGCTCGACCCTTTAACATACGTACCAGGTGGCGCGTTGCTTAAAGGGGCAAAAGGTGCCACTAAATTAGCGGCGGCACCGTTAAGGTTAGGTTATAAGGCGTTAGAGAGTGCATCACCGGGACTACAAGCGCTGCGAACCAATACGGTTGAACCCTTATTAAATGGGGCTAAAGACGTTCTAGGACACGCTTTTGTGCCACAGTATAAATGGGATCAGACATTGACTGGTGGGACAGACGATACTTTAAAGCAGTTGTATCGTGATACCAACAATACAAGGGACTTCATGAATGAGGAAGCTCTCAAGAACATTGGTAATATCGCGAAGACAACAGGCGTTAATGCCGGTGATGACATCGGAAGACTTATGGAAAAGGACGTTGTCATGATGGGGCCTCGACCTTTAAGACAACTGTCTAATGATCCCACACATCTGCAAGCTACTCAAAAATTAATGGATAGCAATGATGCTTTGAGAACGTGGGCCACAGATAATGATATCCCTATCGGTGAGATCGATGGTTACATGCGCCATATCCTCAGTGAAGAAGAAAGGGCGTTCAGAAAGACTAAAACTGGCAGAAATATTGACCGTCCAACAGGTAGTATCAACAATCCAGATAAACATGTTACAGATAATCGAAAATACCCGGGTAGTGCCGAAGACGCCAATGACCAAGTGGGCAGGAAAATGTTTGAGCCAAATGCCTATTTCGCTACAGCCATCGGTCAGAAGAAGCTTATCGATTATGGTAATGCAGTTAAATTTCGCCGAGACATTTTGAGCAATCCTCAATTTGCATTCAAGCATACCAACGGATCACAAATACCTGATGGTGCGGAGTTAATTGACACCAACAACTATCAGTTTATGAAGAACCCGAACAACGCTTTACCCGATGAGATTGGCGGAAAATATGTAGTCACCAAAGGGGTTAAGGAGGCTTTAGATCGATTCCAAGGGTTGGCAACTGATGAAGGTACCAAAGGGGTATTAAAAGCCTATGATGGGCTACAGAACACGTGGAAAAAGATGGCCTTGCTTTCTGGTGGGTTCCATGCAAGAAACGCCGCGGGTGCACTATTCAACAACAGTGTAGCTGGCATGAACGTTGCCGATCTGGCCAAGTACACTGCAGACGCAGGTAATGACATTTTCAACGCCATTAAGAATGGTAAGGAAAGCGCGCTGCTAACGGAATTCAGAAAGCAGGGGTTAGGCGCATCGGGAATTTCCAGAGTAGAATTTGCACGGCATGGAGAGGAACCGGAACAAGGAGTAATCAAAACGGTCAAGAACCTCAGTAAAAGTAACGGTCAACGCTTAAATGAAGCTGTTAACCCGTTGAAACTCAGCAGCTATAAGAACATCTTCAACACATCAAAGTCCGTTGGAGAAGCGTCAGATCAAGTAAATCGGCTTGCACTCTATAAATGGGCTAAGGATAAAGGAATGACGCCAGAACAGGCCGCGGCGAAGGTGAGAGAGGTTCAATTTGATTACTCGGAGCTCACCCCTTTCGAAAGAAATGTAGCCAAACGAGTGATGCCGTTCTATACCTGGAGCCGAAAAAATATACCGTATCAAATTCAATCCTTCCTTAATGATCCGCGTAAATATGAGTATTTAAATAAGGCGCGTCTAAACGCTCAGGATGCCGTAGGACTGAACGATGATAACATCCCTGACTACATGAAAGAAAGCTTTACAATGCCTGTGTATGGGGCGAATGGTAAGGGTAAAATGCTCGGTTTGAACCTACCTGTAGGCGATCTAACAAAGTTATCTAAGCCTGGTAAGACACTCGTGGATTCTGTTTCGGCAGTATTGAAAGCACCGGCTGAACTCGCGCTTAATTACAATATGTTCAGAGGCAAGCCGATTCAGAAGTTTGAGGGGCAGGAAACGAAATATCAGGTTCCGTTTACCAATAAAGAATTTGGTTTGCCGGTTAAATTGGCATATGCGCTCGAGCAATCCACTGGACAGATCGGTAGGGGCTTAAGCGGCATCTTACAAAAGCCTGAGAGTGTCGATCAAGATACGGCCACTAGGTTGCCGTCATTAGGTGTTAGTTCAATGACAAAAGACTTTGACGCTCAAAAATATGCTTATTACAAGCGTTTGGATGACCTTAAGAAGCTGCAAGATCTTATATTATACATTCAGCAGCAAGAAGGGGAAAAACCAAGAACAATTGCTGAGATTAAAAAGACGCGTTAGTTTTTAAAGATCAGATTTTCGGGAAGACATGATACTTTTTTCTGAGTTATTAATTGAGAAAATAGTTATACCACCTAACAAAATAGTTGCCCCGATGATTAAAAAATATTTTGTATTACGTTGCGATTGAGCATCTTTATCAATGACTGTTGCTCCAAAAAGTGATTTCGATCCTTCTGCTCTGGGTAATATTTTTGTTGGTGTGTCCGTATTTAAAAATGAAATAATTTCTATTAGTACGATAGCGATTAAAACAATAGATGCTAAAGTTCTTTTTGTCATAGATACCTCCCTGGGAGCCCTATTGGGCTCCTTTGTTAATGATTCCATGATTGATTATTAGTCTAGTTTCAGTTTCAAACATAACACCTTCGTATTTTCCATCGAAAATATTATCTACAATTAATTCTTCAAGTTCTTTAACGATTAATTGTTGAGGAACAGCGTAAAGTTTCGATAGTAATCCTTTTGGGATTGTTATATCAAAAATGAAACTGGGTTCTCCGACACGACCTATACCTTGATCTATTTTTACTGGTAAAGAACACTCCATATATTCTTCATTTATTTTGAAAATAATGGATATCTCATAGTTGTTATCATCTAATTTTGTATGTTCACTGTAGTTAACACTGAAATCAACGATCGTGAATAAATCTCCTGCTGTGATATTTAAATATGTACAGATTTTTTCTAAAGTATCATATTGAATGCCAGTCGCCCTATTAGTAACAAGTCCTGAAATTGTGTTCTTATTTATTCCTGTTGCTTCAGCGATCTGAATATTTTTAATCCCTCTTTCGGCGAGGATTACGCCGAGATTACATTTAATCAAAGTTATCACTTTCCTTTTTTAGTACTAGTATTGATATATTTGTACCAATATGTTAGGATAAATATGTGGATGGGAGGTGAAAAATGTGGCGATAAGAAATAATTTAGCATTGATCATGGCAAAAAGAAAAATCTTCTCTCTGGAAGATATATCTAAAGGAACTGGCCTTAATAAGAACACTTTGTCATTGATTAGGCATAACAAGGCCAAAGGAATTGATTACAGAACTCTCGAGGCACTATGTACATACTTTGAAGTTCAAATTTCAGAGATGCTCGTGATTGAAGACGAGGCTTCATAAAACCAAAAGGAGGATTGGCTATGAGTAAATTGATACTCAATACTGAATGTCGGTTGTACGAAAAAAATGGTAGGGCGTTAAGTACAAGCATTCAAGTTGCCGAAGAATTTTTAAAAGATCACAAGAACGTATTGCGTGATATTGAAAATTTAGATTGTAGCGATGAATTTAGACGGCTCAATTTTGAGCAGTCCTTTTATTCAAACGCTCAGAATAAAAAACAACCAATTGTTTATATGACAAGAGATGGATTCACATTTCTTGCATTTGGGTATCGTGGTAAGAAATCGGCTAAGTTCAAAGAAGCATATATTGCTAGGTTTAACCAAATGGAATCATTCATTAAATCATTATCTGCAGCTCGATTGGAATTCCCTGAATTAACAGAAGCAATCAAATCAGCTCACGAGGTACCCAAACATTACCACTTCACTAATGAAATAAACATGATCAATAAGATTGTACTAGGCAAGACAGCAAAAGAGTTCAGAAAAGAGAACGGACTTGATGATGCAACATCTATCCGCCCTTATCTGACATTCGAGCAAATTACAGCTATCGAACAACTTCAGCGATTCGATACTGGACTACTAGACATCGAAGAAGATTTTCAAAAGAGAAAGGAAATGCTCACATTAAGATTCCAAAAACTAAACCAACGCCTACTAAAATCAGCATAAAAGCACCTCCGCTCCGCCAAGAACAAGGTGCTTTTACCAAAACTAGGATATATCTTTATATATAATATTATATACACTATAGTCAACGTTTAAAAGTGTGAAATATTATTTTTATTATATATCAAGGATATATCCTCCCAAACTAGGAGGAAAACATGGACTATGAATCAATGTTAACCAACGATGAGAAGCAAATTTTCATAAAATTAGTAAGCAACATGCCAGAGGGGAAAAGATTAACAATAAATCAAACAATTGACCGCCTCATTGAACTACCATTAGGATTTTTGCGAAAGCCAATGAGCCAAATGGTTAACGAATTAATTCAGAGCTCCTAACGGGGCTCTTTTTTATATAGATTATTACCTTAAGGAGCTGATGAAAATGTTCGAAATGGACGACTCAGAGCATACCGCCGAACAACCTGCTAAGTGGTGGGAGCTGCTAGACAGTACATCATCATTTCTACGCTTCCACTATGACGAAATCATGGAGCATGGCAGCGACGAACTGAAGCAAGCTGTGGAGATCGTACTTGGCGGACATCCGCCGGCTGCATATAAGAAGGAGGCGTAATGAGATGGGTAAATTCAACAAAAAGCTGTTAATACCAATACTAACCGTGGTCGCGCTGCTGGTTAAAACTGTGTTTAAAATCGATATTCCAGATGCTGCTATTGATATCGCCGCCGATGTAGTGATGTATTTAATCGCTCTCGCAGGTATGTTCATTCACCCGCAGGTAGCAAATGACGCAACGATTGGAGGACTAATAGATGCCAATTCGCAATATAAAGGTGATACCGAATCTGCCGTTTGATGTACTACCCATCCAGGACATTACCGACACGTTACCAAGCAGGCTGCCCGATCCAGAAACACCGCGGACACCCGAGCAGATTACACACATCGCGGTACATCACTCAGCTGTAGAAGGCGGAACGATCCAAGGGTATGCTGATTACCATGTAAACTCACTGAAATGGGCTCACATCGGGTACCATTGCGTGGTCAAAGGTAACCAAATATACCAGACTAACGACCTGTTAACCTTCTCGTATCACACGTCATCTAACAACGCGTATACCGTTTCTGTGAGTGTGTCTGGTGACCTCTCTAAGCGCTCATTAACCGACGATGAACGTAACTGCCTATACGCTACAATCCTTACGTATATGGACCTGTTCAAGATTCCAGTCGAGAACGTATGGGGCCATAACGAGTATCCTCAGAATAACACTGCATGCCCGTGTATCGATATGAATCAGCTGCGGCAGGAGATCAAGACGATACAAATGAAGATGCAGCAACAAGTCACATGGGCCGCGAAGATGAAGAATGTTTCTGACATCGTGAACCAGATTAATTATCTCACAGGACTCATGAAGGCTGGGGAGAAGGATGGTAACGCTGTATGGGCGGCCAATGCCTTCAGTGATGTGGCTGATATGATGCGGAGTAAACATTTATTATAGACAACCCATACAATAAATGGTAATATTATCTTGTTTTGCAAGCGTCCGAAAAAGCCTAGTTGAGGGAAAGTATCCCCCACTAGGCTTTTTTTTGTGTTAAAAGTCCTTGTTATCATTCAATCTCCTTTCTATCACCGATACCTGACCGTCTTCCTGGATATCGATAAAATACTCCACTCCATTTTTGCGCTTGAACGTATGCACCGCATAAGGCGGCTTCGCATTCTCCCATCCCCAAAACGTCATCTTACCGAAGCGATTGAAGTACTCGACAGTTTCATCCAGTGATGTGAATTTAGGTAATCTGGATATATCTACGTTACTTGGTCTCACTATTTTACTCCTTATCGGCGTTAAGCTCTTTCGGTGTTTTTTCGATAATGCTGTCTAAATGCAAAATATCCTCGTATTGATCAAGTAAACTCATTGATTTTGCTACGGCTTTCTGCAACAGTTCCACTTCATTGATTAAATAATCAACATCTTCAACTGACTTTTCAACTAACCTCTGATATTCCATTTCTTTGAGCATAGAAAATTCATATTTACGTTCCTGCGTCATTATTTTTCTGAGATCATTACGACCTTTAATCTCTTCCAGTCTGCTCATGGGTTATCTGTCTCCTTTACTTGCCAGTATGATTAACATAAATAATAATTTCATGACCTGTCATTTTATCTCCTACCCAATGCCAAATATCTGTGATTTTAAATTGATGTGTTATCCCATCCAACTTTGTCGAAATGTGTTCGCCAATTCTAGGCAGTAACCGAAAGTTAACCGTTGTAATTTTAGTTTCGTATTCGCCATTCAACCTCAGCTCACATTCAAAATATTCACCCATATCTATTCCTCCTCATATATGTACAAGTCATCAACTTTACGCTCAAGTATCTTAGCCAACTTAAAGACTAACTCCGTGTTAGGCACTTTCTTTCCTGAAATAATGTTACTCAAATACACAGGTGTTATGTCTAGTGTGGCCGCTAACTCTTGGCGGTTTATTTTCACGTTACCCTCATCCTCAATAGCGGCTATGACGGATTTGATTCTCGACCTCAACAATTCGTTTACCCCCAAAGTATGCGTTACCCCATTACATTCACCATCCTTCATACGATTTCCTTCTAGTCTAATTATACCATGGACAGGCTGTTAATTAAACTTTAAAACTAATTATTAAACTGTAGGAATAAGTACAATCCCTTCGACAATATCCTTGTTATACATCCCGTTAAATAAGGAGTTGGTCAGATGGTAGTCGAGATAGTGATTGCGGCGTTCGTCGTCGAATACGGTCGTTCGTTTTACTACAGCTTGAAAGAGTACAAAAGGTCCTGTCGTGCAGGTGATCGTTTCTGCGAGATCCTGACAGAGTCAAAGACGTTGGTGGAGTTAGGTAATAATCTCGCAGCAGAGTCGGCGAATAACGCTGAGTTATACGTAAAGATTCCACAAACATGGATGATTAGACTGTACTGGAGATTGAAGGGTGAGTGAGCAACATGAGTGGTAAGAAGAGGGAATATATGATGGCACCATTCAGAGACCTTGACTCCGACATCCGCGACCGTTACTTCGCCATCCCCGAAGGCAAGCGCTCAGACGCATTGCGCGATGCCTTCCGCCTGTGGTGCGGCATCGACAAGAAGTTAGTGTACGAAGCAACAGAGAAAGTCATCAAGCCGCCAACACGGCCACCATTCATCCAGAAGGGAGTTGGTATCAGTGGAAATAGCTTTCACAATACTGGGCCTCGGCGCCCTTGATGCCGTAATCACAGGAGTTTTGAAGGAAGCGAAGCAGCAGAACAAGATTATTTTCGTGCGTATCTCCATGTATCTCACCGTGGCTATCATTGTGCTAGTCGAGGTGTCTAAACTCATCAACTATGCGCGGATGGTGTTCGGCATATGATCCTGTTGGCGCTAGGAGCTGCGTGTGTGGTTGCCAGCATCGGCGGGACGGTAGTCACACTCTCGGGAGGTAAGCCAGCTGCGGAGAAGGATACGCTGCATACGTGCTTCACACGGGCGCGATTGTTCATCCGGCAGCGTAGCGAGAAGGATTGGGTTTACACGTACCCGTCGGTCAACGGGCATGAGACGTTTGAGGATCGCCAGGAGTACACGTTCACGCTGCCGATCGGCGTGGATCCGGAACGGCTGCATAAGCATTTCTGGGTGTTTGAACAGGGGTTCGGGCCGCATATTGATATCGAGGGGGATTCATCTATGTTCACGATGAAGGTGTTTAACAAGGGGATATCACAGTTCGCTTACAACGTGTCAGACATACCGTTAGAGGGGATACACCTTCCTATTGTGGTCGGCAAATCGCGCAGCGGATGGGAAGTATACGACATGGTGGAGAACCCACATTTGCTTATAGCGGGGGAAACAGGCAGCGGAAAGAGCACGCAGCTGAGGGCGATCATCACAACGTTAATACTGACTAAGCAGCCAGAAGAATTGGAGCTGTACCTTGCGGATCTCAAACGAAGTGAATTTCATGTTTTCAAAAACTCTCCTCACACTCGGGCAGTGGTCAACGATAAAAATGAATTGCAGCCGGTTCTCGAGTACATTTCATTAGAAATGCAGAGGCGCGGAGACTTATGTGATAAGTATGAGGTTTCCAATGTAATCGATCTTCCGTTCAAACTTCCTTTTATCCTCCTGGCTATCGACGAGGTGGCACTGCTAAAGAAGGATAAGAAGCTCATGCCATTGATTGAGGATATAACTGCTATAGGCCGTGCACTTTCAGTTCAATTAATTATCTCAATGCAGCGTCCCGACGCGAAGCTTTTGGAGTCTGGGTTGAAGTCTAACTTAACCGTGCGGATGGCGTTCAAGCACGCTGACGATGTGAACTCACGTATAACACTGAATGCGAGTGGGGCAGAGGACATTAAAGATGAGGAACGCGGGCTGATGCTATTTAAGCACAATGGAATGAAGAAGGTGCAGGGGCCGTTTCTGAGTTTGATGGAGGCTAAAAAATTGCTGAAGCGTCCTTAAATCTTTTTTATTGCGTTCCTTCATTATATAGATTAATCTCTTAATGTGAATGAGTCTTATCGGTGCAGGATTTCATACGTGACAGCCTGGTAGCGCGCACCCTTGGGGTGGGTGAGGTCGCACGTTCGAATCGTGTTACTCCGATTATGACAAAGACATCGTCGTTCGATGTCTTTTTCTACATGTATGAGTCATAGGGGGAGCAGGCTTGGCTAAATCGAAATTGCATGTGAGAGAGCTTGTAAAGTCACAGGATTGGACGATGTTTGGTATTATTGGTTCCATCTACCTCATTTGGCGGATTGGTACCGTCGGCGGCTGGAGTAAAGAGTGTTGGATTCTCTTGCTTATCTGTCTGCTAGGTGTTCGAACGGATCAGATTGATGTGGATTGGAAACGCTTTTTTCTTGTTGGGATTCCGCTTTTAGGTGTATTTTATTATTTTTATGGTACAGGGAACGGACTTTGGTGGAAAATTGCGAATTGGATGTTTGAAAATAACCGCCATCCGTGGCACTGGGATCAGTATATGAATGCCATCCCGCTGAATACGGGAGGATGGGCGCGGCTCATTGCGACGCCATTCCTAGATAGAGCGATGGTTTGGGTGTACAATTACGGCTTTGTCCTATCGCTATGGATATGTATTGTTCGGAGTTTTTGGACGCGGAGTGTCAAAAAGATGCTATCTTATGCGTTATCTGGTCATATGCTGCAGTTTCCGCTCATATTGCCCTTTTATAATATCATCTTGCTGCACGAGGTTTGGTATGTGAACAAACAGCCTGACCTACTGCATCGCGTGTTTGCGGACGAGAATTCCTTGCTAGTGGCGGTCATGAATTGTTTCCCGAGCATGCATACGTCAATTTCTTTTGCGATGCTGCTTCTCGCACTAAGAGAGAAGGATCGTATCTTCAAAACGATGATGGTGACGTATTGCTCGGCTATTATTTTCTCAACGTTGTATTTACAGATCCATTGGCTTATTGATGTTTTCGCCGGTATGCTATTTGCCTTTGGAACGGTGAAGCTCACAGACCTCATCATCCGTGTTGGTTCTAAGCGCTTATTGCCAGCGAAGTTCAAAATGTTTTATCATAAACGAGCGAAATCAGCTTCAGTTGAACTATCCGCCTAGTTGATATTGACTTCCGGCTGCTTTTTTTGGCATCATTAGTTTAAGTATGAAGGTTAAGGAAGAACGGAGGATGGATATGGATCAATCGAATAAACCAAGTCAGCCGAATCAATCGAACGCGAATGCAAATGCGAACGGCAATGATTATTTTGTTATAAAAGCCAAAGATAATGGTGTTCATGTGATTGGTTTGACCCGTGGTCAAGATACGCGCTTTCACCATACGGAGAAATTGGACAAGGGTGAAGTGATGATTGCCCAGTTCACAGAACATACATCTGCTGTCAAAGTGAGAGGGAAAGCTTTGATTATGACTAAGTTTGGTACAATCGATACCGAAGAATCCTAAATCGATGTTATTTTGCGAAAAGCAGGCATAGCCTGCTTTTTTTAATTGTACAATGGTGTATAGGGCTTGTTAGATGGGAATCGTCAATCTTTCATTAGGGCTCCTGCACATGCACGCTTGGGAGGTGTTTAACGTGAAATGGTCAACGCGCATCGGAATCACGCTGGGTCTTTCCGTTGTTATTGCCATATGTCTTTCTGCGCTTCCGAAAATGGACATGACGGCTGGTTTAGGTTCCACCTATACGTGGTCAAATACGAAGGGGGGGCAGCTGACGGAAAATAACCTAGCCGATCTCCTCGTACAAGTACCGCTTCAGCTGCGAATTCGTAAAGTGGAATTAAGTACGTCACGCCTGTCACTCGACTTAAGCCTGCCCAAGAACGCGGATAGTATCGCCGTGTATCGCGATTTGTACACCCTTGCACAGACGATGCTTGTGCAAACCAAGAATGTGGATCAAGTGTGGGTCCGTGTCATTGATTACTCAGGAGGATCCGAATCAACATCTTCACAACTTGTACTTGCCATGGTTGCCCAGCGCGAATTCGTCAAGGATATGGAGAAAAAGCCAAATGAACTGAGTTTGATTCAATTAGAGCAAGAGCTGCAGAATCGATTCCGCATCACATACACGTCCAAATGGCAGCAAAAATATCCACTATAATTAAATGTGCTTCTGTTATCTTGTTATGCTATAATAATTTGAATTGAGCCATTGAAGTTCATTAAAGATATTTGGCATACGGTTACGGAGGCTTTTGCATGAATTCTTATCGGATCCCTGAGATCGCTAAGCAGTACACGGAGTATGATATGATCCAAATCCACACAGACCTGCCCGATTTTCCAGAGTTGCGCACACGTCTGTTGTTTGCATTCTTGAATGGTAATAACAAACTAAATTCGATGAGCGAATTGTTTACACTAGCAACTTCCCTCGTACAGTTAGGGCTTGACACCCATGATCTGGTGACGGCATCGAATGAAGTGAAAGAGAAGAAGGCATCAAGGTCAAGGCAGCTTAAAGTGCTGGCAGGTGACTATTTCAGTGCTAGATTTTATCATCTATTAGCTGGTGCTGGACAAATTAGTATGATTAAGCAGCTCTCAGATGCTATTTGTGAAGTGAATCGCCTGAAGATGAATGTCTACATGAAAATGAAGCAACTTAAATTGACGGCAGAAGATTACATTCACCTTACGGTGGAAATAAAATCTCAGCTGTTTTTGTCTTTCTCAGAAGTGTTGTCAGAGGTTTACGATTGGGTATGGCCTGATATTTTGAGAAGCTTTATGACCTGCGAACTTCTTTTCGATGAGATTTACCGGATGGAAACCGCGGCTAATTTCAAAGGCAGTTGGGGATATTGGCACATTAACCAACATGGCACGAAAGATGAGCGCAAGCAGTTGCAAGGCGGAGAAGCAGATCCTATCAAAATTCGGACACTTCTTCATAAGCATAGTGTATCTTCTCAGCTGTATCAGATGTTCCGCGCACAAACGAACCAATTGCAGGAACATGTGAAACGGTTGAAATCAGATAAACTACAAAGTGAACTCTTTCACATGGGAGAGCCCTTCTTACGATTTGCAGGGGACCATTCCAAGGTGTTGGAAGAAATATAAGGGGACCAGGGCGATGAGCGTAAGCAAAACGAATAACCAAACCAAAAAAGCGAAGAGTAAAGAAGAGTTCGTACTTGATGTGTTTGAAAGTATTGCACCCAAATACGATTTGATGAACAATATTATCAGTTTTAATCGACACAAAGCCTGGCGCAAATTTGCCATGAAGAAGATGAATGTACAACCAGGGGATACAGCCATTGATTTATGCTGTGGAACGTGTGATTGGACGATCAGCTTGGCTCAAGCGAGTCGGTCAGGCAAGATGGTTGGACTGGATTTTAGTCAGAACATGTTGGACTACGGTGCTGACAAAGTGAAACAGCTTCGACTTGAGGGACAGATTGAGTTGATACAAGGAAATGCGATGAGTCTTCCGTTTGACGACAATTCATTTGATTATGCAACGATTGGGTTTGCATTACGTAATGTACCCGATTTAGAGCAAGTCATTCGAGAAATGAATCGTGTCGTTAAGCCTGGAGGGCTAGTTGTGTCTTTGGAGCTTTCCAAACCAACGTGGCAGCCGTTCAAATCCATTTATTATGTGTATTTCCGTCATATTATGCCTTTCTTGGGCAAGCTAATTGTAAAAAAATATGAACAGTATAAATGGCTCCCGGAATCATTAATATCATTTCCAGATCACAAACAACTAGCAGCTCTTTTCACTAAAAATGGTCTAGATCAGGTACAAGCTTATCCGCTTTTCGGTGGCGTGGCAGCATTGCACATTGGAACCAAGGGTAAATCGAAATCAGGAGTGTAACTTGCATATGTTTACTAAATTAAAGATTTTTCTTGAAATGATTAAGTTTGAACACAGTGTGTTTGCACTGCCATTTGCTTTCATGGGGGCCATTTTAGGCTCCGTTGTTTTGCAAGGACATTTACCAAGCTGGGCGCAAATCGGCTGGATTACACTAGCCATGGTAGGTGCTAGAACCGCGGCAATGGCTTTGAATCGCGTTATTGATCAAGCGATTGACAAGCGCAACCCGCGTACGGTGAATCGTGCCATTCCGGCAGGACTTATTTCTGTGCCTCAAGTTATTATTTATATTATTATCTCGTTTGCTGTTCTTTTCTGGGCAACCTATCATTTGAGTTCATTATCGATGAAGTTGCTGCCGATCGCTGTTTTCTTCCTAGTGTTTTATTCGTACACGAAACGGTTCACATGGACATGCCATTTCTTCCTAGGACTAACATTAGGTCTTGCTCCATTAGGCGGTTGGATCGCAGTTACCGGTCATTTTACGTGGGCATCCATCATTTTCTTCTTAACGGTTGCTTGCTGGAGTTCTGGCTTCGATCTGATATACGCTTGTCAGGATGCAGAATTTGACCGTGCGGAAGGTCTGCATTCCTTTCCGAGTCGCTTTGGGATTAAAGCGGCCTTGATCACAGCGCGAGTACTTCATGTGATGACAGCGGTGGGCTTAGTATCTCTCTTCTTCATTACGCATCTCAGTTGGTTATATTTAATTGGACTTGTTATCGCCTATATCTTGTTGTTTAAAGAACATAGAATGGTTACCCCTCAGGATTTGTCCAAGTTAAATACAGCATTCTTTACGATGAATGGCATTTTGAGCTTAGTTATGTTTACCTTCACGTTGCTTGATGTGCTAGTGAGTCAATACTCATGAGTAAGGGGAACTGGGTAATTGGACTAACTGGCGCAAGTGGAGCCCAATATGGCGTTCGCTTATGTGAAGTGCTATTGGATCTTGGATTAGATGTACATTTGATTATTTCGGATGCGGGTTGGCGTGTTCTGCAGGATGAGTTGGACTGGAACGTGACCAAGCGTCAAGAGGTACTTGATAAGCAGTTTGGCGGGAGAGCAGGCAATTACGAGTATCATCCGGTCGCCAATATAGGAGCAACAGTGGCAAGCGGGTCGTTCCGCACCAAAGGGATGGTTGTTATTCCTTGCTCAATGGGCACCTTGTCTGGAATCGCACATGGTTCCTCAGATAACCTGTTAGAGCGTACCGCGGATGTCATGCTCAAAGAAGGAAGAAAATTAATTCTAGTACCAAGGGAAACGCCGCTGCATGCCATACATTTAGAAAATATGCTTACCCTAACAAGAATGGGCGTGCGAATGATTCCGGCGATGCCAGCCTTCTATAATCGCCCGCGTTCCATCGAAGAGATGGTTGATTTTTTGGTGGGTAAGGTGATGGATAGCATGGAGATTGAGCACTCTTTGTACCGGAGATGGGGAGATACCGATGAGCAACCTAGACCCTAAAATTCGAATTGGACGAATTAACTATACGAATGTATGGCCTATTTATTATTATTTTCCGGCCTTGATGAATACGTCTGAAGTTGAAATAATTGAGCAAGTACCTACATCCCTGAATCAAGCAATGGCTGCAGGGAGCATTGATATGGGACCGATTTCCTCGTTCTCATATGGGCAATTTTTTGAAGATTATATGTTATTCCCAGATTTGTCAGTGAGTTCCTATGGTGAAGTGAATTCGATACTGCTCTTCCATGACAAACCATTACGTGAAATCGTGAATGGTCGGATTATGCTGCCTACTACATCGGCGACTTCGGTTAATTTATTGAAAATTATTATTGAAAAATTTTACGGCGGTAAACCGACGTATGAATATGCAAAGCCTAACTTGGAGCAAATGATGGGAGAAGCAGATGCTGCATTGCTGATCGGCGACGATGCCATCAAAGAAAGCTGGCGCAATCAAACGCATATGATTACTGATCTTGGTCAGGAATGGGCTAAGTGGACCGGGAAATGGATGACGTTCGCTGTTTGGGCGATCCGTAAAGAAACCATCGTTAACTATCCAGAGCTTGTCACGAACATTTTTGATGCATTTAAGGCGAGCAAAGAAAAGGCACATCAAGATCCTCAGAGCATGATAGAAGAAGCGCAAGCGAAGGTGGGCGGTACACCGGCATTCTGGCATCATTACTTTCATACTTTATGTTATGATTTTGCGAATGAACAATGGGACGGACTAATGACCTATTATCAATATTGTTATGAACTTGGTTTCTTACCTAAACCAGTTCAATTAGGGTTATGGAATGAGAATAAAGTGGCACGGGTGACCGAATGAAAAATTTATTGGACATTTATTCGAGGAAAAAGAGAGATATTTCAGCGATAGAAAAAGAGCTTGAAGAAACAGTAAGCAGCGACTATTCCCTGCTGAGAGAAACGTCCATTCATCTTCTCAAAGCAGGTGGAAAGCGGATCAGACCTGTTTTTGTTCTGCTTTCAGGAGAGTTTGGAAACTATCAGCTTCAAACCATGAAGAATGTCGCTGTTCCCTTAGAGCTCATCCACATGGCTTCTCTTGTTCATGATGATGTAATTGATGATGCGAACACGCGCCGCGGCCAATTAACCGTACGTTCCAAATGGGATAATCGGATTGCGATGTTTACAGGTGATTATATTTTTGCCAAAGCTTTGGGGGTCATTACACAAATCCCGAAGCCTGAAGTGCATCAGATCATGTCTAAAGCCATTGTGGAAATGTCCATTGGCGAGATGGAGCAAATTCGCTTTTTTTTCAATTCGGAACAAACGATTCGGGATTATCTGTTACGGATTCGCCGTAAAACAGCGCTTCTAATTGCGATTTCATGCCAACTTGGCGCGATGGCGTCTGGTGCGCCTGATTGGGTGAGCACTAAATTGTATAATTTTGGTTATAATGTTGGTATGGCCTTCCAAATTAGAGATGATATTCTTGATTTAATCGGAACTGAAAAGCAAATCGGGAAACCGCCAGGCAGCGATGTCAGGCAAGGAAACATCACCTTGCCAGTGTTGCTGACGATGAAAAATCCTGGTTTAAAGCCGATGATATTGACAGAACTCGATCGAATACATAAACTGGATGGACAAACGGATGTTAGTCGATTCTTAGATCTAATACGCGGCAGCGAGGGGATTAAGGAAGCGGATCGTCTTTCTCAAGTCTATATCGATAAAGCAATTGCGTCTTTGGACAAGTTGCCGGACATTCGAGCCAAGAAGGATCTCATCGAAGTCGCTCATTTTATCGGGAATCGATCTTACTAACAACAAAGTTAAGTGAACGCTTACGAAGTCAGTTTTCTGACGAAATCTTAAAGTGGAAGCTTACGAAGTCAGTTTTCTAACGAAAACTTTTAGGAGGTAGTCGTTCAATGGAAAAAACATTTCTCATGGTAAAACCAGATGGCGTACAACGGGGACTTGTCGGCGAGATTGTTAAACGGTTTGAACAGAAAGGTTTCCAATTGATTGGCAGCAAGCTGACGGTTATTTCTCGCGAGCAAGCCGAGATTCACTATGCAGAGCATAAAGGAAAAGATTTTTTCGAGAGACTGGTTAACTTCATTACGTCTGGACCTGTCTTTGCGATGGTTTGGCATGGTGATCAAGTCATTGCCTTATCTCGGACTATGATTGGGAAAACCAATTCGCTCGAAGCTGCACCTGGCACCATTCGTGGTGACTTTGCCGTACATACGCATCTTAACCTGATTCATGGTTCAGATTCACCTGAAAGTGCTGAACGTGAGATCAGTAACTTCTTTCAACCGCAAGAAATTTTTACATACGAAAAGAACATTCAGTATTGGATTTAGACATGGAATGAGGAAAGAACCTAGTATCTTCACGGATACAGGTTCTTTTTTTGTTGATTTATGAAGGAATTTGGTAAACACTCACAGAATGTATCAAGGTAGAAAACAATCAAGGTGGGTGTACAACATGGAAGATCAAGATTTTTTGTTGTTTATAAAGAAAATAAAAGAACATACGTCCATTGATCTTGCCCTTTACAAGGAAGCGCAAATGAAGAGGCGACTAACGACCTTGCGGATGAAGCGAGGCTACAATACGTTTATTGCTTTTTTTGAAGCCATGATGAAAGATAAAGAATTATTTTATGAGTTTCTGGATCGGATGACCATCAATGTGTCCGAATTTTGGCGGAATCCAAATCGTTGGGAGCTTGTAGAACAAAAATTTATTCCGGAGATGTTAAAAAGAAATCGCAGATTAAAAATATGGAGCGCAGCCTGCTCCACAGGAGAAGAACCTTACACGCTGGCTATGATATTAGCGGAGCAGGGGGCTTTGAGCGAGACCAATTTACACGCAACTGATATTGATGATGGTGCATTGGAGAAAGCGCGAAAAGGCGTATATCTGGACCGTTCGGTACGCGATGTGCCAGCGTCGTATGTAAAAAAATATTTTAAACAAGATCAACTGATGTATCACATCTCGGATGACCTGAAGAAATCGATTAAATTTCAAAAACAGAACTTACTGGTGGATACCTTTGATACAGGATTCGATCTGATTGTTTGCCGTAATGTCATTATCTATTTCACTGAGGAAGCGAAGCATGTGTTATACCAGAAATTTGCGAAAGCCTTAAAGCCAGGCGGTTTATTATTCGTAGGCTCGACAGAACAAATCTTCTCCCCAGGGCAATATGATCTGGAAGCGGCAGATACGTTCTTTTATCGGAAAAAGGGAGTATAAGAACTTCCATATCTTCCAATACTAAGATGTAGCAAAGCAAAGGGCGGCTGAGTTCACTCTTTGTACACTGCATACACGCTTAGGGGGCTATCATGGACAAACGCAAGGTGATAACTGCTTACCGCAGGGGAATGATCTCGATTCAAGAATGTGCTCAAATTTTAGGAGTCGACTCGTCACAAATCACGGGTCTGATGAATGATCCTCAGCTTTGTGAGCCTCCGAGGGTCGTCCAGAAGCAGCCTATGCACGGGTAATTCTTGCTCTTGTCTAGATGATGACACGCTAACGCGATAGGGTTTATCCCTGACGTGTGATGCGTGTTTTTGCATTTGTGTTGTTGCCAAACCTGAGTAGCTATACTATAATGACAACAGATAATCGCGCGTCAAAGCGCTAAAGTGCTCGTTGCTGTCGAAAATAATCGAATATGCGCGAAGCAAGTATGCTCGGTTTTTCCATACAATTATGTTTATATACGGAGTTTGATTTTCTTCGTAAAATTCTTAGGGGGTAACGGATTGTGAGATATTTAACAGCTGGTGAAACGCATGGCCCGCAGCTCACTGCGATTATTGAAGGGTTCCCAAGTAATGTAACCCTGAACTTTGAAGACTTGAACCATCAATTACATAGACGTCAAAAAGGCTACGGTCGGGGTCGTCGGATGCAAATTGAGAAAGATACAGCGACCTTTGCTGGCGGCGTTCGTCACGGTAAAACAACAGGTGCGCCAATTGCCCTAGTTGTCGTGAATAACGATTGGAAGCACTGGACTACGGTTATGGGGATTGAACCCGTTGAAGAAGATAACGAAGGCAAGCGTCGTGTAAATCGTCCACGTCCTGGACACGCAGATTTGAACGGCGGCCTTAAATATAATCAAAAAGATTTACGTAACATTTTGGAAAGATCAAGCGCACGTGAAACGACGATGCGTGTTGCGACTGGCGCAGTTGCGCGTCAATTGTTGGCTGAGTTTGGTATCAAAGTAGCTGGACAAGTTATCCGTATTGGAGATGTCGAAGTAGAGCGTCAAGATCTGTCTGTTGATGAACTGATTCGAATTACGGAAGAATCACCAGTACGCGTGGTTGATAAAGAAGCAGAAGCGAAAATGATCGCTGCAATCGATGCTGCCAAAGAAGACGGGGATACCCTGGGTGGTATCGTTGAGGTTATTATCGAAGGCGTGCCAGTTGGTTTGGGCAGTCATGTTCAATGGGATCGCAAATTAGATGGTAAAATTGCACAAGCCGTTCTTTCCATCCAAGCGTTCAAAGGCGTTGAATTCGGTATTGGCTTCGAAGCAGCAGAACGCAGAGGCTCTAATGTACATGATGAAATTCTATATACACAAGAAGAAGGTTTCAGACGTAGAACGAATCGTGCTGGAGGCTTTGAGGGCGGTATGACAACTGGCGAACAAATCATCGTTCGCGGAGTCATGAAGCCGATCTCGACGTTATACAAACCGCTGCAAAGCGTTGATATCGATACGAAGGAAGTCTTCACGGCGCAGGTAGAACGTTCTGACACCTGTGCAGTGCCTGCCGCAGGCGTCATCATGGAGAACGTCATCGCATGGGAAGTAGCGAATGCGTTACTAGATAAATTTGGCGGAGACTCCATCGAAGAAATTCGTGCTAACCTTGCGAATTTCCTCAAGCAAGTGGAGAACTACTAAGATGAGAGAACTTACCGTAGAGCTTGGAGAACGGTCTTATCCCATTTATATTGGCCAAGGCATTCTTACCAATATCACGGCCCTGTTCGATCGCGCGAAGCTTAGCCGCAAATCGCCGCTGCTTATCGTCACCGACGAATCGGTGGCGGCCTTGCACTTGGAGCGCGTCCTGACGCTGCTCCGTGAAGGCGGCTTCGCCGCGACGGCCTGCGTCGTGCCTGCAGGCGAAACGTCCAAATCCCTCGCGCAGCTCGAGGGAATCGTTACAGCCGCCCTCCAGGCGGGCCTTGATCGCAGTTCTGCGATCGTTGCCCTTGGAGGAGGCGTGGTCGGCGATCTCGCCGGCTTCGCAGCGGCGAGCTTCATGCGCGGGATCCGCTTCGTGCAGATCCCGACAACCATCCTTGCCCACGACAGTTCGGTCGGCGGCAAGGTAGCGGTCAATCACCCGATGGCGAAGAACATCATCGGGGCCTTTCACCAGCCAGAGCTGGTCCTCTTCGACATCGACTTGCTCATGACACTGCCACTGCGCGATGTCAAAGCAGGGTTGTCTGAGGTGATCAAGCATGGCTTGATCTGGGATGCTGCTTTTACGCAGTGGTGTGATGAGAACGCTGACAAACTGTTAGCTTTAGATCCAGAAGCACTGAGTTACGCGCTATATATCGGTTGCCAAGTGAAGGCAATCGTGGTGTCACAAGATGAGCGGGAGAATGATCTTCGCGCGATCTTAAATCTGGGACACACAATTGGTCACGCATTAGAAGCTGTAGCTGGCTATGGTGAGCTGCTGCATGGTGAAGCCATTTCCATCGGAATGGTGGGCGCAGCCAAGCTTGCGCAGCAGTTTGGGTACAGTGAAGACATTCATACGGTAACCAAAGGTTTGTTTGTGAAATTTGGTTTGCCGGTTAGTATACCGCCACATTTGGATACGGACATGATCATGAGTGCCATGATGCATGATAAGAAATTCAAAGAAGGTACGATGGTCTACATCATTCCAACTGAAATTGGCAAGGTCGAGATCCGAAAAGATGTAACAACGGAGCAAGTTAGGCAAATTGTTGACCTTCTAAAAGGGGAGAAATAACCGATGTATTTAAGGGGAATTCGCGGCGCAACAACGGTTGAACAGAATAATGCAGACGAAATTCTAGCTGCAACGAGTGAGCTTCTTCAAGCCATTGTAGAAGCAAATGATTTCCATCCGGAAGATATCGGATCGGTTTTCATCACGGTAACAGAAGATATCACAGCGACGTTTCCCGCAAGAGCGATCCGTACGCTGATTGGCTGGGAGCTTGTCCCTTTAATGTGTTCTTTGGAAGTGCCAGTTGAAAATGCTTTGCCGAAATGCATTCGTTTGATGGTACAAGTAAATACAACCAAAACACAAGCTGAAATCAACCATGTGTATCTGAAAGAAGCTAAAGCACTTCGTCCTGATATTGTTAAATTGACAAATGAAGCTACCCGGTAGTATAGTGAAATTAGATGAGTTTAGGTTAGTAGAGCAGAGTTTAGTCGAGTAGAGCAGAGCCCAGTTGAGATGAGAAAAAGGTAAATAGCTTTCGTGTGATACCAAGATCGTTCCTTTAGGGATCGTTTGTTTGGTCATACCCAGCCATCATTCTCTTTTTTTCACATTCATCCTGATCGTCTACTGAAACTAAAGTCAACCTCTACCCTAGGTAGAGGTTTTTTTGTATTCGAATAGAGTTTTGAGCGCCGCAAAAGTGAGCAGCTCACAAGCTGAGAGGGGATGTTTCCATGTATACACCTGAATTGCAAGAAGTCATTCGTTTGTCCAAAGATTATAATTTAATCCCAGTGGTGCGTCATTTGCTAGCAGATACCGAGACGCCAATTCGTGTTTTCCAACATTTATATCAAGAGCCGCGTGCTTTTCTATTAGAAAGCGTAGAGGGAGGAGTGAAATGGGCCCGCTATTCGTTTCTTGGCAGCGATCCTTTCTTGATGATCACGGCGAAGCATGGAAAAACAACGGTTGAAACGGGGTCCGAGAAGAAAGTCACGGATGAGAAACCCATCGAAGTGTTGAAAGCCTACCTTCGTGCCTACTCCAGCCCACAGCTTGCTGATCTTCCGCGGTTTACTGGCGGTGCTGTTGGATTCTTCGGATATGACTTGCTCCAATACTATGAGAAATTACCAGCTCATCAAATAGATGATTTACAAATGAATGACATTCAATTCATGTTCTGTGATCAAGTGATCGTGTTTGATCATTTCAAACAACAGATTAAAGTGATCGCGAACCTGCATGTTCCCCAATTCGCAACGGATGCTGATATCGCGAAGGCGTATCAAGCAACCTGTGAGAAAATTGATGCGACGATTGAGAAAATCAAACGCCCGTTAAGTTCGGACACGATGACACACAATCCAATCGTATCTGAGCCTGAGCTAGGCGAGATTCGCTCGAACATCACGAAGGAAAAGTACATCGCCAATGTCAACAAAGCGAAGGAATACATTCGTGCCGGCGACATTTTCCAAGTGGTGCTTTCACAACGTTTTGAAATGGAAACGACGGTATCGCCACTTCAGGTATATCGTGTGCTTCGTACGATGAATCCATCTCCTTATATGTACGTATTGAAAATGGATGACGAGGTAGTCGTAGGTACGTCTCCAGAGTTACTGGTACGTGTAGAAGAGGAGAAAGTTGAGACGCGTCCGATAGCTGGAACGAGGCCCCGTGGCAAGACGCCTGAAGAAGATCAAGCTCTCGAAGTTGAGTTGCTTGCAGATGAGAAAGAGCGCGCTGAGCATTTAATGCTTGTAGACTTAGGCCGCAATGATATCGGACGTGTATCTGAGTTTGGAACGGTTAAGTGCGACACCTTCATGGACATCGAACGTTATTCACACGTGATGCATATCGTTTCCAACGTCTCCGGTAAAATTGCGAAGGATAAAGATTTCTTTGATGCCTTCTTATCCTGCATGCCTGCAGGAACGGTATCTGGTGCTCCGAAATTACGTGCGATGGGGATTATTGCTGAGTTGGAACCCGAATCTCGCGGTTCTTACGCCGGAGCCATCGGTTATCTAGGATTTTCCGGTAATTTGGACACTTGCATTACGATTCGGACCATCGTTTTCAAAAAAGGAAAAGCCTACGTACAAGCAGGAGCAGGCATCGTATGGGATTCCGTACCTGAGAGCGAGTATCAAGAAACAGTGAACAAAGCAACGGCTTTGCTGAAATCCATTCGAATGGCGGAAGCCATGTTCAGTCCAGAGCCTAGACCTATTAGCGATATTAACAAAGATTATTTTGTTAACTCATAGGAGAAGAGAGGGACGATGAACATGAGTGAAACAATTTCAATTCAGCAAGCTCTTAAGAAAGTGATCAGTGGTAATCACCTGTCTCGTGAGGAAGCACGGGGCGTTATGTCTGAAATTATGGACGGGGCGGCTTCTCCTGCACAGATTGGGAGTTTATTGACCGCATTGTGTATCAAAGGTGAAACGTTTGAAGAAATTACTGGCTTCGCGGAAACGATGCGCAGTAAGGCACTTCAAATGGATGTACTGCAAAGCGATCTACTCGATACTTGCGGAACAGGTGGAGATGGCGCGGAGACTTTCAACATCTCGACTACGGCAGCAATTGTAGCGTCAGCAGGCGGTATTCGTGTAGCAAAGCATGGGAATAGAGCGATGTCGAGCAAAAGCGGGAGCGCAGACGTCTTAGAAGCGTTAGGCGTGAAAATTACACTTAGCGGTGAACAAGCTGCGAAGTGTCTAGAACGCACGGGGATTTGTTTCATGTTTGCGCAAGCTTATCATCAATCGATGAAGCATGTCGCTGCGCCTCGCCGGGAGCTTGGTTTTAGAACTGTGTTTAATCTACTTGGTCCATTAACGAATCCTGCGGGAGCGGATCGTCAAGTTCTCGGTGTTTTTGACAGAACGAAGACGGAACTGATCGCCCAATCCTTACAAGCGCTAGGCTTGAAACGTGCGTTGGTCGTAGCCAGCGAAGATGGCTTGGATGAATTCAGCATCTCAGCGCCTACGAAGGTAACGGAGTTGAAATCCGATGTCATTCAGACTTATACGATTACACCGGATGATCTTGGCCTTCGCGCACATAGCATCAAGGATGTAGCGGGTGGAGATGCCATGCTCAATGCTGAAATTATTCGTCATATTTTTGCAGGTGAGAAAGGTCCTCATCGTGACATCGTGTTGGCAAATGCAGCAGCTTGTTTCTATGTAACAGGTCAAGTGGGCACACTGCAGCAAGGTGTTAAATTTGCAGCTGATGTCATTGACTCCGGTCGTGCGGAACAGAAATTGAACGATTTAATCCAATACACAGGAGAATTATGCCATGTTTCTTGATAAAATTGTTGCCACAAAACGCCTAGAGGTTGAAGCGATGAGCGGATTTTCGATTGCAGAGGCAGAGAAGCTGATTGCTCAGCTTCCTCCTTGCCTAGGCTTTGAACAGGCGCTGACCGTGCGCAAGAACCGTGAGGTAGGGCTTATTGCGGAAGTGAAGAAAGCTTCCCCCTCAAAGGGCTTGATTCGTGAGGACTTTGATCCAGTTGGTTTAGCTCAAGCTTATGAGCGAGCAGGTGCGGATTGTATTTCCGTTTTGACGGATGTGTCATACTTCCAAGGCAGTAATGACTATCTGCAAGCTGTTCGCAAAGCAGTCAACGTACCGTTGCTTCGCAAAGATTTCACCATTGATCCGAAACAAATCTATGAAGCGAGATTGCTTGGCGCAGATGCTATTTTGCTAATTGCGGCGATTTTGACAACGGATCAAATGAAGTCCTACTTATCTTTAGCGAAGGACCTCGGTTTGGATGCGTTGGTGGAAGTACATGATCGTGAAGAGCTGGAGCGGGCGCTAACGTTGGATACGCAATTGATCGGTGTGAATAACCGCAATTTGAAAACATTTGTAACTGATTTAGGTACGACGGAAGAATTAATTAATTTGATGCCAAAAGGGAAAACAGTTGTCAGCGAAAGCGGCATTTCCTCCGTGGCGGATATGAGCTTTGTACAGCAAGTGGGTGCACAAGCCGTGTTAATCGGTGAGCATTTCATGCGTCAACCTGTGGTTGAACAAGCCGTATATGACTTGATGGGTGAGCGGGTCACAAAGGCGTAGGAACAAGGAAGAAAGAGGCGAATTTCATGGCTGTGGGAACGATTCCAACGGTAAAAATTTGTGGACTTCAAAGCGTTGAAGTGTTAAAATCAATCGTACATTTGCCGATAGCTCATATCGGCTTTGTTTTTGCACCAAGCAAGCGGCAAGTTACGCCTGATAAGGTAGCAGAGCTGATTGCTTATTTAAAATCAGAAGAGGTACGTGGACAGACAGTTCCGTTGACAGTAGGCGTCTTTGTGAATCCAACGGAAGAGCAGCTTACCGATATTTTAGCGGCAGCCCCTTTGGACGTAGTTCAACTGCATAGTCAGGAAACACCGGCATTTTGCATGTGGGTCCGTGAACATTTTGGCCTAAAGGTATTTAAATCAGTATCCATTTCGAAGACAGAAGATCGAATCCCGTCGTTAGAAGAAGTGGCTGCTCAACTCGATCCGTATAAGGGAACTGTTGATGCCATCTTGTTAGATACGTTTGATCCCGTTTATGGTGGCGGTTCAGGTACTACGTTTGCTTGGGACTGTATTCCTGTTTATCAAGAATGGGCCCGTTCGGCCGGTGTACAATTGCTTGTAGCTGGCGGACTTCGACACGATAATGTAGATCAATTAGTGAAAGCCTATGCTCCAGATGGCGTTGATGTATCAAGCAGTGTGGAGACAGATGGTGTGAAAGATATTGCGAAAATAACCGCATTTGTGGAAAGGGTGACCGGTAAGTGACACAAGTACCTGATCAGTATGGTAGATTTGGCAAGTTCGGTGGCCGCTATGTGCCTGAGACTTTGATGAATGCCCTTCATGAGCTTGAAGAAGCTTATGCGCGATATAAAGATGATCCTGAATTTATTGCTGAAGTTCGTTATTTGCAAAAGCAATATTCCGGAAGACCGACGCCGTTATATTTTGCAGAGCGTTTAACTGAATCACTTGGCGGCGCCAAGATTTATTTAAAACGTGAAGATTTAAATCATACAGGCGCACACAAAATCAATAACACCATTGGACAAGCGGTGCTCGCGAAACGCATGGGCAAAAAGAAAATTATTGCTGAGACGGGTGCAGGTCAACATGGTGTTGCTTCTGCGACAGTGGCTGCTTTAATGGGCTTCGAATGTAAGGTGTTCATGGGTGAGGAAGATACGAAACGTCAACAATTAAATGTGTTTCGTATGAAATTGCTGGGCTCTGAAGTGATTCCAGTGACGTCAGGCACACGTACTTTAAAAGATGCCTGTAACGAAACGCTTCGTTACTGGGTTAGCAATGTACAAGATACGTACTATATTCTAGGTTCGGTTACAGGACCTCATCCGTATCCAATGATGGTTCGAGATTTCCAACGCGTTATTGGTGACGAGTCTCGTGAGCAGATTTTAGAAACCGAAGGCAGATTGCCAGATGCGGTTGTCGCTTGTGTAGGCGGAGGCAGTAATGCGATGGGGATTTTCTATCCATTCGTGCAAGATGAATCCGTGAAGTTAATCGGTGTAGAAGCGGCTGGACGCGGCGTCAACACGGATGAGCATGCAGCGACGATGACCAAAGGTACACCAGGTGTGTTCCAAGGCTCACTTAGCTACCTGCTGCAAGATGAGTATGGGCAAGTCTTGCCTGCACATTCGATTTCAGCAGGGCTTGATTATCCGGGAATTGGGCCTGAACATGCCTATCTCAAGGATTCTGAGCGTGCTTCCTACTATCCAATTACGGATCAAGAAGCTTTGGATGCTTTGCAATTGTTGAGCCGTACGGAAGGTATTATTCCTGCGCTAGAAAGCGCTCATGCGATTGCACATACGTTGAAATTAGCACCGACCATGTCGAAGGACCAAATTATCATCGTAAGCTTATCCGGTCGTGGCGATAAAGATGTGGAATCCATTATTAGCTATCTGGGCGAGGAGGTATAGACGATGAACCGAATTGATAGTCGTTTTGCAGAACTCAAATCGCGCGGTGAAACTGCGATGATTCCTTTCTTAACGATTGGTGATCCTTCCATTGAAGCCTCTTTGGAGCTAATTCTGGAGATGGAGCGAGCTGGCGCAGATTTAATCGAGTTAGGCGTGCCCTATTCTGATCCGTTAGCGGATGGACCCGTAATTCAGCGCTCGTCGGAGCGGGCATTAAAGCGTAAAATCTCTATTTTTGATGTAATCGATGTGGCAAAGCAAGCTAGAAATCGTGGCTCCGAGCTTCCGTTCATTTTATTTACTTATTATAATCCAGTTTTGCAAATCGGGCTGGAACGCATATTCAAAGTGATGCAGGAAAATGAAATCAGCGGTATTATTATCCCAGATCTGCCTCTTGAGGAAGACAGCGAAACCAGAGCGATTGCGGAGAAATATAACGTTCATTTGATTCCATTGGTGGCACCAACATCTAATGAGCGTGTACAACGCATCGCGGCAAGTGCACGCGGGTTCGTCTATTGTGTATCATCCTTAGGCGTAACAGGCGAGCGGGCTGAATTTTTCGGAGGGATTGAGGACTTCCTTACGACCGTTCGAGAAGCAGCTTCTGTCCCGATTGTGGTAGGCTTCGGCATTTCGTCACGCGAGCAAGTAGAGCGCTTTGAGAAGCTCTGTGATGGCGTCGTGGTAGGAAGCGCAATTGTTCGTACGATTGAGAGCGCGTTACCTCATTTTGAAGCGGATGCGGCGCATCCTGAAGGTCTTTTGCAAATTCGTAATTTTGTAGGTCAATTAAAACGTTCGAATAACTAATTGATGAGGTGACTACTGTTACATGAAACCGAAACAAACGATTATCCATTTACCTGTTTATCAACCTGGTAAACCAATTGAAGAAGTAAAACGTGAGCTTGGCTTGACTGAAGTTATTAAGCTGGCTTCCAATGAGAACCCGTTTGGCTCTTCTCCGCATGTGAAAGCTGCTATCGAAGAAGAAATCGCAAACATTAGCTTATATCCCGATGGAGGTGCTGTACAGCTTACTGAAGCTGTGGCGGCTTCCCTTGGAGTAGAAACGAATCAACTTATCTTCGGCGCTGGTTCCGATGAGGTCATTTTGATGTTGGCACGCGCATTCCTCGTACCAGGCGACGAGTCGGTTATGGCATCACATACTTTCCCGCAATACAAACATAACTGTGAAATCGAAGGTGCCATCTCCATTGAAGTGCCTTTGAAAGAAGGTACGCATGATTTGGATGCGATGGCTGCCGCGATAACGGACCGTACGAAAATCGTATGGATTTGCAATCCAAACAATCCAACGGGCACGATGAATACCGACGCTGAGATTAAAGCTTTCTTAGCGAAAGTACCAGCACATGTCATTGTTGTTTTGGATGAAGCTTATTGTGAGTACAATACAACAGGCGAGTTCCCAGATAGTATTGAACTCATTGGCCAGTATAAGAATGTTATATCCTTGCGTACTTTCTCCAAAATATATGGCTTAGCTTCACTTCGTATTGGGTATGGTATCGGACATCCAGAAGTGATTCGTTCCATTAACCAAGTTCGGGAGCCGTTTAACACAACGCGCTTCGCTCAAGCGGCTGCACTTGCTGCGATTAAAGATCAAGATTTCATCGATAGCTGCCGTGAAGCGAACACAGCAGGTTTGAAATACTTAAAAGAACAGTTCGAAGTGCTTGGTTTGCAATCGTTCCCTGCACATGGCAACTTTGTCATGGTAGACGTTGCTCGTCCAGCTAGTGACGTATTCAATGGCCTGCTGCGCCGTGGTATTATTATTCGTGGCGGACATATGCTAGGGTTCCCAACATCGCTTCGCGTGACCATTGGTTCAAGCGAGCAAAATGCAAAATTCATTGCGGCATTAACAGAAGTCCTTGCTGACGTTCCTGTTCAAGCCTAATTCAGAGGATAAAGGTTGATTCATTTCATGACGAAAATAGCAATATTCGGAGTCGGACTGATCGGTGGCTCACTAGCCTTATGCTTTAAAGGAAAACCCGACTTTACGGTAGTAGGTCATTCTCCAAATCCGAATTCCGTGCAGAAATTACTGAAACGGAATGTCGTTGATCATGCAACAACGGATATGGCTGAAGCCGTGGACGGAGCGGACTATATTTTTCTATGCGTACCCGTTGGTAATCTGGAAGAATATGTGCAGCAACTTATGAAGCTGCCTTTGAAACAAGGCTGTATTATCACGGACGTGGGAAGTACAAAAGCTTCGATCACTGAAAGTGCAGCAGCACACCTGAAGGAAGGCTATTACTTTATCGGTGGTCACCCAATGGCAGGCTCCGAGCGGCATGGGGTGGAAGCAGCTTCCTCGCATCTGTATGAAAATGCTTTTTATGTGCTGACTCCAGCAGCAGGGACACCTCAAGCTCAGGTAGACCGTCTCACAGCGTTGCTAAGTCTGACGAAGGCTCAAATCGTTCAAGTAGATGCGCGCGAGCATGATGATATAGTAGGAGCCATTAGCCATCTTCCACATATCATTGCGGTAGCTCTCGTTAACCAAGTCAGAGGATATAACGAGTGTAATCCGTTGTATCAGAATTTGGCTGCAGGCGGCTTCCGTGACATTACACGGATTGCTTCAAGTGAACCAACCATTTGGCGTGATATTCTGGTTAATAATCGCGAAGTCTTACTCAAACTGCTCAAAGATTGGAATGGCGAGATTGCTCGCTTCATCCAAATGCTTGAGTTGAGTGATGGCGAAGGCATTGTGGAACAGTTCCGTTTAGCTGGTGAGTTCCGTAGCAAATTGCCAGAACGCAGAAAAGGCGTACTCACATCGCTATTCGATATCTATGTGGATATTCCAGATCATCCAGGTATTATCGGTTCGATCACTTCGTTGTTAGGTAATGCTCGTATCAACCTGAGTAATATTCAAATCATTGAAAGCCGAGAAGATGTACCTGGCGTTCTACGGCTGTCCTTCCGTAATCAAGAAGAAGCGGATCGAGCGTCTGATTTACTAGGGCATGATTATAAGGTACATGTTTAACTTAATTACGTTTCAAAGATGAATAGACGTTATCCGCAAAAGGGGTAGAACCAATGCGGAAGACGTCTATTTATTATTTTTGTTAACGGATTCACAGGTATAAAGCCTCATGCTATAATGGGTCTTATTATTTATATCCTATCTAGATTGTTATGGGGCGGTTGAACTGAAGTATCGGATGATTTTTGTAAGTATGTTAGTGATTTCGATTGTGATTCTTAATTTTTTTCCTATTTTTGCAAGTGCGAAAGATGTGTTCTATTCGAACGAAGTTGCTGTTCTCGTCTACCATCATATTGATGAGCAAGAGCAAAGCTCCGTAACAATCTCACCAGCATTATTTGAAAGACAACTGGTCTCCTTACAGCGTAAAGGCTTTGAATTTATTACTCTCGATCAATTCAAGGATTTCAAGCGTAAAGGAAAGCCTATTCCCAACAATGCCTTACTGGTCACATTCGATGATGGTTACGAAAGTTTCTACACTTATGCGTACCCCATTCTCCGAAAGCTGGGCATTCCTGCTGTTAATTTCGTAATTACGAAAGGGCTGGAGGATCCCAAAGGTACGAAGTTAGCCTCCTTATCGAGGGAAGAGATCAGTGAGATGCGTCGAAATGACAAAAACATTGAATTTCAAGCCCACTCCGATGAGCTTCATGCCATGAAGGATGGAAAGCCAATGCTTTCCAATAAACTTACCCTGAATGGGCAAGTGGAAAGCGACGCTGAGTTTAAGACTCGGATTCAAAGGGACACGAAGAATTGTATTGCGAAGCTTAAGGCGCTACAACCTGCGAAAGATGTAGATGCCTATGCGTATCCATTCGGTAGCTATGATGATACAACGATTAAATCTTTGCAGGAAGTCGGCATTCAGTATGCTTTTACAACGAAAGCAGGAATTGTCTCTGCTTTGACAGATCCTATGCAAATTCCGCGGATTAATGCAGGAAGCCCTTATGTTCGGCCTCATTCCATTAATAACTTAATTAAACAATCGATGCGGGAACATCTTCAAAAAAAGAACAATAATAATGCTTAGTAAACGTTTTCAAGAAAAGTGTTGACAGAATGAAACCGTATACATATAATAAAAGTACAGTATGGTTTCTCTCCACTCCTATCCGATAATCGCACCATAAGTGCAACCGCCGATTCGGCGGTTTTTTTTTGTCTTTACGCCTTTTTTTTGCGAAAAAGAAGGACGTTCTAGCGCATTAGCACTAGAAATATGAACTTTATCCAACAATTTGTCGAAACTAGCAGGAATCTCGGGTTCTATCAAGAATAAGTAATAGGCCAAAATTTTGTTCGTTTTGGTTTTCACAGATTTTTTACAAATTTATCGCAACTTTTCACTCCAACCTAAGTAAAACATGTAGGAACAGTTGGAGTGGTACCCGGAATCGCGAGGAGGGTCGCCACGTAATGACCGATTCCCAATTGATCAGAGAAATCAAGGATGGAAATGTTCAGCTTTATAACGAGCTCATGCGTCGTTACGAGCGTAAAATCCTTGCATTTATTTATCACATGCTAAAGAGTACACAGATGGAAGCGATCGCTGAAGATTTGTGTAACGAAACTTTTTATAAAGCGTACCGGAGCTTGCATTCTTTCCGTGAGATCGAGGCATCATTTTCAACTTGGTTATATACCATTGCCCGTAATACCGTATTGAGTGAGCTGCGCAAAAATAAAAGTGTCCAAGTATCCCTGGAGCAAAGCGGGCTAACGCCGCATGCTGCCTTTGATGCGATGCCAGAGCAGGCGATGTTGAGGAACGAGAAGGTATCCATGGTCCGCGAAGCGATTAATAGCTTGCCTGAGAAGCAAAGGTCAGCCTTAATTTTACGTGAATATGATCAGATGGATTATCAAGAAATTGCCAACATCTTAGGTCAGACTGTCTCTTCCGTGAAATCTCTCTTATTTAGAGCAAGGGCATCCGTCAAATTGCACTTGGATCCTTATTTCAGTGAACCGATATTTGAAGAATCGAAGGGATGACAACCGATGAAGTGTAGTGAGATCCAGGAGTTATTTGGCGTCTATTGGGATTTACCGATTGATGACCTGCGTCGTGTCGCTGTAGATGAGCATTTAACAACGTGCGACTCCTGTGCAGAGGAATTTCAAATATGGGAAGAAAGCATGATATTAATACGGTCTGCAGCAACAGACGAAGAATTTTCAGACTTTGAGCCTGTGGTTTCTTCTAAGGTAATGAGTCGTATTTATGAAGATGAATCATGGCGCATTCCAGTATCGGAACGCATGTATCACATTTCGTATAAATTAAGACGTAATCTTACAGCAGTAATCGCATTTTGTTTAGCTCTTTTTGTGTTTAGCTTTTTATTTGCGATTGTTTATGACGGATCACCGCAGTCCACGATGGCTACCGCGGATAATTCACTTTTTGATTTAGAAGCGCCGCAGGCGCTGAAGTCAACTGGCACAGAATCCATGAATGGGCATAAGCTAGGTGATGCAGTAGCCAGTCTGAATCCAAGCTTCATGGAGCCTCTACGGTTTCATGTGGGACCGATTCATTCCTATCCGCATTACTTATTAGTTGTATCTTTTCTAGGCTTTGTAGCTACCATTATTATTATGAACTGGTTATCACGAACGAAAACATAATGCTCCTGCAGGAGCATTTTCGCATTTCATCGGTGGAGGTAAGAGAATGACAACCATTGGGTTTATTCGTCACGGGAGCACTGAGTGGAATCGATTAGGAAGACTCCAAGGCCAATTGGATACGGATTTAACGGACGAAGGCAGAGAGCAAGCAAGATTGCTAGGTTTGCGTTTAGCAGACGAAAATTGGGATGGCATCATCTGCAGTGATCTGAAGAGAGCAAGTGAAACCGCACAAATCATCTCGGCATTATCCGGTATTCCACTTCTGGCGTCTGATAAACGCTTGAGAGAGCGCAAATACGGGTTGGCTGAAGGGACTACGGTTACTGAGCGCGAAGAGCGCTGGGGAGTCGACTGGAAGCTTCTGGACCTTGATCAAGAGACCGACAGCGAGCTGTGGGCCCGGTGGATGGATCTTGAAACTGAGATTTTGGAGCGTTATCCGAATCAGAAGGTCCTATTAATCTCCCATGGCGGATTTATTGTTCAGGTACTTCGCGTACTTCAGTTGAATCAAGAGGAGTTTTTGCAAAATACATCGTTAACCCTTTTGTTACGTGAAGGTGATCAGTGGAAACTTGAGTTGTACAATTGTCTATTGCATTTACAACCTTCGTAAGAATCGAATAGGGAGTTCGAAACATGACGCGAGATGTGTCATGTTTTTTTGTTCTTCATGGAATATTTTCGGGAAAAAATCCCATAATGGTTACTAGAAACCACGGAGCCTAAAGCTCCGCCAGATGGGAGATGTAGGATGGAAATGAACCTAGCGGATATGCTCAGTTATGCCGATATCCATGATTTAGGCCGAATTGCACATACCTACGAGTGTGAGTGTAATGGTCATTCTAAGAATGAATTGATTCAATCGATCCTCAGCACAGCCATGCGGAAGGACATATTTGAAAAACATATTCAAAGTCTCAGTATGGAGAACATTCGATTTCTCAATTCGTTATTATCTGATCCTCGCAATGCCTTCAGCATGGAGGAACTCATCGCTAGAGTTGGGCAATCACGTTTCCAAAAAGAAGAGTCAGAGACTTGGAATCCTCGGGACATGATTTTGAAATTCAAGAAGTTAGGCTGGCTATTTAATGGCTACTCGCAGCAAACGAAGTACCTTTTTCATGTTCCATCTGATCTCAAGCGGAGATTCCGTGATGTACTGGCCAATCAATTCAGGCAAGAGTTAATGAAGACCGAAGAACCTACCGTGTATCGTGATGAACAATCCCTGCTTGTAGATGACATCCAGCATTTCCTTACAGCAGTGGCTCAGCAAGAAGTCCCTTTAACGACGGATGGCGCCATGTACAAACGACAACTTGGACAGGTACTTAGTGTTTTATCTGTACAAGAAGAGATGGTTCAGAAAGGAACCTGGCGGTTCGGATATGGGCGTATGTTTAAGGAGTACCCCAACCGATTTTCCTTTATTTATGACTATTGTTATTACCACCAATTGATCAGTGAACATAACTTCATGCTTCGTCTCACAGAGACGGGGATCGCACGTTTAGTGGAAGGCAAGAAAGAACCCTTAGCAGATGTTTACATGTTTTGGTTGAGGCTCTATAAAAACCCCATTCCGAATATTCAAAGTATCTCGGGTTGGGTAGACCGGCTCTGCGGTCAATGGGTCACGCGACAATCATTAGTCGAATTGCTAAGTAAGTTAGTCAAACCGTTTTACTATGACAGCTCGGAATCGATTGTTGAACAACGGATTTTACAAATGATGATGCATTTGGGCTTAATACGAATTGGCGAAGATCACACATACGGTACTGTCATTCAAGTTACCAAATTGGGTTCCAAGGTCATACAAGGCATTAACATAGCAGAGGAAGACAAGGTTGTGTTGTTCTGAAACTAGGTACTAACACATTCCCAATCAATCGGGCTTTTGAATGAAGCGTTGATAATGCAAGTGAATATGATGTAAAAGGAGCACAACAACGGGTTGACGTAGATCATCATACACACACAAATTTTTGCGAAAATGAAGCTCCTGACAAACCGCGGACAACATTTGGAGGTAGGTCTCATGGGAAAAATGAATGTATCTAACGATGCGCTGCTGGCACTTTTCGCGGAAATGATTTGGGATAATGCCTTACGCAAATATAGAGAAGAAAATCTTTATAAGGAAATTGACAGCGCTTTGGCTAAAGGAGATCAAACGACCTTTCTGGCGCTCACCTCTGAACTAAGGATTTTACAATCACTAGGGTAATCGCAGCTGCGCATGGCATGAAAGGATGGAAGACATGTGGAATCCACATGTCTTTTTTCTATGTTCATAAAGATTTCTTTTGACACCTGTAATGGAAGGAACTGCATTGACAGTGAAGTTTGCACCGATTAAAGTACAAGTTGAACGAATGCTACATAGCCCTTGTTCTTTTGGTAAATGATAGGGAGGCGTAAAACCTTGAAGTTTAATGAGATTGTTGCACAGGATTGGCCCGAATTGAAGCCTTATTTGGATACTTGTCTGCTTCCGGTTACAGGATTGAGGGGTTCCGAAGATCCGATGATCGTGACCTCCGTATTGGAGCAGCTGCGAGATGTCATGGAAGTCATTGAGATTCCTTATAAAGGCAGAGTCGTCACCTATCCAGCTCTTCATTACATAACAGGAGCGGATGTCAGTGAACTAGTGGAGGACATTGTTCAGCGATTGAAGAAATCCGGGTTTCGTTACATAATCGTACTTACCTTACACACAGAAGCAATTGCTTGGAAATCACCCGGAACGGATTTGTTGATCGTTGTCGATAAAGATCAATGGATCGTGCAGTCTGATGCAATCAAAACGGGGATTTCTAAACAAGTGCAGCAACTCTGGTACCCAAGTGAGTAACTTTGGTGTTGTCGTGTATTATTGGAAAAAAAATGTGCAAGCTAAGGGTAGTAATGGATGAATGTGGCTTCCAAAAAGTTGTGACAATTTCGTTAAAATTTGTCCGAAAGCGCAGATTTCAATCCAATAAAAGGAGTTACGAATTCTTGACGACCTAGTAGACGTAGGCTATTATTAGAAATGTCCTAGTTATGTAGTGTAATGTCGAACGACACGTGATAGAGGTAACTGATGTCCGAGAGGGATCGGACTTCGGCCAATGTAGGAGGGTAGACCTGAGAATGAGTGATCATAACAATCACAATGAAGAACAGCATGGGAAGAAACCCGGGACCAAACGCGAAATGTCTCGTCGACAATTTCTTTCTTATACCCTTGGTGGCGCTGGTGGATTCATGGGAGCCGGAATTATCATACCGATGATTCGGTTTGCTATTGATCCAGTCCTTCAGAAAAAAGCAGCATCGGATTGGGTTAAAGTTGTCGAAGAAAGTAAAATTACGAATGTTCCACAAGCATTTACGTTCCAAATCCATCAGGTAGATGGCTGGTACGAAAGTGATGCGGAGTTGGTAGCATGGATTTCCAAAGGCAGCGACGGAAAACTCTTTGCTTTGAATCCAACTTGTAAGCACCTTGGCTGTACGGTTAACTGGAACGATAACCCTGCTTACAAAGATCAGTATTTCTGTCCATGTCATGGTGCGCATTACACGCAAGATGGTAAGAACCTTGCCGTAGCGCCTAAGCCGTTGGACGAGTATACAACAAAAGTAGAGAACGGTTTCGTGTATGTTGGACAACTGCATGCTAACACAAGAGTATAAGGAGGCGTCAGGATCAGATGTTTAAAAACGTATACAACTGGATTGACGAACGTCTTGATATTACGCCTATGTGGAGGGATGTAGCGGATCACGAGGTACCCGAACACGTTAACCCTGCTCATCATTTTTCCGCATTCGTCTATTGCTTTGGCGGATTGACGTTTTTCATCACAGTCATTCAAATTTTGTCAGGTATGTTCTTAACAATGTATTACACACCTGATATCATCAATGCGTATGCAAGTGTTGATTACCTTCAACATAAAGTAGCTTTCGGTGTTATCGTCAGAGGTATGCACCACTGGGGAGCTAGTTTAGTTATCGTAATGATGTTCTTACATACCCTGCGCGTGTTCTTCACAGGTTCTTATAAAGCACCACGTGAAATGAACTGGGTTGTAGGCATGCTCATTTTCTTCGTTATGTTAGGTCTTGGTTTTACGGGATACCTGCTTCCATGGGATAACAAAGCTTACTTTGCAACACAAGTAGGTATGAAAATTGCAGCATCGGTACCATTCGCTGGTCCGTACATCGAAACATTGCTGCAAGGCGGAAGCATTGTTGGTGCACAAACACTGACACGGTTCTTTGCTATTCATGTGTTCTTCCTGCCTGGCGTTCTGCTCGCTTTGCTTGCCGGACACTTCTTCATGATTCGCAAACAAGGTATTTCCGGACCGCTATAATTTAGGGAGGGGCGAATAGCGTGGCGCATGGTCATAAGTCTGATGAAAAAATCGTTTACGTAGGGGATTCCCGCGTAATTAAGAAAACTGAAGAGCAACGACTCATTCCGAGAGATTACTCGGCTTACCCAGGTAAGTCAGAGGCTTTCATACCAAACTTCTTGTTAAAAGAGTGGATGGTTGGTGTCGTTGTTTTGGTCGGTATGCTAGTCCTAGTTATGTCCGATCCGGCTCCGTTAGGCTATCCTGCGGATCCAAAGAATACAGCATTTATTCCGATGCCTGACTGGTATTTCTTGTTCATGTATCAATTGCTGAAATATCCATACACATCGGGTAGCTACGTTGTTCTTGGAGCGGTTGTTGTACCAGGTTTACTATTCGGTGGCTTACTACTTGCTCCATTCTTGGATACAGGTAAAGAGCGTCGCTTCTATAGAAGACCAATTGCATCAAGCCTGATGATCTTGTCTTTGGTAGCTTGTACATATCTGACGTACACGTCTTGGTCACATTACCAAGTCGAGCTTAAAGAGAAAAATATTATTCCAGAACATATTAAGCGTGAAGAAGAGCTTCAAGCGAACAAAGGTAAGGCTGCTAGCGGTGCTGCGAAAACAACAACCAAAAAAGCGGCTGCCATTGTGGCTGCTGATGACCCAGGTGCTAAAGTATTCGCAAAAGCTACTTGCTTAGCGTGTCATGGTGCTCAACTCAAAGGTATGCCAGCTTCAGGAGTACCTGCTTTGTTAGGCGTAGGCGATACGCACACGAAGGATGATATCTTAGGTATCATCAAGAATGGTAAAGGCAACATGCCAGCCATGTATAAGCCGAACATTGACAAAGGTTTAACGGATGCCGATATTGATCAGCTTGCTGATTGGTTATCGAAACAAAAAACTCAATAATAAATGGGAACCTGGTCGCGAAAGTGATCAGGTTTTTTTTTAGACAAACCAACGAACTTGATGTTGAGGGGTGCCTATATGTCCGTTTCCTATTTCTGGAGCAGAGATTTCCTACTTAGCAAGACAATGCTGTGGTTGCTTTTGATTTGTAATGCATTAGGAACCATTTATGGGTATGAGTGGTACTGGGGACAAATGGTGGATACGATTGCTGAAAATCCAGTGTGGTACGTGATATTTGTACCCGATAGTCCGACAGCAAGCTTGTTTTTCACTCTTTCGGTTGGTTACTTGCTGATGGATTCTTCTTCATCTAGGAACTCATCAAAGCTTTATCGCGCCATACGTGGCTTTATAGAAGCTTTTGCCCTTATCACTTCAGTTAAATATGGCGTATGGGCAGTAACGATGATCTGGGCTGGAGCATGGCAAGGCGTGCCGGTAGGATGGGACGGTTGGATGTTAACTTCATCTCATTTGGCAATGGCGGTGGAAGCGCTGTTATTCGTGCGATGGTTTTCATTCCGAATTCCGGCGATTGTGCTTGTTGCGATTTGGACCTTCTGGAATGATTACATGGACTATGAGAAAGGCGTTTTCCCTCGCTTGCCTCTTGAGCTTCATCCCTATTTGGGAACGATTCAATTCTTTACGGTATGTCTGAGCATTATTGGAATTTGGATCTCGGTTACGTGTGTATTCGTAAGAGAGAAAAGAAGGGTACTATTAACTTCTTAATGGTCTAAAGTGGGACGAACCTCCATATGATGATGGTGAAGGAGGGATGTCCCATGTTGATCACCAGAGGCCTTAGAAGGCTAACTGTGATGATTTTAGTTACGGTTGCCATCTTAGTACTTGCAGCCTGTGGAAAGAGCGCTAGCACGGCCGGACAAGCTGCTAAACCAATTGATCCTGCACAAGTAGAGAAAATAAGTTTTCTGAATCAAATCGCGGAAGAAATGTACACCATGACTATGGCTGGACAAGTAGCCGAAGCGAGAAATAAATTGACTCAAATTTCGGATCAAATTCCGAAAATTCATTTTGAAGGCATCACATCCATTGAAGGCTTGAATGCGCTGACAGAAACGGTCACCCAAGCCAAGCGTGTATATAGCGCAGCAAACTATTCAGCGACAGAAGGACAAATTGCTGTTGCTAAAATCCGTCTCGCAACGGATGCACTTACGCATAAGAATCAGCCGATGTGGCTGCAATACTATAAAGTACTTCTTAACGATACGCAACAAATGAGTGAACAGGTAAAATCGAATAATCAGAGTGAAGCGATTAATGAATTCGGGAAGTTAGCTCAGCATATAGCCATAATTCATCCTTCACTTGTTATTAGCCGTGATGCTTCATCGGTAGAAAAGCTCGACTCTTTGCTTGTTTTTCTCCGTACGAATGTAAATTCAAAACCGATGCCTACGCAACGCTTAGAAATGGGTATTGTTAACCTCAATCAGGTTTTGGATGATCTCTTCATGAAACACAAGGACGCATTGGCGTATGTGCCATTAACGGATCCGAATCAACCGATCATCTGGTCACTCAGCATGGGGCTCATCATTGTGAGTGTTTTATCCTATGTCGGTTGGCGGATGTATCAATCGGGGAGACACATCGTACCTGTTAGGCAAACAAAGGAAAGCGATAATGTTTGAGAAAAGTGGGTTGAGCACGCTCCTAGAGCGACTCAACCCACTTTTTATGTATAGCCTTATTTGCAGAAAGCTGCTTAATGCGTTTTGAAGCCCTCGCCGATGACTTCATGTACATCGCCTACAATGATGAAAGCACGGGGATCAACCGCGTGGACGAGTTCTCGCAGTCGCCTAGTCTCATGTCGATAAACGACACAGTACACAACTTCCTTCGTGTTACCCGAGTAAGCCCCCCGAGCTGGAAATAACGTGACACCGCGGTCAAGAACTTTGGTAATATTGTCAGCTAATACACCAGGCTGTTCACTAATAATGGTAAAAGACTTCGCGGCATAAGCCCCTTCTGATATGTAGTCAATGATCCGTGAAGTCACAAAAACAGCAACGAGTGAGTACAGCACTTTTTCCTTGGGTAAGTAGATGAAGGAAGAGCCAATGACGATGACATCGATAATGAGGATGACTTGTCCAACGCTCCAACCCCTTTTTTTATGACCAATCCGCGCTAGAATATCAGAACCGCCAGTTGTTCCCCCGAAACGGAAAACGAGCCCAAGCCCTGTTCCAAGTGTAATTCCGGCATAGAGTGTAGCCAAAAAATAGTCCTGTGTGGTATGAAAAGGAACGATCCACCCATTATGAATAAGTCGTTCCATGACCCATAGGAAGATTGAAAGGCAAACAACGCCAAAGATCGTATACAGCATGGGACCTTTCCCGAAATTTCGCCATCCTAAGTAAAAGAGTGGGATATTAAAGACTAGCGTAGAGAGAGACGGCGGTACATTGAGCACATATTTGAGCAGGAGTGAAATACCCGTAAGTCCCCCCTCCATAAGCTCATTGGAAATCACGAAATAATGTAAACCAAACGCATAAATGGCGGTGCCGATCATGATGCCAATGACATTCAAAAACTGATCAGCGAACCTTTCTTTGAAAATCATGCTAATTCCTCCATGCCTGAGATACATGCTTTAGTCTAAAAAAATTTGTCAACTTTTCTCGTTTAGTTTAACATAAGGAGGATAACCTTGGTGAAAAGGATAGAAAGAAGGATGCCAATGTCAGAACGCACACTTAAAGACCTTCAACAAGAGGTTGATACTTATATTTCCCAGTTTAAGGAAGGATATTTCAGTCCATTGGCTATGTTGGCTAGAATGTCCGAAGAAGTTGGCGAATTAGCGCGAGAAGTGAATCATTCTTACGGCGAAAAGCCAAAAAAAAGTACGGAAGCAGACAATTCCATCGAGCTGGAACTAGGCGATATCCTATTTATAACGATATGTTTTGCCAACTCCCTTGGCATTGATTTGACGGAAGCACATGATAAAATCATGCACAAGTTCAATACCCGTGACGCGGGGCGTTGGACTAAAATTAACACCGAAACTACCTGAACTTCATAAACTATACCATCCCCACTAACGGGTAAACCGCTTATGGATAAGGAGGATGGGCAGATGAATGGAGAAAATCAAATACAAAAGGCATATGAATCCATACTTGGGCATGATTTTGAAAAAGCCATTGAATGGTTTGAAAAAGCGATAGCTGAAGAACCAGACAATGCTGCCTATCACCACAAACTGTCGATTACTTTCGCGAGAAGTAATAAATTGACTAAAGCGGTGGAACATGCTTCGAAAGCCATTGAGCTAGAACCAGCGAATGAAGCTTTTCGTTTTCATTTGCAAGTGTTAAATGCACGCGAGTTGGTTGATCAAGCCAAAAGGCAGCTCAATCATTCATCAGCGCATCCAGAACGAGCGATTTTTTTACTCAAGGAAGCGATTGTTCTTGATCCGTTAGCGATTGAAGCGTATCTTATTCTAGGTGAAGCGTTCGCTTTGCGAAGAGATTATTCCAGAGCCTATCAGACGGTAATGGAAGCTGTTCGCTTAGAGCCTCTTCACGAGCTTGCTAAACAACATGCAGCGCTCTATCAGCTGAAATTGCAACAAGGGTCGGATCCGAAACGAAAATAAAGGAGATCATTACAATATGGAGCGTAGTATACGTGTAGCAGTCATTGGGGCAAGTGGAAGAATGGGGCGGGAGGTCGTGAAAACGGTTCTGCGCGAATCCGATATGGAATTAGTCGCAGGGGTGTCACGTTCCTCTGGTCCTATCGATCTAGGAAAAATGGTTGGCATGGACGAATGCGGTGTCTTGATGAGCACTGACATTGAGCAAGCGCTGACGGAATCCAGACCTGATGTTATCGTTGATTTTACTGGACCGCAAACAGCGGTTTCACATACGAATCTGGCTATTCGCCTAGGGATCCGCCCTGTTATGGGGACGACGGGATTCACCCCTCAGGCCATTGCTGAATTGGACAAGCTGTGCAAAGAAAGCAATATCGGTGGTCTAATTGCTCCTAATTTCTCCATCGGTGCGATTCTCATGATGAGATTTGCGGCTCAAGCTTCGAAATATTTCCCTAACTTAGAAATTATTGAATATCATGGAGATCAGAAGTTGGATGCTCCTTCTGGAACCGCTGTAAAGACGGCTGAACTTATTTCTGAAGTTCGTGAAGAAATCAAGCAAGGCAATCCGAAGGAAGAAGAAACGATTGAAGGTTCGCGCGGCGGGTATTACAATGGATTTAGAATTCATAGTGTGCGCCTGCCAGGCATCTTTGCTCAACAGGAAGTTATTATGGCGGAGCCAGGTCAAGCGCTGAAGATTCGACATGACTCATACGATCGCGCTGCTTATATGCCAGGTGTAGCGATTGCGGTTCGTAAAGTAATGACATATAGCGGAATGATTTATGGATTTGAGCATTTTATAGATTAGAGACCCGTAGGAGAGTGGAAGTCAGATGTTAAACATCGCGCTTATTGCCCATGATCGAAAAAAAGATGAAATGGTGAATTTCATTACAGCATATGAGCATGTATTTGAAGGTCATAAACTATATGCAACAGGAACAACAGGCACGCGGATTATGGAGAACACCAAGCTAAACATTCATCGTTTCATGTCAGGACCCCTGGGGGGCGATCAACAGATCGGAGCCATGGTTGCTGAAAATGAAATGGATTTCATCATATTCTTACGCGATCCCTTAATGGCACAGCCGCATGAGCCGGATATTATTGCGTTGTTACGCCTATGTGATGTACAGGGAATTCCTTGTGCGACGAATATTGCAACTGCTGAGCTGCTTACACGTGCGCTAGATCGTGGAGATTTTGCGTGGAGAGAACTCGTACATAAATATAAACCAGGTATCGAATAAGATGAGCGAACAGTTGGATATTCTCATATTTGGTGCTCATGCCGATGATGCTGAGATTGGGATGGGAGCGACCATCGCCAAACATACGGCTCGCGGTCTTAAAGTTGGACTCTGTGAATTGACTTATGCGGAGATGTCGTCGAATGGCACCGTGCAGACCCGTTTAGAAGAAGCGGCAGAAGCAGCGGAAATTCTAGGGGTATCGACGCGTACGAATCTGGGTTTACCAGATCGAGGACTTTTCATGACGGCTGCGAATATTGAAATCATTACACAAGAAATTCGTAAATTTCGACCGCGATTGGTTTTTGCCCCCTATTGGCAAGATCGGCACCCGGATCATATTGCCTGTTCGGCGCTTGTTCAGGAAGCTGTTTTTAATGCAAAGCTGCGTAAGTACTTACCAGAAACAGCTCCAGTCCTTGTGGAGCAGCTATATTTTTATTTTATCAATGATGTGTATGAGGCAGATTTGATGGTGGATGTCACCGATGTGTATGATAAAAAATTGGCGGCACTGCGTGCGTACAAATCACAGTTTGTAGTTGGTACGGACTCAGTTGCAACGCCGCTCAATCAAGGTTACGTCGAACGTGTTGAAGCCCGTGATCGAGTCATGGGTCAAAAACGTCTTTTGACGTACGCTGAAGGGTTCGTTTCCAAACTCCCCTTGGTGATTGAACATTTTGACTGATTGGAAAGAGGTGTGAGATGAACGACAAATTAAAAATTGGAATTACCTGTTATCCGACTTTGGGTGGTTCAGGCGTAGTTGCGACAGAGCTTGGTAAGCTTCTAGCTGAAAAAGGACACGAAGTCCATTTTATTACGCATAGCATGCCGTTTCGATTAGGTAAATTTCATAAAAATATATTTTATCATGAAGTTGAAGTCAGTCAGTACTATGTGTTCCGTTATCCCCCTTATGATCTATCCCTTGCCAGTAAACTAGCACAAGTTGCCAAAATGGAGAATCTGGATCTCCTGCATGTGCATTATGCGATTCCACATGCGGTTTGCGCGCTTCTAGCGAAGCAAATGGTAGGCTCGAATCTGAAAGTTGTTACCACGCTTCATGGAACAGATATTACTGTACTCGGGCAGGATCATTCGATTTCGGACTTGATTCGTTATGCCATTAATGAGAGCGATGCGGTAACTGCTGTATCTCAAGATCTTATCAAAGAAACGCGAGAATTGTTGGCGATTGATCGTGATATCGATTTGACGTATAACTTTGTTGATAAACGAGTGTACTACCCGCGGGATATATCGAAGCTCAGAGGTGAATTTGCACGGCCAGATGAGAAAATCCTTATCCATATTTCCAATTTCCGACCTGTGAAACGGGTGCAGGATGTTGTAGATATTTTCGCGAAAGTGGTTAAGGAAGTGCCTTCACGGCTCTTATTTGTAGGAGAGGGTCCGGATCTCTCGAAAATGATTTCGAAAGTGAAAGAGCTTGGCCTAACGGATAAGGTCACATTCTGTGGCAAGCAGGATGACGTGGCTCAAGTTATTTCATTGGCGGATGTCATGCTGCTTCCATCGGAAAAAGAAAGCTTTGGCCTTGTAGCTTTAGAAGCTATGGCTTGTGGCGTACCAACCATCGGTTCAAATGCGGGAGGTATTCCTGAGTTAATTACTCACGGTGAAACAGGGTATTTGGCTGAAGTAGGTGATACGGAGCAAATGGCAGCTTATGCGATTAATCTGTTGAAAAATCAAGTGCTCTATGAACAAGTTGCGCAAAATTGTTTGAATCGTGCGCGTTATACGTTCTGTAACGATATTACAACGCTCCAATATGAAGAAATTTATTACCGCGTATTAGGGAGAGAGCTCCCTGAATCACATCGCATTGCAGCGTCTTCATGTCAGTAAGATGCTGGATAGGAGAATCAAGTTGGATGTAAGTAAGCTAATCAATGATCCAGGTGCTTCACAAGTATTGGCGAAGCTCACAGAAGCTGGGTATGAGGCCTATTTGGTTGGAGGCTGTGTACGCGATGCTGTGCTTCAGCGTCCAATTAAAGACGTCGACATTGCGACCTCAGCGTTGCCTGAGCAAGTGATGCAGCTCTTTCATCGTACGGTGCCTACGGGTCTGCAGCACGGCACAGTGACGGTTCTGATGGCTCAAGGCACCTATGAAGTAACAACCTTTCGCAAGGAAGCGGCGTACGAAGGTTTTCGACGTCCTGCTTCCGTTGAATATATATCCGATTTGACCGAAGATTTGAAACGCCGCGACTTCACGATGAACGCGATGGCTATGGATGAGGCAGGCGATTTGCTGGATCCTTTCGGCGGTCAGGAAGACCTGACCGCGGGGGTTCTCCGCTGCGTAGGCGTTGCGGAGGAACGTTTCGGCGAAGATGCGCTGCGCATGCTTCGCTGCATTCGTTTTGCTTCGACGTATGACCTAGAGATCGAGGCAAGCACGTGGCAAGCACTGCTGGCGAATGCGCCATTGCTGCGCCATATTGCTATGGAGCGCGTGCGCAGCGAGCTGCAGCGCATGGTTGAAGGCCCAGCTCCTGCGCGTGCTGTGCGGCTTCTACTGGCGAGCGGCCTGCTGGGCCACCTCAAAAAGCAGCTTCCGCTGCCTTTTGAGGCTTGGCTCGCCTGGGATGTCGCGCTGGACGCTGTCAGCGCGCTGGACGAGCAGCATGACCGGTGGGCCATGCTGCTGATGCTCCTGGAGGTGCCAGCGGACGTAGTCCGCGCGGCACTCCAGGAGCTGACCTTCTCCCGCGCCGACGGCTTGGCCGTCGCGGGCGTGCTTGCGCTGCGCGAGGCTGTCGCCGCGCAGATCATCGAGGAAGACCCGGCTCCGCTGGAGCGGGTCTGGAAGCTTGGCGCGGTGCGCAGCGGCGAAGCCGCGGCACGCGCGCTACTGCGGCTGCTGCGCGAGCTGCCGCAGGGCGATGGAAAGCGCGGCGAATTGGCGCGCTTCATGGGAGTTGCCGCGCCGGCGCTGCTGCGGCGCGGGGAGGTTTGGCTGAAGGAGGTTCCCTGCTTCAGCTTGAAGGCCCTTGCCATATCCGGCGAGGATGTGGCGACGGCTCTGGACCGGCAGCCCGGCCCCTGGATGGGGCAGCTGCTGCAGGGGTTGCTCGAGCGAGCCGCGCTCGGAGAAATCCCGAATGAGCGCGAGGCATTGATTTACGCCGCGCAGGCTGCGAAGTAGCAGCGCTGTGCGGGGTTGCTCGAGCGAGCTGCGCTCGGTGAAATCCCAAATGAGCGCGAGGCATTGATTTACGCCGCGCAGGCTGCGAAGTAGCAGCGCTGCAAGGGTTGCTCGAGCGAGCCGCGCTTGGTGAAATCCCGAATGAGCGCGAGGCATTGATTCACGCCGCGCAGGCTGCGAAGTAGCAGCGCTGTGTGGGTTGCTCGAGCGAGCCGCGCTCGGAGAAATCCCGAATGAGCGCGAGGCATTGATTCACGCCGCGCAGGCTGCGAAGTAGCAGCGCTGTGCGGCTTTTCTTATGTTGTGGCGGATTCTGAGATGCCACATGCATTATAAGCTGAGATCCGATTAACTGGAAAAACTCCAGCTATTTCCTCCAATTTCTCCTCCAATTCGTGTTTAACTGTAATAACTACAGTTAAATTATTGGATTTCGTCGAAAATGACTGAAATGCATGAGAATAACTACATAAAATCCAGTTAATTCCAATCTATCACTGAATCAGGTAAAATTAACTGTATGAAATACAGTTATTCAAGCGCGTTTTAGTTTTAGTTTTAGTTTTAGTTTCGATTTTAGTTTCATTTTAGCTTTAGTTTTCGTTACGAAATTGGCGATGAGTCAAGTTTAAATGAGTGTTTATACACAAACCGCGCGTTCCAACGCGCATCTATCGATCAAACTATGAGATTGCGAGTGAAATCGTATGAATGAACGAATTTTAGAGCTTTTTGAGCAGTCACCAGAAACGTACGTGTCAGGTGCAGAGATTAGTAAGCGGCTTGGTGTGACCCGTACAGCGATCTGGAAGCACATTGAGGAACTGCGTGCGGAAGGGTATACGTTTGAAGCCGCTCCGCGCAAGGGTTATAGGCTGCTTGGTAAGCCTGCCAAGTGGCAGCTTAGTGAGCTTTTGAACGGGATGAGAACCAAAGTTCTTGGCCAAAAAGTCCATATCTACGACGAAGTAGACTCGACACAGACGATTGCTCATAAGCTGGTCGCCGCAGGGGCGCTTGAGGGCACGATTGTGCTTGCGGAGAAGCAGACAGCTGGCAGAGGCCGAATGGGGCGCAGCTGGCATTCTCCTTCGGGTAAGGGGATATGGATGAGTCTAATTCTGACTCCGCGTATTCCTGTATATTTTATGCCACAGCTCACGTTGTTAAGTGCAGTTGCACTATGTCGTGCCATTCAGAAAGTGTGCCACGTTGAGATCGGGATTAAATGGCCGAATGATCTTCTGATTCATGGGAAGAAGGTTAGCGGTATTTTGCTAGAGAGCAGCGGCGAGGATGAACGTCTGAAGTATGTCATTGCGGGGATCGGCATTAGTGTGAATTTGTTAACCGAAGACTACCCAGAAGAATTGCGCGCGGTAGCGACATCGTTAGCGATAGAGTCTGGCATCGAAGTGTCACGCGAGAGCTTAGTACAAGCTTTTCTATTGGAATTCGAGGAGATGTATGCACTTTACTTGGAGAAAGGTTTTGCCCCTATTCGCTTATTATGGGAAGCTCTAAGTGTTACGTTGAAACGACCTATTCGAACAACAACTCCAACGGGCGTCATTGAAGGCTTTGCAGATTCGTTAGATGATTCGGGCGCTTTGACGGTGATTTCACCAACGGGTGAGCGGATTAAGATCTACTCGGGAGATGTTGAACTCAGGTAGTGGGAGATAAAGGGTATCCTCCGCGAGCAAGCTTTGGTATAATAGATGGAGAAGGCGGTATCCTTAAAGGAACTGCACTTCGTTGTGTATCATTTGCAAGTTATCGAGTTGTATCGAATTACGGTTGTTAATGAGAGCAACATTTCTCATTTCGACAACGGAATAACCTATGAAACAAGATGTTGGATTCTGCTCTGAGCCTTACGGGACCGAGACAGAGGGATCATTGATTCTTTCTGCATGCGTTCCTTTTAGCTCTTAGCTAAAAGGTTTTTTATTTTTATACGGGAAGCTGGGATTACGATGGAACAACGCAAGGCGCTTACAACAGCAAAGATGAGAAAAATGAAGCAAGATGGCGTACCGATTACGATGGTAACCGCTTATGATTATCCATCAGGACGATTGTCGGAAGAGGCTGGCGTGGATGTTATTCTCGTCGGTGACTCACTAGGGAATGTCGTTCTGGGTTATGATTCAACGTTACCTGTCACCTTGGATGATATGGTGTACCACACAAGAGCTACCGTTCGCGGAGCCGCGAATACGTTCGTCGTTGCGGATATGCCATTCCTTACGTATCATGGAAGCTTGGATGCGACGATGCAGGGAGTCGGACGTTTGATGCGCGAGGGTGGCGCGAAAGCAGTGAAAATGGAAGGTGGAGCTGAAATCGCGGCTACCGTTAGAGCTGTTACTGAGGCAGGCGTGCCTGTCGTAGGTCATTTGGGACTTACACCACAGTCTGTCCATCAATTGGGCGGGTTCCGCGTACAAGGTCGCAGCTCGGAGCAAGCAGAGAAGCTGTTAAGCGATGCGAAGGCAATTGAAGAAGCAGGTGCATTTGCCATTGTGCTTGAGCTTGTCACGGATGAGTTAGCCGCATGGATCACGAAGCAGCTCTCGATTCCTACGATTGGCATTGGGTCAGGAGTGCATTGTGACGGGCAAGTGCTTGTCTATCATGATCTATTACAGTATGGTTCTGACAGTGCTCCCAGAAAGTTTGTTAAAGCCTATGCAAATATAGGGGAAACTATCCGTGCAGGTATTGGCGAATATGTGAAAGAAGTGAAAGCTCGGACGTTCCCGGCTCAAGAAAATACGTTTCATATGGACAACGATGTTGTTCAATATTTATACGGCGACAAGGAGTGATTGGCCATGGAAGCGATCCACACAATGGAAGTGGTTCAGACAATTGCCGATTTGCGTTCGAGAATCAAAGCATATCGTCGTAAGAATGAGAAATCTGTAGGTTTTGTGCCTACGATGGGCTTTCTACATGAAGGGCATGCTAGTCTATTGACGAAAGCCCGAGCTCAGAGTGGTCTTGTGGTGTTAAGTATTTTTGTGAATCCGATACAATTCGGACCTGGTGAGGATTTTGAGCGGTACCCGCGTGATGCGGAGCGAGACTTGGCATTTGCTGAAGCAGCAGGCGTGGATCTCGTATTCATGCCATCGGTTGAAGAGATGTACCCAACACCGACTCGTACAACTGTGCGTGTTTCGGAAGTCACGACTAGACTTTGCGGTGCTTCGCGGCCGGGCCATTTTGATGGGGTTGCGACCGTTGTAAGCAAGCTGTTCCACATTGTTCAGCCCGATCAAGCATTCTTCGGCTTGAAGGATGCTCAGCAGGTGGCTGTGATCGAGCAAATGGTAAAGGATCTGAATCTCCCAGTGGAGATTGTCCCATGTCCTACGTTAAGAGAAGCAGATGGGCTTGCCATGAGCTCTAGGAATGTGTATCTTTCTACTGAAGAACGTCAGCAAGCGTTAGTGTTATCACAATCCTTAAACAAAGCCAAAGACTTCATTCAAAGTAAAGCTGCAACATCTTTTACATCACTAGAGCTGCAAAATCTTGTTACTCAACATATTCAGACGGCGCCGTTAGCCGTTATTGACTACGTCGAAGTATTGTCTTACCCAACTTTAGAGCCTTTTGATCAAAGCCATTCTACTTCTTCTCTTATTATTGCCTTGGCTGTTAAGTTTGGGAAAACACGCTTAATTGATAATCTTATTCTACAAGTCAGGAAGTGACGTTTTATGTTTCGCACAATGATGAAAGCCAAGATTCACCGCGCCACGGTCACAGAGGCGAATTTAAACTATATCGGTTCGATCACCATCGATGAGGATTTGATCGACCTTGTGGATATGCTGCCGAATGAGAAAGTGCAAATCGTCAACAACAATAACGGTGCACGTCTTGAGACGTACATTATTCCAGGGCCACGCGGCACAGGGGTAATCTGTTTAAACGGGGCGGCAGCAAGACTTGTTCAAACCGGCGATACGATCATTATCGTTTCTTATGCCATGATGACGGATGAAGAAGCTCGAAAACATCAGCCAACCGTTGCGATTATGGGGGCTAACAACAAAGTGGCTCAACTTCTGAAAGAAGAAGAGCACTCGACAGTTCTTTAAGTTCAGTGGTGTACCCGACGTCCATGCATGAAATCGGCTCTGTTTACAAAGAATGAGGGTAAGCTTTCGAAGCAAAGGTGGGGATGCCAAATGTTTAAGCATTTATTTTCCACAATGAATGAGGTTTTGGAAGAAATCCAGAAGGAATATCCGAACAGCGATGTGGAGAAAAAGGCGGAGCTTGACGAACAACTGCAAGTGCTGAAAACGATGAGCGATGAATTCATCGAGGCGTGGCTGCTTTTTGAGGAGAAGCTGGGAAAGTTCTATGGGGCGGTACCGATCAGCACCCAAACCTTACATGATGGGTTAATGGAGCTCGACGTGTCCGGTAAGCAAACGGAAGAATTTTTGCGTGGACAAGGGTATTACAAGCTGTATATGTACGATCAAGCGATCAAGGAATTCGAGGTGTTGATTCAAAGACAGCCGGATTTCTTACTAGCTCGTGTTTACTTAGCGATGGGGCATTTGCGGAAAGGGGAGTTTGGTGATGCGTATCAGCATTTCAAATTCCTCCTTCCTTTAACGGAAAATTCGAAAATGAAAGCTATTTCCTATAACGCAATGGGTTGCATTCATGTTCAGAATCAGAACCTGGAGAAAGCTTTCGAATATTTTCAAAAAGCGTATCACACCGACCCCTCTTGTATGGAGCCGCTCATTAATCTGGATGAAACCTAATCAAAAGCGGCAAACAAGGTATTCCCTTTTCCTAATCAGATTTGGTATGCTAGGAGAAGTGCAGGACGAAGGGATTGAAGATAGACGTCATGAAATTTGCTGTTTTGGATTTTGAAACGACAGGAAGTCAGCCTGGGGATGAAATTATTCAGGTTGGACTCGTCATTATAGATCAATTTGAAATTACAGATAGGTATACTTCTCTGGTGAACCCAGGGATTAGTATACCTTCTTCGATTACAACCTTAACCGGGATTACGAATGAGATGGTTGCGGACGCGCCTTCACTGGATACCGTGATGGCGGATATGTTTCCGCTTTTGTTTGATTGTGTGCTGGTGGCGCATCAAGCGGCTTTCGACTTGTCCTTTTTGCAAAGAGGGCTAACAAGAACGGGCTATCCGCCATTCTCAGGTCGTGTGCTGGATACGATGGATATGCTTCGGATCTTATTCCCCTCGATCTCGAGTCTACAGTTGAGCATGGTAGCTGCACTCTTCGGCATCGACCATGAGAGACCCCATCAAGCAGATAGTGATGCAGAAGTAACGGCGATGATTTGGATTCAATGTATGGATCGCTTATTAGGTTTGCCGCTTCTAACGGTGCAAAGATTATTCCATATTTTCGAAAACGGTAACACGGACTTAGGCTGGTTCTTGGATGAAATTTGCACGTATAAAGAATCAGTAACAAGCGTTGATATGGATACGAATCGTTACTTCCGCCAATTTACATTAAATGTGACCGATTGGGGCGAGGAAGAGGAGCTTCGGTCAGAATATCAAGTCACGCAAGCGCTTGGCGCTTCCTTTTCTGAGTTTCAACAGGGGTTAAAGGGTGCTTTGAAGACGCGGTTTGAGGTGTATGAGGACCGGGAGTCACAAGATCAGATGATCGCCGAAGTGGAAAAAGCGCTGGAAGCTGATCAACATTTGATGATCGAAGCGGGAACAGGAACGGGCAAATCACTAGGCTATTTGATTCCATCCATTTATTATGGCCTCAAATATGAGAAGAAAGTGGTCGTTTCTACCCACACGATTAATTTGCAGGAGCAGCTTCGCGAGCGGGATATTCCCCTCCTGAAGGAAATTTTCCCGGTGCCGTTCAAAGCAGCTGTTCTCAAAGGTAGAAGCCATTATCTGTGCTTACGGAAGTTCGAGACGAAGCTGACCACGCGGGATTATGAAAATGGCAGGGAAGACCCGATCACGGCTGCTCAAATGGTTGTGTGGTTAAGTGAGACGGAGCATGGCGATGAAGAGGAATTGCACTTTGGGAACAAAGGCGCGCAATTCTGGTACTCGGTTGCAAGTGACACGGATTCCTGTTTGAACCGGATGTGCCCTTGGTATAAAAAGTGCTTCTATCATAGAGCGCGTAATGACGCCAACACGGCCGATGTGATCATCACGAACCATTCCCTCCTTTTCACGGATATGAAGGCTGAGAACCGCCTTCTACCGGCTTACAAGCACCTTGTGATTGATGAGGCACATCATTTTGAAGAAGTGGCGAGTAAACATCTCGGTATCGAGCTGCATGCTTCAGCATTTTATCATTCGTTATTGTGGCTGTATAAAGATAATCGAAGCGGTCAACTGCCGATGCTGCGTTTCCGATTACAGAAATCAGATGAAGCTGGGGAACGCGCGGCGGTTTGGGGTCACTCCATCGACGGACTATTCCCAAAAATCATCTCGATCAAAGAGGACTGGGAACGTTTAAGCGAGGCTTTGTATGACATCGTCTCTTCAGGCAGTGATCCATCCCAAACGGAAAATTCGCAATACGTACTTCGGTTGAAGCCTGAAACGTTGCCTTCCAATTGGCGCGAGCTGATGATTATGGAAGATAATATCTATTTGAATGCGAACGAGCTTCTGCGGTCCTTGGATAAGTTGTTGAACGAGCTGAAAGAGCAGCAGGATGGTCTTGGGGTTCAAGGTCTGGTGACGGATCTGAACGGTACAGTCAAGGAGCTTTATGCGCATCGTGATGCCTTGCATTTCTTTATGAAAATGGCGGATGAAGGCTATGTGTACTGGATTGAAGCGGGGACCTATGCAAAAGCTAAATCCGTCCAACTGAATTCGGTGCCAACGGATGTGAGCGGCTTATTGCAGCAGCACTTTTTCGAAGTGAAGGACAGTATCATCTTGACCTCCGCAACGCTGTCTGTGAATAAATCGTTCCAATATTCGGCGGAGCAATTAGGGCTTTCGATCCCGGCGGACGAAGAGTCAGGTAAGTTGAGAACTGTCCAGCTGCCATCGCCGTTCAACTATCGCGAGCAAGCACTAGTCGTTATCCCGCGTGATTTCCCAACAATCAAGGGGGCAGGCGATCCTGTCTTCATCGAAGCACTGATTGCCTCGCTGAGTGATGTTGCGAAAGTGACGAAGGGACGAATGTTGGTCCTATGCACCTCGAATCGCATGCTGAAGCTCGTTCACGCCGGCATGAAGGAGAAGCTTTCGCCGCATGGCATCACGGTGCTTGGACAGGGCGTTGACAGCGGTAATCGCAGCAAGCTGACCCGTATGTTCCAAGATAACAAAATGTGCGTGCTGCTGGGCACCAGCTCATTCTGGGAGGGTGTAGATATTCCAGGTGATGCGCTAAGCTGCTTAGCGATCATCCGACTGCCATTCCAACCTCCGAACAATCCGCTCGTTGAGGCCAAATGCGAGAACATCAAGAAGCGGAATGAGAATCCGTTCATGAAATTCTCCGTCCCACAGGCAGTCATTCGCTTTAAACAAGGCTTTGGGCGACTTGTGCGTAGAGCGACGGACAAAGGCATCGTGATCATTTATGATACACGTGTTATTGAAACGTATTATGGCAAGCATTTCCTCTATTCGTTGCCTGGTCCCAAAATCGAACACATGACGTGCGAACAAATGTTACCGAGGATTGAGCAATGGATGGGGGGAGCCTAAATTCGTGAAAACACAAAAAATTTCAGAAGCCGTCGTCAGACGCTTGCCAATCTACTTGCGGTATCTGAACGAACTTGCGATGAATAATGTAACAACGGTCTCATCTCAGGATTTAGGTCAGAAGTTAGATCTGAATCCTGCTCAGATTCGCAAGGATTTGGCCTACTTCGGGGAGTTTGGGAAAAAAGGAATCGGTTACGATATTTCTTATTTAATTGAGAAAATACGACAGATTCTTAAATTAGACCGTCATATTCAAGTAGCACTTGTAGGAGCCGGTAATCTTGGCAGAGCCTTATGCAATTATAATACGTACTTACGGAATGATATGAAAATTGTCGCTGTCTTTGATGCATTGCCAGATAAAGCAGGCGAGGTTATCAACAATCTAGTCGTTAGGCAGATGGGTCAAATGAAATCCGTCATAACAGAACTGGGCATACGTATCGGGATTATCACGGTGCCCGCGACAGAAGCGCAAAATGTAGCGAATGAATTCGTCGCATGCGGGATTGAAGCGATCTTGAATTTTGCCCCTGTCATTATTAAGGTTCCTGCTGAAGTCCGTGTGCATTACGCGGATTTCACAACGGAGCTGCAAAGCTTAGCTTATTATCTCGATTAAAATAAAGAGCACGATCGCGCTGTTGCCAGCGTGATCGTGCTCTTTATTTTGGTTTAGAAAATGAGACGGAACAAAACAAAATAGATAGAGAACGCTAGTGCGATCGAGATCGGAATTGTAATGATCCAAGTGATAAGCATGCGTCCCACTGTGCCCCATTGAACCTCGTGGAAGCGCAACACACTGCCTGTCCCAATAATAGCGGAAGAAATAACATGTGTTGTGGATAATGCTTTACCAAAATGTGTTGAAAACTGAATCACAAGTGATGATGTTAAATCAGAGGCAAACCCGTTGATTGGCTCAATTTTAACAATTTTGCCTGATACGGTTTTGATAATCCGCCATCCGCCGATGGATGTTCCTAAGCCCATTGCCAACGCGGCAGCAATTTTAACCCAAATGGGTACATTCAAATCGGTTTGATATCCCGCAGCTACGAGACCGAATACGATGATTCCCATTGCTTTTTGCGCATCATTACCACCATGGGAAAATGAGAGTAAGCCCGCGGAAACAATTTGTAAGGAGCGGAAAATCCGATTGAGTTTGGATCGAGATGTATTTCCTGACCATATAATAATGTTTTTTATTAGGAGCATTATCAAGAATCCGAGTGCAAAAGCAATGAGTGGTGATAGAACCAAAATGATAATGATTTGGATAAACCCACTCCAATTAACAGCATGAAACCCTGCTCCAGCCATTACGGCACCAGCCAAAGAACCAAACAGTGTATGTGAGGAGGAAGATGGAATCGACAGATACCATGTTAATAAGTTCCACACAATGGCTGCAAGTAAGGTTGCGATAACGACTTCGACACCATTCTCAATTTTGGCAGGATTGGCGATACTGCCACCTACCGTTTTGGCAACTTTGGAGGAAATCATAGCCCCTACGAAGTTAAGCGTAGCTGCCATGATAATCGCTACACGCGGGCTTAATGCGCGAGTAGAGATGGATGTTGCAATCGCATTAGCTGTATCGTGAAATCCGTTGATGAAGTCAAAAAGTAGGGCAAGTATAACGATTACGATCAAATAGGTTAACATGAATTCCTCCTAGCGTTCTCCTGCTGGAAAACATTCTTCGACTTCTCAGACTCTAGGCTGTCTTAAGAATAACGAAGTACAACACTATCTAGAATATTGGCAACATCTTCACAAGCATCGGTGGTTTCTTCTAAGCGCTCATAGATCTCTTTGAGTTTGAAATCTTCGTACGGATCTTTGCGTGTAATAAAGATTTGACGAATACCTTCGCGCATTAAGCGATCTCCATCATTTTCAAGGGAATTTATGGCAACGGTGTGTTCCGGAATTTGCATGTATTTCTTCTTAGCGAGGAGTTTGAAAGCATCAAGCATATGCTGGCAGGAATCTACAATTACAGCTGAGAAATCCTTCATATAGCCGTCTGTATGAGAAACATTAAGATAATCAAAACGAGCAATTGTTGCTTCAATACCGTCAGTGACATCATCCACCTTGGATGCCAATACCATAATATCTTCCCGGTCAATAGGGGTGATAAATACTTTATTCAACCCGCGGAAGATGTCGTGTGTTATGGAATCCCCGGCATGCTCGAGATCATTAATGGCTTTGACATACTCGATTGGCGGCTTATCACCCATCATGGCAGTGCGAAACAATTGAGCCGTTTGTAAAGCGTTCTCTGCTGCACGGATGAGAAGTTGCAAGAAATCGACTTCGTTCTTTTTGGTGAATAACGTTGTCATAGAATCCTCCTAATATTTGCTATATGTACAAGTTTTTAAACGAATTTGAGGAATAAATAGGACCAAATTGTAGAAAAAACTCACAATGAATAAAGTATCATACTCATTGCCGCTAAAGCAACGAAAATTCCGTGAAATTTTACAATTCCTTAACATATAAAGTTGCATGTTCGTGTTCCTTGATTTTGCAGAGATGAAGATGTAAAGTTTATTGGAGCATTGTGTATTAATAGAATGAGCAAAGAGAGGGATTTTTAGTATGAAAAAAACATTAATATCGAACGGTATTTTCATTTCTAATAAGGAAGCTAAATCATCCATTAAAGGCTGCATGGTTATCGAAGGCAGTCAAATTACATACATCGGTGAGGAAATCCCTGAACCTATTGAAAATTATGATGAAGTCATTGATGGGACGAATAAATTGTACATGCCAGGCTTAGTAAATACGCATGGTCACGCGGCAATGTCCCTTCTTCGCGGATATGGCGATGATCTAGCCCTGCAAATTTGGTTAGAAGAGAAAATGTGGCCGATGGAAGCCAAATTCACCTCCCAAGATGTGAAATGGGGAACTCGACTGTCTATTCTTGAAATGATCAAAGGTGGCACGACAACTTTCGTAGATATGTACGATCATATGAACGAAGTTGCGATGGCGGTTGAAGATTCCGGTATGCGCGGCGTACTAACACGTGGCGTTATTGGCTTATGTCCGCCAGATGTGCAAACATCCAAGTTGAAGGAAGCGATGGAATTTGCTAAGAATTGGCATGGACAAGCCAATGGAAGAATCACAACGATGATGTCGCCTCATGCGCCTTACACATGTCCGCCTGATTATATTGAGCGTATCGTGCAAGCCGCGCATGATCTTGATTTACCGATACATACCCATATGTCGGAGACACGACGTGAGGTAGAAGGCAATGTTGAGCAGTATGGTGCAAGACCTGTTGCTCATTTGGAGAAGCTTGGCGTGTTCTCACGGCCAACACTAGTCGCTCATGGCGTACATTTGACAGATGAAGAGATCGCGATTTTGAAGCAATATGATGTGCGTGTCTCCCATAACCCTGGAAGCAACCTGAAGTTGGCTAGCGGCGTAGCTCGTCTGCCTGAGCTTTTGCGCGCTGGCGTTAAAGTATCATTAGGAACAGATAGCGCGGCATCGAACAATAATCTAGATATGTTCGAAGAAATGCGTTTGGCTGCACTTATTCATAAAGGGGTTACGGGTGACCCGCTAGCGATTCCTGCCCAAGAAGCTTTATTGCTCGGCACTCGGATGGGAGCTGAATCCATTTGGCTGGATAAGGTCGGCTTACTTGAACCTGGTATGAAGGCTGACTTCATTGCGCTTGATATTGATCAACCGCATTTCTTACCGAAAACGGATTTCGTATCTCATATTGTGTACTCGGCATGTGCCAAAGATGTTGTGGATGTTTGTGTGGACGGCAGCTGGATCGTCCATAAAGGCGAGTGCTTAACACTAGATGAAGAGAAAATTAAGCGTGAATTTGAATTATGCTTTGATCGATTGAAAGGCTAATTCCTAGCCGAGTATGTGGACTTGGGGAGGTGCGCGGCGTTTATGAACAAGAAGCGAACGATAACACTAGGCGTTTTTATAGTGGCAACGTTGGGTGTAGTGTTAAGTCGTTTCTATCTCAATGTGCAGAACGAGCATTGGGATGAGAAGCGAGTAGCAGTCGAGAAAGCTTATCAGAGCACCATGATGACGAAGGCTTCAAAAGTAGATTTCTTCTACGGTGATGAGGCTTTCCAAATTGTTTACGGGGAAAATAAGCTGGGTCAAAATCTCGTTGCTTGGGTTTCTGACAAAGATGTTCATACGGAAATGACCGATGAGGCGTTCACGGAAGATCAAGTACGAGCTGAGGTGTCCAAAAAGGATGCAAGTACTGAAATTGAGCGTGTCATGCCTGGTAAGCTTGGAAATGACTATGTGTGGGAAGTATTTTATAAGACGAAAAATGATAGAGGTACGCGGTATTTCTATGATTATTACACCTTCAAAGAAGGTAAATTTCTCGATACATACCGGCTCAGTCTTCAATAGAAGGCTGAGTTTTTTCGTATTTCTTTTCTATTTCCCACTGATTACATAATGTAATATGTATAAGACGGATGATATACTACTCGTATAGCTTTTGAGGCATAGGAAATTAAATACGAATAGAAAGGTGGACGCCAACCATGAAGATGAAGCTGCGTCTTTTACCTGTTATTTTGAGTGTGATTATTTCGGCCGGCGTGTTATTTGGAGGCTGGTTCGCTTATACAAGCTTTGCGATGGAAAATCCATTATCCAATAAAATTAGTGCAGTTGCGGGTGTGACAAACTCGACAATGAAATTATCTTCGAGCCAAGTAGATATTGAGCTGACACTTAAGCCAGATGCGAATCTAAGAAATGTCGTGGAACAAATTAAACAAGACGGTGCGTCCATTATCGGTAAGCGTACTGTGAATATAACGGTGAAAAATAGTTCATCTCCTCAGTTAGATCAGTGGTGGTCTAAAGCGTTATTTGAAGTGGCACAAGCGATGGAGACCAAACATTATGCCAATATTCCTACGACATTAGAGAAATATGCGGCAGATATTCCGAACATGAAAGTAGATAGCGAAATGGATGAACAGAACGTGTACATTCGTTTGACAGATGGTGATGCGACGAAATTTATCATGCTGCCTAGAATCTCCCAGATTGGAGTGTGGCCGAATGAGTAAAATATATAAAGAGATTGGTATCGGATTTATTCCTGTTCTGCTTGTGTTCCTAGTTTATCAAGGCGTGAATGTGATTCCCATTCTGTTTATTGCGGCACTTGGCGCCTCACTCTTCTACATGATGCGCACTCGCGGCGGTATGGGGGCTTCGGCAGGCGGCGGTGATCGGAAGAGTAAACACCGGACGCCAGCATTTTTAACATTCGATGAAATTGGTGGACAAGATCGTGCAAAGAAAGAATTGATGGAAGCACTCGATTTCTTGATTAAGCATGAGGAAATTAAGAAATTAGGGATTCGTCCGCTCAAAGGATTATTGCTTACGGGCCCTCCAGGTACAGGGAAAACCCTAATGGCGAAAGCTTCTGCCCATTATACGAATTCTGTTTATATGGCTGCTTCAGGCAGTGAGTTTGTTGAGATGTACGTAGGTGTCGGCGCAAGCCGTGTGCGAGATTTGTTTAAAGAAGCTAGAGCTCGTGCGCTCAAAGAGGGCAAGGATAACGCGATTATTTTTATCGATGAGATTGATGTGATTGGTGGTCAGCGAGAAGGCGGACAACAGCGTGAGTATGATCAGACGTTGAATCAATTATTGACCGAGATGGATGGTATTCATACGAATGATGCGCCGCGTATTTTAATTATTGCCGCTACGAACCGTAAAGAGATGCTGGATAGTGCCTTACTGCGACCAGGTCGTTTTGACCGACATATTGAAGTTGATCTGCCAGATAAGAAAGGCCGTCTTGCGATTCTTCATATTCATGCGAAAAATAAGCCGCTTGCAGAAGGTGTTTCGTTAGATCTAACAGCTGAACAAACTTTTGGGTTTTCAGGTGCACAGCTAGAAGGTGTACTGAACGAAGCAGCGATTTATGCGATGCGTGAAGATAAGCTTGCGATTGAGCAACCCCATTTGGCTTCAGCGATTGATAAAGTGATGATGGGTGAGCGTACTGATAAAGAAACAGCGAATGACGAGAAAGAACGAGTAGCCTACCACGAATTGGGTCATGCGATTATTGCAGAGCTTGTGCGCCCTGGTTCCGTTTCGCAGGTGACCGTAAGCCCGCGGGGAAAAGCGCTAGGTTATGTGCGTCATAATCCTCCTCAGGATCATTATTTGTATACGAAGGACTATATCGAAGAACAGATCATGATCGCACTTGGTGGTGCGGCAGCAGAGGAAATGATTTATGGTGGGCGCAGCACAGGTTCCCGGAATGATTTTGAACAATCGCTTTCCATGGTTCGCAACATGATGGATTCAGGTCTCACGGGGTTAGGTATTATTGACCGTGAAATGGTAACCAAGGATCAGTTAATGAAAGAGAATGCTGCGATTCTAGATGCCTTGATGCTTCGTACGAAGAGCATGCTTGAGCAGCAACGTAGTGTCTTTGAACATTCCTTTGCGATTTTGATGAGGGAAGAAGTGCTTTCAGGCGAAACATTTCGTACGTTATTTGACGCCTCGGTGTCGCAAAGTGCATAATAATGACCGTTGGCCAATTAGGTCAGCGGTTCTTGTCTTTGCTTCTTATGGGCAAGAATACATATAATTAAAGGGACTCATTTATATTTGTAATGGGAAGATAGGAATGTAGAAGGAGAAACAGGCTATGATGTACAGAACAATTGGTGTAATCGGTGGAGGCACGATGGGACAGGGGATCTCGGAAATGCTTGCAGCTCGAGGACTTGACGTATTACTTGCCGAAAAAACACCAGAAAAGCTCGACCGAGCAATCGAACAAATAACGGTAAGTCTAGATAAACAAATCGAACGTTGGGCGATTACAGAAGCGGAGAAGAAGTCCATCCTTTCGAAAATTAAACGGGCTAATTCCATCCAGGATATGGCTCATTGTGAGCTTGTCATCGAGACGATATCCGAAGATTTGAATGCGAAGAAGCATGTTTTTTTTCAGCTCAATCAAATATGTTCCCCTACAATTATTCTCGCGACGAATACCTCGACATTGAGCGTTACGGAGATTGCTGCTGTAACCTCTCATCCAGAGCGTGTGATTGGGCTGCATTTCCTGCATCCAGTTGCCAAAGTCAACCTAGTTGAAATCGTTCGCGCGATGAAAACGTCGGATGAGACATATAACCATACACGTCAGTTCGTTGACGATTTACTTTTGAAAAAAAGCATCAAAGTGAATGAGTCACCAGGTTATATTACGACACGATTGATTTGTACACTGATCAATGAGGCCCTTCACACCTTATCGGAAGGTGTGGCTTCCGCGGCAGATATCGATCAAGCGATGCGCATCGGCTATGACTTTAAACACGGCCCGCTCGAGATGTGCGACCGATTCGGTTTAGATGCTGTATTGGCTGCACTTGAAGGAATGTTCCGCGAGTATGGTGATATCAAATACCGACCTTCTTATTTGCTAAAGCAAATGGTTCGCGCAGGTCATCTTGGGACGAAAACAGGAGAAGGCTTCTTCCGCTACGACAAGGATGGTGACCGACTATGAACATTCTAGTGATCAATGCGGGCAGTTCGTCGGTGAAGTATCAGTTGTTCAACATGGACAACGCCACCGTTCTGGCCAAAGGAAGAGTAGAGCGCATAGGGATGGATTCAGCCATTCTCCTGCACGAACCCTCTGGTAAACCTGATTTCCATAAGGTTGATGAAATATTGGAGCATACCACGGCTATCCGTAGGGTATTGGATGTGCTAGTACATCCCGAGCATGGCGTTCTGGCGTCCACCTCGGAGATCGATGCCGTCGGCCACCGTGTCGTACACGGCGGCGAATCCTTCAAGAGCTCCGTCCTCGTCACGGACGAGGTCAAGAAGGAGATCCGGCGTCTCTTCGATTTGGCGCCGCTGCACAACCCGGCGCATATGCTGGGCATCTCCGCGGTGGAGGCGAACATGCCTGACGTGCCGCAGGCTGTCGTCTTCGATACCGCCTTCCATCAGTCGATGCCGGCGAAGGCCTACCTATATCCGGTGCCGATGGCGCTCTACCGGAAGCACAAGGTGCGCCGCTACGGTTTCCACGGGACGTCGCACAAGTATGTCAGCGAGCGTGCCGCAGCCTTCCTAGGACGCCCGCTGGCGCAGCTGAAGCTCGTTACCTGTCACATCGGTAACGGAGCTTCCTGCGCCGCTGTACAGGGCGGCCAGTCGGTTGACACGAGCATGGGGATGACCCCGCTCGAGGGCTTGATGATGGGCACGCGCAGCGGCGATCTGGATCCGGCCATCGTGCCCTATGTAATGGGCAAGGAGGATTTGACGATCGGCGAGGTGAGCTCCATGCTGAATAAGCATAGCGGCCTACAGGCGATCTCGGGGATCTCCAGCGATATGCGGGAGATCGTGGAGGCGAGGGAAGCGGGCGATAAGAACGCGACACTGGCTTTTGACATGTATACGTATCGGCTGCGCAAATACATCGGGGCTTATACTGCAGCGATGAATGGCGTCGATGCGATTGTGTTTACAGCGGGCGTCGGCGAGAATTCAGAGGCGCTGCGACAAGTGGTATGCGAGGGACTGAGCTTCCTCGGGGTGGATTTTGATGCAGAAGCGAATCGGCAAGGAAGAGGCATGGAGAAGCGAATTACGAAGGAAGGCTCACGGGTTGAAGTACTTGTGATTCCTACGAATGAGGAATGGGTTATCGCGCAAGATACCTATGGATTAGTGCTAGCTGCAAAGGGCTGAATCTTTCGTGGCAAGCGTGAAATAGTGTACAATAAGAAGATCTTCAGTTCTAGGGAGGAAGGATATTCAAATGAAAAGTACGATAAGTGGTGTAAAGCATCATGTCGGCGAATCCGTTACGATTGGCTGTTGGCTAAATAAGAAACGTTCGAGTGGTAAAATCCAGTTTTTACAGCTGCGCGACGGCTCGGGATATATACAGGGTGTAGTGGTTAAAAGTGAAGTAAGTGAAGACGTTTGGGAAGCCGCTTCTAAGCTAACCCAAGAAAGCTCGCTGTACATAACAGGAACCGTCAAGGAAGATACACGTTCCAAAGGCGGTTATGAGCTGGACGTCACCGGTGTTGAAATTATTCAAGTTACCGAAGAGTATCCGATTACCCCGAAGGAGCATGGTGTTGATTTCTTAATGGACAATCGTCATCTATGGATTCGTAGCCCGCGTCAGCGTGCAGTACTTGTCATCCGCGCTGAGATTATTAAAGCAGTTCAAGGCTTTTTCAATGATCGTGGCTTCCATCTGGTGGATCCGCCAATCCTGACGCCGTCGTCTTGTGAAGGTACAACGAATTTGTTCCACACCAAATATTTCGATGAAGATGCGTTCCTGACCCAAAGCGGACAGCTTTATATGGAAGCTGCGGCAATGGCACTTGGGCGTGTGTATTCCTTCGGTCCTACATTCCGTGCAGAGAAATCCAAAACACGCCGCCATCTCATTGAGTTCTGGATGATCGAGCCGGAAATGGCGTTCGTGGATCATGTGGAAAATCTGGAAGTACAAGAGCAGTTCGTCTCCCATATCGTTCAAACCGTGCTTCAGAACTGTCAGGCTGAACTTGAGACCTTAGAACGCGATACCTCCAAGTTGGAGAAAATCAAAGGCAGCTTCCCGCGGATCACCTATGATGAGGCTGTTGATTATTTGCAAAAGAATGGCCATGAATTCGCCTGGGGAGAGGATTTCGGTGCTCCGCATGAAACGGCGATTGCTGCACAATACGAAACACCGGTATTCATTACGCATTGGCCGACTGAAATTAAAGCGTTCTACATGAAGCCTGATCCAAGTCGCCCAGAAGTCGTGCTATGTGCCGATATGATCGCGCCAGAAGGCTATGGGGAGATTATTGGGGGCAGTCAACGGATTGATGATCCAGACCTGATGGAGCAGCGTTTCAAAGAGCATGAGTTATCTAAAGAAGCGTACCAATGGTACTTGGATCTTCGAAAATATGGCACAGTGCCGCATTCTGGTTTTGGCCTAGGGTTGGAACGCACAGTCGCTTGGATTTGTGGCTTAGACCATGTTCGTGAAACGATTCCATTCCCACGTCTGTTATACCGTCTATACCCTTAAAAAGTGGCATTGTCCATGGGGAGAAAGGGGATTGACGCATGAGTATGCAACCGAATATGCAAATGAAGGTCGAAGCGATTCTTCTAAAAAGTTTTCAAGAGGGCAGCGTCGCGGTGCCGAGCTTATTGCTTAAGCATTACCGCGGGCTGAACTTGAGTGAAGTTGACGTGATGACACTCATCCATTTCATCTCTTTCATCGAAAAAGAAAGAAACAACTTCCCAACACTGGATGAAATCCAGGAGAGGATGTCTGCCTCCCCGGATATGGTTATCACGAGTGTACAGAAGCTGATTCGAGAGCAGTACATTACAATTGATGAAGAGACAGATGAATCAACCGGTTTCCGAAGTGAGCAGTATAATCTGACGCCGCTCTATAAGAAACTAGCAAACCGCGTTGCCGAGCAACAGCTGCAGGCCATTGCTGATGCGCAGTTGACGCAGGCACCGTCCGATGATCGGGTGAAGAACATTTACACGACGATCGAAAATGAATTTGCCAGACCTTTAACACCAATGGAATTGGAAACTATTTCCAATTGGTTGGATAAGGATATGTATAAAGAAGAGCTGATCATGACGGCTTTGAAAGAAGCGGTGTTTGCTGGCAAGGTTCATTTCCGGTACATTGATCGGATTCTGCTTGATTGGAGTCGTAATCGGGTATCGACGGTAGATCAGGCGAAGGAATACTCGCAGCGGTTTAGACAGACGAGATAATCAATTGCACGATAGGATGCGTGAGTTAGTAGAATGTGACATAACAAAATGCCCAATTCTTCACTCGATAAGGAGGGAGAATGGGCGTTTTTTGCGATGAAAGGTATAGGGTGATTGTAGTCGAGGCAATTTGATTTAGTGGTAAGTGGTAAGACAATCAGTGCTCTTAGAATTAATAGTGGACGTCTCTTAGTGTAGCAGTAATAATAATCTTAACTATGACTAAGAGGTGTCAGTCCATG
>NZ_LYPC01000028.1:0-72125 GCF_001700435.1 Paenibacillus pectinilyticus
TCCCCAGCGCTCTTTGAGCAGCTATATTATCAGCGGGTGGCTTAACTTAGTGACGTCTACTTTCTTGACAGAAGAGCATTCATACAGTTATTATTGCGACTTTTGGCCAATTGGTAGGAATTCAGCAAAATTAGCTACATATAATCCATCTAATACGAATTAAAGGCTAGATACTGCTAAATTAACACCAGAAAATCCATCTAATTTGTTTAAGGTCCGCCGTCTAGCTCAATCAATGGGGGATTGTTGGGTTGGGTGCGCTATCGTTTTGACATTTGTATTCGCTTTGATTACAAGGAGGTCGTTTATGAACGTATCGAAAAAAAGAATTAAACTCGGGAGCAAGCGATCGTCCTTGTGAAACGAAGCTTTGACGCGTTTAAGTAAGCGCTGCTTCGCCTGCGTACCAGAACAAAGCCAGCTCCGTCATAACCGAGGCACAGCCCATTTGGCGGAGCATGGTGGTGATATTTCCACGATGATACGTCGCATGATTTACGACCTGCAGCACCATCTCAGCGAGACTTGTCTAAATACCTCTATTGGTAACTCTTTCAACCGATTTATCAAGGTTTGGTCCCCCTGCCAGTTATACCCTTATTGTAAAGCAAATACCCCGACAACAGGGTGTCAGGGTATTTCGATTTCGCTTATTATTTAGTAAAACTGGCGGAGTGCCACAAGTTCACGTTGATAACGTTCTTCTTCGGTTTCACGCTTCTCTCGCGTTACTTGATACCATGACCAGACGCATACGACAACAATGCCAGCAAAAAGTAGACAACCTAGCACTTTCCACCATACACTGTCTGCTACCGAAGGGTTAGCTCCCATGATCAGGATGAGAACTGGGATAAACCAAATCATATTTCCCACATAAATTCGAATTGCTTTTCGTTTTAACAAGCTGCTCTATCCCCTATTTATATATGAAATGGTTTCACACTCCGTATAGCTTTCGCATCACTATTTGGCTTTAGGACCGTCTAATCCATCTCAGGAATCTTCCAATTTGTGGAAGTCGTCAAGCTACCCTCATACGGTTGTATTCGGCGTATCGACGATGTCAGGATCAACGGTATTCGTGCTGCCGTTAATGACACTTTGTAGACTTCCAAAGCTATCGCCCGGTGAAAAAGAGTTAGCTCCCGCAAAGATTTTGGAAGAGCTGGTTAGGTTGATTGCGAAGGTGTCGCCAATCTGGACGTTGGAGCCCTGTGCGACATTGAGGATTTTGATTCCACCATTGATAATTGCAGGCATGGCCCTGACACTCCCTTCCAACTCTAACCATTGTATGTACTCCTGTGCCTATTGGTCACTTGATGAATGGCGGTGTCAGAGGGAACGCAAAGAGGCATGCAGACTAAGCTGCATACCTCGGGTGAAAGATGAACTTAATTCGTCGCCTGCGTGATCGACCAGTGCTGGTTGGTTGCGTTTAAATCGGTCCATTGCAGGAGCTGCGCACTATTCGCCGTAGAAGCACCATTCACATCTATGATTTGCAGGCTATTCACATTCACAATACCAAAGTGGCCGCTGCCAACAAGCTGAAGTGTCCACAATTGGGAGTTGCTTGAGCTGCTCGCTTGTTGAATAATATTCAACCCAGGCGTGAGCGTTCCACCGCTGACATCTAAATACAAGCCGCTGTTGCGATTTTTAATTTTGTAATACCCATTCGATTGCAGAACAAATTGCCATTCCTGATTGTAGCCATTATTTAACGTGTACTGTTTAATAAGTGCCCCTGCAGCGGTCGAACTGCTGGTGACATCCATCACCTTTCCACTGTTCACGTTACTTATATAGTACCAATTGGACGTGTTAGGCACCTCGGTGGAAGGGACGAAGAACGTGCCAGCTGCCGCATCTATTTTCCATGAAGCGAAACTGTCATAAGACATGGTCGTTCCACTGATAACCATCGGCATCCAGATGTACGTGGACGTACTTAAGCTACTGGAATTCCAACGATCAGCCATATAGAGATAGGTAGTGCCTGCGCTTCCTTGGATTGGCATGATAAATGTTGTTTGTGAGCTGTAGTTCGTGCTGCCGCCGATATTCGTCCAGCTGCTCCAGCCGCTGCTCAGCGATGTGGAGGTCGTATATTGCTGTTGGGCCGGGCTCCAACCATTCTGCTTAGAGGTTAGCAAGAAATACACACCATTTTGCTTAACCATCGCTGGCGCTTCATAGTGAACACTGCTCCATGTCTGAACAAGGCTAGCTGCACTCAGATAGTCAGCGGAAAGCTTAAAGATCGATAAATTGAGATTACCATCCACCGAGCTAATCAGATACGCTGACCCGTCTGTGTCTTGATAAACCCCCATATCACGGCTATCATGACCGAGCGGTTGATAGCTTCCTTGATACGTATATGGTCCTGTAACGGTAGAGCTTGTGGCCACGCCAACGTGGGCATAAGCATAGGAAGAGTCATCCAGATGGAAATACATGACATACTTCTGCGTGGAGCTGTTATACATCACTTTCGGTCTTTCCACCACACTGGCTGAAGTTAAATCACCGCTCGATAAAGGTACCAAAGCATGTGCTTGGAACGTCCAAGTGGCCAAATCCGTCGACGAATACACATCAACGTCCGGTGCATTAGCTCCTTTGCTCTCACCGAACCAATAATAGGTGCTCCCTACTTTAATCATCCCGCCGCCATGTGCCTGTATGGAATTCCCCGATGTATCGTTCCACGTTGTTCCTGAAGTAATCGTGACACTCGTGGCAAAGGCAGATGCGGCAAAACCCAAACTAACAAACAGCATACACAGGATCATCATCAGATATTTTGGCGTTTTATTCGTTCGCCACATAACAATCGCCTCCTCATGGGATCGTACAACAAACAGGACATGTAAACGGATTCACTACTACCTTCCCTTACAAAGCCACCCCCACGCCTCAAGATATTTCCATCTTATCTCGTCTCCCCTAGAGGCAGTACTGCACTTTTACAACATTCCTTCAATTTATGGATCCGATCGACTGGAAATTCAAGCTATACATCAACTTTTGATCAAGATAAGCTTATACATAACAAAAGAGACGGATTCGCACTCCGCCTCCTAGACAATTTTCTATGATGGGGATCCCTCTCATCTGATGAAACGGACCAAATAACCCACTCCTTCGCGATCAACTCAGAGGTGGGTTATTTTCTTTTTTCTATTTTATTCGAAATCGTAACGTTCCTCAGCCCATGGATTGCCGTACATATGGTAGCCATTCCGCTCCCAAAATCCCGGCTTATCCTTTGCCATAAACTCGATACCCCGCAGCCATTTGGCGCTTTTCCAGAAATAGAGATGCGGCACAACCATCCGCACTGGCGCCCCATGATCAGGCGTAAGTAGCACGCCATTATGCCGGATGCCCAGAAATGATGTCTCCAGCAGGAAATCTTCCAACGGAAGATTCGTAGTCCACCCATGCTCTGCGTGCAGCATCACATGAGTCGCTTCTGGTTTCAGCTTCACCTTCTGCATAAGCTCAGACACCGCAATGCCTTCCCACACGTTGTCCAGCTTGGACCAAGTGGTGACGCAGTGAATGTCGTTCGCAAACTCCTTGCGTGGCAGCGCCATAAATTCCTTATACGAGATGGTGAACTCATCTTCTACCAGTCCGAACAAGCGCAAATTCCATTTGCTCATGTCGTTATAATAGGGCACGGACCCATAGTGCAGCACAGGCCAGCCTTGTGTCAGCGTCTGTCCAGGAGGAACACGATCGTTCGGCTCCTGCGGCAGCTTTTGCCCAAATTGCATGGAATAACCTCCATCCGTTCTACCCTCGAACAACCCTAGTCGTTACCGATATACGATCCGTATTCCGCAGCACTTAATAAGCCTTCCAAGGCTTCTGGTCCTGAGATTTCAACCTCAACCATCCATCCCTCACCAAAAGAGGCACTGTTCACAAGCTCCGGTGAGCCTTCCAATGTGCTATTCACAGCCGTCACCTTGCCGGAAACCGGGCAGAAAATATCCGAAACCGTTTTGACCGATTCCACACTGCCAATGCTCTCATTCGCTGTTACAGAGGCGCCGACCTTTGGCAGCTCCACGAATACAATATCTCCCAATTGATCTTGTGCAAAATCGGTAATTCCTATACGAACCACCGTATCCGATAGCTTCTCTACCCACTCATGTTCCTTGGTGTATAACAAATTGGCTTGTACATTACTCATTCGTCCACGCCTCGCTTACTTACAAATTTTGCTTTTAGCTTAATCTACTGTGAACATCAAGTCAAGAAGGACGTCCTCGAAGATGAAAATCCTGTTTCCGAAGAAAAAGCACTTCCTCATGCCCAAAAGTAACTGTTGACAATAGACACTGATTTAGGCGCATAATGAATATAATAAGCTAATTAAATATTGGCGAATGAGGATACAGGGAGAGACTGCCGAGCACGTTGGCAGCGCCGAAGGAGTAAGCCCACAGTGGTGAATCTCTCAGGCAAAAGGACCTGTATCGGACGCGACTCTGGAGAGCTTCGAGACTCGTTCACACGGGAGTTCGAACACCCAAGGGGAAACTAAACGGCAGATCGTATATTTCTTACCGTTATAGGCAACTCTCAGGTACAAGGGACAGGGGCAAAAGGTATGTTTGTGTTGCATACCTTTTGCTCTTTTTTGCATGTTCGGAATATGACCAACGGATAATAAAAGAATGGAAAGTGAGGTTACACACATGCTGAAACGAACACCGCTCTTCCCTATTTACGCGGAGCATGGGGCGCGCATCATTGATTTTGGCGGCTGGGAACTGCCTGTGCAGTTCACGGGCATTCAAAAAGAGCATGATGCCGTCAGGGGGCAGGCAGGGCTTTTTGATGTATCGCATATGGGCGAGGTACGTGTCCAAGGGGCAGGCGCTTTTGCATGTTTACAACGTCTTACTACGAATGATGTCGCCAAGCTGGCGCCAGGTCAATGCCAGTACAGCCTCTTGTGCTATCCACATGGCGGCGTCGTTGATGATCTGCTCGTTTACAAGCTGACTGATCAGGATTATATGCTAGTCATCAATGCTTCTAACATAGACAAAGACATCGCTTGGCTGCAGCAGCACCTTACGGGTGAGGTTCAACTCACCAATATTTCCGATGACACTGCCCTATTGGCGCTGCAAGGCCCACGGGCGGTGGATATTTTAGCTAAATTGACAGATGCACCGATTCAGACGTTGAAAACATTCCACTTTCTCCCTGAGGCGAACATCGCTGGCGTAACAACCTTGCTTTCCCGCACGGGCTACACGGGTGAAGATGGCTTCGAGCTTTACGTTAATAATAAGGATGCAATCGCTCTATGGCAAAAGCTGCTAGAAGCAGGCGAGGAGCATGGACTCATTCCCACGGGACTTGGTGCGCGGGATACGCTGCGTTTTGAGGCTAGACTCCCGCTGTATGGGCAGGAGCTATCCGCTGAGATAACGCCGCTTGAGGCGGGTTTAACGTATTTTGTGAAGCTCGATAAAGGTGATTTCATTGGGCGGGATGCCCTTTTGGAGCAAAAGGCAAACGGTGTACCGCGCAAGCTCGTCGGCATTGAAATGCAAGAGCGCGGCATTCCTCGTCCGCATTACGCCGTATACGTTGAGGGGAAAAAGATCGGTGAAATTACAACAGGCACGCAGTCTCCCACGTACAAAACGAATGTAGGCTTGGCTTTGATCGATACTGCCTACAGTGCTTTGGGCACGGATGTGTATGTTGAAATCAGAGGCGCTCAAGTGAAAGCATCGGTCGTTGCTACCCCTTTTCATAAAAGAAAGAGCTAGTTCAACCTTTCAAAATGAGTGCGAACATAAGAAATCAACCCCTATCCGGGTCGGAAGGAGCCTCCCTTGTTATGAAACATCGTTATTTACCAATTACGGAGCAGGATCAAAAGGAAATGCTGGAAACGATCGGTATCTCCTCCATGGAAGAGATGTTTAGTGATATCCCGCAGAAGGTGCGGTTTCAGGGGGAACTGAACGTAGGGCATGCGCTCAGTGAGCAAGGGTTATTGAGATATATGCGCGAACTAGCGGGACGCAATACGGACTTTCAGCGCTACGCTAGTTTCCTCGGCGCTGGCATCTATGATCATCACCTTCCGGTGGTGATCAATCATGTCATCTCGCGGTCCGAATTCTACACTGCGTACACGCCTTATCAACCGGAAATTAGCCAAGGGGAATTGCAGGCGATTTTTGAATTTCAGTCGTACATCTGTGAGCTTACCGGCATGGCCGTAGCGAACGCCTCGATGTACGACGGGGCAACGGCGCTGGCCGAAGCCGGCGCCTTGGCGAGCGGTGCGACGAAGCGCAGCCGTCTGCTCGTTTCCCGCGCGGTGCACCCGGAGGCGCGCGCTGTCCTTCGTACGTCCGCCCGCGGGCTGAACTTGGAGGTCATCGAGATCGCAGTTACACCCGAAGGTGTAACTGATTTTGATGATCTCGCGTCCAAGCTCGAAGGCGACGCGGCCGCCGTCATCCTCCAATCGCCGAACTTCTTCGGCTGCTTGGAGGATATCCCGGCCGTGGAGCCGCTCGCGCACGGCGCGGGCGCACTGCTCGTCGTGAGCGCGAATCCGCTCACGCTCGGGCTGCTCGAAGCGCCGGGCAAGCTCGGCGCTGACATCGTCGTCGGCGATTGCCAGCCGCTCGGCATCCCAGCTGCGCTGGGCGGGCCGAGCTGCGGCTACTTCGCCGTCGCGGAGAGCTGGATGCGCCGCATGCCGGGGCGCATCGTGGGTCAGACCGTAGACCGCGATGGCAAGCGCGGTTTCGTGCTTACGCTGCAAGCGCGGGAGCAGCACATACGACGTGAGAAAGCCACGTCGAACATCTGCTCCAACCAAGCGCTTCTCGCGCTTTGCGCATCCGTGTACTTGTCCACGATGGGCAAGCAAGGCATTCAGGACGTGGGCACGCTGAACGTCCGCAAAGCCCACTACGCGGCGAATCGCCTCGCCGCGTCATCCAAGCTCGCGCTGCCATTCACCGGCAGCTACTTCAATGAATTTGCCGTCAAGCTGCCGGACGGCACCGACATTGCGGAGCTGAATCGTCAGCTCCTACAGCAAGGCATCATCGGCGGCTACGATCTCGGCCGCGACTATCCCGAGCTTTCCGGCCATATGCTGATCGCCGTTACCGAGCAACGAACACGCGAAGATATCGACAGCTTCGCAGCTGCATTGGAGGAACTTGTATGAGCAATGATAAAGCACTCATTTTCGAAATGAGCCATCCCGGCCGTGTCGCCTATTCTTTGCCAGAATCCGACGTTCCCGAAGTGAACCTAGATGAGCTTCTGCCCGCCAAATTCCGCCGTCAAACCGAGCCGGATCTGCCCGAAGTGTATGAAGTCGATGTCATCCGCCACTATACTGCACTTTCTCGCCGTAACTTTGGCGTGGATAATGGCTTCTATCCGCTCGGATCTTGCACCATGAAATATAATCCCAAAATCAACGAAGACGTCGCCCGCTTCCCTGGCTTCGCCCATATTCATCCGTATCAACCGGAAGAATCGATACAAGGCGCGATGGAGCTGCTGTACAATCTCCAGCATGACCTCGAAGCGATCACAGGGATGGACCGCGTCACCTTACAACCTGCGGCTGGTGCCCACGGGGAGTGGACCGGACTCATGATGATCCGCGCCTATCACGAAAGCCGCGGCGAGCACCGGACCAAGGTCATTTGCCCGGATTCAGCGCATGGCACTAACCCAGCCAGTGCAACCGTTGCCGGTTTCCAAACCGTTACGATCAAATCCGATGAACGCGGCCTTGTGAACCTCGATGAGCTGCGCCGTGCTGTCGGTTCCGATACTGCTGCGCTCATGCTCACGAACCCAAACACCCTCGGCTTGTTCGAAGAACAAATCGTCGAGATTGCCGAGATCGTCCATGCCGCAGGCGGACTTCTCTATTATGACGGCGCGAACGCGAATGCCATTATGGGCATCACGCGACCAGGCGATATGGGCTTCGATGTAGTTCATCTCAACCTGCACAAAACAATGAGCACCCCGCACGGCGGCGGCGGCCCTGGCGCAGGTCCCGTCGGCGTCAAAGAGCGGCTGATTCCGTTCCTGCCGACGCCACTCGTGGCTAAACGGGCGGATAACAGCTTCTATTTCGACTATAATTATCCAAGGTCTATTGGCCGCGTCAAAGGCTACTACGGCAACTTTGGCATTCTCGTTCGCGCCTACACGTACATCCGTACACTTGGGCCGGAAGGCTTGCGCAAGGTATCCGAGTATGCCGTACTGAATGCCAACTATATGCTTGCTCGGCTAACCCCCTATTTCGACGTGCCGCATCCCCGCTTCTGTAAGCATGAGTTCGTGCTCTCTGGTAATCGCCAGAAGAAACTGGGTGTTCGTACGCTCGATATTGCCAAAAGATTGCTCGACTTCGGCTATCATCCGCCTACCATTTATTTCCCGCTCAGCGTGGAAGAGTGCATCATGATCGAGCCGACCGAAACGGAGAGCAAGCAGACGCTCGACAGCTTCATCGACACGATGATTGCGATCGCGAAGGAAGCGGAAGAGAATCCCGAGTTGGTTAAAAATGCGCCCTACACGACGGTCGTCAGTCGTATGGATGAAGCGTTGGCCGCGAGGAAACCGGTTTTGAATTGTACCTGCGGGTAACACGTCCCACCTAACTAGTGCGGATCTAGGGCGCATGGCGGCGATCCCACAAAAGAAAAGGCTGATCCCTGAAGTAGCGTGCTACTTGGAGATCAGCCTTTCTTTCACTGTAACGTCCTACCTGTATGAACTCTCTGTTCCGAGCATTCAAAACTGCCCGTTCCTAACGGAACGAGGATCCGCTATTTCTTGAATTTCTCACATTTTGACCGAGTTGCGGAACGTGAGTGCGCTATTCTTTGCTTTCGGGTGATTTTGCGATGAAAAAGCTAAAATAACGTCCCTACGTTCCGTAACATGCCGATATCAGGCAAATTTGGCCAAATAGCGCACTGAGGTTCCCTTTCGTATGGCCGAGGCCAGGAAGGGGCTAGTTTGCTATGCCAGTGTTGGTGTTGGTGCCAATCTCAGTACCGGTACAGATGCGGTCGGCTCGAGTTCGAGTTCAGATCTCGATCCCCGATCCCCTCTCACCTTACACCGACAGCTTCTCCACCAACTGATGCGAAGCCAACACCAAATCCCCCCGAATGCCGCAGGCATTCGGATCATCCAGCGAGTTCAAGAAATGCTGAACGACTCCGGCGAAGCCGCGACGCTCCAGCACCGTGTCCCAGCTGCCGAAGGTGCGCAGGCGCGGGGCGGCATTTTTATCATAGAAGACAGCCGACTCCAAATTCGTCACCTCGACGGATCTTCCGCTGCCATGCAGCTCCACTTTTTCCAAATCTACGCCAGCTTGTCTCACCATACTGTATGAGCCCATCGCTGAACCAAATCCCAGCATCCCTGAGGCATGGAGCAGTTTGCCGTTGGCATCCACTTGTTGATGGGACGTCTGCACTTCATAAGGACCCTCGCCCAACCACAGCAGTGTGTCCAGCATGTGGATCAAATCGTCATACAGTGTTTCCTTAGCGCTATGCCCTTGCAGTTTTGTCCGATGTTTAACCGCCGAGGCTGCATCAAAACCGCCCGCTTCCTGCAGCCATTGCTTCGCCTCGATATACAACGGCGCATAGCGGCGGTTAAAGCCTGCTGCAAGCAGCACCCCTTTGCGCTCCGCATAAGAAGCCATTTCGACTGATTCTTCCCACACATACGACAGCGGTTTATCCACATATACAGCGACGCCCTGCGCCAAGCACTTCATTGTAATTTCGTAATGTGTGGCTGTTGGGCTATGTACAAAAACCGCATCTAATTCCAGCGCTAACAGCTCCTCAAGCTGCGTAGTTCCGAACGGAATCCGGTATTTCATTTGCATTCTTTCGACTGTCGCTGGCGTAGAACTCATAATCCCCACAAGCTCCACTTGCTCATTAACAGACAGCAGCGGTAAATACACTTTTTGTGCAATATCGCCTAAGCCGATAAGGCCAATTCTTTTTCTAGACATGTTAAACGCCACTCCTTATTTGTGTCCGTAATACGTAACGCCCTACCCACAACCCTAATATGAGCAAAATCGCGCCAACAACCGTGGATACGCCATAAACCTGCACCCACATCGGCTGATCTGCAAGAATTGCGTAGATCTTCCCGCCTGCGACAGGGCCCAAGAAAGCAGCGAAACCTGTAATCGCCGAGTACGTCGCAATATACATCGGGCGCTCACTTTTCGGCGTATCCCCGATCGTAAAAGCAAAGACCATCTGATTGAAGCCGCCCAAGCCTACGCCCAGCACAACATGAACCGCATACAACACAACAACGGCCGGAATGAAGGCGATTGCGCCCCATAATAGACAGGCCAAGGCGATGATCGGTAAAGACCATAATAGCAAAGTTTGCGCCGAAAAGCGCGCGTTCAAATTCCCCCACACATAGTAACTAGCCATCATGACGAGAGTATGGACGACTGTTATATATGAAACAGTTCCATAGGAAATGTTCATCAGCTTGAGCATGACATAAGAGAATAGCGGTACGGTCAGCCCTTGTACGAATAAGAAACCCGCTAGAAAAATAATCGCTTTTAGAAAAGCGCGATCCATCAATGGTTTCCGGATCATGCCTACGGGATTCGACGCTGTCGATGGCTCGAAGGGCGGATTTGGATACATAAAATAGGCAAATACATTCAAAACCACACATACACTAACGATCATAAAAATATACGTAAAACCCTGGCCACCTGGGTACTTATCTAAGATTTGTCCGCCTATAAAAAGTGCAAGTGAACTCACCCCACCCAAAATGGTGTTGCGTAGTCCAAAATACCGTCCCCGAATCGGTCCTGGCACCGCATCACTGATTAATGAGGTCCACACAATCCCTCCAGCAGCATTGCCCAAATGAGCAGCCGTGTACAATATCATATAAGTGATCACCCAAAACTCTTGCGGTAAGACAAATGGAATTAATCCTACACAGGCCCATAAAATCCGATGCGACGATCCAAAGATGATAAGCATGCGTTTCCGATTTCGAAATTTCTGCATGATAACAGCCATAGCAATTTGAACAATGTTCACGACCGTCGTAATCGCGAGAATAAAGCCGATCTCTGTAGAGGTCGCACCCAAGTAAATCAAGTAACCGGTTAAGAACGGCCCGCCCAAAAGCTGAAAAATAACAACAGCTGGAAAGCCCTCAAATGTCGCGACAAATAGGCTTCTACGGTACGTGGACATTTTCTTCTTTGGTTTACGCACGATCGCATCCGATAATTTCATAGGCATAAAGCTCCTTTTGTCTGTCTAGCAAGGTTGGTAAGATCTAATAGTTTACAACCTATGGGTCGCTTATGGTAAAATAGGAGGGATTACCTAATCTATCATGTCAGGCGGGATCATCGTAAACTTATGAAACCTAAAATTTGGGGACTACTCGCAACCTTGTTGCTCTTTTTGACTTTCATTGTACTCTCTCTTTCGTCTCAGTCAACTACTTATTTGTATATCGCTAGTGTATGTCCGTTGCTTGTTGTACCGTTTCTACCTGATATACGCTCTCATCAATATATTAAGCCTAAAGGGACAGGTTCCGTACGTCTCATCTCTATGGAAAATAAGGACACTGGCGAATCCGATTTTCTCGTCATCTTATTCCAGCCAGGGTATGTCAAATGGAATGGCGGTATGCTTTACTTCAATCTGGAAGACAAGATGAAAGATGTCTATGTGAAGCCAGATCCTTACGCAGCAACGCTTACCGTACTCAAATATGATCTGAAAACACACCGTCGCAAGAAGAACTGGATCGGCATTTCCTTAGATCAGCTGCAACAGCGCACGGAACAACTCTCCTATACGACGAATGAAGTGAACCGTCTGATTATTCGTATGTCTGATATTCAAGAAATACAACAAACCAACTTGAAGCACCCAGCTTCCATGGGCCAACAAGTTGGCGCGTAAGTCATGTTATTCATCCTAAAAAAGCAAAAAATCACCCAACGCTCTAGTTTCCAGCCTACACGTATTTGGTAGGTCATCGGAAGCTCAGTCGTGGGTGATTTTTTTTGTAAAGAATCAGGGAGAATCGTATTAGGAACGCCTCAACAAGGAGGTTAAGCCCGACGTTTTTACGGAAATTTTAATAAAAACATTAATTTAGCTGCTCTCCGCACAAATATGCAGCTAGCGTACGTACCATAACGCCCGTTGCCCCTTTGGGTTCAATGCCTTTAGCAGACCAGAGCCAAGCGGTACCGCCTGTATCCAGATGGATCCATGGCGTTTCCTCGGCAAAGTAGCCGATGAAGAGCCCCGCCGTTATCGCTCCTGCCCAACGGTCGGAGGAAGTCGCGTTTTTGATATCAGCTACATCACTCTTCAGCATAGCTCGGTATTCAGGATAGTTAGGCAGCTGCCACACTTTCTCGCCGGCAGCACCAGCCGCCTGAAGAAATGGCTTAAGGAACTCATCATCATTCGTCACGGCCCCAGTCGCGATATCTGCAAAAGAAATCAGAATCGCTCCCGTTAGCGTTGCAACATCAATGAGACGATTCGCGCCTTGCGCTTTGGCATATGTAATTCCCTCGGCCAAAATGATACGACCTTCCGCATCGGTGTTCAGCACCTCTACAGAATGACCGCTGAGCATCGTGACGACATCCCCAGGACGGTATGCCGTACCGGATGTCATATTCTCCGCGGATGGAATCACGACAACGAGATTCACCTTCGGCTTCAACTGGCCAACGACATGCAGCGCTCCGAGCAGTGTGGCGGCTCCGCCCATATCACTGATCATCTCTTCCATGCCATCGGGTCTTTTCATCGAAATGCCGCCGGTATCGAAGGTCACGCCCTTGCCGACGAGGCCCAGCACGTCGGCATTCTCAGGATCACCCGTGTACCGCACGGTGATCATCCGTGGCGGGTGGACGCTGCCTGCGCCCACCGCGGTGAGGCCGCCCATCCCGCGGGCGGCAATCTCGTGCTCATCCAGCACTTCGCAGGCGAAGCCATAGTGCTGGGCAAGGCGTACGGCTTCCTCTGCGAGGGAAGCCGGAACAAGCTTGTTGCCCGGGAGGTTCGTGAGATCCCGGGCATAGTTCGTGCCCTCCGCAACCGCCTCGGCGGCTGCGATCGCACTTGCCAGAAGCGCTGCATCCGCAGCGGCTTCGGTGAGCAACACTGCCTGGCGCAGCTCCGCGCGCGCCGGCTCATTCTTGCGGTACGCCGCGATGCGGTACGTACCGAGGAGCAGCCCTTCGGTCAGCGCCGAGGCAGCTGACCGGCTGTCGATACCGCTTGGCAGCTTCAGCGCCAAGCGTTCGAACTGCAGCGCGAGCATCTTGCGCGCTGCATGGACCGCGGCTGCGCGCAGCGTATCGCGTGAGGCTGCGGGGCCGAGCCCCGCAACGAGGACGTACGCGTACGGCAGCAGCCCGTGGGTTGGCAGCGCCTCGAGCTCACCTGAGGCGCCTGTGAAGAGGCCCTTTGCGCGCATGCGCTCAAGGGCCTGATCGAGCTGCGGCAGGCCAAGGACGCCGTCCTGGCGCAGCTCCACTTCCGTGAGGCAGACGAGAATCACGTCTGCCCCTGTGTTGTTATCCGTAGGCGAGGTATACACACTCGTTGTGATGTCTGTTATTTTGGTAAACATAGGAAGTTACCCTACTCTCATCCGAATTTCATTTCCAATCCTTTTATACCCCTAATTAATAAAACGACGCTGCCTTCTGCACCACGGACTGCATGGGAAGCTGATACGGACACTTCGCCTCACAAAGGGGTACCACCTTGCACGGATCGTGGTCTGCACAGCTTAATATTTTTTCCTTTTGTCGTTGAAAAAATCCGTCGCCCTTCGGCAACAATCCAAATTTCTCTCTAAACTTGCTTGCAATCATCACATCAGGAATCGCAATTTCCACTGGACATGAGCAATAATTGCAGCGTCTGCAATCATGTTCACCTAGTTCTCGCGCCAACTGCTCCAGTTCCAGCCGTTCCTCAGTGCCTACTTCTTTTTCTTGGGCCGCCAAGTTTTCTTGCACTTCCTTGACACTGACCATTCCCGATATCGTCACATGCACGTCTTGGCTATAGGGATAACGGATCGCCCGATCCACCGGTTGGATGAACCCGCCGGACAGAGGCTTCATCGCTACTTTCATCAAGCCCATCTCGGACGCTTTAGGAATTAATTCATCTAGTGCAAAAGGCTGTGCCAGATTTAAATGAAATAGGATTTGTGAAAACTGTTCTTTAGCAATCCATTTGACGAGTAAATCCGGCCGATGTCCGGAAATACCGATGAACCGTACCTTACCTTCACGCTGAGCCTCTAGTGCCGCCTCATACGCACCTCCGACTTCCATCGCTTTCTTGTATTCCGTCACATTGTTCACATAGTGGATCTGTAATAAGTCCACATGGTCTGTTTTCATTCGTACTAAGCTGCGTTCAATTTCGGCCTTGGCTGTTGCATAATCCCGTGCGCCGGTTTTCGTTGCCAAGAAATATTCCTGCCTGCGATGAGAGATACACTCCCCGATGATCTCTTCGCTATTCCTGTAGGCTGCTGCCGTATCTATGTAGTTAATACCGTGATCTAAGGCATAATTAAGCGCTTCTCTTGCTTGTTCTAATGGAACACTAGGCAGATTCATCGCTCCGAATCCTAGTGACGATACTTTGTATCCCGACTTTCCAAACGTCGAATATCTCAAGCCCGATTTCCCCCTTATGTTTGCTGTTCGTACAACAACAGCTTCACCTGCGCTCCCACACACATGGATGCTTCATTTAACGCTAAAAATGTTCTAGCTTTTACACTTGCGCTTGCAACTATTGTAATACAACTCCGCTTCACTTTCCATGCTGCAGCCAACATCCCATGCCACACAAGCAAAAACACCCAAGGCATTCGCCTCAGGTGCTCTGTCACATGCTAAAAAGGAATTTGATATTGACAATCCCCTGCTAGGATAAGGAATGACTATCGTCTTCCATTATCACTATCATCCCGATCCCTGTTTCCAAAGTCCCATGAAAACCCAGGAAACCTGCCAGCATCACCATTGGATTGCTGAGACGGTTTAGCCGTCGACTTACTCGTGCTTGTCGGCTTCACGGTTGCTTTGGGGGTCGGCGTTGGCTTCTTCGTTACGGACGGCTTCTTACCATCGTTGCTCTTATCATCGTTGTTGTCGTCGTCCTTACGATCAGACTTTGGGGTGGATTTATGATCATCCTTATTGCTATCCTTATTGTCATTATTGTTTTTGTCATTGCCATTTTTATCATTGTTGTTCCTATCATTATTCGTTTTACCATTGTTATTGTTTCTATCATCACTATTGTTGCGATCGTTGTTCCCATTTCGGTTACTCAAATCTGGCTTAGTGTTCTTCGGAGTAGGGGTAGGCTTACTGCTAGCTTTACCGCTTCCTGTGTTAGTCCCTTTACCATTGTTGTTTTTGTTATCATTCGATTTGTTAGGTGAGCTATCCCCATCGGAGTTCTCATTCTGCAGCTGTTGTGCACGTTCTGACAACTTCCCTGACTTCTCGTCTGCTAACAGTCTTTGCAGGGAGGACTTATCTATTGGCTTATCCGGCTTAACCAACGTTTCGATACCGCCATTTTTCTTAGCAATCGTATGAACGGAATCATTTTTGAGATCATCGATGGAAACCTTTACCCCATTATCAATGGCATTCAGATAGATCGCATATTTCCCAGCGGATATACCGCTTGCTTGTGCTTCCTTACGTACTTCTTGTGGGGCAGCGAATGCTTGCACCTCATAATTCTTTACTTGATCCGGATGGCTGTCCTCGATATGCTTATCGACTTGTGCCTTCATTTTCGTCGCAATCGCTTCATCACTGATCGTTGTCTTGGTCCCTACTACGGTTGAAGAAATAATAATATCGCCTTCACCCTTAGCAAGTGCGCCTTGCTCGGCTTTGTCTAAGATATCCGAAGTAACAGCTGTTAACGATTTATTCTTAAAAGCGACAGATTGAATCAAATTCACACCATCTGTATTGAGCCCATGCAGGTCACGAACAACCTCATTATTATCAATCCCAATTTCAACACTAGGATTAATATCTATCGTCACGTAGGCAACGACGCCATTGCCTGACACGTTTCCTGTCAATGTCGAGACCAATACAAAACAAACAACAATCGCAGCAGCTAATCCCGAAACGATGGCCATCTGCGGAACTCGCAAACGCCGTTTCACGGGTGTATAGAGAATCTCTTCGCCTAACTCACAGCTGCGCGTCCCCCTTGGTAACTTATCGAATCGCCCCTCTGGATTCATAACAATAATGGAGTTCTCGCTTAATTCCATTACAATTCCCTTGTTCATGCGCTGTTCTTCCTTTCATCAGGCTTTCTTCATTCACGAATATGTAAGTAATCCCGTAAGTACGGATAAGGACCGTTATAAATAAGTGCAATAGCAATAATGTACTTACGATTTCGTTCCAGCGTTTTTCTGGATACCTGAACTTGCTCAAGCAGCTCTTTAATCGGCAGCTGCCGTTTCGTCAACAGAGTGCGCATAAGCTCTGCATCCTGCGCAAGTGTACGGCCAATGCCGAACAACATTTGTCTTGAATCGTCATGCTTGGGAGAGGCATCCGTTAACTCTGAGAAATTAATTTCAAAATCACTTAAGCAGCGATTAAAATCGATAATCTCACTTCGTCTTTCTTCCAGACCTTTCTGTTTCTCATAAGCTTCAATCGCTTGGTGAACCTCAATGGGGTTCATGAGGTTTTCTTCATCATCTTCCTGATCAAAAGAGCTGTAAGGGATCTGCCCTTTGAAGCGTTGCTCCTTACGTATGAAATCGATTAACCTCCGTCTAATCACGGTTTCGGCAAAACCAAGGAAAGACCTTCCCATAACCGAAGAGTATTGATTAATCGCCTCATTAAATGCAGCCAATGCTATGCTAAACTCATCGTCCCTAGCGGGATCAATAAATCGCTTGCAGAACCTGCTCGTTACTTTTGCAACATAAGGCTGGTAGTCTGCAATAAATTGATTCCTTAGTCGTAGGTCTCCTGATTGAATCTGATGTATGGTGACCTCAAGGGAAGAGGCCTGTGGTTCATCTTTTCCGTGGGTCTCGTTCTTTCCCAGAAACTTTTTGAATAGTACCAGTAGCACCTTTCCACCTCACAGTATAGTAGTTTCGTCCCTATGTATAACGATTCGGGGGGTACATATGAATAAAATTACAAATAAATAGCTGATTCATTATAACATAGATCTCTAAATGAGCACCTACTGGCAAATAAACCCTTGAGTACGGTTTCAATTACTTTATGAATCCTTTATAATATTAAGATAACCTCAATAACGAACTGCGATTTGAGAAAGAGCAACCGCGTGTAGATGTAGGTTTTATTCCCACTAAGATAGGAAGACGTTTTCGAGTCGCGAGAACTTCACCTGTTTAATGTGGAAAGATAGGGGGTGTTTCCGTTGGAATCAAGCAACCACTTCGGCAAGTTTTTGGAAACTTTACGAGGCAAAGCATCATTGCGTAAAGCAGCTATTCAAAGCGGCTTATCTCACGCCTATATCAGGGACCTCGAGCTAGGGCGAAATCGAACGACCAACGATGTCATTAAACCTTCCCCTGAGACCTTGAGAAAGCTGGCACAAGCCTACCATTATCCTTATACGGAATTACTGAAGAAAGCCGGATATTTAGAAGAAGCATCTGGTTGGGCGAAGCCTCAAATTAATTTGGATGCCATCTGGTATGTAGAGTTCGGGATTCAAACCATTCTCTTTGTGTCCGAAGACGGCATGAAAGAAGAGCAGGTCGAATCACTTGTCGCTTTCACACACTTCATTGAAACATTAACCGAGCACAACTTTATTAAATTGGATATGCACCTGTTCGTAAATCTGAACAAAATAAAAAAGTATGCCCCCTCTGAAGGCAAACTTTATTTTGATACATATGAATTGGCACCGTATGTCGTTGCCGCTGCAATTCCACAGAAAAAATATCACCAAACGATTCTCGACTATGTGGCTATGAATAATGGACTTACGGCAGACTCACTATCAACCACGTGTGCTTCTACAATGCAAACCAAATTCTTTACTTAGCATGACATACAGAAAGAGAACAATTGCCATACTTAACATTTGAATGGGCATAACGGCACTGAACACATGATCTCGAAAAGCGTTTCGATAAACCATCCCGATGACAGCCACGATTATGTATAGGTAGATTCCGACATTCTCTTTGCCAAGTGGTATTTTGGTGTAATTTGATATAAACGTAAAACCTAATCTTAACTTGTAGAGTGCCAAAAGGAAGCCGCATTTGGCTGCCAATATTAAGCATCGCGTTACAATTGAAATGAGCAAATCATCTTTAATATCTATGTAAGCTTCAGCTTGTGTGAAATTCACGCAAACGATGACCAATGTAGACACTAGAGCGGCCATGATATACCCCGAGATAGCAATGAATAGAGCGGGTACGAATTGATATTTCCAAACGAACATAAGTAAGATGCAGATCGTGCAAACTAAAATGATCGGTGTATCCATGTACAAAGTCAGCATCGAGCTTGCCAGCACAGCCAACGAAATTTGCTTCCAGTATGGTTTTACTCGAATTCGAAATAACACCAAAGATATTAAAAGCATGGGAACAAAATGAATAAAGCTAAGTATTAATTTCCCCCATGTTAACAAATGCTCTTTCCCTCATTTCTAACGCACGACGTCCCTGTCCGAGCAGCCTAACGATTGGTAACCACACCTATAATTATACAGGATTACCTTCCAGTTTCCTTTCATGTGGACTAAGTTGGCTGTTTCTGCGTACAAGTTGACAGTGTTTAGGATTGGGGCTGGAAAGGATTGGAGTGAGATTACCGTATGGGTCACCGCTTCACAGTCGCCATCGTAGAAGATAACTACTGGATAGGCCAATTACTTGATAGCTTTTGTCAGCAATGCGGCTTGAAGGTCGTCTCCATCCTAGCCGATGGTGAGCAATTCTTGCGAGAATATGACCAGCTTCGGCCAGATATTCTTCTTATGGATATCGGACTTGAAGGCAAGTTGGACGGGATCAGTGTTGTTCAATCCTTACGCCTGTCCGGTTACCAGCAGAAAGTCATTATGGTTAGCGGAACAACCAATATGGATCATATCCTAACCGCATTTCACGAATTAGACTCGGTCTACTTTCTCTCCAAGCCGGTGATGCTTCCGAAATTCCAGATTGCCATTGAGAAAGCCATAGCTTGTATCCAATTAGATCGCAGTCGTGTGATGGAAGAGCCTAAACCAAACCCATCCACTTGGATTACGGTTAAAAATCAGAAATCACAGCTCCCCATCTCCGAGGATGCGATTCTGTTCGTAGAGAAAGAAGATAAACGTGTATCGCGTATTCACCTGGTCAATGGCGCTCAGATGGCATCCAGCACGAATTTATCGGAAATTCTGGCTCAAGGCACATCGCATTTATTCAGCCCATTCAAAGGATTTCTCGTTAACTTGCGGCATGTCGTCTCCTTCGCCAAAGAAAGTGGCTTCCCCACTTCGCGGCGCTTCATGATTCATTTGAAGCATACTTCTGTCAAAGTTCCGTTGAGCCGGGATTTGCAGAAGGATTTTGCAAGGTTGTTGCAGGAAATGAAATGAGTGGAATGAAAAAAACAGAAAAACCTCCTACGAATCTCAGGCTTGTTCTGCAAAGCAGCAGAAACCAGAGAATAAACGGGAGGTTTTTATCTGTATATATGTGCACCTCTAAGAATTCTTAGAGGTCCTTTTATTTTTCAACTTGTCGCGGCGCGCGCTTAGCATCTTCAACCGTTTCTTGAGCTGCTCTTCCCACTCCGCATCTTCAATCGTTTTGGCGAAGCCCAGGAGATCCAAAGCCATGTCAATTTGACAGCGGACAATGTCCATCGGCTCTTCACCTTCGTGGTTGACACAATTATCGTGCAATAGATGATCTTTACCATCGACATACTCGATAAAATCAACTTCTGCAGCCCCATCGCCATGGGCATATTCGGCAAGGATTTCATATTCATTTTCTACCAAGTAATGAACCTCAATATGGTGACATACCGGGCAGAAGAGAATCGGCACATTGTGAATTTGTGTACGTATGTGCTTCAAGGTACCTTTCGTTCCAATCATACTGGCTCCACAGCAAAAACTCATGGAATTCCCTCCTTAAAGTTTTGCCTTGGCAAAACTCTCTTCGTAAGCCTAGGCTTCGTAAACCCTGATTCTTTTAATATATTCGTCACAATTGTGTGAAATTCCTTTTTCATAAGATCGCTAGCTAATGTCAAAACATTCTAAATGTGTTTGAATAAGCATAATTATAGTAGTGATCGATCCATTACGTGTTTTCCGAATTCTTAAGATGAAGGGGAGAGCGGCGTGAACATGATTCCGAGCGTTTCCAGACAGATTGCTTTTGTACAGTATGACGATCAATCCTCCAGCATGACAGTCCAGTATCATACCGGATTCAAAGCCTCTTACACCAATGTCAAACAAGATGAATATCTCTTGGTGTTCACATCCGCGAATCGGTACGATTCCTTAATGAGGCTCACCGAAAGCAGGTACATGGAGGGAAACATCCCGACCACGTAACGCTATGAGGAAAAAGGATCTCCCCCCTTTTGAAAAGGGTGGAGATTTTTGGTTTATATGGCGCATATGCTACAATTGAACTTAGGATTTGCATGAATAGTCCTCCTTAAACTTTGAGAAAAGGTGAGTCTGATCCCAACTTCACGACGTTCGGATTCAATCGATTACGATACACTTCATTTCCTTTTACAGACCCCATCTGTCCAATTTATCTATTGGCAGCTCTCCACCAGCAAGCAAAGGCTCCTACGCGAGCATTTTGAGAAGGACTGGCGTTCGTTAACTCCCACCTTACGGTTTCATGAAATGAACGATCATCCCAGCGCTAAGCAAGCTCCAGAGCGTGTCTTAGAGATGCTGCTGCCATCTGGTGAATCCTGCTTTCTAACCGGGTTGAACACCGGACAGAGGTATCGTGCAAGTCTAGGTATTCGGAATGAACAGGGACAATTTATCCCGCTCCTGCGTTCCAATACCATTCAGATTCCAGCACAAGCTTTGTCTGATCTCCCACAACATCAACCATCGGAATCCGATCCACACTTTGTTTATCAGCCAACGCCAATTGGTTTGCCGCAAGTAACGCCTGATGCACATGAGCATTTCTCGGCCTATTCGGTGTATGTGCCGAAGAACACTTACTCTGTAGATATGGAATCCGGAGGCGATACTGATTGAGCTCAAACGTACAAGGTTATGTTGCTTTGCTCTTGCATGCCCATATTCCTTATGTTCGCCATAATGGTGCTGACGTAACACTGGAAGAGCGTTGGTTTTTTGAAGCGGTTGTCGATACGTACTTGCCTCTGATTGATATGATGGATCGGCTTATCGATGAAGCGGTTCCGTTTCGCCTTACATTGTCCCTGTCTCCACCTCTTCTCGCCATGCTGGAAGATTCACGCCTGCATCTGAGACTTCGTAAGCACCTATCCAAGCTTTGTGAACTGGGGCAGCGTGAAGTCATTCGACTGTGGGGGGATGAAGCCTTCGGCCCGTTAGCCAAGCTCTATGCCGATCATTACCATCGCATCAGTCTCCTGTACGATCGTCTTCACGGTGATCTCATTGCGAAGTTCCGTAGCCTTCATAGCACAGGCTGTTTAGAATTAATAACCACTGCAGCTACACATGCGTTCTTACCTCTGGTAAAGAACGACGTTGTCGTCCGCGCACAGCTCGAGGCGGCGGTGCAGGAATTCCGCCGGCATTTCGGTGTTGCCCCTGCTGGCATCTGGCTGCCTGAGTGCGGCTACTCACCCGCACTCGAGCCCCACCTGCAAGCACTTGGCTTGCGCTTCTTCGTCGTCGACACGCATGCGCACGACCTCGCACGTGGCGGCGGCAAAGACAACAGCGCGGGACTGCCGCTGCGCACCGCCGGCGGCGCCTGTGCCTTCGCCCGGGATCCCGAGGCGGGATCCCAGGTCTGGAGCGCCGAGGCTGGATACCCCGGCGACCCCGACTATCGCGAATATTATCGCGATATTGGCCACGACCTCGGCCGCCACGGCGGGGCCGAGTGGGCTTACTTGAAGCCCTATGTGCTGCCGGACGGCGCACGCATCAACACGGGCTTCAAGTACTACAGCGTCACCGGCGAGGGTGACGCCAAAGTGCCCTACAACCCGGCGCGCGCCGCTCAGAAAGCTCAGCAGCATGCTGAGCATTTCATCGCTAGCCGGGTGGCGCAAGTACGCCGCCTCGCGGAGCGGCGCATGCTGGCAGGCGCAGGTGCTTCGCCTGCGCCAGAAGAGCCCTTCAGCATCGTATGTCCCTACGATGCTGAATTGTTCGGGCACTGGTGGTACGAAGGCCACCAGTGGCTCGAGGCCGTGCTGCGCGGCCTTGCCGCGCGCAGTGATGAAAGCGTAGTCGTGCAGACGACTACGCTTGGCGGCTACGCCGCCGCCCATGCGCCGACCACGGAAGCCACGCTTCCGGTGTCGAGCTGGGGCCGCGGCGGCTATGCCGAGGTCTGGCTGCAGCCGCGCAGCCAGTGGGTCACGCCGCGGCTGCACGCGGCGGAGGATCGCATGGTGCAGGCTGCGCAGCGGCACCGCGATCCTGCAGCGCTCAGCAGCCTGCAGCTGCGGGCGCTGAATCAAGCCGCGCGGGAGCTGATGCTCGCGCAGAGCAGCGACTGGACGTTCATTTTAGATGCGGATACCGTGACCTCTTATGCCACCAAACGCATAGAGACTCATCTGTCCAATTTCCATACACTATTGAACAGTTTAACGAAAGGCGCTGCGGACAAAGAGCTATCCACGCTCGTCCCTTCCCTAGAACGAAACGCTCCTTTTTTACCAGAGCTACATTATCAACTTTTCCAATCTTCAAATTATTCAGACATGCCGGTCAACGAAGTAGCCGTCACTTCCATGGAAATAGGCGACATGGTTCCTCCTGCGTCCAAACTGCGTATTCTCATGCTCGCTTGGGAATATCCGCCGCACGTGATTGGAGGCCTCGCTAGGGCGGTCTATGACTTATCGAAGCAACTCGCTTCAGACGGGCATACCGTTCATGTACTAACTTGCCAGGCAGGGGATTGTCTTCCTTATGAATGGTCTGAGGGGGTTCATATCCATCGTGCGGAGGCCCTTCCCACAACAGATTCACTTCACTTTCTGGATCGCGTATTTCAAATGAATATGGCCTTCACTGATCTCCTATTAGACCTTGCGCGGCAAGGACTCGTTGTCGATGTGGTGCATGCCCATGACTGGCTCGTCTATTATGCGGCCCATGCCGCGAAGCAAGAGCTGGGACTCCCGCTCCTCGCGACGATTCACGCCACCGAGACGGGACGCAATCAAGGAAAGTTAGAATCACCTTTACAGAAGCGCATTCATACCCTAGAAGCGAAATTAACAGAAGCGGCCGACCATCTGATTGTATGCAGTCTATCCATGCAGCAAGAGATCAAGACCCTCTTTCATATGCCAATGCATCAAATAACAACCATTCCCAACGGGGTTGCTCCTTTTCGCAAACCCGATGCGTCGCTGTCATCGACGAATGCCATACTTGCTGAGGCGATTACCGCCTCAACCACGGGCAACAACAAGCCGTACCGCCTTCTTGCCTTCTTAGGAAGACTCGTCTATGAAAAAGGCGTACACACGCTTCTAGCAGCCATGCCACACGTGTTCGCAAGATTTCCTGAAACGATGGTTGTGATCGCTGGTGAAGGACCCGAGCGTGAAGCGTTGGAAGAGCTCGCTGCGAAGTGGGGAAATCGGATTCGGTTCACGGGGTTTCTAGGTGAAGCAGACAAAAGCTTGCTTTTGCACAAAGCCGACCTCTGTCTAGTTCCAAGCCTCTATGAACCTTTCGGTTTAGTCGCCTTGGAAGCCATGGCTTGCGGTACACCGCTTATCGCTTCGGAAATCGGAGGTCTAGCCGAAATCGTTACCCACGGGATCAACGGCTGCTTATTTCCACCAGGCGACAGCGAGGCTTTGGCCGCGCATATCATTGAACTTTTAGAACAACCCGCCTATGCATCTACGCTTGCAGCAACTGCGCTAAGCAACGTTCATGCTTTATATGACTGGGCTCAAATCGGATCTTTAACAACACAGGTTTACGAGACTGTCATTTCGGGTATTGCTTCACATAACGATTTAACGCCATTTCAAAAGGAAATAATCAAATAATATGGATATCCGTACCAAATGAAAGCGCGACCAGTAAGAATTTTCAGAATTTTTTCAAAGAATCATTGATTCCTTTGTCAGAATTAGGTAACCTATTGGCAAGACTTGTGCTCCATAGCTCAGACCTCTAGGGCTGATCTGAATCGCGCGATCAAACAAACGAGTGGGGAAGTGATTGTATTGCCAAGACATCTGGTCATCGGAAATGGAAAATTCCTTATTAACCTCGATCAGCATTCCTACATGCGAGATCTGTACTATCCTTTCGTAGGCCAGCTTAACCATATTGGCGGTTATCAGTGCCGTGTTGGTGTATGGGTAGATGGTGACTTCGCATGGCTGAATGCCCCTGAGTGGCAATTCAAGCTCGCCTATGTGGAGGATTCCCTTGTCACGGAAGTGACAGCTACACATCCCGGCCTCGGTATTACTCTGCTTATGAATGACGGCGTTCACCAGCGTGAAGATATTTATTTGAAACGGATTCACATTACGAATCACACGAATACGGTTCGTGAAGTACGGATGTTCTTCAATCAGGACTTGTTAATCAATGAAACTGAGGTTGGAGATACCGCCGCTTACTATCCTGCAACGAATACCGTTTTTCATTATAAGAAAGACCGCTATTTTATGTTTAACGGCAGCACAGGCACAGAGGGGATTTATCAATACTCTACAGGGGTCAAACGCTTCTATAACGCCGAGGGTACTTGGCGCGATGCCGAGGATGGGCATCTCATGGGGAATGCCATTGCACAAGGCTCCGTTGATAGTACGATCTCGTTCCGACTCTTCGTCCCGCCTAACGGCAACCAAACGCTTTACTATTGGATGGGCGCAGGCAAGAACTTGGAAGAAGTTAAAAAACTCGATACCTATGTCAAAGACAGCCATCCAGGTAAGCTGCTTGACCGCGTGACTGTGTATTGGCAGCGCTGGGCTAACAAAATCGATCGTGATTACTACGATCTCACACCGGAAGTGCAACGGCTTTTCAAACAAAGCTTACTGCTGGTCCGCACGCAAACCGATGTGAACGGTGCTATTATCGCGGCGAACGATTCTGACATCATGCAGAGCAACCGCGATCATTACAGCTACATGTGGCCTCGCGATGGCGCGTTAATCGCTTACTCGATGTCCATGGCCGGCTACCAAGGTATGATCATTCCTTTCTTTAACTTCTGTGCGAACGTGTTGTCGCCCGAAGGTTACTTGCATCATAAATACAATCCGGATGGCACCGTAGGCTCCAGCTGGCATCCCTACATCCATTCCGGCCGCGTGCAGCTGCCAATCCAGGAGGATGAAACTGCTCTTGTCTTATTCGCCCTGTGGCAGGATTTCCAGAAAAATGGAAGCCTTGAATTTGCTCAATCCCTGTATCGCAATCTGATCCGCAGAGCGGCTAGATTCATGTCCACCTACATTGACCAGGAACTGAACCTGCCGAAGCCGAGCTACGACTTATGGGAAGAACGCTACGGGATCTATACCTTCACTGCCTCAGCAGTTTACGGCGGTTTAATCGCGGCTTCGAACTTCAGCAACTTGTTTGGGGATGAAGAGAGAAGCAATCGCTATAAGCATACGGCGGAGAAAATTAAATCCGGTATCCTGAAGCATCTGTGGGATGAAGGTGAACAACGATTCGTTCGCGGCTTATATATGGAAGACGGCGAATGGGTCAAGGATATGACGCTGGAAAGCTCTGTTTATGGGATTTTCGAGTTTGGTGTTCTGCCTGCCGATGACCCGCGCGTCGTAAGCACCATGCGAGCGAACAAAGCGGGTCTCATGATCAAAACCGAAGTTGGCGGCTCCGCCCGTTATCATCACGATTATTACTTCCAACGTTCTACAGACATTGAGAAAGTGCCAGGTAATCCTTGGATTATCTGTACACTCTGGATTGCTGAATGGGAAATTGAGTATGCCAAAACCGTTGAAGATCTCGAAGCTCCGCGCCAAACGCTGGAGTGGGTCGTCAAACACGCCATGGAAAGCGGCGTCTTATCCGAGCAATTGGATCCATTCTCCGGTGAGCCGGTTTCCGTCGCACCTCTTACTTGGTCACATGCGACATACGTGCTCACGGTGGTCAAATACTTGAACAAGTACAAACAGCTTACTAAATAACTTCGTACCTCTACGGAATTGAACACTTGTTCATTCCGGGAGGTTTTTTCTTGTAAGTAAACCTACTTACGCTTGTGTTGACTCTTATTTTACCAATATGTTACACTGTTATTGTACTGACCAGTCAGTTTATTAGAAAGTTAATGGCGAAAGGAGGATCCTCGTTGAGCAAAGAGAAAATTATTCTTGCAGCAGTTGATGTATTTTCTGAAAATGGCTATCATCGGGCAAGCATGGATGAAATCGCCCTGAGGGCCAATGTCGCCAAAGGAACTCTCTATTATCATTTTCCAGGTAAGGCCCAATTGTTTAAAACGCTTGTTGCGGAGGGTTTCCAAGAAATTATCGATAAAATTCGTGCCGATCTTCAAGCTAATCTAACCCTAGAAGAACAAATCAGAAAAATTATCAGGCACAATCTCGATCTCTTTTTGGAATCCAGCGGTTTAGCGCATATTGTTTTCAATGAATTATCCAACAGCATCGACCAGGACGTGCTGGAAGAACTAAAAATATTAAGAATACAATACATTCATTTTCTTGCTGAGGTCTTGGAAGAAGGGAAGCAAGAAGGGGTGCTTCGTGATATTAACTGCAAGTTAGCCGCAGCAGGAATTGTCGGGATGCTCGACAGTGCCTGTAATTATTTTATGAACAACACCAATGAATTGTCTCGTGATCATATTGAACGATTCTTTTACACCATTATTACTTCCGGTTTGTTTATGACTTCAGGTGAGTAATCGCCTTTTTTTGATTTTATTGAACTGACCAGTCAGTTTATGTGTTGAAAATCGAATGAAAGCTGGTGAAGCGAATGAATTGGAGAAACCTTAACGAACTGATACCTTTGACTTATTTTGAAAAAATGCGTAATTCCTTCCCTGTGTCATTAAATGAATCAACAGGTTCTTGGGACGTTTTTAAATACGAAGACGTCAAAACGATTTTTACCCAACATGAGCATTTTTCATCGCAAGGTATTGAAACCATGAAAGATCCCATTGAAGCAAGTATTCTGAGGCAGGATCCACCTAAACATCGGCAATTGCGGATGCTTGTTTCTCAGGCCTTTACTCCTCGGGTCATCGAAGGAATGGCAGCAAAGATTGAAGCCATTGCGCATGAGTTATGCGACCAGATGGAAACGAGCGAAAGAATCGACGTCCTGCATGATTTTGCTAGCCCTTTGCCGATTACCATCATTGCCGAAATGCTAGGCATTCCACCGGAAGATCGTGAACATTTCAAACGATGGTCGGATGCCCTTGTCGGGAATGATCCTGAACGATATTATCAATGCCAACAAGAGATGAGTGTCTATTTTTCTGAAATAGCGGATAGGCGACGCCTAGAACCACAGGATGATCTGATTAGTAATCTCGTACGCGCGAAGGGAGATGGATCACAATTAAGTGATCTGGAAATCATCGGTTTCTGTATCCTTTTGCTTGTAGCGGGAAATGAGACCACGACCAACTTGATCACCTCGGCCATGCTTATGTTCGACAGCCATCCTGATGTAAGAGAACAGCTTATAGCTGACAGCTCTTTGGTCCCGCAGGCTCTTGAGGAGGTTCTTCGATTTTGTTCACCTGTACAAACGATGATTAGAACGGTAACTAAGACCACAGTTCTACGCGATCAAACACTAAATCCCGGTCAAATGGTCAACCTCTGGATCGGATCTGCCAACCATGACGAAGACATATTTGAGCATCCGGAAATCTTCAATATCCACCGGATTCCTAATCCCAATCTTGCATTTGGTCACGGTATTCACTACTGTTTGGGAGCACAGTTAGCTCGTTTGGAAAGTAAAATTGCCATGCAAACACTGCTTAAGCGGTTCCCTGAATGCCAACTAGATCGCTCACATCCTTTGGAGCGGATCGACAGCTGGATTATGTTCGGTGTCAAACAAATGCCTATTGTTTTGGCCCATAGGCTATAGCCAACGGCCCCGGGCAAGGGCAAGCGCGACACGATGTAAGGGCCCTTAGTGGTCCTTACACAATGAATGAGCTGCACTTCAATTGTTAGACACAACTAACAATTGAAGTGCAGCTCACTTTTAAGACAGCATCTTGTACAAACCCACAGCACCTAAGCTGTAGAGGCATCTTTCTTTCCTATTCCATTCGGGACTTTTCTGCCTTCCGGCTGATGCTCCAGCTGCTCGGCCACCACTGTTCCGTCTTTCTCTCTGATCCACGTATCGAACTGGCGCGTACCTTCCTTCAAGCGAATCACTCTCGCCCCCGTTGGCATCAGATCATGGCGCACACCATCCACGTAGCTGACATATCTCGTCGAACGTCCGTAGCAAAGACGAATACCATGCAGCGTTCCCCAGAAATCGTTGCCATGGTCGTGCCCGACAAACGTCCCCATCACATCGCCCAACTCTACCATCGCCGCAAACAGACCAGAATTAATACGAGGAGAAGAGCAGCAATCCTCATATCGATGTCCGTAGCATATGTGGAAATCCCATACGTCATTGTACTCCGGCAGTGGAATGTGGAAAAAAGCGAGTGCAGGAAGCGGTTGATTCTCGTTATGCCTTCTCAGTTCAAGCGATTTGCCCACATACCACTCAATTCGATCTCTGTGTATCCAATCATATCCGCTTACCCGATCGGAGATTGGTGAGTAATCTCCGCTATCCATGAAATATAACGCCGCAGCCGTATTTTCAGAGTTTCCCGACACTGTTACTACAAAGTTCCCGGATCCGCTAATGCCTTCTGGATCTGGTTCCGCCACACAATAGTCATGCTGCAATTGCAGCTCATGCATCATGTTCCTGGGCACGTCGCCCTCTGAGTCGTGATTGCCAAACACCGCTGCCCATGGAATATGGCTCTGTTCGGCTACATCAACGGCTTGACGAAATGAGTGAATCGGGTCCTTCGCCCGATTACTCGCGATCACATCACCGGCAAACACGATGAGATCGGGCTTTTCCGCTTCAATGATTCGTTCCATAAGCGCTCTTGTCTCTGAATCATACTTGGGTGTCTCTGTGTCGTAATCAAATTGATCGGCAAATTCCACATCGGAAAACTGTACAATGATGAATGTACCATCATCTCGAAATTTCAGCCGTTTTTTCACCATCAGCATCCCCTAATACTCCGGAGTCGTTTCCAAAAACTCCCTCATATTTACCACTCTTCGATCTAATCTCGATTGTTCCGCCGCAAATGCCATTAGGTGGCTCTGCACCGAGTGATCTGCAGAAGTTAACCCATTCCCCTTACCGTCCAGCTGAACCTGCTTGATGAAATCGCGGATCAGACCGAAATCCCCGCCACCGTGTCCAATGTGCCCACCAGGTGTTTCAAGGGAAATTTGCTTGGTTAAGCCTGTTTCAAAATCAATCAGTTCAATCTCATTTTTCTCCATGGCAGCGCGAATTTCGCCTTTTGTTCCCATCAGCTTGAGAGTTCGACTGCAATCAAGCGTGAATGCGCTCATTGTAAACGCAGCCGTCACTTCGTTCGCAAACTCCAAATTGACAATTTGATGGTCAACAACATCATTGTCGCAGTGGTACACGCATTTCCCATAAGGTCCCTCTTGCAGCGCTTTCGTGCGAGCTTCCAAGCTCAGATTATCACTGATCGCAGACGTAGGCCACTCTATATTGTCCGTAAGATACACTTTAGGCGCATAGTATGGACATTGATCTGAAACAGGGCATCCGTCCAAACATCGCAGTGGTGCTCCTTCCGGGGCATTCTCCTTTTTAAAATGAGACAACGATCCAAATGAAGAAACATGGGTGCATTCCGCCCCCGCTAACCATAGGATAATATCCAGGTCATGGCATGATTTGGCCAAAATCATTGGACTCGATTCGGCAGCTTTGCGCCAATTACCTCTGACAAAGCTATGGGCCTGATGCCAGTGTGCTACATTCTCATTGTGCTGAATCGACATGAGCCGTCCAATAACTCCCTCGTTCAGTAACGATTTAATCGTTTGGAAAAAATTCGTATAGCGAAGAACATGACAAATGGAAAAGACACGCCCATATTGTTGGGACCGCTCCCCCATACGGATACATTCCATCTTATCCGGGGACATCGGTTTTTCGAGCAGAACATGATATCCCGCTTCCAAAGCTTTTATCGTCGGTTCATAGTGCATGTTGTCCTGCGTACAAATAAGCACGGCATCAGCCAGTTTAGGTTTGGCCAATAAATCCTCCCAACTGTCAAAACACATCTCATCCGATATTCCATGCATCCTTTTGAACTTGTGACTTCGCTGCCTGTTGGGTTCCGCAACAGCAACTACCTGCAGCTCATCCGGATGTTCAAGCGCATATCCTGTATAGTTTACTCCTCTTAGTCCAGCTCCGATTAATGCGATTGTTACCATTTGTTCATCCCGCCTTCATTTTATTCCTTCACACTGCCTACCGTCATTCCTTTGATAAAATACCTTTGAACGAACGGGTAAACCAATAGAATCGGCAGCGCCCCCATGAAAATCTGTGCAGTCCGGAGCGTTTTTTCACTAAGATTCTCCAACTGCTTAAGCTGCTCGACATTAACGGACTGCATTTGCGCGTTCATCGCGGTTATTAAGGTGGAAAGGTACGTTTGCAGCGGATATTTGTCCGGTGAATTCAAATAAAGAATGCCGTCAAACCATGAATTCCAATGTCCGATGATGGTAAAAAGCCCAATGGTTGCGATCGCTGGCAACGATACTGGCAAATATATTTTCCAGAGCAACGTCCAATGACTTGCCCCGTCGATCGTAGCTGCTTCTTCCATTTCCTTCGGAATGCCTCTGAAGAAGTTCAGCATCATAATCATATTCCATACATTCAGTGCTCCAGGTAAAATAAGCGCCCAAATTGTATTAATCAGTCCGGTCGATTTTACAACCATATACGTCGGAATGAGTCCTCCGCCCAAAAAGATCGTAACCGCAAAAAACCACACATACACAGTTCGGGAGCGAAACTTTTCCGTTTCTTTGGCAAGCGGATACGCTGTTATGAAAATCAAAAACATGTTGATCGCGGTTCCAAGTACGACCCTTTCCAGTGAAACACGGAGAGATCGAATAAATTCCACCTTGTGCCCGAGATAAACGTAGGCATCCAGTGTAAATCCGATCGGTACCAGCTTAACTTCGCCTGCCATCGCCGCCGTATTGGAGCTTAACGAAACAGCCAAAAGATGAATGAAAGGCACGATGCCTATAATCGTAATCAGTGTCAGTACGGAGGCATTCATCACGATAAATAACTTTCTGCTCAACGTTGGTTTATAAACCATATGAAATCCCCCAGCCGTCTAAAATATTCGGTAATTGCTGAATTTGTATGCAAGGTAGTACGATAACGACACCAATCCGACGGATATGCCTGATTTAAACAGCCCCACTGCCGCTGCCGGCGCAAACTGTTGGCTGAATAGACCTAATCTGTACGTGAAGGTGTCAATAATATCAGCACCCTGATAAACGGTTGGATTATACATGATCAAGATTTGATCAAACCCTGCATTTAATATATTGCCCAGACTTAATGTGCTCATTAGAATAATGATTGGCATCATTCCCGGCAATGAGATATGGATCATTTGTTTCCATTTGCCAGCGCCGTCTACTTCGGCCGCCTCGTATAGACTGCCGTTAATGCCAGTAATGGCAGCGAGAAAAATGATCAAATTATAGCCCATGCCTTTCCAAACATCCGAACCGACCATAATGGCTCGAAACCAATTGTTGCTTCCCATGAACATAATCGGTTCAAAACCAATGCTTGAAATCAAGCCATTCACAGGTCCCCTTAATGAAAACAACTCAAGAATGACTCCGCCAAGTACGGTCCATGCGAGAAAAAAAGGTAAAAAAATGCTCGTCTGAATCATTCGCTGAAACCATTTTTTCGTTATTTCATTTAGCAGAAGCGCTAAAATGAGCGGAACGGCTAAGGAAAACACAATTTTCAAAGATGCGATGAGTACGGTATTCCACAGAACCTGATGAAAGTCAGGCAGATTGAATACGTATTTAAAGTTTTTCAGCCCGACCCATTTCGATTTAAAAAAACCAAGCACCGGTTCATATTTTTGAAATGCCATTACGACGCCTAATATCGGGCCATAAGCATATACAAGCGTGATTAAAACGCCAGGCAGCAACATCAGATGCAGTGGCATATCTGTTTTTATTCTCACTGTGAAGCCTCCAATCGCACACAATTTCAAACGCTCCATTTTAATAAAAGGGGGAGAGATTGTCAGAAACTTCTCTCTCCCCACATGATGGCTCACCTTATTTTACTGCATTCTTCGTGTACCACTCGTTGACTTCCTTCGTAATATCATTTCCGCCAAGCTTCTTCCAGCTCTCGACATACTTATCGAATTCGCTTACAGGAGCACCCATAATGATTTTGGTATACGTTTCGTCGAGAAGCTTATCAAGCTGAGATCCCTTCTCAATTTGTGTCGCCGTCGGAACACCATAGAACTCGTTGAAAAACACTTGCTTATTGTCACGAATTTGTCGCGTCATGCCCCAACCGCCATTTTTGGCTGCACGGCTGTCGTACTGCCCCCAATTTGAACCTTTGGTGGCGTTCGTTGTATCGCCTGCAAAGTACTCCTTGGTTGCCTTAAATACGTCTGCGACATTCTTATAATTTTCATCATCCAGCGTAATTGCGTCTTGTTTGGCATCCAAAGCCTTGTTAACCTCTGTGTAGATCGTTTCGATTTGCGCAGGATTATAGATTCTTGGCGCGAACCAGTTATACACATACCCGTTTTCAGCTTTGTTTTTCTCCAGATACTGCTTTTTGCCCATTTCGATGTAGAAGTTAATCATCTTAATCGCAGCTTCCGGATTTTTCGCTTTTTTATTCACTGCAATAATGTGGCTCATCCGCACCTTGCCCACCATTGACTTCCCTGGCTGACCATCCAGCGATGGTATTGGATAGGCTTCCCATTCAGCATTCGGATCTTTATCCTTGTTAATATTAAGCGGCCAGTTCGGATACCACCATTCTCCATACGAAATACCGACTCTGCCGGCAACAATATCTTCAACCACTTTGTTCTCGTCTTTCAGCGCAAATTCCTTATCTAGGAGACCTTTCTGATACCAGGACTGCAGCTTGGCAAGCGCGGTTTTCGTTTCTGGCTGGATTTCACCAGCTGCAAGCTTGCCGTCTTTCCCCAAAAGCCAAGCTTTAGGAGCTGTGCCATAGCCGTTAAAAACACCTCTCGCATCAAATCCCCATCCAATAAGAGTTTTCTGCATCGCGATGCCATACCGATCATTTTTACCCGTTTTACCAGGATCATTTTTGACAAAGGCTTCTGCTATTTTCTCCAAATCGTCAATGGTCTTCGGGGGCTGCAGGTTCAGATTGTTCAGCCAATCCTTTCGAATCCACAATAGCTGTGTTGACAAATACGGATCCTCGAAACCTGGAATACCTAACAGCTTGCCATCTGTCGTCGTGGTTTTCATGGCAAACCCGCCGTCGACCTGCATATATTTCTTTAAAGCGGGGGAAGCATACTTATTATAAGCATCTGTCAGATCTGCCAGCATTCCCTGACTTTTCAATTTCTCATATTGCAAGGTATCCAAATCCAAGATGTCAGGTAAATCTGCGGAAGCCAGAGCCAGAGAAAACTTTTGTTCGAACTGTTCTGTCGGTACGCTCCACAAGTATTTCAGATCAATATTGAGCATCTCTTTCAGATCTTTAATATAGGCATTCTGATCAGGCGTAATTCCCTTTGGCGTCTTCGGATCTTCCGGTGGGCGGAAGCCTAACACTTCGGTAACAGTGACCGGTTGAGCGTATTTACCCAACGGATCTAAGTTTTCATTTTTGGAAGTACTCGAATTCGTCGTTTGTGGCGATGTGCTCGCAGGACTTGAAGCGCTTTCATTATTGTTGCTGCATGCTACTAGTGAAGTAGCCATCAGTGAAGTAAGTAGGACAGAACTAACAAGCTTTTTTTTCATGTTTTACCCCCCACATTTTTTCGAATTGAGAAACTAGAACTATCGGTATGAATCATTGTGGTAAAGGCTCGAGCTTTACACTTCTAATTGTAAGGCGGTGGGATAAGCAACCGCTATACTAAACTATTTACATGGTTGCGTTTTGTTTACTTCCTCGTTTTATGGATAACAGTTTCCCTAAACTCTTGAGGCGAAACCTGTTTCATTTTCCGAAAAAACGCCGTGAAATAGGAAGGAGATTCAAAACCCAGCTTCAAAGCAATTTCATTTATCTTCATTTGCATGTCCCCTAGCATGCCCACCGCCGCTTCCGCCTTGGTTGCATTGATATAATCGGAAAGATTGCGCCCTGTAAGCTGCTTATAGAAACGGGACAGATAGGAAGGATTAAAGTAGACCACTTCCGCAATTCTGGCAAGGGAAAGATCTCCGCCCAAGTTTTCGTTAATAAACCTATGAATTCGCTCAACCAATAAATGTTCTCCATTTTCAACTTGCTCTTTTTTCTCTATGCAAATTTGTTTACCGAGTCCGATATAGTAGGTTTCCACAGTTGTCCAATCCTCGGGAATGTCCATCATGGCAAAACTTTCGATACGCATATGATCCTTGGTTCTGTCAGAAATGCTTTGACTATTCATATAGGCCAGAAAGACAAGCACAAACGCATAATACCTTTCTAAACCGACAAGGTAATTTTGCGTGGTTTCATTTCTCAAGCTGATTATCAGGTCCTTGCATATCGTTTCTGCTTGCCCTTCATCTCCTTCATCCAGCTTTTTTTCCAACAATCGCAACCTTTTGTTAAAATCATCGGAATTAGCAGAAGTTTTCGAAGGTTCATCTTTAAAAAGCCCATTTGCCATACCTAGGTCCATGATGGTCATGTTTTGAACGGAAACCCATCTCTTCTTGATCATTGCTTTCACAAGCTCAAATTCCTTATGGATGCTGTCCCATTCGACGGCTCCTCTTGAAATGACAAAAGAAACATCCGTTTGAAGCAAATCGCGGCACGCATTTTGAACCGATTCCAGATTACCTTTTAAATAGGTGATGAGGCCCTTCCAATCGATGACCTCGTCTTCACTTTGGAATCTGCCTGCATTGGAATCCAGCTGAATAAACGAAACAGTCATCGAATTTTCGTATACCATATCTTCACTTGTTATCACAGAAGGCCAGTATTGCTCTACTAAGTTACGGATGGAATAAAGCGCGTTTCGTTTATTGGCATACGACATACCACTCTCCCAACTGTCGATCTTGCCAACTAGGAGTAAAACAGGCGCATCCCTATTCAATTTTATGGCTTGTCCAGCAAATAGTTCTTCAGATAACAGGTCGTTTACACTTTCGCCTAATAATAAAGCCTCAAACAATTCTTTTTTCAATAATGGCGCCATGACTAGCATTTGCTCACGAGCCTTATCAATCATGTCCTTGTTCTTAAGCTCATCCTCGATTTTGGCTAACGCATTTGTGACCGCGCCGATGACAACCTTATCTTCTTCGGTTTTCAGAATATAACTTTCCACATTTTTTTGAATGGCCGTGTAGACATAATCAAACTCGTTATGCCCCGTCAAAAAAATAATTTTGCAGGAAGGCCAATAAAATAAAATCTCATCCATGAGCTGTAAGCCATTTTTCTCCGGCATGCGAATATCACTGAGAACAACATCAATCTTTGTTTTTTTGATAATGTCAATCGCCTCAAACGCCGAATAGGCCTTGCATATGTCTAGCTCAAGCTCTTCCCTTTCCTGAAACATCTGTACCAGCCCTTCGACAATTGCCGGTTCGTCGTCAACAATTAAGAGTCTATACATCACTGCCGCCCCCATAATTAAAATGAATGATTACTTCTGCTTTAAGCCCGCCGTGTAGGCTTCTAGAAACAAACACGCCGCTGTTTGGGCCGTACTCCAACTGGATTCGCCTGCAAACATTGATTATGCCTGTCTTTTCAAGAACATGCGAGGAGTGAAGCAGCTTCTCTTGAAGGGAATGAAGGGAATCATCTGTCAGCTTATTTCCGTCGTCTTCCACACAAATGCACAAACTGTTTTTCTCGCAGGTAACCGTGATATGAATATTACCACCATGTCGTTCGTTCTCGAAAGCATGTTCAAATGTATTTTCGATAATGGGCTGCAGAATCAGACGCGGCACCATGAGATGCTTACAGGCATCCGGAATTTCATTGGCTACGACTTGAATACGATTCGAAAACCTTATATGCTGGATCTCCACATAATCCATCGCATGTCGATATTCCATCGCAAACGGCACTTCATCGACTCCGCTTCTTGTAACAAATTGATAATAACTACCCAGCTTCTGAGCTAAGGTTGCAACCCTTTCGTAATCCTTTGCTTTACACATCATATAAATATTGAAAAATCCATTGTATAAAAAGTGAGGTTTGATCTGCGACTGCAACTGCTTTAATTCGGAATGCTGCAGCGCTAGCTTTTGTTCAAAATTTTGCTGGATGGATTGCTTCAGCTTTTCGATCATCCTGTCGAAGCTCCTATACAGATAACCGAACTCAATGTCATTCTTCGGCCTTATCAAAATATCCAGGTTATCCGTTTCCAACGTTTTGAACGCCGCAATTAACTCCTTCAAAGGATTGTGAATCATCAGTTTAACTGAAAATGAAAAAACAAGAATAATTGCCATCGAGATTATGGACATAATGAGAAGCCAAACATTGAATTTCTTGAGAGACCCTGTGAGTTCATCTTGACTGACATAGGAGAAAAGTGTTAATCCAAGCGTGCTTATTTGGTTGTAGGTGATCCTGTAGCTTTGATCTCCAAATTTCAAGATTCTACTATCAAAATTTTTGAGGTTCTGCTCCTTTGAAAAGTTATCATGTATACGATTCACAATCGCGTCTTCCTGCTTGGCCGATACATAATAACTAAAGTCTTCATTGGTAATAAACGCCCCTGAATAACCATAATTCCCCACAAGTTGATCTAGCGTCTTTTCAAGTTTCTTAACGGATAGCTCCAAATAGACAATGACACTAGAATTGTTGCCGGATTCAATAAAAAACAATCTCCCATCCTGATAATAAATGGAAGATTCCTTACTATTTGAATATAATTTACTAATTGTTTCATATTCCTGATTCGGCAGCTTATTGATCCCGTTTTGTGTAGAGATCGTTCTTCCAAATGATTTCATATATACCCCAGTATTCAGCAAATACTCACTCGAGTTCTGTATGGTGGATAAACGTTCCTTCACTCTGTTAACGAGTTGGATCTCTTCAAATACATCCAGTGTACCTGATAAAAAGTTTAGCTTCTGAAGATCGGAATCATTGACAGCCTGCAGCTGCTGATTTCGAATGAAAGAGATTTGATCATCTAACTGGTTTGAATAAAATTGCACCTTTGACAAGATTGAATTCGTATACTCCTGTTTAATAAATGATTGCCCCATCATATTCATCAACAGATTTACGAAATAGACGGGAATGATCAAAGCAGTAAAAACGATAATCACTTTTTGATACACGTACAATTTGGACAGCCTTGTTGGATTTTTCACATTTCCTCCTGTTAGACAGTTCATGGTTCCATCACCTCCCATCATACCAAAAATTCTTGTGGAGGCATCTAATTTGCTTCTATGCTAAAAAAAAGAATGCAAGACCCTAATAAAAAGGCCTTGCATTCTTTACTCTTAAAGCTGAGAACTCAGTCTTCCAGCGAAAACTCACGTTCATACGTTTCCTCTTCCAATAACTGCTCCAGCTCAGATTCTTGACTCCACTGAATCATGAATAACCAGCCCTTATCATAGGGAGATTCGTGAATCAACACCGCGGCTCTTTCCAGCAGCCGATTGACTGCTATGATTTTGCCGGTTAAAGGAGCTAGCAGATCGTGCTCGTCGTCCGCCATAGTCTCAACCGAGCCAATGAATTCTCCTTGTCTCACATGAGCGTCCTGATCTGGGAGATCGATAAACACAATCAAGCCCAGCTCGTTAATGGCGTACTCCGTTAACCCGACAACAGCTTTATCTCCGTCTAACCGTATCCAGTAGTGATTTCTTGTATATTTGATTTGCACCGGCACTGACACGCCAATTCCTCCAGACTTACGAAAAAGCTCCTCCACCCGCATTCGCATGAGGGCAAGAGGAGCTTCGTCATCTTGATATCAAACTTATTTAACAACCAAGTTTTTGTCGCCTGGTTTCCAGTTCATTGGGCACAATCCGCCGGATTGTAGCGCTTGAAGCACACGAAGTGTTTCTTCTACGCTGCGGCCTACGTCGTTGTGGTTAACAACTTCGTATTTCAATTCGCCTTCTGGATCGATAATGAAAAGTCCGCGAAGTGCGATACCTTCTTCTTCGATTAGAACGCCATAGTCACGAGCAACGGATTTCGTAATGTCAGCAGCAAGTGGGAACGCCAATTTGCCAAGACCATTATCGTTAACCGGTGTGTTGATCCATGCTTTGTGCGTGTGGATACTATCGATGGAAACACCAAGAATTTCAGTGTCCAATGCTTTGAATTGATCAGCTGCATAGCTAAGTGCAGTGATTTCAGTCGGACATACGAATGTGAAGTCCAATGGGTAGAAGAAAAGAACTAACCATTTTCCTTTGTAATCAGACAAAGATGCTTTACCAAATGCTGTACCGTCTCCTGTTGCTGTTTCCATTGTGAAATCAGGAGCTTGTTTACCTACTAAACGTTCTGCCATGGGTATAATTCCTCCTCAAATCTATCTTAAAATCTATCTTATCCGTATAAAATGGTACCATCCACCTACGCGAAAGTCAATAATTAGATCGTATACTAGATAATAATTATTTTAATTCATGAAGGTGTTCCTACGAGAGGACCTGCCGCGTGATTTGAAAAAAAGCTCACACCGCCAAAGCATCTCTGCCTCGAAAGTGCGAGCTTATTTATGATGACTATTTACGCATTGCGTCTACAATCAATTGACCCATAGCAAGCGTACCAATCGCTGTGCTCTTATCTACCGCGATGTCGCCTGTACGGTGACCTGCATCCAATACTTCTTTCACGGCACGCTCGATGGAATCCGCTGCTTCGTGGTAGCCGAAAGTCAAACGGAACATCAAAGCTACGGAAAGGATCGTTGCGATTGGGTTGGAGATGCCTTGACCTGCGATATCAGGTGCGGAGCCGTGTACCGGCTCGTACAAGCCGAATGCGCCTTCGCCAAGGGAAGCAGATGCTAGCATACCAATTGATCCAGTAAGCATAGCTGCTTCGTCGCTCAAGATGTCGCCGAACATGTTCTCTGTTACGATAACATCGAAGCTGGACGGACGGCGAAGCAATTGCATCGCACAGTTATCAACCAATACGTGCTCAAGCTCAACATCTGGGTAGTCAGCCGCGATGCGGTTAACCGTTTCGCGCCATAGGCGGGAAGTTTCAAGTACGTTTGCTTTATCAACAGAAGCAAGCTTCTTGCGACGCGTTTGTGCAATTTCAAACGCTTGACGCGCAATACGCTCGATTTCAGTTACATTGTATGCACATGTATCAACCGCTTCTTGACCGTTCGCTGTTTCACGACGGAATTTCTCTCCGAAGTAGATACCGCCAGTCAACTCACGAACGACGATCAAATCCGTGCCTTCAAGAACTTCTGGTTTCAATGTGGAAGCTTCTTTCAAGCAATCAAAGATGAACGCAGGACGGATGTTGGAGAACAAGCCAAGCGCTTTACGAATGCCGAGAAGACCTGTTTCTGGGCGAAGCTCTTTGGAATTGTTGTCCCATTTCGGGCCGCCAACAGCTCCTAGAAGTACCGCATCCGCGGATTGGCAAACTTTTAACGTTTCTTCCGGAAGCGGTGTACCTTTCTCATCGATCGCGATACCGCCGAAAAGAGCGTGTTCTGTTTCAAATTGATACCCGAATAATTCTTCGGTACGTTTCAATACTTTTTCTGCTTCTGCAACGACTTCTGGACCAATACCGTCCCCAGCGATTACAGCAATTTTTTTCACATCAGCCATGACAATCATTCACTCCTTATTTTAGCAAACCTAGTTCGTTTGTGTGTCAATCCATATATCCTGACCTCATTGTACCATAAGTTAACATCTTACTTTAGATATAAAAGCTATCGCTTTTATAGGTAACACCTATCAATGTGAAGCCTTACCTATTCAGAGACTCCTATATTTTTCATCTCCACTTGTGTCGATACATGCACGGTTGCTTCAGAGAATGCTTTCCCCCAATTATCCGCTGCCTTTTTCCAGTCTTTATAGTGATGAGCGCGTACTTCAACACCAAATTGAAAAGGGTCTATTTGATATTTTTGAGCTTTTTTAATTAAATCCTCGCACTCTTTTTGCAACTGTTTCGCAATGACCTGTTCCAGTTTTGTTTTCTGTGCTTCTATATCTAAATCAAATAAGATCTCCGTCAACTCGATCGAAACCTTGATTCCCATATCGAAGGTCATATGATCATCTGTAAATGTCACCTTCAACTTGTTTTTTGCTTTTTTAATATTAAAGCTCACAAAGGACATCTTTTCCGTCGTATCAAACAGCTCAGGCGCAAAGTGAAAGGATAACGGTATGATGTTTTTGGTATCGCTCTGTAATAAGAGGAGTAGAGCACTTTCTTGATTATTCAAAGATGTCGCATAGGTACCATCTTTATGAAGCAGTGCCGTACCCGAAATGACAAGTTCATTCTTCTCTGGTTTCATGGCAGTTATGGCGGGTGTCATTCCCTTATCTTTCATTTGTTGATGAAATTGCTGTAAGGATGTTTGGACAGCCACTCTATTCTGATAAGCGCTATCTACCAAATCTCTAATTACGCTGGCGATCCGGCCTTTATCACTCATGTTCGTATACATGACATCTTTTACGTTACCATCAATCATAATCACATTCGCATTGATTTCATTGCGCGAGTCGCGAAAGAGAACATCTAAATAGGGAAAAGCATCCCTATTCTGAAGAAGTCGTTTTCCTATAAGAACATTCTGCGACTTGCCGTAAGCAAGGCTACCACTCGTCTTACTGTTAATCACTTCTTTGGAAATGCGCATTGAATTTGCCCTTGCGAATGTAATTTTATATTTATCCTTGGCAATACCGTTGAAAACAGGTGTTGACGTATAGACGACAAATTTATTATTCTCATCGAAATCAATAGCTTCCGTAAGAACAAATTGTTGATTCTCTATATACACAGCTTTCGTACACCCTGTTATACAGAATAAAATGGCCATGACTAAACAAAGGGACTTAACATTCTTCATTGTTTTGCTTCCTTTCTAACGAAATGAAACAACCATCCGTATATCCATAGGAAAATCGGAAACACAACGGAGATAATAATACCCACAGCGACCCAAGATTTGACCATTTGCATGATTTGAAAAGCACTAGGGATATAAAAGAATGAAGCTATGACCCACAGGAATAGGAGGATACGCAAAGGATTTCGATGATCCTGCTTACCGAGTAATTGACTTATGCCTAACATGGATACATAGAGGCTAGGTATAACCGACATGATAATCAAGGCCAAATAAAAGGATAAACTGACAATTTCTAGACGTTCCATAAACGGTAAGTGAATAACCTTCAACAAATTAAGCACGGGGAATAAATAATCTGTGATCTCCAGGGGAGAGAATCGAATAAAACTGACTAAGGTCGTCGTTAAATAGACGAGCATCGTTAAGGAATTAGCAATTACAATTCCCTTCGCAGCTGATTTCTTGTCCTTTAGAAATGGATACAGGATAAAAGCCAGTTCAAATCCAAGGAAAGAAAGGACGGTTGATTTGGCTGAATCAAGGATAGGCAATATGCCCTCCTTCCCAATTGGGAAGAGATACATCCACTCGGTATCCTTTAATGCAAACAGCAATAACAACGGCATCCACATCGTGAACACACATACGAGTTCAGCATACATTCCGATCATCCTTATTCCATGCTTGGTAACCATGTAAATTGGAATAATGAGTAGGATCATTAAAATGTAGTTGGATACATTCTGTAATATCCAAATTTTAATAATGTGAATGGTCGAAAACAAGATGGTACTAGCAATATATGCTTCTGCAACACTCCAAAGGAGGGTGATTCCTTTCCCGCCCCACTTACCAAAATATTTAGAAACAATCTCAAATATGGTGTATCCAGGATTTTTCTCCATAACACGGATGATGATAAGGCTCAACAACATAGCCAACATCCATCCAATAATTATGCCCATCCATCCGTCAGTCCCAGCCTTTTTAGCTAAATCGCGGGGAAGGGACAGCACTCCAATCCCGACTTGTGCTTCACATATAATAAGAATGAATTGAATCAAGGAGATTTGATTAAACGAATACTTGTTCATGGTCAAACTCCCCTTTCTGCCTATTGACCTAGTGTTAATTGGCGACTCCAGTATTTTGGATAGTAACCTGTGGAGAAATAGTAACTGTTGCTTCCGACAGAGCTCCTCCCCAGTTTCCTTCTATTTTTTTCCAGTCTTTATATTCCTTCGCCCGCATAATAATCCCAAAACCGAAAGGGTCAATTTGATTTTTTTGAGCTTTCGTAATTAGGTCCTGGCACTCTCTTTGAAGTTCTTGTTCAATCGCGAGTTCCAACTGTTTTGTCTGTTTCTTCAAATCGATATGAAACATCATTTCCAACAATCCGATCTGTACGTTCATCCGGATACGAAGGGTAAGATGGTTATTTTCATATTCAGGGTCGATAGATAACTTTGCCCTTTTGATTTCTAAACTCACATAGGACATCTCATCATCGGTATGAAAAAGCTCCGGAGACAGATGAAACGAAAGCGGTATTGGATTATTCGTATCGCGTTGTAACAACAGCAGCAAAGAGCTTTCTTGAGTACCCAAAGAAGTAGCGTACGTACCGTCTTCATGTAATAGTGCAGCCCCTGCGATGACAAGGTCGTTCTTTTCTACTCTCATTTCAGGAATGCTTGGGGTTATGGCAGTATCCATCATTTGTTGATGATATTTCTGTAAGGTAGCTCGCGGTGAAATACCTCCCTTATATGTACTTTCTACTAATTGTTTGATCACATTGCCTACCCGGCCTTTATCATCCATTTTTGTATGCAGGACTTCTTCAAGTGTCCCATCGACTACAATCACATTGGCATTAATTTCATTTTTCGGATCGCGAAAGAATACATCCAGATAAGGGAATACACTCTTTTGCTTCAGTAATTTTTTCCCTATAAGAATACTCTGTAATTTACCAGGCGCCACATTACCATTTAATCTCGACTCTAGTTTCATCTTCGCTTGACGAATGGTATCTACAGTTACCGTGGTTAGTTTATTTTTAACTGTTGCTTCTCTACTGAAAACAGGAATTGAAGAATAAAGAACGAGTCTATTCTCTTCATTTAGATCAATGCCCTCAGCAATAAAAAATCGTTGCGTATCGATATATACCGCTTTGCCGCATCCCGAAATCATGAATAATGCCGTACCGGTCAGTAATAAATGCCGCCATTTCTTCATTGTTTCTGTTCCTTTCTACGCCGATGAAACATCCATCCATACATCCACAGGAAAATGGGAAACACATATGCCAAATAGGTACCCGCCATCCCCCACGACTTACTCATTTGCATAACTTGTGTAGAAGATGGGATGAAAACAAACGACAAGAGAAGCCACAAGATTAGAACGATTCGTAACACGTTTCGATGATCCTGCTTGCCAAATAATTGAACAGTGCCTAGCACCGCCGTGTACAGATAGGGAATAATCGTCATAAACAACAGCAATAAATAGACCGATAGAGATAAAATTTCCAATCGTTCTAAAAACGGCAACTGGATAAGCTTCAATAAGTTAAGCGTAGGATAGGGATAATCGCTGATCTCGTCCGGAGAAAACTTAATAAAACTAATGACGGTCACCGTTAAAAAAATAAGCATGGAAATGGAATTGGCAATAATGATTCCTTTGGACGCGTTTTTCTTATCCTTTAGGAAAGGGTATAGAATGAAAGCCAATTCAAACCCTAGAAACGAAAGGATGGTTGATTTGACAGTTGATAGGATGGGCATTATTCCTTCCTTACCGATAGGAAGAAGAAACAGCCATTGCGTGTTCTTGAATGTGAAAAAGATCAACAATGCGATCCAGATAGAGACTACAAAAACAAGTTCAGCAAAGTAGCCAATTACCCTTAATCCGTGCTTTGTGATCATATAGATCGGGATGATAAACAGAATCATCAATATAACGTCCTGCATATTCGGTACAATCCATAGCTTGATAATATACACCGTCGAAAACATAACCACGCTTGCTGCATACACCGTATAGGAAATCCAAACGACAGTTACACCTTTACCTATCCATTTACCAAAGTAGTGAGACACAAGTTCGACAAGCGTAAAACCGGGATTTCTCTCCATGATCTGCACGATAACTAAACTTACTAATACGGATAGCACCCAACCCAGTAGAATGGATATCCAGCCATCCGTACCTGCAGTTTCAGCTATATCTCGTGGAAGGGAAAGGACACCGATCCCAATCTGGGCTTCAAATATAATGAAAATATATTGTTTTAAGGAAATTTGATTCATTACATATTTGCTCATGCTTCATCTTCACCTTCTCTGTTTGCACCTTGTCTGATAAGTTGCGCTGGATCGGCTGAGAGCGGGCGTTTTTTCATTTTCCACATCGGAAGTCGAAGCCATACATCTTTCCAATCCGAGAAGCGCATGGGTGCAAGTGGGCTGCCATAGGATATGCCGAATGATTCCATGGAAATCAGGTGAGCCCCAAGGATCATCAGCCCAACCATAATGCCAACCATACCGAACACAGCGGCCAGAAACATCATGGGAAAGCGCAGCAACCGCAGCGAGGAGGACATGTCATAATCGGGGATAATAAACGAGGAAATTGCCGTGATGGCCACGATAATCACCATAATATTACTTACCACCCCAGCTTGCACCGCCGCCTGACCGATGACAATACCTCCTACGACCCCTATCGTTTGCCCAATTGGACCGGGTAGACGCAAACCCGCTTCCCTTAGCATTTCTAGGGATATCTCCATGAGCAGTGCCTCAACAATCGGTGGAAATGGCACCCTTTCTCTGGATTCTCCAATGGATATCAATAAATCCAAAGGAAGTACTTCATAGTGAAACGAAACAATCGATATATAGATGGCTGATAAAGAAATTGTCGTAATTAAAGCCAGATAGCGTAATAAACGCAGAAAAGTGGCAATGACCCAGCGATTGCTGTAATCATCCACACTCTGGAAGAAGGCCGAAAAGGTAACGGGAGCAACGATCACACTAGGTGAATGATCTACAACGACGACAATTCTTCCTTGCAAAATATGAGCTGCTGCAGAATCTGGGCGTTCCGTCATAATTAACTGAGGAAATAGGCTAATCGGATGATCTTCTATGTATTCCGCTAATTCTCCCGTATTTAAAATGGCGTCCACATTAATCTGCAGCAATCGATCTTCCATTTCAACTACAAAATCAGGGTTTACAACATCTTCAAGATACATAATAGAAACACTTGTATGTCCCCTGGCACCAATACTATATTCTTTTATTCTCAGTTCGCGATTTGGAATATAGCGCCGAATCATGGCAATATTCTGCCCCGACGTCTCAACGAATCCCTGATGGGATCCTTTTAACGTCGATTCGATTTGCGGTTCTTTAATGGCTCTCTGCGGCCATCCTTGCGTATGTAAAACAAGTGCTTTCAGCTGTCCCTCTATAAACAAAATACTCTTTCCATCAAAAATGCAACCTTCAAGATACGACCATTGCGTTGCAACTTCTGTTTTCGCTATCGTCGTGGAAGATTCCCAAATATCGTTCAGCGTTTCAATTTCATAAATGAGCGGTTTGAGAATGTTATTATTTATCGCTGATTTATCGATAAGCCCATCCAAATAAACAAGGACAGCCTGGTCCCCTGTTTTCAACTGGAGCTTACGAATAACAAGATCTGGAGCATGGCTAAATAAGGTATGCAGGGTAAGTAAGTTTTCTTCCAGATTTCCTGAAAGCGGTTGGTTAGTCGGATCAGCTGCTTTCTTGATTGGAGTTGATCTTAAGCCATTTAACCATTTCCTGATCGTCCCCATCTGTGCACCACCGTTCCTAATTCATGTACACAAAATTTTCCCACTTTTAGGTAAAATTATTCACCGATGGTTAGACATCATTAGAAGGGCACGAGGAACATGATACATGTGCCTAAACGCAAAAAAACACCCAAAGCCCGAAAGCTTTAGGTGTTTCTCATCTTTATGCGTTTTGCAAATACGATTCCATCGCTTTCGCGAGCTTCTTCATACCGAGAACCGTTGTCTCACGATCTGTGTGCGTGTAGTTCAAGCGCATAGTGTTGTAGCGCGGTTTTTCAGAGAAGAACGGTGAACCTGGAACGAAGGCAACGCCTTCTTGCACGGCGATTTTCAAAAGATCCTCCGCACGAATTTGCTCAGGAAGCTCCACCCAGATGAACATGCCACCCTTCGGTTCTTCCCATTTCAAACCAGGCCAGTTCAGCTCAGCGAGCAGCCCTGACATGAACTTCATCCGGTCCAAATACTGTTCACGGATTAAGGAAATATGCGCGTCCAGGTCAAAATGCTCAAGCAAATGATAAAGCGTTTGCTGATCAATCGTACTGGAGTGCAAATCCGCAGATTGCTTAAAGCGCGCTACCTGACGAATGATTTCTTGGTCTCCCATGACCCAGCCTGTACGGAATGCAGGAGCGACTGTTTTGGAGAACGTGCTCGTGTAGACAACGTTCCCTCCTTCAGCCTTCCCACCTAGCGAGTAAACGGTTGGGTAGGTTTCGTTCTCATCAAACTGGATTTCCCCGTATGGATCATCTTCCAAAATAAGAACATCAGCACCGCGGCAAATATCCAGCAAGCCTTGACGACGTTCCAAGCTCCATGCACGACCGGCAGGGTTCGAGAACGTTGGAATGACATAGACCATCTTCGGATTATGCTGTGCAACTTTCGCTGCTAAATCGTCCAACAGCATGCCATCGCTGTCACTGTCGACGGAATAAACCTTCGCGCCTTTGGCTTGAAACACTTGGATAGCCGACAAGTAAGTCGGGCTCTCAACAAGAATGACATCGCCTGCATCAATGTAGACGCGCGTCAAAAGATCGATCGCTTGCTGTGAACCTGTCGTTAGCAGCATCTCATCTGGCGTCACGATCATGTTCTTCGCCGCCATACGCTTGCATAAGGATTCACGCAAAGGCTTGTAACCTTCAGTCAAACCATATTGCAGCGCAGACTTGCCGCCTTCAATCACTCGTTTGAACGCTTCGCTAACGGCGTCTAACGGGAAAAACTCTTCAGCAGGCAGTCCGCCAGCAAAAGAAATAATCGAGCTCCCTTGTGTCAGCTTAAGAATTTCTCTTACAGCTGACGATGAGAAGCCTTCCAACGATTTAGAAAATCGATATTTCATAGAGGGACGCATCCTTTCGCATTTGTAGAAAGCACCCCTCCTCGAGTCGTGGAGGTGAGGTGCTAATCCGGGTAGCCTTATCGCTAAGAGAATTATATTAACGTAACGTTGCTTCTGTTACTTGTTGGATTTTTGCGCTTATCGATCAGTCTGTTCACAGCATCCAGATACGCTTTCGCGCTTGCTTCTAGAATATCTGTGGATATGCCGCGTCCTTGAACAGAAATGTTCTCCTGTTTCAGGACCACGTGTACTTCACCAAGCGCATCTTTTCCGTGCGAAACGGATTTGATGGAATAGTCGTCAAGCTCCACGTTTTCTTGCGTCGCTTTATCAATCGCGTTATAAATCGCGTCAACGGATCCATTACCAACTGCGCTTTCAGCCACTTCGCTGCCATCTTGGAAGCGAACATGAACGGTAGCGGTTGGTGTCATTTGGTTGCCGTAAGCAACTTGAAGCGTGCCAAGCGCGAAAATTTCCGGCGTCTCGATCAATTTTTCTTCGATCAGCGCGCGAATATCTTCGTCTTCGACTTGCTTCTTGCGATCTGCCAAATCTTTAAACTTAGCAAAAGCCGCATTGACTTGCTCATCGCTGAGCTCGTAGCCGAGATCAATTAATTTCTCACGGAATGCGTGGCGTCCGGAGTGTTTGCCCATGACGAGCTTACTTTCCTTCACACCGATTGTTTCCGGGGACATAATCTCGTAAGTCGTTTTCTCTTTGAGCATGCCATCCTGATGGATGCCGGACTCATGCGCGAAGGCGTTAGCGCCAACGATCGCCTTGTTGCCTGGAACCACCATGCCTGTCAGCTTGCTGACCAGACGGCTGGTGCGGTAGATCTCGTTCAACACAAGTGAAGTCTTCGCTTGGTAGAAGTCCTGGCGTGTTTCCAGCGCCATAACAACTTCCTCGATCGAGGTGTTCCCTGCGCGCTCGCCAATTCCGTTAATGGTGCCTTCGATTTGATCGGCACCATTCAGAACCGCTGCGAGCGCGTTCGCCGTAGCCATGCCTAAGTCGTCATGACAGTGCGCGCTCAACTGAATTTTCTCAATGCCGGGAACGGTTTCCTTCAGCATTTTGAAAATATTACCGTAGTCATACGGCGTCATGTAGCCAACGGTATCCGGAATATTCACGACAGAAGCGCCAGCACGAATCGCCATGCTTGTCACTTCAGCAATGAAGTCTAGCTCCGTACGACCCGCATCCTCAAGTGAAAACTCGATTTTGCTGAAATATTTCTTCGCATATTTAATCGCTGCTTCTGCTGCCTCCAGCACTTGATGCTTCTCCATCCGCAGCTTATGCTGACGGTGAATAGGCGACGTAGCAAGGAATAGATGGATACACGGATCCTGTGCACCCTGAAGTGCTTCACGCACAGCCTCGATATCATTCTCTCTTGCACGGGACAAGCCGATAACAGAAGCGTTCTTAATCGCTTTAGCGACCGCATTCACACCTGCTAAGTCCCCTGGAGATGCCGCAGGAAAACCAGCCTCCATGCGATCTACACCCAGCTTCTCTAGCTGTAAGGCGATTTCAACCTTCTCCTGTGTATTCAGGTTCACACCTGGGGATTGCTCACCATCGCGAAGGGTTGTATCAAAAATATAAATTTTACGCACCATGTCACCTCCCAAAAGGATTTGATAAAAATTACTTTGAAAGCATTTGCTGCTTTACGATTTCCATGTCGTTATAGTATTCACAGGGAGCAATTGGGAAATTCTCCTCAATCACTCCCTGTGGAATGTACAGCTATAAAATTCAATAATGGCGTTACGTTATTATTTTTTGATCCAGTGCATCATTTCGCGCAATTGGGAACCAACAACCTCGATTGGGTGTTGAGCTTCGTTACGACGCGTTGCGTTCATGAATGCAAAGTTGGATTGGTTTTCCAAGATGAAGTCGCGAGCGAATTTACCTTGTTGGATATCGGAAAGAACTTCTTTCATTGCTTTTTTCGTTTCAGCTGTGATGATACGAGGTCCAGTTACATAGTCACCGTACTCAGCTGTGTTGGAGATGGAACTACGCATGGAAGCAAGTCCGCCTTCATACATCATATCAACGATCAATTTCAATTCGTGCAGACACTCGAAGTAAGCCATTTCTGGTGCATAGCCTGCTTCAACCAATGTTTCGAAACCAGCTTTAACTAGTTCAGAAGCACCGCCACAAAGAACTGCTTGCTCACCGAACAAATCAGTTTCTGTTTCTTCACGGAAAGAAGTTTCGATAACGCCTGCACGTGTACAGCCGATACCTTTTGCATAAGCAAGACCGATTGCTTTTGCATTGCCAGTCGCATCTTTCTCGATTGCGATCAAGCCAGGTACACCAAAGCCTTCAACGTACGTACGACGTACCATGTGACCAGGGGATTTAGGAGCTACCAAGAATACATCTGTACCTTCAGGAGCAACGATTTGTCCGAAATGGATGTTAAATCCGTGGGAGAACATGATAGCTGCGCCTTTTTTCATGTTCGGTTGAATGGACTCTTTGTAAACGCGAGCTTGTGTCTCATCCGGCATCAAAATTTGGATAACGTCAGCGCGACGTGCCGCTTCTTCTACAGATACAACTTCGAAACCATCGTTTTTAGCTGCGTTCCATGAACGGCCTTCACGAAGTCCGATAATAACGTTCAACCCACTGTCACGCAAGTTTTGTGCTTGTGCATGCCCTTGGGAACCATAACCTACAACCGCAATCGTTTTACCTTTAAGTACCGCTAAGTCTGCATCTTTTTCATAGTAAGTAGTAACTGCCATTCGAATAAATCCTCCTTTGATATAATGAATCCGTTTTGTCTACCCCTTGAGTGGGTGTTTCAACGATTTACCGTGGTACTCCGCTGAAACCCCCACTCAAGGAGAGGTATTGCTGGTAGAACTCGTGGTATTTCTTTACAAAAAATTTATTTAACGGTACCGCGAATCATCGCAGTAACGCCCGTACGGGAAAGTTCACGAATGCCATATGGACGAAGCAATTCAACCATAGCATCTATTTTATCTGAATCTCCAACAACTTGCACGATCAATGAAGCAGGACCGATATCAACAACGGCTGCGCGGAACGTTTCAACGATACCCAGGATTTCTGGGCGCATGATCGGCTCAGCATTTACTTTGATAAGTGCAAGCTCTCTCGCTACCATTGGGTTGGAGCTCAAGTCCACAACCTTGATAACGTCGATCAACTTGTACAATTGCTTGGAGATTTGTTCCAGCGTATTATCATCACCCGTAGTTACAATAACCATCCGGGAAAGTCCGTTTTCCTCGGACTCTCCTACGGTGATGCTTTCAATGTTAAAGCCTCTGCGTCCGAACAAACCAGATACACGCTGCAGGACACCAGGCTGATTATTTACGAGTACGGAAACTGTATGTTTAGTTGTCATTCCGAATCCCCCATTAACATGTCACTAATTGTATCGCCTGCTTTAACCATTGGGAACACGTTCTCGCCCTTCGGTACGACGAAATCAATAACGACAGGCCCCGGAGTATCCAGCGCTTCCTGCCATACTCTTCTTGCTTCTTCTTTCGTCGTCGCGCGCAAGCCTTTCACGCCGTAAGCTTCTGCCAGCTTAACGAAGTCAGGGCTTCCTGCCAAATCGATGTGGCTATAACGGTTCTCATAAATGATTTCTTGCCATTGACGAACCATACCAAGCACTTGGTTGTTGATAATAACAATCTTAACTGGAATGTTATTGATCGCACAGATCGCAAGTTCTTGTGCACACATCTGAACGCCGCCGTCACCGTTGATGGAAACAACCAGTTTATCCGGGTTCCCCATTTGAGCGCCGATCGCCGATGGGAATCCGAAGCCCATTGTGCCAAGTCCACCTGACGTTACAAGGGAGCGTGGGTTTTTGAACTTATAGAACTGCGCGGCCCACATTTGATGCTGACCAACGTCAGTTGTAACGATCGCTTCACCTTTAGTCGTTTCGCTGATCATCTCAATCACGTATTGCGGTTTAAGCTCAGTTTCGGTATCGCCGTATTTCAACGGGAACTTCTCTTTACTCTCTTGCAATTCAGTGATCCAAGCTGCGCTTTTCGCAGGCTTCGCTTTCGTATTGGCATATTCGAGAACGGCCTTCACATCGCCTACGCAAGGAATATCCGTTTTCACGTTTTTGCCGATTTCCGCTGGATCTACATCGATATGCGCGATTAGTTTCACTTTTGGAGCAAAACCATTCAAATTCATCGTTACACGATCATCAAATCGGGATCCGATGGAGATCAGAAGATCTGCGTTCTGGATCGCTGTGTTCGCTGTAAACGTTCCGTGCATCCCTGGCATTCCGAGCCATAGCTCGTGTGCACTTGGGAAGCCGCTTAAGCCCAGCAACGTCGTTGCAACAGGGATCCGTGTTTTGTTAACAAACTCGATCAATTCCTTGGAAGCATCCGCATAGACAACGCCGCCGCCTGCAATGATAACCGGACGTTCAGCTTCTTCAATCGCCTTGATCAGTTTATCAACTTGCAGCTTATTCGGTTGAACCGTAGGATTGTAACCACGAATGCTTACATCCTTAGCTGGCTTAAATATCGTTTTATGAGCGGAGACATCCTTTGGTATGTCAATGAGAACCGGGCCCTTACGTCCTGAGTTCGCAATATGGAAAGCTTCATGAATGATACGCGGCAGGTCATTTACGTCTCTAACTAGGTAGCTGTGCTTCGTAATCGGCATCGTAATCCCTGTGATGTCCGCTTCTTGGAAAGCATCGGTACCGATGAAGTTCGTTGCAACGTTACCTGTAATAACAACCAGAGGAACAGAATCCATATATGCTGTAGCAATCCCTGTGACGAGGTTCGTAGCCCCCGGTCCGGAAGTTGCGATACATACACCAACTTTACCAGTCGAACGAGCATAGCCGTCGGCTGCGTGAATTGCGCCTTGTTCATGTCTAGTCAACAAGTGATTGAAATCATCAAATCCATGCATCGCATCATAGATGTACAGTACAGCGCCGCCTGGGTATCCAAAGACGCAGTCCACACCCTCCAGCAACAAGCTTCTTAGCAAAATTTCGGAACCTGTAATCAGGTCTGGCTGCGTCAGCTTCTCAATTAGTTCTTCTTTAGAGCGTTTTGGTTCAGTTTGAACATTCATTGTGATCCTCCTCTCAAAAAGTCAATACATGTCATCGTCAATCTTCCATGAAAATAAGAAAAACCCCTATCATCCCGCGCACGCACAAAGCGTGTCAACGGGACGAAAGGGGTTTAAGCTTCCGTGGTACCACCCAAATTTGCTATATGCCTCACAGCACATAACCTTAGCAGGTATGTTCATGAATGAACATTACCTTCAGCACGATAACGTGTGCTCTTCCGGTTCTCCCTAATATGTGCAGGCAACCTGCTCATTTCAGGAAAACAGCTCCGAGGTGACTTCGTACGTAAGGGATTAAGGCGATGGTTTCAGCAAGTCCAACGCTCTCTGCGCATAAGTGCCCTTATTACTTCTTCCTCTTCATAGCGATTCATTCGTATGCTTCACCATATCGAATATGATTAAAGATTATTATATGCATCTGACGACCAATAGTCAATAGGGAAATCGAATAAAAGAATGGAAAGTGAGAGAAGATAATACCAATTCTATGGAAAGTTCTGAGGAGGCCAACCATGAAACCGTCTCTGCAAGTCCCTTTCCCCATGTCTACATCCCTGCAAGACAACGTCAAATGGCTTCATCATAAATTAGGTCAAAGCTCCGATGTGTATTATCGTCAATTAGAAATTGGCGCTTATCCTGACACGAACAGCGTAGCTTTATTTTACATCGATGGCCTCGTCCAGTATGACATTTTGAATGAACATGTATCCAAGCCACTCCTCTCTGCACATGAGAACGAAGACTACTGGGGGCAAGATATCTGCTTCCACGATTTGCTGTGTCAGGCGATCACGATCAGCGAATTATCCTTCAGTAAGGAAGGAACGGACGTCGTAGCTGCCCTCCTGGGAGGCAGTACGATCCTCATTGCGGACGGTTATGACGAGGTCATCATTGCTGGCACGGCAGGCTGGGACAAGCGGGCCATTGAAGAACCGCAGACACAAACTGTCGTACGGGGTCCGAAAGAAAGCTTCACCGAAGATATCAGAACAAATACCTCCTTACTTCGCAGGAAAATTAGATCACCTGATCTTCGCTTTATCTCGCTGCGCATCGGTCGTTATACCCAGACTGAGGTCATTATCTCGTATTTGGATGGCCTTGCCGATGAAAGGGTTGTCGAGGAGGCTAAATCGCGGTTAGAGCGGATTGATACAGATAGTATTTTGGAAAGCGGCTATATCGAAGAGTACATTGAGGATGTAACCTACTCGCCATTCCCCACCATCATGAATTCCGAGCGGCCTGATGCCGTTGCCGCAGGTCTTCTTGAAGGTCAGATCGCGATTCTCGTGGACGGTACGCCCTTCGTCTTACAGGCGCCAGTTACCTTCTTCAGCTTTATGAAATCAAGTGAAGATTACTATCAGCGGTTTGACATCGCAACGTTCATACGTGCCATTCGTTACATTTCCTTCTTCGTTTCGATGCTGCTCCCATCGCTATACATCGCCGTCACGACGTTTCATCAGGAAATGCTTCCGACGACCCTGCTCATCTCATTGGCTGCCCAACGCGAAAGCGTTCCCTTCCCAGCTCTTTTAGAAGCTCTTCTTATGGAAGTTACATTCGAGGTTCTTCGTGAAGCTGGTGTCCGGATGCCGCGTGTGATCGGATCAGCCATCTCCATTGTCGGGGCACTTGTACTTGGACAAGCGTCTGTTCAAGCTGGTTTAGTGTCAGCCGCGATGGTGATTATCGTTTCCTTCACGGCGATTTCGAATTTCGTTACACCAGCTCTGAATATGGCCGTTGCTGCCCGGTTAATTCGCTTCGGGCTGATGCTTCTCGCTGGCTCTTTCGGCTTATTCGGTATCTTGACGGGCTGCATGGCCATCTTGATTCACTTAGCTTCACTTCGTTCCTTTGGTGTGCCTTATCTGACACCTATCTCTCCATTGGTTGTAAGCTCTCTGAAAGATACCTTGATCCGGGTGCCGCGATGGTTAGTCGGCTTGCGCCCTTTCACTCGTACCAACAAAACAAGACAAACCCCTTATGATAAGCCTTCTCCACCTAGAAAAGATCGTTCATGATACAACATTTATCTAGCCCTTTTAAGGAGGAGCGAACGCGTGTAAGAGACCCTCTGGGAGGTTATCGTCATGAATCTAAACGTGATACGTTCCATGCTGAGTCTGATGATCCTCAGTTCGTGCTGCCTGCTGCTGACAGGCTGTTGGGATCGCAAAGAATTAAACCAGCTAGCCATCACCTCGGCAACCTCCATCGATTGGGACGGGAAAGTATGGACCGTTTCCTACCAGGTGGTTATTCCCCAATCCATCGCCAACCCCAATACAGGGGGAAGTCCTGGGCAACAAGCGCCTGTTATGGTCTTCTCCACGAGCGGGGGTTCGATTCGGGGAGCTGTCCAGCAATCCAGCTTAGAAATGCCGCGCTCTTTATTTTTTGCCCATAATCGTATTGTTGTTATCGGGGAAAATGCCGCTAAAGAAGGGATTTCTCAACTATTGGACGTGTACCTGCGCAACTCCGACTCACGTGAGACAGTAAGCATATTAGTCACACACGGAGAAGGAAGAAAAATTCTAGAACAGATCATTCCTCTGGAAAAAGTACCCGGAGCCGCGATTAAAAACATGATCAAAAATGAGGAGAAAAATGGCTCTAACTTCAAACAGATTATGATGTACCAATTCATGATGGGGATTTCTGGTGACTCCCCTTTCACACTTGTCCCTGAAATTATCATCTCGGGTGAAGGGGAAAACGACACCATCGCCTCGCTCAAAAAAACCTTCTTCACAAACAAGCTTAAGCTAGGAAAAATGGCTGTCTTCAATAAAGATAAATTAATTGGCTGGATTACACCTCATGATAGCTATGGTATCAGTTGGATTCGGGATACGATTCAGCATACGACCTTATTCTTTGGCTGTTCAAAGGACAACAAAGATGTTAAAGCAGCACTTCGCGTCGATCGCAGCAAAAGCAGCATGAAGCCCATCCTATCCCGTGATGGCAGCCTAATTATGCATGTTGATGTAAAAGCAGTGGGCACTCTCAACGAAAGCGCCTGCCCCAATGACCCAACGCAACCCATGGATCTACAGGCCATTGAGCAAAATGCCAGTGCTGAAATTGCCAACCTCATGTCCGACGGGTTCCGTTCCGCAGTTCAAGAAAAGGCAGATGTTTTTCACTTTGCAGATTTGATCCATAAACATCATCCAAAACTATGGAAACAATTGAAGCCTAATTGGGAAGAACAATTCGCCAATCTGCAATTAGAAACGAACGTACAGGTAAAAATCTCAAGAATCGGTATGAGTGGTAAATCATTTATGGAAATGACGAAAGACACTGGTGACTAATCATTTAATGGGGGAAGGAGGCACAGACTAATGGGCGATCGCATTACGAACTATCAGTTGGTTGTTATGATTATTCTATTCCAAATCGGAAGCACACCGCTGTTCGCTTTAGGCAGTAGTGCCAAACAGGACTCCTGGCTCGCTATGCTCGCTGCAGCCATGGCAGGGTTTCTTTTACTGCTCATGTTTCTTGCCATTCAACGCAGGGCACCCGATCAGAATTTGCTGGGCCTCTTTCGCTTGTCTTTTGGTAAAATCGGCGGCAGTTGCCTAGGCGTCGTCTTTGCCATTTATTTTGCCTACGAATCCATGAGAAATGTCCGAGATTTCGGTGAAATCTCGAATCTAACTTTGCTGAGTACGACTCCTAAATACATCACCATGTTCATCATTTTACTACTCGCGTCATATGCAATTCTGATGGGCGTCGATACGCTGTTCCGTGTTACAGAGACTTTGCTCCCTCTTGTTACCTTGAGCTATGGTTTTCTTATTCTCCTGATCTGTATAGCCGGGTTAATCCAATTCGACAATGTCCTTCCTATCTTGGAAAATGGCTTAACACCCGTACTCAAAGCCGCTTTCCCTGATATCGTCTCCTTCCCCTTCGGTCAGATGGTTATTTTCTTCATGATTTGGCACATGCTGCCCGATAAACAGAAGGTAAAGAAGCTCAGCCTTGTCGCTTACACGATTGTTGCCCTCTTCTTGGTTGCCATGAATATCCTAAACGTCACCATATTGGGTACCACGCTTGTTGCAAACAGCACACTACCGTTTTTAGAGATCGTGCAGCTTATCGAGGTTGGTGATATTTTGGAACGGTTGGATGTCCTGGTTACATTGCTCCTTTTTCTTGGCTTATTCGTTAAAATGACGGCGTTTTACTGGGGATCCGTGTATGCATGTGCCTACTTATTCCCCTTCTGGCGGAAACACACTTGGGTAATCATCGTCGGCAGCCTGATCTTCTTTACCTCCTTTCTTGAGCCTAATTATTCGATCCATACCTGGCTAGGACTCAAAGTCGTTGTAAAGGTCTATCCGCTGTTTCAGGTCATTATTCCGATGGTCATGTTTATTGTCATGCTGATTCGTAAAACGCAAGTGCCACAGTCCACCTAGGTGTTACATTTCACATTTCACATCTGGACTTCTGGACATAACAAAAGAGCCTGCCCCCTTGCGGGGACAGGCTCTATATCGTGAAACGCAGCTTACGCGTTTACTTTCGCTTTTGCAGCTGTTGCCAAATCGTTGAACGCTTTGGAATCATTCACAGCTAGGTCAGCCAAGATTTTACGGTTAACTTCGATACCAGCCAATTTAAGGCCGTGCATCAATTTGCTGTAGCTCAAGCCGTTTTGACGAGCGCCTGCATTGATACGAGTAATCCAAAGTCTACGGAAGTTACGTTTTGTTTGACGACGGTCACGGTATGCATATACCAATGATTTCATTACTTGTTCTTTAGCTGTTTTAAATAAGCGGTGCTTGGAACCGAAATAACCTTTTGCTAATTTCAAAATTTTCTTACGACGGTGAGCGCGAATAAATCCGCCCTTGACTCTTGCCATTGTGAACTACCTCCTGGGATATATAAATGATGTTCGAATATTAAGCTACGTTACAATTAACCTTTGATAAGAGACAGTTGTTGTTGCAAACGACGTACATCGCCAGGAGCCATTGTTGGGTTCGTGGACAATACGCGTTTTTGTTTGGATGATTTACCGGAAAGTAAGTGGTTCTTACCTTGTTTGTATCTCATCACTTTGCCTGTGCCAGTGATTTTGAAACGGCCTTTCAAGCTGCTGTGTGTTTTCATTTTCGGCATGGTGTTTGTTCCTCCTAATTTAGTATACTCGCCTAAGTTGTCGCTTTCGGCGTTAAGATCATGATCATGCTTCTTCCCTCAAGCTTAGGAGCACGCTCCTGCGAGGAAATCTCAGCTGTTTCTGTAGCAAGACGCTCAAGAACTTTGCGACCAATCTCTGAGTGCGCGATTTCGCGACCACGGAAACGAACGCTAGCTTTGACTTTATCGCCTTCGCCAAGAAACTTAACTGCGTTGCGAAGCTTCGTTTGGAAGTCATGTTCATCGATCGTCGCACTCAGGCGAATCTCTTTGATATCCACGATCTTCTGGTTCTTACGAGCTTCTTTTTCTTTCTTTTGTGTTTCATAACGGAACTTGCCGTAATCCATAATGCGGCAGACAGGCGGCTTCGCCGTCGGTGCAACGTTTACTAAATCAAGGTTCGCGTCAAGTGCAATTTGAAGAGCTTCGCGTATCGGCGTTATGCCGAGTTGTTCTCCGTCCGCCCCGATAAGGCGTACTTCTTTCACACGAATCTCGTCATTAATCATATGGTCTTTGCTAATCGTGTTCCACCTCCATAAAGTATGTAGCTCTCTTCCAATATAAAAAAGATGCGGGCACAGTGGGCCCACATCTTCATCAATAACAGGTTCATAACAAACCCATTGAATGTACATGATGATTCATTCAGACCAGCCAACGTCGCGTTAGTCAGGTGAGAAGCGGGCGCTTCTGCTTTACTTGAAACATATTATCATCTCATTCTAGAAAAGTCAACTAACTTGTTTGCTTTTCATCTCATCCAAGCGAATAACGCGTGTATGCTCTGTATGGCTCCATTGTTTGTTGTTCTGCGTGAAGAACGCATAGAACGTAATAGGCAACCAAGACAGTGTGAAAATTGGGTAAAGAAGAATATATTTATACGTCTTCTTATGTGCTTTCTCAATTAGCATCGCCAATGGGATCAATACATATACCGCCAAGCTAAGCGAATTGATGATGACTGGATTAATATGAACCAGGGACGATTGATCTAAAGCACTCGTCGTTATGGATCTGATCCATAGCATCACCGTTAGAATAGCACCGAAGAAGAAATTGTAAACATTCGCCGAATAGATCGCAGCATCAATTTTCATCCAGCTGCCTTGTTTAATCCCTTGCCATAGCAATGGGAAGAAGAATCGTTTGGCCACTTCAAAGTGTCCTTGCATCCAGCGTAGACGCTGCTTGGCAGAGGCTGTGAACGTTAGCGGCTTCTCATCGTAGACACGCGTTTCATAGTTGTACGTCGGTTTAATCCCCATTTGAACACACATCATGGAGAACTCAAGATCCTCTACCAAGCTTGTTGCCCGCCAGCCAACTTGCTTGAGTAAAGCGGAGTCGAAGCACATGCCCGTTCCACCAAGATAATTGGCAAGCCCCAGATTCGAACGAGGCGTTTGGACAAAACGGTTGGCATAGAAGAACGAAATGGCGAATGAACCTGTAATCCAAGAATCGTTCGGGTTCTTCGTATCCAGATAGGCTTGGATCACGCGCGAGCCTGAGCAAAGATCATTGTTCATGTGAGTCAAATAATCAGGGCTAACCAGGTTATCTGCATCGAACATCACGATGCCGTCATACTGACGCTCCCGCTTCCAAAGCTCCTTGAGCATCCATTCGATCGCATATCCCTTTCCTCTTAGGTTCGGGTTATGACGTTCCATCGCGTACACGCCATGATGGCGAGCAATATCAGCCGTGTTATCCGTACAGTTGTCACAAATCACGAAGATGTCGAACATTTCCTTCGGATAGTCCAAGGTCTTCAGATTCTCGATCAATGCGCCAACAACTTGTTCCTCATTGTGAGCGGCGACCAATACAGCGAACGTTTTCTGTGGAGCAAACATTTTTTTGTTTTTGGGACGATACCATCCAAAAAAAGTTAAAAACAACTGATACGCACCGATCAGACCCAAAAATACTTGAACGGCAAGCATAATCTTGTCAAGCATGAAGCAAAGTCCCCCTTTTTTTATGCACGACAGCTCTCTTTTTATATGCCTTGTGCTTTTATGTACAGGCCATTCTGATTAACATATTACGAGTAAAACAAGTCGTTTTTGATTTTCCTCTCTTTCCCCCTGTTTGTCAAAGTCTGCAAACTTCGAAAAAGCGCCACTTCTTTGTAATTTGGGAGGTTCGCACACGCCGAATAGAGCATGCGCTTGAAATCGGTTCGAAAATGTCTTGTTTTCATCGTTTTTCATTTATTGTGTACATAATGTTCACCATTTAGACGAACAACCATCATTCCAATGGGAATCTGACTAAATTATAAGTCACTCCATCTCTTTCTTACAAGTTTTGCTTGATTACCCTGTTAATGGATAACGATAATCCACCATAACAACATTCGCAGCCATGAGTCGCTAAGAGTCCGTCGCCCGCGATTCGGCAGTCTAAGTGTAGGATCATTAGGTTAGATCCTTGATATTCGGGGTAAACTAACAAGAAAAACCTGTGAATTCAAGCAGATTCAAGGAATATGTGTCATCCTAACATAGAAAGATTAACGCAAGATTAGTGCTACATTAATTTGATTTTATGAATATTTATTACACCGTTAATCTTCCTCTAATAATTCCTCGTTACACTATGAGTAGATAGGAAATTCAAATTATGAAGGAGGCAGCTACTCATGAGCAGAGTCGTACATTGGCTACAGGATCATGAAACACGTCTGTTCCACTTCGTCAACCAACGTATCCAACACAATTTCCTCGATGCTTTTTTTACGAAAATCACACATTTAGGCGGTGCTACTGCATCCATCATGCTCTCGTTGTGCTTAGCCATCTTCGGTCACGGCTCTCTTCGTATCGCTGGTATTCAAGCACTGATTGCCCTGACGATTAGCCATATCCCTGTTGCCATTATGAAGAAAAAATATCCTAGACTCCGCCCTTATCTCGTACATCCCCAAACCATTACGTATAAAAATCCATTAACCGATCATTCATTCCCGTCTGGTCATACTACAGCGATCTTCTCAGTCCTTGTTCCCTTAGCTTTTGCCTTACCCGTTCTTGGACTCGTCCTTATGCCTCTTGCGTTACTTGTCGGCCTATCGCGCATTTATTTAGGGCTGCACTATCCATCTGATTGTATCGTGGGATGTTTATTAGGAACGTCAGCGTCGCTAATTACTGTCGCATTCTGGGGGTAAATGATGGAACCTGTTTCACAGAAAAAAAGAGTGCTTATTCTATCTGAAGGCTTCGGGGCTGGGCATACACAGGCAGCCTTCGCCTTAGCTGGCAGCTTGGAGCAGCGCTGCGTTTCCATCGAAACACGCGTTGTAGAGCTCGGTTCCTTCTTACACCCAACGCTTGCACCTTGGATTTTCAGCGCCTACAAGAAAACCATCTCAGCACAACCCAAGCTTTATGGGCGATTGTACCGATCACAGTATCAGAAATCGCTCAATCCTTTGACCCAACTGGCCTTACATCGGATTTTCTATGCACAAACAGCAGCTATGATAAGGGATTGGGAGCCACATGCTATCGTGTGTACGCATCCTTTTCCCAGTGTCGTTGTTTCGAGGTTGAAAAGAGCTGGCTTACACACGCCGCTGTGCACCGTCATCACCGATTACGACGTTCATGGAACTTGGGTAAGTCGCGAGGTTAATAAATACATGGTGTCTTCGGAGGATGTTAAACATAAGCTGTTGGTGCACGGTGTCGCGGCCGCACACGTCGAAATTACAGGCATTCCTGTTCATCCCAGCTTCCGTGAAGTGCATGATAAGACTTTGATTCGACAGCAATTTCAATTAGCACCACTCCCTACTGTGCTCATCATGGGCGGAGGTTGGGGATTAATTGGCGGGGACTCTCTAAGTGAACATCTCGTTGCGTGGAGAGACCGGATACAGTTTATTTTTTGTCTGGGGCAAAATGAGAAAGCCTTAGCGAAGCTGGCAGCAGATCCGCGATATGTCCATCCGCATATCCATTTGCTCGGTTTCTCACGTGAGATTGATAAGCTCATGGAAGCCTCTGACCTGCTCGTTACGAAGCCAGGCGGAATGACATGTTCGGAAGGACTCGCCAAGGCGATTCCTATGCTGTTCTATGATCCGATTCCAGGCCAAGAGGAAGAGAATGTGCACTATTTTACAAAACACGGCTTTGGAGAACCGATTCAATCCTCGGATACGATCTCGCATTGGCTGACCATGCTAGCTAGCCGCTACTCCGACGTGCAGGCCTCACGCGTATCGAACAAGAACAGAAATTTACCCGCAGGCGATGGTTCTGAAGTAATCCTGCAAATGCTGGGGTAGGAGCAACATACCATAGAAAGTAAAAAACAGACTATCCTTGCTGCTGAAGAGCGCAACACGGAAGAGTCTGTTTATTTGTTCTTATTCCGCTGTTTCATCGGAATCTGTCGATTCAGCGGCAACGGCGGATGCAGCAGCATGCTGCAATTGCTCTTGATGTGCGGATAGCGCGTCCTGTCCGATCACAACTTCACACCGGTGAATGTTCATGCCTTGTCCAGCGAATTTTGTTTCGTATTCTGTCATCACGTGATCAGGATGAATACCATCCACATGAAGATTTAATGAAATATTCCGCATTCTGAGTCCCATATCGGCAAAGGAATTCAATGAGAATTCAAATAAGGATTGCGAATCCGTTTTCAAATGAATCTCGCCTTTGCTGTTCAGGATTTGTTGATATTTCGACACAAATCCAGGATGAGTCAAACGTCTGCGTGCATGCTTTTTCTTCGGCCATGGATCGCTAAAATTCAAATAAACACGTTCCAACTCGCCTTCAGCAAAAGCTTCCTCAATATGCTCAATGTTGAACAACATGAGTCTCAAATTCGGTATGCTGAGCACCCCATCTTCGTCCTCAGTCGTTATCTCATGAGCAACTTTGGCTTTTTCACTTGCCTTACGAATGAGTTCGTCATACATATCCACACCAATGAAATTGATATTTGGATATTTCTTGCTCATTGTACTAATAAACCGCCCTTTACCCATCCCAAGCTCGGCATGAATCGGGTTATTGTTTCCGAATAACTCGGCCCATTTGCCTTTGTAGTCCTTGGCATTTAATACGACGAGTTCCTTTTGACGTTCAATATCTTCTCTGATTCCTTTTCTACCCCGTAAACGCATTATCGATTTTCCTCCTACACGTACATGCTTTCGAATACAAATCATAGTCGATTCTATAAAAAAAATCAAAGCTTTCCTTAGATAGAGAGCTAATACTATCTTCTATTTGAAAGAAAGCACCCTCCACTATAATGGAAGGTGCCCCTGATCATCCTGATCGTTTATTTATAGCTTTCATCTCTTCTTCTATTACTGCTTCGCAGACCAGCTAAGCCTAATAGACCTACTAGGCCCAACCATCCCCAACTCATCCCATTGGATTTAGTCGTAGTTGTAGAATACGCTCGATAATTATTACCATAAGTGCTTGGAGGGGTAGTTCCGATACTTTTTGTACTCATTCTGTCAACCATGTTCGCGCTGCGATCTACGCCCCGCTCGACCATATTCGCTCCGCGGTTAACACCTCTCTCAATCGCATTAGCGCCTTTATCCACTGCACTCGTCCCGTTGATATGTTCCATGACACCTGTTCCCCTTGTCGTAGTCCCATATCCTGGGTAAGCGGTCGGCGTAGTCCGATTTCCCGGATAAACACCTGTCGTCCCGTTTCCGCTAAAGTTCTGAGTGCTAACTCCCGTTCCTCCTAGATTCATCCCAGGAGATGTTGCATCATAATTACTTCCTGTGTAGGTACTTCCTGTATAACCCGTTGGTGTCGTAGTCCCCGTTGTCCCCATTGTTCCTGCACCCGTTGTCGCTGTTGTCCCCAATGTCCCAATTGGTGACCCCGTTCCCACTGCATTCCCCGAATCCATATTCATGCTCATCGTACTAGCCTGAGCGCTTGCCGCCCCCATACTTAAAGCTGCTGTTAATGCTACCGCCAAAGTTATCGTACGAAACTTTTTCATGTAGTCAATTCCCCTCTCAGCTCGTAATTGTGGTGCAAAGTTATCATGCTCCCTTCTGGACGGATTTATCGGGGGACTTCTTGGAAAGGCAGGGGTCGCTTTCATGCGTAAATTTCGCTACAATATAAGGTGCATAGAATAGTCAGTAGAGAAACAGAGCTATTGAAAGCAAAGCAATGCAGCATTCAGAGCCTACAGAATACAGATTTAAGAATGCGCAATAATGAAGAAAGCAAAGCAACAGATAGAAAGGATAAGACCTATGTCTACAATGATTCAGGAATCTCCTCAACTTTGGGGCGATAAACGTTTCCATACATGGAATTATGAAATGCGCGAGGTCCTTGGCGGCAAGGTATTTAAGGTTATGCTGGATGCCGGCTTCACCTGCCCGAATCGTGATGGCAATATTGCAACAGGCGGTTGTACCTTCTGCAGTGCACGTGGATCAGGCGATTTTGCAGGAAGCCGCCGCGATGACCTTGTCACACAATTTAATAAAATCCGGGATTTGCAGCATCAAAAATGGCCCGATGCCAACTATATCGGCTATTTCCAAGCCTACACGAACACCTACGCGCCTGTTGAACAGCTGCGTGAATATTATGAAGTGATTTTGCAACAACCAGGCGTTGTGGGATTATCGATCGCCACGCGGCCAGACTGTTTGCCCGATGATGTTATTGAATATTTGGCTGAGTTGAACCAGCGCACCTATTTATGGGTGGAAATGGGGCTTCAAACCGTCCACGAATCGACCTCGGAGCTCATTAATCGCGCTCATGATACGAAATGTTATCTGGATGCTGTCGCCAAGCTGCGCAAGCATAATATCCGGGTCTGTGCACACATTATTTACGGCCTGCCTGGTGAGACGCATGAAATGATGCTTGATACCGGAAAAGCAGTGGCTCAGATGGATGTGCAGGGAATTAAAATTCACTTGCTGCATCTCATGCGCAAAACGCCAATGGTAAAACAGTACGAAGCAGGCTTGCTTCAATTCTTGGAAAAAGATGAGTATGTGAAGCTGATCGTGGATACCTTGGAGATTCTTCCACCTGAGATGATCGTTCATCGACTTACTGGGGATGCGCCTCGAGATCTATTAATTGGACCGATGTGGAGCCTCAAGAAGTGGGAAGTATTGAACGCTTTCGATAAGTTGTTGTTGGAGCGAAATACATGGCAAGGGAAGTATTGGACGGGGAAAGTAGAAGCTAATGCTTAGCACTTGAGCTGATCATAAAGTAAAGTTTTAGACGGAACTGATAATACGGAACGTGGTTCCGTTATTTCTTAGGCTATTTCTTCTAGTTCCCAGTAATTAGGAACCTGCGCCAATTTTCGGGGCAAATAGCGTCCTCTCGTTCCGTATTTCCTGGGAAATTAGCGAAAACCGTCAGAAAGCAATCATTTGGAGGCACGTTACACATGGGATTTGTTTCTGTTCTGAGTTATGTACACCAACTCATCGCGCAGCGCGTCCAACCCGGCGACACGGCCATCGACGCCACGCTCGGCACAGGCGTTGACGCCGCGTACCTAGCGAAGCTCGTAGGCCCGCGCGGCAGCGTGTACGGCTTTGACATCCAGCAGGCTGCGCTGGATCAAACCGCGCAGCGTCTGGCGAAAGAGCAGCCAGACGCCTCGGTACACATGAGCTTATGCAGCCATGCGCTCATGGAAGCGGCGGTGCCGCAAGACCGCCATGGCAAGGTCGCCGCGGTCACCTTCAATCTCGGCTACCTGCCGGGAGCCGATACAGCTGTAATCACAGAGCAGGAATCCACTATTCCTGCTCTTGAGGCTGCGCTCCGCCTACTGCGCAAAGGCGGGATCGTCACCATCGTGCTGTACAGCGGGCACGATGGCGGCTCAGAAGAAGCCGCAGCGGTCGAACGCTGGGCGGCACAGCTTCCGCTCGCAGCGTTTCAAGTGCTGCGGTATCAATTTGCTAATCGAAGCGCCTCCGCGCCGTATCTCTTAGCTCTAGAAAAAAGATAGCCACATGATATAATGCTAGAGAGTAATTATCATAGGCTTCTTACATAGAAGAGACTTGAAGAAAGTAGGGATCGTTGTGAAATCATACCCGCTTCAATTTCAACCTGAAATGAAAGAACGTGTTTGGGGGGGCCGAACACTTGAACGATTTGGTTTCCAGCTGCCGGAAGGTGCCATTGGCGAAGGCTGGATGATCGGAGATCACCCTAACGGAACTACGAAGGTCATCAATGGTGAACTGGCAGGTCTAGGTTTAGATGAAATTCGTGAGAAATACGGCAAAACGCTCTTTGGAACGAAAGGATTTTCCGAAAAGAATGGTCGTTTCCCGCTTCTGATCAAGCTGCTTGATTGTGAAGACGATCTATCCGTACAGGTTCATCCAAATGATCACTATGAAAATCTCGCTGCTGGCGAACTAGGCAAAACAGAAATGTGGTATATTCTCGATGCAAAGCCCGGCGCCAAAATCATCTATGGCATGAAAGAAGGCGTAACACGGGAAAGCCTAGCAGAAGCCATCGCGGAGAACCGCATCATGGACTGCTTGCAAGAAGTGCCAGTCGAAGCTGGCGATTCCTTTTACATACCTGCAGGAACAGTTCATGCGCTTGGCGCAGGTGTTCTTGTAGCCGAAATTCAACAAAATTCCGATACCACATATCGGTTGTATGACTATAACCGTCCAGGCTTGGATGGTAAAATGCGTGAACTACACATCGAGGATTCGCTCAATGTGATCGCGTACGAAGGTTCAGGCTCCACGCGCATGAAAACCGATTTGACCGAAGCTGGTACATGGCTGACGCTCGCGTCCTCTCCTTTTTTCACCGTGGAAAAAGGTCTTGTAGGCCCGCAATGGGAACTCACCACTACCCCTGATAGCTTCGTGATCCTTGTAATCGCGGACGGGAACGGAACGTTGCAGTGGGCTGACGGTCAAATCGCAACGAAACCAGGCGACTGCTTCTTGCTACCTGCTGATTTAGGGAGCTACTCGCTTGAAGGCAGTATGACGGTAATCCGCAGTTATTTGCCATAAGAAACCGATATTGTGATAAAAAAAGCTCTCTGATAGCGCCGCGTTTGACGGGCACTGTCAGAGAGCTTTTATATTGTGCTAGCCTAGCTTTCTTCCGAAAGGCTGCTTTCTTTCAAAATGACGTCATGCGCCCCACCCTCAACAAGGGATGTCGCGGAGACAAGTGCGATTCTCGCATTCACTTTCAACTCGTCCAATGTCAAGGAACCACAGTTGCACATCGTCGATTTGATTTTACCCAGCGTCTTGTCCAAGTTCTCTTGCAGACTTCCCGCATAAGGCACGTAAGAATCTACGCCTTCTTCGAATAGAAGCTTGCTTTTGCCGCCAGTGTCATAACGCTGCCAGTTACGTGCACGATTGGAACCCTCGCCCCAATACTCTTTCACGAAGTTATTACCGACTTTAAGCTTTCTAGTTGGACTCTCATCGAAACGAGCAAAATATCTGCCCAACATCACGAAGTCAGCACCCATCGCCAATGCTAGTGTAACGTGGTAGTCGTGTACAATACCACCATCGGAACAGATCGGAATATAGATCCCTGTTTCTCTGAAGTATTCGTCTCTCGCTTCCACAACCTCCATCACAGAGGATGCTTGGCCGCGGCCAATCCCTTTTTGTTCCCGCGTAATACAGATGGAACCGCCGCCGATCCCTACTTTAATAAAGTCAGCACCCGACTCTACAAGATAGCGGAAGCCTTCGCGGTCAACGACGTTACCAGCACCAATTTTGACATCAAAATTCTGCTTCACGTATTGCACCGTCTCATGCTGCCATTCGCTGTAACCATCAGAGGAATCGATAACAAGGATGTCTACGCCTGCTTCAACAAGTGCAGGTACACGCTCCGTATAATCCTTCGTGTTAATACCCGCGCCAACGATGTAACTTTTGTTTTTATCAAGAAGCTCCATCGGATTTTCTTTGTGCTCATCGTAATCCTTACGGAAAACAAGCGTGTCCAGCTTCCCATTTTCATCTACGATCGGCAAGCAATTCAGCTTATGATCCCAGATCAAGTTATTCGCCTCTGATAGAGAAATGCCTGAGTTCCCATAAATTAATTTCTCGAATGGTGTCATGAATTCCGAAATCTGACGATCCAGTGGATCACGGCTTCTGCGATAGTCACGACCTGTTACAATCCCCACCAATTTTCCGTTCGCTGTGCCATCATCGGTGATCGCAACGGTGGAATGCCCCGTCTCTTCTTTCAAAGCAAGCACATCACTTAACGTATGCTGAGGTGTCAGGTTAGAGCGGCTTACAACGAAACCAGCCTTGTAGCCTTTTACCTTGCGCACCATCTGTGCTTGTTCTTCAATCGACTGTGAGCCAAAAATAAATGAAATCCCGCCACTACGCGCCAAGGCAATAGCCATTCCATCATCAGATACGGCTTGCATGACAGCAGAAGAAAACGGGATATTCAGTGAGATCGCAGGCTCCTCACCTTTATTAAACTTCACTAGCGGGGTCTTCAGCTTAACATTTGCCGGTGTACAATCCTTCGTCGTTAGATTAGGAATCAACAGAAATTCACTAAACGTACGCGATGGTTCCATATAATACGTAGCCACTTTACATTTTCCTCCTAATATAGGGATCTTTGGGTGTAGCTCAAAGTCTCTCCTTTTCGAGATCCCTGAGCGTAACTCAAAATCTCTCCTTTGATTGATCCATAGGTAAATTTTTTCAATCTTATCACTGAACCTCGCCTATGGTCAATGGTTTTTTTAGGGAAATGTTCAGTTGGCTGCGATGCCGGCTTATTTCTTCCAAATCTGTGGTTCGGAACCTTTGGTCGTAAACTCAATATAGGTCGGCAAAATATCCATCACCACATAGTTTGGATCATGCGGACCCTCGAACCATTGCTTCATGTCATCGTTCCATAGCTTCTCGCGAAGAGCATTGTCGGATGATATGGTGGCTGTAGCCTGAATTTGCAAAATATTTGGTGTCGACTTCCCATCATACCCCACTAGAATGTTCACATTGGGATTTTCTTGGAGCTCCTCCACCTTATCTGTTTTCTTACTCGTCGTTAAATAAATCTCCAAGCCATCGTGAAACAAAGCCATGTAGCGCACTTTGGGCTTGTTACCGTCAATCGTCGCAAAGGAGCACACCTGATTGGCGTTCAGCACCTGGATGATCTGCTCTTCAAGTTGTGTGTTTTTCGTTTCAATCATATTTAGCTCTCCTTTCAGTCTGGGCATGCTTGAACTACCCTATATTACCCAGATTGAAGCGAGTTAAATCGCTCGGGGTGAAAAAAATCCCTCTCACGACAGCCGTGAGAGGGAGGATTGTTAGATCGTTGCCAGCTGTTGCAGCGGCATCGTGTAGTAGGACGCCGGCTTCTGTGCGTCCGGCGGGAAGTGCACGACAAGCAGCTCCTTGCTGCTTTCGTCGAGTTCGCCGCTTTGCAGATACGTCTGCAAAGCGAATGGCAAGACCTCAAGCATAGCATGCTTGTGGAGGTCTTTTTCGTTAATGCGGAGGCTCTGGAAGTCTCCGCTGACGAGCTCAGGCTGCTCCGCAACCAGCTTGAGGTACGCATTCTGCTCGGACTTCTCCAAAGTGAAGTCCCACCAGATTTTGCGCGGCTTATATTTATGGCCGAGGAAGTAATCGAGCTTCATCAGGCCTTCGATGATGTGCATGTTGGTTGTGCTGCGATGCATCAGGAACTCGCGCAAGCGAGTGAACAGATCCTCGAGCTGATGCCCGATCTTCTGCCAGCCGCGGCCTTCCCAGAAGTCGCCGAATTCTTGGAAGAAATCGAACGCCGATGCGAATTCTTTGGCGATTAAGTACTTCACCGTATGATCCATGCGGTGGGCGTTCCAATATTTCTCGAGCACATCCTCCACTCGCTTGATGCGAATCAAGTCGGTGAATGGCAGGATATCATTGCCGAGAATCTCGTAGGGCGCGTGATCCATATAAATATAGCCATATTTATGGGCATCGTTACGCATGCCTGTCCCGCGCAGCATTTTGAGGAAGCCGAGTTGAAGCTCTTCGGGTCCTAGCTCGAAAACATCATTAAACGTCTTACGGAACGAGTTGTAATCCTCTTCTGGAAGCCCAGCGATGAGATCGAGATGCTGATCGATTTTGAGGCTGTTTTTCACCTTGGATACGGTGCGGCTCAGCTTGAAGAAATTTTGTCTGCGCTGCACGAGGTCGTTCGTCGTGTCATTCGTCGATTGCACGCCGATCTCGAAACGGAACGTTCCCGGAGGGGCATTTTCAGCCAAATAGTCAAGAACCTCAGGGCGCATGATATCTGCGGTAATCTCGAATTGGAACACCGTGCCACGGTGATTCTGGATAAGAAATTCAAAGATTTCCATCGCGTAGTCCCGCTTAATATTAAACGTACGATCCACGAACTTGATCAGCTTCGCGCCTGAATCGATCAAGTACAGCAGGTCTGCCTTCGTTCGCTCCATATCAAAATACCGCACACCCACCTCGATGCTCGACAGGCAGAATTGGCAAGAGAACGGACAGCCGCGGCTTGTCTCGAAATAGACAACGCGATTCGCAAGGCTCGGCAGATCTTCCTTAAAGCGATGCGGCGACGGGATATCATCCAGCTTCAGCTTCGGTCTGCCCGGCATGAGAATCACCTCTTGCTCCTTGCGGTAGGCAACGCCGTAGACGAAATGGTATTTGCGCGTCGTCGAAATCTCTGTCAGCAATTGGTGGAAGGTCTCTTCCCCTTCGCCCATGACGATGAAATCCACCTCAGGGATGCGCTCCATCCAGTAATCCGTGTCATACGAAACCTCAGGTCCACCAAGGACGATGATGAGTTCGGGACGGATTTTTTTGATCATTTTGATAATGTTAATGGTCTCTTCGATGTTCCATATGTAGCAGGAAAAGCCCAGCACATCTGGCGCCTTCTGATAAATGTCAGAGACTACATTCATGACGGGATCTTTAATCGTATATTCGGATATTTCAACATCAAAATCCTTCTCGCAGAACGCTTTGAGATAGCGTAAAGCTAAGGAGGTATGAATGAATTTGGCGTTCAGTGTGGATAAAAGTACGTTCATATGGAAAAAACCTCGTTCTATTCTGGGTTATCGTGCCTCTTAATTCTACACGAAAAACGAGGAAATACAAAGGCAGGGACTCCCATTGGGAGTGGAGAACGGAAAACAAGGAGCAAATAATTCTAACCAATAGGAAAAATCAAAGTACCATGTCGTCGTCCATATGCGGGTCTTCATAAGGGAACTGCAAATAGGATGCCTCTTCGATTGCATTCTTCCATCGTTCGGCGTGGGAGTAGAGCTGTTGCTCGACCTCTTGGATTTTCTGATGGATTTCGCCTGCAGATTCAGCTGGTTCACGCTGCAACGCTTGTTGCAAAGTCGTGCGTTCTTCGAACCACTGTGTTAATTGGTATAAAAGCATGGGGGCCCCGCCTCTCTCACATGATAGGTTATATTTGCTAGTGTTCCCCGAAGTGAGGGGGCGTATTCGGG
>NZ_LYPC01000028.1:72287-557092 GCF_001700435.1 Paenibacillus pectinilyticus
GGCAAAGTGAGGTGAGCTACGTATTGGGACGCGTGGGAGTGCGGTAAAGAAGGTGTGCTATGTATTTGGATGCGTGGGAGTGCGGTAAAGAAGGTGTGCTATGTATTTGGACACGTGGGAGAGGCAAAGAAGGTGCGCAGTGCAAGCTAGGCTCGTGGTAGAGCCAATTGCGAGTTCCATACCAACCCCATTCCTGTCTCATGCCAGTTCCTGTCCCAGCACAAAATTAACTGGAAAAGCTGCATCTAATTCTCTAGAATTTTCCTATCTATGACGATTAACTGGATTTCCTACATCTAAATTCGCTTGATTCGAAGAAATTCGCACATTCGGCAGAAATTAACTACATATAATCCATCCATTTGCACGAAATGTTGATTTTCCTCCAAATTAACTGTAGGAAATCCATCTAGTTTGTTGTGGATACCGCTAGGTTGTGTGGGTGAGAGAAATATGTTAGAGGGTAATGGGGTTAAGTAGCTAGTTTGTGGTGAGTAGGCTCCGTTGTGCGGTGATAGAAACATGTTTGAGGGTGTTGGGGGGGGGGAGTAGCTTGCTTGTTTGGTGGATAGTGCTCAGTTGGTACCGTTAGAGGAATAGGTTGCAGTCAAATGGGGTTGAGTAGCTTGCTCGTGGTGGATAGTGCTCTAGCTAACCTTCGTCATTCCCTCTTGTCTACCCTTTATTGGAATAACCCGCAACCATTTTCAGCGTGAATCTCCCCAGATGGAAGAACCCTGAAAATAGTTGCAGGTCTCCTGTTACATAATCTCGTATCAAAGAACGAAGCTGCTTCTCTACTTCAGCAACGCCCCGTCTTTCTCCAAGACGGCTTGCAGTTCCGCTACGTCGATCTCCGCAGGAAGCACGCCGTGCTTCACTGCGAGTCCGGCAGCTGAGCCAGCTGCTTGCCCCGTAGCCATGCAGCTAGGCGTAAGACGCGTGGTCGCAAGCGCTTCGTGCGTGGTGGAGATGCAGCGACCTGCGGTGAGCAGGTTCTCGATCTTTTGCGGCAGCAGGCAGCGGTACGGGATGTCATAAGCGCCGTCACCTTTGACCCAGGCTGCGGTTACACCTTTACCAGACGGATCGTGGATGTCGATCGGGTACCCGCTCCGTGCGATGACATCATGGAAATGTCGGCCTTGCACGACATCATCCACCTGCAGCGCGTACTGCCCGTCAATCCGGCGCGTTTCGCGGATTCCGATCTGGGCGCCGACATTCGAAATGGAGGCTTTTTCAAAGCCAGGCAAGTTATTTCGCATAAATTCGGCGACCATCAGCACCTGTTTGCGCCCGAGTTCCTCGGCCTCTGTCAGATCCTCGACATTCGTGCCATCCAGCCCCTGCACACGCGTAGTATTGACCAGCACTTCGTCGTCCTCTGGACCTGTGAAGAAAAGAACTTGATCGCGATTGATCGGAAGATTGGCTTCCTTCCAGTGTTTGAAATAGCCTAGTACACCAGACAGAGGGAGATCTGCGAGCTCAGAGAAAGGCGTCTTTTTATAAAACTCGTCGGGGTGATCGATCATATATTGCTTAACGGCAGGCAGATTCACACCGCGCATTCTGAATTTCATCGTCATCGGCTGGGTCGCTTTATCCCCGTCACGCCCCTTCAAGCACGGCGCTCCAGATAGGTACGCGAGATCCGCGTCCCCTGTTGTATCAATAAACACTTTGCCACTCACATCGATTCGGCCGGATTTGGACGTCAGTTGTACAGATTGAATGCGATTATCTACCGTCTCAACATGATCCACAAAGCTATGGAAAAGCAGCTTAACACCCGCTTCCTTCAGCATATCTACAGCCAAAACTTTATAAATCTCAGGATGGTACGGTGTAATGGTATTCACAAATCCAACCGTATCACGTAAATGTCCCGGGGAAGCGTTCATCGCCATGAGGCGATCAATGATTTCTTGCGCGAGCCCAGCAATGACCTGTTTGCCATCCGTTGTATGAAACGTCATCCAAGGATACACCAATGCAGCGGTCGACATCCCGCCAATGAAGCCGTATTTCTCTATTAAAACGGTTTGGGCTCCGCTCCGTCCTGCTGCAATCGCTGCATTGACACCTGCTGGTCCTCCCCCTACTACAACTACATCTGCCTCTATCCGTTTGATCATCTAATTTCGCTCCCTTAACTCAAATGTTGTTCTGTCGCCTGCGCCTTCCATACCTCTCTTCTCTCTAAGTGTAGTTTAAAAAGAACCTTACTTTTAGTTTAAATTTAGTTTAAAATTAAAGATACAGAAGGTAGCAGAAAAGGGGACAACTCAGACGTATGCGGAAACGAATTACACTTCACGATTTGGCTGGTCAGCTCGGTTTAACGATTCAAACAGTGTCAAAAGCACTTCGCGGATTGCCCGGTATGTCGGAACAGACACGCAGTGAGGTGTTCAAGCTGGCTCGTGAGCTTGGCTACATGACGAAAGATCAGAAACAAACGCTGCAGCAAGATCTCATTTCACCGTATCCCGTGGTCCAGCGCAGGTTCGTGCTTGTCCAGAATAAGCAATCCTTGAATTTCAATCGACTGCTGCTGCAAGGCTTGTATGAGCGCTTCATGGAATTTGGCCATACGGTGCAGCCACTGCTCATCCCTCCTACATTGAAACCATCGCAATTCGATGGTTGGGCCGAGGAGCAAGGACTACTGTATGCGGAAGGGGTGTTTATAGCTCCACGGATGAATTTGGATCTTTTGGAGCAAAAGTTACTAGACTTACAGCTCCCCCGTATTCTGCTGAATTTTCCGCCGCCGGAATCCAAGGTGGATAGTGTGATTTGGGATGTGTATGAAGCCGTTTATCAGGCGGTTCGAAGATTGGTCCGCATGGGACATCGGAACATTTTATATGTCGGAGATACGAAAGATCAACGGGGATTTGTTATTCGTTGGCAGGCTTTTACGGAGGCGATGAAGGAAGCTGGCTTAAGCGTGGACCCTCAAGAGCATGCGATAGCGCGAGATGGTACGGAGGCGTGGCTACGCGATTTTGAGCAGATGTATCAGCGTCGTCAGCCGACGGCTGTGATCTGCGGCATTGATGAGGAAGCAGCGCCAGTCTATCATACGCTGCGCCGAATCGGCGTAAACGTGCCGCAGCAATGCTCGCTGGTGGCACTGCTCAATGAGCAAAGTGACACACTGCCGCTCTGCTCTCGTCCCCAGCTGCCGATTCGTGAGGCCGGCTATCGTGCAGCGGATCGCATGCTGTGGCGGATTGCGAATCCGCATTTGCCTTATGAGCATGTGCGGCTGCAGGGGGATTTTTTCACAGGAAGTACGATTCAGAGATTGCAGGCCTAACTTGCCAATATCCTACTAGTGAGACAGAAAATAGATCAGAGCAACGATCGCTAAAATGAACAACATAAATAAACCAAACGCAATGCCAATGCCCGCAAACAGCTTCTTCCAGATGGTATGCGTTGTCAAATGCTGTTTTAAAGCATAGTCAGAAGGTACAGCTACTGAGCTAATCGGGCTCTCCTCAACGACACAACAGGCTCGCAGCCGCTCGATAAGCTCTTCGTAATTTTCCAAATGGCTTGGGATAAACACGTGGCTGCCAACAGTCCCACTCTCCACAGAAAGTCCGCCAGCTACCCTTACGATCCGGGTGATGTCCGATAGATATAAGGTCACATCAGGGACTTTATTTTGCTTTTTGATCAACGTTTGCTCGGACAGCATGATGCGAAAAGTAAGCCAGTCCCTTCTTACCTTTCGCAGATTTACAATTAATTTCATGAGATAATAGAGGAACATGAGCGCGAACAGTACTTTGAGGAAGCTTGCAAGAGCGAGTGTCTCTCTTGATGTAATTGCAAAGTAAATGATAAAAGGAATCAATAACCTAATGATCGACAATCGGAGTGCTCCTAGGATAACCCCAGTAAACTTATCTTTCTTGAGTGCGTACTCGACCATCAACCATAGCGCCCCTTTTATAAAAGTGAATACAAAGCCCCTCTCATTTTAGCATGGGAATACTTGGAAAATCACGCATGAATTTGTCGGACGATCATTTCATTTGCTTTTAGGAACGTGGTATATTGGAGGTTGAATGATCTGACCGGAAGGTAAGCGATCGCAATAGGAGGTCTTTAAATATGCAAAAGAAACAAGGAACACGCCCGAAATCCAACCCCAGCCATAAACCCAAACTAGGTGCTCATAAGCCACAGGGGCAGTCCTTGAATGCTGCTAAAGGGAGCCCAGAGTCTAGCACTCGTCAGTATACGGTGAAGGAGCCCATCGAGCTTCTGCCTTTCTTATTAGAAAAGCTTTCTAGCTTAGGGCGGAACGCTGTAAAAGCTATCCTGGCTCGCGGACAAGTTGCTGTCAACGGCAAAGCGGTAACGGCGTATAATTACCCTTTGAAACCCGAGCAAACGGTGACCATCATTAAAGATAAAGTCGTCGAGGATATTCCGTTGGCTGGGATGACGATTTTGCATGAGGATAACGATGTGATTGTGATTCAAAAGGATTCAGGATTGCTGTCCATCGCCACGGATTCGCAAGAAAATCAAATCACGGCCTATCGCCAGCTAACGGCACATGTGCGAAACCACGATCCGAAGGCACGGATTTTCGTCGTACATCGATTAGATCGGGACACATCAGGCGTCATGATGTTTGCCAAAACTGAACAAGCCCAGCAGCAGCTGCAAAACACTTGGCAGGAAAGTGTCAAAGAACGTACGTATGTGGCCTTAGTGGAAGGCATGGTGCGCAAGTCCGAGGGAACGATTACGTCTTGGCTCAAAGAGCATGCCAAATCGCTCAAAATGTTTTCGACGCCGTACCCGAACGATGGTCAACATGCTGTGACGCATTTCAAAACGCTGCAAGCGAACAAGCAGTTCTCGTTGCTTGAGGTTAACCTAGAGACAGGTCGCAAAAACCAAATCCGTGTGCATATGCAGGATATCGGGCATCCGGTAGCTGGGGACAAGAAGTATGGCTCCAAATCCAAAGAGATCAACAGACTTGGACTCCATGCTCGCGTACTCGCTTTTATCCATCCAACGACTGGGCAATTGATGCGTTTTGAGACACATATTCCGAAACTGTTTTTGAATCCTTTTAAAGAACCAGGTTTGAAGAAATAATACGTGATACACGTACCATACGCCTACTAAAACGTGATACATGGGGAGTAAACCGATGACTATCGTTGTACTTGATGGATATACCTTAAATCCAGGTGATTTGGACTGGAGCGGCTTTCAGGCCTTGGGTGAGCTGATTGTTTATGAACGGACTGCTGAGTCCGAAATCGTGGAACGCGCTGCGAATGCAGACATGGTGCTGACGAATAAGACACCTCTTTCCGCAGCAACGTTAGAACAATTACCGAAGCTGCGCTATGTCGGCGTTCTAGCGACAGGCTACAATATTGTTGACGTCACCGCAGCGAAAGAGCGCGGCATTGTCGTAACGAATGTTCCTGCTTATAGCACGCATTCGGTTGCGCAGTTGGTTTTTGCGCTAGTGTTGGAGTTCTGCCATCGGGTGCAGCGCCATAGTGACAGCGTACTTCAAGGCGACTGGGCACGGTCGATTGATTTCAGCTATAGCGTCTCTCCGCTCATAGAGTTGAAGGGTCAAACGATGGGACTGATCGGTCTCGGTCAAATCGGCAAGCAAACCTCCCTCATCGCGCAGGCGATGGGTATGAGAGTGATTGCATCAGGAAGCGGACGCAGCGTGCCCGAGCCCGTTGAAGGTATTGCGTGGGTATCGCTCGAGGAACTGTTGCAGCAAGCTGACTTCGTGAGTCTGCATTGTCCTTTGACGCCGGCGACGAATCAGTTCATCAACGCGGAGCGAATTGCTTTGATGAAATCGACAGCTATTCTAATCAACACAGCTAGAGGCGGTCTTCTTCATGAGGCGGATGTGGCACAGGCTTTGAATGATGGGCGCATTGCAGGCGCAGGGCTAGATGTGTTAACGATTGAGCCGCCGAAGTCCGACAACCCTTTGCTCCATGCGAAAAATGTGATCATTACACCGCATATTGCCTGGGCAACGAAGGAAGCGCGAGCTAGGCTAATGGAGGTTGCGAGTCAGAATGCGCGGGGATTCGTAGAAGGTGTGCCGGTGAATGTGATTGGGTAGACGATATCGCGCATTTCTTGTACTTATGCAGGAATCTGCAGATACGCCAACAACCAACAATTGTGTGCTCCCACCACATCTGAAATAAAACCAGCGGATGCCCGCAAACCTAATAAGAGCTGTCCATCCAAGTCTACTTGGAACGGACAGCTCTTATTGTCGTTATCTGAATCGTCGATGTTACTTCAACAAAGCCGCATAATCCATCTGCGGCACAAGCCCTGTCTCCGCAGCCCGCTGGAGCAAGGTCAAAACGGCACCATAGCCGCTATCCCCGAGATCAGCGGTGAACTCATTAACGTACAGGTCAATGTGCTGCTGCGCGACCTGCGGGTCCATTTCCTGCGCGTGCTGCATGACGTAGTCACGCGATGCTTCCGGATGCGCCCACGCGTATTCGACCGAGGCGCGAGCCCAACTCGCGAGCGCCTTCAGATCCATGGTGCGCCGCGCAATGATGGCGCCCAGCGGAATCGGCAGCCCGGTGTCGGACTCCCACCAGCTGCCTAGATCGGTTAGAAGCGCTAACCCGTACGACGGGTACGTAAAGCGCGCTTCATGGATGACCAGGCCGGCATCGATGAGGCCGTCCCGCACGGCGGGCATGATCTCGTGGAACGGCATGACCACGATTTCGCCGACGCCGCCAGGCACGTTCTGTTCCGCCCAGAGGCGGAACAACAAGTACGCCGTCGAGCGCTCGCTCGGCACGGCCACACGGCGGCCGCTCAGCGCGGCCGGGTCTGCCACGCCGCTGTCGCTTGGCTTCGTCAGCACAAGCGGCCCGCAGCCTCTGCCCAAGGCGCCGCCGCAAGGCAGCAAGGCGTAGTCCTTCAGCACCCAGGGGAGTGCTGCGTAAGAGATCTTAAGCACGTCCGGCCCCGTACCTTCGGCGGCCAGTCGGTTCGTAATATCGATGTCCGCATAAAGGACATCCAGCTCAGGCGCGCCTGGGATTAACCCATGCGCCCAAGCGTGAAACACAAAAGTATCATTCGGACATGGTGAGAACGCTATTTTCATTATTAAAGCACCTCCGCTAAGACTGAACCTGCTGCTTCTAAAGCTTTCAAGGCATCACCGATCCGCCAGGCGTCTCGGTCTCGCGGGCCGACCGCGTTCGAGATCGCGCGGATCTCGAGCACAGGCACCCCGCGCTGCTGCGCAGCTGTCGCAATGCCGAAGCCTTCCATGGCTTCGGCCGCAGCGCCAGGCACGCGCGCAGCAAGCGCAGCGGCGGTTGCCGCGGTCCCGGTGGCCGTAGCCACCGTGAGTACCGGCGCCGCTTGCGCGTGCAGACCGGCGGCTTGCAGCGCCGCCGTTACGCGCTGGGCCAGATCGGCAGCGACGCTAACCCGCGTCGAGCCGAAGCCCAGCTCATCCAAGCTGCTGAAGCCGTCCAGCAGCTCTACCCCCAGATCGGCGGCGATGATTTCGCTTGCAATGACAAGCGAGCCGATCTCCGCTTGTCCCACAAAACCGCCGGCAATGCCAGCGATGATCAATAAATCGTACTCGGCTTTGGCAAGTTCGAGCGCCCCGTTTACAGCGGCAGCAGCAAGACCCACACCAGCTAAGGCATATTCAAATCTACTGTCCTGACCAAGACCTCGCTGAATGGCATCTCGTTCAGGAGCAACGGCTGTCATAACGAGTATTCGCATGTTGAGTTCCCCTTTAAGCTATCTTTTCTTTTCATCCTATACTTATATTTTACATGACCCCTGCCCAGAAGGAAACTTTCACGCTTGACACACCGATCTCATTTAACTTTCCATCCAAAAATCAGCGAATCCCACACACACTCTCTCCCACTTGGACACGTTGCCCAATATTTATCCCACACACGAGACATTCATCCATACGCCATCTAGTTGAATGACATATAGTAATTTTGTGAAGGGAGGGATTGACATGAGTTGTGGCTGCGAAGTTGGCGTACCATATTCTAGCACTGCTGTAGTCCTCGTACTATACATCCTCTTGGTAATCGTTCTTGCAACGTTTGGATTTGGTTGGTAATGTAATCACAAGCGGCTGGGACGATTTCCGTTCTGGCCGCTTACTTTTTTTAGTCCTTTTAGGCTATAATTAAAGCTTAAGCGCTGGCATTTCATCTACTACCTATTGAGGACGGAGACGAGGTATTGTGTCTAAACCGATTTTGACCATTGTGGTCCCTTGTTATAATGAAGAAGAAGTACTCCCCGAAACGGTATTTCGGCTCAGTGATGTGTTAGAATCTCTCATTGCCGATGAACTAGTTGCCCCGAACAGTACGGTGCTGTTTGTGGACGATGGCAGTAAGGATGCGACTTGGTCGCTGATTGAGCAGTTCCATGACGCTAACCCTTTCGTGACTGGACTGAAACTAGCCAAAAATGCCGGGCATCAAAGCGCTCTACTTGCTGGTCTTCTCAAAGCGAAATCCTACTCCGACTGCGTCGTATCCATCGATGCTGATTTGCAGGATGACACCGCAGTTATCCGTGAATTTCTAGTGAAATTCCATGAAGGCTTCGATATTGTCTACGGCATCCGTCAGGATCGCTCCGCAGATACGTTCTTCAAACGGGCGACAGCGCAAGGTTTTTATAAACTCATGACATCCCTCGGTGTGAAAATACATTACAATCATGCGGATTTCCGCTTAATGAGTAAGCGCACTCTTGATAATTTGGAGAAATTCCAAGAGGTAAACTTATTTCTTCGAGGCTTGGTGCCTCTGCTAGGATTTCCTTCTACACAGGTCTATTATGATCGGAAAGAACGATTCGCTGGGGAGTCCAAATATCCGCTGCGCAAAATGCTGGCTTTTGCTTTCGATGGCATCACCTCGTTCAGTGTCACTCCCATTCGTTTTGTGACGGTGATGGGCTTTCTACTCTTCGCACTGAGTGTCGTTGCTGCCTTGTATGCAATTCTAGGTAAATTGCTAGGTGCCAACGTGACGGGCTGGACGTCCCTTGTTCTCTCCGTTTGGTTCATTGGCGGTGTGCAGCTGCTGGCACTTGGTTTGATCGGCGAATACATAGGTAAGATCTATAAAGAAGTAAAGCAACGGCCTCTGTTCGTAATTGAAAAAGAATTGACTGAGCATGCTGAGATTCTAGAGTCTGTTCCTCTGGCGGGTTCACAACCAGCCACGGCTAGGCGATAATCGATGAATGCCTTCCGATCTTTGTTAACAGGCAGCTTCGCTCGTTTCTTACTTGTCGGTGTACTGAATACGTTAGTTGGTTTGTCCGCCAGCTTTGCTCTTTATAACCTAGCTCATTTCAATTATTGGGCATCCACCTTTGTGGGAAATGCCATTGGTTCTGTGGTCAGTTATTTTCTGAATCGCGCGTTTACGTTTCGTTCGAAGGCCTCTTTCGGCAGCAGTTGGTGGAGATTCGCGCTGGTGATTCTTATTTGTTATGGTTTCTCGTATGGATTTAGCTATGTGCTTGCCGAGGCGGCAGCCTCTCACTTCCCCAGCATTCAATCAGGTTGGCTGCATAATGCTGCTATCTTGGTTGGAAATGGCTTGTACACGATTGGCAATTATGCCGGGCATAAATATTTCACCTTCCGTACTCATGATTCCAAAAAGGACAGGGCATCCTAACACCCAAGAGGTGATAGCTATGTCACGAAGAAGAAGAAACCGGGCTATGGTGCCCGGATCCGAACACGGCTTAGGGCTTCTCAAAGCCCATGTTATGCAAAATCAAGGATATGCCGTCAATCCTGAACGTCCTGACCTGGTCAAATATGAGGTCGCCCGCACACTTGGCGTTCCTTTACAACAAGGCTACAACGGTCACCTTAGCTCTGAGGACGCCGGCAAGGTCGGAGGTCCCATCGGCGGTGCGATGGTGCGCGAGCTCATCCGCATGGCGCAGCAGCAGCTGGCCAATCAACAGCCGCCACAGCAATAAGCACTAGCCGTAAGCTATTGGCGTGTTAGAGTCAGCCATAATCTGCCGCGTGAGCACATAAACTAGTAACAAGCTGCTTGCAGCCCTACTTTTTAGGATAAAGTCAGGTGATGATGGCAGATGAATCCTCCAGGCAACCGTTCGTCAAAGCCCGATTGGAAGGGGCTGTCGGCGCAAGCCGGCGATGTGCTAGGCCCCGAGTTCTGGCAGGACATTGCCAGCATTATTCCGCTAACAGGACCTCGCGTGGATATGTATGAAACACCGCAGGAGCTTGTAGTCGTTGCGGAAGTACCTGGACTGTCCTCTCCAGAGAACATTCAGCTTTCTTTTCGTGACCAATCCCTTCTCATTCGTGGGATGCTTGTTCGGCCCTATCAGGTCAGCGATGAGCAGATGCGATTGTCTGAACGCTATTTTGGCAACTTCGAGCGAGTGATCCGCTTGCCGGGTCGAGCTTTGACCGATCAGATGCGAGCCCAGTATCATAATGGTTTGCTGATCATTCGCATTCCGCTTGCTCCGCCCGATGGCGAGAAAGTCATTCCCATTCAGTTCACTTAGATAATGCTTAACACAAGGTTACTCACTCTTGAGCCTCGGGCCCGGAGCAGTGGTAATCTTTTTGTTTTGCAAAAAGAGATATGATTCTGCGTTTGTCCCCATATAAATAAAGGGAGATCTTTGCGAAAATGAGGATTTGGAGGGAATAGCGATGGTTCGGATTCAGTTTCAATCCATTCATATCGATGATATATCGGGCAATTCAAGCGTGAACAAAGGGACGAATCGGATTACTGGCAGGCGGCATCTGGTCAAATCCAATCAAGGACTTGGCGAGTTGACTGGCGATCATAATGTCGTGATGGGTGCGCAGCATGTTGTTCATGATAACGATACGTTCGATGTTAAACCGAATACACGAAAGAGCTGAGCCTACTCATGTGGTTTCAAAAAAAGAAAAAGTCGCCGCCTTCTCGATCACCCGCACCTGCCGCTGCTGCTCCTAAAGTGCCATCGCCTGTACGCAGTGAGGCTTTGCCTTCCCAATATTCGCAGCCTTCGCTGGCTGGAGGACAATCACAAACCGTTCATCTGTTGGAACAACGTTTACGTAAGCTCGAAGAACAACTGGCCGACTTGTCCGCCAAACATCCGCGCATACATATCGATAACCTTCACGTTCATCAGCCGGTTCTCGAAAATTTGACTTTTCGACTGGATCATCTCGATATTAAAGAGTTGAGTGGGTCGTTAAATTTAGGCAATAATTTCGGTGCCAAACCTACAGCGAAAGCACACGCGGAGGAAGTGGATAAGACCTTCCAGCGTGCTCAGGTCAGCAAAGATTCGAAGACCGCAAGGTCTGCGGATGACGAGTCGGATTCAGCACCGCATGCAGATTCAGGGCCGGAACGTACCTCTACGGGCTACCGATATACACCACCCGCTCCACCCCAGCAGCCCAAAGTGTAAAGATAAGATGAGGTGATGTTAGGTGTCTTCTTTCATGTCTCCGACGTTTATCATTGGCTCGATCCGAATTGGATCGGTGGAAAGTGCTTCGTGTATCAATATGGGCAACAATTGGCCGACAGATTTTCAAAGCAATCAGAAGACGGTTCAAGGCTTTGGCGCTGTCGAAGGCGATCATAATCAATTGGTCGGAACCCGCTCTATGCTGAATGATTCGGATTTCCTTGATATGCTCAATGTCGGGGATAACGAAACACCGGAGTGGCTGCAGGAGATGATTACCGCGCAAGCGCAAACGTCTGGCTTCACGACTGGAGCAGCTGCTAGGTCAACGGAAGATGAAACGATGAAAGCTCCGCAAACGGCCGAATAGGCTGGTTACGGAGCTTTTCTGCTCAAATGCGGCCAATGATGAAATCACCCTTGGTGTACGGAGCGTCGATAATGTCATTATCATACACGGTGTTGACATTGTACCATACGACATTATTTTCACCGCTCACCTCGCCGAGACCACTGTTGCTTTTACTGCTCGTTGTCCATTGGATTTGGGCATTCGTACCAATAAAAATACCGGACCCATCCGTTATTGAGTTCACATGAATCGCATCGAATTGAATACATGGCGGGTCTAACGGCCCTGGTAAATTCAGCATCGTTGACAAACCACCTTTCATCTAGACCTGATTGGTCACCGCTGGTTTAAAGTCCTGATCATTAATTGGCGCATCGATAAAGTCGTTATCATAGATGAAATTCACAATATTACATGTGACTGAATTCCCGATGAATTCACCTGTACCGTAGTTATTTTTGCTATGGGAATCCCAGCTGGATTGTGCATTCTCTCCGATCCCGATAGTTGCATTCGTATTCTGATTATTGATATTAATCATGTTAAAAACGATGGAACTCGGCATGCTGCTCACTCCCTGTCCGCTACTGGTTCTAGCTCCTCCTTGTTATGCGAGGGATTACCTTATACCTGTAAGTTAGCCTATTCAGCGCGGGGCAGATTGGTGCAGGTATCTTGAAATGCGTCATCACGCCAAAAAACCCTTTCCCCGTAGGGAAAGAGTTCACTAGTTGCCTCTTAATCAGAACCAGAGTCCCGGACCACCGAAGCCAAAGCCTCCGCCATACGGATAGCCTCCGAAGCCTCCGCCAAAGCCACCACCAAAACCACCGAAACCTCCACCAAAGCCACCATACGCATAAGGTGCTGTGCCAATAGCTAACAAATCAAATAATACCAATGGAATGATCGCTTTGATTTGCACTTTTTTCCCGTTCCGTGGAGCTACAATCAACGTGTTACCGCTGATTCGTACTAATTTACCCGTTACTTGTGTACCATCTTTCTTCACAGCCAAGATGTCTTTCCCGATCAATTTACGTACGTCTTCTTTACGAATTTTGGATGCCACGAATGTCCACCTCCTTCAGCCACCAGAGATATATTGCTCTACAGTGTATGGCACATGGGGTAACATCGCATGGATAGCTGTCCATTTTTCCTCAAAAATACGCTGTTGTCCCTAAGGAGGATGTCTCTTGTTTATTGAAAATTTATGACAATAAAACAAATTTGAACATTTCGTGTGTTGAAATAGTCATATTCGTATGACAATGATTTCCTCAATATTGGAGAGTGCTGGTTTGAGAAAAATTCTTATTTCCCTCGGAGCTGTTCTGGTTCTTGCTTCCTGTTCGAGCTACTCCAATTTCAAAGAATCAAGTACGAGCTCCACAACTACAAGTGAATTGGCTACACCTCAAGTCTTTCATCCTACGGCAGTTGCTCTCACATCTATGCACCAACAGGACCCACCTGGATACGTCAGCACCCCGAATCATTCAAGCACGATCAATAAGGAAGAAGTCCTGACACCCACGGGGAAAGCTAATCTTCTCACAATTGAACAAGATAATTTCACAGCCGTTACGGAGCATGAACCCGGTGCAAAAACAGATACGGTCTATTGGTTATATATTACGAAACCGAGTCCCACGGACAACAACGTCAATGACACTTACATCCTCTCAGGGCTTGTCACAGGAGATGCAGCCTTAGCCAAGTCTGAGATGTTAGAAGCGGCGAAAACTTGGAATCCGTTGAATAGGTAGTTGTGACAACAACAAAACTGCCAGAGATCTTCTCTCGGCAGTCTATCAGATCACTATAAACTCAACTTCGTTAACGCCTTCTTCGCCGGACCTTCAATCACATCACCTTGATAGCTGTATCGCGAACCGTGGCAAGGGCAGTCCCATGTGCGCTCCGCATCATTCCACTCGACCTCACAGCCCAAATGGGTACATGTCGTATCAACAACGTGCAACTCACCGCTCGTATCCCGATAGGCGCCAGCTCGTTTTCCTCCAACACTGACAACAGATCCTTCATCTGTCGACAGCTCTTCTGGCTGCTTGTGCTGCAAATCGAATTTTCCTGCAACAAAATGTTTCGCTACATTAGCGTTCTGCATCACAAAGGTTTTCACACTGGGATCCGCATGGAATCGATGGGGGGTGAATACCTCTTCGTAAGGACTTTGTTCCCCTACGATTAGCTTCGTATTCAACATCGCGGCTACCATACTGTTCGTCATGCCCCATTTGCGATACCCCGTCGCCATCAAAAGATGAGGAACATCATTAAATTGCCGCCCGATATAAGGCATTTTATCTAAGGTGAACACATCTTGTGCCGACCAACGATACAGAATCTCCTTGAGTCCGAATGTCTCTTCGCCAAATTTCTGGAGATTCTCATAATACTGGTGCGTGCATAGGCCTTGTCCTGTCTTGTGTCCTTCGCCGCCAATAAGAACTGCGGGCTCCCCATCGATGGTCACCGCACGCAATGAGCGACTCGGCTGTTCCGCATTGATGTACATCCCCTCAGGAAACGTTTTCTCTGTGCGCGCAGCAATGACATACGACTTCTCGGCATGCAGGCGAGTGAAGTAAGCACCTTTGATGTCATTGAACGGATAGTGAGAAGCGGTAACAACATAATCGCACGTTACTTGAGCTCCTTGCTTTGTTTTCACAGTGGAAGGCTTCTCGTGCGTTGCCCCTACAACGGTTGTTCCTTCGAAAATTTGCCCGCCCATCTGAGTGATCTCCTGAATAAGTCGGAGTAGATAGGGAACGGGATTAAATCGGGCCTGCGCCCTTATTCGAATGGCTGCTTTAGTCGCGAAAGGCAAAGGGTTTGACTCCAAATAATCAGCAGCAATTTGCAGGTTCCCATATGCCAAATATTCATCTTGTAATTGATTTAAATAAGCCTCATCACTTGTGTATACATAAGCGTCCTCTTCGGTAAATTGACAATCAATACCCAATTCGTTAACTGTATTTTTGATGAGTGATAACGCTTCGTTATTGGCTTCATAATACAGCCGAGTCTTTTCCTCACCAAAATGGGAGAGAAACTCATGATAAATAAGTCCATGCTGCGTGGTAACTTTCGCTGTGGTATGCCCTGTAGTGCCTCCTAGAATGCGGCCAGCATTCAGTACAACGACTTTTACGCCTCGTTTGGCGAGTAAGTATGCCGTTGTAATTCCCGTTATTCCGGCTCCAATGACTGCTACATCCGTCTTCAAATCTGCGGTTAGGCTAGGGAATTGAGGGATTTGATCAACCGAATCTAGCCAGTAGGATTGTGGAAATTGTGGTAAGCTAACGGTAGAAGCTTGTGAATGTTGAGTCAATGTGACGATCTCCTCTGTACCATTTTTTCCCTATCTTGTCCTAGAAGGAACGATTGTATGTATGGCAGAAGTGAAGAAGCACTTGCCAGAGAACACTTGTTCTATCATTATGAAAATAGATATATATTCATCGTTTAGTATTAAATGGTATCTTATACGAGTAGGAGTGAGTAGGATGAAAGAGAAAGTTACTGTCTCGCAGGTTCAAATCGTACCTTGGTCCGAATCCGATCTCGATCTTCTTCGACTTATCAATGCTCCCGAGATGATGGAACATCTGGGTGGACCTGAAACCGAGGAGCAGTTGCAGATTCGTCATTTACGGTATCTTGCACTCCGCGAGAATGGGAAGGGACATATGTTCAGCATCAGAATGCTCCCAGAGCGCGAGGTCGTGGGAAGTATTGGGTATTGGGATAGCCAGTGGCAGGGTGTACCTATCTATGAGGTCGGTTGGAGTGTTCTGCCTGCCTTTCAAGGGCGAGGGCTCGCTAGTGCTGCGCTTTCGGCAGCTATTGCTCATGCAAATGCGGAAGCAAAGTATCGCTGGATGCATGCTTTCCCCTCGATTCATAATCCGGCATCGAATGCCGTATGTCGTAAGCTTAACTTCACGCCGATGAGTGAATGCGAGTTTGAATATCCACCTGGGCATTACATGCAATGTCTGGATTGGCGCTTGGAGCTTCTAACATGACATAAGGGGGCATTCATTTTGAAATGGACTTTTTCCTACTTAGGCGCTGTAGCTTCTCTAGGGTGTATGCTGCTCATCTGTTGGTTCCTATTCTGGAATCCCTACTCGGAGACTGCAGCTAGCCGTGGAACGATTGGGATCCTTCTCGCCATGTTACTTCTTCCAGCTATGCTAGGTCTAATTGGCTCGCTTACAATGAAACATCGCCTCATCTACATCGCTTTCTTCTGGTCTCTTCCTTATGGGCTCTATTTCTCAGTTGCCTCCCTACCAAGTATCTGGAACCTGTTTATTATCGTGCTGGCCCTATACCTTGTATCGGCCATTCAAATTGGCAAAGTGCGAATACGTTCATAACAATCATTGCATCCAGTGCCTCGCTGAAATCTGTCCTTTGGCGCAGCACAAAAAACCGCCGTTCCGACACAAGGTCAGACACAGCGGCATTCGGTGCCATTCTTATAAATAAAGTCCTGATTGCTTACGCCTTACGGATTTTACCAAGTTCGGTCGTAATGGCATCAATTTCGCTAATGCTGAAGCGATCTTTGCTGGCTACCATTTCGTAGAGATCCTTCAAATCCTCGTACATTTCTTGCTTCACGTTCGAGGCCTTAATCGAACCCCCTGTTGCCATGCGCAGCTTCTTAGTAATGCCTTCGAACATAAATTCTACGTTCTCTTCCGACCATATATTTAAATCCATCATCATCATCCTTTCCTCGGTGTCTTTTCATCATTTTAATGCACAGGCTAGGTAATGTAAAATAAAGCTTGTCTTTCTAAAGAAAAAAGAAGCCAAGACAGTTCGTCCCGCTTCCTTCTGTGCTGCTATATAACGATCGATTTCAGAACGTTCGGTGTTACCATTTTGACCAGCGGACGCTGTAATTCTTGCGAATCCACATCCAGGCTTACACAGATCAAGCGTATGTGCTCATCTGCCAATTTACGTGCATCTTCGTAGGATAGCTTAAACTGAATACAATAAGAGATAAAGCCATGTAGGGACATAAACAAATTCCACGGAAGTGTGAATTTCCGACTCTCCGCGCTTGGTTGATCAATCATAACCTCACGAATCACAATCGCAAACATGTCCAAGCATTGTGCTTGTTCCGTACGCGAGTACTGCTGTAGTTCTGGCTCGTTAATCATAAACATCATTTCGTAATGATTCGGGTTACTTAATCCAAACCAGACGAATTCCATCATTAACTTTTGAAGCAAGTTCACGCTAAACCCATGCTCACGAACAATCAATTCCCGCTGACGCTGCAACAGTGAGGCAAAATCGTCTTTAATTAGTGCATAAAATAATTCAGCTTTCTCATTAAAATGGTAATATAACGCACCATGACTGTACCCCATTGCTTTAGCAATGCTTCGCATCGTTAAAGCGCGATAGCCAAAAGTAGCGAATAATTCCCGCGCCTCTGTAAGTATCCGTTCTCTGCTAAGTTCTTGCGCGACTGCTTTCCTAGCCATTCCTATCCCTCCGCATCCTCAGCCCATATGAAATTAGGTTTGTGTCGCCCTTGAGCCTGCCTATTCCGGCAAGCTCTCGTGATCGATATATTCGTTCTCTCCTGCGATGATCGTACCTTGACCTTGTGTAACATCAGTTGCCCAATTCATGAATGCTTCCGCTTCCGCAGCCAAAGGATAACAAGGTACGGTTACTTTATCCGTAAACGTAATCTCCCCGAGCTTCATCCTTTGATTCCTCAGCTCATTTTCCAGCTTGCCATACCATGTATAATCGACTTCAATCAGCACGAGCTGATGATTTACTTTATAGATCGGTTTTCCTGCTTCTATGCCTGCAACGGCTCCATCCGTATACGCACGAACGAGACCACCAGCGCCTAACATGATGCCACCAAAATAACGAGTAACTACGATAACGGTATTCTTGAGCCCTTGATGCTTCATCACTTCCAGAATCGGCTTCCCTGCAGTTCCGCTGGGTTCTCCGTCATCAGATTGCTTCTGGATTTGATCCCGCTCACCAATGACATATGCACTGCAATTGTGCGTGGCCGATCTGTGTTCCTTCTTGATCGCTTCAATAAACTGGATTGCTTCTTCTTCTGATTCTACGGGTTTAGCATGACCGATGAAACGTGACTTCTTGATGATAATCTCAGACGAACCATACGAATGGATTGTGCGATAATGTGCTTGCATAGCCAACCTTTCTCGGTAGAAGGAAACAACTGTTTCACTATATTCTACACACTACATTTGACTTCGACAATATAGAAAGAAAATTTACCACATAAATAATGGAAATAAAAGTGCAAAAAAAACGACCTATCCGATAGGATTGATCGTTTTTCGCTTTTGTTGGAAATTATTGCTGCAAGCGAGCCTCAAGCTCTGCTTTTTCTTTCTCATAACCAGGCTTGCCTAAGAGGGCAAACATGTTCTTTTTGTACGCTTCAACACCCGGTTGATCGAATGGATTCACACCCATCAAGTAGCCGCTGATGCCGCATGCTTTTTCAAAGAAATAGACCATGTAACCGAAAGAATAAGGCGTCATATCTGGCAAAGTTACGATTAAGTTCGGCACTTGTCCGTCTGTATGCGCAAGCATCGTGCCTTGGAAAGCCTTCTTGTTCACGAAATCCATCGTTTTACCGCTAAGGAAGTTCAGACCGTCAAGATCATCTGCATCCGTACCGATTGTGATATGATCAGCCACTAGGTCCACTTGAATAACGGTTTCGAACAGAATGCGATTGCCATCTTGCACGAATTGGCCCATGGAGTGAAGATCCGTTGAGAAGTCTACGGAAGCTGGGTAAATCCCTTTGTAGTCCTTGCCTTCGCTCTCGCCGAACAATTGCTTCCACCACTCCGACACGAAGTGCAAGGAAGGCTCATAGTTCACAAGGATTTCGATTGTTTTCCCTTTGCGATACAGGGAATTACGAACAGCGGCGTATTGGTACGCTTGGTTTTCGCTAAGCTTCGGATTGGAGAACTCTTGCTGCGCATCCGCTGCACCTTTCATGATCGCTTCAACATCGATACCTGCTGTCGCAATCGGCAGTAAACCAACCGCAGTCAACACGGAATAACGTCCACCAACATCATCCGGAATAACGAAAGTTTCGTAGCCTTCTGCTGTTGCTAGTGTTTTGAGCGCGCCTTTTTCTTGATCCGTTGTTGCGTAGATCCGTTTGCGAGCTGCTTCTTTGCCGTATTTCTTCTCCAACAATTCGCGGAAAATACGGAAAGCAATCGCTGGCTCTGTTGTTGTACCGGATTTGGAAATGACGTTCACGGAGAAGTCTTTCCCTTCAAGCAATTGAAGCAAGTGTGTCACATATGTGGAGGAGATATTATTTCCTACGAAATAAATCTCAGGCGTTTTACGTTTATCTTTCGGCAAAATGTTATAGAAAGAATGAGACAACATTTCCAGCGCAGCACGAGCGCCTAAATAGGAACCGCCAATTCCGATCACAACAAGCACGTCGGAGTCGGATTGAATTTGCTTCGCAGACGCCCCAATACGCGCAAACTCTTCACGATTATAGTTCTCAGGAAGATCAACCCAACCTAAATAATCGGATCCAGCACCCGTTTTGTTATGCAACTGATCATGGGCAAGCTCGACTTGAGCAGACAAATAATCAACCTCATGCTGGGATAAAAAGGATAATGCCTTACTGTAATCAAATTGTAGCTTTTTACTCATTTGGTTTGCCTCCATCTCTATAATTTACCTTTTCCTAGCATACTTATTTGCTTGTCCAAAAGCAAGCGAGCGATCCGAAATGGAATGACATTCAGCGGTGAGCGATCGCATAAGCAGTGAGACTTTAGCCGCTTGCCAAAGATCGCCACAAAGGCATTCACAGGTATTAATTCCCATGCTAAAATGAAGACAGAGGTGAAGGACATGAAACGTATCGGCTTTATTGGACTTGGCACAATGGGTAAGCCCATGGCTGCTAACCTGATTCAAAAAGGATTTATGGTCACTGTGTATAATCGCACTGCTGGAAAAGTGGACGAGCTTGAACAACTAGGCGCTGAAGTAGGCATCACACCTGCAGACGTGGCTCGAAACTCAGATGTCCTATTTACCATGTTAAGCAATGACGCTGCGCTGCTCGACACATTTTACAGTGAGCAAGGCATTCTGAGTGGCGTCCACCCGGCTCTTACCATTATTGACTCCAGTACTGTATCTCCCCAAACGAGTCAAAAGCTCGCGGAAGAGCTCGCGGCGCATTTCGTCGACTTCCTCGACGCACCTGTGACAGGTACGAAGCCTGCTGCTGAAGCAGGTACGCTAACGTTCATGGTCGGCGGCAGCCAAGAAGTATTCGAGGAGCATCAAGACCTGTTCCTAGCACTTGGCAGTAAAGCTCTTTACCTCGGACCGAGCGGCTCAGGCTCCTACGCGAAGCTGGCTCATAACACGATGGTCGGCATAAACCTAGCCGGACTTGCCGAAGGCTTATCCATCGCTACTAAAGCAGGGATTAATCCTGATCAATTCTTAGAAATCGTCCGCTCTGGCGGCGCCAATAGCAAGCAAGTTGAGCTCAAAGGCGATAAGATTCTGGATCGTGATTTCAGCAATCAATTCTCTTTGAAGCTGATGTTGAAAGATTTACTGCTTGCCCAAGACATTACGGGTAAATTCCAATTACCAACCCCTATGCTGCAGTCGGCCACGAATTTGTTCCAAATTGGTCTAAGCAAAGGCTTAGGTGAAGAAGATCTTAGCGCTGTCATCAAATGCTACGAGGAATGGATGGGACAGCTGGTTGTGAAACCAAGCCCGCCTCCAGTTGAAGCGGTGAAACCAGCTTCGCCTTTATCGGGCCGTGAACGCCGTAAGAACACGCGTGTGCAGCTGGATATTAACCTGAAGCTGTCCATTTATCAATGGGAGCAAGAAGGCTCATTCTCCGGCCAAAATATTGACGGTACACTCTTCGACTTATCCGAAAGCGGACTACAGATCACAACCAATGTGCTGCTAGCACCCGATATGTTTGTCGTTATTCACTTCCCGCAGGAAGCCGGATTGCCGCCGATCACGGGTCGCGTGATTCGTATTGTGACAGAGGGCCGCAGCTTCCGCTATGGCTGTATGCTGTCAGGCTTGCCGCCGTATGTGCGGATTAAGCTGGAGCAATATATTGAGGATCATATAACGAGTGCGAGTACGGTGTAATCGCCTAGCCATACGTGAAAACCCGGTGCCCATGGCACCGGGTTCTTTCCATTTTCAGATCAAATTACTGCACCTGCACATTATCGAAATACGTTTGCTCATTCGTCGAGTAGAGCCCAACTGTCCCCCAAGTGAAAGTGCTGTCCGTCGCTGTCACTTGCAGCGTACCGTCAATATAAGCATTCAATGTGCTGCCGGAGACTTGCAATTTATAGGTATGGTAAACACCTGTCGTTGGAGCGGTAATAACCGCTGAACGAGCAAGCGCCGTTTCTGTTCCGCCAGAACGTTTGTAGATCGATACTTTGCCGGAATTGTACTCAAATACCATGTAATAATAGTTGGAGCTGTCCGTATACATGCCCATGACACCTACTTTACCTCCGGTATTCCATGTGCTTACTTTCGCTTGTGCCTGAACGGCATAATTCGTCCACGAACTTGTGCCCGTTACCGATCTGGCAGCAGAAGAAGGATTGTTAGCATAATAAGCCTGCGTACTGCCATCCGTTACAACACTCCAGGTTCCCGTCGCCGTCCAACCCGTCGCATTCCCGTCTTCGAAATCATCGGTTAGTAAGGAAGATGTTGTGTCCGTCGTAACGTTCACCGTATTGCTAGACGGCGACGAATTACCCGAAGCATCTTTGGCGATGACATAGAAGCTGTAGCTTGTTCCACTGCTCAGACCCGTAGCTATATAGCTGCTCGATGCCGTATTCGTCAAGAACGAACCGTTCTTGTACACATCGTAGCTCGTCACACCAACGTTATCCGTCGCGCCACTCCAACTCAGATTAACCGTTGTCTGCGCATGACTCGGCGAACTCAAGGTTGGTGCGGTAGGCGCAGTCGTATCCACTGTTGTCGTCACATTCACGGTATTACTTGCCGGCGAAGCATTTCCCGCTGCATCTTTGGCTTTGACATAGAAGCTATAACTCGTGCCTGGCGTTAAGCTGCTAACCGTCTTCGTTGTCCCCGTCACGTTCGTCAAAAAGCTGCCATTCTTGTAAAGATCATAGCTTGTAATCCCGATATTATCCGTTGCCCCGCTCCAGCTCAAATCCACACTAGTTAGCCCATGACTAGGCGAACTCACCGTTGGCGCAGTTGGTGCTGTCGTGTCCCCGCCGCTTAGTTGGCCAACAAGCAAGCCATCTGTATCAGAGGCCATATAAATATAACCATCATTGCTAATATCCATGTTGTATAGGAATTGCCCCATGCCCCGGAAAACCGGGTCCGTTGCTGTAATATCCGTCCACGTTATGGACGTTGATGCTGTAGCTGCAGCTACATCGCTGGCGCTCGCCACATACAAGTGCGGCTCAGGGTTCGTGCTACTTGCTGGTGTAGCCACGAAAAAATTGCCATTATAAAACGCAATCGGCCCCGGCACGCCAGAAGGGAAATTCAACTTCACGCCTGCTGAGGATGAGACAGTTTCGGCACTATCGATCCGATATAGCCCATTATCCGCCGATACATAGAGCTTCGTACTGTCGCTCGGATCCAGCAATACGTGTCCGCTATAGTCACTGACAGACGTATTGATAAAGATCTTCTGCCAACTGCCCGCATCCCCATTACTATTGGAACGGAAGACCCCTTTATCCTTATCGTATAGATAAACGTAGGAAGAGCCGCCATTCCAGATCATGCTAGCCAGTCGCGTAGCTTGCGAGCCAGCCATCGCATCTGTCGTGTTCGCATCGACAACATAGGTCACTTGGCTCCACGTGCCGTTCTTCTCCTGCCATACGCCGCCATTCTCTACAGCGGCAATGACGTACTTATCTTTACCTCCGGAGCCGTTATCGCGTTGGTTCGCCGCAACCGCCATGACGCGTCTGGCTTTGGTCACGTTCGCGATGCTGAAGCGCGTTTTCACATTGGCGGCCAGTCCTTCGGACACCCATGGCGAGTTAGAGCCCGAATCCTGCAGCGTCAGCGGATTCGCATTCGCATACACCTCGCCACCCGTGTTCGAGTTGCGATCGCCCGTGCCGATGTACACGACAGCATTCGTGTTCATGCTCGAGTCCAGCGCTAACCCAGTCACGTTGCGCTGTAAATAAGGCGGCGTGACGTTCGTGTCCGACGTCAGCCTGTTCGGATTGACCGTCTGCATGTGATCGGTCGAGTAGAGGTAGTTCCAGTCCACATTCCCGATGTGGACGGTGCCGTTCGCCCGTGTCGGGTCAGAAATGACTGTAAAGTCATTCGACACGTTCAGCTTGTGGGACGCCGGGTACCACGTCGGCGTTGCTGCTGTGGCATTATCCGTACGCCAAACGCCCGCTTTACCGGAAGAGTAAAGCGTGTTGGCATTGTACGGATCCACGACCAGATAAGACGAGGCGTAGCGATCGTCGCCCATGCGTGTATGCGCGCCTTCATCGGAGTGAAGGAGCCACCAATCGTCGGAGCCGCCAGGGCCATCGACGAGGTTCTTGATTTGGCTGTCGTCCTGCGTCATTGACGTCCAAGTCGCACCGCCATCCAGCGAGCGAATGACGCCGTCATACTGGGTGGATACGGTTGTATTTTTCGGCGGATTCCACGCGCCTGCAAATAGAACGGGACCACCTGTACTTGTGTACCCCGTAATCGACATCCAACGCGTTGTTGGATTGACAGTTGTATTGTGCTGGTACAGCTTATTCCACGTAGCCCCGCCGTCTGCGGAAGAATAAATACCATCTGCGCCTGCTGCCGCATAAATAACCCCGCCGATGATCACCATTTCCTTCACGGTATTAGGTGAATTCGATAAGACGGTAACGGTAGGCGTGGCCGAACGGGAATTGGTAATTTTATACACTTTATTGAAGCGCCTCGCACTGTCTGTGGCGGCTGTCGTATCATAGGTCGATACATATAACGTATTGCTGTTGCTCGGATCGATCACTAAACTCCGCAGGAAAGCACCGCTTAAACCGATGGTATCCCAGCCAGTTCCATTGCCCGCCGTCGCATCGTAACCGTTATTGTGATTTCGCATGAGACCGCCTTGATACGTAGCAGCATAGATATAGCCGTTCGTTTCATCTAAAGCGATTAGATTACCCGTGTTTCGCGGATAGGAAGGAATGATCGCTGTGCCGCCTGAATCAACAGGGCTTTCCGTTTTGGGATTACCGCCATTGAACTGTGGCACTGTGGAGCGAATCGCCCACGTCTGTCCACCATCCGTCGATGCCATAAAGCCACCGCGTGTTCCCTGACTGCCTACACCTGCATAAACCAAGTTCGATGTGCCTGGTGCAAAGGTGATGGCCGCTACTTTCAAATGTCCTGTATCGGTAAAAGCACTATTACCGCTAATATGATTATTCACTGGCACCCAAGACGGCCACGTCGTACTTGTTGATCGGAAAATACCGGACACATCCGCACCGTCCAGTAGGACGCCTTGATGATTCGGGTCAGCGGCTACAACACTTTGGAAACCGCCGCCATCAAAGCCGCTGGGCTGAAAGGTCACCGTGGGTACAGCAGCAGCCGCTGCCTTTGGAAAGAACGGGACAGCCGCAACGACCAGACAAGCGCTGAGCAAGACGGAGCATGTTTTCGTCCATGTTAATCTCGAGAGAACTTTCATTACTAATCACCTTCCTAAAGTAGAGTCAAGTATAGCGCTTACATATTCGCTTCAATCCGTTGTATTGATGAAGAGCTTCATCTGCGCACTTGCCAAGTTGTAACGCATGACACCTCCTTGTTGTTATCTGAGAACAGAATGAAGCTGCTTCTGAAGCTTGAAGCGACTGGTAGCAGTTCGTCTGCTTCCCTGATAGGTAACAGTGCTTATATTAGAATAGGAATGGATTACGTAAAACCGACGCTGGGAAACTTCCTCGTTTAACCGGCTATAGTATCCCGCAGTTAACCTGCGACCCACCTGAGGCAACTTCTGATGCTTCGCTGCAAAAGGCGCTGCCTAGTTTGGGACCAGCAGCGCCAATTACACTTAGTCCCTCTTCGCCTCGCGACCAATCGCTAGAGCAGGGCCCACATCGGCCATCGCAATGGATGGGTATTGATTAAAAATGCGGTCCCCATTGGCCGCTGCTTCCTGCCACATTTTCTGATACAACATGGAAAGTAAGGGCTTCCTAGCAGGGTCCCCCGCCAAATTAATCATTTCATACGGGTCCTCTTGCAAATCGTACAGTTCATCAAAGTCAGCCGGATTGTACACGAATTTGTAGCGCTCTGTCCGAACCATCCGCTGGGTGTAATAAATCTCAACACCGTTACACTGATTATAAACGGCATCTCGCCAGTTCTCCGCAGGTACATTCTCATTGCGCAGCCAAGGCAGCAAGCTCCGTCCTGCTCCGCCACCATTCAAATCCCCTGCATCTGCAACCGCCATGAAGGTCGGAGCCAAATCCATGATGCTAACCAGCGACTCCACATGTCGCCCAGGTTGAACGATGCCCTCAGGCCAACGAACCACACACGGAATCCGGTACGTTTCTTCATAGGGGCTGATGCCCTTCAGATACAACCCATGGGCGCCGCCGCTTTCGCCATGATCAGAAAGGAAAACGACCAGCGTATTGTCCGCTTGCCCCGTGCGCTCGAGCGCCTCAAGCACTTCCCCAAACATGTCGTCCACCATTGTGCAATATCCCCAGTAATGGGCAATGGATTCTTTCACTTCCTGTTCGGACAGCTGATCCCAGACGCGTCTCATGCGCTCGTAAATTCTCGGTTTATCCTGCAGCGAGTCATGGTAATTCGGCGGCAGCTCCACCTCTTCCGCCTTATACATCTTCGCGTATTTCTCAGGCACGATGAACGGATCATGCGGTCCCAGCACGCCGACATACATGCACCAAGGCTGCTCTGCTCCTTTTAGCTCTGCCAATCGCTCCTTCGCCTTCGTCACCACGTCATAATCGTCGGTTTCCTCATAGCGCTTATCCGCCGTGCCGTACAGCACGAACTCATCCCAGCCTGGGCGCAGCAGTTCACCTGGTTTCCGCTCCGCCGCTGACTTCACCGTCGCTTCCATCTCCTGCCACGCTGCGATGCTTGCCCCCATGTAGACGTCTTTGCCCGCCGTTACTTTGAGCTCCTCCCAGCCTCGGTCGGCTGGATTCTCTTCCGTGGAGATATGCCATTTCCCCGTAAAATGCAAGGAATACCCGGCATCGCGCAGCTTCTCCCCGAAAGTCTCCACGCCTGGATTGAGCGCTTTCTGAATCGCTGTGGGCGTGCACACATTGTTGTGTATACCGTGTTGAGATGGATATAAACTTGTGAAAAAAGAAGCCCGAGACGGGCAGCAATGCGCCATCGTCGTATAGGTCCGATCGAACGTAATCCCTTCACGGGCGAATTGGTTCAAATGCGGCGTGCGGCACGGATGCCGCTCGTCAATGACCTGCGCCTGCTGCTGATCGGTCATGAAGATTAGCATATTCGGTCTGTTCGGTCTGCTCATCATTAACACCCCTCCTTTCTCCGTAAAAGATTACTCATTGATGATCGCCGGCCCATAGTCAGCTGTAGCTACCGTCACATAGGGATTGAAAATCGTATCCTCGTAGAGATACGCCTGCTCCCACATGCGGGTGTACATCCTCTCTTTGACTGGCTCCAGCTCCGGCTTGTCGATGATATTCACCAGCTCATGCGGATCCCTCTCCAAATCGTACAGCTCATCGATATCCGCTGGGTTGTAGACGAATTTATACTTGCGATCCTTCACCATACGGCTCGTATACAGCACTTCCGTGCCGTTGCACTGCGTGAACATAATGCTGCGCCAAGCCTCAGGCTTCTCTCCCCGCAGGAATGGCTGTAAACTGGCACCGCTGCACTTCGCCAGCGGTCCTGCCCCGGCCGCTTCAAGCAGCGTCGGCGCGATATCCATCAGCGTGACGAATTCGTCAACGCTGCTGCCGGGCTGGGTGATATGCCCCGGCCAAGAGATCAAGCAGGGCACGCGGTAGCCCTCGTCAAAGTTGCTGATGCCCTTGGCATACAGCCCATGGGCGCCTGCATGCTCCCCATGGTCGGAGAGGAACAAGATGAGCGTGTTGTCCATTTGTCCGTTCGCTTCGAGTGCTTGGAGCACTTCGCCGAACAGGTCATCCATCATCGTGCAATATCCCCAGTAATGCGCAATGGATTCTTTCACTTCCTGCTCAGTCAGTTGATCAAACACCTTCCGCATCCGCCGATACACGCCTGGTTTATCTGTCAATGCATCATGGTAATTCGGTGGCAATGGGATATCATCCGGATTATACATGGTCGCATATTTCTCTGGCACAATGAACGGATCATGCGGGCCATTCACTCCTATATATACACACCACGGGTCGGTGCTGTCTTTCAACTTCTGAAGCTGTTCAACACCCTTTTGCACGATGTCATAGTCCTTCATTTCTTCGTAGACAGCCGGTGTCGATCCATATAACTGTTTGCTCCCCCAACCTGGCCTTAGCAGCTCACCCCGTTTCCGATCTGTACGACCTCGCTCACTCGGCTTGTTCCGGAACATTTGCCGTCGGTCACCTTGTTCTTTGCTGATTTCCGTGACATAGAGCCACTCTTTCCATCCGCGATCTGTCGGTCTTTCCTCCGCTGAAATATGCCATTTCCCGCTGTAATACAAGTCATAACCAGACTCCGCCAGCTTCTCGGAAAATGTCTCTACCCCCGGCTTAAGCCCCCTGCGGTATGCCTGATCATTATCCACGTTGTTATAAACACCGTGCTGAGAAGGGTACAGCCCCGTCATGAAGGAAGCCCTTGCTGGGCAGCAATGCGCCATCGGCGGATAGACGTGAGTAAAACGAACCCCTTGCGCAGCAATACGATCTAAATTTGGCGTACGACAAGGATGATCAGGAAGCGTCACTTGCGCCTGCTCTTGATCAGTCATAAAGATCAAAATATTCGGTCTCGCGGTAGCTGACATGCTGCGTATACCTCCTCGTGAAGTGAAAAATCCTCATGGGAATGAGGATTCTCACAAATCATTTATTTTTTAGCCGTCTTCGCGTACTCCGCCGTATATTCATCAATAATCTTCTGTCCGCCAGCTTTCAGCCATTTGTCTACCTCTTGCTGGAAGCCAGCCCCATCCAATTTGCCCATGATGTATTTTACGCGAGCATCCGTAATCATTTGATCAAGCTCCGCACCTTTTTCCAGATACGTTGTTGAATTGAACGACAGGAACGGGTTAAGAATGGCATTCTTCAAATTATCCTTCGCAGCTTGGTTCCCTTTCTTCACAAGCGGATCATCCTTCGTCGCCTTCGGATTGATGCTATAATCACGTGACACACCATCGCGATACGGCTTGATGAACTTGCCGAATTTATCCGCATCTGTCTGCACGATGAGCCCGTTATCGACCTTGTACTCGATGCCTTCCATCCCGCTATTCATGAGTGTAGCCATCTCTGGATCAGCGGACATTTTCTCAAAATAGCTCAGAATGCGTCTAACTTCAGCTTCTGTTTTGACCGAGGATTTCGGGATCGCCACGAAGCCATCGTTGTAAGAAGCCCCATCGATTCTAGGGCCGCTGCCTGCATCCAATGTAGTGAAGAAATCCGTCTGTGCAGCTGGGTTATTCTTCTTCACGGCTGTTCCTTGGGACTGACCTGCTGCGAGAACGACCGCATCTACCATCCCGATCTTGCCGGCGGCCCAGTTCTTATCGACGGTCGCTTTCTCCGTGACAGCGAAGTCCTGGTTCATCAGCTTTTCATCATACAAACGTTTATACCAATTCAACGCGTCCATATTCGCTTTGGTCATCCAAGCCGGTGTCACTTTACCGTCTACAACGCCCCAACGATTCGGCCCGCCGAAGATGACGACCATTTTATCAAACGCCGTGAAATCCTTATTCATGTTATAGCCTACGGTATCGTTCTTGCCGTTTTTATCCGGATCATTGAGTGTGAACGCTTTAATAATGTTGTATTGATCCTCAGGCGTTTTCGGTTCTTTCAAGCCGAGTGCATCCAGCCAGTCTTTCCGATAGATCGTTGCATTTCGGGCAATCTCTCTGGCCTTTGGAATCCCATAAATCTTGCCGTCTACTTTAATATTATTGTAAAAAGAAGGATCAATCTTAGATAAAGTCGGATAATCCTTCAGCAAAGGACCAAGCTCCCAGAAGGTGCCATTGCGCATCGCGCTTAATACCGGTGTATCGTAGTTAACCACCATGGCCTTCGGCAGCTCACCAGATGCGATCATGATGTTTTCCTTATCTTTCATCGCTGCTGCTGGGATCCATTGCATTTTGAGCGTAACGCCTGTATTTTTCTGGATCGCTAGCTCAACTTCATTCCCAGGTGCAGGTGGTTCTCCTGCTATACTCGTCGAAAGCGACAATTCGTAAGGTTGATCGGCAGCAAATTTCTTATCTTCCGCGCTTACTTTGCCCGTTGGGCTGCTCGTTGTAGCGCTTGTATCGGTTTTGCTGGCGCAAGCCGCAAGCGAAGTTGCCATGGCTGCCGTTAGTAGGACGGGAACTGCTCGGGTTTTCAAAAATTGTTTCGAACGCATGGATGATGCCTCCCTAGAATATGTTTATTCGTTGCTGGCTCACGATCCACTGGATTATCCTTTCACAGAACCCAGCATAACTCCTTTAGCAAAATGCTTTTGTAAAAACGGATACACAATCATTATCGGAACCGTTGCGAACACGATAACCGCCATCTTCAGCGTTTCGGGATCGAGGAACTTTTGGGTGTCCGATGAACTGCCGAAGCTGTCCTGTGAAAGAATAATGATTTGGCGCAGCATCACTTGCAGCGGCCATTTGGTCGCATCGTTCAAATAGATAATCGCACTAAAATATTGATTCCAGTTGTTGACGGCATAGAACAAACCGAATGTCGCGATAGCCGGTAACGACAAGGGCAGCACAATACGGAACAGGATACCGACATCGTTACAGCCATCGATTTTCGCGGACTCTTCAATACCGTCGGGCACGTTCTGGAAAAAGTTTTTCATAATAATTAAGTTGAACGCATTAATGGCTGTCGGAATCATCAGGGACCAGAGCGAATTGATCATGCCTAGCGATTTGACGACAAAATACGTTGGCACCACTCCACCGCTAAACAGCATGGTGATTAGAATAAGGAGCAGGTAGACACTGCGGCCTTTCAGCCTCTTTTGCGCTAGCGGATACGCACCTAGAACGGTAAACACAAGGTTGATCGCTGTTCCGAGCACCGTGATATAGATGGAAACCAGCATACTGTGCGTTAGCGTAGAGGTAGAAAAAATGTAGCGATATGCCTCCACATTCAGCTTAGCTGGCAGTTTCCAAATCGAGGCCCACACCAGATCTGCAGGATTGGCGAATGATGAGATAATGATATACAGGAACGGCACCAGTGTCGACATGGCAATGATAAATAAAATGAGAACATTCACAGCATCGAACAGTTTGCCGGACCACGTTGTATGTTTCATACGAATCCCCTTTCCATGCGGCCTAATACACGCCTTCCTCACCGAATCGTTTCGCAAGCCAGTTTGCGGATAGGACGAGAACGAGCCCAATGGCCGACTTGAATAATCCAACGGCTGCGCTGTAGCTGTATTGTCCCTGCGTTAAACCGATGCGGTAGACGTACGTTTCAAACACCTCGCCGACCTCACGATTCATCGAATTCAACATCAGGAACACGTGCTCAAAGCCGACATCTAGGAAGTGGCCCAAGCGCAAAATCAGCAGAATAACGATCGTACTTCGAATCGCTGGCAACGTGATGTGCCACAACTGACGGGAACGCCCGGCACCATCCATTGTAGCGGCTTCGTATAACTGCGTATCTACCCCGGATAGCGCAGCCAGGAAGATAATCGTCCCCCAGCCTGTATCCTTCCAGATGAGCTGCAGCACCACAGTTGGCCGGAACCATTCGCTGCTAAGCAGAAATGGAATCTTTTCAAATCCGAGTCCTGCGATCGCGTTATTCACGGCACCGCCTTCTGTCGTTAGCAGTAAGTAGCTCATACTGACCACGACCACCCACGAAATGAAGTGGGGAATGTAGATCACCGTCTGCACGAATCGTTTGTACGCTTCTTTGCGAACCTCATTCAATAGAAGTGCAAGAATTATCGGCAGCGGGAAATAAAAGAGCAAGCTGTACAGCGCTAACAGCAACGTATTTCGGAATAACATCCAGAATGTCGGTTCACCAAAGAAATGTGTGAAGTTCTTAAATCCTACCCAGTCACTATGCAGCATGCCTTTTACCGGATTATAGTTCTCAAACGCCATCACGACGCCCAGCATAGGAATGTATTTAAAAACGAAAAAGTACAGCATAGCAGGAAATAACATGATATACAGCCATTTGTTCGTGACGAGCTCGTAGACGATCCCTTTTTTCTTTTTGATTAACGTGGAATTCTGCAGTGGCTTTGTTATTGGATTTGCGTTTACGTGTGCGATCTTGTGCCCCCTCCTTTTCTCGATGTTCGTTGTAACATGGCTTCATCATAAGGTAGGCGGCTGTTTCCGACTATACACACACGGCAACTTCACGCGTCATTTCGGGGTTATTTCAGGGTAATGTGCTTTGGATAACTGCTGATATCCCTCCGGCAACCTTGAAATCGTACTTTGGATAGGCAAAATGGTCTTCTGCAAACATGGCGAAGTGGCCGAATCGACGATTCAGCCCCTTCCTTATTTGACTTCTGTTAGGTGTGATCTGCGGTTTGCAGTTCTTTGCGATATTGACCTGGCGTCATGCCTTCCACCTTGCTGAAGTAACGAATGAACGTCGCCGAGTTCGAATACGACAATTTCTCCGCAATTTCCGATACCTTCATATCCGTCTCTGCCAGCAATCGTTTGGCTACCGTGAGTCGGTGTTGTGCCAAATAGTCGCTGAAGCTAACGCCCGTTTCCTTCTTAAATACCCGGCTCACATACACAGGATGGAAATTAATACGGGCCGCACACGCTTCGAGCGATAGATCCGTATCGTATTCCTCTTGAATGAATCGAATCACCATTTCGGTGATATTGTTGTACTGTGACTCGTTCCGATTGTTCTGGAATCGAATAAGAGGATGAATGACCGATTGGCTAAGCCATCTTTCTGTATCTTCTGCCGTATGCAGCTTGTAAAAGGCCTCTAGAATCGACGAATCGCTTCCAAAAACAGCGATTAACGAGCTATTCCATTCATAGACTAGCCTGGTTAGTGCTGACAGCAGCTGTGTCATGATCATCTGGTATTCATCGAAAGGCAGATTACGACTGCGCAGATGCTGCATGAATTCGTGCAAGCGTTTATCTGCCAGCAAATCATGGCCTTCTTTTACCGCGATGATGAGTTCTTGCTCGAGCGATTTCGCATAGGCGAACTCTGCCCCGCCGCCATCCGGATGAATGCTGTCCATGTCGAGAATAATGCCGGACCCTAGCTTCAGCCTATATTTGAGGGCAGATAAACCTTCCTCATAGGCTTTATTCGCTAGCGTTAGCTTCTCAAAAGGCCGGCTGATTCCTATGCTAACGGTTACTTGCAGCAGACTTGCGATAGATTCCTTGATCTGCTCCGCTGTGGCGTAGGCAAACTTCCGGCAATCCTCGTTCGTCTCGGCATCGGTAGCTAGCAAGGTCAACTGCGATTCGTCCAGCATGATCGGACTGAACCGTTGAGGGGAGGGGATGATTTCCCCCACCATATTGCTGATGGCGAAAAGTAGCAGATCGCGATCTCGTTCTTCAAAACGCGTACCCTCCAGGGTATCGATCTGCAGGGTTAAGATGGCTAGTTTCTTCCAGCCTGAAGGAAAGTCGAAGCGCGTCAGCTTATCGGTCAGTTCTTTGTCTGACATTTGACCTCGCAGCATTTTGATCATAAAAAACTCACGCAACTGCGATAGATCATGCAACATCCGGTTCTCCATCTCATTGCCCGAATCGAGAAGCGCTGCAATGCGATCGCGAACGAAGGACAGTTCGTCTTGGTTACCTGTCGGTCTTGCTTGCACACCTGCAGCATTCTTCGTGAAATCAACAAGCCGTTGAATCGGGCTATACATACGTCGCGTCCCGAAGTATGCCACTAGTAGGATCACGACCAAAATAAACAGACAAGTCGCAAGGGTGAACCACCCGATGGATCGGGAGTCCTTCGTGATTTGATGAATCGACTGAATCGTCAGATATGTCCAGCCGTTATACGGGGATTTCTGATAGTTCACCCAGAAGCGCTCACCGTGGATCGTCGTTGCAAGCTCGCCATGTTCTACATAAGCAGGATCCGACGAGGTTTGGTCCCACATGGCTTCTACGCTTTTCTTGTCTACGCCCGCCCCCGTATGATCCCCTAGCATGACATGATTATTGCGATCCAGTACAAACACTTCACCCAACTGACTATTATTCAGCAGAAACTGATTCAGCTCCGCATTGGAAATTTGGATTACGATCATCCCAGGCGGATTTTTGGACGTGTTATTGAATGGAAGCTTGGAGACCAGCGTAATGAGTCCCTCTGTATTTGATGTATGGGATGAATTCGATGTGTTCGTTCCCTCACCGCTAGCGGTCACCCAACTCAGACCATTGCTCGATTGGGCATATTTCATGAATAAATCGTGATAGGACTGATCTGTAAAGGAATTGAAGCCCTCGCTTCCGACTACCCAATTTTTGTCCAGATTAATTAAATACACGTTTCGTATGCCAAAATAAAATTGCAGACTATTCAGCCCTTTGGACAAGCTGTTAATCGTCTGAAAGTCATCGATCGTTAGTGACTGCTGAAGGGCCGACGTCACCTGCGGTGAATTGCCATACTGGGTAACCGAGTACTCCAGCGCTCGCAGAATCTGCTCGACACGCGACTCCGTTTGAAGGAGATTCTGCCGGTTGCCCTCGTTAACCTTATCTTGAATGTCTCCCGACGATTTGTAATAGGAAAATATCCCGATCATTACGACAGGCAGCACTGAAATCAGTAGTATAAACGCAATCCACTTCTTGAAGTAACTGAATTTCATGTAAGCCCGTCACCACGCTTCCTCTTGAATGTATGTCTATTATAGAACACGTGGCCGAGCTACATAAAGGTAAAAACTACCATAGCTATTGCTGTTGCTCTGCCTGTGTAACACGCCTTTGACCGCTCGGTCTTTGCGGAGCTGACTCGACGTAGGGAACGGCTTCCCCTGCTGCCGCCATTCGTCGCAGTAATTTCTCCCTTAGCACAGCTGAAACCTCTGCATGGGACTCCATGCCTGCCAAATTCGTCAGCTCATAAGGGTCTGCTTGCAGATCGTACAAGCACTCCTCGACGTACTTATCGGAGCAGGAATCTTGCCCGCCATGCTTATCGGGCGCCCAAATGCTATATTTCCAGCGTTTCGTTCGGATGGCCCGGGCCACCTGGGTTCCGCTGATTTGCACAAATACCTCCTGCGGCCAATCGGTCGCCTTTTGGTTGATTAGGGATAGCAGGGAGTGACCCTGCATCTCGGGAGGAATCGCAATCCCCGCTGCGTCGAGCAGCGTCGGCGGGATATCGATTAAGCTGACCAGCTCCTTGATGCGGCCGCCGCCTGTGAAGCCCGGTCCCGTGAGCGCGAATGGCACGTGAATGGAGCTTTCATGGCACGACTGCTTATACTGCGCGTTGCGTGTTTTGAAATGGCAGCCATGATCAGCGGTGAACAAAATGATCGTATCCTCCGCCAAGCCAAGGCTCTTGATGGCGTCCTGCATTCGGCCCAGCGCTTCGTCCAGCCGCTTGACCATGCCGTAGTAACCGCCAAGATGCTGCGGCGCCGTCCCGGTGAGGCTTGCAAGATCTGGCGGTGTCCACCTGCCTGTATAGCGTTCCTTGTAGCCGTCTGGCGCGACATAGTCGTCGAGGTGATTCTGATGATGCGGCTCGAGGAAGGAGAGAAACAGGAAGAACGGCTCCTCTTTGTGAGCGTCGATGTATCTTATGGCCGCGTCGGTCAGTGCATCGACGCGGTAGCCGGGGAGCTCAACGCGGTTGTTGTCGTTGTCCCAGAGAACAGCCGCATAGGGCTCTGACGTGCCTTCGACGGAATTGGCGGCCAGCCAATAGTCGTAGCCCGCGCGCTTATGCTCGGGGACCGGATTCTCTCCGGCCAAATGCCATTTGCCGATATAGCCGGTCTGGTAGCCCGCTGCGCGGAAGTGCTCGGCCAGCTTCGTCCCCTCCTGTGGGAGGGGAACGCGGTTATTGAAGCAACCCGACTCCGTAGCGTACAGTCCGGTTTGAATGCAGGAGCGTGCCGGTCCGCAGACTGGCTGGCATGTGAAGCCTAGCGGCACGTGCGTACCGTGCGCCGCTAGGCGGTCGAAGTTCGGTGTCAGATTCAGCGGATTGCCGTGGATACCGGTGGTATCCGCTCTCTGCTGATCCGTGAAAAAAACAATAATATTAGAACGATCGTTACGTTTTCGAGCCATGGGTATCTCTCCCCTAATCGTTAGTGGGCGAAGCTTCTCACCTATCATAGTAAGGGCTGGAGGGATTACCGGATACGTGCACGAGGCAACTTTTGAGGTTAGTGGATGTATACAGGCAAGAATCTAGCCTAAAAAATCCCACTTCTCCTCGATACGGTGATCGAGAGTAGGTGGGATTTTACTAGTACGACCGTTCACATCTGTCCTGATACTTTTCGGAGCTCATTGGCTAATCGATGAAATTCTTCCTTAGCTTCAACATCTTCCGTGCTCATCCAAGCCGCAGATAAAAAATTAATAATTTTATTGGCATCATCCGGACTCATTACATACTCCCCTTCTTCTACAATTACAACTTCATCATAACGGGTCAGATCGCTCCCCTCAATAATACCAATCAGCTTGTCTGCATATTGTGGATCTGTTGCGTATCCTGCTTGCTGCAGTCCCCAACTTGCCTTGCGGTAGTCTCGCTCATGTAAGACCTTGGCGTATCTTGGGTTGGCAGCAAGCAGTAAGGAGTGGTCGCGAATACTATCGCTCCAGCTTTCGTAAACACGAAAACCAGCTACAATTTGCAGCCATTTGCCGTTAATGAATTCCTGTGTCGCTTGCAGCTGCCCGCTGCCTTTGATCCCAAATAAATTATTGCCTGGGGCATAGCGGCCCCAACCGCTTTCTAGAATAGCCTGTGCGATGGTCACACTAGCCAAAATACCAAATGCCCGCATATCTTCTTGTGCAGCTGATGCAATTTGCTCAACAAATAGACTCGAGCTCATATTCCTTCCCCTTTGCTGCGCAAAACTTGAATCATTTGCTTCACGAAAACAGGCAGTGGCAGGCCTAAACGTCCATAATTTTCAGTGATAGAAATCAACTCATTCGCCAAGTAAAAATAGATCGCTCCAGTCATCATCAGGTCTGTATTCATGAGAATATCCATGCGATGAGCCAGCATAATGACAAGCAGCATCAGCCCTTTGCGCGCAAGGCCCCAAAAACCAACTTGACTGTTAAGGCCCTGCTGCTCTTTCATCGAGGCGGCAATACCCGTGACATAATCGACGAGTATCGCCATGAGGAAGAGGCCTATCAGTTCGCTCCACCCACCAAACGTGTAGGTCGCGATGGCTCCGAGCGTGGCAGAAATCAGGTTAAAACAGATTTGGTTCATGCGTTTGTGCTCCTTTCTTTTGGGATGGGTGGAGGCCCCTAGGATTTGTGGCTTCCTAGCGGCCCCATTACGGTGTTTCACCACATTATGGATACGATATCTTCAGCATTATTCGCTGATATTGCCTCTGCTTTTAACTCCCAATACTTGTTGATGTTGGCGTTTTTATGGGCGAGCCCGTCGGCGTATAACACCTTGAATTGTTCAAAATTATGAGGCTGTGGAACGCCTGATGCTTTCCAGATGATGTTCTCGGTAATGATCCCTGCTGAGATTGCATTAAGCATGCCTTCGAGATTAATCTGGTCATGGTATTCAAAGTCATAGGTATTATCTGTTCCGAGTGCACTTGAAGTAAATCCTTCGAGAATGGATGTATTACATGCCGCGTTGAGCTTGTTGATATGGGAGGATCGAACGTCATTTAATACTTGTTCTGGCGTCGGTTGCATAGTGTCCCATGCGGATTGCAGCTCTTCTGTAGTCGGTTGTGGATGCTCCAAGTTCCATTGTGCAATATACGGGCCGTTACCGTCTGAATCGTCTTGAACGATGAAGTCTACGGAAGAGACAGCTTGTGGATATAAATGAATGATTGCTTGTACTATGTTCATGGGTTTCCTCCTTTATGCGATACGTGTAATGCTAGCTTCTGTACTATATACATTAAGCGTTAATGCAACAGTTGAAGTATAGTAAAACTCTACATAGTCGCCTACATTAAGTTTAAGAACTATTTGTCCGTTAACTAGCGGTGGTGTTGAATTATTGGCATGAAGCATCCCAATGTCAGCTAAGTTAATCCCATTCACCCTTGCTATGATATACATAGATGACCCGGATGGTACTGTAGCATTCGCTTCTGCTGATGCACGCAAGAGATAGATACCAGACTGAGCAGCAGTAAACCTGTAGTTGATTACAGAGTCAAATTCGGACAAATTATCGTAAAACTCAGATGCAAATGCAAGTTTAGTAGACGTTGAAGCGGAAATATTTTGAGTTGTTGCTAATGTTGTCCGGAATGCGCTACGATTTGCTTGCGTGTTATCTCCCCAAGGGTTAACAACTCCGACGAATGAACTACTGTAAATAGTCGTTCCTGTTGGGATTGTCCCCGATGTTGTAACTTTACTTCCACCTGCACCACTAAATATATACGTATTTCCTGTTCCTGTATTATTCGTGATCATAACTTCGCTATTTGTACTTATGAGAAACGCAACTACTCTATTTGAAACTACACAATTCGTAATTTGCGCTTTCGATTGTACTATACTAAACCCTTCCGTCGATCCTGAGGCAGAAGTTACAGTACACATATTAAAGTCTATTGAGCCACAGTTATTAGCGCTAAAGCCTGAATTTGTTGTAGCTGTAGCGGTAAAACCAGTTATAGATGCTCTAGTTGTTCTAGACATAGATATACTATTAACAGTTACGACACCTATTGCGACAAGTTTTATGAATACACTTGTGCTACCAGCACATATGAACCCACTCAAATCTACATCTTCTGCATACGCCCCTACCAATACGTTAATTGTTACCACGTGATTTACAATTTGCGGAACGTTGTTAATTGCCCGTTGAATCGTCTTAAACGGCTTCCCTGCACTTCCATCGTTGTTGTCAGCTCCGTTTGTCCCGTCTACGTACAACACCAATACCGCACTTGTTTTTTGAGGGACGTTGTATATCTGTCTAGCTAGAATCTCAGTCGCACTAATACGTGCGTCTTGATCTGCTTGATTCGCCGCCAACACATCAACAACGGTTTTCAGATTACTTGCCGCTTCGGCCGTTACTGCTTGTACTGGTGCTGATAGTATGTATTGATCAAGTGCAATATAGCTTGCTTCGTATACGGCAGTTGGGTCGAAGTTTTCGGCTTTAATTCCCGCTTGGGAAGTACCGTAAGGCAGCCCTGTTGATAATACATACCACTTATTATCTATCTTTCCGTTTTTATAAACCATCATCATGTTTCGTGCTCTATTTCGTAGCAAGCTAGGCGTCCCCGCAGTATTGTTAATCAAATACTCGTTACTGCCCGCGAGGTACCAAGGATAGGCCTTCTCCCGGATTACAGCCCCTTGCCCCACTTCAATCTGATTCAATCCCTCATGTAGACTCATACTGCCTTCTACTAGGATTTCCTCAAATACAGGTGTAGCTAATTGGTAGGCTAGTTTATACGGTTTCCAGTTGCCATTACCAACTGGAGCTATGGATGTAGGTAACGTAAATGTCGAATATGTAGGAGTTCCCCACCCAGCTATGGTGTTCCATGTTTTTGTTCCTGAGTTATTATAAGGTAGACCCGAACCCCCACCATCATACATCCTCCAACCGTAGAAGTATGCTTGTATCTCTTGTGCCGTTGGTGTGTATGCCTCTCCCCAACCGCTATCTAAGTCTGCAATTGTAATATAAAGATTTGCAAGATCGAAAACTGTCCAATCAGGAACGGTCGATCCCCCTGCTGAAAAAGTTAAGGGCTTACCATCGAACTTTGTTACCCTCTGTGTATGTGGAGTCTGACCTGTTATCGGACTTCTTACTGATTTGCAACCCGTTAGATCAGCGTCAAATATCCAAGTTTGACTACCATCCAGCACCATATCCCTGAATCGCTTCTCGACAAAGTACTTACCATTTCGCTTAAATAACGTGTCATACATAGAACCATCTACTGAAGATGTTAGTTGGACATTAGGAAATGCAAGCATATTGTCATTACGTGGTTTGAATGGTTTGGCTGTTACTCCAAGGTTAAGCATAGGGTTAGAGAATGTGAATGTACCTATAACACCATTACTCGCAATATAAATACTCACAGTAGCTGTTCCACTTGGGGCAGTTAAGGTTATGGATTGGGAAGTTACGAATCCCGATGTAAGTAATACATTCCCTACATTGTCTCTAAAATCCATGCCTATATATCCGTTATGAGATACTGCGTATGTGTAGGCAGTACCAACAACTGCGTTTACGGTAGCAGCAGCTTGTTGGTTCGCTGTTGTAGAAGAAATGATTTTAGCTGAATATGGCGTTGGGAAAGCTTCTGCAATAGCATTAGACCATTCCCCGAAAGTAGGTGCTAAGTTTTCCCCATACTTAATCACATAAGGTGCATTAACATGCTTTACGTCATCAACATATGGGTATTTAGCAGCAATTTGTGCATCTGTCATACTTGCTAAAGCAGTATATTCAGCTGTGGATAGCTCGTACACCCTGAATCCATCAGCATAACCATATTGCCCTGCTACCCCATTTACCATAACTTGTACTCGTTGTGATACGACTGTAGCAACGAATTTCACATAACTTAATGTACTATTTATGGTTAGATTAGGGGGGGCCGTCCCCTTACCTACAACGGCAACGTTCACCCCCATTGACGAATTTCCATTTCTAACCTCAGCAACTGCGATATAATTACTGCCGATTTTAAGGGATAAATCTTGAAGTACAGCTACGTAGCTTTGCCCAACTCCAATTGTAGCTTTAACGCAGTTTGCCCCATATATTTTATTTGCTGTATCTAGTGCAATTGTTCCTTGAAAGGCACCCCATCTACTTATATCTTCGAAGTTCCCATCCCTACCCAACAAATTAACCAACGTACGCCCCTTAATATTTTGCAAGTTAAACGGCGAACTCTGTGGAACATTCACAACCTGCAGTCCATTAACCAGGTTCACCGCTGTTGGCGGTGGACTCACGGCGACTTGTGCGCCTAGCTGCGCATCAATCCTATCCCAGTTATCATTCAGCATGGTGTTAATATCAAAAGTATCATTGCCGTCTGTGGACGGATTTTTCTTATACAGTCCTACGTTCGTTGTGTTGCTGGACATATGTTTTTCCCTCCATGTTAAACGGGAATGAATGGCGCGAAGTCGGTCATTTTCCTCGTTTGAATTTCACTAATTTTCATTGCTTGGTGCAACTGACTGAGCAAAAAATATTTGTACTTATAGATCACCTGCAAATGCGCGGGCTTGATTTCCTCAACGGCTGCTTGCAGATCGTTCAAGTTCGGCGGCGTCCCCAATGTATCCACAAACCTCACCGTAAACTGGTACAGCGACGGCTGCTGCGTAACCTCCACCGCTCCGCGCTCGTAAGCCTCGGCCACGTTTTGGATCAAATCCACGGTTACGGTGCCGACGCCACGCAGCTTGGCGTTGATCACCGAGCGACGCTGATCGTCGGGCTTGTTCGGTGCCGGCGCGATGCCGAGCTCAGCTTCCCAAGCGTCCAGCCCCCAAGTCGCGGAGCTGACGAAAAATTGCCCCAGTGTCTCCTCCAAGGAGACACGCAATTGATCGAGCTCTGCCCCTTGGGCTTGCAGAATGGCGCCCATGACGCGCGATGTCTCGTAGTAATCGGGCAAGTAGCCCAGCATGCGGTTGCCGCTAGTTGAAGTCACTTGCGTCATACGAGCGACACCACCCCAATAACAGCAACTTGCCCTACGTTGATCGTGATGTTCGAGCTGCCGCCATTGATCTGCAAGTTGGCATAATCCTGCACGCCTGGCGTGTCCAACAACAAGGAACCAATGCGCACATAGCGAACCGCTGGATCACTCGAGAACGCCAGTTCGGATAAATAGGCGCGAACAGCCTCCGTAAAATCATTTTTGACCTGTGCCAATGTTCTTGACCCGTTCAAGGTAAGTACAGCCTGAATGCCAATCGCGACTTCGGCAGCAGCCACAACAGTTGCGACAGCTCCAATCGGAGCTTTCCCCACCAGGGGTGGAGCCGGGTAAATATACTGCTGCACGGCTGTGACGATGGAAGCAGACGCACTCCTTTTATCCGTGCCGATGATAACGACCTTAACGGTTCCGGGGCCCTGCCACAGGGGCAGCACCTGCGCCGCACCCACACCCGCCACATCGAGCACCCAGTTCAGATAGTCGGCTTTATTGCCGCTTGTGCCTGGGGAACGAACTTTGGCGTAAAAACGATTGAGCAATGATTCATCTTTCTCTACATCCGTCCCATTCGTCATTGGTGATGTGTTCGTCACGCTCGTGATTCCTACGATTGGCGTCACCAGTAGGCTGACCGCTCCGCTCGGCACATTGCCTTTAACCCCTCCCTCTAATGCCGATACGGACACGATCACATATCCTGAGCTATCTACAACGGCCGCATCCAGCGTTTCAAACATCCGAGATGACGTGCCGTACAAGGCATCTGCCAACGTACCAATTCGCGCTCCTTGCGGAATGATTGTCCCAACAACACCTGTGAACTTCACTTGGCCGACAGCCTTCATCGCGTCTTTGCGAGTAATGCCTCGCTCTGCACAGCGCATGTCCAGATATGGACCAAAGGTCGTCCCCGCGAATCCTCGCCGCAAAACCTCCTGTGACTGCAGCGCCGCAAGCGCTAATTCAATAGAAGCTGGAGCCAACGCATCCCAGATATAAGATCCTTCTGACTTGTCCAAATCGGAAGGGAAGCAGTTTAACATCCGGCTCCGGATCGCTTCCTCTGTCTGTTCTGTCAAATAATCGGGTAAACTTGCCATATTAACTGATCACCACACTTCCTTTTATGTTTTTTTGCTCGCCTCGCACGTTCACGATTTCACATTGAAACGAGCATTTCTCATTTTCCCACTCCCATGTAAAATGACGAACGTCCGCTGTACGCGGATCGACCTTCAAGGTCTCCGTCGTAATACGCACAATTTCCATTTCATTCGCTTGGCGGGACAAATGGCGGGCAATCAAATCGTCATACTCCTGACCGTAGGACCGGGAATACACCAGATGCGTGTAACGCCTTGCGCGCAGCGCCTTTTGGCACCATTCAACCCAGGCTTCGGTGTCCGTACACTCCGCGATTTTACCCGTTGGTGTCGTAATGAACTCCCCAAGTGAATGGTCAAATTTCGGGCTACGACCGAACGGTATCTTCCCCATTTTGCCTCCAGCCAAAAGCGCTTCCGCCCCTAATCCAGTCCCAGCGCCCGCTCCCACTAGCGGAAATAAATTCGGCATCTATTTCACCACCTTACACAGAATCACGGCATCATTGCCGTCATCGATCGGAATCGCCAATACACGGTCACCAGGCTTCAAGCCATGCTGAAATTCCATTCGCACATCCTCAACGCCCGACTCTGTAAAAGCAAATGTGCCCTGACCCGCTACAGGAACTCCACCGCTGCTTAAACCCGAAACCGTGCCAGTCAGCGCGAAATTAGGCAGATGAAGCTTAGCCATCCAATCCGCCACATAATAATCCGCGATTTCATGTTTAAAACGATCCAGCTTCAGGCCGCCAGCCGTCATTGTACCCAATTCCGCCGGTAAGCCGGAAACCGCTGAAGCGGCATGCCCAGACATCCGATCGTCCAATAGGGAAGCTAGCTTTTTATACGGATTCATTCATGTAATACCTCCTTCTGACGAGCTCAGGACTACCCAGCTCCAGCACCATTTTGCCGGGATCGCCTAACTCGTGTCTGACCGACATCGCAATGAGCTCCATCCCGCTTCCCGCCAAATCCACCCTATCTCCGGCACGAATCGTGTTAATACCAATCGACGTAACGCTAATCGTCTCTTGTACGCCTGAGAGAAGCGCACGCGCAGCCTCTTTGGCCTCACTCACTGAATTAAAACTGCTGTCTTGGACGATTTTTTGCAGAGTGCCTAGCTCAGCAAGTTCGCCCTCTTCAATAGCTAGCACTTGCGCTGCGGCATTATCCCCTGCTTCTTTGGTGCCAAGTACCTTCACTTTGGTAACGGCTCCTTCGAGCGTTCTTTTCTGCATAATGTTCATCACATTCTCACTCGGCTCCAAGGACCATACCGTCGCATTACTGCCTATTTCCACAAGCTCCAATCCGTTGATTGTCATGCGTGGACGGTACATGGGTCCGCCCTTCTTAGCTGTTTCCTTGAGATCCTTCATGATCATCGAATATATCGACTCTGAGCGATACATCGCTTTCGCAAGCTTGACACCTGTGTCCGGCAACTGCCCGAGCGGAATGTGCCAATCCTCTGCGTATCTGCGTATACGCTCATTCGCCGTCATACCGCCCGCAAACACATACTCATCATCTGACTTGGCCAAATAAATGGTGCGATCATACATCGTCACCGTCAGGCGATCTATTCGCTCATAACTGTTTTCGCACTGCCATACAACGGCTGGATGCAGCAGGTCCACTTGCTCTGCTCCTCCATAAGGAATGCCAATAACACGAACCGCTTGACCCGGCTTCATCCCCGGAAAATCCGACGTCACAACAATCGTCGATTGCGCCCGATACGAGATTTCGTCCAGCGCTTCTTCCAGCGTCATTTCATAAATCAAATCTCCCAGCACATACTGCTCATCCAGCCAAATATCATAAGACCCGCTATTCAATCCTGCCATCAGGGCATCACCAGCTCTTGATCGACTTGGATAAGATCCGGATTATCACCGATTAACGTGCGATTCAATTCATAGATTTCCCGCCAACGGCTGCCGGAACCGAGATTCATTTTCGCAATCGCCCAAAGAGAATCCCCTGACTTGACCGTGTACGTAGCCGATACAGGCTTAATATCAGGTCGTGCCTCGCCACCAGAAGTGCCGATACGCTCCGCCAGCGTCCTCACTTTATAGTCCCGCCAAGTACGAAAAGTAACATCGAAATACACATCGCCGGGCTCACCGCCCTTGAAACTGCTATTATGCGCCGACAGCATGACGAGCACATTCACATCCGTACCCGTAATTCTCAAGCGGAGTGGCTCACGACTTTCCATCCATGTATTCAGCTGGTTCATCGCTGTTTGCGGATCGGGCAACGGTGTGTACTTACAGTAACTAGCGTCATATTCTGCTGGGAAAAAGGAAGAGAAAGCGATTTCCTTCACCTTCACACCTTGCGGCACATCCAGTTCACCGCCATTAATAATGGTGACCGTTTCGAAACTTTTATCCCGGCGAATGTTCACTTCTGTCGGATTGACCGGAAAGTGCAGCAACAAACCGTTCGGATCTTCCAGTGTAAATTCCATAGCTTCATTAAGCATACGCGCGACCTCCGTTCTCTGAGCGGTTTTGCATCGCCGCATTCATTTGCGACACAATTTGATGCCCGATCGTGAAAGCAAGCTTCTCCTTATCAACTTCCTCCTTGGGAAAATTGACCGCTACGCCATCCACTTTAACATCATAATTGTTCGGAGTGGCTGCTTGCGGTCCTGAGGAGCGTATTGCAGACACAGCTTGCGTGGGATCAAATGCCACAGAGTCGCGTCCCTCAGGTACAAGTGACGTTTTGGATGCTGTATCCTCAGGATTCTTCTTCCCAGAAAACCATTTGTTCGCAAAAAAGGAACCTACTTTATCCCCGAGCCAGCCTCCCACCATTCCACCTACTGCCGTTCCTAATCCTGGCAAAACGACTGAACCCAGCGCAGCACCGAGAGCAGCGCCGCCCGCACCTGCACCTGCTTGAACCGCCGCTCCCACTTTGTTCTCTGAAGTAAGTACATCCAGAGCTGCCATGCCAATGCCAAGCGGAGCTGCCACTCTGCCCGCTCCTTTCAGCAACTTGGAGCCACCTTTGAACAGTTTGGATTGTCGTCCCTTCGGTGAAGCTGGCGGATGTCCTTCGGGATGTCCGTTGGGGTGTCCCACCGGAGCGGTTCTGTCCAGCCCAGAATCACCGCTAGGACCAACATTAGGCCTCGTCCTATCCTTGGCCTGAGATTGGGCCTTATCTCCTGCCTGCGATTTGGTTTTTTCTCCTGCCTCTGATTTCGTTTTGGTCTTCTGATCTGTGCAGCACTTCGTACCTTTTCCTTGGCCCTTGCCTGTCCCAGAGAACAAACCCTTCAGAGATTTAATACTATCTATGATGGCTTTAATACTATTGGCAACCGATTTGAAGCTATCTGCAAAAGCTTTAAAGCTGGAATTCAAGCTTTTTGAGATCGACTTGATCCCCTCAGCGAAGGATTTACATCCCTCACCAATGCTTTTGATACCTTCACCGAACGCTTGGACCGCTTCGCCAAATAACTTCACAGCCTCACCTATTTTCAATAAGCGGTCAATCCATGTATCAATCGGGCTTTTCTTGGGCGGTAATGTCTGCACCGTAATCATAGAAACAGAAGCCGAAGCTGATGCCTTAGCTTCTGCTACCGATCCCCCGCCGCCCTGCGTGCTGACCGATAAGGTCCCGCCAAGGCCATTCAGCAATTGCCGCAGCTGTTTCGCTGCGCCAATCACCTGATCGTTGATGATTAGCTTCACATCGACCTTCGTGTGGCTCAAATCCGCCAGCTGCAACAGCAGCCGGTCAATCACAAAAGAAAAATAATCCCGCACAGCAATCGTCGGTCTCGCTGTCACTTGACTCAGCCTTGCGCCTGCTTCAGCTGCCTTGCCAAACAGCCCATCCAACCGCTGCACAGCTGAGCCAGTTCTCTCAACAGCCCTGCGCAATCCATCTTGCGCAGCTGTTACCCTAGCTAAATTGCCTGTCATCGCCATGTCATTCATGGCTCTCACCTCCTTGCGCGTTCATGCTCTCGCTGCAACACTTGTTCCTGCTCCAGCTCCAATTCCAAGCTGGCTAGTAGGAATAACTGTTCCCCGCGAGGCAGCTTCAAAAATGCTCCGGGGAGCAAATGATGACGCGTCCACATCGCATGGAGCATCGCCGGGAGCCCCCCGGAGGCAATTAGTTTTTTACTTCATCCAGCGTCGTATTAAATCCGCTCAGATCGAGCACTTCATCACCTAGCGCTGACAATTCGCCGGCAAGCAAAATTCGCTTGATCACTTCCTCGCCGGAGCTGGCTTGATACTTCGTTAGCAGCCGGGAGTCCCCCCAGTTGGGGGACACGGTAGCGGCAGCGATCAACGCGACGTTGAACTGCTCTTCATCAAGCCGATCCGTTTGGACGCCTCGACGGTCCGAGCGTTCCGTGCAGCGTTCACGCAGCGCAAACACCTGTTTACCCGTTAATCCGCGCAGAATAATGGGGACGCCAACCCGTGAAAGGGTTAACGTCTTTTCTGGCAATTGATCAGCTTCAAGCAATTTTTGCAAAATTTGTTCATCAGTCAACATTAGGATTGTCCTCCTTCAAAATGGTTAAAATCAGATCTAGATCGCCTCAATGGGGTCATTCAGTGTGTAGCCTTCGAACGTAAACGTAACTTCCTCTTTCACTTCTTCGCCAGCTGTCCAGTTCGCTAACTGAAGCTTGTCCAGCATCACATTGTTCAGCGTAATACGTTCAAAGCCATAAGCATCCGGATCATCTAATCTGGAAACAAGACTAAATTTATCGAATCCGCGGGCAATCATATCGCTTGTAACTTTGAAACCGCTTAGCGTGCCTGTTCCTTTCATGGCACCTTTCTTATGACGAACCCAAAGATCGCCCGCCAAATTGAGCTCTTTCTTTTGAATCTCAACATGTGCTTCCAAATGATTAAAATTCGTTTGCCATTTACCACCAATATATACACTTCCATATGTGCCTAAAATAACTCTACTCGCATCTAAACTCATCATTATGCCTCCCTTAATTTACGATAAATGTGCCGAAAATTTGTTCCATGACGTCCGTCAACTGTGCTTCCCACTTGATGTAAACTTGATCAGCTGCAGGTGTGAGTACGGATCCTTGACCATAATAGGCTGGGTTCAAATACACATCGAAGCCCTCATTTTCAATAACGCCTGCTTGAGCCAGTGCCTGCATATATTGCTTGGCAGCTTCAACGAGCGCGAGACGTCCCTCTTCCGTATTGTTGACTTTCCCGATGTAGCTATCTTCCGCTGTGCGCAGCAAATCGTTATTAATCGTGTCCATGACACGAATCGTACGGATCTTCTTCCAAGCTGCACTCTGGCCTTGGCGTAAAGAGACCAATGCGTTCATGCCGCGAAGCGCCTTCACCTTCTGACCGTCGTGAACCAGTAGGAACACGCCATTTTTCACAGCACTTTCTTGCTCGCTTCGCGTGGAGCGGCGCGTCACATCACTGAATGGTGCAACCGCGTACGTCGTCGATTCGCTTAGTTGCTGACCCGCAATGAGGCCTGCCACATACGCGGAAATTTGCGCTGAGCTGTAGCTCGTACCCGCTAAGATAGCTCCGGTTCCTACGTTCACGATAGCCTCGTGATTGTACGTCGCACTCCTCGCCGCAGCTCGGCTGATGGCATCGACCGCTGTATCGTCGGCAGCAGCACCGCCGAGTACAGCCACGATCCCCTTGCCCTCGCTGCGGAGTCGCATTGTCCAAGCGACGACCGACGCTTGAATGCTCGCATCCGAAATGCCATCTAGCGCCAGCGCATGGAAAACTTGTGTTTCCATTGCACTCAAGGCATTCACATAATCGGTTGCCACGATGCCGCTAATACCCGAGTTGCCTCCCGCAAGGGAGCTGCCGGACACTGCGGCCAGCGTGCCATTGCCTGGAGCAAGCACCGTTGCAGTCAACCAAATGTTGCTGGTATCTTGATTGATTGCATCGGCAGCAGCTTGAATTGTACTTCCCGAGAACGTAAATGTTCTCAGTACAGCTGTGCCTTCGAGCAGCTTGAGATCCTTTTTCGTGCTATCCACGGCATTCGTTTGTACGAGAACTGAGAAGTTGTTCCCTCGCGTTCCTTCATACTTCGCATCGAGCTTCAGCACATTCGCTGATGCCGAATCTTTCAGTGTTACAGTTGCTTTAGCCGCCGATGCATCAGCGATTCGGTAAGCCAGCACTTTCTTCGGCTTGCCAAGCAATGCCAGCTTCAACACAGACGGGGCTGTCGCCGCACCAGATTGGTCATTGCTGAAAGCATCGTAGATGCCCTGTTCACTCGTAATTTCCACAAACTGCCGCACAGTTCCCCAATTCGCCTTCACTGGGATAACTACTGTACCTTGACTACCCGGCTCAATCGCACTTAACGCAGCCGCCTCAAAATTCATATAAAAACCCGGCAATACCGGACGATCCGTCTTACTCCAAGTTCCACCCGCCATTATTCCTGCACCTTCCTTTGTAAAAAGTTTTGAATGTTTTGTTTCATTTCAGCAATCGTGAAAGCTGTTTCTGCCTTCCCATGCAGTGCCCCAATGAGCACTTCTGGAGGGTAAGCGAACAACTCTTGTGAATGGTTAATTAATTCTTCTTTTGCATAACTTACAGCTTCAGCTGCTTTTTCTTCTACTTGATCCTTCGTTAGGCTTGTACCCTGTTTCAAAAAAATCACCTCAGTTTTGAATTTGTGTTTCTGTGTGCATAGCTGCCATTAGAGGGAACGTTCCTTGCGGTGCCGTAACTGCTCCTGTTACCGTAACTGTCAGTAAGCCTGTAGATAAATCGCCTGATCGCATCGCGACATTCGAATTAACAACCGTTATCCACCTGCCATAAGCGTCTACTACCGGCAGCTTAACTTGTTCAGCCAACCCTGCTAATAATGTTCGAGCAGCTAATTGATACTCGCTTGCTGACCTCGCAGCAATTTGCCCAACATAATGTTTGGTAAGCTTAGCCGTTCCTTTGGATGTTGACGCACTCTGCAAGCTCATACACTGCCACGAAACGGCTGGTCGGCATGTGCCATTGAATCCCCGATATACCCGCCATGGCGGTCCGAGAGCAGTTTCCGTGAATTGGGACAAGCCATCTAACCATGACTCTGCAACAGATTGAACTTGCCTTATAATCAATGCACATTTCATGAGGAATCTGCCGTTCGCATCCTGATCTTGCAGAGCGGGCAGCGACGTAATTTGCACCGTGTACCTGTTGCCCTCGACCTCGATCACACCCTCATCCGGTTCAAGCAGCTTCGTAATGGCCCGCCATATTCGTTCATATGCACCTGCCGAGGTCGCGCTTCTGACTTGTAAGCTTAGCTTGCGCCAGCTATCCGGCCCATCGAGTTTGAACTCTGCACTGCCACCTATGTGACCCAACCAGATGGCTTCATCTACCGTTGGCGCTAGGTTATCAAGGAAGAGGTCTGTTCCGATAACCCCCTCAGCTTGCGACTGCAGATACAAAGCCAGTTGATCTCCCAAGTTCATCATTCACTTCTGTCACCTCCTTTCGTAAAATGTTTTGAAATTCAAAACATTTTTTCTTTTCAAAACATCTTCTTCACTCCTTCACACGTCCCATTCCATCTTGCTAAGATCGAACCTTGCGGAACGGTTTTATGTGCTTCCTGTTTAGCAAGATCACCTCCCTTACTTGGCTACACAACGATCTTAACACGCCCTAAATGAGTCAGACTGCCAACCTACGGCCACCTTTCGGTCACCCTTCTAGCACCTTCACTTCCAGCCGCAGCATGTACGCTAGCTTTTCGATCGCTCGCCCCTTTTTCCGACGATAGGTACGCTCACTCAAATGAAACTCATGAAAAAGCAAAAAATCGAATGTCTTGTCCCTTTTTAAATACCGTTCCCGTATAATTTCCTGCTCTTGCTCATCTAACCGAGATATCGCTTGCTCGACTTCACCGCACATGCCTAACAAATATTGCTCTGAACCCACCTGATAGGGAGCTGCCTGCTCTGACACTTGAAACAACTTATTCATATTCGAAATAGCTTCATTTTCTTTCCGCAAATACCCCATTGCTCGATACATTCGAACGGCTTCAAGCACGCTTTCCACCCTTTTACGTGTTGCCCGGCGATCGATCTGTTCTTGCTCTATGTTAAAAATAAGTTCTGCCATCCCTCAATCATCTCCTAAAATATGTCGTTTTGAAATTCTAAACACATCATACGTCCTCTCGTTTAAAATTTCAACACAAAATGTTTTGAAAACCAAAACTTTTTCATGATCTGCTCTTGTTTTTTGCACCACTCACCATTTACAATAGAAACAGGTGATCAAACGATGAAAGATATGGTGCAATTCGGCATCCGAATCCGGCAACTGCGGAAGATGAACAATTTTTCCCTCAGAGAACTAGGCGAACGGTCTGGTGTTAGTTATTCGTTTATTAACTCCATCGAAAATAACCGCTTTAATCCCTCACGGGATACGGTTATCTCCTTAGCTGATGCACTTCGTATCGCTGAGAAGGACGAGCTCCTTTTGCTTGCCGGATTTGCTCCGACAGAAGAAGAGTCGCTCGACAGGCTTCCTGGAGCAGGTCTTGATGAAGTCGATGATCCTGATGTCAGCTTATTTTTTAAAGATTTCAAGAGCGCGCCCAAAGAGCGCCGCGATGAGATGCTCCGTTTCTGGCATTTCATCAAAGACCAGCAGCAGTCCCGAACACCTGACAGTGAGCAGTAACGAAGGTATTCGATGAACAACAATACTCATAAAGCCAAGCCCACGTGGGCTTTTCTTTAGCCAAAATAACCGAACATACATTCTTAAAATGAGGTGTATTCCCTATTAACATGTTCACTCATTACCAGGCAACCCCCCTTGAACAGTGGGTAGAAGCTCTATATCTTCAACATGATATCGCCTCGCCAGCTCAGCTCAGCATGACGAACTTGGCCGCTAAACTACATATTTGGATTTATACGATGGATATGAACAGCATGGCTATCGAAAAAAATGGTTTATTCAGCATCAATGTTGACCGTCGTTTATCCGCCAAAGAGCAATGGGAAGACTTCCTACATGAGCTTTGTCATGTATTACGCCATTCCGGCAACCAGATGGTTATGCCTGATCGCTATGTCGATTGGCAAGAGCAGGATGCCTCCGCCTTTCAGCTCTACGCGGCGATGCCTGTGTCTATGCTGAAGAAATTATCGCTGCCCGAGCAGAAGAATGAAATGGTCACTTTTCTTGCTGAAGAATTTCAGGTAACCTATCGACTAGCCAGCGAACGGATCGAACAAATTCAGCGACGCGTCCTGCAAGGGATTCTGGATCATGAATACCAACAATTCACACAACGTCAAATAAACACATACAATCCAGCCAACTGGTCGGACGCGACCCGCGCCATCATGGACAAGCTGGAGCATTTAAAGCGAAAAGGGGAATTGGCCAAATCGTGAAATTAGCCGTCTTTTATGATTTCCATGAAGAGGGCATCCACCCCTTCCTCATGGCACTGCGGTTTCGGCCCCATGAACTAGACTTTAGCAAGTCCACTCTTTACATTCCGATTCATGCTCCTTTCCAGCAGCTCCAATCCACAGAAATCCTTGATACAGAAGCAGGAATAACCGTCCTGCTTGAGGATCTCATCATCAATCCTGCACATCCTGCTTCGATTGGCATCAGCCTCTCTCACATAAAGCAACGACATATTCAGCTACGCCATGATCTCCCTACGATTCAACAATTATGGATTCGCATGACCGACATCGAAGAAGTGCTGCAGATGGACATCCGCTCCTTTTATAGCTGGGTATCCAAATGAAAAAAACCATACATCCACTGAACTTTATGTCCAAGTAGATGTATGGTTTTTGTATTTCATGAGTTCGAATTACTCGCGGTATTACTCAGCGATATACGAACAAATATAGTCGCTCACGGTTTTCACTTCAAGCTTGAATTTCGCGTTCGCTGGCACGGTGAATTCACCTTGGCCGCTGATTGTGATCCACTCGCTGCTGCCTGGCAGCAGTACGTTGAGTTCACCAGCTTGGATTTCCATAATTTCTTTGGTATCTGTTCCGAATTCATATTCACCTGGAAGCAAGATGCCAAGTGTTTTCTTCGTGCCGTCTGCGAATTGCACAGTGCGGCTCGTTACTTTTCCATCGAAATAAACATTGGCTTTCGTCAGTACGGTTACATTTTCAAAGCTGGACATGGTTAATATTTCCCCCTCTAAAATGACTACGAATAAGAGCAAGCCGAGGCCCAGACGAGCTGAACCCCTGCATGTTTTTAGCCTAACAAAGCTTTCACGCGTGCTGCAACATTCTCTGGTGAGAAGCCGTATTCTTTCAGAACACGATCCCCTGGCGCGGATGCTCCAAATGTGGAGATACCAAGGATTGAACCCTCATCGCCTGTGTAACGCTCCCAACCAAGTGGGTACGCCATCTCAACAGCAAGACGCTTCTTCACGCCTGGTAGGATAACGGAATCTTTGTATTCTTTGGATTGTTTCTCGAACAACTCCAAGCTTGGCAGGCTGACAACGCGAACGTTGATACCTTCGGCTTGCAGCAATTTTTGAGCCGCGACAGCCAGTTGAACTTCAGAACCTGTTGCCAAGATTTGCGCATCTGGTTGGCCATTTGCAGCGTCGGATACAACGTATCCACCTTTGCTTAGGTTCGCTTTTGCTCCTTCAACCGTACCTGGAAGAATAGGCAAGTTTTGACGTGTCAAGACTAGCGCTACTGGTCCTTTGGCTTCGGAAATTGCATAACGCCAAGCTTCAGATGTTTCATTACCATCAGCAGGACGGATCACAGTGATGCCTGGAATAACGCGAAGTGCCGGTAATTGCTCGATCGGCTCATGCGTCGGTCCATCTTCACCAACTGCGATACTATCATGTGTTAGCACGTAGATCACAGGAAGCTGCATAAGCGCGGCAAGACGGATGGAAGCACGCAAGTAGTCGGAGAATACGAAGAAAGTAGCTCCGTACACTTTAACACCACCATGAAGTGCCATACCGTTCATCGCTGTACCCATACCGAACTCACGAACACCGAACCACAAGTTGCGGCCAGCATAGTTGCTTGCGCTGTAGTTGGACTCGCCTTTGATCATCGTATTGTTCGAGCTTGCTAGATCCGCAGATCCACCGATTAGTTGCGGCAATTTGCCTGCAACGGCATTGATTGCATTACCAGAAGCAGCACGTGTAGCTAGCGGCTTGTCTTCTGTGCTGTAAGTTGGAAGATCAGCATCCCAACCAGCCGGTAGTTCACCATTCACAGCTGCGTTGAATTGGTTGCCAAGCTCTGGGTACGCTTTAGTGTACTCATTCAACAATTGGGTCCAAGCTGCTTCAGCTGCTGTACCTTCTTTTTGAATTTCGGCATAGTGCGCACGAACTTCGTCCGGTACTAAGAAGTCCGGCTCTTCCGGCCAGCCGTAAGCTTGCTTCGTCAATTTCACTTCGCTGCCGCCAAGTGGTGAACCGTGCGGTCCAACGTGACCACCTTTACCACCTTTGTTCGGGGAACCGAAACCGATTGTCGTTTTCACTTCAATCAACGTAGGACGCGTTGTATCAGCTTTCGCTTCTGCAATCGCTTTGGAGATGGCTGCAAGGTCATTTTGCTCTTCTACGCGCAATACTTGCCAGCCGTAAGCTTCGAAACGTGCTTGCACGTTTTCAGAGAACGCCATATTCAATTCGCCATCAAGCGAGATATCGTTGGAATCGTACATCATAATCAATTTGCCCAATTTCAAGTGAGCTGCAAGGGAAACCGCTTCAGAGGAAACGCCCTCCATCATATCACCATCGCCGCAAATTGCGAACGTGTAGTGATCGATAACTGGGAAGTTCTCTTTGTTGTAAGTCTCTCTCAAATGAGCTTCAGCCATCGCCATACCTACAGCCATACCCACACCTTGTCCAAGTGGACCCGTCGTAGCATCAACACCAGCTGTGTGACCGTACTCTGGGTGACCAGGTGTTTTACTTCCCCATTGGCGGAAGTTCTTAATTTCTTCCATTGGCAAATCATAGCCACATAGGTGAAGCAAGCTATATAGAAGCATTGAGCCGTGTCCAGCAGATAGAACGAAACGGTCACGGTTGACCCATTTAGGATTCGAAGGATTGTGTTTCATGTGCTGCTTCCACAGAACGTAAGCCATTGGTGCAGCTCCCATTACCATACCTGGGTGGCCTGAGTTTGCTTTCTCAACGGCATCAATACCCAACGTACGGATCGTGTCGACAGCTAGTTGTTCGATTGTTTTATTTGTAACAGTCATTCGAAAATTCCCTCCATCATTTCTGTTTTTTCGTTAATATTCGACTTGTACATACAAGTGACTTTTCTCGCTTGCATTATTGTACCATTTGCTTTAAGGCTTTGCCACAATAACCCGCTAAAACGTTATACTTCTCACCTATATATAAATAGGCTGCACCCATAACTGGATACAACCTGCTTAACATTAGTTAAAAACAACCGTTTTATTATTATGAACGATAATGCGATCCTCTACGTGCCAAGAAACCGCTCGTGCGAGTACAATTCGTTCAATATGACGACCGATTCTTTTCAAATCTTCAACATTATCCCGGTGGCTTACGCGCTGTACGTCCTGCTCAATAATCGGCCCGCCATCCAGCTCTTCTGTCACGTAATGCGCAGTAGCACCAATGATTTTCACACCACGATTATGCGCTTGGGCGTACGGCTTACCACCAACAAACGCAGGTAAGAACGAGTGGTGAATATTAATGATCCGATTCGCATAATGCTTGATGAACGAAGGGGAAACGATCTGCATGTAACGAGCAAGCACGATGGCATCTACGCCGTCACCAATAACCTCAAGCTGACGCTGTTCCGCTTCGGCTTTGGTAGCCGCGGTAACCGGAATATGGTGGAACGGGATGTCAAAAGGCTCAACCAGTGAACGCATATCATTATGGTTAGAGATTACCATCGCAATATCTGCGTTGAGATCACCTGCACGCCAATGCCACAGCAGTTCCAGCAACGCATGGTCTTCCTTCGACACGAAGATGGCGATACGTTTCTTCTGACTAGCCAGCGAAAGGCTCCAGTCCATGGTGAATTTCTCAGCAACCACGGCGAAATCTGATCTTAGCTTGTCCACGCGGCTCGCTAATTCTGTTAAATCAAACTCGATGCGGATGAAAAACATCCCGCCCTCTGGATCCATCGTGTACTGATCCGATTGGACAATATTCGCACCATATTCGAATAAAAACTGTGATACCGCCGCTACAATGCCTGGTTGATCCGGGCAAGAAATCAGCATTCTTGCTCTATTCATCAATTCGCTCTCCCGGCGAAGTGAACTACTCGTGCTTCCCGCTTCCATGTTTATCCCCCTAGCTATTTCTGTGCTTCTGTTTGATGAGAAGACTAAGCTTTCTTCAAAATATCATTGCCTGCAAGCCAAACAATCAGACGTTGGTTGATTTGTTCTTCGCTTAGACCCGCGAAAAGCTGTTCTTCGTGAAGAATGTCATACAAGCGCTCCAACGGCTCGCGTCCGTCTGCTTTCTTCGCTTTGGCATCATTTTTGAGCAATTCCCATGTCTTCACAACGAAATCGCGGTAGTGAATATCTTTTTTGTTCATCAAAAAGTCAATTCGCTCCACATGATCCAGGAATTCGCCGCCAAAACGGCCACTTAAGTTACCAGACAGCAACGCAATCTCCGCTTCGTACATCGGGCGCTGTGTTTTGTCTTCTTTGCCAATCCAAGGCGTCTCCAAAATCATCGGCAAATGCTGAAGCTTCTCGTGATTCGCAAGATTGTTCATCGCTTCAAAGCCAATCCAACCTGAACCTAGTGGTGCATGACGATCCTTGCCTGCTCCGCGCGGATTCTTACTGTCATTCAAATGGATGACGCCGAGTTTCTCCAGCCCAATCGTACGATCGAAATGATGAAGTACGCCATCCAAATCATTCACGATATCATAACCAGCATCATGAATATGGCAAGTGTCCATACACACGGTCAACTTATTGTTGAACTCCACGCGCTCCATAATTTCCGCGATTTCCTCGAAACTGCGACCGATTTCCGTCCCTTTACCAGCCATCGTTTCCAAGGCAATATTCACGTTCGTATCTTTGACACCGGCAAGAACTTCATTCAAACCATCAGCAATCCGGGCAATCCCGTAGTCTGCATCCTTGTCAGTATATGCACCAGGATGAAGCACGATATTGCGTACGCCAATGTAATCCGTTCGGCGAATTTCTTCTTGCAAGAAGCGAACAGCGAGTTCAAACGTATCTTCCTTATAAGAACCCAAGTTGATAATGTAAGGAGCATGCACGACGATTTCATTCATCGCATGCTTGTCCATCACAGCCTTGCCCTCTTCAATGTATTGCTCTTCAATCGGCTTGCGACGCGTATTTTGCGGTGCGCCTGTGTATATCATAAACGTTGATGATCCGTAGGAAACGGCTTCTTCTGCTGCATTCAGTAGGCCTTTATCTGAAAACGAAACGTGTGAACCAATTTTGGGCATCGTCCATAACTCCTTTATTAGTAGCTTCTACCCTCCTATTTTACCCGTATTGTCGCAAGAAATCTAGAAATAAGGTATAATTCTTACATCATAATGAATCGAATAAGTGAGGTGACAAATAAATGGCAAATGATTTCTTCATGTGGTTCATCATTTTCTGGGTATGTGTCTTGCTTTTCTTCATGTCCGTGGGCGGATACTTCATGTTTCGCAAGTTTATCAAGGTCCTTCCCAAAGAGGACGGCAAATCGAAACTCGATTGGCAGAATCACTACGTAGACAGCTCCAGGCATCTATGGACAGCCGATTCCAAAGCTTTTTTGGATCAATTAGTTTCACCTGTACCGACGGCATTCCGGGATATTGCTAAGCATTCCATTGCTGCAAGGATTGGACAAGTCGCATTAGAGGCCAATGCCGAGGAAGTGACGAGAGCGCATTGCATCGAGGGGTATATTCTTGCGACACCGAAGCGCGATTACCGGAGTTTGACGAGCTTTCTGGAAAAGCAGGAGATTGATTATAGTGCGTATCGGCATTTGTTGAGTTAAGTAGCACGTCCGCCAGGTTTTGGCGGGCTTTTTTTATTCAATATGTAAATATTTGTAAATTTTAAAATAAAAAAATAGCCTCCCTCGCCTACTGAGTAGACAAGGGAAACACTTCAGCCTCATTTTACGTTAAGTCCTGACAAACTCTTGGATTCTATTTCTCGAGGAACTGATCCCTAATCCTTCATAGTCAAAACCTAATTTCTGCAAGGGACCTTGCTTTAAGACATTTCTCGTGTCTAGCACATATGGACTTCGCATATTATCCTTGGCAGTCGACCAATCCATGAGCAAATACTCATCCCAATGGGTTAATAGAATAACAGCATCCACGTTATGCGTAACATCTATGGCACTAGTTACATATTGCACGTCCAACCCAGCATTCAATTGCTGGAACATCACCATGCCATGAGGATCATGCGCTTTTACTCTGGCACCTGCATCTATCAACTCTTTAATAATGACGGAGGCTTGCGTTTTACGTGCATCATCCGTATTCGGCTTAAATGTAAGACCCAAAATGCCAATGTTTTTGCCTGTCAACGTCTTCAATTTCCGCTTAATTTTATCTACAACATACTCATGCATTTGTTGATTCGAATGAACAGCCGCTTGAATAACGGTTAGTTCGCAGCTGTATTTCTGGCTCGTTGCTAATAATTCAGCTGTGTCTTTCGGGAAACAGCTCCCGCTCCAGCCGCTAGAAACCTGTAGAAATTTAGAGCCGATCCTAGAATCCATGCCCATCCCCGTTGCGACTTCCGTCACATTGGCCCCTAAGGTTTCGCACAGTCGCGCGATCTCATTAATATAGCTTATTTTCACTGCTAAAAAAGCGTTGGATGCATACTTAATCATCTCGGCGCTTTTGATGTCCGTTTCATAATAGGTGGGCAAAGCGACATTCGGATTATGAGCGAAATGAAAATCAAGCGACTTTTCTTCATAGTCTACCCGATTTAACAAATTGAAGTATAATTCTTTCATCACTTTTTTAGAATGAGCATTCTCAATACCCATCACAATGCGATCCGGGAAAAACACATCTTCAAGTGCGTAACCTTCCCGGAGAAATTCCGGATTGCTCGCCATTGCAAAATGCGTGTTGACCTGTAACCCAGATACTTCCTCAATGATCGAAGCTACCAAATCTGCTGTGCCGACAGGAACCGTGGATTTATTAATAATAACCGTAAACTTATTCGGATTAATATGATGCCCTATACTTTGCGCAGCAAGTCGAATGTATGTCAAATCGGCCGTTCCATCCCCCTTGGAAGGCGTTCCTACACCAATAAATACAACATCTGCATCGTAGATAACACCGTAGTCCGTTGTTGCAAACAACGATCTTCCGATATAACTTTCAATTAAATGATCGAGCCCCGGTTCATAAATAGGGCTTTTGCCCGCGTTCATTTGATCTACTTTATGCTGATCAATATCCAGCACCGTCGTATGATGCCCTAACACCGCAAATGCTGCTCCTGTCACACTGCCAACATAACCCGATCCGATACATACTACATTCATCGTATGTTCCCTCCTAGTCTCTCTATACCCATGTGTATTAGATAAGCGCTAGCTTCTCTTGATAGGAATGAATCGTTCTACGCAAACCTTCCTCCAGTGAAATGTCAGGATGCCAGCCCAGAATGTCAGCGGCTCGATCAATGACGGGTCTTCTTACTTTTGGATCATCTTCGGGGAGTTCATGAAATGTAATCGCGCTAGTGGTGTTCGTCAATTGTTTCACGAGCAGGGCTACATCCAAGACAGAATGTTCATTCGGATTGCCAATATTAATAATTTGTCCGGTTGCAGCATCTAGCTCCATCATACGCATAAGCGCTCTGATCGTATCGTCGACATAGCAGAACGAACGCGTCTGACTGCCATCGCCATACACCGTTATATCATCTCCCATCAAAGCTTGCGTTACGAAATTAGAAATGACCCTGCCATCATCATTGCGCAGTCCAGCCGAGTACGTGTTGAATAGGCGGACAACTTTCGTTCGCACCTGATATAAGCGATGGTACTCATAACAGAAGACTTCACCAAGCCTCTTGGCTTCATCATAGCAAGCACGTGGTCCCCACGTATTCACATTGCCACGATATTCTTCAGGCTGCGGATGTACCTCCGGATCGCCGTAGGCTTCACTCGTACTCGCGTAGAGAACTTTGGCGTTATACCTCCTCGCCAGTTCCAGCATGTTCTGTGTGCCAATCGTATTCACATAGATGGTCTCAATCGACGATGCTTGGTAGAGCTTTGGCGATGCGGGAGAGGCAAGATGATAGATTTCATCCACTTCTTGGACACCCTCCACATCTATGATGGCTTTGTTGGATACATCAAATTCAATAAAGCGAAAACCGGGATGATTCATGCATTCACTTAAATTTGACATTCTCCCTGTCACTAAATTATCAACACCGACCACCTGATGACCTTGACCTAATAATTCCTTCGTTAAATGTGAACCCAAGAAACCAGCTGCACCTGTAATCATGATTTTACTCATCGACACGTACCTCCTAATAATTGAGATCACTACCCAAACGATTGCTCCCGTTCACTTCCAGTGGGGAATAGGACAGGTATCTTTTTAAAACCGATAAGTTCCCCCACGACGGTGAAAACGTACAATGGATTTAAATACATATATCTCTTCCATAGACGTTTAGGCTCCTGAATCATACGATAGAACCATTCTAAGCCTCGCTTTTGCATCCAAGGCGGTGCTTGCTTGAGCGTACCTGCGTGAAAGTCAAAGGCGGCTCCAACTGCAAGCAACGGCATGCCTAGCAAATCCCTATACTCGAAAGCCCACACTTCTTGCCTCGGACAACCGAGACCAACGAATACAAGCTGAGCACCGCTCGCCTGGATTCGATTCACCACGCCCATTTTCTCCTCAGACGTTAGCTTTCTAAATTGGGAAGGCTCCTTCCCCGCAATTTGTAACCCTGGAAATTGCTCTTTCAAATTCTCCTCGAATAAATCGAGCGTCTCCAACTTGCTGCCGTACAAATAAATCGATAGCTGCTGATTAGCAGCCGCTTTGGCCACCCGCAAAGTCAATTCAGGACCATAGACACGTTCTTTCAATCCCGTTTTATATAGCCAGTTTAATCCCCACTTCACCGGTTGACCGTCGGGAACGACTAAATCCAAACCGTTCAATCTTCGACGATGCTCGGTATCCAAATATCCCGTCATTACGCCATGAACAGCTAATGCGGATACCGCAAATGGTATACGTTGCTGCGCTGCATTCGTAATTAACTGGACGGCTGAATCATAATCAACCGCAGATATATTCACACCACAGATGGCATGCTTCCCTTTATTGATCATATAGCGACACTCCAGCGATCTTTATTCTCTTCGAAAATACCTTCCAAAATCATTTGAATATGGTTATAGGCTTGCTTCCATTCCGGGAAATGCGCCTTGAATTTGGCCATATCAGAAACATACCATTGATGATCTCCCGCTCGAGCTACATCTGAATACGTATAATTGAATTCCCTGCCCGTGATTTCCTGCGAAATCTGGATCGCTTCAAGCATAGACACATTCGAGTCTCTACCGCCTCCCAAATTGTATACTTCCCCACCTCTTCTCGGATTCGTATAGAATGCATGAAAGGCTGATATCACATCGCTAGAATGAATAACATCTCTGACCTGTTTACCTTCATAACCAAAAATCGTGTAAGGCGTTCCCGTTATCGCACATCGCATTAAGTAGTTGATAAAACCATGCAGCTGCACGCCAGATTGCTTGGAGCCGCTTAATACACCACCTCTGAAACATACCGTTTTGAAGTTAAAATATCGGCCATATTCCTGCACGAGCACGTCTGCGGCAAGCTTGGAGGCACCGAATAAAGAATGCATACTTTGGTCTATACTCATTTCTTCTGAAATGCCATTACAGAACGTATGCTGCGGATCGATCTCCCAACGGGAGTCCAACTCAATAAGTGGAAGGGTGTTAGGTCGATCCCCATACACTTTGTTCGTTGATGTGAAAATAAAAACTGCCTCCGGACAATAATGCCTCATCGCCTCAAGCAGATTTAAGGTCCCGTTGGCATTCACCCCGAAATCGGTAAAGGGATCTCTTACTGCCCAATCATGTGAGGGTTGAGCGGCCGTATGAATGATGAGAGAAATATCTTCTCCATACAGACGAAATACGTCATTCAATTGATCCGCATGGCGAATATCAATCGTATGATGCTTGTAATTAACGCCTAACATGCCCTCTAAACGCTGACGATTCCATATCGTTGATCCTTCTGCCCCAAAAAATGTTTCTCGCATATTATTATCGATCCCAACAACCGTATAACCTAGACCAGCATAGAACTCTGTTGCTTCTGAACCGATCAAACCAGCGGAACCTGTAATCATGACGATAGACATAATTCAACACTCTCCTCGTTATTTGCTATTCATTTAGCTGACAAAGATCTGCCGCTTCTCCGGATTGGCGTCATTTTTCACGAGCAAGTTTGCATATTCGAGCTTAATTTTATTAACCGTATGTTGGACTAAAAACTGATTTCTAATGGTTTCTGTTGCATGAATCCCTAGCCGCTTCCTCTCACTGCTATCCGTTAAAAGTCTTTCTAAACCTTGACTCATCGCCACCTCGTTCGCATTCACCAGTAGTCCGTCTTTCCCAGAGGTAATAATATCAACCGGACCTCCCCAATTAGTAGCAATTGAAGGAAGACCGCAGTACATCGCTTCAATTAAAACTCTGCCGAAAGGCTCTGGTGTGGTAGAGGCTAGGACGAAAATATCCAATGCCACATAGATGTTACGGCTATCCTTAATAAATCCGGCAAAAATGACCCTATCTTCGATATGTAACTCTTTCACAAGACGTTTGAGACCTTCCAACACATATTCATTACCAGGAAAACAATCGCCAGCCAAAATTAAATAGGTATTCGGCGGCTTCTGACAAGCTGCGAACGATTTAATGAGCAAATCTTGACCTTTCCATGTACTGATTCGCGCTACATTTCCGATGACAACAGCATCAAGTGGAATGCACAGCTTTTTACGCATTTCCGCCCGATTCATCCGCTCACTCACTTGATCGATATAATCTTCTTCAATACCATTAAAAATGGTAACCAGCTTACGATGCTTGCGATACTGCCCAAAACGCTTACTTACATCCGTCGAAATACATATAATTCGGGTCGATAAATGAAAAATGAGGTATCGATATATTCCCCAAAGCAGCTTTGGAAAATCATCAAATACCTCTCGCATATGCCAAATATGGGGAACTTTCAGCAACTTAGCTGCTATGGCTCCTGACATGATAATGGCTGAATTACTATGGATAAGACTAACCTTCTCTTGCTTTACTAATTTGTACAACTTGGGTATGGCTAGAAAGAAATGACTCACAAATCGGAGTAAACTTAAGAGATTAACAAATGTTTGCCTTCTTAAAATCAAGAGATCCTGCCTAATGAACACTTTGGCCCCGAGCATTTCCAGCTCTCTTACCAACTCGCCCTCTTCAGGCAAAATGACCATGGCCTCATACTTATCTTTTTCCAGACCTTTTATTAAAGATAGAAGCGATCTGCTGGAGCCATATAAATCACCAGTAACATGAAAATATAAGACTTTTATTTTCATTGAAGCCCCATATCCTTCCTAACTAATTTTAATGGGTAGATTATTCTGGATAATCCCCTCGTACAAGGCTTCAAGTTCCGTATTTTGCTTGGTAATATTAAATAAACGTCGTACTCTGTCCTTACCCTGTTGGCTAAAAACCTCCCAAATATGTTGCTCTTCTAAAAGTGTTCTAATATACGCAGCGAGCATGTTGGTATCCTTTTCTGGAACTAGAAACCCTGTTTCACCATGCGAAACCGCTTCTGTAATTCCCCCTGTAGCGAAACTAACAACGGGAAGTCCCATCGCATTCGCTTCAGCAAACACCATGCCAAATCCCTCTGCATCGCCATTACTCGCAATGACGCTTGGAACGGAGAATACCCTCGCTTTATTCATCCATTCCCGAACAACCTCAGGCGGCTGTACGCCTAGAAATCTGTATTTCTTTAGTAAACGCCCTGCCTTTTCCTCTAAGTGATTCCTAAGCGGGCCATCACCTATGCAGACAAGTTCACAATCAGGCACCCATTTCTGAACTTTTCTCATCGCATCAATTAAGTATTCGGCTCCCTTCTTCTCTACTAATCTGCCTACGAACAGAACAATCGGATATCGTTCAACCTGATCGTCAGGTGTGAAGGCATCCACATCAATCCCAATATAATGGCGGACGACCCTCTCCTCCGGATACCCCTGCTCTAGCATTTTACTCCTGATAAAATCAGATACCGCTATGAAAAGTGTGCCCGTTCTCTGTAATTCCTGACGCTTTCGGATGTACAATTTATGCGTATAGAAATCAGCATATTCATCCTTTACTGTCGCATCAAACCCATGAAAGGTAACAATTAAGGGCACCCCTAACGATTTCACTAATGGTAAAGCGAGTACGCCTCCAAAACCAAAATGTGCATGAATCAGAGATGGCTTGATACCAGCAACTTTCTTCATGAACCCTGTTGATTTACCTAATAGTTTATACATCGTTTCTTTGCCCCAGCCCATAACGCTCTGGTCATTCAACACGATCACCCGTTCATTCGGCAGCTTGAGCCCTTTAATTTCTCTAGAGCCTACGTAGTAGGGTGTGAATGTTTGTAAGGCTTCTGATTGGGCTCTGACAAATGTTTCTGAGGGTGATAACAGATGATCCTTATAGATCACCACGTTCCTTTTTCCATTCATAGATGCCCCCACTCCTTATACATTCATATTTTGTGGTTTGATTTGCGGTATCCCAGGTATCCGGTTATCACGTTTACTCCCTACATGACTTAGACTTAGCCTAGATGGTTCTATATTTCCCAGCATCTTTTCCTTTTCTTTTTTGACATAAATAAGGAGCAATGTGAAAGTAATAAAATGATACAAGAAATTTTCTTTGAAAATATTACTTTCCAATGTAGATTCTGTAATCCCTCTAATTAACAAAAGAAGCACCATCATGATCGTAATAAACTTACTCTCTTGCGAGTAGCGCCATCCAAATTTAATTAAGATAATGACATAATAAATAAGGCCAACTACACCGACAATGCCTGATTCTCCGAGTGTTTGAAAGAACTGATTGTGTGCTTGACCAGGTGCCCAATTATACATCGATAGGAAAGGCAGCCTTGTTTCTTCATCTTTCCAAAGATCCAATCCGTACCCAAATATCGGGTTATGCCGCCAAATATCGATGGTATAGCTCCAGACAAAATTCCTACCCGTTAAACTCGTTAGTAATTGCACGTCTTGGCTTTGTAAATCTAAATAATTCGAAGCTGCAGAATTGATCATAAACAGATAGATGCATAACACGAATATCCCCGCAATCAGCAAGTAAATATGACGTACGGCAGAAGTTCGAGAAACAATTAAGACAAAAATAAAAATAATCAAAAATGTAACCCAAGTCGTTTTGGACTGCGTCAAGATAAGTACTGTTAGACTAACCAGCCAATGGAGACTATTTACATAAACATTCTTTTTCTCCATCATACGATTCGTCACCCAAAAAACGATGGCCATTGGCGCCAAATGATTCGCTAAGTTAGCTATCCCATGTAAACGAAAGGAATAAATAAAGCCTAATTTGTAGTTCTCCTCAATCGCAAAGCTAGGGTCAGCAATAGCAAAAATTAAGCTTCCATAGAGATAAATTAATGCAATCATTCTTACTAGCTTAATGAACCACATTAAATCCTTTCCTTTCATTAATAAAAGCGCAGTGAAACTCAAGGGCAACACGAACCATTGCGGAGAAAGAGATACTTTCGATCCAAGAAATGAGGACAAAATCGGACCACAGGAAAAGATCATGGAGGAGAACCATAATTGCAGTTCGGGTTTATAAAATTTTTGTTGGATACCTGGCCATACGAAAAGAAAGCTAACAAACAAGATGATAGCTGTTATGGCGGATCTTAATAGGAGAGCAGTGCGATCCTTTTCCATCGTGACAACCATGAATTGATCTAGATTAAATACTCGGGGGCTTGTAAGGTTATTAATAATGGGAGAGATCATAATCAGAACTATTACGCCGATTAAGCCTATTCTTAGTATATTGATCTGAGCATGGCTGTTAGGATTATGTATCATTTACGCCTCCAAACTACTGACTTGCAACCTTCGTAATCAGTTTAGTTTTGGTCTTACACTGCCACACGATCACCCATAATCCAACGCCTAGAACCGTGTTAGCTACTAATCCGGAAATAATCGCCCCTTTCCAAGAATAGAGGGGGATTAACACCATATTTAATACGACACTCACGATAGCGACGCCAATTTGCATCATACTTCGGTATCCTTGTAAGCCTGCTCCCGTCAATAAGTCTGCTGCAAAATATTGAAGTCCTCGAATACATGGCAGGATGGCCATCCATCTAATCGCTTCGACGGCATTATTATAATCAGATCCTAGGACATACGGGATAATGGGGGCAAAAGCATATAACATCATGCCGGATACCACGCCATATACGCATCCCGCTGGAAGCAGCTTCTTGGCAAATTGAAGGCTTCCACTTATCCCCCTAGAGCCATGCTGAAAAAACTTGCCATATGACGCTGCTAATAACGACCGTATGGGTGTAAACACAACATCGATAATACGGTAAGCTGCGGCATAAATACCCGTCGCTTCTAAGGTTGAGATTTTCGCAAGGATACTCTTGTCGATTTCATTATAAACACCTTGCGAGGATAGACTGATCGAGAAATAAAAGCCTTCTACGATATCTTTTTTAGTAAACGTAAGCTTCATACTTGGATAACCAAGTTGGCGGTTGACGATGATGACACCCATTACCGTTGTTAGTACTGTACACAACAAATACAAGCCTCCCCATTGGTCAGGCGTAGGCTGAGATACAGTAAAAAACAAACCGCATGCAGCTATCATCCGCATCACGCTTTGGCAAACTTGCAGCTGCGCCGTCCATCCCAGCCTTTCGAAAGCTTGGAAGGCCTGACCGCTTATATCTAGTATTCTTGCAAAAATCATATCGGATATGGCCACGGTTGCGAGCAGTTTAATAGGAATAGTGGCTGGCAAAAATAAATGGGCCACTATTAATAAAATACCGACTAACAGGATGCCTGATAACACGGTTATGATCAGTGCATTTCCCCAGGACTCCTTAAAGGAGGAACGATCCCTAGCTACATTTCTCACCAAGATATTTCCTGTACCGAAGCTGGCAAATGGGGAGAAAATCGATGTTATGGCTACGACACCAACAAAAGCACCAAAGCCTTCCACACCAAGTGCGCGTGCGATGAAAATAAAATAGATGGCTTGAATACCTGTCTTCAAGCCATTCCCTATAAACATCCAGAGCGTATTCTTAGTCAAATTATTGTTCTTCAACCGAAGAACCCTATTCATCCACTCATTTTTCATCAAAGTTCCGAAGTCTCCTTAGCTACGCAAATTAGACCGTGTTGCTTCTGATTACGACCATTACTGTTCCCCATATGATCTTGATATCCATTCGCCATGAAATCTCTTCGGCATACTTGAAATCGTGTTGCAAATTGTCGTGAATTGGATAGATTCGCTCCGGGCTAATTTGCCATAAACCTGTGATACCCGGTGTTACTCGGAATCGTTGCCACTCCCAATCTGTATACTCCGCCTCGACAATCGATTTCTGTTCAGGTCTCGGACCAATAAAGCTCATTTCGCCTCGTAAAATATTAAAGAGCTGCGGCAATTCATCTATGCTGCACTTTCTTAATATGCGCCCTACCGATGTAATTCTTGGATCCTCACCAGAGATAGGCGATCTCCCTTCTTTGGGTACATCCACATACATGGTACGAAATTTATAAATGTTAAACAGGCGACCGTTTTTACCATATCGTTGCTGCTTAAAAATGACAGGACCTTTGGAATCTATCTTAATCCATATAGCGACGATGAGAAGAAGTGGAGAGGTAAACAAAAGAAGACTTAAGCCCACGAGTAGATCAAGCAGCGGCTTTACGACTTGAATATAAATCCCACTTGGTTCAGATAGCTGAGTGAAGGTGTCTCCAGCTACAGAATTACCAGTACTCGCCCTATTTTCGATTGTCGCCATGTCCATTTCTAGTCATTCCCTCCTTAAACAATCGTTCGAAGTGCAGGTTGAGCTACCGCATATTCGTATAAATACCGTTCAAACTCTTCACTCAATTCATTATTCTTCAGCGCAAATTCGACGGTCGCCTTCAGGAATCCGATCTTGCTGCCTACATCGTATAATTTACCTTCATACATATAACTGTACATCGCTTGCTGCTGTGCAAGCTGCTGCAGGGCATCCGTTAATTGAATTTCACCACCTACACCGGGTTGTGTGTGTTCTAACAGATCCATTATTTCTGGATTTAGAATGTAACGACCCATGATGGCTAGATTAGACGGCGGGTTTTTCTGCGGTTTTTCAATGAGATTATGAACAAATGAAAGGCGATCTGTCACGTGTTTCCCTTCAATAACACCGTACTTATTCACCTCTTCCCAAGGGACTGGCGCAACAGCAATGATGTTGGAACTATCCGTGGCATCGTACACGTCCATCATTTGCCTTAAACAAGGAACCTTACTATCAATAATCATGTCCCCTAGTAGTACGGCGAAGGGCTCATTCCCAATAAATTTACGTGCGCACCAGATCGCATGCCCTAGACCCAAAGCTTCCTTTTGCCGCACATAATGGATGTCTACGAGATTGGTTAGATCATGTACAATTTGCAGTAATTCGCTTTTGTTTTTACTTTCTAAGTTTTGCTCCAGTTCGTAATTTTTATCAAAATGATCCTCAATCGGTTTCTTACTTCGTCCCGTCACAATGATGATGTCTTCGATGCCGGAATCAATGGCTTCTTCAACGATGTATTGAATAGTCGGCTTATCCACGATCGGCAGCATCTCTTTGGGCATAGCTTTCGTTGCAGGTAAAAATCGGGTTCCTAAACCAGCTGCAGGAATGATGGCCTTTCTTACAATTCTCTCCATATTACTCCTCCTATTTACTCTTTATCTATCAACTACGGGTTACAGTTGGCCAAAATAAACGGCTACGCCGTCCTTCAAGGACAGAGCGTTTATCTAGGAATATAAGACAATTTAGTATGTGAAACTTATAAAGTCTTATATTTTTAAAAAAACCAGGCATGTTGTCTTACGAAGTAACACAACACGCCTCGATTTTTTAATGTGAATCAGGGCATTTAACCCCCCCTCACTACACACCATTGACGCTAAACGTCTAAGGCCTGGGGCCCACGGCATGCACGAGTGCCTACAATGATAACGGTGTAGTAGACATTACCAATAACGGATTGAACTAGGTTGGATTCATCCTATTGACCATAGTAATAGTTATATGAAACATCACTTTTCTTATGGCGCTTATTGTTGAGCACAACGCCTAGAATCTTGGCCTGAACTCTCTCCAAGTTCTCAATCGCTTTTCTGGCCACATCTCGTTTTACTTTACCCTCACTAATCACCATGACAACACCATCGCATTTGGTCGCTAGAATCTGTGCGTCTGCCACGGCCAAAGTTGGCGGAGAATCGATGATAATCATATCGAATTGGGTGGCCATATCAGCTAAGAGTGCCGTCATTTTCTGAGACATAAGCAGCTCGGAAGGATTCGGAGGGATCGGACCCGACGTAATAATGAACAAGTTTTCCACCGTGGTTTTAAAAATAACCTCCTCGATTTCCGTCTGATTCGCTAATGTACTCGTGAGTCCGTATCGATTGGACTTTGCGAAATAGTGATGAATGGTTGGCTTTCTTAAGTCAGCATCAATGAGCAGTACTTTCTTCCCTTCCTGGGCATACGCCACTGACAAATTGGCAGCTGTTGTTGATTTGCCTTCAGCGGGTTGCGCAGATGTAATAAGAACCGTTTTCATCATGTGATCGATCGAGGAAAACTGGATATTCGTTCTTAACGTTCGATAGGCCTCTGAGACTTGCGATTTGGGGCGTATGTCTGTGATGAGCTGATGGCTAACAGCTTTATCCGCTTTACTAGTCTTATTGGTTAGCGTTCGCATATACCGTATCCCCTACCATTCTTTGTGATTTAGAGGCTACTTTGCCTGTTAATTCTTCCGGCTTCACATTCGAGATAGTAGCAAGTGTCGGTAAACTTAGGTACAAGGTAATGTCTCTTTCGGACTTGATGGAATCATCCAAATAATCTAGAAGAAATACAAGGCCGATCGCGATCATCAGTGACACCACGAATGCGATGGCCACATTTAATTTTAAATTGGGTGAGACTGGCGCCAAGTGATCTTCCGGCTTCGCTTCGTTTAAAATAATGACATTATCCACTTTCAAAATTGAAGGAATCGTATTCTTGAATACTTCGGAAACGGCATTCACTGTTTTTGCCGCGTTCTCCAACGATTTACTCTTAATCGATAAGGTCATGACCTGTGTATCAATGGTGGAGTCAACACTTATCATGTCAAGTAAATCTGTACTTGTCAGTCCAAGTTCAGGGTACTTCTCCACGACCTTATCTAGAATAGCAGGGGTTTGAATAATCTCCTTATAGGTCTTAATCAACAACGCATTTGTCCGTAAAGAATCATAATCCATGTTATCTCGGCCTTGCGTATCGTTTGATTTATTTACTATGATTTTAGAACTCGCTTCGTAAAGCGGGGACATCAAATAATAGCTCGCAAGACCTGCTGCCACACTAGCTAGTAAGACAATGATCGCGATGAACCCTATCTTTTTTTGAAGAATTTGGAGATATTGTTTTAATTCAATTTCCATAGTAACCTCCAGTACTTAGTTAATGTTAGATAAAATATCACTCCATGTTAGATACATGCTCAAAAAAATTTCCCCATTCATTTAAATGACCAAAAACGTCTTTGATAGGCCTGAGGCACGATCGGAATCGGTTCATTTTGAACGACACATGCAGCGTTTAACAGATAATTCTCTACGGCTTTAGGGCCTATCTGTTTATCCAGATAAGCGAGTGCCATGGACAAATCACTCCTCCTGCTGGCCATATTATGCGCATCGGAGGCGATGAGATGAGACATATTCGTCTTGCATAAGTGAATTGCGAACTTCTGAACTTTACGACCAAATAATCCGGTGATGGATTGTGAAGTCACCTGAAACCTGCAACCTTGCTCCAAGTAATGGTGGAGACGGTTCGGGTTACTCATCAAAACCTGATTACGTTCAGGATGTGCAAGGATGACTGTTAAACCGAGTACGTGCACTTCATACAACAGGTCATCGAAATAGGTGGGAATATCGCCTAAAGGCAACTCCAATAGTAGATAGTTGGAATCATTTAGTGTCCGAATTTCGCCAGCTTCCCAATCATTTAGGAGCTCTTTGTACACTCTTACCTCTTGACCAGGAAGAATCTCAATAGGAATTTGCTGTTTCTGCAGCTCCGCATTCAGTTCTTGGACAGCAAGACCAATCTGTTTAGCCGGATTATCATATCTGCCACACCCATGGTGAGGGGTAGCAATCATGCTATGTACCCCCTCCATCGCAGCATACCTAGCCATTTCAACCGCCACTTCCAGGCTAGGGGCACCATCATCTAAGCCAGGGAGAATATGACAATGCGTATCAATCAGCATGACACATCCATATATGGCGTTTGTGCTGCATGCCTCATCGCATGTTCATACCTACGCACGGACTTCTGATATTCAAAGAAATATTCACTTTCCCATGAACTTACAACTTGCTGCACAATAGCTTCAGCGTATGATTCTTCTTCCAACCACACTACCGTATAGATAAAGCCACTCTCAAACTGACTCCGTTGACGAATTACACCGCGGAGAGAAATCGCTTCGTTATGAAAATTGAATTGAAAACACCAAATTACATTTTCATTAGTGGGTAGGCTTAAATACGAAATAAAATCCATTTGGCTGACACTAATACGGACCGCTTTAAACGGCGTATACTTGGAATCCAAGCAGTGTTGATCGATCTGTTTAATATTCATCAAACCGTAACAAGGATATTTCAAAACAATCGCTGCCTCGCAGACTTCAGTAAAGCTTGTAGTCATTTCTTCCCCTCCTCTAATGTTACGTTGTGTATCATCGCGGGCCTGACTGACTACAATGCTGACTTCCTTACACTGTGGATGTTGTTAGTTAGAACTTTCTGAGGTGTGACTTATGGAGATTCGGACTTAAATCGTGGGAGCGTAGAAACTAATTGCCTGTGAGTGAATTAGCTTTCTCGCATATGTCAGAGGGGGGCGTTCGATTGATTAGAAAGGGGCTTCTGTTTGGATTGGCTTTCGTGCCATAATATAAATTCCTTAATATCCAATCCCAAATGTCTCAAAACATCTTTGATGTCAAGTGATACTGGCTTATCTTCTACCATAAAAGAGCACCATCCTTGATCATGTTATGTTTCCTGACAACTTCAGTTAATCTGCTTTCAATTTATGATACATCTTGTATCTTGTCAAGAACATTTTACAAATCGTTTACGATTACTCGTTCACTTACTAGCTGGTTAGTTCCCATGAAAATAACATCATTTGTTTTCAAAGTTATGCCTGTAATTCCCCCATTATGATAAGAATTACGCATCAATTTGAATATCTACTCTTGTAAGCGCACCCATCGTCTGATAGAAACATCATCACTCTTGCTATGCCTTTTTTCGAAAATAATCTCCTCACCTTACAGATACATAATGTATCAATAAGGGCAGCATGGTCCATTGAATGCGTCACTGCGTGCTAATTCTTTAGTAATGTGCTGCTGATTTCCTTCACCTTATCCAGATCGGGTATCCAAAAATATAAGCGTAGTTGTGTCAATGGATCCAACTCATAACCACTGTGACCCGGAATTTGCATGGTCGTAAAATCTTCTGATGTCATTCCTTTGAATAACCAGGCTAGGCTAATGATATCGCTATCTTGGAAATTGGTATCCACAATATCCTTTTTCACTTTGGTTAGCAAGCTGGCAATTTCGCCAATATGCTCGGGTCTTAGCACTTCTTGCGCGACGTTTTTTAAAATCTGCGATTGCTCCGTTTGCCTGCCGAAATCACCGTCGGGAAACGCATATCGTTCCCTCGCTAAGCTTAACGCTAATTTTCCATCGATATGCTGCATGCCTTTGGGCAAGGTCGTTTGAGAATGCAGTAAGTAAATATCGTTTTTGACTTCTACATTCACGCCCCCAATGGTATCGATGAAATCTTCAAAGCCTTTAAAATTAGTTTTCATGTAATAATTGATGGGCACATCTAAGAAATCACTTACCGTTTGGAGGGCTTCCTGCGTTCCTTTCTCGTTTCCTCCCTTCATCTCACCAACCAAATGAGCATGATTGATTTTGGTGTAACCCACGCCCTCAACCTGAACCCTGCTGTCTCTGGGAATCGAGATGATGTTCACCTTGCGAAGATCCGGCATAATATGCAAAACCATAATGACATCAGACCTTGAATCTTCATCTCCTCTGGCATCAATACCCAAAAGAAGCACATTAAATGCTTTTACCACCTTTGTTGGTGCTTGGGTAGAAGGTTGAACCGTAGGTTCACTCTCCTCTTTACGCGCTGCAATCGTCGTTGTTGTTTCTGTCGAAACGGCCGGCTTACTCAATACAGGTAATGTAACTTGCTGGAAGTGATGACTCGGTTCGTATTTCCAGTAGATCGTCCCCCCAATACCTATGATTCCAACAAAGAGAAAGCCTGCAGTGTACACTACCCAACGACGCATGTAGTCACTCCCTTAACTTACCTATTTATTAGATACGTATTGTATCATTACATATAGGTAAACACAAGTACGAATAAACCACACCGCCTTTTTATTAAAGGGAGTGTGGTTTATGGGTTGCACCAGCTACCGTTCACATCTACCAAGCTAATCCCGCCTTACTCATTTAGATCCAGCTTTCAACTGCCATTCCTTCATAGCTGTGTATAAAGATATTGGGTACGGTTTCACATTTCAAACAATGAGCTAGAGGAATTGTTGTATGATAATACCCCGTTTTGAATACCTTCTTAGCATGACTTTTGTCCATCGTAGCCTTACATTCGACACAATATACCTTTTCCAAATTAATCATTTAACTTCACCCCTTAATATATGACTATATGTCGCTTCGTGTTACAATATGTATATATATTTCATTATATGATACAATTCGTAACTTATCAAGGGGTATCGTGTCTTTCTCATACATTTTGTATCTAGTCAAATGATTCTCTACTTTGATATAATAGTCTTCTGGTATAATTCGTTAAAGATAGTGGATATAATGATAAGGAAAAATGTACAGTGAGGACTGATCAAGCTGAAGTATGGAGATCGTATTGCGCTCTTGCGTGAAAAAAGAGGACTAACCCAAGAGGAACTATCCATTAAAATTGGTATATCCAGGGCATCCCTTTCTCACTACGAAACAAATCGCCGTGAACCAGATTACGAAACTATTAATAAGATTGCAACTTTCTTTCATGTTTCTATTGATTATTTGCTTGGTCGTACTAATCTTCAAGACACGGTCCTGGATACCGATGTTCGTGATTTCGTTGAGAACCTCGATTTAACTGACGAGAGTATCTTACAGAAGTTTGCATTAACTGTAGATGGTAAGCCGCTTTCCTCTGAGGAAGCACGACGATTCATCGCGTTTGTAAGGGCTGAGCGTTCATTAGAGTAGTTTGTAAGTAAAATTTTACAATACGATCATTCTCACGCCCTAGATCCCAAATTTTACGTTCAAGTACATCTTGCTGAGTACCTACTCCCAACGCTCAGCCAGCCATTAATTGTTGACACCGATATACTTTAAAGTCACAGATGGTGCAGACTGATTAAACAGATCCCTAAGCACAGAGACATTTCTCGTTTTGAGGTAGTAATGATAGCCGTAGGTTTTTCGCAAGGTGTGCGTACCTATATCTGTTAAACCTACCTGCTTTGCAGCCTGATTGAGAATGCGATATACGCGTATTCTTTTGATGGGGTTACCTGTTCGTTGGGAAGGGAATAAGTAGCTATCCTCGTCCATATACTGAACATATTCCTTAATATAAGCTTTTAGCTGCGAAGAAAGCTGAAATGTCTTTATTTTACCCGTTTTTTCCTCGCGTACACTCACTGTATTTCGATCCATCACATCTTTCACTTTCAAAAAAAGAAGATCACTGAGATGGAGCCCGGAATTGATCCCAATTGTGAAAAGAAGCCAGTCTCGCACCGATTGTTCCTTCAACACTTCCTGTATCTGCTCAATTTTCTCTTGTTCTCTAATAGGTTGAACAACTTGCATGAGTAGCACCTCACATGACCTTAAATAGTTTTCATTAGTATGTTACACTATGTATCTACGAATAACTATTAATCCGTTTTTGTTAAATTTATCACACTCCTTAACTATAATATGTTACATATTGTATCATAAATTTAGGAAATGATCTATGCTTTTACCGTTCTCAAATCCTATTATTTGCGGTATAATTCTTAATAAAGAACATTTCTCGCTAGGATTATTCGTGAAGGGAGGCCAAGTGCATGGTTAAATTCCTTAAATTCCACTTTATTATCCTACTCGCCAGCGCCATCATTTTTCCTGCGTATTCTTATGCATCAGCAAGCACCTCTCAATCAGACAATGCGCTCCAAAGTAAATCCCAGAGCATTCATCAATTTTTCAGCTATTTCTTTAATGATCATAAGAAAGTAAATGAAGAATTTAATGATTTTATAGCCAGTTGGAACCAGCAAGACTTTGACGACATTAACTGGGATGACGATGGGACAAGAAGTTCATTGGATATTTGGAAAAAATGGTTCAGCTATTAAAATAGCGAAAACTCCGCTGATATAGAGCGGAGTTTTTATATGTTTATGTCAGCCTTGGTTCTAAGGCAAACACGGTAATTTCAGGCCGACAATTAAATCGAATCGGATACAGGGTAGTGCCAATACCACGATTCGTGTAGACATGAAAATCGCTGCCTACGAAGCTGTATAAACCTATCGAATACTTTTGCCCTAAATCGGGTGTAAATACACTTCCGTAAAATGGAATTCGAATTTGACCGCCATGGCTGTGACCTGACAACTGTAAATCGACAGGATATTCCCAAGCGGTATCAGCGAAATCCGGCTCATGTGCAAGTAATAGGACGAATTCCTCATCCCGAATTCCTTTTAGCGCAAGCGGTAAATCCGGATTTCCATAAAACATTTCATCCACACCGACGACTTGAATATTCCCCTCCGCACGTTGCACAGACCTGCTCGCATTGACCAAAACGGTAAAACCGGCTCGCTCCAGAATAGCTACAATGCGATCTGCGCCTAAACGCATATCATGATTACCAAGCACGGCAAATTTCCCCAATGGCGCGTGCAGCTGCGATAAAATGGGTATAACATCCTCCGTCACTTCACCTTGATTAGAGTCAAATAAATCTCCTGTAAAACAAAGTATGTCCGGGGACTGCCTTTGAAGAAGTTCAACCAGCTTAGACAGGTGATTCAAGCCGTAATACTTGCCAATGTGTGTATCACTGAACTGCACGATTCGTACACCAGCAAATGATGGCGGATACCGCCGGAATGCTAGCTTTACAGTCGTCGTCTGTACCCAATTCCGTTCTCCGAATATACCATACGCGCCACTCATCCCTAGTAATACACCGAACGAGCCAAAGGCAAAAAGACTATGCTTAAGGAATGACCTGCGACTTATACGTTCCTTGTCCACGCCTATGTTTCCTCCCCTCACCCTGTCCAAATTATGGGCCATTCGACTTACACTGACGCGTTATTTGTCGGGGGATGTCAGCGCAAGTCATGATACACTTTGTATAATTTTAATATAATCGGGATTGATTTCGAGTAAAAAACGTGAGATAATACTTCTAACGATACAAAGTGTATCTTACACAGAATGTTTTGGAGGGGTCGTTTGTGAGTATGATAAACCAGATGGATATCGAAGAATTTGATGCTGAGTGGATCACCCTAATCATGAGCGCACGCAAGATGGGCCTGAGTATGGAGGATATCCGCGCATTCCTAAGAAGCCCCTTCCAGCCGAAAAAATACGCACATAACACGACTGAAAATGATCCTTGTATGTCCCCATAGAATAACAAACCTTGCCTACTTATTCATCGTTTGGCCGCTTCAATCTCCATTTATTGAAATCCAAAAACTCCCGAAATTGCTGCTTATCTACGCCAGAAGTCATCGCTTCTCTAATAATATCGTACCATTCTTCATCGATTTCATGTTCACTTCCAACCGTCACTTCCTGGTCATCGATAAGTCGATCGACAGGCACTTTTAAGACAGCGGCAATTTTCTCCAAAAATTGAATCGAAGGATTCTTTTGAATATCTCGCTCCAAGCTGCTAATATACGATTTGGCTACCCCTGCACGTTCAGCTAGTTCTGTCAGGGACAAGCCCTTCTCTTTCCTTAATTGTTGAACCCGTTTTCCAATCATATGCGATCTTCCCTTATATTAAAGTAGTAGTTTCTCCCTTTATTATAGCAGAATTCCTTGTAAAGAACAAATATTGTTCCTAATAAAGAACAGTAATAGCCCCTAAAAGGGGCTATTACTTACTTGTTTCCTTTACACCATTCTAGCGAAGATCCTTCATGCTAAGTCACTTTTTCCGTATGCCATTTCATAAACTCTATGAGCATTTTGAACTCTTGGATCCGTTCTTTTTTGATGCCGGATCGCTTCAAATCCAATATAAAATCCATCCATTCTTGATCCAGCCCGGCGTTCTGCTCTGCCTCAACGGTAATGAGTAATAACACCTTTAAATCAACCTTCAGAACCAACGCAATTTTCTCCATCACATGGATAGAAGGGTTCTGTTTGAGATTGCGCTCAATATTGCTTAAATATGACTTGGAAATACCTGTTCGTTCAGATAGCTCCGACAATGTGTAGCCTCTTTGTTTACGGATGCTTGAAATGTTATGACCTATCATCGTTATCCTCACTCCACAGTGACACTTTTCGCCAGATTTCTTGGTTTATCAATATCACATCCTCGATACTTAGCTGCGTAATACGCGATAAGCTGTAAGGGAATAACTGAAACTAGCGGCGTAAGCAGCTCGTGCACAGCCGGCAGAACGATCTGATCCGTCCCTTCCTCCATTCCCTCCATGCTAATCATACAAACATGTGCGCCGCGCGCCAAAATCTCTTGGACATTGCTTCGTATGTTTGCACGAACCGAGGACTGTGTCACTAATGCGATTGCAGGAGTCCCCTCCTCGACTAAAGCAATCGTACCATGCTTCAGCTCACCGCCTGCAAATCCTTCAGCCTGAATATAGGAGATCTCCTTCAGCTTCAAGGCACCTTCCAAAGCGACGTAATAATCCACACCCCGCCCTATAAAAAAGCAATTCCGCGAGGCATTCAAATACTGCCAAACTACCTCTTCCATCATTTCTTTTTTATTAATCATAATCTCCATGGCATTAGCCGCCATACTGAGCTCATGGAACGGATTCATCTGTCCCGCTCTGCCTTGTGCTTGCGCTTGATCGAAAGCCAACAGGGCTAATACAGCAATTTGAGCTGTGTATGCTTTGGTGGATGCTACCGCAATTTCGGGACCAGCATGTGTTAATAGCGTATAATCAGCTTCGCGCGAGAGCGTTGAGCCTGGTACATTGGTGATCGTCAAAGCAGGATATCCTAACTGCTTAATGGCTACCAATACCCCGCGGCTATCAGCTGTCTCTCCACTTTGCGAGATGAAGATAAAGAACGGATGCTTCGATAGAATAGGCCGGTTATACAGAAATTCACTCGCGATATGCGACTCAACAGGGATGTCAGCAACCTTCTCTAGCAGTTGTTTGCCAACTAGCCCCGCATGGTAACTAGTGCCACAAGCTATGATGTATACACGATCCGCTTCTTTCAGACTGTTTCGTAACTCCGAATCGATTCGGATATTTCCGCTAGCATCTTGATATTTGGAAATCACCTTACGAATGACCAACGGTTGTTCATCAATTTCTTTGAGCATGTAATGCGGGTAAAGGCCCTTCTCCATGTCGCTGGCATCCAGCTTGACTTGAAAGGGTCTTCTTTGCATGATTTCCCCTCGTAAATTGGTAATCTGCTTCGCATGCTGGCGAAGAATGACCATCTCTTCATCCATCAATTCTACGAATTGATTGGTAAGCTGCAGCATGGCCATGGCATCGCTTGCAATAACATGAAAATCAGTACCTTGCCCGATGAGCAAAGGACTTTTATTTTTGCCAACATAAATCGTTTCCGTATCCTCATGATCCAACAGTGCAATGGCATAAGAACCTTTAATTTCTAAGAGCAGCTGCCTGAATGCTTCCGGTACACCTAGTCCCTTTTCCACCAAATAGGCCATCATCTGAGCAATGACTTCCGTATCTGTGTCACTAGCAAAGGAAACTTGCGACAGAAACTGACGCTTCATTTCTTGATAGTTCTCAATGACACCATTATGTACAACCGTGAATCGGCCATTATTACTTTGATGCGGATGGGCGTTTCTCCGGCTTGGCTTGCCATGTGTCGCACATCTCGTATGTCCAATGCCAACGTTCGCCACCTCTTCAAGATCGATCACTTCACGAAGAGCTGCAATTCTGCCTTCTTCTTTATAGACATGCAGCCCCCTGTCGTTCAAAATAGCAATGCCAGCAGAGTCATACCCTCTGTACTCTAATCTTTCTAAGCCTTTGACTAGAATCTCTTTTACATCTTGATTACCGATATAACCCACAATCCCGCACATCGTAGAGGCCTCCTCATGGATATTCTTAATAAAGAACGATAGGATAATAGCTCGTATTAACTGAATACATTTGCCGATTTATACATACGTTTGTACAGAGGGGAGGGATCATGTCATGTATTCACTTTGGTCGGGTGTATGGAAGAAGACGTCATCTACTTACCATAAAATTATGCATGCCTACACTTACATTCTCTACCAAGACTGCCTAGATAGCGAAATGAAGGAAGCCTTCTTCACGAAAATGCGCTATCATCAAGCAAAAATTGATACATCAGCCTAAACCGCTTAGACGACTAAGCCGTCATACTTTTCGCGGTTATGATCGACTTTTGAATACAGGTAATAACCCTTGCTTGTTCTTCCTCCGTCAGGCTGGACCCCGAGGGTAAGCAGATTCCTGTCGTAAACAATTGCTCCGAAATGTGCTCCGTATCGCTATGCGGATAATAGGCAGCACCTTCGAATATAGGCTGCATATGCAGCGGCTTCCATACGGGACGAGCTTCTATATTCTCTTCCGTCAATACGTCTAATAATGAGGCTACAGAAACACCGGTTTCGTCAGGATCTAGTGTAAGAACCGTTAGCCATCGATTGGATCTCGTCTGTGCTAATTCCGGCATAAAACGTATACCCGGCAGATCGCTTAACGCTGCAGAATAGCGTTCGAATACCGCGCGCCTTGCTAGGACTCTGTCTTCCAAAACAGCTAATTGAGCGCGGCCTATCCCCGCTAATACATTGCTCATCCGGTAATTATAGCCAAGTTGACTATGCTGATAATGAGCCGCATTGTCTCGGGCTTGCGTCGCCAGGAAGCGCGCCTTTTGTAAGCCTTCGACATCATTGGAAACTAGTATGCCGCCGCCTGATGTCGAAATAATTTTATTCCCATTAAAGGAATAGATGCCATATTTGCCAAAGGAACCGCTCGCTCTTCCTTTATAAGACGATCCTAAAGATTCCGCTGCGTCCTCGATGATCGGGACTTGATACGCGTTACATAGCGCTACGATTTCGTCCATCTTGGCGCTCTGCCCATATAAATTAACTACGATGACCGCTTTAGGCAAGGCATCTTGTCGCGCGGCCTCTCGTAATGCTCGTTCTAATGCTTGCGGCGACATGTTCCACGTTTCTGGTTCCGAATCAATGAATACCGGTGCAGCGCCTAGATAAACAATGGGGTTTGCGCTTGCTACGAAGGTGAGACTTGAACAGAATACGGTATCACCTGCCGTTACATCCAATAATCGCAGGGCTAAGTGAATAGCTGCAGTTCCTGAGCTAACCGCCGCTGCATCGATGCGTCCCACATAAGACGCAAGCTCTTTCTCGAAGGCATCAACGTGTGGACCTAACGGAGCGATCCAATTTGTATCAAATGCGTCCTGGATATACGCAAGTTCATTACCACTCATATGCGGAGGAGAAAGATAGATACGCTTCTTATTCGTAAACATGGTTTCAGGTCACACCCTTTCAACATAATAAGAACTAGACTAGTGTCGGTACAGTGATGATGTCGTTTACGTTTTACTAGGAAGAACAGTTGCTGGAGTTCCTACAGCCGTCTGGTACGAAGGAATATTATGAATAACGGTAGCACCAGCACCTACTAGCGTCCATTCACCAATATGTTTTCCTGGAATAATCGTCGCTCCAGCTCCAATCATAGTTCCTTCCTGGATGACAACAGCCCCAGTTAATGTTGCTCTTGGTGCGATGTGAACATAGTCTGCTAGCTGACAGTCATGCTCAACGATCGCTCCTGTATTAATAATGGCATGATAGCCAATTTTGGCGTCCGCATTAATGACTGTGTTGGCCATAATGACCGTTCCTTGCGCGATAGAAGCGCTCGAACTGATCACTGCCGTTTCATGAATAAGGGTCAGGTAATGCTCATTCGGGATATCTAATCTTGCTATAATCGACTTTCTAATGCTATTGTTGCCAATAGCTACAACCCAGTTCAGTGCATTAACTTGTTCTGCTAATTGCGCAGCAGATGAAATTGGCCCCACGTACATATCCTCGTTCATCAGGAGTTCATCATACTTATCATCTAAAATGGCAACAATCCGATAATCACTTCTAGCATTTATTATTTCTCTAATGACTTTGCTGTGACCACCCTCACCGACCAAGACAACATTCACCTCCGACCACATCTTTTCATGAAAGATTAGATCCTGAGAATTTCTCCATCGTCACATGATTACCATGACTGACGCCTTCTGACTTCAATACTTTGCCAACCGTCATTGCTAGAATTTTCAGATCCAGCATAAAGCTTCTATTTTCCACGTACCAAATATCAAGTTTGAATTTCTCTTCCCATGAGATGGCATTACGTCCATGTACCTGCGCCCACCCTGTAATACCAGGCCGTACGAGATGACGTTTGGCTTGCTCTTCCGTATACAGCGGTAAATAATCCATTAATAAGGGCCTTGGCCCAACTAAGCTCAAATCTCCTTTGATTACGTTGACTAATTGAAGAAATTCATCCAGGCTGTATTTCCGTAGAAATTGGCCAAATGGCGTCAATCGAATGGCGTCCGGCAATAAATTGCCTTCACTGTCTCTTTCATCCGTCATAGATCGCAGTTTTAACAGCAGAATCGGCTTTTCATGGAGACCAGGCCTTTGCTGCTTAAAGATAATCGGCGATCCTAACTTCAGCTTAATAAGAAGAGCAACGACGCCCATAATTGGAAGAAACAACAATAATAGTGGGATGGCCACAAGTAGATCAAACAATCGCTTCATCTATCATCTTCTCCTACTGAACTCGACTAAACAGCTTAGATTTCATACGGTCTAGCTTCCAAAGCACATAATTCACATTCTTGAACGTATGCCCGTCCACGGCAACTAACCAGCGATTATCCTTCAATTGGAGCTGATCGATATGATGCATCCCATCTTTGCGCCAGTCATTTTCTTTCTTAGACCCGCTTAAGATAAGTGATACTTCCTCTTCCTCGTAGGCTTCCTCTGTGAGAGTGTTTACTTTAAACACCCGAACGGAGTCACCATAATGCGGATAATCGGCTTGCGTGTACCGATACACGTGTCCTTCCGAAACAATAAGTCTCCCACCAGGTCTGCTGATCTTATCATTTCCCGAAATAATTGGACTTTGCGGGTGCTCCAGCCATGGACCCTCTAACTGATCCGAAGAGAAGATGTGGAAGCTATCCGTTTCCGTGCCGGCGAACATCCACCATTTATCATGAATGTGTACTAGAGATGGGTCTAAATACTGACCTTCCATCAGCTCGCAGGCTACTTCCCATTCGTTCGGGAAATTCTTGGCCTTATATAAAATGACCCGATCCGATTCTGCTGTTTCAGGCAGCATATAAAATTTATTATTATGGATAAACACTTGCGGATAGGATAAATGAAACTTCTCACGCAGTACAACTTGCCCATACTTCCATGTAACCCCATCAGAACTTGATGCGACGCCGATTTCCCCTTGACCGGATGCTTTATTGAGTATTTCGAAGAACAAAAAAAATTCGGAGCCATGCTGGATAATGAAGGGATCGGCTACGAATTCTGCTGGAACGTCGGTTACGTCGGAGGCTTGAAGGCTGGGTTTTTCCAATCTGGTTCCCAATAATGATTTAAAAATAGCTTCGTTGGAATGAAATACATTTATTGACCAAACCTGAGTATCCACTCCCTTGTAAATTAATGAAAACAAATTTCGTATTGTTTGCAGAGGCGACGTTTTCTTTGAGGGCAAGTCATTTCCTCCCTAAAACTGCAACAATTTGTTGTTTTGTCTCTCTAATCAAGTCATTCAAATTGGCATTTTTATTTTCATTCCCAATTTTATAAACATGTAATAAGATTTCCTTCATATCATTTTGAGTGAGTTCAGATATATTCATGAATCATATAACCGGCTGGCTTTCATAATGAAATATGCCGTAACCCTGCGGATTATAGGTTTGCCAACGCCAGGAATCCAAGCACATTTCATCGATTCCCTTTTGCGCGACCCATCCTAATTCCCGCTCAGCTTTCGTCGGATCTGAATAACACATGCCAATGTCACCTGGTCTTCGGGCTGTGATCTTATATGGAACCGACCTGCCCGTTACGCGTTCAAAGGCAGATACCATTTCTAACACACTATACCCCTGCCCAGTTCCTAGGTTGTAAGCTTCTACACCAGAGGTCGCCATCACTTTCTCTAGTGCCTTTAGGTGTCCGCGTGCGAGATCAACGACATGAATGTAATCTCTGACCCCTGTGCCATCTAAGGTGGAATAATCATTGCCGTAGATCTGTAGTTCCTCTAATTCGCCAACTGCCACTTGTGTAATGTATGGCATCAGATTATTAGGGATACCATTTGGATTCTCCCCTAATCTACCGCTGCTATGAGCGCCAATCGGGTTAAAATAGCGCAGCAGTGCGATACTCCAAGCGGCATCAGAAACATGCAAATCTCGCATCATTTCTTCAATCATGAGTTTCGTACGTCCATACGCATTCGTCGCTCCAAGTGGTACATTTTCGGAGATCGGCACGCTTTCTGAGGTACCGTATACCGTTGCCGATGAGCTAAACACAATCTTCTTCACGGCATATTCTTGCATCAGCTCACACAATACGATCGATCCGGAGATATTATTATGGTAATAACGAAGAGGCAAGGAAACCGATTCTCCAACCGCTTTAAGTCCTGCGAGATGAATCACGGCCTCGATACGGTGCTGTCGGAAGACACTTTCCAGATCCTGCCGGTTTAATAGATTGATGGGATAGAACTCGAAGTCTCGGCCAGTGAGCTCCTTTACCCGTCTTAATGATTCCGAGCAGCTATTGCTCAGATTATCAACAACCACGATCTCATACCCTGCATTCAGTAGTTCCACACACGTGTGACTTCCGATATAACCCGCTCCACCCGTTACGAGAATTGCCATCCCAATAACCTCCTAATCCCAGATCAGAATTTGAAAAAATCACTCTTGTAGATAATGTCGAGCGTGACAACATTCTCATAGTAGAAATAGATAAAATAAAATCCGATGATCGCGTAGTAAACGAGCTTCTGTTGTTTTTTGGCGAACAAGCTAACCACCCAGGACATGAGGATCACATTATATAAGCCGAAATAGATGGTAAATCTAGCAAATATCCAGTTTTGCGTAGCGACAGCCATAACAACAAAATTCAATAGAGACATATTGACGACATAGTCGCCGTAGGGAAATATTTCTCTTAGTTTATGTCTACCTAGATAGGCAAAAATTAACGGGACTGCGCTAACCGCTACTCGAATAATATTGGCGCCGCCTTCTTGGAAATTCTGGTACTCACTGTAATGGGTGTCCGCAATTGCTGAGAAAATAGCGTTCGAGATTACACCATAACCAATAATCAGAATGACAGAAGCTGCTAAAAGGACAATCGTGGAGGTGGTCCAAGCCCTTCTTCTTACAATGAAGTAGATCGGGATTAGAATTAGTGCGCTTCCATGAAATAAAGATGCAAAGCCCACCACAAGGAAATACCTCTTCCATTTTCCTTCAAATAGAAATTTCGTAGCAGCGAATACGATCGCAGAGGCTAGAAATTGGCGTACGCCGTTCATTGAGACGATAAAGAGTCCAGATGTAATGAAAATATAGATACTTAATTCGAACAATTTGGAATACTTGTACAGCACATAGACGATAAGAACATTCGTGACTAGCGCCGTTATAAAAATTAACCATTGCGGATTCCCTGTAAATGATTTCAGTATCATTTGTAAAATACCGAAACCAATATCCTTATCCGCTTTGACTTCTGCCCAAGTAAAATCACTCAGGCGATACGAATACATATAAAAAAATGTATCCCCAATGTTATTTCGAAGCCCTGCGATGAGGACAAAGGTCGCCATCACAAGAGCGGTCAACCACTGATTCGGCTTCATCCACAGCTGGCCAGCGCCGTTACGTACCGGCTTAGCTATATGTCTAGAGAAGTATGAAGCCAAATAGACTACGACCAGATTAAGCCACAATATCGCCATGGGAGGTTCCTTTCGGATAGCTTATGAGAATCTCGTTTTTCTACTAACATACCAATACAGAAGGAAACCTAGCGGAATCGCGAGAAGGGTGAGCAGCTTGGCGGGTGTCTCAAGCATGAATTTCCGATTACCTGAGATGATGGAGCTAGATACGTAATGAATGGACTGCTTAAATTTGAATGAGACACTTGCAAAGGGGAGCTTCATGAGTTCTTTTCGGTAAAAGGCGAAACCGTTCGGATTTCTACGATACTGTTTCAACATGTTCATTGAGGAGCCATCCGGCAAATATTCGACGCAGCATAGTACTTCGTTCATTAGCAGCATTTCATATTGCTCATCCAGCTTGTAATACTTATACGCCAAACCGACATATTTCTCGTTGTCGAAAATAGGGTAAGGATGATTGCGGGTTAATTCACTTCGATAGACCAGCTTCTTATCACCTGTCACGCGATGTTTACTATATAGCTCAAACAGTGTCGAGCGTTTGCGGTCTTCTGGAAGTCGAGTACCAATAATGCGGCCATCTGTGAAAGCATCTAGTCCGATGATCCCGCTCACCTGATCATTGCCATGCTGGTCCCAGAAGGTAAGAATATGTTCCACAGCGTCAGACGGCATGTAATCGTCAGAATCAATGCATACATTCAACTCCGTGTCGATAAGTCGATAAGCCGCATTATGTGCGCCATGCATGCCCTGATTATCTTGACGGTGATACCGAATTTGCACGACATTCTCTTCTATCCAGCCCGCAACGACTTGTTGCGTATCGTCCGTAGAGCCATCATCAATAATGAGCCAAACGAAATCTTGGGACGTCTGCTGCTTCAGACTTTCATAACAAACGGGAAGACAGTAAGCCCGATTATAGGTTGGCGTAAACACGGTAAGCTTCTTCATCTCATCACCTCGAAATGCTTTGATAAAAGCCCTCTGTCCAAGCGGCTGTATTCCGAATATCATAGCCCTGGTTCGATAAGGATAAGGCTGGTATGTGCCGAGAGCCGTTACTTGCCATGACTTGCTTCATTCGTTGAATCCACACCTCTTGGTTATTGAGCGGCAATCGATCAACGAGATGAATCCCCATATCCACTTCCTCGGTAATCTCATCTGAGATTACACAAGGCAATCCTGCTCCTTGCGCCTCGATCAGTGTGACAGGCAATCCCTCATGTAACGAAGGAAATACGAACATATCAAAACCTTGCAGCAACTGAGCTATATCACTTCGGACACCTAGGAATTTGACCTTGTGCTGGAGTTGAAGAGCTTCGGCCTTCTGCTCGATCTCTTCTCGCAATGGGCCGTCTCCTACGAGCACGAGCACCGCGTCTGGCTTCTCTTGCTGCATGCGGGCAAACAGTTCGAGGAGATACGTATGGTTCTTCTGATGCGTGAATCTCCCTACATGGCCTATGACATAAGCATCTGGGGATAGCTGCAGCTCACGCCTAATTTGCTTTCTAACCATAGGCGAATAAGCAAATTGATCACTCTCAATTCCATTTTTCAACAACATGACTTTGCTTCTCTTACTAGCAAATAGCCACTGTGCAGCCTTGTTGGAACAGGCTAGGAAATGAGTTGCACAAGAAGCGATGAACGTGCCAGCAAACCATTTGTAAGCTTTCGCTGTTAGACCGCCCTCACTGCTCGTGTTGTGACTATGAGCAATACGAATAGGTATCCTCGCTTTTTTGGCGGAGCGTAAGATAAAACCACTCATTTTATCCATATGGGCATGAACAATCTTGTAATTAGCCTCATCTGCGAAAAACTGATCCAGCGCTTGGATATATCTCTTATGTCCAATATCAGTTACATAGGGAATGCGATGAATAACGCCCCCCAGCTCCCTGATCTCGACATCATAGGCTCCAGCTTTGCAGGTTAAGAAATCGAATTGAATCTTCGTACGATCCACATTACGATATAAATTCATCAGAAGCGTCTCTGCTCCGCCCCTGTTCATATTCACGACGACGTGTAGAATTCTTATTGGATCGCCCACATACTCTCCACCTTTTCGTCCATAAATAAGGAATATATCGTACTCTTTTCCTTCAAAACCTGCTGAATGGCATACTTTCTTTCAACCATTCTTCTACCGCTCAAGCCCAGTTTTAAGCGTAATTCTTGATGCTGAGCAAGCAGTAAAAGCTTCTCTGCCATAGCCTCATAATCATTTGGTGCTGTAAGCCAGCCATTCACGTTACTCTGAACGAGCTCTCTATGCCCTCTATTAGCACCCGCGATGATAGGTAAGCCGCAAGCCATAGCCTCCATAATATTCACGGGCAGTCCCTCGCGCAGACTGGATGCGACTGCAATGTCACACATCGGCAACAAGTGATCGATATCCTTTCGATAACCAAGAAACGCAACACGATCGGCAATCTGGAGCTCCTTAGCTAGCTCTTTGCACTGCTCCTGCAACGGACCTACCCCAGCCAACAATAGCTTGACTTGAGGCACCTCAGCATGAATCGATGCTAACGCACGAATCAGCACCTGTTGATTTTTGTTCGTATTAAATTCTGCCGCATAAAAGAGTAGAATGTCCGTAGATTCATAGCCATTGGCTACTTTCATATCATCTTTACGCTTATCGCTCACAGGCTGGAAACGCTCCGTATTTACACCTACGCCATGTACATGCTCTATGCGGCTGGCTCGGAATCGCCGATCGAGGGCAAGCTTGTAATCTTCCTCATTAATGGTGATCAAGCAATCCGTCAAGTACGATAGGATTTTCTCAAGCGGGTAGTAGACCAGCCAGTGAAACAGCGGCGCACCTTGGCAGAAGTGAAAGCCATGTGCCGTATAGATGACCTTGGTCCCCTTCTTCCGGGTTGCCCTTGCAGCTAACCGCGCAAGTACGCCGCCCATCGGAGTATGGCAATGAATCATCTCATAATGATTCGCATCCATGATCGATTTCAGCCTTGTATAAGCTTCCAGGTTGGCCCGCTTAAGCGGTGATCGCTGGATGGGCACATCAAACTTCACATCCACATAAGGCAAGTCCATACTCCCGCTAGCGGCAATATGCACTTCCCATCCCTGATCCTTGAACCACTTCATATAGGGGAGATGAAAAGCTTGAAAGTGATAGTCGACTGTTGCGCAAAAAAGTATTTTTTTGGACATAAGAGCCTCACCTATTTAATTAATTCTTTCTCCATGAGCTCGGACAAATATTTCAATAGTCCGTATCTTAACTCTTTGCGCTGCAAGGCATATTCAATGGTGGTTTGGATAAAGCCCATTTTCTCGCCTACATCATACCGAGTACCTTCGAACTCATACGCATAGACCGATTCATAGCGATTTAATTCGGCGATGGCATCGGTCAGTTGAATTTCTCCTCCAGCCCCTGGCTGTTGGTTATTTAAGATTTCGAAGATGCGTGGCGTTAAAATGTATCGTCCCATGATCGCTAAGTTAGAAGGCGCCAGCTCTTTGAGCGGCTTTTCTACTAGATGATTAATACTATGTAAGCGCGGTTCGATTTCAAAACCATCCACGATTCCGTACCTAGATACCTCTTCGTCTGGAACGTGTTTAACACCAATGATGGAGGCATCTTGGTACTCGTATTGTTCCATCATTTGCTTTAAGCAAGGCTTATCAGCGCGAACGATATCATCGCCAAGCAGGACCGCAAAAGGTTCGTTGCCAATAAATTTGCGTGCGCACCAGATGGCATGCCCTAAGCCCTTCGGCTCCTTCTGCCTGATGTAATGAATATCCACATTGGAGGACTTCTTCACTTCCGAAAGTAATTCAAACTTTTGTTTCTCTAACAAATTTTGCTCAAGCTCAAATGAATTATCAAAATGATCTTCGATCGCTCTTTTCCCTTTACCCGTCACAATAATAATATCTTCGATACCGGATTCAACCGCTTCCTCAACGATATATTGAATCGTCGGTTTATCGACAATAGGCAGCATTTCTTTGGGCATGGCCTTCGTTGCAGGTAAAAATCGTGTCCCCAGCCCTGCCGCTGGAATGATCGCTTTTCTGACTTTCATGAGTCATTACTCCTTTTTATTAGCCGACTGAAGATAGTTTTTTAGATAAAAGAATGACATTGTTATTGCCTAAATTGAGCAAATGCTCTCTTAAGCTCTCTTTATCGAGCGAAGCATACATGGAAATCATTTCTTTGATTTCTTCGATGTACAGCTCTGCCGTTTTACCTATATAAATCTTGGGATAAACTTGCTGTTCCTCGATTTCATCCGCCTTCAGCAGCTCCTCATAAAGCTTCTCGCCAGGTCTCATTCCCGTGAATTCGATGCCGATATCTTCTACCGAGTTGCCGGAAAGCTTTATCAGATTTTTCGCTAGATCAACGATCTTCACCGGTTCCCCCATATCTAATACGAAAATTTCTCCGCCTTTGGCAAGGGCGCCGGCTTGCATAACTAGACGCGATGCTTCGGGTATCGTCATAAAGTACCGAATCATATCCGGGTGTGTAACGGAGACGGGGCCGCCTTTTTCAATCTGATGCTTAAACCTTGGAATAACGCTGCCTCTGCTTCCCAGCACATTACCGAAGCGAACAGCAACGAACTTGGTACTGCTGCTTTTATCCATATCTTGAATAATCATTTCAGCCATTCGCTTGGTGGCCCCCATGACACTTGTTGGATTCACAGCTTTATCTGTTGAGATCATCACGAATGTGTTGACTTCATATTTGCTAGCTGCCATCGCAACATTCATGGTGCCTATGACGTTGTTTTTCACAGCTTCCTCGGGGTTGCGTTCCATAAGAGGTACGTGTTTATGGGCTGCTGCATGATAGACAACATCTGGTCGGTGTCGATTCATGATCACCATCATCTTTCTGGCATCTTGAATGTCTGCAATCTCGGTAATGAATTCCGTCTGATCAAACTCCGCGATATCCTTTAGTTCCATTTCAATCGAGTAAATACTATTTTCTCCATGACCTAGTAGAATGAGCTTCTGCGGATGGAACTTCGCGACTTGCCGACAAATCTCTGAGCCAATCGAACCGCCAGCTCCTGTAACGAGCACCACCTTATGGGTAACGAATTCTGAAATACTCGCGATGTCTAATTCAATAGGTTCTCTACCTAATAGATCCTCAACATGCACATCCATGAATTGGTTGACCGAAAGCTTACCTGTTACCAGATCTTCCAGCATAGGCAGAGTCTGCGTTTTGGCTGACGTTTTGGCACATTCCTGAACGATGATATTCAGGTCTCTTTTACCCAGAGATGGAATAGCTATGATGATATTATCGATCTGCAGCTCCTTTACAATGTGCGTAATACGATTGACGCCGCCTACCACAGGTATTCCGAGAATATCCAAGTTATGAATGCGTGCATTATCATCAATAAAGGCAATCGGTTCTAGATCTGCGTCGTTATTTTTAATCAATTGCCTGGCTACCATTAATCCAGCGGAACCTGCTCCAACTACTAATGTACGTTTCTTACCTGTTTTCTTAATGTATGTATTCCGTAGAAGCCGCCAGCAGAAACGGGATCCGCCGATCAGCAAAACATGGATCATCCAGGTTACAGCAAGTAAACGGAAGGAAATATCCTGAACAGACATTTGCTGCACGAACGCAACCGCAATAATGGAGAAGCTGACTGCTTTTACAATGAATATTAATTCTGCGATACTCGCGTATTCCCAAGCTTTCTTATACAACTTATACCTGAAAGAAAAGACATGATGACCCAACAGCAGCGTAATGGAGCTTACGACCATGGGAATCGTTACGACATGTAGATCAGCACTCAGTAGGAATCGGCTAACAAAAATGGACGTCATGACAATAAAAGAGTCTATGAAAATTAATAGGGATAACCGTTGGCGATATGACAAATGAATCCCACCCTTTCACTAAAGTTCTTAAGTATAGGGCCTTTGGATAAAGACCGTATAATTAAATCCTTTAATACGTTGTAGGGCATCTAACCCTGCCTCGCACCACACTTTTGACGACTTGCGTCTAAGGTCCATATGACCCACAGCATGATCGAGTGCTTCCATTGATAACGGTTAGGAGGCATCACCGGGATTTGCGAGTCTCTAGCAGTTCTTTATAAAGAACGACGTGTGATAACTCTATCTTTTTCCTATTATAGAGAACACTTTCTCAAGTATTATTCTTTATAAAGAACATTATTGAGAAAAAAAATAGACTTTCTATAGCTGTCTTGACTTATTTTTATTGTAGTTCTTTATAAAGAACATGTCAACACTTTTAATTCTTTACACTTGCTATATAAAAAATAAGTCTAATTAGATTGGTTGGGTTCCAATTGTAAGTTGTAACCCCATTCATCCAGTTAGACTTCTCTCATACTTAGTCAGATAATACTTTGTTATTTGAGTTAATATCATTGGGCTTCAATAGTAATTTAGCATTATGCAGCACGTTGGATTCCACTGTATAAGGAGGTGCATCAGTTCCTGCATCTATTGTGCTAATTCCATTAACTGATACTTTTGAAAGAATAGTATTCCCACGAATTTCCGCCTTCCTTACCTGCGTTTGTTCGGCCGCTCCACCCAGTTTACCCATTCTAATTAAATCAAAGTAAGTAACTGTATTTTTCCGCGCATCAATTGTATTATTATTCAGGATTATTTCTTTTACACTTTGCGTATCAATAAGAGAAAGACCATATCCATCTGCTTTCTGAACAACAAAATTCGAATCAGATACGTGTATAACTGCATCTTTATTAATTACTGATAAAGTAGTTCGGTTCAGTTTGAAGGAACATTTATTAAATACATACGTCGCGGCATTGTTAAGTTCTACAGCTTCTATACCCTCGGAGTTTGTTTCAAATGAACAATTATTGTAGGTTCCTGGCGGAAGATCCAAACTTAATGACGAATCAAATACAACTTTAAAATTATCAAATATACTGCCATTTTCAACGTTGCCTCCAAAGACTCTAGTTGATGGCCCCTGGAACGTTGCATTCGTTACATGAATTGGCTTACCACTTATGTTAAATACCCCATTGGTGGAACCAGAATTAGTCAGCGATATATTGGAGAGTTCGATGCCGAAGGGAATATCGCTATTTACTGCTAGATTAGAATCTATTAATTCTAAATTGTTTACTATTACATTTTGACCCATAAGATCCACTTTCCCATTTTCAACATGATTGTTATTGAAGTTTGCATCATGCGCTACGGTAATACTAGATCCATAGAACTTATTGTTATTAATGGTAGCACCCGAAAATGGATCAGATATCGCTAAACCAATCGGTGCTTTCTCAAAAATATTATCAGTTACAATAGCGTCTTTACCGTCATACAATATTAAATTGTAAACTTCATTATTATAAAACCTGTTTTGCGAAATCGTTACATTTGTATTTGGATTAACACCACCTTCAAGATCAATCCCTGATTGTGGGGCAGTACCTTTCATATCGTGTAGTTTGTTATTGTTAATGAAAATGTTATTGGCTCCAGCAACTGTTATGCCTTGACGACGATTGAATGCAGATTCAGAATTAATTACCGACACTGCTTCTGATCTTGACTTCGTATAAATCCCCATACCATAGATACCGTCTCCACCGACTACTTTCGAATTATCTCCAACTACTGAACTTTCATGGATTGTGGCATTAAAATAGTCAGTATCATTGGGGATTGGAATGTATGACCAATAAAATTGTTGATTTTGAGATGAGCTTATAAAAGTCCCGTCAGCCTTGTAGAAGTAAATATCGAATACATCACTATTTGTAATGCCTTCTGGTCTTTCAAGTTCTACCGTTCTTCTTTCTTCAGTCCTATTCAATCTAGTTTTTTGTAAATTCTTAATTCTGATACTGTTTGAGTTAGCGACCAATTTACCCTGATCATCAATTCCGCCAGATTCAAAATCATTACTAAATAATGAATTGATAACATCGAAATGGGAACCTATATATATGCCATCTCCCGTAAAATTGGTTGTAGTAACACCATCTATCATGACATTTTGGACACCATCTGCTAATATCCCAAAGCCAAACTCTTGTGTTCCCCCTCGAGAATAATCATGAGTGTCCTTATCTCCTTTATATGTTCCACCTTTTATTGTAACGTCATGGACAGTAGGGCCCAAATAAAAAAGTTCATAGCCTTCATAATTATTAGACTCTTTTTGAATAATTGCCTGACTATCCAACTGAAACGTCATATTACTCACCATATTAATTCGTGCATTTTCCTCATGTTGCCCATTACCTTTCGCAATTAAATAGGTTCCGGCCGGCACAGCAAATACTTGGTATCCTTGATCATGCGCCCATTGAAGCGCTTGATTAAACCCGTTTGTTGTTTCAATAGGGTGGGTATTGTCATTATAAATCTGCCAGCGACTTAGCTCTAAATTATAGGTTAATTTAGATTGATCTGCTTTGATCTTCTGATATAAAGGATACAGATCATCAATCGTTTCACCTCGAGTAATAAGCTTGGTGTAGTCATTCGAGGCAGATATGACATTCTGCTGCAAGGCAGTTGCAACGATATTCAAAGCCCAAACTGATGTGACTCCTTGACCACTTTTTGGAGTGCTAGAAGCCTCCAGTTTAAGAGCTCTAAGTAAAATGGTAGCTAGTTGTTCCTTTGTTAGATACCCATCAGGATCAAATACCCCTACCCTTTTCCTTCCATTAACTTTGCACTAGTTACAGCTTCAATATATCCAGCATCTTGAGCCCAATGATTTTTCGTATCCACATAGGGTGAATGATCATTAATTAGCTTTAAATTGTACATTCGCACTAAAATTGTGGCAATTTCTGCGCGAGTCAGATAACCCTCCAATGCAGGATCACCATTACTTCTCCCCTCCAAAATATGATCCGCATTTAGAGCCTCAAACTTTTGTAGTGTTGTCAGATTGGCTGCTTGTGAATGGCTGCCAAAAGAAAACAGAAAAAGTATCGATATTAAGCAAAGTAGGAATACCTTTTTCCTCATCATTCTCCTCACTCCCCATCACATAGATATTTGCATTCATGCCTATCATTATATTGAACTACTTTATTTCGAAAGAATCATAGCTTTCATTTTATAACTAATACTATTCGCTTGAATAAATTATCGTTTGGTTTTTTTTGAATAGTTTTCAAAAAATAGAACTACCTTGTTAATTCTTTATAAAGAACTTATTCAACTCATCTATGATAGTTCTTTATAAAGAACATGTCAACGTAATTTTATAACCTACCGGTGTATCGCACAATACGAAAAGCACTGCCACGGGTGGGAGTGCTCTTATCACCACTAGGTGATTTATTCAAATCATAGCCCCTCATTAATAGATATTCCCAAAGGGTCTCAGTACAGCTAACAATCCAATCTCTTTCCACGTTAACGCCCCATCGGTGTACGTGGCCCCTGAAACAGCCGTCCACGCAGGCTGAGATACTCCTGATTTCCCCCCACCACTAATTACCTCATAAACATGTCCCTTTGCATTAATTCGCCAACCTGTCTCATAGTTGGTGGAAGCTACCCAGCTTTTAGCGTTCGCTATACCCTCTTGCGTACAAATCCATCCCATATTTCCACCAGTTACAAGTGGAACCTTTATAACTTGTTGACTAAGGTAGTAGTACCCCGCGGTTGGCATAGTAGACATCTTATCCGATTGAATCTCTGCAGTAACATTGATTAATTCAAAATTTGTAAACGTACAATTCATTTTTTTAATTGTTCTTGCAGAAACCATGTCAGCGCTAGTTTTCTCTGGGGAAGAAGAAATTATAGAATTAATGAATTCCACATCACCTAGGACACTACCATAGCCATCAAGTAGACCTTGATTTGAAGCTTTACTCCGACTATAGGTTATTTTAGATCCCTTAATGGACACATTGCCCCAAAAGAATGATTGTATTAATGGAATGGAACCTAATGAAATGATGCAATTATCAATAATTAAATTATGTCGAACGCTTCCAATATCATACATGGAAGAGCTAAATACTAACGGTTTCGTTGGGTTATTAATTGTACAATTAATCAACGTATGGGTATTCAACCCAGTGGAGTACTCATATTGACCCTCTTGAAAATCCGAATCACGAACTGTAACCACTGAGGAGTTCTGAACTCTAATACGAGAATTGATAAATTTACAGCGACTAATTATGTCTAGTGATGTGGGCATCGCGTTTACATAAATACTACTATTATCTATAAATACGCATTGCTCAATCTTTGTTAGGTCGTTATTGACATTAAATTTACTATTATTTTTAAAAGTATTATTCCTAAAATTTAAGATTTGAACAGGAGAATCAACTACAGTATTATTTGTAAATACATTATTGGATATTGATGCAACACTCCCTCCACTACCCGGAAAGTTGAGAGAACTATTTATTACGATGTTATTCTCAATAATCCAGCTACGATGGAAATTATCAAATTCATAACCATATAAGTTAGCAAAGTAAAAGTAATTATTCGTAATTACACAATTGTTTAAGTTATATAGAATTACTCCATATACGCAGTGTCGAAATTCATTGCCCGTTATCTCATTAAATTCCCCTCTCAGGGCTATAGCCATTCGAGTAGTATCAAATACATTATTCCTTATTTTACAATTATGACCAACATTATCTTCCGTATTGATACAGTAACGAGTGAAATCAGTGAATGACGGTATACCATCAATATCATAATCTTGTGGAACAGCATTGTCATGAAAGTAATTATGCTGGATGGTTACGTTATTCGTACCAAGTAAAATTCCTCCGCGATGATTTCGGTGAATTTCATTGTGTTCAATAATCACATCATCAGATAACCCTTGTTCAATTAAGTATATCCAGTAAGGTGGGTTGCCTGGTAAGCACCCATCGTCAAGTGTTCCATTGCCTTCAAAGGTAATCTTTATTTTTGCCGCGTTCTTGGGGACACTCACCTTATCCCTTGTTCTTACATCCGTATTACTGGAAATAAATGAATTATCAGATTTATAAAAGTTCAGACTGTACACACTTCCTGGTATGGAAGTTGTAGGAGCGTATCCTAATCCAATCATGGTAAAAGATTTTATTTTACTAGGTAATGCTATGAAATTTGCACTTCGTAAACTGTTAGTTGTTAGCCCGTTAATTGTAGTCCCGCTTTTGAAATCAATTGAGCCAAACTCCATTGTACCAATATCAAATCCTGAATAAGGCGTGTAGCCTAAACTAATAGCATCACCCATAAACTGCGAAAGATTACAGTTCCGAACACTGCAATAATTAGCGCCTGTTCCAAATCTAATACCGTACGTCGTCTCTATCGCTTTTTCTGCGGAAGATGAGAAACTGCGATCAATCCGATCTCCTATCAAGTTCAAATTTTGAATGTGTGTGTATGGTGTGGTACAAAGTATAACACTCCCGGAAAATTGAATAATCGGATTTGTTGTTAGATCAAAAGGTGATCGAACATCTGAATCATAGATGACCTTTAGATTGGAAAAATTAAAATCTATGGTCAGATTTGATTTTGTGATTATTGGATTGGGATAACAAACAGCATAATCAGCTCTAGGGAATACGACATGATTATATCCATTATCATAGGCATATTGTAATACTTTGTTAATGCCAATTATATTATTGTTAGCATTTACATAATTGGATTTCACATAAGGCTTAACAGGAAATCCTGTTACAATGCCATAAGTTACAAGATCTGTCGCAGTTATCGAATAAATTCTCGCCATGTACCTTTACACCTCCATTTTTCTCTTCTATTAAGATATTCAAAGCAATGTAAAGGGTAAGTGATATATAACTATAATCATCGCAATTCCGCGCATCCAACAAAACTGACTAATCGCTTGCTGCTATAAAAGTACGAAAAAGGCTTCCTTTTTTAACAGAAAAACACCTTTCTTGTTATCATGGAAGTGTCGAGCAACCATGCTAACAAAGAAAGGTGTTGTGATTCATTACTGAGATTATACTTGATATGAGTCTATTTTGGGTCTTCTCTTACTGCTTACATATTGCTTTAATACCTGATATAGATATTGAAATTCTTTGGTCTTATAAAATAAACATACGTAAATTAGATTCGGAATCGTGATACAAATTAATCCTCTTACAATAATTGAAACTAGACTATTTCCCACTACGATTGATTGACCTACGTACGATGTCACTATGCATGTCAAAATCGTTAAAACTGCATACACGCCGTATTTAGCAAAGTATAACCATATCGATTTCTTGAAAATATTTTTATACACAATGAGTGGTTGCGTCCAAAAAACGGTAACAATCGTGCTAATTGTTGTGCCCATAAAAATACCCGCTAAATCAAAGTACCTTAATAAGACAAGAGAGGCAATTAAGTTTAAGATTCCCTCTATGATGGGTACATACTTATCTTGAACAAACAAACCTGCTCTGGTTTTAAATGTAGCTATGGATGTACGCATTCCCGTCAAATAAAAGTTTACTAAAATTAACATGTAAGTTCGATGATCTAAAAGGAAACCGCTGCCGAGCCACCAGTTTATGAATGGCTCTAACACATTGTATAAAAAGATTACAATTATCGAAAATAGCCAAAAATTCACCAAATAGGTGATTTTAAAAATGGAGTAATTCTTTTCACTGCTCTCTGTGGCAATTAAATTCCCAATACTAGCTCCAATTCCGCTAAGGATAGGGCTTAATATACCAGATAGTTGCCCCAGAAGCATTGTATAGTTTGAATAAAAGCCTACAACTGCGATACTAATGAATGAAGATATTAATAAACTATCTGTTCCAAATACAAGATAACTACCTACATTATGTAGAAATAATGCTTTTATATTCTTAATGATATTATCCTTTGTACTTACATCAACATCATGTTTAACACTTGTTTTCAGATACTGATATTTTCTATCTACAATTATTCCGTTTACGATATTTTGGAACACTAATACGATGAGTTCAATGGCTAAGTATAGAATATAGTTATGAGTAACAATTAGAATCCATATTTTAATAAATGTAACAACAACCTGAAACAACAATTCCATTCTAGCTAGTATGTACCCTTTTTGATCGGCTTGAATCAATGTCCATTTATGAGCATTGAAATATGAAATCATATTCTTAAATACAAATAAAAAATAGATGGTGGGTAGATATGGGATTTTGCTTGCATCTTTAATAAAATGGCCAAGTAAAGGATATATACAAATACTTATTAATAATATAATTAGAGCTAATATTCGATATGTCTTTCGATATAGTTGTATCAAAGCGATAATTTTATAGCGATCATTGTCTGCGAGCGGTTTATATAAGTTGTATGTAATACTTATCCCTATGCCCCCTTCTACCAGCGCCATCATGGACAACACATTAATTAGTAGGGCATTCACTCCTAAATATTCAATGCCTAGGCTATCTATAAATACCTTCCTAGAAACAAAACCTAGTAGTGTGATAACGACTTGTGAGAAGATACTCATTCCGATGTTTTTAATTGAATTCTGTGTTCTCATTGTGCCTTTACCTTTTCCAAATAAGATTGCACTCTCGTTTTTGTTTTTTCGAACTGTACAAATAGTTTTTCATTCTTATTTACGCATATTCTTTTCAAGAATTTATAATAAACGGAGGGACATTCGTAGTAAGCAATATGTTTTTGAAAATCTCTATCATTCATTATATTTGATAGGATCTTATGCTTTTTTTGTAAAGATAGAGGGCTATGTACTACGCTTTGCATATAATTAGTCGCAGCTGAAATATAATCTTGAAGTATGTGATTCATATAGTCATCTAACTTATACTTTTCACATAAATAAATGCCGAAATTTTTATTATCTTGAATATAGTCAAACATGTTTTCCCTAAACTTCTGAGATAGTGAATTTTCTTTGCGGATGTAATAGTTGTATAGCGGCCTATCTGTAAAAACTAGTTTATTTATCTGGGTTAATAACGTAAGATTCAATCGAGCATCTTCGCCAAAATGCATATTGGGGTTAAATCTATTTGCAATATTTTCAAAGCATGACCTTTTATATAGTTTATTATAGCAAGATAGAAGACTATAGTAGTTGCGCATTAATATTGCTGGAATAATATGATTTTCTATTATTTTATTATCAACAACACAATGAGCTTGATCCCAAATCGAGGTTATAGATATTTGATTTCTTACTTCATCTATGACTTGAAATGGGCAAACAATCATATCTGCCGTGTACTTCAAGGCGTACTCGATTAAGCAATTGTACATATCCGGGTGTATATCATCATCTGAGTCAATAAATCCGATATACTCTCCTTGAGCCATTTCTATTCCACTGTTACGTGCTGACGATACTCCACCGTTCTCTTTATGGATTGCTTTCACTCTTGCATCCCTCTGCGCGTATTCATCACAGATAACACCGCAATTGTCTGGTGATCCATCATTAATTAGAATAAGCTCAAAATCAGTAAACGTTTGTGCTAATATGGAATCAATACATTTGCTTAAATGCGTTTCCACATTGTATACAGGGACGATGATACTTATTTTGGGTTTCATGTATTAACCCCTTTCTACACTAAATTAGCAAATAATTGGTGAGCGTTTTCGTATGAATCCATGCTCGTTTTCCATAAATTATTAGTCAACCTATCACGTTCTTCCGGATGATCGATCAGATATTTAACTTTGTCATACAAGCTATTTTCATCATAGTTAACAACCCATCCGTTATATCCGTCTACAAGTTGCTCATGAGCTCCTGTAAAATCGGTTGTGACAATGGGCTTACATAAACATCTAGCCTCCGCTAGTGTAAGACAATAACCTTCATGTCTTGATGGTTGAACATAGATATCCGCCTGTTCTATGTAGGGATACGGATTTGGCGTTGCTCCTACTAGTATAAAGTCATCCATTACCCCGTATTGCCGAATTAACATTTCATATTCCATTCTCTCCACGCCATTACCGATACAATACCATCTGACGCAATATCCCTCCCGACGCAATCTAGCTAACACTTTAATCGCGAGGTCTTGACCCTTTTCCTTAGAAAGCCTTCCTACTGTTACAATTTGTATCCCGTTAAACGCTTCATCAAATTGAACAGGTGCTCTGGACATTTCACGTATAACATTTGATTGTATGACATTTTTAAATACTTCTGTCTTTCCCGTAGTTGAGGGGATTTTCTTCAACAATTGTTGTTGGGCTTCTTCAGAAACAACATAGATTGAATTATATTTTCGGTATAATTTGGTATACAATTTTGTGTTTATTGCGAATTTTGAAACGTCGAAATGAACCCAGGATATTTTCTTCGCTGCGCTTACTTTGTTCGCAATATAATAATCTATAATATCAGTAGGCCCTTGATAAGTAATGGCTACATCATATTCATTGGAATGGTTCGGAACACTCTTAAATACTTCTCTGTAGTATACATGCCTAAGATCAAAAAATTTAGATACACAATATGAATAAGTAAACGAAATTAATTTTGAGTAGCGTTTGTTTTTCAGGTAACTTTTAATTGTTTTTTGAGGTGGTTGCAGGATAATCGGCTGCAATTCTTTAAACCATGAGGCTTCTTGAACGTTCACCCAGTCTGGTACATGCGCTAAGAATTCGCCTTTTTTCTCTAATAGCAATAGTGTAACCTCGTATGACTCTTGGGGGATAATAGATAACAATGAAAGCAATGATTTTTCTACGCCTCCAATGTTCATACTGCTCATCACTAAAAGTATTTTTTTCATGATAGCCCCCCATTCTTTTACCTATTGGACATCCGCTAATTTATAAAATTTATGTATCTCTTCCCTGGTATCGATTCGTTCATCCCTTAAATTCGCTCTAAATTTACTCCTTAATTCTCCATCGTCCAACAACCGCTTAATCGCTTGATACATCTGAAGCTCATCAAAATTAACTATAAGTCCTGTTTGATTATGGGTGATTTGCTCCCCAGATCCTGTGAAATTCGTACTTATAATAGGATTATCAAAGCATCTCGCTTCGGAAAGGGTGATACAGTAACCCTCATGGCGTGAAGATTGTACATAAATATCACACTGTTTCATGAAAGGATATGGATTGGGATTAGCCCCAAGTAAAATGTATTCATTTTCAACACCATACTGCGCAATTATTTTTTTGAATTCTTCTCGCTCGCTGCCATCTCCAATGCAATACCATCTTACACTGTACCCTTCAGCTTTAAGTCTGGCCAACACAGGAATTGTTAAATCTTGACCTTTTTCTCTACATAGTCGACCAACTGTAAGAAATCTTATCCCTTTAAAATCATCTTCGAATCCATTTCCTTCATCAGCCATCTTTAGAACAAACTCTTTAGATAATATATTAAAGAAGCTATCTGTTTTCTCTTCCACGTTCGGTATAGCCTTTATGAACTTTTCTCTAGCTTCTCTTGACACGACAAAGATTTTATCAAACTTGTCATAAATTTTTGCAGCAAACCTTAAACTGAAAGTTATTTGGGTAATATCAAAATGAATCCACTGAACCTTCTTATTTGCATTAATTTTATTAGCTATGAAATAGCTGACGAAGTCCACTGGTCCTGCATAAGCTACAGCAACATCATATCGTTCATTCATCTCGGGATAATCTTTAAATACATATTTTAAAAAAGGACTCCTATCCTTTTTTATTTTAGAAAGTATGTGTAGGCAAAGTACATTTAAACCTTTAATCCATTTTCCCTTCTTCACAAAGTTAGAAGCAATTACCCACGGTGGCTCATTCACCATTTGATTTATGTGTGGATGATCGTGAATATACTCAACGCATACTCCATCCGGAATATAGGCTAGAAATCCTCCGTATTCTTCCATCATTAACAATGTTATTTTGTATTTATCCTTAGGTATTTCTGACAGCATTGTTAATAAAGCTTTCTCCGTTCCACCGACGTTCATATTGATTAACATGAAAAGTATTTTTTTCATTGAACACTTTCCTAACTTAATTAGTTAATTAATTCGTAAAATTTTTCAAGTTCCTCAATGTTTCCTTTTTTCTCACATTTTAAATATTTAGTTATGTTTTCTCTCAATTCATTGTCATTAATTAACTTTTGAACCCCTTCGGCAACCGCCTCTCCTGTCATATCAACTACAAGTCCATTCTTTCCATCAATCATTTGGTTATAAACAGAATCGAACCGAGTAGAAACAACCGGAATATTTAGCATCCTAGCTTCTGCAATAGCTAATCCAAAACCTTCGTGTCTGGATGTTTGTACGTAGATATCACATTTACTTATGATTGGATAGGGGTTTGACTTCACACCAAGCAAAACGAAATTATCATATAAATCAAGCTTCTTAATGTTATCTTCTAATTCTTTTTTTAGTGGACCCTTTCCTAGGGAATACCATTTAAATTTAATCCCTTTTTCTTTTAACTTTTTACATGCATCCAGTGCAATATCATATCCTTTTTCTTGAGATAGTCTTCCAATCGTTAATATTCTGACTCCATCAAACTTATCATCTAACTCCTTACTTTCTGCTTCGGCCATTTTTGAAATCATCTGAAAGTTATTAATATCATAGATTACATGCGTCTTATCTAAGAAATAAGGGAATGTTTCTACAAATACTTCTTTTGCTGAATGAGAAACACCAACGATCTTTTTGTATTTATTATAGAATTTTTTTTGATATTGTCTTTCCTTCTCATCGAGCCTGTAACTTACATTTACCCATGCGTATTTTTCCTTTGCTTTTACTTTATCAGCCACATAAAAGGTAGGAACTCCTTGTGCATAACTAATCGCAATATCATACTCTTTGGGATTGCATTCAATCACATCAGAGACACTCTGCCAAAAAATCCTTGCTTCTTGTGCTGTTCCATTCCTGGCAAACCTTAATTTAATTGAGTATTTTATTCTAGACATAAACATACTTAAGTTAACATTTGAAATTGAAAATAAGAGACTCTCTTTAATATTTAATTGTGAAAACTGCATATATTTCAGAGGTTGTACTATTCGAACATCCTCCGGCAATAGTTCTTCAAAAGCCCCACCATGCGCAAAAAGCATTAAATCAACTGAATATTCAGAGTAGTCAAGTAAGCTTAATAAGGAGGTTAGACTCTTTTCAGCTCCTGCACAATTGAGCGAATCAATCACAAACAGCATGGTTTTCTTCATAAGATAAAACACTCCTTAATCAATACTACAGTAGCTGGTTGCAGCATAATATCCTATATCTCTAGAGTAAATTGTAAATCTTATTCAGTTCATAACTATTTTCATAATCCATATTTTCACAATAGTTTTTAATCTTTTGTCTAAATGCTTTATCCCAAAATATTTTTTCTATCCCAGCAATAATTCCTTCTACACTCAATTCACAAATTACCCCTTCTAAGCCCTCTTGAATTTGACTACTGGATGTTGAATATTTCGTAATTAATATCGGTTTTCCAAGTATTTTTGCCTCCGTGACTGTAACTGCTTTTCCCTCATAACGTGATGGCTGTACATATACGTCACATGCCTTAATATACGGATAAGGATTCGTTTTCTTACCTAGGAGTAAAAAGCTTTCCTCAACTTTATACTCGACAATCAGCTTTTTTAACTCCGCCTCAAATCCGCCATACCCTACGACCAACCACCGAATATTGGTGAGACCTTTGTCGTGTAAACCTCTCAATGCTTGAATTGCCATATCGAATCCCTTGACGTAAGATAATCTGCCTACAGATACTAGCGTGAAAGCCATTTTATCCGCTGCTATTTGAGGTTGTTCGTTATTGGCCATTTTCCTAATGAAGGAGGGTGATGTTATATTCTCAATTAAAGTAACTCTTGACTTTAGGCTTGGATATTTCGTCAAGAACGCATCCGTACATGCTTCCGAAATCGAAGCAATCACATCAAATTTATTCCACACCGCCAAGTCGATGTGATTATCAATTTCAAGCTCACTATAGTCGGTATGAATCCAAGCTAGCTTCTTCGCAGCAGCAACCTTCGTGGCGACAATATCATGAGGCCAGGCGTAGCTGATGGCTAAGTCGTATTGCTTTTTAATCGGGGGCAACACGAATCTTGTATATTTCAGATCCAGCTGCATTTGGATATAACCCGGTCCCTCTTTAAGCTTTCTCCTCCTGGCTTTCATACCAGCTACCGTCTTGCTAAAAGCTCTAATCAGAAGCGCTGAAACATGCCCTTCTTTTACACATTGCTTAACCGATTTCCGAAAAACCGTATATGCCGGCACTTCCGGCAGCACGTTAACCTGAGGTGGAATTAAGCTCATGAAGTCACCCGAATGATGGCAGATGAAGAGATCAACCTCGAATTTCTCATAATTAAAACCTTCCAACATATTGATTAAGCTGCGTTCAACCCCGCCAATTTCCATATCAAACACCGAAATGAAGATTTTAGTTCGCATAGGGGATATAACTCTTTTCTCTTTTATTTAGGAAGACCGTATTAGCGGGCACATGCCCCTTTACAACACTTCCTGCAGCTATAACCGCATTATCACCAATAAAGGTATCTCTGAGGATCACGACATTGGAGCCTATCCAAACATTTTCACCAATAATGACCTCCCCTTTGATCAAGTGATCGCCAGTTAGATGCTTATAATTGTGATCATGGTCATTGATACTGACATGCGGTGCGATCTTGGTCAATCGGCCAATTGAAATACGGTGTGCACAATTGATATGACAGTTATCATTTATGAATACCTTATCCTCGATGCGAAGCTCACCGTGTTGGTCAACTCGAATACTGGTATGCTTTCTAATAAAGACGAATTTACCAATATATATCTTGGCATGCTTGCTGTACGCCTCAATTCGACTATTCGATTGCAAGGAGAAGATCGAGGACTCGATGTTTTTAAAATAAACCAATGCATTCACATAAGCTCTCAGAATTCCTATGCTATGTGACATATACAACAGCAGCGTATGATAAGTCCCTCTGCCGCGGCATTCGGCAAGTAACGTCTTCGCTATTTTTCGGAGAACACTCATTTCAAATACCCTCTTATCCTGGCAATATTATGGCCGCCAATGAGTTTAGCCAGCAGCATTTTCATCTGACCCTTCCGTCTTTCCTTCGGTGGCAGCCAACTCTTGTAGAAATGATGCATCGCGTAGGTGTTCGAGGTCTTAAAGGTTTGGCAGTTTATGTAGTCGTAGGGGGAGAAATAGGTTTGTGGGTAAAAGGTCCCTAACCCTGGAATGTCTTGATAGTGCCCGTCGGGTTTAAGTCCGAAGTCCTTTAATAGTTGTGTTATCACAGCTACATTCGTTAGTGAATCAAAGCTCCCATCGGCACGAAGAAATGATTTCTGATCGTACGATTCCAGGAAGATCTGGATAAGCTTACTCTCTTTCCTTGCACCGATCGTACTTGTAGCGATATAGTTCGCTTGTTCAAATCCCCAGAACGTGTCGTGGTGCAAGAAATTATCGAAGGATTGAAATACTTCCACATCTGTATCTAAATAAATACCACCATAGTGATACAGCGCATGTACTCTCGCGTAATCACTCACGAAGGCAAATTTGCCAGACGCATACGCCTCTCTGACATAGGCATGACTACAGATATCGAAATTCCTCTCGTTCCACTCGATAAATTGATAGTCTGAGAGATGCTGCTGCCAGCTCGCTAAACATCGCTTAACGATATCTGGCTTATCCCTACCGCCAAACCAGCAGTAGTGGATGATCTTAGGAATTGTCATATCAGCATCACCTCGATAGAGAAAGAATAGGTCCTTAATTTTCGTTATAGAGAACAAAATTGCCGCGAAAGAGTAAAATAATTTGTTCCACATTCCTATAATAGTTCTTTATAGAGAACGTGTCAAGATAAGACTTTTACCTGCTCAAGTTGCAGCGGTTTGCTTTTTCGCTCTTCTCCAGGCCCATAGGAACGGGCGCAATGGGAAGTACAGAAACTGTGCATATTTGGGCAAAGGTAACGTTTCTACATCTTCTGGATAGGGGTACATGAAGCTTAGAACGAACAACACTTTGTTCCAATTCGACATGAGCGAGAACAAATGACGCTTATGATACTTGGACACATCCTCAGGCACGGGATCCGTGTGCAGATTAACCATCTGTCGAATATAAAATATAGCCCCTTGCGCTAATCGTCTTGCCCGACTTCCCGTTGTTAGTACATTCAACTCCGAGGGAAGTGTCGTCTGCAAGAGCTGTGTGGTTAGAACAAGCGCTTGTGCCCCTACATGCAAGTTATCGTGCTTCTTCAATTGCTTGATAAGAACAGACGCATCAAGATTCTGCTTTACGATCTGGTCGATGTCGACTAACCAGCGGAGTCTTGACCATCCATGCCGCGCACCGTGTGAGGCGAGAAACGAAAATAAATCCTCTTTACCTAAGTAATGGACAGGACTGCTCGTAATTGTGCTTAACCGTCTCCTCTCCCATAATTCATTAAAGCTAGGCTCTTTAGCTGGACCAGGTCCTAATCGCCAATGAATTTCAACGGTAACTCGTTTATCCGCGTGGTAATACGTAATATGATGATGCCGCCACTTCCAATCATTCAGAACGGTCAATGGATATTCAATTTTCTCGTAATTTAGTTTACTGAGCAGATCATCAACACGGTCCAAATCATCGATAGGGACCAAAATATCTAGATCCCGCGAGGTGCGCAGCGATATGTCACCGTACAAATCAGCTGCTAATACAGGTCCTTTCAATACGAGGGAGCGAATCATTTGAGTGGCAAACGATTTGCTAAGTTGCTCCATTTCCGCGCTTAAATGCAGCATTTGAAAGGCATTATTATGATAATGTTTACGTAGTGTATCCATCATATGTGATGGCACCCAGGCTGTTTTCATGGTCTGCAGCTTCCTATAGAGCTCAGGGTATACCCGATGGTGCAGAGTTAGCTTAAGAAACTTATCCCAATCAAAATCAACGAGCCAATCTTGGTCTAGTTCTGGAACGTCACCCACGCTTTCCCCACTCTTGAGAAACAGGAATAACACCTTCAATTCTTTAGAAAATTGCGTTACATTCAAATCAAAATCGATATCCATAGGACTCACCAATACCCCCTTGATCCTTCTACACACACGTGCTTTCCTCTATGGACTAACCATGAGGCATAACGACAACTTGTTGCTCTAACAAGTGATTCAATAAGCTCTTCTTTTCATTGGCCAATTGATTAAACATGCCTTTTTGGACGATTGTTCCTTGATCTACAACGATGACTTGATCCGCATTGCGGATCGTCGACAAGCGATGAGCGATGACGATAATCGTCATTTTACCCTTTAACTGATCTAACGCTGCCAAAATCTTCGCTTCATTTTCTGTATCAAGCGCACTAGAAGCTTCATCCAAAACAAGGATAGACGTTTTACGCAGGATCGCTCTTGCCAGCACAAGACGCTGCCGCTCTCCACCCGAAAGTCTAACACCACGGTCTCCAATTAGCGTATCAAGTCCTTGCGGAAGTCGTTTCACAAATTCAGCTGAAATCGAGAATTCTAGCGCTTCCCAGATTTCCTCTTCCGTTGCTTGCGGCTTAATCATTAATAAGTTCTCTCGAATACTGCCATTGAATAAAAATGGATCCTGTGGAACATAACTAATCGCCTGACGAAAGGATAATAAGTTTTCAGAGGTCAATGGTGTACCGTCGATACAGATTTGACCTTTCTCTGGCTGAAGCAGCCCCATTATGATATCAATCAAGGTACTTTTTCCTGCACCAGAACGCCCAACAATAGCTGTTGTCTGATTAGCCGGAATTTGCACTTGGATATTTTCAAGCTGATAGTTGGATTCTTGCTTATTATAGCGGAAGTAGATCTGTTTACATTCGATACCCTGATGAACCGACATGGGCACGATATGCTTAGCGGACTTCTCCGCATCTTCAAACTCCTTAGCATTCTTACTATCCTCTTGCAAGCGAAGAATCGATTCCACAGCTGGGATACAAGAAGCGATTTGCTCCAAATTGGCTTGAATCCCTGTAAATCGCGGCCATAATCGCGAGAAAATCAGCACAATTAATAAGAGTTGACCGGGCTGTGCCTTAAATAATTGGATTGAAACGTAAATAAGGGAGACAATTAGCAAGGTCGAAGTAATTTTGTAGAAGGTTTGTGAGGTGTTGTTTAATCTGTTTATTTTGAGTTTTTCAGCCACAACCCGTTCGCACCACGTCCGTAACCAAGCATAGCGGGATGCTTCTAACGAGTTGCTTTTAATATCTTTAATACCATTGAATTGATCGGTAATTCCACCTAGATAGCTTTGTGCAATTTCAATAGTCTCATTCCCAACCAATCTTGACTTCTTGATAAAACGCCTTGAGAACAAAGCGATAATAACGCCAGCCGCTAAGACGAATAACGTAATCTTTGGTGAAAGCCAAAAGGCAATACCCAATTGAATAGCTGTGAAAATAACAGATGTCATCAGTTGAAGCAAGAGATTCGTCCCTCTCACAAGATGTGAAATTTCTTCCGTTAAGGAATTAATGAGATCCGATTTTCTCTTATTAACAAAAAAAGCCCAATTGGCCTGCAGTAAAGAGCGATAGGTTTCCATACGAATATGGTTGGTGAACCCCATAAGAATACGGAGATTTCGATGATTTAAATTTTGCTGAATGAGTGTTTGTGAGATGATCATCCCCGCGTAAGCACCTAACAGCAGGAGTAAACTCCATTTCGCAGGTATGTCCTGCAAAAAACCAAAAATATGCTGTAAAGTACTGGAGCCTGAGCTAATGCTAAGTACACCACTGAGACTGATCAACGGGATTAAGAGTAAGACTCCTGCACCATCTAGCAAACTAACCAGCACCATACCGATCACATTGATATATAAAATCTTCCCTGCAAATACGTGTAGCTTTCTTGCAAAATGTAAGAGCTGCTTCACCGCAAATCCCCCTAAATAACCTGATCTTCCCTTATGCGAATGTGTAGTAAAGCCCTTATACAGAGTCTCGTATAAGGGCAAATAATCCTTTTATATAGTATTCAGTTCTTAGCTATGATCTTTAGGCCCAAGAATTTCAGGACTATGATCGAACAAGGATGCATCCCATTGTTCGTTCGGACTTCCAGCCATCGTCATGTTAAGATCAAGTGTTTCCAAATCTGGTTTTTGCCAATTTTTTTGCATAGTATCACCTCCCTTCATGCAGATCTAGATTGCCTTTTTAGCAAAAGTACCAACAACAGTAAACCTTTTCATTTCTTCTGCCCCGGAGACATAATAGGGGCCGCTGCGCAGCCAAGCATGTGCAATCATGCTCCCTGTTTCATCCTTCGCAGTACCAAGATAAAGTGTACTATCGATCTTACGACGTTCTAGCATTTTCATAGCCGCTAGTGCTCTCACCAGGCATTTGCTATCCCATGGGGTATAGCGGCTCATGGTTTGAATCGCACTAGCAACGCTAGAAACCTTCCTTCTATCAATATGGAGAGGGCTAATGCTTGTCTCATCCATCTGAAGGCCAAACATGTCAATAACTTTTGTGAAACGGATTGATTTAAGGATGCGGGCCCAGCCCAGAAATGTATAAGCTTCCAAAAATAAAAGCATTGTTGTCATATCTAAGGAACAAATAAGTTTAAGGATGCGAACGAATCGCATGGGGACGATCTTATTTTTCACGAACATAAATAAGTTCTTCTTTCAGTAAATGTTCCAAAAAGCCAATAACATGTTCTTCACATTGCTCTTTCTCGACCTGATATTCCGAAATTAAAGTAAGAATGATTTCTGCGATAACAGTTGGAGATGCAATAAGCTCCCAGATCCTGCCGCCTACTTCGCCTAAATTATAATATTTATTATGTTGCACATTGAGCATGACTTTATCTTCACCCATATTACTAACGATATTGCCTTTACCCTGCTCAACGATATCAACGATTGTCAGCGTAGCTTGTTTGATCATGGTTACTCCTCCTCATGGATGGTATCTAGAACTAATGAGACAAGTTGATGAGCGGTAAAGCCGCTAGTCGGGCGATTCAATTGATACATATCGATATTTTTCATCATGCGTGCTGATGTAGAGAAGTGCCAGTCCAGCAAGCCTAGCGGTGCTAGAAAGGTTTGCCGATACGTATGTTGGAACAGCCTAGATAAGCCTGTCAGTCTCGGAATTTCTTGAAGACATACCTGTTCACCGTCATACTTCACTAGCTCGAATACGGCTGCTAATGGGAGTGTTTCTGTTGTAAAATTGGAGGGAACGGGTATCGTGTATTTCGTTTCTCTCTGGAATATAGGATCGTACCTACTTGTTTCCATCCCAAAGTGAGTAAGACTTTCCTGCCAAAGCTTCTGCTGCGGGTACGCTGGCGTCACCACCGGCTGATCTGCAGAATCAAACGAGATTGGAATGACATCATCACTTAACAAGGAGTAACCATGATTGATAAACGCTGAAGCGAGCGTTGATTTCCCAGCTCCTGAATGCCCAACAATCGCGTATGCTTTACCATCAATTGCGATCGCACTGCCGTGTAAAGGCAATATGCGCCTCTGCATCAATATCGCACCCATACAAGTCCCAAGTAGATAAAGGCGAATTTTGGATTCCTCCGCATGCTTAACCGGTGAGATCGTAATCCTCTTCCCATCTTGAATCAAGAAAATAGCTGTATCAGGAATCTCAAATATGACTTTATCTTCATAGATGAGGATACCTTGATTAGCAGGCACAAGTTCTGACCACAAATTGGTTAAGTCAGCCATCGTAACTTCTACATCAGCATCTCCTTGTATATCACTTAGTAGGCTTAGTTCGGGCAGATGGAAGTCGCTGCGAATGCTTAAGCCAAATGCTTGAAAAATCACTCTCTCTTGTGTTTTTATCATCTCATTCACTCCAGATACGCTGCAAAATTTTTGAAGCAACCCTTATACTGGCTTACGTATAAGGGTTGTGATGGATACCTCACACTGCTAGGTTAAACAAGATTAGCTATGGTGAAGTGCACCTTGCTCATCCTCGTCTTGATAGTTCTGATCCAAATAACGAAGACCAGGACCAGCCAATGTCATACTCAAGTCAAGTGTTTCAAGTACAGGTTGATTCCACTGTTTTTGCATAATATCACCTCCTTAAGATAGTTTCCTGAGAAATCGATAAACAATAAGGCTTCTCATGAGTATTCCGAAATCAGGACTGAATGCTGCATTCGCTTGTGGTGAACTGCGAATATTCGAAATCGCTTTGTGTAAAACAGGCACATTCATCATCTCTGAAGCCATTGGATCTTTGATTAAGTGCTGAACCTCATCAATAAACTCCGACCAGGCAGGTGTCATACGATGAATCACATCAACGCCTTGAATCCCCCGAACCCGTTGATTTAAGCGAATGTCATCTGGCAACAGATTGTGCATCGATCTTCGGATTAGTGCGCGATCCTGGCCCTGCTGTATAAACTGTTCCGTCGGTAATGATAGGCAGAATCTTATGACTCTTAAATCATTCGTAGGGTCGCGTCCCTGCAGCTTATATCGAAGCGATAGCTTAGATGCGCTTGTATTACTTGTGCTCCATAGATTTAACTGTTGGAAGTGATTGTATCTTTCGATTTCCAAATTGTTGGAATTATGAACACCTGCAAGCAATCCTCGCGATTCCAATTTATGAATAATATTTGTTTTCTTAGCTAATGTTGGATTAATTAATTGTAGAGGGGCTTCTGGTTGGGTTTCTTTGGAGAGCCATTGATGGATCCCAGGAAATGCTTTCTGTGCGGTCAACTTAAGAATTCGAGCTCTGCCTACGCCCGTATTCACACTGTATTTGCACACTTCATCATACAGATGGAGCCAATTCAGTTTCTTCATGAGTGATGCATAGTAAGGCATAGCCGGCCCCCATGAAATTGTGAAATTCCCTCGGCTCCCATTTAAGAGAACACCGATATCCTGCTGATGTGCTCTTTCATATATCCCTTTAATCCACACGGAATTCGCGAAAAACTTGTAAGGCATCTCCATAATCTCAAGCCAATCATCCACTTCTGACAAGGCGCTTTTTCCTGCAAAGTCTAGATACTGATCGTTAATATTACCTACATGAGCAACCGTGGATTTGATAAGTGGTCTTTCATCGGCTAACCTATATCTATTCGTCCAATCCGAGAAATTCCCCTCGGGAATTTGACTGTACGTATATAATTGTTTCTTCTGCTTCTGCAGCGCTCTTGCTGCAAAGCTGACAATAGATCCCGAATCCAAGCCTCCGCTTAACTGGGAACCGACGTTGCGGTGCGTACGCACCCTAGCCGTTACTGCACTTTGGAAAACATCACGGAAGGCCTCTTCATATTCTTCGTTCGTTTTTAATTTCAACGGTTTGCCTGCAGAGAATGTAAGGTATTTGGAAAGTGTTACTTTACCAGCCTTTACTGTAATACTGTGTGATGGAGGTATTTGCTCAATATGCTTGTACACCGTTGATTCCACATCGACCGTATCGATAACACTGGTTATCGCTAGGAACTCAGCAAGCCAATCCTCATTCAACTTTTTTTCAATATAGGGTAGGGCATGTAATGGTTCTATCATTGTGGAAAATACAAAGCTCGCTGGATTGTGAAAGTAATACAGAGTTCGACTCCCCGTGAAATCTCTAGCACCGAAGAGCTGCCTGTTTTTTGCATCCCAGATCATAAAGGCAAAGTCGCCAATTAAATACTTCGGAACATCTTCGCCCCACTTGCGGTACGCTAACAGGATGAGTGCACTATCGGGAAACCCAGCTCGCAGGCTTCGTTCTATTTGTAATTGCTCGAATAACTCATCTCGATTATCCAGGATCGCATCTGCCGTAATCGCCAGCTGCCTCTCTGGATCGTAGGTTGGAACTCGTTCGCCAACTGATTCCGGGGTAATCCACTGGGCATGGCAACCAAAGAAGACTTGCTGGCTGCTCCAGGTATGACTATCATCTGCAGGAAACTTTTCTAGCGCCTTCATCAAGAGAGCCCCATGGGCTAAGGAAACGGGCTGATCGTTCATTTGAAAAATACCAGTTATAGCGCTCATAGTTCCTCCAACGTTCGATCTATTAATTTTTTTCCAACGCCCCCGATCGTTCTCTCGAAGAAACGTTTTCCATTGTTTACTGATTCATTTGTTCTTTATAAAGAACATTTTTAGAATATCATCTTCTTTTCTACCTGTCAACCATTTCTCTTAACTTTTTCTTCCAATCATTCACCCTACATAGCTAACTATCGTTACGGCATACCTAGCCGGAATCTCCACATTCAAATGTTCAAAACTTTGCCTCCGAAAAGAATCAAGTAAACGTTTTCTCTACTCATCACGCCATGACCATCCTACGACGTATGGATCCGTTCTCTATGATACAAATAATATTGCAAAGCGACTGACACCATAGGCACGGTGAGCACAAGATGGCCCCATATGTAAGCTAGCGGACTTGTCACAAAAATAATCCGTTCATTTCGTTTAATCCAATCCATCTTTGCGATTAACTGGTCCTGCTGAATAGCAACATCATAAGACAAATTTGAATCTCCCTTACAAAGTAAGGTCAGCTGTTCGTTCGTTATGACTTTTCGACATAAGCGGTGAGCAATTAAGTTACCTTGCGGTGTACAAAATAAAAGAATATCGCCTCTCCTGATCTGAGTGGCCAGCGCAGGTACGAATCTGCAGATATCGCCCCTTCGAATAAAAGGAAACATACTCGTGCCTTGTGCCGGAAGCTCAATCCAGCCCCGCTTCTTCAAGACTTGGGCAAACAGCTTTACGAATTCATTAGGAAACGGCATATTGAACCAAGCCTCGGCCAATCATATCACGTAAAAACGCTTCGATATCGGCTTCAACCGTTTCATCAACGGATTCATACTCCCTCCGTACTGCCTCACTAATGGAGCTTACCGTCTGCGCGGTACCTAACATAGACCAGCAGAATCCGCCCACACCATTTAACTTCGTCAAGGTATATTCATCCGTGTTTAGAATAATCCACTCCATATCCAATTGAATGGACTCGTAATCATTCATTCGAAGATACTGGGTCATGATGATATCAGCTCCCAAAATTATTTTAAAAACGCTGCTGCTTTCATTGAATGGGGAGGTCAACAAGATTTCCCTCATTGACCTCACTGAAGTCATTTCCTATAGCTTACTGTGCCCATTCCCCTTACGCGATTCGCGATAGGATGGGTTCGAATCATGTCTCTCGCCATCCCTAGCTCCCGCATGATCGGAATGGCCTTGTCCTTCATGCCAACTTGGAGCCGTTTCAAAACGAACCGGTTGCTGACTTAATACCAGCGGCCGGGTATATCTTTTGGGCCGATCTGCACCTTCATTGTCCATGACGTGTCTCTCCTAACGATTCCATGATTGGATAAGCCTTCTGACTTCACCGAAAGGCGTGTCAATAATCTCATACATCCGAAGGGTTACCGTATTTTCAAGCCTGTCCAGGTCAAAATTCAGGGTTTGCGTTCCGCTAACGATCTTATCATCACCTATAAATGAAAGCACTTTGGAAGCCATGACCCTATTGGTCGAATCGACGACTTCTAGTCTCATTTTGGAGAAATTTTGGTCAACGACAACGGCATCTTGAAGCTTGATATCCAAATCAACATTTAATTTGTACGAGTAGGAGGATCCACCTTTTCCCATATTATAGTTGGATTCTGTATACCAATTATTTAATGTGACGTGGAAGGGATAAAAGGCCGAGGAGCTATCTCCGCTTGCAGCAGCTGTTTTGGTCTTGAATGCCGCGACAGCGAAGTTATAGGGTTCCACTTTCTTAGCATCCAAGATCTCCATAGCTAACTGTTCGCCTGTTTCCGTATTCGGAACGATATACGAATAATAAATAACATAGCTAATATTCGGGATCAGCGAAGCCACCTTGGTTTCCTGACGGGTACCGGCGTATTTATTGCCGCTGGTACTTGTCAGTACAGTTTGGAAATACGGAACCTGGATCGGTCCGCCGCTTTTATTCAGCATTTTAAACTTAGCCACCACGGCTTTAAAGCCTCCGCCAGCACTTTCGCTCATACTGAGATCTACCATAGATACCTCAACTTGCGGTTGAATCAAATCACTCAATGGATCGAACTTGATTGGTTTGTTCAACTCATAAGGGGCTAACTGACTCATAAACCGCTGCGAACTTGCAGCTCCTTCTAAGTTGATTGTGACTCTGCCAATTAGAAATGAGCTATGCGATTTATCTTCAGCAACGAAGTCTTCTGGCGTCAATACCGTTAAACTTTTCAAATCACTTTTATTCTTTACAGGGATGGCATAGTGAATATAATTCTTTTCACCTGGATCCAACGTAAGCGCGCCCTGCTCTAGCCTTTTTCCAGTGAAGACCTTTGTAGCAGATTTCCCATTCATACGAAAATCTGGAATCGTAGTCGTCTTATCTCCCACATTTGTGGCAAGTAAACTAACGACGGTCATAAGGCCATCCGGTGTATTTTGCTCACTCAGGCTCACGGGCTGATAGGTAATCGAATCTGACAATACAGGGATTGTAAAGGTATCTTCCCACTTTTTGATTTTAGAAGGGTCCGAAAAATTCGCCTTTTCCCCTCTCCATTCTTGATCGCCAATCGGTACGGAGATGATTCTCTTTTCTTCTTTGGGATAAACGAACTCATCTACATCCAACCACGATAGCTCGGCTAATGAGAAAACATCGTAACGATCCACAACATTCATGTAACTTAGCTCAACGGTTTCTTTCGGCTGAATGTTACGTGGATTCGCTTGGCTTGGCCGCATAATATATTCCAATCCCTCTTGCGTCTTCACACGCACTTCATACTCTGGAACGCCAATTAAGCGGTCTCCTCCATTATAGAGACGAACAACAGCGCCGATCCTCGTCCCATCAGGGGTTGGTTCGTTGAGTACACTTTTCACTTCCACCTGAATGGCATCCGTCAATTGGTAGCTCAGTTGCGAGGAGGACTGTGTGTATTTCTCATCTGCTGATACATGGAAAGAAGCAGATGGTATCACTAGCGAGGACGCAAGGATGAACATAATCGTCGTTTTTTTCCAGTTTATTTTCAAGTCGAGTCACTCCATTTTTAATTATTGCTCTTCCACTGCCGACATTTGAACTTTCGCTTTGTCGACTAATGAGCTCGGGTTCGTTTTGACAACCAGTTCCCCTTCTTTAAGACCTGACAGGACTTCTTGATTCTGTTCATTGATTCTTCCTAATTGAATGCTCCGCTTCTCAAGCGTATCGCCTGCTAGTACGAATACAAAGGCATTATCGCCTTCTTTCACAATGCTATACGTTGGCACTGTGACAACAATTTGGTCTTTGTCATCCGATGTTTGCAGCTTCAGCTTCATACCTGGCATCAGGAGATGATCTTTATTCGGTACTTCTAGATTCACTTCATAGGATTTCGTGGCCGGATCGATTACCTTAGCCAGGTAAGAAATGGCACCTTTAAATTTCGTTTTATTATCAGGCAGCGAATAGGTCAATTCCGTTTTGTCGCTGACTAGTTTCGTTTCATCCTCAGATAGCTGTGCTTTGATTTTGATAGGATCGAGTCTTTGAATGACACCGATTTGCGCACCTGACTGGACAGGCATTCCTACTTCTAAAGGCATTTCGGTCAAGAGACCGCTTACGGTTGCCTTTACCTCTAAGTTTGCTATCGCTTGGTCAACCTGCTGCAACGCAACTTGAGCAGCTTTGAGCTGCGTTTCTAATTCTGAAGCCGCATCTATCGGTTCGAAAGCATTGAGCTTTTGCTTAAGTTGGTCCAGATCCATGCGAGCAGTCATCATCTGCGTTTCCATTTGATATAGCTGAGCTTTGGTAGCGAGCCCAATATCATAATCATTTTTCATCTTATTGTAGCTGCGAAGGAGTGTGGTCATGTTTAACTCCATTTTTTGTACCGCATTGCTCATATCTTGCTTTTGGCTGTCCGATTCTTTCTTCGCCTTGGCTTTCGCTTTCCCCATGGCATCTTGAACTGCTTGGACCGCTGCGGCTGCCGATTCTCTTTGAGCTAGGACATCCGTCGACTTTAACTTCAAAATAACATCACCTTCTTGAACCATGTCTCCACGCTTCTTTAGGATCTGTTCAATCTCGCCTGATGCCTTCGCCAATACCGTAAATTGAGCAGAGGATTGCACTTCTGCTACGCGTTCCAACGGGTTGCCGATTTTTTGCTTAATAACCTTGAATGCTTTAACGCTCTGGATGGCTTGATCCTTGTAAACAGGCTTCGCGTCCGTGTTCACAACTGCTGAATCTGAGCAGCCTGCCAAGATGCCAACGCTTAGCGTCAAGATGCAGACGATTCTTACGGTTTGCCGTTGCGGCTTTCGTCTTTTTTGTCTCATTAGCTATAAACTCGCTCCCCTTACTTTCATTTTTTGGAAAATAACCTACAGATACGCGTTAGCTTGATGGTTCTTGACTTCATTCAGAACAACACCAATTAATTTAACATTCGCCAGCATGAGCTCCTCTTTCACTTTCTTAGCGGCTTCACGCTTTACTTTCCCATATTCCACGATGAGGAGGATGCCGTCACATTTGGTTGCCATGATCTTGGCATCTGTGATCGTTAAGAGCGATGGCGTATCGACGATAACGATATCAAAGTTCTCCTTAAGCGTTGCTAGGAGCGTATCCATCTGCTTAGAGGCTAATAAGCCTGAGGGATTCTTCGAACCTGGTCCGGACGTCATCATCGATAGATTCTCTACGATTGTGTCTCGAATGATTTCATTCAAGGATGCTTGGCCTTCCAGATAATTCGTTAAACCACGTCGATTCTCTTCACCAAAAGCAAGATGAATGGATGGATTTCGCAGATCCGCATCGAGCAGCAATACTTTCTTCCCAATTTGCGCATAAGCGATTGCCAACTGGACGGCCGTTGTCGTTTTCCCTTCACCTCGACTTGATGAAGTGATCGTAATTGTCTTCGCTTCACGACCGAAAACGGAACATTCAATATTAAATCGTAGAGATCGATAAGCTTCTGCTGTCGAGGAATTTGCGCTAATTTGCATCATAACGGCTGAACTAGCTTTAGTAGATAGTTTTGGCATATGAAAGTTCCTCTGCTTTTTTTCTAAATTTATTTTTTCGTTTTGCCCGGATTATTCTGTGCTTCGTTTTAGGTATGTAAGCTAGGGTCGATAGCTCAAATATCTCTCGAATATCCTCTTCTGTTTTCAAGGTATCGTCCATCGCATCAAAGAGTAGAATGATACCAATTGTAGCAGCGAGTGACCCAACGAAACTCAGAATGATATATTGATTCGATTTCTGATTCACCGGTGTAGGATTGTCCTGAATCTTGGCTCGATTGAGAATCGTAATGTTATCAACCTTCATTATGTTAGGAATTTCGGATTGGAAAACGTCGGAAACCGCATTGGCAATTCGTACAGCTCTTTCGTGTGAATAATGTCTTACGACAATGGACATGACTTGTGTTTCATTGAGATTCGTGACATTGACGATTGAAATCAATTGATCTGTGGATACGTGTAGATCGGGGTATCGCTGAACGACTTTATCCATAATGGCTGGGGTTCTAATAATTTCCTTATAGGTATTAATGAGCGACATATTGACACCAATGGCTCCGTAATCAATTTGTTCTTTGCCTAGTTGATCCTGTCCTGAGGTTTTATTGACGATCAATTTAGTAGAAGCTTGATAAATCGGAACGTAGTTAGATGTCGAATACATCGCCGTGAGGATCGTACATGCACTTACAATAAGTACAATGACCCACCAGCGTTTGATGACAATCGACACATATTCTTTCAGATTAATCTCCATGATTCCCCTCCGCGAGAAGTCTATTTTCAAATCTGGATGATACTATTTGTATCTTATTTGTTACTCTTACTTTAAGATACTTTTTGTATCATGTCAACTGTTTATTGCTTGTTTTTGGTTCCAAATTGTATCGTAAAATAGTTTCATAGAATGACAAAAAGCAGCCCAATCCCCAAAAGGACAGGCTGCTTTACGATATCAACATATAAACTTATACCATGCCCACAGAAGCAACACGAACTTGATCATTCGCGCCTAACCGAGACACTAACAATGCTTGCTGCAAGAGCAGCGCTAGAAGCTTCCGCATCGAACCTATGCCAATTTTATTCATAATGTTCGCTAAGTGAATTTTCACTGTTTTCTCACTGATACAGCAATTTTCAGCAATTTCCTTGTTGGTGTACCCATACGTAGCTAGTAAAGATAGAATTTCTTTTTCTCGCTGTGTTAGACCATAATTGGAGTAAAATTGATGTAAAACATTAAGTTCATCTGCATGTATTGGCATCATATGACAACTTCCTTTATATGAATATGTCTTTCCCTGCTGAGATCAAGGAAGGAATTATCAATTTTCACAAGTGGATTGGTATCATCCGTTGGATTAATATAGACGACTTCTCCCCAACGTCCATCAGTAAGAAGGACTTGGCGGCCTACTAGATTGTTTATGATATTTTGTAAAAATACGGAAACGATATGCGGATCTAATTCACCGAAAAAGCCTTTCCGCAGCCGGCTGACAACCTCATGAAATGGCATCATCTCATGATAAGGTCGCTTAGATGACATCGCATGGAAAACGTCAGCTACCGCGACGATCCGGCTCATTTTGTCCAGTTGACTATCCTGCAGCTGCAACGGATATCCTGTACCATCCGCGCGTTCATGATGCTGTAGAGCAACGAGTGCTACACGGTAGTTAATTCCTACTGTATCTCGAAGCATATTATAGCCAAGAATCGTGTGCTTCTTAATTTCTTCATATTCTGAAGTGGTTAACTTTCCAGGCTTCATCAGAATTTCTTGGGATATCTTGATTTTACCGACATCATGCATAGTGGCTGCCAAGGATAATAAGCTTACTTCTGCCTCAGCTAAATCCATCCATTTACCAATCAGTGTAGATAGGATGCCTACGCCAATATTATGTTGATGGGTGTATTCATCTTTGGCTTTAACAGCCTGAAACAGCTGGAACAAATCCGGATTCTCAGCGGCTTGCTGAACGATTGGAATTAATTCGTTTTTAATTTCAAGCAGCGGGATTTTTTTATGCGTCTGAATGCGTTCAAATAAATCCTTGGCGTATTGTGTTGCTTTCTGAACAAGTTGTTGGGAACTGTCCTGATGAAGTGCGGTTTCTGGCTGACGATCTGACAGGGCGGTCGTTATGATATCCAGCGCGTCGATGCGATGCTGTCTGAATAAATCTAAATGCTCTTGATTGAGAACGGTATGAATGGGGACTAAGACTAGTCCATAACTTGTTGTCACATCATATCTTAATCTTTTACCCAATAGATCACTCAAGTAATCCGCTCCATTAATTTCAAAATAGTACCAGTTTCAATTATATACGACATATTCCATCAGCAACATGGGAGGATTATCCTATATTTCGACAAATACCTAGGATAATATTCCCATTAATATTTGGGCGCGTATTGTTTGCATTTCGTGACACCCGTCTATTCCTTTGCATATAGTAAGTATCGACTATCCGCTTTTACCTAAGGAGGACTTCACGAATGGCTTCGAATAAGAAACGAGTACAGCGCGATGAAGAGTTGGAAAACGAAATCGTGCACAGCCCAGCAGCAACAGACTCAGATTTCCCAAGAGACCCTTATCCGCAACCAGCACCTTACCCATACGGCTATCCAGTCCCGCAATATGTAACTTGGGTGCCTGTTTATGATACACGTGGTTTAGGTGGATTGGGCATCCCTGGCTTCCCTGGTTCTGGCGGCGGCATGATGCCTGGCCTTCCTGGACAACAAGGCTTCGGCGGACCTGGTGGGCCAGGCGGATTCCCTGGTGGGCCGGGCGGATTTCCTGGTGCACCGGGTGGATTTCCGGGCAGTCCGGGCGGTTTCCCTGGTGGACCTGGTGGTGGTTTCCCAGGCGGTCCGGGTGGTTTCCCCGGTGGACCCGGATTCCCTGGACCAGGTGGGCCGGGTGGGCCAGGCGGCGGACAGCAGCCTCCAACCTCAGCGCCACCGAGCTATACACCGCAAAAGCCGTTTAAGGCACCAGGCAGTTTCGCGGTAGATCCTGGCGGCATTTCCCGCTGCCTATTTAGATTCACCTATATTTGGCTCAGCAATGGCCAACAATTCTGGTTCTATCCGATTTTTGTTGGGCGTAACTCCATGGCTGGATTCCGCTGGACCGGATTCTCGTGGATGTATTTCGGCACAGATCTGCGCTTTGTTGATTCGTTTACGTGCTAATGTAACGGCTAGGAGAAGCAAAAAGGCTGTCCTTTGCATAGATTCGATTGAATCTATACAAGGGAACAGCCTTTTCTCAATTATAATTCTAAAAAGTTGCCGCAGAGAGCGTAGACACACTATTTCGCTGAATACGACTGATTCATCCCCGCTCCCTTAACCCTCCTGCCAAGCAAATCGATATCCGATCCCCGGCTCCGTCAGGATATACTGCGGCCTCGCTGGGTCGATCTCGATCTTCTTCCGCAGGTGGCCCACATACACCCGCAGGTATTGGCTGTCAGACTCATACTGCTGACCGCCCCAGACCTGCTTGAGCAGCTGCTTATGCGTCATCACTCGCCCTGCATTGACCCCTAGCACCTTAAGTAAATCATACTCCGTCGGGGTCAATTTCAGCTTTTCGCCGCCGAGCTCGACGCTGCGCTTGGCTAAATCAATGACGAGCTGACCAAGCTTCAGCACTGGCTCATCGGGTGCTTTAGCAATGTGTCGAAGCGCCACGCGCATGCGGGCCATGAATTCGCCCATGCCGAACGGCTTCGTCACATAGTCGTCTGCTCCGCGGTCTAACGCGGCGACCTTGTCTGGCTCTTGATCCTGCGCCGTTAGGATAATAATGGGCACCTGCGACCATTCCCGGATACCTTCGAGCACATCCATGCCGGTCATATCGGGCAGTCCCAGATCCAGCACAATCAGATCCGGCCGCACCATCGTCGCTTGCAGCAGGCCTTCCTGGCCCGTTGCAGCTTCCGCGGTCTCGAAGCCATGTGCCGTTAAAGTGACGCGGAGTAATTTCCTGATTTGTGACTCATCGTCAATGATTAAAATTTTCGCCCCTGTTAGTGTCAAGCTCATCCCCGTCCCTCTCAGCGAATTGGTCAGGCAAGCAAATTCGTATCGCGGTTCCCCGCTCGCCATGAGGCCGCGATGTTGCAGTAATGCTGCCACCATGCGCTTCCACAATGCTTTTGCATATGGCTAGGCCAAGCCCTGTACCTGGAATTTGTTTCGTGCTCGTGCCTCTATAAAATTTCTCGAAAATACGCTCCCTGTCCCCCGGTGGAATCCCCTGGCCCTCATCCTCAATCGTTAGCTCGATGAAGCCTTCGCTCCCTTTCACGGCCAATATGTGAATGCTGCTGCCCTCCGGGGAGTACTTGATCGCATTGCTAATGACATTGATCAGCACTTGCTCCATCAGTACTTCATCCAGCGGCACGGACGGGAGATCAGGTGCCAATTCAATACTCACTTGTCGATGCTGCAGTGCATCCTTCAATTGACCAACCGCAACACCAACAATGTCCTCGAGGCCGCTCCATTGCTTATTCAAGCGCAGCATCCCGCTCTCGATACGAACCATTCCGAGCAAGTTACCGACGAGTCTGTTCATCCGGGTTGCCCCCTCACGTGTCGTCAGCAATAACTCCCGTCGATCCTCAGGACCAAAGACATCTTCCCCTTCCAGCAACCCGGTCACCGAGCCAATAATTGTCGCTAACGGCGTTCGCAGTTCATGCGAAAGTGAGTCCAACAGCGCGGTCCGCAGCTTCTCGGACTCCGCGGTTAGAACGGCGAGCTTCGCTTCCTGCGCAAGCTTACACCGAGAAATCGCCACCGCTGATAGATCGGCTAACGCCTCCAACATGCGAATAAATTCGTTCATTTCCGCTAGACTTCGTTCACCGACTTGAACAGCTAACACACCATGTACCTCATTGTCGGTATCTAACGGAACGAACAGTGAGGAGGACTCGCGCAATGTCTGGGTACCGCGTCCAGCACGCGTGTTATTCCCATGTACCCAAGCTGCCAGTAAGATATGTGCGTCATCGTGCGCCCATTCGACACTGTCTTTGCCATACGCGACTAACTGCTGTTCCCCCAGCGTATTTGGCATAAAAACCGCAGCTCGAACATCCAATGTTTCGGACACATGAAGCACAATTTGATGCAGTAAAGCATCCAAATCCGACATGGCGGTAATTTTACGACTAAGTGCATAGAGGGCTGCTGTATGGGCTTCTCGCTGCTGAGCTTGATGAAATTGGTTCCTCAGCCTAGATGCTAAACTCGCTGTAAGCGCGGCGACAGATAAGTACACAAAGAATGAAAACACATACCGTAAATCCTCAACGCTGAGACTAAATGTCGGCGGAACGAAAAAGAAATCGAAAGCCAATACGCCTAAGGCCGCTGCGTAAAAAGAAGGCCCCCGTCCCCATCGGACTGCGCTTAGCAGAACTGGGAATAAGTACAACAACGCAATATTGACCAAATCAAACACCGTATGAAAGAGGTGCAAAAAGATCGACAAGCCAACAATCAGCAGCGTTGTGATACCATAAGATTTGAAACGTCCACTATCCCTGTTTAAAGTTTCCATAGCTCTAGTTTACCCGATTTTCTGCAGTTTGCCACGCATCGGAATCAGCAACAATGAGCACATCCATGTGCCTGGTGAGCCCCAGCAGTCTTTTAACCCAAACGCTCTTCCTCAGGATAAGTTGCGTGGCTCCAGCAGCATTCGCCTCATGTGCGAAGACAGTCGGTGCTTCTTTATAACTTTTAACAGCTTGATAGGCAAAATGTCCCCCCAACCGCTCAGTTAACTTCGCAATCAACTCTACTTCTCGTGTCCGCTCCTCTGCGCTCCCTTTACCAAGAAAGCGAACATGCCAAATCGCTTTCAAGCGATGCGCGATACGAAAACCACGACGAATCAAGCGATCAGCGCCAGCAAGCTCGGTTACACAAACATAGATCACTTCTTTTCTTCGCCAAGGACCACGCAGCGAGCTTTTACGCTCCATCGATTCCAGACGTTCATCCACGTCATCTGCAATTTCACGCAGGGCAAGTTCTCGTAGGGCAATCAAATTGCCCGTTTTAAAAAAGTTATTCAAAGCCTGATCGACCTTCACCATCGCATAAATCTTGCCCTCTCTCATTCGAAGCTGCAAGGCTTCAGGGGCTACATCGATCAACTGCACTTCATCAGCGGCAAGCAAAATATGGTCTGGCACCGTTTCGCGAACACGAATCCCCGTGATATGCTCCACAGCATCATTTAAGCTTTCCAGGTGCTGTACGTTTACCGTGGAAATGACGGAAATACCTGCCTCCAAGATGTCCAGTACATCCTCATACCGCTTCTTATTCTTGCTGCCGGGTACATTCGAATGTGCTAATTCATCTACCAGCACGACTTCCGGTCGCTCGCGGATAATTGCTGCTGTATCCATTTCCTCGAGGTGGACACCTTGATACACCGTTTTCGCCCGCGGCAGGATTGAAAGTTCACCGATTTGCTCCACCGTCCCCTTGCGCCCATGCGTTTCAAGTAATCCGATCTTCACATCTATACCCTTCTTGAGCAAATCATTCCCTTCGCGCAGCATGGTATATGTCTTACCTACCCCAGGAGCTGCGCCAATGTACACTTTAAAACGACCGCGTTTAATTTGCTCGATCTTCGCTTCGACCTCTTGCTTACTCAGACGCTTATACGTATTCGCTTCCTTCAGTACATGCATATGAGCTGGAAGAATGCGTTCTCCCTCCTGCGAGGCGCGATCTGCCACCAAAAATACGTCGATGGTCTTTGTCCTTTTTAACAAACCGTGAATGACGGACCCCTGTATGAAACTTTGCCATTTCGTTTGTTTGGAATGTCCTAGTATGATGCGTGTGACGTTATGTTTGGTCGCATAATCGACTAAATCTCGAGGAATGCAACGGCGGTTTCTTAGGGGGAGTTCTTCGAAATGAGCGTTCACTTTATGAGCTAACTTCATGGTAGATCGCCGAAAAGCAACGGCCTCCTTGGAGAGCGGCTTCCCTTTTTTCAGAAAAGTCACCACATGCAAGTCCCCATTTAATCGCTTCGCAATCTGCTGCCCTCGGCGCACATAAATCGAACCATTCCAATGATACTGTGTCGTGACGAGGATCCGCTCGGTCGCTCCAGATGGCCCCAGATAACCCATTTGCTCGCGATGCGCCTCCAATGAATCATTCACATCCTCCGCAACAAGTCGCAGTGCCAGCTCTCTCAGGACACCCAAATTACCTCGCTTGAACAAAGCCGTATCTGTATTTCCCTTCAAGTGCCCTTCTTCCAATCGGTTTAAAATCGTCTCCGGCGTGACATCAATTAACCGAACCTCATCCGCAAGCTCCAAGGTATCGGAGGGCACGCAATATCCAACTTCAATCCCCGTCAGCTTATGCGCAACCTCCATCGCTTCTTCCAACTCATACACATTAACCGTCGTTATCACACTAATATCATGAGAGAGCAAATATTTAATATCCTCCAGCCTCGTTGGAAAAATGGCATCCTTCCGATTGCGGTGCGCTAACCCATCGACAAGAACAACCTCGGGATTTCTTTCGAGTAAGGCTGGCAAATTTAAATCCTTATGTTCCACACCTTCCTTCATCCAGTGGATGCTCGGCACGCGTTCGAGATCCCCCAATTGTTCCACGGTTTCTGGTCGTTGCAGGGTTGAAACCGCGCAGATGACCACATCGATTCCCTGCTCTTTCAGATTATGTCCCTCACGCAACATGTGGTAGGTTTTACCAGTTCCACTGACTGCGCCGATATATATTTTCAAGCTGCCACGGTGTAGTTTGGAGATGGATAGCAGGATTTCTTCTGGTGTTTTCCGTTTAAAATGGTCCATATCGTACCATGCCTCCTTTCTGAAAAGATGTAAGTCAATTTGCAGGACTGGCTTGGTTGCGCGGGGAGTGTGGGGAAGTCGAGTTTTCGACTTCTAGGATCGCGGGGCCGCGCAGGTGAGTGCGGGGAAGTCGAGTTTTTCGACTTGCAGGGCTGCTGGGCCGCGGGCGAGCGCGTCGAAGTCGATTTTTTCGACTTGCAGGACCGCTAGGCCGCTGCCAAGTGCGTCGAAGTCGAGTTTTTCGACTTGCAGGTCCGCGGGGTCGCGCTGGAGTGCGGGGAAGTCGAGTTTTTCGACTTGCAGGTCCGCGGGGCCGGACTGGAGTGACGGGAAGTCGAGTTTTTCGACTTGCAGGGCAGCAAGGCCGCGGACGAGCGCGTCGAAGTCGATTTTTTCGACTTCCACAATCGCGGGGCCGCTGGAGTGTGTGAGAAAGCCGGATTTTCCGGCTATTTCACCCCCGAGAGCATCCGTTTCCTTCCGATTTAATCGGATTTTCCGACTATCTCGACCGCGAGGGCACCCGTTTCCTCCGAGTTAATCGGGTTCTCCGACTATCTCGACCACGAGAGCATCCGTTTCCTCCGATTTAATCGGGTTCTCCGACTATCTCGACCACGAGAGCATCCGTTTCCTCCGATTTAATTGGATTTTCCGACTATCTCGACCGTGGGGACCTCCTTTTCCTCCGATTTAATCGGATTTTCCGCTTTTCTCGATCGCGAGGGCACCCGTTTCCGCCGATTTAATCAGATTTTCCGACTATCTCGACCCCAAGGACCTCCGTTTCCCCCGATTTAATCGGTTTCTCCGGCTATCTCGACCGCAAGAGCATCCGTTTCCTCCGATTTAATCGGGTTCTCCGACTATCTCGACCACGAAAGCATCCGTTTCCTCCGATTTAATCGGGTTCTCCGACTATCTCGACCACGAGAGCATCCGTTTCCCCCGAGTTAATCGGATTTTCCGACTATCTCGGCCCCGTGGACCTCCGTTTCCCCCGAGTTAATCGGTTTCTCCGGCTATCTCGGCCCCAAGGGCCTCCGTTTCCCCCGAGTTAATCGGTTTCTCCGGCTATCTCGGCCCCAAGGGCCTCCGTTTCCTCCGAGTTAATCGGTTTCTCCGACTATCTCGGCCCCAAGGGCCTCCGGTTCCTCCGATTTAATCGGTTTCTCCGGCTATCTCGGCCCCGAGGACCTCCGTTTCCCCCGATTTAATCGGTTTCTCCGGCTATCTCGACCGCAAGAGCATCCGTTTCCTCCGATTTAATCGGATTTTCCGACTATCTCCACAAAAACGGGCAGAACCACCCTCCAACACGGAGAGTGGTTACCTATCCTTAAAGCTTCACTTGTTTCAACAGTTCACTATTCAGTTCGGTCACATTGACTCTCGGCTCGCCTAGGATGCCGAACTGTCTTGTCTTGCTGAGCCGATCAATCAGCCCATTCAGATCTCCAACTGAAACCCCTGTTGCTGCGCTAATTCTCGGTACTTGAGCTTTTGCTCCCTCCAGTGACAAATCTGGATCAAACCCAGAGCCGGAGACGGTTACGAGATCAGCCGGGATGTCGGTAAGGGTCGGGTTTTCTTCTTTCAAGGCAGCAATTTTGTTAGCGAGTTCTGCCGCATAGTCACTTGAAGCAACCGCGCGATTGGAGCCTGATGAGGCTGTCGGGTCATACTTGGCTGCGGATTCTCTTGGATGAAACAGCTTTGGCGACTCGAAGCCTTGCGCCAGCAATTCCGATCCAACGACAACCCCGCCTGATTCGATGAGACTTCCATTGGCTTGCTTGGGAAATAAAACTTGTGCCACACCTGTCGTGGCAAGTGGATATATAAGTCCACAGACAACCATGAACAATAACGACACACGTACAGCGATCACAACTGATTTCATTACGCTATCCCTCGTCTCTCACTCTCACATTTTCTCTTACTCTTACTCTTACTCTTACTCTTACTCTTACTTCTTACTCTTACTTCTTACTTCTTACTCTTACCCTCTATCTTCCTCATACTATTTCATACTCATATATAATATTTTATACTCTTCCATACTCATTGGTACTCTTCCGTACTCTTTCGCACTTTCTCATAACCTTCCATACTTCCCCATACTCTATCTACGCTATCTCTCTACACAATATTCAAACCGTGCAGCACCATATCAATGACTTTAATTCCGATAAAAGGCACAATCACACCGCCGATCCCATAGATCAAAATATTACGTGAAAGCAATCGATCCGCCGACATCGCCCGGTATTTGACACCCCTCATGGCAATGGGAATCAGTAAGGGAATGATAATCGCATTGAAAATCAATGCGGATAATATCGCCGATTCTGGCGACGCCAGATTCATAATATTCAGCGCCTGCAGCTGCGGCATGGCTAGAATGAACATCGCCGGAATGATCGCAAAATATTTGGCGATATCGTTAGCGATCGAGAACGTCGTTAATGCACCGCGTGTGATCAACAATTGCTTACCAATGGAGATCACTGACAGCAGCTTGGTCGGATCAGAATCGAGATCGATCATGTTGGCTGCTTCTTTCGCCGCCATGGTGCCTGAGTTCATCGCGAGCCCGACATCCGCTTGAGCAAGCGCAGGCGCATCGTTCGTACCATCGCCTGTCATGGCGACAAGCTTTCCTTCTTGCTGCTCCTTCTTAATCGCAGCGATTTTATCTTCCGGCTTCGCCTCGGCAATGAATTCGTCCACACCTGCTTCAAGCGCAATGGTCGCAGCCGTCAGTGGATTATCCCCGGTACACATCACGGTTTTGATCCCCATGGCGCGCAGCTCAGCAAAGCGCTCCTTCAAGCCCGGCTTTACCGTATCCTTGAGGTAAATCACGCCGTAGATCCGATCGCCCATCGCAACAGCGAGTGGCGTACCTCCCGCTTTGGCGATACGATTCGATATCGTTTCGAGATCATGTGGAATTTTACCGCCCAAAGCCTCTACATATTTACGAATCGCGTCCACCGCGCCTTTGCGAACCTTCGTCCCACCTTCTAAATCAAGCCCCGACATCCGCGTTTCAGCAGAAAACTCGACCACTTCTGAACCGATATAATTAGCCGCCTGCCAGGACTCACCAAGCTTATTCGCTAGCTCCACGATTGAGCGTCCTTCCGGTGTTTCATCCTTGACGGAGGCCTGCAACGCAACAAATGTCATCTCTTTCGCTTGTGTACCGCTCACAGGGATAAACTCTGAAGCCATCCGATTCCCGAAGGTAATCGTTCCCGTTTTATCCAGAATCATCGTATCAATATCCCCCGCTGCTTCAACCGCTTTCCCTGACATGGCTAACACATTAAACTGTGTGACGCGGTCCATCCCCGCAATCCCAATCGCGGATAAAAGGCCGCCAATCGTCGTCGGGATGAGGCAGACTAGTAAGGCAATCAACGTGGAAATTTCTAATTTCACGTTCAAGTACTGTGCCATCGGCACCATCGTCATAATGACGATGAGGAAGATCAACGTTAACACCGCGAGTAAGGTGGTTAGCGCAATTTCATTCGGCGTTTTCTGCCGTTTGGCACCTTCGACAAGCGCAATCATCCGATCCAAGAACGATTCACCGGGATCTGTCATGATTTTGACCACGATATAGTCAGAAGCGACCCGTGTTCCCCCCGTGACCGATGAGAAATCGCCGCCAGCTTCCTTAATAACAGGGGCAGATTCCCCTGTAATGGCCGATTCATCAATCGAAGCTAAGCCTTCGATGATTTCACCGTCCGACGGGATAATCTCGCCGATTTCAATCCGAACGATATCTCCTTTACGGAGGGAAGTCGAAGAGACTTCCTTATACGTGCCATCCTTTTGCACCAAACGCGCCTTGGTATCCGACTTCGTTTTCCGCAGCGAATCCGCTTGTGCCTTGCCACGCCCTTCCGCCAAAGCTTCCGCGAAGTTAGCGAAAAGCAGCGTGAAGAGCAGAATCAAGAACACCGCGATATTGTAACCACGCCCTACGTTCGTGGAGCCGAATAGCTCCGGCGCGATGGAAAGCAGCAGCGTAATGACGGTACCGATTTCCACCACGAACATCACGGGATTTTTGATCATCACCCAGGGATTTAACTTTTTAAAAGAATCTAGCAGTGCGCCATTCAAAATGTCTTTGGTTATTGTTTTTTTACGTTCCACAGTCATGTTCATTCCTTCCTCTCTACGCCTATCCTTAACGTGCCGCCAAATGTTCCGCAATCGGCCCCAATGCCAGCGCTGGGAAGAACGTTAGAGCACCAATTACTAGAATAATCATGATCAAAATGCCCATAAATAAAGGTGTATTCGTTCGTAATGTACCTGTTGTAACAGGGACCACACGCTTCATAGCCAGTGAACCGGCAATCGCTAGCATCGCAATAACCGAAATATAACGGCCAACCAGCATTACCATACCAATGCCCATGTTATAGAAGTTCGTGTTGGCACTTAACCCGCCAAAGGCAGAGCCATTATTGGCCGCTCCTGAGGTGAAGGCATAAAGCACTTCTCCAAGACCATGCAACCCCTGATTGGATATGGAAGCAACAGATTCTGGACGTATTAGTGCCAGTGCGGTTGGTGCCAGAATAATCAGCGGATGAATGAGAATAGCGATCGCAGCAAGCTTAATCTCCTTGCCCTCAATCTTTTTGCCCAGAAACTCTGGCGTACGGCCTACCATGAGACCACAGATAAACACGGATAGAATCAGATAAAGCAGCCCATTTAACAACCCGACCCCTTTACCCCCGAACACATTGTTCAGCATCATTTCTGCAAAAGGGACAATACTGCCGAGCGGTGTCAGCGATTCATGCATCGTGTTCACGCTGCCGGTTGTAGCTGCCGTGGTTACGGCTGTGAATAAGGCCGATTCGGACATCCCGAAGCGAACTTCCTTGCCCTCCATGTTCCCATCTACACCAAGGGCATGAACGGCTGAGATCCCTTTATACTCGGCATAGAACACCGTTGCCACCATCACCAAGAAGATAAGGCCCATAGCTGCAAAAATCGTCCAACCTTGCTTCTTGTTCTTAATCATGACGCCGAATGCATACACGAGCGAAGTCGGCAGCAGCATCATGCTGACAATGTGAATAAAGTTGGTGAACGGTGTTGGATTTTCAAAAGGATGCGCTGCATTCGTACCGAACCAGCCTCCACCGTTGGTGCCTAAATGTTTGATCGATTCCAGCGAAGCCACTAATCCTCGGGTAATCGTTTGCTGCGCACCTTCTAACGTAGTCGCTTGTACGGCACCTAGTAAGGTTTGTGGGATACCTTGAAACACTAAGACTAAAGCTACGATGATACTAAGCGGAAGAAATACGCGTGTAATCCCACGGGTTAAATCCACGTAGAAATTACCGAGATTGTCCTGGCGCCCGATCAGACCACGCGTAAAGGCGACGGCAATGGCGAACCCGGTTGCTGCCGATGTGAACATCGGGAACGTAATAGCTACCATTTGCGAGAAATACGATAGGGTATTTTCACCGCTGTAAGCTTGCCAGTTCGTATTCGTTATGAAGGAAACCGCTGTATTAAAAGCTAGGGCAGGCGGCATATTACCGATACCATCTGGGTTTAGCGGTAGAAATTTCTGTAATCGAAATACCATATAAATCAGGATCAACATCACGAAATTAACGAGCAGTACGGATCCTAAATACTTTTTCCAGCCCATCGATTCATCTTCTTTAACGCCCATGATCCGATAGGATACGCGCTCAAATGGAGCAAAAATGCGATCAAGACCACTCTTTTCATAACCAAAAACATTTACCAAGTAGGCCCCCATCGGCTTCACCAACAGCATAATAATACCGAGTGTGATGACTACCTGTAACAATCCCATCCCCATAGTAGGTTCTCCCCCTGCTTACATAAGTTCATATCCTGCGTTTAAAATTTCTCCGGCTTCACCAAAACAAAACCGAGATACACCATGATGGCACAACCAATAAGTCCAATAACAAGCAATGTGGTTACCTCCTCAGGTTTACTTCATGACCAAATTCATAAGCTCAAGCTTTCTCGCAATATTTCGCAAATCCCCAAAACCCTAGAAATGTGACGGCCAATACGACAATCATCGTGACATCGTTATACATTGCACACCTCCTCATATAGATAGAACCTCATCATTTTAGAGAGGGTAGTAGGAACTTTACATCACCATTTTTGGAATAAATGACATAATCTGCGCCCAGTCCTTTATAAATTAAGCGTGGATTGACGCTTTGGGTGATCACATAAATGGGTCTTGACGTCCAACTGCGGCATAACTGGATATACCTGCAGCATAATGGCAAGCTGTCCTCGAATAAAATGACGTTGCCGATCGGATAGTCGGGTATGCTGGAACTCCCCATTTTCCACGTGTTCACTTGAATGATTTGCTTGACATCCGCCGCCTCTAATTGAAGTCTATCTGCCTTGCTGTTGGTTAGCGCAATGAAGGGCAGCCCCACCAAACTCACATATTTCATGAACTCTTCGCCTGCCTTCGTCGGCGCCGCGATCAGCAATGCCTCACTGTACATGACGTTCACCGTTCCCTTTCCTGACTCATTGTAACGCCGAACCTTATAAAAATGGGGTAAAGAAACGCAGGCTCCGTATAAAAAAAGTATAAAAATGCAGTCGCGGAATCCGCGGCTTTCCAGCAAAAAGAGCACCTCCATCCACTACAATGACTTCGTGGGTGAAGATGCTCTTTTATATAAAATCAGGCGATTTAGAAGGAAATGTACGCCCCTGAATGTGCGAATAAATAAGTGCGATCCAGCGATAATCCTCGTTCTTTCTCATGTCTCGACATAGGTGCCAGATTATCACACAGTTCTGTTAAGGCGATTTCGATGATCTGCGTTCGAACCTCTCCCCATGTCTTTTCTTTCTGGTGTACGTAATCCAAACCATCTCGCAAAGTAAGACCCTTGAGCCTTTGAAACACAACAGCCCACTGAACGAAATCGCCTCTGAGATTACTGCATGGCACTTCGAATTGCCCCAAACCGCATGTGCCATGACTCGTGGTAATTGTCAGTAAACCGCACTGACAATCGGTACCATGCCCCGGGAGCAATTGATCCGAAAGTTCACCATCCAATTGAAAGCATTCGATGCGGGTAATTGTAGGTTCCGCTAAGTGTACGGGGGGTACGGAATATTCTTCTTCCTCTTGGAACAGAGTCAGAGGTTCTTGATACATGCAGCTTCACTCTCCTCAAATAGTAGACCATAAATGGACTGAGACGAATATTACGCTTATTCACAATCCGTGTAAAACACGATAGACATGCTTATTTCATGTATTTGGATGGATTGCGCAGATGAAGACGTATTCATTTGGTGAGGGCATTCATTTTCCATCGAAATGCTCCGATTTGCTGCCCTTTTATACCATTTTTATACTTTATCTATCGATTATTTACCCCCTCTTTATACGATTCAAACGTATACTAAATAGAAAAAAATCCAAGTCTCTATGGAGCATAGAAACGTTGGATTCGTTAGTTGGCTGCCTAAGTTATTTGGTTAAATGATACGGTACCGTTGTGACAATCACATTTCTCCGATACAAGAGATGTGCGCGAATGAGTAAACTCGATTGATTATGCAGGATATTGTGCCAGCCTTTTTTGGGAATGAATTGCGGAATAATGACCGTCACCTGATAGTTCGATTCACCGGCTTTACGCTGAACGGTATCAATGAATTTGGTCAGTGGGTTAATGATACTCCTGTAAGGGGAATGCAACGTCACCAGCCTCACATCGGGCTGCCATTTCGCCCATTTCTCCTCAAATAAGGCTTCTTCATCACGTTCAAAAGGAATATGCACGGCAATAATTTGGTGGGGCGAGAGCGATTTGGCATAGTTTAAGGAGTTCTCCACCACGTGCGTGAGGCCTGCCACAGGAACAATAATTACATTGCCCTCAATAGGCACGGCCGGTTCACAGCTTGCAAGTCTTAATTGATCACCAACCGCTTCATAATGCTGCTTAATCCGATGAAACAGGAAGATAATGAGCGGTAAGAAAATTAAGATCGGCCATACCTGTGTGAATTTGGTGAAAAAGAACATCAACGAGACGATTAAACTGATCAACGCACCTGTTGTATTAATGATCAGCTTGGGAAACCAGCCAGCTGGTTTTTGACGAATCCATTTGACGACCATCCCTGTCTGCGACAGCGTAAATGGGATAAATACGCCAACTGCGTAGAGCGGGATGAGATGCTCCGTTTTCCCTTCAAAAGCGATGATTAACACAATCGATAACAGGCCCAGAATGATAATACCATTGGAATAGCCCAAACGGTCGCCTCGGATGGTGAACATACGCGGAATGAATTTATCTTTCGCCAAATTCACCGCGAGTAACGGGAAGGCCGAATAGCCTGTATTTGCTGCGAGAATAAGGATCAGTGCCGTGGTGCCCTGAATGAAGAAATACATAAAATGCCGACCGAAGGTCTGTTCCGCAATTTGGGAAACAACCGTCACCTCAGCGGCGGGTACGATGCCATAGTAGAAAGCCAAGAACACAATGCCTGAGAATAACAGCGCCAGTAGCGTGCCCATCGCGGCTAAGGTTTTGGCGGCATTATGTGGAGCAGAATGCTTGAAATTCGGAATCGCATTCGAAATGGCCTCTACACCGGTTAGCGCAGAGCTGCCCGAGGCGAACGCTTTGAGGAGTAGGAATAAACTGATCCCAGCGACAGGTGTGCCAATGGACGCATGTAGATTAGATGCGACAGCGCCCGTTAAGATATGATAAATTCCTACGCCAATCAGAATGAACAGCGCTAGAACAAATAAATAGACCGGATAGGCCAAAATAGAAGCGGACTCCGTTACCCCTCGTAAATTCAAGGTTGTAATACAGAGTACAAAGAATATAGCGATGAGAACGTTATATGGGTGTAAGCTGGGAAATGCGGAAGTGATCGCATCCGTACCTGCCGACACACTTACAGCTACTGTTAATATATAATCGACTAACAGCGAGCCCCCCGCAATGAGACCAGGAAGCATACCCAAGTTTTCCTTGGATACAACATAGGCTCCACCCCCATGAGGGTAAGAGAAGATAATCTGTCTATAGGACAGAATTAGTGCTAGTAACAGTATTAATACACCTACGGCAATAGGGATTGAATACCAGATAGCCGCTGCGCCCACGGTCATTAAGACGATTAAGATTTGCTCTGGACCATAGGCAACGGAAGATAGGGCATCGGAGGATAGGATCGCCAAAGCCTTCGTTTTATTCAGCTTTTGCTCCCCTAATTCCGTAGATTTCAACGGTCGGCCAATTAAAAATCGTTTCAAAGAAGAAAACATGGAATCGTTTCACCGCCATCGTTTGATTTGTAGAGTACCTAGCAACATATAGTATTCGCAGGATCTCCTAGTTTTTAGTCATTTTGGGTTGAATAAGAACACGGGAGCATGATGAGTAGTATTTTACGCTCGCTGGGTTATTTTGTAAAACCATTTCAACTATGGCTTACTCCAAATTACCCAAAAATAACGCCTCTTACCACCCCATGTCCGCATCATGCGCTACAAGATGAAAAAAGCGGCCGATGATATACATCGGTCGCCTCTATGACACGGATTCAGTTAAGCGAAGCACTTTCCTCTGGATGCTCCACTTCGATGAGCTTAAATTGGGTCACATCGACAAGCCCGCGGTTCGAAATCCGAATTTCTGGAATCACGGGGAGCGCGATGAGTGAGAACGTCATGTATGGTGCATTCATGGTGCAGCCGATATGTTTCCAAGCTTGGTCCATCTCGGCAACTTCCTTCACAACTTCAGGCAGCGACTTCTCGGACATGAGTCCGGCGATCGTCATCGGGACTTGTGCCAGTACTTTTCCGTTCTCAACCACAATCATGCCGCCGCCAAGCTTCACTAGCTCGTTCGCCGCGAAGGCCATGTCATCTTCATTGATCCCCATCACGAGGAGATTGTGGCTGTCATGCGCGACGGTTGAGGCAACCGCACCTGATTTGATTTGGAAACCACTTGCGAATGCGAGTGAAATTTGCCCCGTACCTCGGTGCCGCTCAATACAAGCTAGACGAACAATATCTTGCGCCGCATCTGGCTGAATGATACCTTGCTCGATTGGGAGAATGGCTGTCATTTTTTCTGTTCTCGCGCTGTTCTCGATAACATTGATCACGTTGACCTTCGTTTGAGGCAGCTGCGTACCCGTTGCCAGCTTGAAGTCCTGCGCTGTTAAAGCTTGTTTCACATTCATGGAGTTACGAATATGGGCAGGGTAGGTGAAGGTTGGGAATTCCACCACAAGCTTCCCTTGATCGGCAATGATTTGACCATCGGTAATCACGGTAGAAGGTTCCATCTTCTGCAGATCATCGATCAGCAGAATGTCTGCGCATTTCCCTGGCGTGATAGAGCCCAAATCATGCTCCAGCTTGAAATAGCGCGCAACATTGATCGTTACCATTTGGATCGCGGTGACTGGATTAACGCCTTCTTCAATTGCACGGCGTGCTACATGATTAAGATGACCTTGCTCCACAAGTGTTTGAGGGTTCACATCATCGGTGACAAGTGAGATATTGGCCGTGTTGACGCCATCTTCCGTGACAATCTTAATGACTTCTTTGACGTCATGCCACGCAGAACCTTCCCGAATCATCAGGTGCATACCCATGCGAACCTTATGCAGACCTTGCTCCCTTGTCACCGTTTCGTGATCTGACGTTACGCCGGACGCCAGATAGGCTTGAAACATGCGATCATCGTCACTTGGAAAATGGCCCGTAACCGTCTTCCCAGCTTGAAGCGTCGCTTCGATTTCGCCGCACATCTTGGGATCACCGAACACGACGCCGGGGAAGTTCATCACTTCACCTAGGCCAACTACGTTGTCCCACTGTAATCCAGCTTGAATATCCGCTACTTCCAGCGTGGCACCGCCATCTTCCAAATCATTCGTCGCTGGCACGCAGGAGGGGAACGTCGTAAATACCTTGAGCGGCAGCTGCTGCCCTTCGTCATGCATCAAACGCACACCTTCCGAACCGAACACGTTCGCAATCTCATGCGGGTCCATGAAAATCCCCGTCGTACCTTTGACGATCGCCGCTTTGGCGAACTCCGTCACGGAGAGCATGGTGCTTTCCACATGCATGTGGCCGTCCAATAAGCCTGGCGCCATGTATTTCCCAGTGGCATCGATCACAACCGTCTTATCCCCGATCGTGTGATCCGCCTTTCCTATGTAAGCGATTCGACCAGCCGCTATCGCGACATCCATATGTGGAAGGAGCTCACCTGAGTACACATTGACTAATGTGCCATTTTGGATAACAAGGTCGGCAAAAGCTTCTCCCATAGCAACCTTAGCCAATGTGCGGCTTACGTCCGTCAGTTTGTTTCTATTTGTCTTGTAGGTCATAGATTCCTTACTCCTTTATGTGGGTGAGATTCTTAAGATGATATTCCTCCTAGTTTAGCATAAACCCTTCTGTTTCTCATAAATGTTGCTTGTGGGTGATGCTTTGGTTGCGTGCAGCGATGATTCAGTCTAAAGAGAACGTGTGTGGTTAGTCTCCAATGGCGGGAATGGCAGCTTGGAACTCGTAAACCTGAATTTGTTGTAACGAGCGGGGTGGGGGATATGCGTGTTTATTTCGACTTACGGCTGGCCTGGGGCTGATTTTGCCTTGCGGAAGTCTATTCTACTCGAGTTTGCCGGTTTTTCCGGCTATCTTACTGCCGTGGGGATCGATTCTACTTGACTTAGTCGGATTTTCCAGCTATCTTACTGCGGCGGGGTTCAATTCTACTCGAGTTTGCCGGTTTTTCCGGCTATCTTACTGCCGTGGGGCTTGATTCTACTCCAGTTAGCCGGATTTTCCGGCTATCTTACTGCCGTGGGGCTCGATTCTACTTGAGTTAGCCGGTTTTTCCGGCTATCTTACTGCTGTGGGGCTCGATTCTACTTCAGTTAGCCGGTTTTTCCGGCTATCTTACTGCCGCGGGGTTCAATTCTACTCGAGTTTGCCGGATTTTCCGGCTATCTTACTGCCGTGGGGCTCGATTCTACTTGACTTAGTCGGATTTTCCAGCTATCTTACTGCGGCGGGGATCGATTCTACTCCAGCTAGTCGGTTTCTCCGACTAACTCAAAAAACGCCATCTCAAGGGTAATTCCCCCTGAGACAGCCTCTATTAATCTAAGGATTCACTTCAATCTCGGCAAGCTGCAGCACATAATCGCTGCCCAACTTATCCAAACTTGTCGCGTACACGCGAATCTGATCCGTCGTATCCGAGAACCCCCACGTAAACGTCTGCGGTGTGCTACCGGGATTCGGATAGGCAGTTTGGGTGACACGCGTCAGCCAGGTCGAGCCATTCCACACTTGGATTTGGAAATTAACTGGAAACCCCTCCCCCTCATACCCCGCTGTCGAGCGTGGGTACAAAGTAACCGATGAGAACGTCTTCGCTGTCCCCATATCGAATTGAATCCATTCTGTATGATTGGTTGTCACGCCCAGGCTACTCGAATAGCCGGATGTACCGATCACGGACTCTCGCTGACCGTCGAACAGCCTGATGCGCCCCCAACTCCCACTTTCGTAAGAACTTGAAGTTGTCACTGCCGCATTAAAGGCGTAGTTCGTAAGAACGCCGGCTATACCTGCTCCGTTGTAGGCGCCTCTATTCACCGCGCCGCTTGTGACAGCATTGCCCCAATAGTCTGCCGTTCCCATAGCGCTGGCATTCGTGTAGGTGCCGCTGCTCAATGCCGGAGATCCGCTTCGCAGCTTATAACCGTCCACGCTTGACCTTCCAATTGCAGCCGACCCCGGTGCTGCAAGCAGCGGATCACTTGTTAATTTATGCGCATCGGCTGGCTCACTGGCGGGATGCGTACCATAGAACGTATTATAATCAAACGTTGTACCTGAGAAGCCCGAATAAGAAGTTGTTCCCAACACATAGAAGATATTGTTGTACACATACATGGTGCCACTAAGCGTTCCACCGCTGTAAGTAAACATCGGCGTACTCGTACCTTGTGGGATGTAGAACGTATTGTTGTTAATGTCCATCTTATCCGTACCAGGTGACAAACCTGGCGCACAAAATACGAAAATACCACGTTTATCGTCATGCGAGATGTTGTATCGGACTTTGGCATCGTTAATATCCGCATTGCTGCTCGACTCGCAATAGAGCATGAACCCGCCTAGGTTGTGATGGCTGTAATTAAACTGAACCGTCGTATGATTGGTGCCCAAGTCAATGTCGAAGCCCTCGCCATCCAATGTCGTTTTCTCGCCATACACCTCATTGTACTGAATTGTGGTATTGTCGGCGATTGCGCTCCAAATTCCTGCTGAGTATTGATTCGAGTAGCCCGTCGTATTCGTGCTTCCATCTGAGGCTCGGCCCCCGCTATCTGAAACAACGTTATTCTGAATCAGAGCATTCGACGTCTGAAAGTTCAGAATCCCATCGCCGCCGGAATCCCTTATCGTATTATTCTGGATCGTAATATTAGCGCTCTTGGCATGCGTAATCCAGTCATTCGGACCTGCTGCCGTTTGCCAGGCCGGGCCCACCATAATCCCGATCCGATCAACCGTATAGATGGAATTGTTCTCAATAACCACATCATTCCATGTGGAATCGTTGTCCATTTTAGCAAGGATCGTTATGCCGCCATTCGTCCCATAAAATCCAGATGTCACGCCGTTCACATCATGCACAACGGTATTCCCCACATAAATGTGGTTCATTGCACCTCCAGTATCATTCAGCGCTTTGATGCCTACGTATTGGTTTCGGCTGGCGCCTGTATTGGTGACTTCCAGATTGCGAATCTCCCAATACTGCTGATTGTACAAGTACACCGCACCCTGCGTGTTGCCGCCTCCGTTAATAATCGGCATACTGCCTGTGCCGTACTGATCAATTTGAATGGGGCTTCCGCTAACGCCGGAGCCTTTGGGATAAAGCTGTCCGTTCCAGACACCGCCTGCTTTAAATAACAGGCGGTCTCCTTGTTGGAACGTCACACCGTTCACTTTGGCAAGTGTTTTCCACGCAGTAGCCGAACTAGTTCCTGCATTCGTATCACTGCCACCTGATGCATCTACATAGTAGGTGGTATTCGCTGCTTCAACATTGTTCGGATGCACAAGGAACAAGATCACAAAGGTTAGACCTAAACACCAATAGACAACGGATTTCACGGTCAAGGTCATTCCCCTTCCTATGGAGTCACTTCAATCTCGGCAAATTGCAACAGATAATCGGTCCCTACATTATCGAGACTCGTTGCATAAATACGAATGCGATCTGTCGTATCGGATGATCCCCACGTGAAGGTTTGAGGCGTACTGCCGGGATTTGGATAGCTCGTTTTCGTTACCCGTGTTAACCATGTCGAGCCGTTCCATACTTGAATTTGGAAATTAACAGGGAACCCTTCTCCTGCTGTTCCAGTGCCTGTTCTTGGATACAAGATAACTTTGGAGAACGTTTTGGCTGTTGCCCCCAAATCTAACTCAATCCATTCCGTATGATTCGTCGTGAGACCAACTTGGCTCGTGAAGCCAGATGTACCCAGAATCGATAACCGCTGTCCATCCACAACATGGAGCTTCGACCAACTCGACGCTTCATACGCACTAGATGAAGTAACAGTGGAGTTGAGCGCATAATTCACAGGTACACCTGAAATCCCTGCTCCGTTATAAGCCCCTCTATTCACCGCCCCGCTTGATACCGCATTTCCCCAATAATCTGAGGTTCCCATGGATGCCGCACTCGTGTAGGTACCACTAGCTAATGCCGGCGATCCCGCCCGCAGCTTGTAACCATCCACGCTAGTTAATCCAATTGCCCCCGAAGCGGGCCCAACTAGGCCTGGATCTGTTGTCAGTTTATGCGCATCAGCAGGCTCACCGGTCGGATGATTACCATAGAAGATATTATAATCAAACACAGCACTTGGCATGGTTGGATACGACGTCGTACCCGCAACATAGAAAATATTATTATATACGTAGGCCGTATCCGGTATGGTCGTCGTCCCGTAAGGTCTAAACATCGGGACCGTATCTCCTTTGGCAATATAAATCGTATTGTTGTTAATATCCGTCTTATCCGCACCTGGAGGAAAGCCGGGTTGCCCGATATGGAAGATCCCCTTCTGATCATTCTGCGATATGTTGTATCGAACCTTCGCATCATTAATATCCGCCGTCGTGGCTGATTCACAGATGAGAATAAACCCGCCTGCATTATCATGGCTATAGTTATATTGAACAGTCGTATGATTCGTGCCCAAATCCACATCGAACCCTTCACCATCCAGCGTCGCCTTCTCGTTATACACTTCATTAAATTGGAACGTCGTGTAATCCGAAATCGCATTCCAAATACCAACGGACGCCTTGTTACTGTAGCCTGTTGTATTCGGATCACTGCTGTTTGCCCGTGCCCCACTGTCATAAACAACATTGTTCTGGACCATTACATTGGATGTAATGAAATTCAGAATCCCGTCACCGCCGGAATCGCGGATCGTATTGTTCTGTATCGTAATATTCGTCGATTTGGTTTCCAACAACCAATCTGGCGGGCCGCCTTCCTGCCAAGATGGGCCTACAAAAATACCGACACGATCCACCACGTAGATGTTGTTATTTTCGATCACAACGTCGTTCCAATAGGAACCATCCATTTTGGCCGTTACCGTAATGCCGCCATTTGTGCCATAAAAACCAGCTGTAACCCCATTGACATCATGAACGACATTGCTGCCAACATAAATATGCGAGAGCAGTCCCGCCGTCTCGTTCACAACCCGAATGCCTACATACTGATCGCGGGTAGTTCCTGTGTTCGTCACTTCCAGATTGCGAATTTCCCAGTACTGTTGATTGTATAAGTACACTGCCCCCTGCGTATTTCCTCCGCCATTAATAATCGGCTTGCTCCCTGTACCATACTGATCAATTTGAATGGGACTGCCACTTACTCCAGAACCCTTGGGATAGAGTTGACCGTTCCAAACACCGCCAGCTTTGAATAAAATACGATCACCCTGCTGAAAGGTCACACCGTTTACCTTCGCGAGCGTTTTCCATGCCGCACCTGTGCTTGTACCCGCATTCGTATCACTACCGCTGGTGGAATCCACATAATACGTTGTGCTTGCCGCCTTTACTTCCTTCGACAGCCCCAGTCCCATCATACTGAACACCAGCGTCAAAACCATGGCTAATAAGGATAAGCGCTTCATAAATAGTTCCCCTTTCTCTTTCATGCTTTCTCGATTCTCGAATTCCCGGCTTCACGTTTTCACGACTTTACATCCACATCGGCATACACTCGTTCTTGAACCTCAACATTCGCATGACGAATCAAATCGTCTACATAGGCTGCATACTTCTCGTCCACATAGCGCTGCTTAACTTGTGCCTTCTGATCGTCATAAGTGGCATTTCCCTGATCCGATCCCTTAACCGATACTTCATAAAAAGCTTTCAACTTAGCTTCCGTTGCATCCAGCTCCTTCTCCGCCAATACCTGCTTCAACTTGATCACCGCATTGCTCATCAAATAGGCGAAATAATCATGCTCCCCTACCTGAATAGGTCCGTAAATGGGCTCCTTCTTCTGAATGGCTGCCTTTCGTCTGGCGTTCTCGTCTGCCAGATTTCGCAGAAAGGTCGCATAGCTAATATCTGCCACTATACCTTTCTCTTGCATGACGATTTGCTGAACTTTCACCTTCACCTCAGCATCGAGCGCGCGTTGCTTAATCATCTCTAGCGGAACTTCGCCATCATGGGAAGTCACCCAGAAATCAGCCCCATCCTCCACACCATACTTTTTGTGAAAATAATTGAATACCCCGGCTCGCTCCGCAGCAATTTGCTGCTTAAACTCACTAACTTCGACGGGCACACCATTGACGGTTGCTACAATCGCATCTGAGCCTACAGTCTGCCGAATGGGATTCATCGAAGCTGTTGCGGTCAGCAGTACGATACCAGCCACAAGCACTGAAACTGCCACCCAGAAACCTCGTGCTAGAAGGATTTGATATTTCCCCATTCTCCTCGTCATTTTTCACCTCCATGTTCGGTTCATTTCTTACGGATGACTCTGCTTCACACTCCCACCAATTACCTTGCACCCTGTATATCTACAAAGAAAAAGCGAGCTCTCTACATGACGTTACAGATGACGCGGTTATAAAAACCTTTAAATCGCGTTTTCTCAGCATGTAGATGACTCACTTCTCTTTACTTTCATTTTACCTGTTTTGTCATGCTATTTCCGTCCCACAATATTGACTTTCGGGTAGGAAATAAAGCTGTTTTAAGCGGGCGTGGTTCCCAATTTACGTTTTCGTCTCCAAAATTGACAACTCATCGCTCACCTTCGGCAATCGGATCGACACCGTTGTCCCCGATACAGCCCCGTTTCTCACTTGAAGTCCATAGTTATCACCAAAAATAAGTTTAATTCGTTGATTGACGTTGGGTAAACCAATGTGTTTGCCCACGAGGTCGTGCTCTTGCGCGAAGCCTTCATTTAATTGCCGCATCTTCTCTGCGTCCATGCCGACACCATCGTCACTCACTTCAATGACAATATCATCGCCAATGCTCTTGCCTTCAATACGAATCGTTCCTTGATAACGTTTGGGCTTCATCCCATGCAGCACAGCATTCTCAAGCAGCGGTTGCAAAATGAGCTGGACGATTTTGTACGGGAGAATTTCCTCGTCGATCGCCCATTGAACGATGATTTTATTTTTATAGCGATACTCGATAATATCTAAATACTTGCGTGCATGTTCGATTTCACTCTCGATCACAATCAGATGACTATCCGAATCCGTACTTAACCGCATCAGATCGGACAGGGAGGAAAGCATATGCGACACTTCGTTGTTTCCGCCCGTTAAGCGGATAGCCATCCACTTTATTGTATCGAGCGTATTGAACAGGAAATGCGGATTAATCTGCGCCTGCAGCGCCAACGATCGAGCTTTGCTCAACAGCACCATACGCCGTTCGAGTTCTCCTTCAAGCTCATGTTGGGAGTTGATATTCATCGTGATATTAGACAGAATAAATCGCAGTTCGTTACGCTCTCTCATCGTGCTTCCTAGCGCCTTCGAAGAGACGTCAAAGATCGACATGATCTGTTTCACTGGCGAGAACGTACGCTTAGATATCAGAAAGGAAACAACAATAATGACAATCATACCGACAGCGGCAAAAATCGTCATGAAATTACGCAGACCAATCATCTTCTCATTGTAGTGATTAATGGGCAGCAACAGCACATATCGCCAATCGTATTGCTCCGATTTGGCGACGGAGACGACATATTGGATCCCGCCAATCGTCTCTATGCTCGATTTGGACGCCGACTCCCCTAACGGAAGGTTCGTGAGGAACTGATTTTTCTTCGCATCCGTGAACAGCTCGCTTCGCGTATCACTAAATACAATTTGATCCGAATCATCAACAATAAATAGTCTCTCCTCTAAGTTGGAGCGTTTGCGGCCAATTACTTCACCTAGCTTTTCTACGTCAATATTGACGACAACAGCACCGTACTTCTCTTGATAATAGATGTACATCGGACGAATTAGCGAAATATAGTATGGATAACTATTGGCCCGCCTTCTAGCCATTACGCTGGGATTATTGTCCGCTCTTTTCATATAGCTTGAATACCAAGACTTGTCATCAATCGTGTCCAAAGGACCGGTCTGATAATTATTTGAGATCAAATACTTGTTGCGCTCGGAGTAAATATAGATCGAATCAATATAATTGTACGTGCTGCTCAGGCTAATAATATAATTGTTTAGGCGTGTATACAACGTATTCGCAATTTGACCTGGATCAGCAGCGAATACAAACTGAACCGCATCGTCCTGCAGCGTCAGCATGGTCGCCATGCGGTCGGTTTGCTCGAAAACCGTGTCCACCACGTCACGTAATCGGGAGAGGGAATTGAGGTTCACAGAACTAATTTCCTCCCGGACAATACCGTTCATTTGATAATAGACGGCGAGCCCCATACCTGCGAATGGCACGACAGTAAGCAAGAAGATGAGAAGCAGGTTCTTAATAAATAAACTTTGAAATTTATAGTTACGAATATAGTAGAGAAGCCCAGTTTTTTTCACCATTAGCTACCTATAAGGGCATTACGGCAATATTCCTTGGGCGTGCTGCCTGTCATCTTTTTAAACACACGATTGAAATATTTACTGTTCGGATAGCCCACTTTTTGCCCAACCTCGTAGATTTTAAATTTGTTCGTACGCAGAAGCTCAATCGCTTCTTCCACGCGAATCTGCGTCAAATAATCCGTGAAATTCAGCCCCGTATACTGTTTAAATAACCGACAGAAATACACAGGATTCAAGAAGACGAAGTCCGCCACGCTATCCAGAGACAAGTCTTCATGAAAGTGAGTTCGAATATATTGCTGTGCCTTCGCGATGATGCTATTCGATGAGCTAATCTTGTGCGGAGCGGTCGTTTTCATTACTTCTTCCAACGTATTCTTACTAAGGTGCAGGATTTCATTCCGATCACTCGTATTCATATCGTGGCTGGTGATTTTGCCCGTGAGCTCTTTCACATCGATGCCTTCCTGGGCAAATGTTCGGCCGACGACAGCGAATAAGTCTTTAATCAGACGATGGGTAAAACTGCTAGGAAGACCCTCGAACTCCTCCATAAAATGATCAAGCAGACTCTCCGCCTCTACGGCATTGCCTTCCAGAATATTCGACATGAACAGCTTATACTTCTCGACCAGTTGGTCATATTCGTGCTCCGCTAACCGCAGCTTGCCGTTCGCATCTTCGCGCACCAGCTTCAATTGTTGTGTGTACGTAGCAAGCTCCAGCAAATTGCCGTATCTGGATTCGATCCTTGCCTCGAAGGTTAAATGAAAACTAGCCGCGATAGCCGCCTTAATTTTGCCCAATTGGAGATGAATTGCATCGGTTGCCACTTCCTCCTCCATACCTGGCTCCCACACCGCTACAACCTTAAACCCGTGCGAGGCAATGTTCAGCGGAAAATACTGAATCACCTGCTGCTGCTTAAGAAACATCGTCCCAATCGCCTGCTGAATGCGCTCCTTCGCGCTGCTTGACCCAAAGTCCGCTTGTCCCTGAAGTTTGACCTCAATATCAATGAGACAGCAACAATTAGCTATCGCAATAGGCAGGGAGAGCAAATCGATTCTACGCTTAATCTCATCTGGATGACGCAGTGCTCCCATGAGCAGGTCGGTCCAAAATTGATCCCGAAATAGCGGCATTAACGCTTGGGACAATTGTTTATCCATCTGTTGCTCGCGCATAACCGCTTGCTCTTCATCCAGCTTCTCCTTGATGTTCTCGAAGACTTGTTGAATCTGTTCCAATTGTGCTGGTTTCAACAGGTAATGCTGTACATTATATTGAATGGCCTGTTGGGCAAATTCGAACTCTTTGTATCCGCTTACAATTACTACTTTCGTCTTCGGTTTGTTCTCGTAAATATATTGGGCAAGTTGTAGCCCCGTGACCTCGGCCATAATAATATCCGTCAGCACAACATCAACATCATGATGCTTCAAATAGTCAATGGCATCCTGCCCGTCTTCGAAATCAGCCTTCATGTCGAATCCGATCTCTTGCCATGGAATGAAATCTACAAGTCCCTTGCGAATGATTTCTTCATCGTCCAGAATGATTAATTTGTACATCACGCAGGCCCCCTGGCTCTATATCTGATATCTTGTACTTTCAACAGCGAACCGCATATCCCTTCTGTGCCAGATGAGAAAAAGCCATCCCCATTGCTAGCTAGGATAGCTTCTGTTATATAGCAACTATATCATGACTGCTTGGGGGGCCATAGATCACAATCTTTACTTTTAGTTTCGAAAATTAACTTCGTACACCTACTACGGAAATAAGTCTCCTCACCCTTGGGTTTCTATCCAAATATTAACTTTCCCTGCCTTACCCTTTTGCAGCAGTGTCAGATCAATGAGGTAAACCGTCTTGTGTTCTCCAAGATGATTGCTGAATATATCTTGTGAACATTCGGCTGATAGTTGACCAGCATCGTAGGTTAGATCCGCATGGGCGTGAGAGCCCTGAATCCGAACTCGGCCTGGCTCCACCTCAGTCGGCTCTTGAAAGGTAACGAATCGTTCAACGAAACAATTGATTGTTTGGAGGGAAGTAAAGGAGTCGGTGATTCCCAGTGAGATAGGACCCTTCTTCTTAAAAAGAAACCGACGTCGCATACTAGTCAGCTCCGGAATGTCGTAAGCGTTCGCTAGCTCAAGCTCGAACACGTCCTGCTCAGGTGTAGACACCGCTTCTACCACTTGCGCTGAAAACCTTGGCCCCGCCGATTGAAAGGTACCGTTCACGATGGGAACCGAGTGTCCACGCGACGTTGTCCCAATGAATTGATACCGAGATGTTACACCGTATTCCTTCGTATATTCCCCTGCGCCCAGATCCGCAAGCAGCGTTTCGCCATTCACTTGAAACACAAAATGCCCAAGATCATTATGATTATGAAACTCGCCATTATGGCCCCCTTTGGCCGCAAAACCAGCTTTGTGCTCGCCGCTGCCTGATCGGCTGACCACGACCTGCGTCTCTGGGAAATAATGAAAGGCTTCTTCGCGCAGCGTTTCGCCGATTTCGGGATCACTCCAGACGAAGGAGCGCACGATTTGCCCCCACCTGTAACAATGATCATCTTGGAAGCGCATTGCATAGTGCGGAGAAGGAACTTCTACCTCCGCATACGTACGATGAAGTCGGTGCGTCAAGCCAATACTGTATCGGTAGCCCGGGATGCAATCGGCAAAATTGACGACCTGATCGCGACTTAAATAGCTCTTCTGCTGGAAAAGCGCGATCCGGCGGATTTTCTCCACTTGCATCAGGTCCATTCGGCCGCCTGATCTTTCTTTGAGCAGCTCCGCATACATAACGAAATAACCGAAGCCGTAATTCCAATACATGACGCCCTCGCAGCAGGCTCCATCATCCAGATAGCCCCCGATGAAGCAAGCCATTCCTGCTGTCGTCCGCTCCAGTATGGCGGCTAACTTAGCCTCATCTTTGATTAGATACATAGCCGCCATCCCAATGGCGCCCGAGCAGACAGCCGTCCAGTTCGAGCCTTCTGTTTCCCAGTAAAAGGCGCGCTTCGCGTAGGCGGAGAATACTCGGTCCTCCACCTCATGAGCGATCCGATGGACAACTGCCTCGGCCAGCTTATCCTTCAGTAAACTCGCTATTTCAGCGAGGTAAAACGCCGTTTCCGCTGCAAAAAGCTCCACCATATAGCGGTGACTCCCTACATTTTTGCCAACAAGGGATTTCCCATCCAAATGAGCGGGCAAGCTCCAAGTAAACTCATCACAGATCGCCCAGATGATATCTTCGAGCGCCCTGATATGCCGTTCCTCGCCATAAGCAAGGGATAGTATGGCATAGGCGGACAGCTTCTGCCTTCTATGAAAGTACGCTTTCTCGTATGCTAAACGCGTGCCTGTATCATCATATAGCCGATACAGGGAAAAGGATATCGCAGGTGTATAAGGAGGAAATTGCTTTTCCGCTTCCACCACCTCATCCAGCATCGATTTATAGAAGGGAGAGCTTGGCATCTCCCGCCATTTGTCACGGTTACGAGCTTCTGGCAACAACAAGCGTTCTCCACCTTCTTCTGCCCCATAAATCAAGGCTGTATAGAGCTCTTCCTGAGTCATCATTCGTACCAGTACCCCTTACGTCCCTGTTCCAACCAGATCAGTGCTTCCAGGTAAAAATAATCGCCCCAAATCATGCAATCATCCGGTGATGAATTGCCTAGCACGCCATAAGATCCATGCTCGAGGAAACCCTGCACCTCATCGTTCGTTGGGCGATAATTCTCCACCAGCGACTGCATGGAGCGAATCAGGCCATCCTGCAGCATCGCACGCTGAGGGTCATCCGGTGGCAGATGCTCGAGAATTTCAAGGATGCCGCACGCAGCAATCGCCGATGCGGAGCTGTCCCGTTTGGTGCCTGGCTCTACGGGTACATCAAAATCCCAGTAAGCAACGGCGTCTTCTGGCAGCCGTTCGATGAAATGAACCGCGAGTTGCTTCGCTGTCTCGAGATAGGCTTTATTTTGCGTATACGTGTACGAAAGCGCAAATCCGTAAATCCCCCAAGCCTGGCCCCTCGTCCACGTAGAACCATCCCGGTAGCCTTGGTGTGTGCCACCGCCAATCGCGTCACCGGTCTCCTGATTGAAGAAAAAGGTATGGTAGGAGGAGCCGTCACCGCGTACAAGGAACCGTCTGCTCTTATCCGCATGCGTGACGGCAATATCGTAATACTTACGATTGCCTGTCTGCTCATATGCCCAGTACAACAGCGGCAAATTCAACATACAATCGATAATGATACGCCCGCCATTGATCGGATCGTTTTCGAGTCCCCAAGCTTGAATAAGTTCCGTGGCCGGCCGCCATCGTTTCAACAGCACATCAGCCGCTTCGAGTGCTAGCCTGCGGGCTTGCTCATCCTTTTCGATCATCCATTGCGCTTTCGCGGATAACGAATACAAGAAACCAATATCGTGATGATCGAGCTTGATATTTTGATCTAACCGCTCACGAAAAGACGCTACTGTACGTATCGCTTCGGTACGAAACGTCTCATCGCCGCTATATTCGTAGCAATGCCATAGAATCCCGGACCAAAATCCATTGATCCAACAGTTGTTAGGAATCAATTTAAAATGAGGTCCGCCGTCCGTTACTTCCGGGAACAATCCGCCGTACGCGGGAATATTGCGCCTCGTTTTATCAATCGCATCTTCAATGGCTTGTTTCCATATTGTCGTCATATAGGCTTACACCTCTCCTTGCATCGGGAGCTTGATGATAAATGCATACGAACCCGATCCGACTTTGTATACGTGATAACCGGTTTCATCCTGATGTTGAAATGTGATATTAGTCCAATACTCTTCCGTTTGACCCGCTTCTTCGATATCTGCTCGGGTTGCGGCAGGTAGAGCGAGCGTCGCTGTTAGTTGGGGAGGTACGGTCACATCGACGTGCAAATACGACTCCGTATTCCTCCATTGCATAGCCGCACGCCCCTCTGGAAGATCGTGATGTGCTTTCACCCAATCCACACCCTGTACCGGTTGAACTCTGTATGCAAGCAATTCTGTGTCATGCGAGTCGTACGCGATACGAATGCCTGCTAACCCCGCATATAACCACTCTTCCGCATGCCCTAGCATAAAATGATTCTGCGACAGCCCCTCGGTCGGGCCGTTCCAAAGCTCCGTCAATGTCGTCGCGCCGTGTTCAATCTGATACCCATAACTGGGGTGCTCCGTCCTCGTCAGCATATCCATCACAACATCAGACTGATGATAACGCGTCAGCGCCATTAATAGAAAACGGAAGCCAACATCACCCCCGGTCATACTATTGCCGCGTGAGCGGATGTCCTGTAGGAGCTGGCTAAGGGTTTGTTCCTGCAGATGCACTGGAACCAAACCAACGGCAAGCGGCATGGCGAGCGAAGTTTGGCTCCCGGTCGCATAGGTTCCCGTCTTCTCATCATAGAATTCGCGCTGAAAATCTGCGTGGATGACAGCTGCAAGCTCTTGGAAAGCATCTGCATCCGCCTGATATCCCAGCACAGTAGCGATAGCCTGCATGGTGGTGACATCATAATAATAGATGGCCGTCGCAGTCAGGCTGATCGGCGTATTCTGCGGGAAACCATCTCGCGATTTCGGCCCAACATCGCACCAATCACCGAGTCCTTCGTTGAACAAGCCGTTCGCCGCACGATCACGCAAATAGCTGACGTAGCGTTTCATCCCTTCGTAGTGCCGCTCCAACAGCTCTTCGTCTCGGTACCACTTGTAGGTATACCAAGCGGCCAGAATATAGGCGCTCCCCCATTCTGGCGAATCTCGAAAACCGTTCTCGAATACGACGAATTCGGGGGCAATGTCGGGCACTAGCCCATTTTCCAATTGCGCATGGCCCATATCGGCTACGATTTTGCTATATAAAGCGCTAACGTCATAGTTGTACATAATCGAAGGTCCCATCAAATGGACTTCTTCCAGCCAACCTAGCTTCTCTCGGTGCGGACAATCGGTCATGACACTTTTCATATTGCTGAGAATAGCTCGATTAACAATAGCGTGAATCCCATTGAGGAGGGGATTGGAGCACTCAAAGGCACCGGTAACGTTCACATCGGGATAAATCATCTCCGCTTGTATATCCAGCAGCTGCGGCATATTTGCCCAATCAGGGATTGTGTCGGTATGTACATGGCAAGCCCCCTCCACTTGCATATACCGAAATCCTGTATACGTAAAGCGAGGATGCCACTGCTCAACCCCGTCCCCTTTCATCGTATAAGAATAAGATGTCGGTGAACCCGTCCATTGCTGCGAAACAGTACCATCTGAATGCAGCAGCTCGCCAGGTATCAATTTGACTGTAGATCCACGCGGGCCTTGCAGCTGTATGTTTACCCAACCGGAAACATTCTGGCCAAAATCGCAAACGATAACGCCAGTCTTGTGGACTACGATGCTGACAGCAGGTAATCGCTCCATGATTTTATTGGAGGGAAATGATTGTTCGACTAATTGACCTGCTGGTGCCTCGACAAGAATTGCGTGTGGCCAGTCATCCGTCGAGAACCCTGGGCAATCCCAACCCGATAGCTCTTGTGTGGCATCATAATCTTCCCCGCCATAGATACAAGAGAATAGGATCGGCCCATCCGCTGTGTTCCAATGCTCATCACTACAGATCGTCTGCGTCGAACCATTGGCATAGGTAAGCTCTATTTGCAGGATTAGCTTGGGATCGCCAAAGCTTCCTACATACTTTGCATACCTACCGCCCAGGACCCGATAGAATCCGTTACCTAGCATCACGCCAACCGCATTGCTACCTTCTCTTAAATAGGAAGTGATATCGTAAACTTTGTATAAACACGTCTTGTTGTAGTCCGTCCAGCCCGGCTCCAGCACGTAGTCAGTTACAGGGCTTCCGTTCATACGCATCTCAAAATGCCCTAACCCACAGACGTAAGCTGCAGCACTTGTAACAGGCTGATCAACCGTAAATTCCCGTCTAAGTAACGGAAGTGAGCTCTCTAACCTACCTGCTCCGATCCACTTGGCTTTCCATTCATAGGCAGCTGACATGCCACTCCCTGCTTTCGCGATAAATTAACCTTTCAAGCTTCCAATCGTGAGTCCTCGGACAAAATACTTCTGGAAGAACGGGAACACGGCAAGCAACGGCCCTGCAGCAACAACTGCCAAGGCAAAACGCATCGTTTCCGTCGGCACGGTCATGGCACTCGCATCGAATTCGCTTGGGAAATCATGCGCCATTTGCCTAATAAACTCAGCTTGAGCTAATACGCGTTGCAGGAAATATTGCAGGACATATAAATTTTCATTGCGGATATAGTACAAGGCTGTTTGCCAATCGTTCCATTTGACCAGCACATTAATAAGTGCCATCGTGGCAAAAACCGGCGTGGATAGCGGGATAATAATGCGCCAATAGATATGAAATTCGTTAGCACCATCTACCTTAGCTGACTCGATCAACGCACCAGGAAGTTCCTGAAAGAAAGTTCGAAAGATGACAATGTACAGTGGAAAACACAGATTTAGTAAAATATATACCCAGATCGTATCGCCCAAATGCAGGTACTGTGTGTTGATAATGTAGGAAGGAATCAAGCCGCCGCCAAAAATGGTAGTAAACACAATCAGGAAGGTGACCGGCTTGCGGAGCGTGAAATTTGGCCGAGAAATCGCGTAACCGCACATCGACATGATCAACACACTTAACAAGGTACCGACAACCGATTGGGTAAGCGTAACTGCGTAGGCACGAAATACTTGATGCATATTGGCAAAAACAATTTTGTAAGCCGTCAGATCCCATTGCTCGGGAAATAATTTATAGCCATGACTCTGAACCAGACCTTCATTGGAGAACGAGACCGAAATGACCAGAACAATGGGCAAGACGAAAGCCAACGAGATCAATAGGAGAACAAGGTGAACAAGCAGGGGGTCTTTGCTTCGAACCATAACTGAACCTCATCTTTCCCGGGTCAAAATAAAGAGTGATCCGCATTTATTTTCTTTATTGCTTTATTGACGAAGAGGAAGAAAAACAATCCGACAACTGATTGTATGAGGCCAACCGCAGTGCCTATACTGAAATCACCGGAACGCAGCCCACGAAATACGTAGGTGTCAATGACATCTGTCGTTCTATATAGCGTGCCGACATCACGTGGGATTTGATAGAACAGCCCAAATTCCCCTCTGAATATATCGCCGATGGCGAGTAAAACGAGAATGGACAACACAGGCATTAAGGATGGCATCGAAATATGCCAGGATTGCTGCCAACGGCTTGCACCATCAATTTTGGCCGCTTCATAAATTTCAGGATCAATGCTGATCAGGGCTGCATAATAAATCAAACTGTAGAACCCGATATAACGCCAAATGTTCGTGAATGTTAGAATAAAAGGCCAATAAGCAGGATGAGCATACAAATCAATTGAGTGACCGCTTAGAAAATCTGCGATTTGCGTCACAACACCTTTTTCCGGTTGAAACAGCGTGTACGTAATATAACTAATTAGCACCCAAGACAAGAAATAAGGAAACATCATCGTCGTTTGATAATATTTGAGTGCAAGCTTACTGCGTATTTCATAGAGAAGCAGCGCTGCCCCCATATAAAAGATGTTGCCTACAACGATAAAGCCGATTCCATAGCCGAGTGTATTTCGTGTCAACCGCCAAAAATCTTGCGATTTAAAGAAAAACTCAAAGTTTTTAAACCCAACCCAATCGCTTCCCAGAATGCCTTTGACATACGAATAATCCTTAAAAGCGATAACGAGTCCGAACATAGGCCAATATTGAAAAATCAAAAAATAGACGATCGCCGGAAGCGCTAGACTCAGCAGTATCCAGTTATCCTTTAGAAACGCTTTGCTGCGTCTTCGAGGAACACGCACAGCCAGTTCTTTCCGCCTATTGTATGCGAGCATCGCATTCCCTCCCTATCCCTTTCTGCCGTTGATAAACAAATGGCTGGGAAGGAAAATCCCAGCCATTTGTCTGCATCAAGACAGTTTCTTATTTGGCGCCCTTGCCTTTCAAGTACGCATCCACTTGTTTTTGAAGCTCCGCTTTGACCTTCTCCGAGCCTGCTGTCCGCATCTTCGTGATCATATCGTTGTACAACTGCTCCCAATTCTCCATAGCGCCAAGTTCCAACACCGTATATTCTTTGGAAATCGCAGCAATTTGTGCCAACTCGTTCTTAATGTTCGAAATATTCGGTTTAAAGCCTACAATAGGATGAATAATCGCTTTGCCATTTGCTTCTTTCTCTACCCAGTCATTGATGCCAGGTGAATCCGCTGTTGTTTCCCATGCGTTAAATTGGTTACCTACAACGAATTTCCCAAGTCCATATTTCGGTTTATTGTCTGGTCCATTAATAACCTCGATGCGGTTGTCGCCAACTTTCTTGTAATGCTGGCCTTCAATCCCATAGACAAGGAGGTTGTATAAATCTTTGCCTTTTTTCGTATTCATAAGATCGATGAGCTGCATTGCACGTTCTGGATTTTTGGACGTTCTTGCAATCGCTGTGCTTGAGCTGCTGTCGAGTACGCTAATTGTGAAATTTTTGTCCATGTTCACAACATCAACAGGGAAGCCAGCTTTCACTGTCTCTGCTTGCTCTTGACCAATCCAGTTCGTGTGGAACCAGAGGGAATAGCCGTCTTTTTTGGACTCATCCTGCCTGCGGTTCGCGTTACTTGCCACGTCTTTACGGATGTAGCCTTTCTTGAACCAATCTGCCATAACCCCATAGTATTGCTTCATCGCTGGAATCTCAGGCGTTAACTGAACAGTGTACGTCTTGTCGTCAAAAGGAATTGTGAAGTTAGGCGTCAGCTGAATACCTTTATTCTCCGCGGAGAACACAGCGTCGCTGATACCTTTATTCAGCACATTATTCTCTTTCAATTTTGCCATATAGTCTTCGATCAGCTTGTAGTCTTCCGTTCTCAATGCTTTGCCAGGTCTCGAGGTTAAGGTATTCTCGAATTGCGTGCGATCTAAATATTTGTCTGCCAAATCCTTCGGCGTACGCATACCTAGTTTTAAGTCCACCATGTCTTTATAGGAAGGAATGGAGTAAATTTTCCCGTCGACCTTCGCCAGATCAAGTACCCAGGAAGGTATCTCTTTCAAGTAGTCTTGACCGTATTTCTTAAGGAGGTCATCGAGCTGCAGGTACGAGCCTTTCGCAACTTCATCCCCATAAGGAATATAGAAGCCCGTCCAAGCTAGGTCGACCTGTTCACCGGAAGCGGCGATTAAATTCCATTTTTGCTGGTATTCCGTATTCAAAATAACGTTAAACTCAACCGTCGTATTCGGTAAATACTTCTGTAATTGCTTGTTGAATTCGGCGAATACCTTGTCGAACTCCTCCGTCTTATTCACCGCATACAAGACCCACTTCAGGGTAACTGGCTTCTGAGCCTCTGTTGCCACCGGAGTCACCGTTGAAGCAGCTGGACTGCTGCTGGTCTGTGCCTTCGTGTCGTCCTTCGATGCACTACTACAGGCACTCAAAATCATTAGAAACGTCATGCAGAAGACGACCATCACGCTAAGCCACTTTCTATTTTTGACCATTCCGTTGCCCCTCACTTATGTACATATTTGAGATTGGCGTTGTCGCTTACTCTTCGCTATCCCTTGAATTAATTGTAAGGCTTAAGCTTATCACTTTCCGCTCCAAATAATTGACTTTGCTCACTTATTTGTATCACTTCTGGAAGAAGGGAAGTGTCTAGATTTTGTTTTGTTCTCTTATCTTGATATTATACTGTTCTGTCTAAAATGGGATATTCCTAGTCATGTGGGAAGATGTAGGGTGTGACGTAAAACAAAAACAGCGATGCAAGAATGATCTCTTGAACCGCTGTTTATATATTCATGAATCACCCTATCCCCATACTTCTTTCAATGCCTTACGAAATAAATCATCAAGCTCCCGGTCCTGAGCACCATCACCCGTCTCCATACGTGAAGCCATTTGATCGTAATAGGCGATTCTCTCCTCTAAAAACTCATTAATCGGATTAATTCGTGGCTCATAATCCATCTCATCGCCCGCTATTTTACGGACTAGCAAATCTTGAATAGCTGCTTTCAGCTGACTACCCTCTGGCACTAAACGATCAACGAGTGCTTGAAATTCTATAGGCGGCATTGTGTTACTACGCTCAATCCATGCGCAGGCCAAGATCGGGCGCAGCACATAGAAATACTTTTTGATTTTGACATGATCACCCTGCAAATATTCCCGATAGTTCCCTTTCGCCATGTGCAGGTAGTGGTGCATACAAGACTTTGGTGAAAAAGTTAGTGGAGAGATGTGCCGGATTTGCTCAGCCACCGAAAAGTGCTCCATATACGATATGGGAGATTGCAGCCACTCTAGCAACGGCGGGTTCGATTTGCGAAATAAATGTAAAGCTTTTTTCAAATCCCAGCCATTGATATCCAGCATGTCGCTGATCGGCCGTTCGATGACATCGCGTTTCTCATAAATGGATAAGTACCACTCTACTGGCCTAATGTAGATAAATCTTACGTCGTAATCGCTATCTTTGGATGGGAATCCCCACGCACGACTGCCCGATTCACAAGCATATAAGATACGAACATCTTCTTCCTTTTCGATCCGTTTCAATTCTTCTAGAATTTGGTGGTGAACATCGGACATGTGGTTCTTCCTCCTTTACTATTTGTCTGTTAATCTACATCTTCTTCCAATTCTATAGCGGCTACCTGTCGACCTTATATACCTATTCTCGCTCATTTCTAACGTAACGAACATGGCGAAAGTATTACGACGACAGAGAAAGTTTTCCATTTCGCCCAATTCCATCCCCTGTTACAATGGATATAGATGTAGATGAAACGGAGGATTCCCGTGGCTAAGGAAAGCTTTGATAAAGAGATACAGTTTCTACGCATGCTCGTACTGACGAGTGGCGCCTACAATAGACAGCAATTTTCAGAGCGGCTGGGCATCTCCATACATACTTTTGACAAGACAATTCGAAGGTTAAAAGAGATCGTAAGCTCCACCTACCAGCACTTGCCGCAGGAGGAACGTAAAGAATTCGCTGAGACCATTCGCTTCAGCTATTACGAGTCGACCGATCCGATGCTGTTGTTCCTGTTTCGTGCCAAATCTCTGAAAGAATCGGAATCGCAGAGAATTTCCTTGCTTTTAGCCGCAATGAATGAAAATGCACTGACAGCCATGGAGCTGCTGGACTTCATCTGTGCTAGTCAATCTTCCGAGCTTTCCCTCCCAGACGAGAAAACGATTCGTTCCGATCTCAAGTATTTGGAGGAAGTCGGTGTTGTGAAAAGACAGCCCAGCGCACGCCCCTATCGATATCGGATTCAGAACGATCTGATCCATGAGCTGTCAGATGAGGAGCTGTATGACCTCTATGATTTTGTGGACGTCATGGCCAACACGCAAGTGCCATCTGTGCAAGGTTATTTGCTGCGAGATGGTTTGAAAAAACATCTGCTTCGCCAGCAGGCCCAGAAACATGCCATTGAACCTTTTTTATATAAATACCACTATTACTCTCGGATTTTAGATGAAGCGCATCTGTTTACGATCCTCAGTGCCATTCGCAGTCATCGTAAAATTCGGTTTTTATATTTTTCACCGAAGTCTGAGAAAAGCTATGGATCCAAGAACACCAACCCCTTATTCGAGCGAGATACGAACGGAAAAGTTGAAACCACACTTCCCCTGAAAGTGGTCTACGATCACCAGTATGGGCGATGGTATCTGCTTTCCAATGGTAGAGAGGGGATACGAAAATACCGTTTGGAGGGCATTACTCAGATCGAAGAAGATGAACTCGTTGCCGAGGATGTGTTTGAGAACAGGACGAATGAACTGCTTGAGAAAATACGATATAGCTGGCTGATCGATACGGGGCAACCCGTGACGGTGCGTGTGCGATTTTACAATCCAGAGGGATCTGAGCCTAATTTCATCAAGGAGCGCGTACGACTACAAGGCCAATGGGGACAAATCGTGCAGGAGGACGAGCACTCGTTTATCTATGAGATCACCGTTAACGGGACGACTGAAATTAAGCCGTGGGTGCGCAGCTTCGGTTCCTCTTGCGAAATTCTCGAGCCGATCCAGTTCCGCAGGGAAATGATCGCCGAATGGAAGGAGATTCAAGCCTACTATGAATCTGTTTGAAAAGATTTTTAACTACCAGATTATTTCCCGGCTAGAGGATTCAGGTACGTTTATGGTCACCTCGCACGAAAGGGCCTGGCTCAAAACGATGCTGACACACCCCGCGGCGGATGAGGCTTTTACAGTAGATACGCTCGATACTCTTCGTTCAATTCTCGAGCAGGATGCGATGATGGATATTTCGGACCATCTGATTGAAAAAGCCCGCAGCAGAGAGAAACAGGTATACCATCCTCTGTTACGTTCTTTAAGAAGGCTCATTACTGACAAAAGCGCGATTCGTTTAACTTATGAGATTAAAGGTGGGCGCATTCAGTCGGACCGCTCGGGGCTGCCGTACAAATTGGAATATTCCATGATCAAAAGAGAATGGTATTTGCTGTGGTATCAGCTGCGGAATCACACTTTTATGAGTACACGATTGGATAAAATCGCATTTGTTTCTGCAGAACCGCTGCAAACGTTAGATGTGGACAGCATCCTTTTGAAAATAAAAAAGACACTGGACTCCCGCAAAGGCGAAGCCGTTCTTGAAGTCGTCCCTACGTACAACAGAGAGTTGTCACGTATCCTATACGCCCTCTCCAGCTTCGAGAAAGATGTTGCCTACGATGAGGAAAATGATATTTATCGAGTCAAAGTATGTTTACTTGGCGATGAAATGGAGTATTTGCTGAGCAAGATCCGTTTTCTTGGGAAGCGGGTTCGAGTCATTGAAGGAGATTATATGAAAAGACGTATGCTGGAGTCAGCCACGAAGGCTTTGGGGCGGTATGGGGTGAGTGTGGTTGGCGAGGAGAAATTGGAGGGGTCCATTTGAATAATTCCATCATAGTCCATCAAACAACTCTTACCGTTATAAAAGAGGATATTACACAAGTCGAAGTTGACATCATTGTTAATGCCGCCAATACAAGTCTGCTTGGTGGTGGCGGTGTTGATGGAGCTATACATAAAGCCGGGGGCAAAGATTTGTTGGCGGAGTGCGTAAAGATTAGAGAACGACAGGGGGGCTGTAAAGTCGGTGAGGCCGTTATTACAACTGCAGGTAATTTGCCTGCATCTTATGTTATCCATACCGTAGGTCCAGTTTGGAATGAAGGAAACAATCACGTAACCGACAAGCTCAGAGCTTGTTACATAAATTCATTATTACTTGCCAGAGAGTATAACGCTACTAGCCTTGCTTTTCCGAATATTAGCACGGGTATTTATCGTTTCCCTAAGCAACTTGCAGCCGAAATAGCAATTGAGACCGTTATTTCGCATTTGGATTCGCGCATCCTAGAAGAACAAACAATCAATCATGTTTACTTTGTTTGTTTTGACAATGACAATTACAATATCTATCTAAGTATGCTGTCCAAGTATGATACCGAAATAAATTAAATATTATTAAGACAGAGAAAGGTGATCTAAAATCAATAAATTAGATGATTGGAATCGGGAAGATAGAGGTAAAATTGCTACATCAAAAAAACATACATGGATTGCCATTCTGGGAATTATTTTTATTGTTGCAACTGGATTTTTACTCATGTTGTTCGCCATTAAACATTTTTTAGTACAAATTTGTGAGATAACGCATTGTTGATTAAGTAGTAGGAAGGTGTTGTAACAATTTTGCAAATTAATTATACGGAATGCCCTTGGTGTGGATCCAAGTTAGAATTTGAACAGGCGTACTGCTCTGAATGTAATAACGAACTTATGGCGTTTGAAAGTGATACCAACGTGTCCAATAAAACTGAACCAACTTCGCTTGGTATTTGGAATTTTATATATATCATCATGTGTACGATTGCATCTGTTCAAATCTTACAAGGCTTTTATATGTATACTAAGTTAGATGTTGCCTACTACACGCATTATTGGAGTGGCTATCCACATTATTTGACCTACGCTATTACTCAAAGTTCAATACAATTGCTTTGCCTAATTATTTCCGTTATTTGTATATTAAAACGATTCAGATTTGTCCCTAAAATGATCATTATTTTCGAAGTCGTTTATTTGATTTTTTTGCTAATCAGTTACTATGTGGCACAAGTTACTCCTCTACAAAATATCACTTATTTATGGCTAACTGTTGGATTAACCTCAAAAATAATCTGGGTATTGTATTATGGTGTTTCCAAGAGAGTAAAACAAACTTTTATATTTTGAACTTACAGGTGAATTGGAATATGGGACCATCCCTAGTCCCGCTCCAATTCACTCAAATGATTGAAAAACAAGTCATACTCTCGTTTGGCTTCCATACTCAGCCCTAATCTCCATTAAAATTTTCCCTAGCATATTTTGCCCAGTACCGTCTCCATTGTCTCCCCAAAATTCATCGTTCTTTGTATGTTCCACCAATACGCAATTACCGGTTGAAAGAAGGATGTCTCTGACCGTTTCATGTTGTTGAATTTTGGCCTTAACTGCTTCCTTCATGATCGCGAGCTTGATTTCTTCCCAATCACTTCTTAAAGGTCTGAAACGTTCTCGCCCCATCCTTGCTGCTTCCATCGGAGTCCTAGCTAATCTAATCTGTTCTTCATGTTCTGTTCCTTCAAACTTTTGAGCTTGGAAATAATGCTCTGAGGTAGGCCAAATCTTCCCCTGTATTTCAATCGGATACTTCGCAAAGTTTGAAAAACAGCCATATGGCTTATCCGTTTCGTAGAAGTTGATTACTTTATTTTCTGATTTCATTTGAAGTAGCCTTGATTTATGTTCTCTTATCTCTTTTTCCCAAATCTTTTTTAACTCTTCTGATATTGGTTCCACTTCAGGCCCTCCTTTCATTCCATAGTGCTCTTCGATAAATATCGTGCTGGCACTAAGTCCGCAAGCCAAACGCCATGATTAGCAACATAAAACTTCACACCATTCGCAAAAGCAGCTTCACCATCTACTTCGAGAATAACCAACTCTCCTCGTCTTTTCCCTGCTAGAGTCGCAAATTCTAGTGACTCAGATAGATGGACATATTTCCTGCCCATTGGCTTAATCCCAGCAGAAAGTATAGTATCAACCACTTTCGTATTCGTCCCGTGATAAAGTATGCTCGGTGGCTTCGATTCTTGATACGTCAATCGGTCTACACTGTGACCATAATTTGCACGAATGTAATCATTTACGATTTCGTACCTTTGTTTAGAACAGTTTCTAACTACCTGTGTAATATCTTCAACCTGAATATTTGACCATCTGACTTCTGAACGAATTGCAGATAATAGCTCCTGTATATGACAGAATCCCTCATGATCCAGCACTAAGCCGAATTGCTCAGGAGTGTGTCTCAGCATCTTACTCATGAATTTACTCAAGCTTTCTTCTTGCTTACTCAATAACATTGTGTCCTCCTTATCCATTTATTTTCCATGCATGATCTGTGAAATAATAGAAAAAATTCAAACCATTCTCTACCGATGTACCTATATCATCAGCATGAGAATGCGCATCAAAGTTATGTTTTACATCATTCGTTAGGTGGGTGAATCCATCTGCTTGATAAGATAAATATAAGAGAACATCACGATCTGCGTTTATAATTAATGTTTTTGAATAACTCTTCGTGTGAAGCAGATTCTTAAGCTGCCAATGCTCAAATCGTTCTTTATACACGTGTAAATCTGCATACACCGGCTCAATCCCAACTATCGTTTTAGTAAGGTATCGACTAGCCTTTATCGCTTTTTTTATATCCTTAGAACGTATATGCAAGTAATGAAAATTAAACATAACTAAGTCTAGATCGAATTCACCAATCATGTACCAACTCTTAATTTCTTCTCTTGCCATAGCTGGCGTATCTTCATTTAACCGTGGTCTGGGCACATAGTACATGACGTTGTTCTCTTTATATTGGGCAGCAATCAGCATCAAGTCTCTCATAAAAGCAAAGCCTTCCGCATTCGCAAGCACGCTGCGCGATTCAATGACCGGCTCAGCGAACCATAGGTGGTACGGTACGTTAATCGGCTCTAATACCGTAATTGCTTTACCTTTCATTTGTATTTCATATTTTGAAAACTTCATAAGCCACCAAATTCCTATTCAACTTAACCTCATTTATAATCGTACCATATATTGGAATTAAACGAATAAGGACAGATTTAGTAAAATAAACTTTTCCTCATTTAGCTCACCCCATCCTCACCGCCAACAACCTCACCGCAATCTCCTCCAACCTCTCCCTGACCAAAATCACATCTGCATACCTCGCAGGAATCTGCTCATAGCCATAATAAATGCCGGCCAAACCACCGGCAATAGCACCAATTGTGTCGGAATCTCCACCTAAATTGGCTGCTCTTTGGACAACTTCACTAAAATCGGAAGCTTCCAGCAAAATGTAAAGCACCCACCGAAACGTATGCACCACGAATCCACTGGGTTCGCAATTTGGCTCGGACGAAAGTATACTTTCGTACTCTGTTCCTACCAGCTCCTGCTGGATCACCTCTTTCATGTCTTCCCCCTGAAGTAATCGAAACGCGATGCGATTGTAGAGTATACAAGCTTCACTACATCGTTCATCATAATGAGTCATCTTTGATTGCATATGGGAGATACGCGCGATCTCCTCCATTTCCCTGTACGCCAACGCCACTGGCAGGCAGCGCATCAATGAGCCATTACCACCACTCTGACCCCAATCCAGATCCGTTAGGTAAGCAGCCTCGAACCAATTCCCCTCATAATTTTCAAAAGTATGCCTGATCGTATTGCCAATATCTTTGGGTCTGGATTGATACCAATTCATAAAGTGAACGCCGATGGCATCGACTGGTTCCTTTGGATTGTCCAATATCCCCTCCGCTACGCACAACGTCATCATTGTGTCATCTGTCACTTCTCCAGGTTCTAGTCGCCAGACGCCGCCGCCAACAATTTCAATCAAATACCCGTATCTCGCCTTGATTTCAGGGACACTCATAAATTCGGTCGTTCCGCCTAAGGCATCCCCGATCGCAACGCCATACAGCCCGCCTCTGATTCTCCCCAACAAGTTGTTATCCATCATCCGCTTACTCCTTCCTACTATTTGTCAGAGGTGTCATGAAACATTCACTCAAGCTACGATATTTATGAACCTGTTTCAAAATCTGACTTACCCTCTCAGCTCGCGCTTCAAGATCCCCGTTTACCATGAAATAAGGGATTTGCCTCACTTTTAGATCTGCAATAATTTGTTTCTGGAACACCAATCTCTGCACCTCGCCTGAGCGATCCCACGTGTCCGCATAAGGAATATCCGTATCGCATACCAAAACAAGATCATACCGTGACGCGGCATCCACCGCCATTTGAGTCAATCGGGGCGTCGCCGCGCCATGATAATAAAGTGAGAACATATACGTCGTAATCGCATTCGTATCTACAAAGAGAACATCGCGCGCTTCCTGAACAAGCAGCTCTTCTCTTTCCAAATGCCCCTCAGCAATCTCCTCGAGCTGTTCCAATGACAACCTTCGGTCCACTTGGTGCTTCTCCCAATATTCCCGGCCATATTCGGCCATCCAAACTGTGTTTTCACGCTTCGCCATCTGGGCGCATAGGGTTGATTTCCCCGTCGACGGGGCACCAAGAAACACGACTTTCGTAATCATATACCTATACACAACAGGACTCAGGAACCTCCTATTCTCAAAAGGCTGCTGCCTCACTTGCGTACCCGACACTGGAAATGTGTGTCGATCAGGATCGACCTGCCGATTCACGGCTCCCAATGCCGCACTCATATGCTCCCCATAAAACTCGCTGGAATAGAAATGCGTGACCTCCCGTCCCTGTAACTTCTGCAACATATATTGTTCATGCACGTGCTTAATTTCAGGCGTATCCCCGATTTCCACGGGACCGTCCCACGCTTCAATCACCTGCACTTGCGGATAAAGCGTCCGAATCCAGTTCGACCGAACAGTCAACGGAATATCCGTTGTTTCAGGACAATCGTAGATAACCACGATGACTTCGTCCATCTCCTGAATCGCTGTCTCTATCATGAATTGATGACCCGCATGCAGCGGCGCAAATTTCCCAAGTGTCAGGCCTGTTTTGTGTTCGGACATATGAGTTCCCTCCGTTCTACGATACGTAACTCCCGCTTCCATCCGATATATCCAGCGATGGCGATAAATAAGAAAATAAGGTATAAGAACGCTACCGCATACAGATCTTTGTAGGCATACATGGCGATCGACATGACATCAACAGCAATCCAAATGAGCCAATTCTCCATCACTTTGGACGAAAGCAAATACTGAGCAATGATGCTTAGCGTGGCAATTAACGCGTCTGCATAAGGAATAGATGCATCTGTATATGTTTTTAGAACAAATCCCCAAAGGAGTGTTACCGCTATGAAAATGATGCTTAACACAACCGTCTGCCGGGATGTGATTTGGCGAGTGGGACGAACCTGAGCGCCTCCTCTTTTGGTCAACCAGATGATCCACCCGTACACGCTCAGGATGAAGAAGATTACCTGCAGCATCATATCCGCATACAGTTTGGCTTCCCCAAACATCACGAAGAAACAGCCGACATTGACCAATCCTACCGGCCAAGACCACATGTTTTCCTTTGCAGTCAGCCATACGCACAATAAACCTGTCGTCGTCGCAACCATTTCAATCACCGTGGATGACGTGTAGATAGCAATCGCAACCATACACACAAGTAAAACTAGCAATGAGCCTAACTTTTTCATACCTACTCCTCCTTCTGCCAAATGCACTTACTCAACCATTCATATATTCAATATGACATTATCAATAGTTAAAAGAGAAGCGCCTAGCTGTAAATCGACAGCTGAGGCGTCAGCTCGGTAAAACGGTATAACTGCGCAGCCCGTTGCGAGTAACGGTTCGAGAGCTTGGGCTCCCCATTCCGGTCTAGGACTTCTTCAATAATCCCTTGACGACTCTGGGTGGAAGTAATTTTGCGTATAAAATTCTTCTCCTCGAAACTCGGCACCACCGTCTGTATCACTTGATACAACTCGCTGATCGTGAATTCCTCTGGCAAAAATTCCTTCGCAATCGTCGTCGTGAGCATCTGTTCACGCACGCGCTGCAACGCATCGTTCAAAATCTCTCGATGATCAAAGGCCAACTCTAACGCTAGAGCCTCCTCAATCGTAAACAAGCGAACATCCGATGCATCCGTGTCGGCACGTCTTTCAACCAGCAGCCTCTCGTGAACCAGCGCGGTAAAAGCATGTGATATGATCCACCCTCTCGGGTCACGACCTGGAGTGCTGTATACGTTGAGATAGGTCATATGAATATCCGCAACGCCAGTCTCCTCTTGCAGCTCCCTCAATGCACAGTCATACATGCTTTCCGTCTCTCGGCAAAATCCACCAGGCAACGCCCACTGTCCATCATATGGCCATTGTTTCCTTTGAACTAAGAGGACTTGCAGTTCTCGGATGGGCAGAGCCTTCTTGGTTGTATGCTTTTCCGTCGTGGTGATGGTGAAAATAACAATATCACTGGGAGCACCGTCTGGCGTCCGATATTTACGAGATGTATAGGTTGATTCATTTTCGTTGATATCCATTGTGCCACCCGCTCATTTTTATTGTCGTTTTGATATTCTCATTATTACATATTTAAATGTATTGTCAAGTGATTTACTCGCCCATTTTAGCTTCCAAACTGCTGATCGACGCTGCACGAACATCACTAACTGGAAAACCTCCCGTTATTTTTCTGATTTCAGCTGGATTTAGACAAATAACTGGAATTTAGGTAGGTAATTTTTGAGTTTCTACTGATTCTGGAGCAAACATGAGGAAATAACTGTAGGTTTTCCAGGTATTTCTTCAAAATCGGGAATTCGCGCGAATTTACCTGTATGTTTTCCAGTTATTCTGTGAGTTGGATTCAGAAATGAATAAAAAAAGCACCCTCATTCCCCAGAAGGAAGAAGGTGCCCATCTTTATGCTTTTTGACTCATCCCTATGCTTTACGCTTGGTCAAACAGTCTGAAAATGATCGTCGCAGCTTGCGCACGTGTCGCATTGCCTTGCGGCGCGAAGCTTCCATCGGACAAGCCGTCAATGATACCGGCAGTTTGGATGGACTCAACTGCCGCTCTTGCAAATGCAGCGATCTGAGCTTGATCCGTGAAAGACACGTGTTTGCCATTGCTAGCTAACGTCAATTTCAATTGCGTGCTAGCACGGTAGATCATAACCGCCATTTCTTCACGCGTAATACGGTCATTAATACCGAAAGTACCGTCTTCTTTTCCATTGACGATGCCTAGCTTTTGGGCGCTGGCGACAGCGCTCGTGTACCACTCACCTTTTTTCACATCCGTGAACGTAGCGCTTGCAGCTGTTTCATCCGTGAGATCAAAGGTGTTCATTAACATTTTAATAAACTCTGCTCGAGTTACATTGCCAGTTGGGTTGAATACCCCAGGGCCCGAACCATTAATTGCTCCTCTGGCAGCCAGCGCGTTAATGCTATCCTCCGCCCACGCTGTTGCTGATGTATCTGAGAAGGATCCTTTGACATAAGCCGCTGTATATTTGCTAAAATGCTTCGCTTTAAACTCCACTTTGCCAGTTGCTGGATTGTACTTGCCGTTCTTCACAACCTCCAGCTTACCTGTATCATCGATGTAGTAAATAACAATGCTGTTCGGCTTGTCACCTGGTTGCAGCTTATACGGAATGCCTACTGTGACTTCATTTCCTGTAAAGCTGCTAATGGCATGGCCATCCACTGTTAAGCTGAAATTGTACACAGGATTGCCGTTCAACTGCGACTGCACGTCAACTGGCAAGCTGGTTGTGTTTACGGCTTCTACAGACAATTGAATGGTCGACGTATTCGTCCCGCCATGGTTACTGATCAAGGATGGATTCAACGTGACTGTTGCAAAGCTTGTTTCCAACTGAATCGATTTCACCTTACCATCTGCCAAAATCGACTGTGCCGGAATATCGACTTTCACTTGCTTCGTATCACTGGTCGTGTTCACAGCGATGACAAGCGTAGAGTTCTTCATCTGAGCAATGGCAGCTTGGATATCCTCTGTCTTCAAAATTGCTGCTGCCAGTCCATTTGCATCTGTTTTCGGTTCTACGGTAATTGTATCCGAAGCCGTTGCAGGTGGTGTTACCGCACCAGTACCCGTACCTGGATTGTTTCCTTGATCTGGATTGGAACCGCCATTGCCCGGTTGTGTTGCTGCATTCACGGTGAGATTAGCCTCAGCTTCGTAGCCGCTGCCTGTCGTCACTTGAATGAGCGCTTGCCCCGCAGCGACAGCTGTAACTTTCCCTGCTCCATCAACGGTTGCCACGCTAGGATTCGTAGACACCCAAGTTAAATCATCTGTACGGATGCTTTCCGGCCAGAAGTAAACCGTCAGCGTCGCATTCTCACCTGCTGTTAAAGTAAGCTTGCTCTGATTTAGGGAGATCCCTGGCGTGAGCGTAAAGAACGTTACAAAGCTATCTGTCATGCCATCTTTCGTTGCAATCGCACGCACAACCATATCAGAAGTCACTTTAATAGGTGCTGTGTACGTTGCACTGTCTTTGGTTGGTAGCGAACCATCCGTTGTAAAATGAATAGCTGCTCCGTCATTCACTGTCGTTAGGGTAAGCATTTTCGCACCGGAATCCGTTGTGACTGCGATGAACCCAGGGGCACTTGCCTTTTGAACAATCACATCTGGCGTGCCTGGCTCTAATGAGAAGGCGTCGAAGTTAAAGCCGTTGCCATTGTCCACAATGCGTAAGGTTTGAACACCTGCATCGAGTAGAACCACAACTGAAGCTTCCTTGTAAGTGCCCCAATCTCCCGTGGATGGTAACGATGCTGTGCCTTTCGTGACGCCGCCAGTCACAACGGATGCTGAAACACCGCTTTGCGTCGTAGCATATTTGATACGAACCTTGTAATAGCCGGCCTGCGGTACATTAATTGGATAATCGAACGTAGAACCCGCTACTGTGTAGCCTAAATTGTTAACCGTCGTTCCGTATTGGATCACTTGCTGGCCTGCGGCTGCATAGCTCTCGGCTTCCTGACGAACCACACCGTCGCTTCCTGCAACTTGTGTAGTAATCGATTCGAAGCCGATTTCTTTCAGATCGAACGCGCCCAAGCTGCCTTGAACACGCAGGGTCTGTTCGCCTGCTGACAGATTCACAGCAAGACGTGCACCAACTACGCTTGTTGAGTTAGAAAGCGATGGAATCACATACGAACCTAGCGTTTCGCCGTTACCATTCAGCAGCAGGAATCCGCCGCCAGTTGGGGAAACGACTTTTAAGGTCACGGCATATTTACCTGCAGTCGGTACATTGATTTTGAAATCCGCCCAATCATTTGCCCCAAAGCCAGTCAGCTTCGCATTCGCTGTATCTGGGCTCGTGACGTTTACGCCGTTTAATTTATTGTAATCATTCGCCGTAATCGGCCCTGGTACAATACTTGTTGCAGTTGGTTTATGCTCCGTTCCAAGCAGCAATAATTTGCTAGTCAGCGTCTGACTTGGCTTGCCTTCGGAGTATGCTGATGCCGTTACCGTAACTGTTGTATCCGTGTAGTACGGTTTCGTGCTGTCCCACACAAGAGGAGCTGTCACTTGCATCGGGTTGACCCAAGTGAGCGCACCCAATGTCACACCGAGGCTCGCTGCCTCATTGCCAAGCGCGACGTTCGTCAAATACGTTTGGCCCGTCACCGTTACAGCAACCGTCTGTTGATTCACATTATAAAGTAGTGTGGATGGCAACACCGTGATGGCTGCTGGCGCCTGATTAGACACCTGCAGACGGTTCCACTTATACGTAACGACGGACTTCGATGGAATTTGTGCCGCGATTTGCGTCCCATCGCTTACGAGTTTGAATGTTTGCGTTGTATTCGTTTGATTGATTACTACGGATACAATCGTTTGCTTATCTGGACTCATAAAGGAGACGTTCGTAACATTATCCTTCGAACCATAATCACTGTCGATACGAATATAATCTGGTCTTACGAACTTCGAGAAGTTACCTAGCATGTAATATTCAGGTGTCAGCCAATATTGATCACGAGCACCGGAATCCTTGATGACCATCGTAGGATCAGGCGTTCCTGGCCATTGATGTGTCGCGATATCACTGTCGAGCATAATGACCCATGAATTGTAGCTTTTCGCCCAATTACGGAAATACTGTGCGATGCGGTCCGCTCCGGTTGTTCCCCATACGGCGCGTTCCGTTAAATAAATATTCTCATTCGGATAGAGATCATGAATTTGCGACATCATGGAGGGGTCGCCGCCATAATCGTGGAAGGCAGTTCCATCCACATCTTCACGTACAACAGGGTCTGATAGCATCGGTGCAGGGTAGCTCATGCCATCGCTAAAATTGTGATCGAAGATCCAAATTTTCACGTCTAGATTGGCTTCTGCCAACTTCTGATGCATCAGCTTCACAAGTGCTGCTTCTTGCTGCCATGGCATGCGTGTACTTGGGTAAGCACCCTCGAACAACGGCTCATTTTGCAGCGTCATCGCTGAGATGTTAATGCCTTGCGCTTTGTAAGCCTGCAAATATTTTACATAATAATCCGCTAGAATCGGAAGATACTCGTCTTTTACGGAACCTCTGATCAAACTGTCGTTCGTCTTCATCCAAGCTGGAGGACTCCATGGGGAAGCAAAGAACTTCATATCTGGTTTGATCGCGATCATTTTTTTCAGTACAGGAATGATGTTATAATCAATATCCTTTTGAATCGAGAAATGCGTTAAATTAGGATCTGTCTGACCTGCTGGCATGTCGTCGTACGTGTAGAACTCACGGGAAGTAAAGTCCGCTGTACCTATCGTCAAACGGCTCATACTCATGCCGATGCCATCTGTTGTGCTCGCCAGTTTAGTCAGCAGTTCATTCTGCTTCGCATCCGACATTTTCGCCATATTAAAGATCGTCGATTCTTCCATGGAAGAACCCATACCTGTCATCGTTTGGTATTCCTTCGACGGATTGATATTGATCGTTGTTGCGTTAGCATCCGTACCCACACTCGTCAAATCCAAATTCGCCTGCGGTGTCAATTGCTTAGCCTCATCGCCAGGCTGCCATTGCGGTGCATAGTACCACAACTGACTTTGGCTGCTGCGCTCACTGGATAGCCAGCTTTGCACAGCACCTGCTCCGCCTGCTACCGGTGTTTGCGGAGCAATAGGGGCGCCACCGTTCGCTGGTGCAGCGGCAGGCTTGAAGCCCGTGGAACCGAACCAGTTGAAGTTTATCCCTCCACTTGTAAATTGCAGCTTGATCTTCTGGATGCCCGCTGTCAGCGCTACGCCATGTACCGTTGCCGTTTTCCACGTTTGCCAGCCACCCGTATAACCAACTCCAGTGAGCTGCCCTAACACATGCGCATTGGCATCTAGAATTTGCAAGCCCGAATTCGTAATGGTAGCTGAGCCACCTGCATAGCGGAAATCGATATCATACGTTCCCGCAGTCGGCACTTCAACGTAATACTCCAACCAAGCTCCCGTATCGGTATAGCCGATATCCTTGCCTCCACCAATATCCGACGTGTTCTCGGACTGCAGGCCGCTTGATTTCGCTGAATAATTCTCCGCTTCAACCTTGATATACGGATTAGGTAACCCTGGTTTATCAGGCATTACTGGAAGTACAGGCGTTTCCTGCGTCTTCGTTAAGCCATATCCATAGTTAAACAAAACGTATTTCGGATCCAAATTGGATTGCCCAGCAACTGGATTCGTGTACGCCTCCGTGTAGAACGGCCAACGCACAGGAAGTGTGCCTGTGAAGTCTTTATTGCCGAAAAGCACATCTGCTACGCCTTCGCCTTCCGTTCCTGGCAGCCAAGCCTCTACGAGCCCTGCCCAGTCATTCAAACGGTCACCGATCATGAGCGGTCGCCCCGAAACAAGAACGACAATTGTCGGTACGCCAGAAGCTTTGACATTATCTAGTGTGGCTTGATCTTCCGCATCCAGCTTCAGATTGTTTAAAGCATCACCATTTGTTTCGGCGTATGGCGTTTCGCCAACGAAGACAATCGCCACATCATTCCCAGCCGCGCCACGACCATGTTTGTTATAGGTAACGGCCTTCGAGCCGCCAACTTTCTGCTTAATGCCTTGCAGAATGGTTGTGCCCGTTGTGATTTTCCCTGCTCCACCCTGCCAAGTAATGGACCAGCCACCGGATTGCAGACCGATATCATCCGCGCTCTTGCCCGCTACGAATATTTTACCCATACCGGAGAGCTGCGACATGATGGGAGAGCCATTCACTTTGCTGTTTTTTAGCAAAACAAGGGACTCACTTACCGCCTTGCTAGCCAAGGCGCGGTGCTCTGCAGACCCAAACTTGGATGCTAGCGTGCTGTCTGTCATAGGGTGTTCAAATACACCTGACTCGAACTTGACACGCAGAATGCGAGTTACTGCATCATCAATGCGTGCTTGCGAAATACTGTTGTCTGCGACTAGCGCTTTGAGATTCGTAATGGTTGCTTTCCAATCCGTAGGCATCATCATCATATCGACGCCAGCGTTTACGGCAACTTTGATTTGATCCTTCAAGCCGCTTACCGCAACGCCATTCCAGTCCTTCGTAATCTGTTGAACGGCATTATAGTCAGAAATTACGAACCCTGTAAAGCCTAATTGGCCTTGTCCTGTTCCCTTTAACGCGTCCGTCAATAACCGCTGGTTAGCATGCATCTTTAGTCCTTGAATACTGCTATATGAAGCCATTACAGTACGTGCGCCAGCTTCGATGGCTGCCTTATAAATAGGCAGATCCAGCTGTATAACCTCCGCCTCTGTCATTCCTGTGACATTGCCTTGGTTCACGCCGCCTTCAGTCAAACCTTCACCAAAGAAGTGCTTCGCCGTACCTACAACACGATTCGTATTCTTCAGGTCATCAATCGTTTCCCCTTGAAAACCTTTGATGAAAGCCGCACCCATGTCAGCAACGACCTGTTGATTATCGCTAAATCCTTCGTATGTGCGTCCCCATAAAATATTTTGCGGATCCGCCAGCGTTGGCGCGAACGCCCAGTTCGTTCCTGCCGCTTTGGTCTCTTGCGCTGCGGCAGCCCCGATCTGCTCCACTAGCGCGGCGTCGCGCGTTGCGCCTAGACCAATGTTGTGCGGGAATAGCGTCGCACCCAATAAATTGCTGTTTCCGTGGATCGCGTCAACCCCGTACAAAATCGGAATACCGAGCCGCGTAGAAAGCGCACCCGTTTGGTAGGAATCTACAAGCGAAGCCCATTTGTCCCGCGTATCATCCGCTTGATTGCCATTCGGGAATGAACCCCCTCCGCTTAGTACAGAGCCTAGATAATAATTCTGTACATCTAATGGCGTCACATTCGCCCGCTCGGCTTGCACCATCTGGCCTATTTTTTCGTCCAGCGACATCCGCGACAGTAAATCTGCAACGCGGGCTTCTACTTGCTTCGAGCTATCCCAGTACGCAGCAAGGCTTGTTGCAACAGGCGTTGTTTGCGTCGTGTCGGCCAGGACCGACTGTATATTCGCTTGACCCACTAACATGGTGCCGATCATCAGTGTGACAGCGGAACGTGATGTAAATCGTTTCCACATGAGATTATCCTCCTTATGCCTTTTCCTTCCATTTCGGAAGTGATAACGATTTCATTCTAATGAAATTTGACAGGGATTGTTAGATGCTGTTTTTTAGGTCATCTTGTACAAATTTCATCCTCGCACCTGTTTCTCACAGATGAGATTGTCTGTAAAATCGATACATCGGCATGAGAAAACAGCTCTATGTGGCATCGATAACATGGCAATAATCGCTTATTTGGCGGACTCTATCGCTGATTTCTCAGCAGCATCATCGATCGCTTCCGCAAGGTCCTCTGGAGCCAGATGACCTGCCTCCACATTCTGAATAGCGTCATAATACTTTTTTTGTGTATCTGGGGTGAACTTATCTTGTGCCGTTGTTCCGCTATACGACTTGGCATTCATAAAGATCTTCGTCAAGTCCTGCTGAATCGCCGTTTCCTTATCCGTACGGAATTGATCATAGGTTTGGGCTGGGAACGCAATCCCGTTCTGCCAGACTGCTTTCGTCCAGCCTTCTGGCCGGAACATCCACTTCAAGAAAGCAATCGCTTCTTGCTTGTGCTTGGAGGCCTTGGCAACCACATAACCTCCACCGAACCATGCGGTTAGATCGGTTGTCACTCCTTTTCCTCCGTCGATGGCAGGCAGGGGAATGGCCCCGATATTTCTCTTAACCTCGTCGGGAAAGTTGGCATCCGCCGCCATCCCCATTTCCCATTCTCCCATCATGAACATCGCTGCTTTGCCCTGTCCGAACATATTGCGTGCTGTGCCGTAATCGTTATTCAGAAAACCGGTGCCAAATGCGCCGGCTTTGATCCATTTTTGCATAGAAAGTCCCGCTGCAGTTGTGGCTGGTTCCTTAAAAGTCCCGGTTCGCTCCATCGCTTTATGGGAGATATCCCAGGTGCCAGAAGCTCGCTGCAGCATCGTATCAAACCAAATTCCCGCTGGCCAAGGGTCTTGTCCGTCCATGGCGATCGGTACGATCGCTTTTGCTTTCAGCACGTCGATGACATGCATCAGCTCAGCTTCGGTCCGAGGCGGCTGCAGGGCATGATCTGCGAAAATTTTCTTGTTGTAATACAGCACCCAGAAATCCGAGTTTCTAGGTACCCCATATAATTTCCCTGCCGAACTGAAGCCAGCGAGCGCTTCTGGAATAAAGCCTAGATCCTGAAAGTCACTCTGATTCAATTCAGCGATGGCTTGATTTTTGATCAGGGGCTGCATGAAACTCGCGTTTCCCCAAGCGCTGAAAATATCGGGCAAATGATTTGAAGCATTGTACACTTTAATTTTATCCTGAAACTGAGGGTCCGGAGAAAGCGTTTCCACTTTGATGCGAATATCCGGGTTCATCTGCATATACTGATCGATCAGATCCTGCTCCATTTTGCCCTGTCCCGCCGTGCGATCGGAGTTGTTGCTGAAAAAGGTCAGTGTTACTTGCTTCACAGCAGTCGTAGTCGACGTTGAATTGTCAGCCTGCCTATGCCCTTCACAAGCAGACAAGGATGTCGCTCCCAGAAGGATCACCAATCCAAGCGCTGCTTTTTTCGTCATTCGTATGTTCATCCATGCGCCCGCCTTTGTCTTACAGACATGTACTGTTCTCTGTACATATTTATCATGTCAGCCTTCCTTTTGTAAACTAGGATCCTCATCTCTCCTCTTTCACGCCGGTTTAAGCAAAATACCTTAAGTTTCCAAACATGATTCTTAAATCTTCTGTATTGCGCTACGTTGAGCCCAATCTATATAGTTAAGATATCTGAACTAAGAAGGGTATCTGACATGCTCACATTTCACTTCGTCTCAGACTGGTACTCTAACCTTCCGATTCGCAACAAGCTGTTGTTCTGGTTCGTCCCGCTGCTCGTCGCGATGATTTCATCGACAGGATACTACGCCTATACCACGGCCAGTGACGAGATCTTGGCTAAACTAAGCTTTGAACAAGATGGCATTGCCAAACAAGCCGTTGATCACTTGAATTCTATCGTGCAGGATGCTTTGGATATCTCTGACTACGTGTTCCTGACACCTGAAATTCAAGCGTTGCTTGCTAATTCGGATAATAAAGCGTACATCACCAATCGGAATGTCGTCGATTCCATTAACCGTCTGATGGTGACAAGGCCTTATTTTCAATTTTTGACCATCTATTCTTCCCACTTTCCAACAATTCAGCTTAATAATAAAGGGCTTTCCTCGGCCATACCGTTTGAAGAATTCCGTGATAAATTCCAATACGATGATATTTTAGCGAATCCCGTTATTGAGAATTGGCGAGTCGAGGTACCTAATCAAGGTCCGGTTATGTTTCACGGGGATTCGATGAATAAGCTGCTGCTGACTAAAGTTTTGAAAAATTATACGAACATGAATCCCGAAGGCGTCCTCATCCTAGGCATTGACGAGAAGGACATTCGCACCTCTTATTCCCCTGAGTTGGGGTCGACCGAAATCATCGTGTTTCGAGACGATGGCACCGTCTTATCGGACTCTCATGGGCAGTGGGTCGGGCAAAAGATGGATCAGCTCCCTTATTTCACGAGTCCGAACCAAAGACCCGATACGATCGATGCTGCCATGGATTCCTCGCAGTGGCTCTTCGCACATGTGCAATCGCCGCTAACCGGCTGGCATGTTCTCGTGCTGCAACCACGTGACACGATACTGAAGCAGCTCAATCGGATTAAATGGATTACCTCACTGCTTGTCTGCTTAGCACTCTTGCTAGGCCTGATTGTTTCATGGAGCGTAGCTGGCGTCATCACCAGACCTATGATGCGCATTCTCGCTTCCATGAAGAAGTTCCAGAAAGGCGACTTTGATCAGCATGTTCCCTTAACAGGTAAGGATGAGATTGGGCAGCTAAGCAACGGCTACAATACGATGGTTAAGCGAATTAAAGAACTGGTTCATGATGTCTATGCCTTCGAGCTTCGCCAGCACCAAGCTGAATTAAAAATTTTGCAGTCTCAAATTAATCCGCACTTTCTGTATAACACCTTGAATACCATCGCCTGGTCGGCCGAGAAAAATAAGGACACGCAGGTCGCCGAGATGATTTACTCGTTATCTAACATTTTCAAAATCAGCCTGAGTGAAGGAAATGACGTCATTCCTCTTGAGAAGGAGCTGCTGCTCGCCGAGCACTACTTATTTCTGCAGAAAATGCGATTTCCCGATAAGTTGGTTTACGAGTTTGATATTGCCCCAGAGCTTTCCCATTTCAAAATGCCCAAGCTGCTCATTCAACCTCTCGTAGAGAACGCGGTCGTACATGGGATAGAGCCCTTGACCGACGATATCGGTCATATTCATATCGGTGCCTATCTTCGCGTGGAAGGGCAAATAGTCGAGATTGAAATTATGGACAATGGGGTCGGCATTGCCCCAGATGATTATGACCGAATATTGGAGAAGTTCGCTTCTCAGAATCTTAGCGCACATACGGGCGAGAATTTCGCACTCATGAACATCATGAATCGGCTGCGTCTCTTCTATGGCGAGCAGGCCGATCTCGATATTCAAAGCAAACTGGGTTCAGGGACACGAATTAAGCTAACACTGCCCTATAGGAAGGAGTAATTCGATGTTACAACTGCTTATTGTGGAGGACGAACGAACCGTTCGGGAGGGTCTTGTCACGATGATTGATTGGCAATCCCTTGGTATTGAGATATGCGCTCATGTAGAAAACGGATTGAAAGCGATACCATTTCTGGAGTCCGGGAAAATTGATATTCTGTTAACCGACATTCGTATGCCCGCTTTAGATGGGTTCCAACTGATCGAAGAGGTGCAGCAGAGGCAATTGGAGATTGCCTGCGTCATTTTATCCGGCCATGATGATTTCAGCTACGCTCAGCAGGCTATGCGGCTTGGCGTCATTGACTTTCTCATCAAGCCTTGCTCACCTCGCGACATTATCTCCACCTTCCAATCCGTTGTGCAGCGCGTACATGATAAACAGCAATTCGCTGAAAACCTGACAAGGCTGCACGATCAGCTTCGCCTGAATAAAAGCATGGCGAAATCCCACATGTTGGACAAGTGGATGCTCGCTCCCAAATTGCCCAACGAGGACCGCAAAGCCTTAATGGAACAGGCACACGTATCCATACATCATGAGAATATCTTCATCGTTGCCGTCCTCCCTGACGGTAAATCAATTCGTGAGCTGAATTACGATTCGTCCGATATCGAAATGATTACTTTCGCGATTGGCAATATTGTTCAAGAAACACTTGAACAGGTGCTTGGGCAATCGGTTGAGATCATTACCAGGCAGCAAGAGGTGCTCGCTGTATGTAACGGTACCACTGCCGTGAATTGCGGCGAGTTGGCGAAGAGCTTGGCATTGATTCAGCAGAATCTAAGCCTGTATTTAAAGCTTTCCGTTAGCATTGGCGTCAGTGATGTGAAACCGACAATCGACTTGCTGGACGAGGCGTACCGGGAAGCGCAGGAAGCCTTGCAAATGCGCTTCTTTAAAGGCGCAGGCCAAGTCTATTTCTATCAAGAGGTCTCGGGGGTACCTGTTCAGGTACCCGAGACGCCTGCGCAGGATGACTCTGCTCAGCTCGAGCAGCTCATCATCCATCATGTTCGAACAGGACTGTTTGCCGAAGCATTGAACATTGCAGATAAATGGCTCGAATGCTTGCGAGAACCTCATCTGCACTCTCGTACCCAAATCAACATGCAAACCTACTCGCTGCTAACCGGACTATTGCACTTGGCAGATGAAACCTCTCATGAACACCACACCTTCTTGGAGGATGTGAAAAGTTTAACCACTGATATCGAACGGGTAGAGACCTTCGAGGAGCTATCTGCCATCGTGTCCAAGGTTCTCCAGCAAGTCGTTAAAGCCCTGAATCCGAACAAGACACCGAAGCGCAAAATCCAGCAGGCCATCGAGTATATCACCGACCATTACAATTCCCCCGGCCTTTCCTTAGCCAATGTTGCCAAGGAATTATTCGTCTCGGGGACGCATTTGTCTACCCTTTTCAAACAAGAACTCGGCATTAACTTCCTCGACTATGTGCACCAGTATCGCATCGAGAAGGCCAAAGCCATGCTCCAAACGAGCAATACGAAGATTCAGCTGATCGCCAAAGAAGTCGGCTATTTCGACGATCCCCATTTTACCCGTACCTTCAAAAAATGGGTTGGCATGCTGCCCTCGCAATATAAGAAGCAAATGGTGCAGGTGGATTTGTAAGATTTGAAAATCGTTGTTGCAATTCCATTAATTCCGAGTATAATACTAGGTATAACCATCGGAATGAGGTAAACGCCATGCTTACAACCGAGAAACTAGAGATTCGCTGGAAAGATGATTATCTGGATTTGTTAAATTACGCAAGACAAATCGGAGACGTTGAATGGCAGAACGAAATTATTCAGACGCTGACTAAGTCTACCCTATATATTCAACAATCCATGCTTGAACATAAAATAAGCCAGCTCTGGCAACGATTCGATGCCGTTAACAGGAAGATGCTCGAACTCTACAAGCAGCTGAGCGAAACGGACAATGCGTATGTCGCTTCTCAATTGATCGGGGAAGTCTGGGGATTGAAACAACAACGTGTAGAGATTGGTAAGCAATTAAAATCGACTACGTATAAATAGACATACAAAAAAATCCCGTATGCGGATTACCGCTCTACCGGACATCGGTTCATGCCTATTCGTCATTTCCATGCATGCAGCCATCTGCTCTGCAGAATTGCATTTAACAGTACGCATCAATTTGCAGATTGATATGTACAGATCTTAAGAATATTATAGGTTGAATCCAACGATAACCGTGTGTGTTTGATAACTCCTTGAATGAGGACGCTTCTTATACAGCGGTTTGTTTCATTTCACGCATCATGCCCATCATCATGGTCATCATTTCATCGCACGATTGCATTTTGGACATCATCATATCCATATCCATCATGTCCATCATTTCCATGCCTTGCATTTGATCCATCATCATTTTCATGTTGTTCATTTTGCACATCATTTCTTCCATGCACATGGACATCATCATCTTCATCGTCATCATCTTCATCGTCATCATTTCGTTCCACTCCTTTCTCGCTTCTATATTTGATTAGCAACAATTAGAAGATTAACCCATTTAGCAGATTTTATCAAGCATTATTTTGATAATAGGATTGCTTTTCAAATTATGATTGTGTTATGATTTAATATTTGTCAAATGCCGAGATGACCCCTTTGGTTGATGGTTTTAGTCGGGTTTAAGGATTGATATCCTTGCAAGCTCAAATAAAAAGCCGAGACAGCTACAAACTGTCGTCGGCTTAATTGATGAGTCAGCTGCGGTGGTGCAGCCAGGATGAATACAACGTAAACTATTGATTCGTTCTGAACTCTTGTGGATGCCGAAGCATCAGCTCTGGCACGGCATGCGCGCGCCCAGTCGCTTCCAGCCTTTTCACATACGCCGGTAGGTATCCCTTCGCATGGTGAGGGCCGCCCTCTTTCATTACGGTCCAGAGTGGATCCACCGTGAATGGCATGGATGCCATTCGTTCATCATGCCATTGCATCAAGTTATACACTGCTTGCTTACACACTTCTGGGTAGTCCGCTGCGACATCATGAAGCTCGTACGGATCTGTAGCCAGATCATACAGCATTTCTTTATGGAACAGATGGTAACCGTCATGATACGTACGGGTATACAACCAGTTGCCGAATCTTACGGAGCGTTGGCAGACATGCGCCATTTGGGAAATAACAAGGTACGGTCTGCCCTCCGCGCTATCCTCACTAGCCCCTGTCAATGCATGTGCGTAGCTTTCACCGTCCCAGCTTCTTGGTGTTTCTCGATCGAGCAGATTGGCTAGTGTTGGCAGTAGATCCAGGTGGTAATGCAGTCCTTCCTGAACACCCGGTTCAATCTTCTCAGGCCAGCGAATCAACATCGGAATTCGACATGTACCCTGATCGGCCGTACCATGCTCGCCATAGATGCCCAGTTCCCCCATATTCTCGCCATGATCAGCGGTAATGATGACAATGAGATCATCCATGACGCCCTGCCGGCTAAGTTCTTCGAAGATGCTCCCTACATGCTCATCCATGTACCGCACACCGCAATCGTAGCCGTCAATCATCATTCGCATATCTTCCATATTCGTGATTTGTCCCGGATAACGTGGATACTTGGGATAGGTATCACTATTAAACATGTTGATCTCATTTACGCTGTGCGGACCGACCTTCAACTTATTGCTCTCGAGAAGCTCTTCCGTCATCCAAGCGGGAAGCGGCTCTTCCGCAAATGGATTGCCAAAAGAAGCGGGTGCTCGATAGGGCGTATGCGGGTCCCAGTAATTCACATACAAGAACCAATCATCTTGGCCTTCATTTCGCTGGATCCAATCCAAGACGGTAGGCGTCACTTCTTCCGCCGATTCCATACCACTCTCACCCGTATTGTACATTTCATTAAACCCGGCATAGAAATGCCATGCGGAATGCCGCTCGCCAAAAGGACTGATCAGCGCAGTGCGAAGACCGCTTTTCCGTAAAAATGCGGGCAAGCTCTCGTGTGCCAACTTGTCTTTAAAGTCACGATCTTCGCCTTCATGGCGAAGTGCCGCTGCCGTGCCGCCGTGCCCAACAACGCCATTTCGAATACCGAACTGACCGGTCATTAGCGCTGTTCGCGAAGGGAAACAAGGCGCATCCGATGTATAGTAGTTCGTAAACTGAGCACTTTCGGCGGCGATTTTATCAATATTCGGAGATGTGTTGCGATGGTAGCCATAGCAGCCAAGATGACGAGGATTCAATGAATCCAGATCAAGCAATAAAATGCGCATACAAAATCATCCTTTCGGTGTAAATCTTGTTCTCTAGGTGTTGTTATTGTTCATACAGTTCCAAATCATCCGCTACCCCGTACCCCGCAGCAGATGGGTTGTATACAAATACGCGCATCGTAGTCGTCGCAGCTCCTGTCGTGAAGGTAACCTCTGCCTGCGACCAACTCGTACTCGTTATTTGTGCTGCCACCTGCTGGGTACCGTCATACAGCTTCGCCCCAATCGATACCGTCTGCCCTGCAGCAGAGACTTTCGCGTATCCTCGAAGCTTATACGTGGTATTCGGTTTCACCGTAATCCACTGCTCAAAGGCTGAGTTCGGCACGACTTGGGCCGCTTTAGTCCCTGAGCGAACATCTGCTGCACTCGTGGTGATAGCCGCATTTCCCCAATGATACCAAGGGCTTTCCGAGGTACTTTCCCATCCCTGATTGCCAACAAGCTGCTGCAGCGGAGCGCCATTGTATGCCCCTCGATTCGAAGCCAATGAAGCCGAAACTGGATTGCCCCAATAATCCACGCCTCCGTTATTCGTCATAACGGCACCGTTGTTCAGAGCAGATGAACCAGACTTCAATTTATATCCGTTTACCCCATTTATACTTGTCCCACTACCTGGGTTCAGAAACTGCGGATTACTGGTTGTCATCATCGCATCAGGAATCGTTGCGTAGGCAGGCGTATTATTGCCGTAAAACACATTGCTGTCATACGTCCAAGTCGATTTACCAGCATAAGTACCTGTGCCCAGGTTGTAGAAAATATTGTTTTTGAACGCAGCCTGACCGTTGCCAGCCACCGCATTGCCATTGTTATTTATGAGCAGATTGTTCGCAATTCCGCTTCCTACATAAAACACATTATTGTAAAACTGCATATTCTGATAATTGCTACCACTACATACGGTAATCATCTGATAGCGGTCATTCTGACTGATGTTATAACGGAAAATCCCATCCGATACCGAACCGTTCGTTTCGTTTTGACAAATCAGCACAGTGCCGCCCTCGTTATCGTGGCTGTAATTATATTGGAAGATCAAGCCCTTTGTCCCATTGTCAAAATCAAAAGCCATGCCGTCCTTAATCGTTTTCCCGCCGGACACCTCATTGAATTGATAGACCGTGTAGTCGCCATTATACGTCCACATGCCTGCGTTATAGTCGACTTGCGCTTCGTTGAAGCCATTCACCTTGTTATGCTCGACCAATGCGCCTGTTGTAATATGAGGAACAATACCATCTCCACTAACGTGTTGGACTTCATTCCCGCGTATGATCACATTCGTATGCGGTGTCCAAGGGAGCGTAAGGTCTACAGTCCCACCTTGCTGCGCCCGATTGGACCATACGGAGTTGACCATGATACCTGTACGCGTCACATTTGCTATTTTGTTATTTTCAATCAGGATGCCGTCAAACTTGGTTACCCGATTAGGTGAACCATCGAGTTTACGTCGAACGACAACGTTAATGCCTGAACTGCCATTGACGGTTTTCTTATGGAGACCATTGATATCATGGATGTATAAATCATGCAATCGAATATCATGCAGCGTAGCTATATTCGTAATATCTGTCGTACTTCCGACCAGATAATCTTCGCCTATCACTTCAACCCCGCTGCGGACGGCCGTACCTTGTACAGCTGTTTGATTGGAAATCTCCAGATTTCCGATGTCCCAATGCTCCTGATTGTACAGCATGACCACATTCGTAGCGCCTTGCCCATCCAGATAGGGCTTGGGGCCAGTTCCATACTGATCAAGCACGATGGGGGCTGCCGAAGTACCTGAACCGAGTGGATGAAGAGTTCCTGACCATCTCTCACCTGCTTTGAGCAGAATGTGATCGCCAGGCTGAAACGTCATCGCATTAATGGCATTCAGCGTCTTCCAAGGTGACTGTATCGAAAGCCCGTCATTCCCATTATTGCCTGCTGTTGCATCCACATAGTACGTACTGTTATTCGCATGAGCCGAAACAGCGAAACCCATACAGGCCGCAGTAATTGCCAACGCATACAACCACGATTTATTCCCCATAAGAACCCTCCAATGAATGAGTGTGATTTAGCCTTTCACGGATCCTAGCAGCATGCCTTGATTGAAATATTTTTGAAGAAACGGATAGATGAATAAAAAAGGAACGGTCGCAATAACCACAGCAGCCATTTTCGCTGCCGGACTGTATTCGAATCCGCTGGACTCCGCTGCCATACCGATATCCGTTTCAATTAGCATTTGCCTTAAAAAAACTTGAAGCGGCCACTTTGATGAATCATTCAAATACAGAATGGCATTGAAGTAGGTGTTCCAATTTTGAACACTGTAGAAAAGGGTAAAGGTAGCAATGATCGCCATGGACAGCGGTACAATAATCGTGAGAAACAAGCGAAACTCTCCACAGCCGTCGATGCGCGCCGATTCTTCTAATTCCACCGGAATGTTTTGAAAAAAGCTGCGCATAACGATCAAATTGAATGGCGCGATCGCTGCCGTCAAATATAAGGAAAAGTAACTGTCGATGAGATGAAACGTTTTGACAACGAGATACGTGGGAATCATCCCCCCGCCGAACAGCATGGTAAACATGACCAAGAAGTTCAACAGCTTGCGTCCACGCAGCCAGGTTTTGGAGAGACCATACGCCATAAGTGAAGTTAGCACGATGTTAATTAGTGTACCGATCGTTGTAATCTGAATCGCGTTCCAAAATGATTTCATGAAGTTCGCATTCGAAAACAAATAGCCATAAGCATTGACTGTCCAGTCATGTGGTATCAAATAGAAACCACGAGTCAGCATTTCCTGTTTGCTGCTGAAGGACGTTGTCACCACATAGACTAGTGGGAACATGATAACGAGCAATACAACCACCATTACGGCGTTCATGAGTGTCTGATAGGCAAAGTCTTTTCGCTTCCAGATGGACATTAGTAGAGCCCCTCCTCTCCCGCTTTCTTGGAAAGCTTATTGGCCATCATGATCAGAGCGAGTCCTACCAAGCCTTTAAACAAGCCTACGGCGGTAGAGAAGGAGAAGTCCCCCTGCTGGATGCCTTGCCGATATACATAGGTGTCGAAAATATTGGATATTTTCAAATTCAACGTATTTTGCAGCAAGTAGACATGCTCGTATCCAATTTCCATAACTGACCCCAGCCGCAAAATAAACAGGATGATGATGGTGGAGCGCAGGGAAGGCAGCGTCACAGACCACAGCTTCCGCCAGCGGCCCGCCCCGTCCATATCCGCAGCTTCATACAGCATTGGATCCACGGAAGCAAGTGCCGCCAGGAAAATGATCGTATTCCATCCCGCTTCCTTCCATAGATTATGCATCAGGAATAGCGGTCTAAAATAAGCCGGATCAGACAGCAGCTCGATTCGTGCAAACCCATTCGATGCCAGCCAATTGTTGATCCCGCCGTCTTGGGTTGCAAACAGCAGGGATGTTAAACCTACGACAACAACCCAAGACAAGAAATGAGGCAAGTAAATGACCGTTTGCATTAATTTCTTGAAGAACCCTTTACCCAACTCATTAATGATGAGCGCTAGGATGATGGGCGCCGGGAAAAATAAAAATAAATTGATCGCACTGAGTGTAAGGGTATTGGCTAGCAGCCGATAAAAATCAACATCCGTGAACAATCGCTTAAAATTGTCAAAGCCTACCCAATCACTATGAAATATACCCTCGAACGGGTTATACGATTGAAAGGCAATCACTAGCCCCGCCATTGGCAGGTATTTGAATAGCAGAAAGAACAAAAGTCCAGGCAAGATCATGAGATACAGCGGTAAACCTCTTCTCCACTCCGCGCTCATCATTTTAATTTGGCGTACTGCTCGTTCATTTCTTTGATGATCGCGTCGCCACCCCCAGCTTTCCATGCCTCGATTGCTTTATCAATCGCACTTACTGGGCTTTTACCCATAATGATCTTGGCCATTTCTTCGCCAAATTTGGAGTTGATTGTGTTTCCTACTTTGACCTGTGTGTCAGAAATAAGTCCTGAAGCTGGATTCGTCCACTTGGCCTTCTCATTTTCCTTGAAAATCGTATTAATTTTATCGACATAAGCTGCATCGTCCCATTTCCGAATTTGAATCATCGGGTCATACCGACGCAGTAACCAAGTCGAAATCAGCTGTGGACGATCTTTATCAAATGCATCCAACTTCTCATATTTATCGCCGTTTTTCTTGTAGTGAACACCTTCTACACCATTCTTAATCAAGTCCGTACCTTCATCTGACATCATATAATCGAATAGTGCCAATAGACGTTCTTGTTTTTTCTTGTCTATCTTGGAGTTAATCACGATTTTATCGACAGAGGATGATGTTTTGGTCCCTTGAAGTCCTGTTGGCCCTTTTGGCGCAGGTAATTGGACAAGTTCAGCTTTCGGATCAACCTTCTTGATGGTATCCATAGATGTTGTGTAAAATTCGAAGGGATTGACCCACGAAATACCTGTTTTGCCGGCTTCAAGCTTGCTCCAAGGATCGCGCGCTTTGTTCGTCATGAAATCCTTATCCAACACGCCTTCACTATAGGCTTTTTGCAGGAACGTTAAGAAATCTTTCAGCTCTTTGCCTTGCACTTGATAAGGTACAAGCTTACCGTCAATTTCTTTCCAGTTATTTGCCAAACCAAATGCGCCCATGAGATGTTCCAGGTTTAAAATAGAGCCGTCCGTTTGCATCACGAAGGAAATGCCGACCGTATCATTTTGACCGTTGCCGTCGGGATCTTTCGTTGCAAACGCTTTCGCTACCTCGTAATATTCATCAACGGTTGTTGGCATTTTCAGCCCTAACTTGTCCAGCCAGTCTTTACGAATCATCATTGGATCACGAGCTTCAACGGAATAATACGGAAGTCCATACGCTTTTCCTTTGGGATTCAAAATATTAAAGCCATCTTCCCCCAAATATTTGGTCAAGTTGGAATACTTGCTTAACTCCGGTTTAACATCCATGAAAATTCCCGCATCACGCCATTTCTGGAATTCAGGCGGGTTAATAAAGTAAGCGTCGGGGAAACTGTTCGATGCCGCCATCACATTTAATTTTTCTTTGTAGTTATCGTTCGGCACCCATTGGATCTTCAGGTCGATGTTCAATTTTTCATTGAGTTTTTGAATCACCGCATGGTCATCCGGCCAGCCGCCCCCGGCCCAACTGATCGTCATTAGATCCAGTTTCAACTTTTCTTTTGGCGCTGTACTCGCTTCAGAAGGCGAGCTCTTTTCGCTTGGGCTAACTGAAGGTGCCGCTTCCTTCGCTGTGCAACCGCTGAACACCAGCATGGCCGCTGTCAATGCCAACATGCTGATCGTTTTCTTTTGACTCATCATCTGATCGCTCCCCTGTTTATTGGTGTATTAACGATCTCAGTATACGATATGAGAATTAGCGGAATCTTTACACAAATTTACGATTTATGAACCTGTTCGTTGAAAAGGTACTCTTACCCATACAATGGTACCCCGTTCTGGGAAAGAATGGACTTTAATCCCGTACGATTCACCGTAATGCAAGACGAGCCGAGCATGCACATTGGCCAGACCAAGCGATCCATGGGGGATCGTTTCTTGCGCTGCATTTTGGGAAAGATCCATCAATTTGCCGTTAAGCTCCTTCACTTTCGGATCGGACATGCCTGACCCATTATCCGCAATTTCGATCACTAGGTCCTTGTTCTCCACATACGCGCTGACTGCAATCATCCCACGCCCGCCTTTCGGCTCAATCGCATACTTGACCGCATTCTCGACAATCGGCTGCAAGACGAGTCTGATCATTTCACAGTCATAATATTTTTCATGTACGTAGATACGGCTTTGAAAATGTTTAGGAAAACGAACATGAATGATCGCCAAATAATCGGCGAGATTCGCCAACTCTTCTTTGACCGTCGAATTCAGCGTTTCTGCCTTGGTTGTGTATCGATACACATTGGCCAAATGTACGGCCATAGCTTCGACCTGCGGCACACCCTCCAAATACGCAATGCTTTTGATAATATCCAATGAGTTATATAGGAAATGAGGGTTTATTTGATTTTGCAGCGCTTTGATCAGCGCCTCCTTCTGACTTAAGCGCAAATTCATCTCTTGCAGACGAAGTGTATTCAACTGCTCCACCATCGAGTTGAAGCTGTAATTCAACTGACGGAACTCCGGCAATCCGCTTTTAGTCTGTGAGCGTCCCTCCCAGTTTCCAAGCGCGACTTGCTGCATGACATGTTTCAAGTGAAGCACGGGGCGTATAAAAAGCCCGGTTAAGATCGGAACAAGAATACCTATGATGCCTATGAGAGCGATGACGATGACCAAGATTTGCTTCTGAGCAGCTTGAAGTCCACCACTCATTTGATCATAAGGTACGCGGAGAACAACGTCCCAGCCCGTTGATACAGACTGCTTTACAGAAATGAGAGACTTCACCCCTTGGACCTGCGCAACCTCAGCCTGGCCACGCTTGGGCAGTGTCACGCCTGCCAAATCGGTTTGAGACACGTCAACACCCTGAAACTTTTTCACTGGATGGAACACCACATGATCATTGGCAATTAACATCACTTCTCCGGCTTGCCCGACGGCCTGTACATTGAAGAACGGCGCAATCGCTGAGAGCGTTAAATCAATCACAAGTTTGCCTTGGAGCTCCACATTCTCGATACTATAAATAGGTACGATCAAAGAAATTACCGGGATACCGGTTTGCTGAGGATAATTCGTGATATGTGTTGGCAGTATGGTAACCTTCTCTGCCGGGGGTATGAGGAACCAAGGCTCATGACTGTATGGCTCCAGTGTCGGCTGGAAGCCTGCACCCATAGGGACAATCCGCCCATCGTTCGATAAGAGAAACATGCCAATAATTTCCGGATGGTTGAAGGCTACATATCGCTGCATGAGCAAACTAATATTGTCATCCTCCGTCGCCGATGATTGCCCTTTCGCGCTTAACCATGTCTGAAGGTTATCCTGACGAATCAACGAATTCGTGGACTGTAAAATATGGCTAAAATACAAATCCATCTGGCTGTTCACACTGGCTGCAACTTCATTGGATAAACCAAAAAAGTTCTTTTTGATTTCCTCGCCATACGTATGATTCGTCACAACCGTTAACAACAGAATAGAGAGTAACGCTACAGCCAGAAATGTTGCGGTCATCCATGTTTTCATGGAAATCATGTTCATTCGGAGAGCTATCTTCATGCTACAAACCCAGCTCTTTCCGAAATTCAAGAGGCGTCTGCCCCGTAAATGTCTTGAATACACGATTGAAATAATGAATGGATGCAAATCCGGTCTGGTCGGCAACTTGATACACCTTCAGTAGAGGATTGAGCAGCAGTTCTTTGGACTTTTCCACCCGATACCGATTCAAATAGGTAATAAACGGTTCGCCTGTATGCTGCTTAAATAACGTGCTTGCATAAGCCACGCTAATCTCTGCCTGCTCAGCAGCCAACTGTAGCGAAATTTCATCCATATATCGCTCATGAATACATTGCTTCATCAAATGGACTAAATAGGGCATCCTATGCTCCGCAGATTGTTCACGCATTCGAAACCAAGCCTCTACATAGGAGGCAAAATGGCGCTGTATCCCCGTCTCATCCTCAGATTCGAGGATGTGCAACTGAGATTGCGTATCTTTCTTATCTTGGCTCAGCGAACCTGCTTCAACTAAGCGTCGAAGCTGCCCATCAAATAAGCGCAGCAGCCCCCTTCTAACCGCGGGTTTCTTCCCTTTAAATCCAAGCACAGACCTAATCAGTGACTGCAGCTCTCTGAAATGGCGTTGCGGTTCACCTTCGTGCAAACCTTGCAGAAAGGCTTCGAACTCGCCTAATGGCTTGTGAAGCTCTTTCATATTCGCCATCCGGTCCAAGCTTCGCTCAAGTGCTTCCAGCAGCGCCTTTTCCTCAACCGGCTTCAGTAAATACTCGGAAACTTGATACCGAATGGCTTGTTGGGCGTACGCAAATTCATCGTATCCACTCACCACAATAGGAACGATCGGCACATAGGCATCGTGCAGCCTCTTTATAAGCGATAATCCGTCCAGCTTCGGCATCTGAATGTCAGTAATAAGCACCATAGGCCATATTTCACATATCTTCGTATACGCATCCTCGCCATCCTCCGCTTCGCCTGCAACGAAGAAGGGCAGATCGCTTCGTTCAATCATTTCAATTAGTGCATTACGAATCCAAACCTCATCTTCCACAATCATAACCGGATACATCGTTTTCCTCCTTTGGATCTATGATCTATTCGATTTCTTAAACACTAACCCAAGCCCTATTTTTCGTCAATAAGCCCCTCTGGACAACGACATTAAGATTGACAGCGATTTCTTTCGGTGGTATCTTCAGAGGAATACACAAGGCATTCCGCTTTTAGAGTGGAATGTCTTGTTGTATTTTCACACCTTTTTAACCATTACAACAGAAAGGAGTGTTCAGAAAATGATTCAAGTGAAAGAATTTTTGGATACAGACTCCTCCTACGCAGAGTCCAAAGCTAACCAATTTCTAGCTGAGTTAACAGACGATCAGGTTGTTAATGTCTGCTATGGCTCCATCTTGAAGCCAGGTAAGCTCGATACAGGATTACAACGAACTTCCATCCTGATTGTTTATAAAACAAAATAGGATGCGCATCGGTGATTTCCTGCATTAATATCAACTAGTCATGAGGTGCTGAATATGAAATCAAGAGTTGAAACTTTCTTTAAGTTGATCTCTTGGATCTCAACGCTGTGTCTTGCAGGATTACTTGTCTATTTAATCTTACACAATTTATGATTTACCTATTTTCGCAGGCAAAAAAGTGGTTTTCACGGGGAGGTATTATACAATGATCATGCATTGGCATTTTCGTTTAATCATTTCGGGTGGAATCTACGATGAACCATAGTTTACGGAAGATCTTGCATCGGTTTGTAGCAATGCGTTAACGAAAAGAGGATGTCCCAAAACCATGTATATGGCGGGGCATCCTCTTTTTATATTCAAGCCTCCCTCTGCTCAGGAGCTTTCCTATTCAGCATAATTTGGTAACGGATCACCCTTTTCCGCAGCCATCCGACGACAATCGCATCCATGAGTCCGACAAATGCGCGGTTCAGCACGCCGTACTTGGATACGCCAAATTTCCTCTCATTATGCGATACCGCGACCTCAATGACTTGAAAACCATTCATTCTCGCAAGGGTCGGCAGAAAACGATGCATCCCTTCGTACAAGTAATAGCTATCCACTACTTCGCGTTTCAGCAGCTTCATCGGACATCCCGTGTCTTGTATATTATCGCCTGTTAACCAATTTCTGACCGCGTTCCCCACACGTGAAGACATTTTCTTAACGATCGTGTCCTGCCGGTGAACACGTCTGCCATTCACAAAATCCATTTGAGGTATATACGGCATGAGTTTAAAAATATCCCGAGGATCGGTCTGTAAATCCGCATCGATTAACGCAACTAATTCCCCGGATGACTGCTTCATCCCAGCATATATCGCTGCGGTCTGCCCGCAATTTCGCTCAAAATGAATAACTTTAACCCGTGGATCCGCACTCGCTAACTTATTCAAAATACTGGCGCTTCGATCCTTACTCCCGTCATTAACAAGCACTATTTCGTAGCTTTCTATCCTATCTTTCACAGCATGTGTAATCGCCTTATGGAGCGCCTCTATGCTTTCTTCCTCATTATAAATCGGTGCTACAATTGATAGCTTCATCATGTCCTTCACCTCTGTGCCAATTCATAAATTTCTTGATGCCTTCTTCGAATGGGGTTCGCGGCATATAGCCCAACAACCTGTGAGCTTTGGAAACGTCCGCGTACGTCTGCGGCACATCTCCAGGTTGTGAGGGCTGCTTATTTAGGTGGGCTGGCAAGCCGAGCTCTTTCTCTAAAATCTGTACCATTTCGCCCCAACAGACAATCCGATTTTGAATCGTATATAAAAAACCACCCATATCCACAGATACAGGCGATTTTCTAATCGTTCATCTTTTATTTTATGACCATAACAGGGCAGTGCGCATGTTGGATCACTTTGTGGCTTACGCTGCCAAGCAGGGGCTCTGACATCAGCCCAGCGCCTCGGCATCCCATCACGATAAGATCATGTTGATCAAAATCTGCAAGATGACTAATCACATTAGCTGGATCTCCAGACTTCACCTCTGTTTTGAACGGTATTTGCGTAGCTTTCATTCTTTCAATTGCAGGTTGTAAAATGTCGCGTCCTTCTTCTTCCAAACTTTCGTACAGATGGATATCAACAATAGGTGGTTCATTCAAAGTTAGCGTCGGATTAACATGAAGCACAGTTAGTTTAACGTCAGAGGATACACTTTCTGCAAGTGTAATCGCATAATCCAAGGCACGATACGCTTGCTCAGACCCATCAACCGGAACGAGAATATGTGTGAACATAGAAATTCCTCCTTAGTTTCCATATGAATGCGAAGCGGAAATAACATTTACGTTAACGTTATATTTCAGTCAAAATGAACCCTATAATCACAGGTCCATTATTCGGGTAGATTTTTCAATGCTTCTTGTACACGTTGGTACCGAACTTCTGTCATTTGCCGGACCTCGGCTATTTTTGCGAGTTTTTGATCGATGATTTGAAGCTGGTGCGCCACAATGGATTCAAGCTCCAAGAGTTCTTTTCTTTTCTGATCCCTATCCTCTGTTTGCAAGTATCCTTGATGACGTTCAGCAATCTTATTGCTGGCAGACACATAATCCTGCATTTCCTGTAAAGAGAACCCCAATACTTCACGCGCATTCGTAATTTGCTTCAGCTGGTCAATATGAGCCCGCGAATACAACCGTGTTCCGCCATCGCTGCGATCAGGAGCAAACAGCAAGCCAATCTCCTCATAATAACGAATCGTTCGTTTCGTCAATCCGCATTCCTTTGCCACGTCATCAATTTTGTAATTTTCCATTCAAATCTCCTTTCATTTCAAGTAACCATCCGATATGGTTATCTTAACTCGATATATATTTAACGTCAACGTTAATTATATGGATGAGAGTTTTATAAATGACTGCAAGATTATCTCTTTATGGTTCGGGTTAGCCACATATAGCCTAGGAAGTACATCGGCGCCAATATAACCCATTTCCATGAAGAATCATAATTATATCTCGCAAGTAGTTTTTCTGTAATCAGACCCGCAATGCCGACTATAATGACAGAAATGAAAGCACGCAGTATAAATTTTCTGTTTATATCGATGCACCTCTAATCTTTACTATTAAAAGGACTATGTTTCCGTCAACAGTTCGTCAACAAGGGTGTTGCACGAAGCTGATATGCTGGGGTTCTTCATCTGTTAAAAAAGAAAAACCCTTACTACGTAAGGGTTTCAAACTTGTAAAACTGGGATGCGGTCGGCGGGATTTGAACCCGCACGCCTTGTGAGCGCCACCCCCTCAAGATGGTGTGTCTGCCGTTCCACCACGACCGCATATGAGGTATATAATGACCCGTAGGGGACTCGAACCCCTGTTACCTCCGTGAAAGGGAGGTGTCTTAACCACTTGACCAACGGGCCATAACAAAAATCATTGAACATTCCAGCCCGCTAGGACAACAAAATTTATTATAAAGGATTCCGTGTCCATTGACAAGCCTAATTTATGGGAATATGCCCAGTCGATTCTGTCCAAGAAGGAGCCTTCCGACCGTCCAATTCAGACCTGCGGGGGCTCCCTATTCTCACAATCTATTTCGTTTTAAAATACGACACGGATTGATTCAACGTATCCACCACAGATTTCAGCTGTTCGGACGCTGCAGCAATATTCTGCATCATCGCAAGCTGCTCCTCCGTGGCCGCTGCCACGGTCTGCGATCTCATCAGAATGTGCGTCGAGCTCGCCGCCGATTGATCCATCGTCGCTGAAATCTCCTCCGAGCTTGCCGACATTTGCTGCGTAATCGCCGAGGTCTCGTGAATCTGTGTCACGATATTCGTCACTGATTGCATAATCGTCTCGAAGCTTTGATTCACTTCCTGCATCATCTGCGACCCCGTGCTCGCTTCCTGCTTCGTTGCAAGCATAGACTCCGATACACTCGCAATCTCGACTCTCGTCTCGTGAATCAACTGATTGATCCCATCGGCAGATTCGATCGATTGTGCAGCGAGTTTGCGTATTTCATGGGCAACAACATTGAACCCTTTGCCATGCTCACCCGCTCTAGCCGCTTCAATCGAAGCATTCAGCGACAAGAGATTCGTTTGGTTCGCGAAGTTCGTGATGCTAGAGGCAATATATCCGATTTCATCGGACTTACGAGTTAACGACTGAACAGTCTCTGAGAGCTGCTCAACTGCGTTCAGCATATTTACGATTTGATGCTGCAGCTTGAAAAGCAGCTCGTTCCCGAGTGTCGCATGCTGGGAAGTCAACGATGAGTGATCCGCCATCACGCTGGAGTTTTCCGCGACGCGTTGAATCCCGATTGCCATTTCTTCAATGGCACGGCTTGTCTCTTCACTGCTTCTCGCTTGCACTTCCACTTCCTGTGTCATCTCTTGGATATTCGTTGCCACGTGTTCCGCAGCGCTAGCGGACTCTTTGGAGCTATCCGAAAGCTCCACGGAAGCATCGTGCACGAATTGCGTATTAAACGCGATCGTGCCGATCAAGCTCTTCATTTTGGCAACCATATCATCGACCGACTCTGAAATTTGCCCGAGCTCGTCCTGAGCATAGGTACGCAGTGGTTCTTGACGCAGATCACCCCCAGCCACTTGACTCGTAATCATCAGAATTCGACGAACCATCCTCATGATTTTCCGAATCACAATTCCCCCTGCAAGGAAGAGAAGAATGACAATCACGGCCACGCCGATGAAGATGCTAGTTGCTGTCTTCTTATTATCAGCCTTCGTATCGACAATCGTTTGATTCGCATAGGCATCTAGAATTTCACCAATTGCATTCAGACCCTCGCGCCCTTTCTCAAAAGTTGCCATTAACTTCGCTTCATTCAGAACGCCTTTGCCCACGCTCCCTGCCTGTACGACGGCATTGGCCTCTTTGGCCCACTGATCAAAAAAAGTCTGAAAGCCTGCTACGCTTTGCTCAACTGTCACTTTCGTATCCGCATGGGCGGTTTGCAGTAATTGCTTTTCTTTTAAAATAATAAGTGCCTGCCCGACTCTTGTATTCGTTTGATCGATATTTTCTTTCAGAACTTTCAACTGTGTCGCCTTCTCATCCGCACTTAAAGTACCCGAGACCACTAGCTGATAGGCGGTTAGCGCTTGGTACATATCACGATCGGCGTTTAAGATAAGGGATGTGCTCTTCTCTGCCGTTTCATACAAAGATGAGGTCAATTGTTCGGTATCCGACTTATCTTGTTGTAATAAATACATACTCGTGCCTGCGTACAGCAAAGAAGGAATTAATAGCAATAGGATAAGGCGCATGCGTATCGAAAATAATTTAGCCACTGGATATTCCCCCATCGTGAATCTTTTTTTATTCACTATAGAGGACATAAGTTTAACAGTTATTAGAAAATTGTTAGTATTTGTTAAGGAAATTTGTTAAGAAAAACAAAAATAAGCCCAACGGCATTACTGCCATTGAACTTATTTCGTGACGGAGAGAGAGGGATTCGAACCCTCGCACCGCTTACGCAGTCTAATCCCTTAGCAGAGGATCCCCTTATAGCCACTTGGGTATCTCTCCATATGGCTCCCCGAACAGGACTCGAACCTGTGACAACTCGATTAACAGTCGAGTGCTCTACCAACTGAGCTATCAGGGAATAACAAGTTTTATTTTATTATGAAGGAGCTGTTAAGTCAAGTGTATACGATTTCAATTTTCCTCTACAATTCCCACAGGCGAATTTTCGAACGTCCATTTTACGCTTCCGGAAATATTCCGTCTTGCAATTCACACACTCCAGCCTATATTTATAAGCTTGTTGCACCCTCGGCCTTGGCAGGGATTGGCAGTAGCGAGAGCCGCCGACTCGGGCTAGCAAGGTTTTGAAATCCTGATCGCGATGCTTATAGCCCCGCTTCAAGATATGTAAATGATAATGGCACAGCTCATGCTTAATAATTTTCTCAATTTCATCTTGGCCAAAGGTCTCCCACTGACTCCAACTGATCTCAATATCATGTGATTTCATAAAATAACGTCCACCCGTCGACCGCAATCTTCGGTTAAAACGTGCCTGATGTACGAATGGTCTACCGAACGATTCCATCGAAATCTGCTCAATCCATTGCTGCAGCTCCTGATCTTCCATCCACGAACACTCCTAATGACAAGTTCTTACTTGAATTTGTACCGTATGTACGGCTATACTGTCAAGTAGAAAAGAAGATCGAACGCCCTATACAGAAAGGAATTGAACCACCTCATGCCACAAATGCGCTATGCGATTTTGAAGCTTGACCAACAGCTGGAATTCGTTGAAATGCCTTCCTCCTATTCCTATCAATTAACGGCTTTGAACCAACGTTTACACAAAGAATTAGAGAAATTGACGGCTGATCATATCCCGCAGCTTCCGCGCGTGATTGCAGAATGTGACGATTTGGAATTAATCGGTTCCACATACACGTTGATTCAAGGACTGGATTACATCAATGGTCTGGAAAAAACGTTTGCCGGCATCCAGGAAAAATCCTATCCACTGATCTCCTTACTGACCGAAATTCGCGCGCTGCAAGCCCAGCTTGAGCAGTGGTACGAAGAAGAATTTGATCTCTAAACATAAGGGACCTGCACCCAACTTCCCTAACCTTCATATGCTATAAGTACATGGCAAAGAAGGGGATGGGCATATGCCTCAATGGCTTTGTAATCAATTAATGCGTGCCTTCCAGAACAAAAACCGTAGACAAATCCGATTATTGAATGATAGCTGGTACTTTTACCGCACTCGCCGCTCGCAAGAGGAGTGGCCTGACAGCCAATCGACGGACGGACCGAGTAAACGTAAATTTTGATCAAAGAGCTAGTACTTGTGAGACAAGTGCTGGCTTTTTTGCCGTGGATACATAAGGATGTACATGGGGAGATAAGGAGTAATGTAAGTGGAGATAAACGAGTATATACAAGGAGAGTGAAAAGAGTAAACATTTGGTAAAAAGTTGTTGCATATTTGAAATGTGCCCTCTATACTGTAAATAAATGTAATGATAAGTAAACAAAATACGGTTCCGAGTGAAGCACACTCGAACTTGCAGCATCTTCTGCAGTTCGTTTGTGCTTTTTTTGCGTATGGATTAATGAGAAAAAGGGGGCTTATATATGCAGGAAAATAGCAGTCATTGGTTACGTAGAATGCGGGAGAAACACCGCAGGATTTTGGGGATGAACAAGCTTGTCCACCAAGGGGATGTATCGACGCATCAGGAAAAGTCTCAAACGGGAATGACCGGTACAAAAATCATTTCTATTGAACAAAGAAGATCTTCTGGGGGGAGAAGCAGAGCGCGTGAGGATCGAGGAAGAGCTCGTGAGGATCAAGGAAGAGCAAGTCAAGATCGTGTAAAACCATTTGAAGATCAAAGAAGACCATGTGAAGCTCGTAAAAGCATTCCCTCCCTCGCTGAGCTTGAGGCAGATGTGTGGGAGCTGCGCAAGCAGTTTATTCTTCAAATCGCTAACCGACGTAACGGCAAGGTCAAGCTTCAGGAAGTTGCCGCTGAATGCAATGTGAACATTCGCATCGCCGCTGGCTGGCTCATACGTCTCTCGACGGAGGGTATGCTTTCGCTGATTGCTGGTCAGCGGAATACGATGACATATTTGGTGAAGGAGGTGGGTGGGGCGCAGAAGTAGGGGGTTTAAACAGAACGGATATTCATAAGTAACTTAGATGCTTACTGATACAAAAGATTTAACAGATCCGAACAGTTAGACAGATTAGACAGCTTGGACAAAATAGATTGCTTGAACAGATTAGACAGCCTAAACAAATTCAACAGATTCGAACACCTCTTTGCTTTACTGTATAACCTGTAGTTATTTTTGGACAATCCCATGGTTTTCGGCATTTAAATGGAAAACCTCCATCTATATTTGCCCGAATTGGCGATTTAGAGGAAGTCCCTAGAAATTAGCTACTTGAAATACAGGTAATCCAGCAATATGGCGGTGTGTGAATGAATTAGATGTAGGAAATCCAGTTAAACAGCGTACCACTGCCAAAGAGCAAAAAAAGCAGTTGGGAGCTCAAGCTCCCAACTGCTGAAGGCTTACTACTAGTACTACAGTAAATTTACCTACTGGCAGTACAACAGTCCATTCATTCAATTCAATGGCATACTGCCTACACTACAATTTAATGGCAAACGACCATACTACTATTCAATGGCATGAAACACAACTGCTTTACCTAACTAAACCTACTATTGCGGTTTCTTCATCGTTAAGCCTACGCGGCCTTTTTTATGGTCCACGTTGAGTACCCATACTTGGACGATGTCTCCAACGGAAACAACATCCATCGGATGTTTCACGAAGCCGTTCTTAAGCTGGGATATGTGCACCAGCCCATCGTTCTTGATGCCGATATCGACAAAAGCGCCGAAGTCGATAACGTTGCGCACCGTGCCGGTCAATTCCATGCCTGGCACAAGGTCCTCTAGCTGCAGCACGTCCGTGCGGAAGATCGGCGCGGGGACTTCATCCCGCGGATCCCGCCCAGGCCGCTGCAGGCTGTCTAGGATGTCCCGCATCGTCGGGACACCTACGCCAAGCTTAGGAGCCAGTTCCTCTGGCTCCAGCGTCTGCAGCAGCGCTAGCAGCTGCTGTGAGCCCAACTGCGCAAGCTCGATGCGCAGCTCTTTGAACAGCCGATCCACCACGTCGTAAGACTCCGGATGGATCGGGGTGTTGTCGAGCGGGTTCCGGCCGCCCGGAATCCGCATGAACCCGACACACTGCTCGAAGGATTTCGCGCCAAGGCGCGGAACCTTCGACAGCTCCTGTCGGGAGCTGAACTTGCCATTCTCCTCGCGATACTTCACGATGTTTTTCGCCAGTGTCGCATTGACCCCCGACACGTACGAAAGCAAGGACGGGGACGCCGTGTTCAAGTCCACCCCGACATGGTTAACGGCCGATTCTACAACGGCCTTCAAGTTCTCGTCCAGACGTTTCTGCGAAACGTCATGCTGGTACTGCCCGACGCCGATTGCTTTCGGCTCGATCTTCACAAGCTCCGCGAGCGGGTCCTGCAGCCTCCGCGCGATCGAAATCGCGCTCCGCTCCGCCACGTCGAGCTCAGGGAACTCCGTCTGCGCCAGCTTCGACGCCGAGTACACGCTCGCGCCCGCTTCGCTGACGATCAAGTACTTGAGCTTCCGCTCCTTGATCTCACCGATCAGCTCCGCAACAAACTGCTCCGTTTCACGGGAAGCCGTCCCATTCCCGATCACAATCAGCTCCACGCTGTATTGGCTGATCAGCTGCTTGAACTTCGCCTTCGCTTCCGCCACCTTATTATTCGGTGGTGTTGGGTAGGTGACGGCGATTTCAAGCATTTTACCGGTGTCGTCGATGACGGCCAGCTTACAGCCTGTCCGGTACGCTGGATCGACACCCAGCACGACATGGCCCTTGATCGGCGCTTGCAGCAACAGATTCCGCAGATTTTCCGCGAAAATCTTAATCGCCTGCTCCTCGCCCATCTCGGTCATTTCATTGCGCACCTCGCGCTCCACGGATGGTGCAAGCAGCCTTTTATACGCGTCTTCGACAATGTTGCGTAACACATCTCTTACAACCGAATCGCCTCGCACGATTTGGCGCAGCATGTAGTCGTGAATTTTGTCCGGTTGCACATCCAGTCCAACCTTCAAAATCTCTTCCCGCTCCCCGCGATTAATCGCGAGAATACGGTGCGGCGGCAGACGCTTTACGGGCTCTTGATACGCATAGTACATCTCGTACACGGATTCTGCCTTCACATCTTTAGCTTCTGTACGCATAATGCCGTTATCCTGCGTATAGCGACGCACCCAGGCCCGTATTTTCGCATCATCCGCGATATTCTCCGCCAGGATATCCATCGCGCCCTGAATCGCCTCAGCGGCGCTTCCAACCTGTTTGTCCGCGTTCACATAATGCGCTGCTTCTAGCTCCAGCGAGCCTTGACGAGGCTGCTTCCAAATCCACATCGCAAGCGGCTCCAGGCCGCGCTCTTTCGCAACGCTAGCTCTCGTTTTCCGCTTCTGACGGAAAGGTCTGTAGAGATCCTCGATTTCCTGCAGTTTCACCGCGCGTTCAATCGAACTGCGCAGCTCGTCTGTCAACTTGCCTTGCTCATCAATCAACCGAACAACCTCGATCTTCCGATCCTCGAGATTACGCAAATACTGCAAGCGCTCCTCGATATCCCGCAGCTGATTCTCATCGAGCTCGCCGGTCATTTCTTTCCGGTACCGCGCGATAAATGGAATCGTGTTGCCCTCATCTAGCAGTTCCATCGTTGTCTTCACTTTACCGGTAGGCAGCTGCAATTCAGCGGAGATTTGCCTCAGGATCCGCTCCTGAATCTCCGCTTTCTTCTCTGCAGGAATCTGTATCTTCTCCTTCGGCTCCTCAAACTCACTTGCTTTTGGTTTTAGATTTTCCGTCTCTACATTTGCCACAGTCATACCTCACTTCTATTTATCGTATGTATATGTATGTACAAACCAAAAAACGAGGGTACCTATCGCCCTCGTCCGTTCCAGACCATATTCAAAATTCTATCAGTCCCACACTAATTTGCAAAGCGTCGTCAACCTTTCGCATCGTTTCTTCATCCAAATGCGTAATTTTGTCTGTCAGCCTTTGCTTGTCGATTGTTCTGATTTGCTCAAGCAGAATGACCGAATCTCGATCGAAACCGTGCGTTTCCGCATCAATTTCCACGTGCGTGGGAAGCTTCGCCTTTTGGATTTGAGCTGTAATCGCTGCTACAATCACGGTGGGGCTAAAGCGGTTGCCGATATCATTTTGGATCACTAGAACAGGACGGACTCCTCCCTGCTCCGATCCGACGACCGGCGAAAGATCTGCGAAAAATACATCGCCACGTTTCACAATCACGTCTTACACCCCGCTTACTAAGCGATCAAGCGTACCGTCCGCTTCTTCCTCCGCTTGAAAAGCTTCAGATGCCATGCTGAGATTTATTTTCGCCATTTCCATATACCCACGCTGCATGGATTCGCGTAGACTGCGCTTTTTGCGTTCAATTAAATACAGCTTCATTGCCTGGCGAATGAATTCACTCCGATTGGAGTTCTCCTTCTCGACAATCCCGTCCACTTCTTGCAACAGGTTGTCAGGCAAGCTAATCATGATCCTTTTCGTATTATGCGCATTGCTCACACTCTCGCACCCCCAGAAACGATACAAAGACAATATTACCAGTATGTCATTCCAAAAACCAAATTATACAATAGATATATGCCTCCGGTATATCAAATATGTTACACCTTAAGATATAAGATTGTTATTACATAGTATTCTATACCCTATTCTGAAAATCCTCTCCAATACCTGCAAATTTTACATGGTAAATTCAAGAAGTAATTTCCATAGCCTAATAGCGGTGCCGCATGAGCGGATTTAACGCCTCGACTCGTTCTCCATTTCGCACATATACACGCGCAACACGGTGTGAAATCATACAGATGATTTCATAATTGATCGTACCGAGCTGGTCAGCAACATCTTCCGCCGAAATTCGCTCTCCGTCTTGCTCCCCGATGAGGACAACCTCATCTAACGCCTCCACATCCGGCACATCCGACACGTTGATCATACATTGATCCATGCAAATTCTACCGACGATCGGCACTCTTTTGCCGCGAACCAATACCTCTGCTTTACCTGAAAGCATCCGCGAATACCCATCCGCATAGCCGATTGGCAATGTCCCGATTTGCTCATCACCCTTGGTATGATAAATCGTTCCATAGCTTACGCCCGAGCCTGCTGGCAGCGTTTTGAGATGCACAATGCCTGTTTTGAGACTCAGCACCGGCTTCAACTCAATCTTCGTTTGGTCCACATCTGCGGAAGGATACAGCCCATACATCGAGATCCCTAGACGCACCATCGAATAGGTCAAACCAGGTAGATCAATCGCCGCCGCGCTATTGCCCGCATGAATATAAGGAAAGCTCACGCCTTTATCCGTAAAATAGCTCACGATCCGCTCAAACCGGCCGTATTGCTCCAGCGTATAGCTTTTATCCACTTCATCTGCATTGGCATAATGGGTAAAAAGACCCTCCACTTCCACATTGGACAGCGTTAGCGCTTCCTCGATAAAAGGGATCGCATCCGCTTCCGTATGCAGCCCGAGCCTGCCCATACCGGTATCCAGCTTGATATGAATTTTCAGCTTTTTCTGTGCTGCGTTCTCCAGCTTACGTCCTTGCTCACAGAGCGCTTCCAATACATCGCGGCTATAGACGGCAATCGTCACATCCAGCTCTCGCGCACGATTAATCCCTTCTGGCGGCGTGTAGCCGAGAACGAGAATGGGTGCAGTTATCCCTGCATTGCGAAGCTCCAAGGCTTCATCGAAGAAAGCCACGCCCAAATAGTCCACACCCGCGGAGAGCACCTCTTTGGCTACTTCTACAGCCCCGTGTCCGTAAGCATCCGCTTTAACGACTGCCATCTGCTTCATGCCAGCAGGCAGTACCTTCTGAAACTGCTCTATGTTGCTGCGCAGCGCATCTAACGATATTTCCACCCACGTGGGACGATAAAAAGCATCCACAAGCGTTCACCTCTTCTATCTAATTACAAACAGCATTTTTTATATTTCTTGCCACTGCCGCATGGGCACGGCTCATTACGTCCGATTTTAGGCTCGGATACAGCTGGTACAGCCGTCACATTCCCAATTACATACGCCGTCTCGTTCACGAAATAGCGGAAAACGCGATTACCAGACTCTAGTACCGTCATGTTAACCGGCTGTCTTTCAAAAGCATACTTCATTTCAGCATCTGGTAGATACACTGCATGGATTAATCCGAAACGAACCATGACCGTAGCTACGGCGTGTAAAAATACATCATTGCTGGTGTTCAGCAGAATCCCCGAATCTTTATGCGTCTGCCATTCGTGTCTCACATTGTGTTCCTTGCCAACAGGCCAGCTCGCTAGCACACTTGCGGTTGCTCTTCTCCATGCCTGAATATCCTCCGGGCGACCACCTTCGTTAACTTCCTCCAGGATCCCCCAAGCTAACTTGTTCCAAAGTGTATCCAAAAGGAGAACTGCCTGTTCCTGCTCGGATAGCGCCAAATAAGTAGCCAGCCGCTGCTTATTGACCTTAAGCTGTGTACCTTCTTCTGTTATGCCAAGTACTAGCGCAACATAGAAAAAGAATTGATAAACTGGCTCTTGATCTTGATTCAAAGTTGGCTTACGGAAAAGCTGCAAGTTCAGCTGCTCATCAAACGCTTTCCAGAACTTACGAGGCATATGTTTGCGCGCAGCGGATAGTTTGATATCTTTACTATTTTGAACAGCTTCCAAGTAGGCATTAAATTCCGCAACAATCGGTGGAACAGGTGTCCGCCCATCCATCCACAGTTGAAGCAGTTTCGGATCCACCACAAGAGGCTGCAACTTCTGCTTCTTCGAGGATTTCTTTTCGGATGAAAGGAGCTCGCTTATATCATTTGAATTAAACCAACGCTCCAAAGCGTAGTCACTGCTTGCCTTCATATATTGATCAAAGCGCTCTATGAAATACGCTTTATGCTTACATACCTCGTTCAGTTCGGCAAATTGATCCTTCGAAATGCGAGCTGTTTGCAGAAGATATTGCACCCATCTTTTCATTGAAGTCAAATTTGCACTAATATCCGACTCTGTACTATTTAGAATGTGGCTGATCGAGAAACGACCTAAGAAATCAACAAACGTTTCACCTTGCAGATCTTCATAACTAATTTCATAACGAACGAAATACTCCGTTGTTACAAAAGATATGCGATCCACATGCTTTTGAATGGTTTCTGCTTTTAATTTACCTTCCTCCGTCAAATACGCCTGGAAGGCAATCATCTCATTTTCCCAGAACAGCAGCTGCTCTTCCCATGTTAACTTTTCAATTGTTTTCATCTCAAACACTCCAATTATCTATTCGCTCCAAAGTTGCATTATACCAAAAAAACCGCCGTTCGTGGGAGTTGGTTAAATCTTCTTGTCATTTTTTTCTGAAATGAGAGGGATAAAAAGCAAAAAAAGGCACCTGCACCTAAGTGCAGAGCCTCTCTTTACACAGCATATTTGATTATTTACCGGACTGTCCATCCGTTGCCATCGCGACTTGAATCATTTCATTCGTTGGCATATCGCCAGTGAACATACGGAACTCGACGCCATCGTTCGTCCAAGTAAGTGTTCTAGCTCCATCCTTCGATTCATCACCTGTGAGAACCCCAATCGTAAATCCGAGATCTACAATGTCGCCTGGCTGCAGCGCTACGGATTTGGCTTGAGGTCTAACCTCAACCAGATTAAAGCTATATTTCCCTTTGTATCTCAAAAGGACAGCGGCATCCTCGCCGAGCTTCATATCGCTAATATCTTGTTTCACGACATCCTTAGGCAGGTAATACGGTTCAACAATACCAACGCTTTGCGCTTTGGTTGTTGTTGGTGCTGTTTTCGTCGTGTCTGTTTTCGTTGTTCCTGAAGTTGTTCCTGAAGTTGTTCCTGAAGCAGTGGTTCCTGTTGCTGCTGTACCGGTAGTACTTTTAGTCCCTGTGGTGCCTGTAGTGGCTCCAGCAGTAGCTCCCTTAGTGCCAGTGGTTTGGTCGGATTGTCCACCTGTGGCGGACAGATTTTTGTCCGTTACCGTCTTGTCGCCAGTTGCAGCTGGGTGATCCGCATCCGTCACTGCTACATCGGACATCGTAGGCATCGTTTGTGTAGCATTAAAGCTCGTCATGTTACGCTCCATTTGGAAGTAATCCTTATCGAACTTCGCATCGAATTCAAAATGTGTAAAGTTCACCTGCACGAGCACATTCTGATTCGCATCGGATACCTGAACTTGTGTAGGTGCGAGTGATTTCTTATTCAGCCAAATCTTCTGGCGGGACAGCTGTTCATTTTGATAATTCGCAGCCACATCGAACACATAAGCATCCTTGTCCGTCGTGAACTGGCGATCCTTGTCCGCGATAATACTTTTCGCTAAAGATTGGAAGAGATACACTTGACCTTGATTCTCCGGCCAGTCACTTTGGAAACGGAAGCTCTTCTTCAAATGCGGTGTTAACACGAACACGCCTTCTTCATTACGTAAAACAATTTGAGTAACATCCTTCGTTGCATTCGTAAGGGAGATCCGATAGAAATGATCTGGCGAGTACGCCACCTCAACTTGATACTCCTGAGGCTGTTGCCCCGTATTCAGAATCATGCTGCCTGATGCTTGATAGCTGCTCGACTTGCCCATCACATGATCCAAATCCTTTACGATAGATCCTGCATCCTTTTTACCCATCCCGCATCCTGCGAGAACCAATGCTACGCACATTACCACTGCTACCATCCATGTGACCCGGCGCATTCGATCATCCCCTCACTCATGATTAACATCAACATAGTACATGCATATGAGGGGACTTGTTCGATTATGCAGCCAAGCTACCAGCTTGACCGCAAATTTAAAAATTAACCTCTGCATCCTGCAGTAAAGGATGTTTTTCATCTTTCACTGATAAAATAGGACTGCTCGTTGGCCACGTAATGCCGATTGCTGGATCACTCCACAGAATCCCTCGGTCATGCGCAGGGGAATAGTAACTATCCACCTTATATTGTACCTGTGTCCGCGGCTCTAACGTGCAAAAGCCATGGGCAAAGCCCTGCGGAACAAGCAATTGCTGCTTATTTGCGGCGCTAAGCGTAACACCCACCCACTTCCCAAACGTGGGAGAGCTTGGACGAATGTCCACCGCCACATCATAAATCGCTCCTGCTATGACCCTGACAAGTTTCGTTTGTGCATGAGGGTTCAACTGATAATGCAGCCCGCGCAGCACGCCAACCTCTTCGGAGAGCGAATGATTATCCTGTACAAAAGAAATCGATATCCCTAGCGCTGCCAGCTTCGCAGCATGATAACTTTCCATGAAAAAACCCCGATGGTCCGCATGGACATCAGGTTCTATCATAACAAGCCCTTTTAACGCAGTTGTTGTAATCTTCATCCTCCTATCACCTCTAGTGCTAGCGTATGCACGAGGATCATAGATTGCCTTGGCCAATGGCCAGAGGTAGTTGCCCTTCCTTTTTACATTGCGTACACGAATATTGTAAATGGTTGCAACGAGTCCATCGCCAAAAAGGCCGCTACGAGCTTCTCAGCCCTAGCAGCCATCTTTATTAAGATTTCTTTACATGTATCTACCTACTAGCACTTGCCTCAGGTACTACCACATATACACGATACCCGCGATAATGCCCACCCAGATCAGGGAACCGAACAGGACACCGATTATCAAGCCTTTGCCGATCGACAAATGATCATCCTGGTAAGCGTCTTCATGATCGATCATAACCAAAACCTCCCCGCCTACTCAGTATATGCAATAGTATGGGGAAAATGTTGGCGAAACATGCAGGTGATTGTAAAAAAATTTCATGTAAGACATTTCGAAATGCTTTCTCAATAGGCATTCTTGTTTATAAAACCATTCATAACCGTTCTCCAAATGATTTTGATATCAAAAAGAAAAGTCCAATTTTCAATATAGAAAATATCGTGCTTAATCCGTTCCTCGATCGACGTATCGCCACGTAAGCCGTTGCTCTGCGCCCATCCTGTAATTCCAGGCCTAATGTGATGCTTCACCATATATTTCGGCACTTCTTCCTTAAATTGTTCCACGAAAAATGGCCGCTCCGGCCGTGGCCCCACCACACTCATATGCCCGAATAGCACATTGAAGAATTGAGGCAGCTCGTCGAGACTCGTTTTACGCAGGAACGTGCCGACCTTCGTCCGCCGCGGATCATTCTCAATCGTCCACTCCGTGTTAGCGACGGCTTCTCCAAGCACCTTCATGCTACGGAACTTGTACATCATGAAACGTCTGCGGTTCAGCCCCACGCGCTCTTGCTTGAAAATGATGGGACCCTGGGACGTGAATTTGATCGCGATCGCGGCGCCCAGCATGACTGGCATCGTTATTACGATCGCTATCGTGGCAAAAACAATGTCGAAAGCTCGCTTGAACAATCGATTCCTAAACTCATCTAATGGAATATCACGAACGTTAATCAGCGGCATATCCGCAAAATTATCAAAATAAGGCCTGGAAGGGAGGAAATCGTAAAAGTCTGGAATGATAAGTGTTTTAACTCCTATTTTTTCACAAACATTAATGATACTGCCGAATTTTTGATGGGCATCCAGAGGAAGCGCGATAATAACCTCATCCACGATGCGATCATTCAAAATCGTCTCAAGCTCGTCTATTTTTCCAATAATCGGTTTGTAATTCTGATACGGCAATTCATGCTTCTCCTGATAATCATCCAGGAATCCAACCACTTCATAGCCCAGTTCTGGATGCTGTTTAAGCTTCGTATAAAACTTGCGTCCCAGTGAACCGGCTCCAAGAATGAGGATGAACTGCTTATTGTAGCCCTTTTGGCGGGCACGTTTAAGTGAAATCTTGATCATATAGCGATAAAAGCTGATAAGCAGGATGTTATTGACTAAGAATAGTAACAGATAAGACCGTGAAACATCGACTTCTTTTAAAATAAAAAGAACACTGAGCAGCATCAACAGGCTGAACGTATGGACTTGAATGATTTTCAAAACCTCGAACGAGAACTGCTTTCTACGCTTAGGTGTATAGAAATTCACTAAATAGCTGATAAAAATCGCAATAATCGCATAAGCTACGCTCCACATCACGTAGTGTTTAAATGGCAGCGGGGGGCCGTATGGAATCCATCCGCTTTTGAATTTCAACCACCACGACAATAGAAATACGATTTGGATGCATATAAAATCAGCTAATGCGTATAGTTGGGTCAAGAATCCTTGACTCTGACGGATCAAACGGGATCACCTCGCTGGACGTAATTTATTTCTAGCTAGTGACAGTGCGAATTTCACTCATTTACTTAAGTACACTTTGTTGAATCAAGTACGCAATAATGGACTCAGCTGTTTCTTTTAACGTGTACTTTTCAGTATCAATACTAAGTTCTGGCGAGCTTGGTGTCTCATAAGGAGCAGAAATGCCTGTAAAATCTTTGATTTCTCCATTTCGAGCTTTTTTGTAAAGACCTTTCGGATCGCGTTTTTCGCAAACCTCTAATGAGCAGTTCACGTAAATTTCGATAAATTCACCTACTGAAAACAAGTTTCTTGCCATCTGGCGATCTGATTCATAGGGCGAGATGAATGCAGTTAATACAAGGATTCCCGCATCAACGAATAGTTTGGAAACTTCTCCGATCCTGCGAATATTCTCTTTTCGATCTTCAGCACTAAAGCTTAAATTCTTATTAAGACCTAATCGAATATTATCACCGTCTAAAATATAAGTCCGTATGCCTTTTGTATAGAGCAGCTTTTCTACTTCATTAGCCAAAGCGGACTTTCCAGAACCAGATAAACCTGTGAACCACAATACACAACTTTTGTGTTGATTAAGTTCGCGACGATCTTGTTTATTAATCGTTGAGCTTTGGAGAGTTAAGTTGTTGTGCAAAAGCTCTATGGTACTTTCCCCCCAACATTTGTATTGCCTATAGAATATCATTTTTCCATTATTACTTGAAAAAAAGTTTCTTAATTGGTAGTAATATTTTTTTTATTTTTAACGAAATAGATATTCTTCTAAGTTCATTAAGTTGATACTTTGTTTCATTCAACTCATTTATCACACTATTCAAATAACCAGTATTTTGGTTGTTATTTTGTATAACATTGCTTTGTGTTAAGCTCAACTGATTGGTAAGATCATCTAATTGAGCTTGAGTCTTATTTATTTCATTTGTCGCTTCATTAAGTTGAACTTGACTACTATGAAATTGTTCCTGTAAATTCTTAATTTCATTTCTTTGTTTTAAGAACTTATCATTTTGATAGGTCAATATAGTTATTAATAAGCCGTCAATAACTTCATTGATATCTTGCTTTTTTCGTTCAAATTCTTCGTTTAAACTTTCTAACCATTCAAATCCATCCTGATTTTTTATAAATATTTCAACAAATTTTTGGTTGGACTCTGAGTAAAGATTGCGGATATGCTGTTTTGTTTTAAATTCTATTGAGTCTATAAATGATATTTCATTAGGAAATCCTTTGAAAAATTCTCCAGAATATCCATCCATCATAAGTTCTGAAATTTGCTCTTCAGACCAGTTTGGAATTCGGTTTAAAATTCTCTTTGCTCTATGATTTATAGCGCCTAAACCCTCATTGCTCGTTAAGCTATTATTTGCTTGCAATTCAAAATCAGAGAAATCTAAACAAAGAACATCTCTTAGAAAATCTTCTCTTATATCCCAGCCTTTTTTATATCCTTTATAAATTCGTGGATAGAAATTTTCCAGTCCAAAAATGTCAGTGTACATTCTTGAAATCCTAAAATAATCAAACCATGGCTCCCATTTTTCAACATATTCATTAAGCTCGAAATTGTAAGAAGAGTTAATTTCAAGTGGGCCTCTAATTGCTTGATTATAGTAAGATAAAACTGCTTCATCTTGCCCTCTAAAATATGCAATAACCTTTATTTTCACTTGTAGGTCATCACATATTTGTTTTAATTTTATTAAACTTTCAGTCTCTATTTCTATTAGAAAATTATTTTCAAGATATTCGTGTTTTTTTTGCACAACAGCAATGCAGTATCCAAGAATTGACATATCCTCAACAGATACTATAATTCTTTCTAGATTTAACTCATTTGATTTATTAATTAGATCTTCAATGACTTTTTTAGTGTTTGAAAAACCATCACTTTTTCTAGAGTTAGCAAAATTGTTCTCTAAATAATCATTATTTAACGCAGTCACAAGCTGATAGTGAACACATAAAGGCTCTATATAATTCTCATACATGTAGCCATTTTCAATCAATAGCTTCTTATTATGCGCTAAAAAAAACTGCAAAGATGTTGTTCCAGTTTTAGGAAGTCCAATGTGTAGAAAGATCTCTTTCATATATTCACCTCTTGTTGTTATACTTATCTCGCTAGCACGGACTCATATACGGAAAGCATGGAAATTATTTTGCAGAAATATTCTATGACTCTATATCTCTTTTTGAAAATATTGTTTTCTTCTAATCTCTACATGCAACAACTTCCCAACTATAATCAAAATCTTCGGGAAGTCAACTGGATCTATGTGCTTGCTACTCAGCCCTATTCAATCCCCAAGCATCACGACCATCTTCCAATGTGTGATTCTTGAAAAATTCCAATGGAGTGAAAATCACAATTTGTTTTCTTGCAATTTTTTAGGTTACTTTCAGAAGTTTTCACCTGTTTTTTTATATAGATGCTCAATAACATCAAGCAAAAAATATAATCAACCGATTTTTGTTTAAAGTTAAGAAAAACTTGCTCCCAATCATAGTTTAAAATAACAAACACCGAATTTGTGTTATCTTTATCTTTAGTCTGTTAGCTCTTCTACATAACCATTGTAGGGTTCAGCAGATATAAATTGAAGGAGAAAAATAATCGTGAGCTACAATTCCAAACCCCATTACTAAAAGCCCATCTCCATTTCATAAATTAAAATTTAAATCTTTTCAAAAAGTTATAATATTTTTTCGCAGCATTATAAAGTCTTGGTTTATTTGTTAATCTTCTTTTAACGGCTTCTTTTAAACTATATCTATCATACCTAGCATAAAAATAGGCTTTATAAACCTTACTTCTTTTGGCAACTGGATCATTTACTACAGCATCTACATAGTTGCTAATTCCGCTAACATCACTGATACTATTATCACTACTAATTAGTTTATTAGACGAATTATAAGTGAAAAAAGCCTCTTCTTTATACAATTTATAAACTTGATGGTTGAAGTAATTAATAAATTTCATCACTTCGTTATCGGAGTAGTCTATATCTTTGATTAAACTTTTACTATTCGTTGTACCTTCCAAATCCAGATTGAATTTCAGAATATCTAACTCAAACTTCAAAGGAATTTTATTTTTACCAAATAAGGATTTATAATTCTGCTTAATTGTATAAATTAATTTTTGTACATTTACATTACTAATATCAAAATTAAAATCAATATCGGTATTTTTGTCTTCTAATTTATATTTTTGCCTTTCATAAGCCTTCTCATAAATTTCCAAGATTTTTTTATTATATTGATTCATATCATAATGTTCTTCTGCAAGCTTTCTGCCAAGTTCCCCGCGCCTAGTTCTTTCATTTGGATCATCTATTAAGAACTTAATAGCTTCCATTAGTTTTTTTGAATTTTTATTTTCTACTAATACTCCGCAATCTGGTGTAAATGTAATAAAAGGCAGTGTCATGTTATCAAAAACAATAATCGGCCTAGAGCAAGCCATAGCTTCAATAGCCATAACACCAAATGTTTCAGCTTTTGTAGGCATTAAAAATATATCACAAATATTAAAGGCCATTATTATTTGCTCATCAACGATATTACCGAGTTCAATTATGTTATATTTTTTACTAATTGAAGATAAATTTCCAATTTCACTACATGTTACTAAAGTAATATTTTTATTCGGGTTTTCTAACAGTTCTAGAGCCTCTACAATAAACTCAATACCTTTAAAATGAACTTGCGAACGGAAGAATATTACAATATCATCTTCGGGTATTCCTAATTCCTTTCTTGCCGATATTTTTGTTCCGTTATCTTTGAATTTATTTAAGTCTAGCCCAAATGGCAATATATGAACATTTTTAAAATGCTTAGTTATTGGGCTTTGTTTAATAAACTCTTCATTTAAATAACTTGTTGAAACAATTATATCAATATCCCATTCTTTATTAATTTTTTCTTTTTGCTTCCATAAATACCTACAGTTATCTTCCTTAAATGGAAATAAAGTATCCAAATATTCACAACTTTCGCAGCCAGTTTGCCACTTTTTGCATTCATAGGGATGCACACATCTACCAGTGAAATTCCATGGATCGTGAATTGTGATCACCGTTGGTTTTTGGGCAAATAAGTGAGTTAAAAAGGGTAACGGAAGCTTAGTATTATGAATCATATGATAATGAATAAAGTTTGATTGATTAAATACACTGCTGTTTAAAAGAAGCTCACCAATAATAGAAAACTGCGAATGTACAGACAAAACATTATCTTCGAAATTCCTGAAATTAATCTCAAGTTGCTCTATCTTACTGTTTTCATAGAATTTATAAACTTTTTTATTATCAGAGTATTTATAAGTTACGATTTGGTTAATTATATGGTCCGTGTTGTTATTGATCGGTTCTATCATATCAAAACCGTTAAATCTTGCACCGTAGACATCCATATTATTGACTTCCAATATTTTCAATCTGAACTCATTAGGCGTCAAATTAAATGCCTTTAAAAACTTAGAACTAATGATGTCTTTAGTGAAATTCGCTTTAAATGTTTTCTTTGCATTCTCCAAAATTTGAGACGATGGGATGTCGGCTAATATTAGTTCCAATTGAGATTGAATTTCATTGACATTCAAACTATTAATTACATAGCCGCAATTATTATTTTCCAGAAAACTAGCAGGTGAACAATGGTCTGGCCCATGGACAACAGTGTGTATACCCGTATTAAGATAAGTTATTAGTTTACTTGGGAAGGATTCAATAGATATTTTTTTGAAAACTTCATCATTAGAAAAGAAGTACGGACAGTACAATAAATCACATTTAATTAATTCGATATCCAATTCACTTTGAGGTAGATAATTCATAAAAATAATATTTTCAGATGAGTAATTACCAAAAATATTACCATGAATTTCTGAAACAAATTTGCCAAAGTATTTAAAAATAATATTTTTATTTCTAAATTTCCAATTCATATTCTCTAATGCTTGAAGAAAACTTATAATTTCATCAGTACAATATATTTGTCCAGCCATTGCTATAATAATTTGATTCTGATCTCTTAATTTATTATCATAAAGAAAATTATTTTCTTCATTAGAGACAGTTATATAATCACAATTCACTTGATATTTTGCTTTATAAATTTGGTTCATATTCTGAGATGCAGTAAAACAAAAATAAGCATTATTAATAACAGTATCAAATAATTTTAATAAATCTTGTTTTTTTTCATCATTGAAATTTCTTTCTTTCATATACCATTCTATTGGATCCATTATCTGCACGGTATAAGGTATTTTTGTTTTTTTGTAAACCTCGTCTAGTATTCTCAATATATTCTCACATTGAATATAGCACCATATCATCTTAATATCGTTATTTAATATAAATTCCACTGTATTATTTACGATAATTTCTATATTATTTAAATAATATTCCTTCTCGGTCTCATTAATATAATCATCATGTAAATGATTAAGTATCCTATAATTCATTTGATTTATTACATATTGATCAAACTTTATATTAAGTCCTGGTGGGGGCATAAATACGCCATATAAATTTACTTTTTCATTAATTAATATTTCTGAAAGTTGATTTAAAAAAATGCCCCCTGAATAGTTAGTGCATGGTGGCACGTCTGTCAACAACAAAACGTCTTGTGAAAAATTAGTCACTGCATCCATTAGACAAGAGTGAGCATAAGCTGTAGCTTTATCATCAATAGATACCATTGGTTCAAATTGGTTTGTCATTGTTTTTCATTCCGTTTCTATACTTGATATGAGTATTTAATTGCAAATAAAACCTAATAAAAAATTTCCCCAAATGATATCTAACTGACTCTGTAAAGATTGAAAACACAAAAACCATTAATATATACGATATATCATATAAAAAATAGTTCGGTTTTTTTAACATTGCAACAAAAGGTAAATTTTTTTGTAAAACTGTAATATAGTAAACATGAATTATATAAGCGCCAAATGTTAGTTTTCCTATATAATTGATTATCTTATTTTCAATATTTATTTGTATAAAAAATATAAATAACAGTATGCTTAGCAAAATGAAAACAATATTGGAGTAATCCATAATTCTCAAATCGCTTAATTTAAGTTGATTCAGGTATGCAATAAAGGTTATACAAGCAACTATTAAGATATAGAGAGTTACTGCATAATATTTATTAAATTTGAAGCCATACTTATTTAAGTATGCACCGATCATGTATAGACAAGTAAACAAAATTATTCTATTACCTGATAAAATTTGAAATAAACCTAACCCTGTAATACTAATAAAAGATGCTGCAAAAGATGCGTATCCTATCAATATTAATGTTAATATAAGATGCTGTTTTCTATTAATTACATTGATTAGTTTGTTTAAATATGGTACAAGAAATGAAAAAAAACACAACACAATAATATACCATAAATGATAAAAATGTCCTACCCCACTACAAAAATCTTTAATCATAACTATAGGATTATGTTGACCTTGTGACCAGTATAATTGACCATACATCGGAATGTATAAAATGAACGGGGCAAAGATATTAGTTAAATATTTCTTTACACTAACATTTTTCTGTGCAAGTAAATAACCCGTTATCAGCACAAAACAATTAACCGCAATATTACTAAAAATACGCATAAACATTGCATAACTATAGTTAAATCCCCAAAAAGTATAAGTATCTTGTATTGAAAGTCCCACAGATGTAACATGTATACAAATTACCAAATAAAATAATACTATTCTCAACAACTCTATGTTAGATTTTCTGGATTTAGTGGTAAAATTCATGTAACAGTCTCCTAAAAAACGTCATTCTCCTCTATAAATAGAATACAGAGTACTGGAAAATGTAGAGTGAGCTTCCTCTAACTTGTTTCTATTTTCATCCGATATAGTACGGCACAACTCTTCGTCGTTCAACAGCATAAATATATATTCAGTATATTGAACTTTATTCGCTGCCACAAACCCCAAATAATTGCCTTCTATTAAATCACGATGACTTTCAATATCACTAGCCACTACAGGTAGCCCCACCGCAAATGCCTCTAATACTGAATATGGTAGCCCTTCCCACTTTGATGTCTGAAGAAAGACTTTTGATTCTTGTAGACATTCAATTGTCCTAGCATTTGAAAGCCACCCTGTAAAATTTATATTCGTATTTAATGCGCGATTTAGCTCCTCACACTCTTCTCTTAGAGAACCATCGCCAATCCAAACCGCTTTTATTGTTGGATCAATTTGCTTAAGTTGTGTAACAATTTCAATAAATAATTTAGGGTCTTTTTGGTGTTCCAATCGACCGACACCAATGATTTGCTTATTTCGAAAATAACTTTCTTTCTTATTTTGTAATTGAATTACTTTCATACAATTCTCTACTAGAAACAATTTTCGAAAAGGACTTAATTTTTGAGCATACCTATATTCACTTTTAGAACATGCAATAATTTGGCCATTTATTTGAGATAGTATAAATTCCGCTAGCCAATATATAGCTCTTACCATCTTTACCTTGTTAGTCATTAAAAAACTATATCCATGTGGGGTGTAATATACTCTTACTTTCGGGAAAAATAACGTAACTGTTCTCCCAATAAATCCTGCTATTGAAGAATGTAGATGTATTGTATCAGGTTTAATATCACTAATTTTTACATACAAAGATTTGATACTTTGAACAAATTCATGCCTAAAGCTGATATTCACCTCAATTAACGTGACTGATGATGGAAATTGTTTATCCAAATCTATTGGCGTTCCCTCTCTATTTGGAGAATAGATAATATAATGTTCTATACCACCCCAACTGTTGGCACAAACCACTTCTTGAAGATACTTCAAAACTCCAGAAGCCATTGTTTCTGTAATATGCAATACTCTCTTCTTATCACTTCTCATTTTCATTCCACACTAGTCATATACTCATTACAAACTGCTTCAGCTGGACCAACATTAATTAATTGCCCTTTTCTCAACCATGCAGCCTGAGTACAAATCGCTTTCACAGAGTTAATTGAATGCGAGACAAGTATAACAGTTGCACCATTACTCATTATTTCTTCCATTCTTTTCTCACACTTTGCTTGAAACTTATGATCACCAACACCTAGTATTTCATCCGCAATTAAAATATCCGGTTTACTTATAGTAGCAATTGAAAAACCCAATCTAGCTATCATACCTGAGGAAAAATTTTTGATAGGGACATCAATAAAATCCCACAACTCAGCAAAATCCATAATTTCATCAAACTTTTCTTTCATCTCAGCCCTGCTGTAGCCAAGAATAGCACCGTTCAAGAAAATGTTTTCCTTAGCTGTCAATTCGAAATCAAAACCAGCTCCAAGCTCGATCAGTGGAGCCACTGAACCATAAACAGATAGATTCCCTGTAGTCGGCTTTAAAACTCCAGCAATAATTTTAAGAAGAGTGCTTTTGCCACTGCCATTTAAGCCAACAATACCCATTGACTCTCCTCTTTTTATATTAAATGAAATATTTCTCAATGCCCAAAATTCCTCAAAAGTCAACTTTCCTTTTACAAAGCGAACAAAATACTCCTTAATGTTATCTACTTTTTCACGGCTTAAATTAAATAACATGGAGACATCATTGATTTCAACTATATTATCTGACAAAATAATTCCTCCAAAAAACTCAATATTTAAACATGTAATATGAATTTATTCTGACATTTATAAAAAGTAAACAAACCAACAATCATAGATAAAATTCCTATTGAGAAGCATAACAAATTGTCAACAAACCCCGGAAAATTACCATTAATCATGATCTCACGAAAAAAATTAATAAAATAATACATTGGGTTATATTTAAATATCCATTTGTAGTGATCAGAAATAATAGATGCTGGATAGAAGATTGGTGTCATGTATGTCCATAGCAGAGTTAACACGCCATATAAATGGCTTATATCTCTAAAAAAAACTGTTACTGCAGATAAAATTAGACCTAAGCCAGTGGTAAATAAGATCAAGTAAACAATAGGAATAAAGAATAATAAAACAGTAGCATTAATTGGAGCACCATCAAAAACCATTACTAATAATAATGCAACAAATGCAAATCCTAAATTCACTAAACTCGACAGCACTCTAGACAAAGGGAACAAATATTTAGGAATATACACCTTTTTAATTAGGCTAGCATTTGAAATTATTGACATAAGCGCTTGTGATGTAGACTCAGAATGGAAATTAAATAAGATGCTTCCCGTTAGAAAATATACTGGAAAATGTGGAATATTAGATTTGAAAAGTGATGAAAAGACTATTGTCATTACTGTCATCATCATTAATGGATTTAATAATGTCCATAGTAAACCTAATACAGATTTTCTATAGCGAACCTTTATATCTCTAACTACTAGTTCAAACAATAAGTTTTTGTACTTAACAAAACCAATAAACATTACAAATAATTTATTCATAATCATACAACCCCTTATGCTCATTTACCCATAAAGCCATTTCTTTGATCATTTCGGGGTAAGTTGGAATAACATATTTAAAATCTGTACGTGTGTTAATTAGCGTTTTATCAACTACATAACTATCGTAAGGCATGATTCCTACATTATGCTTATTGAATTCCTTTTGAAACAAGCATAATAAATCGAATTTGTTAATCTTACCGTTTGTTGTGAAGTGATAAAGCCCGGACAAGTCCTGCTGAATTGCCGCGTCTATCGCTTTGGAAAGTTCAATTGTCGTAACCCCATTCCAGAGGGCTTTAGTATACCCATTCGTTGCCCCTTGTTGCTTCATAAACCAGTTAAACAAGCCAGTACCATTCAAATCGGTGTCTGGTCCGATGATGGACATACGGAATGTGAGATCTTTTTCATTAACAACTTCACCTAATGCTTTAGAACGGTCATACATGGTCATTCCATCGGGCAATGAATCTTCTTCATAGCCTCCCTTTGTTCCAGAGAAAACACAATCTGTGCTCAAATGTATGACCTTGATTTGGCTATCCTTAAATTGCTGTTCTAATTTGCGAGGAAGATATGCATTTAATTGAATGGCTATATCCGGGCGAGCATCCGCTTCTCTTTGCAAAATACCAATCGAATTTATAACTACATCAGGTTTAATTTCTTCAAGCCAATTAATTAAACTTACGAAATCATTCGCATCAATTCGGGCATTCTTCTCAGAAATAGCAATGCTTCTGGACATTCGATAAACATCATATCCTTGTTCTTCAAGAAATAAAGCAATAACATGTCCGGCCATGCCTGTAGCACCGAGTACAGCAATCTTTTTCATCATAATCTTCCTTTTACTAGTCTTTTTTCCAAACCGTTCGATTAACATAATCTGTATAACTAAGGATAATTCTCACAACTTTTTTGGATACATTATCAGTGTCATAGTCCGAAACAGTTTTAAATGGCTGTTTATTTTCAGTATACTGAGAAACCACAAGATTAATGGCATCCAATACATTACTTTTCTTTAAACCGGACATTACAAGCGTGCCTTCATCCATTCCCTCTGGTCGCTCATGTGCTTGTCTTATAGTAATCGCAGGGAAATGCAGAATTGAAGACTCCTCTGTAATTGTGCCGCTATCTGAAATTACACAAAAAGCATTCTGCTGAAGCTTGATATAATCAGCAAATCCTAAAGGTTTCATTAATTCAACTAAACTATTGAAATTAAAATTTCCTCGTTCAATCAATTTTTGCGTTCTCGGATGAGTTGATACGATAATTCTTTTCGAATAAGTCTCAGCGATGGCATTAAGAGAGTCGACTAAATCCCTAACATTCGTCGGAGAATCAATATTCTCTTCACGGTGAGCGCTAACAACAAAATAATCACTTTTAGCGAGCTTTAATCGTGTCAGTACATCACTGTTGATTATTTTATCGGCTTGTCTTTCCAACACTTCTTTCATACTTGAGCCAGTTTTAATAATTGTTTCAGGTCTAATTCCTTCATCAATTAAATATCGGCGTGCATGTTCTGTTAATGTCATATTAATATCGCTTAACTGATCAACAATTTTTCGATTGATTTCCTCAGGCACTCTTTGATCAAAGCAACGATTACCAGCTTCCATATGAAATATAGGTATTTTGTTTCTTTTAGCTGAAATTACTGATAAGCAAGAATTCGTATCGCCATACAGTAGAACAGCATCTGGATTAATTTTCTTAAATAGTTCATCTGTTTTAATAATAACGTTACCAATCGTCTCAGCTGCAGTGTTACCCACAGCTTCAAGAAAAATATCAGGTTTCCGAATCCCCATGCCTGTAAAAAATATTTCATTTAATTCGTAGTCATAATTTTGTCCAGTGTGGACTAGAATGTGCTCTGTATATTTATCCAGCTCTTCAATTACGCAGCTTAGCTTAATAATTTCTGGACGTGTTCCAACAATAGTCATAACCTTCATATTAATAACCCTCACCATATGATTTGGTTTTTAGTTCATTCTGTATATAATCTAGTTTCTTAAGCATATCGACCATATGATCTTTATTTAACCTTTCAGTATTGTGAGAATTGTAGTCTTCTGCTTCTGTAATTATTTTTTCTCCGTCCACAAAAAACTTGCCGTAATTTAAGTCACGATCATCCATTGGAACCATGTAGTATCGACCTAAATCAGATGCTTTTACATTTTCTTCTCGAGTTAGGAGAGTCTCGTATACTTTTTCACCATGGCGTGTTCCAATACAAGTAATGTCGGCGTTAATATCGAATACTTCACGCATAGCCTCTGCCAATACTTCGATTGTGGCAGCCGGGGCTTTTTGTATAAAAAGCTCCCCTCCTTTAGCATGTTCAAAGGCAAACAAAACCAAATCTATTGCATCATCTAGTGACATCATAAATCTTGTCATGTTAGGATCAGTAATTGTTAAAGACTGCCCCGTTTTCAGTTGCTTGGTGAAAAGTGGAATAACTGATCCGCGAGACGCCATTACATTGCCATATCGCGTGACGGAAATAACCGTGTTATGATTTGTTCCCATTCTGGCCTTAGAAACAGCTAACTTCTCCATCATAGCTTTAGACATTCCCATAGCATTTATTGGATATACTGCTTTATCAGTAGAAAGGCATATAACTTTTTTTACTTGATTAGCGATTGCAGCATTTAGAACATTTTCGGTTCCAAGTACGTTTGTTCGAACAGCTTCCAAGGGAAAGAACTCGCAGGAAGGCACCTGCTTTAGGGCTGCTGCGTGAAAAACGTAATCAACGCCGCCCATAGCTGCTGATATGCTTGAATATTCACGAACATCCCCAACATAGAATTTTATTTTCGGATTCTTATATTCATTTCGAAGATCGTCCTGTTTCTTCTCATCACGAGAAAATATACGAATTTCCTTAATATCACTGTTTAAAAACCGTCGTAGGACGGCATTACCAAAAGAACCTGTACCACCAGTAATAAGTAACGTTTTATCTTTAAACATTTTCTCACTCCTAAATTCTAATCTTAATCAGTGTTGAAATTGACTTGAGTCAGTAAAACTTCTTTAATATTCTTTTGGAAGTCATAAAGAGTCCATTGTTTCTAACATATTGTATAATTCTCAGAACTTTATATAAAATCCCACCGGTAGACATGGAGAAAGGAACTGTGGATCGAATTTTCTCTATTGGTATTTCACCACTATTTCGGACAATCTCCATTTCCGCAAGATTTCTTGAATGTTCTTCGGCTGCTAAGTAAGTAGAATGTTTTCTTAGAAATTCTGCTGTTCTTATATAAAAATGATAGGGTGTGCCTTCCATCTCACACATTTCATCATAGCTCACTGTATCCAACATAGATATCCACAATTTCTCGCATTCATTTGTATGTTCCTTATTTGTTTTACCAGTCTGATTCGAATGAACACGTGATTTGAGGTAGATACCAGGACTAAATTTAACTGTAACCCCACGGAACATTCTAAACCATAACTCGTAATCTTGAGTCGTTCTTAAACCAACATCAAACAAACCAACCCGATCGAAATGGCTTTTAGGAATAAGCATGGTACAACCATTGGCAAGACCTCTAAAAACCGGAAAAAGTGAGGCCGATAGCTGAGAATTTCCATATAGCTTAGAGTAATCTATAACATCAATAGTTTTGGATCTATCGTTAATTAATTCAAAGCCACCATAAATTATGGTGTTTATCTTATCGCTACCTTCTAGGCTTTGTATAAATTCAATTTGCCTCGCTACCTTTTCAGGCTTGTACATATCATCATGACTCAGCCAAGAAAAATAATCGCCTGTCATTTCTTTTATTCCTAAGTTTAAAGCTGTCGACACGCCCCCATTAATCTTTGAGAAATAACGAATCCTATCTCCATATGACCTAGCAATAGTCTCGGTTGCACCATCATCTTTTGAGCCATCATTTACAACAATAACCTCAATGTTTGAATATGTCTGTGCCAATGCGCTGTCAATAGCTTCCTTTAAGAAATTTGATCCATTATAAACAGGGATAACGATAGATACTTTTGGGCTGATCATTTATCCACCAACTTTTTATTCTTATAATACATATCTTTCAGCTGGTTAAGTAGTGACAATGGAATCAAACCTACTACAAGCGGTTTAATGACATATAAAAAGCTTCGCGGCATCAATCCAAGTGCGCGAAAACCTTTATATCTTACTATAGCTTCATTAAATTTGTGATGATATTTTCTTCGTTTATACAAAGCTTGATCCTCTTGGACCAAGTATAACATATCTTCAAGATTCGCTCCTTTATTACCATTCGCATATAAACGCATAAACAAATCGTAATCCTCAGTTCGATTCGTTTCTTTTGCAACACGATATCCGCCGACTTCTTCAAGAGCCTTCTTACGAAACATAACCGAAGCGTGGACAAATGGTAATACAAACAGAAAATCTTTGTTTTCAGGGTATTTATTATATTTGCGGTGGCCCCATATTCCAATCTCATTGTATAAATCGGCACTACTTCCGACAAAGTCAAATTCCTTATTATTCTCTAGAAAATCTAACTGAGTTTGAAGTCTATTTACTACGGAACAATCGTCTGCGTCCATAATCGCTATGTACTTTCCTTTGCTTAGAGATATACAACGATTTCGGGCCATGGCCGCTTTCAAGTTTGTTTCATTTCTAATAAGCTTGATTCTTCTATCGCTTTTACAAATAGTCGCAAGCACTTCGTAAGTACCATCAGTAGAACCATCGTCACAAATAATAAATTCAAAATCAGAAAAAGTTTGGGATATAATTGAATGAATTGAACGTTGAAGCACTTTTACATCACTAGTATTAAAAACACTCATAATAACTGAAACCATAGTCACTCTACTTTTCTCCTATACCAGTAATACCCCAAATTTATAATAAGTTAGTATCCTAAACATCCATAGATTCGATTATAGCAAAAACACAGTTAGTAATACTACAAATTACGATTAATCATTTGGAAACCTTCTTCCAAGTATGCTAAAATGAAGTCGAACTTTAGCGAAGAAGGAGACTGTCCTGAATGAGTGCAAGTAAGAATGCCTACGCGGCATCGCGTGCAAAATCAAATGGAACAATAACGACAGAGAAGAGCTCTGTTATTTTTTGGGTGTTAGTGGTACTTACGGGCTTGTTTATGTTTTGGGCACCATTTCAAAGAGCGTTGTTTAATGGTGGAACAATCGATTTCGAACGATCTATCTATTCAGCTTCAGTATGGTCATCTATTATTTTATTGCTCATTGCTATTCTTGCATTTTTTGTTTTTAAACTACAGGAAAAGAAAGATGTCCTCACAATTCTTGTATTTATGATGCCTTTGACCTATATCATATCTTTGTCAAATGCAGCTTCACACTACTTGGCAACAAATATGGTTTACATCCAAATGTTATATGCAACTTTCTTTATTTTGGGTGTATTTCTTACTAGAAATAAGATAGGCACTGTAATTATTGCACGTTTATTCATGATCTCTGGATATTTTATAGTCGTATTCGGACTTCTATATTGGCTAGGCAACGGATCTTTTGCTGGTCATTTAGTTAAATGGTTTGCTTTTATGGATGGAACCAATTCCAATCTTTACCGCGACGCAGTTTTGACTGATGTTAATGGATCGCGCTTAACTTCGGTATTTCAGTATGCTAATACATACGCAGCTTTGCTAATAACTCTAATATTAAGCTCTTTATTTTTTATAATTAAATCCCGTAAATGGTACGTGGTTCTCCCACATGCATTCTTATTAGTTCCCACAATTGTTTCCTTCTGGTTGACATTGTCGCGCGGTGCGATTGTCGTAATCCCTGTAATTGTCCTCATAATGCTATTCTTCTTTAAAATAAGTCGTCAAATCTTAGCTCTGATTCAACTGGTACTAGCTTTTATTACATCTCTCGTGATTTTGCAAAAAGTATCCGATATTGGCATTGGACTACAGAAACAAACTAGTGCTTCAGAATCTTGGCATGGCTGGTCTATTTTACTACTTGCATCAATAGTTTTCACAGTATTGTCTATCACTATTCAAGTCTTTGTTCAACCTTGGTTGGAGCGTATTTTAAATCGATTCGATTCTAAAAAGTATGCAACATTTATTCTTCCAATTGTTACAATTGTTATTGGACTTATTGGGGCTATTCTTATCTTTAGTGATACTGGTGTTAAGAATCTACTTCCGGACAATGTCAGAACACGGATTGAGAATATTAACTTTCAGCAAAACAGCGTGTTGGAACGTGGAACATTTTATAAAGATGCGATTAAGCTGTGGAAAGACTATCCCATTCTTGGTGCTGGTGGCGGAGCTTGGGCTTCTTTATATGAGAAGTATCAAAATAATCCTTATACAAGTCGTCAAGCTCACAACTTCGCTCTTCAATATTTAGTTGAGGCTGGTGCACTTGGATTCTTAGCTTTTATCGGTTTCGTCATTGCTGTTAGCTTTTTCTATATTCGAAGCTATATCAAAAGTTCGCAAGAAAAGCGTGATTTGCACTTTCTATTTTTCATTATCGTAATCTCACTTTTAGCCCACAGCATGATTGACTTCGATTTGAGCTATGTTTACATGGGAGCGATTCTCTTCCTCGCACTTGGTGGGATGCTGAGCAATAGTTCTTCTAGCCCACTCAAGCTAAAATCACATTCAATTTTGATCCATAAGTCGTTCCCTGCTGCTATTGGGATTGCTTCACTTGTGATGTTTTTTATCTCAGCGCAGCTACTATCGGCAAATGGAGACTATAAGCAGACACTGGAAGTCATTAAAACAAGTAAGGATTACAATCAAATTGTGACACCGCTTGATAAAGCGATTTCGTTACATCCTGGACATCCGGATTATTTGTTAACAGGTCAAGTAAGCCGCATTGGTATTCTCCTTCAGGTTTACAATCAAACCCAGAAGGAAAACCCTAACGACTCTACGAAGAGTGAGCCTTTCTTCACACAAGCACAAGACCTGATGGCGCAATTGTTGAAAAAGGAACCCCATAACCGTGCCGTTGCTATGCAACAGTTGAATATGCTTCTTCTGAAAGGTAAACTTCAGGACGCTTATGAATGGGCCAATGCGCAAATTCCGAACTACCCGTGGTACACAGACATGTATGAGAAGAGTATGTCGCTCAGTATTGACCTCGCTAATCAAGCACAAACCAAAGGTGATACGGCTGGGTTCAATTCGATTCTCGATAAAGCTTTAGTTACTTATAACACGGTTTTGACTAAAATCGATTCTCTAAAAAACCTTCCAAAAGATCAGATACAAGGCCGCGAATTCGCAGTTACTCCGACTATGGCATTGAATGTGGGACAAATCAGCTACATGCGCGGCGATTATACAAATGCCGTTGCCCTGATTAAACCACACATGACAGACAATATGGATGACCAAGTCAATCGCGTGTTAATTAGATGGTATTTGGCAGCCATACAGAAACAAGGCTCCAAGGATCAAGCGCTTATGGATAAGCTTATTGCGAAGGATCCTAATGAGAAGCAAAATATTGATGCCATTATGGCAGCTACATTCCCAACGAAATAGAAAAAAAGGTGCCACAGCGATGTGGCGCCTTTTCTATTTCTCGATCCAGTCGCGCCGCAAGGCGAAAAGCTCGCGCAGCTCGCTTGTCGACATCTCCGTGACCCAGTTCTCGCCGCTGCCGACGATTTGGTCACTGAGGCCCTGCTTACGCCCGATCATCTCGTCGATGCGCTCTTCGAGCGTGCCGAGCGTAACAAACTTGTGCACCTGCACGTTGCGCGTTTGCCCGATGCGAAAAGCGCGATCCGTGGCCTGATTCTCCACGGCGGGATTCCACCAGCGGTCGTAGTGGAAGACATGATTCGCCGCTGTGAGGTTCAACCCCGTTCCTCCTGCTTTCAGCGAGAGGATGAAGATGTGGCAGCGCTCCTCTGCAGGGAGCGTCTCGTTCTGGAAGCGCGCGACCATCGCGTCGCGCTTCGCCTTAGACACACCCCCGTGCAAGAACTGCACGGGCTCACTGAGCGCCTGCCCCAGCGCAGCTTGGAGCAGGTGGCCCATCTCGACGAACTGGGTGAAAATGAGGCAGCTGCCTCCTTCACTCCTAAGTTCGTCGATCATTTCAACCAGCCGCTCCAGCTTCGCTGAGCGTGCTCTCCCACCCGCGGCGACGAGTGCGCCGCGCTGTGCTCTTCCATCCGCTTCAGCACTCACTCCTGCATTTGCTCCCGTACCGGTACCCGCTCTTCCCCCCTTACTCCCTTCCGTTCTCGCTTCCGCTCCCCTACTCGCCCTCGCAACCACACCCACACCATCCTTCAAAAACAACCCCGGATGATCACAGATCTGCTTCAATTTCATCAATGCGGTAAGTATCAATCCCTTCTTCTCAATACCACTCATATTTTCCCGTGTCCCTACTTCATTCAAACTGTTCTTCTTCTGATCCCTCCCCATAACCTCAAGCTTCTCCATCAAGTTCTGCACGACGTTCTCGTACAACGCCCCCTGCTCTGGGGTGAGCCTCACGTAAGCTTTTCCCTCATATTTATCTGGTAAATCCAATTGTATGGCGGGATCTTTCTTAACCCGTCTCAACAGGAAAGGTCGAATCAACCGCTGAACGCGAGAGGTCAGTTCCCTCGCACCATCGCCATTTTTCTCAATCGGACCTACATATTGGCGGTTAAAAGCCGTTAGTGTCCCGAGATATCCCGGGTTCACAAAGTCAAAAATCGACCATAACTCAGTCAATCGATTCTCGATCGGTGTTCCCGTCAAAGCGATCCGATGACCTGCCGTGAACTTGCGGATCGCTTGCGATTGCTTTGTATAAGCGTTTTTGATATTTTGAGCCTCGTCTAAGCAAAGCGTGTCCCACGTTACTGCAGTCAATTCTTCTTCATCCAACTGGGCAAGGTTGTAGGAAGTGATCACCAAATCAACCTCCTCCAGCGATGCCGTAAAAGCTTCTCCTTTTGCCCGCTGCGCCCCATAATGAAGGTGTATCTTCAGCGTAGGTGCGAACCGAGCTATCTCTTTCTGCCAGTTTCCAAGCACAGAAGTCGGACAGATGAGCAAGGAAGGTTTTGAGTTCGTTTTATTCTCCTCCCTCACCCGCAACAAATACGCAATAAACTGGATCGTTTTCCCAAGTCCCATATCATCTGCAAGACAGCCCCCTAGCCCGAAACCGCGCAGGAACAACAGCCATGAAACGCCCTGTACCTGATAAGGTCTAAGCTCCGCTTGTAATTCCTCCATCCGCCCCACAAGTGGAATCGACTTCGTCTGATTCAGCTGCTTCATTAAACCACGCAAGTTGCTGTTCAATTCAACACGAATCTTCAATGAATCTTGCTTAGCGTCGCCAACCTCTTCATCCGAAGCATTTTCTTCATCACTCTCTAACAAATGAAGCTCCAACACATCTCGGAAGGAGAGTCCCTTTTTCTTCTCCACCTGCTTCATGGCATCCTTAATTTGTTCCAAATAAGCCGGATCCAACTGCACCCATTTGCCTCGCATATATATCAACCGCTTTTTATCCAAAGCCATTTGCATAAACTCATCTTCAGATAAATCTACGCCCCCCAATGCCACTCGCCAGTCGAACTGCATGATCTGATCCATGCCAAACATCGCTTTACGCGCCTGACCCACGGAACTCTTCAGCTTCGCTTTCAACTGAGGCCGCATCTTCTGAATCTCTTCCCACCACGATGGTAAAAAGACAGAAATACCCGCCGCAACCAGCTGTAAACTGGACTCCGTCAAAAACGTCCACGCCTGATCATCCGACAGCTGCTCCATGATTTTGCCTGGCTGAAATGTGCTTTCAAGCTCTGGCAGAATCCGCAGGAATCGCTTGGCTTGCTCCATCAGCTTATCCCCAATATCATCTCGCCAAGCAGCAGGCACCGCTCCAACTAAAACATTACCCGTGGTACTAAACTCCACGAACCGATTGACATCCGAACGATCCTGCGCAATAAAACGTAATCGCCAATCCGCAGCATTATCCTTCGCTGTGGTTGTACCGTCCACATAGGTTTCCGCATACGGCTCAACAAGCTGCACACAGATCCGATATGGCGCATCGTCTTGTTCCCAACCTATCGCAAATAGCCAGTCCGCCTCCTGCATCCAAGCTGCTTCCGCTTGTATAGCCTCAAATCCAGGATCGTCCACACGCAGTAATCTATGAGCTTGCAACTTGCCTGGCCACGTCTGAGTAAGCTCGAACTCGGTATCCGTGCCCAACAGTTCCTCTACGATGCTGCTGAACCATCCCTGCCACAAACTCGCCGGGAACTCCCCGGAGATTAACTCCGTCAATCTTTGCTGTTGCCCCGCCGGCAGTCGCATCTCCCAACCAGTTTCCCCTTTGAGCCACAGCTCATAAGAAGGTACATACCAGCCAGCTTCGAGTGCTTCTCCCAGAAGAACGGCTCCTTTTTGCAGCACGGTAAACCCATCTTCCCATGATAAGCGGCTATGCAGAAGCACGCCTGGTTCACGTAAATAATCCAAAGCCATGGCCGGGGACAGCACGATCGCGTCGCCATACGCAATACGAGTCACTTCTAACTGCGTACCATAGAATGAACGCTCATGCCATGCAAAAAGCAGCTTTCGCAACAGATGAGCAGGCAGGGCATTCGCTTCCTCGGTTTCTCCATATAACGCAAAACTCCCCGATGGGAGCCTTTGAATTTTCATATACATGGGTGATAAGGTTATCATGGGATTATGTTTCCTTTCCTTAACTCTTCATTGAAAGCACGATATTTCGCGTATTGCTTCACGATTTGCGCCAAGTACACTTCGAAACGAGATGTCAGCTTCAGCTTTTTATACGCAGCCGCCAGCTTCTTTAACAGCTTAACAGCTTGAATATAATCGGGGCGATTTTTACCCTCCATATAAGCCTCTACCCCTTGGTGATATATGGGCAAAAGGTACCGAACATTCGCCTTCTCAACGAGTTTGAGCTGCGCTGAATCGATGTGCATCGTCGAAAGATCCAGGAGCAGACATAGATCAGCCCATGCCTGATACTCGCCATTCGTCACAAGATACTTCGCATAGTACTCATAGCTCTGAGGCAAAAGCGATACCATCACCTCCCTGTGCTCAGCCTCTACGTCCCGATGCGCCCCAGCTAGCCGCCAGAAATCCAGAAAATCATTGACATGCTCATGATCATTCCAAGACATTTTCGGTTTTAGCCACCGTAACCATGCCAACAAGCGATCCCACTGACTTTCAAACACAAATCTCTTCAAATAATCGAACCAATCATCAGGCTCTATTTCAAACATTTCTGTTTCTGCCCGTTCCCAAGCGTTCTCGTCATCACCTTTACAAATATCCAAGTGAATGCAGCTAAGTGTTCCTGCATGATGTGCTCGATCACTCGTATTTGGATCGGAAAGCAGCTGTCTGAGTCTCGCTGTCTCTACCTCCATCATGTCCTTATCTTGAAATAACTGCGACCAAAGCAGTTTATACAATGTAATCCAGTCATACAGATAGGAGCTTGAGCCATGCTCACAAATGTCCGTCAAATATACGGATAATTCCTTCAGATGCTCCCCATACTGCTTGTACGCTCGGTTAACATCCATCTGCTGAAGTGTTGCTTCCAATTGTTCACGGGCATGATTTAAAACACGTTTCACATAATACTTCGCATTCGAATTGTAATCATTAGTGATTGCCTTGGACTCGACTAGCTTATTGCAAAGCTGGATCACATACAGGGCCACCGAAATATCATATACACTTCGAATCGTTGACTCCCATGTATCTGCCAGCTTATTAAGCTCCCGCCAAGCGCGAATGCACACTTCCTCAAGGCTAAACGCATTATATATCTTTGAATTACCGAATTGTTTATGAAAATAAGTCTGCCACATTGCACAGCTATCTGTAGGTTGTGGGAATTTCTCTTCTTGTTTATACAGTTTCGAAATAGGAACTTCCCGTTCGCCTTCCATTTTCTGTGGCGCCTGCTTGTCCCCATTTCTAAATTCTTCAGGATCATAGCCCCCCTGCTTCGCCACCTCAAAAAGCACAGCAGCCATATGCTTACAATAATAACCATACGGACATGAACAATGGCTTCGCGTAAAATTGGTGAGGTCCAAACTGACCTTATAGCTCCGTGATCCACTTGCTCTTGCTTTTATAATCGAGGTGCCTTCCACTTGAATAGCGCCTACAGCACCATCTTTGAAATATTTCCAACCTCTCGTGAGGATAACCTTATCAAATTTCGGACGTATCCGCCCCAACCACGATGACCAATCGATAACTAACTCTTCCATGTCGCTAAATCCCCCGTAATTCAATCCACTTGCATCTATCCATTATATAATCTTTTCTTCCTACAAAAAAACACCCCCCGCAAAGAATCATGGAAGATTCTCCTCGGGAAGTGCTCTTCGATTTACTTGCGCAGCATACCTTGATGCGGATGCGGGTGAGTGCCACAGTACTCATCGGTTTCTGTGCAGGTATACACATGCTCATATACCGGTACACAGTGATGGCGATTTACAATTTGAATCGGATGAATGACTTGAACCTTTTGCGGATGATAGAAATCTCTGATCACTCTTTCTGGATCTGTCATTATCGGGTCAGCAGGTGGACACTGAAATTGTTTACCTTGATTGGGTTGTAAAGCCATGGATGAGTCAACTCCTCTGTTAGTTTGAGATAGTATACGCCTAACCCTAGTCCAGAGAGTGTACCAATGCCTATCTTTTCCATAAATAGGCTATCGCGTATGGGCCAAGCAGGTGAATGTCCAAGCAGAATGAGGGTAGCCAGGCTATGTGGCAGATACCTATGAGTAAACATAAGTAAATTTAGGTTATCGTTCACAGGCTGGAAATTGCGCTGTATAATTAGGAATAGGTTCTTGTCACTCCCAGCATCAACCATTGAAAGTAATGAGGTGATACATAACAAATGGAGGAATTACTTAACAAAATGATGCTCCAGTTGGAAAGAATGGACGCAAAAATTGATCGTATCCAACATACAATGGAATCACATCATCTCGAAAACATCGATTCAAATAACCGACTTCTCAAAGTAATACATTCGATGAATGACCGTTTAGATTTTCAAAGAAATAAGATCACAAAAATCGAGGAAGACATATACTTACTAAAGCAAAAGCATTAGAAATATCTGCATAAGAAGTTGGGCGAATGAGTGACAAAAAGCTAGATATTCTCATCGGAGAAATACAGAAGGTTAATTCTCGGTTAGATCAAAAAGAAAATTTACTTGTACAACTCATCGACATTGTAAAATCAACGAATACTCAGACTGATGACATTAAGACTACCATTCAAACGTTTTGTAGCGAGACGAGTGTTAACTTTAAGAAGTTGGACCGCCGTGTAAAGCTCAATGAATCTGATCTTGACAATACAATGCTTCAAGTCGAAGAATCTCGTACACCTAGAAATTAGAAAGGAAGATTTCAACTTGAGTGAGCAATTACTGATACAAATTCTAGAAGAATTAAAAGAAATTAAAGCGGAACAATCAGAAATGAAATCCATACATAAAGAAATGAATAGCCGCCTGGATTCAATAGAAGCCTTAGTATCTGACATTCCTCTAATTAAACAAGCAGTCCTAGAAACGCGTGATGATGTCAAGCAACTAGAAACAGCCCAAAAAAGTTTAGCATCAGAACACCAAACCTTTGCGCATCACTTTAATGTGTTCGATAAACAACTCGTTGAACACGCAATTGAAATTGACAAGCTAAAACACAGATAACGCCAACTTTGTAGCCCCGCTGGGCTTTTTATTTTCACTCCAAACGGAACATACGTTCTAAATGGAAATCCTCCAGTTATTTTCCCGATTCCAGCTGAAATTTGATGATTAACTGGAAAATAGGTAGGTATTTTTGGAGTTTTCGCCGTTTTTGAGACAAATCCCTGAAATTAACTGCGTGTTTTCCATTTATTCCTACAGAAATCAAAATTAACACGAAATTAGCTGTATGTTATCCCATTATTTCGCAAAAGAAAAAAATCAAAAAAAAGACCCCCGAAGGAGTCTTTTTTCACTACATATGTAGAAGCTCTAAGAGCTTCTTACATCATTCCACCCATACCGCCCATGCCGCCCATATCAGGCATACCTGGTTTGCTTGCTTCTGGCTTATCAGCGATTACCGCTTCAGTAGTCAAGAACATAGCTGCAACAGATGCTGCGTTTTGAAGTGCGGAACGTGTTACTTTCGCAGGGTCAACGATACCAGCTTCGAACATGTTTACCCATTGTCCAGTTGCTGCATTGTAGCCGATGCCTACTTTTTCGTTTTTCAAGCGCTCAACGATAACGGAGCCTTCTTGACCAGCGTTAGCTGCGATTGTGCGAACTGGCTCTTCAAGGGAACGAAGGATGATGTTAACACCCGTTTGCTCATCACCAGTTGCTACTACTTTCGCTACTGCGTTGTATACGTTAACTAGGGCAGTACCACCACCAGAAACGATACCTTCTTCAACTGCTGCACGAGTCGCGTTCAAAGCATCTTCGATGCGAAGTTTGCGCTCTTTCAATTCAGTTTCAGTCGCTGCGCCAACTTTGATAACAGCTACGCCGCCAGAAAGTTTAGCCAAACGCTCTTGTAGTTTTTCTTTATCGAACTCGGAAGTTGTTTCTTCCAATTGGGAACGGATTTGTGTAACGCGAGCTGCGATGTCTTTCGGGTTACCAGCACCATCAACGATGATTGTGTTTTCTTTAGTAACACGGATTTGACGAGCGCTACCTAGTTGATCAGGAGTCGTGGATTTAAGATCCAATCCAAGCTCTTCCGTGATCACTTGGCCGCCTGTAAGAGCAGCGATATCGCCTAGCATAGCTTTACGACGGTCACCGAAACCTGGCGCTTTAACAGCTACGCAAGTGAATGTGCCACGAAGTCTGTTCACAACAAGCGTTGCTTGCGCTTCGCCATCAACGTCTTCAGCGATGATTAGAAGTTGTTTACCGGATTGAACCACTTTTTCAAGAACAGGCAAGATTTCTTGGATGTTCGAGATTTTTTTGTCTGTGATCAAGATGTACGGGTTGTCCAGAACAGCTTCCATTTTATCCGTATCTGTGATCATGTATGGGGATGTGTACCCACGGTCGAATTGCATACCTTCTACAACCTCAAGCTCCGTCAAGAAGCCTTTGGATTCTTCAACTGTGATAACACCGTCTTTACCTACTTTTTCCATAGCTTCAGCGATCAATTCGCCTACTTCATCGTCAGCAGCAGAGATTGCCGCAACTTGTGCAATGGATTGTTTGCCTTCGATCGGCTTAGCAATAACTTGAAGCTCTTCGATAGCGGCTTTAACAGCTTTCTCGATACCTTTGCGGATAACCATTGGGTTAGCGCCTGCAGTAACGTTTTTCAGACCTTCACGGATCATCGCTTGCGCTAGAACCGTTGCAGTTGTTGTACCGTCACCGGCAACATCGTTTGTTTTGGTAGCAACTTCTTTAACAAGTTGAGCTCCCATGTTTTCGAAAGCATCTTCAAGCTCGATTTCTTTCGCGATAGTAACACCGTCATTTGTGATCAACGGGCTGCCAAATTTTTTCTCAAGTACAACGTTACGGCCTTTTGGACCTAGAGTTACTTTAACGGCATTCGCCAAAGCATCAACCCCGCGAAGCATCGCGCGGCGTGCATCTTCACTGAACTTAATTTCTTTTGCCACGATAGGAAACCTCCTCTAATTAAAAAACCTAAAGATTCATTGTTCAAAAAACGTCTTGCCGATCTATATGCTGCTCTAACTTAGGCTAATACAGCGAGGATGTCGCTTTCGCGCAAGATCAACAGTTCGCGGCCTTCGTATTTCACTTCAGTTCCAGCGTATTTGGAGAAAATGATGCGGTCGCCTTCGCTTACTTCAAGCGGAACGCGTACGCCATCTTTCAACGCGCCAGCGCCAACGGCTACAACTTTACCTTCTTGTGGTTTTTCTTTAGCTGTATCTGGCAGCACGATGCCACTTGCTGTAGTCTCCTCTTTCGCAACGGCTTCAATGATTACTCGATCACCTAACGGTCTGATCATGGAAAAATAGCCTCCTTTAGAAAATTGGTCTTAGTTAAATTTCATTTATTAGCACTCGAATGTGTTTAGTGCTAACAACACCTCTTATGATACTCATTCCGGGAGTAATTTGCAAGTCCTTTTACACATTTTTCATTCTTGAGGACACCCCCCTCATTCTATCCAAATGGCAACCAAATATTCCCTTTACGAATAAAAAAAAGCCTACCCGGCAGGTAGACAATTTTCATGGTTTCTTTCTTATTTAGGACCGAACTCCAGTTCCCAGGCCGCATCTTTAGCAAGCTGCTTGCGATAAATGAAACCGGACATAAACACACTGAACTCATACAAAATAATGAGCGGAACTGAAACTAAGATGGCCGAAATGGCATCTGGAGGGGTAATAACCGTAGCCAGTACCACCATGAGCATGTAGGCGTATCTTCTAAACTTATGCAGACGCTTCGGATTCAACAGCTTAATTTTCGTCAGGAACATCACGACAATCGGCATTTCGAAAACACAGGCCAACGGAAGAATGATGTTGAACATGAACGTAAAGTACTGCGCAGCACCATACATTTCATTGATTTCAAGGCTCTTACTAATTGAAGAAGTAAAGTAAAAGGCCATCGGAAACACAACCCAATATCCGAAGGAGAGTCCGATCAAAAATAGTAAAAACGCATAAGGTACATAAACGAGCGAAGCTTTCTGCTCCGTTTCACGCAAGCCTGGCTTCACGAAGGCCCATATATGATACAGAATAACAGGCAATGTGATTAGAATCCCAACCGCTAAACCGAAATTCATATACAAGCGCAGGGCATCCCAAGGCGAGAATACGTTCCAACCGATATCTCTGGCTGGCGGGATACTTTTGAGGTACCGAATAATCGGTTTCGCTGCAACAAGTCCGCCTACCATGCCGACGACCAGTACAACTAATATCCACATAATTCGCTTACGCAGCTCACCAAGGTGCTCTACGAGCGACATTTCATCATTTAACATGCTTCCACCTACCTAATCTAGTGCCAACAACCTGCTAGGTTGAACCACTTCTTATGCTAAAATGCTTAAAATGTACCGCTAGTCCGGTAACCGCCGGACATTGCTAGTGCTGCCTGGCTGCTGCGCCTGCGCCGGGGTAGGTGCCGAGGCTTGTGCAGGAGCGGAGGCCAACACATCCGCTGCGGATGGTATGCTCTCAGCCGTTACTGGCGAGCCTGTGACGAGAATAGCCTTCGAAGACTTGTTTGTGACGAAGGCCACCGCAGGCTTCTCCGTGGACATACGTAAAGCATCTTCAGCCCGGTCTGATGCGTCTCTCTCCGTAACCTGTACAGGATTCGACGTAAGGGGCGCTATCGACTCGTCTGCAACCACCTCGTCCTGTGCAGGATTCCCTGCCACCACGACAGGTGAAACCGGATCAGGCACGAGTGGAGCGCTTGTTGCTTGTGATACTTGCGGCGGTTTCGGCTCATCTTTCATCAACTCATTCGCGGCTTGCTTGAAATCCCTCAGCGTTTTGCCCAGCATGCGCCCGATTTCCGGGAGCTTTTGCGGTCCGAAGAGCACAAGGGCAACGACTGCGATCAATAAAAGCTCGCTAAATCCTATATTTTGAAACATACCTTCATCTCCAATACCCTAACACTGATAGAATCCGCCGTAGCCCATCTCCGTGATGTCGCTGCGCACGATTTCCTCGCCTGCGCAGATGCGCGGCAGCAGCACGTCAAAAGACGTGTACGGGTCGTGCATCACGCAACCCGGCAAGCCCATGATCGGCAGATCGCCTAGATAGGCGATCATCAGCATCGAGCCCGGCAGCATCGGCGTGCCGTAGCTGACCACGCGGGCGCCGGCCGCCTTGATCGCACCTGGCGTGCGATCATCCGGGTCCACGGACATGCCGCCCGTGACCAACACCAGATCCACGCCTAGCGCGACAAGCGCGTGGATCTCACCAACAATCGCTTCGCTGTCATCGAGCGCGAAGCGGTGCTCTACAACCTGGGAGCCGAGCTGCGCGACCTTCTCTTTCACAACGGGGCCGAATTTATCCGTGATTCGGCCCTTGAAGACCTCGCTGCCCGTCGTGATCACGCCGACGCGCAGCGCCCGAAATGGCTTCACCTCAAGCAACGTGAAGCCCTCTGCCCGGCGAGCCGCGGCAAGCCGCTCGACCTCTTCAACCTTCGCTTCGTCGACAATCAGCGGGATCACCCGCGTCCCGACCAGCGAAGCGCCGGCTTGAACGACCGTGTTGCTGCGAATCGTCGACAACACGACTTCATCGATGGCGTTCACGCTGTCCACGAACGCCTTTTCGATCTTAACCAAACCGTGAATCTCCGATTTCACGTTCACTTTCCCCTCATGCGGCTCCGTGAGCCTGAGGTCCAAACTCGTCCCTGCCATGGCCCGCGCCATGCGCAGGGCAGCCTCATCCTCATGGAGATAGCCAGGCTGCAGCTCCATCACATAAATATGTTCCTTGCCGATGCTCAGCAAGGCAGGAATGTCTGCTTCTGTCACCTGATGGCCTTTACGAAACAAACGCCCCTTGAACTCGCCCGGCAAGATCTGCGTAAGGTCATGCGGCAGAATCATGCCGATCGCATCCTCCACTTTGACCTCACGCAGCATGGAAGTGTTGGTATCCTTCACCCGTGATCGCCTTCTTTACCCGTCAGAATTCCTAGAGCATGCGGCAATTGGTCAATAATCGCCATCAAGTTCTCTTGTACACCCTTCGGACTGCCTGGCAGATTAATAATCAGCGTACGTCCGCGAATCCCAGAAACCGCTCTGGACAGCATCGCTTTCTTCGTTTTCTGCATCGAGATCATCCGCATCGCTTCCGCAAAGCCTGGCGCAACACGATCGATGACATTCAACGTCGCTTCCGGTGTTACATCCCTTGGAGCTAGGCCTGTTCCGCCCGTTGTTAGAATCAAATCAGCTTGATAATAATCCGTCATTTCTATTAAGGAAGCCATAATTTCGTCCATCTCGTCCGGCACAACCCGATACTCGATGATTTCGCCTTGAATCTCTTCTTCAATCAGCTCGCGGATTACCTGAGCGCTAGTGTCTTCTCGTTCTCCTCGGTAACCGCGGTCACTGGCTGTCAAAATCGCAACTTTCCAGTGCATCCTTCGTCACCTCTCCCTTGTTCACTGAATGAGATAACCCCACTAACCTGCGTGATTGTCAGAAATTTACTGCTACTATCACGCTTTAATTCTCTTGCCTGTGAAAATCCCCGTTTTTCCCGCCTGTTTTCATGACAAGCAGCGTCGAGTTAATGATCATGTCTTTCTCTACCGCTTTGCACATGTCATACACGGTTAATGCCGCGGCTGACACAGCGGTCAAAGCTTCCATTTCTACCCCTGTCGGACCCGTTGTTCGTACAGTTGCTTCTATGTATAGTTCATTGATGCCGTTATTCGCAAACTGAATATCAACCCCAGTGAGTGCAATCGGATGACACATGGGAATCCAGTCAGACGTTTTTTTGGCGGCCATAATGCCAGCCACTTGCGCTACGGCGAGAACGTCGCCTTTTTTCATTTTACCCTGCACAATGAGCTCTAGGGTCTCAGCCTTCATTAATAAGGTGGAACGCGCAGTAGCCGTACGTTTCGTTTCCGCTTTCTCCGAAATGTCGACCATGCGAGCTCTACCTTGTTCATTAAAATGTGTCAACGGTGAAGATTCGGACACGACAATCACCTCAAGATCAACTTTCTGTTTTGAACACCATCTTGCTTTCCGTTACGATCCCATCCACACGGAAATCGTGCCAGGAGGAAGGTACTGCCGGAATCAATTGCTTATCAAATGCAGCCGCAACGGCAAAAGGTCTTTTCAGACCACGCGCAGCGAATAATTGCATAAAGCGGTCATAGAAGCCGCCGCCGTAACCCAGACGTCCGAAATCCATGTCAAAAGCCAGACCTGGCACGACGATCATAGAAAGGGTTCCTAAGTCATGCTCAATTGGCACGTCATTACGCGGCTCTCGGATGCCGTAAGCACCGCTTTCGAGGTCTTCGTAACGGCTTATAATATGCAAATTCATCGTCTTCGTATCTGCCACTACCTTCGGTATCAGCACACGAATTCCCTGCTGCCAGCACCATTCCATGAAGGGGGCAACATCGGGCTCTGATCGAAAAGGCATATAGCTCATAATGGTCGGCTGTGAACCGGTCCTGACTTGACCATTTTCAAACAGCTTATCTGTACATAGCTTTACCATTCTCTGATGGATGAGCAGTTCCTTCTCTTCGCGTGTCTCCGAAACGATCGAAGCACGTCGTATTTCCATTTCCTTGCGTAATTCTATTTTCCGCTCTCGGATGTTCATCATAAGCTACAGCCCTTCCTAGCGAGGAGTGGTTTCCCCCATTTTAACATAAATAAAGTAAAAAACTATACTCGTGCCCGCGAAGCTCTAGAATGCGCGATATTTCAAGCCTTTTCACACTATATTTCTCATTCTCTTCGGGTTCTTCGACATCCTTCTTTTCCTAAATTAAGCAGGCGTTGCTCACTTACTTCGTGTATACTAATGATTTGATGGGATTGAATGTGGGCCTAAGGGTCAACTTAAATATGTTCTTACATGACTATGCAGCGAAAACGCAGGAGGTAGCAGCAACATGCTATTACAAGTTTCTAATATTTCCAAAAGCTATGGAGTACGCGCTGTACTCTCCAATATAACGCTTCAGATTGAAAACCGTGAACGCATCGGGCTAGTCGGCGTCAATGGTGCCGGAAAGTCTACGCTTCTGCAAATCATCGCGGGTGAAATGTCATATGACAGCGGCGATCTGTTCAAGGCGAAAGAAACAAAAATCGGCTATTTGAAGCAAAACAGCGGTCTGAATACGAACAAATCGATTTGGAATGAGCTGCTCAGTGTGTTCAGTTCCTTGCTTGAAACAGAACGCGAACTGCGTGAACTAGAAGCGCTTATGGCAGACCCTGATCTCATTTCCGATGAGAAAAAGTACGAAACCACCATGAACCGGTATGCGCTGCGCTCCGAATGGTTCCGAGAGCATGGCGGCTATGAAATTGAGGCCAAGATCCGCGGTATTTTGCACGGCATGGGCTTCGGTCAGTTTGCACCTGAAACGTTGGTAAGCACCCTGAGCGGTGGTCAGAAAACGAGATTGGCTTTGGCTAAAATGCTCCTGGAGGAGCCTGATCTGTTGATGCTCGATGAGCCTACCAACCATCTGGATATCGCCACATTAACTTGGCTCGAGGGTTATCTCCGCGGCTACCCAGGCGCCATTCTCGTCGTTTCTCATGACCGGTACTTCCTCGATGCCTTAGTAACGTCGATTTATGAGATTGAACGGCATGCGTCCAAACGATATACGGGTAATTATTCCCGTTTTATTGAAATTAAAGAAGCGAATTATGAAATTGAGATGAAACAGTTCGAGAAACAGCAAGAAGAGATCTCCAAACTGGAGGATTTCGTGCAGCGCAACATCGTGCGTGCTTCAACAACGAAGAGAGCGCAGTCGCGCCGTAAGCAATTGGAGAAAATGGACCGCTTAGATAAACCAATGGGCGATTTGAAGCGCGCTTCCTTCTCCTTCGAAATCGAGCAAACCTCAGGTAAAGAAGTCCTGGCGGTAGATCGGATATCGATTTCCTATGACGGCGTGAATCGTCTCCTCGACGGCGTCTCCTTCCAGCTTCGTCGTTCCGAAACAGCGGCTCTAATTGGACCTAATGGGGTCGGGAAATCAACCTTGCTCAAGACGTTAATTGGCGCGCACAAACAGGACGCTGGTACGTTCAAATGGGGAGCCGGTGTCACGATTGGTTACTACGACCAAGAACAGACTGGCCTCACCCCGTCCAACAACGTGCTAGAGGAAGTGTGGAACACGTACCCTCATTTAGAGGAAGCGCGTATTCGTACCGTGCTGGGCAGCTTTCTTTTTAGCGGCGAGGACGTATTTAAGAAAATCGCTGCATTAAGCGGCGGTGAAAAAGCCCGTGTCGCCTTAGCTAAGCTTATGCTGCAGAAGGCTAACGTTTTAATTCTCGATGAGCCTACCAACCATTTGGACTTATATAGTAAGGAAGTGCTGGAATCCGCGTTGATGGACTATGAGGGTACCCTCTTATTCATTTCCCATGACCGATACTTTCTCAATAAAATGGCGGAGAGCATGCTCGATTTGCAAAAGGATGGCTTAACCAGCTATCTGGGCAACTATGATGACTACGTGGAGAAAAAAGCAGAACTGGCCGAAATGGAAGCCAAGCGTTTAGCCAAGGAAGCTGAGAAGAAAGCAGCTGGCAGTTCAACTTCAGGTAGTGGCAGCAAGGGGGTAGTCCCTTCTACTGTGAAAAGCGATCCTGCCAGCGGTGGCAGCTATGAGGCGGACAAGTTAGCTAAGCGTGAGGAGCGCAGTCGTCAACGGAAACTGGAGCAGCTTGAGTTGGATATTGCACGGCTTGAAGAAGAAGTGACGGCTCTCGAGGCTGAACTCGCAGATCCGGCTGTGTATAACGACTATGTGCTTGTTCAGGAAAAAACGGCTGAGGTTGATCGTCGGAAGAGCTCACTTGCAGCTTGTTATGAGGAATGGGAAGTCTTATTGGCCTAAAATAGTTGATGGATGGGGTCCACGTCAGATGACGTGGGCTTTTTTGTTGCATGGGTCGTTGGGGTATTGGGATGGATTGTGGACAACTTCACAAAAAGTTCAAAGATACCCACAGAAACAACTTTGATTTTATCCACCTATGTTGACAAACCTGTTGAAAGGCTCATTTTAGGATGAGTACAGTCCTCTTATACACACTTAAATAATGACGAATTGTTCCGATAATTTAAACGGCTGCTTATTAGAGGCAATTTAGTTATTCACATCGTTATCCACAGAAAATGAGGGGCAAATTCCGCCCCCCATCAAGCTTTTTACACTTTATTCATAAAGTTATCCACATTACCCACATTTAATTGTGAAAAAGTTATCCCTTTCATTGCCCCCTAAAAAAGGTTGATAGATCAATTTTTCTTGAAGTTATACACATTGTACACAGGGGGTGTGCATAACCTTGCTCACATGCTGTGTATATATCTAAGTTTTCTTACAATTTACTCGAAAAGCGCAAAACTTGTTGATTACGAAGCCGTTGTCGCCGTCGTTGTCGATGCTGTCTCTGCACTATTTTGCATACGAATAGCCTGGTTACAAGCTGAAATGAACGCTTTGGCTACGGCTACAAGGACGTCTTGGTCGATCCCTGTGTTCTTGTAGGTTTGACCATTCACTGAAATCGTGACCTCCGCTTCACCCGTTGCTTTCTCGCCTGTGGATAGCGAATGCAGCTCAAGATCTGCGAACTCCACATCCATCGGGATGGCTTGCTGCAGGCAGTGTACGATCGCTTCAATCGGGCCTTCGCCTGTACCGGAATAGACGTTTTCTGTGCCCGTTTGGTTGTTTCTGACGGATACGGAAGCAACACGATTGCGATCACTGCTCGATATCACTTGCATATGCGAGAGCGTGAATGGCTCCATTTGCCCATCAACGGTTGTGCCTACAAGCTCCATCAGTTGATCGTCGGTGACCATTTTTTGTTCATCTGCTTTTTCTTTGAAACGTGTGTACAGTGTATCCAGCTCTTCACCTGTAAGCTCAATACCGAATTGTCCAACACGATGCTTAAGTGCATGACGGCCCGAGTGCTTGCCAAGGATGATCATAGAACGCGGAATACCAAGCTTTTCTGGGTCCATAATCTCGTAGGTGTTGCGGTTCTTCAGAAGCCCATCCTGGTGAATGCCTGCTTCGTGTTGGAATGCATTGCGACCGACAATCGGCTTGTTGTAGGCAATCGGGAAGCCCATGATGCGGCTAACCATTTTGGATGTGTTAAAAATCTCACTCGTCACGATCCCCGTTTCCACGCCCATCGAATGCTTACGTGTTTCAATCGCCATGACGAGCTCTTCTAGGGAACAGTTTCCTGCACGTTCGCCGACCCCATTCACGGTTACTTCTACGTGAGTAACTCCCGCCGCAATAGCAGCAAGGCTGTTGGCCACAGCCAGCCCCAGATCATTATGGCAATGCGCGCTATACTCCACGGTATCGCCGCCACGTACGCTTTGACGCACTCTGCGGAACATCGCGCCGTACTCTTCTGGAAGTGCGTAGCCCACCGTGTCCGGAATGTTGAGGATTGTTGCACCTTCAGCGATGACTGCTTCCAGCACTTCGAAAAGGAATTCATCCCCCGTTCGCGTCGCGTCCATCGGCGAAAATTCGATCCGATCAACGAATTGCTTCGCATAGCCGACCATGGCGCGAGCCATCTCTACTACCTGCTGACGCGATTTGCGCAGCTGGAAATCTAGATGGATGTCCGACGAAGACAGGAACATGTGTATACGTCTGGATGCTGCGTCTTGCGTAGCTTTGACCGCTGCATCGATGTCGGCTTTGACCGCGCGGGCGAAGCCGCAGATCTCAATGCCTTGCAGTTCGCGTGAAATTTGCTGCACCGCTTGGAAATCGCCAGGGCTTGAGATTGGGAAGCCCGGCTCAATCGTGTCGATGCCCATTGCAGCAAGTTGTCTAGCGATGCGAATTTTCTCTTCTGGATAGAGGGAAGCGCCCGGCGCTTGTTCGCCATCACGTAGTGTTGTATCAAAAATGCGAATGCGTCGGTTGTTCGTTATATTGTTTTCCATGGTTAATTCCTCCTCAAGGTATGCCCGTTGTGGGCTGTTGTGATGTATGGAAGCGAGTTTTTGTGCTCGTGACTATTCGCTTAGTGTGTGATTATGGGTGGCATGTTTTTTTGGTATGCAAGCTGCTTGATGCTTGATTTTCAGCGTTACAGAAGGTGATTTCGCGTCCGGCGTTACTGTAGTGGATGTTTTTATCACTATAGCGAGAGATCTCACGGGGATGCGGCATCTCATCACCGCTGTGGACTGTGGCTGCAGCACACCTTCCACAGACGACAAAAAGACCCGTCATCTCCATATAAGAGACGACGGGTCTTCACCCAGCGCGGTACCACTCTTGTTGACTCCGTTAAGGAGCCCACCTCAGATCTAGTTAGCCCATTGCTAACTAGATCACCTGATCACGGAGGTCAATCCGTTCATCCCTAAAGGCTTACTAATAAGCCGATCAGGACGACCGCTTCCAAGCGAGTTCAGGGCGTTCTCGGTCTGCGTCGCATCAACCCGCAGCTTTCTGTACCGTAGACATGAGCCCTTACTACTCTTGTTCATTGCGTTTTTTATATGTGTCGTTACTCAATTATTAACTGCCATTGTGCGGTATGCGCATACCGCTACAACTTTCAGAACAACCAAAAAAGCCTGCCATCTCTATAAAAGAGACGACAGGCTTGAACCTTCCGCGGTACCACTCTAATTGATCCGAGCTGTTACACTCGAAACCACTCATGTACCTGATCACGGGGGTCAACCGTCAAGACCTACTTGGGTGCTGGATCCTAGGCATCCTTATCAGTCCTACCGCTCCCGGGCGAGTTCAGGTGACGTTTCGTCTGTGCTTTCACCAAGCGCACAGCTCTCTGAGCGAAACTGATCATGCCTTACTATTCCCGTTCGTTGCGTTTGAAAGTATTGATTGTGATTATAATATGCTAATTTTTCAAAGTCAATACAGTTATTTGAAAATTTATTTTTCAGCAGCAACTGAATTAGTCCGATTTTGCCTGCTTATTTTCGACTGTTGGAGGAGGCTAGCGACATTAGTTCGAATTAGCCAACTTAAAAAAACCAAAACCAGCTGTTACCCGAAAATCGGCTAATTAGTTCGGCGAAATCAAACTAAACCATCCTCAGGGTCGAACAAATCCGATTTAGTTCGGTTTTTCGTACTAATCCCTGTGTGAGATCCTACCACTCTTCTAATTTGAGCTGCGGCTCGGCTTTCAACTCCATGGAGTCAAACTCCTGCTTGTCCCACTTGAGGAATGCGGCGGCGCCTATCATCGCCGCATTATCCGTGCAAAGCCGGTGCGGCGGCACCAGCAGCGGCACACCCAGCTGCTCGCAGCGCTCGGCGAGCCTGCTGCGCAGCCCTTTGTTCGCGGCGACTCCGCCCGCGAGCAAGAGCTGTTTCGCGCCGTATTCCTTCACGGCGCGGCTCGCTTTCTCCACAAGCACGTCGATGATGGATGCTTGGAAGCCCTTAGCAATTTGCGCGACCTGAACGGTTTCGCCGCGCATCTTGCTTTGGTTGACGACGTTCAGCACCGCGGATTTCAATCCGCTAAAGCTGAAGTCGTAAGAGTCTGCCTCGAGCCAGGAGCGAGGCATTTTGATTTCGGAATCGGCTTCCTGGGCAAGCCGATCCACGTGCGGTCCGCCCGGGTAAGGCAATCCCATTGCCCGGGCAATTTTATCGTAGGCCTCGCCGGCCGCATCATCGCGCGTGCGCCCGATGATACGGAACTGGCCGGGGCCTTCGAGTAGAATGAGCTCGGTGTGTCCGCCGGACACGACGAGCGAAATCGAAGGATACTCCAGCTCATGAACGAGCTGGTTGGCGTAAATATGTCCCGCGATATGGTGCACACCAATCAGCGGAAGCTCTAAGGCGCAAGCGAGCGCTTTGCCCGCGACGACGCCAACTAACAGGGCCCCGATCAGTCCGGGGCCTTCGGTTACGGCAATAGCGGAGAGCTCATGAAGCACGACACCCGCTTCGGTAACAGCTTCCTCTAACATCCATGTAATGGACTCCACATGCTTACGGGAAGCCACTTCCGGCACAACGCCGCCATAGCGTTGGTGCGTTTCGATCTGACTGGAAATCACGTTAGAACGAATGATTTTGCCATCTTCAACAATCGCCACGGAAGTCTCATCGCAGCTTGTCTCAATCGCAAGAATATACACTGGTTTTGAAGTTTGGTCTGCCTTATTTCCTTCTTGTCTTTCCTGTACCTGATCTTCGTTACTCACCATATCCACCTATCTGAAAGCCTCAGTCATTGAGACTATCCTTTCTACGTTTGGGCAGATCTGCCCACATGACGACAGCGTCCTCACGATTATCTGTATAATAACCTCTGCGTATGCCTACGGAGCGGAAACCTAACTTTTCATATAAATTTTGAGCCACATAATTCGAGGTTCTTACCTCTAGCGTCATTCGAATCGCACCTAGGAACGCAGAAGTCTTCATCAATTCGCGCAGCAATCGTTCTCCGAGCTTGCGCCCTCGATATGTGTTTTTGACAGCAATATTCGTGACATGCGCCTCTTCCATAATCAGCCACATGCCGCCGTAACCAGCCACTTCGCCTTCGTTATCCATAATCATATAATGCGCGAATTGGTTATTGTTCAGCTCATTCTCAAAGGCACCCTTCGTCCAAGGTGTTGTGAATGCCTCCTGCTCGATCTCACAAATAAAAGGGATGTCTTCCATGGTCATCGACCGGAATATTAACGAATTCTCGATCGCCTGCGGTTGCCGCTGCTCCATCTATCAAAGCTCCCCTTTCTTTGTCTGCAGGCCTGCTAGCAGATTGGCTTCCGCTTCAGGCAGCCTCGTGTAATTCGGCACAAAAGTATGCAAATCGGCCTTCTCACCCTTCGCCAATCTCGGGAAAGCGAGCTGTCCAATATATTGCGCTTCAATGTCATAAGGTATCACACTCACATTGCCCTTAAAATCTTGCGTAAAGTTTGCTAGCTCGTCCGCAAAGCCAACGGTCTCTCCAACAAACAGAATTTGTGTAGGTGCATCCTGTTCTCCCTGAGAGCTGATCAAGCTTTGGATTTGCTCCATCCAAGGTCCAATCACACGAATGCCATCTGGAATAACTTCATGCCAACTAGCATGAGGCTCACCTTCTGGCGTCAAAGCTGTTGCTCCTTCAAAGCCATACACAGCCGTGAAAGCCTGCTTCCTTCTTCCATCCATGAGGGGCACAATCCAAGTCTTGGCATCTGTTGTTTTTTCATAGTCGTCCTGTACAGAACTACCAATAGCCATTGCTTCTAAACTAGACACGCCAATTAAGTCTAAGCCGAGTGACCAAGCGAATGTCTTCGCTACCGAAACAGCAATCCGAACACCTGTATAGGAGCCCGGACCTTGACCAGCAGCAACAGCGCTGAGGTCTTTCGGTTTCATTCCTAGACGTGCTAATAAGTCTTGTATATGGGGAAGCAGCCCTAGCGAATGGTTACGTTCTGCGTGGGAGCTTATTTCTCCAAGCAGTTGTCCATTTTCCAAAATAGCCACTGTCATGGCCGATGTTGAGGTATCGATCGCTAAGCATCGAACTGTATCTTTTATCCGTTCACTCATTGTAAATGTCCGTTCTCCTTCATCTGTATACACCAGCTTTGATACGGCGAGCCGTATGGCGTAAGGTGAAATACACGTGTTAGATCTGCCTCTTGGGTGATCCTAATACTGAGTCTGTCTGGCGGCAGTAAATCCTCAATTAAGCTTGACCATTCGATCAGCGTAACCCCTGCCCCATAGAAGTAATCTTCTAATCCCAACTCGTCTGCTTCCTCTTGTGAAATGCGATACATATCCATATGGTAAAAGGGAAGACCTGCTCCCTCATATTCTTTGATAATGGTAAACGTCGGTGAATTCACATGCTCTGCTATTCCCATAGCTCTGGCGAATCCTTGCGAGAATCTCGTTTTGCCTGCACCCAAATCACCGTCTAATGTTAGGACAGATCCGGGTTGTAGAAACGCTGACAACAAAGTTCCCAAGCGATCTGTGTCTTCTTCGTTCTGAGAATGAAACTTAAATGTGGATTGAGTCAGTGATCTCATCCCTTTCTTCCGTTTGCGCATACTGCTTCTATTATAGTCCTCGCCAGTAGGTGACAGCAACCTATCAGAGAAAAAAGCCCTCCCCGATTCAGAATCGGAGAAGGCTTCATTTGCCATGCGGACCTTAGTGTACCTCTTCAAGCTCTCCTGCTGGCACGACCCGAGCATCTGCGGGATTACCTTCCGCGTGTACTTTGACGAGACCTTTACCGGAGTCTACACTGTCAATCCAGACAGACATCCCGTTCAAGTCCACCTCAATTTTCTCATCAGCAGCTAAAATTTCTTGAGCGCGGTGAACATTCATTGTCCATCCAGTACGGATTCCGGATGATCCATCGTATCCGTGGTTGAGTGGTCAATTAAACCATTGTGTATGGTGACGTTTCCGCCCCCAAGACCCTCGTTAATCATACGATCAATGTCCATGAAATAATCATCCTTACCTTCATTGCCCGTATCTTGCGATAAATTCGATTCTGAAGCCATCCGTGAATCCCTCCTTTGGTTCGCTATTTGGGTTATCATATTGCTCTTATAACTTTTCCAATCTCAGCCCTAACCATTCTCTTAAATCCTTGCCGTATAAAGGAAGTGCATCAAGAGAATACTAGTACAATAACGTATGTTGGGGGAGGATTTCAGCGATGCATACCGTGTGGAAAGGCGCGATTAGCTTCGGCCTTGTTCATGTTCCTGTTAAAATGTTTTCAGCTACAGAAGACAAAGATATCTCGATGCGCTACATACACAAAACTTGTATTACACCGCTATCCTATGTTCGAAAATGCCAGACTTGCGAGAAGGAAGTAGAGTGGGAAGAAATCACGAAGGGCTATGAATATGAGCCAGGGCGCTTTGTGCTTTTTGAAAAAGATGAGCTTGAGGAAATCTCCGGGGAAGCGAATAAAGAGATTAAAATTCTGGACTTCGTTAACTTGACGGATATTGACCCTGTTTATTTTCAAAAGACGTACTATCTCGGTCCTGGAGATACGGGTGCAGGTGCCTACATGCTGTTGCTCGATTCCATGCGTCAAACAGGCAAAATCGGCATCGCCAAGGTATCGATTCGCTCCAAAAGCTCGCTCGCCGCAATTCGTGTGATCGAGAACTGTTTAGCGATGGAAACGATCTTTTACCCCGATGAAATTCGTCCGATTTCACAAGTTCCGAACCTTCCCGAGAAGGTGACGGTCAATGAGCGGGAGATGGAGATGGCGAAGATGCTGATCAATCAACTCTCTACCCCTTTTGAACCTGAAAAATATAAGGATGAATACCGCGCTCGATTACTCGATGCGATTGACCGTAAGGTTGCCGGCGAAGAAATACAATCCGCACCGGAGCTGCAAAAAACGAGCGTCATCGATCTAATGGCTGCACTTCAAGCGAGCTTGAATGCAACCAAGCCGTCTGATGACAAAATAACGATAAACGAAGATGCTTCGCTTACGGATGAAAAACCAAAGAAACCGGCGGCAAAGCCGCGTGCTCGAAAAGCTAAGGAACCTGTCTCCTGAGTGAACTGAGAATGCTACATGAGGTGCCCTATCTGACAAGATGGGGCACTTTTTTGACGGTAATAACTACGACAATGATTGAGGAGGAATACAATTTGAATCTTGAACCATTGATTCCTTTTGAGCCCGTAAGTACAGACGAGCTTCCTAAAGGTGATCATTTCATTAGCCAAATCAAATGGGATGGCGTGAGAATGTTACTATATTTTGACGGGAGTACAACTAAACTATTCAATCGAAGAAGTAACGAGCGAACATTGCAATATCCTGAACTCACGCAAACCAAGGATTTCTGTTCAGCTCGATCTGTCATTTTGGATGGCGAAATCATTGCACTTTCGCAAGGCAAGCCTTCTTTTTACGAAATTATGAGACGTGACAGCGCTAGAAAATCAACTACAATTGCCAACGCGGCGCGGCAAGTTCTTATCACTTATATGGTATTTGATGTCCTGTACTGCGATGGAACTTGGGTGACTCATCTAAGTCTTAAAGAGCGACAAGCTGCGCTAGATAAAATCATTCAGCCCAATCAACACGTACAACTGGTTACAAGTCACAACGATATGGAGGCGCTGTATAACGTTGTGGCGGAGCATGATTTAGAAGGTATTGTGATAAAAGACCTAAACAGTACCTACCTAATCAATGGAAAAGATAAGCGTTGGCTTAAAAAGAAAATGTTCAAAGACCTTTTCGCAGTTGTCAGCGGTGTTACTTACAGAGATAAAATGGTTAATTCACTTTTTTTAGGTTTATACGATGATCAGAACCAGTTATGGTACATCGGAAATGCAGGAACAGGCAAGCTTACCGTTCATGACTGGCGGATGATCACGGAGCAAGTTCAACATTTAATAATGCGTGAACGCCCTTTTATTAACCAGACGGATCGAGAGAAAGAGGCGGTATGGATTCAACCCCAAATAGTTGTTAAGGTCACTTTTTTAGAGTGGACCCCCAACAGAACCTTAAGGCATCCTAGTATTCAAGCATTTGTAACGAGGAATGTGAAGGAATGCAACTTTGGTCAGAATTAGGTTGGAACTACTTAAATTATTTGAAATAAAATTTCAATAAGAAATATTAATTTAAAATTAAGTTACAAATTTCGAAGGAATCTGTCGAAGCGCGTCGAATCATTAACCAACTAATTACGTATGTCTTTTTTTTCCACAGAGTTGGGAGGCATGCCAATAGAAACTAATGGTGGGTGAGCGACTTGAAAGATGTCCTAAAGAATGCTATTTCTTCAATCAAACAGCTTGAAAATCCGGCGAAATCGGTAGGGATGAAGCTGTTCCTGATGTTTTTCGCCAGCATCTTATTTTTCGTCATGGTTGTCGGTGCCATTTCTTACTTCGTCTCGAAAGACGTGATTAAGAACAACATGGCTGACTCCAGTCTACAAACAGTAACGCAAGCGGGGCAAAAGCTAGATTTCCTCTATCAAACTTTTGAAGATTTGACCCTGCAAGTGATGTACAACGATGATTTGCAGAAGCTATTGGAGAAAATGTCCAAACTAGATCCTCTATCGTACAATGCAGCTGATACTAGTCATCAACTGACGGAAAAATTGAACTTCGTCGCTTTTTCCAACAAAGTCATCAAAACACTTCGCATTTACAGTTCGGATGGCAAACTCCTAGTCGGGACAGGCGGTGGCGGTTATGAATCCGATGCGAGTGTTAGTGATACCGCTTGGTTCAAGCAGATTAATGAGGCAGGCGGTAAAGCGGCTTGGCTCGACAGTAAATTGAAAGGATATTCGAGCGATTCCACCAGCACCTTCGGGATTGGACGCATCATTAGCAACGCGACTTCCGCCGTACTGGTTGTGGAGTTTAGCACGGATATTTTGAAAACCGAATTAGGAAGAATGACGCTGGGCGAGAACAGCTCTGTTGTCATTACGAACAGCAGCAACATAAACATCGCGACACCTGATATGACTGAATTAGAAAAAACGGCTAACATCCAACTGACGAAAGAACAGCTTGAAGAGGACCAAAATTCGTTTACGACGAAGGATGATCATCTAGTTGCCTATTATAGATCGCCAGTTTCTGGCTGGAATCTGATCGGAGACGTTCCAGTAAGCTCTATGGTCAAAAAGGCTAAGAAGATTTTCAACTATACGCTGATCGTTGCTTTTTTCGCGGCTATTGCAGCTCTTCTGATTGGTCTATTCGTTGTCCGCATGATCGGAAGACCACTGATCAACTTGCGTAACCTGATGCAGCAAGGGGCTATGGGCAAGCTGACCGTTCGCGCGAATTACACAACCCAAGATGAAATCGGTCAATTAGGCACTAGCTTCGATATCATGATGGAGAAAATCACAGGTTTAGTTCAACAAACTAGCGCTTCTGCTCAGCAAGTATTCGAAACGGCGGCCGAACTAACGAATTCCTCTAAGACAACCGCAAATGCTGCCCGAGAAATTGCTCTCGCTACCGAAGAAATTTCAGGAGGTGCCGCCGGTTTGGCCACAGAATCAGAGCGCGGCAATGAGCTGACGCAGCATATTGGCCAGCAAATGAAAAACGTCATTGCGGCGAACTTCGAAATGGGCACAGCGGCAACGGATGTGCAAAGTTCTAGTGAACTCGGCACGAAATACATGGCTGAACTTATTGATAAAACGAGTCTGACAGAAGAAATGATCCGCTCCATGGTGAATAAGGTCGATAATTTAAAAGACAGCACAAGATCAATCCGCCAAATTCTCGATGTACTGAACAATATGACGAAGCAGACGAACATCTTATCGTTAAATGCAACCATCGAAGCCGCACGTGCGGGCGCAGCGGGTAAAGGATTCATGGTCGTGGCTGATGAAATTCGCAAACTTGCGGATCAATCGAAACAGTCCATCTATGTGGTCGGCCAAATTACAGAAAAAATTCAAATTGAAATCAACGAGACAGTGAAAGTGCTGTCTACGGCAACACCGATTTTCAAGCAACAAATTCAAGCGGTGAAAGAAGCGGATACCATTTTCCAACAAGTCACGGCGCACATGGGCGGCTTTATTGTTCAGCTCAGCACGGTCAGCGACTCCATTAGTACGCTCGAGCAGTCGCAAGAAGTACTATCTGATGCCATGATGAACGTCAGCGCAGTTGCTGAAGAGTCACTTGCCACCTCCCAAGAGGTAGCTTCCTTGAGCACAGAACAGCTCAGCATTAGCAATGGCTTGGTCAGACTATCGGAACAGCTTGACCAACTGTCCAATTCACTTAACGAGACATTGTCTAAATTCGAGGTTTAAGCTTCATCGTATGCAAAACGGCTCTATTCGCCTTGTTGGCGAAAGAGCCGTTTTTTGTCATTCCTACTTGAGAAACCGAACGAATCCTCCAGCCAAAAAATTAGTATATACAGCGCTCCATAATTTTGAGATATTTACATCATTGTTTATTTAACTATCTACCTGGGGGCACTTATGATTGTTCTTGCCATTCTCATCTTTTTACTTACGATTACCTTTGTCATTTGGCAGCCGAAAGGCTTGAGTATTGGTTGGTCTGCATCGGCAGGGGCCGTGCTTGCCCTTATTTTCCAAGTCGTTTCCCTGCATGATGTCGCCACGGTTACGGGCATCGTGTGGAATGCAACGCTCGCTTTTGTCGGCATTATCCTCATCTCCATTATTCTGGATGGGATTGGATTTTTCGAATGGTCCGCGCTTCATATGGCACGACTTGCCAAAGGCAATGGCAAGCTCATGTTTGTCTATGTCATCCTGTTAGGCGCCGCAGTTTCGGCTTTTTTCGCGAATGATGGCGCAGCATTAATCCTAACGCCAATCGTGCTCGCAATGGTCAGAGCTATGAAGCTACCGGACCACACCATTCTCCCGTTCATTATGGCGAGCGGATTTATCGCGGATACCACCTCGCTTCCTTTTGTCATCAGCAACTTGGTCAATATTTTATCAGCTGATTTCTTCGGCATTGATTTTGTGACATATGCAAGCCGAATGTTCGTGACGAGTTTATTCTCGTTAGGCGCAAGCTTGCTCGTTCTTTATCTTTTTTACCGTAAACAAATTCCTAAGAGCTATGATATCGCTGAGCTAAGACGACCATCCGATGCGATTAAGGATAAGAAGCTGTTCCGCATCTCCTGGTGGATCCTTGGCCTTCTGCTTATTGCCTATATGTGTAGTGGGTTTATTCGGATTCCTGTTTCCCTGCTCGTTGGAGCTGCCGCTCTCGGCTTTGTACTCATAGCTCGCTCGAGCGCCGCGATGGATACGAAGAAGATTCTGAAAGAAGCGCCATGGGCTGTTGTCGTTTTCTCCATTGGCATGTACGTGGTTGTCTACGGATTGAAAAATGCAGGTCTTACGGATGCGCTCGGTGATCTCATTGACCTGATTTCGGGCAAAGGCTTGCTGGCTGCCACTGTCGGAATGGGATTCTTAGCGGCGATCCTGTCTTCGATTATGAACAACTTACCAACCGTGTTGATCGACTCCCTTGCCATTCAAGGTACACAAACAGAGGGCATCCTGAGAGAGGCCCTTATTTATGCCAATGTCATTGGGACCGATTTAGGTCCGAAAATGACTCCTATCGGTTCACTAGCTACCTTGATCTGGCTTCATGTGCTCGCCAAAAAAGGCGTGAAAATCACATGGGGCGGCTACATGAAAGCAGGGGTCATCTTGACAATTCCCACCCTGCTTATCACATTAGTTGGCTTGTATCTATGGCTGCACGTGGTCGCCTGATCAGTCAGACCGCTTACCTCCTGCTTACATCAAGTACCTAATATCTTTTTACCACGCGGCGTACTGCCATTCGGATCTGGCTCTAAGGTCACCCCGAAAGAGTCGATTTGTACATCCTTGATCTTCGCAGGGATCGTATAGGTCAGGACGCCCGTTCCTTTCTCATCCACGCGTAAAGTTCCACAGTTGTAACGCTTCCCGCTTCGGTTATACCACACCTGATAGGTCCAATCCCCCTGTGTTTCCTTGAGTCCTTGCAGACTAATCACCACGTTGTGACTATCGCCATTTTGCAGCACATAGGCAGTGCCTGAGGCGGTTGGCATCGTACTTTCAAATGATTTCAACTGAAAGGTATGCATAATTTCGGCTGGTTGATTGAGCGCGATATTCGTAAGGGGACCTGCAGCTTGCTGATGACTGTTCCACCAGATGCCAACAGCAAATCCTAATACAATAGCAGCTGAGCTGCCGTATAACCAGACGAAAGAACGTTTTTTCTTTGGTGATATTGCGGGTTCAGGGGTAAGCGCTTGGATACTCTGCATAACCTGCCCTTTCAAATCCGCGGGTACTTCCATTTCATCCATGTCAAAAGGCAGCGCCTCCCAAACATTCTGCAGCTCCGTTAACTCCTCGCGGCACGTGACACAAGTTCGCAGATGCCGTTCGAAAGCAGCGCGTTCCCAAGCCGTGCAGTCGCCAGTCAAATAGTTGACCAAATAACTGCAATCTACCATTTCCCGTTCTTCCATAACGTCATCCCTCCCTCAGTGATGTCAAATGCTTACGTAGTAATTTCAAGCCTTGATGCAGCCGGCTCTTAATCGTGCCAATCGGTTCATTCGTTTGCGTAGCAATTTCACTCAATGAATAGCCCTGCCAATACATCAGATCAATCAATTGAACCTGACTTTCAGACAAATGGACATATGCTCCTTGAATCTGCTCCCCGATCCATTTCCGCGACACCACGGTTTCCGGATCTTCATCCTTGGCAACGAACGACCGCTCCCATTCCTTGGGCTCAAAATGGATATCTTGGTCAACCTTGCGTTTCTTCCGCAGGCAATCAATCGTAATATTACGTGTTATGGTAATGATCCAGTTGACGAAGGCGCCCTTACTCGCATCGTAGCCCTTCTCCGTCGTCCACAAGCGTGTGAATACAAGCTGTACAATCTCTCTAGCTGCTTGTTCTTCCTTGGTGGATTTCAATGCAAAAGAGTAAACAAGCTTCGCATAGCGGTCGTATAGCTCCTCTAAAGCTGGATGATGCTTACTCATGACCAGCTTCATGAGTTCCCCATCTGTTCGATTTCGCATAGTGCAAATACACCCCGAGTCGACATGACTTATATTATGATTCTACCTTATCCTCAGCTGGAAGACTTGGCAATAGTTTGTGACAAAAAAGCACTCCAACCCGCCTGAACACCAGCATGTTGGAGCACCCTGTAACTCTGAATCATCGTTATCTGGCTTGCGTTTGCGCTGGGTCGAGAACGAACCACACTTTCCCTACATTCTGACCCGTGGTATCCCCTGGATGATGGTCCTTAACCCAATAATAAAGCGGCCAGCCTTTATACGTGCTTTGCATCGTGCCATCCTTCCGTGTCAACACGCCGAAATCGCTGGCTTGGAGATCTGAAGAAACCGTCAGATTCGCATCGTAGAAGATCGGCCAATTGGCGAGACAAGAACCTACACAGGAATTCGGATCCCCCTTATCCTTCGTAAACAAGTACAGCGTCATTCCATTGGCATCCACGAGATACGTGCCTAACGAATCAGACTTGCTTGTTTTCACTGCTGTGTTAGTGGCTTTGGTCCCCGCGAAAGTCGCTGGATCTACGACATACCAGACATGACCTACATCCTGACCTAACGTATCGCCCATTTTCTTATCATTCACCCAGTAATACAGTGGGAAACCTTTATAGGTAGTCTGCATACGGCCATCGGAACGAACCAGCGTGCCGAAGTCGGCTGAATTAACGCCTGCTGGTGCCTCAATCGTTGGCGCATAGAATACCGGCCATTTCTCTAAACATGCCCCGGAACAGTTACTGACACCTTTCGTATCCTTATCGAAATAGTAGAGCGCCATCCCGTTTGCATCCGTCAAATAATTGCCAAGGTCGGTTTTCGTGCCTAGAGCCACACCGCCGTTTGCAGGTTTGATAACGAACCACGCTTTGCCAACGTTATTCCCCAGCACATCGCCAGCTTTCACATCCTTGATGAAGGTATACAATGGCCATCCTTTATAGGTAAGTTGATCTTTGCCATCTGCACGCGTGATAACGCTGAAATCGGTCGCATGGAAATCAGCAGGAACGGTGAAATTATTCGCATTGTAGATCGGCCAGTTAGCCAGACATTGTCCCACACAAGCGTTAGGATCCGCAACATCCTTCGAAAAATAGTACAACGTCATCCCCTTGTCGTTACTGAGATAGCTGCCCACTGCATCGCTTTGCTTGATAGTCAGCGTTGGTTTAGCAAGCTCATCAAGCTTCGCTGTATCGAGCTTTCCTTTGGCTGCCAGATCCGCAGCTAGTGTGCCTGTCATCCCTTTCATTGGCACTTTTAACGCTTCAAGTGTAGCCGTTGCCATATGTAAGTTTTTGAAATCTTTCACCGATGCCAACTGGGATAACCCATGCTTCGCAGCAAAATCGAACACATCTGCATATGCAAAATCAACACCTTGGCTGTAGCCTAACGATTCCAGCATCACTTTATACACCTGCTGCGCCGTCACGCTTCCGAGTGGATTAAACATGTGCTCTGCTGTTCCTTGCCACCCCAGCTCAGGGTGCATGCTCAAGTAACCGAGCATCGCTTGATTCGCTGTTGATACACCGCTTACATCTTTGAAGCTGGACGTCCCCTTGTACGCTAATGCTTCCGCCTCAAGACCATGCAACCGCAGTGACATCACAGCAGCTTGCAGCCTCGTTGTTGATTTCTCAAGATAATCTGTTGTCAGTCCACTGCCCTCTCCTTGCAAAATCCCAAGATCTCCCGCTACATCCGTCTCGCTCTGAACCTTCAGCGGTTCCGCTGCCGCAGCAGAAACGGCCGTCACTCCCAACGCAATGCCAAACAACACAATGGAAGATAATCCTATTTTTTTATAATGACTCATGCCTCATGGCCTCCTTCATGTTTCTATTTAGAGGAAACGTAGGGCAGCTTCAAGTGGTTTGCTAGGAGAGAAAGCTTTTTTTACAAAGTTTGAGACCCCTCCGGAGAGGCAATACTGAAAAGTACCGATAACAGGCTCAGGAGGAGCGATTCCAATGGCGTTCAAAGCAGAGAAAGGCACGCTGCTTGTCGAAGGCAACGAGTTAACGATTACGAATCCGAATAAACCGTTATGGCCCGATCTTGGCATTACAAAAGCGGATTATCTTACGAAATTATGCGAGCTCTCTCCCTATCTTTTGCGCTACTGCCGGGATCGCCACTTAACAACGATTCGTTACCCCCACGGGTATGCGGACAAATCCTTTTATCAGAAAAATGCCCCCGACCCCGTCCCTAGCTTCGTTAAGCTGGCACCGCTCGATGGCATTCATTATGTGAATCTGGATTCCTTATCGACGCTGATATGGCTGGGGAATCTGACCTGCCTGGAATTCCATCCATCATTTCACCGCGTTGGCGAAACACTTCCTGCTGAGTGGCTGATCGATATCGATCCTACTTTGGAAGAGGAGCCCCGCATCATGGAAGCGGCACAAATCATCGGCGAAGTTCTGGATTCGTTACGGATTCAGTCCGTTCCGAAGACGTCCGGCGCGACAGGTGTACAAATTTACGTCCCAATCCAGGTTGGCTACACGTTTGAGGAGCTGCGGAAAGTCGGACACTTCATCGCAACCTATGTCGTTAAGATGCATCCGAAGCTGTTCACCATCGAGCGTTTCAAGAAAAATCGCGGTGATAAAATATACATTGATTATCTACAGCACTGGTATGGGAAAACACTTTCCGCACCTTATACCCCGCGCGCCACTAAAGATGCTACAATCTCAACCCCGCTTCTTTGGAAAGAAGTTGCGCTGCGCCCAAGCCCTCGCGAGTTTAATCAGCTTTCGATTATGGCGCGACTGCGCACATATGGCGATCTGATCGAGCGCGTCGCGCCTCAGAATTTAGATGCCGTTCTCTCTAATTTAAAAGAGTAGCCCTATACAGAGCTACTCTTATTCCATCTAGAACAATGGTGACAATAAATGGGCAATTGCCTCTTTTCTTTTTTCCATCTTCGATCTCATTACGAACTCTTCTAGCTTCACTTCGGTACATTCCTCTAGATCCATCACGAAATCGCGCTCCAGGCGCTGAATGATTTCTTCGTCAAACATCACAGCATTCAACTCGAAATTACTGAAGAAGCTGCGCATATCCATATTCGCCGTTCCCACGGTTGCCATCAACTCATCGATGAGGATGATTTTCGCGTGAATGAATCCTTTTCGATATAAGTAGAAGCGTACACCGGCTTGCAACAACTCCTGCAGATAGGAACGAGAAGCGTATTGCACAATGCGGGAATCCCCTTTGTAGGGCAAAATGATGCGTACGTCAACGCCTGAGATCGCCGCTGATTTCAGGGCCATGATAATACTCGGATCCGGAATGAAATACGGGGTCGTTACCCAGATCCGATTCTTAGCTGTAATTAATCCTGCAAAGTACATTTCTTGAATTGCATCCCAACGGGTATCAGGACCACTTGAAATCACTTGAACGAGTGAAGGATTCATCTCTTTATGTACCGGATATAACTGGGCTTCCGCTGTCAACTTTTCACCACTTACAAAGAGCCAATCCGTTAGAAAGGTACGCTGTAACTCGTTGACGGCATCCCCATGTATCATTAAGTGGGTGTCTCGCCAGAAGCCAAGTTTGGGATTCCCACCCACATATTCAATGCCGATATTTATGCCGCCAACAAAGCCGACCAAGCCATCTACGACGATAATTTTACGATGGTTTCGGTAATTCAAGCGTTTATCAAAGAATGAAATCAACGGCTTGAGGAAAGGATGAACGGCAATCCCTGCTTGTTTCAATGTATCGATGTACGATTGAGTTAGTGTATGACTCCCCATACCATCATAGATAACCCGAACCGTCACACCTTCCTTCGCTTTGCGGATCAACGCTTCTTGGAACTTCAAACCAACAGCATCATCGCGTATCGTGTAGAACTCAAAATGAATGTGGCTTCTCGCCTTCGCTATCTCCTGCAGCATGTGTTCATAAGTAGTATCCGCATTCGTGAGCACCTTTACTTGGTTATTCGGAGTTATCGGGGCATCAGGTACGCGGCGAAGCCAGTCTCGTAGACGCAGATCCTCGGGCAGGAAGCTGTCTTTCCCCATCAATTCCTCTGAAGAAATCTTCACTTGCGTATGCCGCGACTGTCCACTCGTGCCATGACCGTGGACTTTTTTTCGCCTCGAGTACTCCCGTGCGATGAAATAGTACATAACGAACCCAATAATTGGGAAAATAAACAGAATACTCAACCACGCCACCGTTTTGGCAGGTCTCTTATATTCGCTGATCAGAATCGTAGCCGCCTGGAAGATAAATAGCAGTAGTATTACGATAATCCAAATCATATGCCACATCCCCTAACCCTGCATCTTCATGCTCAGATAGCTTTTGCCAAGGTTACCATCCCTATACCTACTCTGCTGACACCTAGACCTAGAAACAAGCAACCTCTCAGACAGCTAAATAAAATTTTCCAACTTTCGTAATAAAATCCTATTTGATTGCAGAGAATAATCTACGCATTCCTATGATCATCATTTTGAACACGGCAGGAGGTGCCTCGCTTGGCTAAAACACCCAAATATTTGATGAAAAGTCTCCTGCAAAGACGTACAGGTGGACAATCAAGCGCCGCAGCCGAACAACCTTCCCGTCTAGATCTCGCACTCGACTACTCCTTTATTGAGGAACTTAAGAAAACAAAACTTTCGCTGCTATTGGAAGAAAATCACGCGTTTATTAAGGATCTATTTCAGGAATGCTCGGATGTCGTCGTCCGTGAATTCGAAATTGAGCCGCATATTCCATCCTTGCTGTTGTTCGTGGACGGCCTAACAAATACACAGCTGCTGAATGATACGATGAAATCGCTTATGCTGCTTGGCGGCGGCGAAACCTCAATTGATCGCATTGCTAATGTGATCCTGCCTGTCTCCCAGACGCAGATCTCCGATAATTACGGTGATTTACTTGCTTCCGTCTTAGGCGGCGATGCAGCCCTTCTTGTAGAAGGGAACGCTAAAGCCATTCTGCTCGGTATCCGTGGTACGGAGAAACGTTCGGTTGGTGAACCCGAGACCGAAACCGTTGTGCGTGGACCTAGAGAAGGCTTCGTCGAGAGCATTCGTACGAATACTTCCATGATTCGTCGTAAACTGAAGACGCCCCATCTAAAAATGAAGTCCATGAGCGTAGGCAAAGAAAGCAATACGAATCTTGTCATTTGCTATATGGATGATCTCGCGATGCCTTCCTTGGTTGAAGAAGTCGTCAAGCGAATTGAGCAAATCAAGATCGACGCCATCTTAGAGTCCGGCATGATTGAAGAGCTGATACAAGACGATGCTTATTCGCCATTTCCACAAATGCAATATACGGAACGTCCGGATGTTGTCGCATCTGCGCTGCTTCAGGGACGAGTTGCCATCCTCACAGATGGTACGCCATTCTGCCTGATCGCCCCTTTCGTGTTCATTCAGATCATGCAAACGAGTGAGGATTATTATGAACGTTTCCAGATTAGCTCACTCTTGCGGATTCTTCGTTACATTTTTATGTTTCTATCCTTAACGACACCTGCACTATACGTTGCTATTACGACGTACCATCAAGAACTACTACCTACAACATTGATGCTTAGTGTTGCTGCTTCCCGGGAGGCGATTCCATTTCCCTCCGTCGTCGAAGCCTTCATTATGGAAATTACCTTCGAAGCCTTACGAGAAGCTGGTATCCGACTACCTAAAGCGGTCGGTTCCGCCGTTTCTATCTTAGGCGCACTTGTCGTTGGACAAGCTGCCGTCCAAGCCGGAATCGTATCGGCTCCGATGGTTATTGTCGTCTCCATTACAGGTATTGCATCCTTCACGATTCCACGGTTTAACGGTGCGATCGCCATCCGGATGCTGCGTTTTCCGATTCTGATTGCCGCGTCAATCTTCGGCTTCTATGGCATCTTCTTCTCATTAATGATTCTGTTCGGGCATATGGCGAATCTCCGTTCCTTCGGCGTCCCTTATCTATCACCGATCGGTCCATTATCCGCCAGTGATATGAAAGATACACTGATACGTGCTCCCCTATGGCAAATGGGAAAACGTGCTGAATTTATGGCCATTCAGGATAACACAAGCTTGGACAGTGAGCTGCCAATGGAAATCAAGAAAGAGGGGGGCCTAGACGGCAGTAACATTGATCACGTGCATAAAGCGAGCAAGGAGGAGCAACAAAATGATAAATCCTAAGCCACGCGTAAGACTCGTGATCACTTTACTACTCACTGCAACGCTCCTTACCGGATGCTGGGATCGTACAGAAATTAACGATATCGCTTTTGTACTGACATCATCTGTTGATATAGACGATGACGGTAAATACCGTGTCGCTTATATGTTTCCGCTTCCTGGCTCCATGGGGGGCGCGAGCGGAGGCTCTGGCGGTACTGCAGGAAACAAAAGCTACTACATTGATTCGGAGGTAGGTACCTCCTTTCGAGATGCGGTGAGCAAGCTCCAAACACGCCTGTCAAGACGCATCTTTCTTGCGCATCGAAGAACGATTGTCGTCGGCGAGAAGTTTGCTGCCGCTGGAATTGATCAATTGTTCGACGTTCTCCCACGATCACCTGAAAACCGAATGACAACCTTACTTGTTGCTACGAAGGGAAAGGGATACGACTTACTCAATGCAGAACCTAAATTCGAACGGTTTCCAGCTGAAGTAATTCGCGAACTGACCAAATCTCCCCGTGCAATGTCTACCACAATGAAGGACATCGGCTTGGCTTTAAGCTTCCAAAGCGATCCGATTATGGGCTATCTTGAGGCTCGCAATTCGAAAGGTGCTAAAGAGCCCTCTAATGAAATTCAACTGATCGGCTACGTGCAATTTAAGGGAGATAAAATGGTCGGCATCTATAAGAAGCAAGAAGCGAATGGGCTCATGTGGCTTCGGGATCAAATTGAGGATCAGCAGCTCACATTCTCAGTACAGGATGGCAAGCTTATTTCCATCAATGTGCTCGGTGGCAAGGTAGCGATTTCGCCTAAGGTACAGGAGGATAAGGTTGTTTTTGACATTGTGGTAACGGCACGCGGGGCTGTAAGAGAAGACCAATCTGATGAGAATCTGTTCCAATCGAGTATCCTTCATAGTGTGGAGGCCAAATTCGGGGAGGAAATCAAAGACTCCATGCTTGCGACGATTAAACAAATGAAAAAAGAAGGCACAGATTCTGCCCATCTTGGTCTAATCGTTTGGCGAACTTTTCCTCAGAAGTGGCGAACACAGTTTGAAGGCAATTGGGAGCATTATTTCAAAGAAGCTGAATTCAATATCCGGGTAGATGCTTCTATTCCAGATACTGGTGTAATTAACCGCAATTTGACCAAGGAAGGGACCTAACTTATGACGGGGATTTTTAACATCAGTTTTCTCCTCCTTCTTGTAGGTTCATTCATTCTCGACCGCAAAATGCTGCTGCAAGCAAGAACAGGTATCAAGTTAATTTATGGTATTGCCGTTGTATCCATCCTTGTCAGCCTTACTTGCAACTACTTTCATGTTATTTTACCGATGCCAGCTCATTTTTTCGTGCAGCAGGTTTCTCCCTGGCTCTCACGCGTTCTCGGCTTTTCAACATAAGGAGAAAGAAAGGGGGTGTTATCCATCGATAAGAATCAGATCATTAATCAACGTCAACTTTCTTGGCTAGCATCTTCTATTGTGACAAGCGGGGGCATCCTCACCTTACAAAATGTATTAATACGCGTGAATCAAATGGATGCTTGGTTTAGTTATATATTTGCTATTTTATATGTATTCCTAATAGCTAGCTTTTTCGGCTATATGGCGAAGCTCTATCCAAATAAAAATATTTTTGAAATATCCAAAGAGGTGCTGGGCCAATGGGGAGGAACTTGCGTTAATTTGCTCATTTTGTTTCATTTCTGGCAAATAGTTGTCAGAGACGTCTCGTCCTTATCGCGATATAGTACAACACTGTTATTACATGCCACACCACTAGAAATATTAATCTTACTCAACTTTTTGTTACTCATGTATTTTGGCAAAACGAGTGTAGAGGTCATTGCCCGTGTAAATGATCTGTTCTACCCTCTGTTTGTCATTACGATCATGATCATGCCGCTGCTCCTATCGAATGAGTTTTATTTACGACTCACTACACCTGTACTGACGATGCCGCTTCAACATTGGGCTTCTACCTCCATCCTTACACTTGGAAGCGCTGGTGATATTTTCATTCTTGGTGCCTTTCTACATATGCTTTACAATTCCAATCATGTGAAATCGGCAATCCGACATGGTTCTTTACTCGGTTTTTTCCTGCTGACGCTGATTCTCTTCTCCATCATTGCTGTACTTGGACCTAAGATGCCAGCGAATTTCACTTATCCCAGCTATAATTTGGTCCAAATGATTCATGTTACTGACTTTCTAGATCGTCTTGATCTAATTGTGATGATGATCTGGTTTCCCACCGTTACATGCAAAGTCATTGCAATTTATCTGGCCCTACTCATCGGTATCAGTTCCTTATTCCGTGAGCGTAACTATCCATTAATTAACAAGCCTATTGCGCTATTATTAACTTTAAGTGCATGCCTATCCTTCAAAAGCACCACTGAACTGCTGGCCTTTTCCAACTTCAGTTCACCCGTTATTGTTCTCGCCTATCAGCCTCTTATCATCGTAGTTATCCTAGTTGTGGGCGCGATAAAAAAAAGAAAATCTCAGAACGCTGCCACTTCTGCCTCAGAGGTTACGCAAACTCCAAAACAACCTAGTCAAAATGCTGGAAAACTCAGTCAGCGTTTAACGTATTCGAATTGGTTATGGGGTGGAAATGTCTTGTTGATACTATGCGTCATGTGTGTGCTTATAGGGCACATGTTCAGTGAGAGAGTACCGATCATTGGTATGATTTGCGCGGTTGGTTTCGGTTTATGTCTCCTGCTTTCAACCTTAACCACCTATATGGAGCTTACGAAATTGAAGCAAACAGAAGCCAGTAACTAATAGGAACCCCTGATGTGAATTTATAATTGGAGGAATGCTTATTAGATAGAAAAAAGCACCCGCCTAAGCGGGTGCAAATACGTCATATCTAGACGGAAACCGGATGACTTAACCGGCTTTTCGCAACTTTCAAGTAGCCATTTACATTCAAGTATTCACTTTCCGACGTGAATCGCAATTTCATAGCTCCTGCTGCATCCTGGATATACGGCTTCAGCGCAGCTGCTCCGCCGCCGATGACGTAGAAGCATTGAATATCCGGGCATTTGCGCCAGCGTTTCTTGATCATTTCAACCATCCGCTGGGCTGCTCTTTTGAAATGTTGATCCACGATCGGGCGAATATCAACTTGTCCTTCGCCTGGCAGCTGAATCGTAAACTGACGGTTCTTCACGCGTTGTGCAAGCTTCGCACGACTTGGGAACAGGTGGCCGTAAGCATCTTCAACATCGCGAATAATCGCATCTAGGTACGTCGCGAGGCCGATCTGCTCACCGTGGCTGAAGTGGTTATCGATCGCCATGCGTTTGATAACTGGGAAATCTGTTGTCAATGCACCGATTTCACACACACCAATGCAGCCGTTGTAGATTTCTTCGTCTTTGACCTGCAGACTGTCATGTGTCGCCAAATGGAACATGGCAGCAGCTCCCTCAATGGAGACAGCTACTTTGCGGATCGATACTTTGATTTTCCGATTATGGAATTGCGGCGTTGAGAGGAAAGTAACTTCATGCTCGCCAAGCAGCCGATGTTCGAATGTCTGATTGTATTTCGCAAAAGTACGCACAGGCAAACCCGTACCTAGTGTGTATTCAACTTCGTCCACGTTGCCATAGCCAGGATTAGCCGCTTGGTTCATGAGCCCCTGATAAGCAAGTGCAGTTAGTGCAACAATGAGGGATTGATCAGATAGCGCTTTATTATCTGTATCTTCGAGCTCCAGGTTATCCTCATGCTCCAAAGCAAGCTGCCCTACGAAATAACGTTGATTCCGTTGCGAAAGACTCGGGCTGTAGATGACAACATCCAGTGCTTTCCACGGTGAATCTTCTTCTTGCAAAATGTGTCTTTCGTAGCCCGGCGCAATGATATTCGGAATCACGAACGGTTCTCTAGACCCATCCAGCACCAGCTTAATACTATCGTTCCCTATGTCAATACCTGCAAGCTTAATCATGTGTGCCTCCACTCCAAATCTACAGCTTTTCTGTAATTGTGTTAGTACATTCGATCATATACGACAGGATTCCTTCCTACTTAAGACTCATTTTCCTAGGACTAGTAGGTAGATAGGCAGGTTTTTATCACAATATGACGAATGATGTACAGACCTTTACCAAATTCAACCACGACAGGAGATCATCAAGACCTTATGAAGCTTAAGTGGAAACCTGAAATAAACGGCTCCGCCTCCCTTCCAGGACGGGTGCGTTTATCCAAAAATATAGCGAATTTAGTAGGTAAAACATATAAATCACTATATTTCAAAAAACTGACACTGGTTATCATTCCAGATACTACGCAATCGGTTGTCAGGTTTCGCATTTCCCATTTGTCTGCCTATATCGCTGCAGCATGCTTTTCCTTGCTAATGCTGATTTCCATATCCATTTATATCGTGCATGCCCATACTTTGAAACAAGCCAGTGATTTACAATCTAAGCTGAGCGGTGCCAACCAGAAGTGGAGCGCAACCGTTACTTCTAAAGATGCTGCTATTGAACAATTGCAAAATGAGGTCATTCAACTCTCCCAACAAGCGGAGCAAATGAAATCACAGGTCGAAGAAGTGAAAAAGCTCGAAAGCGACTTGAAGTCGATTGCAGGCATCGACCCTGGACCTAGCAATACAGCTGTTGCGAGCGCCTCTACAGGAGGCAAGACGAATACGGATACGAAAGAACTCTCTGATGATGTTACTGATTCTACGGCTTCAACTGGTGTTGGCGGCAGCCCGAATCCCGTCTCTCAAGAGGTTATTCTCAAACTAGGCCAAGATACACTAGCTTCGTTCACAGCGCTTACTGGCGAAGTGAAGGAATTACAGACGAATTTGACGGCTACGAAGCAAAAAGTCGCTGTCCAACAGCAACAGCTTCGTATAACGCCGACACTTTGGCCAACGATGACGAAGGTTGTTACTTCCCCTTTTGGCTATCGGACAGATCCTTTCACCAAAATACCTAGCTATCATTCCGGCATTGATTTCGGTGCGCATGAGAATGATCCCGTATTTGCAACCGCCGATGGCACTGTCGTCAGTACAGGGAAGGACATCTACCATGGCAATAACATCGTGATTGAGCATTCCAAGGGCTTACGCACCTGGTATATGCATTTAAATAAAATTCTTGTGAACAAAGGTGATTCCGTAGAAAAAGGCAGCACGATTGGTTTAGTCGGATCTACAGGACGCAGCACGGGTGCCCATTTGCATTATGAGGTTCTCAAAAACGGCGAAAGTGTGGATCCCAAACCGTATCTTAAATCAATTCGAAAGGATGACAACTAACATGTTCAAAAAAGGCAAGCAACTTATGAATCCAAATACAACGGATACGCTAATTGGTGAGGGAACCAGTTTCGAAGGCCGTATCAAATCAGAAGCCAGCATTCGTATCGAAGGCGGGATTACTGGCGATATCGATTGCGCAGGTGATGTGATCATCGGAGAGCACGGTGTCGTGAAATCCAATATTGCAGCGCGAGACGTCGTTTTGGCAGGAAGTGTTCAAGGTAATATTACGACCAAAGGTAAGCTGACCATTACATCCACCGGCTCCCTGCATGGCAATATTAGCGCAGCCTCATTCATCATTGAAGAAGGCGGCGTATTCCAAGGCAGCAGTAAAATGGACATCAAAGTGCCTGCAGTTGCACCAGTACCGAACAATGAACCTGAGACGGGCAACAGACCCGTGGCAGCACCAGAACCTATGTACAAAGGCAACACAGTCGCGATGTAAGCTGGTTTCAACTAGGATTGATGATAGCTGCGTGGTATACTAGTTGGAAATTCAATTCATTTCTAACTGATGCAGGAGACCTGAAACAATGAGAGAACAAACCATATTATTTGATCTGGATGACACGTTGGTGCATTGTAATAAATATTTTGACTTTGTCATCGATCAGTTCGTTGATCTGATGCTAACTTGGTATGCCGGACATGGACTGACCAAAGCGGATATTAAGCAAAAGCAGGCTCAAATTGATCTTGCCGGTGTTCATATTCACGGCTTTATGCCGGAACGCTTTCCAAAATCGTTCGTTGAAACGTATCAATGGTTCGCTGATCACTATCATCGACCTGTCAGTGCCAAAGAAGTGGACTGGCTCATGCAGCTCGGTCATACGGTCTACACCTACACGGTTGAACCTTATCCGTTGATGAATGAGACGCTCCATACCCTTCAAAATTCAGGGCACCAATTGTTTCTTTATACGGGCGGAGATGTTTCCATCCAAATGAAGAAAATTAAAGATGTTGGTCTGGACCAATTCTTCCAGGATCGCATCTTCGTCACGGTGCATAAGACGCGCGAGTTTATGAACACGTTGATGAATGAACAACGCTTCGATCGCGGACATACTTGGATGATCGGCAACTCGATCACCACGGATGTGCTTCCTGCACTTCATGCCGGTATCCACGCCATTCATATTCCGGTTGCGGATGACTGGGCGTTTAACAATGGCACGATTGATATAACGCCAAAAGGTGCATTTTATCAGGTGCCTTCGCTTCTCGAAGTGCCGGATACCATACATTCGTATATTCACAAATGAAAAAGCTGCTATAGAAAAAGAACGATCCATCGGTGCAACTCACACCTGTAGGATCGTTCTTTACTTTGTTATGCCGCGACATCGCGTCGACGGAATATTTCCCAGGAAAGTACATTAAACAATAGGAAGTAGAAAACGAGCACTGCGATGGAGAATCCCAATGTCATCCCATCTGCTACCGGTTGTCCCTCCAGATAGGGAGTGAGATCTGTATTCGCGAAGAGATAGTATTTGCCCCAGGAGTAACGCATGAACAACAATGTGATTAGTTGTCCTGCGAACATAATGAAAATACTAAGACCGATCGCGAGTGAAGCGCTGCGAAACACAGTCGAAATCATAAAGGCCAACGTAACAATCATGACCAGTTCAATCAATTTTAATCCATACGTCGCAAAAACATAGAGCAACATACTCTTCTCCTTCACTTGGCCCGCTGCATTCACTGTCAAATGAGGAAGACCCATGTGCCCGAAACCGTAGAGAAAGCCATTCACAATGAGGGCTGTAAGGAACAAGATGATCACTAATGTCGCTGCAAATAATAAGGTTGTGAGATACTTCGACAATAAGATCTTTGCCCTGCTGGCTGGTCGAATGAGCAGCAGTTTGATGGTCCCCCATGTAAACTCACCAGCAACCATGTCTCCTGCGATGATCACAGTAAACAAGGTAACCACCAAGATTAAGCCAGCTGCCGTCATCATACCGCCCCACAGCGTGTTATCCATAGGCGGGTAATTATGGTCCAACATATATTGCTGAGTCGCACTATCTTCTCGCATCTTCTGCTTAAAATTATCGGGAAGATCCGAGTTTGCAATCTCCGTCTTATTGTGCTCAATCGTTTCTGCTGCACTTGTTTTCCAACTATCATCATCATGGTGGCCACTGTGTGAAAATATCCCCGTGAGTATCACGATAACCACTAGCAAGAGAGCTAGTATCCATGTTCGCAGTCTACGAAAGATTTTCATATGCTCGTTCTTAATTAAATTAAGCAATCGGATCACTTCCCGTCATTTCCAAAAATTGATCTTCCAGCGATTTAATAGATTTACGAATGCCATAAACGGCAATGCCCGCTTCTACAAACTTTTGATTCCACGCAGCTGTTTCTTGTTTATCCAAATTCATGACCAGTTCGCTATCCACAACTTCCACGGAGACAGCCTTATCGGCAGCAAGCTTCACTGCTTGTTCTAAGTTGCTCAGTTCGAACACAATCCGTTGTTTGCCATCTTCCTGGACGAACTCCTTAATCAGGCGTACATCGATGAGCTTGCCATTCTGGATAATGGCCACTCTATCACACATCAGCTCCATCTCTGAGAGCAGATGAGAAGACACGATAACCGAAATCCCTTCTTCACGCGTAAGCTTGCGCAAATGATCCCGCAGCTCCCGGATACCAGCCGGATCTAGCCCATTCGTAGGCTCGTCCAGGATAAGGACAGAAGGCTTATGCAGCAGCGCTTGCGCAATCCCCAATCGTTGTCGCATGCCCAGCGAGTAGGTCTTCACTTTGTCATGTATACGATTCGTCATCCCAACTAGATCAATGACCTCTTGAATGCGGTCACTCCCTATACCAGGGATCATCCTCGCGTAATGAACCAAATTGTGGTAGCCGCTTAAAAATTTGTACATTTCCGGATTTTCTACAATTGCACCAATATGACGAATCGCTTGCTCAAAATGGGTACGAATGGAATGCCCGCCAATGCGTATATCCCCCTCCGAGATCGACATGAGTCCGACCATCATGCGGATGGTTGTCGTTTTGCCTGAGCCATTGGGACCCAGAAATCCGAAAACCTCGCCTCGTGGAACGTCAAAGCTTAACTTATCAATAATAGTTTTGGCACCTATTCGTTTCGAAACATGGTCAACCTGAACAATGGGCGTATGAGCCTCTTGTGATACCGACATCCGAATCCCCCTCAATTTATATCCAAATATCCAATATAATCCAATACTACCTTACTGCGCGTGTCATGCCTAGTCAAGAATGGCAATTACGTCCTTTCAGCCAGAAACGACTGCGGTCATATGCAACATGTGACTGCACTCACTATGGCTTTGGGCAAATTTTAGGTACAATGGAACCATAAGTTCCTTCGCAAAGGAGTCCCTCTATGATTCAAAGAAGACCGTGGCACGGTGTAGAGTGGTCGCTGTTTATCGTTTTGACTGGCGCTACACTGCTTGGTTTATTGTATAGCTGTATACATATCTATGAACAACCATTTCGTCAAATTCTATTAACCATCTTGGTTATCTTCTTCGCTTATGGGGTTCCCTTTCTTTTCTGGCGACCTCAGTACATTCACACGACTGCGTATCCGCTAGCGGTTCTCGTGACTGGTATCCCGTTGCAAATATATCTAGCTTGGATGGAGCAAGACGCCTTACTTACCATTAATTGCCCAATTATGGTCATTGGATTCCTCACCGATCGAAAAAATGCTTGGTGGACCGCACCTGTCTTCATGGTTGGGATGCCGACCGTTTACTTTTTCCTGCTGCATACGGATATGGGGGTCGGGCAATTATTTAGTTTTATCCTGAATGCCGCGCTCTTCTTCGCCATTGGACTTAGCTTACAACGAGTCGTCACCTCTAATGAGAAGACGGAGAAGCTGCTTGGGGAAAACCAACGGCAATATCATTTGATTCATGAGCAAAATAACGTCCTTGAGCAATACGCCAACCAAATTGAACAACTGACATTGGTTGAAGAACGCAACCGTATGGCACGTGAATTGCATGATACGGTTGGACATACCTTCACTTCCGTGATCATGGGCATGGATGCTGTCTCTTATCTCATTGAGGTCTCTCCAGAAAAAGCGAAGCAGAAGCTGGATGTCCTTCGAAATGTGACGCGCGGCGGGCTTGAAGAGGTGCGTCGCAGCATTCATCAAATGGTTCCCGAAGAGGGCGATCAACGGCTGTCCCAACAGCTGTCCGGTTTGGCGAATGAATTCGCTTTGCATACTGGCACACAGATTCACTTCACGAAAGTGAGTGAAGAGTTCGAAATTCCCAAGCAAACTAAGCTCTCCCTTATTCGCTGTCTGCAGGAATCTCTGACGAATGCCAAGCGCCATGGGCGGGCTACCTCCATCGAGATCGTGCTGACGTATGCGGAAGACCAAATTTCGCTTCGTATCGAAGATGATGGCGATGGTACAGATCAACTGAAAGTTGGTTTCGGGATTACCGCCATGCAAGAACGTATTTCGGAGCTGCAGGGGACTTTGCAGGTGCGCTCCGCACCGGGCCAAGGAACGGTCGTCCATTGTTTCATTCCCGTCAAACGATTCCCAACATTATAATCATGGTAAGGAGAATTGATTTCCTATGACTGTAAACCAAGCCCCACTTAAGCTGCTTCTCGTCGATGATCAGGATTTAATTCGTGAAAGCTTACACATCGTGCTCGGTATGGACCCTGACATCGATGTTGTCGGCTTAGCCGAGAATGGGCATGTCGCAGTTCAGCAATGCGAGGAGAATCAGCCTGATGTCGTACTCATGGATATTCATATGCCGATCATGGATGGGGTCGAGGCAACACGACAAATTAAGACGGCCTGGCCGCACATTCGGGTCATTATTTTGACCACCTTCCAGGAAATTGGCTATGTCGTGGATGCGCTGAGCGCAGGCGCAGAGGGCTATTTGCTGAAGGCCATTCACCCCAAGGACCTCGCTGCAGGGATCAAATGGGTTCATCAAGGCGGCACGCTTATTCCGCATGACATTGCGAAGATGCTTGTGCAGCAGGCCCGAGATGGTGGCGGCAGCGGCAGTCCGTCATCTTCGGATGACAAGGACGCGAGCTTACGTGCCGATGCGTACGGCTTGAGCGAACGTGAGCTGCAGGTGCTGCAAAGCATCGCCGACGGGCTGAACAACCGCGAGATCGCAGAGAAGTTGTTCTTATCCGAGGGCACCGTGAAAAACTACATCTCCAATATTTATTCGAAAATGGATGTCCGGGACCGGGTCCAAGCGTCGAAAAAGGCGCATGATGAGGGCATGCTGTAGGGGATATCATGTGAACGTCGACTCTGCCGCGGTTACCTTAACAATAAAGACCGCCCTTCATTTCTGAAGAAGCGGTCTTTATTTTTCCTATTCAAAAAGCTTCTCGAGAAAGCCTTTCCTTCTCTTCCGAATCTTGCCATAGCTCTTGACCCTAGAAAATGGCAATTGCGGTTCTTCCTCTTTCTTTTCAGCCACATGCATAGCACGATGAATCACTTCGTCCGGTGATTGCTGGAGTTCCACGTTATCGTCTTGATTCGCTGCTTGCTGGTGCACAACAATCGTATTGACTAGCTGCTCATGCAGTTTATTGTCTAATTGATGCCTACATAGTCGAAGAAACTGCTCTTGCTGTCTATTCTGGTATTCAAACTGCTCATGAAGTTGCAATTGGAGTTCCTCTACTTGCTTGGTAAGTAGCTTAACCGCCTCTTGCAAAGAATTTAGGTCCTGGGCCCCGAGCGGCTCAACACGCTCTAATTCCTCTGAGTACTCCTCATTCCCTGCTAATAAGGCTTCAAATTCAGCAGCTGTAAGGAGATCTTCTTTCTTCATGTGCACTCCTCCATTTCCGTACATCTTCACTCGTCCTCTTATTGTACATGAGTTTACGGAAATGTTCACGTTTATCTAGTCTAAAGATCCATACCAGCTTATTGCTTTGGTTATTAAGAGTCTTTTGTGCCCTTTATATTCATCATATACACGCAACTGATAGTCTCCTGAAAAGTTAAAGCTGGTAATTCCCTTGTCTCGAGGCGTCAATTGTACCCTATAAGGCATCTGAATTTTATTAATCGGTATTGCCTTTGCTGCACATCGTCCAAATCAAAATAACGGTTTTTCACCTAAATACTGAGAAAACAACACCCAATACTTCCCATACAGCTTCAAAATACAAAAGAATACCTAGCCGCTCTTTTTTCATTCGGTTCAGATTCCAGACATAGAGCGCTACAATTAAGAGACCGATCATACAAAAGAGCAATGTAAAAATAAAATACTTCATATAATCCTCCGTTCGAATGATCATTCATTCAGCTCACTGACTTTTTAATAAACGAACCTACAATAAAAACTTCCTAAAGTACTGCCCCTTATCTCCAACATGCGTTTTCGCATAGACTTTTTTTAACATATTACGAACTGTCCCCTCTGCAATACCCATATTAAAGGAAATTTGTAAAGCACTTTGATTATGAAGCCAAGCATAGGCTACCTCTTTTTCTCTTGAGGTCAGTTTATATGTTTCAAATTTCTTATTTAAGATTTCTTTTTTTTCATCTGGATCCCTGGTCAACGAATTAACTAATCGCTCTAACAAAATGCACGCGAAACTAACCTCCAACCCTTCCTTCATCGACAAATCCAAATAACCTATAATCTCACCATTAACTCTAATTGGCTGACAGATACAGGTCCAATCGGAAAACATCTCTAAGCTATGATTCCCCCCTTCAACAACAGAGGTAATCCCAGTATGCATAGCCAAAGAAATCGCATTAATTCCTGCTGCATGTAGGTCGAATGAACATCCCGGTACAACCTTGTACTGCTCCAGTGCATGAAGAAGAGGCTCAGCCCCCTCCATATGTATAACTACGCCATTGGTATTCGTAAGTATAAATAAATGGATAAATGGAATTGAGGTAGAGACTGATTGAATTTCCTTCTTTGCATACTCTTTAATTATTCCGCTAATACATCCTTCTACCCCTGAATCAGAGGGCAATGTTGTAGCCCAATTCACCCCTCCGTAGTTATCGATAAGTTGCTGCAATTCACTTTTGGCTCTCGCGGTTAAATCATTATAATGGATCCAAGTTCTTTGGCTTATGTTCACCTCAGTAAAGACACTCACGCTTCAAACTCCTCTTCACTATATTTATAAATAGAGTCGAAATCCCAGTTTACAATTTATTATTATACAAAATTACCCATGATTAATATTGTCGATTATTGTCGTATTTTCTCAAATTTTTCCTAAATTTTACTAAAAAAAGATCAATTCCTCATAAAGAGGAACTGATCTCCAACAACAATTATTCAATAAACGATATAGATAATGGAATGCCATTTGATATTTTCCAAGTGCCATCTGTTTGCTTTTTCAACACTGTCATATCATCAGAATTAAAATTCCTGAAATCTGGCCCACTCACTTTCGAAATCTTACTCTGAACACGGACATATGCTTCGTTCGTCGTAGCTTTTATTATTTTTACACTCGTGTTCGTGAACGTTAATTCAAATACCGCAGCTAGTTGTTTACCTTGAATCATCTTCTGTGCAATGTCGGGATACGAGCTATCATATAAAGCTGTAAGTGAATCAAAATCTTCCTTTTCAGAAAGCTGACGATCCCTCTCAATAACGGCTAGAATTTTCGACTGTTCATCAGTCGGCAAGGTTATCGTCTCTTCTTTATATTGATCCGCTTTGAGGTAGTCAATTTTGTTAATGACCGTTTGCGAAGTCTTCCATTCACCATTGATTCGTTTCAACAAGGCTACCGCTTCGACCTGCGTATTTTCGAAATCAGGCCCTTTCACCTTTTTCGTGGTTTGAGTAAAAGCAACACTTGCGTTGTCTTTATCTACTTCCACTTTGTCGCTGATTTTTAAATCATAAGCCAGATCATACAAGGCAAAGGTTTGCGTTAAGATTGCTTTGGTACTTTCATAAACAGGTGATGCCGGGTCAATCGTTGCCAATACTGCATTCACATCTTCAAGTGCGCTGCCGTCAACCTGCCGCTGTACAACATGCTTGATCTGTTGATCCGTTTTCGCAATATACACGGTTTGACTCAATCCGTCCCAACTTACCTCTCGCCCTGACGCTTCGCCCACGAATCGTAAAGGAATGAAGGTAACATTGTCCTTAATCACAGGAGCCACTTCCAGCTGTATTTCTTTCCCGTTCACCCATGCTGTTGTGCTGCCAATCACTAGCTTCACATTTGTCTTATCATTTACACCTGTTACCTCTTGTTTGCCCGCATCCCAATCTACTTTGAGCCCTAGCGCTTCGAAGGCAGTACGGAACTGAACGAGCGTATTTCCTTCTGCCAGATAAGGCTGAACCTCGAATGTGAGTGCCTTATCATCGACCAGTACCTTAATGCCCTGCCCTTCAGCAGCACTAACGCCTGCCGCTCCTATTATTAACGAGAAAGCAACCATGCCTGATACGAATAATTTTTTCAAACCTACCCACTCCTATTCTTGTGATAAATGTATGGTTAATTCCTGTCCGGATGCTGTCCATGATAATTTCGAAAGCTGCTTCTGAAACGCATCCAATTGAACCCAGCTAGTCCCATTTAAAAGGAATGCGTCACCTGTTACAACAGAAGACACATGATAGCCTACGTCTGAGCTATTTGACTTGATTGTGACCACTTGACTGGATGCATCCCAGTGAATCTCTGCTTGAGCTAAAGCGGCCAATAAGCGGGCAGGTACATAGTAGTTCTCCCCCACCTTTTTAAAAGGTACATTTACAGGCAATTCTACTTGATTACAAAATGTCATCGTATCCGTTAGCTCTAAGTCCAATTGTTTCGTATGTAATGCTAGCAACCCTCTGAGCAGGGTCTCTATCTCACCGCTAACCTCTATATCCGGCTCAATTCCGACTTCATTCACCTTGTGCTGCTGTGGCGTTAGCCACTCCATACTCGTGACCTTGAGAGTTCCACCGCTGATCAGCGGGATGACCTGTTGCGCAACTCCTTTGCCATAGGAGCGGGTACCGATTATCGTCGCAAGCTTGTGATCTTGCATAAAGCCTGCGAACATCTCGGAAGCACTAGCGCTATAGGTATTAATGAGAACGCTGACTGGTAAACCCAAGCTGTGTCCCTCTTTGATTTCAACGGGTTGAGGTTCCGACACGCCTTGCTTCTTCTCATACATAAAGACCCCGTTCTCAATAAAATGCTCTGCCAATTTCTGAGCAACCTCAACATAACCACCGCCATTGTCACGCAAGTCAACGATTAAGGAGGTCATTCCCTGTGATTGTAAATCTTCAAGCGCTTTGGCAAACTCAAGCTCTGCGTTCCACGAGAAGGTATATACGCGGATATAGCCTATTTTCCCATTGAATAAGTTATGAGTGACAATTGGATATTGAATGCTTGCATACGTTAGTGTCAGCAACTTCTTCTCTTCACCACGTAAAATCATAATCGCAATAGAGTCGCCTTCTTTTTTGCCTGACAACACTTGATTTAAAGCATTCTGCGAAAGTGTACTTACTTGTTGCCCACCTACAGCCAGTAAATAATCTCCCGCACGTAGTCCCCCCTGCTCCGCAGGAGTCCCCTGGAATATCTGATTTACATAAGTACCTTTGTCATTAATAGCTAAATGAAAGCCTAGGCCTACACGTTGGCCATTTACAGCGTTTTGGAACTCATTCCCTTTGGAAGGTTCATAATACTCCGTATAGGGATCATCCAAGGAGTCCACCATGCCTTGTAAGGCTGCATCCAGCAGCTTATCTTTTGAAGCACCGCTAATATGCAAAGTACTCAACAAGCTCAAAACTTCCTCGAAGCGGTAGGCAGATTTCGATTGGGCCTGATCAGAGGTGTTAGATACTAACTTGTCACCTTCCGCAGTAGACGCATGAATAGATAATGGTGCTTGCAGAAGAATCATCAACATACTCGTCGAAATCATTAACTTTAGAAACTTCCTTGCGATACACGATTCCCCCTCTCATCAAGTTGATGGATACAATTACACTAAATCTCATCGTAAAGGATCGGTTTCTTGCTGGATATATCCTATATAGGATATATAATCAGGTCTAACTCAGGCATACATGCGCAAAATAGCGACTACAGTCGTCCTAATAGAACGAGCACGCAGCCGCTTTTACATTTGCTATTTTCTCTGAAACGCCCCCCAAATACGATCAACCGCTTCACCAATTCTATCCTTATTAAAAGGTTTTACCAGAAAATCCTTAGCTCCCGCGCGAATGGAATCGATAACTAATTTCTGTTGCCCCATCGCTGAGCACATAATTACACTAGCACGTGGATCGAATTTGATGATTTCCTTCAGCGCTAGTATCCCATCCAGCTCGGGCATCGTAATATCCATCGTCACTAAGTCAGGTTTATATTGTTTGTATAAATGCACACCTTCATGCCCATTACGACCTTCTGCTACAATCTCATGACCCAGGGAAATGAGGTGATCTTTTAACAGCGCTCTCATAAAAGCGGCATCATCGACAATGATGATTCTCATGTTTCCGGCTCCCCTTCTACCATTTTTCTTAAAATGTCCCCACCACATCTCCCATTGTAGCAATGGCTTCTCTCAAAATTCTCACATACTTCCAATTCCTGTCGATTTATCTGATCTCACGTCAAAAACAAAAGACGGTCGAAACCAGAAATCCTAAGATTTCAAGGTCCGACCGCCTATGTTATACGATTTAATTACCTAACTAGTGGATCAAATTAATCCTGATTTTTGTAAAAGTTTTTGGATGATCGCGGCGACTTCCGCGCGTGTCATGTTATCCCCCGGTGCCATGAGGGCATCGGTTCGTCCAGAGACAAGACCCAACTTCAGGCTTGCCGCTATGCCGGCTTTGGCATAATCAGAAGCCTGCGAAGCATCGGTAAATCCTGCTAGAAGTTGATCGGCTTCGCCAGCAGCAAGCTGGGTTTCCAGTCCTGTCAGCTGCATCGCGCGTGCAATGATCGTCATGGCCTGCTCGCGCGAAATGGCATCAGAGCCGCCAAAGTCACCATTCGCATAGCCCGAAATGATGCCGTATTGTGTCGCTGCCTGTAGATACGGAGCGTACCAATCCGAAGCTTGAACATCATGGAATGCGCTGCTGCCTGCATTCGCCTTTATTCCTAAGGCTTTGACCACAATGGCTGTAAATTCAGCTCGCGTAATATCCCGATTCGGCTGGAATTGCTGATTACCAACGCCGCCTACGATCATGCGAGATCCCATTTCGTTGATCACGTTTTGTGCCCAATGGGAAGTCACATCCGTAAAGGATACTGGATTTGCAATCAAGGCAAATACGCCGCTGCTTGAAACCGTACGGATGATAGCGTAAATCTGACCGTCGACACGTCGAATTTGTGTAGGAACATGATGGATGCTTCCATCATCGTCCATAACAACACCCGTTGTTACCTTGCTTGCCTCTGCCTCGCTAGCTAACCGTACCGACCGTTCTACATAGCTACTGAAATCAGCAAGCTCGTAGATCTTCTCACCATAGATGTAAGTCACTTTGAAACTTACGGGCGGAGCCATGATCCCAAAGCCGCCTGCCGTGGCTGCATTCGCAAGCTTTTTCGCTTGTTCCGGCCACGATGCACGCATTTCGATGTGCACACTGATATCCTTAAACGCGACATTTGCGCCTAGCTTAGCTGAGATTGCCTTTAATGCGAGCTGCTGTGCCGGAATACGATACCGGGTCGTGCCGTTGTCTACGATGAGATCGGCATTCTTGTTCGCCATTTTTTGAAGTAATTCGGCACTCAGCTCACCGATCGCGATATCCGAACGGTTTTTGAACTGGATTGTAATTGCCGCCTGCTGACCTTGCTGATCTAGCAGTTTACCCATCACTTCCTCGTTAACGGAAATCGTGGAGGTGACGACCGCACCATTCGTTGAAGCCGTTTCAAGTCCGGCTGTCTCGGCTTTGCCGTTGACAAGCACGTCAACGGTCGAACCTACAGGTGGCGGTGTGAAGCCACCGAGGCCACTACCTCCCCCTATAACAGGAGGCACCATTTTTTTGTAAGTCGCTGAGAAAATACCGCTATTGTTACTACCCTCAATGACTGTGATCGCTTTGATCGTTGTTGTTTCGTTTAGCGTAATGGCCTGCGAATACACGAGTGAATTCTCAGAAGGGTCCCTACCGTCGATCGTGTAGTAAATAGTTCCACTAGGCTCCGTGGTTGCAAGGGTTACTTCGATCTTCTCTTTGAATTCCGCGGCATCTGTACCCGTCGGCTTTACAGCCGTTTCCGCATACATGATAGGATCCTTGTTAATCTTAATCGATCGGCTTTCGCCATTCTTGGACGCCGTAAGTACGGTTTGTGCACCTTCTTTGCCGATAGACCAGTGAATGGACGAATCCTTGGTTTGCTCAAAGCTGCCCGTCACGTGGTAAGCTGTATCTTCGAATTTCAAAATAACGGCCACCGTCGACAGATCACTTTCTGTCTTCCCGTTTGCAACAGCAAGCTGTGGGTAATACCCCATCTTCGCTGTCCAAACCGTGCGATCCAGCCCTGCAGGCACATTACCTTTGATTAGATCAGCCGTTTTCAGTGCTGCCGCATTATTTGCATCTGTTGATACACGATTGCCCGCTTCGTTGTAATAGGCGATCTTCATCTGAAGCATTTGTTCATCGAAGTAATTGTTCTGAAGCGTCGCTCGTTGACCCAATTGACCTGCAATGCCACCAAAGAATGATTTCCCTTTGACTAAGAATCCATTACTATTCGCGGAAATTTGTCCGCTGTTAACGCTTGTGGCAATGGAGCCGGCCGATGCCCAGCCTGCGATTCCGCCTGCTCTAGCAATCGTAACACCGTTCGCCGTCACTGCGCCCGCGTTGTAGCTGTCTGCAATGATGCCATCATTCTCGCCAGCAATGCCGCCTGCACTTGGCGAATCCGCATTGGCTGTTACGTCCGCATAGGAAAAGCTTTGCGTGATTGATGCTGCGGGTAAATTCATACCCACAATACCGCCAATCGCAGATCCATTCGCTGTGAGAGAACCATGTACGGCTGCACCTGTAATCGCACTTGCATTTGTTCCAACTACGCCTCCTACTTCGTTCGTACCCGTAAGTTCAATATCTGCCACACGAACTTGCGTCATCGTGCCGTTGTTCACACCGGCTATACCGCCAGTTTGAGCACCGACGCCTTGCAACTTCGAGTTAGTGACGGCCACATTGGACACGATTGCTCCCGCAGCGTTCATTCCTACGGCAACACCTGTCTGCGTGCCTCCGGTAATTAGCGCATGGTCAAATGTCACATTCGCCAAGGTCCCCTGATTGTTAGAAATAAAACCATAATGGTTATACTGATCTGCCCAATAAGTGAGTCCTGAAAGGATGTGATTGGCACCATCAAACTCACCTTGGAAGCTGACAAATGGCGTCCATAACCGAGCTTTGAGGTCCAAATCGCTGGTAAGGGTTACCTTTTGAATGACAGGTAATTGCGTTGCCCCCCGATCGAACCACTGATAGAAAGCCAAATCATTATTGACGTCAGCAATACCTGCCAACTGCGCAGCGCTTGCTGCTACGAATGCAGGATCACCTTTCACCTGTGTTTGTAAGAACGATACATCTGGCGCAAAGCTCCAATTCGTCACGTTAACCAGCACAGGAGCACTATGATTAAAGCCATCCATGTAACTCCATGTCGCAGCATTTGCCCCGAAATTCCAATTCGGAAGCTTATTATGATTCGTAAAATCCGCTAACTTTACATTCCCAGCTTGTCCACTGCTTGTATCGTATTTAATTGGCGTTAAGGTGCCCGTGAAGTAGGCATTGGCTACCAAGCCATCTCTGAAATTGTAGCCAATCAGCGCGCCCATGTACGAATTGGCTCCGCCAGCTTGCGCCGATATTTGTAGGACATTTTCGTATACGCGTGTTAAACTACCATCGTTGTACCCCGCGAAACCACCCGCGTATGAACGGGTAGCACCGTCTGAGCCCAGCACAGTTACCGCGTCTTGTGATGCATATGCATCAGCAATCATACCACCGTTGTTGATTACACCAGCAAAACCGCCGCCTCGCGCATCAAATGACGTATTCGTCACATTGCCTGACGCGTAAGCTTCCTGAATCTGATAGCGATTAATCGTACCTGCGAAGCCGCCTGTGAAAACTCCCGCTTTACCTTTTACATTAACGGTACCCTCAGCGAAAGCTCGTTTAATCAATCCCGTTGTGCTATCACCCAGTAATCCAGCAAAACCGCCGGCATAGACCGTATTGTAAGGGTTGGTACTAGATACCTGAATCGGAAGATGGGCAGACACATTTTGCATATCTGTCGCATCCGCCATCCCCACAATGCCGCCAACATGTGTTGCGGTAGGAGCTCGATCCACGGTAAAGCTATCGCCAATTGTGATTTGCTCCTGATGCGGGGACTCTGCACGGACATAAGCGATTTTACCGCCAGTTGCTTGTCCGACAATACCACCGATGTTGTAATCACCGCTCGAAGTGACTTCTATGCCGCTAGTTACGCTTGTGTTCACAATGGTGCCGCTGCTTAAACCGGCGATACCACCGAGCGTAGCCGTCTTCATACCCGTAACGCGAAGAACCGCTGCGGAGGTCGAGTTGTAGATCGAAGCCTTATGGAGCTGTCCAGTAATCGCACCTAGGATGGCATTGGCCGTATGATCAACGCCTGTCACCTCGATCACTTTAGCTGGTATATTGGCTTCATATATACCCGCATAGAGTGGGATGAAGTAGCCGAAATCCAGTGCTGCATCGGGACGCGAAGCTTCCATAATACCTGCGACGCCTCCAACCGAGTGATCTCCCGAAGTCACGGCTACTTGGATCGTCGGAGATACTTCCGGCTTATAGAGGATAGAATCATAGCTATGACCCGCTATTCCGCCGACAACCAGATCCTTACCAGAGGCTGTGATCGCTCCTTCAAAAGCTAAGCCTTTAACAGCCGCATTCGTTAACTTGCCAACCATACCCCCGAGGGTACCTCCATCGCCAATGGAGAGACGAACATTCCTGACGGAAGCAACGTCGACATCCCATGTGTTATTGCCTTTACCTGTTTTATCTCCTACGAGACCGCCGACGAGACCATTCCCTTGGATATTTACGACAGCTGTCGTATTTACTGCATGTACTGACGCATTCTTAATGACCTGGCTATTACCCGAAAGACCAATCGCGCCACCAAGAATGGCATTCGCTCCAAGCCCTTTGATCGCACCATCTGTTAGGGAAACCGCTAGCCCATCACCTGTCCCTGACAAATAGGAACCGATTAAGCCGCCAGTTATACTTCCCGCTCCCGAGGTTTGAACCACGGCTGTAGCTGGGATGGAGATGGAGAGCGCCTTCGTATTGCCAGCCTGCCGACCAATCGCACCGCCGACAATGGCGTTTTCACCTGAGGCTTCGATGCTGCCGGCCGTCAAAGTGACAACACCATTGGAGATATCCGAGACATTATCCCCCACCAAACCGCCTAGGATCGCATGATCCGCAGCCGAAGTCACCTTGCTGCCATCCTGCAAGCTAAGCGTCACATGATCCAGACTGCCTATGTTTCGACCTAGAATACCACCAACGAAAGTTCCGTTAGCTACTATGGCTCCTTTGGCTAGAGTAACCCCAATGCCAGAGACGCTGCCTTTGTTAAGCCCTGCCAAGGAACCAACGTACTGAGTGCCTTGAACGGAGACAGGCTCCACATTCATGTCCTGCACAGTCGCGTATTCACCAATAACGCCAAACAATCCAGCATACGGGGTAGCTGTGACTTGCAGCCCGCTGATCAACTGACTTTTGCCTAAAAACGTTCCTTCGAACGCATGTTGTTCCGTATAACCAATAGGTACCCATTGATTCGATTGCACATGAATGGGTGCTGCCAGTTCAATTTCTCTGCCTTTAAAATCAAACGGCTCTACACCCGTAATCGTGCCGTTCACGATCCCAGCAAGCCCAGCCAGATCAGCTTCGGTTTGAATCGTGAAGCGCAATGTCGAAGGCTTTTTCGTGTACCAATTGATGTTCATGTTGACCTGGTTCCCGCTTCCGCCGTCCCCTCCGGCCCCACCGTCCGAGCCTCCCGATGAACCGCCCGTATTCGCGCTTAGATTCAGCTCAGGGTATTGGTAGGCGGCATTCGAAGATCCGTATCTCCATGCTGTGTCGCTGAAGGTCCATCCCGATAACGCTGGGAATGTAGTGCGATTTGCAAGTGATTCCGCCAGTATCGGACTAAGTCGTGCATATAAATTAAGCTCATAATACGTGCCGCCGCCAAAATCTAGCAGACCGCTGTTCAGCGATTTATTCTCGTCCTTCACGTAATATGTATTATCGATGAGATTCTTGCTGGCATTATCGTAATAACCAGCAAAACCGCCGGCGAATGCACCATTCGCGCCGTTCACCTGGCCTGCTGAATAGCTGCCTTTTACTTGGCCTGACTTCAATAAGCCTACTAATCCACCCGCATAGGCGTCTTTGGCATTCGCGGTGATCGCTTTGGCGGAATACGAATTCGTAATTGTTCCTGTATTACCGCCAACCAAACCGCCGACATACGTGTTCACACCGTTCGCTGTCACATTAGACGATGTGAAGCTCTTGTCTACGCTTCCGCTATTCTTGCCGACCAAGCCGCCTAAGAGGGTATAATTCCCGCTCGTTCCAACGGCATCTCCCTTTAAGTCGTTCTCGATGTAGGATGCGATGACGTTACCGCTGTTTTCTCCGACTAATCCGCCTGCTACAGTTGAAGATCCACTGACGCTAAGAAGTGCATTGGAATACGTATAATAAGTTGTTCCTGTGTTCTTACCGATGAGCCCTCCGACGACGCCGAAGTTACCATCTGATGTGACAGGAAGCTTCTCGGCAATACTGTTATTAGCCACGATGCTTCTGTTCTCGCCAATCATCCCGCCTGTCGTCGAGGAGGGGGCATGTACGATCAATTTGCCCAAAACACGGCTATTTTGTACGGTACTGACTGCTTTCACAATGGCAACTGCATCGGCTTGTCCACTTCTTGCATCATTCAGCCCGATCATGCCGCCAATGGTAGAAGTGGTCGCAGAACTTGGGACGTTGATCGCGAGTGTATCAACGAAGTTCTGATTCAACAGCGCTGTCTCCGTCCCTTTGTTATAACCCGTCAATCCGCCTACGACGGATTGAGGACCTTTCGGTGTCAGGTTGATAAACTGACCAAAAACCTTCTCGATTTTACTCTCGATATTCGTGCCAACAAATCCGCCTGCGTGTACCCCGCTTGCGCTGCTATCCACCACAAGTGTCAGATTTTCCACGTTGAAGCTCGCTGCATTCCCCGTCACGTTCACTCGCTCAGCTTGACCAGCTAGTCCGCCTCCATGGGAGTTGCTGCCAAAAATGTTCAGCACAACGTAGTCCGGCATAACACCACGTGCATAGGATTGCGTGATCGACGCGTCTTTGATCTGTCCTGCCAACCCGCCTACCATCGTGTTCGCTCCGCGAACCATCAGCACCGGGCTTTCGGCTATGACGGTTTGCAGCGATGTTTTGTTGCTGCTTCCTACAATACCGCCCACTTGCGCTCCACTAGCCGTGCTAGAAGTCGTAATAGCTACACCCGCCACATTGGCATCTTGGCCATTGCCTTGGATGGCACCGTCTTCTGCGCTGCCAGCAATACCGCCGATTGTTGAATCTCTGCCCTCGGCTTTCAGCTGCAGCACGCCTCCGTCTCCGGCAACCACATGCGGATTCACGATATGACCTCGTGTAAATCCAGCCACACCGCCGATGGCATTATTCAAGCCTTTCGCTGTGATGGAAACCTGTTTCACGGCGAGTCCCGTAAGGGCGCTTCGATTATATCCGGCAATACCGCCTAAGAAGGCGCCATCTCCTTTGGCATCAATACCCACGCCCGCTACTTCCTGCAAAAGCCCGCCTATCAACTCGGAGCTGTTATCACCTACGATACCGCCAACCTTGCTTTCCGCTCCATCGCTAGTGAGCATTACGTCATGGACAACAACCCCTGACGTTGGTGTGCCTAAGGTCATGCTTGCCGATGCGGCTCCCGCCACACCACCGACACGTGCGTGATCTGCTCCAGCCGCAGACGTTACGGTGACTTTGTTCACCTTTGAGCCACCAAGCAGGAGTGCTCCATCATCTGCGCCAACGATACCGCCTGCTGCCGTATTGCCTGCAGTAACTCCGATTGTCACACTGCCATTATTTGCAGCGTCTTCTTGCCCAATGGTCACATCTGTCATGGACCCTTTGGCCTGACCGGCTGCGCCTCCGGCGTAGCCGCCGACTCCTGTCGATTGGATATCTACATAACGGACCGTAGCTGCTGATACAGTCCCACTTAGATAACCCGCGACGCCTCCAACATGCCCGTCAGATGCTAACTTGGCAACATTTTCAGCCGTGCCGCCAATAGCCGCGCCAATAATCGTTCCGCTTTCTACATAACCGGCTACCCCGCCTGTGTTGGCACCCATGCCGCCATTAACTGTCAGCTGCCCCTTAAAGACAGGACTTGAAATGGTGCCATTTACGCCGTAGTAGCCTACAATACCACCTGTAAATACTGCGCTATCTTCTCCTGGGGAAGCTGCTGTTACTGTTATTTTATTAGAAAACGATTCCCTGCTCATATTCGTATCACTTCCAGATACTTTTCCGATATACCCGCCTGTGAAAAGCCTTAAGGAACCTCTCACTGTGATGTCGCCAAGGCTTTGTACATTATCCGCTGCTTTGATGTATGCTTTGTTCGAAGTAATACCGCCTGTATAGATATCCGAAACGCCGGATACCGTAATCTGTCCGCTGTTCGAATAATCATCTTTGCTCGTACCGTTCAGGAACATTCGATTGCCAACGAAGCCTACTAACCCGCCCGTGTAAATCTGATCTCCGGATCCTGTGACCTGAAGGGATGCCTTATTTTGAGCGGCACTCGTGAATGAGACGTTGCCTCCTGTTTTGCCGACAATGCCACCCGTATAAAGGCCTCCCTCACCGCTTACAACGAGAGGAGCATTGTTCGTAAAACCTTTTCCAAGCAGGAGATCGCCATATACAATCCCAGTTACTCCGCCCGTGTAGACGGAAGAACCCGCTTGGTTCGTGATGGTCCCGGTTTGTGTAAAAGGGACATCCAGTGTCATATTTTGCTCAAATGAACCCACTAATCCCCCAACAAATGATCCCTTGGAGCCTGGTGCAAGAACTGTAATCGGTCCACTGTTCGAGGTTTGATTCGAAAAGCTGACTGCCGTGCCACCCTCAACTCTGCCCAAAAGGCCGCCGATCACACTATTCTTGTTGTTCAATGCCATGACAGCACCGCTGTTTCGAATCATGGTGTTTTCATTCCCCATGGATAATGAGGCATTCGCTAAGCCGACAAGACCGCCTGCATTGGCTTGATACACGCTATTCGAAACCGTAACCGCGCCTAAATTTTCAATTTTCTTCAAAGTTAGACCTGGCTCGCCCGTCGAAGTCGCAGCGATACCGCCAACGATTCCGTTGGAAGAACCGTTCAAAGTAACGCTCGCCTGATTGACGATATTAGACAATACGCCAGAGCCACCGCCCACTACTCCGCCAACAAAGGCATCTTTGGCTGTAGTCACCGTGATTGCAGCTTCATTAATAATGTTATAAACGGTGCTGTTTTGATCCATGTATCCTGCAATTGCGCCGACTTGTACGCTCTCGCTAGAGTTGACTTGGATATTCCCCAACACATGGAGACCTCCGACAGTTGCTCCGCTCAAGTAACCGAAAAGTCCAGTTTGCTTAGCGCTGTTATTCATAGAAAGACCGGACAGATTAAACATCTGTCCGCCTTTTCCAACCAACGTACCCTTAAACGGATAAATCAAGCTTCCGACAGGCACCCATTTGTAATCCTTTAAGTCTAGGTTAACGCTAACCTCTAACACTTTTTTATCAAAATTAGTCACACCGCTGTTGACCAACTTAGCAACCCCTGCAAGCTTGTCCGGTGTATCAATCGTAAACGTCATATAATCTTCGTTATACCAAGTGGTCGTCGCATGATTTTCCCAATTATCCGTATCGGCGTAAACCATATAGGCCGCTGCCGAGATGGAAAGGAGAAAGGTGACAATCATCATGAACCCGACTGTTTTCCTTGTAAATCGCATGTTACACCGTCCCGCTAGTTTTATCATTAATCCAATTTAAGGAATACGGATAGCTGTGAGACGGCTTAGTCTCATGGCAATCGCCGCTGCTTGGGCCCTTGTAAGCGGATCGGCTGGGCTAATGGATTGATCCTGCCCTGTAATAATGCCGAGCTTGATACATAAGGCAACCGCTTCTCTAGCCCAATCTGGAATGGATGCATCGTCCTTGAACGCGCCGAGTGTATCGCTCACTTCGGTTGCTGTGAGCTTACTGGCTGAGCCAATGAGCTTCAAGCTGCGCCCAACCATAATCATCGCTTCCATGCGCGAGAGTTCCTCATTTGGTTTATACGTACCATCTTCAAAACCATTTACGATCCCTTGCTGAGCAGCAATACCTACACTTCGGTTGTACCAATCTTCTAGACCCACATCTGCAAAAGAAGAGGAACTCTCTTCATTCATCAGACCAAGCACTCTTAGTAGTACTGTAGGGTACTCCGCTCTAGTAATATGGCTCTGTGGATCGAACTGTTCCGATGTTCTGCCCAACATGAACAATTGACCTGCTGCCTCACTGATCGATGGCTTCGCCCAATCTTGTTCGCCAACATCGCTGAAGTTCTTATGGTTACTGATAAAGGCTACACTGCCGCTGCCTGTCAGCGTTAAACTGACGAATGGCTGATTGTTCACAACATCGAGCTTCCAAGGCACCGTGGTCCAGTTGCCATTCGCATCTCTGACCACAATTGCTGTAATGTCTTTCGCGTTAATAGCAGCAGGAATAGCTACTTTGGCATTCACGCTTCGTGCTTGGTAAGCAGTCGGTAGGTTAAGGTCAAAGCTGACACCTTGTCCATCGCCCAACAAATCCACGCCAAGCCCACTGGCCATCTGACGGAAGCTATTCTGCACGTTACTGCTATTCCGATCTATTTTCAGAACAATGTTACCTCCACTGCCAAGTGCATCTTGGGCTGGGAAAGTGAGCTGTGCGAATGGCAGTTGGACACTTACGGGTTGCTTGCCACCCGCTGCTTGCTCTAGCACTGATTTGCTGATCTCAAATTCGTAGCCAGTCGCTGTGCTATCCTCGGATTGGATCAACAGCTTCGATTTATCCGTATTCTTTCCGTTCGCCTGATCGATCTTGGCGAGAATACGATCATCTTTGCGCTCGGAGGTAATTTTCTCACCACCGACAAGGACATCTGTGTTAACTGGAGGGAATATGCCCCCGATCCCTCCGATGCCACCACTACCACTAGGGGACCATATGACTGCATTCATAAGTCCGGTAACACCTTCATTCAATTTGCCGCCCCTCGGCCGTTTGGCAACGGCTACCTTATCCCCATCAGCAACCGGAATCACACCATCTGATGGTAAAACCGTCCAATTGCTCACATCATCCTGGTACTTAGGTGCAATCGGCGTCCCATCCGACTTCGGATACACACGATAGACGAGTACAGCGTCTGTTAAATCAGCAGCTAGGATGTTCACTTTCGTCGCTTTTCCGTTATTCGCAACAGCAGAAGTGTTAGCAATAATTGAATCTTCCACGTTCACAACCGTCATCGCCTCTAGCGACATGCCGTCTCCCAACTGGTATTCAGCTTTCGCAATGCCTGCGCCAACTTTCACAGCTTTCACCGCTCCGCTTGAGGTGACCGAAATGGCCTCTCCAAGGTAGCTGGAGAATGTGAGTTTGGCAGGATCAGCCTCAACCTCCGCTTTACCATTAGCCATCCGCAGGTAAGCCTTCACTTGTGCGGACCCGTTCACCTTGAGATTCGGTACTTTTCTTAGTACCAATCCTACAGGTACTTGATAAGAACCATTGGTCAACGTGACCGACGCCTGATTGGTGTTGCCTGCTTGATCATGAGCTTTAAAGGCGATCGGGAATGTTGGATCATTGCTCACAGCCGAAACTTCACCTTCAAAGCTGCCATTCTCGCTCACGTTCACGGATTGACCATTTACTTCAAGTACGGCGTCATTACTCGTTGTGCCGGATACTTTGATTTTCCCGTCTTTCGTCCGTTCACCCGTTAACGGCGTATCGATATAAATCACAGGTGCCATCGTATCAACGGTCAAATACAGCATCGTGACAGAGAAATCACCTGTCGTTTTGTTTCGCGTTCGAAGCTCAATGGCATACTTGCCATCTGTTGTAAATTGACTGAAATGAAGCGTTCCACTGCTTCCATTCGCCTGATCAGCCAGATCAAAAGTTGCAAGCGAATTGTCATCATAAATGGCTTCCACTTCCACGTTTTTCTGATCGGATGTAATAGCAATGCTTTGTTCTTTCTGATTCGTCAGCACTTCTAGAAAGGCGCTCGGCGCAACACTACGCTGATTCGCCTGACTACCTTGCGCGGAGAGCTTAGGCTTGCTTGGCACCGGTAATAAGGTGCTGGCTGTATCTATTCTCTCGGCATAATGAAGATTCTGATGCTTGTCGGCTAATTTAGACGGTTTCGCAGCAGCGGATACGCCAACAACATACGATTGTCCTACTTCCAAGCCCGTATATTTGATGTTCCCTTCTAGGGATTCGCCAGCCAAGCTTGTCTGATTGACTGCGCTCGAATTGGAATTCGCCGTCCATCCGCCGAGACGAATGTGCTCATATTGGCCATTGGACTCATTCCAATAAGGCTTCAGGTCCTCTTCTGTCATTTGCAACGAGGAGAAGTTCGGATAAGCGCTAAGCTTCCCATTCGCTTCCTGCAGGACATCAATAGCATAGCTGAGTTCGCTATCCCCTTGATTCGATCCTCGCCCAGCCGGCTTAAAGGAAAGGTCGAAATAGCCGTTACCTGCTGGTTTCACATTCACATCGCTGACCGCTGGTGGTGCAAGCGGGTCAATGATTTCAAATTTATTCAGTGTCGTCTTTGTCTCGAAATTACTTGTCGATTTCAGCTCTGCGCGCAAATAGTAATTGCCTTGCGACAGCAAGCCCCTAATATCTTCGGTATCCCCAAGCAATGGCACTTTCGTAACATCGATTTCCGTTTGCCCGGATGTTATGCTGCCTGACACTGTGCCTAAATTGGCCACATTCAAGTCCTTGGCAATTAACAGCCCTGTATCACCCGGAGCCGCAATCTCCTCATTGAATGCCTGCTTCGTTGTGCTCACCGCATCTTTGGTCAAATACAGACTTACGGTATCGCCAGGCTTCGCATGACTCACTTTCCAAGATGCTGTAAATTTGTTCGCGTCCGTACGACTTGGATCTAACTTGATCTCGTCAAGCTTGGCCGCTTGCGGGATATTCATTAACTTAGACTCCACACTCTGATCGGCGTATAGTTTCCATGTATTTCCGCTAATACGGTCGTGCGGCATGGCTACATACACCTTGTTCGAACCATCCGTCGTCCCTTGTTGGGTAAAAGCATTCGCTTGCGGATTCGTTCTCGTTTCATCATAGATAAGCTTGTAATCTTTGCCGTTATTGTCTTTCATAACGAGATTAGGCGCTTTATTACCGGAGTATGATAGCTCAAGAAGGGCATCGCCCGTAATTCCATTCATTGGAATTTCATGAAGCTTTCCTTCATCAGATACTTTAATGCCGCCAATACCCACATTCATCGAGCCGTTATCCAGCACGTCAACGCCTTCGGCTACACTACGATATTGAATTTCATGGACGGCATCCTCTTTGGTCTCCCATGAAGTCGCTACCGTCTGAACTCCTTCTCCTAAGACCACTAGTCTCGGTCCCTTTTCAGGATCCTGCACCTGTAAGTAAATGAGACCTTCCGGCAGACCTTCACCCGACGTGCCGAATTCGATTCCGCCATTAAAGTAGTAGGTAATGCCCAGACTAAAGAACAGAATGGAGACACTGCCCCACATTTTATCGTTGTTCGCGCCTAAGGAAACGCCGCCCAAGCCCATGCCGCCGAAGATGGGCACTTTACCAGGCACCTGCACTTTGGCGCTGACGAAGCCTTCAAAGTCAATTCTGTTTTTGATCAAATTTTGACCTAGGAAGATCGAAGCTTTACCAATAATCAAGTCCCATCCCATGACGTCGATTTCGGCAGAAGCACTGACGAACCATGGCGTCATCCATTGTGCGGAGACCATCGCTTCCTTCAGCATTTCCACACGATCCGACGTGGAGCTCGCACGATAGTCCATTTTCCCAACGAGCTTAATGCCCGAGCGTCTCAGCGTCATATCGATGCTGCCGTAGAAGGTCGCGGGTGTGACGCCAAACGAAACGTCCGCTCCCGCTTCAATCGTTAAAGGCACATCGCTGGAGCCCCCTGCAATCGTATCCGCAAGTTCACGAATCGCACCGCGAATGCCTGTCAAATACGTACCTCCTGCAACCATGACGCCAGGGTCTCCCAGCTCAGCCGAAAAGGCGATCACATTTGGGAGAATTCGCTTGTCGGGCACTTGCTTAAACCCGATCTCAACATGTACCTTCGTAATTCCTCGAAGATCCGCATCAAAATTGAGGTCATACTTATTCTGAACGCCAGGTTCCTTCTGCTCGTAATGGACGAGATTGAATTCACCCGATACATTGCTTTTCTTGTCTTCACCTTCGGACTTAGAGCTATCCATCAGGCCGATGCTTTTCTCCAAATCGAATTTCAAGTCGGCGTCAATACCGACAAACCCTTTATCGTTAAATTTAACATTCTTAATTTCAGCATCTGCAATCTTCATGTTCACCGTTCCACCGAAGGAAACGCCGTCTTCACGCAGAATGAAGTCATTGAACTTCAGCCCAAAACCGCTGATCGAGAAGCTTGGCGCTGCAAATAAACTGTGTTTGTTAAAATACACATCAGGAATTAACAGTTGTCGAAGCGGGTTCAATCGATCACCTAGATCGCCTGCTGCCCACTTCAAGGAGCCGTTTAACGAGTCGTCCTCGCCGCCTTTATCGGCTTCTGCTTCTGGTTCTTCGGCATCCTCTGCCGTTAGTGATTTATCAAAGCCGTTGAAGAAATCCAGCGTCCATTCGCCCTTATGGAACACGAATCCGCTGCTTGCCACACTTAACGTGCCATCACCTTTTACGTTCAACGTATTTAAGAAAGGGATGTCTTTATAAGCGCTCGACAGTTTACCGGCAAGACCGAAGACATCCAACTGCCCCGTTGCGAAAACCATATCCTTCCCGCGATAAGCGACACTGTTATTGATAATCGCCGGCTCTGATTTCGTATCGACCACATATTTTGCTTCAGTGCCCGTCCCAATACGGTTGATCATCCCTTTGATTTCTACCAGCACTTCTTGATGGGTTTGATCGCCTTCCTCTTTGAACTGCTCTAGTTCTTCTTCACTTTCAAAAGCCACCAAGCGGTAAGCCGGCACGCGAACTTCCGGCAGCAGCGAAGTGATGTCCAGCTCTGGATCTGCGAGTTTACTCGCTTTCTCCACAAGGCTTTTCGCTTGATTAAACAGTGCCTTATGGGCACTAAATCCACCGTTTACGGTATAGCCAGGATAGGCTTCCTCCAGCTCTTTCTTCGCTGAATCTGTCATGCCCTGCCCTAAATTCACCATCTTCTTCACAACGGCCAACAGGTTCGCCTTCTTAACTCTGGCCTCTTCATTCTCGCTCACAACAAAACGTTGGCTCGTCGTGATGTCATATAGCTTGGCATCGTCCGGGTTATCACCGGTGTCACCTTTATAGTCAATCTCAACTTGATACTCACCCAGCGGCAGATCAGGTCCCAAATCCTTCAATTCCTTGCCATCTGCATCTTTCAAAAGCGCTCCGCTTGCGTCCACAAGATCGCCAGTCCGATACGTAATGCGCATATCCCCGACTTGCCCATCTCCGGATGGCTGCAGGATAACAGAATTCTTCACGGGCACTTTATACCGGTGACCTGTCGCGATTTCTTTTAGATAAAGATCGAAGTTCGGGTCTGTCGTTGCATTGCCCGTATTATACGCTTCAATATTGCTCAAATTCAGTGTGATGTACTTCACATCCGTCGTATAAGCCTCTTTCGGCGACATGGCATAGACAAATGTTTGCGAACCTTCACCTACAGCAGGCAAGAAAACAAAATTAGCTTTGCTGGACATATATTGTGCTTTAATCGACTCGTCTTTCACGGTTTCCAGCTTTAATTCCGTTTCCGGCGAGCTGGCCGTCAGCATATATTCTTTGGTCGTCGGCCATGCTTTACCCTTGGCAACTACCTTGAAGGAAGCTGTTACGGTTTCCCCAGGCTTATACTTGGGCTCTATACCGTTTTGCGCTTCTTCTGGTGTTGCCTCTTTCTTGAACGTAATCGAGGATCTATCCGACGTTTTGGTCAGGATTTTCCCGTTGGCATCACGCTTGATCTGTCCGCGTTCATCGAGGTCGACAAACTTTAACCCGTTAGCCAGTTGCATCTCAACGTCTATCCGAGACTGTTCCATTTGGAAAGCCGGCAAGTTCTCGATTTCAGCTACAACGTTAAACACGCCTTCATTCTCATAAGCACTGCCATCTTCCTTCGTTGCCAATTGGTTGACAGGGTCGATGTAACGGATGGAGAATACTTTGTCCGGTTCTATGATTTCACCAAGACCATAAACCGTTTCGAACGATTTCGTCGCGTCTTTCACGATACGATCGGGGTTCCAGTACAAAGCAACCGCAGAATCGGCTGTCCCATAATCATTCGTGTCTGTTGTAAAATCCAAGTTGGGATGCACTTGATAATCCCACTTCGTATTCGCTAGGCCATTCCAATGGCCGACGATCATTTCATCAACAATGTTGATATCATTTTCCGAAAAATTGTTAAATCCATAAGCAACCACATTAGTCGCCAGCGGATTGGTCTTATCGTACTTGTCCTTCATGACCCAATACGCAGGCAGTGTATATAACGCTCTTTCGTCAGGACCAATACTTCCGTCCAATTTGGATTCATCTACGAGCTTTCTTTCCACCTGCAAGGGCACTTTATAAGCAGTTCCTACTTGAAAAGCAGGACCATCATTGCCACCGACCATCGTGTCCAGCAAAATACGTGATCCAACCTGCACCTCGACCCCAGAATGATTGGTCACTTCATATCGGATATTCACATTGCCGGCATTTTTCTTGTCTTTGACATCCATATACAGCATGAGAATTTGTTTGATCGATACACCTTTGATCGTCCAAACCGTTTCAATTTGTCTCGTCCCATCCGGGTTGTTGACAATTGTTGGAGGCGTCACCTCAGATAGAAAGTTAATGGCAAATTTATAGGGATTACCAAAAATATAGTCCGTACCATCAATCCGGAACGTCGTAAAGGAAGATTCCGGATCATCGCCTCTGAACATCATATCGACCTGTTGATCGTTCTTACGTACCGGTTGACCATCCACCGTGCGAATGGCGAAACGGCCTGAGTGATTATCGACGGTTACTTTAATAAAGCTGTTGCTAAGCACCGTCACGTCCTTGGCATTCAATCCGTCAGCCAAAGCGGCTAACGGAAAATTCATAACAAGTGTGAAGAATACAAGAATGGCTAAACATTTTCTAAACGCTCTCATGAACAACGGCTCCTTCGTTTACTGCCGGTCTATTTATTAATTTTGCCTATGAAGAAGGTCGCGAACTCCCTCTCCCGTTCTTGCGTTCTAACGATGATCGTATACCAACCTGTCTCTGGGAAAACAACGGTAAATTTGTTATTCAGCAATTGGTCCATCGTGATTTTCTGTGCGATATATTTCATCTGTCCTTCACGGTAAAGCCCACTGTGATACAGAATATCGAAGGTACCGCGTTCGTTGACCGCACTTTCTCCATTCACCTGCATCAGGTTATAACCGGATATCGTGAACGTAATATCGTTGCGGTTAAACAAGATGCTTTCGCTCGATGATGCGGACAAGACTTGATCATTGCCTACAATAAGCAGACCCGCACTTGAAAGTACTACGACATCCTGTTTGATCGTGGCTGTATTCCCAACTTCATCGGTAACGGTGTACACCACTTTTTGCCTGCCAAGCTTCGATAGGTCCAGTTGCTCTACGGTAACCTTCAGGTTGCTAGCTGCTGAAAGATTATCCGAAACCGTGTAGCCGCCAAGATCGACAAGCGGGTTGAAATTCGCTTTATTTTGCGCAATTGCGATGAAGGGACTCTTTAATTGAATCGTCGGAGCTGTATTGTCGAGTCCTTCCACTTTAATGAGTGAGATAGTGGTATTACCCAATAAATCCGTCAAAGCCACACGCATCTCGCCATTCGTACTATAAGTCATCGCATAGTCATAATGGCCATCCGCATCGCTGATTAAATTGCTGTAGCTTGCCCCATCTGGTACCGGCACTGTACCTCGGAATACTTGATTCGGAGCATCCACATGCCCATGCATCGTTACTCTCATTTTGCCTTTCGCATAGGTTTTACCGTCGATCGTCACGATTCGGTCCTGTGTCAAAAGGTTGCCATTCTCATCAACAAACTCGTAATCGATGCGTTCAGGATCAGGCAGCTTCGTCACAATTTGGGTAACTGTTTCTTCTAAAACGGTGGTATTGCCTAAACCATCCGCAATCGTGAATTCCCCTGAACCATTGGCGTATAACGTTGTTTGTTTAGGCGCTCTTATGATTTTAAAATCTTTATCACTCACATTGATTTTCTCAACGCTTAATGTCACACCTTGTGCCATAACCACTTGATTTTGCGCGTTTTTAACGGTTTTGAACGTCTTTTCTCCGTGGCTGCCGTAACTGTACGATTGAACAATATGTGCAGTAGGCTGCGATCGGTCAATGTTATCCACAACGACTGTTGCCGATCCCTGATTTCCCGCTTCATCCTCGAAGTCGAAAGTGAATGTCCCATTCTCGGTGAAAATGTAACTAGAACGCCCCTCATTGTTGGTGATGCGAACGTCTTCCGAAGTGGAGAGCTTCACGCGTACATTCGACGTTGTCGGACCGATGACGCTTTTCTCGATCGTTCCGGTCGGCGGCGTATTGTCAACATTGTTGACGACGATAAGGAGTTTGTCATGCCTTGTAACATCTGTGACATCTGTCAGATCAAAGGTATAGACTCCATTTTGCGAAATGCTGAATGTATTTCCCTTTGTTCGAACTGGCAGCACGGGGTTCTCCGTAAGCGTTGCTGGCATTACTTTGATGCCCGGCTTAACAGTAATCGTTAGTAGCGCATTACCAGCTACTGGCCGCAGCGTGTCTTGGGACGCAAGTCCATAAATCGGCTCGTCTGAAGATGAATATCCTCTTGTGTCGATATCAACTGCGTCGCTTATCGTACCGGTTGCCGACTTAAATTTGACCTTTAACTTCAATTGACCGGCTTGTCCGCTAGGTACATCGACTTTGATGAAATTCGTATAGGGCAGCCATGGATGCCAATTCGCTCCATCGTCCGTAGAAATCGCATATGAATAGCCATCCTTGGCTACGTTTTTAAGCTCCGTTTTGACGATGGCCTGATAGCCATCCGTTTCGTTGCCATCCAAGTAAACCAAATCTGATTTCAGCACTTCGATCGGGGTATTTTCTTCTCTCACGAGCTTGAAAGCACCCGTATGTGTAATCGCCACGTTACCTGCTCCATCTGTTGCATATACATATAACGTGTAGTCAGTGACTTCGCCTGGAGCCAAGTTGGAATTATCAACAGTCACGTTGCCGTCTTCAGGTAGAATCTTCCAAATTGCAGAAGACTCATCAGGCGGAACTGCTGCAGTAGGAAGCCATTGGTATTTGGTTGTCATCCCCTCCGGTGAAAACAGCTCCGTCGCCACAACGGCGACACTATGCGATGGTTTAGCGTAGCCCACTTCTGTTTTACTAAAGTAGACAACTGGTGCTTTATTATCGAAATTGTAAGTTTGGCTGAAGTAGTAAAGCTTATCATCCGTTTGACTTTTGATTCGAATATGAAGGTATTGTGTACCGTTTAGGCTTGTATCTTTACCTACAATGTAAACCGCGTTCGTGACACTGCTCTCACCAAGATCAGCTGCCGGATCAACCTCTGGGGAGATGAAGGCTTTGAAAGCACTAGCATCAGGCACCGCTGCAGATGGGCTGAATGCATAGACCGCTTCTGCGACGGATATCCCATTGATTGCAAAGGCGATTTCATGACTGCGTACATACGTATTCATATCATCTGTGTCAAAAGAGGCATGAATATTCACGGTATTATTAACAACCACATGTTCATCCATGTTGGTTTCGGTTTGATTCCCTGCTTTGTCTACAGCTCGAAGATACAGAACATATTCGCCATTCTCATTTCCGTTCACATCGAGGTTGAGGTTATTCAACGTCGTAATAGTCCCGTTGGCGGGCACTACCTTCCAGCTAATCTCTTGTGGCTGTTCACCAACTTTGACCCACTGGTAAAGCAGCTTGCTCGAATCAATCCCGCTGTGCTCATCGCTAGCCTGCACACTCGCCTTGACCTCTGCGGTGTTATTACCGCCAGAGATATGGGCTGACACTTGTGGCGCTTTATTATCGAGCAGAATTGTAGCGGAGCTATACACCCAGTTAGAGTCATCGTGTTTAAAATCATCTGGCGTCCATAAGCTCAAATTCTTATATTGACCAACAGCTTCCAGCGCTTTGCCTTCTGCGTAAGTCTGGGCATCCGTGTCCGAGCTGCCAGCATGCTGAGCCTTATATTCACTTATCCATCCGTTATACTGGGAAGCATTCGACAATTTGAATTTCTTCATTTTATCAACCTGCATCAGTTCCCTAGCTGTATCCCACGTCATATCTGCCGTCCATGTATGTAAATACCAGCTCCCGCTGTTTGCAGGTGTGAACGCTTCATCTGGCGGCATCAGCAAGTTCGTCTTATTGTTGACTACCATTAGGCTCACATCAGGAAGTTCCCCTGGGTACAAGCCTTCGCTCGGCTGCAAGCCTGTAAGTGAATACCTTTTTACCGCTGCAAATTGATCAGCTTCTTTACCCGCTAATGGATTCTCCGGGCTTTGGCTCCACATGTAATAAACAAGTCCTACACCAGGCGAACTCTCGTTTGATGACCCTGTCAGATTAAGCGGATGATAGATGCCTCGACTCGGTCTTACCGCTCCCGCTTCATCGGGATCAAGCGAAGGCGTTGTGATCGCAGGATCATTGGCGTCGATCGTGACTTTGCCGACTTTTCCGTAGCTCGTGTCAGTGGCACCACCATTTTCATAGATGTAAGAAAAACTCGGCGGCGTGTTATCAATGGATAACTTTGCCCAATCAATCTTTGTATTCGCTACGGTCTGCGATGGATCACTATTCGTTGATTTACTCGTATTCGCTGCGTCCATGAGCAGATTCCCGGCATAATCCTGAATAACACCTTTGTCTGTGTTGCCTGGTTTTAGATTATGCGTCAGCCTTATGGCTTTGAGCAGCGAAACGTCCACATCATCTTGGGTCACATATGCTCGGAACGTCCAAATACTAGAATTTTCACCATCTTGGTAATAGGCCTTCATACCATTATTAAATAGGAGATAGAGACCTCCAACGGGCAACCCATCCTTAACAATGGCGTCCTCGGTTAATTGCACCTTGAAATCGATGACATCGCCTTTATTCAGCGTACTGCCAGTGACAATATCAGGTTGGATCCCGTTAGCAACCGATGAGTATTTAGGGGGAACGGCATCGATGATGACGCGAAAGCCTTGACCCGATGTATAGTCAAACGGATTTATTGTCTTACCGGCTAGTAAAGTGCTGCTGGTTGTGCTGGCTTTTGTGAAGCCATCCAGTTTCAACGGATTTCCTGCTGTGTCATGAAACTCTGAGGCATCGATTTTCTCCCATAGTGACTCATCGTTCAGCCTATGTGTTTCCAACTCCCCGCCATCTGATATAGGGAGATTGCCCGTATGATGGAAATCGGAAGCGGTATACACATAAGGTAGTGCTTTGGTATAATCCTTGAGCTCGTTAGCTGTCAGCGACAGCTTCATGCTTTGATTCTCGCCTGAAGCGGGCAACCCCGTTCCGGCGGGATTCGTAAATAGATAATGGCTGGTTAGCTTGGCAGCCATGACTGGTGCGGAGGCTTTAACAGCCTCGTTGAAGTTGTAAGACAGCGCTAACTTCTGATCTTTTCTCAGAAACAGCTCTTGCTGATGAATGACCGTATTCTCTCGTTCTGTACCATCTGAAGTAAACGTATAGTCCTTAATCGTAGGCAGATCGATATCTGCAAAATAGATGCGAATATCATCCACTTCAGTTCCGCTGCCGTTCGTTTCCGTTTGAATCAGAATTGTATCGTTCGGTCCAAAATCTAGCCAGCCTGAATTAGCATTCAGTAAGTCTGGTTCACTGCTTGTGGAATGTGCATACCAGCGTTCATTGCCATTCGTAAAAGCTTTGATATAAGCGCCATGGTCAGACGTACTATCCAGCTTTCCTGCTTTGACTAGAAATTTGGCCGTCCCACCTTCAGCAATCCGCTTCAGCTCCGGTATTTGCGATACGTTAATATAGCCTCTAAAAAAGCCATCCACATGGTTGATGTCTTTATCGGTAAATTCACGATCATCGCAATCATAATCGTCCCCCTCCATGGAGAACGAGATCCCTGGCAACTGCGGCGCTCCACAAGGATAAGCAACGCGTGTAAACACCGAGAAGAAATTCAATTCAGCCGAATCGTAGCTGCTCGTCCAAGACGGCATGTCCTTATGGTTAACAACCTTTGCGCCATAAATATACGTGTCTAAATAGTTCGTGTTCGTGCTGACAGCAGCACTTGCTGTGCCCGTCATCACATTCGCGAGCAGTGTCGTAAACAGCAAACAACCCGCTAGCCAACTCGATATTCCTTTTCTCAATCGCTCGTTCACACTTTGACCTCCAATATGTAAGTTAATGCCTATCTACTTGCCTACCTCTGCAGTATCTTTCATGATTTTCACGATATCCCCCGTCCCCACAACCAGATGAATATTGTTCATCGTGCGGAGCGACCCTGAGATCAGACCTGCCATATTTCCATATTTATCTAAAATAGGTCCACCCGACATCCCGCTCACAATCTGCGCAGATATCAGCACGCGATCACGTCCGTTAATCGGAGCCCGCGGACTGTTCACGATGCCTTCTGTAATGATCTTCGTCTCTTTCATCGGATACCCGATGGCGAATACTTTTTCACCATGCTTAACTGGGCTTGAACGAAGCTCCAACGGTACGTAGTTGTCAACTTGACCCGATGGGATCTCGGAAGGCGAAAGTTTGAGCACAGCCACATCGGCCGTTTCATCCTGAGCAATGACAGAGCATGCTACCGTTACTTTTCCATCATTTAGCACACAGCCAACCCGGTCAGCGCCACCAATCACGTGATAAGCGGTTAATGCCGTACCCTCTGCGGATACCACAAAGCCCGTTCCCACATCTTTTACCGTGCCATCTTCACGAAATGCCTTTACATAAAAAACAGACTTTTCCGCCTTCGCATAAATGGCCTCCGCATCATAAATTTCAGGTGGATCCGCCCCCGAAATCGTAAAATGACTGGCAAATAGGCATAATGCCCCCATAGTAACAATAAGTAACTTACGCGTTTTCTTCACACTGACACTCACCTCTAACGAATAGTCCTATATACCTACACATTATAAAGACACGTTCTCTCAAAATTCTCACAAAACGGTAAATCCTGTCGAATGAGGGCAGAAGGCACAACAAAAAGACGGAAGGCGCCTAAACGCCCTCCGTCTTTTCTCACATCTATTCTAAATAAGCTGCTACACTGGCCGTCATTTCCGCAGGAGGCTCCAGCCCTAGCTCTCTGCGATATAACGCTTTGAAACTCGCATAATACTTAGCGATTCGTTCCTTTTTCCCGCTCTTCGCATACATGTCTATGACCAATTGCTGCATGTCCTCTTGAAGTGGGTAGATAGCCAGATAAGTATCCGCCTTACGCTCAGCTTGATTCCATGCTTCCTCTCGCATATCTCGTTCAATCAATTGGCGTGCAAGCAACGTGTATTGCTTGCTGTAGCTTTCCTCCAATTGTGTTTTCCAGAGATAGTCCTTTCGGTCTAACAAGGGGCCGCGGTAGAGCCCGAACAACTTTTCCGCACGAGCGATGTCTTGTATACCTTCTGAGATCACCCGATCACTCATCTGAAACTCCAACAGATCGTACGACGTTCCGAGCATATCGATCAGATACCCGTCATTCGTTTTCAGAATATCTACACCGATTTCTTGCTCCTTCAATAACTTTTTGAGGCGGTAAATGGTGTTATGCAAATTATGCGTAGCCCGATCTTCCAGCATGTCCGGCCATAACATATCAGCCAGATGCCATTTATTAATATCCTGGCCTGGGTAGCAAAGGAAATACGCGAACAGCTCCTCCGTCTTCTTCGTCGGCCAACGGACAAGCGCCCCCTCCGGGTTGCGAATTTCCAGACTCCCAAAACACCGAATCGCAGACTGCCGTGCCTTCGGTTCAGTTGTCGCAGCAGCCGGACGCTGCTTCATCAATCGGCTCGTTACGCGTTCAATGGCAGCGGGGGTGACCGGCTTTAAGATATAGTCGAACGCATAGACCTTAAAGGCATCCAACGCATATTCTTTATAGGCGGTCGTGAAAATAATCTTGGTGAGATCGGAGAGCTCATTCATTCTTTGAGCGAGCTCAAGCCCGTTCATTTTCGGCATCTCCACATCAAGAAAAGCAAGATCTGGTTTGAGATCAGCCATAGCTGCTAGTGCCTCATGGGGACTGCTGAAAGCTCCAATAATCGTATAATGCGGATTACGCCCAATCAGTACTTTCATTAATTCGAGAATGGGTTTCTCGTCTTCAACAATAACAACGTTAAACAAGTTCTTCCCACCTTTCATCGATGGTATCCTGATCTCTGCCATTCAAAGGTAAATACATCGTAACTTTAGTACCTCGCCCCATTTCTGAACTAATCGTCAATGAAGCTCCCGGCAGGTTATCCAGCCGTTTACGGATATTCATAATCGCAATGCCACCGCTTCCCCGCTCGCCGCTTGCCATTTGATAGAGGAGATCATCTGGAATCCCAATGCCGTTATCCTGCACAGTCACTAGCAAATAGCGATCTCCTTCTTGAATCGTCAACGTCACGGTTCCATATCCGTCCTTCTCGAACAGACCATGTCGAATCGCATTCTCTACAAAAGGCTGGATGCTGAGCGATGGGATTGAAAGATGCTTCAAGCTTTCATCCACATAACAAATAAACTCAAACCGTTCTCCGTAACGCGCCTTCTCAATCTCGACATAGGCATCAATCAACTCCAGCTCTCGGTGAAGACTGACGAACAAATCATTGCGGTCCATATCCAGAATATATCGCAAAAATTGACTTAGCTTCGATAATAAATAAGCGGCCTTCTCTCCATCCGTATAGCAAAATGAAATGACACTGCTCAGCGCATTATACAGAAAATGCGGCTTAATCTGCGCCTGATGGAAGGCAAGCTCGTTACGAATCGCTTCTTGGATGGACGTTTTCATCGCAATTAACGTTTGAATTCTAGCTACAAGTGTCTCGGCCTCGAATGGCTTCGTGACATAATCATTAGCTCCCGCGCTGAATCCGAGCGCAATATCTTGTGAAGTATCCTTAACCGTCGCGAATAAAATCGGCAAATCGAGAATGGAATGCTGCGCGCGCAGCAAACGACAGAGCTCGATACCAGATATACCCGGCATCATCACATCTAAGATCACCAAATCAATTTGCGGATGTTCGCTCATTTTGACCAGCGCTTCTTTGGCGGAGAAGGCAGCGATCACATTGTATCTTTGTCTTTTCAAAATATTAAGCAGGGTGTAGATGTTGGACGCTTCATCATCTACGATGAGAATGGTATGTGCATGTGCCTCCATAATATCCAAGGAATCCGTGTCATTCACATCTCTTTGCTGATAGAAATCAGCGATCGACCGCTCTTGATTAACAGGTATGTAATCTAAGGCTGTCGGCAGCTTAAACATCATACGTGTGCCCTGTCCAACCTCGGACCAGTCGATTCGAATGTCGCCGCCCATCCGCTCTACGAGCTTGCGACTTATATACAAACCAACGCCCATCCCTGTGTAGCCATCCTCCGGCAGCACATGTTCCTGCTGCTCAAAATACACGAATACCTTAGGATATTTGTCGAGCGGTATACCCGTACCCGTATCCTCCACCGTAATATGGATGTAATCATCCACAGCGCTTGCGCTTACGCGGATAACACCTTTTTCCGTGTGCTTCATGGCATTATGTACTAAATTGTACATAATTTGACGTAAGCGGTTCTCATCCGCTTGTACCCACATATCGGTTGGAACTTGGTTATCCAGTTGCACTGTTTTTCCTGCAAGCTCGAACTGCAGGACGTCAAAGACGATTTGCGTCACCGCTCTCACATCCACAACGGTCATAAGCAAGCGCAGTTCACCGTGTTTCAGACGTGTGACATCAATTAAATCCTGCATCAGCATGGATAGTTTCACGGATGTATCTTTGACTAACCAAAGATTTTGCTTCTGTCTAGCGGACAAATTATGCTCATCGTCGTCCAACAAGGAGGATGTAATGTTCATGATCCCGTGCAGCGGCGTCTTAATCTCATGCGAGGTATGCATCAGAAACTCGTCCTTTAACTGATTGGAGACGGTGAGCCTATGTGTCAAAAGTTCCGTTTTTTCGTAGGCATTCGTTAACCGTACCGCTAGCAAGAGGTTCATCAACGTAATGAAGCCAATGATTCCGACTTTATGCCAAATATCCGAGGATATCGTACTTTCTGAATATAAAACTCCATCGATTAAGGAAGCCAGCAAGGCTATGATGGCTACAATGAACAAGCCAAGCTCTTTCCTCTCATAGGTCCCTTTTTCACTTCGGAAGAAGAGATAGATCATTCTAAACAGAATCGCGATGGGTACAAAACCGATGTAAAGAAAGAAAATGTCTCTCATTTCGTTATAAAGGGAGTACGGTAAAACAATGATCGCCGCTAAGATTAGAATAATGGGAGCAATGAGCAACTTCATTTTTTTCCGCGAAATCAGCTGATGATGGATGGAACAGAAGAATAAAATGATTAACATCGAACTCAGAAATTCAAAGACATCTAGCATTTTATACACAATTTCAAATGGCATCTCAGGCAGCAGTCGCTGAAAGAGTTTCTCGCCATACAACGCATAGACACCGGCCGTGCTAAGGAGATACAACCCACTAAGTAAATACGTCTTATCTCGGCTGCGCAGTATATATAGGCTAAGATGGTAAGCGCCGAACATGACGAGCATCATAATAATCGCCAGATCACTGCCGATCAATAAGCTATTCAGTTTGCTAATATCCGCGTGCAAACCAAACTGGATCGCGTTGACAATTCCGCCCGTCAGATATTCATAGTTGGAAACTTGCAAAATAATTTCAATATCCTTTATATTCGCATGAAAGAAGGTGCTGTAAGGTGTATTGCCGGGTAGATTGGCTTCCTTGCTCGTTGCTGGAAGACCGCTCTCCCCCGCCAACTTACCGTCGATATAGAGTCGATGAGACATCCGAATGCTGCGCAGTTTCAGACCATAGATCTCATCAGCATCTTTTACACTGACTATTAACCGATACGTGCCGTATCCTTTCCTGCTCATGCCGCCTTCCTTCGTCTTCCCATTCCACCTCTCGGGTACGTTTAAGTAGGCAACATCTGTTAACAGCCCCTTTTGAAAATCTGCCGGTTCCAGCAGTTTCCCTTCATAGAACTCCCAGTCTCCATTCAATGTAACCACACCAAGCTTGTGGAAATCATAGTTCGTTAAATCCAGGACTCCCCGCTTCGCCGTTTCCATATTTTGATGAGGAACCATTTGTGCATAGATGCCCATGAATAATAAAATAGACAGCGAGAATACCAAGCCGATGCCTATAATTTTGCGAAAACCCCTCACCGATATTCTCCCTTTCTCCGTTGTTCCATTACATTTGATCCTATCATTTCACACTCACAAAAAACTCACAAGCCTCTCTTTCCCCTAACCTTGGATAAAATGAAAGGAAATCCGCTTCACGCGCAAATAATTCGCTTAATCACAAAAAAACTGTCTGCAAGTAGAAGATCTACCTGCAAACAGTCTCTCAAACATCATCTTAGGGTAAATTCGATGAGCCCATCAAGAACCGGTCCACTTCACGCGCCACTGCGCGTCCTTCATTGATCGCCCACACGACAAGACTTTGCCCACGACGCATATCGCCAGCAGCAAAAACACCTTCTACATTCGTTGCAAACTTCCCGTAGTCCGCTTTCGCGTTGGAACGCTCATCTTTGGCAACGCCAAGTTGATCCAGTACGGTGTTCTCAGGACCAGTGAAGCCCATCGCGATCAGCACGAGCTGAGCTGGGTACACTTTCTCACTGCCCGGTACTTCCACCGGTACGAATGCACCCTTCTCGTTCTTCTGCCACTCGATTAGCACCGTGTGCAGCTCTTTCAGGTTGCCGTTCTCATCACCAACGAATTTCTTCGTGTTGATCAAGTACGTCCGTGGATCTTCACCTTGAAGCGCAGCGGCCTCTTGTTGACCGTAGTCCACTTTCAGCACCTTCGGCCATTCTGGCCAAGGGTTGTTCGCTGGGCGCGTTTCAGGCGACTTCGGCATGATTTCGAACTGCGTCACACTCTTGCATTTATGACGAATGGACGTACCCACACAGTCCGTTCCTGTATCACCACCGCCGATGACGATTACGTCTTTGCCTTCGGCAGAGATGTACTGGCCGTCCGCGTGCTCGGAATCGAGCAAGCTCTTCGTGTTTTTGCTCAGGAATTCCATCGCCAGATGAACACCGCCGAGCTCGCGTCCCTCGATCGGAAGATCACGGCCTTTCGTTGCGCCGCCGCAGAGAACGATCGCATCGAATTCCTCTTGCAGCTTCTCGATCGGATAGTTCACACCGACGTGTGCGCCTGTGATGAAGGCTACGCCTTCCGCTTCAAGCAGCTCAACACGACGCTCCACATACTTTTTATCCAGCTTCATGTTCGGAATGCCGTACATCAACAAGCCGCCTACGCGGTCAGCGCGCTCAAAAACAGTCACCCAATGTCCAGCTTTATTCAGCTGTGCCGCAGCCGCAAGTCCGGATGGACCTGATCCGACAACAGCTACCTTTTTCCCCGTGCGTGTTTCTGGCGGCTCTGGCGTGATCCAGCCTTCAGCGAAGCCTTTATCGATGATCGCTTTTTCAATGCTTTTGATCGTAACCGGTGTATCTTTCAAGCCTACTGTACAAGATCCTTCACAAGGAGCAGGACAGACACGACCCGTAAATTCTGGGAAGTTATTCGTCTTATGCAGACGATCCAGCGCTTCGCGCCATTGTCCGCGATACACCAGATCATTCCATTCTGGAATGAGATTATTCACCGGGCAACCAGCGGCCATGCCGCTGATCAGTGCCCCTGTGTGGCAGAAAGGAATCCCGCAATCCATGCAACGGGAGCCTTGTGTCTGCAATTTATCTTCTGTCAGCGGTGTCGCAAACTCTTTCCAATGGCCGATTCGGACCAGAGGAGAAGCTTCGGATGCCACTTCACGAGCGTGTTCTATAAATCCGGTTGGTTTCCCCATTTACGTTTAATCCCTCCTGAGCATGTTAGCCAGCATAGCTGGCACTCTTGCATCACCGCGGTCTGCTCTCTCGCATTATCGCGTTTCGTTAGTCGTACACTGATTTCGTTAGTTTCCACCGACGCGGGAAACATCCCTCATATTCGCCTCGAAAGCAACCATGACCGCTTCTTGTTGGCTTAGACCGGAGCGTTTCACCTTCTCGATGGCATCAAACATCCGTTTGTAGTCCTTCGGTATCACTTTCACGAACTTCCAAACGTACTCATCCCAGTGCTGAATAACGTGGTGGGCAACACTGCTATCCGTAAATGTAGCATGATGCTGGATCATCGTTTTCAACTCGTTCATCTCATACGTTTCTTCCAGCTGCTCGAGGTAAACCATCTCTTTATTCACTTTATTTGAGAAGTCGCCTTTCTCATCCAATACGTAAGCGATACCGCCTGACATCCCTGCGGCAAAATTGCGTCCTGTTGAACCGAGAACAACAACGCGACCGCCTGTCATATATTCACAACCATGATCGCCAACACCTTCAACGACAGCACGCACACCGCTGTTTCTTACGCAGAAGCGCTCGCCTGCGATACCACGGATATAAACATCGCCGTCCGTTGCGCCATATAAAGCTGTGTTACCGATAATGACATTTTCTTGAGGTACAAACGTGGACTTACTCGATGGGAAAATGGACAGCTTGCCGCCCGATAATCCTTTCCCGACGTAGTCATTGGCATCTCCTTCGAGAGAGAGTGTGATCCCTTTCGGTACGAAAGCGCCAAAGCTTTGACCCGCTGAGCCTTCAAAATGAAGACGAATCGTATCGTGTGGCAAACCCTCTACGCCATGTCGGCGTGTAACTTCACTTCCCACGATCGTGCCGACAACACGATTGACGTTCGTAATCGGCAGAATCGCGTGAACGTGTTCTTTGCGCTCGATCGCGGGTTCACAGATCGCGAGCAGCTTCGTCACATCGAGGGAGCGATCCAAGCCGTGATCCTGCTCCATTTGGCAGAAGCGACCGACTTCTTCGCCCATGTCTGGTTGGTGCAGTAGCGGCGATAGATCAACGCCCTTCGCTTTCCAATGCTCGACAGCTTGCTTGGACTCGAGAATATCCGTGCGCCCAACCATCTCTTCGATGGTACGGAAGCCCAGCTCTGCCATCATCTCACGCACATCATTGGCGATGAAGGTCATGAAGTTCACGACATGCTGCGGATCCCCAGCAAATTTCTTGCGAAGCTCCGGATTCTGCGTGGCAACGCCAACCGGACATGTATCCAAATGGCAGACGCGCATCATCACGCAGCCGATTGTGATAAGTGGAGTTGTCGCGAAGCCGAACTCCTCTGCACCGAGCAAGGCAGCTACGACAACGTCGCGCCCTGTCATCAGCTTGCCGTCCGTCTCGACGACGATCCGGCTGCGCAGGTTGTTCAGCACGAGTGTCTGGTGCGTTTCCGCCAGACCGAGCTCCCACGGCAGTCCCGCGTGACGAATACTCGTCTGCGGTGACGCGCCTGTGCCTCCGTCGTAGCCGGAGATGAGGACCACGTCCGCTTTCCCTTTGGCTACGCCGGCAGCGATGGTGCCAACACCGACCTCGGATACCAGCTTGACGCTGATCCGTGCCCGTGGGTTGGCATTCTTGAGATCGTGGATCAGCTCTGCGAGATCCTCGATCGAATAAATATCATGATGCGGCGGCGGTGAAATCAAGCCTACGCCTGGCGTAACACCGCGAACCTCGGCGACCCAAGGGTACACCTTGGTCCCCGGGAGCTGACCGCCCTCGCCGGGCTTCGCGCCCTGCGCCATCTTGATCTGAATCTCATCAGCGTTGACGAGATAATGGCTCGTGACGCCGAAGCGGCCGGACGCCACCTGCTTAATGGCACTGCGGCGAAGATCGCCGTTCGCATCCGGCGTGAAGCGCTCCGGATGCTCGCCGCCTTCGCCGGTATTGCTCTTGCCGCCGATGCGGTTCATCGCGATCGCGATCGTTTCGTGCGCTTCTTTGGAGATGGAGCCGTAGGACATGGCTCCCGTCTTGAAGCGCTTAAAGATCGATTCGATCGGTTCCACCTCTTCGATCGGAATCGGTGTGCGTCCTGCTTTGAAGCTCAGCAGGCCGCGTAGAGCCATATATTTCTCGTCTTCCCGTTTGACGAGCTTGGAGAAGTTCTTGTACTGTGCGTAGTTGTTACTGCGAACAGCGGATTGCAGAGCATGCACGGTCTCAGGGGTATAGATGTGATCTTCCCCATCTCGGCGCCACTGCAAGTCGCCGCCCGTATCAAGCACGCGATCACGCCCTGCTTGCTCGGAGAAAGCACGGTTGTGGCGAATGAGTGTTTCCTTCGCAACCACATCGATACCGATACCGCCAACTGGCGTGTACGTCCAAGTGAAGTAGCTGTCAATCAGCTCTTGGCTGAGACCAATCGCTTCGAAAATCTGCGCCCCGCGATAGCTTTGAATGGTTGAAATCCCCATTTTCGCTAACACTTTAACTACACCCTTCGTTACCGCTTTGATGTAGTTATAGGTTGCCTTCTCATGATCAACGCCAACAAGCTGCTTGCGCTGAATCATATCATCTAACGTCTCTAGCGCCAGATACGGGTTGATTGCGCCTGCGCCGTAACCAAGCAGCAAGGCAAAATGATGCACCTCACGCGGTTCACCAGACTCCACGAGCAAGCTGATCTTCGTCCGTGTACCTTGACGAATCAAGTGGTGATGTAAGCCTGATGTGGCAAGCAGCGCCGGAATCGGTGCGTGCAAGCTGTCCACACCACGGTCCGAGAGAATGATTAGCGTAGCGCCATCGAGGATTGCTTGATCCGCAGCTGAGTACAAATCTTGCATCGCAAGCTCTAGCCCAGCTGTGCCTGTTGCCGCTTCGAAAAGCGTCGGCAATGTAACGGTTTTGAAGCCATCACGCTGAATATGACGCAGCTTCGCTAACTCTTCATTAGAGAGGAAGGGCGATTTCAACCGAATCTGACGACAGCTTTCGGGTTCTGGTTTGATCAGATTGCGCTCAGGTCCAATCGTCGTGCCCTGCGCCGTAATGATTTCTTCAAAGTTCGCATCAATCGGCGGGTTCGTCACTTGTGCGAATAATTGTTTGAAATAGTTATAGAGCAATTGCGGACGGTCAGAAAGCACCGCTAACGGAGCATCCGTACCCATGGAACCGATCGGATCCACACCTGTTTTGCCCATCGGCTCAAGGGTCTTACGCAATTGTTCAAATGTGTATCCGAATGCTTGCTGACGCTGAAGAATCGTGTCATGATCAGAACCAAGTACGATTGGAGCATCTTCCAAATCCTCTAAGGAAACGAGATGCTCATTCAACCAATCGCGATACGGCTGCTCGCTAGCGATGCCGCTCTTGATTTCCTCATCGGTCACGATGCGGCCCTCTACGGTATCTACAAGCAACATGCGACCTGGTCTCAGACGGTCTTTGTACAAAATGCGCTCAGGCTCGATATCCAGCACGCCAACTTCAGATGCAAGTACGATCAAATCATCCGTCGTGACATAATACCGCGAAGGGCGCAGTCCGTTACGATCGAGAATCGCTCCGATTTGACTGCCATCTGTGAAGGCAATAGCCGCAGGGCCATCCCACGGTTCCATCAGGGTGCTGTGATACTCGTAGAACGCTTTTTTCTCATCATCCATACCTTCATGTTTGGACCAAGGCTCTGGCACCATCATCATGGCGGCATGCGGTAAGGAGCGACCTGAGAGCATCAGGAACTCCAGTGTGTTATCGAACATTTGGGAATCGGAACCGTCGGTATCAATAACAGGAAGAATGCGTGTGAAATCTTCACCAAATAAATCGGAATCACACATCGCTTGTCGCGCGTGCATCCAGTTGACATTACCGCGAAGCGTATTGATTTCACCGTTGTGGATCAAATAACGATACGGATGCGCGCGTTCCCAGCTTGGGAACGTATTCGTGCTGAAACGAGAGTGAACCAGCGCTAGGGCAGAGTCGACTTTCTCGTCTTGCAGTTCTACGTAATACGCATCCACTTGCTCTGGTGTTAACATCCCTTTATAAACAATGGTTCTGCTAGACAAGCTAGAATAGTAAAATTGCGATTCGGCATGAGTACTTTTGATAGCGTTTTCAGACAGCTTGCGAATCATGTATAATTTGCGCTCGAAATCTAGGTTGGTTGCGACATCTGCACTTTGACCAATAAATACCTGACGAACATAAGGTTCAGCGGATTTCGCCGAATCTCCTAAAGAACTGTTGTCTGTCGGAACGGTTCTCCATCCAAGGAAATGTTGCCCTTCTTGTCTAACTATTCGCTCAATTGTACTTTCACAAGCTTGACGAGCCTCTAACTCCTGTGGCAGATACACCATGCCTACGCCATAGCTTCCTGAAACTGGAAGCTTAATGTTCTCTTTTTCACAAGCAGATTGGAAATACGTGTCCGGAATTTGCATAAGAATGCCTGCGCCATCTCCCGTATTCTGCTCACAGCCTTGCCCGCCACGATGATCCAAATTACAAAGTACACGAAGTGCTTGCTTGACGATGGCATGCGATTTGACACCCTTGATGTTGGCAACAAAGCCTATCCCACAGGCATCATGCTCATTCCTCGGATCGTACAATCCCTGTTTGGGAGGTAATCCTTTAATAGTCATGTTGTGCAACCTTTCTTCCCTCGTTTTCGCTGGGCTTTGTTAGACGCATGCTTTAAAGTGCTAAAAACTGACGAAATGCAACACCATATTTCGACTACATCCGCAAGAAGTAGAGGAAATATTCTCAATATTTTTTATATTATATTAACACTTGATTTCCTATTGTTCAATTTAAAAATATTTAAAATGAAAAGGTTTTCATTTTAATAGAATTCGGGGTAAAATCATACGGTACATACGTGTGTATTTGTCTCATTTCCTATATAAATGCAACTGGCTTTGCATGTAATAGCAAACTTTCTACGTTTCATGCTATGATAGCTAATACCGCTGCAAGAACATACATCCAGATTCCACATCTTAGGAGGAGCTCTGTTTGAGTATACAGCATACTTTTGGGGCCGGCATGATTAGGGAGCCTCTTTACCAATGGCAGCTAGAAGCCCATCCGGTAGAAATTGAGCTGTTCCGCTCAAGACCGGTCAGACGCCTGAAATTTTTACATCATTTCGGAGCTTCTGCGCTGTTTTCACCACTTACACATTCACGATTCGAACATACGGTAGGCGTTTGGTCACTCATGGCTCACTTTTGTCCAGAAGAACCTCTTCTGCGCATCGCGGCGATTCTTCATGATATCGGACATCTGCCCTTCTCCCATGCGGTTGAACGTACACTGGGGTACAATCATCATCGTCATACCGAGCAATTAATCGGGCAAGGCATCATCGCCGACATCTTGATTAAGCATGGCATTTCACCACGTGCCATCGTGGAACTATTGAAACAAGAAACACCGCTAACGAACCCGACTACGATTCTCGGATTCGATCATTTGGACAGCTTTCTGCGGGATACTTACTACGCTGGCAAACAGACTATGCCCCCCTCTGAACTTATCAAAGGGCTAAGCATGCAGGGACCCTACATAACCGCAGATGAGGCTTCTGCTATAGCGCTTGTTGATGCGATCGTGGAAGATCACCGCATGTTTCTTAACCCGCAATTTCTTGCGATGGATGCCCTGTTGGCGAAAGCTGCGGCCCATCATTGTGAGTCTAATCCAGGTATGAGAGATCGAATTCCAACGCTAATGGATCACGAGCTGATTCAAGAACTGCTGCAAAGCAATAATGATGTTGCGAGGGAAACCATCCATGTGCTCATGTATGAACCTCATCGTATTCAAGTGACACAGGAGCCGGTTCCGGGCAGTATTGAGGTTAAAATTGGTAAAGTGTACAAAAAACAACCATTAATCGGTGACAAGCTCGCCTCCGAGGCTAGCTTTCAAGTTGCCGTCAAGCTGGCTGAGCTGGATAGCATGGCCGCTACTTATTTTTTCACCATTTAATCTTACTTGTTATTCCCGGTTGATAACCAACATCGCAGAGCGCGATGTAGTGGTTACAACGTCCGTCCTTAGGGCGCATTTATCTTATCTCCTCAGAAGGGACTGGCCCCGCTTTGGCTAAATTGTATTTTCGTTATGGTACGATGAACAGTGGTAAATCCATTGAAGTTTTACGTGTTGCTCATAATTATGAGGAGCAGGGCAAAAAGGTACTTTTGCTGACACCCGTGGTCGACGATCGGTTCGGCGTTGGTCAGGTCGCGTCTCGTATCGGTATGCAAAAGGGAGCAACTGTTGTCGACGAGCATTTGGATATGGTTGCGCTGGCGAGTACAGAGCGTCCGAATTGCATTCTTGTGGATGAGGCGCAATTTCTAAGTACCGTTCAGGTCGCACAATTAATTGAAGTCGTCGATGAACTTGATATTCCGGTTATCGCTTACGGACTTCGTGCTGATTTCATGGGACAACTATTCGAGGGCAGCAACGCTCTATTGGCGGTAGCCGATACGATTGAAGAAATCAAAACCGTGTGCTGGTATTGCAACAAGAAAGCCATTATGAATATGCGCTGCAAAGATGGCATCCCGATCTTCCATGGGGAACAAATTCAAATTGGCGGGAATGAAAGCTACGTTCCTGTATGTCGTAAATGCTATGCGGCCAATAAGAAAAAGGCACAAAACTAAGGATATCTGGTCCTAAGGATATACAACCTTACATGTAACATGGACAAGCTTTATTTTACTGAATTAGACAAACGATCTGGTCTATAAAAAGAAAGGTGAGTTCCTTGCGCAAAAAACGGATTTTGCTATTATCTGAGGGCTTCGGGAAAGGTCATACACAAGCGGCTCATGCGTTGTCTGTCGGGCTACGGCAATCCTCGTCAGACATTATTACCCGCGTGATCGAGCTTGGTGCTTTTTTGCATCCTACCTTAGCACCTTGGGTCTTCTCGGCATACCGCCGCACGGTGACTTCACAACCTAGACTCTATGGTATGCTTTACCGAAATCAGTATGATAAAAGGCCGAGCCGCGTGGCGAGTCTGGTTCTGCACCGCATCTTTTACTCGCAGACGAAAGCGATCATCAAGCAATTAAAGCCGGATATCATCGTCTGTACGCATCCCTTCCCAAGCATTATTGTTTCTAGACTGAAACGCGCTGGGCTCGATGTTCCACTGTTCACCGTCATCACGGATTACGATGTTCATGGGACTTGGATGGATTCGGCGGTTGACAAATACTTGGTATCTACGCCTCTTGTGCGGGAGCGCCTAATTGACTGTGGCGTGTCCGAAAAACAAGTCGAAGTGACCGGCATTCCTGTTCACCCTAATTTTCGCAAAGCGCACAGCAAGGAGCAGATTTTCGCTGAGTTCGGACTGAAGGCTATGCCAACGGTCATGGTGATGGGCGGCGGTTGGGGTGTTTTCAAGAAGGAAGAGAAAGAACAATTACTAACGTATTTGGCCAGTTGGAGTCAAGATATTCAACTGCTCATCTGCCTCGGCACGAACGAGAAAGCACGCCGTCAGCTGCTCGAGGAAGATGCATTCCGCCAGCCGAATGTCCATCTCATTGGCTACACTACGGAGATAAGCAAACTCATGGATATCTCGGATATACTCGTTACAAAGCCAGGCGGAATGACATGCACGGAGGCGATGGCTAAGGGCATACCGATGCTGTTCTACAGCCCCATCCCTGGTCAGGAAGAGAAAAACTGCTCCTATTTTCAGGAAAATGGCTTCGGCCAACGGATCACCTCCTTGGAGATGATTGATCACTGGTTTAAGCTGCTGCTCGAGCAATATCCGGAGCTTGCCAAGCGCAGAACGAATATCCGTGAGTTTCACAGCGACGATGCACAGAACTGCACAAAAGCGATAATGCAGCATCTGGAGCAGATGGATAACCCCTCCTATAATCAGGCATCATCAAAAACACCGCTCATACAATGGTAGTATCCATTGTAAGGGCGGTGTTTTTCTATGAATCCCATTCATCGATTGGGCAAGCAGGCTATTTTCGTCTATTTACTCATCTGGTTCGTTGGCAGCCTATGGATGATGGCGGTCTTAGGCAGCAGTAACTTTCAGGGCAAATTGCTAGGTGTCGATTTCGCCCTATACCACGAGTATACCAGCTTTGGTTTTGCGGGTGCGTTGGGTGGCACTTTGTACGGACTGCGCATGTTTCATGAGCATTACCAGGAGCTTACCACGCAGTGGATCTACTGGTACCTTATGCGACCTATCCTCTGCTTCGGCTCTGCGATTATCACGATCATCCTCTTCGAGAGTGGAATTATGCTGCTGCAGGTCGGCGATTCCATGTCAGCGCGCATCAGCATAGCCTTTCTAACCGGGTACGGGTATGGAAAATTCATGGAGAAGCTGCGGGATCTGACCACAACGTTCTTTAACGGCAAAAATACGAATGGGAACGGCGGCAATGGGAGTGATACGCCTAAGTGAGTGGGTTTTGGGGATGCCGAGAAAGGATACGGAGGCGACGTATGGTTGACTATTGTCATGCGACGCCACACCGCGCGCTGAGAGCTGCGCGCGGTAGTGGAAAAGCTTCTGAGGGGACTCGTGGGAGATTAGGGGCGCTGGCGGCGGAGGGCTCGGGGACAATAAGGAGTAATACTGCTGACGAGGGGCTTGGATAACGATACGGTGGGCAGATGATGATGGAGGTTGCGAGGATGATATGGAGGACTGCTGCTGGGAACTCCGGGAACAATGACAAGTGGTGATTAAGATGTTGGGGATCTCGGGGATGCATCAGGAGCGCTGCTGGCGAGGGGCTTCGAAAACAAAATTAACTGGAAAACCACCATCTAATTTGGCCAAAGTGGCCTCAAAACTTGGATTAGATGGATTACCTGTAGTTATTTCCTCCTCATTTCGCTCAAATAGCAAAAACGAGCTAAATTAGCTACATGTTTTCCAGTTATTTGGATAAAACGATGCATGGGGTCAGATTTAGCTGTATGTTTTCCAGTTAGTTCGATCGATTGGGTTCGCTACTAATCAAGTCATGCTCCCGCTTACAGTGCGCTGTTTTCCAGCGTTATCTGCTTTAGTCCAATATGTTTTCGGACTAAATGATGGAGTGGGAGCACTAAAGCAGATTCAGCGTGAAGGGTGAGTGATTATCTAGCGGTAACTGACGTTGCACGAAGATAACCTTGAGAACTGCTAGGCTTTATGCATAGCCAGAAAATAAAAAATGACCACCGCGATGAACATCCGCGGTGGCCTTATGTTTATGGTGCATCAAAGGTATGCACCTTGTTCCATTTCACACCACCACTATTGGTGGTGTACATGACGCTCGGCTGCGCATTATCATTCGTGATAAGCCAGCCGCTATTCGCGTCTGCCATGCCAAGCAGCAGCTCGCCATAACCGGTGAACGTCTCCGTACCGTTCACCCAGGTCTTGCCGCCGTCCTTCGTCCAGCCGACGGAGTTAGGCTTGTCGCACGCCGGGCAGCTGCCGCCCATGAAGGCTACGTCGGTGTTCACGACGTAGAGAGGGCCGGGCTTCGAGCCCGTATTCTTCGCACCTGATGTTTCCCCCATCGGGAAACCAGGTGCAGGGCCTGCACCTGCCGTGCTGTTCACCAGCACGGTCTGCCAGTTCTTGCCTCCGTCTTTCGTATGGAACAGCGAATATGATGTTTGGCTCATCCCTGATTCACCTATCAGCTCAATCCACGCATCATCCACCCCTGCGGAACGAATAACAGTGCCCGTTAAGGTCGCAACCGATGAACGCGACATGACGGTTTTCCAATTTTGCCCGCCATCCTGCGTTCTCAGAACTTCAACCTTACCCTTCGTCCCTCGGACCGCCCAGCCATTCTTGCTGTCATGGAAGTATGCATCTCCTTGGATCCCTGCAGGAACCTGCAGTTTCACCCATTTGACCCCGCCATCCACCGTTTTGGCATTGCCGCTATAGGCTTCCTTCTTAGATACAAAGTGGAGGAAAGCTTGATTCGGAACCGTTCCAACTGCAGACCAGTGCGCGCCGCCATCATGCGTACCTAACAGCTTGCTTGTTCCCCCCTCGCTAGCCCAAGCATCCTGACTATTTAAAGCAAATACCTGCTCGATTTCTCCAGTTCCTGTGTATTGCACCTTCCATTTCACTCCACCGTCATCGGTATGAGCGATCCAGCCTTTGCCGCCGATCCAGCCCTTTTGCGCATCAGCCAGTCTTAACGCAGTCACTCCTTTTAACAAGGTCGATGATGAACTATCGCTGCCTTTGGTAGGGAGGGTTGAGGCACTCGCACCAGGTGTTGCCGTTGGTACGGTCGTCGGCACGACAGTCGTTACATCCGGCGTGCTTACCGCAGTTGGCAGAGTTGATTCTGTAACTGTCACATTACCGCTTGTCTGCCCAGAAGACTTGCATCCTGTCAAAGCGATAGCGGATATCGCGACCAGTAAAAGTAATCTTTTGACCATACAAATCACTCCTTTCATTCCTATATAGTTCATCGTTCTTATCTCATATAGACGTTGCCTTCGAGAGAAAAGTTGAACATCAATCCCTACCATCATCTCCATTTTCCGAAAAATTAGGCATGACTCATCCCACTGAGGAATACAATCGTAAACAAGAAGGGGGACATTGTGACGAAAGGGAGGAGGATCGGTTGAAATTCATTTGGGGTAAAAAAGAACTCACCTTCATGATCATTCCGGGTGCCAATCGCCGTACTGTCAGATTCAAGCTTCCGCACAGTAGTCTCTATATTGTGCCTAGTGTGATCGCGCTTGTACTGCTGGGCTTTTTTGTGACGATTTACTTCATGAATACCCGTTCCCATCAAACTCGTAACAGTATGCAGCAAGCTTTCGATGGACAAGAACGTCAGTTAGTCGATCAAATTACACATAAAACGAGTGAGATTGAACAGCTGCAGTCGGATCTGATTGATCTTGCCCAGCAGGCGGATGAATTCAAGGTGAAGCTTGAAGAAATTAAGAAACTGGATCATGTGATCGAACTCATGAGTCAACCAGAAAACATAAACGGGACAAGCAAAAAACTGTCGAGCAGCGCGCCGTTAAAGGGCTCCAACCTTGACGTCGGAGGCAGTGATGTTCCCGTCACATCGCAAGAAGTCTCCTCGCTCGTGAGTGATACGAAGCAAGGGCTTTTTTCATTAGTTGACGACATTAATGCCCTTCTCGACCACTTAACAGAATCCGAAGCCAAAATTAAAGAAGCTAATCGTATAGCCAGCATTACGCCTACGCTTTGGCCCATCGCCTCGCACAGCATCACCTCCGGGTTCGGCATCCGAATAGACCCTTTTACTTTCAAACCTTCCATGCATACGGGTTACGATCTGGATGGTGAACTCAATGATCCCGTGTATGTAACAGCAGCAGGCAAAGTCATTGAAGTGGGCTATGACGACGAACATGGCAATCATATTATCGTTGATCACTCTCGTGGGATTGAAACCGAGTATATGCATCTGAATAAAATGCTCGTAAAACGCGGAGAATCAGTAACAAAAGGTCAGCAGATCGGCCTCGTCGGTTCTACTGGACGCAGTACGGGCTCCCATCTTCATTATGAGGTTCATAAAAGCGGTGTCCCGATTGACCCTAAACCTTATCTCATTACAGATCGAAAGGATGAACGCAAATGATCGGAAGCTCAAAGGTAAGACGGATAGACGCCAAAACCACAGACACCCTGATCGGTGGCAGTACCATTCTGGAGGGCAAAATCATGTCCGAGGCCAGCCTTCGCATCGAAGGACAACTGAATGGGGACATTGAGTGTGCAGGCGATATCACCATCGGTGAAAACGCTGTCGTGCAATCCAACATCCACGCACGCGATGTTATCGTTGCTGGTAAAGTGAAAGGAAATGTACATACGAAAGGCAAATTAATCGTAACGAGTTCAGGTATCTTGATTGGGAACATCGATGTGCGCTCTGTCATTATTGAGGAAGGCGGGATTTTCCAAGGGAGCAGCGCCATGAATGTTGCTGTAACAGCAAGCGATAAATCCGGTGGCGGCAAAGTCATCGACGCGAAAGCGCACAAACAGCAGAAGAACGAGCAGCAGGCCGCTGCGGGTGGGAATTAGCGTTGACGCTGTGAAACAGAAAGAGCTCGTTCTTCATCCCCTTTTGGGCGGATGTGAACAAGCTCTTTTTATTTCCCGGACTTTACCTCAGCTAACATGGAAAGGTCCACGAATGGACTGAGATCTAACTCCTCTGGTTTGATTCCTTTGATGTATCTAGCATCGATGGACACCTTCGCCATCTCTTCCATCACCTTGACGTCAACATCCGTAGTCAGCTTTAGACGACTGAGCGAGGCTTTGATTAGACTTTTGTCCATACCCTTACCGCTGTATTTCTTAAGCTGGTTATTGATCAGGTCGTAGGCTTGATCAGGATTGCTCTGAATGAAGGCAATACCGTCCATATTAGCCTTAATGGCGCCCTTGACGATGTCTCTGTGGCGCTGGATAAACTTATCGCTGGCCACCATGATAACCGTTGGGTAATCACCGTGATTCGGTGGGATATCCTTCCAATCAGCGATAACTTTGCCGAGTCCAGCCTTCTCGATCTGTGTCCCCCATGGCTCTGGGACTAGCGTAGCGTCGATTTCTTTTTGGCGAAAAGAAATGAGGGTGTCCGCTGGAGAGCGAACGATCAGATGCGCGTTCTCTGCGCCTCTACCGAGCGAAATACCAGCTTGCTGCAGCAGCATGCGCAAAGAAATTTCATTCGTGTTCCCTTTGGCGGGAATCGCGATGGTTTTATCTTTGAGATCCGCGACGGTCTGGATGCCGGCTCCTGTGCGGGCAACCAGCACGGCACCGCCGTTATTCGAGCCTGAGACGACACGGAAATTGCCGCTTTTGAGGAAAAAAGTTGTCGCCGGCCCTGGGCCCACGAAGCCAACATCGATATCCCCCGTCGCCATCGCGATGGACAAGTCAGAACCGTTGTCAAAGGCGGTGACTTCGATTTTCACTTCATCGCCCCATTCGCGGGCAAAATAACCTTTTTCCAGCGCGATGTACGCGGCGGCATGGGTCACATTTTTAAAAACACCGACCCGAACGACCTGTGGCTTGCCTGATGCTGTCAGCTTCTCCTGGCATGCGCTCAGAAGCGACACTGCAAGGAGCAACAGAAGAAATACTTTGATGCGTTTTGTCATCACGCCCACTCCTTTACGACTTGGAGCCAGCGAGGCCGTAGCGCTCTAGCACTTTATCTTCTAGTTTTTTGAAGCAGAAATGGTCAGAAACCGTGCCCAGCACCGCGATAATAATAACGATACACAGCATGAGCGAAGTGTCACCTAAGTTCCGTCCATCCTGCAAAAGCTGACCCAAGCCCGCACCCTTCGCAATTAACTCGCCGGCCACAAGGGCCCGCCAAGCGAATGCCCAAGCCGTCCGAACACCGTTGATTAAATGAGGAAAAGCAGCAGGAATCATGACTTGGATGAACAAATTAAAGCCATTTCCCGTTCCCATCGTCTGGGCAGCGCGCAAATAAATCGGCGGGATGTTCTTAATCCCCGTCCGGCTCGCCAGAGCCATCGTCCAAGTTGCTCCGAGCGTTGTGATGAATATAACCGAGGTTTCGTTAAGACCGAACCATATAATAGCAAAAGGCAGCCAAGCAATGCTCGGAATCGTCTGCAAGGAAACAACTAGGAAGCCCAGCGTATCATCGAGAAAGCGATATCTGGCGAAGAGGAAGCCTAACGTCATCCCTATGACGAGTGAGAGCGCGAAAGAAATGAGGAGTCGCAGCATGCTAGCTCCCGTCGCTTGTAAGAGCTCCCCGTGCACAATGCCGTCATAGAAAGCTTGCAGTGTCTGCGAAACGGAAGGAAACTTCCATCCCCAGCCAAAAATCCTATATCCCGCCTCCCAAGCTATCAGAAGCAGTACCAGAAAAGTCGTTCTTCTTAATGCTGTACTCATCGCCAGTCTCCTCTCTCACAACTTTCTCGAGCTCATCCGCCAGCGCGTCCATAATAAGCGCCTCCATATGATGGAGCACGGAATCTGAACTTTCGCGAGGTCTTGCCGCTTTCACAGCGAACTCCTTCTTAATCGTGCCGGGGCGTGTCGACATAACTAGAACCCGATCCGACAGAATGACCGCTTCGCGAATATTGTGGGTGATGAAGAGGATCGTTTTGCGCGTACGCATCCATATTTCTTCCAGCTCTTTATGCAAAATAAGGCGAGTTTGCTCGTCAAGGGCCGCGAAGGGCTCGTCCATGAGCAAAATTTCCGGGTCCATCGCAAGCGCTCTTGCGATTGCCGCACGCTGTTTCATCCCGCCTGAAAGCTCATGCGGATAACGATCAGCAAAACGGCTGAGATGAACCGATTTGATCTGCTCCATCGCCATTTCGTGACGCTCTTTCTTCGCGATCCCCTTCTGCTTGAGGCCGAAGGCCACATTGTCTAACACAGTTAGCCATGGAAATAGGCCATGCTCCTGAAAAACGACGACACGGTCTGCTCCGGCGCCTGTCACCTTTTTCCCATTAACCTGAATCGTGCCTTCCGTTTGCGTATCAAAGCCCGCCACAAGATTGAGTACGGTGGATTTCCCACAACCTGATGGTCCCAGCAGCGAGACGAATTCCCCTTTATTAATGGTAAGTGTGATATCATCCAGCGCCTTGTAGTTACCGCCGATACGCTGATTGAACGTCTTGCTGACTCCCTTTATCTCGATCAAACTCGCTTCCCCCACTTGGTTCAAATTCGGTTAAACAATTGCTTTATTAAAAAAATTAACCGACTTGCAGCCTTTTAAAAAAGCAACCTCAAGCCTGCCAAACCGAGCCCGATGATGAATCCGCAAATTGCGCCGTTCACCCGAATCCATTGGAGATCGCTGCCGATCTTATCTTCCATCAAAACGGTGAGCTTTTCATTATCGAGTTTATCCAGATTCTCTTTGACGAGTTGGCCAATTTTGCTATGATTTTGTTCCAAATAGGCTGTAATTTGATCTTGAATCCATGCTTCTCCGCGCGCTATCATATCGTCATTCTCACGAATAGAGAGGAGCATGTTGCGAATGATCGGCACGACATGGACAGGAATAAACTCAGGCTGATCAATGAAATTCTCGGCCTTTTCTTTCAGCCTGCCTAGCATGAAAGCTAGCTTCTCATCGAGATCGAACATCTCAGGAAGCTTGGTTTTGAGTGACTCTAGCTCCGCTATGAGCTGCGGGTTGCGTTCTAATTTGTGAAGCTCGTTGCGAATGAATGTGAGTACCGATTCACGGCGCGGATGATTCTTCATACGCATTTGGTCGATGTAGCTCAGCACAAAATTCTGGATGATGCCGCCGATTTTCTCCTCGTTGACCATCCCGATAAACGCATTTACGGCAAAAGCCATGAAGCCATTGGACTGAAGTCCTTCGAATGCTTTAATCGCCATCGCACCTAGTTGGTCGCGTGTATCCGCTTTAATCGCCCAAGCAGCTGCTTTATCCAGCACAAAATCTAGTGTCTTGCTGTCGTAGCCGCCGTCCTCAATGGTGTCAATCAGCGTACGCACGAGTCGGCTTGTGTCCACGTCTTGAATCGCTTTATGAATTTCCTCCGCGAGAAGAGGCGTTAATTTCTCAAGGTCAATTGCTTGCAGAGCATGCTTGGCCAGGGCTGTGAGCCCTTTATGCAAGGAGGCATTGTCGAGCTGCTTGTCTGCAAGCTCTAGACCGCGCTCAAGGAAGTGAATCTGCTCTAGACGCGCCTTGATCGTTTCTTTGGAGAGCAGTTCATTTTGCACAGTTGAGACGAGTGCTTTCGTAATTTTCTCGCGGTTATTCGGCAATAGAGCCGTATGCGGGATCGGAATTCCCAGCGGATGTCGGAACAAGGCGCTTACCGCGAACCAGTCCGCCAAGCCGCCGACGACCCCCGCTTCAAATCCACCTTGCAGGAAGGTGCCCCATACTGTCGAGGATACCGCCGTTGGCAGCGTAGCTAGAAAACCCGCCCCCATCACACCAAGTGAAACGGTTGCTATATACTTTGCTTCTTTTTTCATTGTCATAACATCTCTTTCTTCGTGAGGGTGATGAATCATTCTTTCTAGTTTATCACAAATTGGAAAGAAACGCGGCAGAGGGTTGGAGGGGGGACTGGATGGGGGGTTGGATAAGGGGCATTTTGTGGCTAGATGAGGGCTGGATGGGGGTAGACGGTAGCAAGTTATGGCGGGTTGGCGGCGATTAGTGTAAAAGAATTATTTCGCCGTCCATACGTGCGAGTGGCGGTACTGAACTATACTAAACGATTACAAAGCCTGCGATTGTGCTTCTTTTTTCTAGTAAAATAGGCGATATACAAAAATACCTACGAATATGCAGGCATTTCTGGGAGAAATCACCAATTGGAGCTTACAGGCTTCAAAAGCCTGTACTTTTGCAGGTATACTTCATGAAGTGATGATATCAACCAATAAAGCCTGCATTTTTGCAGGCTTACAATTTGCCTAGCGGGGTTTGTGGTGGTTAAGCTCGGATTTGGAGCTTACCATCGACTACATGGGTACTTGAGCTCGGGCTGGGCCTGTTGCAAATGATGGTGGATGTTAAGCTCGGGCTGGGCACGTTGCAGATGATGGTGGATGTTAAGCTCGGAGTTCTATCCGGAACGATAGCCTTTGTGAGTCTTGGTTTCCACTCTATCAGGAGACAGGGTAAAGCTTTGATTCAAGCTTTACCTAACAAAAAGAGAGCCAACCCACGGCTCTCTCTACTCAACCAAACAAACTATCGCTCGCCTTCCCACTCTGCATAAAACTGCTGCAGGTACTGCTCCATGAAGCGATGCCGCTCCTCCGCGAGATGCCTCGCGTAGGGTGTATTCATAAGCTCCTTCAGTTTGAGGAGCTTCTCGTAAAAATGATTAATCGCGGTGTCATTGCCCCCGCGATACTCCTCCACCGTCATCTGCTCGCGCGCGATGACGGAAGGATCATGGATCGGGCGGCCTTTCCAGCCCGAATAAGCAAACACGCGCGATATGCCTACCGCGCCAATGGCATCCAACCGGTCGGCATCCTGCACGACCTGTCCCTCCAAAGTGCGCATAGGCGGCCGCGCGCCGCCCTTGAAGGACATCGTGCTGATGATCTCCAGCACGTGCGCAATCTGCGCCGCCGGCGTGCCGCTGTCGGCGAGCCAGTCCTCCAGCTCGCGTTGCGCCGCAGCTGGGTCGGCGTTCAGCTTCTCGTCGACAACGTCGTGAAGCAACGCCGCAAGCTCGCAGACGAAGCCATCAGCGCCCTCCTGGGCGGCTATACGCTTCGTCGTCTGCACTACGCGATAAATATGCCACCAATCGTGGCCACTGCTATCGCGTTCAAGCTTCTCCTTCACGAGCGCTTCCGCCGCGAGTAAAATCCGTTCCTGCTCCACTACTTCCAAATGCACATCATCCTGCTGCGTCATTTCTTCTTTTTCCTCTTTCCTTGCTGCGATTTGCCATCGCTGGACTTATTTTCGCTCTGCTTCCCTTGCTCTATCTTGCCATCTGCAGACTTACTTTCACTCTGCTTCCCATTCTCCAACTTCTCTTCACCCAACTCCGCTTGCCCTGCCCGTTCTTCACCATACTTCTCTTCAATCGGTTCCCCTTGCCCAATCTTTCCTTCGTCAGAGCTCTCTTCACTCCGCTCACTGATCCCAGTCTTTCCATCACTAGACTTCTCTTTAGCCAGCTTACTTGCCCCAGCTTTCCCTTCACTGAGCTCTACCGTACTAGCCACTTCCTGACTCACCAGCCCGCCCGTGATCCCACCACTTACTTTCAGCGTCACTAGCTTGCTCTCATCCAGTCGCTTCGATTCCGGCACTTTACCATCTATGTACTTTTGTATAATTTTCTTAAAATGCTTCCCATATTTATCCTCTAACTTGGCTCCCATATCCTGCTGCAATTCATGTAAGACGGCATTGCTGCAAAAATGATGATACAGCAGCTCCACCATCGCAGGGTGCTCCGTCAACATCGCCAAGGTGATTTCGTCTCCGCCACGTGTGCCAACAATCGCCAGTTTACGGTCAATGAGGATCGTAAATTTCCGTACTTCGCTTACTCCTCTTCCATCTCGTACCTCTCGCCCTTCCACACCTTTCGATCCTTCGCCTCGTCTACGAGCAAAAGGATAAAAGCCAACCCCCGCTTCGCGCGTTGGCGCTACGAAAACGCGCACGCCATGTGCGGGCGCTTGCCGAAGCTCATCCTTTAGCAGCTTCGCTTCCTCAGGGGAAAGATCACAAAACACTTCTTCCTTCGCTCTCTTCAGCTCAGAGCGAACGCGCTCCAACACCTTGGCGTCGCCCTCCAAGCTGAAATACTCCGAGCGATGCGCATCCTGCTTCGGCAGATGCTCCTTCACATAGCGAATCGAGGCCTGCAGCTCCGATTCAATTCGCTCGCCGATCTCCTCGATCGGCACGCACTGGTACACCGTGGGCTCACCGTGACTCGTGAGTACAGCGCCTTTCTCCGCTAGCTTTTGCAAAGCTGCATATACATTCGAACGCGATACGCCAAGCCCTTTGGCGATTTCGTAGCCGGTTTGTGTGCCGCTCACGGCGAGCACGTGCAGACACTTGGCTTCCAGGTCTGTGAACCCGAGGTTTTTCAAATGCATAAGAACGTTTTCCATGCGCTGCTCCCCCTTTTCAACCTATCCCAATTTACCTGTATGACTCGCGAAGACGGCTTCTTTCCTCATTTTCATAGCCATATAACCGCCTAAATCAATCCGTAGTCCTGCCTAATTCTATTGTAGCATGATCCCCAGCCTAAGTAGTATCCGTTCAAAGTACGATCTCGTTAAAAATAAATTGTTGACAATGATAATCATTATCAACTAATATGGTGGAAGTTAATGGGTTCATATGATTAATTACTCACTATCAGGAGGTCCACCATGTCCAAAATTATTATCGTTTACGCTAGCATGTCTGGAAATACAGAGGAAATGGCCGATGCGGTAGCAGCCGGTATTCAGGAGGCAGGCGTTACGCCTGTTCTTAAAAACGTGATGGACGCCAATGCAAGTGAACTAGAGAACTACGAAGGGGTTATTCTCGGCTCTTACACTTGGGGAGATGGTGATCTTCCGGATGAATTCGAAGATTTCTACGATGAAATGGATGACATCAACCTAGAAGGACGCAAATTCGGTGTGTTTGGTTCTGCGGACTCCTCGTATGCAGAGTTTGGTGCTGCTGTAGATACGCTTGAGAAGAAGCTGGCTGAACTGGGTGCTGAGAAAGTATTCGACGGTCTGAAGGTTGAACTCAACCCATCCAAAGACGAGAAGGAACTGTGCCGCCAGCTTGGACTTAAATTCGCCGCAGCTTTAGGTGTATCCATCTAAGCAGTACATTCTATTTTGGAACCAAAAAGGACCGCAGAGCAGCTCAACAGCCACCCTCGGTCCTTCTCTTTTCGGCCTACCCGCGCCGATTCCTACCTTTTTATAACGTCTCCACTTCGGCAATCTCAATGTATGCCATACTTTTCAACTCATCATAAACTTCAGAAGCATATTTCCTATCTACGAAAATAATAAAATTCAGCTCCTGCAATTCTTTGTTCAGTTCTTTGATATGGACGCTTTTCATTTTGTAGCCTTTGGCAATGATCGCTTTAATAATCGCGGTTAAATTCCCTTCGTGAGACACGATCAGACGCACGCGCAGATCCTTCATCGTCAGCGGCCTAGGTCCTATTTTTTTAATAAAATAAGGCAATACAATGACGCTGATGAGAATAAGCAGTAGTCCGAAAAACGCTTCAACGAAGAACCCAGCGCCCACCGCAATTCCTAACCCCGCAGCGCCCCAAATCATTGCCGCCGTTGTTAGACCGACAATGACATCATTGTGCTTGCGGAGAATGGCTCCCGCTCCAAGAAAACCAATTCCGCTCACCACTTGCGCTGCTAACCTCATGGGATCCATCACGTGCAGCCCCGCTACAGCGAATTTGTTCGCAGATTCGATAGACACGACAGTCAATAAGCAGCTGCTTAAGCAAATGACGAGCGACGTTTTGAGGCCTAGCGGTTTATTCCGAATTTCCCGTTCCAACCCAATAATTAATCCAAAAATAGCTGAAATCCCTAATTTCATTAAAATATGCAAATCTACAGTAAACAGCATCGTTGTTGACTCCTCTAGTAAAGTAACCTTTACAATATCTTAACAAAGGGAGTAAGTAAATAACTATTGGCTCATTACCAATATCTTTATGCTGGCAAACAAAAAGCCTGAGAGGCGTTAGGCGCACTTCCCAAGCTTGATAGTTAAATGCGGAAGCGATAGCCCGCTCCCCAAATCGTTTCGATATATTGCGGATTCGACGGATCTTGCTCGATTTTCTCACGCAGCTTGCGGATATGTACCGTCACGGTGGCAATTTCCCCCATGGCATCCATCCCCCATAGCAAATCGAACAACTGCTCTTTGCTGTACACACGATTCGGGTTCACCGCCAAATGCGTGAGCAGATCGAACTCTTTGGTCGTGAACATGACCTCTCGGTCATTCACAAATACGCGCCGTGCTGATTTATCAATCATGAGACCGCGAATGCGAACCTCATCGTTCTTCGCCTCACGCCGCCCCATCAGCCGCTCATAGCGGGCCAAATGGGCTTTCACCCTAGCCACCAGCTCACTTGGGCTAAATGGCTTGATCATATAATCGTCGGCTCCAAGGCCGAGGCCGCGAATCTTATCAATGTCTTCCTTTTTGGCAGACACCATGATGATGGGAATGTCCTTCTCACTGCGGATGCGCCGGCAAATTTCAAAGCCATCCACAAATGGCAGCATCAGGTCGAGAATGACCAAATCATAATCTTTCGTAAGGGCTCGTTCCAAGCCACGGTCGCCGCTATTTTCAATATCAACCTCATACCCGCTGATTTCCAAATAATCTCGTTCTAATTCTGCAATGCTTTGTTCATCTTCTACGATCAAAATCCGACTCATGCTTCGCTTCCTTTCCCCTGAATCCGTGGTAACGCCATGTACACCGTAGTCCCCCGGCCGAGCATGCTCGTTGCGCCGATGCGTCCGCCATGTTCCTCCATAATTTGCTTCGCGATGGCCAGCCCTAACCCGCTTCCGCCTGTCGCCGAGTTCCGTGAAGGATCCGCCCGATAGAAGCGGTCGAAAATATGCGGTAACGCCTCCTCCGAGATGCCTTGACCGTTATCTTTGACTTGAATGACAGCGAAGCCGCCCTGTTCTATGACACTTAATGTGATGCGGCAGTGACCTTCTTCACTGTATTTGACCGCATTTTCTATAATATTCAGGAGTACACGTCTCAGCTTGTCACGATCCGCCGTCACCAACATCGGTTCTTGTGGCAGATCCGCCAATGTAAACTGGACCCCTTTTTTCTCCATATCAAACTGCAATTCTTGTGTGCAATCTTGAACATAATGCCCGAGATCCACCGTTTCGAATTGAAATGGCACCTTCCCCAAGTCCAGCTTAGAAAATAGAAACAGCTCATCGATCAGCCGATCCATATCTGCTGCTTTGTTGTAGATCGTTCGAATGTACTTATCCAGCTTATCCGGGGAATTCGAAACACCATCCATGATGCCTTCGACGTAACCTTTAATCGCTGTAACTGGCGTTTTCAAATCATGTGAAATGTTCGAAATGAGCTCCTTGCGATTCTCTTCGTATTGGAGCTGGAGCTCTACCGATTTCTTGAGTTTATGTCTCATTTCCTCAAAAGCAATACTCAACTCGCCAAGTTCATCATTCCCATGCGGCTTGATTTCAAAGTCAAGGTTGCCCTCTTTGATTTCCACCGCTGCGCGTTTCAAGGCACGTAATGGCCGAATAATGCTGCGTGACACGAAATAGGTCAACACGCCATTCGTGGCGATGAGAATAAACAGAAACGTCCAAATGACTGATTTTGAAAATTGATGCAAATATTTCTGGAAAGGACCTCCATCTAGAAATACGAAGACTGTCCCTTTACTCCCATCAGCAAACAAGAAATCTTGCTGTCTAGTTATCCACAGGGAACCTTGATTCCGCTGAAATTGACCGTTCGATGTGCCATAAGCTGGAAGTTTCGAGGTGTCGCCCGCTTCTCCTACATTTATATAAGGGGACATATATTTAATCGTTTGATCCTGGCGAATGATCAGTCCCATGTTGATTTTGTGGAATCGTTCTTCCAGATCCTTCACGAACACTTGATCGAGAAAAGCATCTGGATTCGTATCCGTCTTCGCCTTCATATAAGCAACATTCTCCAGTTCCTGATCAACAACACGCTTGATCGGATTGCCATGGGAGAAGTCCACTTGAAAGCCGGATTTCAAGCTTCCGAACGTCGCAACGCTGATCAGAACGACGGCTAGCCCAAAGAGCACAAGCGGTACAAGCAGCATGGCAATATAGGATAGCACTAGCCGTACGCGAATCGACATTGAACTCAGAGCTCCTTTTTATCAAACAAATAATAACCTGCTGTAAAAAACAGTATACTGCACGCTATCAAAAACATAAAGATCGAGGTGATCTTCCCCGTCACCATCGAGCCGCCAACCCAAAGCATATGCCAATCCATATACGCTGTCGGTGAGTAGGTCGCGATCTGTGGCACGAAGAAAGCCGCTACTTTAATGGCTAGATACACTAGAATACTGACGGTTAATGCCGAGCTGCTGCTCGAGAAAAACTGTGCCAGACACACCGCTGCGATGCTCAAAACTAGGAGAGGAACGAAAGCGGAGCCATAGGCGAGAAACCAATCGGATAACATCCCTATGCCGCCAAAATGTTGAAAGAACAGCGCTGCAATCATCGATGCGACTAACGCTACGACGAGGAACGCGGCAATATAGATGGCTAGTGCCAATTGTTTGGAAGCGAAGACCTTGAACCTGGAGAGCGGTCTGGTCAAAATGTTTTTCATCGTGCGATCACCCATCTCACCGGAGAACACGTCCGCGGCACCCATGAACACGAACAGGGGCAGGAAAATACTCGTGAACAAACTAAGCATGACGATTGGGAAATCTTTGGCGGCGATTGCGCCAATGCCAATGCCGTGCTGAAATCTGGAAAGCAGGATCCCCGCTAGGATCGGCAGCAGCAAAGTGACAACTAGGAAGAAGATCGTTTTCTTCTTGTACGCTAATTTGAGCGTCTCATTCCATACGTTAGCTGTTAATATACTAGGCATGAGCGGCAAGCCCCCTGACTTCTTTGATTTCACGAAGATACGCCGCTTCCAGAGAGGGACTGCCTTGTATCAATTCAGAGACGAGTCCCTCGCGGACGAGCCGCCCTTGATGAATGATGCCAATGCGGTTGCACATCAGCTCCATTTCGTGGATCAGGTGGGAAGAGATCAAGAACGTTATTTGTTCTTCGCGTGCAAGTTTTAAGATGATTTCGCGAATATGCACCATGCCCTCGATATCGAGACCGTTCGTCGGCTCATCGAGGATCAGCAGCTCTGGCTTCGACAGCATCGCGGCGGCAAGTCCGAGACGCTGCTTCATGCCGAGCGAATAGCCGCCTACCTTTTCATGCTGAAAAGGGGTTAGGTCCACGATCTCCAGCACTTCGTCGATCCGCTGCTTGCCCACACCGGGATACAATCGGGCCGCTTGCTCCAGGTTCCTTCTGCCGCTCATGTAGGTGTAGGCTTCTGCCGTTTCGATTAACACGCCAACCTTGGCCATCGCTTGTTCATACTGCGTTTTCACGTCATAGCCGAATAACTTCATCTCACCCTGCTTTGCCTGAGTCAAGCCGGTCATAATCTTCATAACGGTTGTTTTGCCAGCGCCATTCGGCCCGAAGAAGCCATAAATATCACCCCGCTGCACCGTCATATTCACCTCGTGAATGCCGCGTTGGTTCTTGAATATTTTCGTCACATTGCGTAATTCAACAACGTTCTTCATCTCTTTCCGCCTTTCAAAAGGAATGAGGAGGTCAACTGAGGTTGATACCTCCTCTTTGGGTTATAAATTACTTGCCGCCCCAGTTGTCATGTTTGGACATCTCGTCGAATTTCACGTTCTCTACTTGCTTGCCGCTCAAATCAACTGTATCTGGTGTCGTCGAGTTCAAGCTCGACAAGGTCATATCGATGCGAAGCACGACATCATGCGCTGCTCCTTGGGCATCTTTACCGGACAAATGAATTTGTGCCGTTTGGTTCGTAATGTGCTGATCCGCATCTACACTCGCGTTCACTTCGACGTCATCCATGGAAATGTCCGAGGAAAGCTGTGGCAGACTGTTCTGTAAGGTTCTGAGATCAATGCCGAGCTTATTCGCTTCCGCTGGTACGGGTTTATCTTTGGATGTTGCGCCGTGTTTGATCAAGAGCGAACCCACCGTGTTCACAACCGGAGAGATCTGGCTGCCCGACAGCTTGAAATGAATTTCCTTCCCGTTACCTGCTGCTTCATCCATCGTGATGTAATTTTTCAGATTGCCGACTAGCGCATCTACGACATTTTCCACTTCACTGACGGTTTGTGGGTCTGGTGCATGTGTCTCTTTGTCACGTCCCTTAAACTTCGCGGATGTACCGTCTTGTTCGATCACTTTGTAAACATCAGAATTCGCTGTTTTGATAATTTGTTTGCCATCTTGGCTGTAGAATTGAATTGTTTGTTCTTCTGATCCGTTCTGTACCTTTACTTCCGCGCTGCCTGCGTGATCTGTCCCACTGCTTTTGATCGTCGATTTCACCTGTAGTAAGGAAGCTCCGTTATCCTGTAAAGAAACGTTCACTTGGCGTGTTACATTCTGGATGGTTGCTGTTTGTTTCACAGCTGTTTTGAACGCTTCATACCCGGGAGCATCTCCCACACCTGCATATACCGAAGTCACTAGCATCATGCTGCCAACTGCCACACCTAATCCCAACATTGCAAGCTTCTTATTCATCTCGTCCTGCCTCCGCGTATTCATACGCTATCTCTAATTTGGCCGCGCCCTGCGCTTCCATATCAACTATCTTAGCCCCCTAGACTTAAGTGCCACTAAAGTGCCTATTAACGCGACCTAAACATTTCTTAAATTTTTATAAACTGGGGTGCTTAATGCGCCCTTACATGCAAAAAGGCCCTTCATCGGGTCAATTGACCTTCTGACTGAGCCTTTCTGTGAACTAATACTGATCGGACCTATGATTATCCATTCGCAACATTCCCGAGTGAAGGATGTCTAATTTTATAGTTACCTCTCCAAGCACAAAATCGCTTAACGGTTTCTCGCCTTTGTCCGTTAATTTAGCCCAGGCCGGAAAGTCATCCTTATATAACACGTGTTCAAACCTATAGACATCCACTTTATGGCTTTTGCCTAGTTCGAACGTCTGTATAATCTCTTCCTTAATTTGTTGTTCAATTAAGCTTTTCAGGGTGGCCTCATCGAGGGTCCTCAATATCTCTTGAACGGATGCTTTCGCTTTAATCTCAATATCAAATATAGCCTGATCTCCATTTACATGAGGCTTGATCTTAGCCTTCGGGTGAGTGACGGATACACTTTGAGCTGGCTCCCCATCCTTAAAAACATTAACTGGAGTGCGACTTGTATACTGATCAAGCCACCTTGCACCTCTATACTGCGTCTCCGATACCCATTGCAAATCCCGGTATTTGTTGAGAGCATAGACACCGCTATACCTTAACTTAGCATCTGGCTTTGTATTCTTCTTCCATACCCCCTTATCAATACTCAACGAGGGGATCATGACCGTGTTGCCAGGTTCCCGATACCGTGAAACCAACCAGAACAACCGATGTGGGGTAATTAACGAGATCTGACGGTAATTATCAATCGGCTGCATCAAAAGGGAATTCATCGGTGAAACATTGAAGAAAGGGATGACAGAGAAGATCGATTCTATGGGGTCATCCGTGCTATACACCCATTGTGTAAATCTCGTTTCACTATAACGTATAGACCCATCTACAAAATTAGCGATACCCTTGTTCAGTGCATCCTTCGTAAATAAATAAGCGCCGACATGACCCCAAAAAACGCGCTGTTGCGATGTCTGATAGAGCTTATTAAAAGCATCGTTAACCGTTACCCCTTCTTCTTTCCCAACCCAGATTAAAGGGGGCTGTGAAGATTGCCCTGCCTCTTGCTTGGCTACACTGGCAAAATCCAGCATTTGCCCGTATACAATATATTTGCCATCCTTATAGTCGAAGCCAATCGCTGTCATGTAGTTCGTATCTTGAATCGTCTTCAAATCCCAACAACCGGTCTGGCTAAGCAGCATCAAGGCAGCACATAACCATTTCGCTAGTGTTGCTTTCATATTTAGGTGTTCCCGCCTTGCCGGGTATCATCTTTCGGACTGAGATCATGCGGCCTTCGTGTTAACTTTTTCCAAGACCTAGCAATTAACGATGTGAAAATTTCCCCGATCTGCGGAGGAGAAAGCGGTGAGAGATAAGGCACACCGAAAGACTCCAATGTGGATAGGAAGAGCACAAGTGCCATCAGTGAAAGCATGAACCCATAAATACCGAACAAGGTCGAGGCCAACAGAATAAAAATCCGCAGAACTGTGATCGTACCTGCGAGAGATTGGTTCACAAGGGTATACATCGATATCGTGGAAAGAGCAGTAACGACTAAGGTAGTAGGGCTTGTTATTCCTGAGCGGATGGCAGCATCCCCAACAATTAAACCGCCTACCACGGTTACCGTTTGTCCCACTACCTTGGGCAATCGAGCCCCTGCTTCTCGGAATAATTCAAACAACAGCAGCATGATGATAAAATCCATGGGACCCGATAAGGGTAATCCAAGTCGTGAAGAGGAGATCGTAGCTACTAATTGATATGGAATTTGATCTAAATTAAAGCTGGACACTGAAATCCACATGCCAGGCAGTAATACCGCTATTAGCAACCCTCCTGCTCGCAGAAAACGTTCGAAAGAGACATAGAAAAAGGGGTTATGAATATCTTCAGGCGAATCTAAGATATAGGTTAAGGTGACAGGTGCAATGAGGACCATCGGGGAACCATCCACAATAATCGCGAACCGTCCACGAAGCAAGCTATCCGCTACAAAATCAGGTCTTCCCGTATAATTGAGCAGCGGAAAAAGGGAGTACGTCCGCCCTGACAGCGCATCTTCCAGCTGCGCACTGCTTAAAAGCGCATCGACATCAATCGATTGCAGTCGATCCTTCACTTCTTGAAGAACGGTTGCATCGATGACGTCTTCCAGATAAAGGAGCGCTACAACCGTATTACTCCGTCTACCTAGTGTGATCTTTTCACAGCATAAGCTTGGCGTGAGCAGCCGTTTGCGAACCAACGCGATACTCGTGATAATGTCTTCCGTGAAGCCATCTCTTGGGCCTCGAATGGACGTTTCCGTACTTGACTCCTCTGGACTGCGGTTCGGAGGGGAAGCAATATCCAGCGCATAGAAGGCTTGCGTTTTCTCGAAAAACAGCACCAACTGCCCTGAATAGACCGCTAATGTCATATCTTCCAACACACGAGGTCCAGTCAAAGGAATCAACTGGAGCATCGAGCTCACGTCGATTTCTTCCTCGCTTCGATAGAAGTCACTGTTAATAAACGCTTGCATCCTTGGCAGCACGAGTCCGTCAATCATTTCAACTTTGATCATGCCATCACAGTATAACAACGTCACCATTTCTTGGACATCTTGACTCGTTACAGGATAGGTCTTCAGAATAACATCATCCGATAAGGCAAATCGTTCACGTAATTCCTGCTCATTCACTTAAGCATCCTTCTCCTTTCGCCTCACAGGCAGGACTGAAAGTACAAGCAAGACTAGCAGCATACAGATACCAAAGACAAACATCGTTGAATAATAATACTTCTGCAGCCAGTTCACGAAGAAATGATCAGAAACCGGATACAAGCTGCTTCCAAATAGCAGGAGGCTTACCCAGATAAGAGTCTGTGTTTTGGTTGATTTTTTTTGTATACCTAAGTTATCAACTAACATGAACATTAAGATGGATGTTCGCATACATGCACCTGAAATCCATTGGAAAATAGACAAAAAATCCAGATGGGAAATATATTTCCCAAGATTGACCATACGCCATTGTTCAAAGGCCGGATATCTTAAATTGGCCGATTCAAAAGGACCGAATATCGCAATCGTCCCCGTTAATGGGCCAATCGTTAACCCAATTACACACGTGGTCAAAATAAGTAAAGACCATAGTCGGATTCGCGTCTTGACGTGCTGCTGGAGAAACAGGATACTCAGCATCTCAAATGAAGCACCACAAGTCAGTATCATCGAGATGAAAGTTGGCCCATAGCCGTGCGTAAAAAGCGGTGTTAACAGCTGGTAGTCTTTATATTGAAAATTGGCACCCATGACGAAATAGCCCAGCATCACGACCCCCGGCAATAAAATACCTGCTGTAATCGCAATGGCTTTGATCCCTTCTCTCGCAGCAAAAAAGCAAAATAGCATGAAGGCCAGACTAATCATGTATCCAGGCGTTTTGGGTAAATAGGTAATATGCGCCCATGATGTAACATCCCGTAACGTAATACTGGCATGCAAAAGGGTGACGAGAACAACGACGATTTTAAGTGGGTACGTCCCCCATTTCCCCAATCTCTGATCGACCCAGTCCATCAGATTGCCCTGCTTGGTTCGTCGAATTAAATAATAAACAAGCAGGGTAAAGAGCATTAAAGGAAGTAGTGCTATTGAAGCGCCCACCCAGGAATCCCGCTTCCCATAGTGCAACAGCACAGGGATGAGCAGCACATGATTGGTGATGGCGATCGAAATGATAATGACATAATAAAGTTGAAGAGCAGTAATCTGCTTTTTAACATTCATAGGGTTCTCCCGCTTTGATAGGATGCCGTAACCAGGCATCGGTTATCGTTAAGTTCTCCTTCCAATGGAAAATTATGCGTATAAACGCAACAAAGCCGCCTCCCGTAGACCGGAAAGCGGCGTATGATTGTGCATTTATGCAATTAGAATGTGGCCAAAATGATAACCAACAAAATGTACAATACCAGAACAACTGCTGTACTGGAGTATCCAACGTTTGACATGGTTAGTTCCCCCTCCCGCCTGCCTTAACTTCTTCTTGGTGCTCCCTATATCTTATGTTGGGCAGGGCGAATGGGTATGGACGTATGTCTATTTACTAGGAAGAAAAGGTGTTAATTCACCTAGATAACAGACATCCAAGTGGTGAAGCGGCCTTGTACAGGCCGTGTAAAACAACTTGCGTTCCTTCGCCTCTGCGTAGACTGCAGCCCCGGCGTCATAGATAATAACCGCATCGAACTCGAGTCCTTTGGCGAGGTACGCCGGCAAAATCATCACGCCTGCCTCATAGTGCAGCGTATCTTTGCTGATCCGCGCGAGCCCCGGCAGCAGCGGCTTCAACCGTCCGTGCGCGTACTCCGTCTCGCGCTCGGTCTTGCAAATGATCGCGACGGAGCTTGCGCCGCCGCCCTGTCTTAGAGCTGCCGCCTCGGCGACGAGGCGGATCAGCTCTTGCTCATTAGCCGCGCGCAGCAGGCGCGGCTCTTCGCCGCTGCGGCTGAACGCTTCCACCGGTTCGCCGCCCGGCAGGACCTGACACGCGAATTCCGTGATTTCGCGTGTCGAGCGGTAGCTCTTGATGAGACGAATGGTCTCCGTCTCGTCTTCCCCCATCAGCTCGCTAATGGAGCTGTAACCGTGCTCTTGCATTTGCTCTGGCTGCGCGGCGCCAGAGCTGACGGCCACGCCCTCACTCACATTCGCGTTCGCGTGCGTGAAGATCCCTTGATTCCAGTCGCCCAGAAGGGTGAAACGGGCGCGTGGAAACAGCTTTTTGAGATACGCATAGTGAAACGGCGAATAGTCCTGCGCTTCATCGACAAGACAATAGCGAATCGTGCCTACGCGAAGTTGTCCTTCAACAAGCCCCTTGAGATACACAAGCGGGGTTGCATCCTCATAGAGCAGATTACCCTGCGCCAACGCGTCCACTGTGAAGGTGCTGATCGTCGTCCACGCTTCTGGCAGCGGTTGATCAGCTAGCTTCACCAGCTCCTGCTGTAAGCTTGGGTCCGTAAACAGCTCTATATACATACCGAGCACATCGACATAAGCTAGCTTCTGTGCCTTCTCCCTAAGCGGATTAATCGCTTTGTGCGCTTTGACACGGCTCATTTTCTTCATTTCCGGCTCACTGCCCATGTACTTCGGCTCACGCACAAGCTTGCGATAGAAGCGTTTCTGCACATCCGCTTGAAACACGTCCAGCTGCTCCAAAATCCACTCGGATAATTGCTCCATCCGCTCACCGATCGCAAGAATCGAAGGCTTACTATAGAAGCGTTCGCTCAGCTCAGCGCCAGTAATGAGAACTTTTTTCCCGACGGCTAGATCGAGGAATCGGATACCACCGTTCTTCAGCTTCTCACCGTAAGCTTCGATGACGGCTAGGAAAGCCTCAGACGTTTTGTAGGTAATATTGTTCAAACGTGCTGTGTACTCGGGATTGTGATCGGTACCGGTCAAAATAAACTCCAGCTGATCATACGGATCCTCCAGCTTCAGTCCCATGTCGGTTAATTTATGCGTCAAATAATCTTGGAAGGTCGTCTGCTGCATCGTCGCTTCGCCAAGCTCAGGCAACACTCGTGAAACATAATCGCTGAACAGCGAATTCGGCGAAAAAAGAATCATATTATCGGCGCTCAGCGTCGTCCGGTACTTGTAGAGCAAGTATGCGATGCGCTGCAGCGCAACGGAGGTTTTGCCGCTGCCTGCCGCGCCTTGGACGACCAGCACCTTGTGCTGATCATCGCGGATGATCTGATTCTGCTCCCGCTGAATCGTGGTGACAATGGAGCTCATCTTCTCGTCCGCGCTGCGGCTGAGCATCTTCTGGAGCATTTCATCTCCGATGGAAAGCCCCGTATCGAACACATCTTGCAGCTCGCCTGCCTTGATGATGTATTGTCGCTTGAGCCAGAGCTCGCCGCTCACGTCCATCTCTGGTGTCCGATACGTTGCCGGGCCCGGCGGGTAATCATAGAACACGCTAGCGATCGGCGCGCGCCAGTCATAGATCAGAATTTCATCGGTTTTGCTATCAATGAAAGATGTTAACCCGATATAGATTTTCTCCCGCGCCTGCTCGCCCTTCTCCTGAAAATCAATACGGCTGAAGTACGGCGCATCGACGACGCGCTGCAGCTTGCGCAGCGCATCTTGTGCCAGTCGATAGCTTCGTTCTTGCCCTTGCAGCACATGCTCCTGTTGAGCCATACTCGCCGCCGTTTCAATCAAATCATCGTCATTGTCCGCGTTGACGGATATATCGTCCCAGAAGCTCCGGCCAATTGCCGTCGCTTCGGATCTACGTTCATCTACAGTGACACGCAGTTCTTCAATGCGCTGTTTGATATGCGTACGCACCACAGAGACGCGCTGCGCTTCATTGTCACGTTCTTCCTTCCCTATCGCCATGGTTCCATTCCACTCCCACTGTTATCTAAATGTTTATTTAAACATATACGTTTTGAATGACTTCTTCAAATTCCGGTTCTTCCATATGTACATCTTCCATATCGCCCCAGCCACTCACGATGCGGAGTACGTCCATCGCTTTAAGCTCCTGGCGGTTGCACGCAATCGTCAACAGATTCGCTTCTTGCTCCACCACACGGAAGGGCAGCTCCCAGTGATCTGGCACCTGAAAATCGCCCCGATACGATATTTTCATCATCGTCGGTAAGCCGATACGCTCTCTTAGCTTGTCTATGGAACCATCATAACCAATTTGCCCATGGTTAATGACGATAACCCTCGGACATAGCTGTTCAATATCGTCCATGTCATGCGTGGTCAGCAGGATCGTCTTGCCAAAATCCCGATTCAACGTCTGAAGAAAGCCGCGAATGTTGCGTTTGGCTACTACATCTAGGCCAATCGTAGGCTCATCCAGGAATAAAATATCCGGATCATGCAGCATCGAAGCCGCCAAGTCTGCTCGCATCCGCTGACCAAGAGAGAGCTTGCGTACAGGCGTATCTAGCAGCTCTTTCAAGTCAAGCAGCTCCGTCAACTCCCCCAGCCGAAGGCGAGCCGCCCTTTCCTCAACATGATACATCGCCACGAGGATCTCATAGGAATCCTTCACGGGAAGGTCCCACCACAGCTGACTCCGCTGTCCAAAAACGACACCAAGCTGCCTCACGACCTGCTTCCGCTGCTTTTGTGGGCTGCGCCCGTGAATCAAAACCTCACCGGAGGTTGGGTGAAGAATGCCCGTGAGCATTTTGATCGTCGTCGACTTCCCCGCTCCATTAGGTCCAATATACCCGACGAACTCGCCAGTTTCAATCTCGAAGCTCACATCGTGCACGGCTTCTTTCTCTTTATATGCTCTGGAGAATAAAGTACGAATCCCTGAGAACTTCCCTTCTTGGATGACTGGGGTTTGAAACGTTTTGCGTAAATGCTTAACCGTTATCATGGCGTATCTTGCCCTCCTTGTATAGTGAGATTAACTTCCCGTGCTTTGATATCGCGACAGCCCCAGTTTCCAGAAGGACATGGCCAACCACAAGACGAGTACGGAAACAACCAACGTGCCTAGCAGCAGCCCGACTCCCCCTTGATGCCTCAGCACATACAGCGCGGGAATATAATTGACGAAGCCCACAGGTACAAGCACGAAGAGAGCCCCTTGCAGCCATTTGGGATAGAGACTAAGCGGATAGCGAGCCGCTGTTTGAGAGGCATCTTCGGTCATGTTTTGGAGTGACTCTATGCGGGTGAGCCAAAAGCCTGCTGCCGCTGTCGCCAGCCCAATCGCGAACAAAATGACTGCCCCTGTGAGGATGATGAATACTGTCAAAGGAACCGCAGTCCAACTGATCTGACCGCTAGCCATAAGCGCTTTCATCGAGATGATAAGCAAGATGAGTCCTTGACCGATTTCCGCAAATAGAATGCGTGAATTTTGGGTCATCAGTGCAACGAGCACAGGAACAGGACGAATAAGAATCGCATCCAAATCGCCGGAAACGAGATATTTTTCGAGATGATGCACATCGGAAGCTAGCGTTCGATAAATGGCTTTGGCAATCATCATGACGCCATACAAGTAACTTACTTCATACAGTGTCCAGCCTTTGATATTGCCGAATTTCATCATCACCAGTGCCACCATCAGGAATTCAGAAATTTGAATGAACGATGACATGATCGTCGAAAATACAAAGTTAAATTTGTACTGCATACGACTTCGCATGCTTGCTTTGATCAATAGCATAAACAACCGAATCGAGATCATCCGCCCTGCACCTCCAACTTCCTGCGAACCAACCTAGTAACGGCCAAGCAGACACAAGTAAACCCGATGCCCCATAAGAGAGCGCCGAGCTGGGCAGTTCCATCTTGAAGTCCGAGATAAATGCGGGTTGGATAATAGAGTAGATAAGGGTAAGGTGTATACATGCTAATCGTGCGAAGCCAACCTGGCAGCCATTCTAGCGGAATAAAAAAGCCGGAAAGCAGCATAGCGAAGGAATAATTGACCCAATAGAACCACCGTGATTCTGTCGTCCATAGGGCAGCAACCCCGATTAAATAATTCATGCAAATAGAGATATAGGAGGCCGTAACTAACGAGAGTGCTGTCCATCCAACCACGGAAACCTGCTGGGGAAGCTGTAAGGAGAAGATGAAATAATAGAGGACATAAATCGGAATGCTTTTATATAAAAATTGATACCATACCTGGCCCCACTCGCGGCTCATCGTCTGATAAAACAGATGCACCGGCCGCATGAGATCGACCGCGATTTGCCCCGTGCGCACCGCTTGCTCGAGTCCAAGCCCATTCGTCGTAAACTGGGTAATCCACAGAATCGCCTGGTTAAAAGCAATATAACCCACGATCCCTTTGGCTCCGTACTCACCCAGCGATGTGTCGCTGCCTAAGCCGGTCCAGATGCTCGCATAGATGAAGCCGAACACCGCGCTCACTGCATTATGAAGCAGATGTGAGCCTCGATATTGCAAGTTTCTTGCGTAAGCCTTGCGCGCCAATACGGCGAAAAGCATAAAGCACCTCCTGTGTTTTTGGTACATGATATGACCATAACGTGCAGTCGCCGCGTAGAGACGGAATACCATATTACCAAAATAACCCTGCTGGTGGCAACAGTTATTTATTGCTTTCTCCTTTGTGGAATCGTGGGGAAACTTAACTGGAAAACCTACAGCTAATTCACTGGATTTAGCTCTGAAGTGACAACTAGATGGAAAATGTACAGCTAATTTTCTCGAATTCGCTGCTTTGGAGGGGATTGATCGAAATTACCTGTATATTTTCCAGTTATCTCTCTCCGAGCATAGAATTTTGCGAAAATAGATGGAGGTTTTCCAGTTAGTGCTGGGCGGGTTGCAATTGGGGTTGGGGTTGGGGCGTGGCGGGAGTGTTGGCTTAGAGAGAGCGTTAGGTCAGAAGTTGGGGAGTGTTGGCTTAAAGAGAACGTTGGGTCAGAAGTTGGGGAGTGTTGACGCGGAGCGAGTGTTGACGCGGAGCGAGTGTTGACGCGGAGCCAGTGTTGGCTCGGGGTGGGGTTGGGGCGTTGGCGCGGTACCGTGGCCTTGGGAGGCTAGGGGCATTTGGGTTAAGGGCGGGATTACGGTGCGGGATTGCTTATACTCCCACTCTATTTATAGCTCTTGTCAGACACACCAAACACCAAAAAGCCATCTCCCCGAGTAAGGGAGACGGCTTCTTCTACATCCTACTGCGCACTCGCAGGCTTCGCATCTTCGCTGCCCTGCGCCTCAGACTTCGCCGCGATGCCGGTGGCACCGAACTCGGCGTTGTAATCCGGTTGTGAGCCTTTGGTCAAGTAATCGTGATCGATATAATTGGCCAAAAACTGCTTCCCGAACATTAAATCGTACTGGACGTTACGATAGTCATTGATCAGCGGCGCTAAGGATTCTGGCGCTTTTGCCTGCAATTGACCATCCGCGTCCACGACGAGATTACTGAGCAGACCTGGTATTTGTTGTGCCAATTCGCCATCTAGTGTGAAGTTGGCTGGTTTTTCCATGCCCAGCATATCTAGAACATGTGCACCTAAGAAAGAAGCACTTGTCACTGGATTCTCTTGCTTAGGCATATCGAAATTGGACCATGTCACAAGCGGTGTGCTGTGCATTTTCTTAATTTCATCCAAAGACCATTGATTCGCGTTGCTTGTTGAGATGAAGCCCGCTTCTTTATACACTTGATAATCCATGCCTAGCATTGGTAAATGGTCACCATAGAAGATGATCATCGTCGGTTCATCCGAATCCTTGAAATGATCAATCATCATTTGCAAGCTTGCATCCGCATCATGTGCGCCTTGCGTATAGGTTTCCAGAATACTTTTCGCTTGCGCAGAAAGACCGCTGCCTGTTGCTTTGATCGTATTTTCTCCATAACGAGGATCATCATAAGGACCATGATTTTGCATCGTCACTGTGTAAATAAACATCGGATCTTCCGTTTTATCTACTTCGCTATTTACATTTCTTGCAACTTCAGCGTCGGAGATAAAATAACCCTTAATTTCTGGGTTTACAAATTTCTCGCTGCTCTTGAAGGATTGGAACCCAAGCTCTTTATAAACCGTGTTGCGGTCCCAGAACCAGCCTTCATAAGAGTGAATCCCCATGCTTTTATAACCTTGGTTAGCAAAATAACTAGCCAAACTAGGTAATGGTTTAGAGATATACTGTTGATACGGAATCGATCCACCTGGTAAAAAACTCATCGAATTCCCAGTCAACACTTCAAATTCTACGTTACTCGTCCCTCCGCCGTATTGCGGGGACAGGAGATATCCGGCATTGCCAGCTTCCTTCTGCAACCGATGAATCGTTGGTAACGGATCTTCGCTGTACGTTACATTCGTTAACAATGTCGGATCCCAGAACGCTTCGCTCATGACGAAAATGACATTCGGCTTTTTGCCTGCAGACAGTTTGGCGCTTTTCACTTCAGGAGCCTTCGCAGCAGTTGCCTGAATGTTGGTAGCAACCGAAGCAATGGCCGTTTCATTGTACGTATCGGGCTTCTGTACGATCGAGTTTTTCACATTCAGCGTGAAAGCAAGCGTGAGACCATTGTTCGCATAGTTTTGCTGCTGATCCCAGACGATTTCATTGACGCCAGCATGATCTAAGATTTTGCCTGCCAGCGGTGATTTGATCCCGAATGCATATAAGGCATACAGCGAAAAAAGCCCTAAGCCAATGCGGGCAATAATTGGAATGGTCACACGTGGAATCACCCATCTTAACAGCAAAACGAGGATAATAACCGCGGCTACCGCAATAATTCGAATGAGCGCAGCTTTCCCGGTGACGAGGGTGGCAATATCCATACTCTCTTTATTCAGCAATATATCCCAAGGGAAGAACGGCTCCCCAATCATTTTCACTTTCATGTACGAGATAATCGCCATTAAACCAAGAATTAAAGTAGCAATTGAACCGGAAATCGCTAAGGATCCCACGATCGCATAAATCAAAGCAAGTAAACAAAAAGTTAAGACAACATTTAATAGAAACAACGGATGATTCGTGGAAATCCAGTGCATGGTTTCATGCCAGCTCCCACGTTCGAGAAATTCCATACCTACAACAGACAGAATCGGTAAACCGATCATAAATAATACTAGTGAAATCGATGCTCCCAGACGGCTTGTGCTCCGCTTCTTCGGAAGACGGCTCCGGGGCTTCAAATTCAAGTGCATCTTACATCACTCTCCTCATGCCCCTAATTCTAAATGTCAATTGTGAAGGAATTATGTAGCTAACCTTAAGGGAACCTTAATACTCCCAGATCCTTCCACTCACTTGAGTCCCGCTAACCATGCGGCCAGTGCTTTTAATTCCTCATCTTTCATGGATACTTGAAAAGGAGGCATCCCATTTCCGCCTTTTTGAATTTGCCTGATAATGGCAGCTTCATCGAGACGTTCGCCTACTTTTTGGATATTGGGGCCTTCGCCGCCTTGTAGTTGATTTCCATGACAGGAAATACAGTAATTTTGGTATAGCTTTGGCACATCTACTTTAACCGAAGTACTCGCACTTGGAGTCTCCTTCGGCTTGTCCCCACAAGCGGTTAAACCCAATGCTGCAACCAGCATCAAGCTGCCAACCCAGCCCACTTTCATCTTCACGGCGCCTTAACCCCTTCAAACTCGTTTCTCTCATCATACCAGAGGAACGCATAGAATGAAAAAAAAGCCGCGTCACCGTCACATAATTGCCTCGTTTTCATACCTATTTCCGAGGTTTCTCTTATGTGTATTATGGTGCGAATCACGGCTTTTTATCTATGTTTGCTCAAAAATCTTTCTATGTTTTACACAAGTTTCAATCGAATAACGTTCCATGAAGCTTTCCCTAAATGAGCAGAAATCTGCCCATTTGCAGCGGCGTTTGCATTGCCTGCGGAATGAGGCTTCACGCGGTCTGGCGCTTCTAAGGTATTCGATGCTTTGAGATCATCGCTTTCAAGCACGATATGCTCCTTGATCTCGAAAGCACCGAAGCTGCGGAGATCCATCTCCAGCGGTAGTGCTTCTTCCAGATGGCGATTGACGGCAAAAATAGTCAGTTCCGATGTTTCTTCATTATGCACAGCAACAGCTTCCAGATAAGGAACGTCTGTGTAGTCTTTGGCATCATACTTAGGCGATTTGATCAGTGGAACAAGCACCGTTCCTCGGCCAAAAACACTTGCGTGCAAGTACGGGTAGTAGATCGTTTGCTTCCAAGCCGCGCCACCATTAGCGGTCATGATAGGTGCAATAACGTTTACCAATTGCGCTAAGCACGCCATTTTGACACGATCCGCACGTTTCAGCATGGAAATCAACATACAGCCTACGAGCAGCGCGTCTTCATGGTTATAGATGTCTTCCAACTGCGGAGGCGCGATGGACCAAGGCTCGATTTGACGATCGGCATCATTCGAGTGGTACCACACATTCCATTCATCGAAGGATAAATGGATCTTTTTCTTGCCGCGTTTCTTCGCCTGCACGAAGTCAGCCGTTGAGATCACCGTATGAATAAATTGATCCATACCCACGGATTGCGCAAGGAAATTAGCCGAATCTTGATCGCGGTTTCCGTAATATTGATGTAGTGATATGTAATCCACATGATCATACGTATGCTCGAGCACAGTCGCTTCCCAATCCGGGAACGTTGGCATTGTTAAGCTGGAACTTCCGCATGCAACTAGCTCGATGGAAGGATCGACCCACTTCATCACTTTCGCCGTTTCACAGGCAGCCCGGCCATATTCTACGGCTGTTTTACTTCCTGTTTGCCACGGACCATCCATTTCGTTGCCTAGACACCAGGTTTTGATATTATGCGGCGTGCGGTAGCCATGCGAGATTCGCAAATCACTCCAGTAGGTGCCGCCTGTAATATTCGAATATTCGATAATGTCTCTTGCTTCATCGGGTCCACGCGTTCCAAGATTAACAGCCATCATCGCATCGGTATTCGCCTTGCGGCACCAGTCCATGAATTCATTCAGGCCGATCAGGTTCGGCTCAATGGTACGCCAAGCGAGATCAAGCCGTCTTTTGCGCTCACTGAGGGGTCCGATGCCATCTTCCCAGTTGTAACCGGATACAAAGTTCCCGCCTGGATAGCGAACAATCGGCACTTGCAGCGCTTTGACAAGTTCTAATACATCCCCGCGAAAACCTTGTTCATCTGCTTGCGGGTGCCCAGGCTCGTAAATTCCGCCGTATACGGCGCGTCCTAAATGCTCGATAAAGGAACCATATAACCGAGCATCCACTTCTCCTACTTTAAAATCCTTGTCAATAATCATCGTAGCTTTCATAGACATTTCATTCACCTCGTAGTATGATTAATATAAGTATTAAACAGTTAATATAAACGTTATGTCATGTCTTAAGTAAACAACAAAAATGGAGGAAGATCAAGACCTTTTACCTCCATTTCTTGCATTCATATTTATGTTAATCCGACGAGTGAATACGAAAGATAGAAGGAGATCCCCCTATGATTCAAACAACAACAGACCGTAAATGGCTGCCCTTATATGAAGCGCTGGCAAGCGATGTACGGCTTACGATATTGGAACTTTTAGCTGAGGAAGCGATGAATGTGAAGGATTTGGCTCAGCGGCTTGAGCTAAGCAGTGCGATTGTTACGATGCATGTCAAAAAGTTAGAAGCTGGCGGCCTCATTCATACGAAGCTCGTTCGCAAGCAAGGCGGCACGCACAAAATTTGTACGCTCGCCCTCTCACGGATCGACATCCAGCTGCCACAATCCTCCGAGCAGCAGCGATTATTCAATGAAGTATCGATTCCAGTCGGACATTATACGCGCTTTGAGGTTCATCCAACTTGCGGATTAGCGACGGATGAACACTTAATCGGACAGTTTGATGATCCGCGTTTCTTCTTTGAGCCGGAACGCATGCATGCTAGGATACTGTGGTTCGGACGGGGTTTCGTGGAGTATCGCATTCCGAACTATATGCTGCCCGGACAAACGCTCGAGGAGATTGAATTCTCACTCGAGATTGGTTCTGAAGCGCCCGGTATTGCGGAAAATTGGCCGTCCGACATTCACTTTCATGTGAATAACACCTTGCTCGGCTACTGGACAAGTCCAGGCGACTCGGGGCATGGCCGCGGCACGCTTACCCCTGCCTGGTGGTCGGACTCCACCAATCAGTATGGTTGGTTGAAAGTGCTTCGCATCACCGAGGATGGCACATTTCTTGATGGTCAACGACTGTCCGATATTACGCTCAAGGACATTCCTGTGTCCCGTAATGAGTGGACATTACGCCTAGAAGTACCGGAACATGCAGAGCATGTCGGCGGGCTAACGCTGTACGGCGAGGGCTTCGGCAACTACAACCAAGACATACGGTTTCGAACTTATCGAAGATAGCGTGCCAAGCCGCATATAACGAAAAGGGAACCAAGATGACGAATCATCCTCGTTCCCTCTGTTTTATTTTGACTGCAACAATGCCTTAATTTCCGCAAGCTCAGATCTAACTTCTTCCCTAAACCCGGCAAAGTCAGCCTCTAACCTATGTAAATGGCCCTGCATGTCATCGATTTCCTGCTCTGCTTTGTAATTAATGGCAAAATCAATAATGGCTTCTTCTTTATCTCTAGTCGATTGTCTATTCTGGCTCATCATAATAATCGGTGCTTGGAAGCCAGCTAGAAAGGATAATAAGAGATTCAATAAAATGAATGGAGGCTCGTCAAAATGGATTATTTTCGTAAACGACAAAGCATTGATAAGGATCCATGCTGCCAAAAACACCACAAACAAATTAATGAATTTCCAACTTCCCACGAAGCTGGCAACGCTGTCAGCCAAACGATCTGACCATTTGGTCGACCGCTTATAATCCTCATTTAAATGCTCGTGAATATTACTCTCGAACTCGTCTACTAATTTTTGAATTCTCGTTGCATAGCTTTTGACTGCGGTTGCTTTGTCATGATCCATGGGTCCACCCATCCTACTCTATCGATATGGCATCTATCTTCTTACACCATTGTAGTCGATCTTAGGCACTGTGGACACTCCATTCGCCGCTCTCTTGAGTTCCAACCACTTCGACACCCTTCGTGCGCCCCTCCGCCATTCGCAAATATTTCTTCTTCCGCCAACGTATCGCCACTAAGATCCCTCGTAAATACTCATCACATAGCATCGCCACATAAATACCTGCGAGCCCCCAGCCATAATGAAGCCCAAGTACATAAGAAAGTCCCGCAGCTACGCCCCACATGGAAATGAGCGAGATCACCATGTTGTACCGGGTATCACCAATCGCATTCAGCGCATTGCCGAAGCCCATATTGATCATCCGGCCTGGCTGTAGTATCGCCGTGAGCACTAAACAGGAGAGTGCGAGCTGAATGATGGCCGTGTCCGAGGTGAAAAGACCGAGAAAGCTATGGCCGATGAGCAGAAGAACAATGCTATTGCAACCGACTAAGCCGAGTCCAATCCAAGTGGCGCGATAGCCCGCTTTGTACGCAAGCTGGAATTGACCCGATCCGAATAGATGAGCAATCTGAATCTGTGCGGACAAAGCGATGGAATAACCCAGCATGAAACAGATCGATTCCAGTGTGTTCATATAAGTTCTAGCCGCCAGAGCTGTCGCGCCCATCGTTGCCAGAAAGCTATAAATCGCAAGCTGCGACAACACCCATGACGACATATTCACGCCGAGCGGCCAACCGATTTTGATAATCTCCCGAAAGAGGTTCCGGTTGAACACCCAGAGATCCCGCCATCTGATCCTGCGCTCGAAAGCTGTTACGAACATATATATCAAGAGACAGGTCGCAAGCAACCGACTGATCAATGTTGAAATCGCAACCCCTGTTAATCCTAACTGCGGGAAACCGAATGCGCCATTAATCCAGCCATAGTTCATCACCACATGGACGATATTCATCCCAATTGCAGTGATCATGGGTCCCTTCGTGTTCCCTGTATTCCGAATCGTCGTGCTCATTGTGGCCGTCAAGGCCGTCAATACCATCCCGCTGCCGACAATGGAAATGTACGTATGCGCTAAGGGAAGTAAGCGTTCTTCTAAATGGAATAACCTTGCCAGTGGAACGGCTTCAACATATAGGATCACACTGAGTACGGCGCCAATCAACCCGCTAATCGTGACAGCCATAATACCTACCGTACGTGCGGATTCCGGTTGTTTTGCACCAAGCTTCTGAGCAATCAGAATGCCCGCGCCGCTGGCTACCGTTGTGAATAAGATCATGACCGCTTGGAAAATTTGATTGGCTAAACCAACAACAGCCACGGCGTCATCCGAAACACGGCTTACCATCAACGTATCCACAGCACCCAGCAGCAGCTGCAACAGCAATTCTACGAAGATCGGCCATGCCAAAAACCATAAGGAATACTTATTTTTCTCTGCCACCATTGCACGCCACCATCCAGTATATTTCTCTATTTATTATGAAAATGAAACTTTGTAGTCAGTTCAAATTATAACTGTTATAGTTGATTTCATGTATCAACATTGCAACTGAAACTTACAGAATTCCAACTTATCATTTCAAAATAAAGAAGGTGTGACATATGGCTTTTCTTGAGATTACCGTACCGCCTTTGCCCCACTATATAGCGAGTGGATTAAACTCCATTCCCCAAGACGGGCAACACCCGAGTCGCAGCAATATCCAAGTCTTCGATCTCCTTATTACCAAATCCGGCTGCTTCTATATCGGTGAGGAAGATGCCCGATTTGAAGTGAACGTAGGGCAAGCCGTCATTCTGCGTCCTGATCGTTATCACTTCGCAACCAAAGCTTGTTCCGAGTTAACCTACACCTACTGGCTTCATTTCCATGTCGGTGGAGAATGGGAGTTAATCAAGCCTGTTTCTGGAGCGGCTGTCTCTTTGGAGGATCCTGCATCTGCTCATATGCCGACAGAGACTTTCGTTGTGGAACCCTTCAAGATGCGGATTCCTCAATTTACAACCTTGCTGCATCCCGAGAAAATGTATGAATTGTTCGATCAATTGCATCAACTTCAGGCTAATGCGCATATCAGCTCGGTTCGTTTTGCCCAGCAGCAGCTGTTTCAAGAAATGCTGCACCAGCTTGCTGCGTCCGCCGAAACGGATCATGCGTCTGCTTCCAGAGCATGCGCAGAGAAAGCTGCCTCCTATTTGCGGCAGCACTACCGGGAGGCAGTCACCGCGAAACAGCTCGGCGATGAATTGAATTTCCACCCTGTGTACATCGCACGGTGTATGCAGAAAGAGTATGGCTGCTCGCCCATTACGTACTTATTGCGGTTACGCATTGGACAAGCCAAGCTGCTCCTTTTACAAACCGAACTGCCGATCGCTCATATCGCCCAAGAGGTGGGCCTCGAGCAGGCGGCCTATTTCGCAGCGAGCTTCACGAAGTTTGAGGGGATGTCGCCGCGAACCTATCGGCAGCAATTCTCTCACAGGCTGTAATGCTGGTGCGTGCCCGATCAGCTTCAGATGCGGTATTCAAGCTTTTGGTGCCCTGTTCGCCGCTCTGGTGCCAAAATTGCCGTTCTTTGGCGATTTTCCTCGACTATCCGCCTACGTTCCTCGGCTTGGGGATTGTTTCATTTATGATATACTGTGAAAAAAAGGATAAGGAGTCCTTGTCATGGCAACCCCTTTACACTGGAAAAAGTCATTATGGATACTATGGGGTGCGAACTTCGCCATCACGTGCGGCATGAATTTGGTTCTACCCTTTTTACCTCTCTACATCGGAGAGCTAGGCGTTCACGATCTGGGAGCTGTTGTCCGTTGGACAGGCTGGATCGTCGCCGCCCAATTCATTACCTCTTTCCTCACGCAGCCCCTCTGGGGAGCAATAGCCGATCGACGCGGGCGCAAAATTATGCTGCTGCGTGCCGGTTTCGGTATGGCGATCGTGACCGCACTTATGGGCATCGTAACGTCGCCTTGGCAGCTCTTGTCGTTGCGGCTGTTGAACGGATTTTTCTCCGGCTTCATCTCGATGGCGGTATCTCTGCAAGCATCCTTAACCCCGCGAGAGCACTCGGGTAAGTCACTTGGAACCTTACAAACAGGAGCCATCGCGGGTTCACTCATCGGCCCTTTGATTGGCGGATTGCTGGCCAGCTTTCTAGGCTACAACCATGTGTTCTTCTTCACAGGAGCGCTTATGCTATGTGCCAGCATTATCGTCATGGTGTTTATTAAGGAAGAGCGCAAGCCTGCCTCTGACAAAAAGGTGAAACAGAAAACACAATGGCGCCTGTTCCGCCCCTTGTTGCCTGTCTTTGGCGCTTCGCTGATCACGCAAATCGGCATGATGAGTATCGAGCCGATCGTGACTGTGTATGCTAAAACCTTATACATGGGCAAGCACTTGGCCTTTTTTGCTGGTCTTATCGTCGCGATCACGGGGATCGCTAATTTGTTCGGTGCGCCGACACTCGGCAGGCTCGGTGATCGAATCGGACAGCGGATGACGCTGGTCATCGCTTTGACGATGGCGGCTGTCGCCTTCTTGCCGCAGGCTTTTGCCACCAACATCACGACGCTGTTAGTCGGTAGATTCCTGCTCGGCCTGTTCATCGGCGGCATGATTCCTTCCTTGAATGCACTCGTCATGAAGCTGGCTCCGTCGGAAATTCAAGGAACAGCATATGGATTCAATACGTCATCCTTATTCCTGGGCAATCTCATCGGCCCTCTGCTCGGCAGTCATCTGGCCGCCGCTTACGGCTTCACGTCCGTTTTCTATGTCACGATGAGCATTCTGCTCGTCTGTGCAGGATTCGTTTACTCGAATCGGAGTTTGGATGCAACCACACGACCGAAGGCAGCGTAGTTTATACAAGCATGTTTATTTTTTAAAATGAGATCTGGAGGCTTACGATGAAACACGAAATTTTATATAAAGGCGCATTCCCTATGCTGCGCGTTCAGCTGGAAGCTGGTGAGAACATTAAGGCTGAATCCGGTGCCATGGTATCCATGTCGCCCAACATTGAACTTAAAGGAACTGTCGATGGCGGGATCATGCGAGGGCTCGGCCGGATGTTAAGCGGGGAAAAATTCTTCTTCCAAGAATTGACCCCTACGCGCGGGTCAGGTGAGGTACTACTCGCGCCCGCAGTAATAGGTGATATTGAGGCTGTCGAGCTAGACGGATCGTACAAGCTCTATGTGCAAAAAGACGGCTTCCTTGCCGGTACCTCCGGCATTCAAGTCAACACCAAGATGCAAAACCTCATGAGCGGCTTCATGTCCGGCGAAGGCTTCTTCATCGTTGAAATCAGCGGCCGCGGCACGGTCTTCTTGTCCTCATACGGCGCGATTCACGCGATTAATTTAGGGCCAGGCGAGGAAGTCCTCGTCGATAATGGTCATCTGGTCGCTTGGCCGGACTACACGCAGTATACGATTGAAAAAGCCGCCAAAGGCTGGATTTCCAGCCTTACGAGTGGCGAGGGCGTCGTCTGTCGCTTCCGCGGCGAAGGCGTCGTGCTCATACAATCGCGGAATCCGAAGAGCTTCGGCGGTTGGATCAAGCAGTTGCTGCCGGGCAGGTAGGCTTGGCGAGGCATTAAAACATACTCGCTGCGCCTGCGGCAGCGAGGTTGGATTCGATAAGCACCCGCAGGGTGCTTATTTTGTTTAAAACCCGGGAGACCGCCTCTTAGGACCTCGGCGTGGGCTTACTCCTCGCCACACTGCTCTGGCGTGGCGAATTCGCGATCGATAAGCACCCGCAGGGTGCTTATTTTGTTTAAAACCCGGGAGAGCCGCCTCTTAGGACCTCGGCGTGCGCTTATTTCTCGCCACGCTGCGCTGGCGGGGGGCGGCGGCACCCCATCAACAAACAAGCAGGCAGGGACGCTATTGTCCCTGCCTGCTTGTTTGTATCGAGCCGCGTTAAACATGCGGCTTATTCCGGCTGCGTTTTTTTCAAATACGCACGCCAAGTGATGCACCATTGCTTCGGATCATCCAGCGACGATTCATCGTTCCGATGAACGGTGCTGTTATGCGGAGCAGAGCGGACAATGTCCGGCTGCGTGTAGGCTTCGTGCGAGATATGCTCGAGCGCCTGAATGTATTCGTCCAGATCCTCTTTGGAATATGACTCCGTCGGCTCCAAGGTAAACGGCTGCTTCACGATATATGGATGATGCGATGTCCAGTAGTGCAGGCCGAAATCACACATGCGGCGCGTGATATCCTCTGTGGTGACACCTGTTTCATCGGTAAGCTGCTTCCAGCTGTATCGAACTTGCTCAAGGCGGCGCCCCTTGATGTAAGGTGCGCTCGCACCGCGGATTTGCAGGATTTTATGATAGAGATAATTATTGTTCAGAACGGCAATTTGGGCAACATCCTTCAAGCCATCTGGGCCAAGGCTCATAATCCAAGCGTACGAACGCAATACCGTCTGTGCCACCCCATGGAAGCTGCGGACTTTGCCGATGCTGTCCCCTGACTGATTCGTCAATACATAACGGCTTCCGTCGTAATCTACGAGTGGACCAGGTAAGAAACGCTTCAACTCTTCGCTCACACCTAGCGCACCTGTAGCAGGCCCGCCGCACATATGAGGCGCTGCAAAAGTCTTGTGAAGGTTGAAGAAGCACATATCGAAGCCCGCTTCTTTCGCTCGCGTGATGCCCAGCAACCCATTGGCGTTAGCCTGATCGTAGAAACATACGCCGCCCGCTTCGTGAACAAGATCCGTAAACTCACGAATTCGGTGGTTATAAATGCCCGTATCCTCTGGATTCGCAACGACGAATCCTGCTGTGCGCTCGGAGATGACCCCCTTCAGCTTCTCGATGTCGGGAAAACCGTCTTCGTCTGGGTGCAAGGTGATGATTTTGTAGCCCTTAACCGCTGCCGTCGCCGCTTGGGAAGGGTGGGAGAAAATCGTCGTTATAATCTCATCTCGCTGATCTCCCTCACCACGCGAATCATGATATGCACGCACGATCGACGCCATCGCAAGCAAGGCCTGTGTACCGCTGCTTGGTTGGAAGGAGAAAGCATCCATCCCGCTGATCTCGCGCATCGCAAGGTCTAGCTTATAGAAGATTTCCAGCATGCCCTGAACGGAATCCGGATCTTGTAAGGGATGCAGCTCCATCATATGAGGCGTACGGATCAACATTTCATTGATGCGTGGAATGTATTTCATCGTACATGTCCCTTGACCAATTTCAACATTCAGATCCGAACCCAGCGTCTCTTGGGAAAGGCGTAAATAATGCCGAAGCACCTTGGCTTGACCGATTTCCGGTAATGCCGGAGCTAATCTCCGCTTCATGGATTGAGGAATACGTCCGACACCATCTCCCACCTCAGCTGCAATACCTGCCTCCGTTCCTGGTGGAATAACACCTCGCTCACCCTGGCGGTGAAGCTCAAATATAACGGGTTCATCCCACTTGGCTTGATGAAATTGACGAACTTTATGGTCTCTGCGAATTCGTTTCATGGTGTTTCCTCTCCTCTCTATGTCAGTCGATCACGGTTTGCGAATGATGGTTTGAATGGCGTCAGCTAGACGATCTAGATCACCCTGCGAATGAATTTCGGTCACACAATAAAGAGCGCATTGTCCCCATTCTGGAAATGCAACAGACAAATCTTTTCCCCCGAAAATACCAGTTTCAGATAGGCCTGCATTAATTTGAGCTACAGTCAGACCTGTCTCATTGAAATCAATAATGAACTCTTTGAAAAAAGCCGTCTCCCCAAACCGTAGTGAGAGACCCGGAATAGCGGAAAGCTTCTTAGCTGCATATTGCGACTTCTGCATGATGGTCTCTCCGACCTCTTGCATACCGGCCGGCCCCATCAAGGATAGGTAAACACCTGCCGTGATCCCCCATAATGCGGTTTGTGTCCCGACGGACTCTTTCCCTTTCTCGCGAAGGGCGAAGGATGTGCGTTCATACGCGACATCGCCGAAGCCATATTCGCCTTCCACTTCCGTCGGCACGATACCGAACAACCGTGAAGGATATTCCATTACGTAAGCCTCTTCATCACGCGTTGCGATAAATCCAGCTTGACCGCCGCCATAGTTCATATGCATACCCAGCGGCTGCAAATCGCCACAGACGATATCGGCGCCGTATTGGCTAGGCGGTTGAAGAACACCAAGCGAGATCGGATCCACACCAACGATAACGATAGCACCTACCGTGTGGGCAAGCTCCGAAATTGCCTGTCCTTGATCTTCAATAATGCCTAGATACCCAGGATTCTCGAAGTAGACTGCCGCAATGTCGCTGGATAGTTTACTGCGCAAATCTTGCAGGTCCATTTTGCCAGTAGACGCATCGATCTCAACAAAACGCAGCTCCATCACAGGTGTGCAGTAATTGTTAATGATCATGACTTTGTCGGGATCGACTGACTTGGGAAGCAGTGCGACACGACGTTCTGTCATGCGGCCGGCCATCCGAATCGCAGTTGATGCCGCTTGCGCCCAGTCGAACGTAGGGACATTCACGACGTCCATATCGACTAATTCAGCCATTAGGCTTTGATATTCGAAAAGGGTTTGGAAGCGTCCGTGATCCTCATATGGTTCACCAGCATAAGCCGTCACGAACTCCGAACGCTGATTGATTTCATCGCAGACAGCGGGAATAAAATGCTGCCAGCAGCCCGCTCCGAGGAAATTCAGATAGGCCGCACCATGCTTATTCTTAGCGAGCAGGCCATCAATATGACGACGCAACTCATATTCGGTCATAGCTGGCGGAAGGTTCATTTCGCGTTTCAGCTTCAAACTATCAGGAATGGCATCATGCAGCTGATCCATCGAGGTTAAGCCAATTTCCTTCAGCATCGCATCACGAACCTCAGGCACGGTATTCGGTATATAAGGATGGGCATAAGTTCTGTTAGTAGACAAAGGTAACGCCTCCATTCATCGTTGTTGGTAGATAGCTGCTCTATGTGCCACGGACTAGACATGCGAAAAGGTGATGTGGAAGGAGTGGGTCAGGCAATGCCCCCGCCGTCTACAACAAGCACGCTTCCCGTTACCCAAGAAGACATGTCACTGGCCAGAAACAGCACGGCATTCGCGATATCACGCGGTGTTCCAAGTCGCTCCAACGGGCGGCCGCTGGCAGAGGAGACCAGGAATTCGGCTTCGTTCCGTTGCAGCTGCCTTGCTTCGTCCCGAAGCAGCGGTGTATCCGTATCGCCTGGCGATACGCAGTTCACGCGGATGTTGGCGATACCATGATCGATCGCCATTGCGCGTGTTAAGTTCACGACGCCAGCTTTGGCTGCGCAGTAGGCTGCAGCGCGATCTCCGCCTTTTAACCCCCAGCCGGAACCGGAATTAATAATGCTGCCTCCTCCTTCGCGCTCCATGATGGGGATGATATATTTGGACAGCAGATATACGCCCTTCAAGGAAACATCGATCACGAGATCCCAATCGCGTTCATCCAGTTCAACAACTGTTTTACGACGAATGATCCCCGCATTGTTGAACAAAATATCTACTCTTCCGTGTGCGGCATCAATCTCATTGGCAACACGCTGACAGTCTGCGGAGGAAGAAACATCACAGCGGTAGAAGCTGGCTTGCCCGCCTTGCTGCTTAATTCCAGCCACCGCCTGCTCACCTTGCGCTTCGTTTATATCAAGAAGGATGGAAGTCGCTCCAAAGCTGGCCAACAACTCAGCTGTCGCAAGGCCAATCCCTGAGGCACCGCCAGTCACAACGGCTATTTTGCCAGATAAGTTCAATACGTCTTGTGTGTTGTTAAGCATGGTTGGTTCCCTCCTGTTGGTGATGGTTCATTTGCACTTCAGATCTCATTTGATGACTTAATCGTTCAGGTGAAGCATCCTCGGATAGGTAAGGTTTGAGCATGATTCGGAAGCGGAATGCTTCTGAAGTAACGGTGTTCTCCGGTGATTGAGCAGGTCCACAGCTGTTGCTGCCCAGCCCATTCTGCCTATAATCCAGGTTGAGCGTAACAAAATCGCGTGGCACAAGATCACTCGCATGCTTAGCTGCTTCTATGTCAGCATCTGTATAGCGACGTGCACTGAATTCAAGTGTCGGTGCACCTACGGCAAGCAGGCCGATTCCGGCTCCATCAGTTACGGATACCCATCGGACATCGGTACGATTGCCATTTTCCTGCGGATAAATATAAGGCGTTAATAATTCATCCACTGATTGGCTATACACGCCGAATCGTCCTGCTTCCTTACTATCGGAGTAGTTCTCCCCAGGACCACGCCCGTACCACCTTACAGCGTCCATGTCTCCTGGTATCTCCATTTGGAGGCCAATCTTAGGCAGCATCGCCGGCGTCTTACCTTCTGGAACACCGTGCACATCCATCACGATAAGGCCAGAACCCGTTATGGTGTAAGTTGTCTCACAGCGGAAGCCCCAATCGAATACGGGAGGAGCAATCCGAGACGTATACGTGATCCGAACTGTACCTTCACTCAGCTGTTCCCAGCGGCAACTGTCGATTCGCTCACTGAGTCTATTGAGATGTGCTTTATACCAATCAGGCAGCACATACATATCGTTATCAATCGGCGCACGCCAGAAGTTGAGACGCGGCCCTGTATTCACAAGCTCATGCCCATTCATCCGCAGGGAGCTGATTCCAGCCTGACGGGTATCAAAAGCGATGCGGAACGCATCATTCGCTAGGACAAGCTGACGCCCTTCCTCTGTGCATGCTAAGCTCTGAATAGGCGGACGAGCTGCGATAGCTGCAAAAGACGAATTATTAGCGCGAGCCTCCATGGTCATCTGCGCCCATGCTACCTCATGTCCTTGCTCGCCCCAGAGGCAATCTACTGCAAGGGTGAAGCCGACATTCAGCCATCGCTCAGCCTCTTGTGCCAATACCGCTAGCTGCATATCCTCTCCTAGAGGAACATGCACCTCTGCGCTTTCCCCTGGACGAATCTGCGGAAGTTCCAGCACGCCGCTTTGGACAGTTCGCCCATCTACTGTCACACTCCAATGCGCCTGAAGGTGCTCTAACGTTACAAAATCATAGCGATTCATAATGCGAATGCGCCCTTCTTCTATATAGGAGACCCGGACGGGTTCAATAATTTTCTTATATTCAATAAGGCCTGGTGAAGGTGTCCGATCCGGTTGAACAAGACCATCAATCACGAAATTACTATTGTTCGGTACATCGCCGTAGTCGCCGCCGTAAGCGTAATCGTCTTTACCGTCAGCGGTCTTCCTGCGGATACCGTGGTCGATCCATTCCCAGACGAATCCACCCTGCAGCCTTCTATAGGCATCGAAAGTATCGAAATATGGCTTGAGCCCGCCTGGGCCATTGCCCATCGCATGGGCGAATTCGCAGAGGATATGCGGTTTCGGATGATCAACCAATTGACCGAAGCCGACCATTTTCTCCACGGAGGAGTACATGGTGCTGACAATATCACACACTTCCGCTTCGCGATCTTCCTCGTAATGAATGAGGCGCGTTGGATCTGCCCCTTTACACCAAGCCGACATCGCCCGGAAGTTGCAGCCGAAGCCAGATTCATTGCCAAGTGACCAGAACAGCACAGAAGGATGATTCTTATCACGGTCCACCATGCGGCGTACACGGTCGACATAGGCTTCCTGCCAAGCAGGATCATCGCTCAGTCGGGAAATATTGCCCAAAGGCTCGAAGCCGTGCGTTTCTAGATCCGTTTCTTCCATGACGTATAAGCCATATTCATCACAAATATCGTAGAACCGCGGATCATTCGGATAATGAGCCGTTCTGACTGCATTGATGTTATGCTGCTTCATCATCTTCACATCTTGGATCATGGTAGACACCGTTACGGTGCGGCCTGAATCTGGATGGTGATCGTGACGGTTGACACCTTTCAGCAAGATCGCTTTGCCATTCACCAAAAACTGGCCATCCTTGACTTCAATCTTGCGGAATCCCACCCGTTGAGCAACTGTCTCAACCACGGTTACGTTCTGATCCACAATGCCTATCGTCAAATGATAGAGGGTCGGCGCTTCTGCACTCCAAAGCGAAGGCTTGGAGACCGGTATTGTAAATGCCACAATAGCCTCATCAGTACCAGCAAGTGTAATTTGTCTTTTAGCCGAAATAACAGAATGACCTTTATAATCCAAAAGCTGAAGCTGGACTTCACCGCCCCCTGCATCTCCTTGCAGTTCGATTTCAACGTGTAAGGTTGCATCGCGATAAGCCGCATCCAATTCCGTTACAATCCGGTAATCCACCATTCGTAGGGAGGATGGTTCCGAAATCAGGTACACATCGCGGAAAATCCCGCTCATATACCACATATCCTGGTCTTCCAAGTAGCTCCCGTCTGACCATTGGTAGACACGAACAGCCATGCGATTAATGCCCTCTTTCACGTACGGTGTCAGATCAAATTCTGACGTTAATCGGCTTCCCTGGCTGTAACCAACGAAGTTTCCATTCACCCACACATGAAAAGCGCTGTCTACGCCATCGAATTTCACGCACAATTTCCTGCCGTCCCAAAGCTTGGGAAGCTCAAACTCTCGCACATAGCTGCCTGTCGGATTATCGTTAGGCACATGCGGCGGATCAACCGGGAACGGATAATAGAGATCCGTATAATGCGGATGTCCATACCCTTTTAACTGCCAGTGGCTCGGCACCTGTATCTCATCCCAACCCGATAGGTCATAATCCGCTGTATAAAAATCATCCTGTGCCCATTCTGGCCCCTTCGCATAATGAAATTTCCAATTGCCATTTAAGGATTTGAACCAAGGCGAACTCCCTCGGTCGTAACTTAAAGCTCCGGCTATATCCCAATGAGGGATGAAATAGGCTCGACTCTTCGTACGGTTGCGCTCCAGCACCGCGAGATTATCCCAATCTCTGGCGACATTATTGTTAGACATGGCTGCTTCTCCCCTCGCATCTCTATCTATTTATTTCATGTACTAAGCTAACATTTACCCCTTAATTCCCGTACCTGCGATGCCCCCGACAATGTAGCGTTGTGCGAAGAAGAACACGGCTAGCGGCGGAATTGAGATTAGACAAGTAATGGCCATAATGGACTGCATATCGACACCGAACATTCCTTTGAATTGGGACAAGCCTAGTGTCAATGTATATTTGGACTGATCATTTAGGAAAATGAGCGGGCCCAGATAGTCGTTCCAACAGCTCATCATTTGAAATACGCCGACTAAAATCAACGAGGGTCCCATAAGCGGTACAATGATCCGCACCAGTATGGCGATTTGGTTAGCTCCATCAATCGTGGCCGCCTCATCGAGTTCACGAGGAAGCGTTAGAATAAACTGCCGCAGCAAGAAGATGAAATAGGCTGAACCGAACCACGACGGAACAATTAACGGTTTGAGCGTATTAATCCAGCCCAGGTAATTAAACTCCATATACTGTGGAATCATGGTCACTTCCCAAGGAATCATCATCGTGGCAAGTACAACTAGGAATAAGAAATCACGGCCTTTAAATTCGAATCTAGCAAATCCGTAGGCGACGAGCGTACAAGATATTAATTGACCAAGTGTAGATAAAAACGTCACGAGGACGGTATTTTTCAGGAATAAGGTAAATGGCTGTATCGTCCACGCGTCAGCGAAGTTGCTGAATTTCCATTGGGATGGGATCCATTTTGGAGGAAAAAGGTACAGCTCCGATTGCGATTTCAATGCCGTCGTTAGTGCCCAAAATAATGGAGCAACGAATAGCAGTGAACAGATGATCAAAAGCGAATACACGATAATCCGTTTCATTCGGAGCGCCCCTTTCTGACCGCTTTCACTTTCTTCTTCGGATTACGCTTCATTTCACCCTCATAGAACACCCATGCTTCCGATGACTTAAAGACTAAGAACGTCAGACTGAGTACGATCAGGAACATGAACCAGGCGTTGGCTGCCGAATAACCCATTTTGAAAAACTTAAAAGCATTCTCGTACATATACATCGCATAGAAATACGTCGATTTCAGTGGACCGCCTCCTGTGAGCAGGAGCGCAAGGGTCAACTGCTGGAACGCCGCGATAATGGAGGTAATGAGGTTGAATATGATCGTTGGGCTAAGCATCGGAATCGTAACACTGAAAAATTGCCTGATCTTACCCGCACCGTCGATGGAAGCGGATTCGTATAAGTCTTTCGGAATGCCTTTGAGGCCTGCGAGAAAAACGAGCATCATGGAACCTTGTCCCCATAGGCTGGCAACCACCATCGCAACCAGTGACCAATGCGTACTATTCAGCCAATCCGGCCCCTGCACGCCGACAAGCGATAGGAAGTAGTTCAGAATACCGTAATCTCCGCTGTATACCCACGCCCAGATCATGGCTAACGCAACACCAGAGAGCACAGAGGGCAAGTAGAATGCTGTTCGAAAAATAGCGCTGCCGCGCACTTTCTGATTAAGCAGTATCGCGAGTCCGAGCGCAACCGCAATATTCAGCGGAACAAATAGCGCCGCGAACTTAATTGTTACACCGAACGACTTCCAGAACAGCGGATCATCGGTGAACATATCTACATAATTGCCTAAACCGATAAACCGAACTTTACCTACAATCGGCCAGTCGAAAAATGAAATAATGAGTGAGAATAACAACGGCCCTAAAGTAAAGACTAGGAATCCGAAGATCCATGGAAAAATGAAGAGGTAGGGAATGACCCCACCCCATCTACGTTTCCTGCTAGGCTTGAGGCTGGCCATTTGTGTCGCTGCGTTAGCTTGCTGCGGGTAGGTTTGAGCCATCTCCTAACCTTCTTTCTGTCGTACTGTAGTGTTATTTCAAATAACGCTCGCTGTCTTTCATGGCTTGATCCAGTGCTTCCTGTGCATTACTTCCATGCACGACAGCTTCCACGGCCGATGATAACTGACGGTTCATCTCATTCCATTTCGCATTCAGCAAGAAAGCCGGCGAGTTATCGGAACGTTGCAGCATCGTGTAAAACGGCTTGAACAGTGGATCCTGGTCCTTTTTAAGCTCGTTTACTACACTGACTCTAACGGGTAAATCGGCTACACGCAGTTTGATCGCTTCGTTGGAAACATAATATTTGATGAACTCCCAAGCCAAATCCTTCTGCTTCGAATCTTTCGCAATCGATAGGGCAGATTCAGCAACGACACCTTTGACGGGCTTACCAGGAAAGGCTGGCATCTCTACCGTTCCAACATCAATCCCTGCTTCCTTGAAGGATTCCAACGGCCAAATCCCGCTCTCCCACATAGCGATTTTGCCAGCTTTAAAGATGTCCTCTCCGCTTTGCTGTCCCTTACCTCCGGCTAGTACAGCCGAACCGTTCTTAACCATATCCCCGAACATTTGAATGGCTCCAGCTGTTGCTTTGCTGTTCATGAAGCCGTTGATCGTTTTTCCATCATCCGAGATATAGGAACCACCGTTACTCCAAACAAATCCTTGCAAATCGTATGTGTCGTTCTCTGCTCGTACACCGAAGCCGTATTGTTTCTTCGCTTTATCTGTTAACTTATTCGAAATCGTTTGGAAATCATCCCATGTCCAGCCATCCTTTGGATAAGGAATCTTCGCATCGTCGAACATTTTTTTGTTGTAATAAACCACGCGTGTTGTGAATCCAGCAGGAATGCCGTAGAGCGTGTTGTCGATTGTTGCATAGTTGAACAACCCTTTATAGAAGTCATCCTTCTTCAGATCTTTATCCCCGTCAGCATAGCTGCCCAGTGGTTCAAGCGACTGATGATACGTTGGAAAATCCCACATATACATCACGTCTGGAGGGTTCGTAGCACCGAAGCCCGCTGCCAGCTTCTGGTCAAAACCGTCCGCATACGCTTCCACTTGAATACTCGTTCCCGGATGGTTCGCCTCAAACTTCTTCGCGATATCCTGCTCGATCTTGAGGGCATCTCCGGTATCCCATGTTGCAAAACGGAGCGTCTTCACTTTGGCTGCATTTGCAGCATCAGCCGTTTGTGTGGCTTTACCGCTCGTGCCTTCGTTATTACCAGCGCATGCCGTAAGCGCTGTCATCGTTATTGCAGTCGTAAGAATGAGTGTAAGCTTCTTGTTCATTCTGTCAGCCCCCTTATTGTGAGTGAGGTATATATAATAATTGAACCGCTTTCATCATAACTCTAATGAAAGCGGTTCAAAACCGTTAACTATTCGAATGTTTGCGTATTTTTGTTCGATTCACGGCACTGAGTGTCCTTATGTTCGGAGGGTGCCGTCTTTTTGTTGGGAGCGGTACTGGCTAGGTGTTTGACCTGTGCAGCGCTTGAACCATTTGCTGAAATATTTGCTGTCGCCAAGCCCTGTACGTTCCGCAATTTCCTGCATCGTCAGCGCCGTATCCTTTAATAGACCATACGCCAGTTTGAGCTTTCTTTTATACTGAAATGCAACATAACTGTCGCCCACCGCTTTCTTGAAGAGGATGGAGAAGTGGCTGCGACTGAGGCCAACCTGTCCAGCCACATCGCTGACAGACCACTCTGCCGCTGGATTGTCGTGCAGCAGCTTAACTGCTTTCCAAATCGGCTCGGGCCAATCTGTCGCCGTTACGCCATAGAGTTTCTCCATTTCTGCCGCTTTATGCAAGGCTGTTAATGCTTCTAGACGTTCCTCCGTGCTTGTCAACGGTCCTCTTCTAGACCACTGCAGCTTCGCACTATCGCTCTTTCTTTCCACCAGCATGCTCTCCGCAGCGGTTAGGCAGGATTGCGGCACAATATAATAGCAGCGTTCATTGCCATAAGGCAGGATGGCACCTGCGCAGAGTTGACGGTCTTCCTGAGCGGCATCCTGTAAGAGCTCCAACCATGAAGCCTGACAACCGGATGTCTTGATGAGAAAGATATAGACAGGCTCTCCCTGGAAAGACCACGCCTCGCGCGTACGTTTCTCCATCTCCCCCATGAATTTGTCATTGTGGCCGTTTAACCAAGCATAAAGCAGGGTACCTAGCCGCTCATCCTCGGCATCGCTAGTTGCTGGCTCGGGTGTAGCGTTTACCGGATGCGTGATCCCAAGCTCATGTTGAAACTTCGCAAGCATACCTTCCAGTTCTTCATCCTCAAATGCGGTTTTGAGCAGATATCCAGCTGCACCCAGCTTCATCCCCTGCTGTGCATACTCGAAATCCCGGTGGCAGCTCAGCAAGATGATTTTGGTATCCGGAGCGGCTTCCTTCACTCGCCGCGATAATTCAATGCCATCCATTTCAGGCATGACGATATCCGTAATGAGTACTTGCGGCCGATGCTCAAGGAAAGCTTCCCAGGCTTTACGGCCATTTGAAGCATCTGCTACCACTTCCATCCCATATTTGTCCCACGGCACGGTCGAACGGAGCCCTTTCCGGACAATCCCCTCGTCATCTGCGATAATTACCTTAATAAGCTTGATGGTTTCCATTTGGACGCTCCTCCTTTTTGGGCCATGCCACAATGATCGTCGTTCCTTCACCTTGAACGGATTGCACTTGTAACCCATACTGCATTCCAAAATGTAGCTTAAATTTCTGATCGGCATTCTGTACGCCTAATCCGCCTCTTCCTTTACGTTCTGTCTCGTTTGGCAAAAGCAATCGCTTCAGCTTATCCGCCGGAATACCAGCACCGTTATCCGATAACGTAAGCTGCAACAGGTTTCCTTTTTCCCGAACGGTTAACCGAATTTCCCCCTTACCATCCTCGAAACCATGGAAAAATATATTCTCAAACAGCGGCTGCAGCGTCATCCGAGGAATGAGATACTGCTTCAGCGACTCATCGCACGTCAGTTCATAATTGAATTCAGGACCGTAGCGAACCTCTTGTATTTTCAGAAAATGCTCAATCATCCGCAGCTCTCTGCCTATTGGAATCAACTCTTGCGAAATATCCAAATTTCCCTCCAGCACCATCGTTAAATGATAGAGCATTTGGCGGATATCCTCTGCTCCTTGCAGTCTCGCTTTCCATTGAATGGAATTGAGTGTGTTAAAAAGCAAATGCGGATTGATCTGATAATGGAAAGCCTTCAGCTCCGCTTCTTTCTTGAGCCGCTCACTCTGTTCAACTTCCCCTATCAGCGACTGAATGCCGCCAACCATATTATTAAAGCTCGTATCCAAGCTCCCAAGCTCATCCTTAGCTTCTACCTGTGTCCGCGTATGCAGCTTACCAAAGCTCACTTTCTGCATGGCATCCTTAAGACGTCGAATCCGCGCCGTGAACCGTGAGGAGAACAGATAGGCAAGCCCAAAAGCCAGCAGACAGGACGCAACAGCGACCACAAGGGTATTCATTCGGATCGTCTCTGAAGAGCGATAAAAAGAGCGTGCTGGCAGTCTCGCCTCCATGCGCCATTGATTAGCAGCAAGTGTTTTGTTCCAGACAATATCGCTGGATTGTGAAGTGAAGTCCGATTGCGTCTCATATATCATTCGCCCTTGCGGATCTACTATGCTTAAGTGCGCCTTCGTATCATTCTCGAACAGCTGGAACATATGAAGCAGATCTGCTGCATTCTCCTCCACAAGAATCTTACTACCCTGCAGGGCACCATAAGGATTATTAATAGGTACAGCCAAACCCAGCACGGGTATTCCGGAGCCTACCGTTTCCTGCATCCCATGATTCTGTGGGTAGAAGCCCAACCAATACTTCCCCTGATACGCATCCGACATGGCTTGCCAAGCTGGTATGCGGGCGAGCTTCGTGACATCGAGATTATTTTCACCGTAGTAGTATCCAGAGTTTGTGATAATATAAATGCCCGTTGTTTGATCGGTTTTAAGCGCTTTCAGGAGGACCTCAAAATCATCCTTATTCATAATCTCTTCGTATGTCGTCGGCACTTGGTTACCTAGATCTGCCCTTGCAGGATCCAGTAAATACGAATACACCGTCTCCGTCGTCTGATTCATCCGATTCAAATAAGAACTCGTCTGCTGCTCCAGCTGTGCCACTGCGTTCTCTCCGTATTTGCCAAACTGTGAATTAATCACCTTTGCGGATTGATAATAGGACAGCGCGCCTAAGGAAAGTAATGGAATGATCGTCACGATGAGAAAGCAGAACAACAGCTTCGTACGAATGCTCCGATACGAGCCGCGCAACAGGCGGGTATTGAGCTGCTTGAGCAAAAATCCCTTCATGATGCCTCCCCCTCCTGCATGCTTTGTCGAATCCTATTCTAAAGTGTAGCATGGCTGCCACACCAATTGAAACTTGAAAAGCACTTCCCCTCTGCCATTTTTGTCGCAGGGAGAAGTGCAGGTACTCGTTAGGTTGTTGTGTTCGTGTACTCATGACCTAATATCAAAAACACACTTGATGTCCATGTAAACGCACGATCACGTAAGCCTTGTCCAGTCAACGCATCAAAATTCTCGGCCATTCCGCTGCGATCCAGCATTGTACAGAAACGCTGCGCAACCAGTTCCGCCAGTTCGCGATCCCCTGCTGCGACTACCCCTTCTAGGAGCAGCATTGTTGAGGGTGCCCATATCGGGCCTCGCCAATAGCCATCAGGGAGATAGTAAGGGCTGTTCACACTTTCCGTAGCCCAGCCATTACGGGTCAAGAACCGATCTTCGTCTCGGAGCCCCGCAAGCAAAGCTGTGCGAACAGGCTCAGGCAGACGTTTCCCAAGTAAAATGGGAACAAATAAGAGCAGGCTATCTCCATCCGATTGCTCATGTGTGCCAGATCGGCAGGCCGTGAAACGGTCTTCCTTCCAGAAATGATGAATCATCTTTTCCAGTGTGCCCTCCGCCAGCCATCGCCATTCGGTCGCTTCCTCCGCATATCCGAGCAGTCCTGCAATTTCTGCTAGCAGTTCGGCCTGTAATATGAGGAAAGCAGCTAAATCCGGACTTTCCACCGGAATGCCATTATTGAATGCCGTGCTGTTATCCCAACCGGAATCATTGCCGTGATTGTATTGTGGAATACCATCTCCATCCCCATCCCGATAGCGAAACCACCATTTCGTCCATTTGGAAAGGGGGCCATAGACTTCACGCAGCTGTGCCTCTTTAATATAGTCCGTTCTGGCCATCATCCAAGAAAGCGTCCATCCGTGGATCGGCGGCTTATTGCAGTTCCAAAGCTCATATTTATCATTGATGAAATCTGGAATCAAGCCGCTTTCATCTTGCCGATCAAAGAATATCATGAATTGATCCCAGGCCAGCTTGGGGTCGTTGCGAACGAGTGCCATTGCGTTGAAGCAGTGGTCCCAGCTCCAAATATTCGTCATCCAGTTCTTGGACATATACATCGCGGGCCGCGTTAGGCAGCCTTCTGCTGGAACAAGACACGACCATGTGATATAAGCAGCGAGCGCTCTACTTGCCTGCCAGCGTTCTGGAAGTGTTAATGTACGATCCAGCCACTGTTCGAACTCATCCTTCACTTGCTTCACCACATCGTCGAAGGACTCCCAGATCTCACGGGGTTCCCATACCGTGCGAAATTCCTCTATGGCAAACTCGCATATTCCCGATTCGCCATCTGGCAGGAAGTCTGCGATCACATAGGTGCTTTTGATTTTGTCCCAGGGAACCTCCATTTGGATATCGCCGACCAACGCTGTCAGCATAAATCGGCATTCATGTGTGAAGCTGTTGACTTCCCAGCTTCGGGAAGCAGCTTGATAGGCATAATCGTAAGCCGCCGTTCGAAAGGTTAAGCGTATGCTACAGCCTTGTGTACGAATCCGAAAAGTATGTGAGTCGGAAATACAAATCTCAGCCATTAATCCTGATTCGGATACCAGCCTGATCTTCTCCGGACAAGCGATTGTCTGAAAAGCTACGGAGTGACCGTCGTTATCGCGCATATCAATATGAAAAGCCTCGCCAAATTTGTCATCACCACCGCGCACGGTGCGCAGATACAAGCCTTCTTGTCGACCCTGCGCTTGCGGCAAAATCGAGACCGCTAGAAACGATTCTCTTCGGCTAAAAGGCACGATGTTCAGGTCAAAGTTGAAGTTCATAGGGTAGTCTCCTTTATGAAAACAGTATGCGCTTTCATTGTATCGAAAGAAACGACTAGGAAGAACTGACGGCTGTTTGTGAAGATGAGCTAATTTGTCGTATGGCATCGCGCGCGACGTGCGAAAGGGGCATTTTGTTCGATGGGTTTCGTTATTTTGTTTGAAAATAGTGGTAGCGCTGCTCGGGGGACGGCAAACCTCCGCTGTAACGACCTTTTGGGGCGTTACAGCTCGGCTTCGAACACGTGCTAGACCTGTAAGGCCCTTTTAGGGCGTTACGCTGCGCTGTTGCCACTCGAAAGACGGCAAACCGCTGCTGTAACGGCCCTTTTGGGCGTTACAGTTCGGCTTCGAACACGTGCTAGACCTGTAAGGCCCTTTTAGGGCGTTACGCTGCGCTGTTGCCACTCGAAAGACGGCAAACCGCTGCTGTAACGGCCCTTTTGGGCGTTACAGCTCGGCTTCGAGTACGCCCGATAACCAAAAGAAAACGGCTGTCCCTGAGTAGATACATCTACCCAAAAACAGCCATGTAGTTAACTTTTCCATTTGCCTTGACCTTGATGACGGCTCGTCTCTTTTACCACTAAGTCCGATACGCCTTCATCGCCTTACGAAGCTCCTTCCATGAAGGCCGTTTGCCATACATGAGCACGCCAGTGCGATAAATCTTAGCGGCAAGCCATGCCATAGCGCCGATCGAAATCAGTTGAATCGCGATCGAAATCGCGATTTGCCAGAAGGGCGGACTGCTCATCCCGATCCGCAGGAACATAATGAGCGGCGAGAAGAAGGGCACGAATGACATCGTGACTACGAAAGGAGCATTCGGTTGATTTAACCCGAAGACCGCGATCATGAAGGCCGCTACAATGACGATCGTGATTGGCATAATCGCTTGCCCAACATCCTCTGTTCGGCTCACTAACGAGCCCACAGCTGCGAAGATCGTGGCATAGATGAAGAAGCCCAACAGATAGAAGATTAAGAAATACACAATCAGCGAGAGCTGCAGATCATGCCAACTGAGGTGCAGATCCTTGATCGCCGATGGGCTGCTCAACTTCAAATTGATAGCTCCGACAGCGATTAATGAAGCAATTTGCGTTAAGGCTAGCAAGCAGATTCCAATGATTTTGCCAAACATCTGCTTGAGCGGTGACACGCTTGTAATCAGGAGTTCCATCACGCGCGAGCTTTTCTCCGACGTAATTTCTGTGGCGACCATGTTGCCAAAGCCAATGACACCCATGTACAACAGGAATAACATCACATAGACAAGGGCATAGGACATCACCATTTGCGCTTCTGTTTTACCTGTTGCTGCTTTATCCGTCGTCGAAATCTGAACCGTTTCCAGTGAGACTGGCGTTTGAAGGTCGGCTTTAAGCGCGTCCGGTAAGCCTGCCCCCTGCAGAACGATGTCCGTTTTGATCAGCTGCAGCGTCGTTTGAAGCTTGCTTTTCAAGGAGAATTCCATGGTTCCCGTGGATTTGTACACCATTTTCGGAAAAACGCCTTGCTTACTACCTTCAGTGATCTCTAAGTACCCTTTAATCTTCTTATCAGCAATCTGCTGCTTGCCAAGCGCCTCATTCGCTTCAGCGCTGCCGCCTTCAGGAAGCGGAACAATGCGAATATCTGCGTTCGGCTGGTTATTGTAAAAGGCTGTCAGCTTAGCAGCTAACTCCGCTTGTTGCGTGCTGAATACACCGATTTTCGTTGGCTCATTCGATGATAATTTATTTATAAGTGTAGGAAGATGAATCATAACGGACATTAGGATGATTAGAATAAGACTCATAATCCGAAAAGATTTCATTCGGAAACGGGTCATATACGTAAATTTGATAACGGTAACAATCCTATTCATGGTTATTCCCCACCTTTTGGATAAAGATTTCGTTCAAGGTTGGCTCCATGATTTGAAACCGCTGAACAACCGATTGCTCCATCGCCAACTGAAGGATTTGCTGTGCCGTTTCTGGAGAAGTGATCCGAATTTCATACCCTTTTAATCCTTTGTTTACCGATGTCACGCCTGAAAGTCGATCTAATCCCTCGATATCCTCCTCCGTTTCAAGAATGACGCGTTCTTTCGGAAAGCTCGCTTTAATCTCCTTCAAACTGCCTTGCAGAATCGTATTCGACCGATGCAAAATACAAATATGCTCGCAAAGCTCCTCCACATGGTCCATCCGATGACTGGAAAATAGGATCGTTTTGCCCTCGTCACGTAAGCTTTTCACTGTTTTTTTCAATAGTTCTACGTTCACGGGATCGAGTCCGCTGAAAGCTTCGTCGAGAATCAAAATCTCCGGATTATGAATAACAGCCGCGATGAATTGAATTTTCTGTTGGTTTCCCTTGGACAATTCCTCGACCCTGCGGTTATAGTAATCAGGTACCTCAAACCTCTCCAGCCACTCCTTCAAGCTGCGATCTGCCTGATTTTTTTTCACTCCGCGAAGTTCAGCTAAGTATATGATTTGCTCACTTATTTTTACTTTGGGATACAAGCCGCGCTCTTCCGGTAAATACCCCATCAAGCTTCGTAATTCTTCCCTGTAGCCCTGCCCGTTCCACTGTATACTCCCTTGATCTGGATAAATAAGACCCAGTACCATGCGCATCGTCGTGGTTTTCCCTGCTCCATTGGCGCCTAGTAAGCCATAAATCTCTCCTTGCTTTACGCGCAGATGGATACGGTTCACGGCAGTTTTATCTCCATATTGCTTAGATACATCTTCTATTACTAAAGGGTATGTCATCGTCAAGCCTGCCTTCCATATCGAAGTTGCTTACGCATCTTATTTTACATGAAATTGGAAAATAAATGAATTGAAATTCATCATTCCCCATCGATACTCGCAAATCGCGCACTAGGAATTCTTTGATTTTACGGAGAGAAACACATACAATGTGTGTACACTTATAAATTCAAAGTCAATTTCACTGGAGGGTATACGACATGTTACGGGGCGAAAACAATACGATTGCTAAGCTGCTCATCGGGGCCGCTGTTCTCTTACTGCTACTTCGCGGTAACCCCTTCATGCACGGCAGTCCCCTCCAGATTGCTCTACTGCTGATCACCTATCTTTCCTTCATTTCCACTTTTTTCTTTCCTGTATCCTGGTGGTCACGAAGTAAAATTGTTCTGGTGTCCGCTATCTTATTAGTAGAAACAGCTCTAGGGCTTCTATGGCTTCATGAGACAAAGTTTATATATATGCTAGCTATCGTCTTCTTCTCGATTTCTATTCGCCTCTCTAAGACCAGATCGGCTGTCCCAGCCGTTCTTACGATGATGGTGATCGCATTCCTCTATACCCGATTCGGCCGCGAAGACGTCTTCACCTTTTTAACATTCGCTCTCCTCGCCATTGCACTCTATTTAAACATTCGGAGCCGCATGCAGCGCAATTCGATGTACGCCTTGAATAAACAGCATTTGCATGAGCTGCAGGATGCTTACGATGACTTACAAAAAGCATCCGTAAAAGATATGCACTATGCGGTTCTTGAAGAACGGACGCGCATTGCCAGAGACATCCACGATGCTGTAGGACACAGCCTAACCTCACTGATTGTCCAAATGCAGGCTATGCGCTATATGCTGGATCGAGATACAGCTCAGGCCGCGCAATCTTTAGAAGGCATGTTAGTGGTCGCACGGCAAGGCCTTCATGATATTCGCACTTCTGTTCACGCTTTGGCCGATGATCAATCACGTTCAGGCATTCTCCCTCTAAAAGCCTTACTTGCGCGTATGGAGGCCTCCTCTTCCATTCAATATGTGTTCCATTCCTCCGTATCGGACGAAGACTTAGATCCTCAGTTGAATGGGCTATGGTTTAGTGTGTTGCAGGAAGCTATCACGAATGTGATTCGGCATGCGAATGCGACAGAGATCGAAGTAAGCTTAGTTGCTGACGATGAGAAATGGGTCATGCGTATCTTAGATAATGGTCATTCTGAAGCTGAACAGCGGGTGAACGAAGGTTTTGGCTTGAAGGTTATGCGGGCAAGGTTGGAAGAAAAAGGCGGGAGCCTTCTCGTTACTAATCGCGAGCCAAACGGGTTCGAGTTGGTAGCGGAAATTCCAAAGGTTAGGATGGATGAACATGCTCACTGAAAATAAAATCAAAGTGCTCCTTGTGGATGATCAGACGCTGATCCGTCAAGGATTCGGGTATGTGATCGGGGTCCAAGATGATATGGAACTCGTAGGGGAAGCGGCTGATGGGCAGGAAGCCCTAGAAATGGCCATTCTATATAAGCCAAATGTCATTCTCATGGATGTTCAAATGCCCCGTATGACAGGCATTGAAGCCACTCAGGCAATTCTGAGTCGTTTGCCGCAAACGAAAATCGTTATTTTAACAACCTTTAATGATAAAGAATACATTTACCAAGGCATTCGCGCAGGTGCTGTCGGCTATTTATTAAAAGATGCTGAAGTGGAGGACATGCTGGGGACGATACGCGCAGTCTTTCGAGGTGAAGCTGTTTTCCGAACTGGTTTGGCGGCGGATGTGCTGTCGCGTGTAGCGGCTTCTGGCTTAACCGCTGCTGATTCTAATCAGGAATCGCTTCTAGCCGAACCGCTCACAGCAAGGGAAAAAGATATTTTACAGGAGATGGCCTATGGGCTTCGCAATGACCAGATTGCTCAGAAGCTGATGATTTCCGAGGGGACTGTCAAAACACATGTCCATCATATTCTTCAGAAATTTGAAGTTGAAGATCGCACACAAGTCGTGGTTCTAGCTCTCCGCAATGGTTTGGTGAAATAGACCCCACACATCACTCCGATAAAAAAATAGCACGCCATGATGCTTATTCCCGCATCATGGCGTGCTATTTATCTTTTACAATCCAAAAATCGCATCAATCACTGGCTTGGTCGTTCCACCTGGATACATCACGTAAAGCAACACGTATACAAGAACCCCAGTAGGAGCAGTCAGCAGCCATACAATAGCGGCAACTTTCCCGATTTTCTTATGTTTGAGAAACTTCTTCTTATACGCAAACCACAATGTGATGAGGCCAAGAACGCCTCCAACTGTGGCCAAAGTAATATGAAAGAACAAGAACAGATGATAGGGTAGCTTCAGGCTGTCTGGTCCACCGAATGCTGTATTTCCTTCAAACAACGTACGAGACATGTAGATGATGAAAAAGGCCAGTGCGAAAATCGCGCCAAGAACCATCAGCTTTTCATGTGTATCGCGGTTTCCTTTGACAATATGATACCATCCGAAACCAACAAAAATGGCACTAATCACGATAAACATCGTGGAAATCGTAGGCAAAATGTGCATCTTTCTAATCCTTTCTCTAAGCGCGATTCCAGCTCCCGCCTTGATTAGTCAAGCTTTCTTGAGAAGGAATTGGGTCCAATTCATCCTCATCTTTGCGCTCTCTTCGATACCAGCGGAAGAAGATATAAGCTAATGTAGAGGCGTATATGATCTCTTGCAATACTTTCATAATGACACCACCGAGCTGTTGATCATCCAAAGGAGATAAATGAGCAAAAGGTACGGTGACGCTGCCATACATATCATAAATAATCGAATCTGCGAAAATGATAAGGGCACACGCCGGTGTCAGCAAGACCCCATTCCCGAAAATATATGCCATTTTCTTCAGATCATTCAAGCCATTTAGCTCAGGCATTGGCGAGAACACGGGGAACCACATGAAGAAAGCTGTGATCAATAGCACGCTATGATAAACCAATAACCATACATCATTCACCATCAAGTAATCCATAATAAAAGGCATATGGTAAATGGAGAAAAGCATATTGAACATGAACAACGCAATTAGAGGTCTGGTGAAAAATGAAAATAAGCTACGAAACACGAGATTTTTCATGCATACACGTACCAACCATCCTGGTGTTCCTAACCAAATCAGGATAGGTACAATTAAATATAGAATCGTTTGTGACAGCATGTGCATACTGAACAAATAGTGATGACCAATATAGCTAATTGGACTTCCTTGCCCGACATAGAATAAGAAAAGCCCTGCGTAAAAGGAAAGCTGCTGTGTGATCGACAGTGGCTCTGATTTTGTGGAACTCCCATTCCCTTTCACGACAAATCGATTATAGCAATATCCGATCACAACAACGATCAACAGTAAAACAGGATTCCACAAATCGAAAAATCCACCAATCTGACTCATACCTGCATCTATTCTCCTTTCGAGAGGAACATAATTTCAATGAGAAAACCTCTATCGAGGCCATTTACAGATGTGCGACCGCGTTTAGAGGTAAGTTTTATCGCCAATAAGCAAGACGTTTTCGGAAACCGAAAACTTATACTTTCTTAAAAAAAGAGGAGGCACTTTGTCTAAACAAAGTTGCCTCTTCTTGCTTTCTTACCACCAGCACCAATATACAGCCATGAGCACGCCAGTTACAGCTACAAGTGCGCCGCCGCCGATAAAGATCAAAGGAAACAAATGACCTCTTTCTTTGGCATGCATCCAGAAAAGCAACTGAACAAGTGCTTGCACGATCCCTAAGGATACGATGAAAATTAAGATAAACGAACGATCCAAATCCCCGTAAAGTACGACAGCGAATGCCAACATGGTGAGAAGAATCGAAATAATGTAAGTCAAATAGTGATTTGTTGGTGAATCATGCTTTACTCGCTTGCTAGGTGCGGAAGTACCGTGAGAATTGCTACTCATCTTAGTGACCCACCTTCCCCATCAGATAGACAACTGTAAAGATAAATACCCAGACTAAGTCAATAAAGTGCCAGTACAGCGAAGCTACATAAAACTTAGGAGCTGTAACAACTGTAAGACCTTTCTTAAGTCCTTGTAAAATCAACAGTGTAATCCAAGTAACACCGAATGCTACGTGAGCACCGTGGAAACCAACAAGCGTGTAGAACGAAGTTGAGAATGCACTTGTCGTAAATTTGTGACCTTCATGCACGTACTCTCTAAACTCGTAAATCTCCATTCCTAAGAACGCAAGACCGAACAATACAGTTACTGCTAACCAAAATAACAATTGGCCTAGCTTTTGACGGTGCATCGCCATAATCGCGAATACGCTCGTTAAACTACTAGTTAAAAGGATGAAAGTTGACCAACCAACTGTTTTGAGTTTGAACAGTTCATCGGCTGTTGGGCCATCCGGAACAGAGTTCCGAAGGGCAATATACGTTGCGAATAAGCAACCGAACAATACAACCTCTGCGCCAAGGAAAAGCCAAAAGCCAAGAACTTTATTTTTCCCTTCGAGGGTAGCCGTTTCCGGATTAGCAGGCAGTGCGCCCGTGTGATGACTACTCATGCCTTTACCCCCTTATGATCGTCTTCAAGTTCTTCCGGTTCAATATGCCAACCGTGGTCGTCGAATACCGAACGGCAGAACATAGCAATGAATGTAACGATGATCCCTGCGGCTGCAACATAGTAGTTTCTGTACATGAAGCCGAAACCAGCGATGAACAAACCAACAGACATAACAAGTGGCAAGATCGATGCCGATGGCATGTGGATCGAACCGATTGGTTCAGCTGGTGTCATTTCTTTGTTACCAGCCATTTTTTCTTTCCAGAAAGCATCTAAGCCGCGAACAAGCGGAGTTTGTTTGAAGTTATACTCAGGTGCAGGTGAAGGAATTGTCCACTCCAAGGAACGGCCATCCCACGGATCTGCAAGAGCGGTTTTTGGTTTTCTTTGTGTAGCAATAATGTTGATAAGGAACACCAACGTACCGATACCCATAAGGAATGCACCAATCGTAGATACCAAGTTACCTGCTTCAAGGCCATAGCCTGGCTGATACGTAAAGACGCGTCGCGGCATCCCCATTAGTCCCAAGAAATGCTGCGGGAAGAATGTCAAATGGAAGCCGATAAAGAACAACCAGAAATGCACTTTACCTAAACCTTCACTTAACATACGACCGAACATTTTCGGCCACCAGTAGTAAAGACCTGAGAACAAGCCAAGTACTAGACCACCAACGATTACGTAGTGGAAATGCGCTACTACGAAATATGTGTCATGATACTGGAAGTCAGCTGCTGGAATCGCAAGCATAACCCCTGTTGTTCCCCCCATTACGAAGGTTGGAATGAACGCTGTAGCGAAAATATTCGCTGTTGTAAAGCGGATTTGACCACCCCAGAGTGTGAACAACCAGTTAAAGATTTTCACACCTGTTGGAACAGCAATTGCCATCGTTGCAATCGAGAAGATCGAGTTCGCAACTGGGCCAAGACCTGCTGTAAACATATGGTGAACCCAAACCATGAAGCCTAAGAAACCAATCAGAACTGTTGCAAATACCATGGAGCTGTATCCGAACAGACGTTTTTTCGAAAATGTAGAAACGATCTCAGAAATAATACCGAATGCAGGAAGAATCAAGATGTAAACTTCGGGATGCCCGAAAATCCAGAATAGATGCTCCCATAGTACGTTATTACCGCCTCTGGCAGCATCAAAGAATGCGCCGCCGAAGACACGGTCAAACATAAGTTCAACCAATGCAACCGTAATTGCAGGGAAAGCAAGAACAATCAAACCTGAAGTTACAAAAGCAGACCATGTAAACATAGGCATACGCATGTATGTAAGACCAGGAGCACGCATGTTGATAATCGTTACAAGGAAGTTAATCCCCCCGATTAGCGTACCAATACCTGCAATTTGCAAGCCGAGTACATAGAAGTCTGTACCTTGCAAATTGTTTTGAAGCGTTTGTCCCCAGCCAGAATCTGTGATCGAGGACAACGGTGCATACCCCGTCCAACCGGAATCCGGTGCTCCGCCCAAGAACCAGCTTGTGTTCATGAGCACGCCGCCGGCAAAGAACAACCAGAAGCCAAGGGAGTTAACGAAAGGGAACGCAACGTCCCTTGCACCAATTTGTAGAGGAACGATGGCATTCATGAAGGCGAAGATTACCGGCATGGCCGCAAAGAAAATCATCGTTGTTCCGTGCATCGTTGTTAATTGGTTAAATGAATCGCCGATGAAAATATGTTGATCTGGAAAAGCAAGCTGAATCCGGATCAAGATTGCTTCAAGTCCTCCGACGAGGAAGAAGAAGCCGCCCGCTAGTAAATACAGGATACCGATTTTCTTATGATCGACGGTAGTAAGCCAATCCATAAGGCCGGTATGTTTTTTTACTGGATGAGAGTGAGCCAACGTATGAACCTCCTTTACATCAAGAGTTTATTTCAAAGTTTGTAAGTACGTAACGATATCATTAATTTGTGAGTCATCTAATTTACCGCCAGCTGCTTGACCAAATGCCGGCATTTTGTTGCCCGGTTTTTGTTCCTGCGGATTATGAATCCACAATGCCATGTTCTCAGGCGTGTGTTCCAAAATTCCCGCAATCGTGTCACGATCAGCAAAACCTTTAAGGTTAGGTGCAACCCCAGGGCCAGCTGCGTTAACAGCATGACAAGACATACAATTTTCTTTGAAAAGCTCTTCACCCTTCTGAGCCGAAGCCGGCACAGTAGCAGGTGCTTTCATTTTGGCAACCCAAGCATTAAAGTCTGCATCGGTCATTGACTTAACCGTGAAGTTCATCAAGGCATGTGATGCTCCGCAAAGCTCTGTACATCTGCCTTGGAACGTTGCAATTTCATCCGCTTGTAAATAAAGCGTGTTATGTATACCAGGATTCGTATCGACCTTACCGCCTAGGGAAGGTACCCAGAACGCATGGGACACATCGGCAGAAACGACGTCAAACGCAATGATTTTGTCCTTTGGAACCACAAGCTGCTGCGCTGTTGCGATGCCAAGGTCTGGATATTCAAACTGCCACCAGAACTGATGTGCAGTGACTTTCACATGGATAGCATCTTTGTCCTTGTTGTAGTTCGTTGAATGCTTAAACGTGTAGGATACTGTTGGTACCGCAAGCACTAACAGTAAGAGAATTGGAATTACTGTCCAGATAATTTCCAAAACGTGACTTCCTTCGACTTGCTTCGGTATGCTATTATCACCTTTGCGCTTGCGAAAGCGAATTAATACATACACATAAATCGCAAATACGACAATTACGACAAAAATCATGATAAAGAGACTTAATTTCATTAAGTAAAGCTGCTCCGTCGCCACAGGACCTTTAGGCACTAAAGCAGATAAGGTTGGGTCTCCACACCCGGTTAGCATGAGCGCCATCACCGCTAATAGGGGTGCCAGACGCCAGAACTTTTTCAATTGACTCATTGTATCAACCCCACTTTTAAAACAATATTTTTACCACGAAGGCCATGCCCATGTCAATTCACTTTAATAACTATAAATTCGTGAAAACTTTTTGTCAATCGCTGTAGGAGAGTTCACAAATTGTTCTTAAACAGCGTCAGCATTGATATATTTCCCTCCATGGTTATTTCCATACACCCACCTCTTTATGCATTTCAGCGTTTATTTGTGAACACGAATAATTCGACAGAAACATCTCATCCTATAAACATTACAATGCACTGGGAGGTCTGTACGATATGTTCAGGAAGTTAGGTTTTCCGATTTGTGGAATGATATTCCTACTGCTCACATTATCTGCATGTGGCACTAGCGGTAAGGAATACAGAGGTACTGATAGTCACTCGAAAAATTTCGGAGCTCCTGTCGAAAAAGCAGATGAAAAAGACCGTGCTTATCAAGTTCAACAGCTCTCTGGACCTGTCACACACAACAACACTAAGCTGGAGTACAGTCAGTATCTATCAGATGAATTGCATAAGCTCGATGGTGTGAATACCGCGTTCGTCATGACCACGAATCAGAATGCTTATGTGGCCCTCATGATTGATAGCAGCGCAGCAGGGACGAAGGGCACGACCAAGGAAACGAATAATCAAGGTACCAACAAGGGTGTTTACAACGATAATAATCCCTATGACGATTCTATTCCTCGTACAGATTTGAACAAAGGCTACAATAGTTATGAAACTGCGGTTCATCATGATTTGCTCTCTCATCGCTTCAAACAAGCGATCGCAGAGAAGATTCGGTTACTGCAACCTAATCTAATGGATGTTTATATTTCTGCCAATCGAGATTTCCTTAATAAAATGAATAGCTATGCACAGGAAAGCTGGAAAGGCCACTCGCTGATGCCGTTATTAACAGATTTCAACCAGACAGTTACACGTGTGTTTGGCACCGCACAAGCTTTACCACAGGACTAATCAGCTAGGCCTTACCACCTAAGCAAAGCCTGCTATGAATATACCATTTGGAGCTCAATCATCTCGTATAACTTCTATTAATAAAGTAGTTTATTTCTGCTTGAGGGTCGGCTCCTGTTTTCATTTGTCGGGCATTCCTGTACAATGAGGGAATCGTCTTTACTAAGAAGGAAAAAGGGAGCTGGCCAATTACCCATGTCAAATGGATTTGCCTCATTAGGTATCAGAGAGAATTTAGTTCAAGTTTTGCAAAATCAAGGTGTCGTAGAACCTACGCCCATCCAACGGGAAGCTATTCCTGTGCTACTCAAAGGTTCGGATGTTATCGCACAAGCCCAAACAGGTACAGGTAAAACCCTTGCCTTTGTACTTCCTATATTAGAAACCATTGATGTAGAAAGCTCCGATGTCCAGGCACTTATTCTTACGCCAACTCGCGAGTTAGCGATTCAGATCAGTAATGAGCTGAAAACCCTTGTTCCAGTCACAGGTGCTAAAGTATTAGCTGCTTATGGCGGGCAAGATGTAGAAAAACAGCTTAGAAAGCTTCAAGGTAACATACATATAGTAGTAGGAACTCCGGGAAGACTGTTAGACCACCTTCGCCGCGGCTCCATCAATTTCTATAAATTGAAAATACTCGTATTAGATGAAGCCGATCAAATGCTGCACATGGGATTCCTGCATGAAGTGAAAGATATCATTGCCCAAACTTCCCCTTACCGCCAAACGTTGCTCTTCTCCGCTACTATGCCCGAACAGGTCATCAATCTGTCCAAGGCTTATATGAAGGAAGCAAAAGAAATTAAAATTCAAAGCAAACAAGTGACTTTGACTGAAATTCAGCAAGTACTTGTTCCTACGACTGATCGTGATAAACAAGATGCACTAATTGCTGCAATCAAGCAATATAAGCCTTATCTTGCGATGATTTTCTGCCGGACGAAAGCAAAAGCGATCGCGCTGAATGAAGTCCTTCAGGAAATAGGTTTGATGTCCGATGAGCTGCACGGTGACTTGTCTCAAGCCAAACGTGAGCAGGTGATGAAGCGTTTCAGAGAAGGCCGTATCGAGCTTCTAGTCGCTACTGATATCGCAGCACGTGGTTTAGATGTAGAAGGCGTCACGCACATTTTCAATTATGATGTACCACAAGATGCCGAGAGCTATATTCACCGGATTGGCAGAACAGGCCGTGCTGGTGAGTCTGGTGTTGCTGTGACTTTTGCAACGCAACGCGATATGCCGACGATCGAGCTGATTGAAAAAGGGATTAAAATGTCTTTGCGCAGTCCTGACGGGCAACAAAGACGTGTTGTTCGATCCAAAACAGCAGAAGATTACCTCGAACAAGATGGCAGAGGCTCAGCTCGGAAAGGTGCTTCTGGCGTTTCACGCGGCGGAAGACGTAATGAGCGTGGCGGCGCTCCCGAACAACGCAGCGGCGGCCGTGCCGGAAGACCTGGCGCACGCGAATTGCGCGGGGATCGTGCGAATGTACAATATGGCGACCGCAAACCAAGCTTTGGTGCCAAAGGGGACAAATTTGGTGCTCGCGGCGGGGCAACTGGGCCTGGTGCAGGCGCATCACGTTCAGGCGAACGCCCGGCGAAAGTGAATTCAGAACGTAACCCAAATACTTGGGGACGTGCTACAGTAACGCATGAACCGGCAGCAACGAATTCCGCTCCTGCTCGCGGAACGAACATGAGCGCAGCGAAATCTCGCGTCACGGGTTCGTACAATGGCGGCGGCGAAGGTACTGAGCGCAAACGTTCGGCTCCGCATGGCGATAAATCATACTCGCCATACAACAAGTATGCCGGCGCAGGCCGGGAAGACGCGGCAAACGCGTCCCGATCCATTCGCGGCGGCAAAGGCCGTGGCGAAGGCGGCGGCGGAGCTCGCGGTGGCGCAGCTCCTCGCGGCGAAGGCTTCGGTGCTCGCACAGGCGGCGCTCCTCGCGGTGAGGGCTTTGGCGCTCGCACAGGCGGCGCTCCTCGCGGTGAGGGCTTCGGCGCTCGCACAGGCAGCGCTCCTCGCGGTGAGGGCTTCGGCGCTCGCACAGGCGGTGCTCCTCGCGGTGAGGGCTTCGGCGCTCGCACAAGCAATGCTCCTCGCGGTCGAAATGACGAGCGCGGTGCGCGCAGCGCAGCGCCTCGCGGCGACAGCTTCGGAGCTCGCGGTGGTGCACCGCGTGGCGACAGACCAAGCGGCCCGCGCGGTGGCCAAGGCGGCGCTCGCGGCAGTGCGCCACGCGGAACTCGCGGTGGCGGCGGGAAACGCTAAGCGCGACTCGTTTTAACAGCTAGACTTTACCGATGAAGCCTTTACGTTGTACACTATAGCTATGGTTTATTAAGATCCTACATCTCAAAAATCGTTTCAACCCGTGCTCGCACGAGGATTTACCCCCCATCCAATCGAAGGAGGTATGTTCCATGTATGCATTAAAGGATAAGGAAATGATTTTTGTATTCACTGGCCCACACGGGGCAGGCCGTAAAACCGTTGCGGAAATGTCGGGCTCTACGCTCGGGATGAAGCAAGTGATTTCTTACACCACGCGACCTCCGAAACCAACAGAGGAAGATGGTCAAGATTATCACTTCATCTCTCCCGCCCAATTTGCCCAGGCACAAGCTGCCGGTGAATTTATTGAAGTAAGTACTGTTAATGACCATCTATACGGCATCAAAAGCGCAGATATCGAACGAATGTTTCAACAAAGCGGCAGCATCTATTTGATCTTGAACCGCTTTGGCGCCGAAACGCTCAAAAAGCTGTATGGCGATCAGGTTGTCCAAATCTTCATCTATGCCCAGCGGGACACACTGGAAGAACGGATGATCGAGAGCGGAGATTCTGAAGAAGTCGCCTCCAAATACTTGTCTGATTATGAAAATGAATTAGCGTATCGAGATCAATGTGACCATGTTTTCGAAAATGTGGACTTGGCTCATACGGTATTCGATCTTACGAAAACCTTAGATCTATACTTAAATCGTAATTTAGTCGACTTAGACTAGAACGTAGGGCACTAGCTGCCGATACAAGGCCTGGACGGCACCTCGTCCGGGCCTTTTCATTGAATTATGAACGCTGGCAGATGATGCCCATTAACTTAACTGTTCCAACGAAGGAGTTGAACACTTTGAAAATCATTTCAATCGAACCCACACCTAGCCCGAATTCGATGAAGCTCAATATGGATGAGTCTCTACCAGCTGGTGTGCGAGAAACATATACGAAAAAAACCGCTACTAGCGCTCCTGCAGAAGTACAAAAACTACTAGCTGTACCTGGCGTGATCAGTATCTTTCACGCAGCTGATTTCATTGCAGTCGACCGCAGCTCAAAAGGGGACTGGCAGTTCATCCTCGCGCAGGCGCGCGAGATTTATGGCGAAGCCCAGCCATCTGCCGGGGCTGGATTGCCAACCGAGCAGCCTGCGACGGAAGCCGCCTTCGGCGAGGCGCAGGTGCTCGTCCAAATGTTTCGCGGGATTCCGCTCCAGGTGAGGGTGCGCGCAGGCGCAGAAGAAGTGCGCCTCGGCATGCCGGAGCGCTTCACACAGGCCGCCGTCCGCGCAGGTACGGCTTCGCCGAACCTGATCAAAGAGCGGAAGCTCGAGGAGCTCGGCGTCCGCTACGGCGAGCTTGGGGACATCGCGGGCGAGGTCGTCCAGGAACTGGACGCCTCTTACGACGATGCCCGCGTCGACGAACTGGTCTCCCTCGCGATGCGGGAGACGACAGACGCCCCTGTGGAAGCTGCCACAGGGGATGAAGATCTTAGCGCAGCCGCGGAGCAGCTGCGCAGCAGCGACTGGAAGCTGCGCTATGCCGCGCTTCAGAAGGTCCAGCCATCGCTTGAGACGCTGCCGCTTCTCGTCCAGGCTTTGCAGGACGAGAACACGTCGCTTCGGCGACTGGCTACGGTGTACCTCGGGGACATCAAGGAGCCCGAGGTATTGCCCTTTCTGTATCGTGCCCTCGAGGACGATACGCCTTCGGTTCGTCGGACAGCGGGCGATACCCTGTCCGATTTGGGAGATCCCGCCGCCATCCCGGCGATGGCCAAGGCGCTCAAAGACCGCAACAAGCTCGTCCGTTGGCGCGCTGCGCGATTCCTTTACGAAGTCGGAGACGAAACCGTGCTTGAAGATTTGAAGCAAGCTGCGGACGATGCCGAATTCGAGGTCCGCATGCAAGTCAAAATCGCCCTCGAACGTATCGAGGGCGGCCATGCCGCAGAAGGCTCTGTCTGGCAACAGATGACGCGGAGAAATGACTAGTTTACCTACTTTTTCGTAAACTGTTCAAAATACAAGATTCGTTCTTCAATCGTTGGATGAGAACCTCGGAACCATTGCACCAGCTTCGGCTGTGTAACGGGACTGAGGTTTTCTTGCGCGATATGCTGGAAAGCCCGAATCGCCGCATCGCCATCTCCCGTCATTTTCATTGCGTAGACATCAGCACGGTGTTCAATCACGCGCGAGAAAGCGTTTTGTGCTGGCGACGATAAGAAGCTCATCAAAGAAATGAGGAGCAGCAAAATCGGCAATGCCGCTAGATCCCTTTCCCCTCGAAAGCCCCACAGTGATCCGAAGCGTTGCAAAATAATGCGGTACGCGTGAAAAGCTAGCCAGAAACCAACAAAACTAAGCGCTATACCATAAGCAATCCCAAGATAGATATGCTTTTCCACATAATGTCCCATCTCATGCGCCATCACAGTCAAAATCTCATCCGGCTGCAACTTGTTCAGAATCGTATCCCACAGTACAATACGTGCATTGCCACCGATGCCGTTGACATAGGCATTAATGGTATTCGTCCTCTCGGACATGTTAACTTCGTAAACCTGATCCGTAGGAATGTGTGATTTAGCGGCAAGATCCAGAATTTGCGCTTTAAGCTCTTGATTTTGCAATGGCTGAAATGTGTTGTACAACGGATCCAGCACCACTGGCTGAATGAAAGTAACAAATAAAATGAGTGGAATGGAAATCAACCACAGCCAGAGCCACCATTTTCGTGGACTCCATTTACTCACCCATCTAAAAATTCCGACCATGATGACAGTACCCACAATATCTATGAGAAAAGATTTAAGATGATCCCCTAAAAATAGTGCAGGCGTCTCATTGGAGATGCCGTAGGCTTGGTCGATTTTGAATAAAAACACATCAATCGGAAGAAATAGCACGTCCATCACGAGTGTAAAAAGGACGACAAACAAGAACATTTGCAGGAATGACGCCTTAAAAAGCTTCTCAGCTAGCTTCCGAAAACTTACCGCAACACCAAACAGCGCGACCGTAACACCCATTTGCAAGGGAGAACTTAGGAAGAAAGCTAAAGAATGAATCCGAGACAGTGACTCCGCTTTACTAATCTCAGCATGGGTCATGAATGTATTCGGATCGGCCACGGTTCCGATTAACGCTGTCGGTATTTGAAATAAATGACCTTTGGTGAAATATACAATTACAATCGTCGCATAACAAACAAAAGCAGCTAGACACCACAAATAGAATCGTTTCATCCCATGCCTCCACGGTCATCTTGATCTTCTTATCCTTATCATACACGCTATCAGACTTCCCTTGGTAATGCTTGTTTACCTAGTCTATGCGAGCAAGGGAGTTGTGTATGTGTCAATGGGCTCATTTTGGATCCTTTGGTTGCAATCTTTTGCCACCCATGATGTAATGAAACCATCGAAAAGAACGGATGTGCGACATGAAGAAGATAATCAGCCTTACTTTGCTGGCCTTCGTCAGCCTTTCCCTATTCCTGATCGTAAAAATAAGCTCCCCAGGCGCGGAACATATCCCTACCTCATCTATTTCCCAAACAACATCTACGCCTACATCAGATCTTACATTTACACCGAGTCCTTCTCCCTCGGTTAGCCCAACTACATCTGAGATCAATACTTCAACTCCAGAAACCAATTCAGCCAGTGCGGCAGCGAGCGCAACACCGGAGACAGATGGAACGCCCATCGCTCATCATTTTCAAATTAAAGCGATTCCCGCGCTCTCCCAACTACCCGAGCTGCCAAACGGCTGCGAAGCGGTAGCTGCGACGATGCTGCTCAACTGGGCTGGACTGCCGATAACCAAAGAAGATGTCGCTAACGCGCTGCCCAAAGGGGACATGCCCTACGAGAATGAAGATGGCGTATTCGTTGGCGCTAATCCCAAAAACGTCTTCGTCGGTGATCCCTTTGATGTCGGATATGGCATTTACCATACCCCCATTGCTAAGATTATGAATCAGTGGCTGCCTGGCCATATCCGTGATTTGACAGGAACCACCTTTGACGACTTACTTGCGGTCATCGCCCAAGGTAAGCCAGCGATGGTTTGGGCCACCGAGCATATGGATATCCCCTATTTGGATCAGGAGTGGGAAGACCCCGATGGTGAGCTTGTCAAATGGTATCAACCTGAACATGCCTTATTGCTAACGGGGTGGGACGATGATCATGCCTACATGAACGACCCTATGACAGGCGAACAAGAAACTTACCCGCTCGAAACGTTCAAAAAAGTCTGGGAACTCATGGGCTCCCAAGCCATCACCGTTACTTCTTAGTGGAACACTATCCCCTTCGCTCAGAACACAGTTCCATTAGAGCTAAACTGAGCCTTGGGGATAGTACACATACGCACATTAAAAAACACTATCCTCTCTGCTCAGTATGAATCTCTAAACTGAGTGTAGGGGATAGTGTCTATAGATGTATCCATGAGCTGGGTGAAGGGCTATGCCCCTTGTCCATGTTCCGATTAGGCAGGATCCAACTGAACAGCTGCCTGCTTACCGCTCAACTGGATGCCTGTATGCTTCGTTCCGTATGCGCTAAGCTCTTTGACTAGCGTCTCCAGCAACGTCTTCGCTTTGGCACCTTCTTTGCCGGAGATCTTCACGACCAACAGGACGGCGTCACCGCCTTTTAAGATACGCTCTGCCTGACCGCGCTTCGTTTCGAGATCATGGTCCTCGATGTTTGGCGTCAAACGGAGCTCCTTCACTTTCGGTCCCTGCTCTTGTTTACGTGCCTGCTGCTTTTCCTGCAAAGCTTCCTGCTTGGCTGCGCCTGCCCCAATCAACTTGCATGGCGGCGGGCTGCTCATGAGCGAGGTGCAGACGAGATCCACTTTTAACTTTTTCGCCAGAGCAAGGGCTTCTTTCGTCGACATCACACCCAGATCCTCACCCTGTAATCCAGTGACGCGGACCTCGGATGCTTTAATTTTCTCATTCTTAATCATTGTGAATCCACCTAATCTTTCGCTATAATGAACCCATCCACCCGTAAGGGGCGATAGAGTTTGGCTGGTTCAAGTGTTGCCAAGAGGTTGTATAAGGAGATGTCTGTAACCGATGAATAATAAACAATTAGAAGAGCAAATGATCGAAAATTACAAACGAGAAGAGCATATGATGATTTTGGTGTTTGCTCAGTGGTGCATCAATAACGATTTGAACCCTGCTGCACTTTACCATAGCGCCTACCCAGACCAGCCCAATAACGAAGCCCTAGAGAAGGCGCTTGAATTAACGGTACCCAAAGAGGAAGCCGGCGAGGTCGCGGACGACACCTTACTTGGCGTGCTCTCCCTTTTTGGCAATGAAGAGCTTGCTTTTATTGTCACGCAAGAAATCGATAAACGACTTAGGCAAAACCGCTAGCCCTATCCTCTATTTTCAAATGACATAGCTGTGTTGGTGGCTTAATTCAAAAGCTTCCGCCAACAACTCCACGGTCCGCATTCTCGTTTCTGCCAGATAGCCGCCGGCGACGATCATGACTTCGTCAACGCCGTAGCTTTCGGCCAACAGCAGGATTTGTTCCCGGACTAGGCTCGGGCTGCCCACGATCATCCGCGAGCGATTGTCTCTCACGCGGGTTTGATCCCAATCGGAATACGTATATTCCGCTGCTTCTTTCGGCGATTTCACTCCGGTGAACTCGCCTTTTTCCATTTGCAGAATACGCAAATCAATGGAAGTCGCGAGCTCCTCCGCCTCGGCTGTCGTCTCGGCGCACAAGACATAAATGCACACCGTCGCCTGCGGCACGACATTGAGCGCGGATGGCTGGAACGAGCTGCGGTAGCTTCGCACCGCATGCTGTCCTCCCGCTCCGTTGATGAAGTGCGCGAAGCAGAAGGCTGCGCCTGCCTGCGACGCATACACCCCGCTCTGCCCGGTGGAGCCGAGCAGCCACACCTGAGGCATCGAAGCCACCAATGGGGTGGCGCGGATGCCCTCGAACACGTGCCCCGGTTCCACCGAATCGGTGAGGAACCGCAACAAATCTGTGACTTGAGCAGGGAACCGCTCCAGTCCCTCGAACAGATCGGCGCCGACGCCACGCAGCGCTTTGGCTGTGTGCGGCGTGCCGCCTGGCGCACGCCCGATGCCAAGATCGATGCGCCCTGGATAAAGCGCCTCGAGCATGCGGAAATTTTCAGCAACCTTGTAGGCGCTGTAATGAGGAAGAAGCACGCCGCCAGAGCCTAGCCGAATTCGGTTTGTACGAGCTGCTAGCGTGGACAGGAATACCTCGGGCGAGGAACCAGCCAACCCCGCTGAATTATGATGCTCGGATACCCAGAATCGGGTATAGCCCAGACGGTCTGCGAGCTGTGCGAGCGCAATCGTTTGTTGTAATGCCTCACTATGGGTAAAGCCGGATGATACCGGTGACTGATCAAGAATACTTAGCTTCAGCATAGTCATCCCTTCTTTCTGAGTCTTCTGCAGGGTGATAATATTAGTATACAACGTCAAGACCCCAAAAGAAAAAAGGACAAACCAAAGTGGCGTTGTCCCGATTCCATTTCGTGCCCTGAGCGTTCCAATTACATACTAAAGTGTATGGTTACGGAGACATTTTATGACTCCATTTTGAGAAAAGCATCATTCTGTATCGCATTCACCCTATGTCTAGTTACGCCGCTTGGCGTACTTTACGTGACTGTCTCCGCTTGATGATCAACGGAACCACGGCAAAAACGACGTACATGCCGACCGCCCCTAGAAATCTCCACGACCAAATATCGTTCAGTGACGCGCCAAATACGTTATACACAATGGCTCCAGGAATAATACCGATTAAGGTTCCCCACGTATAATCCCAGAAACGGATTTTCGACAAGCCGGCCCCATAACTGATCCCATCGAATGGAAAGAAGGGCATCAGTCGCATATAAAGGACGACCATGAAGCCTTTTTCTTCTGCTTTTTGATCGAAGGATTGCAGTTTCGGACTTCTTAGGATGCGCTGAAAGCTGCTTCGGCCCCATTTTCGAGTGATGTAGAAAGAGAGTAAAGCCCCTGCACCAGCCCCAATGAAATCGTAGATGGTTCCCCAGAAAGCGCCAAACACATAACCTCCATATAAGGTTAACGGTGTGGCTGGGAACAATATCAACGGCCTTAATGTGTAGGCAAGAATATATAACAGTCCGCCAACAGGCCCCAAATCACGCAGCCAATCCGTGAGCCAGTCGAAATCTAAATGCTTCCATACACCCGTCCATTTCAGTATCAATAAGCCGATAATGGCAACTACAAACCAAACAATTAGCAACCAAAGCGACTTTGAACGCGCCATGGCTCGCCTCCTCCATACCAGCTATCCTATATTTTCCTAAGCCTATCTTTCCTTCCATCTTACACAAATATGTTGGTTGATATCAACTTAGCCCGAAAATCAGATATCAGGCAACGCCATCCCCGCCCTACAAAGGAAATCATTGATGATGCTAGAGAGATATGTTAAACTGCTCCCATCTTCTCTCCATAATTATCCCAGCATTTCTCATATAGTCATCCACCATATCCCGCACCCAATGGAGGCATTCACCTATGCTGCTACGACGCAAAAGCATTTTCCTGACGTTATGGCTCTCTTACATCCTCATCTTACTTATTCCTGTTTCCGGTACATTCGTCTTGTATACCAATATGGAGAAGAGCATGGTCGATAATGCCAACCGCTCTAATTTAGCTATGCTTGAGCAGGCACGTCAGGTCGTAGACAGTAATTTACAAGAAATTGAGCAACTGGGCATTCAGATCGCCACACAACCGAAGCTTCAAACGCTTTGGACGTTAAAAGAGAGTGAAAAATACATACAAACCGAGGAAGCTGTTCGCGCCTTAAAAACGATTCGTAACGGCTCCCGGTTCGTTGATGACTTCTATATTTATTTACGCAATGAAGACACCGTTATTTCTCCTAATTTGAAAACGGATGCCACTACCTTCTTTACAAAGCTATACCCGCTTCCTGGCAAAAGCTTAGCCCAAGTGCGCTCTGACCTTTTGACGGGGTACCACTATTTAACCTACCTGCCAACAACTGCCCCACTCGATGATCCTATGACCCGAAATGTCATTGCTAGCGCCATCTCTCTCCCGCTGGGTGAGAGCAACAATGTTGAAGGCACGTTAATTATGTTAATCAACGAGAAACAGATTCTTGATTTATTGAAAGGCATTCAATCGGTCAATAACAGCTCGATGTTCATTCTGGATGCCACTGGACAAGTGATTCTATCGAGCAATAATCAATTCAAGATGTCTCCTGAGTTACTTTCACAAACCATCAACGCTAACGGATACAAAACGTACGATCTCGATGGTACAACGCAGATGCTATCTTATACCACTGGCAAGAGCGGTTGGAAATATATCTCCCTAGTTCCGAAAAATGTTGTGTTAGAACGCGTAAATGAAATGAAAAAGTGGGCCTTTTATCTACTTGTTCTTGTGATCGCCGCTGGAAGTGCCGCTGCTTACTGGATGGCGTACCGCAGCTACAGTCCGATTCGCGATCTTGTATATTCCATTAATAAAGGGAAGAATGTGCCTCGCAACGGTCTTTCGAACGAATATGAGTTCATCCGAAACTCCATTGCAACATCCGTAGCCGAAGGCAAGGCGCTTGAACAGCAGCTGGCGGGGCATCTTCCCGTTGTTCGTGCTAACTTTTTGACTCGCCTATTAAAAGGGGAAGTCGATCAGTCGGAGTTGACCGAGGACTCTCTTGCTTTTATGGGAATTCGACTCCCGCATCCCTTTGTCAGTGTCATTATCCTCGAAGTCGACGAAAGCCGCGATTATCGTATTGCCGAAAGCGATCGGGATCGCGCCCTCGTTCGATTTATTTTATTCAATTTAAGCAGTGAATTTATCGCTGATTCCGGCTATGTCACAGAAACAGATAACAATCGCTTAGCGCTATTACTAAATGTTCCTGACACTTTAGAGGAAACACTGCTAAGCCGCGACCGCTTAATCGCAGAGCTCAAAGGTGTGATTGAGGAACGTTTCCGGATGAAAATCACCGTTGCCACGAGCTCCTTCCATTTGGGCAGGTTAGAAGCTTCTAAATGCTACAACGAAGCGCTGAACGCTCTCGATTATCGCATTATTCATGGAATTAATTCCGTTATTCATTACGATGAAATTCGCTTCTTGGAACGAACGTACTATCACTTCCCGATGGAAGTCGAAGCTCAAATGATTAATTATCTCAAAAGCGGTGAGTATGAAGGTGTTGAACGGCTGCTTAATGAGTTGTATCAACATAATATGGGCTCACGCGATACCACCCCAGAGCTAGGGAAATTGCTTTTCCTGAACCTATTGGGAACTGTGCTGAAAGTGACGAATGCCCTGAAAATTGATGAAAAGCAATGGCAAGAGGGCAGTACCGACCCTGTGAAGCTCATTAATAACAGTACGTCTGCCGAGGACATGCTAAAAAAGCTCAAAGAGCTGTGCTTATTTATTTGCAACAGTGTCCAAGAGGCCCGCTCCGAGCATAGTGAACGCCATCATGAACGGATGAAAACGTATATCGATGAGCATTACAACGATCATTCGCTAAGTTTAACTTCGATCGCTGATCATTTTGGCATGACGCCGCAATATATGTCCGGATTATTTAAAAAGCAGTATGGCATTAATCTAACCGATTATATGATTGAGGTTCGTATGAAGGAAGCCAAGCGGTTTCTGGCCTCACCTGGCATGACCATTTTACAAGTTGCCCAGCAGGTTGGCTATTCAACCGATATTGGATTCATTCGCGTTTTCAAAAAAATGGAAGGGATTACACCCGGAAAATACCGTGAAATGCAGCAAAGAGGGGACAATCTGAAGGATAGTTAGCCCCCCTGAAATACGGTTTACCCCCGATCTGAAGCGGTGTTTATCGTTCATTAGAACGTATTGTAGGCAGCGAGAGCCTGCTCTTTTATATTGAAATTGCGGACAACGACACCGCAAAAACAATATGTACAGGAGGGTCACACACGTATGAACAGAAATAAAAAGACGATTCAATTGTCTGTAATCTCGGTAGCCGCACTCTCAGTTCTATTAGCAGGTTGTAGCAGCGATACAACCAAAACAACACCAGCAGCTTCCGGGACACCAGCAGCTGCAACGGCTACAGCATCGGTACCCGAAGTAAAGTATCCAACATCCTTCACTTACTGGGTACCTATGAATGCAAATGCAGGCGCTGTCATGAAGAATTATAACGAAATGGCTGCGTATAAAGAGATCGAGAAAAAGACGGGTACCAAGGTTGATTTCCAACATCCACCTACAGGGCAAGAAAAAGATCAATTCAACATCATGCTAGCTTCGAACAGCTTACCTGATGTTGTTGAATACAACTTCGCTTCTGGCTTAGAGCAATCTGCTTCCCAAAGCCCAGATTCCCTCATTAAAGGGAAACAAATTCTTCGTTTGAATGAGCTTATCGAGAAAAATGCTCCGAATTTAACGAAAGTACTGAAAGATCATCCTGACTTCCGTAAATTGATAACAACGGATGAAGGCAATATTTATGTCATGCCTTTCCTGCTTGGCGATGAGCAATTAAGCGTCGTTAACGGGCCTGTTTTCCGTCAGGATTGGCTGGATAAGCTCGGTCTTAAAGTACCAACTACCGTCCCTGAGTGGGAGACTGTGCTGACTGCGTTCCGCGATAAAGATCCGAACGGCAACGGTAAGAAAGATGAAATTCCTTTCTTCATGAACTTAACCGGCGATTTCGATCAAAATAACCTGCTTGTTGGGGCTTGGGGAATTTCAACCGATTATTATAATGATAAAGGCAAAGTTAAATACGGCCCGATTCAACCTGAATACAAAGAATTTGTCGCTACACTCGCTCGTTGGTACAAAGATGGCTTAATCGATAAAGATTATGCGAGCATCAAAGACTCCAAGTTGAAAGATGCCAAAATTACCGGTAACCAAGTTGGTGCCTTCTCCGGTTATGCAGGCTCTGGGCTTGGGCGTTACTTAACGCTGATGCAACCAACGCAGCCTAGCTTCTCCCTTGTTGGTGCCCCATATCCAAAACTGAAAGAAGGCGCACCTGCTTCACTAGGACAATACACCATGCCTTTCACAGGCTATGGAGCTGCCGTTTCTGCTAAAGCCAAAAATCCAGAAGAAATTATCAAATGGCTTGACTACAAATACGGTCAAGAAGGTTCCATGCTGATGAATTTCGGTATTGAAGGCACAAGCTACAAAATGGAAAATGGTTACCCGAAATATACCGATCTCATTTTGAATAATCCAGATAAATTACCAATTGCGCAAGCAATGGCGAAATATTTCCAAGCTAGCTGGAACGGACCGTTCGTTCAAGATAAACGCTATATCGAGCAATACTATACTATTCCTGCACAACGTGATGCACAAAAAACATGGACGAATGCCGACCACACGAAACAAATGCCAGGCATCAGCTTAACAGCAGAAGAAAGCTCCAAAACCGCTTCCATCATGAATGATGTAAAAACATACCGCGATGAAATGTTCAATAAATTCGTTATGGGCGCTGAGCCGATTGAGAACTTCGATAAATATGTGCAAACGATGAAAAGCATGGGCGTTGAAGATGCCATTAAAGTGCGGCAAGCTGCTTTAGATCGCTTCAATTCACGCAAATAATCCAAGAGTTAGACGCTGAGAGCACACGGTGCGGAGTAGGTCCTCCCCGCCGTGTGGCGTCTTCTTGCACCCATTTTTACCGACTCCATACCTGAAGGAGGGGCCTAATGATGCCCGCAGCAGTCAATGAACAGACCGGCTCCGCGAAACCAGTAGTCGACAAGACCCGTTTCAGCTATAGGTTCATCCGCGATGCCAAAATCAATAAATATGTCTATCTCATGCTTTTACCCGTCGTCGTGTATTATATCTTGTTCTATTACGTTCCCATGTACGGACTACAAATCGCATTCAAAGACTATTCGCCAGGAATCGGGATTTTGCATAGTCCCTGGATTGGCTTCAAGCACTTCCATGATTTCTTTGCCAGCTATTATTTCTGGCGGATCTTACGTAATACGTTATTGCTGAGCACGTATGATTTGCTATTTACCTTTCCCGCTTCGATCATCCTAGCGCTTCTGCTCAATGAACTGCGAAGCAAGTTCTTAAAGCGCGCCGTGCAAACGATCACGTACATGCCCCATTTTATATCCATCGTTGTCATCTCGGGTATGTTGATGGATTTCCTGGCACGTGATGGGCTCATCAACAATATAATTAGCTCCTGGTTCGGCGTTACACCGATTGGATTCCTACAGGAATACAGCTGGTTTCGATCCATCTATGTGTCATCAAATATTTGGCAGAATGTTGGCTGGGGCTCCATTATTTATTTATCAGCAATGTCAGCTATAGACCCTTCGTTGTATGAAGCTGCTAAGGTTGATGGCGCTAACCGCTGGCAGCAAACATTCACCATTACCCTACCGGGTATCATGTCTACGATCGTTATTCTTCTCATTCTGCAAATCGGAAATTTCATGACCGTCGGAGCGGATAAAATCCTCTTACTCTATAATCCGACAACCTATCCAACTGCCGATGTTATTGGTACTTTCGTCTATCGTAAAGGGATTCTTGAATCCAACTTCAGCTACAGCTCCGCTGTTGGACTCTTCAACTCCCTCATTAACTTCACGCTGCTCGTCCTGGCCAATACATTTAGCCGACGCACCAGTGATAATAAGCTTTGGTAAAAGGAGGCTGCAACCATCATGAGTAGAAGCTGGGGAGAACGCATTTTCGATGTCTCGAATTCCTTGTTTTTGATTCTATTATCTCTTGTTACGATATATCCGTTTCTGTACGTGCTCATCGCCTCCTTAAGCGACCCGGTGTGGATCGTGCAAGTACGCGGCTTGCTTTGGTACCCCAAAGGTTTGAACGTTGAAGCTTACGCCTTAGTGTTTAAGAACCCTGCCATTATGACTGGCTATTTAAACACGATCGTTAACGTCGTACTCGGCACTACGATCAATATCCTTATGACCTCTTTCGGTGCTTATGCACTCTCTCGTCAAGACGTCATGTGGAAGAATCCCGTTATGTTTATGATTGTGTTCACGATGTTTTTCAGCGGCGGCTTGATTCCAACCTACCTGCTCATCAATGACTTAGGCATGGTAGATACCCGTTGGGCACTGTTAATTCCCACAGCTATGAGCGCCTACAATTTGATTATTATGCGTACCGCCTTTCAAGGGGTTCCAATCAGTTTAGAGGAATCCGCCAAACTCGATGGCGCCAATGATTTCACGATTCTGTTCCGCGTCATTTTACCACTTTCGATGCCTGTCGTTGCCGTCATGGTTCTCTTCTATGGTGTTGCACACTGGAATACCTGGTTCAGTGCACTGATCTATTTAAGATCACGCGACCTTTACCCGTTACAGCTCATTTTGCGAGAAATTTTGATCACGAATAGTACCGAATCGATGATGACCGGTGTCGGCGGGAACGATAAGATGCCAATCGGAGAAACGATCAAATACGCGACAATCATCGTGGCCACTGCGCCTATTGTATTCCTTTACCCTTTCCTGCAAAAGTATTTCGTGAAAGGCGTTATGATCGGTGCGATCAAAGGTTGATTGGTAACGAAGCACATATACCGAGGCTATCCCATCATTCTATGCGTAGGATGAGAGGGATGGCTTTTTTTGCGTTGACACCAAGAAAGGTTCGAAATTACACTTGAGGAATAATTTAGGCGATATTAGTGAAGGTGAGGGGAAGGGATATCATTTGAAGAAAATCATCGTTTTACTTCTGTTGCTGACGTTATGCCTCTCCCAGTATATGAGGACCTTAGCCGCTGATGAGGATCCCTTCTTGCGCTCGGATTATAGTAAGCTGCGGCCTGTGAAGATTGCGCGAGTCATTCCAAGTAAAGAAGTCGCGCAGCTTCAAGAGATTGTGCAGGATGCGCGCGCGAAAGGGCTCAAGATTGCGATTGCCGGCAGTCGGCATAGCCAAGGTGGACATACCTACTACAAGGACAGTATTGTACTGGATATGACACCCTTTAACAAGGTTCTCGCTTTTGACGAGAAGAGGAAGACGATTACGGTTCAGTCAGGAGCAACATGGGCGGATGTGCAGAGGGTTATTAACCCTTACGGGCTTGCTGTGAAGACCATGCAGTCACAAAACATTTTTACCATCGGAGGCTCCATCTCTGTCAATGCACACGGCCGCGACATTCGTAATGGTTCTCTCATTAGTACGGTTGAGTCCTTCCGACTATTGGGGGCAGATGGCACTATACGACATGTATCCCGCTCCGAAAATGCTGAGTTGTTCCCGCTGGTGCTGGGCGGTTATGGGTTGTTCGGTGTCATTTTGGATGTGACATTATCGCTAACAGATGACGAAGTGTACGAGATGTCGAGTGAATCAATGACGACTGCCGCATATACCGATTACTTCCTTAACCACATTAAGAAGAATCCCGACATCCACATGCATCTTGCTCGTATTTCTGTCGCGCCGGATTCCTTCTTAACGGAAATGTACGCTACGAATTACACGACACGACCGGATCTGCTAGTGGCCGATTACAACAAATTAAAACTGAAGGATAGCTATGTGCTTCCTTTAAAATTTCTATTTGGACTCAATCGTTCATTTGATTGGGCAAAGAATACGTTTTGGAACTTACAACGGCATTTCCTTATTGGCCGCAGCACCATTCTGACTCGCAACAATGCGATGCGCTCTGAATCTGACTTTATGGACTACAGTTCAGATACCAAAAATGATCTTCTGCAAGAGTATTTCGTCCCCGTGGCTCATTTCGAGGACTTTGTTAACAGCATGAAAGCTATCCTGCAAGAAGAACATTTAAACCTATTAAATATTACGGTTCGATATGTGAATCAGGATGAGGAAGCGACGCTCTCCTATGCAAAAAGTGATATGTTCGCCCTCGTTTGTCTGTTCAATACACCGCTTAATGAAGCCGCACAAGCTCGTATGACACAAGGCATCCGGCGAATCGTCGATCAGTTGAGGATAGTTAATGGTTCTTATTATTTACCCTATGCCCCTTTTCCCTCCATCGATCAGTTCCAATCGTTATATCCAAAGGCAGAAGCTTTTTTCCAAGCCAAAGATCGGTGGGATCCCCAGCATCTTTTTATGAACAACTTCTATGACGATTATAGGGGGCACTAGAATGAACGTGCGATTGCTTATACGATCTCAAAGCTTAGCTACCTTAGCAGCAGGCATGATCTATCCGTATTACTTATTATTTTTAAAAAATCTGGGCAGTACCTATTCGGCCTACGGTCTAGCTTTCGCTATCTTCACGATAAGCTCTGCCGCCTCATCCTTTTGGCTGAATAAGCTCGTAGACCGCTCCTCCGTGAACCTGATGGCAGGTGGCTCACTGGGTATGATGGCAGCGATGCTCGTCTTCCCATGGATTCCTTCCTACGGCTACGTCCTGCTTATTCAAGCATTCATGGGCATCTGTAACGCCATGCAAAAAATGAGCGAGCGCGGATTGCTCGCAGATGGGACTGAGCACGGAAGCCGTGGTGAGACACTGGGTAATTACCATTTCTGGACGTCTGTTTCGTCCGGATTCGCTGTGCTCATCGGCGGCTATATCATTGATTGGTTGACGATTGATGTACTCTTTTACGTGAGTGCGGCGATTTATGGTGGGAGTGCTTGGGTGACGCTTAGAATGCGAGAAACATCGTAAGGGAACAGACTCCTATCTCGATACAAAAAGAAAAGAACCTTCGCTGCCACAATATCGTGGTTTTGAAGGTTCTCTGCTTTTATTACGGTGACATCATGCTACTTCATGGCTGGCTTCCATACACCATGACATCGGTCATGCTCGTAACGGAACTTTGATTACTTCCAGCTACAGCAATGCGCAAATAACGAGCTGTGGTGTCGGGAATATCATAGATTTCGTAATCTCCTCCCACCTTGCCTGAGCTCGGCCCTGTGTAGACATTCGTCCATGTTACACCATCTGTTGAGGTCAGAAGATTAAAATAGAACTGGCGCTCGTTGCCACGCACCCAGGAGATCGCAGCATAGGTTACCTGTGTCACGGAACCCAAATCGAAGTCAATGGTTTGCTCGCCGCTGACGGACCAGAAGGTATTCGGATTGCCATCTGCCGCATTCGTACCAGGCCACCCATTATTCACCGGTCCACTGTCCGCTACATAGGTGATAGGAAGTACGGGAACATCTGTCAGTACGCCAAAGAACGGACCACGCGTCACATCAATGAAGTACTTGCTTGGGCGCTGCACACCTTGGTTATCAGTCACTTCCACGACGAACGTGCCAGGAATAGCAGTCGCTTGCGTGATTGTAACCGTATCGTTCGGATCGGCTGCAACAGCCGTAATGACAGGCGTCGTCTGCGTTTCGTGTGGAACCTCTACAGCATACTTCATCTTCAGAGATTTAAAGCCGCTCAAGGTCACACCATTCAGCTTCAGATCAGACAAAACGGCTGTAGGTGTTGCGTCGATGCTCCATGAAGCCAGTGGTGTGACGACAGGCACATCCGTTGGCGGTGCTTCAATTTCCGATAGCGGCGTGAACCGAACGGCTATGGTCATGGTTCCTTTGGCATCAGGGAAATGAATGGTAAGCTTCTTCTGTTTAGGATTTTGCAGCTCATTAGGCGGACTCAGCGTCGTCGCAAACGGCTTCGCATCCATTTTTTCAAAAACACCTGTACTAGGGGATAGAATTTGGGCGTACATCCGTTTTCCATTTTGCGTTAGCGTAGCTGATCTGCCATCTGCAGCAATATTAAAATCGGTTGCTTCGGTATGCATAAACCAATATAGATTAGAAGGCGCTTTGAATTTCACTTCATCCTGAAGAAGGAAGGAACTGCGATAGTTACTTAACATCATCCCCCGCTTCGCATATACCACATCATCCTTATAAGCCGAGGTCATATCGACAATGGCGTAACCGCCTTCTGGCTTGGAATCATAGGCTATGATGGGAGCATTCGCATCCAATGCCTGATCAGGGCCGGCATCCGGATTGATGACTAGCGTATTGGAGCCTTCCGCCCGTTTGCGATAATAATCCCAGCGATCTGGGTGTTGAGCAGGATTTAGATTGAAATAGGGTACGGAATACGTATCCTTTCCAAGATCAACGGCCCATCTGACACCTAGGGCATCCATCACGAAAGTTCCAACATCCAAGTCAGCATGTGACGAGTTCGTGATGTTGTAATCGGTTACGCCTCCTTTTATAGCGGCAAAGTTGCCATTAGGGTCATTCCACGAATCACGGAAGGTAGCGACATTATTCTTCGTGCGATAATTATACAAGGCATCCAACTTAACAGGATCGTTGCTTCCGAAAAATCCTGGTCGATACCAAATCATATCAAGCGGTTCAGCGACTTTGTTCTTATTGTACGTAAATTGGCGATACCATGCCGCATCTGGTGCATTCAACAAATTTGCAAAAAGTAAAAGCTGCGGCGTATCAATAATCGTAGTTAAGGAATCGGAATAGTTAAAAGGACCATTAAAACTGTGCAAATTCGCCATATACTTCGATGTTTCAGAGATACCAGGTTGATTTAGGAAGCCGTAATCAGTTCCTAGTGTTGTGCGCATCGCCGAAATCATATAGGCCAAATATTCGGTCGCATAATCCCAATAGCCCGTGCCTTCAGGCCAATCGCCTTGCGATGCAAATACGCCAAGTCCTGTTTGGACCGAAGAGAGCGCTTTTTCCAAAACCGTTTGGGCTATTGGTAATTGATAATCTGTGTTGCTCGCTCCCATATCCACGGCGTTCGCATCTGCTTCGTCGCCGATCGTCAAGGCTACGGCCGTCATACCGCCATTGACAACCAAGTTCCAATTGCTTGGCGATGTCGTCCACCAGGCATTGCTGCCACCTTCTAGATACTCTTTCTTGGCATTGAGCAATACTTGCTGAATCATTCGGGTGCGCAGGTTATCCCGCTCCTGCTGTGTCATCGCATCATAGAGCCAATCATACCCAATGGCTGCGGCATTGCCCATTTCCGAGATACTCAGGAAATTCTTCACCCCGCCGTGCCAATCCGGATAGGCAGCAGGATCGGCCATCAAGTTGAGCTGTGCAATCGCAGCAGCGGAATATCGGGTGTCTTTGGTAATTTGATACAGTAGCCCTAAGTTTTGAATTCGTTTGAGGATCGCTTGAGCCAACGGAAGCACTGTGGCACCTGTTGTTCCGGGATCCGTAATCGTATAAGTAAGGAGTGGATCATCCAGCATATCATCAGCTACTGCTTTTATTTTGGTATACCACTCTTGCATAGTCGGATCGGTTCCGATCAGCGTGCTAACCCGAGTGAAGTCATCCGCCGTCGCATACAGCCTAGGATGTGCTGCTCCTGTTGAAGGGAATCTAGCTTTGAGTGCTGTAATAATGTCCGAGCCAGGTAATCCTACATAAACAACGATGGTCGTCACATCCGTACCGCCAGGGGTATCTGCAACTTGAATTTGGAAACGATCATAGCCGACGTAGCCAGCACTTGGTGTATATGTCCAACTTCCGTTCCACTTTACATCTGCTACGCCATGTTGAGGTCCTTGACCGGTTTTCAGGGCATAGGTAATGTAATCGCCGTCTTTATCCGTTGCTTTGATGGTACCTGTCACCTTCGTATCACGTATCGTCCCATAGTTGATTTGAACCTTATCCATCACTGGAGCATCCTGCTGAGGAACGACCGTAATATCAATTTTAGAAAAAGCAAAGTGATTATGGCCATCCGTCAGAAGCATGGTAAACGTGTCGGTCCCGTTATAGTCTTTAACCGGGTAATACTCCCACACACCATCGTCCCGGATAGCGGCTGTCCCGTGCATCGGTTGTAGGAACAACGATGAAGTCAAGACATCGTCATTAGCATCCGTACCCAGTACAGGGCCAGTTACACCTTGATCTTCGTTCACACTTACCACTTGGTCAGGTGCCGTAATATCCGTATCCGTGGCAACATTGACCGTGTACGTTGCAAACATACCAATCTCTCCAGGGTTGTGTCCCTCGGTAATCGCACGTATTGTGGTTTGCCCTGGACTCACCCCATTCACCGTTGCTTGTAAAGTTGATTTGGCATTAGGGACAACCGTTGCAATTGCTGGGTTATCCGACACCCACGTGATCTCAGGATTGGAAACAAGGTTCGGTGATAGCGATACGTTAACCGTTGTGCTCTGTCCTGGCACAATGAGCCCCTTCACCTTATCCAATTGAATGTTCGTAATCGGAACCCAAGGGACAATCTGAATATCATCTGCCCACAGTGTACCTTGGCCCAGCTCAAAAGCGACTTCTACACGAGCTGATACTGTAAGGGCCGGCGCTGTGATGATGCCTTCGTAATATTTCCAACCGTTCACTTCGACCCCAGTCGCTTGGATGACATCGAAGTAGTTCGGCGATTGAAGGACGGAATTCCCCCCTCCATCCATGTAAAATGCACGTAAATACACATTGTTGCCGGTACCTTGCTGCTTCATCCAACCACTAATCTTATAGCTATTGCCAGGTGCAACCCCAGGAATCAGGTAATAAACATCCGCTTTACTGTCGATATTTGCAGGCGTACTAATTTTTAATGACCTTGCCCCCTCTTTGACGGTGGTTGTATCAAGGGACAAATTCGCTTTGGGTGAATTGTTGCCAAAATAGGAACTCCAACCAGATGGCCTAACACCCGTCCAGCCGGGTGTTTCTGCTACCGTGGTTTCGAAGCCGCCATTGCTATTAGCGATCACGTAAATCGCATACGATTTCGTCCAGCCACCCTCCACTGCCTGCGCTGTCACAATAGCTGTGCCTGGTGCCTTGGCCGTGACACGACCATCATTGCCAACGGATGCAATACCTGGCTGTGTGGACGACCACGTCACCCGAAAATCAGTAGCATTAGCAGGGGATGCATACACATTCAGGGAAACCGTTCCCCCTACAAGCAAACTTCGAGTCGAGGCGCCGTCAGCAACTAATCCCGTCAGCGGAACCCATGGGATGATCTTCAGATCATCGAACCACGCTTTCCCTGTTCCTGTTTCATAGTTGGCATAGATGCTGGCATTCAAAGACCCCGTTGGGGCTTGGTATAGGCCATCCACGATCTGCCAATCGGCCGTCGTCCCTTTCACTGCTGTTGCAGGTCCGTACACCGTTCCGAGTACAGAACCACCTGAGCCATTCCAGTTCAATCGAACTGTAGCGCCGGTGCCTGTTAGTGATTCTGTACGGATTTTGCCGCTCAAACGATACCAATTTCCAGCGGTCACTGGAATGCTCCGTTGTACGGCGGAGGCTTTACCATTCGCTGTTGCTTGAATCTTCAAGCTATGCGTACCTGTGCCATAGACAGCATCATCTACGGTTACCGTAGGGCTGCCATATGCTGCGGAAGCGGTCCAGCTCGTTGGCTGAACATCCGTGAAGCCATTGCCTGAACCGGCAGTCAGCGTCTCAAAGCTGCCATTCGTAACCATGCTGGCAGGCACGACGGTCAACGGATACACAGCCGAATAGGCATTATCCTGCGAGGTAGCTGTGATCTTCACCGTACCAGGTGACACTCCTGTAATAGCCCCTGTGCCATCCACAGTAGCTACAGCTGGATTAGAAGACGTCCAATTCTGGATCACGTCGGACGTATTGCTTGGTGTTCTTACGAGAGGTGCCGGCACCACGCTTCCGATCGAAATACTTCCCGATGGTTCGCAGAAGGCGAGCCCTTTTAATGCCGTATAAGCTTTGAATTGAAAATCATCCATCCATACGTTACCTGTTAATTTGTTGTACTCAATATTAATTCTGGCTGACACAGCCCCAGTTGGTGCGGTAGTTGAAAGTAAATATTGTTTAAAATCTGTTATATTACCGCGTATTGGTGTGGCCACCGGCACTAAGTAATCTGTCTTCAACGCTGCACCCGTTGAATCCGAATATACGATTCCAACATTGACCCCAAAAGCATTCGTATCCCCAGTAAGGGTTTGAGCTTTAAACCAACTGCTGAACTTGTACTCCTGGCCCGCGACTACAGGGATATTACTTTGATAAAACGTCAGCTTGCTCTGGTTGGGTGCCGGCGACATAATTTTCAGTGATTTGGTACCTTCCGGATGATAAATCGTATCCACAGTCACCGTTGGTGCGACCGTCGTGACAGAAGTATCAACCGAAAGCGTCCATTTGTCCGCCGTTCTCGTCGTCCAGCCTGGCTGCACAGAAGAAGTCAGTGTCTCGAACGACCCGTTCTGAATCAAATTGACTTCATCCGCATGTACAGCACTTGGGCTTACAACCCCCAACCCGGGAGGCAGCAATAGGCTTGTTACCATTGCCAAGACCAGTGCCAAACTCCCTCTAGCTCTTATCTTACCTCGCATCAATGAATCACCCTCTTCTTAAGATTAGCACCATGTTTAAGCGCTTACACTTATAGTAATAGGTTCTGCTGCTCATGCCTATATCTCAATCTACAGGGTGATAAACACGTCTTCATTTGGGGAATAAACCATTATTCAGGAAGGCTATCCGTGATTCTTATTTCAACCCTTTCATTCCCAATTAGCTAAACTGATGAATGGCAACTTCACGAGGCTGAGCGCCCTTCTGGGATTCGGATTCGATGAATCGAGCGGCTTTTCAAACACAGACTCGAGCAATAAGCACTCGCAGCTTGCTTATCGCTTCCGCAATCGCGAAATCCCACTGAATTAGACCACCGCAAGTGCTTATTCGGCACAGAGAGCGGCCTTTCGTGCGCATACTCACCCAATTAGCACACGCACCTTGTTTATTCCTCCTGAAGCCAAGAAACCTCGCTCGATTAGACCACCCCGAGTGCTTATTCGGCACAGTGAGCGGCTTTCCGTACGCCTACTCATCCGATCAAACCACCGCTTTTGCTTATTGGCCGCAACCTGCTTACAAATAATCTCGACAATTGCGGCGTGAAACGCACCCCGATAAACACGGATATTATTCGCCTTAATGAGACGAATCGTACAGCTTTAAGCCTGCATCAACTGGTAGATAACGCCACTAGATGGATTATCTCAGTAAATTCTAGTATAATACCTCTTAGTGTTCGTATTTTGTAGAATTATAGGTGATTTTGTCGAATTAGATAAAATACCCTTTGACTATATCCGAGTTTTTTAGTAGGATATAAAATAAGTCTTTGGTTAAATACATCATACATATAGATTAGGGGAGAGAACATTATGAAAAAAGCATTATTTTCTATTCTTGCCGTAACGGTCATACTAGCAGGCTGCGGCACTGCGAAAACAGACACAGCTTCAACAGCATCACCTGCAGCATCTGGTGCGCCATCTGCGAAATCAGATAAGAAAATTATCCTGATTACACCTGAGAAAATCGGGCTTAACCCCTTCTTCGCACAAGAAGATGAAGGCGTGAAGAAAGCCGGAAAAGAATTCGGTGTTACAGTTAAAACAGTAGAATCCACGGATGCGAGCGCGATCGAACAGAACTTGCGCGCAGCTGTTGCCGATAATTATGATTTGATTATTACAAGCTCCTTTGAGTCTGAGGATGCTCTTAAGAAAGTTGCTGCCGAAAATCCTAAGAAATCATTCGCTATCATTGATACTGTTGTCGACCTTCCGAATGTTCGCAGCGTTGTTTTCCGTGAACACGAAGCTTCCTACTTGCTAGGAGCGGCTGCTGGTCTTGCTACTAAGAAAAATATCGTAGGTATGGTTGCAGCAGTTGATATCCCACTGATCAAGAAATATACAGTTGGTTTCCAAGAAGGTTTGAAATCAACGAATCCGAATGCTAAATTCATCGTTAACTATGTAGGAAGCTTCACAGATCCTGCCAAAGCGAAAGAATTAGCCTTAACACAATTCGCACAAGGCGCTGACTTCATCGCAGGTGCATCCGCTGTAGGCGATCTAGGGGTATTCGAAGCAGCGAAGGAAAAAGGCTTCTTTACTTCCGGACAAGATATTGACCGTACAGTAACTGATCCTGATCATATCGTGCTTTCCCAATTGAAAGGAACGGATGCTGTTGCTTATCAAACGGTGAAAGATTTTGTTACCGGTTCGTTCAAATTCGGATCTGTTGACTACGGCTTGAAAGAAGATGGCGTCGGTCTTACTTTTGTAACGAAAGACAGCACAAGTAAACTAAGCTCCTTTATCGGACCTGATGTAGTAACGAAGGTAAAAGCTATCCGTGATGACATCGTTTCTGGTAAAGTGAAAGTTGAAAACCCAGTTAAATAAATCTGCACATTAATCGCATAAGAGTGACCTGGAAACTGTTTACGGAGACGTAAACAGTTTCCTCATGTCTAGGTAAAGGAGCGAAAACCCGTTATGCTGCTTCAAATGCAACAGATTACGAAAACATATGGCAATTTAACAGCGAACTCACAAGTTGATTTCTCGCTGCGTCAAGGTGAAATTCATGCATTAGTCGGGGAAAATGGCGCAGGCAAAACGACCCTCATGCGGATCTTGTACGGCATGGAGCAGCCCTCGGCAGGTCGTATTCTTTTGAACGGCAAAGAAGTGGTTTTTACCAATCCCACGGATGCCATTCGTAACCGTATCGGTATGGTACATCAACATTTCATGCTCTTTCCTTCTTTTACTGTGGCTGAAAATATTGTGATCGGCAACGAGCCCAAAGCTGGGCTTCGTTTCGACCGTAAAAAAGCCATCTCACAGGTTGAAGAGCTCTGTGCGAAATACCGGCTGCCGATTGATCCGCGCAAAAAAGTGGCCGATTGTCCTCTTGGATTGCAGCAGCGTGTAGAAATCCTGAAGGTGCTCTATCAAGGCGCGGACATTATTATTTTGGACGAGCCGACTGGGGTTCTCACACCGCTGGAAGCCAAAGAACTGCTCGTCATTATGCGCAGCTTAGCCAACCAAGGCAAAAGCTTCATTATTATCACGCACAAGCTGCATGAAGTGATGGAAGTAGCCGATCGGATTACTGTGCTCAGAGATGGGAAGATGACCGGAACACTGGATGCCGGCGCCACGAACGCCCAGGAGCTTTCCAAGTTAATGGTTGGCCGAGATTTAAAACCATTTAAGAAACGAGCTTCGACTTTGGGGCAGACAGTCCTTCAGGTCCAGGATGTTTCTATCCATGGGGATAAAGGTAAACCGGTGCTGGATCGTGTTAATTTGCAGGTAAAGGCCGGTGAAATTGTTGGGATTGCTGGTATTTCCGGAAATGGCCAATCCGAGTTGATACAAGCGATCTCAGGCATTCAACCGATAGATCAGGGTGAAATTCAACTTTTAGGAGCGCCAATTCAAGGTCGTTCTGTGCGGAAAATCCGGGAAATCGGACTATCCCATGTACCCGAGGATCGTTACCAATGGGGCGCAGCCAAAGAAGGCACGGTGTTAGAGAATGGCACGATGGGTCACCATAAAACCAAAAGTCGTTCCGGCTTTTTACAAGGCAAAGAACTTCGCCAAATGGTGAGCGGCTTCATTCAGCAATTCCAGATTAAGGCTGGTTCCCAAGATGCCAAAGTGAAATTTCTATCCGGCGGTAACTTGCAGAAGCTGATTGTAGCGAGGGAAATTGCGCAGAAACAACCTTTCCTCATAGCGGCGGAACCGACTCGCGGTGTAGATATCGGAGCTATGGAATTGATCCACGAAGAGTTGCTTCGGAAACGTGATGAGCAGGGTGCCATTTTATTAGTCTCATCGGAATTAACCGAGATTCTCAAGCTGTCTGATCGGATCGTCGTCATGTACGAAGGCCGAATTGCCGGTGAATTGTTAGCAGAAGATGCAACAGAGGAACAAATTAGTTTATGGATGGCGGGGGGCGGCGATTCCAATGCTTAAAGGTCGATTTCAGCTAAGTGCGTGGTTGCAGCCGCTGCTTGCTGTTGCCATAGGTTTGCTAGGAGGCGCTATCGCGATCTCCCTCATAGGCGGGTCAGTCACCGAGACCTATGCGGAAATGTGGAAAGGCGCCTTCGGCAGCTTCTACTTTTTCACAAATACATTGACTCGCGCGACACCACTTATTCTTGTTGGATTAGGTGTATCGATCGCGTTTCGTGCGGGATTTTTCAATATGGGGTCAGAGGGTCAAATGATCTTGGGTGCTTTATCAAGCGCACTAGTCGCGCTCTACTTGCCTGGACCTCCGCTCTTTAAATTGCTGGCTGCCATTCTGAGTGGCATTATAGCAGGCGGCATTTGGTCGGCATTTGCAGGCTGGCTGGACGCTAAATTCCGAATGAATTTGATAATAACAACACTGTTGCTTAATTATATCGCAGCTCTATTTGCGGGTTATATGGTTGCTTATCCGTTCAAAGACAAAACCGGCTCCGCTGCACTAGCCCAAACGATGATGATTGATAAAAGCATTTGGCTGCCCAAATTGTTTCAAGGTATGAGCATCCATGGCGGCTTTATCATTGCGATTGGACTAGCCATTCTCCTCTTTTTGTTCATTAAATACACGGTCGCTGGTTATGAAATGCGGATGCTCGGCTATAATCCGTTGTTTGCGGCTTATGGCGGGGTAAACAGACGAAAAGTCATGCTGACGAGTATGTTTGCAAGCGGTGGGTTCGCAGGCCTTGCTGGGGCTGTCGAGGTGCTCGGTATGCAGTATCGCTATACAGACGGAATGATATCGAATCCTGGCTACGCTTGGTCCGGTATTATGGCGACTTTGCTTTCTGGTGCTCATCCACTAGGTACAGCAATTGCCTCTATTCTCTTAGCTGCCTTGCAAACGGGAGGCATGGGTGTTGAACGCAATACGAACATTCCACTGGAAATCTCCAGTGTCATCCAGTCCTTGCTGATTCTGTTCGTTACCGCGAAGTTCAGCTATACCCTTTGGAAACGACGGAAAGGAGGCAAGAGCGATGCAGCATCTTCTTGATGTGTCTTTATTTAACTCCATGATTCGCATGGTGGCTCCGATCCTACTGGCAGCACTTGGCGGGGCGATTTGTTCGAGAGTCGGTTTGTTTAACGTAGGTTTGGAAGGTTTCGTGTTAGTTGGCGCTTTCTCCGCGATTGTTGGCAACTATTATACAGGCAACGTATTCCTTGCCGTACTCATTGCCATCGCCGTGACCATGTTATTTTCACTGATATTTGCCTATATGAGTATTCATTTGCAAGCAAATGTCATTGTTGTGGGGATCTCATTTAACTTTCTAGCCTTAGGCTTAACGGCGTTTTGTTTGAAAGCTATCTTCCATGTCAAAGGTGCCTTCTATGATAAAAATATGATCGGACTGCCCAAATGGGACATTCCCTTTATTAAGGACATCCCTGTCATTGGCGGGATTATTTCCGGGCATTCTCCGCTAGTCTATCTCGCGTTTGTGCTTGTATTCGGACTTCAATATTTGCTATTTAAGTCCGTCATTGGCTTCCGAATGATAGCCGTTGGGGAAAACCCGGTTGCCGCGAAGAGCCTTGGCATCAAAGTAAATCGTATGCAATACTTGGCGGTGCTCATCTGTGGGGTCCTATGTGGACTTGCCGGGGCACAGCTCTCGCTTGGACAAGTGACCATGTTCACTGAAGGCATGACGGCGGGCAGAGGCTTCATTGCACTGGTCGCAACGATGCTAGGGCAAGCCAATCCCATTGGCGTCATGGCGTCCAGCCTACTGTTTGGCTTAATGGATGCGTTCAGTATCCGACTTCAAGGCTTCTCTTTACCTACCCATTTCACACAAATGCTGCCTTATGTTGTGACTCTGCTTGCGATGCTGTTCTTCCGCAAAAGCAACTACCTGGCTGATGCGCAAAAAGCGAATGGCAGCTCGCGATGAGGAAAACATGCTTAGGAGGGATAACAGATGAACAAAGACACCAAAGCGGAGCGCATTAAGCGCATGCAAATTCCCGCTGTAGATGTTCCACAGGAGCTTGCAGGCCGAATTCCACCAGGTCAAGTTGTCACGGACCGTTTTCCCATTCTTCATGAAGGGGACGTACCCAAATATGATATGGCGGCTTGGTCCTTACGTGTATTTGGACAAGTAGCCGAAGAGAAAACATTTAGCTATGACGACTTGATGGCCCTGCCTCGCACGCAAATCCAATGCGATATTCACTGTGTGACCCGTTGGTCCAAGCTGGATACAGTCTGGGAAGGCATCCGATTCAGGGATTTCCTTTCCCTGCTAGATGTGAAGCCAGAAGGTCAATATGTCATGATTCATGCAGATAATGATTATGAAACGAATGTACCGCTCGCTGATCTAATGGGCGATAATATTCTGCTCGCGATGACCTTCGACGGTGAGCCGCTCACGCTGAAGCATGGCTGGCCGCTGCGACTTGTCGTCCCTCATTTGTACTTTTGGAAGAGTGCCAAGTGGATTCGCGGCATCGAGTTCATGGCCGAGGATCGCGAAGGCTTCTGGGAGCGCAATGGCTTCCATAATGTTGCGGATCCTTTTGAAGAACAACGCTTCTCAGGCGAAGCCATTCCTATTCCAGAGGATGAATGGGTCAGAAAGGAGTTCGATTAAGATGTTTTTATCTATTTTACAAGTCAATTCGGAAGACTTACATCCTTATGCGATCGTGTGCGGGGATCCCTTCAGGGCGGAGGCGATTGCCCGCAAGCTGGACAACACGCGTGAATTGAACTTCAGCCGGGAATATCGGACTTTTGTAGGCGAAAAGAATGGCGTACCTATGACGATTGTGAGTCATGGTGTAGGATCACCGGGCGCAGCGGTCTGCTTCGAAGAACTGATCAAAGGCGGCGTCAAGACGCTAATACGCGTCGGAACGGCTGGTTCGTACTCCGCGGATGTTCCCCCAGGGAGCCTCGTTGTCAGTACAGCAGCGGTCCGTGAAGAAGGCTTAACTCGCCAACTAGTGCCGCTAGGCTTTCCCGCAGTTGCCGATCAAGACGTTACACGCGCTCTGTATGAGGCGGCTTCTGAGACGGACGGATTAGTAAAGCTGGGCATCACGGTTACGTTAGATGCATTCTTCCAAGGGGTTGAGGAATTCCCCCATCGTAAGTACAAGCAAGCGGGTGCTTTAGCGGTTGAAATGGAAATCGCAGCGCTCTATGTCATCGCTTCACTGCGTGGTGTGCGTGCTGGTGCGATTGTCGCATTAGATGGCTATGCGGATGCCGATCTGCGTGAAGTATACAACCCGCATACCGATGTCGTATCCGGGGCTATTGAGCGGGAGATTGACGCTGCGATCGGAGCGATTGTGAAATTAGCGACGGATGGCAAATAGCGATTTGGATTGTTGTAACTCTCATAATCGCATTAAAAAAACCTTCAATCCCACATCGTGGAGTTGAAGGTTCTTTGTATACTAATGCTTAACGTTATGAACTAGTCCTTAAATCGCTCTTATTAAGCCAACCATTGCTTCACTTTTGTAGCAAAGTTCTTCAGCATGTCTGCTGAGCCATATTGACCGCTGAAATCCTCAATGCCGAGGTAGCCGTCATAGCCTACAGCTTTCAAATCGCTGAACAATTGCTTCCAATTCACGATACCTTCGTCAATCGGCGACCAGTCGCTTTTCCACAGCTTGATACCGTCTTCTTCTTCACCTGTCAGCTTCCATGCCGCATTTTTCACGTGCACGTGAGCAAGGTAAGGTCCTAGCAATTCAAGCCCCATACGGTAGTTCTCGAAGCCTTCGTGAACCATGTTGCCCGCATCGTGAAGAACGCCAATGTGATCTGGGTTGAAGCCAGCAACGAGTCGGTGCGCCGAGCTTGCACTTGTCGAAATCGTTTGGTGGTGAATTTCAATGATGCCTTTGACGCCATATTGCTGGGACAATTCTTGGCAATGGTGAAGGTAATCCACCGCTTTGGCAAACAAATCATTATAATTTTGCGTTCTATCATAACCTGGTACGCCGACACGAATGAAAGGAACGCCTACTTTTTGCGCAGCTTTGAATACATTTTCTGTTTCGGCAACGTCACAGTTATTCAAGTACGGGGTGATGCTTAGGTTCACTAGATTTTCGTTAAGCGCAGCAAGTTTAAAACGCTCCAACTCCGCATCCGAAGCAGCAGGGTCGATCGAGCACAGGTTGTTTCTCCAGAAGGAAGGCTTCTCCTGGGTCGCGTCAGCTGGGATATCTTTGAAGCGCCATTCAATACCATCAATGCCAGCAGCAACCGCTGCTTTAGCAAGCTCTTCAGGGGTTAGATCAGGTGTTGCGACAGTAAATACCGATAATTTCATATATAAGCCTCCTTAAGATATAAGCAAGATCAGGTGTAGGTTTATCTCTCCTATATTTTGCAGTATAATAAAAACGTATTCATTGCATTAATTGGGCAAAAGTTTGCTTATATTGACTCCAACCACTAGAGGAGTGCTTCACATGCAGGAAATGTATAACAATCTGGATCAAATGTTAAATTTTCGACACGCAGTCACCCATAATCCAGTTCCACTTGATTTCCATCAGCATCAGGACCAATACGAAATTTACTTCTTCCTGACAGGCGATGTTCATTATTTTATCGAGAAGCAAGTGTACCCTTTGCAGTACGGCGACCTCCTGATCATGCATAGCAATGAGCTGCACCGACCTAATTTTCAGTCCAAGAAACAGCGTTATGAGAATGTCGTGATTCACTTCAATCCCGCTCTGCTGCAACATTTCAATTCTTCGCAGTTCGATTTGTTGGACTGCTTCAATAACCGTGTGTTTGGTGAGCAAAATCGGATGAGATTAACGCCGCCGCAGATCGACGACATCATGAAGTTATATGAGCGGATGGAAATGCACCGCCGCCCTCAAGCGCTACCAGGCTCAGATATCCTGTTCGTAGCCACCTTTATCGAGCTGCTGGTCTTTATTAATCGGATTTTCCACCAGCAAGGCAAACAAGAAGAACCGGTCATCATGCCGGACAAGCTCTCCTCCTTATTCGCCTTCATTGACGAAAATCTCGATCAAGATCTATCTCTCGAGGTGCTCGAGCAGGTCGTCTTCATGAATCGCTCCTACTTGTGCCGACTGTTCAAAAAGCATACCGGCAGCACGATACACGAGCATATCCTGTTCAAACGCATTGCCAGAGCCAAACACTTGCTGCGCGAAGGCTCTACCGTCACCGACACCTGCCAGCTGGCCGGCTTTAATGATTATTCGAACTTTATTCGGACGTTCAAAAAGGCCGTAGGCCTGCCGCCAAGACAGTACCAGTCGCAGCAGCGACGGGTGTGACACACTACTCCCGTGGGATGCTGGCTAACTGTACAGTTAGCGTAAGCTATTAGAAAACAAAAAGGTTGTCCACACGTCTACCAGACGTTGGGCAACCTTTTTGGTATGAAGCGGAAACCTATTTCAGGTTTTCCGGATTCAGTTGAAGAAGCTCAGGCAGCACGAAGATTCCGTCCTTACGGATCAGAACATCGTCAAACCAAATTTCGCCGCCGCCGTATTCCGGACGTTGGATGTTGACCATGTCCCAGTGTAGCGAGGATTTATTGCCGTTGTAGGCATCATCATAGCAATTACCAGGTGTGAAGTGGAAGCTGCCATCGATTTTCTCATCGAAGAGAATATCTTTCATTGGATGCTGAATATAAGGATTCACGCCGATCGCGAACTCACCGACATAGCGAGCGCCTTCATCCATATCGAAAATTTCGTTAATGCGATCCGTATCATTCGCAGTCGCTTTAACGATTTTACCATTTTCAAAATGAAGCACCACGTTCTCGAAAATGAAGCCATCATGCGGCGAAGGTGTGTTGTAAGAAATGACGCCGTTAACGGAATCACGAACCGGTGCAGAGTAAACTTCACCATCCGGGATGTTCAGTTCGCCGTCGCATTTGACGCCGCCGATACCTTTGATGGAGAACGTCAAATCCGTTCCAGGGCCTACCAGGCGCACTTTATCAGTACGATCCATCAGCTCTTTCAGCGGATCCATCGCTTTGGACATTTTGCCATAATCCATCGTACATACATTGAAGTAGAAATCTTCGAACGCGTCTGTGCTCATGCTAGCCAGCTGCGCCATGGATGACGTTGGGTAACGCAGAACGACCCATCTCGTATCCTTCACGCGGACATCGAAATGAACCTGTTGATAGTACACGGAGTTGTAAAGCTTCATACGATCGGCTGGAATATCCGACATCTCATAAATATTAGCGCCACCGCGTACGCCTATGTAGCCTTGCATTTGTTTCATTTGAAACGCGTCCGCATCTGCCCACGTTTGCATTTGAGCTTCTGTACCATTCATCACAAGCTCACGAATCACAGCATGATCACGCAAATTGACGAAAGGATGCGCACCCGCGGCGTGCAATTTCTTGACAATTTCCTTCACGAGCGCGGCATCAATGCCGTAAGCTTCTATTAAAATGTTTTCACCAGGCTGTGCTTTAACTGAATAATTTACCAATACGTCTGCGAGCTTCGTTAATCTAGGATCCAACATGTGTTATCTCTCCTCTTCTTTGGCGGGTACACGGGGATCTGCAGGCTCGACCGGATCAAACGCCGCTTCATGTGTCTGGAAGCCAACGGTTGTCAAATAGAACCATTCCCCATTCTCTTCCTGCTCAGCATCGAGCTCATAAATCAGCGCACGAAATTTCGTTAACCATTCGGCATATTTCGCTTTGCTCATTTTCACTTCAACCTGCGTCATGATGATCGGCCATTGGGATCGGTCGGGTGATGGAATCTGAAACGCCTCTTCGGGCGCATGAATCGCTCTGTTTCTAGCATGCCCAAGTACGCTTAATGTACGTTCGCGGTAGTAATTTTCTACCTCCGAGACATAAGGAAGCAAGTTCTGTCCAGGCACGAAACCACGTGCTACGGCACGATAAAATTTTTGCACAATACCATTCTTTAGCTCTGTACGAACAACAAAAATCAGATCATGACGCTCAAGTTCATTCAAATGATAATGCACTTTGGCGCGCGCCATTCCTAGCAGTTTTGCCAACTGTTGGCCGGTATAAGCTTTCTCTATGAGAAGAAGCAGTACTCTAGCACGAAGTGGATCACTTATCGTTTTGAGTTGTTCTAGTTCTTCAATGATATAAACAGGCTGTAGCTTCATCTTGGATCCGACCTCCCTCTCTGTACCGAAAAAGCCTTATAATATGCGCTTTTGGGTCAACATTTAACCTCTAAACGAGATTAATTAAACGACGGTCAAATCTTTTTAACCGTATCATAATCCTAAACAGAATCTATGTCAATTGCGGTTTCAGGCTACCTAAAGATCCAGTACGGAGCCTTTATCTAGGCGACATTTCACCGCTTTAACGAGTTACCGAAATTAAGCTTTCTACTATGGTAGCAAAAAGCGACGTTTCTGTCACCATAAAGGTAGAAACGTCGCAAGGAAAATAATAGATAGGAAACAAGTCTAGCATTCGACGGCATCGAACTACAGGGTTTGACCTCCGTCATGCGTCGGTGCCACAACGCGCGTTCGGGGTACGCGGGTTTTATTTGACGGGTGATGTGCCAGTTTTTTTAAAAGGCAGAGCAACGAGCAGGCTAGTGGTAGAGCAATGGGCAGTGGGCCTTGCTAGTGGCAGAGCTGTGAGCACTACGCCTAGGTTAGAGGTAGAGCAATGAGCTCAGTGCCTCAGCGGCTTCGCGCGGCGCGCGAGCGCCTGCGATGGCGCTCACCACCGCCACGCCGTCCGCGCCTGCGCGGATGACGGCGCTCGCATTCGTAGCATCGATGCCACCGATGCCCACGAGCGGGAGCTGGATGCCGCCTGCGCGCATCCGCGCGATACCGGCAGGCCCCTGAGCCTCACGCGCATCGAGCTTCGTGCGCGTGGCGTACTGGGGGCCTACGCCGAGATAGTCGGCGCCTTCGGCCAGCGCCGACTGGGCTTCGCCCAGATCGTGGGCCGACACGCCCACGATCATGTTCGGCAGCCGCTTCCGCACAGCGGCGGCTGGCGCATCCTCTTGGCCGATGTGGATGCCATCGGCCTCAAGCTCTAGAGCCAGCCGTTCATCATCGTTGACGATGAACGGGATCGCGCGCTGCGCGCAAAGCCGGCGCAGCCGCGCGCCCAGCGCGAGCAGCGCTGGCCCCTGCAGGGCGCCGGGGCCTTTCTCGCGCAGCTGAAACATCGTAATGCCGCCGTCGATAGCGGCTTCCAGCACGTCGTACGGATCTGCCCCGCTGCAATTGGGGCTGCCCATCACCAGATATAGACGCAGCGCTTTACGCAGCTCTTCCTGATTCATCGCTAGGCTCATCGCACACCTCGTGTTGCTTCGTCTTTTTGAGCAGCTCGAACACCTTGTTGATACGCCCAATGATTCGTAGGCCCATGCCCACTTCCGATATGCAAAGGCTCCGAGATCGCAGCGTGGATAAAGCTTTTGGCCAATTGAAGCGAAGCTGTAATTGGACGTCCTTGCGCTAATCCCGAAGTTAAAGCCGCCGCAAACGTGCACCCCGTTCCATGCGTATGTTGCGTAACTAACCTCCGAGACGTAAATTCCTTAAACGAAAATCCGTCATATAATAAGTCCGTCGCCTGTTCTGAATCGGCATCATGACCGCCTTTGATCAACACATGCTTGCAGCCGAATTCATAGATACGCTTCGCCGCTTGCTGGCGAGACGCCAAATCTGTAATTCGTATACCACTTATCGCCTCAGCTTCCGGGATATTCGGTGTGACCACATCAGCCAGCGGAAGCAACTTATGAATCATCGCATCGATCGCCTCCTGCTGTAGAAGCGAAGCACCGCCTTTAGCAATCATCACTGGGTCCACCACGATCTGCTTCCATCCATACTTGTCAATGGCTGCAGCCACAATACGAATGATATCTCCGCTAAAAAGCATTCCTGTCTTCAACGCATCCGGCCGCAAGTCTTCGCCTATCGAAGCCAACTGCCGTTCGATCGCTTCCGTGCTCATCGGGTAAACACCTTGCACCCCTAACGTATTCTGCGCGGTAACGGCCGTAATGACAGACATGCCATACACGCCTAACTCCTGGAAAGTTTTCAGATCCGCTTGAATTCCCGCACCACCGCCACTATCTGAACCTGCTATTGTTAATGCCTTATAGATCGCCACGTTGCTCCCCCTTTCTGAGTTTTATTAAGAAATTTGATTTGTAATGTTTTTAATTTATGATTTGAGCTAAAACTCGAGATTGAATTGGTACAATACGCTCTAGCTTGGAACTGAACAATACATGCTAGTTAAAGTTGGTACTGTTCATTCTAGTTTGAAATTGTGTTATTCGAGGTTAGACTTCTCGTGCAGAATCGCCGACGTATAAAAAAACTGCAAAAGTGCATCCTTTTACCCCTCATTCACACTAAAATAGGAAAAGCCTGCGAATATGCAGGTCATTCTGCATAATTCATCTAATTAAGCTGATTTCTTAGAAAAAGCCTGCATATTCGCAGGTATTCTTCTATGGAGGGGCTAATTCGCTAATAAAACCTGCAGTTTTGCAGGTTTCATTATGTTCATAAGGAGATTTGGGTGTCACAAGTAGATTAGTTCGAAGGTTACGTTGTTGCCAGAGTGATTCGCAGATTGTACGGTCGTGCTGAATGTGTAGCTATTGCGATGTGTGTTCCGTTTGTGCTATTTGCACCAATGGTGCAAATTGTAGAGATTACACATAGAATCTAATAGTTATGTGGGTAGGGTCATGGGCCAACCCTTGACCCTACCCACTAACACTCCACTTACACCCGACTCAAGCCCTCCATCGGACTGCTCGCCGAAGCATATCTCTTTTTCGGTATGCGACCCGCCTCAAAGCCAGCGCGTCCCGCTTCAATCGCGAGTTTCATGGCATAAGCCATTTTGACAGGATCCTTCGCGCCTGATACTGCTGTGTTAAGCAGCACGCCGTCTGCTCCCATTTCCATAGCCAACGCTGCATCCGATGGTGCACCGATTCCCGCATCTACGATAACCGGAACGGTTGCTTGCTCGATGATGAAGCTCAGGTTCAGCGGATTAATAATCCCTTGACCTGTGCCAATCGGTGATGCGCCTGGCATAATAGCATGGACGCCCAAGGCTTGCAAACGTTTGGCCAATAAGACATCATCCGACGTGTACGGAAGTACGATAAAACCTTCCTCCAGCAGCATTTCAGAGGCTTTCAACGTTTCCACTGGATCTGGCAGCAGGGTCATTTCATCGCCTATAACTTCGACTTTGATCATATCGCATAACCCAGAGGCTTTCGCTAACCGCGCGATACGAACAGCTTCTTCGGCTGTTTTGGCACCAGCTGTGTTCGGCAGTAAAGTGAATTTCGATACATCCAGCATCGATAAGAAATTCGGCTGACTCGCTTCAAAAATGTTCATCCTTCGCACCGCAAACGTCAAAATTTGTGATTCACTGATATCTACCGCTTGTTTTTGAATCTGGAAATTCGGAAATTTCCCCGTACCTAGCAGCAAGCGTGAACGAAACTCATAAGGACCGATTTTTAACATGTGATTATCCTCCTCCAACAAAATGTACGATCTCGATTTGATGCCCTTCCGCAAGCTTAGCCCCTGCGTGATTCTCTTTATGTAAAATGGCTGCGTTATGCTCGACCACGAGCATTTTGTCGCTTAGATCGAAATGTGCGAGCAGCTCTTCAACGGTCCGAATTGTTTCGGGTACGTCTACTTGCTCGCCGTTAATGTGCAATTTCAACACTCATCGCTTCCTTTCCTGTGCTTGAACATACTTCAGAGGCTGGGGGGCGCAACACGCTTACTCTCTGGTGAAAGATCAGGACTGAACGCCTCCATCCATGGGGCTAAAGACTGTAAAGCACATTCACCAACCTCAAATTCAATTTGCTGGTACACATCCATATCCATGGCTCGTGGCTCGCTCGATAGTCCTGACGCTGACACTGGTGCTGGCACTGGTCCTGCTCCTGGCACTAGCCCTAATCCTCTCACTGCCACAGTCTCATGTCCCCCGCCCGCACCACTCCCTGCACTTACACCTGTTTCTACACCAGCTCCCATACCCGCAAACGAACTTACCTCGCCACTCAAAATCCAATCCGCCATCACCTTCCCGGTAATGGGGCTCAGCAAAATCCCGTTGCGGTAATGCCCGCAAGCAACATACAACCCCTCCACCATCGGCACCTTGCCGATGTAGGGCAGCCCGTCTGCCGTCTGCGGACGCAGACCCGACCAAGCCTTCTCCCACTCGGCATCACCGAGCGCGGGCATTAACCCCCTCGCGCGATCCATCAGCTCGGCTAAGCCCGAGAGCGACACCTTGCGGTCGTAGCTGTTCGGCACGACCGTAGCGCCGACGACCAGCCGTCCGCCGGCTTTCGGAACAATGTAGCACCCTGGTGTAAACAGGGTCTTCTTCAACACTGGCTTCGGCGTCCTGACGGAGAAGCACTCGCCTTTTACAGGATACATCGGCAGATCAACGCCGATGCTACCAAGCAGCTGACCGCTCCACGTGCCTGCGGCAACGACGACGTGGTTGCTGTAGAGCGGCCCGGCGGCTGTCAACACGCCGATGACGCGCTCCTGCGCGGTCAGCAGCCCTTGCACCCCGGCGAAGGGTTGCATCTTCGCCCCCAGCACCTGCGCCGCCTGCGCGAACGCCGCAGCCAGCAAGGGCGCATCCACCTGCCCATCTTCGGGCAGGTACAGGGCTCCGCGCGTTGCCTCGCTCAGCGCGGGCTCTATGGCCATAGCCTCAGCGGCGCTGAGCCACTGGGCCTGTTCACCCGCCGCGCGCTGCAGCTTCTCCCGCGCGCGCAGCTCCCTCTCTTGAACGTCGCTGAGCGCGATGTTCAGAAGCCCTTCACGGACGAGACCAATATCGATGCCCGTGAGTTCTCGCAGTTCCCCGCTCAGTTGGGGGAACATGGCACGGCTTTGGCGCGCCCACTGGAACAGAGCGCCCGTGTCCTCCATCTCGGACTGCGCGCCGAGCATGCCGGCCGCGGCTGCCGAAGCTTCCAGGCCAAGCTGGCCGCGCTCTAGCAGCGTGACGGATTGCCCTTTTTTAGCCAAGTAATACGCGATCGATGCACCGATAACACCGCCACCGACGATGATGACCTCTGATTTCCTTGCTTTCAATTAGCTCACCTCTATATGTTGAAGCTCGTCTTGATAGGCTTTTACCGCTCTTAGCGGGTCTTGAGCTTCCCAAATTCCGCTCATTACAGCGATTCCAGCTGCTCCTGTATCCAGCACAGACCTTACCCGCCCGGGCGTCATGCCACCAATCGCAATAACAGGGATGTTAACCCGATGAACTAATTGTCGTAATGGCTCCAAGCCTCTAGGCTGCACTCCGAGTTTGGAGTCGGTTGTAAAGATATGCCCGAACATCACATAATGGGCTCCTTCTTTTTCACGTGATTTCGCCTCATCCCCATGATGAACAGAGACGCCGATACGCCCAATCCCTTGGCACAGCTCATCTTGAATCACAAGCGAGGGCGCCGTTCCTGGCAGGTGTAGTCCCCCTGTCTGTAAACCTAGCGCAATAGAAGGAAAGCCATTAATGTATAGACTTTGAGCAGGAACCCCGCGCTCGATTAAGTACTGCACACCAATGAAAACCTCGTCTAAGGACTTCGCTTTTTCTCGAATATGAATCGCTGTAACATGTGGATGGATCTGCGCCGCTGCCTTCGCCAATTCGGACCACGAAAGCTTTCCATTGGATATGACATGAAGTTCTTTCCTTCCCATTGAAGCCCGCTCCTTTCCATCAACATCACAGTTCCCGTATAACACAAAAAAACCACTTTCCTCAGGAAAGTGGTTGTAGGCTGCCGCATCATACATACGCTAAAAAATCGGCTCCAAAGCTCGTTCCACTTTCCTCCGCTGGCATAAACCAGATCAGGTTCAAAGGGTTCAGATTACACTGTCTCAGCCTCACGGCGCCCCTAGGGATTCATTTGTATGCAATTGATAAATATCATAGCACGACATCCAGCTGTTGGAAATATAAATTTTCCGAGCTTGCCTGTCCTGAAACTTTTACCAAAGTCTTCCGTATACCATATCAATCTAATTTTATAAACGAAGGGGTGTTTGTATTGGAACCATTTGTACTGCCAGAACCAGATCGACGAAGACCCGCCTCGCTCCCTCCAGGACTGGCAACCAAAATCATCGCTGGCTTGATCATTGTTCTCGTCCTCATTTTCGGTTCATCCACTTTCTATACCGTGCAAGAGCATGAGAAAGCAGCCATTCTGACCTTAGGGTCCTATAGTGGCGAAAAGGAAGCCGGGCTTCACTTTAAGCTGCCCTTTCCAATTCAGCAGGTGATTGTGCTGCCGGCCAAAAAGACCCAGCGCATCCAAATCGGCTTCCGAGAAGCCGGTGGTAAAATCACCCCCGTCGACGAAGAAGCGATGATGATTACCGGGGATGAAAATATTTTATCAGCCGATGCGGTAGTGGAATGGAATATTAGCGACATGCGGAATTACCTCTACAATATTGATAATGCAGAACAGTTCCTGCGTAACTCAGCAAGCGCCGCGATCCGCTCCGTTATTGGTTCAACCGCACTCGATTTCGCCATCACAGAAGGAAAAACCGAAGTCCAAGGCAAGGTCAAAGAGCGCCTGATCGAGATGCAGACCAAATATCAAACAGGCATTCATATTGTCGATTTGAAGTTCCAAGACATTGAACCTCCTGCGGGTGATGTGCAGAATGCTTTTAAGGATGTCACCAACGCTCGTGAGGAAAAAAATACAAAGATTAACGTGGCAACGAAATATGAGAACGATATTCTTCCTAGAGAGCGAGGCAACGCGCAAGCCCTTCTGGAGAATGCTCAGGCTCAGAAAAACTCCCGGATTTTGAATGCCCAAGGGGATGTCGCGAAGTTCAATGCGATCTATGCCGAGTACGTGAATAATAAATCAGTAACAGAGAGCAGGCTTGTCATCGAGACGCTGGAGAAAATATTACCGAATGCGAAAATTTTCATTAGTGACAGCACCGGTGAAACGGTCAAATATTTACCTATTAACGAGCTGCTGCGCACGCCTACTACGGCTGCTGCAGGCACGGCACAAGGAGGAGCTGCGAAATGAGCATGCAACGCAAATGGCTTTTTCGATCCATCGTTGGTGTCGTTATCGTGTTCTTCTTCCTGATCTCGATTTTTATTGTCAAAGAAGGGCAATACCGTGTCGTTCTCAAATTTGGAGAAGCCGTTCGGATCCAAACCGAGCCTGGTATTCATTTTAAAATCCCATTCATTGAATCGGTCCGCACGCTGCCTAAATATCAGATGGTGTATGATAGCAAGCCGACTTCCATCTTGACCAAAGATAAGAAGCCGATCGAGGTTGATAACTATACGGTGTGGCGGATTGATGATGCCCAGCAGTTCCTGCGCACGATTCAGTCGATCACAGGCGGGGAAGAGCGGATTGATGCAGCGGTGTATAACACCGTGAGACGGAAATTATCGGAGATTAATTACAGCGATATCATCAGCGAGAATACCCAGCGGGGTAACCTAAACGATGAGATTACGAAGGAAGTTTCGGAGTTGATGGCGCGCGATAACTACGGCATTCAAATCGTGGATGTGCGCATCAAACGCACGGATCTGCCCGATTCTAACAAGCAAAGCGTGTACAAAAGGATGATTTCGGACCGCCAGTCCATTGCGGCGAAATACTTGTCCGAGGGCGATGAAGAGTCGAAGAAAATCACCTCCAAAGCGGACAGACAAGCGAGTGAGTTGATCGCGCAAGCTCAGGCCGATGCGAAGAAAATCGTGGCCGAAGGCGAGCAGGAAGCCGCTCAAATTTACAACACTGCCTATGGGAAGGACCCGGTTTTCTATAATTTCTATCGTACGTTGGACAGCTACCTGGTTTCCTTCCAAGGAGAGCCGGTCATCATGCTGCCGATTGATTCGCCGTACACGAAAATTTTACTAGGTAAATAATGTTCTAGGTTTCCAAAGAGGGTGTCACAGCCAAGTAAATGGCGAGGGGCACCCTCTTTTTACTTCATTTGAATAGGACAACATAGTTAAGCCCCTTAACCTTCTCCTGCGATTAGTTTAATTGGATTTATCCAGTGTATTCAGTTGATTTATCGATGAATGATCACTTCCAATGGACATTTCCACTCATTACCCCTCAATTGGGTCATTTTTGCTGGAAAAATGGACCTTGCAGTGGATTTATCCAATCAAAGTCACTTTCACCGCTGCAAAATCAGATTTCTACTGGATATATCCAATGGAACTTGGTTGAGTAATCCATCTATTCGATGAGACGTGGGATAAGGAGGTCATCCATCAATCCAAGTTCACACCCACTCCCCATCCTCCGGAATGGCGACCTGCTCCTCCAACCCCTCTGCAGTCACTCTGTTCCGCAAATCCTCACGCGTTACGTGACAATGGTTGATCGCATCCATATGCACAGCAACGACTTTGGAGAATGGCGCGTAGCGACATAAGCTCACGACATCGTTCGCATTCATTGTAATGGGATCACCCATGACGAATTGCGCTCCGCCAGCATTGACCACCGTCCAATCTGGTTGATGGGCTTCCAACGCTTGCTGCACGTCCTCACACCAAATCGTATCTCCCGCGATATACAGGGTCGGCTCGGTTGCTGCTTGGAAAACAAATCCTGACACCTGCCCCATTAGCTTGCCAATCTCACCTGTCCCATGCTGTCCGCCTGTTCGGACTAAGGTTACTCCCTGCAAGGTAAGTGTCTCTTGAACAGCTGTTACGGAACTAAACCCCGCAGCCGTAAACGTCCCTTCATCCCCAGGCTGGCATAGAATCGGCGTTGACTTCGATAGTTTTTCTGCGGCAGCCGCGTCCCAATGATCGCCATGCAGATGAGTCACAATAATAGCATCAGGCTCACGCAGTTCATCCAGCGGGAATGGCAGTGAAACAAGTGGATTCCTCCGAGAATTCGCTGTATTCACAATCGGTGGATTGACACCTTCTTCACTAAACATGGGATCGATCAGGAATTGAATACCTGCATATTCCAGCCAAAGCGTGGCGTGACGAAGTAATTGAAGCTTCATGTTCGAACACCTCTTATCTTCTATTTATGGTTCTGCTACAATTATAAAATAGAAGCCATGACTCCCATACCCTACGTTGAAAGGAAAAGTCAGCTTTTCATTTCATTGTGAAAGGAATTTACACAATGCTAAGCAACTCCGCCATCGACGAGATTGATTTACGTATCTTGCACCATTTGCTGCAGGATGCCACGCAGTCGCACAAGGCTATTGGCCAGCACGTTCATTTGACCGGACAAGCCGTCGGTGCTCGTGTTCGCAAACTTCAGGATCTCGGCGTTATCACGGGCTATACCGTGAACTGGAACCCCGAGAAAATCGGGCAAGTTGTCCATGCTTTTATCATTGTTTTTATGAAATCAAATACAGCCCATCAGGCGTTCCTTACCTATATGCAAGATCAGGAAAGTGTGGTTGAGACACATCGTGTCAGCGGTGAAGGCTGTTACTGGATGCGGGTACGCGTCCGAACACCATTGGAGCTCAACACGCTCCTTGATGAACTTCTGCACTTTGGCAATTACAAAGTCAGTCTTTCCATCGGTCAAGTCAAATAGCGCTCCCTCATACCAGCTAGTCACGAAAGGATGTCACCTAGATGCTTTCCCAATTGAATCGTCGATTAGAAAAGATTTTGCCGCTCATTACACCCATCAGTGTCCTTATTGGCGTCCTACTCGGGAGCCATTTATCCGTCTTCACCTATTTATCTCCTTGGTTGTTCGCATTCATGACCTTCTCGGGGAGTATTTCCTCCAGCTTCCGAGAGTTCGTTAAAGTCGTCGTTCAACCTCTGCCGCTCATCACGACACTTCTGATTCTCCATGTTGGGATGCCTTTGATCGCGCTTGGTCTCGGGCATACCGTCTATGGACATGAACCGTTGACGATTACCGGACTCATTCTAGCAGCAGCCATTCCTACGGGGATAACCAGCTTCGTCTGGGTGGCGATTTACAGGGGCAATATTGTGCTGACGTTATCGATCATCCTGATGGATACGATCCTCTCCCCCTTTGTCGTCCCGTATACGCTATCTGTTTTAGTGGGCACCAAAGTGCAGCTCGATACCTTCGCGATGATGAAAGGTCTGTTCTTCATGATCGTCGTGCCTTCACTTATCGGCATGCTGCTCAATCAATGGACACGCGGGCGAATTAAGGAGCAGTGGAGTGGGCGTCTGGGCCCTTTTTCGAAAATCGCCATGGGCGTCGTCGTCGCGATCAATAGCTCTGTCATCGCTCCCTACTTGCGAGATTTCAGCGCTAAGCTGCTCGGATTGGCAGGCTTCGTGCTCGTCGTTGCCTCGCTGGGCTACATGATCGGCTGGCTCGTCGCCAAGCTGTTCCGGTGGGAACAAGACGTCGTGGTTGCCCTTACTTTTAACAGCGGCATGCGCAATATTAGTGCAGGCGCGGTGCTCGCTGTCGCTTATTTCCCGCCACCCGTGGCGATTCCGGTCGTGCTCGGCATGTTGTTTCAGCAGTCACTGGCTTCCCTATTCGGCTTTCTACTGAATCGCAAATATGCGCTAAAAGGTGATCCAACCAGCTTGAAGGTTAACGGGGTTAATTGAAAAAGACTGCGCAGCAATTAGCTGGCAGCCTCCATATCTGTTATTTATTTGGAAATTCGGCTAAATAAGATATACGAATACACGACAGGAATGAAGGAACTGAGCGCAATAGCTGCGATGAAGACAACAATCGCTGCTGTGCTCGTCAGGAATGCAGCAATAAAGGCAATGATCCCGCCGATCATCATTAAGGGTCCGCCCAAGCGATGTGTTTTGCGCCAGACTTCTTCATTGGCGAGCGTCCATGGTGTCCGTATGCCAAACGTATAGTTCGATTTGACCTGTGTTAAGAAGTTCCCCATCACGGCAAATAGAGCGCCTAGCAAGATCATTGTCATTTTTTTGAAATCCAAGTCATAGCCCAAGTTAAAAATAATAATTCCCCAACCTACCACAGCTAACAGAATGGTAACCCCGAACCTTGTCACTTCAAAGGCTTGCGGGAATTTCTCAAAATTCGCTTTCTTCGGATCAATCGAACGGATAATGCGCAGGAATGGCGGCAGTAGACCAAGCAGGAACAGCATCAGTAGCGACATATTTTTGCTCATCGTGCCGTTCACTTCATTATTCACGCCAAAATGAGAGGCCATTGTGTCCGGAAGACGGTTATACAGCAGCAGAGCTCCTATGACAGGTGAAAGACTAATAACAAGCAAGGAAATTTCTTTCCATTTCTTCATGACGGTTCCTCCTGATCTTTTTTATTAAGTATGTTAAACATCCATCCGATGACATCTTCGACAACCGTGGTGTGCAGCGTATACATGATATGTTGTCCCTGACGTTCATCAAGTACAAGCCCCGCTTGCTTCAGCAGGTTTAAATGATGCGAAATGCTCGGCTTGCTAATATGAAAATGATCGGCAATATCGCCAGCATTCATGCTTTTTTCGCGTAGCAGCTGTAAAATTTCCCGTCGTGTTGGATCGGATAGAGCTTTAAATGCCTCATTCAATGTTTGCCCCTCCTTATTTATTTAGATGTTTGCCTAAATATATAATTAAATGATACTTCTGATTTTCCAGCCTGTCAATTTGCTTTTGCCCATGAATCCTTAAATTGATATAGCCTAAGTTACGTTGTGTTATAATCGTAGTAATCATGTAAGTTTCGCAAGAGAGGAATTCACCTATGCGCAAAGGCGAACAAACGAGGCTCCGAATCATTGAGAAATCGGCTGTTCTATTTAACGAAAAAGGATACACCGGCACAACGATGCAAGACATTATGGACGTGACGGGTTTAACGAAAGGCGCTATCTATCGCAGTTTCGCCAGCAAGGACGATATTGCTATTGAAGCTTTCCAATACGCGGGACAAGTACTATGGCAGCATTTCTCAGCCGCAATCGAAACACAAGACACCGCTACCGGCAAAATCATAGCTATGTGCGATGTGTATCGTGACACCGTTCATAATCCTCCCCTGCAAGGGGGATGTCCTTTCTTGAATACAGCGGTCGAGAGCGACCATTCATTTCCCGTTCTTCGCGATCATGCTGTGGGAGCTTACTCCCAGATGTTAGGATTTATTCAATCTTTACTAGCGGAGGGGTTGCGTACCGGGGAATTTCAACCGGAGATGGAGCTGGAGTCGGTCGCTTCCTTTATCTTTTCGACAATTGAAGGCGGCATTATGGCCGGCAGGCTGATGCGAGATAACCGTCATGTCGCTTATGCCATGCAAAATATTGAACGGCTGCTCCTGAGCTACAAAGCTCAGTAACAGCCGTTTTTCCATGTGTATTCAGTTGATTCGACTACCCGCAACCTTCGAGGCAGGAAGCATGCCTGCTTTAGCTGTTCCGCTCATGACATCTCCCTGCACAGTTACTTCGAACTTCAAATTCAACCTCATCGGCTTCTTCACACGCTGCGTCCACGTCAATTGACTGCCATTCCAAGTAGGATTGAGGAATTCGACGACCTCGTCGCCTTGTGTGGCTGTCCCCTGTATAACTCCGTCCTTCGAGGAGATGTGGAGTTTCACTGACATTTTGCCAATAGGTGTGGATATAGCCGTTTGCCAGTTGCCTGCGATTCCCCTGCTGGTTGCCGCATGGTTATCAACTACTGGGCCTTTAGCCGATGTCGGCATTTCGTCTGTAGTGTCATCCAAACTTGCAGCAAAATTGATCGGCACGATACCTTGTGCTCGCCACACCGTACCTCTACGCTCGTACTCGAATAATTTCTCAACAGCCGAAGCAATTTGGGGGCCTAACTCTCGCTCAACTAAGTACAAGGCCACATCAAGTCCTGACGTTACGCCTCCGCCACTTACCAATCGAGGCCCGTCTTCTACGACTCTAGCCGCGATCGGGATGGCCCCTGTGGCACCTAGCGCTGCCATCCCCAAATGATTCGTCACCGCATGCCGATCCTCCAAAAGCCCTCCCATAGCAAGCACCAACGAGCCCCCGCATACTGTCGCTACAGTCACATCATGATTGTCAAAAGCCTGTTTCATCAATCTCGTCAAATCCGTTTCCATAGCCAGCCGTAAAATATTGGGGACTGCATCTTCGTCATCTCCTTCTGGCTTTCCTGAACCTCCTGGGACAAGGATAATGCCCGCTCGATGAGGGTCTAGGGCAGCTTGCGCTTCGATTGCAGGCCCATTCATGCCGCTCGGTACCGAGCGTTTCCCCTCTGCCGACACCAATTCCACCGTGATGGCTCCTCCAGCGTACATCCCTGCAGCTGCGAATACTTCATAGGGGGCTAACGCATCCATCAGATCGAACCCATCAAATAATACAACTTGAACATGCATGAGAGTGCCTCCTTCAGATGATCGTGCTTGGTTTACGAAAAGCAGTTCGAATGACGAGTTCCGCCGCTGCCGCTAGACACACGATCGCCCCGTACACGGCTATCGTATAACTGGTCGTATAAGTGAGGCCGAAACCGTTATGAAGTAGTGAACTAATGGCATGAATCATGAGATTGGTAAATACGAAAGCATAGCTCCTTGTCATCCATTTGCGATGTTGGTTCATTTGTTTTTTCTTAATTTTGACGATTGCCGTGATCGTCATCGCCAGCCATACGATATTCAACAGATCAAAACCCATGCTGGTCGCCTTTCCCCCTGTCGCATATGGCGCCATGAAGCCGGAAGTAAGGTCCACGATTACGACGGACAGGACATATAAATAGCCATTCAGACGATGGAATTTGCGATGCTTCCGTAGGACAAAGGATGCGAAATTAACGGCTCCCGAAATCATAGCCATACAAGCGAAAATGATGTGTACATTCATCACTTTTAACCAGACCGGCCTATTTACTGGATGTTTCAGGTCCACTTTATGGCTCAGAAAGGCGGTTGCTTGTGGATCATGGACAAAGTTGGCGTACAGCACGTAGATGATGAATAAGGCTGCTACTGACACCATGAGTAGGTATGCTTTATGACTTGTGCTCATGTTTTCAACCTTTCTTTAGGAGTGGTTTCACAGAATAAAAAACCGAACCGTACGGTCTTTTTTATTATATAACAAAAGAGATATGATCTCCTACTGAATTGTTACAAAATAGGAACGGATGAACATCGCTATTGATGCGCCTTTGGATATTATACTTTATAGGTTTATAATAAAGGAATTCTATTTACAACTCACGTCAGACAGGATGGTCCTACATGAACGATAAAATTGTAATGCCCGTTTGGACGATTGGCTTATTCATTGTTGTCATGAATACGACAATGTTTAATGTATCGCTGCCTAGTATTATCCAAGATCTTAACATTACCGCGGACCTCGGATCCTGGGTCATCTCCAGTTATTCCATTGGTTATGCCCTATCTACCGTTATATACAGCAGACTATCCGATGTTGTTCCTATTCGTAAGCTCCTCACTGTGGGGCTTATTGTGCTTGGTCTTTCCTCTGTTTTCGGATTGTTCGCCCACGAATTCCATACCTTGCTGCTAGCACGTATTCTACAATCCGCAGGTGCAGGGGTGATGGCTGGGCTGGGGCTGGTACTCGCCAGTCGGTACATACCAATTGAGCGCCGCGGCTCAGCGATTGCGATGATTTCCGCAGGAAGCGCCATGGCTTTCGGGCTCGGCCCGATCGTTGGCGGCTTGATCAGTGAATATTTTGGCTGGAACGGGTTGTTCGCCATTACGTGTCTCGTCTTGGTGATTCTCCCTATTCTCTTGCGTTTGCTGCCTAAGGAGCAGCCGATGCCGTTTCGATTCGATATGCTGGGCGCTGTCTTCACGGTCGTAAATGCTGCGACCCTGCTGCTAGCTGTCACGCAGCTGTCGGTTGTTTGGCTCACCGTCAGTGTGATCTCGCTTGGCTTGCATATCTGGCACCTAAAGCGAAAAAGTAACACATTCATCAACCCAGCCTTGCTGGCAAGTCCGGCTTTTCGCAAACTTGCCGTGATCGGTTTCTGTATCTTGGTCTTGAACCTGGGTAATTTATTTCTAATGCCGCTGGTATTGGCGAAAATCTTCGATAAATCGGCCATGACCATTGGCTTAACCATTGCTCCTGGAGCTATCCTGTCGGCCTTCCTAACTCGCTTCGTCGGCCGCTTTATTGATCGCTTTGGCAATCTGCGGTTTTTGCTGATCGGACATGTGATTCTGGCACTAGTAATGGTCGCATTCTCGACTGTACTGGGAGCTTCACCGCTCGTCATCATGATCGGCTATCTGTGTTTCTCACCCGCTTTCTCGGCAACTATTGCTTCGTTGAACAATGAAACCTCACGCATCCTCCCAAGGGAATTAATCGGCTCTGGCATGGGTTTGATGCAGCTGATCCAGTTTTTTGGGGGCTCGATGTCGGTAGCCATCTGCGGGATCTTGCTTGAGATTCAGAAAAACACCACGCTTCTTCACTCGTACAAACATGTATATGGGATCCTCATCCTTGTGGGATGTTGCTCACTTGGGATGCTCCTGTGGTACAGGCTCTCTGTAGTGAGGGGGGCTGGGCGGCAGGCGGGGTAGTAACTCTACAAAGTAGGTCGATGAATCGACTTGCAAAAACACGAGGCCTCTGGGTCGGAGTAGATAGTCGGATTTTCCGGCTATCTCCTACTGGATTGACTCTGTATCGGACGAGTTAGTCGGATCTTCCGGTTATCTCCACCCGGATTGACTCTGGGTCGGACTAGTTAGTCGGATTTTCCGGTTATCTCCTCGCGGATTGACTCTGAGTCAGACAAGTTACTCGGATTTTCCGATTATCTCCTACCGGATTAACTCTATATCGGACTAGATAGTCGGATTTTCCGACTATCTCCTACCGGATTGACCCTGGGTCGGACGACTTACTCGGATTTTCCGACTATCTCCTCGTGGATTGACTCTGAGTCAGACAAGTTACTCGGATTTTCCGACTATCTCCTGCCGGATTGACTCTGAGTCGGACGAGTTAATCGGATTTTCCGGTTATCCCCATTCGGATTGATTCTGGGTCGGACGACTTAGTCGATTTTTTCGACTTATTACACCCGTAGACCTCTAATCCCTTTCCTGCAATTCGATTTTTTCGACTTGCTGCACTCCTGTGGTCTCCACCTTAACATCATCAACAAAAAAAGCCCTCCAAAGTTCATCCTCTGAAGAGCCCTCCACTATACATTTCCCCGCTATTTCAACACTTTCAGCAATGACGCAACCACACCGCCATGATTGACCTCATGCAGCATACTAGAAACGATCAATTCTTCCACTGTCTCCGCTTTGAAAAAGTTCTCTTTCACCGTCGATCCTAGTGTATCCTTGAAAGTCTCGCGTATCCGTACAGCCTGATCCTTCAATTGTGCAACGAGATCATCCCACGCTGGCGGCTCCTCTTGCCAATCTGCGGGTTTTGTCCCGCTTCCGAAAAAGCCCATGTAACTTGCTGGAACTGCCGTCGGTTGCTCTGCAAAGCCGAATATGACACGCTCCGTGACCGTTAGCACATGTCCAATTTGCCAGTGCACACTATTATTAAAGCCAGCAGGCACGACATTGCGTTTCTCTACGGGGCAACCCTCTACCAACTGTAGCAATCTTCCACGATGTTTGTCGACCAAGTCAAAAACAAATGAATCTCTCATCTGAATATAGCCTCCTGAAAATATGTATTCGTTCTACACCCTTATTGTAGCCTATCTGGCATGAAGACGCACTTTTGGACAGTACGCCCACAACTTTCCACCCAATTTATAGTCAAACATACTAGATGATTGAAATGATGAAGGGAAGGAGTAACCTACCATGTGGAAAAAAGCTGTAGTCCTCGGGTTAGCGGGTATAGGCTTGCAAATCGCTCTTTGGGCCTCTCCAGGGAGTGCCTACGAATATGCCGATACACCAACGGAAGTTGCAGATGGCATTCATATTCCCCTAAAGGTAACCCTGCTTGAGGACATTCCTTATTATGTGATTCCGAATGCGCTGTTGAACAAAGCGGAGGGATCGTTCGCTCCCCAAACGGTTGACGTGATCGAAGCCGAGAGCCAATGGTCCGGTGGCGGGAACTGGTGGAAAATACATACGGATATTGGCGACAGATGGATTAAAACCGCTCCTTGGCAAATTGAGGTTCCGCCACCAACGACCCTAACCTTAATGGACATAACACCTTTATATGCGAAGCCTTCTGATAAAGTTGAGCCTACGGCAGCTCTTTCCCCGCAGGATGTGACCGTTGTTGACGCTGAAAAAGGCTGGTTCAGGAATGGTTCAGGCACAGGCGATGTATTCAATCCAATGAAATGGATCAAAATTCATACCACCTGGCTTGGGGATCAGTGGATTCATGTGAAGCTGGATCAGATTGGTACCTTTCATAAAGCAGATCAGATGAGTTATTTTTCAAATGTCTACTATAACCTTAAGCCTCAGTTCGATTACCAAACCTATCAGACAGACGGAACGCTTTCAAACCAATTTTTACATATAACTGGTAAATATCGTTCTGTGCTCGGAACCTACTATCAAATCGAAACGAATGAGGGAACGAAATGGGCCTTAAGTGGCGGACAGCCAATCGCTGCAGAATCGAAAACCATCAAACGAACACATCCAAGTGCGCTCTATACCTATCCTTCCCAGTTTGAGGATGAGCCTAAAATAATCGTAACTGGAGACCTGACTGTCTTTGAAAAAACATATAGCGAGTTTCCCAATTCCTATGGTTATGAGGGGGATTGGTATCACGTTCGCACCGCTCAGGGTGAGGGTTGGTTTAATCCGAGATTTGCCGAACCTGAGGATGCTGTCACTGAGACTGCAACGCTCCAGCTTAACGCGGGCATCACGACTCTTTTTCGCTATCCCAATACAGGAATTATTCTTAACCATGGACAGCTTGGGCCACAAACACTCCATCCAGTAGCCGCATGGACCGACCCGAATGGCGTACGATGGTTCCAGATTAACACATTCGTTGGTAAAGCTTGGATTCAGATCCAACCTTACATCGATCGAATCGTACTGAAAGACCGCGAGTCAGATATGCAAATGATAGGCGACACCAACTATTCTGGAGATTTTTATATGAATGACCAAGGTGTCTTTACCTACGGCAATGACCCCATTGGATACGACAACCTGCAAGGCGAACCTTTTTTTGATACTTCCTTTTTGGCAGGCATGTACCATTACGATATAAAAGGTCCAGATGTCGAGGGCTGGTGGACGTATACAAATACCTCAGGCTATGCGTTTCAGATCAAAACTGGCGAACTTCAAGCAAGAACACTATGGGACGGTCATCTCGCCAAACAAGTAACACTGGCCTCCGCACCTGTCATCCCTACCAAAAAAAGCTCCCCTCACCTCGGTCTTACCGATATAAGGACTTTGCTTGGAGCAACGACAAATGTCTTCACAGGCTACAACGGGAACAAAGTTGTCAATTTAAGTGCACACCAATATAACATCTCTAACCTCCAATTTCCCTCGATAGTGGAAAATGACCACGCCCAGCTATCAGGAGTGATCTATGACGGTCGCTATGATGAAACGAATAGTATCGTGCAGACGTTACAAATAACAGTAAAAAATCGAGACTCTAACGAGTCATCCACGACTGAGCATGTTGCCGCGATGACATTGCTTTATGATTTGAGTTATCATTACGGACTTTATGATATTTCGCTAAATCAACCGCTTAAGCCAGGAATGAATCATTTGACGGTCGTATTCAAAGTAGGAGAGCGTATCCTTTTACAGCGCGACTGGGATGTAACAAGTTCTGCTAAATAGCCGCAGACACCAAAAAGCAGGTTGCCGAGGCAGCCTGCTTTTTATCCATTATGCGTTAGCCTCGTCGCCACTCCCGCTTCAACATGCCAAACACCACAAGATCAATGTAATGGTCGTACAACCACTCCGCATCCCGAATTTGGCCTTCCTTCGTAAACCCTAACTTCTCCGGAATAGCCCTGCTCCTGTAGTTGTTATCCCCGCATCGGATTTCAACACGATTCAGACCGAATTCATTAAATGCATAATCAACTAATCTCTCGCAGGCCCTCGTCATTATCCCCTGCCCTTGAAATCCTTGGCCTAACCAATAGCCGATACTAACGCTATGATTCGTCCAATTAATCGGGTGGAATCCGATACATCCTGCGAACTCACCTTTATACCAAATGCCCGTATTAAAGCCCTTATTGGCTGCTTCCTGTGTCTGACAATGTTGAATAAAAGCAATGGAATGCTCACTTCTTCGCGTCGCATCCACCCAGGGCAGCCACTCTCTCAGATAATCTCGACATGCACTAGTCAGTGCGAATAAAGCCTCAGCGTCCTTAGGTTCAAGTGTTTTGAGTTGCAGATCGTTGTCGATTTCTAGGATCATGGTATCCCTCCTCAAGTCGTTACTTTCGCATACACAACAAAGAACAGCATCATCTCTCCGATGATCACATAATTCGGCAGATCAACCACCAGATCAACCCCAAAGAACACGCCCAATATGCCGAGTAATAGGGCTAAATGGGGAATCCCTAAACGGAGATGAGAATGTCTATATTTATGGAACACAAGAGATGTTGAGAAGAAATAGAGGAGTACAGAGCCGAAAATAAAGCTTAACATGAACCCATTATTCAATTGTTTCAAGAATAGCAACTGGATCGAAGCAGCAATCATACATAAGGATAAATAAATGAATAAATGGCCATAGATAATCGTTTGCCCAGCTGTTTCCAAGGCTTTGTTCACTTTCTTCTCCATATTCTCAAAATACTGCCACCACATCGCGATGATTAATAAGAAGGTGAGGGAAGCAAACATGATGGATGGCCAATTCCAATCGCTGGACTGGAGTACGGTGAGGATGCTAACAACCGACTCGCCTAGAAGAATAAGCGTAAACAACGAGAAGCGCTCTAAGAGATGAGCTGTGTTGATCGGGCTTTTCACCAAATACTTTCGACCTAGGAGTGGAAGCATCACATCGACGATAATTCCCGCATACAAGATGGCATATCGTACCCATGAGTCAAAGAAAAGGGACAGTGCGGATATCGCAAGTCCGATCCAGAAGCGGCTTCCCAAATAGCGGGCTGTAGCGCGTCGATGATCTTCTTCCTTCCGATGAACTGCGAGATATTGAATGGCTGTCATCGCCCGCAAACCTAGATAGCCAATCAGAAAGGGAACAAAATATTGATCGAAATCAACGGACAAACTAGCCGTCATAATTAAGACGAAAAATAACTGTAAAATCATAAAAACACGATGTGACATGCTGTCCTGCCCGTACCTATTCACAAAAAGGGACTGCCCTACCCAAGCCCACCAAATCGGAACGAAAATGAGCACAAATTTACTCAAATACTCTAGCGGGATGGTACCATGATCCACATGCAGCAGAACGTGACTCGCTTTGGACACCGCAGCAGCGAATAACAGATCATAAAACAGCTCGAGCCAGGTCACTTTTTTCTCAGCAAGTGCCTTAAAATGATGCAACCCAGCAGGTTGGTTGTTCATGGGGTTGCTCCTTTGTTTACCGTCTATGGGCTCACCCATTTGAAACCCTTTACTCCCTATATTCGAGATTCATAAGGATAATCCTGTATTTATTATGTGACTGAAAAAGTTAGAAAAAGCCACATCCTCAAAGGATGCAGCTTTCTATTCGTATTACTCAAATGCCGGAATGGCCTCCGCATAGGATTCTCCCGGTCTGCCGCTGGTGTAAGTAATCATTCGCCCAGGCATGTCCACGATGTAATAATGAACCCCCGCTTTCGCCATATCTTTCAGGAAATCCGCATAAGGCGTGCGGTGCTGCTGATGGTGTACCAAGCCGCTTTTCACCTCGTCACCGTGGAATTCGTCTGCGATTTCCGATTTCTCCGCCATAGCCGAGTTCATATCCTCATAACGATCACCCTCACCCATGTACACAGTGAAATTATCCGCTACTTCCGTTCGATACGAGGTCACACCTGCATCTATTAAGGCTTGGAACGTTCGCGGATAAGGCCATCTCTCCAGCTTAGATACTTCACTAATTCGCTTCACTTCTTGAACGTTCATCTTCAGGCCCCTTTCACTTCACTATCTAATATACCACCACGTCTATTATCCCCAAATGCAAAAAAACTGCCCCAAGTCTTAAAGACTTGAAAGGCAGTTCTTCCTAGCAGCCTAAACGATCATGATGTCTCAATCGCATCAACATACATCGTTCCCGTCTTCACGACCAGTTTGATCGTATGGGAGCCAGATGACAATCCTGCTTTCTGGTACAGCGCTTCACGATAATAAGCTGCTGTATTTGCCGTGTTTATCGTTGTTTGCAGAACGCCATCTATGTACACATCCGCTGTTCCTGCACCCGACTGTTTCCGGCCAATAATCGCGGCATTCGTCCCCGTAAATGTGTACTGCAAGGAGGCACCCACCGTGCTGGAGGTCTTCAAGGTACGCCCATAATCCTGCCACGTGCCGTTGGCATCAGCCCAAGTTCCTGTATACGTGACTGCACTGCCGCTGCTATCCTGTCTATTAATTGCTGAAGGCGTGGTTGTCGTAATCGGCTCAATCTTCAAATTATCGATGTCAACGGCCGCAAGCTTACTCGCGAAAGCTACTTGTCCCGAGTTTATCGTGGCATCTGTCGTTGTCGCCACCTGTGTACCGCCGATATAAGCTGTGATTTGATTGTTATTCATCGCAACCTTCACATTGTACCAATTGGCTGAGCTGAAACCAGCCACAGTTCCATTAGCGAAATTGGTCACGACACCATTATCCACTTTGCGGAAATACCAATTACCGCTGGAAAATAGCTGCATTTGATACCCAGATGGTGAATAGTTACCTGGGTTATGCAAGTTAGCACGGCCCGATACAGTCACATAGGCACCGCTTGGCACTTTGACATCGGCACTCACCTGATAATTCGACCACCGTGTGTCCCCCAGCGTGGTATACGGGTCGCCGGTCGTCATCCAATCTTGCGGTTTGGTCGCGATGACTTGACGCAAGCCTTTGTTGCCGCTGCCATAATCTACAACCTCGAAAGCACCCTGCTGGTCCACCGCATATTTCATTTGAGCACCCGTTGCATAGCCGTTGAAATTGTCTGTATACGTGAGTGCTTGCGGCGTATCCGCTGGATCACTGTAGGTTGCTGTTCCCTTGGTTTGACCCGTCGTTGTCGTCAACGACGTAACCGATTGCGCAGGTGCTGATAGACTGAATGCTCCTGCAGATGGCGTAATACTGGTTAATTGGCTGAATGACGTGCTCTGCGTAGTGCGCCACACATTCAAGCTGCTGGTAGATACATTTTGTAAGGTGAACGCGTAGTCGGTTGCCGTCGTCCCCGTATTCACTATGACAACGCTGTAGTTGGTCGTATTCGGATCTTTGAACGTGATGTAATAATTGTTCGCATCCAGCTTGCCGCTGGCACCATCGAGGATTTTCCATCCCGGAGGAGCGAATTGGGTGAACTGAGCCGTCATCCACAGGCTCTGATTCACATCGTAATGACCTGACCATGGGGTGTTAGCTGTCAGGATGCCTTTACCTTGGTATTGCAAGGTATCATACACACCGTCAAGTGCTGGTTGGTACATGTACCGAACCATTTTGCCCGTCGTGAACGATTCGGCCATACGCCCAGCCACGTACATAGTGCGTGTCCAGTCGTCATGCATCGGCGTGTCACTTTCATTGCTGTACAGCGGTTTTCCTGTCGCTTGCGCATTCGCCGTGCTCGTAATGATGTAATGGGAGCTTATCGCATATAGCGCACTGCTCAAAGCCGTGTCGGATACCACGGTATCTGCCACGTTCCAATTGTTGTAAGCATCCGCGGCGACCAGCTTTACGTTCGAATATCCGCCTGCTGTTAAAGCAGGCTTCAACGTGTTCACGACATAGTCCCGATTGAACGAGCCTTCATTTTGCTCCGGACCCAAGAAATCAAGCGGTGTACCGTTAGCGGCCATCAAACTCAAATAATTGAGATAATAATTTTTCTTATCGGTATCCGTTGCAACCCAAGCAGGCAATCCCCAGCGCAGCGCTTCATATTTCATAGACGGGTAGCGTGTTTTGGCTTGCGCAGCCATCCAAAAGTTGGCACCGCGCGCCGTAGGCGTTTCGGCTGCAGTCCGCTGATGACTCGGCTCGGCTCCACTGCTAGAATCCATATCGCCGCCGATTTCGTTCTTAAACACGGTCAAACCTGCCCCGAAATTCGGTTTAAATAAAAAATCGAGGATATCGCTTTGCTGATTCGCCGGGTAATCATAGAGGAGCTTGGAGGTGCCGCTGCTATTGACAATTCCGACGCCTTCAAAGGTTCGACCGCTTCCGCTGCCATTAATGGTCACACTTGTGCTCGCATACGCGGGTAAAGCGACAAAGACAGAAGCGGTTGATAGAAGAACTGCGCTAGCGGTAACAAAGGAGCACTGCCGAAGCATTCGCTTTAACATGAGTTTACCTCCTAATAGTTTGGATTCAACTTCATGATAGCGTATACATTCCCTGTCTACATGCAACAATTTTTACTTTCTGCAACGGTGATTTTACTAGATTGCTATAGGCTCCACATTTAGCCACGATATTCGACAGGCGTGACCCCCGCGTATGTTTTAAAAGTCTTGATAAAATAACTTTGATTGTCGTACCCCAACAATTCACAAATTTTGCTGCACGAATGCGTCGTTTGAGTTAGCAGCTCTTTCGCTCGCTCCATTTTCATCCGAGTTACATATTCAATAAAGCTCTCCCCGACCTCTTTTTTGAAAAACCGACTGAAATAGCTAGCATTTAGATAACAATACTCCGCGACTTCCTCCAGACTAATCCGCCGATCGAGATGCATGGATACATATTGACACGCCTTCGTGATCTCTGCACGCATGCCAGTCGTAAGGCGGTTTCCCGTAAGTGAAACAATCGTTTGTAAGTGGCCGGATAGCCAGCGCTTCATTTCGAATAGGGTATCCAGATCAATAATTTCTCTGTGCAGCGTGTCTGTTGAATAGCTCGGACGGATGAACTGAAGCGACTGCCACTTCAGCTTCTGATCGAGTAACAGCTTGAGCATCCAATCCTTGACGGTCTCCGGAGCAAATTTCTGCCCATGAATGAGCGTTATCCATCTATCAACGGCTTCCGACACCGCTTCAGGCTGTTTGCCAATCAGCACTTCCCGCAGTTCCGAGCTTGCCTGATCATAAAAAGCGAAAATATCCTGCTGCGCATGATCAACACGCTTCATTTTCACAATACTGCCCTCTTGCAAATAGAACCGTTGTGTCTCATTCTGCAGTAGCTCATTGAGATTGAATTTCAGCTGTGTTGGGGAAATGCAGCACTCACCGATCAGGAATGTCATCTGCAGCTTAAGCACCTGATACAACGTAGCTTGAATGGACTTCAGGCAAGCCGCCGTCACATCGTACATGTTTAGTTGGATCCCCGGTTTAAAAGCAAACAGAAATAAAGACTCCTTCGCCCCATATCCAACATGCATACCTTTCATGTCCTGGCTCTTCAGCACTTCTTCCATCACATTGTTAATGGCAAAACGCAGCGTCTGATCGGATGAAAACCGCTTCTTCGCAAGCTTATAATCGACCATGAAACCGATCGCCGTCATACACATATAACCCTCGGTAAATACCCCGTACGCGCGTGCTTCGCTTTGCCATTCCTGCGGATTAATCAGCGGTTGTTGGATAAAATTTTTCATCCACTGCTCTTTGCGCAGCGCCTTGGTTTCATCAGCCAAATGCGATAGCTTACTATGCTGCCAGTTCGTTTGCTCCTCATCCTGGATGCTTTGTTTGAACTGCAGGAACAGCTTCTCCAGATCTTTGGGCTCAAATGTATCTTTCACTAGGTAGTCTTGCACATTCAATCGCATCGCTTGCTGGGCGAACTGAAACTCACTGTGACAAGAAAGAATAGCAATGCGCACATTCGCTTTACGCGCCTTGACCCTTGTGATGAGCTCCAAGCCATTCATCTTCGGCATCCCGATATCCGTAATCAGAATATCCGGCATCGCTTCCTGAATATGCTCCCAGGCATTTAGCCCATTCTCATAGGTTCCCATTAATTCAAGGCCTAGATCCTCCCAAGGGATCACTTCGGACAGCAGCTCCAGAACGGGGTAATCATCATCAACGAGCATCACTTTATGCATAGCTGTTATCCTCCCTTTATCGGAATGATCATCTGAATCCTAGTCCCTTTATCAGGTTCACTCTGCACATCCATGTGGAATTTCTCCCCAAAGGTCATGGTCATGCGTTCATGCACATTAAACAGACCAATCCCCGAAAATCCGCCCCCAGTACCTTCCACAACAGCCATTCTCTTCTCGCCATGTACCAGCTTGTAACGGAGCGCTTCCAGCTTCTCCTCATCCATCCCGATACCGTCATCTTCTACGATGAGAATTAAGCTATCATTCTCGATCTGAGCTTGAATCCTAATAAGCCCTGCACTCCGATTGAGCCCATGTATAAGCGCATTCTCCACCATTGGCTGCAGGAAGAAACGCGGGACTTGAACGAGGAAAGCCTCCGATGGCACATCGAGCACGAAGGTCGCTTCCTCTCTCTGACGCATATTCATGAGATCGACATAGTGAGTGAGCAGGTCAATCTCTTCATGCAGCGAAATTTCATCCTGCTCCTGGCTGACACTCATCCGCAGTAATCGGGACAGGGAACCAATCATATTCGCGCTCTCTGGATCCCCTCGTCGCATGACTTTCATTCGAATGGAATTCAGCACATTAAATAAAAAATGAGGGCTGATCTGAGCTTGCAGCATCGCCAGTTCTGCTTTTCGTTTGCGGGCTTGCGTATCCGACACCTCGGCGATCATATCTTTGACTTTATCTAGCATCTGATCGAACGAGTAACCTAATCGGCCGATTTCATCCTGTCCCCGTACACCTGAACGAACAGACAAATTCCCCATCTGCACCAGCTTGGCGACCTTCCCTAACTGCATAATAGGCCGAGTAAATGTCCTCAGCAACAAAAGCAGCAGGATTAGAAAGACAACGAACGAGCTCATTTGTAAAATAAATACATTATTAAAAATCGTCGTGATATTTACAATAGCTTGCTTATAGGGCTGCATCGATACGAGATTCCAATCCGTCGTTCCTAGATTCAATGGCTGCTTCGTAATTAAGTAATTCTCCTTATTTACAGGCACAATGGCAGACGAACTAGCACCTTGCAGCTGTTGCAAATAGGAAAGCTTCGTGCCGATTTTCTTCGGATCCCGATGCGACATGATCTGATCATCTCCATTGACGATCATGAAATCAACGTGATCACCAAGCCGATCGAATAATTGATTGAGCTGGTTTTCCATCATCGTGACAACCACATAGCCATACAGCTCTTTATTATCAAGACGCAGGGTGCGAACGACGGATACTTGATACGGATTATCGACCTTTAACGTCTGGAATTCGGTCGGCGTTGTTCCTGTCCAATAGGACTGAAATCCATTCAAGTTCTTTAAATTTTCGAACCATGGCTCGGTTTTTAATTGTAAGGGATTATATTCGGAAATCGAGTAGTTCATGAAATAAGAACCGTCTGTCAGAAGGACAGTCACGAAGCAATGTTCGCCTAAAGCCATCAAGCTGAGACTATCTAACTCTTCGATGACACGGTTGGTATCGGTAAACTTCTGATAGGAATCCTCTTTGCCTTCGTAAGCGTTTCCAGAGGCAAGCATTTTAAAATAATGTGTCATTTCAGGGTTCACTTGAATGTAATTCGCGATGCTAAGCATGCGTTTCAACAAATTGGTCACGTTGCCGTTGATGAGGAGAAGCGATTCTTGGGCATTGGATACGGCCTGCTTTTTTACAGCTTCCTGCGTTAATCCGTTATAAATGAACAAGGTGCATGCGGCAGGCACGAGAATACAAGCGATCGAAGCGATCATTAATTTATACCGAACAGAACGAAGCGTAAGCCTTTCTTTGAAACGGCTCCACACGCAGAAATCCCCCTTAAAAGACAAAAAGGGGGCCATTCAAGCCCGCCCCCTGTTACCGCAAGTATACCAGAATTTACTTTTTATTCGAAGCAATAATTTTATCAACCTGATCCTGTGAATTCTTGATCATCGTATCGATGTCCTCTTTGCCAAGAATCAATTTCTCATACTCGGTGTTCAGCACCTTATACACTTCGGCTTGGTACGACGCTGGCGGAACAACCTGTGATGCCTTGGAGATCGCTAACGTGTTGACTAGGGAAGCTTTATCTACTTTTTCTGGATTTTTCGTGCCGCTAAGGATCGTATCGATGATGCTGGCAACGTCGTCATTTTTCACTTTGCTCCAGGAAGGAATGTTCTTTCCTTGTACAATTTGCCCCTCGGAAGTGTACCAACGAACGAACTTATAAGCCTCATCTTTATGCTTAGAGTTCGCGCCAACAGCAACGTAATCTGTTGTTACTGGTGTTAGACCGTTCGGATCGCCTGGGTTATTTTTAGGAAATGGAGCAACTGCGACATTGAATGTAAGCGGCACCTTATCCGTACCGCCGATCTCGGTGTTCATCCAACTGCCAATTGCAATCATACTCGCCGATTGATTGAAGAATTCGGTCCGATACGCGAGCTTCTGTGAAATGATATCCGCATACGGAACGGACGATTTGTCTTCTTTTTCCATTCTCACACGCAGCTCTAAGGTTTTCTTAAAGTTCGGATCACCAATGTTTGACGTGCCGTCAACCTTCAAGAGATCTGAATTGACGGGTTGGTTTTCCTGCATCAGCTTCAAGTATTCCATCCAACCCCCGCCTTGCGGGCCATGGAAGTAAGTACCGTAGCGCTTCGAAGCGCCATCGCCTTTGGTCAACTTCTTCGCGTAGTCAGCGAAATCGTTCCAAGTCCAATCCGTCGGAACTTTCAGCCCTACTTCGTCCAAGTTGTCTTTGTTTAACAACACGTACCATGGGTTAAATTTACCTGGAAGCGAATACACTTTGCCGTTCAAGTGCGTATCAACCTTGTATTCTTCCTCTTCCTTATATCCATCCTTAGCGATGAAATCATCTAGCGGAGCTGCCATACCAAGTCCTACGCGCTGTGCATAGGATGCGGGATCACTGAACATGAGAACGTCAATCGTTTCGCCCGAAGCAGCTGCCAAATCCAGCTTCTTCGTCGCTTCTTGTGTATCCCCTTTTTCACTAAGCTGGACCAGTTCCACTTTGATGCCCGGGTTCTTGGCTGTGAAGGCGTCCAACGTTTTCTTCCAGTTATACTGATCCTCTGTCCCATACGTGTACAAACGAATGTTGACGGGATCCACTTTTGTCGGTGCCGCTGTTGCTGCAGCCGTGGCGGCTGCTGTAGCAGCGGCTGACGCATCTGGAGATGCCGTCGTTGTGCTGCTTCCCGAGGAGCTGCAAGCGGATAATAAACCAACAACCATACTGCCTGCAAGAACACCTGACCATAGATTCTTTTTCATATGAACCCTCCTTAAAGTTTTCGCTAGGAAACTAGCAATTCTAGTGCTCTTTGTAATGGTTGATGAATCGTCGACAATTCACATTATAGCGAGACATAATTCTAACCTCATGAAACTAAATTTACTTTTTTAGAAAAATTTTTACCATTATGGGGATTTTTTGCATTAATATTCATCCTTTAATCCCTCCCACGGCTATGCCCTTGAGGACGTTTTTCTGACCAATAACGAAGATGATCAACAATGGCAGAATCGCAGACACGGCAGCAGCCATAATGAGTGAGTAGAATGCTCCACTAACCGAAGTGAATTTCTGCATGCCGAGTTGAATCGTGAATAATTTGTCAGAACGCAGGAAGATAAGTGGGTTAAAATAGTCATTCCATGTCCAGCCGAATCGGAGAATGGCATACGTCGCAACCGCTGGCTTCACCATCGGTAATCCGATGGCATAGAAAATCCGGAAGTGGCCTGCTCCATCGATCTTCGCTGATTCAATAAACTCTTGATGCACACCCATGAAAAATTGGCGCAGCATAAACGTTCCCAACACACTAAAGCTGCCCAGCAGGATCAAACCCAGATGACTGTCGAACAACCCAATATATCGGTACAGGATGAACTCAGGGATTATGACAGCATAATTAGGAATCATATACGTCGCGAGAACGATCATGAATAAATATTTGCCCGCTGTGAACTGAATTTTGGAGAAGCCATAAGCAGCTAAGCTAGACACCGTACAGGAAATCAGGGTCGTCAGTACACTGACTTTAATAGAATTCCAATAATATCGATAAAACGGATATTTCCCGAACCAGACTTCCTTATAGTTAGCGACCGCATGCCATTGCTTAGGAAGCCAATGGATCGGATAGACGAACACTTCATTTTCCACCTTTAACGAAGTCACGAACATCCAGAAAAAAGGCAGCAAAAAGAGTAAACTCCCCGCGAACATAATGATCGTAATGATACTTTTACGCCATTCCAATACGAATCGAGCCTTCATTGGTCCTCTCCTTCCTTAGTAGTTCACCCATTTTTTTTGAGCAGCCCATTGCCCAAGCGTAATGAGCAGAACGAATACGAACATAATGACCGCCATGGAGGAGGAGTATCCTACTTTTAAATTGACGAAGGCCGTATTATATAAATCCCAAAGCATATTCGTTGTCGAATTAATGGGCCCGCCTTGCGTTAAGATTGCAATGACCTCAAATACTTTGAACGTCGAAATGATGCCTGTAATCATCAGGAAAAAAGAAGTGGAAGACAAGAGCGGAAATGTAATACGTGTGAATTTCACCCAAGCATTCGCACCATCGATTTCGGCAGCTTCATATAAGTCACTTGGAATCGCTTGCAAGCCCGCAATATAAATGATCATATTAAACCCAATTGACGTCCAAATCGTAATCATCATGACCGAGATCAATGCGAAGTTGGGGTCTGCGATCCATAAAGGCGGATTCTTAAAACCAATCGATTTCAAGAATTCGTTAATGGGTCCATAGGACGGTTGAAAAAGCACCTGAAATACAATGGCAACCGCGACAATACTCGAAATATAGGGCATATAATAGGCGACTTTAAAGTAGCTTTTGAGGTATACATATCGATCGATTATGATAGCCAGCACCATCGAAATCAGCATATACACAGGTACTGCAAGTAGAAATAGGAAGTTATTCACGACAGATTTTATGAAAATATCGTCATGGAGGAGCTTCTTAAAATTCGCAATACCCACCCATTTCAAGCCATGTATACCTGCAACGAAATTCCAATCGGCCAAACTCAGCACGAACGTTGCTAGAATAGGCAGCAGGACTAGAATGAATACACCGAGTAACATCGGGCCCACGAAAAGAAAGCCCGCAAGTGTCTCTCCTTTTTGAAGTGACCGCGTCTTTTTTCTTGTCCGTAGGGCGGTGTCCGGCTGTCGGATAGTCCGTTCAACTGTGTGACGAATGGCTGCTCACCTCTGATCTTCTAAGATTGTTCTCATTATAATCAAAATACGATCCCCCCATATGACGGTATTTTGATGATCTTCACAATTATTTTTACTTATTCACCCAATTGCTGGTGGTTTCAACGACTAAACAGCATAAAAAAACCAAACGCAAGAACGATAGATCATGCGTTTGGCACATTATTTTCTTTTACAATGCTTCCAACAATCGTTGCCGATCCCCTGATCCGACCAAATGGATCAAATGCGCCAGCACTTTCTTCTGCTCGGGATTCAATCTGGCAAACACGCGAGGCTCTGCATGGCACAATTCCCTAATCGCAGCTTCCAGTTCATCTTTATGCGCGGTTGCTTCAGGATCACCTGCAAACGTTGGAAATGCCTTCGATTCCGCGAAATCCTTAATGACCGCATCGGATAATTTGCGTAAATAGGGCTGCCTTTTATCCGTAATAAAGCTGCCAAGCTCTTCAAGTAAGAATTGGAACGCGTCGCTCTTTCTACTGGAGCCGAACGTGAAAGCCTGTTGGCCGCTGACATCCTCATTCGAGAAATCAAACTGATCAAACAGCCTGCTCTGAATATACACACTATGGTAAAAGGCGTCGCCTTTATTGTTAAACGTTGTAGGCTGTTTATGTTTCTCTACCTGCTTCGAGTCGATGAAATACAGTTTGGAATACTCATGATTAATGCGATCCGCCCAGCGAATATAGGTGATGTTAAACTTCGTTTGGGACACCGGATGCACGGACATGAAGGATTCTTTCTCCGCGATCAAGCTCGCATAATCCAAAGGCTCACCATCAATTCGAATGACGTAAGGCTTGTCCGCATGAAGCTCCAAGAACCAGCCGAACTCTCTGCTTAAAAAAGCTAGACAATCCTCCAGCACGAACTCCTTGATCACATGATTAAAGGTAACGAGCGTGCCTCTGTCCCTGTCTGTCAGGGTGGGTTTCGTCACCTGATACTTATCTAAACTTCTGGCATGAATATGAATGTCATACGTGTTTTTGAGCAGGAGACCATCCTCATACGTGGTTTGCCAGATGGCTTCCGATGCAAAATGGTGAAACGTTAGGCGGCCTATCCCATTTTTACCATGCATGGCTGAGGTTGTTCGCACACGTTTATCCGGATCCACACTCTTCTCCGATTCATAGAATGGCGTGAATTTCGCCTCAACTTCTTGCAGCTTAATCCCATAGCCATTGTCAGCAATTACAATTTGCTCTACACCGTCTAGTATGTTTTTGTGAAGGGTTATGTCTACAACCGTAGCCTCAGCGTCGAAACCGTTCCAAATGTATTCCGCAATAGCTTGCAAATAATCAAACTTTCGAAGCGCTTTTTCGATACCTTTTGAGGATATTTTTATGTTGTTCATGGCGATCAACCCTTTCATCACATAATCACTTCAGATCCATACCTGTATCATATGGCAAAAAGCACATTTCGTATGTCGATTGGTGTCTTGCCTGGCCAAGTCTTTTTCGACAAAAAAAGCTGACACCTCTAGGTGCCAGCTCTTCCACTGAGACTTATTGCTACGCCTCTTTAAATTTCAGTTCAGCGATCGCTTTTTTGTACTTATCGATTCGTTCAACATCTTGACGGGTGGGATGTTCAATCCGGCTGAGGTCGCAATTGTCCTCTAAGTCGAGCAGCTTCACCACAGCGGCTAATGGATTGACTTTAATACGCTTGATAAAGCCTTCATACGATTCATCCGGTCTTCTCGTCAAGCAGTCTAACGCTTCAATAACGGATAAGCTAAAGCCTTCCTTTTTCAAATCAAATAAGGTTATATGCGAATCCTCCACGACATCGTGCAGCACGGCAACGATAGATTCTTCCGTTGATTGGGCCCGGCTGGCTAAGCGAATGGGATGTAAAATATAGGGATTCCCACCTTTGTCTACTTGACCATCATGTGCCTTAGACGCAATTAATATGGCTTTCGTTAGTGTGCTCATGAATGTTCTCCCTCTCACGTTGGTCGTGGAAACGTTTTTTCCCAGTTATAACACAACTCTTGCTTTTTGCATATGGCTTCTCATTGTATAATGGAAAATAATAACCAATTAGGTTGTCTATTCAAAATAATAACACAACAAGGAGATTGACAATGTCTACGCAATCCATACCAACAAGCCTCCCCGATGGGGATCGCTCTCATATGCAAGGAGACTGTGCGCGCTGCTTCGGCCTATGCTGTGTCGCACTGCCTTATGCTGCTTCGTCAGACTTCGCAAACACCAAAGATGCTGGTCAGCCATGCACCCATCTGCAAGATGATTTCCGTTGCGGTGTGCATACGCAGCTCAGACAAATCGGTTTTCGCGGTTGCACGGTGTACGATTGCTTCGGTGCAGGCCAGCATGTATCTCAGGTGACCTTTGGAGGACAAGACTGGCGCCAAGCGCCTAGCACGGCAAAGCCCATGTTTGATGTGTTTCCAAGGATGCGCCAGCTTCATGAGCTGCTCTGGTATTTGACTGAGGCTTTGAGCTTCGAGGCGGCTAGCGAGATCCATGATGAGCTTCGTGCCTCACTTGCTGAGACGGAGCGACTTACGCATCTCGATGCGGAGCGTCTCCTTCTACTAGACGTGGCGGCACATCGCGCCGCTGTCAATGTCCTGCTCCTGCGCGCAAGCGAGCTCGTCCGCGAGGAGGCGCTTCGCGCGCTGAAGAACGCGCCCGGCCGCCGCAAAGCTTACGGCCGAGGCGCAGATCTCATCGGCGCTAACCTCAAAGGCGCCGACTTGCGGGGCGCTAACCTGCGGGGCGCCTATCTCATTGCCGCTAATCTGAGCGGCGCCAATCTACGGAAGGCCGACCTCATCGGCGCTGATTTTCGAGATGCGGACCTCCGAGGTGCCGATCTGACGGACAGCCTATTTCTGACGCAGTTTCAAGTCAATGCAGCTAAAGGCGATGCGCTCACGAAGCTCCCGCCCTATTTAACCCGACCGCCACACTGGTCTTCCTAGGCATGGTGAGGGAATTAAAGTTCCTTCACCATGAGCCACACTGGGTAAGGATGTTCTTCCTCTTTTGCTAAAACACGCATGCCCCATTTCTCATAAAGGCGAAGCGCCCGCACATTAGTCGGTGCAACGCGTAGTTGATACGATTTGACGCTATATTTGCTGAAAAATCGCTCTGCATACGCAACTAGCTGCTGGCTATGCCCTTTCCCGCGGTACGACGGAATCAAATAGAATAGATTGGCATAACCAATCTGTTCCCCCTCGTAAGTCACAATTTGAAGCTCCATTTGACCGACGGGTTGCCCCTCTTCCTCAATGAGCACGAGTCCATCTGGAAACCGCTTGATGCGGTTGGCAATTCTATTCACATACTCGTCCGCGTCCCCGAACCCTTCCTCACTGCCGAAGCTCACTACATACGAATCCTTCCGAAAAGCGATAATCGTCTCTCGATCCTTGATCACATCGATCGTCCTGAACTCCATAAAGCACCTCCTTGTCGTGGTTACACTCAGCCAACTTTAAGCTAAAATTTATGTCCCATTCAGCTTGTTTTCTATATTCTTTCATATTATCATCTTACAATAAAGTCTGTAGAGACCAATATATAGGAGTGATACATACACAATGGACATGAAAAAAATTGCAGGCATATGCATTCTAATTCCCATTTTACTTAGCGGATGCGGGAATCAATCTGACACAAAAACAGCAGCCGCTGCCAGCACTACACAACCTCAACAAACCGCAGCAGCAACAGATGGCGGGCAAAAGAACCAGCAAAACCGCCCTGCGATGGACCCAGCGCAAAGACAGCTTTTCACTACGTTCCAAACGTTGATCATGCTGGATAAAGCCGATGGCTTAGCGATCACGAAAGAGCAAGCGCAAGCTATGCTTCCTGTCGCACAAGATATCGAAACGAAGAAAGAGCTAAGCGATGACAACAAAACGAAGCTGCTTGCTAATCTAACCGATGCCCAGAAAACATTCATCACGGACGCGGAAACTCGCATGAGTAATCGTGGGAATGGCGGTGGCGGTAATTTCGGTAAAAATGGCAACGGACAAGGTAAAACAAACGGCGGTACTGGTAATGCGCAATCACCAGATGCGTCCGCGAAGCCAAATGCTAATGCGACTGATGGTACTGGCAACGGCCAGCAAGCAGGCGGCAAGAGACAGAATGGCGGTAACGGTGGAAATGCTAATGGCGGTGGTCAAAACGGTGGCGGCGGAAATCGTCCTGCAGGCGGCGGCCAAATGGGCGATCCAGGAAAACAATTTATCGAGCTCCTGCAAACGAAGTTGAAATAAGTCGAATTATTTCCCAGGCAATGACGAAGACCTCCAACACCACGCGAAGTGGGTTTGGAGGTCTTTTTGCGTAAGCCTACGCTCTCAAAGCCTGAATAACTTGATCCGCAGCTGTTTCACCGCTGGCCACCTGTTCGATATATTCAGCGAACATATCACACATATACACGAACAGCGTGAGGATTTCTAATACTTCATCACTCTCGAACGTGCGCGAAGCCGAAATACTGTATACATAGCGATAATGAATCTCGCCTTCCTCGTTAATCCCAAAGTGACCGATAGGTAACCGAGTATTCACTTCCAATAGTAAGGAAGCTAAACCCTCGCGAGTACCTTCATGAAGGTGAAACGGCAGCGTGCTGTAGATTTGCAGGAGCTGAATAGCGACAATTTCCTCATCATTTAACGGTAAAAAACTAAAATGCAGGAACCGATCTCGCCCTTTGCTATCCTCTTGAAACCCTGCCATGAGCACGTGAAGCGGAATCGCTTCGGATTTCTCTAATAAATTCGTAGCCAGCTCGGCCTCATCTAAAATCTCTTTCAATTGCCCTAATTGCGCCAAATGACGCGCATGCGCAAGCTCTGTCAGCATACTGCCCGTCCTCCTATTTTCTCTTGCCCATCGCTTCAATTATTGCACTTTTCAACTTCATTTATCCGCGTTACAGACAGCTTTAGTTGTACTCCATGCACCCGCTTTCGATGCACGGTTACTTGCCACCGCGTTGTTGAACTACATGCGTCAGTTCATGACCAAGCAGCTCTTGGCCTTCACGCGTATCTGGATTGTATCGACCTTCCCTGAAAAACACATCATTCCCAGTTGCAAATGCCTCTGCTCCTAAAGATCTGTTAATCTTAGATGACTCTGAATCATTATGTATATTTACGTTGCTAAAATCGGTTTTGAACGCCGATTCCATCTTCGCTTGAATGCCTGCATCCATTTTGCTGCCGCTGCCTTGTTTCGCTTTGATCTGCGATTCAATCCCTGCATCCGCTTCAAAGCCCCCGCCTGCGCTCTCCGAACGCTGAATGGATGGCTTCATCTGCAGCTCTTCTTCCTCGCTTTCACCGCCTTCGGAGCGTTGAATCGCGTCTGACGATGGCTTCATCTGCAGCTCTTCTTCCTCACTCTCACTGCCTTCAGAGCGTTGAATCGACTCTGATGATGGCTTCATCTGCAGCTCTTCTTCCTCGCTCTCGCCGCCTTCCGAGCGCTGGATCGACTCTGATGATGGCTTCATCTGCAGCTCTTCTTCCTCGCTTTCGCCGCCTTCTGAGCGTTGGATCGACTCTGATGATGGCTTCATCTGCAGCTCTTCTTCCTCGCTCTCGCCGCCTTCCGAGCGTTGTACATCAGGCTTCGAAGAGGTACCACTTTCGGATGCTGCAATGTGATCCGCTGCTTCTTTCCCCATTTGATCCGCTTCTTGCTCGTACGCATCACCAACAGGTCCAACCGTCATCTTCGTCTGAATGTTCAACATATTGCCCACAGCACGATTGCCGATGGCACGCTGAATATTCATCAAATCAGAGGATGCTGACGCACTGTTCGTTTTGTTGCTGTTATTCGTGTGCAGAGAAGAATCTGGTTGCCGGTTAATATGCGATTTGTGCATGGGCGTAACCCTCCTAGCGAACTTTTAATGGGAACATTCCTTACTTGCAAATTGCACTTCTACCTATCCGTCCTATGCTTGATGTCTATATATGTACTATATCACAACGCTTTGCAGCGGAGATTACAAATTCATAGGTACACGATCCACAATGAGCACAGCGATATCATCAGACTGAACGGCTCCATCTGCAAAATGATCTACATCCCTAACCATCTGTGCGAGCAACAGCTCTGGTGCACTCGATTGTTCCCGCAGTAATACATCCTTGAGACGAGCAAATCCATACTGCGCTAATTGCTGATCTTCAGCTTCTGTAATACCATCGGTGTACACGATAATTCGATCACCCAACTCAAGCGTAACCTCATTATCCATATACGACATATCGTCTAGAACCCCAAGCGGAAGCCCCTTCTTCCCTTTCAAAAGCTCCACCTCACCGCCAGCGCGCACGATATATGGAGGGCAATGACCGCCATCACTATACAAAAGTTGACCTGTCGTGACGTTCAGAACCCCACAGAAAATCGTCGCAAACATCGTCGAGTCATCTTTATATAGCTCTTGATTAACCGATGTCAGCAGCTCTCCTGGCGTCAGCTCCGCAGTCATTTTACCTTTCAGCAGCGTCATGGTCACCGCCATAAATAAAGCTGCGGGAATCCCTTTGTCCGAGACATCGCCAAGTACGAAGAACAGACGGTCCTGATCGATGCGAAAATAATCATAGAAATCGCCGCCCACTTCACGAGCTGGGCGAATCGTCGCCAAAGCGTTGGCTTCCGCCCCAAGGCGCTCACCACTCGCTGCTCCCCCGCTGCTTTGCAAGCTTAAACCCTTCCGAGGAAGAAAGCCCATCTGAATGTCCGTTGCAATTCGCAGTTCGCTTTCCATGCGTTCTTTGGCTGCTGTGGTTACTTTCAAAGCATGAATTGACTTCTCCAATGCATCGTACAGCATCGCATTCTCTAAAGAAGCCGCTGTTGGCGAGGCGATGGATTCCAGCAGCTGCAAGTCACGATCAGTGAAAGGTGCTTCGCCCCTTTTGTTCAACACCTGCAGCACACCGATGATCTTCCCTTTGCTTACCAAAGGGACACACAGCATGTTCCGCGTCGGATAATCCACCCGTTTCGCGACCTTGGACGACCAGCGCTCGTCCTGAGCGGCATCGTCGATCTTAACCGACTTTCCGGTCTGGGCGACCCAGCCCGCGATACCTTCGCCGATTTTGAGGCGGATTTCACGTACCTCATCGCCTTTGGCTCCAAGCGCAAGATCGAAGAACAGCTCACCCTTTTCCTCGTCGACCAAGATGACAGATGAGGCCTCCGCATTCATGATGCGGGATGAGGTTTCCATGATTTTGACTAACAGATCCTGTTTACGAATCGTTGAATTGACTTCCAGGCTCACATCGAACAACTGCATCGTCCGCTGAAGCTCGACTTCCGCTGCTAACCGCTTACGATTCCCGAGCTGCCACTGAATAACAGCCATAAGGCACAAAACTATGAGCACTCCTACGACAACACTCATCCAGCGCAGCTCCTTTCTCACATGAATAACTTACTTAACTACCTATTTATTTAATCGCATTAAGCGCTTCGTCTTCGGTCTCATAAAGCTTGAAAATACTGCTGAACCCCGACATATCGAATACTTCCTTCACATTCTCATTCATTCGTGACAAGGCCAGCTTACCTTGAATGACCTTGACCATTTTGGCTGCTGACAGCAAACTTCGAAGCCCTGCGCTGCTGACATAATCCAAGCCCTGTAGATTAAAAACGAACTTACCGTTTCCCTGCTCGACAAGCTTAGCAAAAGCGGATTCCAGACTCGCCGACGTGTTCCCATCCAATCTGCCTTCTAAGGTAACCACTACAACATCACCCTGTAATTGCTCCGTAATATTCATGAAACGCCCTCCTCTTTCATCCGATTTTTGGTCATCATTAAGATATTTTCCCCATTCAAGCGTTCGTAGATCAACTCATCCATCACTTGCCTGACAAAGTGGATCCCCAATCCGCCGATACCGCGATCCTCGATCGTTAAATCCGTGCGAGGCGCAGCTTTCAGCAAGGGATTGAATGGAATCCCGCGATCTGTCAAGCGCAACTCCCAGCCTGTTAGGTTTTGCCCAACATCAAGTCGAATTTCATGCATTCTGTTTTCAGAGCTTGGATAACCGTAGAGAATAATGTTCGTGACAAGTTCATCGCAGACCAAATTCAGTTGAAACAGCGACTTCTCATCGATGTCAAAGGTCACAGCCAAGCTACGTATAAAAGCTGCTAGACGTTCTAGCTCTTGCAAATCGTTGCTCAAAACGATGGACTCTGACTCCGATGCTCCCATTTCAATCACTCCTACGACATTTTCAAAAGCATGTTCTCCAGCAGTCGCACTCTTGCACTCGAAGCATGCAGCATGCCGATTCCAATCTCCGGATATAGCCGCACTAGCCGTGACAAACTCTCACCTTGCAAGGAAAGCACTCGTACTTCATCGAATATCGCCTGTGCTGTAACCGATGATGGAGAACCATCCAGTGCCGTCGTTTCTCCTACGGCTTGCTTCGCACCCAGTACCCCGATCGTTGCGGTTTCACCTACGCCCGTCTCATTGCTTAACTCTACATGCCCTTCAATAATGAGGTACATCGCCGTATTAGCTTCACCACGGCGCAGCAAGTAGGTTAAATCCTCATGTACTTCTTCTGTCGCGATTCCCGCAATTAAACCTAATTCATCCACAGACAAATCCGCAAATAGGCTGACTTGCTTCAAGAAAATGACTTTATCCAGCATCGTTAGAAACTTGCGTTCTTCTTTCATATCATCACGCTCCAATGCGCTTAGTGCGTATATCGCAATATCTTTGAGCCAATTATCGGCCCAGCTTGCTGCCTCTTGCAGCAGCTCAAATGGCTGTAACTCCACTGCTCCAGCGTCTGTATCCTTCAGCTTAAACTGATCTAGTAAAGCATACGCCAATTTGCGATCGCCGAGTCCTTCCGCAAGCACTTCCAAGCCGTTCTCACGAAGTTCTTCACTTTCATCTTGTATAGCTTCGCGCAGCGTCATAATAATGCGTTCGTCGACTAGCTTCGCCATCACGGCCCACGCTCCGTCAATGAGTGCGCGATGCAGCTCACCGCAGCGTTCCTTTGCAAGCTCAGCTAGCCCCTGCAGGCCCAGCTCCTCTAGCGCAGCAGGCAGTGCGCGTTCCTGCGTCGAAGCTTGAAGTCGCTCCACGCAGAGATCCACAAGCATCGTACGCAGCTGTCCATCTTCCAGCAATTCAGCTAACGTACTGACAACCGCATTCCAGATGAAGGGGTTAGAATGGTGACTATGTTCTCGCAGTGTAGGTAATGCGCCTTGCCCCATATCTACCAGAGCTTGCAGAATTACTTTGCGCAGCTCTTGATCCGCTTTCGGCACCATACCAAGCAGAATAGGGATGGCCTCAACATGCTGCAGCTTGCCGATACAATGCGCAGCGGCCACCTTCACGGCTGGACGCTTCTCATCCAGCAAAGAGACAACCCAAGCTGCATACGTGTCCAGTTTCAGATCAGCGACGGTATGACAGCCATATACGGCCCATTCGCCGCCGGTATCGAGCATTTTGATAATGGCCTCGTCACAGGCCGGATAGCTCTCTTCACTTTCTAAGGCATAGAGGGCTTTCACCCCTTCATGCACGACTTTCGGGTGACTATCGAGCAACTTCACGCGGATAAAGAAATGCGATTGGCTTTTGAGATGAGAAGCCTTAGAAATTAACTTGACGCATTCCGCACGTACTTCAGGATCCTCATCTTCCAAAAAGGACGCAACCTGCACCAGCTCTTGAATACCTGCTCCCTGCAAGTTCATCGCACGCAGCACCGCAATGCGAATGCGCGAGCTCTCTTCGCCAATCATGGAGATCAAATGCGGCAGGAACGCCGAATCTTTCGCTTTACCGATGATCTCTAAAGCTAACTCCCGCACATAATCATTCGGATGCTTCAGATAACCGAGAATAGCCGATAAAGCTTTGGAACTGCGAATACCCCCGATAAAAGAGCTCGCAATCTCGGACAAATCGCCATGCAGGGATTGAACGCTTTTAACCAACTCACGAATGTAGAGGTTTCGTCCGAACCACGCTACAACAACAAGAATAGCCGCCACGACAACGCCTAACCATGCCAAGGGAGACAACTGCAGCAATCCAAATGAATGCAGCATAGACAGCAGTGATCCAATAAGAATTCCGCCAGAAGCGGCCACGCCTTGTGCAAAATAGCGATAGCCATCTCGCTTGGAGATTGGCATCATTTTGAAGAAAAGCTGATAACACGGCTCTGCGATGTAGTACAGCAATATATAAAAAATCGCATAGGACCCAGACACCATCACTAATCCGAGTTCTTGATTCATAAATAGCGCCGTCAATCCGAAGCCGCCAAAGAATAGGATCGTGATACCGAGTAGAATATTACTGGCACCTAACCAGTTCATTAAGCGGGTGGATACCGTTTGGAAAAGTAAGCACACCGTAAATTGTATAGCTGTAATTAAGCCATAGAACGAGGTTAAATCTCCCTCTTGTGGGAACTTAAACTCTGCTGCCGTAAAATACTGATACTCCATCATGAAATACACGGCTGGCATCAATGTCATTAGGGCAACCGCGCACAGTAAGAAAGGATTGCGCAGCATTTGCTTTGCATAATAACCAGCTGCCTGTGGTTTCTCCTCTTGGGCAAGAGGCACCGACTGCGTTTTCAAGCGCTTATCTTCTTTCAAGGTGAGAGGTACCAAGTACCGCATTAAAGCTTTACGGAAGAAAATGAAACCGAACACCATCAGTACCGGCGCCATCGCATACACCGCTTCAGTGCCGAGCAGCTTACCAAGCTGATGTGCGATTAAGCCCGCTGTAATCCCGCCAGTCGTTGTCGAGGCAATGAACATCGGCATTAACCGCTTTGCCTGTTGGGTCGGGCATAAGTCAAAAGCTGTGCTCCACAAGAGCAGGGTCAGCTGTCTCACAACGAAATTCGAAGTAAGGAAAAGAATCGGGTAATAGAAGCGATAATCTACGCCCCCTAGCTTAAATCCGAGCAGCACGGCGCCATTCAAGAAGAGCAGGCCGATCATGATAAGGTACAGTGTAGTCATCATTTTGGCCTTCGGCAGTCGATTCGCCAGCTTAGCTAACAGCCAGCCTTCGAGCGGCATAATGGCGGCTTCTACGATGTAGATATAGGGTAAAAATTGCACGCCGAAGCGCAGATTAAAAAGTGCCATGAACGCTGTGTAATTCAAGGATTCTGCAATCCCGCTAAAGTAAAAGATCGGCAGCATCATCCAAAGCTTACGACTATCTTCTGTACGCAGCCCCATCCACCCTTTTAAGGTTGCTTGCATCTCATCAGGTCCAATCTATTAGTTCATCTGTCATGGGGACAGTGGTTTATAAAAGGCTAGTCTTGCTTCACCTTCATAGTAGTAATTCGGATATGTACCGATTAATTCAAAGCCATTGGTTCTGAACATCCGCTGAATCGGCTGATACTCGGGCAAGTCACAGGTATAGGTCAATATGTAACGACCTTGTGCGGCACGTGCGAACGATTCTAACGCTTGAAATAACACTTTCGCAAAACCATGTCTGCGATATTCGCGGTGAACAGCTAAGTAATCCCAGAGAAAACCGCCGGATTGGTGCTCATTCTCTTTGCAGCTTGTCACAGCAACGATTTCACCGTCCTCGTTCTCAATAAACCAATGGCGGTGATTGCGCTGCGTCAAGCTAAGCATGGGGGCATTGCGGAAATGATCCAGCTCCCCTGGGGTATGACGTTGATCGTCAAATGAAACAGGCGACAAATAAAATTCAGTTATACGCAAAGCATCTTTCTCAGTTAGCAATTCATGTACGGTTAAATTACTTGTCTCCATGTCACAATCGCCTCTTTCACATGCACGTTACGATATCAGGAAACCGATAAGGTTCCATTCCATTCGCCTGTCGTTCCTTGTTGGAAATATTCATCACACATATAGAAATACAGTTGAGCTGCTTTATCTTGACGATTCTGCTTAATGACCATCAGGAATGCCTCACGCGCATCATAGAATCGCCCAACTTGATAATACGTAACCGCCTGCTCGAACAGGGTTTTGGTCTTCTCTTTCAACGTCCGAATCGTATCCGGATCGCCTTGGTAAACATCGAACAAATGAAGCGGTTCGCGAATGCCTTCCACTTGAATCAATCCCAGATTCCGATATTGGAAATCGGACGGCTTCTCCAAGGTCTGCACCACCGAATCGGTGATGAGAATCGAAGCGCCCAGCGGCTCTGTCATTTTTTCCAGCATCGTAGCTAGGTTAACTCCGTCTGAAATTACGTTACCTTCCAAACGTTTCTCTTCCCCAATAATGCCCAAACGAAGCGGACCTTTGTGCAAGCCAATGCCGAAATCAATGGGCGGATAGCCAACCTTCGATCGGTGCTCATTATAGATATCCAGCTCTTTGCGCATTTCCACACACGCGAGTAAAGCATCATCGGTTTGGTTCGGGAATAACGCCATAAAGCCTGCGCCCAAATACTTATTCATCAGCCCTTCATGCTTTCGGATGTAGGGTCCAAACCGCTTGAGAAACGAATTCACGAAGTTAAAATTCTCTTCTGGTGAAAGCCTTTTGGACAATTGAAAGAATCCACGGATATTAAAAATCAGAATCGACATGTGCTGCTCAACTTGATCACCCAGCTCCACATCCAGAATGCTTTCTTTGTTCAAGAAGCGCAAAAACTGCTGCGGAACGAAACGGTAGTAGGACTGACTGAAATTCTCAACCTTCGTAATGTAATCTCGAATCCGTGCAGCCATGGTATTGACACTGTCGCCCAGGTCTGACACTTCATCACGCGTATTGATTTTCACAACCGCATCCCAATTGCCTTTGGCAATTTCACCAACACTGTTGCGCAGCTTGCGTATCGACGACAAGAGCACATACGTCATCAGCACGAGGACGAGCAGTAAACCGACGGAAATGAAAGCAATATTACGAATAATCGAATTTAAAACCGTTTGGCGATGCTTTAGAATGCCATCTAGGTTCTTGCTCGTCTCGAAGACACCGACAATTTTGCCAGAGGAATTAAGGATAGGCGCGATCGCATACCGCCACTCACCGGAGAAATCCTGCCACTGGCCAGTTGCTGTTTTCCCCTCCAGTACGACCTGTTGATTCTCAGGCGTTTGCTGGAACGGGTTGAACATATGCATGCCATCATCATCTTCCAAAATGCGATAAATGACGCCATTCTCATATTTGTACACGGCCTTATAAAAGCCTTGATTATCATCACGCGCATTATTCTCGAAGACAGATTGAATCTTCTTGCGAAACGATTGATAAATCGTTCCTTTGTAATCCAAAGGCGAAGTGAGGCTTTCCAGCTTGTCACCGTCAACTAAATTTTGGCCGTTCTTGGCGAGTAGAATGAGTTCACTGAACGTTTCTTCTTCCATCTTTTGCGAGAAACTGTTGTAAATGACGGTGGAGAGGAGAATCATGGAGAAGGCAATCACCGGTATGAGTATGAAGATCTGCTTTACCATGAGCGGCAAGCGACGCTGCAATAGATTGAAGAAAATGAGCTTGATCGCGTAAAGCACGAGTAGAATGGCAACCACCGCAATCGCCCATATGAAAACTTCGTGATTGTGCGTAGATTGACTAAACTCAGCTTCGGTTATGGAAGGCGTAATCGTGCCATCGGGAAGCCGGCGATTAATCTGAGCAGACTCCACGATAATCAAACTGTCATCCGGGCCAATACTGCTCGTTGTTGTATCAAAAGCTAACTCCACATGGTTGGCTTTGGCCTTCTCATCATCCACAAGCCCCTCTAAGACATAAGGCTGTTTGGGATCCAGGCGAGTAATCATACGAGAGTTAAAATCAATGAAAATAAGACGTCCCTGATTGTCCAAATGCAGACTCTCCGGGAAATTACGGCGTGTACGATCGATGCCTGGAAGGGGATACACAAGCTCTGAACGCCCGTCACTGTAGGCACGATAAATTTCACCGCTGCGCGTAGAATAATAAATATCTCCTGGCTTATAGCCATCCGCTTCTGACACATACTTGTTGTCAGGAAGTTTAATCGAGTACACGAGCTGCGGATCAGCCGTCGTTCCATTGCCTGTCGGGGTCTGGTATAGCGCTAACTTCTTTACTTCATCATTAAAAAAGTACACCATACCTTCATGTACCTGTACATTGCGTAAAGAGCCTAGTCGATATCTCTTCGTCTGTGAATCGCTGTATTCTTGGGTAAACAGGCTGCGATCGAACTCTCCGTCTGGTTTATACCGTACAATTTGCTCGGACTTAACCGCAATCCCATAAGGGTCTAGCAAGGTCCGAATCGTGTATAAATAGCCTTGATCATCGACAGCCATATCGTTAAAACGGTACACTTCACCATTCTTCCCAACTTCACTTGTAATGGAGAATTGGAGGATGCCTTGTGAATCTAACTTATGTATGGTTTTCTTCGCGTTATCGATAACGAATAGGTTATTCTGTGAATCCGAGATGGCCTTCGATAAACCATCGAAAGGCATGCTTTTGTTCCAAGGCCACAGCTCGATACTGTCCCGGTTCGCACCTAGGTAAGTTCCAGCGGCACCTAGGAGCAGCAGGACAAGCAGCAATGCCGCAATCGATTTCTTCATCGTTAGTCTTCTCCTCTATTTAGCAATCTGTATAATCTGCATGGCAGCGTTCCAGTCCACAGCTAGGCCTAATGATTCAGAAATAAACCGCAGTGGTACGTAGGTTAAGCCATCTAGCAGCAGGGAGGGTCCATCAATCCCCATGGGTTGTCCATCTATATAAGCCGTAGCCTGATTGATCGTGCTCGTAATGGTTGTATATTCCGTACTCACGGTGACCGTGAAGCTCTCCGGATCCCAATCTACCGCCGCACCAAAGGACTCTGATACGGATCGTACAGGTAAATAAGCTGACCCATTTATTATAACAGGCGGAGCGGCAAATTTGATAGAAATATTGGAAGAAAGCACGTTTTCTGCCGAAAGAGGTTGAATCGTGACAGAAGTATCCGTGCCACTAGACCCAGCCGCCTCCAAAGTCGTAATACCTGCCAGGGTATCCGCGATGGCTGTGAGCTTCTGCTGTTCCTCCGGCGAATACTTCGCTTTCTCCTGCTGCTGCAGTCCAGCCAGCAGCTTCTCGATCTGCTGTTCCAGCTGCGCCTGTACGGCAGCATCTGGCGGCAGCTCCGCCAGCAGCTCCTGTACAGCGTCGAGCTTCGCGAACAGCGCTGCCTGCTGCGTCGACAGCATCGCTGCGTCGACGGCTTCGAGCGAGCGAGTCAGCGTTGCAACTCGCTCCGTGTCCTGCTGCGCCTGCGCTGCGCTAAGCGCAGCTTGGAGCTTCTGCTTCGCTGCAGCGAGCGAAGCCACCCCTGCGGATGCGCCCGTTTGCGCATCCGCGAGCTGCGCCTGCGTCGCGAGAAGCTGCTGCAGCAGGGCTGCAGCGGCTTCCGGCTTGCCGGCGGCGAGGGCTTGCTCCAGCTTCGCCTGCTGGAGCTGGGCTTGATCGGCCAGCGCGTCTTCGCTGGCCTGGTCGCCATTGGCGGCGGTTCCATCGCCGCCAGTAGTGCCATCGCCGGGAGTAGCCGGCGATGATTCTTCGGACAGCGCTGCGATCAGCGCGTCCGGGTTGTTCACGAGCGCCATCTGCGCGAGTGCGGCTTTGGTGTCGCCTTTGAGCAGCGCTTGCAGCATGCCTAGCTGAGCCTGCGCATCCTTCAGCTGTACGGCGAGATCCGCGATCTCGCTTAGTTTCATAGCAGCAACGGCTGCTTTTTTCGCTGCTTCAAGCTTCTCGATATCTTGATTAAGCGTTTCGATCTGCTGCTGCAGCTGTTCCGGTGTTTGTAAGGACGCAATCTTGCCAGGCTCCTTGATTTCTACGGTCAATTTGATTGCATCCACAGCCGCCTTGGATAATACTGCTGAACTCGGTGGATTCGTTAACGCATCCGGATCTAAGACATCATCCATCCCGATCCATGGCGCTCCCGGAGCATCAGATTGATAAACCATCCCTTGTCCCGAAGCCGCCATAGTAGCGGTGGCTGCGTTGTAAGCCTCGGGCGTCAATGCTTCAAGCTTTACTTTATAGGAACCAATAATAACTGTACCTAAGCCTTCCCCGCTGTTAGCCGAGCCCTCTCCTTGTCCAGCCTCACCAGCGTTGTCATCGGTTCCGTTAGCATGTTCGCTGCCAGAGTCCGAAGTGCCTTGACTGCTACCATTCGTACTGCCAGCCGTGCCATTGGCGCCGTCAGAGCCGGTATTTCCTGAATTTCCCGTGTTTCCTGAACTACCGCTGCTGGATGTATTCCCATCGTTTCCGGTATTTCCAGAAGTACCATCATTACCAGCACTTCCATCCGTCCCTGCACCCGTATCACTTCCATCGCTTGCAGTCCCAGTACCCGTACCACTCGTTGCACTTGCAGCAACAAGCTGTCCAGTACTTCCTTTGCCGTCCAGAGGCAGGGTTTGAAGCACTTTCCCTTTTTTATAAAGAACAACCTTGAGTTGATCGGTCTGGCTAAATTTCAGTGATAAGTTCCGCACTGGTTTATTAATTTTGACGGGTTTCCCAATTCGTTTGCCAGCCTTAGTAAATACAGCGTACTCCGTTGCACCCAGCTTTTTGCTTACACTGATACTAAAATCACTTAGTAGCTGACCTACGGCAGGCTTAATTTTCCACGTCCCTAGTGGTGCTTGTGGTTTTTGAGGTTTAATTGGAGAGAGTCCATCATCTATATCCTTATATGGCAAAATCCCCGGGCGAAGCGTGCGATCCACTGCCCCGCCAGTCGCCAGATCCAGCTTGCCGATCGCCATTTTGTAACCGATTTGTGCCGCTACAATTTGTTGATCCGCTTGGTCGACTGCTTCCTGATAAGCCTGCAGTTCATCCGCCTTCATCAAGCTTAGCTTCAGCTTTTGAGTCGCTTTCGCCAAGCTCGTTGCCGCATTATCCTTATCACGCAAGGCCTGCGCGTAGGATTCTTCCGTCCCTTTGGCTTCCAAAAAAGACTGCCGCACATCGGCAATCACCCCGTTCCGGCTTTCTTTTTCCTGCAGCTGTGCCTTATTCTGTTCCATGGTTGCAAGAGGCAATGCATTCGTGAGATCGTCCAAATAACGAATCCCATCAAATTCGCCCTGCAGCAGTGATTTCGGGATAGGAATGATGCCTAGCAGCATAAAAAAGCCCTGCCAATCCTCCTTCACCCTTTGCAGCGTTTCATCATAGCTGGCTTGAAATAGATCCATATCGATATCCTGCTGCTGGTAAAGACCATCCATCACTCGCATACGGGCAGGGCCGAACTTGTTGCTGTATAGATTACGAGCCGTATTCAGTTTCTCATCAGCCAAACGCCGAGTCTCTGTATCTTTTAATAGGCTTATCGTTGTCTTCTGGGCCATAGCTATATAGGCAGGGAGAATACGTTGATTCAAATCCGCATAATCCGGCTGAAACGATAGCTCCACTTTATTTTCCATATCGAGTTGCAGTAATTTGCCTAGCGCTAATCGACTAGACTTGGCCGTTAATTGCGCTTGTTTGTAATCAGAAACGGACTTCTCTAACGCTTTATCCGCCTTCTCTTGTTCCGCTGCATCCGCGAGACCGTATTTGCGCTTCTTTTTCACCGTATCCACGTCGGCTTTCGCCGCTTCATTCTTCTTGCGGGAACGTTCTTCAGCTACAGCATCTTGATAGGCGGTCAAATAGCTCTTCTCAATATCGTAGCGAACCGCATTGGTAGACTGACGTAATGTTTCCTGGGCCATAAATAACTGCGAACGGGCATCCGGCACCTTCAAATTCGTACTCAAATCTTGGCTTAAATTGTGTGGTTTTGCGAACGCCCCAGTCGCCTTGGCCGCTTCGTTATTCACGGTATGCTGCGCTTGCTCCAGCTCAATTCTTTTCTTTAATACATCGGTTTTGGCATCCCTCAGCTGAGTGCTTTTTTTCAATCCCTGATCAATCGCTTCTCCCATGGTCAAAGCCTTCACTGCCGCTGCTTCTGCATGAGTTCCTACCAACATCCACGAGGATGTGGCCACGACAACTGCTAGGCTTATTTTCACTATTTTCAACCCGATCAGGACAATCCCCTCCGCTCACTTACCTCTCTCTTCATAGTACAATATCTCCTGCTCTATCGCATCCATTCTTTGGAGAAAAATAGCGAAAACTATCGAATACAGGATTAGATTGCCGCCTATTCCCTTTTCTAGTAGTATAAAAGTAATAGAATGGTCGAACTATGCCGAGAATTGCTCGGATTTAATTAGAAGGGAGTTTCCAACATGGGAAATCTCGTTTGCGGAGGCGCGATGCTGCAGTGCACATTCGGTGCGGCACCTGGCACCTTGATGGTACTTCCAGCGAACATGGTCATGACTGCCATGCCGATCGCCAATATTATGGACAATAAACCTATGGTAAATATACTTCCTTTCGGAATGTGCAATTCACCGTCCAATCCGATGGTTGCTGCGGCAACCGCTGCTGCTTTGGGCGTGCTGACACCGATGCCTTGTATCCCTGTGACGGCTGCCCCTTGGGCGCCAGGGTCTCCAACTGTACTAGTCGCGAACATGCCCGCGTTAAATAATAGCTCCAAATGCTTGTGCAACTGGGGCGGAGCCATTTCCATTCAACAACCGGGACAGATGACGATTCAGGTCCCTTAACCTTATGTAAACTGATTCAATTAAGGAGTGAGCGCATTGGAGATCCAGCCGATCAAAACGATTGAAAAAATACTAAAGCCTGTCGTTGCCCCTTTCATCGGTCAAATCATGAAGGCCATCGCAACGGCGGGACGGCTGCCGAAACTAGCTATCAGTAAATTTCAACAAATCATGCGGGTTATGCTGCAAACGCGCGAATCCTCCTTAAAGCACTATGTCTTGATCGGCTCTTATTACATCTCCAAGAGACTCCTTCTCTTCATCACGTTATTCATTCTTGTTGTGCTCTTCTTCATCTTCGTCCGTCCGCCTGCCATCGTGAACAAGTGGCTGCACCGCGTTCCTGTACTTCAAGAAAACACACAAAAGCTAACAGGATTCTCAGGGAGTGGTAAAGTCGTTGCTCCCAAAAAGGATGCTCACGCCCGCTATGTTGGCGATCTTGTCGATGGTCTCTACTCGGGTAAAGGGAAGCTGTTCTATGACAGCGGCGTTCTTAATTATGAAGGTGATTTTGAAAAGGGACAGAAAACCGGGTCCGGCTCACTCTATGATGAGCAGGGACATCTCGTGTACAAAGGTGCTTTCACCAACGATGTGTATAACGGTGCAGGTACGCAATATGATGAGAAGCAAAAAATCATTTATACAGGCGAATTTTTGAATGGTCAATTTGGCGGTGTCGGTAAATTGTTTTTGCCTAACGGCGATCTGCTGTATGAAGGAGCTTTCACAGGGGGCATGTACAATGGAGCTGGGAAGCTATTCTCTTCTGGCGGCATTACCCAATACGAAGGCGAATTCTCGGCTAGTTTGTATAATGGGGCAGGGAAGCTTTTTGATGCGAAGGGGATGCTCCTCTACGAAGGCGGCTTTAAGAATGGCAGCTATGCCGGAGAAGGCACCGAGTATTATCCGAACGGCATACTTAAATATAAAGGGCAATTCCAGGTAGGCCTGTATGGCGGGGAAGGTACCGCTTTTGATGAGAAAGGCGTGCCGCGCTTCAAAGGCACTTACCTGAGCGGCGCCCTGACTGGCGCCGGGGAAGCGTATGACGAGTTGGGTAAACTCGTCTACAAGGGCGATTTCAAGGCCGGCGTCTATGACGGCCTTGGCACGTTGTTCGACGCGGACGGCGCGCCGCTGCTGCGGAGCTTCTGGGCAGGCGGCGCGGTCAGCCTGCAGGGGTTCATCGGTTTGTCCAGCAAGAAAGTCGAAGACTTGCTGGGCAAACCGGCCGAGGTGACGCTGCAGGATGACAGCGTCGTGCTCGCGGGCCAGGAGGCGGCGGTGAGCGCCTCCGGTGTGGCGCCGGCCGCTGGTGCCGGCGGCGGTGCAGTGCCAGCCGCCGACGCAGGCGCGGCTGGGGGGGCGGCATCAGCAAGCGTGAAGCTGCTGATGAACTACCCGGCCTACCAGCTGTCGCTGCTGGTAGAGCCATCGAAGGCCAACCCGAAGGAGGCCGTTGTGACGTCCTTGAGCATTTGGGGCTCGAAGCCTTTGGCGCTGCTGCAGCCAGGCATCGAGACCTTCAAGAAGCGCAGCGAGCCGAATGATGCTGGCTACAGCGTCTTGGAGCTTGAAGTAGGCGCCGGAGCTGGCGCCTACACGAACAGCTACTATAAGGGTGATTATCTGTTCACCTTCACCCATTTCACGAAAGCAAAAGAAGCTCATCTGCTGCAGGTGAGCTCTACTAAATAAACGATGAAGGCATGTGCACTTCTCGAGCCATAAGTCGATAAAATCGACTTAGTGAATGCTCAAGCACCGCTTCTCGAGCTCTAAGTCGACATTATCGACTTGCTGCATGCTCAAGCGCCACTTCCCGAGCTCTAAGTCGAATTTATCGACTTGCTGCATGCTCAAGCGCCGCATTTCCTAGCTCTAAGTCGAATTTATCGAACTTACTGCTTGCTCAAGCACCGCTTTCCGAGCTCTAAGTCGAATTTATCGACTTGCTGCATACACAAGCGCCGCATTCCTAGCTCTAAGTCGAATTTATCGACTATCTCACAAAGGAAAGAGACTCTTTCCCAAAAGTTAGCCGGAATAACCGACTATCTCACTAAGAAATGAGCCCCTTTCCCACAAGTTAACCGGAATAACCGACTATCTCTCAAAGAAATGAGCCCTATTCCCACAAGTTAGCCGGAATACCCGACTATCTCTCAAAGAAATGAGCCCTATTCCCACAAGTTAGCCGGAATAACCGACTATCTCTCAAAGAAATGAGCCCTATTCCCACAAGTTAGCCGGAATACCCGACTATCTCCGAACCACAAAGCCCATTCGAGCTCAATCACTCGAACGGGCTTCTTTTTCCCCTACTCCCCCTGCACTCCACTACCCGCCTCGTTATCTAATTGACTTGCAAATAGTTCAATATCTGCCTTAGTCAAAGGAGTAACAAGCGCAAGCTCCTTCTCCAGCGCCGTTGCCAGCTGCTCCCGAGCGGCTTGCGTGCGGCCGAGTTTATGCAGCGTTTGTGCATAGAAATAATAGGATTCTGCGTGTTTAGGCGTTTTGGCAATGACCTTGGTGTACATCTCATCTGCTTCATTCAGGCGACCGAGCATATAGTAGTTTTGCGCTACGTTATCCATAATGGTCAGATCGGTGTCATTATAGGCATAAGCCTCGAGATTATAGGCAAGTGCTGCTTCCAAATCGCCATGCAATATTTGAAAATAACCAAAATTCCCATAAACCAGTGTGTTCTTGACCTCCTGCGCTAATTCCTGCAAAATGCTGTAAGACTCGTCCCGCTTGTTCTGCAGCCAATATACCGTAGCTACATTGAGCCTTGCCTGCATGCGCATATCCGCAGCATTCGTTGTATGCAGGACCTCTTCGAACATCTGTTCGGCCTTGCTAAGATCACCCATTCTCATCAACAGATAACCATAACCAACCTGATGTTTTGGCAAAATAGGTTTGGAACGGTAGGCTTTCTCCATCAAAATCAAGGCTTGTTCACGATCGCCTTTCATATAGGCTAGATTGCCCCTCTGAGCATACAAGGCAGACCGACTCACATAAACAAAATAACCGAGGATCACCACGATTGCAGCTACCCCCACTAGCCAATTCACCTTAAACGCCATAACAATCAAGATAAGAACAACGATTATTTTAAGAACACTTTTTAGGATAGGCGGCATGCATATAACTCTCCTTTTCAAACTCTAGTAAGTTAGACACATTGTAACAAAAAATGAGAGATTTCTCCTATATAAAATTAAAGACCGAAATACCATCTGTTCTTCCCATGGCTCCGGTCTCCTTAATCTTATGGTAAAGCTAATTTCCCCATGATCGTCTGTCTATCCGCTCCCGTGGCTGCAGGAACGTTGTTCGGTTCGCCTTGGATAAAGGCATTGCCTAATAAGGCAAACAGCATCGCTTCCTTGGCATCAGCAGATATGCCTAGCTCGTCTGACGTGAGAATGGTCTGCTCTGGCAGCAGCGCACCAAGCATGTTAAGCAGCGTGCGGTTATGAGCTCCGCCACCACTTACAATCACTTCCGCAATATCACATTGTGGAAAAATAAAATCCTTATACCCTCGAGCGATGCTATGCGCGGTAAAAGCTGTCGCCGTCGCAACGATATCCTCCTGCGGAAGACCTCGCTCCACAGCAGATGCCAGCCATGAAGCAACATAAGCTTTTCCGAATATCTCGCGTCCTGTCGTTTTGGGAGGGAGTTCTTGGAAGTATGGGTGTGCAAGCATGTCCTCTAGCAATTCCTGATGCACCTTGCCTTTGGCAGCCCAATCTCCATTGGCATCGTACGACATACGTCCCTCAGATAACTCATAGACGACTTGATCCATGATCATGTTCCCCGGCCCCGTGTCAAAAGCAATCATCCCTCCAGCAGGGGCAGGTATAGCTGTGCAGTTGCCTATTCCGCCTATGTTTTGGAGGATCCGACCTTTGCTCGCGTGTTTGAAAAGGAGATAGTCACCGTACGGAACTAGCGGCGCGCCTTGCCCGCCAACAGCGATGTCCGCTGTCCTGAAATCCCCGACGACAGGTCTGCCTGTTCGTTTGGCAATGACGGACAAATCACCGATTTGCAATGTCGATTTAGGCAGATATGGATTCCTCTCATCAGCTACCGGGATGTGCCAAATCGTCTGACCATGCGAGGCGATGAGATCAATCTCTGCCATGCTCATATGGGCAGCTGCAGCGGTTTGACTGACCGCATCAGCGAAGCGCTCAGCAATGGCGAAGTTCATGCCGCAAACTTGAGCAACATCCGAGTTTTCGATCGTGCATAACAACTTGAGCTTCTCACGAATTTCAGCTTCATAAGAAAAGCTCTCAAAGTGGAGCAGCTTGATGCTCGTATCCAAACCGCTACCCTCCATACGGACGATAGCGACATCGATGCCGTCAAGTGAAGTACCGGACATAATGCCAGCTATGGTCAGTGAGGTTTGATTCAGAAGTGTTCGAAGCATGACGATTCATCTCCTCGGTATTTAGGTTATTTTACTTTTAACATGGACCATTCACGAAAACAAATTCTTGCCTCTGCAAGTCACCAGATACTAATATGGTGTACAGGAGGCGATTTAAATAGAACGCAAACGGTCAATTCGCATATTCATTATTCTATTTTGCACATTATGTCTGATCCTGTTTATTGGAGCTGTGCAACTACGCAAGTCGAATTCCATTTCTACGACACTTCCACCTCTGGCGAGCGATAAGCCTTCCAATAAGGTATATACCAATCCCATAGAAATGCTGAATGACTATTATCATGTCACAGATGTGCACGCCAAAGGCTTCACAGGTAAAGGCGCCAGCGTAGCGATCATTGTATTTGATACGTTTGAACCATCCGATATTCAAGTTTTCTCGGAGCGTTTTCATTTACCAAAGGCGACTATCAATGTCATACCTCTTTTTGGCGGTGCCGTTCACAAGGGACCAGCGATCGATGGCGTTAAAGAAGTAACACTTGATATTAACATGGTACATGCAGCAGCACCGGATGCCCTTATCAATGTTTATTCTGCTCCTGAGGGCTTGCCCTTCTCTGTCATATTCCAAAAAATATTGGATGAGGGGAAAGATCAAATCGTCACGATCTCTTGGGCTAAAATGCAAAACCCACAGGAAGACGCGCGTTGCTTTCAAATCATTGAAGAAATGAGCAAACGCGGCATAACTGTATTTGCAGCTACTGGGGATTATGGCCGCAGTCTTGAACTTGCGAATCCGTTGGCTCCTGCCCATCTGCCGAATGTTGTAGCAGTAGGAGGAACAATTGTGACGGCCGACCCGCAATTAAATCGCATAACAGAAAGCGACTGGCCTGATTCAGTACGAGGCTGGACCATGGCTTATCCGTTGCCTAAATATCAATCAGCAGCATCAGCTTCTGCCAAACTAGCAGAGGAAAGTAAAAAATACCGCGTCATTCCCGATATTGTCGGACCATCTGTTGTAAAGACAAGTGATACATTGACTGCCGAGCATGGCGGACTTTTGTTCTATGTCACGAGTCCCACTACGGGTAAAGGAGAATGGGGCCCGATTGTAGGGACTAGCGTTGCCTCCCCTTACATAGCTGGCATTTTCGCCACGATTGTCGGCGGCTTGCACAAGGGCTTAGGCGATATTCACCAGCAGCTTTACAGCATGATGAAATCCGCAGCATTCAACCAAGTGGCTAACGCCGATCAGGCCGGGACTACAAAAAGCGAAAATTCCTTTACGCAAACATCCGGGCTGGGAAGTCTTAATGCTTATGAGATGGCCGTTGCTTATGGATTAATTAAGAATGTGAAGCATTAGGTTATCATTTGTAAGTTACTGTCGAAATATATCATTTTAATAGGACAAAAGACCCATCCATCTGCTATACTTTATATAGCGCTTTTAATAGCTACTACATCGAGAGGATGGATGAAATGAAACATCGATCAAAAAAACTGGTAATCCAATTAGCAATGATAGCCATTATGCTATTGGCAAATTTACCAATGTACAGCGGGCATGCTGGAGCTACTTCTCTAACACCTGGAGTTTTTGTTAGTGAAAATACAGATTCAGCCGCAACTTTAGTAGTAAACACAAATTCAATTTCTTTAGAAGCAACATTCGGAATTATGCTAGGTAAACTTGAAGATATGTCAGATAGTCAACCGGTTGAGGTTGAAGGTCAGAGCACCTCTACCCAGAGATATGCTCATTTATCTAGCTTGACCCCAGGAACTACCTACTATTTTTACGCATATGCACAAGAGGGAGTCACAAGGTACACTAGCACTATCAATTCCTTTACAACTGCAGCTATTCAAGGAATTGATGTAACGGATTTAAGTGGAATTCCTTACGCCAAAAATCTAGTGACGTCCAGCAACACCCAAAACGTGTACTCTGTGCATGTTCCTTTTAATACAAACAGTGTTAAGGTGTCTGAATCCGTTAACTTAGGCACTGCCTATGTGTTTCTACCTTTGGAGTTTGCAAAAGTAGGAAGTCCTTCACTGACGAAGACTTGGACGACACCTATCGATCGGGTTACATCTGCGACATATAGCGTAGACCTGACGCCAGCTTTGGTATCTAGTTTAACAACGGTATGTGTTAAAAATCCAATATTCGGAGGCCCGGCTGGCCAATCACCAACAATTAATTCATGTGACAATTATCCATACGAAATACAGATTATTCGTGACGCTCCCACCGTGGAAACACAGACTATTCAAATAAATACATTTACAAATGCAACTTTAAAAGGATATGCAACTGGATTTGATCATGAATCCACAAAAGTGAAATTTCAAGTGTCTCCACATGAAGATATGTCAGAAAGTAGAAACCCGGACGGGTTTTGGTACAATAATGATATTAACTCTTTTATTGACGATCTAACTCCTGGCACTACCTACTATTATCGCGCTTATGCACAAGAATTTGATGGAGATGTAGCTGTAGGTCCGGCGGTCTATGGCGATATCAAAACCTTCTCGACTGCGTCCTTTACAGGAATTGATGTGAAGGATTCACAACAGAATATTTTCGCCAAATCGCCTTCGTCATTCAATATCAACACCAAACAATACACGGTTCACGTTCCATACAACACATTAAGTGTTAATGTATCTCAGAACGTTTACACAGGCACAGCCCCTCTACCACTTATGCGTGCTAAGTTTGCAGTCGTAAATCTAGACACTTTTTCACAACAAGAGGACTGGAGTCTGCCTGTAAGTGGAAATATTACTGCAACGCATCAGGTAACTTTGTCGTCTAGTTTAACAACGGTATGTGTCACCGCTCCAAGATTCTCAGTTGTAAGTAACGTAGAGGGACCTATTCACTCCTGTTCCGACTCACAATACGAAGTTCAAATCATTCGCGACGCAGCACCACAAGCCGCACCAGAAACGCCTAAAACCGTGAAAGTCATCGTAACAGAGCAAGGCGGCAACGTTGCCAATGTTCCTGTTACGCAGCTAGGCGAATCGAAATTACCGATGTCCGCACAGTTGTTCACAAAAGAAGGTACAGCCCTTAATTTGCCGGAAATTGCAATTAAAGCGGATGGAACTTTTACATTACCGAACGTGCCAGCTGGTCAATATCAAATGGTCTTGAGCGTTGTTGCACCAACAGGTGAGAAACTTGCAGGTAGACCAGCCACATTGACTGTTGATGCAAGCGGTAATGCTCAAATCGAATCCGAATTGATCGATCCATACGGTATCATTACAGATGCTGTCACAGGCAAAGCCATTGCAGGCGCGCATGCGACGCTTCACTGGGCGGACACAGCATTGAATCGTTCCAAGGGCAGAACCATTGATGGGCTCGTTGTATTACCGATTTTGCCTGATTTTGCTCCGAATCAGAATAAGGACCCGCAAGACAGTAACGCCAAAGGCGAATACGGCTGGATGGTATTCCCGAACGGAGATTACTACGTACGTGCAACGAAAGAGGGATACACGGATTTTGACAGCAGAACAACTGGCGCCAATAAAGATGCTGGTAAAGATAGTTACATCGAAAACGGTGTGATCCATATTGGACAAGCGATCGAGAGCTACGATTTCACGATGGAGCCGATCGCCAAAGAAAAAGGTACGCATAACAACTACATCGCAGGATATCCAGATGGGACATTTGGTCCGGATCGCAATATTACACGTGCTGAAGTTGCGGCTGTTTTCGCAAGAATTACGAATAACTACCAGCTTGTGCTAAATGCAAGTGATGCAAACAGCTTCAACGATGTATCCAGCAGTCACTGGGCCAAAGAATACATTGAGAGCGTGCGAGCAAGCGGATTAATGCTTGGTGTTACAGATAGCTCTTTCCTTCCAGAATCTCCGATTACACGCGGAGAAGTGGCAGCCATCATCGCAAGATTTAAGAAGCTAGCACCTGTGGAAGAGCCACTTTTCAGCGATACATTGGATTACTGGGCTAGCAGCGCCATCAATGCTGTGAAAAAAGCGAACATTATCGATGGATACGGGGATGGCACTTTCCTTCCGAATCAAAAGATTGTTCGTAAAGAATTCGTCGTCATGATCAATCGCATGCTGGGAAGAGGAAAGTTCCAACCGATGACGCAATCCACATGGAGTGACGTACCGGTAACCGACTTCTACTTCGCTGATATCCAAGAAGCGTCTACAACCCACAATTATGCGATCTATGAAGATGCCATTGAGCGATTGAAATAAGAGAAGCCGGCTTTTCGGCGCATCCTAACCGAGTGAGCCTCCCATATGGGAGGCTCATTCTTTATACGTTAGGTGGTTTCCACTACCTTCGAATACGAATCATAGGCTTTCCACACGCGATAATTCAGCTTTTCGTAGAAAGCTACAAGGGTTGTCCAATCGATGACGATCTGCCGAATTTGGCGTTCCCTAAGGAAGTGAACACCTGCTTGAACTACGGCCAGTCCAAACCCTCTGCCTTGGTATGCGGAGTCGACACCTAGAGGCCCAATCCCCCCTAGCTCATCTTCAAATAACGGTGACCAATACACGTTCTGAGCAATGATGGGTGATGAACTGTCGTTAATCCGGCAAAAGCCAACAATGTGGCCATCCGTTTCGATTACCACGAATTCTCGTCCCGTCCCTCCGAGCTCAAAATACCGAATCGCTTCATATTCCCATCGTCCTGGGAAACAGCGCCGGAAAAAAGCAAGCAGCTCATCCTTCTCATCGCTCTCCAACAGCCGAAACGAAACCCCTTCGTGTTTAGGCAATTCGTACACTGACGTATCGTCATAAATCGCAAGAAGATCATTTTCTACCCGATTATCGTCTTTATAGCCCTTAGACTCGAGCCATGTACGTACTTCCGGATACTCATTTGGAACTCCTGGGAAATAGTGCCACGGATCACGGCCGATCAGGATTTTCTGAACCCCATGCTCCATTAGTGCCGTTTCAGCCCGCTTTAACAGCTCACTTCCAATGCCCAGTCCACGCAAATTCCGATCGACCAACAGAACCTGAATCCAGCCAGCACCAGCTCCCAATACGAGATCCCGATGTTCCTGCCACAGCTTGGCAACGATAAATCCGACTGCTTTCCCAGATACCTCATCAACAGCAACCCATGAACCGCTCTTTAAAACGTTGACGTCGGCAAAGCTGTTTTGCTTGAGCAGTTGTTCTTGCATCGGGAAGTGTTCACCAAGCTCTCGGTTCCACAGCAGGCATAGCTCGGTTAGCCGATCTTCTTTTAAGGGGACATAATTCATTCGAAAAACCTCCAAAACTAGTCTAATTGCGAAAGAATGAGATTGTGCAGCCTCGGCCGAATGTGCAAGATATGCTCCGCTCTTCCGAAATGAACGCGATTGGTAAGCAATATGATCTGCAAATCCCGCTCAGGATCGAACAAAAGACTAGTACCTGTAAACCCCGTATGCCCAAATGATGATTCGGATACATAGTCGCCGCCGAACCAGAAGCTGCTTGGATTTCTTAGCTGCCAGCCGAGCCCTCGAGCTTCGTGGTCATACCTCGTAAAATTACGATAAGATAGCTCGATGGCCGCCTTGGAAAGGATTCTACGTCCCTTATAGACGCCTTTCTGCCGAATCATTTGCACATAATTCGCCAGATCGGGAACCGTAGAGAACAGGCCAGCATGGCCGCTTATGCCATGCATGAGCTCCGCTTTTTCATCGTGAACGACGCCTGACTTGTACGCTTGAAGATGTTCCGCAAACTCAGTAACCGCATAGCGCGTGTCCTCGTAGGTCGGACAAAAACCAGTATCCGTCATCTCCAGGGGGTCATATATTTGCCTTTTGACATAAGAATCGAACGCTTCACCCGTCACAGTTTCAATGATCAGGTAGAGCAAAATCATGCCAATGTCACTATACACGACCTTAGTCCCCGGAGGATGGAGTGGTCGTTCGTTCAAAATTAGCTCCATCAACTCTTCCCGAGATAGATGCAACAGCCCTCTTATCCCCGGAATATCTGCCCTGAGCCCTGAGGAATGTGTGAGCAAATGTATGATCCGGATAGGTTCACCCGGTTCACCCTCTAGGGAGCGAAATTGTGGTAAAAAGACCCCGATCGGATCTGCCAACGAAAGATTGCCTTGATCCATCAATTGCAGCACCGCTGGCAGCGTTGCAACAACTTTGGTCAATGAAGCCAAATCAAAAACCGTATTTAAGCTCATCGGGGCAGCTTCTGGATACATCACGCGATTCCCATAAGCACGCCTCAGCAGTTCTTTTCCTTGATGAGCGATAGAAAGAACCGCACCAGGAAGATGTCCTGCATCTATTTCCTTTTCGATGAAAAAGCTTATCTTCGCGATATCTATATGTGACACGATAGCTGAGCCCCTCCATTGAGCGGAATATTATTGTCCGTTCTCCCATCGCCAACCCGCTGGATAGTTAGCACCAAGTGCTACCGGCAAACGGCCTTGCGGCGTCACCATTCCGAGTAAAGCGCGTGCTGTACTATGCAGCGCCAACGGTCGACTTTCGTAAGCCGCGATGAACGTCGATACGCCTGGAAACTCCAGCAAGTCGTAAGGCACTCGCAGCGCAACAACGATCACTGGCTTACCGAGTGCTTGCAGATCGCGTACCAGCGCGACCTGCGCCGGATGGAATCGGGCGTTGTACGTCCCGATGACGATCTGCTCCGCAGCCGCCGCATCCGCAAGCACCGTTGCGCGGAGCTCGTTCACTTCCGCAAGCGGCAGCACGCGATCGATCACGTCCAAGCCGTGCTCGGCCAGCGCAGCGCCCAGGCTTGCGACACCCGCGTACGCTTCGTCGACGCCCGACGAAACGGCTGCGGCCACCGTGACCGCTAGCGTCCGCACGCGCGGCAGCGGCAGCAACTGCCGCTCGTCCTTGACGAGCGTAATGCTCGCTTCGCTGAGTCGCTCGGCGACCGCGCAATGCGCCGCGGTCCCAACCTCAAGCGCAGCTGTTGCACTAGGCTGCTCCGCGAGTACGCCGCGCCGCGCTTTCAGCGCAAGCAAGCGGCGGACCGAAGCGTCGATTTGCGCTTCGGTGATGCGCCCTTCGCGCACAGCTTGCTCGATCGCTGCCATCGCTCCGACCTGAAGGTCGCGGCGGTGGCTGATGAGCACAAGATCAGCGCCCGCCTCAACTGCCATGACAGCCGCGGCAACCGTACCGTAGTGCTCCGAAATGGCGTTCATCTCCATGCAATCGGTCATGATGACGCCATCATAGCCAAGCTCCTCCCGAAGCAAGCCGGTGAGAACAGCCTTGGAAAGGGTAACAGGCAGCTTGCTTGGCTCCAAAGCTGGGAAATATATATGGGATGACATAATCGCATCCACACCGTTTTGAATGGCTTCTACGAAAGGTACAAGCTCAACCGCGCGAATCCGCTCTTCATCATGTGTAATCGTTGGCAAATCCAGATGGGAGTCCGTATTCGTGTCCCCATGACCAGGAAAGTGCTTCGCAGTAGCCACGACGTTCGCATCTTGGAAGCCACGTACAGCTTGACTGCCGTACTGAGCGACTAGCTCAGGCGACTCGCCAAACGAACGAACACCAATAACCGGATTATCCGGATTGTTGTTCACATCCAGATCCGGTGCAAAATTCATATTGATGCCGAGCGAGCGCAGCTCCTTACCCGAAATAAAGGACGCTTCATAAGCTCCTTGTGGACCAGCATGGCCGGCAGCCAGCGCCATCGATCCCGGCATGAGGGCAACCCCTTCGGTAATGCGGGCTACCATCCCACCTTCTTGATCGATAGAAATCCAGAGCGGCACTGTCCCATTACGTTCCGCAATAGCTTGAAGACGTCCGGATAACTCAGCAACCTGCTGGGTATTCTGTACATTCCGTGCAAAATAAATAACACCACCGATGCGGTGTTCCGCGATTAGCGCTTCCAGAGATTCAGAAGGTTCCGTACCCTCAAATCCACATAGAATCATCTGTCCGATCTTCTCTTGAAGCGACATCATCTGTATCTCTCTCATCATTGATCCCATCCCTCGTCACTTCATGCTTGCATGCGGTTTAGCGCCATAAGCGCGGCACCACTTGCTGCGTCTCTCTTAGGTGTTATACAGGACATAGCCGGATAACGTTCTTTTAACAAATCGATAAATGCCGTTTGCACAAAACCGTTCTTCAACAGCACGCTTCCAGCCATAGCCAGACTTCCGTTTTGCAGCGATAATTTTTCTGCAATTGGTACAATCAATTCGAGCAGTTCACGTGCGCTTCTTTCGGCTATCAGCAAGGCTGCTCTATCCCCAAGCTCGCAAGCCGCAGTCAGAATCGGTGCCAAAGCAGCGATATCCTTTTTATTGGTCTGCTTATCATAGACGAACCCGATAACTTGTTGAATGGACGTCATCTCTAATTGATCAAGCACCATGCTCGTGATTACTGTCGCAGGTAAACGTCCATCATGAGCCCGCACAACAGCAGACAGTAAATCCCGTCCAATACTGTAGCCACTGCCTTCATCATCGATAAGGTAACCGTAACCGCCAGTACGGTGCGTTTCGCCAGCTTCATTTTTGCCATAACCAATCGAACCCGTTCCCGCAATCAGAATCATCCCAATTTCACTGTTATGTGCACCGCAAAGCGCGGTCTCTTGGTCACCGGTTATGAATAGTCCTCCCGTATAGCCACATGCCCGCACGCTGGATTCCAAACGGGTCGTGACCGTGGGATTACTGATGCCAGCAGCCCCGATGCATACTTGCGCGCACTGATCCAGTCCCCCACATACAGAAGCAATCGTACGAAAGATCTCTGCTAAACTGGCCCCAACACTCGCCTCGTCCTGTCCATTATAATTAATGGCCCCTGATGTAAACGTATGAACAACGTTGCCGCTCTCATCAACGATGGTTACAGCTGTCTTCGTTCCTCCGCCATCTAGCCCTACTGCGTATCTCTTCATCTATGACCGTCACCCCCTGATGCCCTCTAATACAGATGGTATTGCTGTTTTCTTCGAGCAAATTCACGGCTCTCCTCACGGAATTGTTCCAGCATAGCCGGAATATCAACGTGATTCTCACGATAGTGGCTGCCGCCGCCAAGCAAATCAATGAATGGTCTTGAACCCTCTTTGAAGGGGGGTAAAAAAGAGAACTGTTCGTATCTCTCTTGAATCGTGAACATCAGCGTAACGCCAACATCGATGGGACGAACCGCACGGTTGTCCAGTACATGAATTTGTACCCCTGCACATTGTTCTCCCTGAAATTTGGAAAATGAAGGCTTAAAGTAAACAGGACGGAACACGACGCCAGGCAGCTCCTTCGCATTCATGTCATTCGCTAATTGCTGCGCATCAATGAACGGCGCGCCGACAATCTCGAATGGAACTGTCGTTCCTCTGCCTTCTGACAAGTTCGTTCCTTCTATAATACAAGTACCGGGATACAGTAGTGCTGTCTCAAATCGAGGTATACCGATGGATGGCATAATCCATGGACGTCCCGTTTCTGGGAATAGCATATTTCGCTCCCAACCTTCACAGCGTACAACATGCAATTTCCCATGCCATTGCTTCTCATCGTTCGCCATCATAGCAACTTCTCCTGGCGTCAATCCGTAGCGGACACTAAGCGGATAATTGCCTACGAAGGATTCGAAGCCGCTTTTGAGCACATTGCCTTCTACCGTTACACCGTCGAGCGGATTGATACGATCCAGAACGACAAATTCTTTGCCAGCCTGCGCACAATCTTCCAACGCATAAAGCATCGTATAAAGGAATGTATAATAACGAGTTCCTACGTCTTGGATATCGTAGACGATGATGTCGACCTCATCCAGCATCTCCTGTGTCAGACGTTTAGAATCCCTCCGGTACAAGCTATAGACGGGAATCCCCGTCAATGGATCCAAATAGGTGTCGACCAGCGCACCTGCTGCAAGGTCCCCACGAACGCCGTGCTCCGGTGAAAACAGTGCCACCAGGTTGAACTTCTCATGAAAGATTTGTATGGTCGATACCCAATCCTTATTTAATCCGGTTGGTGCTGTAATTAATCCTACCCGTTTACCTGCGAACAAGTGAGCATACTGTTCTATACAATCGATACCATTTAAGATCATCGCTGCCTCCCCAAACCCGCCTTGATTTGAAAAAATGACTGCGACAAGCTCCTCGTCTCGTCACAGTCATTTGGTATTTTTTAATTTTATAAGTAAAATTTATAATTCCGATTGGCGAATTCGCATTGTTTCTTCCGGCACCATGAACGTCTGCGCATATTCTTTTCTCGCTTCAAGGCCGCGTACACGCATCAGATGCTTGTAATATTCCAAGTATTGAAAAGATTTGCTGCCCGTTACGAACCAATGTGTCGATACAGCCTTCACCCATAAATCAAACGCCTCTTTAGGGAAATCGACGTAGACGTAAGGACGATAGTCGACCGCATCCTCCCAGTTCTCGGCATAGTAAAGCTTCGAAGCAAAGTGAGCTGGTTTCTCTCTCTCAAACGATGAAAGTCCCGCGAAAAAGCGCGCGTCGTTCACAATCAGATGAGTCGTCATATGATCCTTATGCATGCTGTTCTTAAAATGCGTGATGATCACGTTCGGACGCACGTCGCGAATGACATCGCATACCCGATAGCGCATTTCCTCGTTATCTTGCAGCTCACCGTCCGGAATGTCAAAGACGATGGATTCTCCGCCTAACATTTCGGCAAATGTTTTGGCTTCGTTTACTTTTTGCACACGGTATTCCTTCATGTCTTGTCCTGCTGGAACACCGCGTTCCCCTGCAGTTAACGCTAAAGTTACAATTCGGTCACCCTTCAGAGCGTGATGGGCCAGTACGCCGCCTGCTGTTAATTCCGCATCGCCTACGTGACCTCCGATAGCTAGAATGGTCATTTTTGTTTCGCTCATTATGCAAACTCCCTTCTCATGACAGCAAAATGTTTCACCGTTTGAAAACCTGCTCGTTCATAGATACGGATAGCGGGGTTCGACATGCCTGTGTAGAGCGACATGTAATCGGTCCCAATCTCCCGAAATGCTTCGCATAGCTTAAAAAACAAAATACTGCCCAGACCATGACCTTCATGATCAGGAAGCACACCAATGCCGGCAAAATAGCCGCGGCCGTTCGCTTGGCGAATGACAGGTCCTGCAAATCCAACAGCCTTGCCTTGATAGGCAGCCAGGACAACTGGAACGCCAGTTGCCGCAGCATGACCTATTTCCTTTTGCCATAACGGATTTCCGAGACCCTCCAGCATCTGTTCCACGCCAGCGTGCTTACCCGGGTCGAACATCTCGATCGTATACCCTTGGGCGCTCGCTTTCGCTTCTTTTACACGGATTTCATCCGGTATCGTGAATCCTGACAAAGGGAGATACATTGCACATTGCTGGGCGCGTTCGATATAGCCTGCCCCCAGCAAAAACGTGTATAACTTGCTCTCTACAGGTACACCTGGTGCATTGTTGTGCTCATGCTTCGGCGAATCTGGGATATACCATGGCAGTAACATCGGATTGAAAAAGAGGAGATCCCCTTGCTTTTTACCCAATCCTTTAAACCTGTCTTCCAAAGCAGTTAACAACATGAAATAGTTGTCATCCGTTGCAAAATCGTTCGCTACCACGATGCATGTGATATACCCAGCTTCCTTGCCAAGGGGGAGATCTTCCCCCGTACACCCGCAGGCAAAACCAATAACCTGATCATCTGCAAGAAGAACGAAGGTACAATTTGGATCAAAGTATGGATTCTTAACAAAGATGTGTTCAAAGCTTATGTCCGAAAGCTCTTTATAGCCATCCTTCACGGCTTCTTCATTCCATAAAGAAATGACATCCTGCCGATATTTATCATCCCAGGTTACTAGCATAGTGCCGCGACCTCCCTTAGCTCTGGTCCTATCCCTTCACCGCTCCAACAGTTACTCCTTCTAAGAAGTACCTTTGTAAGCTAAAGAACAGTATAAACATAGGCAATGCCGAGATCGTCGCTCCCGCCATCATCGGAGCGATAAAGGTTGTATTCGCGAAACGGAAGTTTTTGAGTCCAAGCTGAATTGTTTGCATCTTCATTGTATTGGTGACAAGAAGCGGCCAGAAAAATGTATTCCAGCTGTCCATAAAGGTCAGAATCGCCATAACAGCTAAAACCGTTTTCGATAAAGGCAGAATAATGCGAGTATAGATTTGGAACTGGCTGCATCCTTCGATTTTGGCACTTTCCATAATTTCGTTCGGGATACTACTCATGAATTGCTTAGCCAAGAAAATGTTATATACCGTAACAAGGCCTGGCATAATTAACGCCGTGTAGGTATCTTGCAGATTAAACACATTGACAACTAGAATGTATAACGGAACTTGTGTAACTTGATATGGGATCATCATCGACATGAGCAAAATCCCGAACAGTACACCTCTTCCTTTAAAGCGAAGCTTTGCAAATGCATAACCAGCCATGCTTGCGAAAATAACATTCGAGACCGTCACTGTCGCAGCCACGATAAGTGAATTCAATAACCACCGATAGGAGTATTCACTGTAGTCAAAGAAGAATTTGAAGGAAGCGAACGAAACCTTTGACGGAAAAATTGAATAACTGACCGCTCCAGCTTCGACTGGATCTCCAAGTGCAGAAATAACCATGAAATAAATCGGAAATATCGTCGCCAGAGCAAAAAGAAGAAGGGCGATAAATATGATAGAGTTGCGAATCGTTTTAACTTTGGGATTGCCTGCGTGATTGCTATATAAAGCCATATGTTATCCCTCCTTCTTAGTACTCGACGTCTTTACCTGCATATTTAAATTGGATAACCGATATGCCTCCTATAATGACGGCTAAAATCAGTGATTGCGCCGCAGCTTTGCCAAATTCGAAATACGTAAACGCATTATTGAAAATGAGTAAGCCAACCATCGTCGTTGCATTGTTAGGCCCGCCACCTGTCATCAGGTAAGCATTTTGGAACACTTGGAAGGAACCAATTACACCGGTCACAAGCAAGAATAGTGTAGCTGGTTTCAAGCTAGGAACGACAATGTACCAAAGTTTTTTCAAGAAATTGGCGCCATCCATCTCCGCCGCTTCATAGTAGGTCTCATCGATTCCTAGTAATCCTGCTAGATAGATGATAATGCTGGTGCCATGACTGGACATCCATGACATGAGTACTAATGAAAACATCGCTGTTTTGCTAGAACCCAGCCAGTTCTGATTCTCAAAGCCGAAGAAATGAATAAGTTGATTCAATATTCCGCCTTCTAAGGGATCAAAGATCCAAAGCCATACGACAGACAAAGCTACACCAGATGCTACAACAGGTAAATAGTAAATGCCTTTAAAAAAGGACTGTGTTTTCTTTCTAAGCGGTAAAATCAGTACGGCAATGGCCATAGAAATAAACAAGTTAACAGGAACCGTACATATCGTATAGACAACGGTATTGCGCATAGCTTGCCAGAAAATACCGTCTTTGATGGAACTCACATAATTATCGAGACCGACATACGTCGAACCCAGTGGTTTGTATTTTTGCAAACTAATGATGAACGCACTGACAACCGGGTATGCGGTGAACATGGCAAACATGACTAAGGCAACGGCAATGAAAATATACCCCCAAGTTCCCTCACCCTTAATTCCTTTTCGTTTCATCAACTTCGCAATGAATGGCATACGATCAAACCCCGTTTCAAAGTCTTGCTTAAATAGTTCAGATAGTCGGGCAATTTGCAGCCCGACTATCTGAGGTTGTCACAGTATTCTTAGTCTTTCACTACGCCGTCAGCGCCAAAGGCAGCAATCGCAGCTGTTTTCACAGCTTCGTACATCGCTTCTGGCGTAACTTCACCAGCAATTAGACCTTGGAACTTAGGAACGATAACTTCTGTTTCTAACTTAATCGCTTTTGCAGACAGGTCTGATGGGATGTCAGAGCGAGCTGGCGTTGCGTTTTTAAGCATATTTTCCACAGCTAGAACGTTGTCAGGATTTCTGTCAATCTTCATGTTTGCTGCTTCTTTTTTACCACTTTGCGTGATGTTTGCTGCGAACAAATCATTGTTCGTTGTTGCTGCAACTTTGCCGCTAGCTAGGAAGTAAGCTGCTTTCACGACATTCGCTTTGTGTTCTGCAGTTGGTTCCTTTTTACCACGGAACGCCATGTAACCATCAACAACTGTAGAAGCAGAAGGCTTAGCACCTTGGAACGTTGGAGCCGGCAATACGATGTAATCAACTGGAATGCTGTCTTTCACTGCACTGCCATCATTAGCAGTAATCTTAGCGTTATTCGTTTTAGCAGAGTTCTCGAATGTAGCAAGACCTTTACCTGTGATCATCGTTTGACCCGTTAGGAACATATTCCAACGTTTACCCGCATCCACGGAACTCAACTCTTTTGGCATGGAGCCATCATCGATCAATTGACGAAGATCTTTCAGCAAGCCAAGGTAGTTTTTGCTAGTATACGCATATTTCAAATCTTTATTGAAAGCATTCGGCATGCCCGCATTTTTGGCCATAATACCGAGGTAATCTACCGCGGCTACACCTTTTACTGCGAAAACGAACCCATATCTTGTTTTACCATTTTCCGTTACAACGCCTTTTTTGATCGCATCACGGAATTCATCGTAAGTCCAGCCATTTGTCTGTACTTTTTTCCAGTCGATGCCTGCCTTCTCTAAGAATGCTTTGTTACCGCCAAGTGCATGAACTTCCATATAAGCTGGGAAGCCGTACAAGCCTTTGCCATTCTTCATATATTCAAGAGGAGCTTTATCGTAGTCGTTGATCATATCAGGTGTTGCTGTATCTGAAATATCCATCAACAAGCCTTGTTCGATGTATTTCGGAATACCGTCAGAACCTCCAAAAGCAATATCCGGCGGGCTTCCTGCATTCACTTGTGTATCCAGCTTTTGTTTCACATCTTCCCAGCTAGCTTGTTCGATCTTCAATGTCAGATTCGGATAAAGTGCTGTGAAATCTTTGGACATTTGCTCAAAATTCTTTTGGTAGTTCGGTGAAACCGGTGGAAGCAATGCCGTAATCGTATCCTTGGCAGTTGAAGCTCCACCTGTTGCTGCTGAAGCGGATGGTGACGTCGTGCTAGTCGAGTCGCCAGCTTTACCACATGCTACTAATGAGGTTAACGATAGGGTTACAGCAAGAACAGATGCTACAACGTGCATTTTTCTTTTCATAAAATACCCTCCTAATTTAGGGGACTTCAAGTTAACTCAAAGTCTCTCCGCTTTTGCTTCTTAGCAAATTTCCTCAACTAACTTGAACAAATGTACGTATGGCACGCTTCAAACTACCCTCACACTGTGCTAATCCTGCTTCTGCTTCTTTCACATCCATGCCGGTTTTAATCATCATAATGGCAAGTTTGCAGTTCATGGACGCTTTCTCTAAATGGGTAATCGCCGTGGATTCATCCACCCCAGTCGCTATCCGAATAATGCGAACAGAGCGATCGTACAACTTGATGTTACTAGCCTTCATGTCAACCATGAGATTGTTATACGTCTTACCAAGCTTCACCATTGTTCCGGTTGTCAACATGTTAAGAACCAGCTTCTGTGCTGTACCCGCCTTCAGGCGAGTCGATCCCATAATCACTTCCGGCCCAACCACTGGCGCGATGCAAACATCCGTAACAGGTACCAATTTGGAATTTCGGTTATTCACGACACCGATCGTAGCAGCACCAATTTCCTTCGCTTTCTTTAAGCAAGCAATAACGAATTGTGCACTTCCGCTGGCTGTGATCCCAATTACCGCATCCTTATCTGTTACTCCGCATCGTTCAATGAGGGCGACCCCCTCCTCAGCGTTGTCTTCAAAGCCTTCCACTGCTGTTCGCAGTGCCCCATCACCACCGGCGATATGACCTTGCACCAACATTGGATCAATGCCAAAGGTTGGAGGACATTCAGATGCATCAAGCACACCGAGTCTGCCAGAAGAACCAGCTCCTACGTAGAACATTCTGCCACCGTTTCTGAGAACTCCATGCAAAATGTCAACCGCTTTCACAATCTGCGGTATTTCAGCTGCGACTGCTGCTGGAACTGAAGCATCTTGTTCATTCATCATCTGTAGCATTTGTTCTGTTGTACATTCATCAATCGTCTGTGTCTTCTCATTAATCTCTTCCGTAGTTAAACCCGATAGATACTCATCCATAGCTGTCCTCCTGCCTGCTTTACTTCTCTGTCTGGTTTTATATTAACGAAATATTTCGGTATGGTCAATACTTTTTGAAATTTTATTTTATTTTAAAATAAATAACTGATTTTTTATTTCTTAAATTTTGACAAAAAAAGACGCCTTTTCAGGACGCCTTTAGTGTTTCTCTTCGCTTATTTTCTATGCTTACTGTTAGCAATAATGTCGTGTGTTTTGGCCAAATACTTCTTCACATTCTTATATTCACTGCTCGCTACGCCTGCAAAAAGAATATCAATCACCGTTAGCATCGCGATCCGCGAGCCCATAGCACCACTTCGAATCGTGATCTCTGGTGTTGAAATGCTAAGCACGATATTCGCGTTATCCGCTAAGGCGCTTTTGTTATATTTGGTAATGGCGATGATCGTCGCACCGTTCTTCTTGGCGATTTCGAGCGTATCCAGAATTTCAATTGTGCTGCCCGAATTCGATATGAAGATCGCGACGTCGCCTTTCCCTAGCAGCGTAGCTGCGGTCAGTTGACTATGTCCATCCGTATACGTGTGGCACATCTTGTTAATTCTTGAAAATTTCTGCTCTGCGTCCATTCCGACCAAGCCAGAAGCACCGATACCGAAGAATACAATGCGGTTGCTTTCACGTAGCACTTTAACCGCGCGGGCGATTTCATTTCGATCAATGACACTCAGGGTGTCCTCAATGGATTTACTATTATTATGCGAGATATTGGAAATAATGGTAGGGAGATCATCTCCAGGCTGGATATCGGTGTATTGGTCCTTGTGTTCTTCATCCATCGACCCCAGTGACGCGGAAATACTCACAATAAAGTTGCGGTATCCCTTATATCCCAATGTTTTGCAAAAGCGAAGTACGGAGGCATCACTCGTTTTGGTTAATTGAGCAAGACTCTTAATGGAGAGATGTGGAATCTCGTCGACATTGTCGAGTATATACTCAGCCACCAGCTTCTCTACGGGAGTTAGGCTGTCTTTCATATCGCGAATTTTGATTAAAATATTATCATTTATTGACATATCTGTCCCCTACTCACCATAGAATTTCTTGTGCAAAATTACATTCATCATACGGATATTTAGGCGAAATTACAAGATATGTCTGTAAAATGTTTATGAAATTTTTTCACAGAATAAGAAATTTTATTTCGAAGCTAATAAATCAAAGTAAATTTTAATTGCGAAATATTAATTTACAATCAGTCGTTTTTGTTGCGCGACCTATTTCCAATTGAAAAAGCCCGTTCGAGACATATTTCTCGAACGGGCTTCTATGCAAAATGGGCATGCTGGGAAAATAAATGGATTTCCTCCAGTTATTTTCCCAGAAAAAAGTTTACTTTATAGAGATAACTGGATTTCATCCCGTTAATTCAGCACAATTTCGACAGTTGGGTTCAAAACGGCAAAATTAACTGGAGGTTTTCCAGTTAATAGCCAATTCCGATGAAATACCGGAGAATTAACTGCACGTTTTCCGGCTATTCGCGGAATCATCTCTCAAGTAAGCGAAGCTTCCTCTTTCGCCAACCTCGCAACCCGCATCGACGCCATTGCGTATACGACCAGCGCGCTCCAGATAAACGCGAAGCTGACCAGCAGCACTGGCGAGAAATCTTCTTTGAACACGAAAATGCTAAGTACCAGCGTGATCGACGGGCCGATATACTGAATGAAGCCCAGCATGGAAAGCGGCAGTTGGGTTGCGGCTTTGGCGAACCAAAGCAACGGCATTGCCGTGGCTGCGCCTGCTAGAAGCAGCATAATCAGGGTCGTTGGCGGTAGTGACCAAGCCGCATCCTGATGGGTGGCCGTTAAGTAAATGACATACGCTGCAGCAATTGGAAAGACCACCGCGGTTTCACCCGCGAGGCCCGTTGAGGCATCGTAAGTCACTCGCTTTTTGACTAAGCTATACAACCCGAAGGAACAGGCTAACGAAAGCGATACCCACGGGAATCGGCCGTAATCGATGGTGGCGATTAAGACACCAACCCCTGCCAAAGCGACAGCGAGCCATTGTCGGCCCGTTGGTTTTTCACGCAGGAACAGAACAGCCAGCATGATATTAAAAAGTGGCGTGATATAGTAGCCGAGACTCGTCTCGATCACGTGTCCGTTGTTGACGGCCCAGATGAAGATCAACCAATTGGTACTGATCAGCAGACTGCTTGTCCCCACGAGGAGCAATGTCCTGCGATTGGTCATCAGGCTGCGGAATTGCTGCCATTTCCCTTTGCCAGCTAAGATGAGAATGTTCATAAATACGAAGGACCAGATGACGCGGTGCGACAAGATTTCACCCGCATTCAACGAGCCAAACAACTTCCAATAAACAGGTAGTAAACCCCAAGCAATATAGGCAATAATGGCATATCCAAGACCTTTTTTCATCCGTAAAAACCCCACTTCACATTACACGTAACACAATTCTATGCCTCATAAAATTTGTCCGGTGGTCAATTGCATTTTTCCATTGTAATGTAGAGTTGGGGTTTTGTAAAAATAAATTATTGTCAAATCCTAAATCAAACCGACATTATTTCTTTCCAAGGAATCCTTCTTTGAAATTATTCAGCAGATAACATTGTCCGATTCCCACCAAAAAAAAAAAAAAA
>NZ_LYPC01000028.1:557266-882253 GCF_001700435.1 Paenibacillus pectinilyticus
AGGGGACTTTTTTGGTGCATGTTTGTTCAGTGTCTACCGTGGGCTCAATGATGCAAATATTTAGTGGGAGCATATTGTCAGTCATAGAAAAAAGCAAGCCAGTGCGCATCGGCACCAGACTTGCTTTAATTTTGCGATCAACTACTATTTTTGCAAAGTTTCCGCATTGTTATGGATAATGTACTGATGATCGGTCGAAGCTTCTTCAATATCTTCGTAAGCCCAATAGTAGGAACCTACGTCGGACCAAGAAGGAGTGGCAACTCCGCTCAGCGGGCCGCGATTTGTCACACGATTGATGACTGTGACCATCTCGGCGCGGGTGGTGTTCGCTTTAGGCAGGAATGTCCCATCGGCGTAGCCGCTCAAAATCCCCGCGGCTCTGGCAGAATTAATTGCATCTCTAGCCCAGCTGCCAGAAATATCGCTGAAACCATCCTTTCCTTGCTGTCCTTCCAGCTTCTTCAAGCGTGCCGCTATCCCGGCAACTTCTTCTCTAGTAATCGGTTGTTCGGGACGGAAGGTTCCATCCGGGTAGCCGTTCATAAATCCTGCTTTAGTTACTGCATTTATCGCATCATAGCTCCAGTTCAACTTGTTCACATCAGAATAAGAGGATTGCTCTGAATCTGATTTGAGAAGTTCATACACTCGGGACAGCATCGCAGCCACTTCTTGACGGCTTACACTTCTTGACGGCTTAAATGTTTCGTCCGGATAGCCTTCAATATATTTCTTATGGCTGCCTTTATCTCCTTCATGAAGCTTCTGTGGTACATTGATCGTTATGCTGTCCGATGCCTGACCCTCAATGCCATTCTTAACAGCCGTAACGGTAATGACATGTGTTTGACCTACTGTAATTCCTGACAATAAATAGCTTGCGTTAGTAATGCCGCTTGCGATTGGCTTACCATTATCATAAATGGTATAGGATGTTGCGCCCGCTACAGTATTCCAGGTTATAGTCGCATCCGAGCCGCTCGATCCCAGCGTAGCAGCTACATTCGTTGGTTTCCCAATTACATCAGATGAAGATGAACTATTGGAATAAGGTCTTGGCATGCTAAAGCTGAACGAAACGATCGTTTGGCCTACATGAATGATTCCGTTTTGAATGTAGCTATCCGATCCATTCTCAGCTGGAACATTCACGTTCGCTGAAAGCGTACTGTAAGGCACCGGATAATATGGATGGGTAGCTATAATATAATAATCCGTGTCTGGGTACACCATCCAACCGTAAGCACCGTTGTTGTCCGTTACCTGCGGATTGTTATTCTGATTCGGTGCGAACGAAGGAAGCACTGGTAATGTGACAATCGTATTCGGCGTATGATGGTTTGCGATGTTCAGCGGTGTATTCGCGTAGTACAACGTCATGGTCGTACCCGGAAGAGGCGCCCCATTCTCATTTGTCACGATTCCGTAAGGGTCAATTAAGGAATTCACAAAGCTGACAGACCCGTTTTCATTAACGGTAACCTGCACGGAAGGACCTGCTAAAATCGTATTATCCGGAGCTTTCACCTGATAAGAAATCGAGTAAGTGCCGGGTGCTACGTTGCTGACCATGAAGTTTCCGTTGGCATCAAGCGGGAAAGAGTGCTGGTTCAGGCTTCCACCCGTAACGACAGCCGTGATGTTCCCTGATCCAAACAGATCGTTTACGGACGGAGGATTAGAGCCACCATGACTTGCCACCAATAGTTGGCCGCTGATCTCGGTCTGAGAAGTGATGCTTTCTCCCAGTCCCGTCAAAGTTCCGACTGGAGCCGACTGCGTCGTATTGACTTGTACAGTACGTCCGCCGACTTGAGCTGTATAGTTAATTTTGATTTGATAGTTAAAGTCGCCGCGAGGCACGAAAATTTGATAGGAGCCATCCGTTCCTGTGACGACTTGGGCGGTAAAGTCCGGAGTTCCGTCGCTGTCGAAATCCGCCGAAACTGAAACGGCCGCGCCTGCAATTGGTTTGTTCGTCGCCGTATCGATCAATACGCCCTTGACGGAGGCAGGCATATAATGAATTTCAATTGACTTTTGCGCCGTCGCGCCATTTGGATCTTGAGCCGATGCAGTAATTGTCTCATATACCGGCACCAATCCGTTAATGGCCGGGACGGTGTATTGAATCCTAGCCACGCCGTTTGCGTCCGTACTTACGATTTGGTTATTTGCATTGTTCTGACCGAATGTAAAAGTTATCGGCACACCGGAAACTGGCTGACCGCTACCCTTAGAGGTCACGGTGCCTATCAATTCAATTTGTGTATGACCATCTCCGACAACCGAATCCAAAGGCGTTGTCAGCGTAACATTGTATTGCGGTTCGGCAGCATTAACCACAATCGTTTCCGTAACGGTCTTTCCACTATACGTAATGGTGATCGTCGCAGTGCCCGGACCTACGGCAGTCACCTTCCCTTGAGAATCTACAGTAATGACACCGGGATTAGAGCTCGTATAGGTTACATTCGTGGATACATCTCTAATACTGCGGTCGGAATACACGGCATTGACTACCGTTTGGTGCGTATCACCCACCAGAAGCGTATACCCGTTTACATCCAAAAAGAGATTTGATAGATCTGTCAAAGTGATGTCAAAAGGCAGAGATTCAGCAATTTCCTGTCCACCTGTTTTAGCAATAATTGTATAAGTGTGATGGGAATTCGTCGGATATCCCGAAAGATCCACTTGATTGGTGGTTACTGTTCTCACAAGAACACCATTATCATAAATATCGTAACTGCTCGCAGGAGGCGTTGTCACCGGCCAGGTTAACGTCAAACTTGTATTTGTAACATTTTTTGCTGTCACATTCGAAATTTGCGGTACTACCGTTAGATTTGCTTGCTTAGTAAACAAACCATAAACCACATTAATAACCGATGTACCCTGAGCGACTGCCGTAATCAAGCCATGAGGACTGATCGTCGCAATGTTTGTAAATGTGGAACTAAACTGCGCGACATTCGTAATATCAATCGGCGAATAGGTTCCGTACACAACTGTCGATACGGTTTGATAAGTGCCTCCTACTGGAAGAATGTAAGTATTTCTATCCAGCGTAATTTGCGCCTGCGTTGGTGATGACGCTGGAGATGAGAAACCAGCCGTAACTGCTTTGACCGTATAAACTCCTGGGGCAACAACTCCAAGATTATAAGTCGTTCCGGTCACTGTGCTTCCCATATAATTACCATTATGATAAATGCTGTAGTAGGTGGCTCCAGTCACGGAATTCCAGGTCAAAGACGTCATATCCGGTGACACAAAGGAAAGCCCTGTTGGAGCAGACGGAGCGCTAATCGTCGTATATGCTCCACCTTCAGCGACAATATCCAACGAAGGTGTACCTGGTGGTATTTTGGAGTTGTCCAAAATAACATGGACTTTTCCGTCCGGTCCAGTAAGCGGAGGCGAAGAGAGCGGCAAGCCGAATAAATCCAGATAAGGTCCATTGATGGGAAGATCAATCGGCACGCCAGATACAGGCTGGCCAGTCGGATCCGTAGCTGTAATTGTAATGTCCGTTTTACCGTACGGATCCTGAGGATCTGCAGTCGGATCGGCTGTAACTTTGGTAGGCGCTTGTTTGTACTCAGTTGTAGGATCATTTGAATTAATTGGATCCAGATTATTAGTAAAATACCAGCTCAGTAAATCTTGATTTTCCCAAGCTCCCCCAGTCGAAGCAGTAAAACCGGCAAACACCGAGTTTTGATTCTGGAAGATCGTTGAAAGATCAATACTGCCTACATCCAACACCTTAATAGCCGTTGACCGGTCATTCGACGTGCTCATGTAGACTTTTACATTTTCAGCGTTGCCATCATAATCAATCCAAACGTGATACACATTAGTGCCTGCCTTCATAATTCCTAACGAAGGAAAATCAGATAAATTCCTATACCTTCCGGCTACATTTTGCAATGTGCCCGTTGTATCAATACCGACATAATTATCGCTCGGGTCACCGAGGTCGGGGTTTTTATATGTATCAAATTTCACTGCAAAACTAGGCTGAATTCCGTAATAGCCCATTCCACCGCCAGGCGTACCCGCATTGCTGCTCAAGGTTTGAATGACGAAAGCCATCCCGTCAGCTCCGGGTTTCCCACTTGGATTGTACAGAGGGTTAAAGAATCCCGGGTCTGTATAGCTTCCACCAGAAAACTTAAACGAAAAATAAGTGCTGAATGAAAAATTATTTTGATTATAAATGCGTTGTTGATTAAAGATCGTACCATACGAGCCGGAACGTTGTGAGAAGGCTAACGCACCGTCCGTTAAGTTCGTCAATCGGAGATAATCCGCTCCATTCGGAACCTTACTAGTCCCGCTAAAGCTATAAGCTTGACCTGATGTTACTCCTGTGAAATTATCATTCTTAAACGAAACCCATTTAGTAGTGGTGGTAGTTGCTTTTGCTATTGGTAAGATTTCAAATGAGAAGAACGAAACCATAAGAGCTATACAAAGAAATACTCGGAACATGATTAGGGTTGCAGTACGTATTTTCAATTTTTCTTCCTCCATTTCTAAATTCGAGTAAGCATTTATATGGCGTGTCCTATATGATCAGACTGCACTATCCAATGTCACCCCTTTCTCACAGATAAAAAATGCACATAGGCTAACATTACTCGACACAGTCCGAGTCCGGCATACAGCCAACTTAACCAAATTAATTTCAACTTCTATCACTCTATCTTTAAAGACCTTAAAAAAACCTTAAACTGAAGGTTTTTTCCCGAATTCGGTATAGACTATTAGTTCTTTATTCCTCTTGCTATACCGATCGACTTATTTAACGGTTGAAATATATAGTCCCATCACACTAGTTATTTCCACCCAGATTAAGACACACTTAGGTAAAGTACTACTATATTTCTTCAAAATCTATCTAGTTAATCGTCATATTTTTACATCATTTGTCATCCTCATAATCCCAGAAGCACAGAAAGAAGCCGAAATAAGACAAGACCCTTAAAAAGGAAAAAACCCGCACATTGAGCGGGCATCCTCATATGGAGGTGAGTGAGTCTTGGGTAAACATCATAGATAAAAACCCCTAGTTCATTTTTTGAAGTTTGTATCGTAAACGGGCAATGTTCTTGACAACCGATTATGAGAGCTAATCTTTCTTCCATACGATTACAAATCCCCTATGCCTGCTTCCTTATCTTCTTGAGGCCTCGTTTTCCATAAGATCAAGAACGAGATCATGACAATGCCCAGACACACCAGATATACATGACGAAATCCAATAAACTGAGCAACGAGCCCGCCGCCCAGGCTGCCCACTAACCTTCCAATAATGGACCCATTGTAATAGATGGTTGAGGACAGCCCTGGTGAATCGGGAAGCAGCTTCGTGAAGTAGCTCAGCCCATTACCCATGATAATAGCCACAAACATCGCCTGTAAGAGCTGCGCACCAATTAGCTGCCAGGCACCGGTAGAAGCACTTAAAATAAGATAGTAAATAATAGCGATAAAGCAGGCTCCGATCATCAAAGAATGGTTTGATATTTTTCTGCCCAGAGCACCCAACACTAACATAATGGGGATCTCCAAACCGGCACAAACACTAACAACCAAGCCGACATCCGTATGCGTACCATGGAGCTCATTTACAATAAACAAGGGCGTGTTAATCCCGTTAATGGCATTGACCGCAAATAGAAAGATGAAGGCAATAAAGGGATACAGGATCCTCCTGTTTTTGAGAGAAGAATCACCTGTACCTGCTTTCTTCTTTGGTATCGATTTTCGATTAGGCAGGAATACAAATACCAGAGTTGCAATTGTAAGAAAAATGGCAGAAGTCCACAGAAAGAGTCCCTTGAATCCAACAGCTCCCAAAATGATGGTTCCCACCAACGGTCCTACTAGAAATCCGAGGGATACCAGTGAACGCAAGGTTGACATGGCAAACGTCTTGTCTTCAGATTGGCTTTCATTCGCCGACTCCTGAGCATAGGCATAAATTTGAGGCATCGCGGCAGCCCCCAATCCACTAAAGAAACTAACCGTAATTAGCAGCATGAAGAAGTTATGAAATACGATATATGACGCGTACCCCAATGCAGAGGAAACGGTGGCTGCAACTATAATCCATTTGCGGTCCAACTTGCTATCCGAACGCTTACCAATGAACGAGTTCATCAACACTCCGCTCAATGAGCTCACCGCAGTAAAAAAGCCAAAGGCTCCCGTACTCATCCCAAAGTCTTCTGTAAAATACAGCGATAAATACGGCATTGTAATCGAAATTCCGGTACCGACTAACAGCACACAGACGACAAATAAACGATATCCTTTGATGGCAAAAAGGTTCTTTACTCGTGTATACAATTGGTATTCTCCTTAACGTCATATTGTTGGTTCTTTCACATTACATTCATCCTTATTATGCGGCAAATAAGAAAACAATCGATATCCAATTCGTTGCATATGATTGCCTAATCCTCTCACACGACTTACCTGACCGCTAAAGATACATTATAATGCAAGGATAAAGAAGAAGCCCGAGGAGGATCACATGTCTGAACACCTATATAAGCAGCAGGCTGAGCTTACCCAACTTATCGACCGTTACTCCGGAGAGGAAGGTGTTAACGTCACTGCCGTTCCATCGTTATATTTTATTCGCCGATCTCATACTACCGGTCCAAAGCACAGTATTTATAAGCCTTCCTTATGCATTATCGTTCAGGGTGCGAAGGAGGTATGGCTGTCACAGGAGCGCTTCAGGTACAGTCCCGCTGATTACCTTATTGCTTCGGTAGATCTACCGGTTACCGGGCAAGTTATCGAGGCCTCTCCGGACGTTCCGTATTTGGCCCTCACGCTTGAGTTTACGCCAAGTCAAATTTTGGAGGTGTTACATGATTCCGAAATTCGAGTCAGCAAGCAAGAAAATGCCAAGCGAGCCATGTATGTCAGTCCGATAGCGTTACCCATGCTGGATGCTGTAATTCGATTAGCTCGTTTAATAGAGAACCCGGCAGATGTCCCAGTCCTCGCTCCTCTATTTACAAGGGAAATTTTGTATCGGGTGCTGCAAGGTCCGCACGGGGGTACACTTGAACAACTTGCCATAGAAGGAAGCTCTACCTATCGGATCCGAGATGTTATCGAACATATCAAGAATAGCTATACGAGCTCTTTTCGGATTGAGGAACTTGCGGAAACGGCAAACATGAGTGTTGCTACCCTGCATAGGCACTTTAAAGAAGTGACCGCTATGAGCCCTATCCAGTTCCAAAAGCAACTGCGGCTGCAAGAAGCACGGCGCCTGCTATTGAGTGAATCAACAGATGCTGCAGATGTCGCATTCCATGTCGGCTATGAAAGTCCATCGCAATTCAGTCGGGAGTATTCCCGGATGTTTGGTTTTCCGCCAATCGAAGATATAAAGCGTCTGCGGACGAAGTAATTGAACGACAAAAAATCCCCGATACACGGGGACCCCTTTTATACAATTATCCTTTCACCGAACCCGCCGCGATACCTTCCACAATGCGATTGCTTAATAAAATGAAGGCGAGCATGATTGGCAAAATACTGATCATCAGGGTAGCGCCAATCGCTCCCCAATCCGTCGTATATTGACCGACGAAGTTTTGGACACCGACGGTTAACGTCTTGTACTTTTCCGAGGAAATAAACGTATTCACGAAGATGAACTCATTCCAATTGTAGATCATGTTAATGATCACGGCGGTAGATAACACAGAGGCCGTCATCGGCAGCGTGATGCTGAAGAAGATACGGTTCACCGAGCACCCATCCATAACGGCAGCTTCCTCCACTTCACGTGGCAGTGTGTAATAGAAACCAAGCATGATCATAATCGTAATTGGCAAATTGAAAGCAATATAAGACAAGATGATGGACAAGGGGTGGTCAGTTAGATGCATTTTCGTAAACAGACTGAACAGCGGAATGAGCGTGGAATGCACGGGAATCATCAGCCCCACCATAAACAGCCCGAGCACGAAGGATTGCAGCTTCCATTTCATCCGAGTCAAAGCGAAAGTCACCAAGCTTGCGAACAGTACCGTAACGCCCACAGAAACTAACGTCATCCATACACTGTTGAAAAAGTAGTTATTGATATGGCCCTGCGTCCATACCTTCTCGTAATTTTCCCAGCGAAATTTCTCTGGAAAGGCGAAAGGAGCCAGGTTGAAGATTTCTTCATTATTTTTCAAGGAGAATAGCAATAACCACAAGAGTGGAAATATCTGAATCACAGCGACGATGGTAAGCACGATATACAGCACGCCATAACCGATCTGCCCGGGAAGCTTGCTTCGTAATGTTAGCGCCTGTGACGGTTGTTGGATGGTTTCAGTTTGCATGGAAACGACAGTCTCCTTTCATTACGAGAATTGGATGTCATCTTTGGACGCTGTCGCTTTGCGAATCAGCCACGTCACAACGAGACAGATCAAGAGCAGGAAGAAGCCAATGGCGCTGGCATAGCCGAAATCGTAGCCTTTGAACGCCTTGCGGTACATGTAGGAGGCCATAACCTCACTGGACCCGTTCGGTCCGCCGCCCGTCATCACGTAGATGAGGTCGAAATATTTTAGCGAGCCTACAACTGCTAACACGACGGTTACCTTCATTACCTCGGCAATGAGCGGAACACGGATGGAGATGGCAACGCGCCATGGACTAGCCCCATCAATGCGCGCGGCTTCGATCAGCGAGGTCGGTACATTTTTCAAAGCGGCATAGTAGATCAAAATATAAAATCCGGCGTACTGCCACAAGATCGGCAAGAAGATGGCATATAAAACGATGGATGGATTGGACAGCCATTCCGGTGTATGCGTGACCCCCAGCGAAGCCAGGATATGATTCAATACCCCGTTCGTTGGGTGGAATATTTTCAACCATAATTGAGCGATAGCGACGGAGGAAAGCAGCATAGGGATCAAATAGATTTTGCGGAAAAAGTTAGCCCCGCGGATGTTGGCGGATAGCACTAGGGCGACTAGCAGATAGACAACGAGTGATAGTGTAGAGAAAATAGCCAGCAGGAACGAATGCTTCGCGCTGCCCCAGAACAATTTATCGTGCAGCAATTCTGTATAATTATGCAAACCGATGAAGCTCATTTTGCCTACGCCATCCCACTTCATTAACCCGTAATAGCCTGTCATGACGATTGGCATATAGATTAAAGCTAGAAGTAGAAATAACGAGGGAATGACATATATCGCAATCATGGATTTATTGGACATGACTTTATCCATCGCAGGCTCTCCCCTTTCTTACACCGATACAACGAAAGGACTTATCTCTCAGCAGGGATAAGTCCTTTCCCGTATCGTTCGTATTCGGTCAGGTTACTTGGCTTCCTTGGCCAGAGCATCCTCATGATTCTTCGCAAAATCGGCCGGTGACACCGCTTTGCCGAACAACGCCTGAATCATATTCAGGTGAACTTCTGCGGAAGCAGGCTTCATTTGAACATCGGCGAACAGGGTGATATTGCTCGCTTTATTTAACTCATTCAACAGGTCGATGTACATTTGCGGCAGCTTCACTTTGGATGTATCTACTTTGGTAGCTGGAATAACGCCTGCTTCTGTAATTGCGTGCTCGCCCCACTTCTGAACGAAGAAGCTGACGAATTTCTTGGACTCTTCTTTTACCTTCGAGTTGTTAGCTACGAACAAGCCTACGCCTGGCCCGCCAACCCAGCTGTCCATGTTGCCTTTCCCGCCTTCTACCGTTGGGAATTTAAAGAAACCGATTTGATCTTTGAACGTCTGTGGCACATCTTTGTTCGTCGTGTAGTTCGGTAATTCCCATGTACCCATCATGTACATGGCCGCTTTGCTATTCATGAATTCGGCTTTGCCTTCATCGTTGCCAAGCCCGTTGAAGCCTTTGTTGAAGGCGTTCATATCCACAAGATTGGTCACTTCAGACGCTGCGCGAATCAAGTCCGGATTATTGAAGGAGCCTGTGCGGTCAATCGCTTTTTTCAACGTTTCAGGCCCACCGATGCGGTCAGCTAGGTACATGTACCAGAGCGAACCCGTCCAGCGGTCTTTGTTGCCGAGTGCGATTGGCGCCACTCCGTTTGAGCTCAGCGTTTTGACAATATTCTTGAATTCATCATACGTCTTAGGCGGGGAAAGATTATACTTCGCAAATATCGCTTTATTGTAATACACCGGCACGATGTTCAATTCGACAGGAAGACCATACGTTTTGCCGCCAAATGCGTACGCATCCGTTGTGCCTTTGACGAATTTATCTTTGAGATCACCTTGCAGCAAATCGTCTAGCGGAGCAAACATGTCACCTTTTACGTAAGGCTCCATATAGCCTGCAGCCCAAGTAAAGCCTACATCTGGAAGCGCATTCGACGTGGAAAGCACTTTCATTTTGTTCTTGTACTGTTCATTCTCCAGCACTTCTTGCTCAATCGTGACATTTGGATTAGCCGTTTGGTACTCTTTAATGATATCGTTTACAATTTTATTTTGCGTTGCCGAGTTGCCGGCAGGCCAGAGGTGCATCATCTTGATTGTTACTTTTTTGGCGGGTTGGGTCGTACTCGCTTCGGTTGCTTTTGCCGTTTCTTTGGCTGCTGTCGTAGAGCTCGCTGTATCTGTAGAGTTCGAACATCCTGTCAAAACAAGTCCAAGGCTAAGCATCGTGGTTAGTGACCATGTAAGCGTTTTTCTTACCATCTCTTGTTTCCCCCTCAATCAATTGTGTGCTACGTGTTTTATTGTAGCGCTTTCATAGAGGCTACAGGGAGTAACGATCATCGTGAAATGTTCCACTATTTTGAGGTATCGATAGGATGATCGGCATCCATCGTATTCTTCCGATATTGATTCGGGCTCGTCCCTTCATACTCTTTGAACAGCTTAATGAAATACTTCGACGTCTGGTAACCGACTTGTTCCGAAATATCCGCGATCGTGAGTCTTGTTTGCAAAAGAAGTTCTTTCGCCTTCTGGATTCGGCTTCTCGTCACATATTCGCTAAAGGTGAAGCCTGTCTGCTCTTTAAAAAGGGCACTGAAATAGCTCGGATTCAGATGAATATGGCTTGCCACCTCGCTCATCCCGAGCGGATCCTGCAGGTGCTCTTCCACATAATTCACCGCTTGCTGAACAGGTGGACTGTAGTTCTTGGCTGAGGTTTTCGCTTGCATGAGGCGGGAATCCACCATTTTCTCCATCGTTTCCACGCGACCGCGCTCTTCTTCGATACGTAACGCCTGCTCGACGGCTTCTAAGAGCTTGCTTTTCTGAATTGGCTTCAGCAGATAGTTAACCACACCTAATTCGATCGCTGTTTGCGCATATTGAAAATCGGGGTGGCCCGAGATGATAATGGCTACAGGCTTATTGCCGATACTGCGTGAGCCCTCCACGACTTGCAGACCGCTAATCTCCGGCATACGGATATCTGTTATCAGGAGATGAACAGGTCGCGTGCTTAAAAATTCAAGTGCTTCCGTGCCATTACTCGCGCTCAAAATCTGATAACGCCCGATCGACCAGGATTCCAATGTTTTACGAATTCCTTCGCGTGTTAACGGTTCATCGTCCACGATAAGAATGGTTTTCCCCGAGTTATTCATCGTTTATCCTCCTATACGTTTATCGCCAGCGAAACTGGCTTCAAAGGCATCCGCCTGAATCGGTATATCAAAGCTGACACTCGTTCCTTGTCCAAGCGCACTGATGATCGATAAACCGCGATAGCTGCCGGACAATGCTGGGTAATACAGCTGAATACGGCGCTGCACATTGGAGATGGCCATGCCTTTTCCTTTGCCAGTTGGCGCGCTTGCGGAAGTGCGTGCAGCAGGGCCAGCACCGCCATCCTGCTCCATGGCTTCATGGATGGCTTGCAGCGTTTGTTCATTCATACCGGGACCATCGTCACTTACCGTAACGCGCAGCTCTGCGGTGTCCATAGGGGATGGCTCCACTCGAATCGTGATAAGCCCCGCGCCGATCTTGCCTTCTAAGCCATGCAGAATAGCATTCTCTACCAAAGGCTGGATCAACAGCTTCGGAATATGCACATGACTGTAGGCATCTTCACTGTCAATTTTCCAAACAAGGCGCGACCCAAACCTCACACTCATAATGCTCAAATACCGCTTAATATGCTCCAGCTCGTCGCCCATTGTCACCCATTCATCCTTGTTCGGATTGCCGATGACATAGCGAAATAAATCGGACATCGCCACGACAAGATCAGCGAGCTCTTCTTCGTCTTTCTCCTGCAGGGACCAGTACAACGCTTCCAACGTGTTATATAAAAAATGCGGATCAATCTGCGCTTGCAACGCTTGCAGCTCGGTTCGGCTTTGGATGACTTCCTTCTCATAAACGAGCTTAATCAGCCGGTTAATGTTATCCACCATTTGATTATAGGTCATGTTCAAATCGTTTAACTCGGTGGTGTAGGAATGCGTCAGGTTCGGCGTTAATACGCCTTGCCTTGTATTTCTCATCGCTCGCATGAGCCGGAGGATCGGCCTCGTAATCATCGAGGATAGGAAGAATGACAGGATAATAAATAAGACCAACCCGATCGCCCCAGAGACAATAATCGCCCAGCGCAATACGGAAATCCCGTCCGTAATATCACTCACAGGGTACAAAATCATTAACGTCCAGCCCGTCTGCTCCGAGAACTGCTTCACCAGAATGTACCGCTTTTGGTCCAGCGTTACCTGTTGCGCGTCTGTATGCATCAGCCCGCTGATATTCTCGAGGGCTTCACCATCGGATACAATTGGCTTTGCCGAACTATCCGCAAGCAGCATCAACTCGCGATGCCCTGTATCGGGAAGCTCGCTCTGGAAATCAAAATAGCTTCGTTTGACGCTAACCATCAAATATCCGCCGTTCGAAAACCACCGATCGATTAAATTTATTCGGCGGATCGCTAAGACCGACTGCGGATCCTTCGGATCGTTCCCGATCCATACTAGCTTGCCTTTGTCCTTATCCGCCTGCTCGATCCAGCTCGATTCTACCCGATTGGTTAGCCTCTGTTCATCGAGCGGGAACATCCGAGCAAAGTCTGTCGTGTAAAGTTCAACGCTGCTTACGCCGCTATAGGCTTGAATTTGGTTGGCGATTTTTAATAGTGACTGACGATCGGTGAAGGTCACATCTTTCCCTTGAACCGATGAGAGAAATAGCTGTTGCAGATAGACATCATTGATAGCCTGCAGCGTTAACGTATCAATCTGCGTAATCAGCGCTTCGAGTCTGCCATTAGCTTGGCTGGCGATTTGCTTCATCTGGGTCTCCGCCTTCGTATTCAGGAGCGTGGACACCGAATTAAATGTGATAGCCCCCGCACAAACCAGAACAATGATCATGACAGCAATGAAGCCAGCCAGCATCTGATTGCGTAACGTGTTCCAATTTACCACCTTCTGCCACAAGCGGTTTCCCCATTTCAACTAGAGTAAGTGCTTTCATTCATGCCACATCATACTACATTGCAGTAAGTTTTGCTATTAAACTATGTTAGCATGTGAGCGCCAAATGTAACCAAGTGGGGATATGGAACGGGACGTCGTTCCACAACTTCCACGCCCTCGCCTGCACGCAGCAAAAAGCCTCCCCTACCCTCACATAACGCGTGAGCAGGTGGGGAGGCTTCTCGTGACATGCATTCTATTTTCGCTAACCGTACACTAACGCTTCTTGTTGTGGTAGAAGAAATTCGGCAGCTTCATTTCGTTCGAATAATGCTGATGGAAAATGTGCGTCGTCGCCGGGGACAGCGGTGGAATCAGCCACGTCCAATCGCCGGTAACGTCGCGACCGCTCTTTTCCTCGTTGTCTTCAAACCGCTTAAACTGTTTCGCTGCAGTGTGATGATCGACGATGGCAACACCTTGCTGCTGAAACGAATGCAGAACCGCGACATTCAGCTCCACCAACGCTTTGTCTCGCCACAAGGAGGACTCGCGACGCGTGTCAATTCCCATGAGCGACGCGACGCGCGGCAGCATGTTGTATCTCGACTCGTCAGCAAAATTCCGCGCGCCGATCTCAGTTCCCATGTACCAGCCATTGAATGGCGCCGCGGGATAAATAAGCCCGCCCATTTCGAGGTACATGTTCGAGACCATCGGCACGGCATACCATTGCAGACCTAGTTGGTCGAACTCAGGTATGTCCGGATGAGTAATCGGGACCTCCAGGACGAGCGCCTTCGGAACCTCGAACAGCCTTGGCGTTCGATCGCCTGCCTGTATCATGAGCGGCAGCACATCGAAATTCGTGCCGGCGCCCTGCCAGCCAAGCGCTTGGCATTCCTTCGTGAATCCGAGCGAAGCTGGATCGCCCACGATGCCATCCTCAGTCTCATAGCCTGCATAACGAATAAGCTGCTCGTTCTTGATCTGAACCACGGGCTTCCCCTCATGGGAAGCAGGGAAAATCGTGATGACGGGGCGGATTTTGCCACCATTCGTTGCTACCTCGATATGCTGGAACAATGCTTCAGCCATCTCGTCTTCGGTCTTGATATGACGAGCATCGTGCACACGAAGCGTTTCCCAGAATAGGCGACCGATACAGCGGTTGCTGTTGCGCCACGCCATTTTGGAACCGTGAATCAGCTCTTCCATGGTGTGCTCGTACGTGCCTTTAAAGTGAATCGCTTGCGTGATCTCGGCAATCCGGGCGTCGATTTGGGACTGACTTTTGCCTAATTCGGTGTAACAATCTTGTATAAAAGGGATGGCTTTCTCTAGTTGTTGATCCTGAACTTTCATCTGTGTTGCTCCAATCATTGCGCACTAAACTGGTCGGGAATGTAGGTGATATTGGAGGTCGCGACGATTGTCAGCTCTCCTTTGTCTTCGGTAAACTGAACACCATCACCACTGACATAGAACCATAATTTCCGTGTAGGCTCATTCTCAAACTCCTGAAAAACAAATACATTAAGCTCATCTTTCCATTTCAAAAGCTCCGCAATCTGCTCGGGCTGATCCATCTGAACGCTGAACAACCATTGCTCGCCTTGCTGCTCCCATGTGTAGGGCACCGGGTGCTTCCCCGTATCGATAAATGCACGACCGCCAACCGCATGCTTCACCAGAAAAGTTTCCTTCATCGCTGCAACCTCCTCTATCTCTCCGTTATGGTTTTATGGCAAATCAATGAGCATGAAATGTGTATCTTCCAGCGCTTGAATCTTTAGCGTTGACTCATTTTGCATCCGAGCGCTATCCTTCGTTTCCAGCACAGTATCATTTACTGCGCATTTCCCGCTGACCAGCATAAGAAAAATACGGCGATTCTCGCCTTGCTCGAAGTGAAGCTCTTTGCCCGCATCCAGCTTGCTGAGATAGATGCTCATGTCTTGATGGATTTTGGCGATGTGAGGTCCGCCTTCCGGTGTTACGACGGGCAACAGATGATTGACCATGGCCTCCGGCTCGTAGGTTACATTTTCAAAAGATGGCTCCATTCCGCGTTTCTCTGGCATGAACCACAGTTGAAATAAACTCATCGGTTCCGTTTCCGATGCATTATACTCGGCATGAATGACGCCGCTGCCTGCGGACATCCGCTGCACACCATTGGACGCTGTTACGGCCACATGGCCAAGGCTATCCTCATGCTTAATCGCTCCGCTGAGCACGATGCTGACAATCTCCATATCACTATGGGGATGTGGGCCAAAGCCCCGCCCTGCTGCGATATCATCGTCATTGCAGACACGCATTACACCGAAACTGACATTCTCTTCATCAAAATAATCGCCGAATGAGAAGCTTTTGTGGCTCGTGAGCCACCCCAAATCGGTTGAGTTGCGCGTGTTGGCCGGGAATACTTGTATCACAGCAATCGCCTCCTTCTATAAGTACCTCTAGCTTATCATACTCCGTGTATGGACTCCATGTCAGAACGATGGCGAAACGGGGCCTGTTGTGTGACGAATCCTACTCGCTGCGTTCTAATAATTGCATGTAAGGTTGGTTCTTATCAGAGCGCATCTGAGAAAATTGGATGACACTCCGTTCTGGCGTATAGAACGCGGTCGAATCACCCTGAATCCCCGTTGTTAGGTCCAGAAATTGCACGACTTTGCCATCCCGAACAAAGACAAGCAGACTCAAGCTATCATCTAACAAGCGCAATGAATTTCGGGTCCACGTATAGCCTAACCGCTCATTGATCTGAGTATGTGAGGTATAGGGCCCAAATAGATATAGCTTATCCCATGCAAAATTGGTTAGTTCCGTGATATTCAGCGTAGTCGCTGTCCCGCTCTCCTGGGTGTCAATGATCTTTGCGCGGAAATTATCCGCAAGTGTCTGCGGATCGACTTGATTCCTCTGTTGATCCATTAATTTGCTTGCCGCTAGGCTCGTAGGAGCTGCCAATATCAGCGAGAGAATGATCATCCCCCCTATCTGATGCGATCGTCGCACAGTTAACGAACGAATAAGGGCATAAGTAATCGCAAGTGATAGGACCAAAGGCAGTAAACTGACCGTTGAGTTAAACAGATCCCAACCTTTCTCCCTCACATCCAAAAGCTGATTGACCATTCCATAGGCCAGGTAGTATAAGAACGTTAACGTGACCCACGTCATTGCGAAAAGTAGTTTCTTCTTTGGCACGTTCCAGCCTCGCCTCTATAAAGGATATATCCTCTATTATCGCATAAAATTTGGAACTAGTTGTTTGCTCTGATGATTTGGCAGCTTGGTGATCGGTGTCCCCTAATAGAAAGCACGATGGAAAGGGAACCAGCATGCACTATTTTCCTCTACTTATATGAAGTAGAGTGTTTAGGGGAACGTTAGTGCTCTATTTGTCCGAAAAGCGCTAAAAAAACACCAAATTGGACAAATAGCGCACCCTAGTTCCTCTTCGTGTGAAAATCAATCAATTTCGGCAAATTAGCGCATCCACGTTCCCTTTCAACGCCATGTTATGACACTAGTCGTACATAAGGACGAGACTATCCATAAGTAGATACAACTTTTAGGCTTACGCCCATATGGTGTAGGTACGCATTTCAATTACGCCTCCATTAGCACCCACTGCTTATACAAGTTCTCTAGCTGTCCCTGTACACCCTCCCGCTTCTTCCATAACTCCGTGAGCTCGGCAGTTGCCAACTTATCGCTTTGAAGCTGCTGGTCCAAGTCAGCCAACAGCGCTTCCACGTTTGCGATCTCTTTCTCTAAAACGGCCTTCCCGGACGCAGTCGCTTTCGTTGTCTTGCCCCGCTTAGCTTCGGCATTCGCGGGCTGTTTCACGTTCGTCTTATCCGTCGCAAGCCGGCGTACCTCCGCCTGCAAATCTTCCCGCGCGCGGAGCTCGCCGCTCTTCGCTTTATAATCATCAAAATTACCCAAATACGTGGTAATTCTGCCCTGGTCAAGTTCCCATATTTTACGCGCCAGCCGATTGATAAAATACCGATCATGCGTCACCGCCAGCACCGTGCCGGGGAATTCCTCCAGCGCATCTTCCAGCGCCTCACGCGAAGCGATGTCCATATGATTCGTCGGCTCATCCAGAATAAGCAAGTTGGGCTTGCGCAGCACAAGCAAGGCTAAGCGTAATCGCGTCCATTCGCCGCCAGAGAGCGAACTCACTGCCTTGAACACATCCGCGCCATAAAATAAGTAAGCCGCAAGCCGTCCTCGTGCTTCGCCTTCTTCCATCTTGGCCTCCTCGCAGAAATACGCCAATACGGATTTCTTATCATCCGCTGGATAGGCCTGCTGCGCCAGATAACCGATGTCGACGCGAGCACCGAGCTCGAGTTCGCCGCCGTCAGGCTGTACTTCGCCGAGCAGCATTTTGAGCAGGGTCGTCTTCCCCGAGCCGTTATGCCCGACGAGCATGACCTTCTCGCCGTATTCCAGCGAGGCACTCGCCTGCGTGAGCAGCGCTTTGTCACCGTAGCGCTTCGTGACATTCTCGAAGCGCAGCACCCTCCGGCCGGAACGGTCCTCCGGCTTCAGATCAAAATCAGCCGCTTTCGGATCCAGCACGGGCCGTTTAAGCTTTTCCATTCGATCCAGCGCCTTCTGCATGGAAAACGCTCGGCGGAAGAACTTCTCATTCCCGCCAATACGCCCCCATTCGATCAACTGCTTGATCGTCTCTTTCATCTTTTTGATGGCCTTCTGCTGCTCCTGGTAATCGGCAAATTGCTGAAGTAAACGCACTTCCTTCTCTTTTACATAGCCTGTATAGGCAGAATGATACGTTGTGGACTCACCGTCTTCCAACTCCACAATTTTCGTAACAACCAGATCCAGAAAATAACGATCATGCGAGACGATGATACAAGCGCCATCGTAATGCTTGAGATAATCCTCCAGCCACTCCACGCCAGCCAAATCTAGATGATTCGTCGGCTCATCCAGCAGGAGCAGGTCCGGTTTGCCTATAAGCTGGGAAGCTAAGGTAATCTTTGTCTTTTCTCCCCCGGACAAGGAGTTGAAGTTCCGCTCATAGAAGGTCTTCGGGATGCTCAGCCCATTCACCACCTGATCGATGCGTGCATCCAGCTCGTAGCCACCTTCTCGTTCAAATCGTTCTTGCAGTTGAGCGTACCGCTTCAGCAATTGCTCCAACTGCTTCTCGTCGTTCATCACCGAAGGGCCCGACATTTGCACTTCGAGATCCCGCATCGTATCGCGGCATGCAAGCAGCTCCTCAAAGCTCGCAGCCAGCACAGCATAGACCGTGAAGCTTTCCCAAGCAGTGGGGATTTGGGCCAAATACCCGATCCCTGTATCTTTTCGCACCGTCAACAGCCCCTCATCGGGCTTCTCCATCTTGGCAATCAGACGCAGCAGCGTTGACTTGCCACTGCCGTTTCGCCCCACAAGACCGACTCGTTCGCCTTGATGCACTTCAAACGTAACGTCGTCCAGTACGAGCTGGGCGCCGTGGAATTTTTTTATATTTTGACCATTAATAATTAACATAGTAAAGGATCCTCCTTGGATATGAAGACCCTGGCCTCAAGCATCTGGGTATACCAAAAAGGCCGCAGGAAAAATTCCTACGACCTTCCGGATGATTTCCGTAGAGGGTTAAGGTAGGCGTCTTTTCGTGAGTTGTACAAACGTATGCGCATAAATGGACAGACCTCTCGCGTCTTTGATTTCTGCATGAACGATGCCAGCCATCGCGATGGGTAACTGGCTCACACGGTTGTTTACGAACTCTCGATTCATCCTACCTTCACCTCCTTCAATTTGCACTCTGCTAAAATAGTATCATAACCAGCGGTCAATTCGCAATGTGAATATGTCCCGCTCCCTAAATGAAACCCCAAATCTGCTTGCCCACCAGCAGCACACACACCGTGATAAAAAGCGGCCGCACATACGCCGATCCCTTACGAATTGCCATACGAGAGCCGAGGAAAGCACCGCATACCATGGCGATCCCCATCGGGAGCCCGATCCAGTAATCGATGGAGCCTAGTGCCATGAACGTGATTAAACTTGCAATGTTGCTGCCAAAATTGAGTATCTTCGAGTTGCCAGCCGCTTTGACGAAGTCGAAGCCAACCATGAGGAAAACGAAAATTAGAAATGAGCCTGTCCCTGGTCCGAAGAACCCGTCATAGAAACCCAGAACGAACGCTGCACAGCCCATCAGGAAAGCAGTCCTCGCCGAGTACTTACTGAAGGTCGAGATATCTCCCCAATTTTTGCGGAATATCGTATAAATCGTAATCATAACAAGCATCACCACGACTAGTGGTTTTAGAAAATCGGAAGGAATTTGGCGCAGCACGAATACCCCGCATACGGCTCCTGCCAAGGAAAGCACGAACAGTCCACGGACAGCTTTGAGATCCACATTCCCCGTTCGCATGAAGGAAATTGTGCTTGTCAGCGATGACATGGTCCCCGCTAATTTATTCGTACCTAAAGCAAGCGCAGGTGGTAATCCTGTAGCAAGTAGCACCGGCACCGAAATGAGTCCGCCTCCACCTACGACCGAATCCACATACGCAGCAAGAAATCCACCGACGATAACGAAGATCATCATTTCCCAACTCAAGTGCAACATGATGTAAATTAACTCCTCTTGTGTGTGAATAAGTATGGTTTGTCCATCACCTATTTTCGCACGATGCAGCGGCACAAGCAAGAATTTACCCGTGGTAAAATAAGAAAAGTTTAATTCAATCCTACACTAACCCACCACAGGTTCAGCCGTAATCATCCAGGTTACACCATATTGATCGACTAGCTCCCCGAAGAACATCCCAAAAGGTTGCTGGGCTATCGGATATTTCACATGACCGCCTACAGCAAGCTTCGCGAATGCTTCAGTAGCTTCATCTTCCGTGTTGTACGCAATACTTAATGAGAGGCCAGGACCTCGCGTAAACGGTTCAAATGAATCCGACATGAAGATGGCATTACCACCAGCAACCACCATGCTTAAATGCATAACTTTGTCCTTATACTGATGTTGTGCCCCCATTAGCTGTTCATGCGTCATGACGGACAAGATCTCACCGCCGAGCGCTTCCACATAAAACGCAGCCTGAGATCGCGCATCCTCCGTTGAAAGATAAGGTGTCAATTTTCCCATCTGAAATCATCCTTTCCATTCCTTATTGGTATGTACATTTATTCATTTCATTTTATCATAATTATCTCAGATTGCTTGTACTTAAGGGCGGTTAACAAAAAAGAAGCCAGATCATGAATTGATCACAGCTTCTTCGTTCTTGCGTTTTTCTGAAAGGAGAAATTCATTCTATTGCAGGCAATACTTCATCAATTTTAATTCCAATATGGATACATTTTTAATTCGAACATTATCCGGTAAATAGTTTGTTTCTCATATGGTTACGCAATACATACTATTATGACCCGATACACATAGTTATATACATTCGTTTAAACATAAGAATTTAAAGCGCACCCACTACCCGATGTGGAACATAAAGCTCCTCTAGGTATGCTATTTCTTCAGTCGTTAACGTAACCGAAAGAGCATCTACCGATTCTTCCAGCTGAGAGATGTTGGTAACGCCGATAATCGGTGATGTGACAGGTTCTTTCTGCAACAGCCACGCAAGTGCGATCTGCGCACGAGAAACGGAGCGTTGCTCTGCGATTGCTGCAAGTCGATCTACAATCAAGCGATCCATGGGTGCAGATGCATCATATTTCGATTTCTGAGCTTGATCCGTTTCAGAACGATGGGTCGTTTCTGACCAATCACGCGCTAATCTTCCTGATGCCAGCGGACTGTAGGGAATGACGCCGATTTTCTGATCTTTACAAAGCGGCATCATCTCCCGCTCCTCTTCACGGTAAATGAGGTTTAAATGATTCTGCATCGCTACGAACCGGGTCCATCCATTTTTCTCAGCTGTATATAAGGCCTTTTGGAACTGCCATGCGTACATCGCCGAAGCGCCAATGTATCTTGCTTTCCCAGCCTTCACGACATCATGCAAAGCTTCCATCGTTTCTTCGATAGGCGTATTGTAATCCCAGCGATGGATTTGATACAGGTCTACATAATCCGTTCCCAGTCTCGTAAGACTCTTATCAATTTCGCTCATGATGGCTTTCCGGGAAAGGCCAGCACCATTAGGTCCATGATGCATACGGAAATGAACTTTGGTCGCGAGGACAATCTCATCTCGATTCGCATACGCCTTCAGAGCTCGTCCAACTATTTCCTCGCTTGTTCCATCTGAATAAATATTCGCCGTATCAAAAAAATTGATACCAAGATCCAGCGCTTTTTTTATAATAGGTCGCGAATTCTCTTCATTAAGCACCCAAGGATGCGTCCACCGCTCAGCTACACCAAAGCTCATACACCCCAGACAAATCCGCGATACATCCAAGCCTGTATTCCCAAGTTTCACATAGTCCATTTGATTGTTCCTCGCTTTCCACTTTTCGTTTCTTATGTATCATACTCTCTCGAGTTAACTCCAAGTCAACTAGGGATGATGGCGGACTGCCCAATTGCCTCACTTACTCATCTTTTGGATCAGCATATTCGCTTGATCGATGGTTTGTTTGACGATTGCAGCGGCAGCGTGGTCGTTGGCTAGCCGCAGACCTTGACCTGCCCAGAGGGACATGTACTCGGGATTATTTGCTTTGGCGGAAGCCTGACGGATGTCTTTCGTCATTGTATGTTGGATCGGGTAGGCAGGAATCGTTCCGGGATACTGCTGCATGTCCTTCATAAATGTTGTTCGAATGCCTCGCGCTGGTTTGCCCGAGTATGCGATTGTGATTGCAGTGGAATCCTCATGAGCTGAAAGGATCTTCTGCTTATAGGTGGTATGCGCGCCACTTTCGGGGCTCGCCAGAAACGCAGTACCCATTTGTACTGCGGCAGCTCCTAACGCGAGGCTTGCTACGAGCCCCCGTCCATCCATAATGCCTCCCGATGCGATCACAGGTATCGATACACGATCCACCATTTGAGGAACAAGAGCCATGGTGCCGATCAGCGCGTCAGACCCGTTATTCAAGAATGTACCGCGGTGCCCTCCCGCTTCACTTCCCTGAGCCACTATAGCATCTAAGCCTGATGCCTCCACTTGTATAGCTTCCTCAACGGTTGTTGCTGTTCCTATTACGACTATGCCACGTTGTTTCATGGCTTGGATCATGTCTTGCGGCGGTATGCCAAATGTGAAACTACATACGGCGATTTTCTCTTCCAGGATGACTTGCATTTGCTCCTCAAACGATTCTGAGTACTTGAGGATCGATGGATTTGGAGTAAGGCCAAGTTTGTAACGATATGTATCAAGGTAACTTGCCATTTGAGCGATTGCTTCTTCCGACTCTACGGGCTGCTCACCTACAAATAAGTTAACGCCAAACGGCTGGTCCGTCCGTTGTTTGATTTCATGTATCGTGCTGCGGAGTTGATCTGGCGTTAAGTAACCAGCGCCTACGTTACCTAGCCCACCCGCATTTGAAACAGCTGCTACTAAGTCAGGAGTCGTCGGCCCACCCGCCATTGGCGCTTGGAAGATCGGGTATCGAATTTTGAGAGTGCGTGTTAATTCGGTCTCAAACATGTTTAGAATCCTCCTTGTATGGATGCTTTCATTTTAACTGATCTTCACGGCTATATACCAACTCATGTCCAAAATGACTTCGACATAGGTTTGTTCGCATGCTTTTCCAACTTTTGAATACATTTAAGTATTCGATAAACGGGAGGATACAAGTCATGTCACAACACGGACAATCGTTCATGAGAGGTACGCTGGTCTTGTCCGTCGCTGCTTTCATCAACCGTATACTCGGTTTCATCAGCGGCATGTATATCGCTCGCGTACTGGGCGCAGAGGGGATTGGCATCTTGATGATGGCTCATCCGCTCGTTCCGCTCGTCATTACGATTACAGAACTTGGATTGCCGGTCGCCATTTCAAAATTGGTTGCAGAGGCCCACGCTCGCGGCGAACGGATTAAGGTGAGACGTATCCTGCATGTTTCGATCGCTGTTACAGGCTTCCTAAGCGTAGCGCTCACCACCATCTCGTTACTAGGATCTGAGTGGATCGCATCCATTTTGCTAAGCGATCAACGCGCTTATTACGCGATGCTGGCAATTACGCCGATCGCACCGATTGTCGCTGTATCCGCCGTACTGAAGGGATACTTCCGCGGCATGCAGCAGATGAAGACCATTGCTGCCTCCGATGTGCTGGAGCATACCGTGCAAATTGCTTGTGTACTTGCGCTAGTCCACCTTTTGCTGCCTTACGGTGTTGCTTATGCGGCTGCTGGCGCCATGGCTGCCTCTGTTGTCAGCGAAGCGATCAGCCTTCTATTCCTGGTGACCAGTTACAAGTTATACGGTGAATCAAAAATGCCAGGCGAGACTTGGGCAAGCCATCTGAAACAAGGAAGAAGCACACTCGGCGAATTGCTGCAGATTGGGCTGCCGACAACCGGGCACGGTGTCATTCATTCGTTATACAGCACCTTCCAACCACTTCTGATTACAACCAGCCTAGCGCTGGCCGGCATCGGTACGGCGTTAGCTACCAAACAATTCGGGATGCTGGCGGGTTATACGTTTCCGCTGTTGTTTATGCCAAGCTTTATCACGCAGTCTTTGTCCACTGCTCTCATTCCTGCGATTGGCGAGGCGGCGGCGAATAAGAATAGTCTGCTCATACATGAACGGATGAATCAAGCCATGATCCTAGGACTCCTGATCGGCGCACCAGCAACCATTATTCTGTACGAGTGGGCAACTCCGCTAATGACGCTTATCTATAAGGCACCAGACGCAGGATTGCTGTTGAAAATACTAGCCCCAATGTTCTTCCTGCATTATTTCGAAGCTCCACTTCATGCCATACTGATCGGGCTTGGCCGTGCGAAAGCCACGCTGTGGAATTACATCATAGCCACCGTATTCAAGGTGGTGGCGATATTCGTGTTCGGCAGTCAATTTGGCATTATTGGCGTTGCGTTCGGCATCGGTATCGGCATTGTGATACAAACACTGCTGAATTTCTCTTCCATCTCAAGCTCGATCGGATTTTATTTGCATATTCGTCCCTATCTCAAAGTTGGGATCTGTACCATGCTGATGGTGATAGGTGGGCACTGGACCTATATCTATCTGGTCAGCCTCGATAAGCCGCAGGTATCGTGCGTAATCATATCAATCGTCTGTTCTTTGCTTCTCTATTTCATTTCACTCTTATTAACGGGGACGTTGAATTGGAAACGTACACGCCACCGATTTTCGATTCCATGGTAGGTATGATTGAGAAAAAGCAGCCATGGTTGGCTGCTTTTTCTCTGCTGGCTTATAGCGCAATGAGCCTTTCCAAGTTAGATATCGTAAGGAATAACACCTATTTTTTCAAACAAAGTATTTTATTCGAAATAGTACCTTGACAGTCATAGTACTGTATCGTATTATAAAGGTGCGAGGTGATGATATGAGCGAAAACAAAATTACATCCGACCTACTGCGCGGACATACCGATACGATGATACTACGGCTCTTGTCTGAAGCTGACCGCTATGGGTACGAGATAGTCAAATTGATTGCCGAGCGCTCTGGCGGCGAATATGAATTAAAGGAAGCCACGATGTACTCCAGCGTCCGGCGGCTTGAGACAGACGGCGATATCGAGTGGTATTGGGGCGATGAATCTCAAGGCGGACGTCGGAAATATTTTAGGATTACTGAAAAAGGCAAAGGTGCCTACGAACGCAACAAAAGCAATTGGGAGTACTCCAAGCGCGTACTAGAAAATTTATTATAAGGGAGAGATTGATATGATGAATCCGAAATTGACGAACTATTTGAACGGTGTTTTCACACCATACGATGGGGTAAAAAGCGTTACTGAATTAAAGGCAGACCTGCACTCCGATTTGCAGGAGCGTTATCGTGAACTCAAATCCGAGGGCAAAGACGATGAAACCGCGTTTAGTATGACCATTGAGAGCATCGGCGACATCGAACAAACGATCTTGGAAGTCGCCAACCTCTCCCGCTCGCTGGAACGGCAAGTTGTGACCAACTTTAGCGCGAGCAACCTGGCTATGAGCGACTTTGCAGGTGTTAGAGCTCATAAAGGTCAATTCAATGCTAGCGCATTACGCGGTGCCGACTTTGCCGGCGCTGACTTGACTGGTAGTTCGTTTAAGAGCAGTGATTTACGTGAAGCCAATTTCGACGGCGCCAATCTGACGGACTGTACTTTAACAGCAACTGACCTTACGAATGTAAGCTTCCATGAGTCGATCCTGGTACGCACCAATTTCAGCGTTTCGGGTATGGAAGGAGCCAAATTCACAGGTGCCAAACTGTCCGATGTCACGATAAGTAAGATCGACCTTAGAAAGACAATTTTCGATGGTTGTATCTTTGACGGCGTGGACTTCGAATATTCCGACCTGAGCGGGGTGCGTTTTGACGGGCAAACCTTTATCGGCGTTAAGTTTGATAAATCAGCAGTAAACGACGTTTCATTTAGAGGCGCTGTACTCAAGAATGTATCTTTTCAAGCGTTCTTCTCATTGACGAATAAGTATTACCGTGCTTTCAAAACCATCTGCTTTGACGGCGCAGTCATGGATAAACTGACCTATGCTTCGCTCAAAGGCATGGGAGCCGATTTGTCTAAAGTTACTATTCGATAAGTGTATGCTTGCGAAGCCAGTTTTTCTGGCGATAAAACTTTTAGGAGGGGAAGTTATGCCGAATCATTCGATTAAAGTCACTGGCCTGCAAAAGTCCTACAAGGACCATCAAGTCCTAAAAGGCGTTGATTTCGAGGTGGAAAAGGGCAGTATTTTCGCCCTGCTTGGCTCTAACGGGGCGGGCAAAACAACAGTTGTCAGAATCCTCTCCACGCTACTTCAACCAGACAACGGAACGGCCACCGTAAACGGATTCGATGTTGTGTCAAAGCCTGATCATGTGCGGCAGGCGATCAGCCTGACTGGGCAATTTGCAGCCGTTGACGAAATTTTGACCGGACGAGAAAATCTGATCATGATTGCCAAGCTGCGTTACCTCAAAAATCCGCATCAGGTCGCGGACGACTTGCTTAAACGTTTCGGGCTGACAGACGCCGCGACCCGCAGAGTGTCTACGTACTCAGGCGGCATGCGCCGCAGGCTCGACATCGCCTTGAGCATCGTGGGGAAACCACAGATCATCTTCCTCGACGAGCCGACTACTGGGCTTGACCCCGAGGCACGCATTGAGGTTTGGAAGATTGTTAAAGAGCTTGCCGAAGGCGGCACGACGGTACTCCTAACCACGCAGTATTTGGAAGAAGCTGAACAGCTTGCTGACCGAATCGCCATTCTGCATGAGGGTAAGATTATCGCCAGCGGCACGCTCTCGGATCTCAAAAAGCTGTTCCCCTCCGCCAAGGTGGAATATATTGAAAAACAGCCGACATTAGAGGAAGTTTTCCTCGCCATCGTTGGCAAAAAGGAGGCCAAGTAAATGGAGACAGTAAAGAAACATTTCTTCATTGATCTGAGCGTAATGCTGGGGCGTTCCATGCGCCATATTTTCCGCAGCATGGACACCATCATCTCAGTCACCATCATGCCGATCGCGATGATGCTGCTATTCGTCTATGTGTTCGGCGGTGCCATTCAAACCGGAACGGATAACTATGTGAATTACTTGCTGCCTGGTATCCTCCTAATTGCGATTGCGAGCGGTATAGCTTACACGTCTTTCCGACTATTTACTGATGTGCAGCGCGGCATCTTCGAGCGGTTTCACTCCATGCCGATTTCACGTTCCACCTTACTATGGGGGCATGTGCTTACCTCACTGGTATCTAACGCCATATCGCTTGTCGTCATCATTCTTGTAGCGTTAATTATGGGATTTCGTTCCTCCGCGGGGATATTGCCCTGGCTTGCAGTAGTCGGCATACTCGCTCTGTTTACCTTAGCGCTAACTTGGGTGGCGGCGATTGCCGGACTATCCGCAAAATCAGTGGATGGTGCAAGTGCCTTTTCCTACCCGATTATCTTCCTCCCGTTCATTAGTTCGGCGTTTGTGCCTACAACGTCAATGCCGAAGGTCGTTCGAGCATTTGCTGAGAACCAGCCTGTGACCTCAATTGTTGAAGCTATCCGTGCGCTACTATCAGGCCAACCGGTGGGCAATGATATATGGGTCGCTCTTGCATGGTGCGTAGGGATTTTGATCGTAGCCTACTTCTTTGCAATGCGGGTGTACAAAAAGCGAGTGTGAAAAAGATTTTATAGAGGCATATTCCGAATGTGCCAACATATCAACTCAGCTGAAGCACCCGAGTGGTGCTTTTTATTATGTCTACCGATTTAAGCTGTTTTTTTCTGGGATGGAACCTTGAAGGTTTGGGTATGTTATGAACTAGCTGTTAATCACCCGGCTGTGCGAGCTTTGGCTCCAGTGGATGTCGGGCTAAATTTAGGGGGTTCTTTTACATATGGCTGTCTCTCTACAAGCAGAAGTCCGCAAAGAAGCAACAAAATCAGAAATTAAGCAAATGCGTTCCAACGGAAAAATTCCCGCTGTCGTGTATGGCAAGAAAACGGGTACTACAGTTCTAAGCATCGATTTGAAAGAATTGCAGTCCGTTCTTCGGCAAAATCCTCATGCCATTATTGATTTGACTATCGACGGCAGCTCAAAAAGTCAGCCGGTCATGATTAATGAAATTCAGCGCAATCCGCTAAACCGCCAGTTGACCCACATCGACTTTCATCAAATTAATATGGATGAGCCGATCAAAACGGTGGTTTCGCTAGAATTTATCGGTGATGCTGTGGGTGTGCAGGAAGGCGGAATTCTTCAAATTCAGATGCACAACATCGAGATTCGCTGCATGCCGAGCCAAGTTCCGACTTCCATTCAAGTGGAAGTATCTAGCTTGGGGTTAGGTGACAACTTGCATGTCAGTCAAATTGTAGTGCCCGCCGGGATTGAAATGAAATCCGACCCGAATGATATCGTCGTGACCATTCTGGTGCCTCAGAAGGAAACGGAAACACCTGTGGCTGCGAACCATGAGGAGCGCGTGGGTGAAGCGGAGACGTCCAGTGAGGCTGCAACAGCAGGTCAGCCGAGCTGAGGCAAGTTAACTATTATGCAAGGAAGCCCTACGCCAATGCGTGAGGGCTTCTTTTGTTATGCGTGAATACCGTTACTTGAATGAACACAGGGAGCAGTTGCCACGGCAATCTGCTCCCTGCTTATTGTGCTATCGTTAGCGTAATCGACCTGAGGCAGTAAAATGCCTTTGCCTGTGAGGTTTTAACAAGAAACCTTATTTCATAAAACAAAAAGTCGCGATATACGCGGCAATGTTACAGCTGAATATCTATTAAAAGTCTTAGAAATGTTGGATATTTATGCCACTTTCTCGTATTTTAAAAGTTATATTGATTCTCACTCACTTTTTCCATCCATTCGACGGTCTTTCCGTCAAGCCGTTCTTGAATGGCTGTATGCGTCATTGCTGTGGTAGGCGAAGCGCCATGCCAATGTTTCTCTCCGGGCGGAAACCAAACAACGTCACCAGGACTAATTTCCTCGATTTGACCTCCCCATCGTTGAACTCGCCCTTTGCCAGCCGTTACGATTAGCGTTTGCCCGAGTGGATGCGTGTGCCAAGCTGTCCGTGCACCTGGTTCGAACGTAACGCTGGCTCCAACTACGCGTGCAGGCTCCGCTGCTTCAAACAGTGGATCGATGCGAACCGTGCCTGTAAAATAATCCGATGGTCCTTTTCCTGAAGGTTGTGACCCGACTCTTCTAATTTCCATTTTCTAAATCCCTCCGTAGGTTAGGTATTTGTTCTAGCTTTTTTAATTCATCGCTTTGAGTCTCTACCTTCCTAATGAGGACGATATAGGAAACGACGGCTAATAAACTGGTTGTAATCATAATGATTCCGAATGGGATGGCTGAATGCTCTCCCGCGATTCCCACAAGTGGGGATGTAAGTGCGCCTAACGCATATTTAAAGGTACCTAGCACAGCTGACGCGCTTCCCGCAACCTTTCCATGCGATTGCATCGCTAAGGTGAATGAAACCGGTCCTATGATACCAATGGATACAGCAAATAAGAAGGTTGATACAAATATCGCAGGTAAAGACCCCTTAGAGAGTACTGTGATAAGGATAGCGGAACTCGAAATGAAGGATAGCCATAATCCAATCCGAAATATACTGCCTTCTGTTAGCCTACCTGCCACACGTTTGACAACTTGCGATCCAATCATAATAGCAAGACCATTCATGGCAAACAGGATGGAGAACATTTGCGGTGATAACTCGAAAATGTTCTGATAGATAAACGGAGTACCAGCAACAAAGGCAAATACACCGGCGAACAAAATACCATTTACTAGGGCATATCCCATAAATATTCGATCCCGAAACAGACGATTGTAATTTTTCATAAATGTTCTGAAATTGCCTGTGACCCGATTTTTTACAGGTAAGCTTTCTTCTAATCCCCATGTTGTTATCCCCGTTAATAGTATTCCTAATAACCCCAGAAAAACAAACACACCAACCCAGGAACTGAATGAAGTGACTGCACTTCCGGCATTTGGGGAAACTAATGGGGCGACATTACTGATCATCGTAAGCAGAGAGATAAACTTCGTCAATTCGACTCCGCTATATGTGTCACGAGCAACTGCACCTGAAATCACAATGCCTGCTGACGCGGCAACCCCTTGGATAAATCGTAAAAGGATAAAGGATTCAATATTGGGTACAAAAGCACAAGCGATTGATGAAACGATATAAAGAAGCATGGCGATCAGTAATGGTGTCCTTCTTCCATATTTATCGCTTAAAGGCCCCATTACCATCTGCCCTAAGCCTAATCCTAATAAGCTGGCAGTTAAACTCGCTTGGATCATAGATGCATTGCTTTTGAATTCAACCATAATCTGAGGAAGCGATGCAAGATACATATCGACCGTAAATGGCCCCAATGCGGAAAACGCAGCTAGAATTAGGGCTAATCGAAGAGATTGCTTTTTAAGTTTATCGTTCATGCGTCTATAAAGTGGATATGTCGATAACGAATCGGTAACGCACATCACTCCGCAGAACTCGCTCATACGCTTCGTCAACTTGATCGGCACGAATGATCTCTATTTGAGGCTTAATACCATGCACTGCAGCAAAATCAAGCATCTCCTGCGTTTCCAGAAGTCCGCCAACTAAGGAACCCGCTATACTACGGCGGCTCATGATTAGCGAGAAAACGTTGTATTGACTTGGTTCCGCCGGTGCGCCGACATTAATAAGTGTACCGTCTACGCGAAGCAGTGATAAGTACACATCGACGTCAATTGGCGCTGATACGGTGTTTAGAATCAGGTCGAATCGACCTGCTAGCATGTTAAAAGTTTCAGTGTTAATTGTTGAAAAATAATGATCTGCGCCAAAGCTGAGCGCTTCATTCTCCTTATCTTTTCCCCGGCTCAAGACTGAAACTTCCGCACCCATCGCATGCGCAAACTGAATCGCAATGTGACCAAGACCCCCCATCCCTAGGATAGCTACCTTTTTTCCTGGACCTGCTTTCCAGCGTTTTAAAGGGGAATACGTCGTAATGCCGGCACATAATAGCGGACTGGCTACATCTAACTCCATACGATCGGGAATATGCACAACGAATCTTTCTGTAACGACAATGTTTTGGCCGTAACCACCATAGGTTGGATTTCCGTCATAGTCCAAGGAGTTGTAAGTGGCTACATTACCTTTTGAACAATGCTGCTCTTCTCCTCGAAGGCAGTACTCGCACTCTCCGCATGAGTCCACATAGCAGCCTACGCCAACGCGGTCACCTACAGCAAATTTTGTTACCTTCTGCCCTACTGCCTTTACAATCCCGGAAATTTCATGACCAGGCACCATTGGAAAAATCCCACCTGCCCAGTCCCCGTGTGCACTATGAATATCGGAATGGCAAATGCCGCTAAACTTAATATCGATCGACACGTCATCCGGTCGTAATTGTCGTCTTTCAATCATTGTCTTTTCAAAAGGCGCTTTGGACGCTGAAACACTTAGAACGTGAGTTTTGCACATAGGCGTTGTCTCCTTTTCAATAAATCAAAATATGATGTTTAATCAAATCGATTTGATTAGCCAACTAGTGTCTATTATTATATAATTAAGTAAGTAAATTCAATGGTTAAAAAACCGTGATCTGTTGAGATATCAACAGATCGGCTGAAGTTGTTAAGTATTTTAGAAAGTTTGGTGAGTATACCATGGCTAAAGTGGACCGAAGAATTCTTAAAACACAGGAATCATTGAAAAATGCGGTTATTGAACTGATGACTGAAAAAAATTTCGATGATATCACCATTCAGGATATTGCAGACCGGGCAAACCTAAATCGTGGAACCATTTATCTTCATTATCAAGACAAATTTGATTTATTGGACAAACTGATAGAAACTCACCTTAATGAATTAGGAGAAATGGATGAATGGGCCTGTAAGATGGATTGGAACGAGGCTCTTGTCCCTTATTTTGAATATTTCGAGAAAAACTATTTATTTTTTTCGACGATGTTAGCCAGTACAGGGGTCCCGTCAGCATTTAGAACTCGACTTCTTGCTTCTTTTATCGAAGGATTCAAAGGTGAGATTGACAGAGAAAGCGGGAGAAATACAGATTTAATTGACGATGTCATGCTGCAATTTGCGGGTACTGCTTATGTAGGTGTAATTGAATGGTGGATCAGAAACGGGATGCCCTTTCCACCTAAAGTAATGGCTAAACAAGTTGGCACCTTGTTAGAACGAAGCCTGTAGTCGATTTATACTTATCAAAAGCATTCAGCTAAATTGACTCTTTTCAATTTTTGAAAATTTACCATCTGGGCTTTAATTATAAGCAAAGGGCTGCCACGCGGCAGCCCCTTCTGATATTAAGCTATAGTTATCCGTCGTAACCACAGCTCGATTTTAGTTATTTTTCAAAAATGATACTACTATTTCATTAAATTCATTAGGACTATCAATGTTTGGAAAATGTGCTGATTTTTTTAACGTTAAGTGTGTTGCATTTGGAATATTTGTTACTAAGATATTTGCTGTATGTATAAAATCGGGGTGGTCTAATTCCCCAGAAACGACTAAAGTAGGTACCTTGACTTCAGCTAAGCGTTCACTCGGATGAGGCTCCAGCCATGTTGGTTTGATCGGATTCGCGCTTTTACTAAAGATATCTCGATAAATCTCTTTTAACCATTCCCTAGTTAATTGCACTCGCCCTATCTTTTGATTTGGGCCATCTAAAAATAAATGGAGATTGATGTCTAAAGCCTTCTCAATATTTCCAGAACTCAATTCTTCATAGAGATTGTTCAACAGTAGCTGCCTGTCCTCTGATGTTGGTGTGAATCCCCCTGGGCAAGCGAGAATAAGTCCTTTCACCATATCTGGGTATGCCAATGCGAATTCTACACTAGCATAACAACCAAATGAAACACCTACACAATACGCACATTGGATGTCTAACTTTTGAAGCAAAGCATGGATGTCATCATAAAGAGCAAAAGGCAAACCAGGGTCAATTGTTTTTCCAAGTCCCCTTATATCAAAACGGATGACTTGGAAATTTAATTTGGACAGAGCATTCATTTGCGGTTCCCACATACGACTATCTAATGGAACACCATGAAGAAGGATGAGTGGTTCTCCTTCACCGGCAACTTCATAGTAAATTTCTGCATTATTAATATTTATAAATCCTTTCTTGTTCACCGTGTTCAGCCTCCTAAAGAAATTTAGTTCAAATTTCTGAATATTACAATCGCTGATGTAAAATAATGCTCTCGGATGAAGGTCATCAGTTTGCCCATATAGTTGAATAAGTGCTAAAGAAACATGACTCATATTAAACTTTAGATATGACAATTGAAATTACAATCCCAGTAATTGAAATCCATACGAAATAAGACTTGTAAATCTTAGAAATAATCGAATCCTGCTTTACCAAGTCACTCTTGTGGTTTTGTTGCATTTGTAAATCAAGATTTCCTGTAGCGTTAGAGGCTCCCATTGAACCTAATCCTTTAAAAAGTAAAGTTACTACTAATACAATTAAAGAACCCATAAACAGATAATCAGATATTTGTTGCATTAAAATTCTACTCCTTTGTATGGCAGAATTTGTGACTTACAATAATATAATAAAATAGATTATTCTAGGATCTTGTCGATTTTTGCCATTTTTCATCAATAATTCACCAACGTTCAATATTCATTCACAATTCATATGTGTTTTAATATTAATAAACGAAAGTTTTGTTAATCTCCCATCTGTTCAACACTAGTTGTGGTTACCGCCACGCTCTACTGCCCGTTTAGGTGAAACAAGACCATCGATCATCGGTAGCCTTGTTTTAGTCCTTTATTTAGCTATCGTTGTGCATTAACGTAACAAACCGAGGCACCGATTACCGATCCAGCTATCAACTTACTTCAGAGTCTAAACCCATCCATTCGTCAAATCGCCCATTTACAACGGCTGCCTAATTGTGTTACTCTTGTTTCTATAGTTTTCGAAATACATTCAAAAAGGCGGTGAGAACCCATGGTCGAGGACAACGAGGAAGTCAAACAGGCAGTGAAAGTCTACAAAGCACTCGGAGAGCCGACCCGGATCAAAATAGCGATGCTTCTTACGGAAGAGATGAATCTCTGCTGCTCTGACATCAGTAGCAAGCTCGAGTCCGTTGCCGGTTCCACGCTGTCGCATCACTTGAAACAGCTTACGGAATGCGGCCTGCTCACGCTGCGCAAAGACGGAACGTACATTTATTACAGTGTCAATAAAGAAGTCGCGCGAAAGTACGCCCCGTATCTATTGGGGTAGCTGTTTTTTTATGCCTAATATTTCGATATATTTAGAAATATGAAAATACTATATAGAGAAAAATGGATAAGGAGTTGGAACGTTTGTCTTACAATTTGAAAATTTATATGCTTGCCTTAGTCAGCTTTCTCGTCGGTACGTCCGAATTCATCATTGCCGGTATTCTGGATAAAGTATCTGACGATATCGGCGTCTCGGTCGCTGCAGCAGGCCAGCTGATTACCGTGTTCTCCCTTGCATACGGCTTCGGGACGCCCTTCCTGATGGCAGCCGCTGCCAAAGTCGACCGCAAAAAGCTGATGCTCTACGCGCTCTCGATATTCATCATCGGCAATATCGCAGCCTACTTGTTCTCTGGTTTTGGCGCCCTCATCGTTTCTCGCGTTATCGTAGCGCTCAGCAGCGGCGTATTCGTTGTCACGGCGCTCACGGTTGCTGCAAAACTCGCACCGGTGGAGAAGCAGGGCAGTGCCATTGCCACGCTCGTCATGGGCTTCAGTACGGCACTGATCGTTGGCGTTCCGCTTGGCCGACTAGTCGCTTCCGCCTATGACTGGAAGGTCGTTTTCGGTGGCATCGGACTGCTTGGACTACTAGCGTTGCTACTCATCGCTTCCACGATTCCAAAGACGGACGGCGAGCAGCCAGTACCGCTGCGCGACCAATTGAGACTACTCAAGAATCCGAAAATCGTTGTCGCGCTTTGCATTACTTTCTTCTGGATAGGCGGCTATTCTATCACCTACACGTATATTTCCCCCTTTCTGCTCGATATTACGGGCATGAGCGAGAAATTCGTCAGCATCGCGCTGCTCGCGTTTGGTATTGCCAGTCTCATCGGCTCCAAGCTTGGCGGGTTCGGCACCGACCGTTGGGGATTCAAGCGCACACTGGTGACCGGCATGCTGTTCCACGCAACCTGGCTGGTCGTGATTTCGTTCGCCGCCCATTCGCCGGGGTTGATGTTCCCTCTGCTCATGCTCTGGTCCTTCTCCGCCTGGTCATCCGGTCCGACGCAGCAGTACCATCTAATCTCGCTTGCGCCCGAAGCAACCAGCATCATGCTTAGCCTGAACAGCTCCGTCGTGCAGCTAGCTATGGCTGCCGGCGCAGGCATCGGCGGCATCGTCGTGGAAGGCTTTTCGCTGACCGCCGTCACCTGGATCGGCGCAGCCGGCGTCGCCGTCGCCGCGCTCATGTCCGCCGCGGCCTTCGGTTACTTCCGCGTCGGTGCGGCTTCCCGAGCAGCGCACAAGGAGGCTGGCACAGGGAAGATCAGCTCATAAGCATTTCTCTCTCACGTCAACTGGGCAGCGCCTAACGCGCCTGTCCCAAGAAAAACAAGAAGAAGCCTGCAGCTCCTGCTTTGACTAGCAGGCTACAGGCTTCTTTTCGCAAATATGGCTCAACCTTCATGACCTGGTCGTAGATTCGCGTCTCTCTTTCTTTTATAATAAATGTTTATATTGCTTCCCCTACCAATCCTTGTTTTAAGCGGTTCAGCTGCAAAAGATGATGACGGTAGTGCATTTCAACAAGCAGAAACCATTCCTCCGCACACAATCCACCGAATCTCGGATGGGACACGATATGTTGTTTTGACGCTTTTTCAAGGGTAGGTTCAATGTCCTTCATTCGCTGGATGACCGTGTGTAAGCCTTGAATTAGCTCCTCTTTGCTTTCCGGCTGCTCCGGAGTATATTGTGGGGAAGGCGGAACATGAACACGAATGGGCGGGAAGCTTCCTTGCGAAAATATTGCCACACCAAGCTCGGTTTTTTCTGTTCGAGGTGCCATTGGATCTTGACTTGGCATCAGGCATTGCTCCAGATTACGAAGCTGCATATAAAGCGCCGAGCTAATGAGATGTTGAATCAACTGTCCGATTGACCACTCGTTGTCGCTTTGCTTTTGCCTCAGCTGCTCCAGACTGAATTGATCCAGTTCATGCATATACTGTGTCGCAGTTTCCTCAAATCGTAGTAATGCTAACTTTGTTGTACTCATTATATATCCTCGCCTCTTATCATCTTTTTTTCTAAGTATACAAAAACGCTACTGACACCATTATGTCAGTAGCGTTTTAACGTTTCTTGCAGTTCGTTTCTAACCCGATCTCGGAAGGATTCTGGCTCCAGCACAACCACTCCGGCTCCCCAGCCGAGCACCCACTGCAGCAATTCCTCAGGCTGCCGAACACGTAAGGTCACCAGCAACCCTTCCGTATGATCCTCTATGGTTTCTATATAAAAGTTGTTCGATTCCCTTACCTTATCCGCAATATCAGGTTGGACCCAGATACGCACGAGAACGTCGCGATCGTCGGGAGGCTGGTAGACATCTAAAAGGAAATCTGCTGGCAACATAAATCGATCTTCCAGCTCGATAAGCTCCGACATCCGGGACAACCGGAAATGACGGATGTTTTGACGCAATTCACACCGTGCAACGAGTACCCATGACCCTTGATGCAGCACAAGTCCATAAGGAGCAACCGTACGAACATTTTCGCGGTTCCCATCCCCCTCGGCAATTCTTTTGGAATAGCGGAATCTTATTTTCCTTTCCTCCAGTATCGCTCGACGAATCGCTTCCAAGTATGCCTTCTCTTGCATTCGTGCTATATCTTCAGCGGAAGCAAGCAAACGAAAGTTCTTACGAATCCGGGATGTCTCACTGCGGATCGGTTCCGGTAGGATAGCTTCAATCTTCCCTCTTGAAGCTCGAGACTTACTGCCATAGTGAGCATCAAACCAATGTTCGATAAAATCAGTCCCGATGAGTAACGTCACGGCTTCTTCCACCGTGAAACTGACTGGCGGCAGGAAATACCCCTCCATTAAGGAGTATCCCTGTCCTGGCGCTCCTATCACGGATACGCCAGCTTCACTCAAAGCCTGGATATCCCTGTAGATGGTTCTCACGCTTGTTTCAAATATAGCGGCTAAATCCTCGGCTCGTAACACTTGGTTACGCTGCAGCTCAAGCACTATGGCTAACAAACGATCCGTTTTATTCATGTACGGCACCCTTTTCCGAGAAATTGTTTATAGCACATCCACTGAAAGTATATCACTAGGGGATCCTGCCCATCAGCTAAATTACCTCGAATAAGATTAAAGACTTCTAGCATTATTTATTGACACCTATCCGCTTACCTGATATATTGCAATAAATCATACTATTCCTATATGAATTAATAACGGAGGTGCTTCATCCTTATGAAACCATTAAAATCACGCAAATCCTTGCACATAGCCGTTTTATCCGCTGTCCTCCTATCCTCAGTAGGCACATTAAGCAGTGCGGCTGCAGCGAGTGATTCATCAGTATCATACAAACAGTTTTTGAATGATCAATATGCCATTACCTTGCCAGACTCGTTATCAAAAGGCGATTTCGTTATCGCAGTGAACCGTATCTTGAAAACGGAAGCGAAAGATCAAACCAATGTATTTACAGACTTAAAAGAAGACAGTCCTTACTACAAGGCAGCTCTTGCCCTGCACGAAAAAGGCATTCTATCCGAAGGTAAGCTTCAGGGTGATCAGCCTCTTACTCAGCTACAGGCGACTTTCATAGCTTTAAAAGCCTCCGGCTTGAAAGAACTCGCTTACACCTATCCTAAGGATAAAATCAAGGCCGCTCTGGCGAAAGTACATATTGATTACGAAACTAACAACCAATTAACGCTGCAAGCCGCCCAAGAGCTGGCTGCCGCAATTGATACTGGTCTTGTCTCTTCTGGTTTCGAAGCTAATACGGCGGCTAGCCAAAGTTTTGCTAGTGACCTGCTCGGTAAGATTCTGACTTTCAACGGACAATACAAGCATTATATTGGAACGACTTCCGATGATGATATTTTCAGTAAAATTAACGATGCCTGGCGTACAGAAGATCTCATTTCATCGCCAGATCTGCGTTCTGTCTTCGATGAAGCTTTGAAGAAGAATCTCATTACCGGCTATAACTTGAAAGATTCTCGTTTCGATGCACACTTTGATCCCAAGCAATCTCTCACCTACGGACATTCAGACATTACACATGCGATTCAGTTAATAGGCTTGCTGCGCAGCGAGAACATTCAGGCGAAAGTACAGCTGGAGCCCAAAACATCTGCCTTCATCTATTTGAAAGAATGGGGCGAGCCGACACAATCTGACGATTATCAAGTCGTCCAAATCGAAAATGGCAATTTCATAGCCTATGCCAAAGAATACGACATTGAGTTTGAATTCGATAACGCTGAGCAAAAGAACAAGTTCCAGCAGGTCATTTTCCAATATGCTAAAAAGAACAGTGAGGACCAGACAGGACTCATTCATTCTTCCTGGTGGCAGCCACTCTACTATTCATTAACCGATGTGAAAGACTATAAAGTGATTACGAACAATAAAGTCAGTAAAGGCCATTATTATGCGCAGTCCTTCTCCCTCAGCGATAAATCAGACGAAGTTGTTTCTGGCCTAAAGAAAATCAATGCTAGCTTAAATGTCGATTCCTATAAGTTCTGGGTAGACGAACCGTTCTACAATTATTTGCTAGGTGATTATAAATAATAAATAAAAACAGTTGCCTGGGATTTCTATTCACCCTTTCAACTGTTTTTTGATAAGCAGTGAAACCAATAAGTTAGACATAGGTCAGTCGCAAAAATTGATCTTAGCTAAGCCAAGTATTACAATGAACTTATGTTACTTTTTACATATTCCGGAGGTGTAGTAATGGCAGATCAAGCAGGAGTTCAACCACTTATTTTGAATATGGACATCAATGGCAATCCGTTTATCGTACACGCGGCATTGCTTTGGGACGAGCAGGAAGTTGTTCTCGTCGATACAGGGCTACCTGGTCAGTTAGGGCTTATTCGCGACAAACTTGCCGAAGCATCTTTTCCTTTTGAAAAGTTGACGAAAATCATTATCACGCATCATGACATGGATCACATTGGCAGCCTTCCGGATCTTGTAAACGCATCAGAGGGACGGATCGAAGTGCTTGCACACGAACTAGGCAAACCTTATATTCTAGGGGAAGTGCCTGCGGTTAAAAGCAAGCGTCTAGCAACTCCGTCCAAGGTGGATGTGTTGCTTCAGGATGGGGATGTACTCCCTTATTGCGGAGGTATTCAAGTTATTTTCACACCTGGACATACGCCTGATCATATCAGTCTGTATCACCCAAATAGCCAAACATTAATTGCCGGGGACGCACTTACGTCGCAAGACGGTGTGCTTATGCCTCCTAATCCTCAATTCACGCCGGATATGCCATTAGCGCTCAAATCCGTAGCAAAGATGCTAGACTATGACATCAAAACGGTCATCACTTATCATGGCGGCGTTTGTACGGAAAATATTAAAGAACGTCTCGCTGAAATAGCGAATGGTCAAGCATAAGTCACTTCTTAGACCCCTCAGCTTAGGGGTGAGGGTGTTTGTTAGAAAGAGAGCGAGCGTATGCTTGCTCTCTTTCTTTTGCCTATCGGGAAAGATGTTCGTTTGCTCTGCTTCACCCCAGATATATCCTACTTAGCTCTACTGCCACGATATCTAATCACTGTGATTGCATTCAAAAGGATCGTTACTATGAGAAGCACTGCCGCGACGGGCGCCATAGTACCCGTAATGTCCATGAGAGCAGACCAATCCTCACTTTTTACCAGATGATAGTTATAGAAAATTTGGAAACATAGCGCAATTGCACAAGAACTAATGCTCATAAAGGAAAGTACAACCCAGTTTCGATGGTCACTTTTTCCGTATCGTATAAGATTAACAACAGGAAGTATCCACGCCATTAATCCAAGCACGAGGCTACCGAGATTAAGCAATCCACTCATTTCTAATCCCCCTTATTAAAAAAAGCCGCAACTACGCGACTTTTAAGCATCTTGTATGTCTCAACTAAATTACTTCTTATCAATCAAAATAAAGCCATTCATCACACACAAATCTTTGTTGCTCTTCAGGTGGTCGTATACGGCTTGTTGCAGGCTGCTTTTTCTAGGGAGTTTCTCCAGATCCGGATTCGTTGTGCTGAATACAAAGAACAGAAATGACGAGTTCCTCACAACACCGCTGACGAGCTTAAACATGGAGCTAAATTTGTTAATGTTGCTGTCAGGACCCAAAATGTCCTTAAAATGCGGAGTAAGCAGCCAAGAGTCGCAAATGAACGCCTTGTAGTTATACTCGCTGAAATACGTTTGATAGAACGCCAGTGCTTGTTCGAATGATTCTCTGCATTTTTCCGCATCTAACGGTTCATAGCCCGGAATATGCACATCCAGCACATAGTCGTCTTCCCCCAGAACGAGATCATACTCCTCTTTGACAAGGGCCACCTGTTTCTTCATCATAAGGCCATTCACAAGAACACAATTCGAATGAATAGCGGTATCGGTTTCTAGCAATTGCGCTGTAAAGATGCTTCTTCCCAAATCTGTGCTAGGGGGCGCAGCAGTAAATCCTTCCTTCTCATCGAACTCCACTTGATCATGAGGGAGAATCACGATTTCGCCAGTCTCTTTATTTCGATAGACGTTTGCTTTTATATAATTTTTCTTATATATAAATTGCAATCGTCCCAATCTGAAAATTTCATTTTTAAAATGGTTTTTCAACCATCGAAGCTCTTCAAATCCATCTTTCTGATGTCTATCTTGATAGCCGCGAATCCATAAATTCACGTCGCTAAACGTATGGAGCAAGATCTCCTTGGGCAACTTGTGTTTCTCATAAAACGCTAGAACGTCTTCGAATTTCTCCAACAATACAAGGAGTGGAAAAAAGTTTGGACCTTGCAAATGATTAGCCACATTAACTTTTACTTCCTCGGATATATCATTCTGATTCTCTACAAAAATTTGATTTCTTGCCAATTCCAATTGCTCTTTCAAAAAATCTGAGTGCTCAATCTCATCAAAGCATCGTAGAATCAGATCCAAATGATAACTATCAATTTGCAAATATTCGTTCATTTTTTCGATATACGTTCGATCCATCTGTGATTCCTCCTAATTTACGCTGCTCCCTACAAATACGGATAACCAAATTATACAACATAATATCGTGTAATTCTGCCAAATACTACAGGAATGGAATGTAATTGAAGTCACAAACATGTAACATGTTGCCCATTGTGCATGATTGCCCAATGGGCAATAATATTACTATGCATATAGGTGGAGTGGTTTACCATTCCAGTGGAATGAGGTGTACGCATAGGCGTTAATCCATGAACAAAAAGAACTTACGTGATATTAAAAAAGAAGCAACTGCCTTTGCAATCGCCGATGCTGCATTTGAGCTCGTGCTAGAACGAGGATTTGACGGCTTCGTAGTCGATGATATTGTGCAGCGTGCTGGTTACGCCAGAAGAACGTTCGCCAATCACTTTTCCTGCAAAGAGGAAGCCGTGGTGATGTCAGTACTATCCATCAAAGGTAAGAACGAAGCTGAGGATTTGATTACGGGTATGCCTGCCAACACACCTCCGCTCGACATTCTGTATCATTTGATGAAAATGCGTCTGACGACCGAGCTTCTCTGGAAAATGCGCAAACTCATCTCGCTCTCGAAGCAGAATCCCACGTTAGTCCCCTACATGTTAAGCGTCATGCGACGCTTGCAGCTGGAGTGCCAGGCTCTATTAGGTGGTTTGTATTCGGGACGTTACCCTGAAAGTTATACGCACATACTCGCCGGTGCAGTCTTCGGAGCGGTAGTGCCCCTGCTCGACGGCAGTCTAAACGTACGGTTTCCAGATCAATCCCCTACTGACTTACCCGACGCCATGTCATTCGATCAATTTTTGGATATGACTTTTGACTACTTACGCAAAGGTTTCTAATTTCCCACAATCTTAGCTTCATACCAAAGGAGAATCATCACGTTATGTCATCATTCCTGTACAGAGTGGGCAAATCCGCCTACGACAAACCCTGGTATTTCATTATCAGTTGGATCGCGATTCTAGGCATTGTTCTAGCCTTACTCGGTGTGAACGGCATCCATGGCAGTTCCGAGATGAAAATCGAGGGCACCGAATCGCAAAAGGTCTTGGACCAATTGGCGCAAGAGCTGCCAGCGGCTTCAGGCGGACAAGCCAGTATTGTGTTCACGGCACCTCAAGGCGAACGCCTAGACACGCCAGAACGTTTGGCTGCAATTAGCAAGGCCGTTAACGACGTCTACACCTTGGACTACGTGATTAATCCCGCCAAATTAGCGGCGGAAGCAGGCGCATCTGCTGCTGCACCTCAGTCAAGTGAAGCTGCGCAGCAAGCTGCACCACCGGCTGAAATGCCTCCCTATGGCCCTTTGATGGTGAACGGCGCTCCGGTACCCGGTGTGATGCTGGCGTCCAATGGCAGTGTTGCACTGTTCCAGTTCCAATTCACGGTTCAGCAGATGTCCTTGCCGAAATCCGTTCCTGATTCTGTCATTCAAGCTGCTATGGCTGTCCAACAAACCGGCATTACGGCATTGCCTAGCGACTCGCTTACGACCAAAACCTCCGTCGGCTCAACCGAAGGTCTCGGACTTATCGTCGCCGCAGTTGTATTGTTGATGACGCTCGGCTCCGTTGTGGCTGCTGGCCTGCCGCTTTTGACCTCCATCCTTGGTGTAGGTATCAGCGTAGGAGGCGCATTCGCGTTCTCGAAATTCATTCATATGACCGACGTTACGCCAGCTCTGGCGCTCATGGTCGGCCTTGCAGTCGGTATCGATTATTCCCTCTTCATCGTAAATCGTCAGCGCCGTATGATGCTCGATCAAGGACTGAGCGCACGCGAAGCGGCGAGCAGAGCGATCGGTACGGCTGGGGGCGCGGTATTTTTTGCCGGCCTGACTGTCATTATTGCTTTGTGCGGTATGCTCGTCATTGGCATTGAGTTTCTATCCACGATGGCACTGGTTGCCGCGGCAAGTGTTCTCGTCAACGTATTAATTGCTCTGACCTTGCTACCTGCATTACTCGGTTTAGTAGGTGAGCGTATCATTTCGGCTAAAACACGCACCAAAAACAGTGCCCGTACGACCTCAGCACCAAAGCATGGGGTTGCCCATCGCTGGGTGAACGGGGTTTTGAAGTATCGTTGGCTTGTTATTGTAGGTGTCATCGTCGTCCTGGGTGTTGCTGCGATTCCCGCCGCGAAGATGGAGATGGGGATACCTTCTGGCGCCTCCGCGAATTTAGATACATCCGCAAGACAGAGCTACGATGCGATTTCAAGAGGTTTCGGGGAAGGATTCAACGGTCCGCTGCTCTTGGTTGCTGAAACCAAAAGCGCATCTAGCCCTGTCACTCCGGACATGCTGAACAAACTTGTTCAGGACATCCAAAAGCATAAGGATGTTTCGATGGTGACACCGATGGGTGTTAACAAAACCGGCAATATGGCCATTATTAGCCTTATTCCGAAATCAGGGCCAACGGATACAGCTACTAAAAACCTAGTCGAGGAGCTCCGCGCTTCCGATTCAAGCATTGCGCAAACTTACGGTGTTACGATTGGCGTAACGGGGTTCACTGCCATCAACATCGATATGTCATCAAAGCTTGCGGAGGCATTCCCGATCTATGTCGGGGTGATTGTCATCCTCTCGCTAATTATTCTGCTGCTCGTATTCCGATCCGTAATTGTTCCGATTAAAGCCACCGTTGGATTTCTCCTTAGCGTGCTCGCCACTTTTGGCATCACGACAATGGTGTTCCAATGGGGATGGGTCCATTCCTTATTCGGCTTCGACACTGGCGGACCGCTATTAAGCTTTATGCCGATCATGGTCACCGGTATTCTGTATGGCCTCGCGATGGATTATCAAGTCTTCCTCGTCAGTTCCATGCGTGAGTCCTATGTACACGGCCATCGTGGTACCAAGAGTGTCGTCAGCGGATACGATCAAGCTAGTCGTGTTGTTGTAGCCGCAGCTGTCATCATGGTCTCTGTCTTTGCAGGCTTCATATTCGCACCTGACATCATGATCAAACAGATCGGGTTTGCACTGGCAGCAGGTATTCTGATCGACGCATTCATCGTCCGTATGGCGTTAGTACCTGCCGTTATGGCGGTCTTTGGCGATAAGGCTTGGTGGCTCCCGAAATGGATCGACCGTATCTTGCCTAACCTAGATGTCGAAGGCGATAAACTCATCGCTGAGTTGAAAGCCAAGGACGCTAAAGATAACAAGGATGTTAAACGAAATCCTCGAATAGTGCATTAAATCAAGGAACGCCGGTACATACCTGTTGGTATATTACCGGCGTTTTTCACCTCTATGGCACCACAATTTGCTCCAAAATCAATCCGCTTTGCACATCCATCCGCCAAAAAGTCCAGTCACATAAAACTTAGTGATATGCGTAAAGCCAGCTTCTGTCAGTAAGCATTCGATTTCCTTTTCAGGAATGAAAGAAATTTTCATAATGCCTCCTCCTTCTACCATGTCCTGCACTCTCTTAGGTTCGGTTCCGGCATCTAACCAAAAGCTTTTCCATACTTGTAATCGGTCTTGCAGTTCAGCAGCTTGGGGGTCTCCGTATGCGGTAACAAGCACAAAGGGCGCTCCTGGTTTCATATGCGCTTTAACCGTTTGGAGCAGCTTCAACTTCTCCTTAACATCGTTAACGAAATGAAGCACGAGGATGCAGCTTGCCGCGTCGAACTTCGCGTCTGATGGCTGCACGTCGTCCATTGTTCCCTGGATGAGTGTGACGCGGCTTTCTATATCCAGCTGTGCGGCTTTATGTTTAGCTATCTTAAGCATCTCTTCTGAAATGTCGACGCCCGTGAATGACCAGTTTGGGTTAGACGGTCCCCATGCGGACAGTTCATTGCCGCCTCCCGCGCCGACCACGAGTAAAGACGCTTCTTTTTCACCGAGTTGCATTCGAAAATAAGCTTGCGCCATCGTGAACAACGCATCATACGTGGGAATTGAAATTCGCGCATTTTTCTCGTAAGCAAGCGCCATTTCGGGATTGTACGGTTTATTGATCATGACCGCGTCCCCAATCTTCCATAAGCAGTTCACTGTTGATACCTATACCCGCCAAAGCCCCTAAGGAAGCGGCTGTTATCGCTTGATACATCTCCGTTGCCGCATCTCCTGCACCATAAACGCCTGGCACACTCGTTTTGCCAAACTTATCAACTACGACCGTCCCCGTTTCAGTCATCTCACAACCTAATGTTTTCGGCAGCCCCGATGCTGTTACAAGCTTCGGTCCGAAGAAGATCCCTGTACACGGAAGGATAGCACCATCCTCCAGCTCAACATATTGCACTATCCCTTCAGTAGATACAATGGATCGGATGGGGGCATCATAGATAGGAACGTTATGTTGCGTGAGTTCCTCTCGATCTGCACTTGTCATGTCATCAGATCCGTTCAGGCAAATTGTAAAACGTTTCGTCCATCCGGACATCACTTTGGCAAAATGGGCCGCATGTGCGCCATTCACGATTAAGACCAGCGCCTGGTCTCTTAATTCCCAACCATCGCAATACGGACATACGAAGGCGCTTGTACCATAGACGTCGGCCAAACCTTGAATATCAAGCGGCACGTCCTTCTTCCCTACTGCAAAAAGCACCTTTTTGCTCCCATGCGTTATGCCCTGAGCGGTCGTTATTTGAAAATGGCCATCGGTTCCCGTGATCGATGCAGCTATATCCGCCACAAAGGTGACGGATGGATAGGCACTGATTTGTTCCTTCGCAATCCGCCGAAACTCGCTTGGACTGACCCCATCTCTCGTAAGAAAACCGTGCGTCTCGCGAGTAACCTGGTTCCGTGGCCTGCCTTCATCTAGGATGAGCACGTTTTTTCTAGCCCTACCTAGGACAAGACCTGCATTTAGACCTGCTGGCCCTCCGCCAATAATAATGCAATCGTATGTCATCGTCATTTTCCTTCCCATTTTGTATTATTAGAGATTTTAAAGATACTTATTATCTATAATTAAACTTGTAAAAAGGACGGATCTTACTCCGTCTTAAGTACCTTCACTACATCTGCTATCTTCTTACTTGCCAAATACTGCTCCATTTGTCGCTCGGCATCCATCACAACCTGTTGAATCAGACACTCATCTCCGTGATTGATGTTACACTCGAACAAAGAAGCCGTTCCTTCGATCGCATGAATGATATCTAGAAAGGAGATATCCTCCTGCTTATGTCGGAGGCGATATCCACCGTTTGCACCCGGTGAGGACTGAATCAGCCCAGCTTTAACAAGCTTCGTCATCAACTTCGATAAATAAGTCTGGGAAACACCCAGCTTATCAGCCAACACTTGCACGCCAACAGGCTTGTCAGGTGCCGACGCTACCAGGTAAGCCATCGCGTGGAGCGCATTGTCGGTCGCCTGTGAGTATTTCATCCTGCACCTCCACCCTCATTAAGGACTTTATGAGTCTATAATAGCTATAATACATCTGGAATGCAAGTATTGCTTATAATTTGCCGTCTCGCCTCACCAATTCAAAAAAAGAGACCCACAGCAAACGGGCCGCGGGTCTAAGAAATCTATATGAAAGGGGGGTTGAATATAAGTATAGAATCACTTCCTTAAACCCACATGAAGATAAGATTTCATTTATCTTAAAATTTATAAGAATCACGATTACTATGATATAAAACATGTTTATATAACGAACTGCTTTCCTCAACTTTAGGATGATTAAACACTTTTACAAAGCGCATTCCAATGTTCATCATAACTTTTTTGGAAGGCTCATTCACATCGGCTGTAAAACTGTAAACATCACGAAGACCTAGTTTGGTAAAACCATGCTGTAAGCAGGCTTTAGCTCCCTCCGTGGCATAACCTTTTCCCCAAGCCTCTTGTTTCAATCTCCAGCCTATTTCTATACACGGTGTAAAATCAGATTCGAATGTTGCCTTATGAAATCCGATAAAGCCTATAAATGCTTGAGTCTCTTTTATTTCTAAAGCGTAAAATCCAAATCCACACGCTTTCAACTCGGATACGATCGCTTCATAGAACGTAATTGTTTCGTCCGTCGTTAACGTCTTTGGAAAATATCTCATCACCTTTGCATCCGCATTAAGCCGACAAAACGGCTCTAAGTCGGATGCTTGCCAGTCTCTTAATAGCAGTCTCGCTGTCTCGATATGTATCATTTCGCCCCTCCTTTAGGTCACTCGACTCTCTGGGGCCGCTATATGAATCTACACACTACCCCTTTTACCCGCTAATTAATAATTCCATGCGAAACAATTTCAACCTTCATTGAAACCTGAAAATTCACCTTCGGATACGCCGTCTCCCAGTCCATCTTCTTCCACTCGTTTGGATAAAAAGCCATCACATCCCGCGCGATGCCCAAAGCGTCTGAATTCGCCTTCGTAAGCAGCTTGCAAATGTCATTCGCTTCGTCTGTTATCAATTCGGAGAATCGCTGACTTAATTGTTCGATCTTCTTTTGCTCAGATAAGTCATCATGGGAAAATTCGATCAAGGAGGCTTTCATGCTCAGATCCAGCTTCACCTGAACCTGGCCTTCCTCGTCGATCCAGACATGCTTATCCCGCTTTAAATTTGAAATATTTAATGATAAATAGTCAGAAGGTTCATCCTCGGATGAATCCCCCTTCACTTTTCGTGTAATCACACAGATATTAGCTTTGTTTCCATTCATCAAAAGACACAACGTAGATTGTTCGGGGGTTAATGAATATCCTGTATATTTACGAACATGCAAGAGCGCTAAGCCATCCACAACGGCCTTATCTGACTCTTTCCTGAGCAGTGGAATCACGGGATCACGCCCTGGATCATGTAAAGTAGGATACAGAGAGTGCAAGGTTATCGAGGGGATGATTGTTTCATACCTAGCGCTCATGAGAATTTTGCGCAAGTACTCTCCTGCGGTTGCAGACCCGATCCGTTCAAGACTAATCAAGTCGCCGGCTTTTCCCCGAACGATCGCCACTTTGGCCAGCATTGGGTCATTTGCATTACGAAAAGTGGAGTCGAGGATATCCGCTAAATCTTTCTTCGCGAGTTTTTCGCTGATGAGCATGACTTGATTTTTGGAAGTGCCGATCGGACCGGCAATTTGCAATCCTATTTTTTTATATAATGACTCTTGCAGCGTAGGTCCTGTAGCACTTAATACCTCATGAACGGGTGCTGTTCGCTCCTTCCCGCCGGGGGATTGGATGGTCACGGTTGTGACAATGTCGTTCTTCTCGTTCAGGTCAACGGAAGTTGCGTAGATGAGCTGCAGGTTTTTGAGTTCATTATGATAGTTACAGCCCGAAAGCAGCAGCGCCACTACACACCCAACGCCTAGACTTCTCATGCTGGTAATTGCCCCCTTTTTCCCATCAGCCATGCCACGATTAAAAGAACAATCGGAATCCCAAGAATGATAAAACTTTCAAACTGCGTGATTTGCTCTAGAAGCTGGATTCTTTTCTCCGATCGCCAAAATAACCCCGTTGCACATACGATTGGCACTAAATAATACATGGCTTTTCGGTGCTCATTTCCGTGAAACAGATAGCCTAGTCCCTTTCCAGTACAATATAAATAACTGATGAGCGTTGCTGTCACTTTTACCAGCCAGATCGAAAGAAAGAGCAGATCTAACCGTTCGAGAAACGGCAGCGAAATCCCATTCAAGTAATAAGGCACTGGTTGCGGGATGAAATTAAGCGACTCTGGACTGAAATTGAGATAACACACGAGAACAACAATCAAGAAAAAGGCAGTAGCCAAGCCATTCGCCCACAGGATGGGAGTCAGCAGGCTCTTTCCTTTGGTTTCTATATCCGAATTCAACACGAGCAGTACCTCAAAACCTAGAAAGGAGAGTACAGAACTTTTGATCCCCAACATAATGGGGTGCAAGCCCTCTTGTCCAATTGGCAGTAAAAAACGATAGTCCATCGTGCGATAACTTGTCAGCATCATCGCCACCATAATAATGATCAACAACGTAATCAACGCATGATAACGGGCAATAATCCGAATGTTTTCCTTGGCAAGATAGAAACAAACCAAACAATTCGCAACGATCAAGAGCCAAGGATTCGTAAACGGCAATATCCATAGCTCAACGAATGTCATTTCCAGCAGTAGAATGAGGCAGGTTGTAAAGGTAAAATGAGCGATAAATATCCATGTGATTGTATTTCCCACCCATTTCCCAACGATCTGAGGTACAAATTCGTAGAGGTTCTTTCCGGGAAACCTTTTGCACAAGAGGACATAAGCCGTCAGGATAAGCTGCACACCGGCACCTGCGACAAGAACAGAAATCCATCCATCTGCGCCTGCGGCTTTATGTAAATCATAAGGAAATGATAGAACGGCAATGCCGATCTGCGTCTGCAAAATGAAGGCAAATAATTGAATCCGTGTCATGACGCCCTCCTGTCCGAAGCTTTCCCGCCAAAGATCCGTTTCGGCAGCTGAATAAGTGTAGACAGAATACGCTTTGGTTTAAAAGGCATAAACGGATAAAAGTAAGGCACACCGAACGTTTCAAGTTTACTTAAATGCATGAATAACAAGCTAAAGCTAAACGAGATGCCCACGAAGCCCATCAAAGACGATGCGATCATAATTGGAAACGAAATAAGCCGAATGGCAAGTCGCATTTCATGCGAGGGTACGCTGAAGGAAGCGACTGCTGTGAGCGAAATTACGACAATCATTGTCGTGGAAACTAAGTTCGCGTTCACGACCTCACTCCCAATAACAAGTCCGCCAACAATGGACAGTGTTGATGAGATCGATTTCGGCAGGCGGATAGCCGCTTCTCGGAGAAGTTCCAGCACAATGATCATGAACATCGCTTCCATGAAGGGATTGAACGGGACATTTTCCAAGGAAGCTTTCAAGGAGAAGACCAAATCGATTGGCAACACATCAAAGTGGTTCGAAACAATAGCAATATACACGGAAGGCAGAGCTATGCCGATCATGACGCTGATGAAGCGAAGAAATCGGAAAAAAGTCCCGTTCCACCATCTGACATTGAAGTCATCCGCCGCTTGGAAAAACATAAAAAACGTTACTGGTAGAATCGTCGCAAACGAACTGCCATCCACCATCAACGCTACGCGTCCCTCCATTAAATGCGCCACTGTGCTATCCGGTCTTTCGGTAAAAAGCATTTGTGGAAAGATCGAGAAATGACTGCTTTCCAACCGATCAGTAATTTGACCTGGGGATTTAATAAAGGTTGCCTGATTCGTGAGCAGATTCGCGATAATTTCGTCGACAACGTTCATATCTGCAACATCGCACATGTACAGCAGCGTGACATTCGTCGGGCTTTCGGAACCTAATGTGAAATGCCGTTCAACCAGATTCGCATTCTTCAACCGTTGGTGGATTAATTGCGCGTTGATGGTAATATCATCTACAAAGCCTACATGAGATCCCCTAACGGTTTGCTCATTTTGAGGTTCTCCCACGCTGTGTACAAGGTTTGCACTTGCATCTACCAAGACAATATCCGCTCTTTGCTGGAGCAAGATGGCGCATTTGCCCTGAAGCATCCCTGCCGCTGCCGCCTTCAAATCCGTGACCACTTCTATGTCTAAAATGGGAAGAACATCTTCCAAACGGCCTTCTTTGGCCTGCAGTAACGGTCGCAGAATATTAGCTTGCAGCTTATCGGTATCCGTAACTGTCGTCAGATAAAGGAGACTGCCTTGGCTTCCATGCAAGGTAAAATCTCTGGAACGCACATCATCAGAGGAATGGAAACATTGAAAAAGATTCCGTATATTCGTCTCCATCTCATCCGAGATAAGAAATGAATCCTGCTCCGTTTCCATAACATCCCTCCGTCCGAACACATTTCCGTTAGTATTTACCAGTTTCACGGGATTATCCAGATAACGCCATGCGAAAAACCGCTCAGGCAGGATGCCTGGAAATCACAAAGCCCCCCGGCCAATTAAGCAGCCAAGGGGGCTTCGTGATCAACTATTAACCCAAATCTGGAGTATCCGTCAGTTCAATAACGGTCTCTTCCGTGTGATGCAGCTCTAATACGATGATTTCGTTACGTCCGGTTCTTAGTAACGGCGCTGGTACATACAGCGTATTTTGGGGTCCTTTTGACCAGAAGCGTCCGAGGTTAAAGCCGTTGATCCACACGACTCCTTTCGTCCAGCCCGCTAGTTTAACGAACGTGTCTCCTGTCTCATCTACAAGAAACTCCCCGCGATAGAAGGTCGGGCGGTCACCGAAGTTGCTGGCTGTGCTCGTTTCTGATCCGGCAGCCTCTGAGCCTGCTTCCACGCGTCCGAACGGGATTGCAGCTATATTGTCTAGTGGGAGTGGATATATCGTCCAGTCAAAAAGGAATTGATTATTCATCCGCACGCCCTCTGTGATGCCTTTACAATCTCGAAGACGCGGTCCATAGTTAACCCGGCCCATGTTCTCAACGACGATGTCGAGCTTCGCTCCCCCAGCAGGAATGTCCATCTGGAGTGGACGCGCATCCCAGCGTTCTACCGTCCCCTGATATACCCCATCCAAGAAGACTTGTGCGCGGTCGTGTACGTCCTGAAGGTGCAGACTTTCACCAGTCCGTGGTCCGGATACCCTCGTCGAATAGACGATGAAGCCATAGTCCTGCCCAAGTAGTTCCATTGGTACTGGGGTAGTACGCTCGATTCCTTTGGTCAAATAAGACAGAGTATCCAGCACATCAGCCTTTTCAGTCAAAGCCACTTTCCCGTAGCTTTTCTTCTTAATCGGCGCGGGCAGCGCTGGAAGCTCCTCTTCCTTTTTCCCCAAGTGGCTGGCTATTACCTTACGCACTGCGTTGAACTTTTCCGTCACATCGCCGCATTCGGATAACGGTGAATCATAATCGTAGCTGGTAATCGTCGCTTCATACTTGTCATGGTAATTCGCTCCATTGTAAAATCCGAAGTTCGTTCCACCGTGGAACATGTAGAAATTGACCGAAGCACCCGCGCGCAGCATCCTGTCAAAAACATCCGCAACATCCCCAGCGTCTCTTGTGTGATGCAGTTTCAGCCAGTGATCGAACCACCCGTTCCAGTACTCCATGCAAAATAGCGGTTCATCTTCGCGATATTGGCGGAATTTCTCGAAAGCCGCTTCCGGCTGTGAGCCGAAATTCACTGTAGCCAGTGTGCCTGGAACCGTTCCTCCTTGCAACATGCCATCCTCGGGACCATCAGACGTAAATAGCAAAACATCCACGCCACGGCTGATTAAGCCATCCCTTAAATAGGTTAAATACGCCGTATCGTTCCCGTAGCTGCCGTATTCATTCTCAATTTGCATCGCTAGAATGGGACCGCCATTCGTACTAAGCAACGGCGTTAAACGAGGAATCAACTCATCGTAGTAGCGATCCACTTTTTGCAAATACATCGCGTCCATACAACGTAATTTCATTGTCGGATATTGAAGCAGCCACGCCGGAAATCCGCCAAACTCCCACTCTGCACAAATGTAAGGACTAGGCCGCACGATGACATGCAAACCCAGGTTTCCTGCCAGTTGCACGAATTTCTCCACATCCGCAAGACCGCTGAAGTTGAATGCCCCTTCCTTCGGTTCGTGCAAATTCCAAGGTACATACGTCTCAACTGTGTTAAATCCACAGGCTTTCAGCTTCAACAACCGGTCTTCCCAATATTCAGGCACCACGCGAAAATAATGAATAGCTCCTGACAAAAGTTGAATGGGCTCGCCATCTAGTAGAAATTGCTTATTTCCAGCCGTTAAAATAGCCACGATTATCCCTCCGAATTATGCTTCTAAGTGGTCTTACTTCTCCTCTCATCATCGCTGATTCAGGCATTCCAACTCAATCGCCAAATGGCGCATGTTCTATACCAAATGTGCCAAAATCATGCTATCATTAAACCTAATTCCTAGTCGATACGAAAAGGGGGCGTGAACTCGTTTATGGTTGATGTGTATCGTTTTCCTAACCTCATTAACACCCTACAAGTCGTAGGCTGCCATTTCGGCTTACAGTCCCCGGGCTGGCAATACCCTCGGCATCACCATCATTTGTTTGAGCTCCTGTACTGCTCGGAGGGAGAAGTTGTTCAAGAAATGAACCGTGATGCGATTACCATGCGGGCAGGGGACTGGTTACTGATTAAATCTGGCATCAGGCACCGCTCCTCCAATACGAGCAACGTGCCCTATGGCTATTTCAATGTGCATTTTGATCTGGACGACACGGAAATTCGGAGTCTGCTCGCTGCTGCCGCTTATCAGTATATCCCTCACCAGATGGCTGAACAGAGTAAGCTTCGCTTCTATGTCAGCGAGCTTGAAGCCGTCATGAATCGTAATCGATCCAATTTGGAAATGCCAGAACATGACCAAATACAGCAGCCCCCGCTCCGTTTCGAGGACAAGCTGTTGTTGCAATCGTATACCTTGCTCATTCTGCATGACGTCCTGCAGTTGCTGCGAGATAAACAGCTTACGGAAGCAAACACGACAAGCGGCCCCGTACATACGGGAATCGTACGGCCAACGAGCCGCGATGCCTCGCTGTTCTCTACCGATGTCGCGCATGCGATCGAGGAGAAGCTAGCTCTTGGACTCGGCGAGGAAGCTTCCGTCGCAGGAATCGCCAAAGAGCTAAACATGAGCCGCAGCCAGTGCAGCAAGCTGTTCTCCAAAGTATACGGCCTGTCGCCGCGCCAGTATGTCAGCCAACTGAAGCTCAAGCAGGCCAAAGAGCTGCTCGTTACCACGCACATGTCGATGAGCGACATTGCCGAGAAGCTTGGCTTTCAATCGGCCAGCCACTTCTCACGGCAGTTTCGTCGCTGGACCGGTCAGTCGCCAAGCGATTTCCGGCCGAAGCACCGTGCGGTCGGAAAGAGCGACTGACTCGGGCGCGACTGCCGTGGTTGGTGCTCGGATAGTCGGGAAAGACGACTATCTCAGGCGCGACTGCCGTGATGGGTGCTCGGATAGTCGGAAAAGACGACTATCTCGGGCTCGATTGCCGCGCCGGGCGGCCTGTTAGTCGGAAAAGACGACTATCTCGGGCTCGATTGCCGCGCCGGGCGGCCTGTTAGTCGGAAAAGACGGCTATCTCGGGCGCGACTTCCTCGATGGTCGGCCTGTTAGTCGGAAAAGACGACTATCTCAGGCGCGACTGCCTCGATGGGCGGCCGGTTAGTCGGAAAAGACGACTATCTCGGGCTCTATTGCTTCGATGGGCGGCCAGTTAGTCGGAAAAGACGACTATCTCGGGCTCGATTGCCGAGATGGGTGCTCGGATAGTCGGAAAAGACGACTATCTCAGGCCCGATTACCTCGATAGGCGGCCAGTTAGTCGGGAAAGACGACTATCTCCGGCGCGACTACCGTGATGGGCGGCCGGTTAGTCGGGAAAGACGACTATCTCCGGCGCGATTGCTAGTTTACCGGCACGGTAGTCGACTTTTTCAACTTATAAAGGCGCGACTGCTCGGTTCACGGAGCGGTAGTCGACTTTTTCGACTTTCACAGGCGCGACTGCTCATTTGCCGGCGCGGTAGTCGACTTTTTCGACTTTCACAGGCGCAACTGCTCATTTGCCGGCGCGGTAGTCGATTTTATCGACTTACACAGGCGCGAATGCTCATTTGCCGGCGCGGTAGTCGACTTTTTCGACTTACACAGGCGAGACTACTCGTTTCGCGGCGCGGTAGTCGACTTTTTCGACTTACACAGGCGCGAATGCTCGTTTCCACGGAGCGGTATTCCCATCAACACAGAAAGGCCATTGAATGAACGAGTTACCGTTCCTCCACTGGCCTTCTGCATAACTAAGGCAACCCACTCTTTAGTCTTTACTCTTTACTCTTTTCTTCTCTTTTCTTCTCTTTTCTTCTCTTCTCTTCTCTTCTCTTCTCTTCTCTTCTCTTCTCTTCTCTTCTCTTCTCTTCTCTCCTCTCCTCTATTCTCTTCACGCTTCACGCCTTACTCACTAATCCGTACCTCAATACCCAGCCCCTCCACCGCATCCACCCATTCCTTCGGGCAGCCGGGATCTGTAATCAACATGGATATTTCCTCCAGCTTAGCAACTCTAGCAAACGTCGACAGCCCGAATTTGCTATGATCAACAACTAGAATGGATTCTTCAGCGCGCTGCATCATTTTCCGAGAGATCACAGCCTCAGCCAAATAAAAGTCAGTGATGCCATCCGTTAGTGAAATGCCGCTGCCAGAAATAAACGTTTTATTCACTTTAAACTGATCCAGCAACTGGTCCGTCAGCGCACCTGTCACCGCCTGGCATTCTTGACTGACTTCTCCACCGGCAAAAATAATGCGCCCCCGGAACGTTTCCATCGCCAGATTAAGAATCGGGATTGAGTTCGTTATGATCGTTACATTGGTTTTATCTTTTAAAAAGGGGACAATTTCGATCGTCGTTGTGCCGTTATCCAGCATGATCGTTTCGCCATCTTGAATCAAGGAGGCCGCCAGCTTACCGATGGCTGCTTTTTCTGGCTTCATCATTTGCACGCGGTTTAGAAAGGGCGGCTCGACTAGCTCCATGCGCATTTTGACGGCGCCCCCGTAGACCTTACGCAGCTTGCCTTCTTTTTCCAAACGATCCAAATCACGACGCACAGTTTCTGTCGAAACCGTAAGCAGCTCAGAAAGGTGATGTACCTGTACTTTTCCTTCCATTTCCAAATGGTGGAGTATGGTTATCCGGCGATCTTCATAGGTTAATGACATACTTGCCTCCTAGCATGACCGATAGTTAGTATATCTTGTTGTTTCTTGTTGTTTTCACTAGTGTAGGCGTTCATGGTAGCCGTGTCAATCATGGGAACTCAATATCGAGGCTTCTTTTCTGATTACTTGGCTCCACCCTAACTTCAACTCTGCCTCACCGAAAATTGCTCGTTGACAGTTCCACCTTATCGGATATACAATTGTCAACAAACAACAACATTTATAATAAAATCAACACAATTCCACAATCAAAACATACGGGGGGCTATCATCATGCTCAAGCAGCAACCACTGACTTTTCGCGAGGATCGCACGTTTACAATCACACAATTTACGGATTTACATTGGATTGATGGCCGAACCGAGGATCAACAAACGCTGCGCCTCATGGAAGAAGTGCTTGATGCGGAGCAGCCTGATCTCGTGGTTTTCACAGGCGATATCATCTATACAGGACCTGTTGCGGACGGTGAACACCACTGTGAAGAGCCACTTCAGGCTTTTCGCGATGCGATGCAAGCAGTCGAAGATCGTAAAATTCCATGGGCAGTCGTATTTGGTAATCATGACACCGAATCCCTCATCACAAGAGATGAACTGATGAGCAGCGTGCTGACGTATCCGTACACGTTAACTCAACCTGGACCTGAGAATATTAGCGGCGTCGGCAATTATACGCTTTCTCTTCAAGGCTCCGATGGGCAGACCAAAGCCAATCTTATCTTCCTGGATTCGGGTGCTTACTCACCAGTTCCACATATTGAGGGTTATGATTGGATTCGAAGCGATCAAATCAATTGGTACAAGGAAGAGTCCCGCAAACTTCAAGCAAGCGCATCTGGGCAGCCTATTCCGGCCTTAGCCTTCTTTCATATCCCTATTCCTGAATATCAACAATTGTGGGATACAACGACCTGCTACGGTAACATGTTTGAAGCATCCATCTCTAGCCCGCGTGTTAACTCTGGATTGTTCACGGCCATGCTTGAAATGGGCGATGTTATTGGCACCTTTGTCGGCCATGATCACGTCAACGATTACTGGGGCGATCTGCACGGAATTCGTCTTTGCTTTGGCAGAGCGACAGGCTACAATACGTATGGCAAAGAAGGCTTTCACCGTGGCGCCCGAATGATTCGCCTCCGCGAAGGTGAGCGTGCCTTTGAAACTTGGCTGCGACTCGCTGACGGTACTGTCATTCATAATCAACCCGAACACGCACCAACGCTGTAACCTCACCTACGTTTGGAGTTGATCTATTGTTTACTCTTTCACTTGTTCTCGTTATTGCATCAGGACTTACGCATGCGATTTGGAGCTTGTTTACCAAATGCAGCCTTAACAAAAGCGTCTTCTTATGGTCCATTATTATGGTTACAACCGTTCTCCTACTCCCTTATTTAATCAGAGAATTATGGCTTCATCCCTTGTCCTTATCGGCATACGGTCTTCTCCTGTTATCCGCCTGCTTGCAGGCGGTTTACGCCCTACTCCTAACGCGGACCTACAATATGGGCGATCTTTCGCAGATCTATCCCATCATGAGAGGCACCAATACCTTATTCATCCCCATTGTCGGTGTCCTGTTTTTAAATGAATCGCTATCCTTGCTAGGATGGTTAGGTCTGCTTGGTATGGTGATTGGCTTCCTTTCACTCAGCGGTATTTTTACCAGATTGCGATCTTCAGGGCATACCTCTACAGGATCCCTTAAACCCTTTCTAATGGCACTTTGTGTGGGCTTGTGCACGACTTGCTACGTACTTGTCGATAAACTAAATCTCTCACATATCTCGCCAATTACCTTATTAGAAGTAACGAATATCGGATTCGTCGCAGGTCTCACTCCTCTTGTTATCGCTTCCAAACAGCTGCGCATGGAGTGGAGATTAAATTTCAAACGGATTGGACTAGGGGCTATTCTCAATCCGGTATCGTACTTGTTGTTCCTTTTTGCCATGAAATATGCACCTGTTGCCCATATCTCACCGATGCGTGAAATCGGGACTGTTTTCGCAACCATTCTAGGTATCGTTGTCCTCAAGGAGAAGCAAGGAACATTACGCATTCTTTGCTCCATTCTCATATTAATAGGCATTCTAATGATCAGCTTTTGGGGCTAAAAAAGGAGGAACATCCATGAACACATGTCAACGTGTAATCATTATCGGTTGGGATGGGGCTGGCACATTCGTCCGTGACGCTCACACCCCGAATTTGGACCGTTTATTCGCAACAGGGGCTCATACCCTGGAAGCACAAACCGCATCGCCTACGATCAGCGCGGAGTGCTGGGGATCACTGCTGCATGGCGTTAACCCTGTGAAACATGGTCTTAACAACAATAAAGCAGGGGCAGAATTATTTCCCGACGATTCGCCCTATCCCTCCATTTTCCGCGTCGCGCGCGAGGCATTCCCTCATGCCCAACTAGCTGCATACAGCGCTTGGAAGCCAATTAACGACGGGATCATTGAACCGTCAATCGACGTTCATAAAATATCGATACCTGACGGCGAGCTTGTACATGCTATAGCAACCTACATAGAAGAAAACCCGGATTTCAAGCTGCTCTATGTGCAGTTGGATTTGCCCGACGCCGCAGGTCACCAGCATGGCTACAATACGCCAGGGCAGCTCCGTGCTATCGAGGAGACAGATCGGCATATGGGCGTTATTATAGAGGCTCTAGTAGAAGCTGATCTGCTAAAAGACAGCCTCATCATTGCCGTCACCGATCATGGCGGTGGAGGCGAGGACGCTTTCAATCACGGCAGTGATCATCCGTTAGACAAAACCATCTTCTGGGGCTGTGCAGGCCCTGGCATCGTACCTGGTACACAGCTCGCGCATGTTGACATTGCCGACACGGCAGCCGTCGTCGCACATGCGCTGGGACTAGAAGCCCCCGCTTCTTGGGAAGCCAAGCTGCCTGTGGGCCTGTTTCACAGCTAAGCATCGTGATACATCAAAGAAACCCTGACTTCGTCCAAAAAGGCAAAGTCAGGGTTTCTTTATGCACCTCCCTTACTACTTCGTAACTTTGACAATCATCGGATCGCTGGAAGTGGCACCCGCGTAGTTCACGAGTTCACCACGATACTCATAGGTACCCTTTGCTTTACCCGTCAAAATAGCAACAGCCGATTGCGCATTCGGCGTATTCACAGTTAAATCTTGTGAATAGATGAGCACGCCATTTTCATACAAATTATATCTCGTGCCATTGGTGCCCCACCACATATTCATGTTCACATTAAAGCTTCCATCACCGTCCCAGTTATCGTTAGCGAGGACTGGTTTGGCGGGAGCCGCCTGTTTGACGGTAACCGTTAGATCCTTGCTCCTGCTCGTTCCCCAAGCATTCGTTAGCTCGGCATAGTACTTGTAAGTCCCATTCGGCTTATAGGTAATGGAAGTCACCGTGGATTGCGCGTTTGGTGATTTGTCCGTAAGAACCTGAGTGTCGATTAACACATCATTCTCATAGAGTTTATACAAAGTGCCATTATCGCCATACCACATATTCATCGTAATTGTGTAGTTACCGTCCAGCAGACCCGTATCCTGCCCGTTGTCGTCCGAAAGTACGACTGTACCAGGTTTAGCCACGGCTACGCCAAAAGGAACAGTGACGTTTACTGCTGTAGACGTTTGATTGCCCACACGATCGGTAGCTGTATAAATGATCGTATAGGTGCGTCCTTTTTCTGCACGTAAGCTAAAGGATGGAGCTGCTGTGCCCATGTTAGCACTAATATCACCGACAGTAACGGGGACATTGCTCGTAATGGAGGTCAGCACAACCGATGCAACGCCTGATCCGCTATCATTTGAATCTACAGCAGCATTCACAGTAACCATTTGATGGTTGGCTGGCCACAACGTCGTTTTATCCAACACGACATGCAATGACGGAGCAGTCGTATCGATCTTGACTTGCGTCGTCTTCATCTCTTCTGTATGCCCAAAGTTGTCCACGCTATAGTATTGGATGACATGGACACCATCTTCAGCAACAACAACCGTATTTCCTTCTACAAACGGACCTTGATCGACGCTGTAAAAAGTGTTCCGCACACCGCCGCCCTCATCCGTTGCCGTCAATATCACGGTCTGTGCAGTACGCTGCCAATCCGGGCTCGCGTTATCTGTCGTGTCAGGCGCTGCCCCAATGTGCACCGTAACTACGGCTGTTTTGGAATCATCTACGCCGTCATTTGCCTTAAACATAAATGTATCTGTTCCGGTCTCTCCAGGATCAGGTGTATACGCAACGGCTCCTGTAACTGGATTCGTCACAACCGCGGTCCCTTTCGTACCATTCGCAACGATACGAAACTGTAACGGATCGCCGTCTTCATCACTCGCATTCAAAGTCCCCGAGACTGATGTATCTTTGATGGTCGTTAACTCGGAATCTAACGCGCCAGGTAATTTATTTGCCGGACTGCCCATTTCAATCTCAATGACAGGCCTGTAAGCAACATTCGTGCTCTCCTTAGACGCGTATGATACATCGGAAGTTGAGCCTTGAGCCGTTGGTGAGGAGATCATAAGCGACAATTTCTTATCTCCAGTCAGTGCAGCTATCACTTGATTGGTCACATCCAATTGAACAGGTGTCCCAGCGACAGTCGGAACTGTCCAAGTCCCGATAACACTTCCTCCAGCAGGCTTATTGTTCCAAGTCAGCGTTGTTTCCTGCCAGCTATTATTGCTGACAAGTTGTGCTTGATTAATAATTCCCGCCATCCCAGCACCTACGGGAACAAGCGTTACCTTAGCGCTTACAAATGTCGTGGGGATTGAAGATAAATCGAATCTCACGTAAGATTGCCGAGCATAGGAAGTTCCATCATTTTTAACTACGATACTAGCCGTTGTACCGAAATTCTGGGTTGCGTAGGTACCATCTCTTACATAAGTATCCGCTTCTGCTGTCCATTTAACCATAGCTACTGGTATAGCAGACATTTCGTTAGATGCAGTACTTTCTCCCGCAGCATTAACGGCAACGACAGCAAAATAGTACGTCTTACCAGCGCTAAGTCCCGTTACCGCCAACTGATTGGTACCACTCACACTTGCTACATCCACCGATTGTGTGTAGACGCCCGGAGCTCTACCATATTTGACCCGATAGCCTGCAGCCCCGTTCGCACCTGTCCAGTTCAATAGCACCTGAGAAGCACCGCCAGTGGCACTAGTCAAAATCGGCGCGTCAGGCGTAGCCGGCGTTCCAAGATTGAATTTAACTGCGAATGATTGACCAAACGCGCCGTTGGTGTTCACCGTCATTTTAATCGTTGGACTAAATTGCGTTACCGTAATACCAGGATCAAGTGAAACGACGCCCGTTGCACTGCGATTAATTTCAACAGTGATCGTCCCCGTATTCGCCTTTGTCGGATCAGAGATCCCGATGTCTAGCTGTCCATTCGTTTCAAGTGTCGTGACGGATGCTTTTTTGTTAACCGTAATGAACGGCTGACCTGCCACATTGACACTTTTCGTTGCATCACTCCAGAAGTTTGCCCCAACCGCGTGTAATGTTGTATCCATGACGGCGTGCGCATCCCCAGAGTTTTCTAGAATGGAGATAGACGGATTAGCCGCATAGCTGGCTGTTGCTGCAGCATCTTTGTTAGGCAGCACCACATACGCATAGGATGCATCTGTCGGCTTCTTCGCATGATTGAAGGCCAAGCTCAAATAGGAATCGGTTACTGTATCCGTACCACCACCCGTATTTACTTGCTTCCAAGTGCCAGTTCTTGACTCTCGTAATCCCGTGATGGATGCTGTTCCTGGGAAATAATAGCCGATATCAGAACCTGGGACATTGCCAGTTAAATGGGCCCACTGCACGTTGCTCATATTTTCCGACCAACCCAGTGCGCTAGACTTGGCTATCCCATTTACCTGCAAGGCATTATCGCCATTGGCATTCAGCTTGCGGTTTTCGACGATCGTTTCCACGTTTCGAGTCGTATCCGTACTCGTAATACCGGAGCCTAAAGCGACAATTTGGTCACCGAGCAAGAACCAGGATTTCTTCCCTTGCAGCGGACTTCCTGTATCTTGCGCAAGTGAAAACTGCATCCCGACAGAGCCATAACGATGATCAACGGAAGAACCACCTACCCATGTGTTCGGGTTTGAATAATTTTTCCAATCAACAGGTGTTCCGCTTCCAGAGCCATCTGTTGTCGTACCTGGCAGTCGATACATGTTAACTGTTGCCCAGTAATTACCGCTGTATTGCGATAGGTCACGATTATACAAAGTCGTCATACCCGCTCCGGTATACCAGCCTTTGATATTCTCCCCATTGCCATACTCAAATGCAGATATGCGTGGGGAGAACATGGCGATACCCAAACCGTAGTTTTCATCTAGATGGGACACACGATCCATAGCTGGAAACTGATAATGACCGACCAATTCGCCTCTTGGTGCAATCGAACTGTCGCTCATCAGTCTTTTGCCAAGAATCATTTCAAACATGCCAGTACCGACGTAGTAATTAGCAAATGTCGTATCTGTGGAAATGAACTCTTTGACCATTCGCTTGATCTTCAGCGCTTGTTCACTAGAAGCCCCTTCTGCTAGACGCAGCATGCTCAAGATAATCCCTCGACCTGTCGTATGATCATTCGTACCCTGACGCGAAATACCACGGCCTTTTACATTATCCATGGCTGCGCCTTTATAGAGTAATGGCTCGATGGCTTCATCTATCCATCTGAAAACATTAATGGCGTTCGGGTCTGTAATGCTCCAGGAGGATCCAGTCAACAAGTAGAACATATCAGCTAATCGTCCGATCAAAACGGAGCCATATCCGCCTAGATAAGGAACTGTCGTATGTTGAATAAAGGATCCATCCTCGTAAAATCCATCTCCGCTTGTGACATTCAGAAAGACAGGACTTATCGAATCTCTTCCAAGCGTAATCTTGGCGCTTGACTTGCCAGTGATCCCCCGTAAGGTAACCACATACGCTTTATCCAGGAGGTTTGCTCCCGTTTCGGTTACTCCACCAAGCGTACGTTTACTTGGATTCGGCACAAAACGGTCAATGGCTCGCATGAAATTATCTAGCTGCTGTTGCGTTAAATCGTTATACATAAGCACAAGCGTATCATTGAGGGCTTGCGGGGAGCCAATCTCCCAGTCCCACCAATTGTCGTATTCGGTTTTGGACTCTTTGTAGCGATTGGCATACGTCCAATCTAAGCCAGCAAGAATATCCACTTTCAGTGACTCATTATGATAGAACGCAGAGCCAATCGTCGAATAAACAATCGCCATTTGTTTTAAGCGTGTATAATGCGATGTCACTTGCGCGGAGACCGTCGTACTCTGCAAATCGCTCCATAAGTGCGTTCGGTTCGCCGCTTTATTCATCGTATCCCACGAGCCTGTTAAGCTAGCATTGGATACTAGATCGTCTTTGGCCTTAATATTAGCAGCGATATCAGGGTCATTCGGATCAAAAGTAGTTCCACCCGTCAGATAGGTATGCCATTTCCCACGCATGGCATCATATTCATCTGATGCATCTGAACCTGCCGCTGATGCCGAATGAGGCGGGATGCATAAGGCAATAATCAATAGTGCAAGGAATACGTGTATGATTGCTTTTAGTGTGAATTTGGGATGTTCAGTTGTGATTGAGGAAGGGTTCATGAAATGCCTCCTTAAAATGATGTTAACTAATGCCACTATCCAAGACAACATGTAAGCGCACACATAATTTCATAGACAATATTCATAGTTATGACGTTATTACCATTGGCTGCTGCTCCTCACCCCCCTTCTTTTGTAAATGACTTGATATTGATCGCCTACTTACTGCAAAACACACCGAAACTGCTTAAAGTAGGATTAATACGTGATTCGGACACTTTCAGTTGGATGTATCTTGCGCTTTTCTTGTTGAAACTGCAGATCTTCTTATACCCAACGACCGTGCCTTCATATAGGGGAATCCACACATCATCTTGTTGGTACGCTAATTGAAACCGTTCAATCCGTTGTCCACATTGGATATATTCCTTCAATACGATGCGGTCGAACGTCGTTTCCTTGCCAAGATCAATCACAAGCTCAGCTTGCTCCATTCCTTCGTCAGGGCACCAATGCGTATCGGACCGACCGTCTGTTAGATGCCCCGCATCAACACTTGCATCCCTTGTATGGGAAGCCCACACGCTCGCTCCTTTAGCTAAATCGTGTCTATAAGTAGCACGTAGCCACTGCCCCAGTTCACGCAAATTCCGTGCATCTGTCTCATGAATTAGCCCACGCTTGTCAGGTGGAACATTCAACAGAAGGGCACTGTTACCGCCAACTGTACTCTCGTACAGAGCAATCAATTCAGCGACAGTTTTCACTTTATCATTGTCAGCCGGATCGTAGAACCATTGGGGTCTGATCGATACATCCACTTCTGCAGGGTACCAGATCATACTCGTTGCTTCTGCCAAAACAGACCGGCTCCCCAAATCCTCCGTTTCTGCATTGATCTGTTGGGAGAACGTACCATCATCCACTTTCTGAGAGTCTTCTTGGATTTTCTCCGTATCCCTCATACGCTCAGGCACTACACTCCATTCCGATTCGCGTATATGTCCGGCTTCATTGCCGCACCAGCGAACATCCGGCCCACAGATGTTGATGACAGCATCGGGCTGCAATTCTCGAATCAATCGATACGCCGTTTCCCAGTCATACTGTTGTACTTTGCCATTGCTGCCTTCACCGCATGCCCCATCAAACCAAACACAAAAAATTTCACCATAATTCGTTAAAAGTTCTCTTAATTGATTTTGAAAATACGCATTATAGGCAGGTGAATCGCCGTAAGTGGGCTCGTGACGATCCCATGGGGATAGATATACACCAAACTTCAATCCCTGAGCACGGCAAGCCTCGGCCAAATCCCGGACAACATCGCCCTTCCCATCCTGCCACGTGCTGGATTTGACTGAATGATCCGTATAGGCACTTGGCCAGAGGCAAAACCCATCGTGATGCTTACAGGTAAGGATGATGCCTGTCATTCCCGCTAATCGGCAGGTCTCTACCCATTGTGCGGGATGATAGTCCGTTGGATGAAATATCTTCGGATCCTCGTTTCCATCCCCCCATTCCCGCCCCGTAAATGTATTGATTCCAAAATGAATAAAGGCATAGAATTCCATCTCCTGCCAAGCTAATTGACGTGGTGTCGGAACTACCTTCACTGCTTCTTCTATGGAAACTGCCATCTCCTGATCTCCTCACACATCCTAAATTTCCAATCTTTACTTATTATGAACCGATCGTACCTGACTCCGAGCTTATGGACAATGACCAATTCTTAACCACAATCTTCTTCTAGGCGAAAAAAGAGAAATCCCGCAACCGTGTGGTTTACAAGCCCTCTTCCATGCTGTTCGATACAGAAAGGGTCAATTCATTCGTTACGCATTGGATACACATTGGATCAAGTATCGTTTCCCTGACTCTGCTTTAAAGGAATAGATGGAACCGTCATTGGCAACCAGCACCATATCATCCCCATTTACCCTAGTGATCGCAAGAGATGATTCACTGCGGATCGAACACAAACTATCCTGCGTGGCAAGAAGTACCGCTTCTTGAAGCTGACCGTCACGCCACACGATCTCTACCTCAAACCCGCCTCGCGCGCGCAGGCCGCTAACCCGACCATCTCTCCATGCCTTCGGCAATGCTGGCAGGAGCAGAATTTCATCTCGGTGTGATTGGAGAAGCATCTCTGCGATAGCTGCCGTACCGCCAAAGTTGCCATCGATTTGGAACGGAGGGTGGTCACCTAGCAGGCTCGTATGCACGGAATGACCCAGCAGCTCCATGACATTGGCATAAGCTTGCTCACCATCATGCAGTCTCGCCCAGAAGTTGATAATCCACGCTCGGCTCCACCCTGTATGACCGCCTCCGTGTGCAAGCCTTCTCTCTAATGTCCTACGAGCAGCCTCCGCTAACGCTGGTGTATGCTGAACCGTAATCTGCTCACCTGGATGCAAGGCAAATAAGTGTGAAATATGGCGATGCCCGGGTTCCACTTCCTCATAATCGATCGCCCACTCCATCAATTGGCCATGCTTGCCTACAGCGGGTTCTGGTAATCGCTTCCTTACTTGCTCTAGCTGTTCAAGGAAAAGCTCATCCACACCGAGCACTATCCCCGCTTCGATACAAGCGCCGAAGAGCATATAAATAATTTGCGAATCCATCGACGGCCCAATACTCATAACCCCTTCATTGCCATTCGGCAATCGATACGTATTTTCCGGTGAAAGAGAAGGAACCGTGACTAGACGACCGTACTCATCCTCCACCAGAAAATCTAGAAAAAATTGCGCAGCCTCTTTCATAATCGGATACGCTCTCGAACGGAGAAACTCCCTATCACCGCCAAAGCGATAGTGTTCCCACAGATGCAAGGACATCCACGCCCCGCCCATCGGCCAGAAAATAGCCGGTACATAAATGCCGCAAATGTCCGTCTCTGCCCACAAATTCGTGACGTGGTGCGCTACAAAGCCTCTGGCTCCGTAAATCTCCTTAGCCGTCTTACGCCCGTTCTCAAGCAGCCGATCCATCAGATCAAATACGGGTTCATGACATTCAGCCAAATTGCACACTTCTGCTGGCCAGTAGTTCATTTGCAAATTAATGTTCAAATGATAATCACTTTCCCAAGGCGGCGTGTGACTCTCGTTCCAAATGCCTTGCAAATTGGCAGGCAGCGAGCCAGGTCGTGAACTACCCATAAGCAAATACCGGCCATATTGGAAAAACAACGATATGAGCCCATGATCTTCGTTTCCATCTTGGATTCGACGCAGCCGCTCATCTGTTGGCAGCGCTGCCAGTTCGTTCGCATTGGAATCCTCCAGCTCTAGTTGAACACGTTCAAATAAAGAACGATGGTCCTTCACATGATCTTCGCGAATAGTCTCAAACCCTTTGGCCATACTAGCTTCTATCCGTGAATGACACACCGAAAGCGGATCGAGATGACGGAACGTGGTTGCAGCTGCGACATATAACGTCACGCAATCCGCTTCTTCAACCGAGACAAAATCCCCGATAACCTGTACGTTCCCACCTTCTGCTACCGCTCTCAAAACCGTCGCATAATGAACACCTTCCGGCCCACATTGCCCTTGCATGAGGATGCTTTCTGCACCTGCCTTACCTGTTGTACCTTCGAAAGGACGTCGACTCAAATTCGTAGAGAAGCTGATTCCTCCAGCTCGATCCGAGCTTAATCGAATAACTAGCACCTGATCAATCGTACTTGTGAAGATTTCCCTTTGATATTTCGTCCCGTCCAAGATATAGGAAGTCTTAGCGATACCTGTGCGCAAATCCAATTCACGCAGATAGTCAGTGGCATCCCCATTTGCTTGTCGGAAATAAAGGTTTACATCCCCCAATGTTTGATACGGCGCAAAGAATTTAGGACCTGGTGTCATCGCCATCCGTGCCAAATACTCAGCATCCTGTGGCCTTCCTTCGAACATCAGCCTGCGAATGTCCGCAAGATGTTTATGGGCATCTGGCTGCTCCCTCTTCTTAGGTCCGCCATACCATAGTGAATCTTCATTGATTTGAATCCGTTCTTGCTCCACTCTGCCAAATACCATAGCCCCAAGCTTGCCGTTCCCTATGGGAAGTGCGTTCACCCACTGCTCTGCAGGCTGACGATACCATAACTTCAACTCTTGACTACTCATCAGGATCACCCTTCTTTTTAAAAGAAACCCGATCATGCCATCAACTGGCACAATCGGGTCCTTTCATTTCATCTGGCTTATTTGGATTTTTCTTTGTAGAAGTCGTTTGTTTCTTTAACATGCTGTTGGAAGCTTGGGTCATCTTTGAACTGTTTCACCAGTTTATCCCAATCATCTAGCGTATTTTTGCCAATAATGATGTTGACCATCATATCGTTCAGCTTTTTATCCCAATCTGCTCCCTTTTCCTTAAATGGTGCAGACTTCATCAAACCGTAAGTAGGATCTGTGATAGAGGAAATCGAATCAACGACTTTTTTATTAGCTTCGTAAATATCGGTCGGAATACCTGAGATTTTGGCTCTAGAATACTTATCAAAGTACCCTGTCACCCATTGACCTGTTGTATCGCCGGAATATCCTTTTTTCTTACCTTCTTCGGTTTGCTCAACACTTCCGTCAGGCTTCAATTTGTAGTCAACATCTTGAATGCCGTAAGTAGCTAGGTTGTAACCTTCAACTGAAGCTGTGTAATCATAGACTTCTAGGATTTTCTTCAATTTCGCCTCATCAACCGATTTCTTATTGATCAGGAATTGTCCATAGTAACCGCTTGCTTGCTCATAATACGCTTTGCCATCTGGTGCTTTTGGTAATTCCACAGCGATAAGGTTCGCTTGCGGATTTACCTTCTGCAATTCCACGTTATATTTATAGGCGTCAATTACGTTAGCGAATGCTACGCCCGCTTTGCCCTGTACGAGCATATCTTTAATTTGTGCGGCTTTCAGTACAGGAAGATCTGGCAGAATGCCGCCGGCTTTGTATGATTTGTTCCAGAAAGCTAAGGCATCTTTCGCTTGTGGAGTCCACCAATACGGAATCAAGCTGCCGTTCTCATCTTTCCACTTCGTACCTGTGCCAAACATAGAGAGCACATAGCTGGCAGGTCCTGGTGATCCTGGAATGACAGCACCGTAGGTATCCGCTTTGCCATTGCCGTCTGGATCTTTCTGTGCAAAGGCTTCAAGCACTTGAGACAACTCATCCATCGTTTTCGGTTGTTGTAGACCGAGCTTATCCAACCAATCTTTACGGATCAGCATGGATTCATGACCATCCAGCGGTCTTACACGTGGAAGAGAGTACAGTTTACCTTTCAAAGATGCGTTCTTGTATACGTTCTCTGGATACTTAGCCAGGTTCGGATAATTTTTAATATAAGGACCTAGATCCCAGAAAGCGCCTTGATCAATCGCATTCAAGAAAGCAGGCGTCAAGTTAAAATCTTCTACGAATAGAACGTCAGGCAAATCACGGGAAGCCAAAAGTGCATTTAATTTTTCTGAAATTTGGGCTGCTGGAATCCAATTTAATTTAAGATTGACGTTTAACTTCTCATTTAGCTTTTTCACAGCTTCCAACTCACCTGTAGGTGCAGCAGCGAAAGCGAGTGTCGTAATCGAAATATCCGCCGGTGCCACAGGCTTAGTTGAAGCTGCAGTTGTACTTCCTGCCGTACTTGCTGGCCCAGCTTCATTTGCTTTGCCACAAGCCGCTAAAGAAGCGATAAGCCCCGTTGCTGTTAAGAGTACTGCCAATTTTTTGACCATTGGTTTCATGTATAGACCTCCCGTTATTATGCTTATTATACAATCAGAATCATTCTCCTGCACTTTCACTACTTACCCGCATCACCCCTCTCGGTACATGGTGCTTATCCTTTCACTGAACCAACCATCATACCTTTGACAAAATATTTTTGTAAAAAAGGATACACCATGACGATCGGTAAAGAGGAGATTACTACTGCGGCCATTTTGATTACCTGTGGCGGTACAGTTCGTTCACTTTCCAGCATAGCAGCCATCGAAGGATCAGCCATTTGCGATGCGGAAATGAGCAGCATTTGCAGGAGTACTTGCAACGGACGTAAGCTGTCGCTGTTAATGTAAAGTACGCCACTGAAGTACGTGTTCCAATATGCGACCGCGTAGAATAGTCCGAATGCGGCAAGGGCTGAGACGGAGATTGGCAGCATGATACGGAAGAATACGCCGATATCCGAGCATCCATCCATTTTGGCAGCTTCCTCTAGTTCGTCTGGTATCTCTTGGTAGAAATTTCGCATTAAGAAGACGTACCACGCGCTGGTCAATGCCGGTAAGATCAGTGCCCAAATGGAATCCATTAAACCAAGACTATCCACGAGCAGGTAGTTCGGAATCATGCCGGGATTGAACAACATGGTCATGAGGATGGCCACAAGAAAGAACTTTTTGCCTTTCAAGCGTTTACGAGATAGCACATAGGCTAATGCACTAGTAACAATTAAGCTTAGCAGCGTACCGAATACCGCTAGTATTCCGCTTATCCCCATTGCACGAACGAAAGCGTTGGTTGAGAAAATGTACTCATAGGCGGATAAGCTCCATTTCTCAGGAATAAGAACCAAAGACTTCGTCAAATATTCCGTAGGATCTGTAAATGAAATGAGCACAACATAAATGAAAGGCAGCAGCGTAACAAGTCCAATTATTGTTAATACCGTATAGTTTAGGACATTAAATATCTTCGTACCTGTCTGATTATCCATCTTAGTAAAGTCCCTCCTCGCCGAACTTCTTGGCTACACGGTTTGCCGTAACAACTAGGATGAGTCCTACGACTGATTTGAACAAACCAGCAACCGTTGCATAGCTGAACCGGCCTTGTTGAATACCAACACGGTAAGCATAGGTATCAAAGACATCTGCCACCTGCGATACAGGCCCGCTTGCCATGAGGAAGATTTGTTCAAACCCTACATCCATCACTTGGCCTAAACGCAGGATTAGCAGCACAATAATCGTGCTTTTGATACCGGGAATCGTGACATTCCGCATTTGCTGCCATCTTGTCGCACCATCGATTTGGGCTGCTTCATACAGCTCCGAATTGATCCCGGCAAGGGCCGCTAGGAAGATAATCGTTCCCCATCCGGCTTCTTTCCAGATACTTTGCGCCGTGAGCATCGCCCAGAAATAATTGGGCTCCGTTAAGAATTCAATCTTGTGTCCGCCGAACTCGACGATCAATTGATTAATCACACCGCTGCTTTGACCTAGGATCAGGAAGCAAATCCCGACGATGATAACCCACGATAGGAAATGGGGCAAATAGATGACGGTTTGGACGAATTTCTTAAAGGGTAAACTCTTCACTTCATTCAGCAGTAGTGACACCACGATAGGAATGGGGAAGAAAAACACGATATTCAGAAGCGAAATCGCCATCGTATTTCGAAACAACAGCATAAAATCGGGATTCGTGAAAAACTCATGAAAGTATTTCAATCCAACCCATTCACTGCCCCAGAAACCTAAATAAGGAGAGTAATTTTTAAAAGCAAGCAATAATCCCCATAACGGCACATACTTGAATATGAGGAAGAATAGTAATCCCGGCGCAGCCAATACATATAAATATTTGTCGCGTTTGAGCGCAACCCGCCACTCTTGAACCCATGATTTCTTAGTTAGCTTTCTTTTTTCTAGTCCACTCGGCATCACTTTCTGAAGCTGTTCCACCTGACTATGTGACACTCCCATCACCTCTCGTTATTGCGTTTTGCATCTCGTTGTTTTGCTTGAAACGATCGTACCTGATCGCAAGTCATAGGGACAATGACCAATTCTTATCCACACTTCTGTTGAAAGGCAAAAAAAGAGAAACCCCGTAACTACGGGATTTCTCTGCATCTTTTCCTCATTTTTTGCTCACAAAGAATGGATATAACGATTTATGGGCATTCTAATTTCCCTCATCTAATCCTCGGTATTGACCCGGGGTCACCCCAACATGTTTTTTAAATACCCGGATAAAGTTTTTCATTTGATAACCCACTCGCTCTGCAACATCGGACACCGATAAATCCGTAGTGCGAAGCAGCTCGATGGACTTCTCAATCCTTACCTTAGTCAAATATTCAATAAAGGAGAGATCCTTTTTCTTTTTGAAAAGCTTACTTAAATATTGCGGACTCAAGCCACAAATTTGTGCACACTGATCCAGCGACAAATCAAAATGATAATTCTCCTCCATATACCGAACAACTTTCGCAATTAACTGCTCATGCTCCTGATGCTGCTTGCCGTGGACATATGCAACAATGGGCTCTACCAATTGTTCTTTAAACCAAGCATTCAATTCATACGTTGTATGGATATTGCGGATATGGAGATAGGGATCCTCATTCGATTCTCCAAATAATTGAGCGGTATCCAATCCGAGCATATAGGCAGTCCGGATCGCAGCGGTTAGCAGTCGATAATACGACATTTGAATAAGCTCTGGCTTCTGAATAGCGGCGCCCATCGATTTCGCAAACTCATCCATCATTCTTACCGCTTCATCACGATCGCCAAGCTGCAATGAATTCTCAAAATGCGTTTCAATTTCAAGCGGATATCGATAATGCATGTCGGAATGGCTTTTACCGCTCGTATGAGAAATGACTTGATTGCCGCCAACAATGATACGAGATCGTACCGCAAGCAACGCCTCTTCGTATAGTTCAGGCAGCTCCCCGATATGCTCGCTTTTTCCGCTCAGCCCAATCGTAACCTGTAGATGCAAATAATCAGAGACAAGCAGCCGCAATCTCTCGGCGAATTGTTTGATGTCTGACTCATCGTCTTCCGCTCGCAGCGGATCCCGATACAGCCAAACAGCAACCTGATCATTCAGCAGATTGATGCCGATGCCTTCCAACTCATGGGATTGTAAAAGTTCACTAGCGATATTTTTCACAGCAAAAACAATTAACTCACGGTCATTTTCTTGAAAACGCACCTTGCCTTCCGACTGCAAATCAAAGGCGATTACGATGACGCTGCTTTCCTTATCCGCAGGCACGTTATACCTGCGAAGCATAGCTGCTAGCTGATCCTCGGAATAATAGAGAAACCTTCCCTGCAACAGCTGCAGCGCAAAGATTTCGCGAATCAGTGGCAGCTGGTCACTCAACTGCTGCTGCATATCGTTAGCCGTGTTGCTAAGTTCCGCCCATCGTTTATGGACAAAGCCCACTTCGTCGGTTTCCACTTCATCCGTTTGCCCGTCTTTGACGTAAGCGACAAGGTTCTGAATAGGGCGATACACACGACGTGTTCCCCAGAGCGTTATAAATCCTCCGAACATCAAGCATATGAGAACAATGACCAGTGTAATTAGTTTGATCCCGTTGGATTTGGCATTTAATTGCTCGGTCGGCACCATGTTGATATACTGCCACTTGTTATATGAAGAGGTAATCGGTGTCACCATGTAATCAGTGCCATGGAATGAGAATTGGAATCGCGGTTCTGAACGCTTTTGTGCAACCAAATCTAATAGGCCCTGCGGGACAGCATCGCTTCCCACAGAAGTAACAAGTTCACCTTTATCATCCAGAATGAACATTTGCTCTCCCTTATAGGAAACAAAACGATTCATGATGTTCTGAAACAGAGCTTCATCAATGCGGATAAACAAAAGTCCGATCGGCTGCTTGCCTAACAGCGGTGCCTTGGCAATTAAGGTAACCCCTTTAACGTCATAACCTGGCAAGAAGGGATACGGTCCGATGACCCATTTGAGCTGTTCCTCGGTTGTAAGCTCCTTCAGCAGCGCCTCGCGCTCCGCAATGCCTTCAATTCTTCTTCCCCCATAGATGGGAGAGATCAGATAACCTTCATCCGGCACATACATGGCAACGTCGCCAACTTCTTTATTCCCATTCATCAGCGCAGATAACTCAGTAGAAATGCGTGAATAGAAGCCTGCATAATTCGTTTTTTTCAGTTCAATCAAATCCGAGCTAAAAAAATTGCCTAACAGCATTTGAATCGCATTGTTTTGAATCCGATCCAACGTAGAATCGATGGTCGAGGAGACGTTATTTAAAATCCGAACATTCGATTGGTTCACTTCACTTTGTACAGCGGATGCTGAGTATAAATAACTTCCAATCCCAACAATAAGCACGGGAATGATGGCAGCAAACAAGGATAGCGTCATCATATTGCGAAAAATCGTTTTGCGTCGGAAAAAACGCTTCCAAAAATGCAAAAATTGGTTGCGCAGGGCAATCACCTCGCTAACGGAATAATGAGCATTTTAATCGGTTACACATATAAAATCAACTCTTTTGAGCAAAAAGCGGAATTTGAAGCGACTTATTGACTTTTTAAGCTGATCCACTTATCATAAGTGTCAGTGAGTACTGACATTGTTACGGAAGAGGGATACCATGGATAGCAGCAGCGGCAAGCTTGAAAGCAGCGATAAACTTCTCTTGGCAGCCCTCCATTTGATCGCGGAAAAAGGTTATAACGGAGTAACCACGCAAGAGATCGCCACCGCGGCTGGTCTGAGTGAGAAGACGTTGTTCCGTCATTTTGGCAGTAAACAGAAGCTCCTCGAGGCTGCTTTCGACCGCTACCATTATGCGGCAGAGATGAAGAAGCTCTTCGCGGAGAAGCTGGTCTGGGATTTGGAGAAGGATCTTCTCCTAGTTACGACAACCTATCACGAGATTATGAATCGCAATCGCAAAATGATTCAAATTTCCCTCAAAGAAGATGAAGGCCAATTGCCTGGCTTCCGAGAACGCACCCAGAAGCATCCGCAGCAGCTTCTTGAGATTTTGACCAACTATTTCATCGACATGTCATCTAAAGGGAAAATCGTCACAGCGAATCCCGAGCTTCATGCCTTTACTTTTATTATGATGCATTTCGGAGCATTCATGAACGATCTTGATTCTCATAAGAGCTATCCCGGCATCACCTTAGAACCCTTCGTCCAGGAGAGTGTCCGATTATTCGCTAGGGCCTTGCGACCCTAGTTTTTTTCTCACCAGTATGTCAGTCAGTACTGACAGTCTATTTCAGAAAGGTTGTGTCCCCATATGGCAACCAAAGCCCCCCTGCAAACAGCAGACAAATTAATGCGCATCTTAATGTTCACCATGGCCCTTTCTATGATGAGCGGTGTTATGTTCAATATCGCACTACCTAAAATCAGCAGCGAATTCCATCTAAGCATTGCCCAAGTGAGTTGGCTTTCTTCTGCTTACATCTTGATATATGCCATCGGTGCGGTCACTTACGGGAAACTGGCGGATCGCTACAGGTTAAAAGATTTAGTCACCTTCGGCCTCCTCTTGTTCGCCGTAGGCTCATTAATCGGCCTAACTTCACAAACATTTGCCATGGCGCTCATCGGCCGCTGTCTGCAAGCATCAGGGGCCGCAGTTATACCTGCGATGTCCATGATTATTCCTCTGCGGTTCTTCCCGCCGGAACGAAGAGGGGCTGCCCTCGGTATGACCGCTGTTGGTCTTGCCTTCGGTAATGCATTAGGCCCCGTTGTCGCTGCTTTACTGATCAGCACGTTGCAATGGCGTTGGCTGTTCGCAGTCTCGCTGCTCTCTTTGGTAACCCTGCCCTTCTATCGGGCTTATTTGGGGAGTGAACGAACGGTAAGCCGCGGTCGCTTCGATTGGCTTGGCGGTTTATTGCTTGGCATCACCATCGCTTTGCTGCTGCTCAGCGTAACGACCGGCATCTGGCTGCTGCTCTTCGGCCTGCTCGCTTTGGGCTTATTCATAGCTCGTATCTGCACCGCAGGAGATCCGTTTATTGCGCCTAAGCTTTTTCAAAATCGCAAATACACACTCGGTCTCACGATCTCGTTCCTTGTCAGCGGCACCTGCTGCTCACTCTTTGTGCTTAGCCCGCTCCTGCTGGCTGATGTCCAGCAGCTCCCTTCCATCTGGATCGGCTTTGCCATGATTCCAGCCGCAGCGGCTTCGGCGATATTCGGCCGCAAAGGCGGCAAGCTCGCCGATACCAAAGGCAACCTGTTCGTCGTCAGGATAGCCTCAAGCCTACTGCTCAGCTCGTTCCTACTGCTGTCGACGTTTACAGCCAGCTCGGCGCTATGGATCGCGCTTTTCTTGGTCCTCGGCAATGTCGGGCAGTCCTTCATGACAATCGCGATCTCCAACTCGGTCTCGAGAAACTTGCCTGCCGACCAGGTTGGCGTTGGGATGGGCATGCTCTCCATGGCCAACTTCATTGGGCAAGGAATCGCCATCTCCATCTATGGTAAAGTCGTCGATTTCGAATCGACAGCTTCTGTACCGAGCTGGAATCCCTTGTACAGCTATGTGTCTGGCTTTATTTTCAGCAATTTGTACGTTGTATTAGCTGTCTCGCAAATCCTTATTTTCACACTCTACGTTGTCACTTTTGGTAGACAGAAGCGTAAAGTGAGTGAGCAGAAGAAATCTGCTGTTTTATCGAATATTTAGAGAGTATCGACATGATACGACATAATACTACCATGATTTCTTTCTTTATAGCTTGGTTATTCGCTGCTCTTTCACAACCGAACATCCAAGTGGTTCTACCATTGGATTAATCCAATGTTTTCTCCGATTTGAGGCCAATTTCTTATTATACATTGGATTAATACAGTGGAATGGCCCCAAGCTAGTCAGATATAGCCGCTTTGAATGGATTTATCCAATCAAACTAATCATTTATCTCTGAATATCAGCATTTCATTGGATTTATCCAATCAAACTAATCAGTCAGTTCTGAAATACAGCATTCCACTGGATTTATCCAATCAAACTAATCATTTAGCTCTGAATATCAGCATTCCACTGGATTTATCCAATCAAACTAATCATTTAGCTCTGAAATAATGCATTCCATTGGATTTATCCAATCAAACAAACAATTTAGCTCTGAAATACAGCTTTCTACTGGATTTATCCAATCAAACTAATCATTTAGCTCTGAAATAATGCATTCCATTGGATTTATCCAATCAAACGAATCATTTAGCTCTGAAATACAGCATTCCACTGGATATATCCATTGTGGCAAGCAAATCAGTGGCCAAGAGCGGATAGCTCCAGTGAGCATGATGTATGCAAAGTATATCTTGAGCAAATTCAACTGCAACTCTCTATCGGATCACCAACAGATGGCACACAACACAGCATTGCATTGCATAGCACCCCAACTTGCACAAAAAAACCGCCCAGAACAACCTCTTGTTCTGAGCGGTCTATTCAATTTAACCCACTAGTCCGCGTCACTACCCGCCGAAGCCGCTTCCCGCATTGCGCTCAGCGCTGCATCAAGGGAGTCGCCACCACTGTTACCGCCGCTGCGCACCGTACTCGCCATCTCGGCACTGTACGCCCACCAACGCACGCGTACATTACTTTGCTCATTGGTTTGCTGCACCTTCACGCCAATTCGGAAGGTACCCTTCTGCGGATAGGCAATCGTTCCGATCTTCACCTCTGGTGCATCCGGCTCGAATGCACTACCTTTGAAAACATCAGAGGAACCGCCGTATACACGATCACCCGTGGATAAGATATCAGAGAAAGCATCACCGCTGCGCTCTTCCAAGCTTGTGATGATCAACACATTCCCTTCTCCGAGTCCGTGCACGATTTCACCGGAGTAAAAGCTTTTCATGGCTCGCCCGAAAGGGGAGACCGCAATTTTGGTGAACGGTTCTATTGGAATGTCTATAAATCCACTGACAATACCAGCAATTCCACTACCGCCGCCAGCTGGAATGCCAAGGTCGAAGGACAACTCGCTAATCGCTGGGTTGTACTGTACGTTTAGCTCTGGTTTTTGCCCCGGCGCTAAGGTTTTCACCTTCGATTTGGTGACGAATTGACCTGCTTTTTCATCCCGATATTGACTCGCTTCGCCCAGTCGATACATGACGGATGTATTATACACATACTCATTAAACGGGACTTGATCCACGCTCTCAATCACATAAGTTGGGCCTACCTGAATCAGGCAAATTTTGGCCAAATAAATGCAAGGCTCTGACGGAGCTTCCAAAGAAGCTTCCAAGGATTGCTTCACGAAATCCGACATTAAGCGCTCTTTCACCGCTTCTGTTACGATTCCGATTTCCCCGACGGATTGTGCTTGCAGCTCCAGCTGTTTATCATCCAGCATCAAAGCCGCTGTGCCAGCTTGCACGCCTACGGATGCTTTAACAGCAGCCGTGCTGTCTGCGCGCAGCAGTACGGTCATTTCATACTCGCTCTCTTGCCCATCCTGCGGCTCTTGGAACACGATCGTTGTTCCATTAATCGCCTCTACCCGATGAGCATCAATCTCATATTTGAAGGTCAGTCTGCCGGCTTTTAACGTTTTCTCAAAACGCAGCTTCATCTCAAACAACTGCCCTGGATTCACATAACGCGGCGTTGTTTGCAGCACACGGACATGTGCATCTTGGTAAAGAACGACCGTCTGATCGGACAAATCTGCCAATGGCAGCGAAGCCGGATCCGGAGCATCCTCACGGATAAACAGGCGGTAACTTTCCAAAACGCGGTTATAATCATTAATTTCGTCCGATCGGACGGAAGAGTTCGCTACTGCGTGAACAGGTTCTTTTTCTTTTTCATCATAAGCAATACAGAGGTAGACGTTCTTGGCGTATTGGTTATTGCTGAAGCCGTCCATCATGGACAATTTCATCGTCATCGGTGAGGGCACGACAATTTCGCGGCCCAGTGCGTCGATGGCGGCACCCATTTCAACGGATACGGACTTCTCGTCAACCGCCACTACCTGCAGGCCTGTCAGAACGCCCGAACCATGGAGCAACCGATTCATCATGCGGCGCTTATCGTTAAAATACTTTTGCTCGGACTCGAAATCTCTGACCGTCAGCAGCTTCCCATAGAAATACCGATTGCGTTCGAACGGGTAATAACGTGATTTTTTCATAACGATCCCCTCACCTTCTCTGACTCAATTAATTATTTATTCGATCTCAGAATCTAGTCCTAAGCGAGTATGAATATCCATGCGTTTATCGCGATCCACATCAATCAGCACCGTATTATAAGGCATCGACGAACGCTGATCGAGGGTTAGTAAGGTAGGTTCAGATAAGTACGTATTAATACCCAGGTAGGTATGCATATCCGCATACATCCAAGGCTGCAGCACTATCAATTTGCCTTCTGTATAGGCAGGTTTTTGATCATCTATAATATTCTCAATGATTAATCGCTGTGCGTCTGTTCGTACGCATTCCGGCTTGAGCAACACGCAGAACGTGTAAGGATTATCCCCATATAACTGCGAGAAAAGCTGTCTCAGCTCCGACGTCTCTTGCATTTGCTTAAACTGAAAATATTCTAAGACGAACGGATCCTCACCCGTGTAAATCTGGAGCATATGGATCAAACCCTCGCGTGTACCTCGCAGCTTGTAAAGCTCAGGCGCCCGCTTAATCAGCTCTCTGAGCTTCTTTTCGCCCCAAGCCTCATGCTCGGTAATCGCGAGCCAACCGCCCAGCCATTCCAAGTACGGCCCCGACACGGCATCTGGATCAAAATGACCTGAAATCCCCTCAATCGTTGCCTCCATATCGTCAAAAAACGTACTGAACATCGCGAGGAATCGCTCCAAGAATGGACTATGCTCATCGTCCTGCTGATACATCGCCGGCAAATACGCAATCAGCGAAGTCCGAGGGTAATACACTCTCAACTTGCGGATAAAAGGTGACTTCTGCTCGCTGCCGACCAGCTCAATTTTGAACCAGAGATAGCGACCCTTCGCATTCATTAGGAGTGCGTCCTTCGGATTAAGGATCGGTTCCGACCAGAGATCCCGCGTAGCGGCCAGCTTCGTTCTCACCGAGATCGCCGGGTCTGTGAAATACTCGGTGTAATTGAGATAATCCCCGTCAATCATCCCTTCACTCTCATCCGAGGCAAAATAGGAAAACCGAACCTGTGTCTCCTCAGGTATGTCAGCTTCTAGCCTAATCTTGTGCCAAAGCGTCTCCGTCTCTGTCGTATCCAATTCAGCAGAGAAGTACACCGCCTCCGGTAGTTGGGTGTCCTCCAGCAGCATGGTTCGGGCTCGCAAATCCAGCAAGCTGATCTGTCCGCTATACCGATCAAACACATACAGTCGATTACGGCCATCCTGCACTAATTTATCCGTTCGTCCTCGGAAGCCAGTTACTTTATCCAAGGAGTCGCCGTTGCCGCGATATTTTAAAATAAACCGCTCCGTCACGCCCTCTTGCTGTGCGTAACCGCTATCCCCTATATAGAGATTATGATTCGTATCAATGGAAATTCCGGCAAAGCGCCCTTCCTGTTCCAAATGGAAATGAAGCGGTTCTCTCCCATCTTCATGGAACACCGTTACGGTACGCAGCTCTGCATCGAGCAACGCCAAAGTGCCGTCTGCGGCAGCCGTGAAATAGCGTCCCTGCAGCTTCGTAATCGGAATCGCTTCCGTCACACGATGCGCCTCATGCTCATACACACGCATGACCTCACCCGCCGAGTTCCACTGCATAATACCAATCCTGCCGTCCTTCGGGACTTCGGGACTTCCATTCATACCAATCGCAATGTCCAAAGGAACCGTCATGAACAACGTATTGGCTGTTTTGAGCTTCGTGTTCAACGAAAGCGGGTATAAGCTAAGCCCTTCCCACTCCTGAATGGCCCACATCGTCTGACCGTTGGAGATGGAATAGACCGCGAGTCTTCGCTCCACGCCCTCCCTGCTATCCGCAATCACAAGGAGATCAGCCATCGAAGCAAGCATCGCTTGCGAGCTGAACAAATCATGCCCATGTCGAAATAACAACTCGCGATGACGGCTTTCATCATCATAAATCCACACGTTCGCCGACTCATCTAGTAGAATCAGCTTCCGCCCAGGTCCAACCGTCATATCTTGAATCGGTGGAATCCCTTCTAGCTCGTCTGTGCGAACGATGCGATGAATGCTGTACTTCTCCGTCTGCTGAATCGAAAAACCTTGGTCCACCATATGAATATTCGCTTCATACCCTTGCTCCCAATCCATGGGCTTATTCAGCGAAAAAAACGTTTGTCCATCTTGCATCGTTCGTCACCTCGTTTCATTGGTTTGTACTGAACCACATTTAAATGGATTTTATGTAGCTAATTCAGCTGATTCTGCTACTCTTGAAGCAATAGCTGGATTTCTTACAGTTAAATTTCACCTAAATCCACTTTTCCGTTAAATCCGCTCAAATTAACTGCGCATTTTCCATCTATTTACTCAATTTCGGGAAATAGGGCGAAATTAACCGCATATTTTCCATTTAATTAAAAGCTAGCCAGCCAATCAGCTACTTTTTACTGCTACTTACTGACACCCTCAATTGTAATCCACGTCTCACCCTACAAATCTGTCTGACTAATCGTCTCTACCTCATGATCGCCTGAGTAAACCAACGCGTACGGCGGGATATGAATATCCCCAGCGCCATCCTTATGGAAGCCCGTACCTTCGGCGTCCAGCCAAAGGTCTTGCACATACACAACGCCTTTGATCCGTGAGATCACGCCATAAATATCACCTTTGTACACCGTCCGTCCAAAACGCCAACCCTCCGCGCCCTGCCCATGATCCATGGGCTGCAGCAGCCTTTTGAGCTCCAGCGTGATGCGCCGCTGTTCGTTCTTATACTTCGGCTCCATGACCACCACTGCGTGGACGGTCACTTTAATATATTCCGCCGGAATCACATGTAATTCCGTCGTCAACAACCGATGACGATCCAGATGCATCTTGATCGTCTGCAAGAAGCCCTTCCCCGCCTTCGGCTTGTCGCTCTCGCTGTAAGGCACAACCACCACGGTCATCTGCGCTGGCGCCGATACCCGCGGGAAGTCCCGCATCCCCGGCTTATACAGCGGGATGGCCTTCACCCGCGCGACGCGAAGCCCCGGCGCCGCCTTCGCGATCGCCTCGTAGTCCTCGGCGGTCACCGCGCGCGTCGGCGCAGCCAACTCGCGCCGCACGCGCAGCTTCGCCTGCGCCAGCGTTTCCGCTTCGAGGCCGCCACGCGCCGCGAACGGATTCGTCACGCTCATGCCAAGCGCAGCCGCGAAGCCAAAGCCCGTCACGAGGCCGTCCTTCACGTTGCCTCGTACGCCGCCGCCCGCCTGCAAGGCCAGGAACCGGATGTTCGGTTCCACGGACTTGCGCGGCACCAACCCCGCTTCGTTATTTCCGAAGCGGATCGTGCCTTCAGCAGCGTCGTAGACGTAATGCCGGTCGGTTGACTTCGAATTATCGAAGTCATCCACGGCCGTCCAGTCGTCCCAGACGACGCTGTCTTCGCCGCGCGGCCGATAGCCAACCTGCAGCAGCATGCTGCTAGGTTTATAAACGCGGCCGCGACTGATCTCAAAGGTCTGCCCCGGCAGACCTTTGCTGCCTCCAATAAACCGGCTGTAATCAAACTCAGCCGTGTAAGCAATCAGCCGTACCCGCTTCGCGCCTTGCGGCGGGATGCTCCCGTGCACCCCGTCGCCGAAGCGCAGACGGGTGGTACGGCGGGCTGAATCTTGCTGCAGTTCGCAGCAAAGATCATTTGGCCCGCAAACACTTAAGTCAGCGACGGTGTGCCAGTCACGCCAACGCCCTTGCTCATCCAGCACCTGCACAGTGTGCAAGCCATGATAAGCGAGATAGGAGCTTAGCTCGAAGCTTTGATCTGGCTCTCCCGATGAACTGAAGCTGTTCACCTCGCTGAAGGTTTCCTGTTCCGCTGCCCGCACGGTATTCAGAGTGATCTTCTCAATTTTGGGAGAAAGCTCATAACCGTCCTCTACCAGTGTACAGCAGATCCAATAGCGACTGCGGTCATCTGCAGGATACAGGGACATCGGCTTCATTTCGGAAGTGATGCTGAACTTCAGTTCTCCGCTCTGGGATAAATGCACTGTCGTATCGCGCAGCGGCTCAATCGGCAGCCAACTCTCGGATTGACCATGCGTGCCAGCGCCGGCGTAAGTCCAAGCAACCTTCGCTGACGAGATCATCGGCTCGTTTTTGTCCACCAGCTGACTGACCGTCACCGGGTAGCGATCAAATAAATTAAAATAGATCGAAATCTCCGTGTCCACTGGCAGTGCACGATCAAAGCCAAGATACAGATGCGCTCCCTTACGCGCTTCTGCACCAAAGGCGTAGAACGCAATTTTTGCCTGGTTATTCGACGTATAGTCAGCAGCAGCTGTTTCCGTACGAACTAGCACCTTCTCCAAGGCAGAAGGAACAAGCTGCAAGGTCCCCTGCGTCTCAAAACGCAGATCCATCGCAAGCAGCGGCGTCCCTTTGGGGAGCACAAGCTGCTGCTCTACGCCTGCAAACGTAACGTCACAAACCGCAGACACCGCATCGCGCGGACGAATGCCCAGCAATTTCAGGAACTTGCGTTCGCTGCGCTCGGTCACCCGATTCAAATAATACTGCTGCATCTCGGTCATCCATGACATCAGCTCCAGCAGCGTAATCCCGGGGTCATGCGCATTCTCATCAGTCCATTCGGGAAATAGCTTCGGAATCGACTTCCGCGCCTCCATGACCATCTGTTCGAACATCCGATCATCTAAATTCGGTATGGGCAGCACTTGTGCTCACCTCCTTAAATTTCTCATTAAAAACTTGGCTTCTTAAGCATCCGTTTCTATCTACAGTACGTTCACAACCACCTTGTGCTTCCCGCTCACAATGATCCCATGCGGCAGCGAAGGAAGACGATTCACATCCAGCTCCATCCGTTCGCCGTCTTCGATTTTGAAGACCGTCATATAAAGCTTCTCCACATGGCTAACCGCACGAATCGATTTTAACAGCGCATAGAAAACAGAAGGATGTATCTGCTGGCCAATAGCCCAGCCTTTATTATCAAAATTCCCCGTTAACGGATCCAGGAAGCGATTCAATTTTTCAATGGCCTGAATTTCGGTAAGGACCACAGCATCCATCGCCTCGACAGCCACAACGGCTGATACGGAGATTTCCATATACACCGGTTCAATGACCTGTAAGCGTTCTGGAAAAGCAACCAAACTTGAGGCCCGCCCCAGAATAAATCGCTCGACTTGCTTTTTCAACTCGGGGAAAGTCGAACTGCCTTGCTGACCTTCTTTTGGCAAAATAACGAGCGTCATCGCCCCAACTTCTTTATGCATATAGGCATTCCGATTTGCAATGCACGTGACTTTCGCTATGTTCGGGTACGCTTCACGAGCCAGCCATTCGTAATCTTTGGACGAAACCGCACGGTTACGATGCTTTAACAGCTCAGGACCACGTACCAGCGCCGACTCTATCTTCTCTGCATGACAGCCTCCGGATGCGGGCTCAGGATTATAAACCTCACCGACGAAAGCAATCGAGTCCTGCATTTGATTGATCTGACGAGCGGCAACATTGCCAATTTGACCCGAAGTCACTTGGTAAGTCACTTTCAGCTGCTCAAGACCGCCCTTCGGCGGGTGCATCCCTTGAACACCATCCCCAACACGAATGCGCCCAAACGTACGATCAATGAGGTAATGCCGATCACGAGAACCTGATTCCGTTAAATCACGCACAGCCGTCCAACGCACCCACACTTGTAAAATGTTACCTTCCGAATCTCGGCGAATATCTGTAAGCGGGACTCCTGTTTGTTCAAACAACGAAATTTCCTCTTCGGTGACAAACTCCGTCTCATCCACCCAAACTTCTTCGGAAACGATTCCCGTTCTGCTCAATTGATAGTCCGTTTCTTCGAGTCCCTTCACATCGGGCACCTCTCCGATAATTGTCTCCTGTTGGAGGACATGAACTGTGTTCAAGTACACACCCTGAATCGTCGGAATCTGGATATGGCCGTTCACATCGTCATAAATATCATCTCGGTTACTTGCTCGAATCCAATAACCATCCTGCCCGAATACCGATGCGGCTGCAAAATCCGAAGGGCCCACGAACTGTACCGTTCCACTTTGGGTCAAGCCATTCGTTTCATCAATGACTTTGAGCGCTACCCATTCTGGCGGGCTGCCCGGAATGAGTCCAGCGCGTAAATATTCCCATTCCAATAGCGGCACATCATGTTCGGAGAATCGCTGTTGCTTGACCGACACGAAGATCGAAATCGGCCCTCTTACCGGCGGCGTATCAAAAGAGAAACATAAGGCTGGATGGTTGCCCTCCAACGGTTGGAATGGCTCAAATCCGCCTGCCAATTGCCGGCTATGCTTCGTCCGATCCTCGAACACCGTATTATTAAATGCCACGCTATGCTCGGCTTGATACAGACGGTCCTCATATTGGTATGTGAGCAGTACCTCGTCCACCCAAGGGGACAAATAAAGTGCCTGCGCAATATACGCATTCTCAATATGTAGAATTCTCGCCCTGATCCAGCGATTCTCATTGCCGTTCACGTATGTCGCTTGAAGATCCGCTGGACAGCGGAATTGGATTTCTTTACGTACCTTTTGCTCAATCGGGTAATAAAACAGCTTCTCTGCTTCCTTGCCTACATCGAGCCGAACCCACGTCGTGCCATTCCAATATTCCCAAGCCACCTGCAGAACGGTCACATGGTGAACCGGCGCTTTGTCGAACTTGGTTTTCTTCATGACCATTTTCCAATCCACAGGATCCGTTTGATTCGCACCAAAGCGATTCTCAATGGCTTGCAGCCCGAAGCTCAGCTTAATATCACCATCGGTTTTGGTAAACACTTCCTGACTGCCAATGTAGAAGGAGCCATACAGCGCGAATTGATCGCCAAATGGATAAAAGCCAGAAGGATCCGCATCAATATCATTGTAAAACATCTGATCCGGCTGAATACCGCCTGTTTCGAGTGTATCTATGTAGTCTGTTTTGAACGAGATATGGTCCATAGAAAGTCGGCTGTCAGCCAGCGTTTTATGGCCGAAGATGTGGGGCTTCAAGCGGCACTGAATCCAGCGGCCGTTCCGACCATTCACTTCTTTTGGGACAATCTCCTCGCGGACCCTTTTCCGCAAAATAACACGATTCTCTTTCGCCTCAACATGGTCAAATGGTTTCCAACCATCCCCCGTTGCATAGAGCCACTCGGTTAATTCAGGATCTGCCAATTGATTGGATATCGCATTCTCTTCAAAGCGTCTGGTCGAGTTACGGAATTCGATCTCCATTTGTGCGGGATGAATCACAGTGAAGAGCGAGCTGTGCTCCAAATACAAGGCATGCTCTTGTAAATTGTCGCCATCCTGCAATTGAAACAGCTTCTTCGGCATTGCATACCCATGACGGCTAGCAGCTAAAAATTCATCCGCGATTCGCAGAATGATATCCTGTTTGCGACTCGTCACATACATACTAGTGAGTACGGCTGGCGTCAACAATGCACTGCGTGCCGTTTCATATAGAATGGTATCCGCTTCGATCGATGCGGCAATTTGTGTTCCCGCAGAAATAAATACAGATTCCTTCGTTCCTTCATTTAACGCAAATGTCAGATAGCTGCTTGCCGGTCTTGCCGGAAGAAGTGTGACATCAAACATGTTCAGAAACGAAATCAGGTTCTTCGTCGGTACCCGATTCAATCGTTTAATATTATCGTTAAACATCTCGGCAAACATCAGGAATAGCGCAGAACCCGGGTCCGGATTCTCAGGCGTAAATCGCCACTCTGGTGTATAAAACGGCGCCATTTCCTTCATTTGCTCAATGAGATCGGGGATGTCCCGGGGATCAATTTTGGGAGGTTGCACAGCTCCACCTCCTCTCTACACGAATCGTCATCGCTTCCGCAGCCTCTTTCTACTTGGAGCCTTCAAATAAATAGAACGGATACACTTGGTTAAACAAGTTATTCGTCGTACGAACTTGATACGAAATATGAATCATAACTTTCGCAGGATCATCTACTTCCGGGATCGCTTTTACGTCAACCTCGTCTACGCGTGGTTCCCAGTTGCGGATCGCTTCTACGATGTTACTTTGCAGCAAATGCAGTGTCGTATCGTCTGTTAAGCCAAAAATAAACTCCTGAACACCGCACCCAAAGCTCGGACGCATAACGCGTTCCCCTTGTGTCGTGCCCAATATAACGCGGATCGCTTCAGCGATGTCTTCCTCATACTCGGACATTCGGATTCGCCCCGTTGCAGGGTCTACCTGAATCGGGAATTTCCAGCCTCGTCCCAAAAATGCTTCCGACATCTCCTCACATCCCCTTGTTCATTGATGTTCCTTAATTGATTTTCACCATGCTGCCTTTGATGTTGATAATTCCATCTGACTTGAGATCCAGTGTTGCTCCTGCCTTCAAAGCCATGGTCGCTGACGCTTCTATATTAATCTGGGTCGATTTAATTTTTATTTCCTTCGTGCTTTCGATGCCGACTTCGCCTTTGGCGTTCAATGTGATCTTCGAGGTTTGACTCACGACCGAAATTTCATTGGCTGAGCCGCCTTTGATCAAAATCTTATTGTTGCCGCTGTTATCAGCGATCGAAATGCTGCCATCTTTATCTTTGAGTTCAATGATTTGGCCTTTTTTCGTCTTCAGCGTGACACTCTCGTCACCGCTTTTATCATTGAAGGACAGCTCATGACCAGAACGAGTCTTAATCATGCGCAAATCATTTTTCTCAGCGGGTGTTGGCGGCATGTTTTTCGGATTCCAAAGCATACCGATCACGAAAGGCATCCGCAGCTCTCCCAAATGGAAAGCCACCAACACCTCATCCCCCACCTCTGGGATAAAAAGACTGCCCATTTCCTTGCCGCCCATTAACGTCGCGATACGAACCCAATCCGTCTCCGTTTCGGTTTCCTGCATCGGAAGCTTAAGCTTTACACGTCCCATCTTATCTGGATCTGTGTTATTGGTTACAACCGCTACCATGACACCGCCAATTTTCTGACTGGCAAAATCGGAAATGCCACCTATTGTAATATCGGGAGTTTTGAACATTAGACCGCATTCCCTCCCAGTTGAAACCGAGTTGTATAGCCTTCGTCATCAAAAATGTGGGTGGCCCCCGTAATATAATACGGCTGGTCGAACGTCTTGCCAACACCACTAAGCTTAATATAGCGCCCCGCGCGAATCTCGGGAATGCCTATGCATTCCCCGGTGCCGCTTACCAGCTTCATCGCTCGGCGATTCAGGATGGCATCCGCATAGCTTTTCGCCTCTTCAACCGAGGTTACATTCGTATACATATGTTCCACGAAATCACCCTTCGAGGCCAAAATATCTTTGCCCGTCTTGCTATTAGAACCCAGCTTCGTCACAGTAGCTGATTTCCCTTCGATCACTTTCAGTTCTTTATTGTCCCAAGCACGAACCGTTACGCCAGTGATTTGCTCAGCAAGATTGTGATCAATCATCAAGCTGCGGAGCGTTTTGCCCATTTCCAGTGTCATCACAGCCGTCATAGCCGTGAGTGGCTTCCGGAAATATAAGTTCTTGCCCACAATGAAAAAATCATAGTTAACCAGATTCGCTAAATTTTGAATAAAATGATAGTCATTAATCTGACTTTGTGAAAGCGCCGGAAACTCCGTCGTTGTCGCATCGACATGCGTTTTGAAGCCATATGTCTTGGCAATTTCCTCGACGATATCACTATATTTTTTCTTATTCCATGAGCGGGACTTTGTCCCTTTCATCATGAGATACGAAATATCCATCCCCCGTACCACAAGGCCAGGAGCGCCATCCTCAGGGAAATCCACAACAACCGATGTAATATTCCCCGTAAACACAGCAGTAAATTTATCTAGATATCCTAAACTTATATCGATGGCCTTACCTAATGTAAAGGTAGACAGCCATTGGAAATCGTTCTTCGTAATATCGTAGGCATTCGCTACGCGAAAGGAAAAGGAGTCTGCGGTTCCATCAATCGATGTCTCCACACGCAAATTATCCAGGGCGATATCGTCTGATAATTTCGTGCCATCCACTTTAATTTCATAGTAAGGGGCATAGAAATCGCTGTATTTTTTGGCCAATTCGTCAAAGGTAAATGAGCTTGTTTCCAGATCTAACGCCATCGGCTTAATCCAACCTCGGAACTGAAATGCGGCGTCCCGTGGCAACTTTCATTGGATTATCAATCCCATTCGCTTTGGCAATCTCTCGCCACAGGGTAGGATCTTCATACTCATTGGCAGCAATTGTCCAGAGTTGATCCCCCTGATTCAGCATCTTCAGCTTCGTCCTATCCGCCGAATGGCGAGGGATTTGCTTGAGCTGATCTTTCTTGCTGAGCGTGGATTTGAACGTTACTTTCAACTTCGCGCGAACCGGAACTCCGGTATCTAGGAACATCGTAAAATGCTGATTCACATTCACAACGACACCCTTGAAGTCCAAGGATCCCCAGACAAATCGGCAAAGCGGTGGTGCATGGATCTCCTTTTCCACATCGAGGAGACCTGAAATCTTGGTAGTCAGCAGACGAACGTCCGTCCCTTTTTCATAGGTGTCAAAATAAAAATCCATCGTGAGTGACGTCGTCCCCCCGCTCACAAACTGAGCGATTGGCATGGACAGGCCCGGCACTGTTTTCCAAGAATAGCTATTGCCGGTATCGAGCGTATACTCGCCCGGATTGAACATCACTTGCACATTTTCTGTTTTACTGCCTTTGTGAACAATGATCATTGCTTTCTTGAGTGCCATAGGATCCATCCTTCCTGCCGTGATCTATGTATAGTTAACGTTATTAACGATTTAGCCTGCAAATGATATTCTACCTAAAAAATTATACACCTCGGCGTTGCCGCTCGAACTTCATTTTTTTCTCAATTTCGCGGTACACCTTATCCGCAATCTTCGCAATGTCCAGCTGCGGAAGCTGCTTAATCAGCTCTTGAATCTGCTCCTCGCTGAGCTCTGGTGGAGCCTGCTCAACGGGTGCTGCTGGTGTCAGTTCCTGATCTGCGCTCGATTTGGTGCGCAACCAATCCATGTCCAGCGGTGCTTCGGAGAGCTGGCTGGCTGGAGCTTGTTTATGCTCCAGCATCGCGACTGGTGCGGCGAGGTGTTCTTGTCTAGCCGTTTGGATGAGGGAATGCTGGGCGCCTATGGTTGGGACGCCCTGATGCATCGCGCCGATGCTCGGCGGCTGCGTTCGAGACTGCAGGGTCGTGCCTATTGGGGGCGCGGCTTGTTGACTCGCTCCGATGCTCGGCGGCTGCGTTCGTGATTGCAGGGTCGCGCCTTTTGGTGGCGCGGCTTGTTGATTCGCGCCGATGCTCGGCGGCTGCGTTCGGGATTGCAGGGTCGCGCCTATCGATGGCGCTGCTTGATGGCTCGCGCCGATGCCCGGCGGCTGCGTTCGCGATTGCATAGATGCGCCTATGGTTGGCGCGACTTGTTGATTCGCACCGATGCTCGGCGGCTGCGTTCGCGATTGCAGGGTCGCGCCTATCGGTGGCGCGGCTTGTTGATTCGCGCCGGTACTCGGCGGCTGCGTTCGAGACTGCAGGGTCGCGCCTTTTGGTGGCGCGCCATTGCGGTGGTCGGCGCTGCTATGCATCGCGCCGCCAGCTCTGGCTTGCCGCTGCACCTGCGTGGGCAGCGGCTTGGTTAATGCAGCAGCCCAGCCTTGGCTGCTCGTCATGCTGGCGGTGCCCTGCACGCCAGCCGTTGGTGCGGCGGCTCTGCCGGAGGCAGCCGCCAAGGTTAGACTGCCCGTCCCGCGGGCGGGCAGTTGCCGTTCTGCTGCGGCAGGCGAAGCCGCAGCTACGCCCGCAGGAGCAGCGCGAAGCGCTCCTGCGGGGCTCGCCAGCAGCGGCATGACACGAGGTGTCATGCTCGCGTTCTGGCGAGCCCTTGGCGCGCGTGCGGAGCGCGCGCCTTGCACTACCTCTGCGGCCCGCGAAGCGGCCGCAGGCTCTAACCCTTGTGCGCGCTCTTCCACTTGCGCGCTCACCATAGCCCTGATGGTTTGCTCCGCCGAATCTACTTGGAAGCGTTCCGCTTCCGTGCGGTTCTCCGAACCAAGTGCTTCCCGCTCAGACTCGCGCTCGCGATCGTCGACACGGGCTTGTCTCCGAAGATGCTCGGCTTGCGCCCCCGTCCAATTCACTACTCTACGCCTCGCGACAGCTTGAGGCTCATCGCTCTCAGATGTCACTTGTCTGGCATCACTTGCCGATACACGATCAATCAATTGTCTCAACCGTGATTCGCTTGCTCTTTGTATGAGGTTTACTTGCCCTGCCTCTGTAGCCCTTTGAATAAAATTGCGATTACTGTTTATCGGAGTTTGTCTACGTACTGGCAGACTGTTTACGATACCTTCCGATCCACTCTTGCTCATACCTTTCTCCGAACGTTCAAAACCGCGCTGAACATTAGTTCCTCTAGTTGTCTCACTAAGCAGCCCCGACTGGCGTGCAGTTTCTTCAACAAGCCCTTGTTTCGGTGCACTACCACTTTCAGAACTTACTGAACGTTGTACAAGATTCGCTCGTTCTTGAGTACCTGTTGTGCCAAATGGTCGAACTTGTTCTGATCGATCGGTACGTCCAGGTTGCACTCCATCGTGTAGGCCTGCTGATCGTTGCACTAGTTGAGCTGATACCGCCCCTATTTTCGCTCCCAGTATCCGAGCTATGTCTTCACTTTTTGCTCTTCTAGCCTGTATCCCGTTCTCACTTCCAGGCAATCGCCCAACAACGATTCCGTGCTCGGCTCGGCTTAGCCGCCTTAATATCTGATCGTTATTTTCACCAATCGTTAGACGGGACCGTTTATCGTTCTCTACTCGCGATGGCGATTGCACCAAAGTTCCACGTACAGTCTGCCTACTTGGAAAACCTTCCTCTGGTTGCTCATCTCTAATAGATTGGCCCAGAGACTTACCTGTTGGCATTACACCGGATCCTCTATTTTCCTCTTCCTTAACAACACTCATCGTTATTTCACTAGCTTGGGTACTACTTCCTTGAGTCTGAGCATGTTCAGGACCTTCAGCTCGAATCACTTGCTGATCTGTTTCCATCTCAGATGACGGTTGAGCTTGTCTCTCCTGAGCCGTTTCACTTGCCACTTGAGGTTGTTCAATGGGATCTGCTGCGCCGCTTCGTCGTGGAAATGTGCCATTTTCAACTTGCCCTGCACGCAGGATGAGTTGTCCTCTTGCCCATGTATCTCTTCGGCTCATATTTGGTGCACTTGCATCACTAACAGAATCTTGGGTTTGCGATGAAATGCGAAGATTAACTTGCCTTGATACAAATTGGCCTACATCCATCTTCCGCTGTATCGTGGCTTGTTGTTCTCTCACGCGGTCCAATCGTGATAGACTGCCAGCTCGCCGAATCATATCGATGGGGGAGCGGCTTCCTCTTTTCCCAGCAACAATATCAGTTGCTTGACTGGTTAACCCACTATTACTTGGTGCACTTGAACTTGAACTTGCTCTTGAACTTGCACTTGCACTTCCATTTGCGCTTTCTCTTGTACCCGCGCTTGCACCTGTCTTATTACGCTCACTTGTCCCTGCACTTGCACTTTCCACACGCGATCCCAACCGACTAGTCGAACCACTTTCTATTACCTGCGTGGTTGGAGCCTGATTCTGTCTATTAGATACAGCAGCAGTACCAGTATCCATTAGATTGGATTCTTTCTGTAACTTGCGCTGAAGAACCAAAGGTCCTTCTGTCATTGATTTACTAGATCTCTCGAAAGACATAGTGCTCTGTGCAACCTTGGCTGCAATTTCTGCAGCTAAAGCCTGTCTAGCTCCTCCAAAAGTTAAAGGACCTGCACTTACTTCCGGTGAAACTGAGTTATGTTGGCCCACAAGATGCTTGTTGCCATCGTCCAATGGACCCTTTGGTGATCGTAAAACACGCCCACCCTCTTGCATCTCTGAGCCAATATTCTTAGCTGATCTCGGCATCATCGTTCCGAGCGTCTTCAAACTAGCCTTGGTAATCTTAGCTGCTATATCAAAAGCTAACTGACCCGTAGGCAGTTTGCTTTCATTAACCGGTACATGGTTCTCCAATTGGTCAGTTTGCCTAACCCGTTGAGGTCTACTATGATCCTCTTGTTCTCTCGTTGTTTCTGTAGAACGGTGGACGGCATCCGTATTCTTAAATGGCGCCTCCCTGCCCGCTTTTCGAGTCATTCCAATCGTTTTATGTAAACTTGAAACGGTCCTTTCGGTTCCATTCCACTTATCATCCCTAGCTTTACTGGCCGACTTAGCTCTAACTTCTGCACTAAGATCTGGTTTGGCAAAGACATTCCTATCATTTGTCTCAAGCCATCCGTGGGAAGTAGCCTGAAAACTATTGTTACTCACACTATTATTTATACTTCTTACCAAAGAATCAGCAGAAGAGGGTTGTCTTTGTTGAATAACGAGCTGTTGAAGCCAGTTCTCGTTGCTTTGAATTTTCTCGACCGTTGACCTTGTCTTCCCCTTATCCTGAGCAGCAAGCTTTCTAAAAATCTTGCTCGGCAGAGGTGTCACGGCTGTTGCACGTTTCGAAACGACTGCTTGCTGATCTATTCTACGAACAGTCTCAGGTTGAAATAGTCCTTCGACATGTGAGTTGAAATTTGGTTGATTTAATCTGCGTTCCATCGAACTACTGTTAATCGATTTCGCAGACTCTCTGCCCTCGTCGTTGCTCGTAATTGGTGTACGAGAACGTCCTCTTGTCGGATTAACAATCTGTTCTACATTTTCTTCACTTGCTTGTTCTGAAATATCTTCTTGAGCATGCTTCAAGTTGAGCACTTGAGCTGCTTGTTCATGATCCTGCTCTAGGCCTGTTGCTTGTCCCTCTTGAATGTTCTGCCTAACTAGTCTTTCTTCTCTAGCTTGAATATCTTCTTTTTCCAGTTGCTCCTGCTTGCGTTCTTCCTGCCGTTGCTCAGACACCTGTGAACTAACAGTTTGCCTTTGCACATCGGATAGCCCCTGCTGCTCATTAACCTGAAGCAATGGTTGCTGCTGATCGGCAGATTGATCTCGCTGTATCTCTGAAGCCTGTAGTTGAAGCTCCTCACGTTGTTGCTGCATGTGCCGAATGACATTGGCTGCTTCTGAACGTTGTTCTTCTAGATTATTGAAGACCCGTTGTTGTTGAGTGATCTCAGCTTGATCAGCTTTCACAACTTGTTCGCCTGATTTGCGCCACACCGGTGTCACCCGTGAGTCTGTCTGCCAAGCCTGAGGACTCCGGTCAACGGCATTCGATCTCGCTGTAGTCTGCATAGATCTAGGTAATCTTGACGTTAAACTCGCAGCATTAATCGCCATCAGTTGTTGACTTGCGGCTAGAACACCTTTTGCTATCGAAGCATTACCTCTATTTGTTTGTTTCTTTTCACTATTCGGCGCTTCTTCAGCGGGTTGCTGACCTGCTTGTGCTCCCTGAGCTTCCGCATGTTTAAGTAATAAACTGCGAATAAAACGCACTGAACTCGGTGTTGCTTCTGATGAGAAAGGACCTTCACCTAGCTTCAAAGATTTCCTATCATGATCTGTTTCTGCAATAAGGGTCAATCTACGGACTTCTTTGTTAGCTGTGTCTAGCAAGTTTGGCTGAGATGCCCCGCCTTGATTCATTTGCGTTTGGGTCACATCTTGCAAGATGAGCTTCGCCACATTCATAAATGAAGGCTGCGTTTGAAGAACAGACTTCACTGACGAAAGTGCTCCAACCGTACTGTCGGTCTGCTGTCCAGCAATTAACTTCCCAGCTTGAAACTGTTGTAACCATTCGGAAGTGCTGCGTACGGCATCCACATGCTGAGCGACGCTCGTATGCGTAGCCTTAACTGAGGCTCCTCCATTGTCTTCACTAGGACGAGATGAACGATGTTCTTGCCCCTCACGCAAAGCTTGCTTATATAATAAATGCAATGTTTTTTGCTGGATATTCGTTGTGTGATTTGCCTGTTGTACGTCATTTCCCTTTGAATCTGCTGGAATCTTCTTGCTTTCAGCAGCATGAGTCAACATGCCAATTGAAGCAACAAGCTGCCTCATCGAACGCCCCATAATGGGTGAGTTTCGTTTATTAATGGCATTAATTTTTTCTTGTTTGGACTTCACTTCATCCTTATTAACGGCATGAACGGTCTCTTGTACAGGCAGGGGCTGAGTTGCCAGCTTCCTGTCTTTCTTACTTTTACGTCCTCTCTTCTTAAACGGTTGATCAACTATCGCTGCAACCTGCTCGGAAGAAGCATGTTCTTCTTGTGTAGAACTTTCATTGATGTTGACTTCCTTCGGCAGACGATAACCACTTTGGGTAATTAGCTGTTGCAATTGCCCAATCATGTGCTGCTTCGTAATCAATGGTGCAGATTCGGGGTGCTTTAAATTCTGCAATTGCAGCTGCAATTGTAAAACCCACGCCCGATCACTCGGGTTCTTGATGGAGGCTAATTCTTTATCTGTTAATACACCTTTGCCCTTAAAAATGAGAGCAAACATACCTAAATAATTGTTACGATCAAATCCGTACTTCCCCATGATGCCAGAAGCGAATTGCTTCGCTTGACGGGAGGTCTGACCGACCGTAGACCTGCGTTTACCTTCAGCAAAACGTAACGAACCCTTTTTTCGTTTCCCAAGGGGTGTATGCGATTGTCGAGAGTTCATGAACAATCCCCCTAAAAGTTTTGCGTAGCAAAACTAGCATCGTAAGCATAATCTTTGAGTTTTCGTAAGAAAACTAACTTCGTTGCTTACTTCTTAAAAATCGTCTTCAAACCCGCATGCACCAGCTCAATCGACTCGATGGCGACATTGGCGCTGCTTGCATTGAGATCGGGTCCGTTCCATTTCACAGGAAATGCACTCGTGAATTCCCAACGGCACATCTCTTTTCCCTCAGCGTTGTACAAAAGAATAGAGCCATTCTTCCGACTGATTTTGCCTTGAGCCGCATTATTGTACCAATCCCAGAGTTCACTGGAGTTGCTGATACCCCTTTTGAGAATGATATTCGGATATTTCGTATGTTGAACCATGTAGTGAGGGTGCGTATTCAAACCGCCTTCCCAATACGGCTTTACTTCGATCTCTGACTTCATGCCCGTCACCTCGGAAAACCCTCCGACGATCAGCCCATCAAGCTCAACTAGAAAACGAAAATTACCGCCTACATTATGCAATTTAGAAGGCTTCGTTGCCATTGTTCGTTACTCACCTCTTACCGAAAAACATCAAACGGATTGTCTGGCTGTTTCTTACCTTCTTCGTTCAAATTACGGTTGATGCGGGAAATTTCCTCGCACCACGTTCGGCGTTCACGGTGTTCCATGGACATAATTTCATCATGTGACCAATGAAAATAGTAAGCGATGAAGCCTACTTCCTCATATATTTTGTCTATGGGATAGCCCGTTACGCCATCTCGTCCAAAAAAGACACGTCCACATCGAACTCATGCTCACATTTCGGACAGCTCGTGTGAACCGTAGGCACGTCCATTTCGTTAATTTGACGATAGAAATTTTGCAAGAATGCGAGATCTGCTGTGAAAAACTTTTCGACAACACGTGTATCAATCGCACGTAAGTCACCCAAATTCGTAATGACGCGTGTAAGTAGGATAATGGTTAAATAACCTGGATTTTGCTGAACACGTTGGTCACGCATAGGTAGAATTTCATCTGCTGCTGTTGCTAGACGCATAACCCCTCTTTTGTGCAGTGTACCATTGTCATCCACGTACCCTCTAGGAAGTTCGAACTCATATTCTGTTTTGAAAGCCATGTTGTTAGTTACCTCCTTCAAGTTTTTCGCCAGCAAACTGGCCTTGTAAGCATAATCTTCGTGATGATCAGGCTTAGCGCCCAAAGAAAAAATAAGAGTTAGGAACCGGAGGTATTCGCCCCGGCACCTACTCTAACCTTGCATTACTTCGTGCGTGTCATACCTTCATGAGCAAGCTCTAAGCTCTCAATAGCAACTTCGTTCCCAGTCCCTTTGAAGCTTGGTGCTGAGTACTTGGATGGCCATGCTTCGATAACCTGCCAAGTCGCCACATCTCCGCCTTCTTCGTTGATCGCGATGATCGTAACGGTTTTGCGGGAGATTTTGCCTTGAATGGACTCTGACATCCAGTTGTACATATCCATGGAGTCAGTAACTCCCCATTTCAATGAGATGTTACCGTATTTAGCAAGTCCCGGAAGTTTCCGAGGCGTGATGGTTTCGTTTCCTTCGCGGTATTCAATTACCGAAAGTGAAGCGTCAAATCCAGAGATTTCACTGAATCCCGCCTGCTGAATACCTTCTACTTCAATTCTGAATCTAAAATTGCGGTATGGATCCCTACGTTCGCCAGCCATAGTATACCCCTTTCCTAATATGCGTAATGTCTAACGTTAGACTATTCTTCTCTTGTTTTCTGAGTAATGCGGAAGATTACGAACTCGGCAGGTTTCACCGGAGCAACCCCGATTACGCAGATGAGTCGACCATTATCGATGTCATCCTGTGTCATTGTGCTGCGGCCAATATTAATGTAGAACGCTTCAGAAGGACTTCCGCCCATCAAAGCACCATCTCTCCACACCCGCGTTAAGAACGCGTCAATCGTCCGCTGTACACGTGCCCAAAGCTGTTCGTCATTCGGTTCGAAGACAACCCAGTTCGTGCCGTTCTTGATGGACTCTTCAATAAAGATGAACAAACGTCTAACGTTCACATATTTCCATAAACCGTTTGACGATGTTGTGCGAGCGCCCCATACACGAATACCTTGTCCAGCAAAATGACGGATCAAGTTAACGCCTTGTGGGTTCAAAATGTCTTGCTCGCCTTTGTTGTATTGGCAATCCAGGCCAACTGCACCGCGAACGACTTCATTTGCTGGCGCTTTTTGAACGCCGCGCGTTTGGTCGGAACGGGAGTAAATACCGATAACGGAACCAGATGGCGGTATGTAAATGTTACGTTTGTCTAATGGATCGAAAACTTGCAACCATGGGTTGTACATCGCCGCATAAGAGCTGTCGAAGATATTGCGGTGTGTCATGACATCCGCTACTTTGGTTTTCTCGCGTGGAATATCGAGAACCGCGAAGCGGCTGCCCAAGTTTTCACAGTGTGCTACTAGGGATAATTGAACCGTTGGCTCCGTTACACCCGGAATCGCAATGATGGACACAACATCGTTATCGATGAAAGACTGGATACCTGTACGTTTACCAGGTCCACGGTCTACACCCATGTAGATATCGGGCGTTACATTTGCGATGGAACCGTTGCTGCCGCCGGACAATTCGATTTTGAATTTGCCAGCTGTTTCGTTCTCTCCGGAAAGCACCTCGAAAGGAGCGATTGCGCCAAGATCTTGACCTTCTGTCAAATCCTTCACCGTAATAATGTTCGAGCGGGAAACGATTTTCTCAATGTGGTTCGCTGCTGAAATGTTCAAGGATACCTTCTCATACGTTTCAGCTTCGTCACCATAGAAAACGTGAAGTGTAAATTCACTTGTCGTCAATACTTTAGCAGGCAGTAAGCCGCTATCCACAACATCGCCAGTAAGTGCTTCAGACAACGAGATAATGTTATCTTGGGAAGCGACAACTTTGCTGTATTGTTTTACGCCTTCTGCATCAAAAGCAACGACGTCGCCAACGTTAAAGCCAGCGTTATTTTTCACACGATATTGTGATTCACCCAGCACTTCATAGATTTGCGTCTTAGCTTTGCTAGCTGGCACCACAACGATACGAACTTGATTCCCCCATGTTCCTGGGTTCTTGGAAGCAATCTCGATGATTGCTGATTCTTTATTCGAAGCTGCTTTGTTCGTTGCTACTTTCGCATCAGTTGGCGCTACACGCATAACGAAGCAGCGATTACCTCCGTTTAAGTAGAAATGCTCTACGGCATAGGAAAGGAAACGATATTCGCCGAATTCATTCTCGGACAAGTAGCTACCGAATAAACGGTGGAAATCAGCTACGCTCGTAACCAGTTGAGGGACACCTTCAATTTCCCCTCTTTGCGCAAGCCCTATAAACCCGGCCGTACTTGTGCTTGCACCCTCAAGCGGTTGTGCTCCGCTGTCAAACTCTTCCACATAGACTCCAGGTGATAAATAGTCAGCCATTGTTCCCCAGTTCAGTCAGATGGCACTGCTTACTATTAAATATGGCCAAAGACATGAAACCAGTTCTCTCCTTTCTGCTTGTCATTTTGTATAGAAGATGGACGTGTCCATTCTACTAATTAGGGTTACGTGAAACAGATTTTGCCAAGATTGGCGGTCGTTCCTTCTGCGACTTCGATCTCCTTGATCTCATGCTTGCCCTGTTCTCCGTACGTGATGACTAATTCGGTCTGGAAACTCGGAATCCGATTGCCTCGAAAAGCAATAACAGCCTCTCCTCGATCCGTACTTCGGGTTTCTTGAACAGGCAGCAGCATAGCGCCTCGCGTAAACGCGTTGGTTAGCGGATTCGCCAATCGAAACCGCTTCTGATGCTCCAGCACTTCAGAAATGCGAATGATTTCTTCGGATGCTTTAGCTCCTCTGCCTCGGAGTAAATAAGCATCCCCGGCTACCACGCTGCCAGTGAAAGAGCCTAGTGTCACTTCGAGCGTGCCTTTGTCTGCTTGATCTACCATTAAACGCGCTCGCGCGCAATCCTCCGTTAGAACAGTTGACAGTAAGCGGGCATCGCGAATCGGTGCTCCTGCAGCATTGTGAAGCATAAGCCGGATCAATCCTGCTCCTTGGGAAAAAGGGTACGAAGGTAACGGTTTCACCTGAACAGTTTCAAGAAAATTGCGGGTTTCAACCGTGATGTTCCTATATTCTTGAAAATAAAACTCGCTTTGCACCACCAAACGATAATCGCCAGGTGGTAAATCGTTAAATATATAGGAACCATTCGATTTGCGAATTGCCTTCGAACGGGTGCCTTCTAGGTGAACGGTGGTCGTGTTGCCGAGAGGAGCTTGTGAGGTGAGTGCGTCAATGACGCACACAACCAGGGAAACGCGGGATTTCAATTGTGATATTCGAATCTGATCCACAAAGGAATCCTCCTAACCTTGAATACGAAAATCGGTTTCCGAAACCCTTTTAGTTGTTTTGATACGCGTAGAATCGATATGTACAGGACCAACCGTATAAGCGACAGAGAGTCTGTAGGGGGTTTCTGAGAAATTCCACATATTCATGATGCTTTCACCTTTAAAAGGGTCCATGACGATGCGAACTTCTTCATCTTGCTCGGCCAATGTACCTACGGTCATCGAACCACGTAGAACGGAATGATCGTACAATACCTGCATCGCCCTACCTAGAATTCGGTGTTCATCCAGCGCTCTGGATGAAAGCTCAGCCGGTGATTGTACCGTGACTAAGTAACTCAAATCGACAACCATGGGAGGAAATTGAATCTCATTCGTTCCTCTAGCAATCATATGAGTTTGACGATTATTGCCGCTCTCGCGAACATTGTACAGATAGAGAGATAAGTAGAAGTCTCCCTTATCGACAGGCGAGGCAAGCCCTATCATTTCCGGTTGAGGAATGGGGTCTGGGGTCATATTTTCTCTAAGAAGCTTGACTAGTGATGCACTAACATCAGCGATGACAGAATAATTACCTATGAGTGTCACTTCCTGCCTCAAATTACCTAGTATTCATGTAAAAAAGATGCTTAATATGTCACATTGTGTATCTTTTTCTATTATAATTGCAAACCGTCAGGATGACTATAGGGTATATATTTTTTATTTGTGCTTTTGTCCCGATTTTTGACGATATTTGGCTAAAAGTGGCGGATATAGCCGACAAAAGGGCAAGCTCACACTATGTGTGAACCTGCCCTTTTGGTTACTAATCTAGTAATCCTCCCACTCTTGACGAGCGAGAATTTTGCCTGATTTTTGCAGCTCATGCCTGATTGATTTAATAATATGCTGCATCCGAATGGATTCGCCAGACTCGGCTGCCAAGAACGCAGAAGAGAGCACAACGTTCTTTATATTCCCTCCGGCAATCTCGTAGCGCTGTGCAAGATATTTGAAATCTACATCATCGCTAAGCGGAGCCGCTGGCGGGAACATGGATTGCCAAATCTTCTCGCGATATTCACTATCCGGAAATGGAAATTTAATGACATAATTGATCCGCCGTAAGAAGGCTTCATCAATGTTGTTTAATAGATTGGTAGCAAGCACCGTGATGCCCTGGTACTCCTCCATTTTCTGAAGCAGATAGGCCGTCTCAATGTTCGCATACTTATCATGTGAGTCCTTCACCTCAGAGCGCTTACCGAATAACGCGTCGGTCTCGTCGAAGAACAGCACCGCATTGCTGAGCTGAGCTTCCTCGAAAATCTCATGCAAGTTCTTCTCGGTTTCCCCGATGTATTTGCTGATGACCTGCGAGAGATCAACCTTGTAGAGCTCCAACTGCAAATCCCCAGCAACGACCTGCGCGGACATCGTCTTCCCCGTGCCCGGCGGGCCGGCGAAGAGCATGCTGAGCCCCTTGCCATAAGCCAGCTTCTTCTCGAAGCCCCAATCGCTGTAGACGACACCGCGATATTTCACTTGATTGCACGCGTTGCGAAGCTGATCCTTCTGCTCGGGCGGGAGGATTACATCCGCCCACCCGTAGCGCGGTTCAATCCGCGTCGCTTTGCGCTCCAGCTTGTGCTGCACCTGCTGGTAGCACGCCTTGTACAGCGCGTCGCTGCGCAGCGCGCCACCAGAGCCATCCCTGGCAGACTCCTGCTGCCAGGCCGAGTACCCGCGCGCCAGCGCCAACGCGCGGCGTATTTGCCCCGGGGTGAAGCGGAATTTCCCGCTCATCACCCGGTAGTCCACATCCGCGCCCACGCCTAGCTCTTCCGCGAATGCCTGCCACAGCCGCGCCCGCCCGCTCTCGTCGGGCACAGCAAGTTCATGCTCAAGGAGCAGCCGCTCCTTGGGCTTCCAGCTCAGCCGGTTGAAACGCCCGGCTAGCAGAAAGACCATGCCGCCGTAGCCGTCGAGCAGCTCGTGAAACCGTCCGAGCCGCTGCTGCGCTAACAGATCCGGCTCATCGGGGTAGAGCACCTCCAGCCGTGTGAAGCACAGCACGGCTTGGTGTAGAATCGCTTCGCGCACAATTGCGCGAAGCTGGTCTTCCAAGCTTGCCGCATGCAGCAGCACATCGGCCAGATCAACCAACAGCAGCGGCTTGTTGAAGGTGCGGCTTAGATGCATGACCTGCAGCTTTTTGCCTGCTCCTGCATTCCCCCACAGATGGAATGCCAGCCGTTTGCGTTCTGCCACTGGCGCTTCAAGAGCAACTTCAATGAAGCTTCGCAGCCGTTCTTGGAAATCCTCCTGAACGAGCAGCGGAGCTAACTCATCATCTGGATAGACCATGGAAACCGCAGGCTTCAGCTTAGGGTCCAACTCACCGGAATCGAGCAGGAACGTAATAATCCGCTTATCGAGCTGCAGCGGTCTCGACAAAAGCGTTTGGCCGTTAACATGCAGCGTGTCCGGATGCAGGACATAGCGAGCCAATTTGCCCTCTGGTGCCATGAACGTCGTCCGAGCTGCCCGCATCTCCTCCGGACTATGGCAAGCGATCTGCAACGCTAGGCTAATATTCGGTGTTTTGGAAGTAAGATCATCCAGCAAAAAGCCGAATATACGTTCATATTTCCGATCCAACTCCACAGCAAGACCTAGCATGACGAATCGTTCTTCAATGGAAGAGAAGCCGAAAACGGTAGATAAATACGCCAATGGCAGGAAAAGACCCGCTTTGCGGCTTTCCTCTCGGCGAAGTAAGATAGCTGCTTCCAGCTCCTCTATCATTTCACCAATCTCTTGCTCGTCCTCTTCCAATTCATCTTCACTGCCTAGTCCGCCAATAAGACGAATGAATTCATCTTCGGAAACAAACATCCCCCGGAACGAGTCTGTTTGCGGATCGGGTGTCAGCTTCTGACGGCGCTTATAGAGTAATTCTAGCTTTTTATCTAGTAAATGAAGTTCATCTTTATAATGTTCCCACGCGTGCACATACCCTTGAGCTGCCATAGGTCTCCCCAATGATTCGATATATTTTATCAAAACTTAAGATCTATTCCCTCGTAAATAGCTTGCTTAATTAGGTGGTTATTCTTTACAATATCAGGATAAGGCACAAAACGTTTCGAAACCTACTGCCCTGAAAGGAAAGTGGCCACCTTTTGATGGAACAACTTCCAGCACACGATCCAACTTGGAATCGAAAGCTGATTCTAATGTTATGGTGGATCCTCATCATCTATGAAGTAGCTGCTATGATCGCTTTGTTCTTTGAAGTGCAGGAGCAGCCGACAGATTGGTTCAATGCCTTTATGCAATTCCAGCTTGTTCCCACGCTCTTACAGCTTTGTCTGATGGGTGTTGGCTATTTGGCTATATCCTATTTGAAGCCCTACTGTGATTTTATCATGATCCTATGGACCATGACCATGGTTTGTATATTCATCCTATGTATTCCTGAGCTGACTAACAGCTATGAACTCCTTAGTTTTCCTGTTCTACTGGCCTCTATCTATTTTCAAAAGAAATATATCTTCTTCGCCTATGGTGCAAGCGTTGTTAGTTTAATCATTTTACTTCTGACGCAGCGCATTGACGGACAAACCATTACCTCTTACGATGTTATCGTTTCTGTTACCGTTCTTAGTGCAACAGCCTTACTTTGCTTTTTCATTATGGGTCGCGGACTCGCCTTACTCGCTCAACTGAAAAACTCGGTCGTTCGCGAACAGGATCTGCTGATTCGCAACGTGATGATTGATCGGCTGTCCAAGGTTGATGCGCTTACCGAGCTTTTTAACCATCGCTCCTTCCAAGAGCATACGGATCACCTGATTTCGCACATGCCCGAGGACACCCCTCTGGAGCTTGCCTTGATGGATATTGATAACTTCAAATTCATTAATGATAATTACGGTCATTGGGTCGGTGATGTTGTCCTCAAATCCATCGGACTTCTCTTAAGAGAGGTGCTTGGGCCTGATGATATGTCTTTTCGTTATGGCGGGGAAGAGTTCGCTGTCTTGTTCGTGGGGAAATCCCAATCTGAAGTGCTAGCCATATGTGAAGAAATTATGGTAAACATTCGCTCCACTGTCATTCCCGAAATGCCTGATCAGAAGCTAACGATGAGCATTGGGCTGGCCAGTTACAATCGCAATACAATGAAGAAAGCATGGTTCCAGCTTGTCGACGAGTGCTTGTACAAAGCCAAGCGCAATGGCAAAAACTGCATTCATGTACATGCCGCAGACCTTCAAATGCCAATAGCCGAATAGCCTTATCACATTCAGAACCGGGAGCAAGGTGCTCTTGGTTTTTTTGTCTTGGAGCCAGAAATGGTTTGCTGTGGAAAAAAGTGTTAACCCTCATACATGAATTGGTTGCTTTAGGAAAATAATGAGAATACCTATATCGAGGAACTTCGATGATGAGCGACCGCGAATAGAGATAGGTTTAAAATCTAATGAGGTGATAACATGTGTCATTCCATAGCCATTCTGGCTGATGTTCACGAAGTCATGAAGCAATTCCGCGTCGATCGGCTGTTATCCTACAGCTCCAACCGCTATGAAGTACGCCCTACTGAATCGGTTTCGGCCGTTATGATCAATCGCAAGGGTGAGCGCATTCTGGATGAGTTCCGCTGGGGCTTAATGCCTTTCTGGGCCAAGGAGGCGGTATGCGGCGATCGCAACTCCATTTTCTCCAACATCGTGTTCGATCGTATTGTCAAAAAGCAGCGTTGTGTCATCCCTTGCAGTGGCTTCTATGTGGGAGTAACGGAAGGGAAAGAAACGGAGTGGATTCGTTTCAAAATGCGGAGCGGTACGTTCGGCATTGCCGGGCTGTATGATATTTGGAAAGCCCCTTCTGGCGAAGAGGAGCTGCGTACGTGCATGATGCTCATGACGGAATCGAATTCCGTCGTCTCTCCTTACCACGCGAGCATGCCCGCTATTCTGGACGAGGAGCAGATGGAGAAATGGCTGCATCCTGAGCAAAAAGACAGCCGCCAGTTGAGATCCTATCTGCAACCGATTGACGAGCTGCGTATGGTCGCAAACGTTCTTTCGTCCCCTTCTGAGAAGCTGGAGATGGGCGCGGATGTCAGTATTTTTGTATGAGTAAAAGGGGTTGTCTGCAAAGTAGATTCATCTACTTTGTGGACAGCCCCTTATTTTTGAAATGATATGCACGCTTACCGGATCGTCGCAAGGAGATCGGGCATGCAAGGCTGTAAGTTTGAGGCCTTATTTCTTAGGAACAGGCGGCAAAACGCCACCCTCACCAATAATACGCACACCATCCGCGCACACCCCATATGGCTCCCAACGGCAAGTCGCACATAGGTTGCTGATATCGGCTGGCTTCACTTCGAGCGCCACTTGCCCACATATGGCGGCCCAGCTCCGCTCCATGCCGACCTCCAAACCTAATTTCGCAATAATCTCCGCATCACGCTGATAAACCGTTCGATTCTCGCAATGCGCCTCTTGGTCTCTCGGAAAAGCCGCGCACAGATCATCAGGCCCGAGCACAACGCGAATCATCGTTTGGGGCTCTTGGCGCAGATGCTCATAGACAATGGTCATATTTTCGCAAAATGCAGGCGAGTATCCCATGCCTCGATAACCTAACAAGCAAAGCAGATGATGGCCGCGAAGTTGGATCATAAGCTTTGAACCTTAGGCACACGGTACAATCCGTAACCAGCCATTGGGATGACAGGCTCTGTATCCTCAACGAGACCGTCTCCTTTGGAATGCAAGGCAACGTCAATGAGCCATTTGGTAAAATCAGCGACAGGCATAGAAGCCATTTCATCTAGGCTGTAAAAGCCTGCAGCATCGACCTCCACACCGTCAGGCTGAGGGGTTCCACTGATGTAATCCATTTCAAAAGCAATATACAGATTATGAATGCTTCTCGGCAGATCGCGGACGGCAACTAGACGTGATACGGAAGCCTCCACGCCGCATTCCTCCATGACTTCACGGACAATTGTATCTTGAATCAGCTCATGCTGCTCAATATAGCCGCCCGGGTTCGTCCATCTGCCCTTGCCCGGCTCCTGCGCTCTGCGCACAAGCAGAATCTTCTCATCCTTCATCACAAGCGCACCAACACCGATACTGTAGTTTCCCCAATGAACAAAGCTGCACACGGTACATGCCCGTCTTTCGGTTCCATCTATATCACGCGTCTCCATGGCAGCTCCGCAACTCATGCAAAATTTGACTTCCATCTGTTTCAGCTCCCTTTGATCATCCATCATGTATGCGTTTATTTCATCTATATGCAAGCTTACTGCGAAAGATGGACAATAGGCAACTCTATAATTCGGGCATATCGCCGCCTTGTGTTACAATATAAGCAACGATTATAACTGAGTTAGGGGAGAGTTTTACATGGCAAGAAATCAACGTTTACATTCCGATTCAGATTTTCAGGAGGTCATCGATCGACAAGGGGTTGTGCGGATTTTCAAAGACGATCATATCGTCGATTCCAATGCCGTCGTCCTGCGATTCAGCGACACGACTGTCGTTGTGCAGACCCGTGTTAGCGATCTGACGTATTATGACCGAGAGGCTTGTGAGTTTTTTGAGATGAAAAAAAGGTAAAAAAATAGCCCTCACCCTAATCTTCAGGGTAAGAAGCTAATTGAACGAAGCTGAAACCAGCTTTACGCAGCTGCGGGATCGCTTTAATGACGCCCTCTGCGGTATCTTTCTCAGGATGATTCATATGTGCGATGACGATAGATCCGCTCTGGGCTTTCGTTAACGCATTGTACACTTGCTCTGAGTTATAAGTGGCTCCCGCGTCCCCAAGCACCGAGTAGCCCGCTAACTCAAAGCCAAGATCATGGGCTACGGATACCGCAACATCGTCATAAAATGCCGTGCCCGAGCGGAAAAAGGTCGGTCTCTTCCCCGTTAGCTTCTCAATCTGATCTGCATTGTCATTCATTTCATGAATGACTTCTTTGACGTTCTTCGTGCCCGCAATACCGTAGGCTAGCTTGCCATTCACAGACAGGGGACGATGCTCGGTGCCGTGATTTTCGATTTCGAACAGCGGATTCGCAGCCAACGCGGCAAAGGTTGCTGGATTCGCAGCAATCCATCTACCGTTAATAAACAACGTCGCGGGAATATGCTCCTGAATCAAGTACTGGATTAGCTTCTCATCGTAGCCGCTGCCATCCTTCCCACCGCAAGCATCGAAGGTCAGCGCGATAACTTTATCCTTCGTATGCAGCTTCGTTTTCACGCCAGAGATGCGCTCTCCCCACTTCGTGGGTACAATGCTAGCGTAGCGGTCGATCAACGATTTCTCTACAGCTGCAAAGGCTGGCGTTGCTTCCTTATGTGGTGTAGCAACCGGTTGAGCCGTCGGACTAGCGGATGGTGATGGGAATGAGCCTGCCGGAGATTGTGTAGGTTCCGGAGCTGATGTATGCTCGAGCTCAGGCGTGCTAGTCGGGGCACTTACAAGTGCGCTTGGCGCACTGGTTGCAGTCGCTCCGGTTGGCACCGTAGTTGCACTTATTGTATCTGACGCACTTGCCCCTGCAGCTTCACCGCCCTGCCCCGCCTCACAACCCGCAAGCACCATCATCGCGCCCATAAAGAAAAGGAGGCACATCGTGCGCCCCCTCATTTATGCTTCCGCCAATCTAACTTGCTTTTCTCCAGCTGATAACCAAAATCATTCTCCAGACGCTTCTCTTCCGCCTTGCGAGCGGCTTCTGCCTTCGCTCGCTCCGCATCTTTCTTCGCCTGTTCTTCGGCTTTCATCGCATCGGCCTGCGCTTTAAGTCCTTCTAGAATTTCTGGACGCAGCAGATCCTTGAGTGTAGCCGGTTTATCTTGCACGCTAGCAGGAGCTTGCGTTACTTTACCTTTTTTCTTCACCATAGGGGTCACCTCGTTAGCTTGGTCTCCCTATTATTGTACACGTCTACTGGTGTAAATGATACGGCACTGTCGCAACTACGATATCCTTATCGGATTGGAGCTTGGAACGAATACGCGCCGCGGACTGGTTATGAAGCAGTCGGTGCCACCATTTTTTCGGGATAAATTGCGGTAGAATAACCATGATGGATTGCTTTTCAGATACGTGCGTATCGATCCGTTCGATGAATTCCACCAATGGCTTGAAAATCGTTCTGTATCTGGATTTGAATACCACGAGTCGGACACCCGGATCCCAGATCTGCCACTTCTCCTGCATCGCTTCCTCTTCTTCATCGGAGAAGGAGACATAGAAGGCAATCACATTCGGCGAAAGTGACTTCGCGTAGTTCAAGGTTTGCTCTACAGCGCGGTGAATCCCAGCTACAGGAACGATGATAACAGGTTCTTTGGTACACACGCGATCTTGTGTGATATCGATACGCAGCTGTTTGGCCACGTCATCGTAATGGTGACTAATTTGCGTAATCAGCCAGAGGAGAATCGGTGTCACAATAATGACAATCCAAGCACCTTCACTGAATTTGGTGATACAGAAAATGATCAGAACCGCCAGGGACACAATGCCGCCGAGCCCATTAATGATCAGCTTTCCGATCCAGCCTTTCGCGCGTTCACGAATCCATTTACGGACTAGACCGCTTTGAGCCAGGGTAAAGGATAAGAATACGCCGATCGCATAAAGAGGAATGAGTGCATCTGTCCTCCCTTTGAAACCGATGAGCAGAACGCTTGCTAACACGCCTAACGTAATGATGCCATAGTGATACGAAAGTCGGTCACCACGGTATGAGAACATACGCGGGAAGTTTTTGTCCTGTGCCATAATCGAAGCCAGAATCGGGAACCCATTGAAGCTCGTGTTGGCCGCCAGCACCAAAATTAGCATCGTGGCGACTTGAGTGGCGTAGTACAGGAATCCACGGCCAAATGCTTGCTCTGTTACCATAGATAATACAGATGTATGCCCGTTCGGATCTGGTGAAATTCCATAAGCTAAGGCAATCAACGTGACGCCGCCGAAGACGATAGCCAGCAATACCCCAAGGGATAAAAGCGTACGTTTTGCATTTTTGACGGAAGGTGTGCGAAAATGAGGTACAGCATCAGAAATCGCCTCAATCCCCGTCACCGCGGAGCAGCCTGATGAGAAAGCTTTCAGAAGAACGAATAACGTTAATGAGTTCGTTGCTGAGTTAGGTACGAATTCGATGGCATGCGTATTGAACGAGCCCGTCATCATGTCGTAAATACCTTTACCTACCAGCACTAGAATACATAAGATGAAAAAGTATGTTGGAATCGCGAAGACCGTACCCGATTCAGAGGTACCTCGCAAATTCAGCCAAACCATTACCCAAACTAGAAGCACCGTAAGTGGCACGATATAAGGCACCGCGGCAGGAAATGCTGACGTAATGGCCTGAACACCGGCTGAGATCGAAACGGCCACCGTTAAGGTGTAATCGATTAACAGCGAGACGCCAGTGAGTCGTCCCCACACCATCCCTAAATTTTCTTTCGTTACCATATACGCACCGCCACCCATTGGGTAGGCTTCAATCACTTGTCTATAGCTCAAGACGAGCAGTAGAATCAAGGCAATAATTGAAAGCGCGATGGGTAAAGAGAACGCAAATGCGGCAACCCCAACGGTAGCGAGCTCAAGCAGAATTTGCTCCGTTCCGTAAGCGACGGAAGACAGCGCATCTGAAGACAGGATCGGTAGAGCTTTCCAGACCTGCATTCTCTCTGATTCCATTTCGCTAGACTTCAGCGGCTTGCCAAACACAATCTTTTTCAATGAATCACTTGTCATTTCGTGGTCGTTCCTCCAATTAAACCTAGTCTTTCCTTACACTTATTTGATAAAAGGACGCAAAAAAACACAAGGATAGACCTTGTGTGTGATAACCACATGTTCTCCTTTCTCACGTTCGCTTACGAGGTTAGCTGTCGGGTTCGGGCCGCGAGAAATCTGCCCTAAATGGTACTTGCTATCAGCACCGTTATTCACCCCATAGAATGCGTGGTTCCCCCGCTTTTCTTAACTGAAAATTAAGCGAAATATTCAACTGTTCTTGTACGTGTTGAATACTACTCTCTTCTGTCAACATAGTAAAGGAGGGAAAAAACGTAAAAAGCTTCTTTCCCCCTCTCCATTTCCTCAATAATTCGCTTACATTCACCTAGATCATTGATTATCTTCCGTTCTCGTAGTGAGTCGAGGTATTTTGAGCAAACGACGACTTGCATTCTTCCAAGGTTCAATTCTATCTTATTGAATAGTTCACCCAATCCGTACGAGTTGCACCCATCTGATCAAAGAACGCTTGTGCCCGAACGTTATCCCTTCCAGTTATCCACGACATATAAGCATATCCGTGTTCCTTTGTATAGTTTTGGCAATGTCGGAACAACGCTTCTTCCACCGCCGTCCCACGGAATGGTGCCAATAAGAAGAGGTCGTTCATGATCGTAATCGGATCAGCCCTCATCGTACTCCAGGCAAAATACAACGTCGCAAACCCGATGAGCTGCCCCTCCGTTTCGACTACGAATTGTATACCGCCTTGTTCATGATGTAAGTTGCTAATCAGCCGATGAATCTTGGCAACGTCCGGTCGCGGCTTCCCATAAAAGCCTACAATATAAGCATACATCAACTCTGTTAGTAATTCCTTATCTTTCAATTCTACTTCTCTAATGATAGATGACATGGTATGAACCTCACTTTTCCAACAATTATAATGAATAATAATACTTAAAAATGAATAATTATACAATGTTTATTTATTGTTAATCGGGCTGATTTCATTGACACTCCCCACCCGCCATGATAAACTGTAACAAAATAAATTATAGTTATAGATCGGATGGTGTACCATGTCAACGCAAGCAACGGCTTCACCTCACCGCTCAGGAAACACGTCTAATGAACCTGAAACGACTAGTCGTTTACGCGAAACGCCGGTTTCTTGGCTGCTCTGTTTTACCATTGTATTGGTGATCATGAATACAATGATGTTCAATCTGGCGCTGCCCAAAATTTCAGTGCAATTCGGACTCAGCCCCTCGACAGCCTCTTGGATCGTCACGGGGTATTCCATCATTTTCGCCATCTCATCGATCACCTACAGCCGCTTATCGGACTTCGTGCCGATTCGTAGGCTTTATCTCATAGCGCTGATTTCGCTTGGCGGCGCCTCGCTCCTAGGGCTGTTCACGAATAGCTTCGGGACGCTGCTGATTACGCGGCTCATCCAAGCATCAGGCGCTGGCGCAATCCCATCGCTTGGCATCGTGCTCGTTACGCGTTACATTCCTCTTGCTCGTCGAGGCAGAGCGATGTCACTTATCCTGTCCGCCGCGTCACTCGGGCTGGGACTTGGGCCCGTCGCAGGCGGTTCGATCGTGCAGTATTTGGGCTGGCACTTCTTGTTGGTGATCACAGGCATCACTTTACTGCTGATACCTATCTTCCTGATTCTTATCCCAAAAGAAAAAGCCGAAAGCGGCTCATTCGACTTCATCGGTGCCGTGCTGCTCGGAATCGGGACAACAGGTCTCCTGCTGTTCCTTACGTCCAAAAGCATCTACGCCCTTCTAGCAGGCGTGATCGCATTAGCCCTGTTCGCATGGCGTATTCGCCGGGCTTCACAGCCCTTCGTGCTGCCTTCGCTCTTCGCCGACAGGCCTTACATGGCACTTAGCGCCATCGGCGTTACGTCCTATATGGTCAGCTTCGGCTTCCTATTCTTAGCGCCGCAAATGCTGGCTAGAGTCTTCGGCCTAGCGCCGCTGACTTCAGGACTATTGCTTTTTCCAGGCGCGCTCATTGCCATGCTGGTCTCCAACCGCGTGGGCCGCATCATTGACCGCTACGGGAATACTGCACTACTTCGCTATGTGCCTTGGCTGCTTCTCGCCTCCACGGTGCTGTTAGCTCTGACAGCCGTCTATTCGTATTATTGGATTGCTGTGCTCTACATCCTGGTCAGCGTCAGCTTCACGACATTGTCCAGCGCCGTATCCAATGAGCTCTCGCGGCAATTAGCGAAGGACCGTATTGGATCAGGTATGGGCTTGTTCCAATTATTGCAGTTTTTCAGCGGCGCCTTCGCCGTGGCACTCTCTGGCAGTGCGCTCGTCTGGCAGAAATCGCTGCCGCTGGAGCGAGCTTTTGACAACCTGATCTGGGGGATGGCGGTTATCGCTTTTCTAACGATTGGCAGTTCGCTCATTTATATGAGCTATTCGCGGAAACGCAAATCCGCTGCCTCTATAAATTCCGAAGTAAGCGGCAGTGCAACGAGTGCCGCGATTGCAACGGATTAACATATAGAAAAAGCTGGTATGAGATTCGGTCCATGGCGACCGCTCCTACCAGCTTTTTCTTCGTTCAACGGGATTAATTGGGCACATGATAATTGCGGGTTGCAGATTTCTGCTTCCGAATCATCTTCTTCCAAATGAGTGGAATGCCGCCGATGAGATAAAGGTAACGCGCATCGATCACTTTTTTGAGAAAAGACGCGAGCCGGCCTTTCACTTTCTTCACTTTGAGTAAACCGACGGCATCCCCACGGCCTAACGAAGCAACCGTACCTTTGTAATCATAAACAAACGGCCTCATTTCTTTGCCTCGAGCCATTTGTAGGAGATTCCTCGCCGCATTATAGCCTTGCTGGACGGCAATTTGGGCATTCGCAGGATACGGTGTACCTTCAGGGCTCGTGACGATCGAACAGTCGCCGGTGATGAAAACATCCGAAAATTGATACGAACGCAGGCAGCTATCCACTTTGACCCGGCCGCGTTGCACATCAAACCCTGCTTGCTGCAACAAAGAATTCCCGCGAATTCCCCCCGACCAGACGATCGTACCCGCTCGAATGAACTCCCCATTACCTAGAATAACACCTTCCGCTGTGCACGCTTTAATCGCCGTAGACAGCTTATATTGCACGCCCTTACGGCGCATCACTTCCATTCCGTATTCGATCAAATCGATGGGCAGCCCAGGCGGCAGCGCCGATGGGGAGGCTTCCACATTATAGATGCGGACATCCGTAGGATCGACATCATACGTTTTGCAGAGAACAGGAATGCGGTCAGCGAGCTCCCCCACGAATTCCGTTCCCGTGAACCCCGCACCTCCCACGACGAAGGTGAGATAGTCCTTGCGCTTCGGCTCCATTTTGGATTTAGCGAACATATACTCAATGTGCTGCCGGATGAAGCGGACACTGTTAATGCTTTTGATCGACATGGCATATTCCTGCATCCCAGGAATGCCGAAGGTCTCCGTTTCACTCCCCAACCCGACCACCAAATAATCGTAATCGAGTGTAGCCTCATCCAGCACAACCTTCTTCTCATCAGGCAAAATCTGTCTAACCGTCGACTTCACGAAACGAATCTTCCGTTCATCAATCAGATCCGAAATCGTCACGCGCGCATTCTCGTGATGGTCGGTACCGGCAGCCGGCATATGCAGATGGGTCGTGATGTAATGATAATCATGTTTGTTAACCAGTGTAACGTCCAATTCTTTCCGTCTCATCTTCTTCTGCAGCCTTATCGCTGTGACAAGTCCGCCGTAGCCCGCACCTAAGATTACGATCTTGGTTGTGCTCATCGTCTCAACACTCCTCCGATTGTGAATTAAATCACATATAGGCTTGTGAAAATAATCACAAAAATTCACAAGCGGAGCCGATAACCGACTCTTTATTAGTGTATGCGGGAAATTGACAGAAAGAACGGATCGTTCGACTATTTGTCAGCCAGCTCCGCTGCTTTGTCTTGCAAATTGCGCATCCGATAGCAGTTCATACCAGCCACACCGAGCTCCTCCAGCAAACCGAAGTTGGCCCAAGCGCCAACGACAGCACCAATACCGGGGATGAGCTGAAGCATTTTACGAAAATCGATCGTATCCCGATACTCCTGCTGCAGCTGCAACCAATTCACTTGCTTCATGACGTCGGCGGCAGGGGGGAACGTCTGCGAAATCGCAGGCCAATTCTTAATCGTATGAAGCAGCTCCGGCTTCTTCTTCGCACTGGAGAACGCTAATTGAAACACATAGAGAATGAATAATCTTTCTCGATAATCATGGGTCGAGTACCCGTAAACGTGCGCCAATTCAAAGAGAAACTTCAGCTTAATCCCGATGAGAATCGGAAAATCAGCCAGCCCAAGCAAAATACCGCCCGCTCCTGTTCCTGCGCCTTCGGCGGCGGCGATCTTTTTGTACAGCGACAGCAGTTCCTCCGCCTTCGCATCGCGATCTGCCATCGACACGCCACGCAATGGATCTGTTTTTGGCATATACGTTATCCCGAACAAGGTCGTTTGCACAATCCCTTTGACCGTCGCGGTGATGGTAGTATGAATTTTATCCGGAATCACTTGGTTGATGCGGTTTTGAATGGACTTCGAGGCGCGCTCGAGCAGATTTGGCTCCTTCTGCAGCCGAATTCCCCACCTTGTCAGCTTCCGCTGCATTTGCTGCTCGTAGATTGTGAATGGCTCCATCGTTCCCCCACCTTCCCCGTCATCATCCTTAGGATCTCATCCCTCACCCACGGAGCCGCCCTCAATCAACGTCACATAAATCCGCTCATGCTCCACCGGTACACCCATAATGAGCTTAATCAGCTGCTCAGAAGCCAAAGCCCCCCACTTGCGTTTGGAATAGTCAATCGTCGCTAGGCGCGGCTGGGTATATTGGGTAAGTTCGATATTGTCGAAGCCGATAATGTGAATCTGTTCGCCAATTCGGAAATCAGCTTTGACCAGTGTGTTATACAATCCGATCGCCATTTCATCATTCAGGCAAAAAACCGCAACCGGTTCCTTATATTCTTTCATGATCTGCTTGGCGGCTAGTTCGCCGGATTCCTTCGTGAAGTTACCCTCAATTTCAACATAAACCACGTCAGGATTACGCTCAATGGCTTGCTTCGCAGCCTGCAATCGCTGTTTAGAGTCGTATGATCCCTGCGGTCCTGTCACCACGTACAACTTCCTATGACCTTTTTCAATCACATATTCAACGGCCAACGCAGCTCCCGCTTTGTTGTCTAAGTGGACCTGGTTCACGTTCGGATGGTTCAGCTCCCGGTCCAATACAACCAATTTATGCCCACGTTCGGCTAATTGCAACAGTTCTTCACTAGCGAACGAATGATCCAGTACGATAGCGCCATCAATCATACGCTGAGGCAGCAACCGATGTGAATAAGAACCGCTGCACACAATAAGATCATAGCCTCTTTTGTTCAGCACTTCTTTCATCCCTTGCAATACTTCGCCATAAAAGGCCCCACTGAAATCAGTCAAATACACACCGATGATTTTGGAGGACCGACTCTTTAATGTTCTCGCCGCGGCATTCGGGACATAGTCCATTTCACGAGCGATCTTCAGAATCCTCGCGCTCGTTTCTTCCGTTACTTTCGGATTGCCGTTCAGTGCATAAGACACCGTCGATATCGAAACGCCCGCTTTTTTCGCAATATCTTTTATGCTGATCACAAAAACAGCTCCTAACGTTTACGCTCTCATTTTCAACTATTATATCACAAAGATCTTATCTTATAAGGAAATAGGCGACCTCGAAGGATCGCCACTTCACTTTACACAAACACGTCAATTACATTTGAATCCTCATTTAAATGAGCTTGCAGATCCTGCTCGCTAACGCGGAGACCGCCTTGACGATATCGATTCGCTGTTGCTTTTGCAGCTACTTCGCTGCCATTCACCCTCACACGTGAACTTCCCGCCAAATGATATACGAAAGTAACCGGACGTCCCTTCACCGCAAAATCAAACCTTAACCCGTCCAAGTCTTGAGGCAGGACAGGATCGATGACAAGGTCACCGACGTCTAGGCGAATCCCTAGCACGTTGGAAATCAACTGGTTCATATAGATTCCCGGACCGCTGGAATAAATGCGCCAGCCGCCTTTCACTGGCACGGCACCTTCTTTCAGCTCTTCGAAACGCTCCTGTGCTTCGTAACGGGTATTGAACTGCCCATCCGAGCTGCTGAAGTAACTGTTGCTCTGGCGCAGCGCAGCGTTCGGCACGACCTTGCGGATGCCAACCGGATTAATCATCTCGAGTCCTTTCCAGGCCTCATCTGATTTACCAAGTTTGGCCATAGCCTCAACAAATCGGATATGTGCGTGGACGTACTGCAAACCGATCTCACGGCCAAAGTTCGCCGCTTGCTCGGCGCGCTTGAAGTTGGTGCTGACACCACCAGCGTAGTTAGCCGGGCGATTCATCAAGCGAACGCCATCCGGGCAATACAGTTCATCCTTGATGATTTGATAATGTGATCGCGCTTGTTCCTCTGTCAGCAGCTCACCAATCATGCTGCGCGTCATCGGAAGCAGGCGGTACTGGATGCCCGTCTTCATATCCGTCGGGTGCAGCATCAGCTCAGCCTTGCCTGGCTCTTCCATATAGACGAAGCCTGGAATGACGTCCGTGCCTAGCATGTAGCGGTTGAAATCGGCTTGGATGCCGGCTGCTAAGCTCTGAAGCTCGGCTGCCATTCTCTCGTCCGATGCCATAAGTACCGCCGACAATTGATTGAATACCTGATAAGTCAGAGCCACCGTCCAGCTGCTGACCATATACTGCTTCAACTGCGCGTTAGCCGGCTGAAGCGTGTCATCCCAATCGCCATCCCCATAAGAAGAGAGATGCGTGCCATGCAGAAAATGATCCTGGATGTAGGCAATCTCTTTTTTCGCATGGTCATAGATCGTTGCTGTATCTTCCGTAAACTGGAACGTATGTCGATTCGTATAAGGAACTTTTTCCTCAAGAATGCTGTAGTCCTTGGTTGCAGCCAAATAATCACTCAACACCTTCAACGGCCAAACAATAATATCCCCATGGCTTTCTTCCTGCTGAATCGCCGCATACTGGTCGAACATAAACCACTGAGGCCAGTTGCCGTCGTCTTCATACTGATGGGAAAAGACCGTTTTGAGAATATCACGAACTTCGCCGTATTTATGTGTCGCAAGGAAATATTCTGCCGGTCCTTGGCACACGTCACGAGTACCCCAGGCAGCCCCGCCATACTGCTCCAAGCCATGCGGAACGGAATAGTGAACGAGCATATTGTGCGTATACCACCAAGCAAGGGTGTTTACCTTGTTCAAGCTATCTGCTGTGCCACCGCCTTGCGACAGATGAAATCCGTTCATGACCGTAGCAAAGAAATCGCGATATCGAGCAATCTCAGATGCCGCATTCACTTCGGTGAATGGCAGATCTTCATTTCTAATAAGCCCCTGAATGGTCAGACTCCATTCACTGCTTTGGTCTAACGCCAGAACAACGAGGGAGGCGGAGTGAGGGTTGGCACCAGGCACCAGCAGAGTCTCATTGCCTACCTCGAAATCAGCACCTGCAACCTGCATCCGGTAGCATAGCTGAGGCCAAACCTTTGCGCTGTCGGACGCCGCGTCCGCGTAGAAAGACAGCTTTTGTCCATCCTGCTGCAACTTGAATGGTTTGTCGTACTCATTGTTGTTCATCGTAATTTGATTCGTAACGAGGAAACGATACGCCTTGCCGCTTTCGGAGCGGACCTGCAGGTGGACTTCCGATGTATCAACGGTTGTCAGGTTGGTGATAACAATCATATCTTCTGCTGTTTTGTAGTACCAACGGGCGTAGTTGAAGCCAAGCTCGAACATCGATGGCATCGTCAGCAAATGATACTGACCATCCAACTCGATGTACATGCGCTGCCCTGAGGTTTTCATTACATTCAACGCATTGCGAGCATTCGTCAGCATTTTATTGAAGGACGTGTTCCCGACCACGACCTGTGAATTGAAGATTCCGTACATATAGGACGTGGTGGTCATGACGTCTTCCTTCAGGCGGGCATTATCCCCCGACATGAGAATATGGCCATGCGGGCGCTCGACAAGAAGCTCTTTTTCCTTCAGAACAACATGTTCATGCGTTTCCGTGAAAAAAGATAACAGCGTGTCACCATCGAATTCCTCTTGATGGCGGGTTGGGAAATAACGGCCGATTTCCTCACGGGTCATCGACACGGTGGAAAGCGGCGCGCCGAGTTGTTCAGACATGCTCACTTTGGTGAGCTGTTTGCCCGCCTCTTGGCTTTGAGCGTCGGCTTGATGCCAAGCCTTCTGCACCTCCGACTCAAAGGCTAGCCCTTGAATCGCCTCCGGGTGATTCGGTTTGAACAGGCCGTAAAAGACGAAGCGCGCCGTGCCGTTCACGTTCAAACGCTCTGACTGCAGCGCCGTGTAGGCGAATTCGTATTGGTACACCTCGTTAGCCAACGTATCTCGGCTTAACGCCTCCGGTTCGTTGGTTTCCTTGTAAGATAACCCGAAAAACTGGAATCCGTCCGTCGAGTACCCGACGATTTTGATTAGACCACCCTGCTGCAGGTAAGGAAACGCCCCTTGTTGCGGCATATTTTGGCGAGAGCAAACGGCATACCCGCTGTGGCCATGCTCAAATACGGCGTGATCGATGTATTGAGATAGATAAGCTTCATTGCTGCGGACTGCGCCCTTATCTGCAAGACCGATATCCTGCCCGTAAATGATATCCACATCCACGTTATCCCCCTTCACCTTTACATCCCAGAACCAGATGTCTTCAGGCGTTAGATGGAACGTCAATTCGTACTGAAGTCCTAGGGCAGAACCTTCCCAAGATACGGTCGATTCCGTGTGCTGTACACGGCTTCCAGAATGAACACCCATCAACGGGACGACTTGGATCCCCTCCGTAGTATGCAAGCGCAGATATATGTTATTTAAAGAACCATCAACGGGATTGGCTACCCATTGATTGATCATGGTGTTGTTGTAGGTAATTTCGCGGATATCTCCGCTGTTTAGGAAAGAAAATTGCAAATTCCCCGACTTCAGTTGAAAATCCGCTTGTTCGGCAGCTGCCATCTTACTCACTCACTTTCTTCATTGCTTACTTGATTAACTTAAACGAAAGACCTTGCCCTACATCTCTGCTATTCGGGCCGACATAAACCGTGAACTCTCCGGCATCACTACGCAAAGAAAGATCCGAATGATGATAACGTAACTGCTCTTCTTTCAGCTCGAAAGTAACGTCTCGACTCTCGCCTGGCTGCAGAGAAACTTTGTGGAATGCCTTCAACTCTTTGACTGGACGGACCACTTCACCTGCAATATCCCGTACATACAGCTGTACAACTTCTTCTCCCCCGCGTGTGCCCGTGTTCGTTACTTTCACCGTTACCGTAATCGGTTGATCCATGGTCATGCTAGGGGATGAAATCGCCGCTTTACTGTAAGCGAACGTCGTGTAGCTTAATCCGTAGCCAAATGGATAAAGAGGCTCGTTCGGAATATCTAAGTATTGGGATACATAACGTACCTGTGCATCAGGGGCTCCCTGCGGACGTCCCGTGTTGAAATGGTTGTAATAAACGGGAACCTGTCCGACTGCAAAAGGGAACGACATCGTCAGACGCCCCGTCGGGTTACTGTCGCCATACAGAAGATCAGCGACGGCAGCGCCGCCTTCGGTTCCTGGGTACCACGCTTCAAGCACAGCATCCGCGAGGTCGTATACGCCATGCAGATCAAGCGGACGGCCGTTAAATAGCACAGCGACCATCGGCTTGCCGAGCGTTTTCAGCTTGGCGGTCAGATCCAGCTGCGCCTGCGGCAGACGAATATCAGCCCGGCTGCCTGCCTCGCCGCTCATATCGGAGTGCTCGCCGAGCGCAAGCACGATCACATCCGCATCGCGCGCTGCTTCTAAGGCTTCCTCCAACTGCTCTTCCGTCATATGGGCGATATCACTACCTTGAGCCGCTACAATAAGAGAAGCATCGACTTTCGACTTCAACCCATCATACAGTTGAACAGCCTCATCTTTGGAACCCATCCACGACCATGGACCAAGAATATCCCCATTGCGGGCAAACGGACCAATCAACGCGATTTTCTGCGTCGTCTTAAGGGGAAGCACCGCCTCGTTTTTCAACAAGACACAGGATTTCACAGCCAACTCACGAGCCGCCTGACGATGTTCTGTGCTCATCACAAGCTCACGTTCACGCTCAATATTCGCACCGCGATACGGATTATCAAACAAGCCCAGCTTCTGTTTCAACTGAAGAATGCGAAGCACAGCTTCGTCGATCAGCGTCTCGGCTACATCCCCGGATTCTACGAGCTGCTTCAAATGATTCTCATAGCAAGTCGTCATCATTTCGATATCTACACCCGCCAGAATAGCTTTGCAGGCAGCTTCCGCTTCATCGGCAGCCACGCCGTGCGGGATCATTTCCTTCACCGCGCCCCAGTCCGAAATGACGACACCATCGAAGCCCCACTCCATACGGAGTAAATCGCGCATCAACCGCTTGTTCCCTGCGGCCGGGATGCCATCGACCGTATTGAATGCCGTCATCACGAGTTCAGCGCCCTCATCCAGGGCAGCTTTATACGCTGGCAGGTAGTACTCACGCATCTGACGTTCGGACATATCCACCGTATTGTAATCACGACCGCCCTCGCCTGCACCGTAAGCCGCAAAATGCTTCACACAAGCAGCAAGCCGGGTAAGGTCATTCTTTAAATCTTTTCCTTGAAAACCACGAACAAAAGCCCGCGCAAATTCACCGTTCAGGTACGGGTCTTCCCCCGTCGTTTCCATCACACGTCCCCAACGAGGATCACGTACCAAGTCGACCATTGGAGAGAAAGTGACGTGCACGCCAGCAGCGGAAGCTTCTGCGGCCGCAATCTCCGCACTTTTCTCAGCCGCTTCCATATCCCAGGAACATCCGATTGCCAGTGGAACTGGGAAAATCGTTTTATAACCGTGGATGATATCCGCCATCACCAGCAGCGGAATACCGAGACGGTTCTTTTTCAAATGAGCCTCTTGGGCGCCAATCGTTTCTTTGGCCCCAGACAAACCCAAGACAGAGCCCGTATTTTTTATCGTGTCTTCCGTAATTCCCATAGACGCCATAGGACCGGTAATCTGCCCTTCAGTTCCCGTCCCTTCAAAGAAAGGTGCCGCCAATTGCAGCAGCTGAGCGATTTTTTCTTCCAAAGTCAGCTCCTTCAGCAGAGCAATCAATTGTTGATCCGTCATTTAGATGCCTCCCTCGGCTCATGTTTTGATTCATAGAAACGTTTCTATTCACATTATAATCATTAAAAAAATAGCCGTCAACGTATTAAGAATTACAAAAATTAGTGTAGAAACGTTTTTATTATGCGAAAATAACTAGTTGAAACACTCATCAACTTGTTTTATAATGAGTATCGAAACGTTTCTATTACTGAATATAAAATAATTATTGCCTAAATCACAGTTGTCGAAACGTTTCTACGAAATGCAATGCTGCCTCATATTTATTTTAGCAATAAGGAATACAAACCTATTCCTGAAGGTGCAGGTTAAAGATAACCTTCGTTATTACTTATATTTTAGGGAATAACGCGCACCCTACTAAACAAATCATGACAACCGGGAGGAACACAACATGCGTAAACAGATCTTCACAGTAGTAGCTGGCACCGTGCTAGCAACTAGCGTCCTTGCAGGATGCTCTTCTAACAGCAGTACACCCGAGGGTTCTTCAAGCCCTGCAGCAAGTGGAAAGCAAGTTACCCTCAACGTTTGGGGAATGGGCGAAGAAGCGAAATCGCTTCCGAAAATTGCCGATAAATTCATGCAGGAAAATCCAAACATCAAAATCAACGTTCAGGCGCTGCCTTGGGATACAGCTCATGACAAGCTTCTGACAGCCATTGCTTCCAAGAAAGGCCCTGACGTTCTTCAAATGGGTACTACCTGGATTCCAGAATTCGCATCTGCTAAAGCCTTGATGGACTTGAAGCCAGAACTAAGTAAATACCCAGAATTTGCAGAAGCTAACTTCTATCCAGGTGCCATCTCCACAACGAAGCAAGGCGATACTGTCGTTGGCGTTCCTTGGTACATTGATACCCGCGTGCTTTACTATCGTACGGATCTATTAAAAGAAGCTGGCTACAACGAAGCACCAAAAACGTGGGACGAGCTGTCCGACGCGGCTAAGAAATTAGCAGCCCGCGGCAACGGTAACTACGGAATCAGCATCGACACAAAAGAACAGTCTCTTGCTTTCATGTTTGCCCGCCAAAACGGTTCCAAACTGCTTGATGGCAACAAACCACTTTTCAACCAGCCTGAGTTTGTTGGCGCCGTTGATTACCTGAACAGTTTCTTCAAGAACGGCTCTGCACCTAAAGATCTAGGAATGGATATCGTGCCCGCATTCCAAAAAGGCATTACCCCAATGTTCATCAGCGGCCCTTGGATGATCAAGTTGATCAACGACCAAGCTCCTGACTTGAAAGACAAATGGGCTACTGCTGTATTACCTAAGAAAGAGAACAACACATCTTCCTTGGGTGGTTCCGACTTGTCCGTGTTCCAATATACAGAACATAAAGACGAAGCACTTAAGTTCATCGCTTACATGAGCAAGCCAGAAACACAGCTTGAATGGTTGAAGCTGACTAACACATTGCCTGCTACCAAAAAAGCTTGGGAAGACCCAGCTTTGACAAGCGATCCGAACTACAAAGTCATCGGCCAGCAAATGAATGCTTCCGAGCCAATGCCACTCGTTAAACCATTTGAAGAAATTGCCCAAAACTTCCTGAAAAGCTTTGAAAACATTTACCGTGCAAATGCCAGTACCCAAACCGAAATGGACGCTTTCAACAAAAAAGCGGAATCCATCCTGAATAAATAAGATTTTTGCCAGCCTAAACAGCTAGCCGGCTCATGCCGGTTAGCTGTTCATTTCCTATAAGCGTTCCACCCTCGTAAAGGAGAGGACTTGTCATGAAAGGTTTCACCTCCAAAAAAGCGCCCTATCTTTTTATCGCGCCAACCTTGATTCTGCTGACCCTGTTTTCATTGATTCCGATCCTGATCGCACTCGTTATCAGTTTCACGAACATGGATCTAGCCGGATTAGCCGATTATTCGAACATTAAGTTTATCGGACTGCAAAACTACAAAGATGTACTGTCTGATCCTATTTTTAAGAAAGCCATTTTCAATACGTTATTCTACGTTGTTATCGGGGTGCCTCTGGTCATCCTCTGCTCGCTTAGCGTCGCGATGTTGATCAACTTCGGGACTTCACGCATTTTCAAAGTGTTCAGAGTCATTTACTATCTCCCTTCCGTAACCAACGTTGTTGCGGTTGCCGTGGTTTGGTTCTATCTGTACAACCCGACATTCGGGTTATTAAATTACTTGCTCAAATTAGTTCATCTCGGCCCCGTGCCTTGGTTAACTAACCCTATTGTTGCGAAAATATCGCTGATCTTATTGGCGTTGTGGAGAGCCATCGGCCTCAATATGATTATTTTCATTGCTGGTTTGCAAGGGATTCCAAAATCTTATTATGAAGCGGCTCAGTTGGACGGGGCGACCCGTTTGCAGCAAATGCGCTACATAACGATTCCGATGCTGCGTTTTGCCATCTTCTTCGTTTCCATCACCACGATGATTGGCTGGCTGCAGTTCTTCGAGGAACCTTTCATTATGACGCAAGGCGGTCCATTAGACAGTACAACGTCCGTCGCATTGTTCATTTATCGCAATGGCTTCCAGTTTAGTCACTTTGGCTATGCGGCTGCGGGATCCTTCATTCTGTTCTTTGCGATTATCCTAGTGACCCTGGTTCAATTCCGATTCCAAAACAAGGACACTGATCTTTAATAAGAAAGGAGGCACACATAATGTCCGCAAAATCGGCACAAAATCAGCCTGTCGGCTCCGGAACGAACGATCGACTTCTCCAATGGGTGGCCGGCATCGCTTTGACCGTGTTCGGATTTATGATGCTGTTACCATTTATATGGATGGTTTTATCTACCTTCAAACCGGAGAATGAAGTGCTAAGCATCCCGCCCACATTGTGGCCGCACGCTTTTACCCTGGCTAACGTGAAAAAGCTGTTCGTCGACATGAATTTCGGCGTGTACTTACGGAATACGCTCAATATCGTATTGTTTTCCTTTGTCGGTATGTTCTTAAACGCTATGGCCGGCTTTGGATTCGCCAAATATAAATTTAAAGGCAAGAACGCACTCTTTTATATCGTGCTCGCCACGATGATGATTCCTGGTCAGGTCACCATGATCCCCATTTACCTGATCCTCAATGCATTGAATCTGACCAACACAATGACCGGCATAATCCTTCCGGGTCTTGTAGGCGCCTTCGGTATCTTCTTGTTCCGACAGTTCATGTCTACCATTCCGGATGAATTGCTCGAAGCGACGCGAATGGAAGGCGCCAGCGAGTTCCGCACCTTCCTACAGATCGTGCTTCCCATCTCCAAGCCCATTTTGGCCGTGCAGGGTATCCTAACGTTCATCGCAGGCTGGAATAGCTTCCTCTGGCCGTTAATCATCGCAAACGACGAAAAGCTGTATAGCTTATCTGTCGGTCTTTCCTTGATGCGCAGCCAATCGAATCAAAATTTCGCCTTACAAATGGCTGGCGCCACGATGATGGTTGCGCCTATCATAATCATCTTCATCATCTTCCAACGGCACATCATTGAGAATTTTAGTACCTCGGGGATGAAGTAACAGTTTTCAGTCACATACAAAAGGGCAAGCCGCATAGACGGCTTGCCCTTTTGTTACCACATTAGAAAGTCTACATTTTCGGCTCCCGAAAACGTCTTGATAATTGGCGATTAAAACTACCTATAAAACGCGGTCGCACATCCTCGAAGGACTTCGATAGAAGTTTTTCTCATAACAAGCGATTACCAAAGAATAACAGCATCCATGCAAGAAGCGCACTCACCGCCAAATACGTATCCCGACGGTGCCATTGCAATGTGTTTTTTCTCAGCAGCAGTGTTTGCCCGTCGATTTGTTTCATTTCCATCGCCACGGTCATTTGCTCCGCTTTGTGGAACATCGCTAGTAAGAGTGGAACAATGAGTGCAGGAATGTCGCGTACACGCACACTACCCGGACGTACCGATGCCTTCCCCCGCGCTCGGACGATTGCCGAGAATTGCTGCCATTCGCGAAGAATGAGCGGTATGAAACGGAACACGAATGACACGGCTAAGGAAAAAGAGGCCACAGGTAGCTTTATTCGGTGCAGGTATTGTAAGGCCCAATTCAAGCCTTGCACAAGCTGACTATACGGCGTTGATATGGCCAGCCAATAACCTGCCATGATGACAACAAACAGCCTCGTCAATATAAAAGCGGTGCTCCAGCCTCTGTCGACAGCATAGCCTATTGGTGAGAATTCTATTCCCGCTAAAGCGATGGAAAAGAGGATAAACATTGCATACGATACAGCAATTTTGACGATCCCGCGCACGCTGCTTTGCGGGAGACCGAGATACGCGCAGCCGAGGAGCACTGCGGCCAAAGCAAGGCCGCCCCAGCCCTGCTGCCCCATCGTGCCGATGGAAAGCAGCAGATAGAGCAGCCACTTCGCGCGCGGGTCCAGCCGCAGCCAGCCTGCCTGCGGCGGCTGGGGCTTGTCTGGCCGCGGCGGCGGCTGCGGCTGTGGCGCCATGCTGGCTTCGCGCATGGCAAGGTCAAGGGCCGGCGCCGCTGCCGCAGGCGCCGTAGCGCTTGCGCTGCCAGCTTCGCGCAGCGCAGCCAAGATCGCCGACGCAGCAAGCGCCGGCGTGAGCAGATCCGGCGCGACGGCGATGCCGACGCGCGCCAGCTCTGCCGAGGCCTCCGCGCAGCTCGGGAGGCCTACCCCTGCGCGCGCCAGCACCTCGGGCGCGCGGCAGAGCTCTTGCGGCGAGCCGTCGAAGACAAGCTCGCCACGGGCTAGAACGAGGACACGTTCCGCTAGCGGGAAAAACGTGTCCAGATCGTGCGTGGCGACGACGAGTCCGCCACGGCCGCGGCGCTCGCGCAGCATGCGCAGCAGCTCGCGGACGGCGGCCGCCTCGAGGCCGGCGGTTGGCTCGTCCATAAGGAGCCAACCCGGCTCCGTGGCGAAGGTCGTCGCCAGCGCGAGCCGGCGCTGCTCGCCGCCGCTGAGCGCGAAAGGCGAGCGCTCCATGGCGAATACGCCACGAGGATCAAGCGCCAGTGTCGCCTCGCGAATGCGACGTTCCCGTTCTTCTGCCGGCAGCTTGTACGGCCTGAGCGAATACGCAAATTCTTGGCGTATACTGCGGGCAAAAAGCTGCTGTTCCGGAAACTGAAACGTTAATCCCAAACGAAGGAGCTGTTGGGGATCCACCTTTTTCGGCTTCAGCCAAAGGGGTTGCTCATCCAGCGTTATCGTTCCTAACTGCGGCTTAAGAAGCCCCGACATCACTTGCAGTAATGTCGATTTCCCTGATCCCGCATGGCCAATTAATAACGTCATCGAACCTTCTTTCAAGGTGAAGCTTATATCCCTCAGCAGTGTCACTTCCGGCGAATCCGGTGCGGTGACCCCTACCTTTTCCAAAACTATCGACATGCAATCGCCTCCGCCAGCTCTTCCAAATTCAACGGAAGCGGTTGTAATGTAACTCCCTGTTCTAGCAAGCTCATGGCCGTCTGAACTGCAAAAGGCGGATCAAAACCAAGCTCCACACAAGGCGAAGTTACCTGCCTGCTTGACTCGGTTGTTCCATAGAAGAAGGCTCTCGGCTCCCCATCAAATGTAATCCGTCCCGCTCCAAATCCAATGATTCTCGTTGCATCCGCAACCTCTTCCAGCCGATGTGAAATCCATACAATCGTGGTTCCCCTTTGATGCGCTTGCCGTACGGCCTCGCGAACTTCTTTCCGTGCAGCTGGGTCCAACATAGCGGTCGGCTCATCTAAGAGCAGTATTTCTGGCTGAGACGCTAATGCCACAGCGAGATTAACCAGCTGCTTTTGCCCGCCTGATAAGGTTGCCATCTTCCGATCTGGCGAGATTGTTAACCCTACCTCATTCAGCACCTCGGCATACCAGGCTCGCCGTTTCTCCATTGTTAACTGGTCTGCAGTGGGTAAGAAATCAAGCTCCTCCCCCACGGTCTCCCCGATGAATTGAGCTTCTGGCAGTTGAAGTACGCCTCGCGTCTTCGCCTCAGCCGCTTGATTCCCTCGGTGAACTTGTCCAGCCGACAGCGGGTTCAAGCCCAGCAGCACACTCGCTAGTGTGCTTTTACCGCTTCCATTTGGTCCTACGACAGCGATCCACTCGCCTCTATGTATGTCTAATGAGACATCGGACCACACCACGCGCCGCCCTTCTCCCGATTCCGTCCGATATACAACGGAGGCGTTCTTTAATGACATTAATTTCTCACTTGTAGGCATATGTAAAAAGTTCCTTTCACTTTTCTAGCAGTTGTGCTATCATCTGTATTGTAAACTTAATAGTCAACCATTTGGTTGACAATAGATTAACAATACCAGAAACAGGAGAGATCAACAATATGAAACTTACATTACGTGGTGTTATCTTCAGTGCCTTATTTGCCGCAATCCTTGTTTTATTCAGCTTTGTTACAATTGCAATCCCTAACTCCCCAGTGCCTATTACGCTCCAAACATTAGCCGTTATGCTCGCAGGAGGGTTATTAGGCGCTCGTTACGGCTTTCTAAGTATGGCCTTAGTCGTCGTGCTTACAGCACTTGGGTTCCCGCTCCTTCATGGTAATGGAGGGATAGGCGTTGTCACTGGACCTACCGGCGGATTCATCATGGTCTGGCCGATCTGCGCGATGCTCATTGGACTTATTTTACCTCGTATTCGTCTGAAAGGCATCATGGGTTACATAGCAGCATTTCTGGTACTTGAAATTTTCGGTTCCCTGTTTGCTTACTTAGCAGGTGTACCTTGGTTGATGTACAAAGTTCCTTCCTATACGTTTGCCAAAGCGATGGCCTCAGGGTGCTATCCTTACCTGCCAGGAGATGCGATTAAAGCTGTCGTCGCTGCGCTTATTATTGCGCCAGTTCGTCAAGTTTTCCCTCCAGAGCGTCTGACTGGTTCATCTTCACACAGCATCGTGCAAAATGAGAATCCGCAGGACGTTTTGAGTAATTAATAGTACTAACTTATTACAACTCTTTACCGGATACATGAACATTTCTAGAGCTGCCCCGAAGTAGATTATCTACTTGGAGGGCGGCTCTTTTTTCGTCCATTTGACCATTTTTACGGAATTGTAATGTCCTGCTCGTCATTTTTATGCGATTGTAATGCGCGAACTAGTAAAGTTAGTTCTGTAGACAACAGCGCAACAAACAAATCCAATCCACTTGAGGAGTGTTTCTCGATGAACAATCATACAAAAAGATTAGCTGCATTAACTATCACCGCTACTGTCGGACTATCAGCACTTTTACCATACAACGCCTTCGCGGCGAATCCATTCACAGATACAGCAAATGCGACGCAAATTCAGTCCGCCATTGAACAACTAGCTGGACAACAAGTGCTGTCCGGCTATGAGAACCATGCTTTCTTACCCAATCAAGCGGTGACACGCAGTGAGATTGCCAAAATGGTCGCCCTCACTTTCCACGTGAACACATCCGTTGACCCAGCAAAGGGGAATCCTTTTCAAGATGTGACGACGAATGACTGGTTCTATTCCTTTGCGCTTTCCATGCAATCTCTAGGTGCGATGAACGGTGTGGCAGATGGACATTTTGCCGGTGCACAAACGATCACTGCCGAGCAGCTTAGCAGCATTATCGCGACTGTCCTCAAAGTAGAAGCAGCTACGGTTCGTCAGCTCCCAAGCTATGCTTCTCTGAACAACCAAGTTACACGCGGTCAAGCGGCCCTGCTCCTTGTTGAAGCACAGCAAGTTGCACCGATTCGCGTGACGAAGTTGGAGGTTTTGAGCGCGATTGCGTTGCAAGTGACCTTCTCAGCACCGATTCCAACGGCAGAATTAGAGCTTGAGCCTGCGTCCAAAAACTTTGTTTTTGACAACGGTCTAGCCATCAATAATGTGCCGCGTTTAAAAACAGGCTCCGTTTCCACCTATATTGTTCCGGTCCCAACTCAGAAAGCAGGTACAACTTACTCGCTAACCTATAAAGGTCAACCTGCTGGTACATTCACAGCAAGTACGGAAAGGATCCGTCTCGCCTCCACAGGTCAAGTTGCCAATGATTTATTTGAAGTCGAATCGCATCTATCTGATGGTGTAGCGGACTATGGTTATGTCATTGCCGCTTATAGCAAAAGCCGTCCCGGCGCCTTTATCGTTGACGAAAACAATCGTTTTAACGGAACGACGTACCAGATTCTTTCTTCCATGCGGAACCGCCAAGTTCAAATCACCCCTGAGGGTGGGGCAACGATGACGGCTAATTACTTGCCATTTACACAAGCAACGGATGGCCGCCAAGCGCCTAAGTTCATTTTGCCTAACGGAGAAACTTTCCACCCAGGCGTGAAGTACACGGTGTCTGCGGATTGGGCGACGCTTGCGAATCCTACTTTTACAGCCAAAGAGATCGCTCCGCTCCAGCTTCAGTCTGCCGCTGCCGTCGATGCCAAAACGATTGCCGTCACGCTTTCGCAGGATCCGAAGGATGAAATCTTCGTTTCGCGCCGCGTCTCTCTTACTGCAGCAGATGGCACAGTTATCACTGCCGAATACAGCCTGACTACACGTAAAGGTGCTGTCGGTACGTTCACGCTTCTGAACAATGCGCAGCTCGCTCCCGATACGACGTACACAGTTGCACCGGTGGGTGCATGGGCGACTGCTTCTGGTGTTACTTTAACCTTGAAGAAGTAATCAATCTATCCAAGTTAACAAGAGAAGGGAGGGAGCCTGCGATCAGGTTCTCTTCCTTACCTTCGTTTTTCTGCTATTCTAATCCAGAGGTGACCCACTATGTTATTTAAAAATAGTCCCCTATTCGCGCGGTTAACCCCACTCACATTGTTACTTCTCATCGTTGGCTGCGGCAGCCAACAATCAACGGCATCTCCTGCCCCTATGGGGTCATCAATGCCTTCGCCTACAACGGCTATAATCACTCAGACGCCTAAGTCAACGTCAACACCCGCGGCATCTTCGTCCGTCACAGCCTCCATCAACCCAACAGCCACAACCTTTCTGGTGACACACTCCAAGAGTGACTATATGTCCTTCCTAGATCCCGCTTCAGGCACTTTCGAGAGGCTTGTCGTCGGCAAAGCCCCTTTTGCCATCGCAGAAGGGCCTAATCAACGCGCGTATGTGTCTACGGCCGAGGGTGTCGCTGTTATCGATACGAAGCTGCGCACGCGGCTAGCTCTGGTTCCTTATCAATCCAAAGTGGGTAAACTCAGCTACGGCGAATATCGGTCTGGCGGCATGGGGATTGCAGTGTCACCTGATGGCAAATTCGTCTATGTCGGTGTGTATCTGGGTGGCGGCAAGAGTCAATTAGAAATCATGGATACGGAAAAGCTTGCGATGACCGGCCATGTTGCTGTTGGTGTTCGCCCTTTCGATGTTGTGACCAGCCTAGATGGCCATGAAGTGTACAGCATTGACCATGACTCTTATACGGTGACGGCCGTAGATCCTGTCAATTTACAGAGCCGCACGCTCGATGTAGCTCCTTACGGAAAAGGCGGCTTCGAGAAGCCGCACTATGCTGTCGTTCGCGCGGACGGTCGCCTATTGCTCCCTTACCAAGGCCGTGGACTCGTCGTTCTCGATCCCATCAGCGGCAGTTACATGACGCAACCGCTCACGGGAAACACACACCAAGAGGGCGTAACCCTTACGCCTGATGGTAAACAGTTGCTAATCGTCGGCATCGGTGCGGCTGGCAGTGCAACCGGCAAGCCCAATTTGACGGTGCTCGACACTAACACCTACGCGGAAAAGATTATTCCGCTGAGCCGCATGCATCAAATGGTGGCCAGCAGCGCAGATGGTCGTTACGCCTATCTTACAGGCGGCGTCACCTATGCCGATACGGGCTGGGATGGTATGACGGTTGTTGATCTCACAATAGGTACGACACGCGAATTCGAGCTGCCCGATTATCCGCTGGATGTGCAGCTTCTGACGAGCAAGTAACTTCTTTGTATCCAAAGAGTTTTAAATTAACAGAAACCCAGTCCAACACGCAACGTGTTAGACTGGGTTTTTTATTATGCATGTCCCTGCTCCTTGATCACCCGCTCAATCATCCCTCCTTTTATCTAACATTGTAAGTTTTCACTTTACAGGTTCTTAACTTCATGATATCATCTAACACTGTAAGGTTAAAACTAACACTGTAAGGTTGATAGCAAGAAGTTGACTATTTGATTCGCATTCTGGATAAATTGAATTCCAAAATAAAGGAAGAAAGTGGTGACTCACATGGATGCAGAAAACCTCCATTACTTTGAAAAAGCACCGGTCGCAAAAGCCGTGGCTCACTTCGCTGTACCGATGATGCTTGGCATGTCAATGAGTGTCGTATATGCCATCTTAAATGCCTATTTCCTTGGTACACTCGGCAATACCGCTATGTTAACCGCACTTGCATTAACCTTGCCGTTATTCGCGGCCATTATGGCGCTTGGCAACCTGATTGGCATTGGCAGCAGTGCATTCATCTCTCGTTTGCTCGGAGAGAAAAGATATGATGATGTCAAGCATGTGTCTTCATTCGCCTTTTACAGCAGTTTAGTACTCGGTCTTATCTTGATGGCCGTCGGCCTCCCTTTGATCGATTCAATCGTTCATGGCCTGGGAGCAACGCCGGATTCCTTTGGCTACACGAAAGACTATGTCACGATTATGATTACAGGTTCACCTTTCATCGTCTTGTTCTTCACGCTGGAGAATATTGTGCGCTCGGAAGGCGCAGCAATGACGTCGATGATCGGTATGATTCTCAGTGTTGTCGTGAATATTATCCTCGATGCGTTAGTCATTTTCGTCTTCCATTGGGGTGTGATCGGCGTTGCGTCTGCTACGGTCATTGCTAACTTGGCTGCGAGTGTATTTTACGCCTTCCATATCGGGTATAAGAGCCCATTTTTAACCATCTCCATCAAATGGTTCAAGGCTTCCAAGGAGATTCTCAGCAATGTATTCAAAATCGGAGTTCCTGTCTTTATTATGAGTATCTTCTTGGGTGCTATGTCGCTCATCTTTAACCGTTTTCTGGTCGAATATGGGGAGCAGGCCGTAGCGGCATTCGGAATTTCATCACGTTTATTGCAATTTCCTGAGGTTATTCTTATGGGCTTATGCGAGGGCGTCGTGCCGTTAATTGCCTTCTCTTTTACAGCGAATAAATTACGCATGAAGCACACCATTCAATTCACGATCAAAGGGATTATCACGTTAGCCGTTTTGTTCGGCGTCATCGTCTATCTCGTTTCCGATCACCTTATTGGTTTATTTACGAATGACCCGCAATTGATTGAAATGGGCAGCTACATTCTACATGTGACGTTCTTATCCTTATTCATTACGGGAATGACCGCTTTATTTACGGGGATCTTCCAAGCAACAGCGCAAGGAACTGCCGCGTTTATTATGTCAATTATTCAAGGAATTACGCTGATTCCCGTGTTTTTTATCGCCAATCGAATGAACGGCTTCCACGGGGTCGTTTGGTCGCTCGTCATTGCGGATGCCGTTACGTTCCTAGTTGGAGCCACCATGCTGTATATACTGCGGAACAAATTGCAGCCGGATTTAGAGAGTTTAGTACAGTAACAACAGCTAATAACGCTAGCTCATATTCCTATACCAACACAAATGCATTCCCTCTTTGCTCAAAAAGTAAAAAAGAGACCCACAGCAACGGGCTGTGGGTCTAAGTTTTATATTTTAAAAGGGGGTCGATCTTTATTATAAGCTTGAATGATTAATGCCAGATGAAAATAAGATTGCAATCCTGTAACAAATTTTAACTTCAAATTGAAATAATCCTCTAGATGTTTCATTTGTTCCTCAACCCCTTCCAAGCCCTCTCTTTTAACTTCCATTAAAATTAAATTCTCATAGATAAGTCATGTATCTCGCAGACTCATTAATAATTCTTGATTATCGGTGAACGTTTCTCCTGGGCTATTCGTACTATGGATGACTTTTTGGAAAACGGAACGGAGAATGCTTGTCCGTAAGGTTTTCCGGCAATTATGAACATAAATGAGGAGGCTGCGAATGATGATGGACATCAATTGGGCGATCTTGTCACCTTTACTATTTGTACAGTTGCTTCTGATGCTTGTGGCGCTTATCAATTGCTTACGTGCGGAGCGAACGAACGGGCCGAAGTGGATGTGGACGCTAATTATCATATTCATTAGTTTATTGGGTCCCATTTCTTATTTTGTCTTTGGAAGGAGAAACGATTGATGTCGCTCCTCGAAGTGAGGCATTTGACGAAACGATTTGGCACAACCGTCGCAGTGAATGGCATTGATTTTCACATTGCTGAAGGGAGATGTGTCTCGCTGCTAGGACCGAACGGCGCAGGCAAAACGACGACTCTCAAAATGTTATCTGGCTTGCTGCAACCAACCACAGGTACGATCTCGTTTCCAGGAATACACACGCAGGATATCCGCGAGCATATCGGCTATTTGCCGCAAATCCCTGCCTTCTATAATTGGATGTCAGGCCGAGAGTTTCTCGCCTACGTCGGCAAGCTGGCTTGCATAGGCAAAGATGAACTGAGTAAGCGAACCGAGGAGTTGCTCCAGCTTGTCGGTCTTAAAGATGCGCGCAACCGTCGGATTGGTGGGTACTCAGGAGGCATGCGCCAGCGGCTGGGTATTGCCCAGGCCATGATTCACCGTCCGAAGCTGCTCATGCTCGATGAGCCCGTGTCGGCGCTTGATCCACTCGGTCGCCGCGAAGTGCTCGAGATGCTGCGTATCCTTAAACGGGAGACGACAATCCTCTTCTCGACGCACGTGCTTCACGATGCCGAGGAAATATGCGACGACGTGCTCATTATGCGCGGCGGCGAAATTGCCCTATCCGGCAGCTTACAAGCACTCCGCGAGCAGCATCAGCAGCCGGTCATTAGTGTGGAAGCAGACGCTTCACTCGAACAATGGAGGCAGTCCATTGCGATGTTCCCGTTCGTTGAGAAGGTTACTGGTTCAGGAAATACCGCACGTATCCATGTTCGCGACTTAACTATGGGAAAAAAGGAACTGTTGACCGATCTTGTCCGATGTGGCATATCCATTCGTAAATTCGAAGCTGGCCATACGTCACTTGAAGATATGTTTATGAAAGTGGTGGAAGAATGAATCGATTGAGTCAATGGATGACGTTGTATCGCAAAGAAATGCTTGAAATGTCTCGCAATGCCAAATGGATCTGGGTACCTCTCGTCTTCATCATTATCGGAGCCATGCAACCGGTAACCACCTACTATACGCCGCAAATCATTAAAAATATGGGCAGCTTGCCAGAGGGAGCTGTCATCCAGATACCGATACCATCACCGCAAGATGTGATTGTTAGTACATTGTCTCAGTTCGGCACAATCGGGATACTTATCCTCGTGTTAGTATCGATGGCGATCATCTCAGGAGAACGGCAGAGCAGCGTGGCCGGGATGATTATGATCAAACCTGTTCCCCCTGTATCGTATATAACAGCCAAGTGGGCCGGCATCCAGACGCTTACGCTCGTATCGTTCGCCTGCGGCTTTACTGCCGCTGCGTATTATACCGTCCAGCTTTTCGGTAAAATCGAAGTCGTGCCACTCATGCAAAGTTTTGCCGTTTATGGGCTATGGCTTGTGTTCATCGTTACCGTGACCGTTGTCTTCGGCACCTGGCTCAGAGGAAGCGCCGCGATTGCGTTCGCGGGCATAGCGACGGCTATCGTTCTCACGGTTGCTGGCGGCTTGTTCAAACCGTATATGGCGTGGAGTCCGTTCATGCTGACCAACCACGCTGCAGCGCTTGTTTCACAAGGACAATTATCGGATAACCTTGTACTATGCATCCTATCGTCATTGCTTCTTATTGCATTACTTCTTGCAGGCGGGGTACAACTATTCAGAAACAGAAGCGATTTAACCGGTTAGTGGCTGCATAGCTTGAACATGAACTATTGCTTGCTCCCATTTCATTCAACAGACTTCATATAAAAGGAGAATATACGATGATTATTGTTACAACGGAAAACATCCCCGGATATAAAGTCAAAGAAGTCAAAGGCATGTGCTTTGGACTGATTGTTAGGAGTCGCGGGCTTGGTGCTGATATCAAAGCCGCATTCAAAGGTTTAGTTGGAGGAGAAATCAAACAATTCACTTCGCTGTTAGAAGATCTCCGAAAAGAATCAATGGACCGCTTGGTACAAAACGCCCAGGCCATGGGTGCAAATGCCATTGTGATGGTCCGCTTTGATTCCGGGGAAATCGGAAAAACAATGGGCGAAATCGTGGCTTACGGCACCGCTGTGGTGGTTGAAAAAGAAAGCGAATGAAGTGGATCGTTGGCTATTATGGCATTCAGGCCGTTATCCTTTTGGTGATCATTATCTTATCTGTGCTTTTCTATGACAAACGTTACAAAAAGAGAAAGTCTGAGGGAATTCCCACGGGGTTTTTACGTACGGAGGAAGTTAGCGTAGATCCCATAACACAGGAGAAGCAACGCGTTTACTACAACCCGGATACGGGGGAGCGCATCTATGTTCGTGAATAAAGGAGAAGGCCGCCGATCCCTTACCGTCGGCAGCCTTCTTTTGATATTAGTGAACTCAATCATGAATGAAGTCTCTTCCTTACCATTCTGATCTGTCCTCTATGATTGATCTCATCTTCCAACACATGAAACCACATGAAATAATGATTCGCTTGCTTGTTATGCCAGAACTCTTCTTGTTGGTCTAACCAATCATCATTGACGGTTTTAAATAAGTCATAGGATCGTTCTCTGACTTCATTTAATTTAGTTACATAGTAACTCAGATCATTCCCCTTAATCTTCTCCCGTCCTTCTTCACCGAGATGGATCGCAGCTCCCCAGATTGACATCTCTTCCTCATTTAACTCTCTTTTTTCAAACGTTTCCACTTGATAGGCGTATTCTACCGCTGCAAAATGCAACAACAATGCCCCAATAGAGTTACTCTCCGCATCCAATAAGAAATCCAATTCATGGACAGATAGATTTTTTACAGCTTCTAATGTGGTATACCTTGCATAGTTCATCATCGACAGCAAGCGACTAATTTGAGGCGGATAGCCAGGTACGTCTGAAATCAGATAGATATTATTCATGTTCAACATATTTTTCCTCCGTGATTAAAAATAATTGCGAATTCTGATATAGTCTTAGTATATACCTTAAGGAAACCTCCATATAGAAGGAAGTGTGAACCCTAATGAATGCAGAACTTGTTATGCAGGAGCTTGAAGCACTGGGCAAAGAACGGACCAAGAAAATGTACGTATCCAATGGCGCTCACGAACCTCTTTTTGGCGTGGCGACAGGCGCTATGAAACCCCTTTCCAAGAAAATAAAAATAAATCAACCTTTGGCTGAACAGCTTTATGCCACAGGGAACTATGACGCCATGTACTTTGCCGGCATCATTGCAGATCCACTCGCAATGACCCAAGCGGATTTTGATCGTTGGATAGATACTGCCTATTTTTATATGCTGTCCGATTTCGTCGTTGCCGTAACCCTTTCCGAATCAGATATAGCCCAGGAAGTTGCCGATAAATGGATTGCAAGCGGTGAAGAGTTGCGAATGTCTGCGGGCTGGAGTTGTTACTGCTGGCTTTTGGGTAATCGTCCCGACAGTGAATTCTCCGAGGGCAAAATTGCTCATATGCTAGAGCTTGTGAAAACTACGATTCACGATTCTCCCGAAAGAGCGAAATATGCTATGAATAATTTTATTTTCACCGTAGGAGTATCGTTTAAGCCACTTCATGATAAAGCCGTCGAGACCGCCTTGGCAGTAGGCCCCGTCGAAGTCAATCGCGACAAAAACAAAAGCAGTTATATCCAAGCTTCCGTTAATATTCAAAAGGGAATCGATCAAGGGCGGCTTGGTTTCAAACGTAAGCATGTAAGGTGCTAAGTATGTACCCATTATGGTTTATATAATGCAAGGGATTTGTCGATTGTTGGCATTTCCCGCATTTAATTGACCATAGTTCAATATTAATTCACAATTTATCAACTTTCAAGCACTAATTTGGAAATAATTCCCTAAACATGCGAAGGCTATTTATGTTTCCTTGGGAGAGTATGCTAAAATACGAATAGGCAGATTATTACTCTGCATACGCTAGCGCACAGGTATTTCCAAAATTTTAATTTGGGAGGCTATACGATGGATGATTATTTTTTGGTAAAAGACGGTAGAATTGTACGCTGGGACGGGCTTACACTTGGAGGAACCAAAATCCGAGCCGATGAACTCATAGAGTCGTTTGGACGTAAGGCTCTTGATGAAATCGAACAATTTGGATTTTACGCTATAAAGAAATCTTAATGACCTTCTCGATATACGTAAAGGAGACTGCCTTTTTGTTCAGGCAGTCTCCTTTTGTTCGATAACGGCTTGTTCGCTTCCTCAATTTAGGTTTTTTCTACAAAAAGAACGGAGGATGAAAGACGTCGAGTCCCCATCTTCAATCCCCCTTCGCCATATAGCCAACACCGGGGTAGGTCACAATGAGCTCCTGCCCGTCGGTGTGGGCCTTCAACTTCTGCCGAATCCGCGCAAGGGTAACACGTAAATATTCCACCTCATCCCGATACTCGCTTCCCCAAATCTCACTCAGTAACTGTTCATGCGTCATTACTTTGCCCTCATGCTGCAGGAGAAGGACGAACAGGTTGTACTCTGTCTCTGTAAACTTCACTTCGGTTTCGCTGACTCGAATACGTCGCTGTGCCAAATTGACCGTCACGGGTCCAACAGACAATTCGCTGACGGTGGAAGGTGCTGGCATCCGTCCATCTAAACGACGGAGAACCGCATTCACTCTGGCGAAAAGCTCATCCAACGAGAACGGTTTCGTCAAATAATCATCCGCCCCGAGATTCAGCCCCTGTACTTTATCTGCGCCATTGCTCCTTGCGGTCAGCATAATAACGGGTACGCTTGAATAGGCGCGCAGCCTTGTAAGCACCTCAAAGCCATCCATTCCCGGCATCATGAGATCCAGTAAGATCAAATCCGGATCAAAGGCTTCCACCTTCTCTAGCGCCTCAGCGCCACTCTGGCAAGCTGCCGTTTCGAAGTTTAGCGATTTCAAATTCGCCGCGATAAAACGAATGATTTTGGGTTCATCGTCGACGATCATGATTTTCTTCGCGCTCATTTTAGCTCATCCCCTCCTTAAACCTTGGAATCGTCAGTGTGAATCGGCTTCCGACACCAGGCTCACTCTCCACCGTAATAGCGCCGCCATGCGCTTCCATAATCCCTTTGCATATCGCGAGTCCGAGTCCCGTTCCGCCCGTTTGGCGGCTGGATGACACATCTACGCGATAGAACCGATCAAATATTTTCGCCAGATGCTCGGCCGCAATCCCAATGCCATTATCCTGCACATGGACGTATACCGCTTGCTCGTCCCACTGTGTGCCAATCTGTATCAGAGGCAGATGCTCCTCATTATAGCGAACGGCATTGATAAACAAGTTCAAGAAAACCTGCTCCATACGAATCTTATCGGCAAAAACAAGCGGTGTGTCCGCAGGAATGTCGCATTCGAACTGAAGCCCCGCAACGAGCGCCTGATCGGGCAGTCTCCCTCTAGCGCTCTCGATCACAGCGACTAACTTCAGTGCCTGTGGATGAATGCCCATCGCTCCAGATTCGATTTTGGAAATATCCAGCCACTCATCGATCAAATCTTGAATGCGCCCAATGTCCTCATGAATCCCCTCGAGCAGCTCTAGCTTAAAGCTCTCCTCCCATTGCGCATCCTTGCGCAGCAACGTTTCCACACCGCCGCGAATACTCGTAATCGGTGTCTTAAATTCGTGCGAGGCTAGGGAGATGAGATCATTTTTGAGCGCATCAATTTCATGCTCTTTCGTTCGATCCCGCCACACATAGCCGCGGCCAAAAACCCGCCCATCCCGCGCCACTTGAAACGCGGATACCATCATGAAGCGTGACTTGCCTTGCTCCGTCCGCACCGTCAAAGCACTCTGAACACGCGGCTCTGCCTTCAGCTTGCTCAGTTCAAGCGTATCTTGATCCTCCGCTAGAAGCTCTGCGATCCGCTCGAACAAATCAGCCTCCGGCATATGAGCTAATTCCCCCATCGGGATCGCGAAGCTCTCGGCCATCCGATGATTGGCGTACAGCACATTATGCTGTACATCAATGAGGACAATCGCATCGGACATGCTCTCCAAGACCGCGTTCAGCGTCGCATGCTCGTCCTGCAAGCGCTGCGTCCGCTCTTCTACGCGGTGCTCGAGTTCGCTGTTCAACTGCAGCAGCGCGCTTTGGTTTTCCTTGATCTGCGCCGCCATGCGGAAGAAGTGCTCCGCGAGTTGATGCAGCTCCAGCGGTGCCCCGCGAGGCACGACCTTCTGGTCGGGCTGGGCGAACGAGCCTCCAGCTAGTCGCTGCGTATAGCCGACGAGGGCATGTATCGTTCCGTTTAATCTTTTGGCGAGCAAACTGCCTAGCAGTAAGGTTAAGATCAGCGTAAACACCAACAGCAGCAGCGTGGTCCATAAGGATTCCGTAAACGCTGCATTAACCGCCGCGGAAGATCGGCTCACCCAAACGATGAGATTCAAATCTGGAATCAGCGTATAGGTAATGAACTCTTTGTGCGCGGAGGTGCTTAACGTATAAGTGCCTTCGCCTTGCTTTTGATTTTTGGCATCAGCGACGACAGGCTCTTGTGATAGGTTCGCCATCGATGCGGTCAGCGCAGCATTTGGATGATAGATCGGCCTTCCCGCATGATCCAGCACGACGGGATATGTCTCGGAGCCATAGTCATATTTCGTGACGAGTGACTTGATCGGAGCTAGCTCCAATACCGCCAACACGAAGCCATCCACTTGTTTATTTCCTTTATAAATGGGGACCGCAATCGCAATCGCTGGTTGGTCCGCGCTCTCAGGGCCTTTGAATAAGGAGGAAATGATCGCCTTCTGCCCAGCCTTCACACGCGAAGTGTAATCTCGATCATTCACGTCTGTCCCAATAAGATCGGTGGTCATGCGTTGCGTAGCTTTGATCGTCCCTTTGTCATCCACCACGTATATCCCTGTAAACCCCGCCAAGTTCTCTTGCAAGGATTGCAGCTTCAGCGTAAGGCTCTCCCGATTCCGAAAAGCCGCATCTGACGCGGAAATCGTAGCCGCTAACGTTTCGACGGCATTCCGATGATACGACATGTAGGCTTCAATCGCATCCCCTAGCCGATACGTGGTCTGGCGCTGATTCTGATTTGTTTCCTGTGTTATATGTGTGATTTGCGAAACCTGAAAGCCCCCTAGAATTAAGATCGGAATCATAGCCATCAGGGCAAATGTAATCGTTAAATGCGACCTCATCGAAAAATACTTCAATTTATGCAACCCCGCTCTCCGACACAAGCTTGTAAGCATTACCCATTTATTTTACCACTGACAAATTTGTAATGAAAATGAAATCTAACTTTCATGTTGTTTTAATGTACAATGCCTATAATAAAGACCAACCCCCCTTTAAAATATAAACTTAGACCCACAGCCCGTTGCTGTGGGTCTCTTTTTTTGTCATACTAGGTGAATCACTTCAATTATGCGGCTAACTATTTTAACCATTAAGGACGGCTCCCTATGACACCCGAACAAGATTGGCTGACGGCCAAATTTCGCGAACTCAAGAACGTCATCTCTTCCTATTTAACGCACGTACTGCCTCAGTTTCATATTTCACCGATCACGATGTATGTGCTAGAGTACCTGCGCAAACATCCAGATTGTATCGCAGTCGATATCGCCAACGAATTCGGACTTACCCGCGGCGCGATTACACAGCTTATAGATAAAATGGAGGCCCAGGGACTCGTTGTACGTAAGCCTCACCCTACCTCTCGCCGAAGTCAGCTTCTTCAGATGACAGATAAAGGGCACGAGCTCATAAATAACATCCTAGCCGTGTATAATACGAAAATCGAACAGCTTTTCACTTCCTACACGAAGGAAGAGCTTGCTGTATTACAAGAGCTTCTCGCTAAAATGCCGCTTTAAATTCCAACTTAGGTTGGGATTTTTTTCGTTCACTCATTTTTCTGTTGACGAATTTGTTCATTAAGTTTATTGTTTAGTTACTAAACAGTTAATACATTAAACACATAAGGAGTGTTTTATATGAATAAAATTATGGCTATAACTGGCGCATCCTCAGGTATCGGTCTTGCGACCGCTTTGAAATTCGCGGAACTAGGCTGGACCGTCTATGCAGGTACTCGCAACGTTGCTCGTGATCAAGAGCAGTATGCTAATGTCGCGAACCTTCATTTTATGGAAATGGAAGTAACCGATCCGTCTTCGATGGAGCAAGCTTTTGACATCATCGAAAAAGAACAAGGCCGCCTGGACGTGCTGTTCTGCAACGCAGGCTTCGGCTTCCTCCGGTCGCTGGGACAAGCGACTTTCGAGGAAATCCAAGCCGTCTTTGATACGAATGTGTACGGCGTCATGCATACGATCCGCGCGGGTCTTCCTCTGCTGCGCAAGTCGGATTCTGCGCATCTCATCGCAACAACCAGTGTTGGCGGCTTGGTCGGCCAACCCTTCAACGAAATCTACTGCGCGGCGAAATTCGCTGTTGAGGGGCTGCTCGAAAGCTTGGCGACTTACTATAAGCCTGCTTTTGGGATCGATGTCACGCTGCTAGAGCCTGGGGCGATTGCGACGAATTTTAACAGCACGGTCATGAGCCACATTCAGCAAACCGGCGGCATCCGAGAAGATGAGTACAAGCCGATCCTTACGCAATACCTCGATGCCTTCACCAGCCGTAACTCGGTTCCTCAGACTTCGGAGTCTGTGGCCGATGTTGTCGTGCAGCTCGTTACCGAGATGGCGCCTAAGCCGCTTCGCCTTCGTACATCAGAGAAAGCGGAAGCTTTCGTGCAGTATAAAGTGAGTCAAGACCCGACGGGCCTTGAGGGGATGCTGAACACGCGTAAGCTGCATTTGAACTTGTAGTTGGAAGGTAGGGCAAGCTGGGGATATGAAGATCAAAACCTTCAGCATCGCACGAAGTGGAGTTGTGGGCTTCCGCTGACTGGATTAGGCGCGGGTTCGTGCGGGTGCGGCTTCGGCGACTATCCTCACTTCTCCAAACTGTTCAAAAAAATGTACGGTATTTCTCCCCAAGAATTTAGGGATAAGCAACGTAACAATTGGACGACTGACGAATAAATCTGAGGCCCTATGCAGGGCCCCTACAACACCACCTCATACTTCTGAGGTGGTGTTCTTTGTTGTGAACACATAATTTCCCACAATGTTGCGATAGGATGTCCATAATGTTTCGGTACAGTAAGGGTGTAAGGGAAATCACCCATCCCTACATGCTACATAAATCGAGAGGAGTTTTTACAATATGAAATCAACATGGAAAAAACGCGCCGTTCAAACGAGCATGCTAGCTATCATGACCACCATCGCATTCGGTGCGGTAAGTGCATCTGCCGCAGATACAACAAGTGAAGCAAAACCTGTGCAAGCCGTTCAATTGACGAAAGCCGTAGCAGCAGCACCTGCTGTATTCTTCCGTTCATCAAGCGCAAGCTTACTGAACCAACCTGCGCACGAACGCAACTATTTGAAAATGTTAGCTAGCACGTACACGCCAGATGCGCTTGCTGATTGGAAGAAAGCTTTGGATGATCGGAAGCAAGTAGAAGCCGATATGCCGAAACCTACCTTCGCCAAAACGGTGACGATTTCCAAGGGCTCTGTTGCTGCAGGAGTACTCACACCTTCAGACACTGCATTCGTTACCAACCTTGATGGTGTAAAAACATTACCTGCACTGCCTACACTCACACCTGAGCAGTTGGAAAGCCTTCCTGCAGGAACAGAAGGTCCTAAGCAAATTGTGATTAAAAACTTGTTGCCTTCTAAAGAAGCTACAATTTCTGTGGAGGCGGCCCAAGCTCTTCCAGTTGAGGCTGGAGTTGCGAGTGATATAATGGTAACAGCAGCGGCTGAGCTGCCTGAATCCTTCCAACGCCAGCAAAAACTAGCTGATGCGGTTGAAGCAGATGATGCAGAAACGATCCGCGCCTTACTGCCTGAATTGTTGAAGGATTATGTGAAAGAAACAGAAAACCTACGTGAAATGGCTAAAAAGATAAAAGAGCAGCAACCGGTTGAAACTGAGAAAAAATAAGAAATGTTAGATTTTATTCGAAAAGAATGACCGTTAATCATATGGGTGGATCCGTTCGCGAAAAGCGATTCGGCTCCACTTTTCCCCATGTTAGCAGGAAAGTAGGAATGATACGATGTATAGCATCTATTTAGTAGAAGATGAAGAGCATTTGAGAGGCGTCCTAGGGGCCTATTTGGAAAAAGAGGGGTGGCAAGTGCGTTCGTTCCCTGACGGGACCTCCGCCAGAGACGCGATCTCGGAGCGGCCGGACTTGTGGGTCCTCGATATTATGATCCCCGGCGTAGATGGCTTTCAGCTGATGCGTGAAATTAAAGCAGATCAGCCCAACCAGCCGGTCATCTTCATCTCCGCCCGTGATGCCGATATCGATCGCATCATTGGACTTGAGCTCGGCAGCGATGATTATATAGCTAAGCCTTTTCTACCGCGTGAGCTCGTCATCCGCTGCCGCAAGCTATTAGAACGCGTATATGCAGGCCAGAAAGGAAACAGCCTGCCGGCCGCTTCTTCGGAACGTCGTGTGAAGCTCATGTTGGCTTCCTATACGATCGATGAGCCCGCTCGAACGGTCACCGATAGCGAGGGGGCAACGCTGGATCTGACGTCCAAAGAGTTTGAACTGCTGCTCTACTTCGTCCAGCATCAGGGCCTAGTGCTCGAACGTGAGCAAGTGCTCCGCGCTGTGTGGGGCATGGATTACTTCGGAACGGATCGCGTCGTGGATGATTTAGTGCGAAGAGTGCGGCGCAAGCTGCCCGAACTGCGTTTAGAAACCGTATACGGATACGGGTATAGGATGGTGAAAGCATGAGACTCCAACTAGGCCGTTGGCCGCTTGCCATAAAATTATGGGGAGCCTTCGGGGCTCTAACCTTAATGATTTTCACCCTGCTCGCCGTGTTATTGCCATGGACGTTAAAGGGATTTTTCACAGAGCAGCTCTATGATATTTTGATGGATACCCAAAGAGGTCTTCAAGTGGAAGCCACTGTTGCGGCAAGCCCTGCCTTTGCTTTGCCTGTTGCAGCCCAACCTTTACAATTCATAACGAAACCAGCACCAGTGCAGGATAGCCGAGTATTGGTTGTGCCCAACGGTGAGTTCAGCAGTGTTAACGGCTTATATACCGGAGCAAGTGTGAGCAGCAACACCACGAACGCTGTAAAAGGTAACACGACTTGGAGCAATACGGGAACCACAAGCGCCACAACCTTAGAGCCATCTGTCTTGTCCGCACAACTGACAGCCCCTTTGGAAAGTACGCTCAGCGGCCCTTCTATCCGTCACTTCATGATTAATGGGACACAAGCCACTCAAGCAGTTGCGACTGCCACGCTAACTACCTCAGAGCCCTTCATGGCTGCTATGGAGAAGGATGCTTTGGCACAGCTTCAAACCGTGGAGAAGTACACGCGCAGCATTGAGAACAAAAGTATTTTCTACGTCATCCGCAAAGAGGTCGTTCAAGGTACGCCAAGCTTCATCGTTTCCTACGCTTGGGGAAACTACCGCAACGATCTCATCATGTCCATGTTCGGAAGATTAATGATGTTAATGGTTGCCCTCATCGTGGTGAGCTGGCTGCCCTGCTTACTGCTGGCGCGCTATTTCACTCGTCCACTCGTGCAGATGGAGCGCCATGTAGGCCGCATGGCTGAGCGCGATTGGCATGAGCCCATCGACACAGGCCGCCGCAAAGACGAGATTGGCCGTCTCGGCAAAGCGATCGAGCAGATGCGCCAGCGTCTTGTGAAGCAGGACCATGCGCAGCAGTTTTTCCTGCAGCACACGTCGCACGAACTAAAAACGCCCGTCATGGTCATTCGCAGCTACGCGCAATCCATTCAAGACGGCGTGTTTCCCAAAGGTACGCTCAGCGCGAGTATCGGCGTCATTATGAAAGAAGGCGAACGACTGGAGAAGCGCATTCGCGATCTGTTACTGCTGAATAAGCTGAATTATTTTACAGCGAAAGAAAAGCCTTTTCATGCTTTTGACATCAAAGCCGTCATCGAAGACGTCGTCGAACGTCTCCGCTATCGCCGCCCTGAGATCGACTGGGAGCTGGATGTCGCCCCCCACTCGCTCGTAGGGGATCAAGAACAATGGAAGATCGCGCTAGAAAACATGCTCGATAACCAGCTTCGCTATGCCGAAAGCTGTATTCAAATCAGCGTTAAGCCCGCTCCTCATTTTGAAATTCGAATGCATAATGACGGTCCTTTGCTGGATCAAGACATCGCCGATAATTTATTCGAGCCGTTCCGCACGGGAGGTAAGGGACAATTCGGTCTCGGTCTTGCCATCGTGAAACAAATTATGGATCACCATGGGATGAGTGTTCGTGCTGTAAATGAGAACACAGGGGTCACTTTTACGATTTTACCTGCCAATTATACGGTTGGAGGCACTTAGACACAGCATATAATAGCCCAAATAAATGGCCGCATATACGAGCGTTGAAGATAAAATTGGGACCATGAGATTCCCGCCAATCAGCTGAATGGTGGCTAACGCTTTCAGGACCATAATGCTGTGCACAACCCCCAATAAGAGGGGCAGCATAAATACGAATAGCGTCTGTTTGGCAATCGTGGTACGGATTTCTTTGCGGCTAACCCCGATTTTGCGCAGAATGGCATAGCGCTCTTTATCTTCATTCACATCTGTTAGTTGCTTGAAATAGATCATACAGCCCGTTGCGGCTAGGAATACAAGTCCTAGGAAGCCGAGTGTGAAAATATCTAAGCCCGCCGATTCCATTCCTTGACGATACTGGTAATAATACGAGGACATGTCATTGCGATCGGTTTTGAGCTTCATCAAACTGGCTGACGTCATCTTCGTCGTTCCTTGATCCTTAACCACGTATCCTTTGTAGGTCACTTCTTCCGAACTCGGGAGCAGCTTGGCATACAGACCATCATTCACGATGAAGACGATGTCAGGGAAGCCCCACGGCAGCATCCTGCCCTCTATCAACTGCTCAACAGATAGGCTTTGTTGCTCCGCACCAGTGCTGATAGAGATCGTGTCTCCCTTCACGTCATTCAGGGAGAAGGTCGAATATTTCGGTTGAATGATGGCGATGTCATTCCCTTGCAATGCAACGGTCCGATCTCTATGAAGTGCCTCAGAGGTACGATTATAGGTGGAGACGGACACGAGCCGAATCGGTACTTCTTGAGCTGAATAACTGGACGGATGATAAAAGAAATTCGTCACATCCGCGGTTACTCGGATAACCGGTATATTCAGCTTAGCTGTGATCGGGTGTGCCTCATCCTTTTCCAAAATTGCAGCTACTTGCTCATCGAAGCCCATTCCTTGTGAAATATGCATGAAGCTGAAGGGTGCTTCTTCCTCCGCGCCCTTCGTTAGCGTATAGTACTCGCTTGATCCCACCGTGACCGCACAAAGTGTTAAAGCACTTAGTAGCGCAATCATCGTAAACATCCGTGTATTCCCACGAATACGATAAATCAATTGTGCCGTGGAGATCATATTCATGCCTTTATAGTAGCGAGACTTCGTCTTTTGGGCCAGTTTCAAGATATAGATAAGTGCATAACGAAATAGCAGATACGTGCCAGCAATCAAGCTGCCGAAGATCAACAAGAAATTCCGACCCATCTGCGCCCCTGTCGTCATTGGTTGGAACACCATCCAATACCCGAAAACTAACAGGACAATCGCCAATACCGCCGAGAACGCGGAAGGCTTCGGAACCTGCTCTCCCTCCTGTTCTGCTTTGAACAAGTCTACAAGTTGAAAGCGATAGATCAAGCGGTAGCTGTGAATCGAGGTCACCCCAATAATCATGGCAAACACAATCAGCGTATTCACAATCGCCTCCGACGAAATGCTGAAGCTTACTTCAACGGTCGAATCCAGCAGTTTGAGAAATATCATGGCAAATAGCTTAGACAACAGCGTGCCAATTACAATGCCGACAGTGACAGCACCGATGCCCATCAACATATTTTCATAAAATAACATCGTTCCAATCTTCCGCTTCCTTACGCCCAGTAAGGCATACAAGCCAACTTCTTTCTTCCGCTTCTTCGTAAAAAATGAATTCGAATACCAGATGAACACGGCTACGAAAAGGATCAGTATGATCGAAGCTTGTGTGAATACTGATTTCATACCTTCCCATTTCTGCACATTCGCTGCAATTTCTTCGCTGTACCGTAAGGACACAAACGTATAGTAAATCACCACACTGAAAATCATCGAGATGAAATAAATAAAATAGTTTTTCAAATTTCCGATGACATTCCTTCTAGCAAGACTAAATAAAGTCACTTGCCCCACCCCCTAAGACCGAGAGCACATCCATTACCTTATTGAAAAACTCCTTACGCGACGTTGTCCCTTTATTTAACTCCGTAAATAATTGACCATCTTTAATAAATACGACCCGCGTACAATAGCTGGCTGCGAAAGCATCGTGCGTCACCATGAGGATGGTCGATTTGTCTTGCACATTCAAGCTTTGTAAGCTTTCCAATAGCTCTGTCGCTGACTTGGAATCGAGGGCTCCTGTAGGTTCATCCGCCAACACAAGGCTTGGGTTCGATACGATGGCGCGGCATGCGGCAGTGCGCTGTTTTTGCCCGCCAGATATTTGATAGGGATATTTATCAAGGAGTACATCGATCCCAAACCGTTGACTAATGGCCACAACACGGCGCTCTAGTTCAGCTACCTTCATTCTAGCAAGCGCGAGTGGCAGGACAATATTCTCTTTCACCGTCAGCGTATCCAGCAGGTTATAGTCTTGGAAAATGAACCCCAGCTTCTCGCGGCGAAAAGCGGCTAACTCCGCTTCCTTCATCTTCATCAGCGACAGCCCATCGACACTGATCTCACCTGAAGTAGGCTGATCAATCGTAGCCAGCATGTTCAGTAAAGTCGTTTTGCCTGACCCCGACGGACCCATAATGCCTACGAATTCACCTTCGGCGATAGTCAAATCGATATCCTGCAAAGCCGTGAATACATTCCCTTTCCCCCCGTAGACTTTCTTTAATTGCTTCACTTCCACGATGGTTTTCATATCGATCATTCCTCCAATAAACATTTCTAATAAACTCCATACATCTATCCTACTTGCTTCGTACTAGCGCAACCATCGAAGTAACTTACATCTCCTATAGGTTACCTTACAATTTTGTCATGATTATGCTACCATTCTGGTGAAGTTATAAGTACTTATATGTCAGGTTGGAGGTGTCCGCTTGAAAATCATGATCGTGGAAGATGATAAAATGATACGCGATACGGTAGCTGAAGCGCTGGGCCGCTGGGGTTTCGAAACGGTTATCGCCGAACGATTCGACGCCGTGCTCAGTCTGTTCGTGCAGGAGAATCCCCATCTAATCTTGATGGACATTAATTTACCAGCATTCGACGGGTTCTATTGGTGCCGCCACATCCGAGAGGTGTCCAACGTGCCGATCCTCTTCATCTCTTCTCGCAATACCCCCATGGACATGGTGATGTCGATGAATATGGGTGGCGATGATTTTATCCAGAAGCCCTTCTATACAGATGTTCTCGTGGCCAAAATCAATGCACTGCTTCGCAGAACGTACTCCTATATGGAGACGTCCGCCAATGTGATGGCACATCAAGGTGTCATCCTGAATTTGAAGGATGGCGACGTCGCCTGCGGGGATCAGAAAGCCGAGCTCACACGCAATGAGTTTAAAATATTAACCATCCTCCTGCAGCATCAAGGCAGTATTGTCAGTCGAGATCAGATGATGCGCGGTCTCTGGGAGGACGAAAGCTTCGTCGATGATAATACGCTAACCGTTAATATTACCCGCCTGCGCAAAAAGCTTGCAGAGCTTGGCCGCGATGACTTCATCGCCACCAAGAAAGGGCAAGGGTATATCATTCCATGAGTTTTCTCTCGTATTTGAAGGATAAACGTTATTTCATAGGCATGTATGCCGTGACCATGCTGTTCGTTTCCTTAATCATGCTTGTGAGTGTGAAAGGTCATGCCGCGCTAAATAATGTGGCATACACGAATGCGGGTTGTTTCTTGTTCGCTGCCTGCTACCTTACTTTTGGCTATTTCTATCGGAAGTCCTTCTACACGGAGCTTCATACGTTGCTTGAAGGTGACAATCATCCAGATTGGGCGCTCGAAGCACTCCCCGATTCACAAACCAATGCGCAAGAACGCTATCTCCAATTGTTGAAAAAGCTCTCTGCCGGACAAACGAAAGAGAATCAGCTCCTGCAGGCGGAGATTCGTAATCATCAGGAGTTCATCCTCTCTTGGATCCACGAGGTGAAGCTGCCGATTGCGGCCAGTCGCCTCATCATGGAGAACCGCGTGGGCAAATCTGCCGAGTATCTCGTGGATAAGCTCGAAGACGAGCTTAATAAGATTGATAGCTATGTGGAGCAAGCGCTCTATTACTCGCGTATCGACTCCTTTTCGCGCGATTATTTCATCGTGGAACAATCACTTGCCGTGATTGTGAAAGAGAGTATTAAGAAAGTGGCCAAACTGTTTATCGCGAAACGAATTCGCCCCGATTTGGGAGAGCTCACGCTCACCGTGAATAGCGATAGTAAATGGCTGGGCTACATCGTGAACCAGATCGTGGGGAATGCTTTGACCTATACCGAGAATGGCGGCAGCATCACCTTCCGCTGCGAAGAGACGGAGTCCGAGAAGCGGTTGATCATCCAGGATACAGGTATTGGGATTGATGCGGCTGATCTTTCGCGGGTATTTGACAAAGGCTTCACCGGGCGAAATGGTAGGACCCACAACCGCTCTACCGGCATGGGGTTGTACTTGGCCAAGCAAATGGCGATCAAGCTAGGACATGATCTGTCGATTACCTCGGCTGAAGGTGAGGGAACCACTGTCACCATTCATTTCATGAAGGTGCGGCATTACAATGATTTGCGTTAGCGGGAAAGCCTCTAAAATTTGAGGTCTTCTGGAAACCAAGGCTTCAAAACCAAAAAGCCTCCAAACCTGAGTGATCAGGTTGAAGGCTGGCGAATCCACTTTTCTGTTGTATCTACAATAGCTGATTACGCCCGCGCAGTTGCTAATTACGCTTGCACAGCCTCTACCTTAGCGGCTGGTTGCTCATGCTTTTTCAGAATGGAGAGCAAAATGATCACTAGAGCCCCCGCTCCGATCAACGCAAGCGTCCAAATTGGACTGCTCACGTTCAGGTCCTGACGGAAGTAGAACAGGTCGCGCAGCCCTTCTGCAGAGAAGCGCAGCGGCAGCCACGAGTACAGCCAGTCTTGGCTGAATGTTGGCAGCAACTCTCGTGGCAACGACAATACCGGAGCGCCGAAGAAGAACACTAGCACGAAGAGCGGCACGCCTTTGAAGCCTAGCCAGCTGACAACGGCTGTTTGCAGCAGGAAGTACGCAAATCCAACTAGCCATAGGAATAAGAAAATTTTGCCGTTATCCGGAATGGAAAGACCTAACCAAGTTCCCGCAACAAGCAGAATACTAGCTGCTGATGCTGCTGTAATGACAATTCCGCTGATCAATTGGGACATTTGAATACCAAAACGATGCGCGCGAGAGCCTGTTTGTGTCGCTTTACCTGCTGCTAAGAAGAGCAAGATTGTCGTCACCATCGCACCGAACCAAGCTAGCTGCGTTAATACAACTGGTGCATTACCGTTGGCGCTGTTCGTACCGATCGCATTGACATTTTGACTTGTCACAACGACAGGTGCTGCAAATGCTTTGGTTTGATCAACGGATAGTGTGCCGCCTTTTTGGCTAAACTGACTTAGCAATTGCTCTCTCACTTGACCGTTAACACCGTTAAGGATCTGTGTCAGCACCCCATTTGCCATCGTCGCCGCGGTATTATTCATCCCTTGGTTCACATACAGCTTGACCGATGAAGGCTGTGGCTGCGGGGACAATAGGCTTGCAAGCTTATGGCTAAAATCAGCAGGAATGACGATCGCCGCATAGGCTTGCTCGCGGTTCATGGCGTCGAGAGCCTCTTGCTCACTGGCGACTGTCGTCCACTTCAAAGGCGAGACCGTATCCGCGCCCGCAGGGGCTGCCGTAATTTTGTCTTGGATCAGCTTACCAAAATTCATATCTTGACCGGTAGGCAGTTTCTCACCAGCGTCCATCTGGACGAGCAACACGGGTAAATTCTTCGGAACTGGATTGACCGATGAGCCTAATTGGGCGATGCCTAATAGAAGGATAACGGCGAAAACGGCAATGATGGCGATGTACGGGTGTTTTTGTTTAAAAAAATGATTCATGGTAATTCCTCCTCAAATTAATTTCATTCAACGTTGTGTGAACCAAATTGACAAAAAACAATCACTTTCTCCATAACGAGACGGTGAAAGCGACCATTTTTTTCAAATAGCTGTCTAAATCAGCCTCTATGATGCTAATGGCGGTGATTTGCCCCAAAACTGCCATCATCCCAACAGAAATGACTTGCTTGGCTGCTGCACTGAAGTCCATCTCGCGAATTTCTCCCGCTTGCGCTCTTTGTTCCAGTGCTTTCGTAAGGGCAACATGCCGCTGCATGATCATCTCGGACAAGAAATGCTTATCTTCGGATAAAATATTATCTGAATCGCGCAGCATGATTTTCATGAAATCTTGATCCCCGAGCAGCGTGGCAATCACGCCGGAGATGAACAGATATAGCGCTTCTTCCAATGGCTGGCCAGGGTGGATCGCTTTAATCAAACCATCCATGAGCTCCATGCGAGCCTGCTGGGCTTCTCGGAAAATCGTCTCCAAGATTTCCTGCTTGCCCCCTGGAAAATAATGATACAGCAGGCCATCGGTTATGCCGATGTGCTTGTTCATTGCGCGGACCGACGTTCCATGATACCCGTGCTGTGCAAACAATTCCTTCGCGCCGAGCAGAATTTGCTCTCTGCGTTCGACAGCTTGAAGATCGCGGCTTGTTTTTGGCACTCTTTTCATCAACAAAACTCACTTCCATCATTTCGTTCAACGATCGTGTAATGAATTATAGACCAGTTTTTTTGTAAAAGCAAGGGGGTAAATCTGATGACGACAGACTAACGACAAGAAAATACCATCATTAGCGACAAGAAAATCCCTATAATCATTGAAATCGTGGACTTTCACGACAAGAAATTACCTATATTACGTGAACAGCGACATGAAAGTACCTCTAAAGTGTACAGCTTTTGATATTAAGATTTCATGATACCTACTTTATTAAGCCAACTAAGAACGATATCATCTTTGATATGCACTTCTCCCCCCCATTTCTTCCATAATGGATCATCAAATGATTGCTTGAGTGATTGACCACAACTACAGCAAAAAGGAGTGTTATTTGATAAATTGTGAACATAAATCACTTTATTGCATTTCTCACATTTATCAATCAAATCACTTAAATGGAAAGGGCAATTGTTTATAAGTTTGAATTGATGTAAAAAACTATGATAATCATTATCTAAACATTGACTGCAATAAACGAGATGTGAGTGGTATACGCTCACATGATAAATTGGTATATTTACAATTTGTTTTAGCCTCTCCATAGAGTCAAGTGTCACTCTTAAGTATACTCCTTGTCTCTCTAATTCAGTAAGGTTAAACCCAATCAGAGTATTAATATTTCTATATTTTCTTTGCCTTTTCTTATATTCTGGATTTATTATACTAAGTAAATCGGTTTCATTGATGGAATTGACAAGCCTTATCTTTTCAAAGATCGACCATGTGGAGTCAAAAGGTCCAATCCATTCTTTCCTCCATGTTAACATCACCGTTACTTCCACCTCCATTAAAATTAATTGACCGAGCTATTTTTATTCAACTAATCGAGCGGCAAAACCTTTTAACATTTCACTATGTTTTTAAGAAAAACAAAAAAGACCATTTCGCAAAAAATGGTCCCTCGTTTTTAAATATTAAAAAGAAATTTTGTTATATTCCAGATAAATAAAGAAAACACTTATATATGACCTTAAGTCTAAGAGTCTTGGAGAGAACTATGGAAATAACATGGAGAAAAACCTGAATCTCATACTATCATTCGTCTCTCAGTATCTTGGATAAAATTTGCTATGCGAATTAAATTACAGCTTTTGAGTATCTAATATATTTATTTCCCAAAAAGAATTTAATCATTCTTTTATTATTGGGGCATAATGTAAAATTCAACAAAATTGAACGAAATTTGGGCGACAATGTTCTTTCACTCATACAATTAAACATTAATAGTCTAAGTCAATGTTTCTTTAATGGTGGTGAAAGAATTGCGGGAATGCAATTACCTATCAAACTATTGTTTTCAAACGCTTTAGAAATTGAAATCTTGACTCATACTTAACCCTGATAATTTCTCTCTTCTTCTATCTAGCCATTTTCTACACTTCTCCTCCTTATCTACTTCCATTAAAATAAATTGCTCTTTCACACCAATAATTTGCCGATACTCCTTAAGTTCCGATATGTTTAAAAAACCCCTTGCAGCAAACTCCTCGACCCTATCCAACTCTGGAATACTAGATCTAATAATCACTTCTTTCCCCAGTAAATTAAATACTTCTAAAGGAGAAGAATACACTTTTTCCTTTAGAGCTAAGGAACCGTACTTAAATTTTATATCCTTAACCCCTTGTTTTTTTAACCAATCAGTCAATTCATCTAGAATCTTATCCCATCTTTTGTTTAGAACATTTTTCAATTGGCTGTTTTCTTTCCAAAGATAAACTTGTTCAGACAAGGTCATCTCATTATTCAACGCATTGCCCTTTATAATTATTGGATTGCCAATGTTCTTAGTAAAAAACTGCAAGGAAAAATCTTGCTTATTACTGTTTGAATCTTTTAACGTTTTTATCTCTGTTTCAGTTAAAATTGCTTGTTTAATTGACGCTACTAATGGCAAAATACCTAGATCAAATAAATATTCGTTTAAACTCTGATAGTCGTACTTGTAACGATTAACCATTTTAAATTTACCTACAACACCAAACTCATCCCAAGTCTCATGTCTGATCCCCCTACTATTTAAGTCATGACGTATTAAATCCTTTATGTTATCTAAGATTTTAGTTGTGTATTTTAATTTATGATAACTCCCATCCTCAATAAATCGTTCCAGCACTATAAAACTCATAGTTCCCTCCGAGCTAGACAACCAAACTCTGGTTGTGGTTTTTGTAATTTAATGCATTAAGAATAAGCGTACTTATCTCATCAACAATCAATTCACAACTTGACGTTGGTCTTTGAAGTATATCTCCAATAAAATCCCAATCCCTATACATTAGAACAGAGCTTATTACGAACGTTAGTGTCACATCGAGCGATTCATAAAAAAAGAGTCCGTTAGCTTTTCCTACGATAAGTAATTCTCTAAACTCTTTCCATAAAGGCGATATTAATAAATGCAAAAGCTTATTTTGATTAGAAGGCAATACCAGCTCTTGTTGTAATATTGTTGTTATTTCAGGGTCCTTTATCCTCAGAGTTATAACTTCACGAATAATTTGTATTATTCTAGTAACTGGATTTGAACAACTTTCTTCGGACCACGAATTACTATGAATCGGAATACAACTTTGAAATATTGCTGACAATAAATTATCTTTCCCGTGAAAATGATAGTGAATCATTATGCTATTTAATCCCGCCTCTTTACAAATAGCACGAAGACCGGTCTGTTTAAAACCTTTCTGAGCAAACAGCTTTTTAGCAGCATTAAGTATTTTCATTTTTGCTTCTATATTTAATTCGTTCATAACTTCCCTCCTATCATAATCACAAAATATTTACTTAATAGCATCTTATCCAAAATCACCAATATGTAATCATTAATGATTACAATTTGTGTTATATTTTTGCACTTTCATTTACTTCTATACTGTAATGTAGAGGTGATTAAAATGAGTGAAGATGATTTTATTATCACGCCAAAAGAAGATAAATCAGTTACAATTACTATACGTGTTGATAGAGCATTGCAAGAGAAATTCGATCACCTTTCTAAAATTAGCAACCGTTCCAGAAATGAATTGATTAATCTAGCACTTGAGTATGCGATGAAAAATGCCAAATTTATTAAAGAGAGTAATCAAAAAAGATGACAACGTGCCACATTTGGCTGTTGTCATCTTTTTTGATTACTTCTTGTGTTCACATATGAATACAAAAGGTAAATGTGGTAATACATAGGAGTAGTTAAATTCAATTGGAGGAATTAATATGTATTTTCTTAAAGATACAAATACTATGGCTGAAATTACTTCTGAAGGTATTTGCTATAAAAATACAAACTACTCCTGCCCCTTAGCCATTTCAGAGCAATGGTTTACTTTAAATAGCCAGTACTATCTGTTAAAAATGCCGGCAATTTATTCAGATGAAGATGACACATTATACATAATTCTAGATAATGGGAATTTGGTATCCACTTTTAAACTCCCTAACATAATTTTACCTCCGTCTGTTGCATTAAACGATTATTTTTCTAAGCTTAACCAGCTGAAAATTGAACATAAGTCTGCTAAGGCTATTAATAAAAAGAAGAAAGGCTGATTTACGTGAAAACACAAGTACTCACATGGAATCCTGCCTGGATTAATCCTTTTGAATCCGGTTGGTCAATTTTCGAAAAAATAAAATATTCAAACGTCGTTACATCTCTTGATTTGGTTAATGAGTTTGGTATCAGGAATGCTAGTGGTGAAATAAATAGGCAAAGTCATAGTTTATTTACTCTAAACGAATTTGATCACGAATACCTCACTCAATCCCTAGGATTTAATGTCCCTGAACATTTGAAAAGCTACATATTTAAAATGATTGGGATTTTTCCGAAAAATTTAAATACCAAGTGCCTAATAAGATCTGAACTTACATATTGTGTAGACTGTTTATCTATGGGTTATCATAGCCTTCTACATCAATTTAGTTTGTTGCATAAATGCCCTTTTCATTTAAATGATTTAATGCGCGGCTGTAATAATTGCGGGTATAAACTCGATTTTAGAACACTAAAACATAGAAATATAGGTGCATTTCAGTGCAAATGCTCAAAACCAATAAATCCATTGAAATTCACTTCAGAATCTCAATGGTCTTTAGATTTATCAATAAAGGACGAATTACTACTTAACTGGTTAGAAGTAGACCTAACAAATTCAATTAAACTTAAGAATACATACTTTGATTTACCAATATTAATAAACAGACCTAATGCTTTATTATTTCTATTAAATTCTATTAAAAGTTTGGCGTGATAATAATCAACTCGCCGTATTAACCATTTGGAAGATTATACTTTTATAGAGTCGTTCCCCCTATATTCAAGCATGCCGATGAATGAGAACAGGGAGCAGCTGCTACCTGTTTATTATGCTATCGTTACCCGTTAGCTCAATGGCTGAGCGTAAATACGGTGTTATGTGAAGAAACGGGCTACCTAAGTAATCTTGCAGGACTATTTATTCTCCATCCCTTGTTAGTTATATATTTGTATTCAATTTGAATCTCGTCTGTAGGATAATCATCACCAAATACTGGCACTTTAAATTTATATGTAATTGTATTTTCATCCCTACTCGCGATCATCCCAATAGCCCTTGACCAATCATTCATTGAACCCCAGCCAACGCTCTGATATGACAGTCTGTTGTTAATAACAACTACCACTGATTCGATCAACTTCTTCGCTATATTGTGAGTAAATGTCTCTTCAAGGTATTGATACATTTCCCCATAAGTATCTAGGTCTGAACAAAAATAGTAATATCCGTCCTGATTAGCCTGAGTATTTCTCTCTACCTGATCACATGCACTACCACCATCAATAAATGTACTTGAACGTTTTAGCCCCTCTGCTCTTAATTTTAATGCAAGCTCTTGGCTCAATTCTGGTACTGACTGATTTTGATTGTTGCCGATAACTAGATTCTGTAATAGTAGTATAAGGATTATGAATATATTCATATATTTCATCCTTTTATGGGTTATTTGGTTGTTACCCGTTATTTCACATAACGCCTTATTAATGAACTTCTGCAAATTCCCCCATAATTTGGGGTATTCGTGAATTGATAGGAGCAGTTCACGCGTGATTTTTTCCATTTTTGAACTAAAGTTACCCATTAGTTGAACGGCTCACTTCGATGGTACGTACTCTTGTGGGGGTTTATCGAATCCATCCCAGAAGAACCACAGTCTTTTACATTCCTCACAAACAAAGAACATTTTCATTTGAATGTATAGCTCTTCTGAATCAACTAGTCCCTGCACTTTATCGTAATCAACGTCTGAGATAAAATTGTATTGAATTTTACAAGGGATGTCCCCGAATCGCAGAATATTCCCACAGCTACAAAGCATTTTGGGCATTGTTCACCCTCCTAATTGGCAACTTCACTATTGTTCTGCGTTAGCTTAATCCGAAATGCCTCGGGCGGATCGAGGATAAACCTTCAATGACTTATTCATGTAATGATCTAAAATACCTTGCTTGTTCATCAATCTTTTTGTCTTCACTAAATCTTTCGATGATGTCTTTAAGAACATTCAAATATTGTTGTTTTAGTTCGTTTTCAGATCCATTTATTATTCTGTTTAACATCCATAGAGTATGATTCGTAGGTCTTCTGTATAGCGAAACAATAAGTTTTTCTTCATATCCCTTCTTGTAATACTTTTCAACGAAATGAACAATCGGTCCAGGTGAACCGAAATCTACATCAGGATTATCTTCAAGTAGTTTAAGTAAAGGTTCTATTGCATCATATCCATCTTCTCTTCTTTCAAGTTCTTCTGTCACATCATAGGCCGTTCCAATGATGTCCTCGTGTAGTGCATCTATTAATCTGTTAATAAAAGAAATAATTTCATTGTTCATAAACATTTGCTCCTTTTTGATCTTAACAAACTCGCCATTCCTATGTATGGTATTCGCGAAGTGACTACGCTATCCTCCCGTTAACACAGCAAGGCTGCCGGTCATTCTCGCGACAGCCTCGTAATGTGGGTTAGATTGAGCTATAGTTCTGCGTTAGCTTAATCACAATAAACTATTTATTGCCACGAATAATGTTTGATATTATTCCTAATGCTTCTTTTCCCTCTGGAATTGGAAAACCAACAAAGCAATGATTCATTTTTTCATAAGTATACAAGGTAACATCCCATCGTTTTTCTGTGGCAATTTTAGAATACTTCAAAATATCTGCATGTAGTATATCATGTGTACCAGAAAAAAGTGTTATCGGGGGCAACCGCTCTAAGTCTCCATATATGGGACTCACCAATGGGTCCTTGGGATCTAAATCGCCTGCATATATAATCCCTCCATATCCAAGACTTTCAATATTAAGCAATGGGTCATAGGGTTGAATATCTATCATTGCAGGATTTGTATTTGTCACATCCAACCAGGGCGATATCAAAATTGCTTGCTTAGGCAGAGGCAAACCCTGATCCCTAAGAACCTGTAAAAATGATAAAGCTAAGCCGCCGCCTGCAGATTCACCCATCAAAATAATGTTCTCAGCTGATACACCTTTATCGTGTATCAAATATAAATACCTCTCCATTATCATTTTATGAACGTCAATTGCGTGGTAAGACGGAGCCTTTGGGTATACAGGTAAAATAAAATTGGCATTCAATTCTTTGGATACATTCTTGAAAAACTTAAAATGAAAAGAGAGCGGTTGAGACCAATAGCCTCCTCCATGAAGATAGAAGATAAACAAATCACTTGAATTATTTTCGGGATATATTACAAATGTATCAGTAAATCCTTCATATTCTTCAACCTCATATTTCACACGGTATTTCTCTGGAAGTATATATGGAGCATTGCTTGTTTGTAATGATTTATTAAAGTTATCTTCGTCTCTTCTATCACGAAGGGGGATAAACTTAAATACAGTCTCCATCAAAAAACTTGTAAAGCTTCTTCCACTTATCTTCAATCATAATCAACCTCTCGTTTATAACGTTATGTTGACAATCCAACATAGTGTAATTATGTTTTACTTATGTTCAATTGTCATTCGTCAATATGATTTAAAATGTTATTAAACCGACAGTATTGTCTGCAAGTGTTGAAATTGGAGGAGAATATGGGCGAAAACAGAAAGGTCCAGTATACAAAAAGAGTAATTCGTGAAAGCTATCTCTCCTTATTGAGTAAAAAGCCAATTGGGAAAATCACTGTTGCAGAAATATGCAAGTTGGCTGATATTAACAGAGGTACTTTTTATCAGCATTACAAAGACGTTTACCATCTTCAAGAAATTATTGAAGACGAACTGTATATTAAATTTGAGCGTATGCAGCCACTGAGAAAGGAAAATAATTTCTCTGCCATTACCTTTGCAGCTGTATCATTAATATACGAGGAAAAGGAACTTTGCCATTCAATCCTTGGAAAGCATGGAAACACTCCGTTTATTGAACGAGTCTTTGATTTGTGCCGCCAAAATACTTTTGAAATGTATGAGAAGATAGGGATTAGCGGATCTGATTCAAATTACATCTATAATTATCTGCTATCAGGTAGCACTGGAATTATACAGACTTGGGTTGAGAGCGATTTTAACGAAGCCCCAGAGGCGATTGTAAACTACATAGATAATCTTTCTCGCAAAGGATTGTCAGCATACAGTAAGCATGTTAACTCGTAATAACCACCACCACACTCTACTACTCTTTTGATTAATAACAAAAAGAGACCCGCAGCAACGGGCTGCGGGTCTAAGTTTATATTTTAAAGGGGGTCGGTTTTTATTATAACCTTTCATGATTAATACCAGATGAAAATAAGATTTCAATCGTGTAACATTTACTCAACTATCGTTCCCTGTTAGCGGAATGACCCATCCGCGCTACCTAACTATTGTAATGGTCCCGCGCCTTCTGTAACTTTATGCTCGTTTTTAAACCGTATGTGCTATGGTTTCAAGACAATCTTTATTGCATGATCCTCTTTATTATTGAATATCTTATAGGCGTGTTCTGCGTCACTTAGTTGAAGCCTATGGCTGATCACATCAGTCGGATCAAACACACTTTCCTTAATCTGACGGTATAATTCGGGCATATAGTGAATGATAGGAGCTTGTCCCATTTTCACAGTAATATTACGGCTAAACAAATCACCAAAAGGAAATGCGTTATAATTTGCGCCATATACACCAGTTACTTGAATAATGCCTCCTTTGCGCACAAGTTTAGTCGCCATCCTGAAAGCTCCTAAACCTCCACCTTGCAGCTTCAGCAACGTTTCTACCTTTTCGACAAAAGTTTTCTCCGAATCCAGTCCTACGGCATCAATAACCACATCTGCACCACCACCCGTAAGCTCCGCGAGATGTTGTAGAAGCTCGTCCTGTTTTTTAAAATTAAAAACTTCTACACGATTTGTTTTCCGAGCATGCTCCAAACGATAATCAACATGGTCGATGGCTATAACGCGTTTTGCACCTTTTAGCCAGGCAAATTTCTGCACTAGCAAGCCTACGGGACCACACCCTAGGACAATGACGGTGTCTCCTGCTTTCACGCCGGCATTGTCCACACTCCAATAGGCTGTAGGTACAATGTCAGATAGAAAGAGGAGCTTTTCATCTTCCATTTCAGCATCCTCTGGCACTTTAAAAGGAACAAAATTCCCATATGGAACACGGAGAAGCTCAGCTTGTCCGCCTGCATACCCGCCAAAAGTTTCGGAATACCCCAAATAACCGCCTGTATCACCATGTAAAAAATCATTCGAATGGTCACATTGACTTTCCAGTTGATGTGTACAATACCAGCAATGACCGCAGGCAACATTAAAGGGAAGAATGACGCGGTCTCCCTTTTTCACTTTAGTCACATCTTTACCAACCTCTTCGATAATCCCCATTGGTTCATGTCCAATTATGAAATCCTTAGGGGTGTTAGGAATTTCTCCGTTATAAAGATGAAGGTCCGAGCCACATATCGTCGTTGTTGTGATGCGGACAAGGATATCATCCGACTTCTGTATTGCTGCATCGGGTACTTCTTTGACTTTCACATTTTTTAACCCTTGGTAGGTTACAGCTTTCATTTAATTACTCCCTTGTTTAATTATATGTATTCTTGTTTGCTGATTTATCCACGGTCGTTCACTTTAATAGTCACCTTTTGCTTTTGTTTGCACCAATTTTTTATTAAAAACAATCATTTAATGGTAATCTTTGCGGATTATTTCATTTTTATCCCAAGCACCGTTTAAAAATATGGTTATAAACTTTTTTATCTTTATATATCTCATCTTCTCCATGTCCTGATTAACATATCGATCAAAATGGGAAACAACATATTACTCTTTAATAATTTGAACACTCATCATTCTCAACTTTTTGATATAATACTCATCTTTCTCACCACCGCAACAAACCGTATATCCGCATTATTCATTACTTACTAAACACGCATTTGCTATGCAAGTACTAAAAACAAAAAATCCCCACAGGCCATTTAATGCCAATGAGGGATTTGCTATCTATACTACTTCAATAAGTAAGGTTATTCGTCGATCATAGACAAGTTAAATCAACATGCTTCCGAATATAAGCCTATACTACTCGAATATATGCGTCATAACTTGACCAAAATCACTTATTCTATTTTATTTTATCAGTTTCCCCAGTATTAAAAACGTTGTCTCGTGTTGAGTTAATGATCAATACCATTACTCCCCTCCTCAGTATTCATTAATTTCCAGCACCCCGGGCATAATAACAGTGGGGGTGACTTACCATGAGATGCGTATACTGTGAAAACCTTCAGCAAATTAAAGGCAAGAAAAGAAATACGTGCTACATTTGTTCAATCCTAAAGCGATAAAAGATGGTATTTACTGGCACCTCAATATTCCTACAGTGTTAATTGTTTTTTAATTATACATTCACTTTGAATATAATGATACTGGGCACTCCACGGCCCCTGATAATAAAAATACCTCTTTTGAAAATTTGAATGAGGTGTTATTTCTTCAAACTCCTCATGTATTTAAATATTCAAACGGTATTCATTAATAGATCTTCTCAAACCAATGATCTACACGTTCAAGAGTCCATTCTTTTAGCTCTTTTTCCTCTCGAATTCCTCTACAAGACCGAATTTAGCGTAAATTTAACGAGCATTCCGGTCCCTCCTTAAGTTACTTATTATTCAGACATGATATTCAAATAAACATTGAATAATTAGTTGTTTTATTGACGAAACTTCATTCAGAATGCCTCATAAAACCGGAGTGATTCAGAAAATGTTCTACAATATTATTTTTGGTTTCATGCTTCCATGGGTTTTAGTATTATTCTTGATTAGAAAGCAACCTGTCTTATTCATTATCATTAGTCCTGTAAGTGCGTTAATTTCAATGTCAATAAATGCGATAGGTTACTATTTTGGGTTTTGGAACTTCAAACCTCTCTTTGATAAAACCCCGACCATTTCCGCAATGCCTTTTGATATGGGGCTATATGCTGTTCTTGGTTCATTATTGATTTACACACTTTCCAAACAAAGTGTTCGCCTAAATCCAGTCTTCATTATTTTGATTTTCGGCTTATTCACCACTTTTCTTGAATATATAGCCTTTCACTTTACGTTCGTAACTTACGGAAACGGATGGAACATAGGCTGGACATTTATTTCCTACACAATTGCGTTTCTCGGTGTGACTACAGTTTGGATAGTGTCAAAAATACATATTACAGTTGTAGTGTAAAAATATTCACGAATGTCCCACACGAATCGAACGTTTCTTTGCCTTCATATTCATAAAGTGTGATTGTGTCGTCCTCGTGCCAACCACCTACATCGTGGTCATAGCGGTAACAGAAAAAGTCATTATCTTCTGTTACAATAGATGCCATGTAAGTGTTATAGCATGGCCGACACTCCAAAATATTTTCGATCTATAATTTGTTTAATTGAAAAAGTAGCTACATTCGATTCGTAATTTTCTGATATCTTTCCTAAAATGAGTTTTAGTTAATCCTTTCCATACCCTTTACCTCGCCCATCCTTGATTTTATTTTCTTGATTTCTTCTTACAGAATGACCTCTGCTCATGTTTACACTCTCCTCCTAAGGATTAAAAACAGAAGCCCCGACCAAATTGTTGGTCGGGGCCCTGGTGTACTCGATATTAATTTCGAAGAATAGAATCCCTTGCTTTAATGGTTTAATATCTTTCCCTCAAATATCACCATCTAAACCTATATTTCAAAACTTTATTGTCAATTTCAAAACCAATCTGTCATCCAACTTCTTCTTAGACTGTTGGATGACAAATTGGTTTTGAAATGCAGAAAACCAGAAAACACAAGGGTTTGCTAGCATTTTCGTGAAAATGATAATGACAAATTAATAAAAATAGATTACTTGTTGAATTAACGTTCGCCAAAAGTTTAGCGGAAATTGGCAAAAATTTATTGTAAAATCTAATGTATTTGAGGAGGAGTAGTAAATACAAAAAAGGATCTGCTACGACAGATCCTTCTCACATGCTCACAAAATAAACGGTATCTTTAGAGGTTAATTTTTTAAGGAGCCCCTTGTTTGGGGCTAAGCCACTTTTAAGAAGGAGTATAAGATAGACTAGCGCTAAATGATAGTTGAGTGATATCAGCTGCTGAGGGATCGGTTGACGCAAGTGTCCTTACACGAATTCCAATACGATCACCCGCAGCAACGTTTAATGATCCACCTACATTTATATTTGTTGCTGTACGGAAAGTACCTGCGGTAATTATATTATTTGGAAATCCGAATCTAACCGAACTAGTCAGCGGAGTTGTCAGGTAAGGTGAAGAAAGATGATCAATGCCATTATTAGGAACAGAAGGTGCTAGGAATACAGTAAAATCATATTGAAGACCGAGAGTATTTATTGAAACCACTGAAGCCACCAGTAAATCTGCGCTTATTTGTAAATTTTGAACAGTTCCCGCAAATGGAATTGGGAAAGCAAAACCACCTGCTTCGGGTGGGCTCGTTGATTCTCCAGAACCATTTATAACTTCAACCGTATGATTACCAAATCCCATTAAAATTGGAGCTGCAGATACGACGGTCGCCCCACTGAGAATGATGCCGGTTGAAAATGGAATTAATCCTCCTGATGTTCCCGTAGCTCCCGTTGCACCAGTTCCACCTGTAGCTCCTGTTGCACCAGTTCCACCTGTAGCTCCTGTTGCCCCAGTTCCACCTGTAGCTCCTGTTGCTCCTGTTCCGCCTGTAGCTCCTGCTGCTCCTGTTCCGCCTGTAGCTCCCGTTGCTCCTGTAGCTCCTGCTGCTCCTGTTTCACCTGTAGCTCCTGTTGCTCCTGTTGCTCCTGTTGCTCCTGTTGCTCCTGTTGCTCCTGTTCCACCTGTAGCTCCTGTTGCCCCAGTTCCACCTGTAGCTCCTGTTGCTCCTGCTGCTCCTGTTCCGCCTGTAGCTCCTGTTGCCCCAGTTCCACCTGTAGCTCCTGTAGCTCCTGTTGCTCCTGTTCCGCCTGCTGCTCCAGTTGCTCCCGTTGCTCCTGTTGCTCCTGCTCCTGGTCCAGTGGCCCCCGTGGCACCTGTTGCTCCTGTGGCACCGGTCACTCCTGCTCCTGTTACCCCAGTTACCCCAGTGGCCCCTGTGGAACCTGTGCCTCCCGTTGCTCCGGTTGCCCCAGTTGTTCCCGTAGCACCTGTTGCTCCCGTTGCTCCTTCTGCTCCTGCTTCACCTTGGAATCCTCGTGGTCCTCGTGGTCCTTCTGGTCCTTCTGGTCCCTCTGGCCCTATTGGCCCTATTGCTCCTTGGAGTCCCCTCGGTCCTTCTGCTCCGGTTGCTCCTTGGAGTCCTCGCGGTCCTGCTGCTCCTGTAGCTCCCGTTGGTCCTTGGGGTCCTCGCGGTCCTTCAGGACCCGGAGGTCCTGGAGGGCAATTACATTTTCCCATACTAATCTCATCTCCCTGTAGTCAGTGTATTTCATCATATTAAAAGCCCAAAAAGATAGACACAGTATATGCCTACCAAAATATAAATAGTGGAAATAAAACCCAAAATTATTACATTTCAGATCTACTATGTGATTGTCCCATACCAAGTTAACTGCGTTAGCATTATATAATTTTAGGATAGATGACTAGGGAGTGATAAGAATGGACGAGCGCCCATTAATAGGTATTATGGTCAGTAATAGGCGTAGTAGAAAAAGAATTCTAGATCTTTGTCAACGTTATCAACATCTAAACTTGAAACTCTACGCCTTCACTCCAACAGATATACTGTGGAATAAACATCGTATTATTGGACTTAGCTTGAAAAAAGGCAAATGGACACAAAGTTCGTTCCCTTTTCCTCATGCCGTCTACAACCGTTGTTATAGCAAAAAACTAGTCACCATTCAGCGCCTTGAAGCAGCAATCGGCAGGAATAAGTGTTTCAACACTATCAATTTTTTTAATAAATGGGATCTCTATAACCTACTAATACAATCTAATCTAAAACCATATGTACCCGACACATTCCTATATAATGAAGTGAATATATCGGAACTATTAGAATCCTATAAACTTGTCTATATGAAGCCGATTTATGGAAATAAAGGCGCTTCCGTATATCGGGTTGAATTAATGGATAATGAAGATATACACATTTCATTACACAGCTTAGCTCCAAGATATATTTGTAGAAAAAATGAAAGCATTCAGGAAAAATTGAATGAACTTATCGGTCAAAAGACTTACATGGTCCAGAAAGGGATTCCAATGAGTCAACTTAATCATCAATATTTTGATATCCGAGTACTTGTTCAAAAAGGTATTACGGGCGAATGGACGATTTCCACAATAGCGTGTAGAGTAGCTCACAAACAATATTTTAACACAAGTATGTGTGAACATATTTATGACGTAGTAGAGGTTCTCCCTCGATTATTTTCGCAGGAAAAAGTGAATGACATTCTTCAATCACTTCGCCATGTAAGTGTAAAAGCCGCACAAGAAGCAGAAATTCATATGGGTTCATTAGGAGAATTAAGTGTGGATTTTGCCATTGACAAAGATAGTAGTCTAGGGATTATTGAACTTAATGGAAAACCTCAAAAAAGTATATACAATGACATAAAGAATTTTAAAAGAAAAAAACTAATTTATAGTAGACCGTTGGAATATGCTTATTACCTCTCTCAATCAGATAAGTAAATATTTTCCCCTATCGTACCCTTTAATAAATTTAATTGAAGTTCAATAAATCTTTATTAACCAAAATTGAAGTGAATTGAAGATAACTCCCGTTACTTTAATGGAAGCATCCAAACCACTAATCGAATAATTTTCTTGATATTGGAAAATCTAATTTCGATGAAAGGAGGTACATGGATGGTTGTACACTAATATTCAAGACAACTCCGAAGAAATAATAAAGTTTATTGTTAACTGGGATACCGAGCAAAATGAGAAATAAGATAATAACCTTTTGAACAGTATTCCGAGCGAAGAAGAATATATTGATGAACCGTAGCTAGCTAAGCTTCAATGACGGACTTTTCACCTACAATTACAAATCAACTAGAAGCACTGGACAATTACCTAATTAATTAGCAAAGGATTGATATTCCCAATGGATATTAAGAAAAACGACTTTGATTACAAACCTGATATAACTAACTACGATTATGTTTGGGGTAGCGATCAGGATGAGTATACTAAAGATGCAGCCAAATCAGAGTCAAATGAAGAAGAGGACAAGTAAATCACTCTGGACTTGAAAAAAAAAGCCCGAGAGTCAATCTCACGCGTCTTAAATGAAACAAGGGACAGTTGCCGACGTGGCAATCTGTCCCTTGTTTTGCACTCTCGTTCATCGTTAGTACAACAACTTGAAGATAAGATTTTATAATTTTCGAGCTGTCACAATAGGCTGGTAATAACCTGTATCCGCGGGGAAATGCCACTTATATTCGTGAAACCATTCGTACTTAAGACTTTGTTAATATCTTCCCGTAACTATGCTCTGTACTGATGTGTTTCCTTTGATAGGGCGCTTAAAATGGTTTGCTTACATTGTCGGTTTTGGTGAGTGAGCTGTTTTATTTGTTTTAATAATCACTTCAATTCCTGGTTTTGGATAATATTCCTGTTCGAAATTCTCCGGATCCTTTATTGACCACATAACGTAAGTTAAATATTCGTCATTTGGCGCACGAACTTCCTCAAAGTCCGTTATAAGCTCTTCCCCGGAAGCTATAATTCTATATATTATAGAAAGATTTGCTATATTTGCAGCTACTTTTCTGTCAACAATATTTATAGTACTGATATTGCCTGGCTGAAGCTCAACACCTAAAGCAACGTTACCTGTATTTAGATTCCTTCCAGGTTCGGCATCATTAGTGTTAGCTCCTTGCGCCAATCCGATCTTGCATTCGTAAATTGTTGATTTATTGTTTAGCCCAAACTCATGAGTACACTGTGCTTCCATATATGCCTTGTATTCCTTTTCAAAATCTTCTCTTTTTATTTCCTCCGTTTTTAATAGCTCTAATTCTGTCATTATTTTTAATCGCTCCTTACTTATTTTTGTTAAATTTAAATGCGCATTTATATTATGCTAAGGTTTCAAGATAATTTTTATTGCACGATCCTCTTTATTATTGAATAACTTATAGGCGTGTTCCTACCTATTAAGGCAATGCAAGATTAATTATATGGCGGTCGAAGTCTATTTAATTGAAGCCCGGAAATCATGACTCCGGGCTAATTCACACATGTTGGTTCATCTTCCTTTAAGAGCGAAGTAAACTGGAAATGATAGGGCAGTTACAATGCTCAAACAAACAAATGAACTGGGGATTATTAATTTTTCATTTAACAAGGCTCCTTAATTCCTTCAAATTCAATTAGTCATAGACTCCTCTAAGAAGGTGTACCATTATTATAGGTGATGAAGAAAATGTTTATTCAAAATGTTTATTCCTCCAATGCTTCCACAATACAGTAAAAAAATTGACATTTGATGACTCTTCCACTTATGCCGAACTCAAAGTATCTCCTAAGTTATAATAATATTTAAAACTGCACATTTGCATTTAACTTATGTAGTAATAATCGTGTAAATTGCGTGATTTGACGTGGAGGAATGATAAATGTCTTTTTATTAATGGAATTGAACTATGTCGTCGTTTTAATGCGGAAGTCGTTGAGCCTGTAATGACAAAAGCTTACTCCTTCCTATCCTATTCATCGGCTCTAATCGGTACCGGTAGTGAAGTACTGGGATAAGATACAGAAATGTCAACTGATCATGACTGGGGACCACGTGTATTTCTTTTTCTTAGCGAATCAGATATCGAATATTCTTAACAAATACAAGTATCTCTACACGAACGAGCACCGAGACGGTTTTATGGCTTCCCAGTTGATGTACGAAAAAGCGCAATTACAACGGTGAAAAGGTTTGTTGAAAGCTGCTTGGCTGTCAATAGTAATGAACCCATAGAGGCTTTGGACTGATTAACGTTTCCTTCGCAGTCGCTACTTGAAATAACTAGTGGAGCAGTTTACAGGGACGACAATGGTCTACTATGCACGTTACGCAAGCAACTCGAGTATTATCCTCATGATGTTTGGTTGTACCTAATGGCATCAAGTTGGCAGCGAATCGGTCAAGAAGAACATCTGCTGCTTCGTTCGGGTTTTATAGGCGACGAACTTGCTTCAGCTATTATTGCTTCACGCCTTGTCCGTGATATCATAAACCTTTGCTTTCTAATCGAGCGTAAATATGCTCCTTACCCGAAATGGTTTGGTACTACATTCAAGCATTTGAAGTGCAGTGACCAATTAATTCCATATCTTTGGAATGCTCAGACAGCAACTACATGGAGAGAACGTGAGCATGCATTTAATAATGCGTACAAACACTTATCAAATATGCACAACGGACTAAAGCTTACTGAAAAGATCCCTATTACTGTTTCATACTTCTATGATCGCACATTTAAAGTAATGAATGGTGAACGAGTCGCTAGACTTATTGCAAATCAAATTGAAGAGGCTGATATTAACCAGTTAGCTGAAAAACACTTGATTGGTAACATGGATCAGATTACACACAATACTGATTTTAGAAAGATACATTGTTGGTCTGATGGAGAAGGACAATATGCAAGATAAGCTCTGAAAAAACTATTTGTTCCTATAAAAAGGGAACAGTAGTTTCCCCCTAGTTTGGTGATGATATTGTTTATTTTATCAACTCGTTGTTTGTGTATTTTAAACGAAAGCATACAAACACCACCGAATTCCTTCAGGGGATCTCTTGCAGGAGATAATTACATTATATGGAATTTAAATTTTAATTGTTACCTAAATAATAATATTTTAAGAAAAAACCAGAAGAGTTTTATGCTTTATTTCAACGAAATAATAGTATTCGTATGTGGTACTACCGTTCTAAATACTATATAGAACAACCTCACTTCAATTAAAGTGAGGTTGTTTGTTGAGATTATTAAGTTGTTGAAATTTATTTAACCACCAGAATTAATATTTGCATCATCAATACCATTATTACTACTACTTTTTTTACTTCTCTTTTGATTGGGTTTTTGGTTTTTTTGCTTTGCTGATTCTATACTCTTTTTTTGATTCGTCATGATTTAGCCCACCCATCTTGAGTAATTGGAAGTATCAATAAATATGTTTTTAGGAACAATATACACCATCCAATAAGTGGCCCCTTTGGTACTCTCTCGTTCGAATAAATGATTTACATATAGGAGAAAACAAACATGTACATGTCATATACAAAATTATATGAAGGAGAGAAAAACAAATGAAAAAGAAGGCCTTTATGTTTTTTTTAAGTAGCTGTTTCATGTTTCTATTGTATACAGGGGTATCGAGTGCCGCGGATAGTACAGGTATGAATGGCTCGGTAAATAACGGATATGGCTCAGTTAACGGTACGGCTACTACTAATACTTACGGGACAAATTCAACAGCCACTTATAGAACTAATGCTGCTACAGATGACAATGATAACAATTGGGGTTGGCTCGGCCTTCTAGGGTTAGTCGGTTTAGCTGGGTTAAAAAAGCGGAATCGTGAACATACCTAAATGCAGTTTTTCAAATAACCGTCTTTTTCTAAGGCGGTTATTTTATAATCCAACTTCAAGAATTCAATATTAGAGGAAATGAGTGATTATATGTATTATTATAAAGAAGAACTTATTAATCAAATTACTCCAGACAAACCAGATCCAGCAGCAGCTAAAGTTTTACAAGAAGCTCTAGGCGGACAATTTGGTGAAATGAGAACTATGATGCAATATTCTTTTCAAAGCTCTAATTTCCGAGGTAAAGCTACACAGTACCGCGACCTAATCCGCGGCGTATTTCTGGAAGAATTAGCCCATGTGGAACTGGTTCAAAATACGATAAATCAACTGCTAAACGACTCTGGTAACTCCACAGGTGTGGGGAATGCAGGAATCGATGGAGCTCCTCTTGATGAAGCCGTCAAAAATGCAAATCCCCATCATTACATTGTTGGTGCTCAAGCTTCCTTACCCGTAGATGCAGGTGGTAACCCATGGAATGGTTCATGGGTGTATTCACATGGTAATTTAATTGCTGATTTATTGAATAATTTAAGTCTCGAATCAACAGGAGTCCTTCAAAAAACCAGAATCTATGAAATGAGCTCCAATAAAACGCTCCGAGAGACGCTTGGATTCCTCATCGTTCGAGATAATGCACATCAAAATGCTTTTGCTAAAGCTTTAGAAACGCTAGGTGTCGATTGGGGGAAGCTTTTCCCAGTTCCTAATTACGATATAAATAAGTATCCTGAATGCAGAAAATTTGTAGAGATGGGTTATCATAATATTCAATTTAACTTTCGTTTAGACGATACGCGTATTGCTGAGGTCTACCAAGGTGCATCACCAAGTAGAAATAAAGGACAGCTTATAGTTGCCCCACCACCGATGGGATTCCCTGTTCCTCAACTACCAGACATGCCAAATGAGCATAGCCCAGGATTGCAAGATATGAATGTTTAAAACAAGCATACTTATAGGCTTACACCTGAATGATCAGGAGTAAGCCTATTTTACTTTTACTTTAATGAACTTTAACTAGTCGCTATCGTTATCATTATTGAAAATTGCATCCAGCTCTGAACTATGTACGTTCGCGGCTGCCTGGATCTCTTCATCTACTTTATTACTCCCTTGAATTTGCTCCGCAGCTTCGGCTTGATTGTTCAATTGCTCAATAATTTGACCAGCGCCATGAGCGCCTTGATGTCCTCGACTTGATGTCATCGTTGTTGCACACTCCCTTATCGATAAATGAACTTCCAGCTATATTATGACGTTATTTCCCACCCTTATTCACGAATATTAAACTGAATGATAATCGGCAATATCATTGGCCTTCTTTTGGTCTGGGTTATTGAAAGCTGATCCTGATTTGACTCCAATAAAAAAACTCCATAGCTTGTTCGATTAAATTTTAGGTGAATTTCGACGCTTGATAATGGTACATATAAAACATTTCGTTTTTTTCCCTTTTAACAATTGCTCATTTTCGCAAAGTAAACAACGCATGTGATCACCTCAGGTGTAATGTGTCCAAAAGTTATAGTGAAAAATTCACTGTACAGTAACTTTATCCTAAATGTAGTTACAATTATTAGAGATTTGGACATAATATCGAGAAATTTATTTCACTTTAAAATAGGGGGATACTAATGGAACATACACATTATGGGGATATGGAAGATACATTGGCTGATAATTATATACCGATGACTTCCGTTAAAAGCGGTGTCGGTGAAGAAGTTAGCGACGATCTGTTCTGCTATACCAATCAGATCGTCAACATAAGTTTGGTTGGCACTGCCGAAGATTGGGTGTTAGTTGATACAGGTATGCCACAATCCGCAAACCGTATTTTGAAAATGGTTAAAGATCATTTTGGCGTAGATTCGAAACCAAAGGCCATAGTTCTAACGCACGGGCACTTTGATCACGTTGGGGCTGTCGTTGACCTTGTCGAGTCTTGGAATGTATTGGTGTATGCCCACGAATTAGAAATACCCTATTTAACCGGCCAAGCCAGTTATCCGGAACCTGACGGGTCCGTTAAAGGTGGTATTATTGCTAAATTATCACCCTTCTTTCCTAATGAACCGATCAACCTTGGAAGTCATGTTCATCGTTTACCATCAGATGGCAGCATCCCTGGAATGTCCGGATGGCGATGGTTCCATACGCCAGGTCATACGCCTGGACATGTCTCGCTATTTCGAGATAAGGACAGGGCACTAATTGCAGGTGATGCATTTATAACGGTTGAGCAGGACTCACTATACAAGGTCTTAACTCAGAAAAAGCACCTGACAGGGCCTCCCGTATACTTTACAACCGATTGGCATGCAGCTGAGCAGTCTGTAAGAAAGCTAGAATCTTTAAAGCCAAGCGTTGCAATATGCGGTCATGGGGTGCCTATGTCTGGTGAGGAACTAGCAAACGGTTTATCACAATTGGCAACCGATTTCAAAATTATTGCTGTCCCCGATCATGGCCGTTATGTAGATAACAATAATCATTGATGTAGATTGACGGGAAAATGAATTGTAATGAGACACATGGGTATGATAATCAAGTCATTAAATTAGAAAAAAAGGAGCTACACTCATATGGGAATTTTAAGCGGTAATCCAAAAGATGAACCTCTACACTACGGGGAAATCTTTAGTGTATGGACAGCATCCACAGTGGCTAAAGGAGCTGTATCCTGTTATCAAGCATATTTAAATCATTCAGGAGACAAAGATCTTAAAAAGATACTCGACGGTCTCATTGATCAAGCAAATCTTGAAATAAAAGAATTAGATAAAATACTTATTGATAACGGAATTGCCACAGTTCCAACAATGCCTGAAAGACCGGCAGTTAAACTCGAGGATATCCCCGTCGGTGCAAGATTCGCTGATCCCGAGATTGCAGCCAAAATTGCTGCTGACGTTTCATTGGGATTGGTTGCCTGCAGTCAAGCTATGGGTCAATCCATTAGAGTTGATATTGGCGCTTTATTTGCAAAATACCATATAACTAAAACAGCATTAGGCCTTAAAATACTTGAGATAAGTAAAGAAAAAGGTTGGCTAGTTCCTCCTCCACTACAAATAAAAAGGCCTGAAACAGTAAATGCGTAGTTTTGATTTAAATCTTTAAAATATCAATAAATTAATATAAGTGAGCAGGATTTCTGCTCACTTATTAACCCATTCTGCAACTTTGAGGAGGTTGAATTATGGGTGAAAGTGGGACGACGACATATCATCCGATCCGTTATGGTTTCGGAATAACCGTCAGGAACCCCCACGATTTTCTTTTAAAAATACATAGCTTTAAAAGTTCCTATGGTAGCTTTTGCAGCATCCCCGCCAGATTGAGCACGCTTTGACACGTTGTATCTCATCAATAACTAAAAAACTAAAACTGATTAAGCTTGCTACCTTGGCCATCCGTTTTCTATAACTTCAATTATCCTTCTTTCCGGTTCCAACGCACCAAAAGTACACAGGAAACAGCCTCCTACTGGCTGCTCCCTGTGCACTTTTGTTCTTTATCTAAGAGCGTAAGATCCGATTTCAACGCACATATAGATAAACTTTGCAGTGACTTTTACATATGCCTATACTTAATTTGTAGAAATAGTTACATTGTCTAGATTTATACACTGGGTTGAAGCCGATTCCGCTTTATATGCTATCGTATTATTACCTGCATTTAAGGTCACAGTCTCGGTTTGCGTAGCCCATGTGTTCCAGTCTGTTGTTCCGTTAAAGGTTATATTCTTCAGCTTCGTACCGTTCACATAAAAACCCGTATTTGTACTTATGCCATTACCTGCCGAATACCTTAATGCGATGTTATAAGTCCCTGTTGTCGGCACATTTACTGTAAATGTAGTGGTTGGTCCTATATTATTATAATAGTTCGCAACAAAGCCTGTGCCCGTGTATCCCGTATGATCGGTGTAAACCCCCGCAGCGCCTGACAGAGTTGCATTTTCGGCTTCATACGTCTGACTACTGCTTATTGTGTTTATACTAATAGTTACATTGTCTAGATTTATACACTGGGTTGAAGCTGATTCCGCTTTATATGCTATCGTATTGCTGCCTGCGTTCAAGGTCACAGTCTCGGTTTGCGTAGCCCATGTGTTCCAGTCTGTTGTTCCGTTAGAGGTTATATTCTTCAGCTTCGTACCGTTCACATAAAAACCCGTATTTGTACTTGTGCCATTACCTGCCGTATACCTTAATGCGATGTTATAAGTCCCTGTTGTCGGTACATTTACTGTAAATGTAGTGGTTGGTCCTATATTATTATAATAGTTCGCAACAAAGCCTGTGCCCGTGTATCCCGTATGATCGGTGTAAACCCCCGCAGCGCCTGACAGAGTTGCATTTTCGGCTTCATACGTCTGACTTGAGCTACCTCCGCCAGTGCTCAACGCATATGTTTTTCCTGCAGTTGTGTTAAATGTATATATATCTCCATTCTTAGTTGTTGTTACCGTGTTACCATTTTCTGTAACAAGCATATTAGAGCCCGCCCACGGATTTAAAATCCTAACAGTTTGACCCTTTTCACTATTAATAGTTACATTTGAAGCGACAGTATTCTGTAATTGCGCCGATACTAAAAAAGCACCGTCCGCCCTTAGTCGCTTAAACTTAGCGTTTGCATTGGGCCATTCAGGAAATAATCTGATAATTCCATCCTGGCTCTGCATCATACTTGCGTTTATATAATCAAGGCTTGACATGCTCTCCGTTCCATGTCCCCCTGTCGGTACTGTAAAATTCCTTCTCATGTTGTTTGTGAGCAATGTCTTGAACTGTGAAAGAAGAGCCCCGCCAGGATAACCTCCTCTTGCAGCCGATGACCATAGAAATCCTGATGCGTTCCCCGAACCCCAAGAATTGAATCCATCTACTGTATTATTAAAAATCGTTCTGGTCGTTGCATCCGATCCAAGATTCACTGCATTTCCATGTCCTGCTATCATAAGAATACCAGGCCAATCTCCGCTTCTGATAGGTCCACCATCAAACTCAAAAAATACTGTTTTTCCGTTATATGTTCCAGTAGGTAAATCCTTCATATTCGTTACGATATCCTGCCATAATGTACGTTTAGTAGAATCAACACCTAAATCCTGACTATATACGATCATATTCTTGAATAAATTCTTAACCATTGCGTTATCAACAGCAGCATTTATGTTCGTATGATCATAAAATTCCCTAGCTCCAGAATATTTTATCACATATTTTCCATTCTCTTGCACAAGATAAGCTTCCCAGAAATCAGTCAAATGCTTCAGATAATTATAAGCACCAGACGAAAGATAATTTGTATCTTTTGTCGCATTATAATACCAAATGATAGGTTGCGCTGCCCAAACTGCAAGTCCTACCATGTTATAATGTAAATCACCTTCGGATGAGCTTCCCCATGGACCTTGGGCACCGCCTACAACAATACCAGGTATTCCGTTGTTAAACTTTGTTCCCCACTCTCCGCCTGTTACCTGATTAATATAATTGTTTGAACCTGTTTGCGCAGCCCTATTTAACCCCTCGGTTTGCCAATCAAATACTTGCTGGTTATAAGGTAACAATAACTCTTGCCTATTACTTGAAGCAAAGCCTGCGACTGTTGCCTGATTATTATAGGATAATTTGTAGTTGCCATCCCAATTGGGGGTATCATTTGTAACCCATGGCCCCATCAACCCGCCAATAATTTGTCCTTGTCTATAACTAGATCCAGCTTCATATAAAGCGCCGTAATAATATTTCTCCAACTGATCGTCATATGTCCTTACAAATGACTTGAGCCAATAGTTCTTCCACCAGTTGAGATGGTCGGAGTGTAGTGTATCAATCGCACCTGATGTCATGCTATTTGCGGTAGCCGTTGCACCCGTAATATGATCCGTTATATTCTTGCCGGATTTTATGGCTGTAATCACTCTTACAGTTGTATTGGGACTTAATGTAAATTGTTGAGTAGCATTGTTTGAACCATTGTTGCTTGTGCTAACATTAGCACCTATTACTTTTGTCGCAATAGCAGCCCTAGAGGTCCAATCATAACCACTTCCGCTTCCAGTTTCCCGCGCTGCCCAAGCAATCCCATTTGCATCAACTCCTGTCGAGACAGGATAAGTTGTAGGATTGTCATTCCTTGCCCATGTTTCAACATTTATGGATACATTGCTTGTGCCTGTTGTCCACACATCAGTGACGAGAATATTTTGTGTCGCGGATACCCATGAACGCATTTTTACATTTCCATACCCCAGCGTGGTTCTGACTTCTGCATTAAGCATGTCTTGTTCTTGCTGAACTCCGCTTCCGGTTGAATTACCTGCAATAATGTTTACTGCACCAATAGGAAGAGGTTTAGCAAAGTTATGATGACCGTCCCAAAAATCAGTTGTTGAAATATACGCGCGCTGCCAGTTATTATCGGTTGCAGTCACCACTCCTACATTGCCGTTCCCCATAATTGGCCCATCTGGAAAACCTGACGTTACAATATTGTTATTTACTCCATTGTAAATTCCAACATTATTGTTTAGTACGCCTTGTATCTCAGTCCAATCGTCATCTAATTCGGATGCATGGGCTGGAAAAGGTAGGGCAACAACATTCACCAAAGTAAAAACCATACTTAAAATTAGAAAATACGATAACATTCTCTTTTTCATAAAAGTTTACCTCCTTGTTTTTTTGCCACTTTTGATTGCGCTTTCATTACTCCGCGAACGCATAATTATCAATATCCAGCTTCAATTAATGCAATCAGCGACAATAAAGCTCCCCAATGATAAAACTTGTCACTATTCGGCTTATCACATCCTTCCCCGGTATCAGCATTATAATTCTCATGGATATGACGGTTTTCAAGCCATTCCTTGAGAAATAGTTCTTCTGATTTTTCTGCCAGATCTTTCATTGCTGTAGCCATATCATACTTCTTTAAACCCATGTAAACTAAGAAATTTAAAGGTGCCCATATTCTGCCCCTCCAGTAATCCTGGTCCATATAGCTCGGATCATTACGCGGACAAGAGGGTATCATCCATTTCCCCCAAAACTCATCAGGATTATAAAAATGTTTCTCAATCATTTTTTCAGCATTATCTTTGGGAATACTGCCAGTCAGCAGAGGGTAGAAATTAGTCGGTGAAATCCGATCACTAAAAATTCCGTTATCAATTCTTTTATTTAGATATATACCTTTTTCTTCACACCACAACCTGCTTAATCCTTTGCTGAATCTCTGCGCTCTTTTGCTTACTTCAGTCGCCTCGGCATGCCTTCCGATGATTAAAGCTATCTTTTCTAAAGACATGCAATCCATAATATATAAACTGGTGAGTCCTACATCCCCTAACATCATCAAGCTTTTATCCTTATCGAACATCACCTCATCATACATTGGTGAGTTATCGAGGCCTGATTCCATTGCAGCACCGTAGATATCGCCTACCCCGGCACTTTCCCAATAGTTACCTATAATAGGGTCATATGGATTGCTTCCTAAAGCCAATAGGCCATCTTCAATTTCGCGAGCTTTGCAGTACCACCTATTCCATTCCAAGAGATCGTCAAACAGCATTTCAATAAGCCAGATATCCTTAAACTTTGTGTACAGCTCCAGAATAACCATTGAGCCAAGCGGAGGTTGCGAACGGTCCAAGGTCTTGAACCCGCTTGCAGAAGAACAGTTCGGAACAAATCCACCCTTTGTTTTTTCAAGCGTTATTTCAATCGCATTGCAATAGGCTAGTTCCTTGTTGTCTAAAGAGGCCATATATGCCGCTAAATAAGTATCCCAACAGTACAGAACATAGCCACCCCATTCGCAATTCCAAATCCTGCTTATGGGTGTAATCACTCTGTCCTTGATAGGATCATAAATAGTATCCCAAGCTAAACTACACTGCATTGCAGCATATAGCTCTGCCCTGTTTCCATATTTATCTTTCTCTTTATTGTACATTTGTTTATTTTCTTCAATCATTTTTATGACTTCTTCCGAATTTCTTTTTGCTCCTACGCAAATTTCAATCGGCTTATCGAGACGCAGTGCCAAATACGGAGTCAGTGAAGCGACTCTAGGTTCATTGATTTGTTCTTGTACAGTATAGACAGAAATCTTGCTTTCGGGCGTAGAGGCAATGATAGCCTCTTCTTCAATCCACACATTTCCCATTCTGCCCCAAAGAAAACCCGTCTCCACGATAAGAGAAGGAGGATAAAGAGGCAATTTCTCCGGTACTATTCGAATAACGAGCTCAGTTCCTATTGTCGCGCTCTGGACAGTAATCTCGGTTCCCCGCCAAACCAGTTTTAACTCCGTGTAGCTCCCGTCATAAGAGTGTCCGCCAAGGAATACTTTTTCTGCTCTGTTATCCTGTCGCTGTCCACTCCCTACTCCGTCCGGTCTACCAACTAAGGCTTCCCTAAGATAATCCCCTGTTCCGTAATCCAACAAGCACAAGTTGACAGCAAACCCTTCAGGCAAAAGCACATGAGAGAGAACACTCCGTGTATTCCAAGTGTTCCAGCCTTTAATTAAAGACCTTTTAAGGTCCATGTATTCTTTCATTTTCTTTTTCTCCTCATAACGTTCTATTGAATCCATTATCCAGTTAGTCTTTTAGTCCGCTCATTGCCACGCCTTCAATCAAATACCTCTGTGAAACAGCAAATACAATAATCGGAATAACCACAGCCACAGCGGCTCCAGCCATAATTGCAGGCCAATCAACACCTGAAATAGAGCTGTTCATATAATATATACCCATTGAGATCGTAAACTGTTTATTGCTATTCAGGTATACAAGTGGATTTAAAAAGTCATTCCATGAAGCCAGAAACTGATAGACAGCAACCATTGTAATTGCCGGCTTCAACAACGGAAGAAGAATTCTTGTAAGAATGTCGAACCTGTTGCATCCGTCAATTAGAGCTGCCTCATCCAAACCATAAGGTAAGCCCATAATGAACTGCCTAATTAAAAAAATGTAAAATGGAACGCCAAAGCAAAGCGGTAAAATTAACGGGTAATAACTGTTTGTCATATTAAGCTTCGTGAATTCAATAAATTGCGGAATTATGGTAATGTCCCAAGGAAGCATCATACTGGCAAGCACAATTGAAAATAGCAGGCTTTTCCCTTTGAAACTTAGCCTAGCAAAGCCATAAGCAACAAACACGGATGAACACGTTGCTGCAATTACCGAAAGACAAGATACAACAACTGTGTTGAGTAGCATCCTAGAAATATGATAGGTTTCTTCTGCATATTTAAAATTATCAAAACTAAAAGTCTTTGGTATCACTTCCGGAGGGTATGCCAAAATACCCTCCGGTCCATTAAACGCCTTGGTAAAAATCCAGTACACGGGGAATGTAAATACGATTGCGCATATTAGTATCATAAAATAGCTGCTTATTTTCTTTGTCGTCATTTTGATATCCATCGACTGCTATTTCCTTTCTGATTCATAGAATACCCAACTTTTACTAGATTTCATAACAACAAGCGTAATCACGAGCACAATGATAAACATCACCCAAGATAAAGCTGAAGCATATCCCATGCGTTGATATTTGAATGCTGTTTGGAATTCATAAAGGGAATATACATAGGTAGATTTGGCTGGTCCTCCTCCTGTAATTACAAGAAAAGGTGCAAGACATTGGAATTGAGCTATCATTATTGTTATTAAATTATAAAGAATTGTTGGTGTCAGCATAGGTAAGGTTATATTAAAAAACTTTCGAACTGAACCTGCGCCATCAATCTCAGCCGCCTCATAATAGGACTCGGGAATGAGCTTCAATGCTGCAATAAATAGAATCATGGATGTTCCCACAGCCCATAAACCTGTAAATCCAACAGAAAAAAGAGCAAGCTTCTGATCCGTAATCCAGGGCACCTGAACGTTAAAAATGCTCAGAAAATAATTGAAAATGCCAAGGTCCTGGTTATACATAAATTTCCACATTTGTCCTGCTACGGCTCCTGATAGCACAACAGGCAGATAAACCAAAGATCTTACAGTTTTTACGAATTTCAGTTTCTGGTTTAGCAGTAGTGCAACCAACATTGAAATCACCAGTTGGAACGGAACCTCAAAAACAACAAATGTTAATGTTTTCCTTAACCCTGACAAAGCGTACTGATCATCCGTAAAAATATTGATATAGTTTTCAAACCCGATAAACTTTAAATCCTTAAACAAATCCCATCTGCAAAAACTTAGCACCAGCGAAAAGAGCATGGGTCCTAAAGTAAAACAAATAAACCCAATAATCCATGGCAGTATGAATACATATCCCATAGTTGACTCCGAAAGGCCTGCTCTACGTTTGACCACCTTTTTAGTAGCTAAAATATAATTTCCCGAGTATTGATTCACAACTTTTTCCATAGATATATCTCCCAGTCACTTAATTATCAATCATGCTGAAGAATTATTAGATGAGTGTGGCAGATAGTATCTCTACCATCTGCCACAACATAACATTTACATTTCAATTATTTTTTCTTCAGTATTTTATCCATTTCTTTGGCTGCTTCGCTCAAAGTTTTCTGCGGGTCTTCGTTATTCAGAAATATTTTTTCACTTGCCTTTCCAAATTCTGCATCAGCTTCAAAGAATCTTGGATTTTTCGTGAACTCAGGTACGTTTGTCGGAAGCTTCATGACGTCGAACAACGGCTTCATCACGCCCTGATCCTGTTTCAATTCCGCTGCAACACTCTTTATCGCTGAAGGGGAATACCCAGAACCGGAATTGATCTTGGAAACCTCGGGCCCTCCTAAGAACTTGATAACATCCCACGCCGCATCTTTGTTTTTAGACTTAGCAAACATGGACCATGTAGAGCTGTGTACTACAGGTTTAAATTGCATACCGGCTTTTGGTACAGGAGGAGTTACCATACCAAACTGGAAGTTTGGATCCTTGGTCAGATCGGCAAGAGGCCAACTGCCATTATCCATCATAGCAACCTTGCCAGACATAAACTCGGCATTACCCGGATTTCCTTCGCCAGTAGCGATTAATGACCTTGCTGACATATCAAATATCTTTTTATACCATTTTACTGTTTCAACAACAGCCGGAGAATCAACGTAACCGCTTGCAGTCGTTCCGTCAGGACTCACTTCACTTCCTCCGTTAGACCATAAATAGCCTGCAAGCTGATATGTTTGACTTGACAGGGCAATAAAGCCATATTGTGCATCTTTGCCTTTTTTACCGTTTGACAGTTTCTTCACGGTGTCGGCAAATTCATCCCATGTCCAACCGTCTTTCGGGTAAGGAACATTCGCATTGTCGAAAACTTTCTTGTTGTAGAAAATAACTCTCGGGGTGAAATCTTTGGGAAGGCCGTAGATCTTGTCACGGTACTTTGCCCAAGCGCCTACAACATCATAATAAATAGACATGTCAAAATTATCTTTTTTAATGTAGGGGGTTAGATCTTCCGCAACTCCCGAATCAGCAAACTGTGGCGTGTTCCACATCAGGAAAATATCCGGGGTTTCGCCCGATGCATTAAGAATGTTCAATTTTTCATCGTACCCTTGAACAACGCTCTGTAGTTCGATTTTGACATTGGGATGTTGTGCCGTATAGGCATCCATCATTTTTTGCTCAAGAGCTAAACCTTCACCGCTGTCCCAAGTCATAGCTGTCAGCTTGATATCTTGTTTCTGAGAATTGGAAGCCGTTGGCGCTGCTGTTTCTTTCATCTCCTGAGCAGAAGTCGCCTTGGCAGTAGGTGTTTCCGTCTGTTGATTTCCACACCCCGCCAATATAAGAGATACGGATGCAATCATAACTACAATCGGCAAGACTTTCTTCTTTTGCATTGATGAATTCCCCCTTGATTTATGTTTGTATCAAAATGCATTTCGGCTGTTACCGTTTACATTTTATACAACGGACCTTTCGGTTCTGCATTTGATATATCTAAACTATAGTGCCTAGGGTACTTCCAAACAACATAACGAATCTTTGAAATATTAAGCAATTCTTTATAGATTAATCCCTATACTTTAAAAATAGATGTGTTAATTGAAATATGAAATATTAGTTCCCTTTCCATAAAGTAAAGTTGCTCAAAACACTTTAAAGATGTAATATTTGAACATATAATTGTCAGCATAAAAATAGGAGCGCCCCGATTCTCGAATGGTTAGTTCACTATACTACTCACAAAGAGAAAGGAAGAACTCCAGACGTATTGTAGTCAGCACTCTCACACACTGTAATGAAGGGCATTTGCATTTTTGCTAGCGCTTACAAGTTCGGATTTTCGGGAAGAAAATAAAGGAGATCAATTCAATTAAATTCTGTGGGGGCATAAAACTATGTACAAAGTCATTCTGGCTGATGATGACGAATTCGTATTGGAAGGCTTCAAACGTAAAATCGATTGGGTAAATCTGGGACTTGAACTTGTCGGAACAGCCAGTGATGGGTTAGAGGCCATAAAGCTGGTTAAAGAGCTAGACTCCCATATTCTTATAACAGATATCAGAATGCCGATCATGGACGGGATTATGCTTATTGAATCTCTGAGAAAAGTAAATTCAGAAATCAAGGTTATCATTATCAGCGGTTACAGTGAATTTGAATATGCTCAAAAGGCTGTAAAATTAAAAGCTATGGAATATCTGCTCAAGCCCACATCAAAAGAAGATGTTGAGAATGCCTTGAAAAAGCTGGTAGAAGTTTTAAATCAGGAAAATTATGAAGAACTTCAAAAAGAGCAAATTCTCCTGGAAAATCGGGAGAATATGGATATTGTATTTAAACATTTAGTTTTGAGTATTCTTGAAGATAGTATAGAGGACTCCAATCATTTGTTTATTAAGCTTACTCAAATAAAACCAGGCATAATGAAAGGCAAAGTCGTAGTCTCCCTGGTAGAAATTGATAATCTTAAAGGAATTTCTATGGAGTCTTTGGATAAAGGTAAAATCATTTCTGATCTCTACAAAATCATTGAAACTAGTGCTCAAAAAAGCAATGACAAAAATCTTGTTTTAAAACTAAACGAAAATAGGTTTGCCATTGTTATGTTTTTTGATGAAAAACTGGGTTTTAATTTCATAAATAACAAGGTGATTTGGGTTCTACACAATCTTATGAATTCGGCAGAAATCATAACACATTTTTCCATAACCGCCACATATGGCCCAATCGTAGAGAACGTTCTTGATGCTAGACGATCCTTTATAGAAGCCTTTGAAGCGTTGAAGCACAAATTGTTGTTTGGAAAAAAATCATTAATTAAGTACACGGATATAAATAAAATTGACAATTCGGCAGATGAAATCTGCTTGGAAAATGAAAAGAAGCTTGTTCAAGCTATTGAAAGGCTTCAATATGAACAAACTCTCAAATGTGTTGATGAATTTTACGCCTATCTTGCCAAAGGTAATAAGTGTTCCTATCCATATATCTTAAGTGTCAGTTTCAAACTGCTCACATTGGCAAAGAAACTTACGCAGCAGGAAAATTCAATAGGTAACGAGTTTTTGATATGGGAACAATTAAACAGTTTTGAGACAGTTGAAGAAATCCATAAATGGCTTAGAGATGTATTGAATACCGTCATGCTAGAAGCTTTAAACAAAAATAATAACAATTACAGCAGCGCAGTTAATTTCATGGTAGATTATATTCAAAAAAATTATGTCAGGAATATTACTTTAAGAGATATTTCAAACGAAATTTTCCTTTCAGAAAACTATCTCACCACTCTATTCAAAAAGGAAATGGGAATTACTTTTAAGAAATATCTAATAAATACAAGGATGGAAAAAGCAAAACTGTTACTTGCCGATCCCAAATATAAAATTTTTGAAATTGCTAATCTTGTCGGTTATGAAAGTGAAGAATATTTCAGTAATATTTTCAAGGAAAGCGTAGGTTTAACACCAAAAGGATTCAGAAATAACACAGCATTTAATATTTAGATTGTCTTATACAAAAATGTATTGCCTTTGCTTACGTATCTGTTGCATTTGCTATCAGGGGGAGAATGATTTTAGCAATAGTCCCCCCCGAATCCTTGTTTTCATAGTAGAGACCGTACTGGTTTCCATATTTTATCTTAATCCTTTCATTAACATTTCTTATTCCATATCCCTTTGTTTCTACCACATTATTGAGTATGGATTGCATATCCTCGGTTACAACACCTGTGCCATTGTCTTCAACAGAAAAAATCAAGTCTTCCCCAGTAATGCCTGCAGTGAGCTTAATCAGCCCATCTTTCTTTTTTTGATTCAGGCCATGAAGTATCGCGTTCTCAACCAATGGCTGAAGTATCAGTTTTAATATATGGAACTTGCTGACGTTGTCATCTATCACTTCTATGAATTCAAAGCGGTTTCTATAGATCTTCATCTGAATATCAACATATTTTCTAACATGTTCCAATTCATGAGTTACAGATACAACATCCATTCCTTTGTTCAGGCTTAGCCTAAAGAATCTACCTAAAGTGCTAATGATCTCTCCGACATCCTTATCGTCAGTCATCCAGTAGACTGCATCCAAGGTGTTATAGAGAAAATGAGGATTGATTTGTGCCTGCAGAGCCATAAGTTCGGCATCTCTTTCCTTTTTGTTAGCGATTTCAATTTCCTTCAGCAGGTTCCGTATTTTTTTCATCATTTCCTCAAAACTAATATTAAGGATTTCAACTTCAATAATTTTACTAGACTCAATATTAACCGAAAGATTCCCTCTTTCAACATTTCTAATATTGACTAGTAGTTTTTTTAATCCTCTGGTCATTGTATTTGATAGCAACACGGCCAAAATGATCATAATAATTGTTATTGTGAGTATAGAAATAATGATCTTATTGGACACCGAATGGAAGCCTTTAAAAAGTTCGTCATACGGCATTATCTCGATAGCAGTCCAATCAATTGAATTGAAGTGCTTGAACGTAATAATATATTCTTTTCCATTTACAATTTTCATTAGATTTCCATTTTTGATTGTATGAATTTCATTTAAGCTTGAAATAACATTGAAATGTGTGGATATTTTATCATAATTCGAGTTGTATATAGTCGTACCTTCATTATCAATTATATATAAATCCGCAATTTTGTGGCTTTTCATATCTTCGAGAGCAGAAAAAAGGTAATCCAACCTAAGTAGTATCGTCAAAACGCCTATTTGTTCATTATTTAAATCTTTTATCCATTTGATGGTTGTCAACATGGGGGCACCCAAGCTTTTATCCGTTGAAACATTGAAATAGATATCATCTTTGTATTTATATAGAGTATTGTTTTGAACATATTTTGTAAAAAAACTATAATCGTTTATTCCGTATGCAGCAACATCGTCGACGTACTTGCCTTCCATTATCGTATTTAGGGGTTCTGAGAAATTTTTTGTAAATATATTCACAGAATAAATACCATTCATTGAACCAGAATAGTCCAGAAGTATCTTTTTTACTTCCCTGTTATTAGTTACTTGGGTCAAAAGATTGATAGGTTTACTTAGTACTATATTCTGGATTTTTTCGTTGTTTGATATTGTACGAGCGATTTGAGATTGATATTGTAATTTCAAATCGAGTATATCCACTAATTTCACGGCATTTGACAATTGCGATTCATATATGCTTTTTGTTATAAGCTGCTTAAAAAATCCCAAAAACAAGAAAGTAGTGATAGTAATAAATATTATTAGAAGGACAACTAAACCCCAAATCATCAAAGTTTTAAGTTTGAACTTAGTATTTTTGAAGTATGTGCTATATCGTTTCCCAACCAATATATTTTTCAAGAAGAAATCTCCTTTCTATGTGAATTTACTGCAAAATATAATTATTATAAATGACTACCACTCTAATTTCTGGAACAGCTCGCTCTATAGATTAGTTATGTCTTTCTCCAATTCGAAAGATTTCGACCGATGCGACATTACATTCAATGCCGTATAGTTGATCAAGCAAACCCTTTGAGAAGTATGCACCGCACAAATTCCTTCATCGATTGATTATAGAAAAGATAAACCAAGATAAGAAACTAAAAAAAGCTACCCCTCCAATGCTTGTAATTACATTTTTTATTCACGGTAAAAAAGATATAGGGATATATTGGCGGTGGAGTTGAGCATGTTACCAACAATCATGAGGAGCATGATGTATCACTGGATATAAACAAAGAAGTTAATAGTTAAGGCCTTGTCTTCCTGTTCATTTAAGGCTTCGCCATATTAATGGTATTGAATTCATAGACAGATGTAAAGTTATATTTACTGGATTGTTCAGGCGATGCCAAACGTAATTCTTGATGCAATTACTGCATGACTACTTGATTAGTTTAAGCGCGGCTGTATACTGTTAGAAATACAGTTCGATTTCCAATTTTCGCAATCTACGAATATTTCACCACATTAATCATTATTTCACATCCAATTAAATAATAAAGTTCCGACAATCTGAAAGATCGGAACTTTATAATATTAACGCTTAGATTAATTACTAACAATAATGTCACTCAACAGTAATATAGTAATATAAAAAAAGGCTAACAGGACATCGTGCCGGCAGCCTTCTCTTGATATCTATTGAGCTCTATGATCGCATGTGTGAACAAGTTACTACATTGGATATTTGCCATGCTTAAACGAAGAGAAGCGTACCTCGAGATGATTTAATTGGAAATCAAACGAAATCAAAGAAAAACTTTCCAAAGCAATTTTGGAGGGTTATTGGCATGCTCAGTAATTAGTATAGCACCATCTTCTCGCTTTTCTATTGAAAAATCTTGACAAGTTATTAGCTGGTTAGCTTAACGCTCTGTCGCTATTCAACTACCTTATCTTCTCAAGAGAAAAAACCACCATACATCATAATGGTTTTATGTTTTTTTATATAGTCGAATTACAAAGTTGTGAAGATATGTTTTGAGGATCTTATTTCACGAATTACTAGTCGGTAATGGCTAATTACCTCCCTAATAGCAAAACGAGGCGACCGATCAATCCACGGCAGCCTCGTTTTTTTAATCCATACCTCGTAGCTCAACAAAGGCCTGATCATCAAGCATAACGTCTCCAGCGGCACAAGAATCCTCCAGTTGACTGCTATTTTTGCAACCTGAAATCGGAAAGACAGGAAACGGATGAGCAAGTAAGTAACCAAGAGACACCTGGGTCATCGTTAGATCCAAACGTTCCGCGATCGATTCGACACTTTTTAGCTTATGTAAGTTTTTTTCATTACAAAGGTTCCATACGTTTTTATTCTCAGGACTAGGTTCGAGTAACATTTCGCTTTTATATCGGCCGCTAAAAAAGCCTGAGGCCTGTGCATTATAAGGGATTGCAGGCATCCCTGTACGTTCGTGATAAGCAAGCTCATTTTTGTCCAATGTAACCAGTGTAGGATCGCTTCCTTGATAATACGAAGCAAGGCTCCATTTAGTTTGGCTGGCAGCAAACCCTTGCAATCCTTTGCTTAATGAATATTGCAGTGCAGCTTCTATTCGTTCTGACCTCCAATTTGAGCATCCGAAATATCGGATTTTGCCCTTTTGCACCAACGCATTCATCGTATCGATAATGTCTTCTACCGACCGCTGTGGGTCATCCCGATGTAGCCAGTACAGATCGATATAATCCGTTTGCAAATGGCGGAGGCTCTGTTCCACGTCGTAATTAATGTCTTCCTGGCTTAAGCGAGGTATATGCATCGTCTCCAATTCGGGGTGGGCTCCTTTGGTTGCGAGAACTATATGGCTACGGTTATTGCGCGACTTCAACCATTGCCCAATGAGTTTTTCACTGCGGCTTCGCTCGCCTGGCACCCAATCGGAGTATACTTTAGCGGTATCGAGAAAATTTCCTCCCTTGTCCAAAAAGCGGTCCATCAGTTCAAAAGAAGTATCCCTACTCACGGTTTCACCTAAATTCGATGTACCTAGGCAAATGACAGATGGCGTTAGTTCTGTACCGGGTATGTTTCTATATCTCATTTTTGACCTCCGTGTTTGTTTATTTTTGTAGAGAAGCCATTTAAATCTTATCTTCTCATATTCTCAAGTCTGTTTACAGGATTAATCAATTTAAACATTCCGATTGCACCTAACTCTTTTACCATTTAGTTTAATAAAACCCACTCCCCCATCCTAAAAACATAAAAAGAACCAGCTCTTCTGGTTCTTTTTATGTCACACAATCTATTTAACTGAATTGTCCTGCACCATCTGCAATTAAGATTAATATACCTCTCTATAAATAAAATAGTCAAAATCTGCGTGCAATCGAGTTCCACTCAAGTCTTGAACGCATACGCCAACAAAAGTACCTGTGAAGCGTAACGGAAACGCGGCATCATCCGAAAGATGGCGGATATCAATTTCATTTCCTACTGAATGCCAATTTGCTTCCTCAATAGCGTATGCAAATTGCAATTTTTCCCGATTAACTGTCGCTTTGAGTCTAATTGGGGTAACGTCGGGTACCGATACTTCGATCTGAAGCAGCTCGTCATATTGACCTTGAACCGTCTGAATGATACCAAGAACCTTTCCCATTTTTTCCTCATGTGTAATCCGCAAGTATACATAATCGTCCGTATCATAATAAAGGATTAATCCAGCCATTTGCTGAAAATGCTCCGGCTCAAATTCAAATTGAGTTTCAGCCTCAAACCTAAACGACTGTTGTCTTCTTGCCACAAGACTTTGTCGATGCCATGAGCTCAATGACTCCATCCCCCGCAAACGCAAATACCCTTTTCGTTCCTGCAAAGAGAGCCAACTTGCGTCAGGCTGAATCCGAAGGGTGTTCCACTGCAGACCTAGCTGTTGCTCATCAAAATCATCCTTCTCCGCTTCGCTTTTGAATGCGTGAATCGGAAGTTGAGGGGCAGTGACTTCTACCGATGGACGATTCCCTCCACATTCCAAGCGCAACCACCCATCAACATCCCAAATACATTTCTGAAGAGCCGTCTCTCTACCTAACGTGCAATAATGCTCTACAGTGGGTCTAGCGCATAAATGCGCCAAATACCATTCTCCAGTTTGAGTTTCGACCAAGCAACCGTGACCAGCCTTCTGAAGGAGCAGATCCGGCGCTCCATAGCTTGTCAACATCGGATAATTGGGGTCTATCTCGTACGGCCCAAGTATGGAGGTTGAACGTGCCATCGTGATAGCATGCTCGTATTTCGTTCCTCCTTCAGCTATCATCAAATAATAGTAGCCATTACGTTTGTATAAATGTGGTCCTTCTGTAAAGCCGAGTTCCGTTCCTTGGAAGATAGTAGACACTGGGCCAGTTAATTTGTTTTCATCAACCGAGTACTCTTGAATCACAATGCCTCCGAACTTATTTCTCCCCTTACGGTGATCCCAGATCATGTTGAGTAACCATTTACGACCGCTCTCATCATGGAACAAAGAAGGATCGAATCCACTACTGTTTAAATATACTGGTTCTGACCACGGCCCAAGAATGTTCGTTGCGGTTACCAAATAATTATGAGTATCCTTGAACGCACCTTTCCGTGATTTTACATCGGTATAAATCAAATAAAATATTCCGTTATCATAGCTTAAACAAGGAGCCCAGACTCCGCCCGAATTCACATTTCCTAGCATATCCAGTTGAGAAACTCGATTTAACGGATGGGGCAATATCCTCCAGTGAACTAAATCTCTGGAATGGTGAATCTGGATGCCCGGAAACCACTCAAAGGTAGATGTTGCCAAATAGTAATCATCACCGACACGAATGATGGAGGGATCGGGGTTAAAGCCACGCAAAATTGGATTCACAATGGTATTCATCTGTAATCTCCTATATCTTTATCATAATCAGATCAATCTTACAGGCCCAAGAAGTCCACTAGGTTCTTGCTGCGCAAATGCCGATAAGAAATCGGGCTGCTCTTTCACCAACGTATTCGTAACCTCGATAACTAGCTTGTTTTTGCCCTCTTTGATTAAGCCATGAATCTCAACGCGGTAAGGCGGACAAATGCGTACGCCTGCTTCCTCACCGTTGATCCACACTTGCGTCGTCTCATAGACCTCACCTAAGTCTAAAATTGCTTGGTCAGCAGACTCGTTCCATTCAAATTCCGTCTCATAACGGAATGTGCCTGTAAATCGAGGTAAATAACTAGGCCCACTCATATTCGTTAAAGCCCCCAGCTTTCCCCATTCCTTAAAATGAGGATAATGCTCAGACTCTGCAGTGGATACCTTCCATTCGCCCTTTAGCTCAACTCCAGAGCCAACTGTACTCTGCGGCAATGCATCATAACCTTCAAGGGCAGTACCATGCAGCAGTACGATTGACTCATACGGATGAAGAACGACCTCCACCACATTCCCCCAAGTTGCTTGCAAACGAGTCAACTGATTACTAAATGCATCATAAGCATATACATCACCTTGGACAGGCAAAGTTACTTGCCTACGAATCGTTTGATGCGGATGCTCGTTAAAGAACATAAAAACATCTAACCCGTCATGCAAATAGTGGTAGTTCCGAAGATACGGCGCGTGTTCGTCGACGCTAATCTCATAATGTCCGTCAGCAGTAAGCACTTGTGCCAGATTTTCTAAAGCAACAACCTTTACATTCTGGTGATTGGCAAGGAAAGCTAGTTCGGCAGTAACTTCAGTGCCCTCGCTAGCTCGTACCGGTAGTCCGTCTACAATTCGAACTGCTAGCCCTTGTTCCGAAAACGTCACCAAACGACGAATCATCGCCGTGGGAAGAGCTTCGGCATAGGGTACGATAAGGCATTGGAAATCCTCATTATTAACGTGCAGTTTGTTGTTTATCACGCTTGCTGCTCCTAGAAGAATGTCGATAGGTAGTACATCGCAGTCGATCTGATGCTGCATTAATTGCTTCACTGGCTTTTGGAAATACATTGCTTCTCCAGACCATTCAGCTTCAGCATGATAAACGACAGCAGCAGAAGCTATATGCCTTCCACCTGAAATCAGGTGGCTAATCCGATTCATATATTGATTTAAATGCTTGTAATAGCGGTACTGCGGATTTTTCCCACCTGCATACATATGCGGCGGACAATCCGGATCTGGAGCTTTTTGAGAAAAAGCATGCGGAACAAAATAATTGACACCGCGGACTAACATATGGTCTGTAAGCCATTTCATTAGCTTCAAGCCTTCTGTCCAGCCATATGCCCCATACATTTCACACATTGTTCTACCTTGTTTTTTGGGGTCGTTATGTGCTAGTGATACGCCAAGCTTCGCGAGGCCGTAGTGGAAAAATTCGCTATCGGTCTCCCCCGCCGGCCATCGGAAAGGCAATTCATCGAAGCCCGGGACGATCTGCCACATCACCACATCAATTCCTGACATATCTTGTCCTCCTAACGAACGGAAGAAATGTCCGGCGCCAGGTCCAAGTCTCGCATGCACGTTGTTGTCCTCAAGCACATGCCCGATATATTCTACCCCACGGGCTCTGCACCACTCTCCGATTTGGTTGCAAAAGTTATCCGCGTAAAGCTTACTGACGATATTCATATAAGTGTAACGTACGATATTGGACTGTTGACCCGTGTCCTGCCAGATAAGATATAGAACCCTACGATAATCCTTCCCTAATGCCTGCTCAAATAGGTCCGGCATTTCACTGCTCCAAGGAAGTGGCACTCCTTTTTTACCAGGTCTTGAATGGAAGTCAAATGTCGTCTTATCGTTATAAAATCCAGGCTCGTCAGAGAAGAAACCAGCAAACGTCTTTCCAAAATCTTCCTTGTAGCGTTCATACATAGCTTCATAGACCTTGTCGAGTAGAATACGAACGGAATCTCGGTCTAGCGGGTTCAGATAATCTTCCTGCTGTAGGCTGCCGCCATCCTTATTTTCAGACATAATAAATACGCGCCAGTACCCTTCAGGAATATCCCAATAGAGGATACCGTCTTGCACAAGATCAGTAATGTCGATACTTCCATCAAGTAAATCTCCAGTCGAAGGATCTCGGCGTACCGCGACAACGGAGATTAATTTATTTTTGCCAGTTGCTCGCTCGGTGTGAGATATCGTTGGTCTGAGCCCACGCAGTAACAAAGTATCCAGCAGCAGGGAAGCTCCTTGTGCAGGACCGAGGGTATCGATGTAGCGTTCAGCCAAAAATTTGCGATGGAGCTCCTTCGGAGCCTCCTTCACCTTCCCCGCAGCATGGCCAGTTGGAAAATGATCATCGTCCAGCAGCCATACTTTCATTCCGCGATTCCGAGCCTCATCCATAATAATGTCCATATCTGTCCACCATTTTGGGCCAAGAAAATCCGGATGAGGACGAGCTTCAATACATACTGCTCTGATGCCCGATTCATGTACTCGGGCAATCTCTTCACGAATCACTTCTTCTTCCTCACCATGTTGCCAGAGAAAAGGAAGGATATAATTATGTTCTTGACCCTCAAGTACTTCCTTAAGACGATTACTCATAATTTTAAGCCCCCTAATATCAGCCGGGATTGTTTCAATCCCCATCTTGGATGGAAATATCCGCCCGACTCCAATGAGAAGCCGCGCGGATATTTAGCACTCACAACTTATTTTTTAACTTTTGCATACCAATCTCTAGCACGCTTCGTAACCTCTTCGCCGCCCGATTTGTTCCATTTTTCTACAAACTCATCAAACTTACTGATCGGGAACTGTCCTGTAATGATCTTGCTAGCGTACTCAATATAGAGTGTACGATTGTTGATATCTGGGAACCCGTCATAGACACTTGCCGGCATTCCATCTCCAGCAATGACTTTCGCATACTTCTGAGCATCCTTCATGATTTGAACGGTTTGATCAATCTCCCACATTCTGTCTTCCGATGCAGTGCTCTTTAAGAGATTACTTGTAAAATCAAGCGTTGAAATTTTGGAATAAGGATCAAGAATAAGATTTTCTTGGGTACTCTTGTCATCCGGTAATTTGACGGCTTTTCCATCCTTCATCGTATAGTGCATGCCTTCAACACCAAGGTACAAAGCATTCCAATTCTTTTTGTCATACATATTGTTCAGTAACTTTAACGTTGCCATCAATTTCTTTTGATCTTTATTGTTCTTTACAACCCACGCTGGAGGTGTGAACCGCTTCCAGGTATAGAAGCCCTTGTATCCTTGAACTTCTGGTAGTGGAAGTGAAGCAAAAGTACCTTTCACACCGCTGTTCTTTTGCAAATTATCCAAATAAAGATTGGTTTGTTCTGCCCAGTGAAAGTAGTTTCCTACTTTGTTAGCTGCAACCTTTCCGTCCCACTTCGCTTTATCGTTTAGCAAGGATTCTTTATCTATTAATCCGTCTTTGTACAGCTTGGAGATGAACTCTAGAGCAGCTTTCATATTCGGTGATACTGCGGAATATGTTAATTTGCCATCGTATAGATCCCAATCCGGATAGCCTTCAAACATAGCTACACCATACATCGCAAACAGTTGATCCATCCAGCGCGCTTCTTGACGACCGCCAGTTGGAAGCTCGTCTTTCTGTCCGTTGCCGTTAGGATCCTTATCCCGGAATGCTTCCAAAACCTTAACATAATCGTCTTGGGTCTTCGGCATCTGTAAGCCCAGTTTGTCTAACCAATCTTGTCGGATCATCCCCGAGTATCTTCCGTAATCGACCATGCCAGGGATATAATAAATTTTGCCTTGGCCCGTTGGGTCATTCGCTTTCACAATGTCCCACATATCCTTCGGAATAGCTGCCCATAAATTAGGCGCATATTTCGGCAGCAAATCGGTCAGATCGGCGATAGCTCCGTTTTTTGCTAAACTATTTTCGAGACCCTGCTGGGGTAAAAACAAATCGGGCAGTTCACCGGAAGCAATTTTTAGATTTAACTGATTTAAATAAGCAGTTCCACCATTCCATTCCACATACGGGCTAATCACGCCTACGCCTAATTTTTCTTTATAAAATTCATACAATTTGCTGCCTTTTTCGGTTGGTTTATACCCAATGTTTGTTCCCCAAACTTCAATATCTACAATATCTTCGGCTTTCGCAGTTGCCTCCTGGTTCGGCTTAGCCGACGAAGTAGCTGCACTTTCGGATGAATTCGTTTTGTCGCTACAGCCTGTCACGACTGTAAACGCAAGAGCACTGACGGTCGCGAGTACCCCAAGCTTTTTAATGACCATTCCAAGTTTCCCCCTAATAGTTGAAATCGTATATGTTCCAAGACTCTATGAGCCGTAAAACCAATGTAAGCTTACCCTTTCACAGAACCGAGCATAGCTCCTTTAACGAAGTACTTTTGCAAGAACGGATATACCGCGACAACAGGAATCATGGCAAAAATAACCGTTACCGCCCGAAGTGTGCGCTCATTATAAGCTAAACCAGCTGTAGAGACGGCTCCCGTGACCAAGACGTTATCGTCCGTGATGAATTGACGAATCTTGATTTGCAGCGGAAATAAATTCGTATCTTGCAAGAACATCAATGGATGCTGGAACTGGTTCCACAACACAACACCGTAGAATAAAGCCAACGTGGCTAACACGGCCTTAGAAAGCGGAAGTACGAATTGGAACAGCATGCGGAAATATCCGCATCCTTCTATGAACGCAGCTTCCTCCAACTCCTTGGAAAACTGCTTGAAGAATGTGCGCATAATGATTAAATTAAATGGATTTAAGATATGGGGGATGATTAACACCAATGGGTTATTGTAAAGCCCGATACCTTTAACTGTCAGAAAATAAGGAACAAGCGGCGCTTTGAAGATCATTGCAATCACGACACCGATCATAATGACTGGCCCCCAGCGAAATTCCGTTTTCGACAATGGGTATGCAAGAAGGGCCGTGACAAGCAGCGCCAAAATCGTTCCAATTACTGTTGTGCCCAGCGTCAAAAAGAACGACTTCCATAGGTCGGGACGATACATCATAAAATCCCAGGAAGCGAGCGTAAATTCCTTCGGCCAGATGGTGACCAGATTCATATCCACCATCCGTTTAGAACTGAACGATGTCGAGAGCACAGAAAGCAGTGGTATCATTGCTATAACGGATACAAGCAGGAGGATAATTGTAACGACTGAACCGAATAGTTTTTCCCCTCTAGATTCAAGCATGCTTACCACAACCCCCCGTCTGACACTTTTTTAGATAACTTGTTGAACGTAAATACCAGAATGAATCCGATTAAAGATTGAAATAGTCCGACGGCAGTCGCGAAGCTATATTGCCCTTGCTGTATGCCTGTCCGGAACACGTAAGTATCTAAGATATCCCCTACGCTATAAGTCATTGGCGTCTGTAAATTAAATACTTGGTCAAAACCTAAATCCAAGAAGTTGCCGATTTCAAGTAATAGCAACACCAACACGGTCGGCAGCAGCAGCGGAAATGTAACGTGCCGGATTTGCTTGAATCTAGATGCTCCGTCGATCATCGCTGATTCGTATAACTGTGGATCTATTGAACTGATGGCTGCCATGTAGACAACTGTTCCCCATCCCGCGTCTTTCCAAATGGAAGTCAACACATATACAACACGAAAATAGGAGCTTTCCTGCATAACCAAAGTAGGTTCATGGTGAAACCATCCCATTACAATGTTAAACAATCCGCTTACTGAGAATAAATCAAACACAATACCAGATACGATGACCCATGATAGAAAATGTGGTACATACAGAGCCGTTTGAACTCCCTTCTTCAGGGCCGATTTTCGAATTTCATTGATCATGAGCGCCAAAAGAATGGGGATCGGAAATACGATTACAATTCGTAGAAATCCAAGGACCAATGTATTACTGAACACCCTCATAAAATCGGGATAATGGAATAGCGTTTCAAAATTTTTAAAGCCAACCCATGGGCTATCCAAGAAACCTTTAAACACAGAATAGTCTTGAAATGCGATTACGGAGCCCGCAAGTGGAATGTACTTAAATATAATGAGAAAAACTATACCTGGTATGGCCATGACATATAGCGGCCAAAACACCTTCATTCGATGAGATGCAACTGCTTTCACCTTATTTCCCCCCTGATGTTAGAAATGTGATTAGCATCGGCTCTAACTGACTGCTCCATTTCTATTTGATCCAACAATACGGCCATCTGTATCTGTACTCAACCTCGAAGTTCCTCAATACATCACTAAATCCAGCAAATTACCGGTTTAATGGTGGATATAGATATGATTTATTGAAAATGAAGATAAAAAAAATAGAAGCGGAGCGCTTTTTCAGCTTTTCCGCTTCTAATATGAGTCTTTTTATTCTTTGAATTTTCCTGGTGTAATCCCTTTAATTTTTTTAAAGTTACGAATAAAACTGTTCTCGCTAGCGTATCCAACTTTCTCAGAAATCTCAATGACCTTCAAATTCGTATTCTTAAGTAAGTCTTCCGCTTTCTCAATTCGTACTTGTGTAATATAATCGTAAATCGAAGTTCCGGTTTCTTGTTTAAAGAGGACGTTTGCCTGCGACTGACTAATGCTACCTGCCTCCGCTACGTGCGATACGCCAATATTTTCTGGATAATGGTCTTGAATGTACTCGATCATCTTCCTAAAATAATTCTCATGCTTTGTTGGTTTGCGTCTCTTCACTTCTTCTGCTAGGTGGCTAGCTTCATCCAATGCCATTTGATGCAAATCTGAAAACGTCAACGTTTGAAGGGAATCCAACGCATCCATGATTTCCTGAAACTGTTCATCTTCAGGGTCTCTGAATTTCGTTATCATTTCCTTAATTACATTGGAATACCAACGGTATACGTGCAGAGGTTTTGAATTTGACGTTTCCCACTCCATCCGCATTTTTTCTAAAATGCTGTTTGTATATTCCGTCTTTCCTTCTTTAATGCCTTGAACTATTTCATGAATAGTTTCATTTTTAGAGCCAGGGCCTTGCGCTTCTGAATAGGGTAAGGCTTGCTCCGGCACATGAAGTTTTTTATACCCCATATATAAGCGATCTAGCAACAACACCTCAGCTTGCTTGTAGCGACTGCTGAGATCACCGCTAATCGGATTTAGCGATACGGCGACACCTACTGATAATGAAATTTTCAACAGTTTATCCGCCACTTCAATCCCATTCAAAAGTTTATCATAGAGCATAGGCAAATCCGTATCAGTAGACAAGGGTTGTACAATGAGGGCACTTCGATCCTGAGTTAAATCTTCAAACTGCACCCTAAAACTCTCCCCCAGAATTTCCTCGAAAATATTACCTACTGCAAACTTAAGTAATAGCTGATCATCTTGCTTGTACCCATTCAACCAATTGTAATAGGCATCCACCGAAACAATAACCGCATAAACAGGCAAGTCAGAACGCCATTCTGAGTAAAGCAACCGCCATTTTCGATCAAATTCCTTACGGCGCAGTCTCCCATAAACCATATCTTGAATAAATTTGGCTTTTAGTTCTTTGTTACTGCCATGCAAAAAAGTTAGTTGCGTGAGCAGTCTGCCGACATAAGACTCCAACTGAGTGAAGTCAACCTCTAACGCTTCATTCCGATGGCTCCTTACCGTTTTAATCAATCGTTCAATAGGTCTAAACGTAATGCGGTTAACTTGGAAAATAATCAGCATTCCGATCAACATTGTAACCGCGGACACTATGAAAGTCATCGTCCGAATCCAATACAATTTGCCAAAAATCTGTTTCTGAGGGACCGCATAAACGTAATTCCATTGCGTTGAGGCTGAAGTCAGGCGAGTAATAAAATATTTATTGGGGTTCAGCTGCACTTTATTATTTTCACCAATTGAGAATAAAGTTTCTCCTTTTGAGTCTTGAATGATTCGGATTGCCTCATTATTAGTAGTACCTTCCGGAATGATTTGGGAAAATAGTTTGGATGATTTTAAGTTTATAATAAGGTATCCGGATATTTTGTTATCTTCGTATATCCGTTTAATGAAACTTATCATTTCACCTTGATCCTTCATCCTTTTAGCGAAAGTCACATTGTTAGCGTCCTGTTCAGCTAAAGACAATTGAGACAACCAGCCTTTGTCACCAAAGGTATCCATACTGGAATTAAACCCAAAAGGAGAACTGCCAACAACATGGCGATTTTTTTCATCATATAGATAGATACTGTCAATGAGCGAATTGTTTTGAGTTAATGTATCCAACATGGACACAACCCCAAGTATGGTATCCATACTTTTATGATTGTCATAACGCAAGAAATCGATCGTCAGCGGGTCGAGAACAGCATAAATAGATGTTGTCATAATATCGTTCATTTTCCTGTCAACATCGTCCCTGGCGAAGGTCAACATCTGCTGGTGCGGAACTTTAATCTCCTCTAATAGTGAATGTCTGGCGAGGCTGTACATGACAGTACCAACCAAAGCAATAGCGAGGCAAATGACCAGTGTAAGTATGAGAATTAATCTAGTTTTGATATTCGAGAAAATCAGTTTCGCCTTGTACTTATATACATTCATGCTTTCCCCTGCCGTTTTCCCTCATTATTTCTTCTTAGCATACCATTCACGCGCCCGTTTCGTGACTTCGTCTCCACCACTGCTTTTCCATCTTTGAATAAATTCATCAAATTTTTCAATCGGCCAATCACCAACAATAATTTTGGTCATGTATTCTTGATAGAGCTTATTCGATTTAATGTCCGGAAAGCCATCATATATCGATATAGGAATGCCATCCCCGGCAATCCGTTTACCATCTCTTCCAGCTACCATCATCGCATCTATCATCATCTGGGCAACCTTCGGTTCATACTGATCCTGAAGCGTCATAGCCATCTGCTCCGTTGTTATAACTGGAAATAAGTCGATTAGATAAGTTTGATCCGAACTGATAGGCAGTCGCTTCTTTTTGCCATCCTTCATTTCATAATGCTCGCCTTCAATTCCAAAAGAAGCAAAATTACGATTCTCGGGCTTCGCATAAAATTCAAGGAGTTTCATAGCTTCCACTGCATTTTTGGATGATTTAGGAATGGCCCACTCCATATTATTGATGAGCGGTCTCGGGGTAAAACTGTCAAACCCTTCTACCTTGGGTACCGGCATTCCGACAATATAGGCATTCGGATTTATTTTAGGCAAATTTTCAAAGAAGTTTTGCTTAATACCATAGGGAACATGATACCAGACGCCAACCTTATCTTGTTGAATCTTTGCTTTCCATGTCAATTCTTTATTCAAGAATGTTTCATTATCCAGCAATTTGTCTTTGTAAAGTTCTCTGGCAAATATAAGGGCTGCTTTCATATTCGGAGTAACCGCGGAGTACGCCAGTTCATTGTTATACAAATCCCAAACCGGGTTACCTTCTACCATGGCAACACCGTACATCAAGAATATGTCATCCATCCAACGCCCGGCTTCTCGTCCGCTAGTAGGAATTTCGTCCATTAATCCATTGCCGTTGGGATCTTGATCGCGAAATGCCTTAAGAACAGCAACATATTCATCCTTCGTTGTCGGTATCTTCATGTTAACCTTGTCTAACCAATCTTTACGAATCAATGAACTATATCTTGGATACAAATTAACTCTCGGGATAAAATAAATTTTTCCATCTGGAGAATTGGCTCGCACACTTTCCCACACATCTTGAGGAATTGCCTTCCATAAGGTAGGTGCATACTGTGGCAGCAAATCATCCAAGGCTAGCAAAGCACCTTGCTTTAGCAGCGTATCTTCAACCCCTTGAGGTAAGAACAAATCCGGTAGTTCATTGGCAGCAATCTTAACATTTAAACCCTTTGTAAAGTCAGTGCCACCATTCCAAGGGAGGGTTGAGGTGTTAACTACAATACCAGTTTGCTCTTTAACATATTTCATCTGCTTATCTTCTGGTCCAGGCATTCTTCCATAATCACTGAACATGAGAATGTTAACTGTCTTAACTTCCTTTTTCTGTTCACTCTCAGAATTTTTTCCAGCTGCATTATCCTTATTTTCTGAACTAGTACTTGTACATCCTGCCGCTATTAGGGCAAGCAATACGCTTGCGGCTAACAATGCAATCATCCGCGTCATTCTTGATTGTACTGCCATCTTTCTTGCCCCTTTCTATTTGCAACTATTTAAATATTATATCATTGCGAGGTCTTCAGCCCAACATTGTACTTACTTATGGTGAAAATGCGAAAAAAGCCGGAGTCACCGACTTTTTTTCGTAAGATATTACTTGTTCTTTTTAATCTTTGTAAGCTCTCTATTTAGTGCATATATTAACTTATCAGTGAAGTGGTCGGGTGCCATTTCAGCCAGCATATCAATCTTAAATCCTTGCGTCATGCTATACGTTGGTTGCGCTCTAAAACCTTCTCCTAGATATTTATTTAACACTGCTGCCGCATCTTCATTCTCAAAAAGCTCTTTAAACGTGCAACGTGTAGAGTAAACATCATCCGTAAATTGTAATTCCTCGATTTCTCCGTCCAAGTCAGGCATTTGGAACCAGTTCGTAACTTCCCCACCTTTTTCTTCTATGGGAGCTTCATAACTTGGATTGGGTTCTTTAACCTTATTAAATTTAGCAATATCTACGTATTGAGCACTATCCCCTGTGGCTACTGCACGTATTTCATTTATGCCATCAACTAGGCAAACATTATCAAAAATGAAAACCTTATCCGCACTGGTTTTATGTTGAAATTCACTTCCATTTACGTATAGCAATACGTTATCGCAGTTTGAATACACCTTAACTGTAATGCTGCCCTCTGCTCTATCAACAAAGCGCTTACTGGTGATATGAACAAATTTTTCCTCAGACCAATGCGCTTTATACATATAAAAGGCATCTTTCTTGATCTTTCTGTCATAGGAGACTAGTCCCTTGTTGTTTCTTCCCTGGACTCCGCCTTCATCTCTGATATTTGCTCCGAAATCAAACATGTTCCATACATACGTCGCCCAAAGATAAGGTCTTTCCGAGAAAGTCTTCCAAACCTTTTCATGAAACAGGGCATGATATTCTTCCGTATAATCTTTTACCTTTGGATCAGAACTATGATATTGGACAATACCTTCTGCCCCATATTCGGAAATACACAACGGTACATCGGGGTTGATACGGTGGAACTTGTCCAGCCAAGGAGCAAAATCCTCAGTCTTCCCATGATACCAACCATAATATTTGTTGTAACCAATCACATCCGTTATCCGGTTGTATTCATCTTCCTCATTAACAAATAGCACATTGGCCATCGTCGTTAGCCTTGTAGGGTCTTCCTTTTTCGTCAATGCATTCAGCTCTCTAACGAGTCTTCTAACCTCTGGTCTTTCACCGCCGATTTGAATTTCGTTTTGAATCCCCCAGAAGATGATCGAAGGATGATTAAAGTTCTGTCTGACCAACTCAACCATTTGCTGCTTCGCATTCATTCCTTCCAATTCATTCTGTGACATAATCGAAATGAATGGGATTTCTGCCCAAACGACCATGCCTTCTTGATCACACAAATCATAAAAGAATTGACTGTGCTGGTAGTGGGCTAACCGGATGGATGAGGCACCGATTTCTCGAATGTAGCCCATGTCTTCGACTTGCTCTTGTTCCGAAATAGCCCAGCCCATATCCTTCCTGTCTTGGTGTCTGGATACACCGTTCAAAGTCAGATGCTCACCGTTTAAGTAGAAGCCTTTTTCAGGATTCACATGGAAGTATCTGACGCCAAAAGGGATCGACAACGCATCAATCGTGTCATTAAAGCTAATCAAGGATAGGTTGGCACTGTACATATACGGATTTTTTCGCCCCTGCCATAGTGTTGGGTTATCAATGACGCAAGGCAGTTCTACGGTTTGTGTTTCTCCTGCAGCGAGCACAACTTCCTTCGTGGCATAAGTGGCAACTTGCTTGTCGGCATCCACAATTTCGACCCAAAGATTAATCTTTTTCTCTTCCTTACCATCATTCACAAGGATAGATTTAATGTTCAGTTTGGCTCTTTCTTGCGTTACTTCTTCCTGAACAATATAAACACCCTGTGAACCTTGATCCATTAAGTCAAAATGAACAGGAGAAGTAACAACCATGTTCACATCACGGTAAATCCCGCCGTAGAACGTAAAGTCTGCTTTCTGCGGATAAACATCATCAACAACGGTATTGTCCACTTTTACAGCAAGTACATTAGCAGTACCATATTTAACGACATCTGTTACGTCGAACCTGAAGATGGAATATCCACCTTTATGCTGGCCCAAATGTTGGCCGTTCACATAGACATCCGTGATGCTGTTCGAGCCTTGGAACTCAATAAAAAGTCTATTTCCTTCATAAGCGGGCTCAACCGTAAAAGTCTTTCTATACCAGCAGGCACCTTGGTGATATTCGTAGCCATTTGCGCCGTCCACGGAATTCCATGTATGAGGAATAGTTATACTTTGCCAATTCTCATGTGTGAACTCTACACTTTCAGCATGCTCTATGTTCTGCCGAATAAATTTCCAAGTATTATTGAACCCAATCGTTTTTCTCATTGTGCAGCCACACTCCCTACTTGAATTGTAAACTGATATTTGCCGCTTCCCACCGTAACAACAATACGTCCATCTTCGTAGTGAGCATCTGGGTAACCACCTGATACACCTTTGAGATCTTCTTCATTGCCTGCAAGCATGATCGTCGCCGTCGTATTCGTCGGGACCTCAAACTGATACACTATGCCATGATCCATTCTTTCCCATATCGATGTAATCGTGCCATATGGAGACTCATACGTAGCCGATGCATGGGTCAGTGTTCCACCAACCAAAGGCTTCAATATAAAATGTTTGTAACCAGGCGTCTCCCAGACAGGACGAATACCCGCTATACCTGCAAAGAGGAAGTTGCACACAGCACCATAGGAATAGTGATTGAGTGACCCTGACAATTCGCCATCAGGCTTTATACCTTTCCAACTCTCCCAAATCGTCGTTGCTCCGTTGCTGACGGCATACAGCCATGAAGGGCACGTATCCTGCTCTAACAACCGGAAAGCGACATCTGCGTGACCGTAATCCGCCAGCACTTGAAGAATGAACGGTGTTGAAAGAAAACCTGTGTTCAAATGATAGTCCTGTTCCACAACCAACTGTGCAAGCTTGTCAGCAACAGCTTGTTTCTTATCCTCAGAGGCTAAGTCAAAAGCAAGTGTACGGACATTCGGTGCCTGTCTGCCTTCTAAGATGGAGCCATCATCCCTAATAAAATACTGGTTGTATACGCGTTTAATTTTCTCATACAGCGCTTGGTACTTGGCTTCATCCTCTGTCCTCTCGAGCACAGCTGCCATTTCAACCAACAAACGAGTCGAATACGCGAAATACGCGGTAGATACATCTGGATGATTTCCTTTGGTTTTAGTGAGTACGGCCATGAGATCTCTCATTTCCGTGTCTGTTTCAAGCCACTCTCCCCAATGGAACTTCGTATCCCAAATGTAATCAGCGTCACGTTCCCCATCCGTAAAATGGTGATAAGCAGGCGAATCCTGGAATAGCTCATTTGCATTCTTCGCACATGCAGCCATGTAATCGACCCACGCTTTGGCGGAATTAAACTGCCTCTCTAAGATAGTTTTGTCTCCATAACAAAGATACATCGTCCATGGAATGATAACCGCCGCATCGCCCCAACCTGCGGAACCGTCAAGAATACTGGCTGTACCCGGTTTCGGCCTGCGCATGGCGACCATCGGGTTGTTATTGTGCTCCATAAATCTTTGCCATTCCTCCATGCTGTGATGCCCTATAACGGTTGGTACTGTGCTGCCGACTGATCCGTCAGCAAATTGTTCTGCAGCCACGTCAGCCATCCATTTTTCAAAGAAAGGGTACACATGCATGAAATCTGACGCCGTTCTAGCGAATACTTGTGCGTCCCCTGTCCATCCCGCTCTTTCCCGTGTTGGGCAATCTGTAGGCACCTCCATGAAGTTGCCCTTCTGGCTCCATTTGGAGTTAGATACTAACTGCGTAATTAACGGATTCGAACAAGTGAAATCTCCCGTTTCGTCTGAGTCGGAGTACACCGCCACAGCTGTAAAATTCTCAGGTGTGATTTCTCCCGGATAATTCTTGACGAGTACATAACGGAAACCAAAAATTGAAAAACGTGGACTATAACTCTCTACACCATCACCAGCTGTAATGTAATGAACCTCTTGGAAATCCTCCAATGTTCCATGTTCTGATAGATTTTGTAGGGTGAAGTTTCCTTGCTGATCTAAGGCTTCTCCATGGATAAGTACAATCTCAGTCCCTGCATCACCTTGAACGTTCATTTCTACCCACCCAGCAATATTTTGACCTAAATCGAGAATCGTCTCTCCATTTGGCGTGCGCATCACTTTAGGAGTAAATCTTTCCTTCGCTCTTACCGGGACACTTCGGGTAGCGATCAAATTGTCGAATCCATCAGCTTTGAACTGGACTGGCTCCCATGTGGAGTCGTCGTACGACGGCTGGTTCCACCCCTCGATGTTGATTCTAGCGTCATACACATCACCGGCTTTCATATCCGATTTCAGCAATGGACCGCTAGAAGTTCTAAAAGAGTCGTCACTGCCGATGATTTCACGGCTGCCATCCTCGTAGTTCAATACGAATTGCCCTAAGAAAGCTACTTTATAGCCAAAATTGTTCATGAGACTTGCTCCGCCTGTAGCTCCTCTCCACCAACCATCTCCGAGGATGACACCTAGTGCATTTGAGCCTTCTTGCAACAATGGCGTTACATCGTAAACCTGATATTGCAAGCGTTGATGATACGAAGTGAACCCTGGCGTGAACAGATGATCCGTCCCTTCAATTCCGTTCAGATAAAAACGGTATAACCCCTTCGCAGTAAGGCAGGCTCTAGCTGATACAAGACCCTTTTTTACAGTGAATTCTTTACGAATATAGGGAGAAGGTTTATACGCGGATATGTCGACTTCTGATTCCGGTTCAATCCAATGAGCTACCCAATCTGAAGTCTGCAACATCCCTGTTTCAAAAAATACAGAACTACTAAAGGATGACTCTACTCCCTGATTGCTCCAAACCTTAACTCGCCAATACACGCGCTCAAGTGATCTTAATTCCGGACCTTCATACAAAATACCCTGCGATTGGCTCGTATCCACCTTGCCACTGTCCCACATCAGATCAATGAAGCTCTCGCTTGCTGAAGCTTGAACTTGATAGGCGGTTTGTAAAACGTTCCTGCCGTCACTACGGAGTTTCCAGCCGAGACGAGGCTTTTTGGCATCCAGTCCCAATGGATTTTCCAAATATTCCGTTCGCAATGCTTTGACTTCCAACATGTCAGAGACCTCCTTTAGCTACGAATTATGTTTATATTGAAACCAATTGAATGACGCTGGTGCTTCGCAACGTTTGCCATTACCAGTCGCATACAAGCCCAAATACACACCTGTAAAACCACCGGCCACTTCTGTGGAAAGGAGCGAGCACTCCCCCGAACCAAAGGATTTACGTTCTCCATTCGGTGCCGCGAAAAAGAAGGTATACTGAGCAGGCTCTGCATCCAAACCGAGGATGATGTCGTTGCCTTCATAAGCCTCTTCCAGCTCCACTCTCCATAACGAGCCAATTCGCCTACGGAATATGACTTTGCGCCCTCCATCCCCGCCACGAGTCAGCGCGATCTCATAATGAAAGCGATTGTTCATAAACACGGTAAGTCCCGCTTCCTCGCCTTCATGAACGGGATCAAATGACAGGAGCGTAGCAACGCTGCACTTGAAATGCTGCTGTCTCCGCCCAACGAATGCGGGAGAACCCGTATCATTCAGGGTCACTTCTGAACCATGAAGCGTCAACCAACCCGGCCGCGATTCAAGAGACCAATCCTCGTCACGTGGATTTCTTAAAAAATTCCACTCCAGCCCCAGCTGGTTGGCATTAAAATCACCAACGTCTGGCGTTGCCGTTTCATCGAGTGCGATTGGGAGTGTTCCAACGTCCATCTTCTCAGCAATCTTGCCATTATCTCCGATCACCGGCCAGCCATCCGCTGACCATGTAACTGGAGCAAGGAACGTTTCTCGTCCCAGATGGTGATGCCTTCCGCTAAATGGAACGGATACAGGACGAATGCCCAGGAAAACCGCCCACCAACTTCCATCCTCCAACTGGACAAGATCCGCATGACCTGTCGCTTGAATGGAACTTCCCGTACTCCGGTGGCTTAGGATCGGATTGGCAGGATTGCTTTCGAACGGCCCGTATGGTAAAGCGCTCCTTGCGATCGTCACCATATGGCCGTACTCGGTTCCTCCCTCTGCAATCATCAAATAATACTGCCCATTCACCCGATACAGGTGAGGGCCTTCCGCTGATTTACCACCAGTGCCCTGCCAAACTAGACGACGTTCGGATACCAGCTTACCTGACGCGATGTCGATTTCCGCTTGATAAATCCCCTTGGGTTCATCTCCAAAAAATCCACCAGTACCTGTAATGTAAACACGCCCATCTTCATCAAAAAACAGAGACGGATCCACACTGGGCCACTCTGGCCATATCGGTTCAGACCATGGCCCTTCAGGGCTCTCAGCCCATACGTAGAAATTGCGAAACATTTTAACATTCGTTGTAATCATATAGAAACGGCCGTTATGGAAGCGAATGGTTGGCGCATAGATACCCATCGAGCTTCTGCAGCCTTCCAGATCCAGCTGGCTCTGGCGGGTGAGGCAATGTCCAATCTGCTTCCAATGAACGAGATCTTGACTATGAAAGATCGGTACTCCCGGGAAGTATTCAAAGGAACTTGTAACAAGATAAAAGTCTTCCCCTACACGACAAACACTTGGGTCTGGATGGAAGCCTGGGATAACGGGGTTTGAATATTGAATAGTCGAATTAATCATGCTATCGCCCTTTCTTTGTTTAAAGTTCTTCTACCATCATAAAGTCAATTAAAATCACTCACTAACACTCTCACGACTTATAAATAGTGTTTTACCGACATCCTTTTAGCTTAAAAAGACAATGAAAAAACCAGGCCCATAATAATGGAAACCTGGTTTTTAAAGTTCTTATTTTTTGTTTACTGCCGCCCAAGCGTCAAGCTGTTTTTGCTTCTCCGCGATCACTTTATCGATACCTGCAGCCTTCAACTTAGCTCTGAAGTCGGATAATTTATCCGATGGATCCAGTAATCCTGACTCCAAGCCCTTTGCATATTGATCTGTGACATTTTTCAGCGCAATAACCTCATTTTTGACAGGCTCTGAATTGAATGTGAAGCCGATTGCTTTGGATTTAATTGCTTTTTGATTAGCCTCTGCTGTCAATTTCCACATGTCCTGCAAATCTGACTTCATCAGATAAGCGAGAGATGGATTCGCGTATATCCAGCTTTGAATCGAATATCCAACGGTTTTCGCATCTACGCCTTGCGGGTAATCAATTGCAGTATCAGAAGTCTTCACGTAGTGCTTACCTTCAATACCGTATACAAACAGATTAGCAAGATCCTTATCTGTGTACATTAAATTCATGAGCATCATGACACGTTCTGGGTTGGTAGAGTTAGCCGAAACCGTCCACAATCCCGATTGCGTAGTGGATGTAGTCGCATAAATATTAGGCATTAACGGGGCAAATACAAGTTCTTTACCATTTGCTCGTGTTTCCGATTCCAAGTTGCCAGGTCTTAGTCCGATGAAATATGAAAATGCCTTGTCCGCTTTCAACAAATCAGAACCGTTAGCTTGTGTTGTCGCGGCATCCTTATTGATGAATCCTGCCTTCGCCCAGCTATGAACCTTGTTCAAATAATCCTCATACTCTTTGGTCTCAAACAAGTTTACGACCTTCAGACCATTATCATATCCAGGTAACACGCCCAAACGATCACCTAGCTTATCGTACCAAACATAGAAATCCGACGGCATGGATAAGCCGGCACCTAGTGGAGCAATGGTTGGCTCATTATCCTTGATTGTCTTGTACACTTGATCAAGGTCATCAATCGTCTTAATGGATGCCACATTAATTTTGTACTTATCCACTAAATCTTTGCGCATTAGGACCCCAGGAACCCCTGTTGTGTAATCCTTATAGACAGGAACACCGTACGTCTTCCCTTCAATTTTTGCACTGTTTAGATAAACGGAATCGATCTGCTTTTTAATACCAGCGCCATACTTATCGAGCAAATTATCGAGCGCAACTATTTTTCCTGTGGCCACATCAGAGCTGTAACCTTGCCCAAATTCAAAGAACAAATCTAGTTTCTCACGACCAGAAGTCATTAAATTCATTTGTTGTGACCAAGCCCCGATACTAATAGGTAAGATTTTAACTGTTGCATTGATTTTGGCCTTCGTAATTTTGTTAATTTCATCTTGCACCAATTGGATATCTTTAGGTACCGCTCCGAATGCCGGAATAGCAATTGCGATCTCATAAGGATCTTTCGTCACATTGCTCGGAGTGGTACTAGGAGCTGGCGTTGTAGATGTAGATGCAGTAGCACCATTACTTTCTTCCGTTTTCGAAGATGAGCATCCAGCAATCATTCCCGTTAACATAACTGTGACAAGCGACCATGTCGCCAACTTCAATTTCCTTTTCATATCGTATCCCCCCAAAAGTATGAATCATTTACACCTTCATCATAGCCTTCAATGAAGAGGGCGACTAACACTCAAACGACATCATAATAGCGTTTTCACGACTTATTGATCTTTGTTATTTTGACCCCTATATTCCATTGGCCCTAACCCAACATGCTTTTTAAATAGCTTGGTGAAATAGGAGAAATTCGTGTAACCCAACGTCGATGCAATTACGCTTACAGGACGATCTGTATGTGTCAATAACTCTTTGGCCACTTTGACCTTTTCAATCACAATATAATCAGATAAAACATAACCCGTCTCTTTTTTAAAAATTCTAGTTAAATAATCGGGATGTAGATAGACTTGGTCTGCGATCATCTCACGTGTCATATCTTGATCCAGGTTTTGTGAGATAAAAATCTTAACAATCTGGACTATCTTCTCTGTCTCTTTGATCGCTTCTGCATGGATCATCGCTTTGTTAACGGCATGACGAGCCCATATCAGCATATCCATGACGGACCGACCCGCCGATTCCGAGATTTGTCTTGATTCTTCATCACCAAATAATTGATTGGCTTCAATACCTTTCAAGTTCAGAAAGGAGTATACGACTTGTGTGAAATTTTGATTGAATTGATGCAAAATATCAGCATTCATTCCCTCGCTGTTGACAAGACTGTCCAAAATCGTTTCCACTTCATGAACGACTGCATCCTTTGTCGCTGTTTTCATAAGTGAGGCAACTACACCCAATGGTGGCAGTTTTGCATGAGGCCTATAAGTACCATTATCATTCTGAAGATAGACTTGGTTCACGAAGGCAACATTATTCCTATCTTGTCTTCTTAGTTCTGCTACCATACCAGCCATTTCATATGCTTCAACGGAGAGTCCAAAATAACAAGAGAGATCACAGTAAAAATAATCGTTACACGAAACGATATATTGTTCACAAGCTTGGGATAGTCGTTCGTATTCCCAATTTGTCCCCCTATTTGCGACCATGATCAACAAGAGCATTCCACGATCCAAGTGAAAACATATGCCATTTGAACCGTCACTGATTATCATTTCTTCGGCTGAATTTTTAAGGGCATACTCTAGAATTTTCTCATCTCTACGATTTAACTCTTTCTTCCACTTTTGGACTGAAATAAGAATAGGGAGAAAGACCGATTCTTCTGTTATAGGAATGTGATGCAATTCCACTTGATCATGTATCGAAGAAGGTTGGCTAGGTATTGAATGGTTGATTAAGTCCACCCAAAACCTTTCAATAATAAAGGAATGATGCTTGAGCCATAGTTGGTGAGATTGACTGTTTCTATTGAATTCACTGTTTCGATTAATAAGAGCCTGTGCCTTTCTAATGGCATTTTCCAAGTCTACAGAACGAACGGGCTTAAGTAAATAATCAATACTACCAAGTTGAAGGGCTTCTTTGGCGTATTTAAAATCAGCATGACTTGTAAAGAAGATCGTCACTGTATTCGGATAATACTCTCTTACCCAAGTCAGCAAATCAAAGCCGCTGCCTTGGGGCATTTCGATATCACACAAAAGAATGTCGACTCTTTCCTTTTCGAATAACTCTTTCGCTTGTCTGACATTAATGGCTGTGTGCAATCTGTTGATGCCTAATTTATTCAGATCGAGATCGGATTTAACCCCTTCAATGGCAAGAACTTCGTCGTCAACTATGAGAAGATGATAACTCATCTGGTTTCCTCCAATCCTGGATTTGTAGGAATAATCATTTCTATTTTTGCTCCATGAGCATCTTTATCATTCTCATATACAATAGATGCGACTTCACCGTACAAGAGTCGTAATCGCCGTTCCACATTCCAAATCCCAGTATGCTCACCCCGTTCGTTCTCCACACTTCTGCCTGCCTGTAATTTTTCGAGTATGTCGTTCTTATATCCAGGTCCTGTATCCCGTATGCTAATTTTCATTCTGGAACCATGCTCTTCAATTAGGAATTCGATCTGAACATTAATGGTGAGCGGTTCATCTAACGTAACGGCATGCTTTATTGAATTCTCGACAAAGGATTGAATGACGAGTGGTGGGATGGGGACATCTAACAAATAATCTGGCGAGTGGATCGTCCATTTCAATTTATCCGGAAAACGCAAGTTCTGGATCTTCAAATAATTAAGCGTATGTTCAAGTTCATCTTTGAGCGGTACAAAAGAGGTATTGCTCCGGAACATAAATCGAAAATATTCGATTAAAGACATGGTCATTTCCAAGATCAAATCATAATTCTTTATTTTGGCCAGATTATAAATGATATTAAGTGTATTCAAGAAAAAATGAGGATTGACTTGCAGCTGCAGCCTTTGTAATTCCTCTTTTTGCTTATTTAACTGTTCCTCGTAAACGTTAATACGGAGCCGTTCAACTTCGGACATCATGGCATTAAATGCAATACCCATCAGTTGAAATTCCCCCGAAGTATTGCTAAGCTCAACTCTGCTGCTCCAATCTCCTTCTCGTACCTTCTTCATTGTGCGCAGTAAACGATAGAGTGGCACCAAAACAGATTGTCTCATAGCATACAAACCCATAGGGATAAAGAGGAAGGCAGCGATCGTAATAAACCAAACAATCGACTGCAAATAAGGGAGATTCGCTAATATATATTGATCTGGAATCAATGCATTCAAACTGAAGTCTCCTCGTTGAGAAGGGGCTCCAACTACAAGAAACTTTTTATTCGTGCCTGAAATATAATACTCGTTTATTTTCTGTTGAAGTTCAATCCCGTATTCGTTTACCAGTTTTGAAGTTGATATAGGTTCGCCTTGCCTGTTAGCTAACAAAACCTCTCCCTCTTCCCCAATCTGAAGAGAACGCAAGGGCTTTACTAATTCGTCAGTACTTATTAAGGTTCCAAGATAGGCATCCCCAGATCGCACAATATCAATGAGGTAATTTTCTTGGTTAATCCTGACGAATTTCCAAACCTTGGAGGAACTCCCCGTCGAAAACAGCTCAGAATGAATGTAATCAATCATATAATTTTGAATTATCTCATTTTCTTTAATGGCAGTAGGATTATTCTTAGAAATGTTAAAAAAATCTTGCCTGTGATCTGTATATACAAAAAAAGAACTAACCGGGTCGTACAAGTTAATATCATTATTTAACTTGTTAAACAAATATATTTTAGCGCTGTAATACCCACCTTCCGTTGCTTCCTGGCTAAGTGACAACAGATCATAACCTGTACCAGCCACTGTACGCATATAAGAGTCGATGTCGTCTAATTTAGAATCACTCTGATTCGTGTACAAATTCAACATGTTCTTATAAGAATCCGCAACCTGGTCGCGAACGACATGAATAGCGTAGTAGTTGTTGTATAAAAGCATCCCCACCAGCGGTATCGTCATTATGAGCACACTGATAATTAATTTGGCCCGCAATGAGGTTCGTCTCCAGTACCCTACAGGAGTATTCATGATCGTTTCGGCTCCTTTTGTTACTTAAATTTAAATTTCAAATTTATCATACTCTTATAAGAACTGGCAACGCCACAACCATAGTAAGTAAGTTGTGGCGTTAACGTATATGGGATATCCAGTCAACACCTTATCCTTTTACAGCACCAATCATAATTCCTTTGATAAAATATTTTTGGAAGAATGGGTACGCCACCAAGATCGGAAGAACCCCAATGACAGCAATGGCCATTTTCACAGAATCTGTAGGCATTTGTTGCATAGCATCGCCTGTATTGTTCGTCATATTCGTCGTAATGAATTGAATATCTTGCATGATTCGATTAAGCAGATTTTGAATACTGAAAAGTTTGGGATTGGTAATATAAATCATGCCCAGCTGCCAATCATTCCAGTACATGATACATTCAAAGAGACCGATCGTCGCTAATATGGGGGTTGAAAGCGGTAGTACGATAGACCAGAAGGTCCTATACTCTCCAGCTCCGTCTATTTGTGCGGATTCGATTAATGCACCAGGAATCGTCGATTGAAAGAAGGTTCTCATCAACATCACGTAAAATCCGTTCATCAAGAGCCCTGGTACAATCAAGGACCAGATCGTATTTTTGATATGGAAGATTTGTGTATACACTAAGTAGGACGGAACCAATCCCCCATTGAATAGCATCGTGAAGAAAACGATAAACATAATCAAATTGCGATAGGGTGTAACGCTTCTAGATAACGGGTAAGCCAGAAGTGCCGTTATGGCTACCCCTAGTACCGTTCCGACTACCGTAACGAAGACGGTTACTCCGTAAGCTCGAGCAATGTCCCCCCCTCTTTCGTATAAATACTTATAAGCAGCCATGCTAAACGTATGTGGGATGAAGGAATAACCGTGAGCTATAATGTCATTCTGATCCGTAAGTGAAGCGGAAATTAGTAATATGAACGGGAGAATACATACGACTGTGAAAAAGATCATCATACTATGGCTTAACCACGTCAAGCCTCTGCTTTCATTTCTCATGTGCTGTTACCTCCTTAGAACAATGCGCTATCTTTGCTGTACAGTCGCACCATATAGTTTGCAAGTATCACAAGTACAAATCCAACGATCGATTGATACACACCTGCTGCCGTGGACAATCCAATATCACCATTGCCCGTTAACCCCTTAAATACATACGTATCGATCGTAGCGGTTGTGTTAAATAGTGCGCCAGAATTCATAGGAACCTGATAGAATAAGCCAAAATCAGAGTAGAAAATTCTTCCAATACTAAGTAGCGTCAACATGATAATGACTGGCATTAGAATAGGTATGGTGATATGGCGGATCTGCTGTAATCGGCTTGCACCATCGAGTCTCGCGGCTTCATAATACTCTTCATCGATCCCAAGCAATGCCGCAAAGAAAACAATGCTCGAATAGCCAACACTTTTCCAGAAGTGAACCAAAGTCAAAATCCAAGGCCAATACTTTTCCTCGGTGTACCAAGAAACGCCATCCTTTATACCAAACCAAGGAAGTACAGTGTGATTCATGAATCCCGTATCCGCACTGAGGAGGGCATATACTAAATAACTGACGATGACCATGGAAATCAGATGCGGTAAAGTGATCACGCTTTGATAAAACTTAAGCAAGACTTTGTTTTTAATCTCGTTCAACAAGATTGCACAGGCTAAGGATAGAAAGGTCCCAACAACAATAAACAAAAGATTGTAGAGAATGGTATTTCGAGTAATGATGAAAGCGTCCGATGTCTTAAAGAGATACTCAAAGTTTTTAAATCCGATCCAGTCACTCTCAAAAATGCCTTTAGCAAAATTTATTTTTTTGAAAGCAATAACGATCCCGAGCATCGGGATATAATTATTAAACAACAGGTACAGAAGTCCAGGGGCCATCATGCTCAAGAGTGGCAAGTATTTACGGAACCGATTTTCTTTTTTCTTATACTGGATACCCGCCCGCGGTACAGTTATCGATGCTTTTTCCATCTTAGAAACCCTTCCTTTCCGCTTATTCTATAATGTCTTACCTTGATTTTAAGGGATACGATCTCGTCCATCTAACAATCTAACGACCACATAGTAACGTTTTAACGACATTCTCTTCTTCGAAAAAAAAGACTGATCGGGAAAAGCCCGTTCAGCCCTTCATTACCTTAATACGACGTCCAGCCACCATCAGCTGTGATGACAGTCCCATTCACAAACTTTGAATCCTCAGAGGCAAGGAATAGAGCGACAGAAGCAATTTCACTTGGGTCTACCGGTTCGCGCCGTTGAGTGCCTGCTCCATTTTGGAACTCCTGCAAAGCTGTCATGTCGATATTGCCCATGGAATTCATGATACTGGTTAGAACACCGCCTGGTGCAATAGCGTTACAGCGAATGCCGGATTTCGCGTACATGTAACCAACATTCTTTGTAAGCCCTACTAAACCATGCTTGGAAGATGTATAAGCTACTCCTCCCTTACCTCCAGTAATACCAGCGGCTGAAGCAATATTTACAATAACGCCCTCCCCCTGCTTCAACATGAACGGAAGTACTTTACGAATGGCACGCATTGGACCTGTCAGATTAATCCCAATTACCCGATCCCACAGATCGTCTTCGATTGTTTCGATTAATCTGAATCCATCCATGATTCCTGCGTTGTTTACGAGAATGTCGACTCTTCCAAATGCTTCGGCTGCCCTTTCCACCATTGCCTGGATCTCATCTTCCTTCATGACGTTAGCAACAACGCCTATGGCGGTACCACCATTAAGGTTAATAGCATCCACAACGCCTGAGATTGCTTCTTCATTCAGGTCGGCTACCACTACCTTGGCGCCTTCCTCCGCATATAGCTCTGCAATTGCTTTGCCAACACCTGAAGCTGCTCCTGTTACTATCGCTACTTTATTTTGCAGTTTCATACCCATCTTTTCTTATCTCCTCTCACTAAATCGCGTTATCTTTGGCTATGTTTCCAAGGTGAATGCCGCTAGGCTTGATAGTTCGCTCCTGAGTCGTACGATCCACTTCTATGAGTCCAAAACGTTTGGAGAACCCTAGTTGCCACTCAAAATTATCCAACAAGGACCAATGCATATAGCCCAAAACCTGATATCCATCCGTAATGCAATCTTGGACACCTTTCAAGGCCTGATTGATGAAAGCAACACGACGTGTATCATCATCTGTAGCTATGCCATTTTCAGTAATCATAATTGGCAGATTAAGATGCGTGCTAACATATCGCACAACTGCTCCAAGTGCCTCCGGGTAATATTCGTTCCCCATTTGTGTCGTCTCTGCATCTTCTCCCACGGGGAGAAGGCCATCTGGTCCATATACAGCTCTCGTATAGTTTTGTAACCCGAAAAAGTCATCATCCTGCAAGTAAGGAACAAATTGAACAAACTCCTCTTGCCATGCATGTCTCGCGTTTTCTTCACCACCAGGAACACTTTGGATATCGTAAAGCGACAAGGTAACTCCGACTTTAGATTGCGGACTAATCTGCCGAATTGCTGCTCGTGCTTCCACATGCGCTTGAAAGATAACTGACAAGCCTTCCTCTGAACGTGGAGCTAAAAACGAATGAACTTCGGTAGGGGGTACGCCAAATGATTTACTTAGCCCCATGAAATATTTCTGCATCTGTGCAGCCATTTTGTCCATATTCATGCCGACCTGTGCACCAGGTGAGCCTGATTTAGACTCGTAGCGTTTCATAATTTTCTTAATCCCGATCGAGATATTTGCTTCATTAATCGTACATACAAATGGAATTAATTCGCCTAATTCACGCATAACATGCGAACAATATCGTGCAAAGCGAGCAGGCGTATCCGCCGACTCCCAACCGCCTAGCTTGATGAGCCATTGTGGTGAACTGAAATGATGGAGCGTCACAATTGGCGTTATATTATTTTCTTTACAAGCTAGTAGAACTTCACGATAATGGCCAATTTCTGACGATTCGAATCGCCCCTCTTCTGGTTCGATTCGAGCCCATTCAACGGAAAATCTATAGGAATTCAATCCCAATCTAGCCATTTCAGCAATATCGCCTTTAAAACGGTTATAGTGATCTACCGCGTTACCTGAGGGTTCCTTAAAAACCGATCCTTCCAAGTTTTCCATCAGCCAAAAATCAGAATTCGTATTATTGCCTTCCACCTGATGTGCTGCAGTGGATGCCCCCCATAAAAAACCTTCTGGAAAACGTGCCATGTTTTCTCCTCCTCAACCTCTATTAATTGCTGCAACCTCATTTTATAGGGATCTTATAATGGCAACTAACAATCCAACGACTCTTCACTAACGTTTTGACGACTTTCTTAAAACACAAAAAAGACCTGCTCACTAGGCCTCTACAAAGTATAGAACTTTTTAAAATTGTCGTTTCAGTACCATTATGTTGTCGTCAAAACGTTAGTTAAATAGTATGGATTGACTTAAGGTTAATAGTAACTACAAATCATAACACCAAACCCGAAATACTAAATCTACTTGAGTCTTAGGAGGATTATATTCATGACTGACTTCACCAGTGTAAAAAACAAAGTTGCCATTGTTACTGGCGCATCAGATGGACTTGGTAAGGCAATTGCTATGTGCTATGCAGAAAATGGAATGAAGGTCGTTGTATCTGATATTGATGCAGAAAAGGGTCATAGCGTAGTTGAAGAAATTAAAGCATCAGGTGGAGAGGCGTCTTTCATTAAAACGGACGTCAGCAAAGAAGAAGACGTCAAAGAATTGATTGATTTTGCTATTGAAACCTATGGTCGTCTAGACGGTATTGTAAATAACGCGGGAATTAGCGCGGAGAGCAGGCCGACTCATGAATATTCACTAGCTGAATTTGATAAGTTAACGTCTATTGACCTAAAGGGTGTATTCCTAGGTATGAAGTTCGGAGTCGAAGCAATTCTTAAATCAAAAGCATCAGGAGGATTCGTAGTTAATGTTGCATCCTTAGCTGGTTTGTTAGGCAATAGTTCCATGGCTATTTATACATCTGCCAAGCATGGCGTTGTGGGTCTTACAAAGAGTGCGGCACTCGATTATGCTCCTTATAATATTACTGTCAATGCAATTTGCCCTGGGACGATCAAGACTTCAATTTGGAGGAACGCACCTGAAGAAGTTATTCAACAATATGCAAAGCTGCTATCTCCGAATGGAAGATTAGGCGATCCAAAGGAAGTTGCACATTTAGCGTTATTTTTAGCCTCTGATTTGGCTCGTTACATTAGTGGTTCTGCAATTACGGTCGATGCTGGCTCTAGCGCTGGGAAGCTTACTCCCACTCAATGGTCGCATCCGGAAATATTGGATTAAATATCGATGTGTGTTGTACTTACTCTCAAAAAAGCAGACACTCCGTTCAGGACGATGTCTGCTCTTCTATTCGATTGAATATCTTGATTAAAATTAGTTTGAACCAAAAAGCGATACCTCCGAATCTGCGAACCGTGACCTTTTTACGCAATTTATCCATATCTCCTTATTAGGCCAAGTTTTTTTGTCCTTACTCTTCCCCTCTGCTCCATACTTTAATAATGCATACTTAACCGTAATAGTTAAATACTGCATCGGTATTTCCAACTTACCTCCGATATTGTTTTCTTTACAAACTGAGATAAAGGCTTCATATAACTCCTCAGCACAATTTTCTAGTCTGTTACCGCTAGCATACGATTCAGGGAAATAATATCTTGTATATGACCATCCGCTATCTTCCGGATACTCTATAGTATCGTAACCTTTAAGACAGGTTTTGATATCACTTATACTTCTTGCTCCTTTAAATTCAAAGTCATTAACCATAAATCTTCCAACAACCTGCCGCTTTTTCTCAATCACATAGAGGTCTTTTTGATGCTTAAGTTCTGGCTGCCCCACCAATATTACTGTAAGTCTCACTTGATATTGCTGCAGCCAATTATACAAATCAATAAGCCAATTGTAGTGTGATTCAATAAGAAATTGTGCTTCATCAATAAATAAAACTATCATTTTGCGTTTTGAATTCTCACCCTTTTCAAGTAAGAATCTAGCAAGACGTTCAAATTTTTGATTTTTCTTACCTGCACTTGGTAAAGCATGTTTTACTCCTACTAATAACATTTCATAAAAGGCTTCCTCATTTGCATTCTTTTTGTGCCTACTCGGAACAAAAAATATAGGCAAATCATCTCCAAACTTTACAGGAAGCATTTCACATAAAAATGAAACTGCATGAGTCTTCCCTAGCCTTTGATCCCCATGTATAATTCCACCTGGTGCCCTATCTTCTATCCATTCGCCAACTGCCTTAGACAACCTCATAATTTCATTTGTAGGAAACAAATATTTGTCTAATTCCAAATGATGAGTGCCCGTTGGAACTACAGGCCTATCTCTTATAGCAAGTTGAAGATTTATATCAGACGATTCCAATTCTATTTCACCCCTTTAAAAGATATCGGTTTAAATAATGAAAGCCAGTCATCATCTGGCAAATCCTCGTTGCTTATTGTCACATTAACTGTAGTTGTTATTTCAGTCGAACTATCTTGCTCCATATCTTGATAATTCTCTTCTTCTTCATTCTCGATCAGTTGTGCCTCTTGCAATGTTTGGTTCTGCGTATTCTGATATCTTTGTTCATGAGCTAACCTATTCAAATCCCCTTTCTTACCACTACTAGCAAGATGCTCATGTAAAGCTTGTACATAATCATCTCGTTCCAAAAAAAACTTACGTTTTTCGCTTCTCAATAACTTATTGATCGTTCTTCTTGTTTCCAAAGAATGTGGAGACATAACCCATTTACCTGATACTCTTAACGAGCCAAGCTCATTTCCGTTTGGAAGGAATGCTCTTACAGAACGAATATCCATAATGTTAATATAAATGGTTATCTTCTTTCCTATTAATCCTGTGCTTTGAGACAATATGGCATTTCTATATTGAGCACCTTCAAAATTAATATATGCTCGTCTTCCTTTTTTTAAATTCCCCTGAATTGTGCAAGTTCTACTTACAATTAGTAAACCTAATTCTTGGCGGCGGTTTTCAGGGAGAATCCTTGGAAGAAATCCTTTTAAAATTTTGTTTCGCATGGCCTTTAGTGGAGCTAGACTTGAATTACCGCCATGTGGTTCATTATTATATTGAGCCAACATAACTTCTGTTAATTCCTCAAGATGTTCTATGCTTATCTCTGTTTCTAAAGCCTTTTTTTCTGCATTCTTTCTCTTCGGATCCTTAGGATCACTTCCAGTTGTTGATGGCATTAAATGATATCCATTTTCCTCTAATATTCCGAAAAACCTTTCAATGAACCCCCTACGAAGAGGTGATGCTACAGGTCCTGCATTAATAAAACAACCTACCGTTTTGGTAAGCTTATCTTTTACGTTTATAGCTAAATTCGCCTTTGCGTTATCCATCCAAAACTCTCTCCAAACTGCCCATTTTGCCTCTGGAATACATGATGAGGGAAATGCGCCTGCTTCTGGATACCGTAAACCCTTAATAGTGAATGTCATTGGAATATGAGGATTAATTGCATTTTGTATACATTGTAAAACATCCATTTGAGAGTACTCTGACTTAACACATAGTAGGTGCCCAAGTACTGCTTTAGTTGCCACATCTAGAATTACAAGAAGCCATATCCTCTTTAAGGTTTTCGTTACCCAGTTCCCATCAGGGTCTGTATAACGAATAGTTAAAATTAAATCTATTTTATGACCATCAAACATGACACGACCATAGGGCCTAAAGTTATTCGCATAATTCTGAACCCCCGTTCCCACAGATCTCGCTATCATTGCAGCTGTTTCACCGTTAATATGCTCGTTTCCAAAATGCCTGTCCTTTAGATCTTTTACATATCTCTCCAATGACCTTCTACCTTCATCTACCGTGTTTCTAGGATATTGATTTGGAGTTATTTTAAGCTCAATACACTTATCAATCATTTTTCTATGCAAATACTTAACTGAATATGTAATTTTCAATCCCTTTTTGTCCGTTCCAAGAATCTTATCATGAATTAGATCGCGTAAATCAGTGTGTTTTTTGAGCAAAAGTTCAAAAGCGCCTGAATAATTGGATGTATTATCATTTGGAAGAACCCTACGTTCGTAACTTATTAAGTGTAAATTAGGATTAAGACCTCTAAATCCTAAGATTTGACCGTATTTGTCAACCCTGAGGCATCTCTTTACAAAACGTGTAATTTCCATTTTCTCAATCTTTGTCACATTAGATATCTCGGTAACATTGGCTGAATCTTGTAAATACATTTCGACTGCTAGCTTCCTTCGTTCATACTTGTCCCTATCAATTTCATCTAATAAGTCTGTATCCACAATAGGCCATTCTGCTAAATTGACAGTACTTGCATCAATCCCCAAGGTCTCAAGTAAGCTCTTTCTTCTCACCTATCCATACCTCCGTCTCTAGACCAAAATAGTGAGTTCCAAGATCTGCTTTTACTTCACCGGCGTAAATCATGCAATAAATGGCTTCGTAGAGCCGCGGTAAACCAATATCCAATACTTTACTTAAATCTCCTATTGTCTTCTTGCTATCTACAAGTAGAGACTTGAGCTTATGTCGATCGACCTCAACAGGATTATCGCTGTTTAATACATAAGGAATCATCTCTTTTAGATTCTCTAGATAGATCCTGTTACTTCTAATTTCCTTCTCTGTTCGAACTAAGTGCTCTTTTCCGTTTATTTCACACCAAGTTTTTTGAATTCTTATTTGTTCTACTACGTCTTCTTTTTTCAGATCATTCTCATACTTAATTTCTGTAAAAATTTCCGACCCATCATCCTTTTTGTACCACATATCAAAAATAGAAGTGCCTTTTTCTCCTTCAATCTCTGCTTCCCAAGGTTGCTCACAAAATGTTACAACAGTAGGATCAGTTTCAATCAAAACCCAATTATCAAACTCAAGGTCACTGAATAGATTGACATCTCTTTTTAACTTAGGACTAAAGACTAACCAATGATTATTTCCGTATCGGCCTGTGCGTTTTTTTATAAGTGGCGTATACATTATTTTCCCTCCTAAAATACCTATTAGAATTAATTATGTTCAAATTTGATAGTTTTAAACGCTAATTGCACGTATTTTAGGGATTTTCTTGTCGCGAAAATGAAAAAGGAACCCTGATTGCTCAAGTTTCCTTTTTCTTCGACTTCTATACGTTTATATGAAACTACTTTTGGTAAAAATAATAGAAAGGAGGCGTATAACGCTATGTCAAAAAGTGATTTTAACATGACTACAAGTAGAAAGCAGATTTTAGCTCAACTTTACAATTTAACTACTTCTCAAACAACGGGGGCACTAATAATCGGCGAACCCGGAGCTGGAAAAACAACTATAATTAATGCGTTCCAAGCACTTTTAGGGGATAAGGTACCTACTTTTGTTATTAGATCTACTTTGTACAATAAGGGAATGAATGCTTCAAAAAATCTAAGTGAATGCTTCGAAATATCGCTTGGTTTGTTAAGTAGCCGTCACGATACCCAACGTACTAGATTTCAGCGTATTATTAATAATTATATTGAAAAAACAAGTACTACGGACTCAGGATATGTAGTAACTTTTATAGATGATGTGACAAACTGGTCTCATGATCATTTTTATTGGCTTATTGATCTGCAAAATGAATTAGCTGCAAAAAATCTGAAGACTGGCTTTTTCCTTGTTGGCACTGATAAACTCGAGTTTGTCAGACATATATTTATGGATAATTCTCCGCAAATCTATAGAAGATTTATGAACGATACTATTAAGGTAAGTAAGTATGAATCTCTTAGTGTTTCAATTTGAGTATTGTAAATAGCATATAATTCAATAACCTATTTCGAAAGTCGGAATAGGTTATTTGTTTAAAAGAAAATCCAAATTTATCCTCAATTCACTCTATTTGTCCTACAGTAAGATACCAAACTTATCGCCAATAGTGCCTCCTCTTAAAATAAAAACTTGTTATAATGATACATCATTAAGCTCTAGTACCTTGGATATTGAAATTGGGTCTTCAGCAGGTATAATTAATACATTCTCTATTTCTTCTTTTTCACTAACTTGTTGCTTTATCAGCGGACCTCTATCGCTATATCCCTCATACTCTATTACTGCAATATCTTGATTTCTAAATTTTTTCAACATCATTTGGAAAAAATTATAATCATGAGTTGAGATAATAAACTGCTTATCATACTTTTCCATAAATAAACGAATTAAATCAATCATTGATAAAACATTAATCTCATCCATGCTTTGAATTGGATCATCCATACCCATAAGTTGTAGGCTCGACCACTGTTGGTGTACGCCCATAGCCATAAAAAAAGATAATGCTATCGAGTTAATTTGTGCTGAACTGAATATGTACGTAGCATTAGCCTGCGTTTGATTTTCAAGATAACCATTTAAGACTAAAATCAGCAATCTGTAAGATTTGTGCCTGTATTCTTTATTAAAATTAATATGGTTATAGACTGGATGAGAATTAATCCGAGAGAAGATTTTCTGAATAGTATCAAATAATTCAGAAGTCATTTTTTCATTCAATTGATCAACGGCTGGTTTAACATTGTTAATTAAATCTTTGACAGTTTCCTGGTCTGCATTAGCTGTTTTTTTTAGTTGGTCTAAATGCTCTAAGTGACTCTGTTGCACACGCATTTCTTCTTGACGTGTCTTTAATAATAATTCTTCTTTTGAATTTTCTATTGCAGTTATCGACTTAATAATTACTGATTCTAAATGAATCAGGTTCTCTTTTTCACTCTGTACATTTTTCAAAGCATCTTGAATAAAACCCTTTATCTCCTCCACGCTCCACTGTTTAGCTAGCGAAGGCGCACCCGCAAGCAACAACTTACTTAAAAAAGAATCAACAAGTGCTCGATTCTCCACAATAATTTCTTCTGTTTTCTTAATCTCTTGAGGTAAATCGGCTTTTTCCTCTGCTGTTAGTACCATTAAATTTGCTGCGAATTGCTGCTCTAACTGTAGTAATTTGTCCATTTTATTTTCTACAATTTCATTTAGACCAATTTTCAGTAAGTCTTCTTTGTATTCTTGAATGAATTTACTCCTCAATTCTACTTGAGCACTCAAACTTTGTATCTCTTTTTCCATTTTTAATATATTGTCTTTCTTATTCTGACAATCTACTTCAGCGTCTTTTAGAATTGTTTTGATTTCTAAATAGGATTTTTCAATATCCAAATTCAATTGATTTAGTTTAGTTTTCTCTTTTTCAAATTTATCTTTCATCACTTTAATTTGTTGTTCCAACAAAGGCAGTTCATGATGAATTTGAGCTTGTTCCATTTGAATTCGTTGTTGTAATTGTGGCTTGTTAATCCCTTCTGTTCCACAAGCAGGGCAACTATTTATCTCATCTTCTACGGATAGATAATCAGATAAGCCACTTAGAAATTTTTTATATTTTTGATCTATACCTTGTAATGCTAACACTGATTCTTCTAAAAGTTTCAGTGAGCTACTCGTACTAGCATGGATAATCGATATATCTACAATAGAAGATTGAGTTACACTAATGAATTTCAAGATCTCTGATGTTTTAGATTTCCAAACAAGATTTTCATGTGCAATTTGGACATCGTTGATTAAGTCGTATTTATTGTTCCTTAAATTTACTATACTCTCTGTAACTACTTTAACGAAGTTGTTAGAAATGTGCACCGAAGCATTAATTCCCTCGATTGCCTGTTTAGTACTGTCGATTTCTATACTCTTATCTTTAATGAAAATAAGAAACTCCTCATATTGGTTGTTGCGATTGGTCAGGCTAAAAACCAAATTAATCATATTGTAATCATTACGGTGGTTTTTTAATTTTTCCAATCTGCCAACCGCTATCTTTAATTTCTCTAAATCGGTTAGCCAATTTGATTTACCATCTTCTAGATCCTGAATACGCCGTTCCTTATTTTCTAAATCATACCTTCTCTGCTTTAGCGTCTCGGTCTCCTTCTCAATTAATGGTATTAAAGCGTTCCAATCCTCTTTTTCAAATAGGTTTTCAGGAGCTGAAAAATTGTCTTTATATTCGCAAAGTGCTCCGCTCAAAGGCTTCTGGTTTGGATCAGAAACCTTTTTATTCAATTCATCAATAGACGCTTTTATTTCATTCTTTTTTCGAGTACCTTCAATAATTTGACCTTCTATTTGATGAATTCGATCGTTTATTTTTTTGATCAGTTCATTATATATATCTTTATATCTCAAAAAATGCTCGGTTCCAAACAGCAACGAAAGTGAATCGTATCTTTCACCGTCTTTCATTCCTCGAAGAAATTCATTCAACTTCTCTTGCCCCAAAATATGAGTAAGATGTAGTCCACTAGAAACTTCAACTTTTTCCATCCAAGCCGGTTTTATTAATATTCTTTTTAGCAGATACTCCGCATTGGCATCCATAAATTTGGTTCTACCATCAATAGGCGTTGGCAAGTGAAGCTCCAGTTTATGTTTTCCATAATCCGTCATATCCTGAGGTCTTGCAGTACATGTTCTCTTTACTTTAAAAATTGCCCCACTAGGTCCAATAAGATCTATTTCTACATACGTCTCTTTTAATGGACTTGTATGCATATTCCTAATGAATCGAGTTCTATTTCTTTCATCAGTGGCTTGATTAAACCTGTAAATCTCTCCAGAAAGTCCCCATTCAATAGCATCAAAAACTGATGTTTTCCCATGCCCATTTGGGCCTATAGTAAGATTACCTTCGCATCATTAAAACGGAATATAGTTTCTTCAGAAAATCCTCGGAACCCACATATCTTCAATAATCTTATTTTCAATTTAAATCATCCTTTTTAATTGAACTAAAAAAATCAGTCAATTGATCCGCTTTAAACTTAGGGTTAAAGAAGTCCTGCGGTAACTTATCTAATGTCGCTGGCTTTAGACACTCTCGGAACTCTTCAAAAAACTCGGTATCATTAAAAATAATTAGTTCCTTATCACTCGTTAAATTAAGGACAAAGGGAATTCTGTTTATGTACGGAGCATCATTTTTTGTAATAACAATTTTTCTGAAATAGTGTCGATCATTCTCAATCAATTTTCGATATGATGTATCAATTTGATCTTGTGAGATGATAACTATAAGATAAACATCCCATATTAGCATATGGAGTTCTTTAACCAAACGACTCTGCAATTTAACAGCTAATTCATCAGCAGCTTTTCCCCAATTTTCTCTCAACTCAGCTTCGGTTTCAAACTGGACAAAGCCATAAATCTGTTTAGGCGAAACATATACTGCATTAAGATAATTAAACTTAAGCTGATTTAGTTTTATATACTCATTTTCCTCAAAAAATCTTACAATTTCTTCAATCAAAATTGTTCAACTCCCTAACATGAAACTCTAATTCTTCTAAGTTAGTTACGTGATTATACAAAGTTCTAATACAATCTCCGCATAGCACCTTTGTTCCATCTAAACTTTTGTAGTTGTTTTCTTCTAACCCCTGAAAATATCCTTGTTCGTTAACTTTAGTAAAATCAATCAAGATATTCTCAAAAGAAAACTCATTTTGGCATCTCCTGCATAAATTAGTTTTCTTGTTTTTACTACAATTGTCCAATATTAAAGGAAACGGGAATATTGCTTCACCACGACGAAGTTCTTTTTTCCCTGTTGCTGTTGCTGCCTTTTCTTGAAAAAGATCTAATACAAGTTCAGGCATTCTCGCATGCCTTTTTGTTGAGAAGATAAGATATGCAAATAACTCTTCATTTTCGTCTAGACTCAAATTTGCATTTATATCGTTATGGATAAAACCTAACTCTTTATATCCACATCTCAGGATGGTAATTAACTCCAGTAATTGCTCTACGCCTGAAACGGTACTCAATCCATTAAAAGGATGTCTATAGCGTTGAAAGAATGTCAGAAGTTTCTCTGCATCTGTTCTCATAACACTATCTATAGATTGAACTAAACTCGCTATTAAAATAGGATGTGTTTCTGGTGAAAAGTTTTCAATTAATCCCATGACGATTTCTTTTTCGGAATCATATTGCCTCTCAAAGATGGTCATCCCATCTACACTAAGGGCACTTGAACTTTCTATTTCGCTGTAACTTATATCTCGAATAGAAACGGAAATATTCATTGACCGTAGTATCGGCAGGCAACGTTTAATCGAAGTAGCACCGATGATTCCTCCACCAGATGGTTTATCTTTCATAATACCGACTATCGCACGGTTAACTACTATAGGTGATCCGGATGCTCCATGAGTTATAAATCTAGGATCCGTTATTATAGGAATTTCACAAGCTAAATCTAAATCAAAGTCACATTCATCTCTCTCATCAAACACTTGTAATATGGTTCCTTGAAATGGTTGCCCCCGGTCTTTCTGAGTATCCGGGAATCCAAAGGCTTTCCATTTCTCATTTAATTTAAGACCTTGTATACCTAGTGGTAGTGTAGGAGAATATTCTCCCCCTTCAGGCAACGACAAAATTGAAAAATCCACCCCAACATAAGGTTCATTTGGAAAAATAACCGTTGCCTGTATTTCATTATTATTTTCAAAAATAATAAACACAGGTTTTAACTCGTTCGGATCTAAGTTATCGTCAATAACATGTCTGGCTGTAATTAATGTAGTTTCATTTATTAGAAAGCCCGTCCCATTCTCACTCCCACAACGTACTTTAGCAATAGATTTAAAGTCATTTTGATCCACTGATTCTCCCCCTAGTCATAGGTGCACTATTACACTCTCTTCAGTACTTGGGTAAAATACTTCATAATTAAATTCCTTCTTCGATTCTTCCCTATTCATTGAGATTGCCGAAGGAGTTGGATACGAGAAAAATAAATTTCTTGTAAAAGTAGATTTTCTAGCAACTATTCTGGATAAGGTCTCCATGTCTGGATGCCCGTGACCTGAACCACTAGTAGATATTAAGTAATTTTTAGAATCGATCATATTAAGGAGATCCATATTCGTATTAAATTGACTTCCATGATGAGAAACTTTAATTAAATCAAAATAAGGCGGTACCTCTGTATTAGAAAATAGAGCTTTAAGTTGTCTAATTGTTATTGAGGGTGGACAATCTCCTAAAAAGAGCATTTTTTTATCTTTATGTTCTAAAATAAAAGTAATGGAACTAGCATTAATCTCATCACCATCTTCAAAAAAGGGCGACATTGACAATTTTTTTATAGAACCTGTCGCTGATACATTCGTTCTACCTACACCGACCCCTTTAGGTTCCAGATATTCAGAAACGTATTCCACAGCATCATCAAAACATGGATCAGATGTCAATGGCATCCTGGGAAAAGTTCGACGCAGTTCTTTTCTCCACACTCTTTCCAATTCACTAAGTTCAATATCAGTAGGGGAAAGTACAGTGATTTTAACAGATCCGTTACCGAGAAATACCGGAATTTCATTGAATAAAACGGCATTACCACCATAAGATCCATTCCAGTTATACCCATTCAAATATAGATAACCTGCAAGCCTAGAACCGTGTTTTCCACTTATCGGAGTTCTACTATTAAAGTCTTTTTCAACGTAAACAACTTTTTTCTCAATGATTTCTTTCTCCGTCTTATTCAATTGATGCTCATGCTGACTAATAGATAAGTGTCGATAACTATTGTGCCAAATTTCCTTCACTTCAATTAAATTAGGAGCTTCACAAGTTCCGTTTTCTTCTAAAAAGGAAATTGCACCGGCAATATGATCCTGATCGATATGTGTAACAACCATTAAATCTAGAGATTCACCCATTGCATTCTTATTTAAAAGAACAGTTTTCACATAAGTTTTATACGTATGGAGATAAGCCAAATCTATAAGAATATTTACATTTGACTCCCCAAAGCAACTAACCAAAAATGTATCACCATTTTTAGCTGGGAACATTTCAATTCTCGAAGTGTACATTGAGCTCACCCTTAAGCTTAGTAAATTAAAAAAACCCAGTTCCAACCATAGGAAATATTATACAATTGATAATATAAATAAGCTAGATTAATAGGTAATTGTCCTATTCCAAATGGGTAAGCGTTAGTGTACTAACTTAAATCCGATGAAGATTTTACTACAGCTATTCAGAATGTTTTTCCGGGTTCATTCTTATCGTTAGATTTTATCTCGAGTGGCCCTATTAACGGATTCATCAAAGAGGCAGTTAATATTAACGATAATATACTCCTTCGTTTAGAAGTTAGGTTTTTCATTGAAGAGGCCAATGTTATCCTTTATTAAAAGGATAGCATTGGCCTCTTCAAGTGAATATTTTAATAGACATTGTTAAGAATTTTCGTTTCTACTTTTGTAAAAACAATGATAACCCACCTATTAAATCAAAACCGAGGATGAGTTATTATGCAAAACTCCGGTGCGTCACTGGAAAGCAGCAATCACTATAAGCATAGATAGAATATATACCACTAAAACACTCATTCAACGGGAGAGTGTTTTAGTGGTTTATCTATATTATTCCATGTGGTTAGCTGTAATTGCAGAATATGAAGATGAAGCATAATCAACTACATTAACATAAAAGCTTAAGAAGACACGTGAATTCACTTTTGTGTATCTTCTCAATGTGTCTAAGAAGCTGATATTTCAACCCTTGAGTCATGACTACTACGAATGTAATATTTGGAGTACTAGACTTGAAATTTATACAGTTATTGAACCCGCTCTAATACAGTTCCATCCGTAAAAAGATACTGGATGCCTTCAGCCTTTTTCCAAAACGAAGGTTTAATTGCTGCCACAATTGCTGCACGATCAACTATCCCGGGGAAAATAACAAATTCGGCTGTACTTCCTAAAATTAAGAAACTCCAACCGCTTTGAACCCCATTATAATATTCGGGATCTTCCTTCTTAATTTCTTCAAGTAATAATATTTCATCCTCATTCATTTGCCGCGGGGAAATAAATCCAAACAGTACAAAATCCTGTTTTTGTTTTCGTACTAACTGACCGTGCTGGTTCAGTTCAAACAGCCAAAACTTGTTTGCTGATTTGTCAAAATTGTTCACACGATTCTGCTTACGCCCCATAATGTCTCTTTCTGATGAAAACATACCCAGCCTTGGATGAACTTGAGCTGGATCAATTCCTGCAAGGCCCGTAATTGAATTCGATGATTCAGCTACAGACTTCGACCTTGCGGTGATATCTTTGATTTCATAATCATGCATTAATCTATTATATAAAGAAGCAGGAATAATCGGCCACAATCTAGTTACTAAGTCATACTGCGAATATATACCGCCCCAATTGTCAGCCTTGATGACTAGTGGGAGGGTTTGTTCCGGTCCATATTGTCGTGTTGAATTTATAATGTTATAAAATGATGATGAAGTGATGTGAACATTATCATCTTCAATCTCTACAAAATCAGCCTCCGCTACTTTGCCTAAAAAAACAAGCTGACCAGTGGGTTCTAATAATCTTCCATCGAATTGTTTTAATAGCAAATGTTGAGAACTGACAACATCGGTAACAGAAACTTTCTTCTTCTCACTGAACGATGACAAATCATCAAGTATCATGTCTACCTCTGGAATAATCGCGAGTTGGCCCACCAACCAATTATCCAACTTATAAAATTTGTGAAATATGTAATTCCACATTAATTTCATTTCAGTGGAGTCTGGCTTTAACTTGTGCTTTGCGATATGTCTACTAATTTCAAAAACTATTTTACCAGCAACCTCGTTTGGCAATTTACTAATTGACTCTTCTATTACTTTGGGAACACTTGTAATGGAGTTCCTGTCAACGGATAATTGTGGTCGTTCCATACCAACGAAATTCAAAGTTCCTATTTGAGTTAATTCATGAGTTCGAAGACTTGATCCATCAACTACAATCCCATCAACGAAAACTGCATGAGACTTTTTTAACACAGGTTCAAAGGTAAGCACTCGATAGTTTACTTCTGGTATTCCCGGTAATGGCAAGCTCAGTAAAAATCGATATTCAACATCATCGAGGTAAACATTGTACTCCTGTATGTCGATAAAGTCTTTAACCTTTAGATAATCATCCAATACCTTGTACCCATCCGAGAGATATCTGTGACTCTCATATACGAGTTCAACATCCTTAGAAGGATACATACTCAGATTAATTGGGGTTCCCCATGGAATGATTTTTTCAATTGTCCCCCCATTGATTGCTATTGATACATCAACATTCTCATGTGGGATTGCAACAGAGTTGTTTACTAAGTTGTATATATGAGCATTCCACTTTTCATAAAGGACTGGCCTATGTCGCATAAAATCCTGTGATTCACCTCCGTGAATCATTAGCGGAAGGCTATCAATTTTATGATCGTAAACAGCCACATCACCAGACAAATAGACTTTTATCAATGTCCCATGATGGCCTATTTTCTCCAAATCAAGTACATCAGGTGTCATGTAATAAAACTTTTCGTGAGGTCCATCAATTGAAAAGCGAATTGGATGATCTGAAGTTCCATCGACAGCGAGAGATTTAGTAGTGACTTCCAATTTGTCTCCGATCATGAAACATGACAATATTCCAATACCGAATTGAGAAGTCGGTTTAAAATTGCTACGAAGTTCGGCATTTTGTTTTTGAAACTCCTTAGATTTATAAAATGATTTACCGATCTTTAAGAAATAATTCGTTATTTTGTGCTTGTCCATACCAACACCGTTATCTAAGCAGTAAATGTAAGTTCGTTGTCGCCCATCTTCCATCGATATTCCAAGTCCAAATTCGATTTTTCCGCGTACACTTCCTGACTGATTACTAAATATCGCTATCATGCAGCGGCAAGCATCGAGTGCGTTTTGGTAGAGTTCACGTAAACATAGGAATTTATCCTTATAAAGCCCCACACCCATCAATAATTCGAGAATCTTGTTTTGTTCAAGAGTAAATTTCATATTTGGCACAGGAGTAAATTTACTATCATCATATTGAACCTGTGACCTGTCGACTATATTCGCGATGTTTAATATGTATTTGTGAGCAAGGTGTCTAGTTTGTACTGAATACTCCAAGTCATGAATGAATCGAAAGTAATTTTCAATTTCTTCGTCTACCCAGTCTAGATATTCATGAATGAAGTAATAGAGGCTGGGTTCATCGCAATAAGCCATATATTTTATTTTTATACGCTCATTTGAATCAAATTCATCCAAACTATAATTAATCCCCTGAAATTTCGCCTTCCAATGTAAGAGACTTTCCTTCGAGCTAATCATTTTCTCAATAAATAATGATTGTGGTGCTCTATCGTGACTAAAATGTAAGATGTCCGCAAGGCGAAGTATTACGGCAATGAACTGTAAATTCGCAGATTCTGTTCCATGGTAAGCAGTGTGCTCCTCCAGATCTTTAACATAATCCATCGGTTCTCCATGCGAGCGACATATTTTTGCTAAATCTTTTGCCAGTTTATCTCCCCAGACCCCACCAAGCCGAGCTCTAAATAGTGAAGCCAGATTACGGATATATTTCTCAACTCTCAGTGGATGCGTTTGCCGAATAAATTCATAACGTATTAAGTCGCTTAACTCAAGATATTCATTGAGACTTGTACCATTAGCTTTTTTCTTTAGTTCATCCGTGTAGCCATTTCGAAACTGTTGATAGTCGATGAGTCTTTGAGCCAAATCACGTTGCATTTCAGACTCTGATTGAATGGAGAATATGAAATCTTTTACCTTTTCGAAGTCCACGTATAGCTGAGATTTAATGCTCTCTACGAGCTCAATAGCATATGACAATTTGTATGGAGGATTTCCATCATTAGCAAACGACTTTCCCAAGTCATTATGAACGAAATCGCCCATCCCCTCAGTCATTTTTAGGAGATTGAGTTCCCAAGTAGGTAAAGCCATGGCACAGTCATGCAAATATCCAGACATCTGAAGAAGGAATAACTCGTAACTAGTTAACTCACCCACTTTGTCTCTCAGGAGAGCTTCCATGTTACGAACAACGATATTACTATGAGAAGCATCATGTAAGTCAAATTCAGGCAATTGCTGTATGACAAGTTTTAAATGCTGTGTTGCATGTTCACATATTTCTTTTAACAGAAGCAAGAGTTTAGTTGCCATATTACCATCATCTGATCTACTATTTAATACCTCTTCAATTGTCATTTAATCATCTCCAGTTGGGTAGTAAGATTTCTGAATTATATTCTCAAAATTACCTTAAAATTCTACTTATCAACCATCCATTAAGATTTCACCTAGTTACACTTGTCCACCAGGAATACCAACCACCATGTTGTGTCTTTACTAAAAATACATGTCCTTGTTCATTTTCTACGATACCGCCTACAGTTGCTCCGCGTATAAATATTGGATAATAATTCCATGTTATATTGTATCATTAAAACCTATTTAATGTGAACTCATCTGCTCGTTAATTCCATTCTGAGTCTAACAATTTATTTTGTTTTTAACAGCTTTGAGTGGAGGTCTTGTAACGTTTATTTCAGCGGAGTCCTAAACGTGGTCAAAATAGCTGAAAGCAGTTCTGCATTGAACATATATGAGGGACATTCTTGTTGCCCTCACGTTTTATAGGCATTTTCTTGTCGCTTGCACGTTTTATAGGGATTTTCTTGTCGCAAAAAAAACGACAAGAAAATCTCTACAAACACAAAAAACCTTGATTTAACAAGATTTTATTATAGGCACTTTCATGTCGTTGTACTACGACGACGGACGGACGACGACACAACCATCCATCAGTCTAACGACAAGAATCTATACCCATTAGCGACAAGATTATCCCCCAAATCATTAGTGCGATGATTCTACCTAATTCTGTGTTTGGAAAATAAATAAGTAAAAAGAAAATTAGAATTAAGCTTGGTATAAGAGCGACTAATACTTTAAAAATATATATACTATTTTCATCCTTATTTTCCTCTCACTTCAATAAAATAAGCAGGCCTCGGCACCTGCCTATTAATGTTATTATTCAACAAACGTTCTTTCGTTAGTTCAATAGAAGGTAGCCTTTGTAGTTAATTATCACTTAGAAGATTACCGTCCTCATCATAATATTTATATTTTAATTCAAGGGTATCATCTTTAGGTAAATCAATCCAAGTAACAAGCTTTTGATTTACACTAAACTCTTGTACAATTACTTGTTTATTTACCTCTAATTCCATTTTTGCAATATTATTTTCCTGATTAGTCACAATCATATGTTTTGATATTAACGAAAATAACCCAGAGGGTGGGCACTTTTTTCAAAGTGTCCACCCTCTGGGTTACAATTCACTCTCTCGGTTCCTATCTATAATTTTTCGGACTCACTCCGACATACTTCTTAAATATTCTTGAGAAATACGTACGTTCCATATAGCCCAGCTTTAAAGCAATCATTTCAATATTCTGCTGTTTCTCTTTTAACATCGTACAAGCAATCTTCATTTTCAGTTGATGATAGTAATCGACAAAATTAACACCTGTTTCTTGTTTGAAATATCGAGAGAAATAGCTTGGATTCAGGAATAAATATTCGGCAATATCCACCATCGAGATATTTTCAGACAAGTGATCCGTAATGTAACGGTCGATCTGTTGCAGCTTGGGCTTTTTATCGATCGCTGTACTTATATTTGCCTTAAGCAGCTCATCCAATTTTCTATTCAGTAGATCTAAACTCTCTCCCAGTCGCTTACATCTGAGTAAACAACTATGAAAAGTTTCCTGACTATGCTGCTTGGTTTCTAATTCTATTAGGCGAATCCAGTGAGAGCATGTTGCAAGAAACTGCATAGGTTCTATTCGTTTTTTACGAACGAAGACTTCTAAATCGTCTAATGATTGGGTGATCTCACTTGTACTGGAATCTCGAAAGGCTTCAATAATTGCATTCCATTGTTCTTCCAAGGAATCATTTACGTTCCATAATGAAGCTTCTAGCTGTTTAATCGGTCCAAAAGAGTCATCTTCATAAAAAGAAGATTTTTGCCATTGCTTCATGATCTTATAATTTTCTTTTATCCCCTCCACTCCTTTAAACGGAGCACCAAAATGAAGGAACATGTCCATTTTCAAATATTGTCTAATCATCTCCCTTAATTTCATTAGATAGTCCTGAAAAAGGGTCATCGTATTTAAACTAAGGTTTGGCTGAAAATTATATATACAAATTATTTGCCCGCCTTGGTCGGTAAATAACGTGACTTGTTGCCGAGATTGCAAAGATAATTCATCAGATATGTTTCCGGCGGCATAAAGAAGCAGATTTACATCTTCAGATTTATAATGATTATGTACTGAAGCTTCGTGAAAAGAGCCAATAGCCATGACAAAATGTGAATGGATCCAATCTATACCTAGCCGCTTCCCATAGCTCATCATCTCCTCTGCAGATGATGTTTTTAGAAGTTGTTGAAAAAACTGCTGCTTAAGCAAATCTTTATTTTTAATTAAATCTTGTTTATAAGCAATTTCCTCCACATGAAGTTTGGCATCGGTAGACCCGTGGATAGCCTTACGAAGACTTGCCTCCAACTGATCAGTAGTTAATTCATCCTTGATCAAATAATCAACTACATCTAATTGTAGGGCCTTTCTCGCAAAATGAAATTCTTCATGACAGGTCAAAAAAATAACTTGAAGCTCAGGTTTAAGCGCTTTCAGCTCTGATACTAGCTCCAATCCGTCCATTTGCGGCATCCCGATATCCGTTATGACCACATCTGGGTCTGTTTCGCGGAAGTTTTGTAACGCTCTCTTCCCTGAGTGAGCCGTTGCAACGATACTTAACCCCAACGTTTGCCACGATATTAACTTGGTCAAATACTTGATCATCGGCACATCATCGTCTACCAGCATTACTTTCAACATGTTGATCCACCCTCATCTACTTTCTGATGAAAACCAAGCACAATTGTTAACCCTCCAACTTCATTTCCTACACATTCTATTGAAGAGTTACTGCCGAACGTCATTTTCAATCGTTGGAGAACATTCCATAACCCTACTCGCTTATACGATTGCCATTCTTCCCCCTCAGAGATTTGCAAGTCGGAATTGAGCTTCTTTATCTTATCTTCGCTCATGCCTATGCCATTATCGGCGATCCGAATTTCTATCCAGCCCTCTTCCATCTCTGCTTGTAAACTTATTCTTGGCTGCACTATATCCTCATTAAAGCCATGGACAAAGGCATTCTCAACGATGGGTTGAAGTAGTAATTTAGGAAATGACATTTCAGCAAGAAGCGGAGAGAGTTGTATATCTATTTCTACTTCCATATCACTACGCATTTGCATAATGTCCACGTAGCTAATTAACAATTTACATTCATTTCGAAGGTTCGTAGGTTCATTGAACTTCATATAGGCCCTTAACAAGCTCATCAAAGAGTCTATTTTTTGGCTATGAATCATCTCATTATCAATGGCTAAGTTACATTTGATTGAATTCAGTGTATTCAGTAGAAAATGCGGTCTGATTTGGGAATAAAGTGCCTGAAATTCCAATTCCCGCTTCTGTTCTTGCTCTTGCTCAATGTTCTGAATTAGCTGATTTATTTGATTTAGCATAATATTCAAAGTTCTTCCTAATTCTGTAATCTCATCCTTCCCGCTTTCTTCAAAGCGAATACTTCGGTTGCCATTTCCGAATTGCTTAACTCCGGATTGTAATCGACGGATGGGGCGATGAAGTCGTTTAGCGACAATGATAGAGATTAATAAGAAAACAAGAAAAAACGGAATAACGATTAGAAGTGTTAGAAAAAAGGACTTCTTTATTTCACTCGTGACTAATGCTTTTGGCGTTTCACTTATGAGCTTCCATCCAGAATATTGAATAGTGCTTTCATTTCGTATATTTCCACGATTGTTAGCGGAGGTCGAATAAGAAACATCAGGATTTCCTGCAATAAAAAGTCCTTTCGCATCAAAAACAGCCAGTTTAGAGGAGCCTAACTGAGAAAAGGATTTCGTAAAATAACGGTCTGGAATGGAGATAAACAATGTTCCTATTTGTTGATCATCGCTAGAAGATTTAAGAACCCTAGCTAATAGATAAGAATTACTACTTGTTTTGGCGTTTATTAGCGTTTGTGCTGTTCCAAGCCATTGCAAAATATTGGGTTTGGACATATCTACGCGTGATTTAACATCTTCGTATTGCTGTTTAATTACTTCTGGTTCAAAATTAGGATTATCAATATACGATTGAACGATAAATCCCTCTTCATTGGTCCAGAACATCAGAATATCTGGATTCATTGTTTTTACATCAACCTGATTGAAAAATCCTTTAATTTTTATATAGGTCTCAAGGTCATCAGAACTTTCAATTCGTGCCATTTTCATAAAACTGAGTAGTTGTTTTCTAATATTCTCATCTTGAATAAAAAAATTAGATGCGTAGGTCATATCGTCGATCATCTTGGAGATATTATTCGCGATGACAGTAATTAACGTTTGATTACTTAGAAAATTTTTTTCCATCGCACTCTTCTGAGTGATCGAATAATTAAGAAAGGAGGCAACAACAGTGGGCAGCAAAATTAAGAAGAGAAATGAGAGCTGAATTCGTCGATAAAAAGTAAAGCTAGATAGTAGGTTTATTCTTCTCATGTTAACTCCTCTTCATATTCCTTCAAGATGCAAGAAGGTTGCATATCCTCATCATAGCATAACTCCCATTGATGCTTTAACTGAAAATATAGAGGGCGTTAAGAACGCCCTCTATACGGTGTCCCTAAGGACAATATTATTTCGTATTCTGTTTGGCGATTTTGTCCGCTTCATCCATCATCCACTTCTGAGCTTCTTCCGCTGAAGTGTTATCAAGAATGAATTTGCTAAAGCCTTTTTCCAATACAGCTTTCAATTGGTTACCATATGGAGCGGAAATAGCAGGGTCAAAATTTGTTTTCACTCTTTTATCAAAAATCGTTGATGTTAACGACGGCACATCAATAAGATCCGCTGCTTTACCATACAAACGATCTACAATTAATTTCGGGTCAGCTTTCTTATAACCTGAGAAATCGAGACGTGCCTCTTGCTCTGTCGTCAAATAACGAATGAAGTCATAAGCTTCTTGTTTGTGCTTGGAGTTAGACGCAATAGACATATAGGATCCGGCAATATTTGTAACTCCTTGTTCTCCGCTTTTAGAAGAGCGTGGCAGCGGAGCAATTACTGATTTAAACGTATGTGGATACTTTTCTTTATTCATCACATTGTCTAACATGAAAGGCGCAGTGGCAAGCATAGCTGCCTTTCCGTTCAAATATTCAGTAACGTAGCTCAACTTAGCACCAACTACGTCGGCCAATGCTTTAACAGACTTGTCATCCTTCTCCATAGCACGACGCAAGTTAAAGAAATAAGTAAATGAAGGATCATTGAAAGCAGGTTTTAAATCACTTGTTAGGTATGGGCTCTTGAGTTCTGAATAAGCAATTAGGTTTGTATATTCTCCCCATGAGTGGAAGTAAGCTCCGTATCTTTTATCGTTACCTTCACCTTTCGAAAGCTTCTTCGCATAGTCACGGAAATCATCCCATGTCCAATCGAAGGATGGAAGCGGCAGGTTTGCTTCCTTCAAAGCATCTTGGTTAATGAGAACAAAATACGGGCTTGAAGACATCATTGTTGCGTAATATTTCCCATTAACCTTAGGATTGATGAAATAATCCTCTTCTGGCTTTACGTTGCTTTTCGCATAAAATTCATCTAGCGGAGCAAGGACCCCCGTTGCAGCTCTCGCTAACGTTTCATCGATATTACTATATTGCAGAACGTCAACTTCTTCACCAGATGACATCAGTACATCCATTTTCTTCATACTATCAACAGAATTACCTGGAACTAATGCAACGTTTTGTACCGTGACGTTCGGGTACTTCGCATGAAAGCCATCAATTATTTTTTGAGTTTTTGCTTGATTCGATTCATTATCCCATGTGTAATATTTTAAGGTTACTGGTTTTGCATTAGCTTGTGTTGCAGCCGGAGCTGTACTAGTTGCTGGAGTCGCTGACCCTGTCGCACCCTTCTCAGTGGTGGAACCGCAAGCGCTTAACACGGACATTGTTACTAAGGCACTGCTCAAAATTAATGCATTTCGTTTTTTCATGTGACATCCCCCAATAAATAGCATATTTTGTTGATAGCTGAATTGTACATGCATTTTTTTAGATAGACTGTATAAAATTTGAGTTATTTGTGTGATTTTTTTACCCTTTACCCTTTTACTCCACCAATTGAAATTCCTTTGATTACTTGCTTCTGTAAAATAATAAAAACAATTAATAAAGGCAGAATCGCAGCAACAGAGGCCATCATCAATACTGCATAATTGTCTGCATACTCACTTTTAAACAATTGCAATCCAAGCGGAATTGGGTACAATTTTTTCGTAATAAGGAAAATCAGCGGATTCTGGTAATCGTTCCATACCCAAATAAATTTAATAATAGCAACCGTCGCAAGAATCGGTTTGGATAAAGGTAATATAATTTGTAGATACATTCTAACATAACCTGCTCCGTCCATTTTAGCCGCTTCCAGAAATTCGCTATGGATGGAGGCCATGAACTGTTTCAGTAGGAACGTAAAGTAGATGGTCGAGAACATACCCATTAGCATCAAACCAGCATGTGTATTGTATAGGTGTAACCATTTAAGTAAAAGGTAGCGAGGCACTAAAGTAGATTCTGCCGGAATGATCATTAACGAAAGTAAGATAGCAAATGCCAGGTTGCGACCGCGAAATTGCAATTTCGTAAAAGCAAATGCTGCCATGGAACAGAATAGGATAGTCGCTAGCGTAATCGTAATAGAAAGCTTCAATGAATTATAATAAAATAACGTGAAGGGGACGCTGCCTAACCAAACCTCATGAAAATTGTTAATTAGGTTCCATTTGACTGGAATCCATTGAATCGGGAAAACCATGACATCCTTTTCGTACTTACCAGCAGCCGAAAGCATCCAAATCAATGGTAGAAGGAAAACTAGCGAAAATAATCCCATCAACAGCGTCGTTATCCATTTAGAGACATCTAATTTTTTCAATATCAAACAAGTCCTCTCCTTTCTGCTATTCCTCTGTAGGTTGCATCTGCACCCTGTAAGAAATCAAAGTGACAATCCCAATAATAACGAATAAGGCCCATGAAATCGCAGAAGCGTAGCCCATCCTGAAGTTTTGAAATCCCTCTTCATAAATCCGATAGACAAGTACGGTTGATGAATCGTTCGGTCCACCACCGGTAAGGAAAGAGATTAAATCAAACACCTTGAAGGAGGACATCAGCGTCGTAATAAACAAGAAGGACGTTGTCGGTCCTAGAAGTGGTAATGTAATACGGAAGAATTGCTGAACAGACGAGGCCCCATCCATATCTGCAGCTTCATAAAGCTCCTCCGGGATATTCGTCAATCCCGCGATGAAAATAATGATTTGATAGCCAAGTGCAGCCCAAATGGCGATAATCATAATAGATACTAGAGAAAAATGCGTATCTGCCAGCCACTTTGGCGGATTTGTGATCCCAATGCGAATCAAAAATTGATTGATAGGACCTAATGATGGATGATACAAAGCACTCCAGATGGCCCCTAAGGCTGTTATTGATGAAATATAAGGTATAAAAAAGGCGATTTTAAAGTAACTTTGCCCAAAAACCCTTGAGTGGATAAGAACGGACAAAATTAAAGCAAGGCATAGTCCAATAGGCACAGTTACTGCCGTATACATTAAGTTGTTTTTTAAGGCCATATAAAACTTATCATCCTCAAATAACATCTTAAAATTATCCAAACCCACAAATTTTATACTCGAAAGCCCCCCGACTAAATTCCATTCGCAGAAGCTTAAAAATAAGGAGAATAAGACCGGGAATACACCGAGCACCAGAATACAAATAAATACAGGTGAAAGAAACAGCCATCCTGCGATCCCCTCTTTTTTGGTTTGGGTCCAAAAAACTCTCGGCTTTGCCTTGGATGAGGCTACTGTAATTCTTTCTGTGTTATTGATCAACATGTTGTACACCTCACTTGGCTTAGAATATTGTATAGGTATACTATAAGACTTTTTCAATCTTACTCATGAATCTCATTTTTTACTGATTTGTGTACTATTTTTACTTTTGCTACGGTAATGGATGGTTATTCTCGCTAAACAGATATACGCTTCCTCCTTTAGGCAGATCTAGTTCAATTCGTGTATTTCCATCCTGGCTTTGCAGTATTGTATAGCTGACACTATTTAGAGAATCCCCTTCCACACATAGGGAAAGCGGTAAGTCGCATTGCACACGGCAGGGTTCGCCAGCAAGACTTTCCACGCGAATCCACTGTGTAATTCCGCCTTTGCGAACCGCGCTAACGAGGAATGCCCCTTCAGTTCGTAAATTTTGAATGACAACATCTCCCCACTCTTCTGGTAGAGCAGGAAATACACGGATACAATTTCCCCAGCTTTGCAGCAGCATTTGGTGAATGGAAGTCGCTGCCGAAAGCGGGGTCTCTATACAAGGCCCTGTCTCACGGTACATGGTGTTCGGCTGCACATGCTCGCGTATAAATTGCTTCAAATATTGTAGTGCTTCATTCCCTCGCCCCATAGAAGCATACATTGCAGACGCGATCGTAAAGGAATAGCCTCTAAGCGCACCTTCGAAATGAATCCAGTGATTCAAAGACCTTTCTATGAGTTCCCGTGATTCTTTTTGTTCCCAATTCACTTCATACAAAGGATAAAAGGCCATTAGATGAGAGGCATGTCGATGTGATGTAAGCAGTGGAACATCTTTACCAATCATATATCCGGTTTGATCGACAGGATAATCAGCGAGATTGTTTAATACTTCGTTCCAACGAGGTAGAAGTTCATCATTTAATCCCAAACGATGACAAGCTGTGATCAATGTCTTACACCCCCATCGCAGTAGAGATAAATCATAATGTGTATCCTCAGCCAGAAGATGATATTCCGGAGACACTGAAAGGGGCAGATGATATCTGCCATCCTTGCCAAGCTTTAAAAGATGCAAGTAGTACCCCACTGCACGACGGAGCAAAGCATATAAACGATTACGAAGCATTTCCTCATCCATGGAATATCGATACTGCAGCCAATAATTATGACAAGCCCACAGAAGGTTGCCTCGCTCGTCACTCACGGGACTAACGCAGTCGTAACTGCTAACCCTCCCGATTGCTGCTGAATCATGTTGATATGTTTTCGGTACATTACGGATCAAGTTCTCCAGTTGTTCGTCGAGTGTTCGACAAAGCGATTCTCCCAGCTCCATTCGATTCGCGGTGTAGATCGGCGAGTAGGTGAGCTGAACATTTAGATTCCACCAAATGGCTGGCCACGGAGTTAGGTCCATCCACGGCCCCATTAGATCAAGCATGGGTCTATCAGCGCGTGTTCCCGAAGCAAGCTTGTACATCTGAATCCAGTAAAATTTGGTGAGTTCTGTATCAGGCAAGGAGATAAAGCTTGCTGGATAATAGGTATGCCACCACACACGGTGCGTTTCCCGCAAATGGGCAATGCCTAGAGCAGCCGCACTACTTACGACTTCTGTGCATTCCTGTTTGCCCGTTTGATGAAGTGAATCTCGCCCTACACTCAAAAACACAGATTTGAAACCGTCCTCATTCACAGAGGTTTCCATCCATGCGGTCGCATATTTACCGCCATCAGCCAGCTCTTGGGCAGTGATCTGTATATCACCGTCCCGCTCCCACCGTACCTCGGGATTCGTCACCCTCTTTGGACATGGGTAGTAGCCTCCTTCCGGCATTGAATGGAAAGTCACTCTCGGGTTTTCGGCTTTGCCCGGAACCCAAGTCCAGGTTGCTTCTTGCTCCCCGTCAGTATTACGACATTCAATGACCGTCACAAGTAGTTCCGAATGCGTAAACGAACACCACTCAATATTCCCAAGCGTAGTCTTCATCGTGCAGGTTACTTCCGCATTCCACAAATCCAAGCGCATCTGACAATCTGTTATTCTTCCCTTCGTTTTCAAAACAAGCTTTCCTATGGGGATACGATAATTGCCTTCTATTGCATCTACATCATTAACTTGCTGTGTAACATCCGTTCGTCCGACATGCCAAACCATCTCATCCTCTAACTCGCTATAAATGATCGCCCCAAGCAGGCCATTGCCAATAAAAGCTCCCTCGTTCCATGAGCCTGGTTTGTGATTCCAATGTAAATCCTGACATTCCAGGAAGGACTTCCAGTCAATTCGATCAGTTGCTGTTTCCACCTTAGTAAACCCCTCTTTTCTAGACGACTCTGAGTCTCTTGACATCAATCTTTCGCGATCTGATCGAAAGCCTCTCGATTGATCTCCACGTTCGCACTCTTCATTTTGACCGCCAATTGCAAGCTATATTGTTCATCCGTGTAGATGGCTTGTACGTTCGACTTCACATTATCCAATTCTTCATATTCGTCCTTGGTTCTCTCCACACATTTGACGATGATCCACTTATCTGCATCTTGAAATACTTGACTTATCTGGCCGATAGCCAAATTCTCTGATACTTCAATTAAAGTAGCATACAACTCCGAATCTTGCTTTCTCCTATTCGCATCAAAAAACTGCTCGATTCCCGATTGTGAAGTATAACGCTTCGCTACTTCTTCGAAAGCTTCGCCTGTCAACAGGGCTGCACGTGCTTGCTCCATTTTGCTTTGGGCTAAGCTATCCTTAGATGAGAGGACTAGCTTCTGAATACGAATAGACGCAGGCTTCTTGAATTTCTGTTCTTTAATAGATTCATACTGTGCTTTTAGTTGATTCGTTGTTTGAGCAAATTCATTCTTACCCAAAGCATCCTTTAACTGAATTACCACATTGGATTGCACATATCTGTAATAATCCCCTTCAGAATATTGAGTCGGCCCATAAATGGGCTGCTTCTTCGCTACAGCCTCTTTCCGTCGAAGATTCTCTTCCTTCCATTGCTGATGAAAATGAGCATAATCGATTCGATCGACAAGTCCTTTTTGTTTCGCCCACATTTGTTCTATTTTATTGCTGACAAGGGTTTGTAAAGCCTTATTTGCCAGTTGGTCTGCTTGCGTCAGACTGCGCATGTGATTCATGACTTGCAGGAGCTCTTGATACGAGATGGGTTCGCCGTTCACCAAGGCAATTGTTGAATTTGAGTTCAAATTATCCTGCCGTACAAATACCCAACCTCCTAAAACTCCTAGTACAATAATTAAGATGATAGCTGCAGTCATAAACCTAAATCTCACACGAACTCCCCCCTAAGTATGGAAAATGGAAGGGTGCTTATGAGCAACACCCTTCCTGAGTTAAGTTTTAATTTAGTACGAGCTGTGGTTGATTTGCGGTATTTTCTTTGCTGTTAAACTGAATGGTTCGATCTTGGTCACTTGCACCTTGCACGAGTATCGTTACAGTTCCGTCAGCAATTTGGCTTTGAATGAAGGCTGTGATATTGAACTCTTGATAGGCAAGTGAATTCGAAACGTTTGCCGATGCCAAGACACCTGTCGATGCTGCTGGTCCATTATTCCAAGTAACACCGGTTTCTGTCCAGCTATCCGTTGTCACCCCATAAACTTGAACGTTTACAGACGAGCTATCTTGCACATTTCCTCCGAATATTCGCAGCTTCGCTGAGTTTATGCTTGTTTGATCCGATACGTCGAACTTCAAATAAAATTTGCGTGAATAGGAGCTAGACGTTCCATCTTTGGCAACCAAAGCCGTATCGCTGCCATAGTTGGTTGCCCCAAAGGACCCGTCACGGACATAAGCATCAGCTGTGGCGCTTTTCACAACTGTAGTAGATATGGGTTGCCCGACAATTGTAAGCTCCGGCTTCAAGCTACTTTCCTTACTGAAAATTTCGATTACTTTTGCCTCTAGATTGGCTTGCTGAATCACAAAGGAAGCAACCCCATCGGCCATCTGTGACTGTATAAAGGAGGTGACATCGACTTCCTGATATTTGTAGGTACTATTTAGAATCATGGATTGCAGCAGCGATGTTGTAGCGGCTGGTGCATTATTCCAAGTCAGACCGGTTTCTGTCCAACTATCTGTCGTCGTGCCATAGATTTGGGCTGTTGCATTGAGCATATTTTGTCCATTGCCACCATACATACGCAATTTGGCAGAAGAAATCGATGCATAGCCAGACACATCAAATTTCATATAAGCCTTGCGATTGTAACTGGATGTTTCGCTTTTGACGGATAGGATGCTTGTAGTGCCATAATTATTTGCAGCATAGCTGCCGTCCCTCACGTAAGCGTCAGCAATAGGATTTTTCTTGGAAGGACTTGGCCCAGGTACGTTAAGCCCTGTACCGTTATAGATACCGATGTTTGGAACAACGGTTGAGGAAACCGCATTACCGAAATAGTCTTTGCCTCCATTATTCGCTACTATCTTTCCGGTCCCAAGTGCGGGTGAACCCATGCGCAGCTGATACGCATTCGCTGATGTCAAACCAAGCGTTGCCCCGCCTGGATTTACAAATAGAGGATCTGTCGTAACCTTGGCGATGTCTGTCGGTTCGTTCGCTGAATGAATTCCGCTCGCTTCATAGAACATATTGTTATTATGAGTTAGCGCATTCCAACAGCCAGCACAATTCCAATTGGTTGTCAGCGTTGGATTCGTATTATAGTAAATATTGTTATAGAAATTATATCCCGTTTTAACAGCTGTATCTCCATTAATAGCACTACTTCCACTATTGTAATAAAACACATTGTTATACACATAAGCCGGAGATAATTCGTTGAATGCAAAATGCCTCCAAATCAAACCATCATTCTGACTCAGATTATAGCGGACAACATCATTTTTATTCGTCCCCATAAAGAGCATAAAGCCCATTGGGTTATCGTGGCTATAGTTATATTGATATACATCATTTTCCAAATGTTCATCTAGATCATAGGCGCATCCATCCTGATTCGAGGCAGGTCCGCCATAGACCTCGTTATATTGAAAAACTGAGTTTATAGAAACCGCAGTCCAGATGCCTGCTGCAGCTGCCGTAATCCGTTTGCTATAATTGTTTAATGTGTTGTATTCGACCACGGCTCCATCTGTATCGCGCAAAATAATACCGTCTCCGCCGACATCCGACATGATATTGTTAGCGATGTAGACGTTTGTATTCCAATTTCCATATTTTTTAGTTCCAGTCGTACCAAAGTCATCATCTCCAACATAATTGGCATGAGCGGCCAGACGAATCGCTACGCGATCTACTCGTTCAATCGTATTGTTGACTACACGAATATCATCGAAACGAGCAGATGTCGCCTGTGATACAGTCGAAGTCCCTTTGATAACACCGATAATGGCTCCATTTTCCTTTGAGCCTGGATTATTATACGAGTCAATATCATGTACATAGCAATTTTGAATGTAAATATGGCTATACAGTCGATCTGATTCGTTCGAATCAATAACAAAGAATATTCCGCCTCGCAGCGTTGTAGAAGTATTGTTATCAACGTTAAAATCCTCATCGTTGGTTACTTCTAAATTGTTGATCTCCCAATACTCTTGATTCTTCAGCAGCACTGTCCCTGTGTTATAAGTCGTGGTTGAGTTATATATGGTCTGTATGTAATTATCCCCCCCACCATGAATTACCGGCTTGCTACCGATCCCATATTGATCGATCACAATCGGACTTCCTGCTACGCCTGACCCTTTGGGCCATAGCTGACCTGTCCACACACCACCAGCTTTAAATAAAACGTGGTCCCCAGGCTGAAAATTAGTGCTGTTAACCTTGTTTAATGACTTCCAAGCAGTAGCAGCGCTTAGCCCATCACCACTGTCGTCAGCCCTTGAAGAATCGACATAGTACGTATTCCCTGCTGCATGTGCCACCTCTGGAACTGCAAAAGGAATAAGTCCAATTGCAAGAAGTAAAGCCAAACTGATTGCAAACCATTTTCTTAAATTTTTCATATATATCACCTTCCTCCTTATTTTATTAAGCGCTTTCATTCCACTTAATCACTTAACTATAAGATTGAAGTAGAGATCTGAGAATGCGTTTTTTTTACCCATATGTTAAGAATCTTTACATTACAACCTTAAAATCAATAAATTTCAATATCTCTATTAAACGGAAGATCCAGAGATGCATCATTCAAAGCATCTCTATATCGTTGTTTATCCGATGCCCGTAATGGCATAGCTTGTGGTCATAACTTAATAGATAATCAAGTAACACTATTAATAAATTATTTTATTGGATGGATATACTCTGGAGGATCTGTAGTAATAAGTTAAGATGAAATAATCGACACCGCCGGGATTATTCGCTAATATTGCAAGGATTTCGTGAGACTCTTCGCTCACCGCGTAGTTGGGCGTAAAACTGAGTTGTAGATGCTTTCTCATGTCCGAGCATACCTTGAATGAATTCTAACGGTGCTCCGTTATCTAATAATTGACATGCATAAGTATGGCGGAATCAATGTGGATATACATTCACAGTAATATCACCTCGTTTAGCAAGCTTCTTCAAAGACCAACTTATTGTTGGAATCGTCAATTGACGGATAGGGTTCGTTTTGGTGACAATTCAGTCGTGCACGCCAAAATGCTCAGAAACATGGATATGAAAATGTTCGAAGCTTGTTAATTCAAACATATCCCTGCATTTTCTTCCGATACTTCCCTGGCGTCAATCCAGTAGAAGTACGAAACATCCGAATGAAATAGTTATAATCGGATACCCCAACTTTTTCAGCTATCGTATCTACCGGCAAGGTAGTATTTGCCAGCAAATGCTTGGCCTCCGCAACGCGCAAGCTTTGCACATACTGAAGAGGTGTCATGCCTCTGTGCTTTTTGAAGCAGCGGATGAGGTAATCTTGATTGAAATGGAACTGTTCTTCCAGCATGTTAGCACGAAATGGCTCATATCGATGTTGCTGCAAATATTCCGCGATGGCGTCAGTCATGAGCATGGTGCTAGATTTCTTTCGACTTTGAATTGATTTCTGCAACCTACTTAGCAATTGACCAAGAAGTGTATGAAGTTTCAGGGCATCTTCTAAATGAAGCATCTGATACAAGTTCACCATCTCGTCCAGAATAGGCGTAAGCAGGTCCATATCAAGCTGTGCATACTTAGGAATGTACATCAGTTGGCGAATTGGCTGCGTGTCCTGATCCGTTCCTTTGCGAAGCGGCCTCGACCAAGCGATCACATCTTCCTGAACAGTCCGAACCGGCTTATCGTGTTTGAAGTGAACCCAGTAAAGATGGGTATCCATCTCCGTTGGTTGATGTCCCCAGTGCTTTTTCCCAGGCTCGAGTACGAGCATTTGCCCCCCAGTAATCTCGTAAGCCTGATCTTCCTCAGTCATATATAACGCTCCGCTAGTACAGAAAATTAGGTCATATACATGAAACGTTCTATTAAAATGCTGCATCCCTGCTTGCCAAGTGCTCCGTCCTACCGTAATGAATTCTGGTAGCGGAGGCATGCTCAATTCCAATATGTCCATCGTTCCGATCCCTCCACATTGCTATCTTACCACACCTTAGAAAAGGTCGAAATCGTACTATTTATAGTCGGTCTAGTTTCTATAATAATGCAAGGTCTGGCTTTACTATAAGTGAGGTAACCTTATATTAAGAGGAGCGATTACGATGAGATTTCGTCAAGTCCATCTAGATTTTCATACTTCCGAAGCTATTTCAGACATAGGTATTCATTTTGATAAAAAGCAATTCCAATCGATGTTGAAACTAGGGCATGTCGATTCCATTACCATTTTCTCCAAATGTCATCACGGTTGGGCTTACCATCCTTCTGAAGCCAACGAAATGCATCCAGAGCTGAAGTTTGATCTCCTGCAGGACATGATCAAAGCGGCTCATGAAATTGACGTACGGACACCGGTATACCTATCAGCTGGACTTGATGAGAAGCTAGCACTGCGCCATCCCGAGTGGCTGATGCGAGATAAGGACGATAATACGAACTGGGTTCAAGGTTTCATGAAGCCGGGGTATCATCAATTCTGCATGAACTCGCCTTATTTGGATATATTACTTGCACAAATTGACGAGGTTGTACAGAGATACGACGCAGATGGCATTTTTCTGGATATTGTCAGTGTGCGGAAGTGCTATTGCCACAACTGTATCCTTACTCTGCGAACTGAAGGAAAGGATCCGTTTGACGAGCAAGCGATTATCGAATTAAGTGAAAGAACGTATAGAAACTACACGGAGAGGGTGAAAGAAACAATTCATGCACGTAAACCGCAGATGAATATATTCCATAATGGGGGGCATATCAGTCGCGGTCGTCGCGATTTAGCGCAAATGAACTCACATCTGGAATTGGAGTCACTTCCAACAGGCGGTTGGGGATATGACCATTTTCCGCTTTCTGCACGCTATGCACAGACGTTAGGTATGGACTTTCTCGGAATGACAGGTAAATTTCATACCAACTGGGGAGAGTTCGGCGGGTACAAACATCCGAATGCGCTCCGCTATGAAGTCTCTCTTAGCATTGCTAATGGCGCGCGCTGCTCGATTGGCGATCAGCTTCATCCAGAAGGCGTGATGGACAAGGCGACATACGAGTTGATTGGAGCCGCATATTCCGAAGTGGCAGCCAAAGAAATGTGGTGCACGGATACGACGAGTGTTGCGGATGTTGCTTTGCTCAGTTTGGAAGCCTTGGGCATCCACGAGCATAGTATTCACACGGGTTTGAACGATGCGGGAGCCGTGCGGATGCTGCTCGAGGGCAACATTTTATTCGATGTAATTGATTTGGAGCAAGATTTCTCGAGGTATAAAGTTATCATTCTGCCTGATCTTGTATCTGTGAATGCAACCTTGAAAGCAAAACTGGAGTCTTATTTTGCTCAGGGAGGTAAAGTGCTTGCGACAGGGAAATCTGGGCTGAATGAAGCTGGCGACTCATTTGTCATCGATCTTGGTATCACTTGGCTGATGGAAAATCCATTCAAACCGGATTATTTCCGCCCCAATTTCCCACTCAACAACTTGGGTGAGGCTTCCTTTATCTTCTATTCGCAGGGCCAGAAGATTGCTTTGGCGGACAATGGGATAGAGCTTGGACACCGTGAAAATCCTTTCTTTAACCGTCAACTATACAAATTCTGCTCTCATCAACATACGCCAAGCACCTTAAAAGCGGCTGGTCCTGGCATGGTAGAAAGCCCTAACGGTATTTACATCGCCTGGAATGTGTTCGAAGATTATGCTTCCTTTGGCAGTCTGGCGGTGCGTGAATCAGTCCTTTATGCCATTAACCGATTGCTGGGCTCATCCAAAACGCTCTCCACAAACTTGCCCGCACAAGGAATAGTAACCCTGATGGAGCAGAAAAAGCATAACCGTTATGTCAACCATCTTCTGTACGCAACGCCTGTCAAAAGAGGTCAAAACATCGAAGTCATCGAAGATGTCACTCCTATACACGATGTCAAGGTGAGCCTGCACCTGCCCTCTAGGGCAAGCAGAATCTACTTGGCGCCTCAGCTGATCGAGATCCCTTTTGTCCAGGAAGACAACAAGTTGAGCTACACGGTTAACTTGCTCGATCTGCATCAGATGATTGTGATTGATATAGCCGAGAAATGATAAACCTAATAGATATTTTACTTCAAAAACGAAAAAAAGATTGCCACTTTTCTAGTCTTCCTGGCTAGATCATAGGCAATCTATTCCATCTTCATATTGTTCGATCAGTTCGGTAATTTCACGAGTATGGCTGTAGTTGTAGGATTTATGTTGTTGACTACAGTTTAATCCTGTTATCCGATAATAAGACGAATAGATAAATTGATGGCGTTAGATTTCTAATAGCCCCAAGCCTAGAAACACCGTCGGATGATAAAACAACTGATCAGGGTTATCCCTGATCTTATTCATCATATTAACTGCGTTCTTAGAAAGCGAGATCTACTGAATTGTAGCCGTCTATGCGATTCGTTATGTGGCGATACTGGGCATCAAAACTCAAAGCCAGCTCAAATGACGACGACGACCGTTTACAACTTGTACCAGATGATGACCTCCGATGACTATTTCCGCAGATCGAACGTGTTCGTAGCCACGAGATTTACTTTAACATGCAGCTCAAGCTCCGGAATATCATCATTGACAGCTAGTCCTTTGCGGTACCAGATTTCGTTCAAGGAGTAAATATCAACGTCTCGTTTCTTTCCGATTTCATAGGTTTGCATAATCTCCTTCTCGACACTCTTCGTAATTAACTTCGTCAGATCATCCATCCCGAGAGGTTTCTTCTGCTCTCGAATAGAGCCATCCATACTGATGTCAAGTTCGACGACTCGTTTACCGTCTTTATTTGCGGTTATTTTCTTCACCTTATTATTATTTAGCGCGGCGGTTCCAACGTATGTACCCTGCTCATCTTTGAGGGGGAGAATGCCACGTAACGTACTCTCGTATAACCATTTCACTCCGCTAGATTCTTTACGGCTGAATCTAGCTTTGCTCTTACCATTCTTCAAAGCGACAAGGCCATTCACCATAGGCAGCGTAAATGGCTTGCCACCTTTATCCCAACTCTCGCTAAGTTTTAAATGATCCAGCAGCATGGTCTCGTGCGGTTCCCTTGATGATCGAATGAGCTTCTGATAGTTCACTGGCTTAAAGGACGATTGCATCTGCCTATGTAAGAGATTTGGCTGATAGTACACGGTGTTGATCGAGGAGCTTCCTGTGATCGGTTTTGTACTTAAAATCTTTCTGAGGTCTTCATCCGTAGCAAATACCCATGGCGTATAGCGTTGATCGCGTGTTCGCATTAAATCGTCATGAATATCGAAGATCCCCTTGGCGAGCAGGCGATCGCTGATGATAAACGCTTTGGTCTGCGTCCAGTCCATTCGCATCTGACTTTCCTTTAGCAGATCGAACATCGCCATCCCGATACTTTCGCCTTCACCTATTCCAACAACGATTGGATTTTGAGTGTTTCCGGCTCCTTCTTGTTTCGCCATGGATGCTAGATCATTGATTTGCGCATAGACTTTATATTTTCCATCCATGTAATCAATGCCGATCATATTAACAAAATTGAAGTATTGAATGTTCTTACCGTCCCAACATCCACAAAGGGATAACAGGATACAGCCGATCAAAGCCGATTTCCAGACCCTCTTCATGATTCTCCATCCTTCGTTCTCGTGTCGTCCTGCAAGTTGAGATTCTGTGCACGCTTTTTTATTTTATTAGCTGGTTTCTTAAGTAGTGCTCCTGTGAGATCTGACCATGATGGCGGTGAAATCGGTGAGAGATACGGAATCCCGAACGATTTAAGATCAGATAAATAGGCGATGATGATGAAGATAGACATGAAGAACCCGAACATTCCGAGAATCGAAGCGATGATCATAATGACGATACGTGCGATGGATACAATGGCGCTCAGCGTCGGGTTTACCAGTGTATACCCGGATATTACCGTGGTCGCAGCCACGACGGTTACTGTAGGGGACGTAATGCCGGCTCGTATGGCCGCATCGCCTATGATGATACCGCCGACGACAGTTACCGTTGGTCCTACCGACTTCGGGAGCCGTAGTCCCGCTTCTTTAAATAACTCAAATAAGATGAGCACGAGAATGGCTTCGAATGGAAGTGAGGTTGGAAGTCCGATACGATTTGTTGCGATTGTAGCTAATAGAGGCAGTGGAACCTGTTCGAAATTGAATCCAATCAGCGCAATGTAGAACCCGGGCAAGAACAGCGCCAAATACCAGCCGAACATTCGGATCACCCGTTGAAAAGAAGTGATCACCGCACGAAAATATCCGTCTTCTGGTGATTTCATAAGCGATGTAAGTGTAATGGGGGCGACAATGGCGAGTGGCGAGCCGTTAAGCAAAACGACGAAACGACCGCCGATCAAGTACTCAGCGGCAAAATCAGGCCGTCCCGTATTGTCGATAAGCGGTACCAACGACATGGTCTTATCCGATATGGCTTCTTCCAACTGAGAGCTCGTAATGAGTGCATCAAGTTCAATTTTCCGCAATCTTGCCCGAGCCTCATCGACGGCCTCCTTATTCGCAATATCTTGGATGTAAAGCAGACATACCTCAGTTTGACTACGAACACCAATTGTAAATGATTCCACTTTGAGTGTCGGGGATATCAGTCGCTTACGAATCAGCGCTACATTGGTCTTGATGCTTTCGGTAAAACCGTCACGCGCGCCCTTTGAAGACGTTTCCGTAACGGATTCTTCTGTGGCTCTTTGGGGTGGGTCTGCGACGGACTGCATGTAACAGCAGGCCGATTCCAGATCAAAGAGGAGCAAGTTGCCCTTGAACACATAGGAGGCGAGCTCGTTCTTCCATGCTGGGGTTAACTTTACGGGATGCTGCCGCCAAACATCTGTGCTACATGTGCTTAATTCATTAATTTGCTCCCGATTGGACATGCCTTCGCAGGAAATGAACAGAAAGCTGTCAATTTGCTCGAAGATAACATCGCAGCAGTCCTCAAATAACTTCCGAATATCACTATCGCTAATTGGATCCATCTTGCTTCACCGACTTCCTGTTCTTACCTACCCATATGCAAATCAAGAGCACAGCGCTAGTGGCCCCGCATAACAGACTCGAACTCGTATAGTAGAATTTTATATACTCGTGGAATTTGATATCCGATAGCTTGAATTGGTTGATTAAAAAGAGGAACAGAGAAATCAGAATGAATAAAATTTCTGGATGCTGCCATTTTTCCACCCAAAGCGTATGTAGGATATAGATCGCCAACGAAATGCGTATAAACGAACCAGCCAACCATTGATAAATGGACAAAAAGTCGATTTGACTGATCATGCTTCCGATGGACGCCATGCGCCACTGCTCATAGGCGGGAAATCGCAGCATTGCGGCTTCGAACGGACCGAATATGGCGATTACGCCAGACAATGGTCCAAACGTCAACTCAATCAAGATAAGAACAACCAACAGCATATTCTTGTTAGTCAGTTTGCCCTTAAGATCATCCTTTAGGAAGAACACAATGAATATCTCCGTAATGCCTGATGCTGTGTACCAAGTGCCCTTTGTAATCGATTGCGCTGAATTTTTGAAGACGGGAAATAGAAAGCTGTAATCTTTAAATTGAAAGTTGACGATCATGATGGAAAATCCGAATACAATGATCCAGGGCAACAGAATCCCATTGGTGATGGCAATTGCGACTAGGCCCTTTCTTGCCGTGTAGTAACAGATGCTGATGAGACTTATGCTGACTATCCAGGGGGGCGTATAGGTCAAGTATGAGGAATTTGACCAAATGACCGTATCCCGTATACTGATAGCCGCCTGAAGTAGGAAGTATAAGGTGAACAAAAGCGTAAAAGTAAGCCACACCAACAAATTAGTTTTCTCTTTTACCCAGGAAGTGAGCGAAGATGGGATTTGTTTGTACATATAGACATACAGCAGGGCAATAAGTAGAGAAGGGACAATGGCGAACAAGACAGAGATCCATGCATCGCGATGCACGGTATCTAGCAAGACAGGAATCAGGAGGACATGATTGGAGATTCCGATATAGGTAATAATCAGCATTGATAACTGGACGGGCGTAATTTTTGCGTTCAAACCATCAGTTCCTCCTTACGAAGTTGATGTTGTTAAATTTTCCAATTTCACATATTTTATACATGAAACTAGGCTTCCCCAGCGGGAAACCTAGTTCGATCTTACATGTATAGTAAAGTAATAGTGTGAGTTTAACGGACATCAACATCCCAATATATATTTTTCTTTATTGACTGCCCTGCTCTTAGGCATATGTCTAACCCAAGTATTGGCCCTGGGCATAAACTCGTTATACGTCTAAATTCAATAAGAAGTGAACCTCGAATTACCAAAAAGAACAGCCCGCTCATTTTCAGCGGGCTGCTGTTCTCCATTTTACAATAACGTTAATTTTATCAATTACCCTCCCCCAAGGCACTTCTCTCGAGAAGCTATGTCTGGTGCTCGGAAAAACCACACAATTATCAAACTCTGGGGGTACTCAAAACATTAGAATAGTGGCTTCGTAATTCTTACAACAACAACAACAACAACAACAACAACAACAACAACAAACAACAGAGAAGACGGATTCCGGTTTTTATTTTGTAATTTTATTTTTTCAAATATTAATTGCTAACAAAATTAGACCACGTTCATTTTTCCATCTTCCATTCGGTATACTCTGTTGCAATATTCAAGCATCCTCTCATCATGGGTAACAATGATCGCCGCTTTCTGACGTGACTTAACCTCTTGGGCGATAAGGCTGACCACTTCATGTGCCCTTTTGGTGTCCAAGCTTGCTGTCGGCTCATCTGCCAAAATGACATTAGGATTGTTAATTAAAGAGCGAGCGATGGCAGTACGCTGTTTCTCCCCCCCGGAGAGTTCTTCGGGAAAGCTCTTTAGCTTCGCACCAAGCCCCAGCTCTTCAAGTAACTTAATGGCGAATTTTTTATCCTCCGCTGTAGCCTTCCCAGACATCTTCTTCACTAAAAGCAATTGATCAAGTACGTTTAAATAGGGAACCAAATTCGATGACTGCATAATAAACCCGATTTCCCTCAACCTAATGTTAGACAATTCTTTATCAGAAAGTTTAGAAATATTATGCCCATTCAAGTTGACTTCTCCTTCGGAAGCTTTAAGTAGTGCTCCCGCAATGGATAAGAAGGTACTCTTACCAGATCCCGATGGTCCGACTACAGCCACAAATTCACCCGGCATAACGGAGATTGAGACATGATCGAGTGCAGCAACCCGATTGCTGCCTTCGGAATAATACTTCGTGATGTTACTAAGTTGTAATCCTTTATTCATTATTCGACCCTCCCGAGCGCCATCAGCGGATCAATTTTAATAATTCTGCGAACCGAAACTAATGAACTGAGCAATGCAATAACAAGAAGGATAATCGAATATCCAATGACTAGATTCGTTTCAAGCTTGAATGGCATAGCCTTTGGCATAATGGCAGCTGTCCCGTAAGTGAGGAAAATACCAACAATAATACTAGTCACCGACAGCACAAATACTTGGGACATAATCGCTTTGCTCAAGAATCCGTTCCTTGCACCAATCGCTTTCATAATGCCGAATTGGTTAGTCTTCTGTATGGTAATCACATAGAAAAATACGCCAAGAACGAATGCGGATATCGCCAAGAGAAAAGCTAGCATCATCAGAATCGAGCCGTTCTCTTCTTTATAACCTGGCATCCCTTGCACGGCTCCCGCACGAGTAACTGTATCCGTATTCGATAGCTTACTATTGAGTAAGCTTGGATCAATATTTGTTCCTTGAAGCATTATAGCGCTAACAGGATCCGCAATTCCTTTATTGGAGCCAGGTGCTGGGAAGGCAATTTTACGCCATTCAGATAGGGGGGTAAATACGGCTGAAACGTGATTGTAGGTTTGATCCTCAACAAATCCGACAATGGTTAACGACTCTGTAGATCCGTCTAATTGAAAAGTATCTCCGAGTTTAAACCCCTTATCCTTCATTGTCACATTCGCAATGATATTCTTCGGGTTATCAGATGATAAAGGATTCCCCTCGATGATGGTTGGTTCCAAGTAGCTTCCAGGGTTGATACCAATAATGGCGATGTCTACTTTATCTTCATTTTTATTGCTTTGACCCTTAAGCGCTGTTGCCATCGAACTACCCATAGGTGAGGCAGCAGTTACATTTGGTAATTTCTCCACATCAGCAACCAAATGCTCGGACAGTAGTGATTTGCTCATTGAAGACTGCGACCCTTGTTGGAAGACAACATAATCGGACTGCATGTTCTTGAATACTGATGCCGCAAGCGTCGATAATCCATTACCCAAGCCAGATAGGATGAACACTAACCAAGCGATTAGCACGAAAATGATCACGATCATTGAAAACCTCATTTTACTATGCATTAACTCTTTCATAGCCAAAAACATTCTATTCCCAACTCCTTATCCCAAAATATTTGACACTCGTGTCATTTTTAATGAAACAACCTTTGTGTCGTTGTATCGTTAGTAATTAAATCACATATCTGACACTTGTGTCAAATTAATTGAAACTACTTTTGCTAGCTCCTTGAGCCCCCAATCCATATCTGAAATAAGAGATTGCTCCATTGCTGAGCAGGGAGATTCATCATATTCGGGGTATTAAGCAGGTTAAAAAAAGTACTAATAAGAACAGGGAGTGGGATATCAGTTCTTAGGATTTCCTCCTTTTGAGCCCGTTCGAACAAGCGTGTTAGTTGAACTTTAAGAATGGCATGCGATTGCTCAACGAATAACAGATCATTAAGAGCCCTATCATTTTCCGTCTTAATTTTATGAGCATCTCCAAGGATTTGATGAAGATTAGATTCTTCTACATAAATGTGAAGTAACTGCTGTAGAGCTGCCAGAGTGTCCGTCTCATCAATTGATGAGGCATTTGTTATTACGTTAGAGATCACTCGCTTCATACAAGCTGCGACTATTTCTTCTTTATTAGCGTAGTATTGATAAATCGTGCTTCTGGCTCCAGGCAAATGCTGTGAGAGCAATTTAAGATGAAATCCGTCGTAACCATATTCAAGTATTAATCTTTTAGTCATGTCAAGCAACTCTGTTTCAGTAAAGGATTGTTTTCTTCCCAAGCTGATTCGTCTCCTTTCCCGTCATGTTATATCAGTTTATCAAAAAAATAATAAAAATAGCAATGGATTGCTTAGCTTATATTGTCATTAGACGAAATGAATACTAATCTAATACCGCAACAAGCCAAACAAGCTATCCATTTACTCTCCATTTTTATTTATCCAATACAGCAACTATATTATGGTGATTTAGCGTGTTTGGACAGGCTGCGCGAGTTTAAACCAACATAAGAAAGCATGCCCTCCATCGTTGGAGAGCATGCTCTGTTGTCATAGCTGGGCTATGAATTTTAGAATTAAGCTTGAACTTTCGCTTTAATTTCTTCTAAAGGCTTATGGTTGCCGTATTTCGGGTACTCACGCGTTGTAGGAGCTGCCCACTGAACCGCATTGGAGATCACGCGGCGGATTTGCTCGTTGTAGTACGTACGGTACGTTTCGTGACCTGGGCGGAAGTAGAAAATCTTCCCGTTCCCGCGGTGGAACGTACATCCGCTGCGGAAGACTTCGCCGCCTTCGAACCAGGAAACCATGATGAGTTCATCTGGTTGTGGAATGTCGAAATGCTCACCGTACATTTCCTCTGCCTCAAGATCGATGTACTCGCCAATGCCTTCCACGATCGGATGGCCTGGAGCAACGACCCATAGGCGTTCCTTCTCATCGGCTTCGCGCCATTTCAGATCACAGGAAGTGCCCATCAAAGTCTTGAACACTTTGGAGAAATGACCAGAGTGCAGGACGATGAGGCCCATGCCTTGCCATACACGTTTTTGAACACGCGCTACGATCTCATCTTGCACTTCATCATGCGCTTTGTGTCCCCACCAAATGAGAACATCCGTATTATTCAATACTTCTTCCGACAGCCCATGCTCGGGATCGTCTAGTGTTGCATATGTGATTTGGACAGAACCGCTGAGGCCCTCTCCAATCGCTGTGTGAATACCTTGCGGGTAAGCTGCGCGAACGATTTCACTTTCTTTTTCATGACGGAACTCGTTCCAAACGGTTACTTTTAGCTGCTGACTCATCTTCAATGACCTCCATGATCGCGTTTTCATTCTTACTTCTGAGTATAGTTTTTCTCCCATTCCAAGGAAAGGCAGAATTGTGCCTAGTTCTTATTCAATAGTGTCATCAGCCACCTTGTAATGTTATACTAAAGGGGATAATTTCATACATTCCGGCATCTCATACCTATTCAAAAATGTCCAAACCTAGTGAGGTAGTATGACCCATGAACCCTATGCTCAACACGGCTAACTTAACTGAAATCAAGAATGAAGAGGTCGTCTATCAGAATCCGCTTCTCTTCTTAAAAATATGGGAAATCAAACATGACCAGCCGCATTTCGGCATCCCTGAGCCTTGGACATGGCATTGGCATAAACAGGTGGAGTTCCTGGTCGTGACCCAAGGTCAACTTGGTATCCAAACGAAAGATACGTATACGATTATGGAGGCTGGGGACATCATGGTGCTCGGCTCCTCGCAGCCCCATCGTACGTATAAACACTCGGAAGCCCCCTTGCACCAAATTGTGTTCCAAATTGATCTTACGCAGCATTTTGACCTCAGCACACTGGCTTATCTGCATTTGTTTTCGGAACTGACGCATTCGCTTGAGCCTTTTAATGCGCTTTTTCGTGCTAATGCGGCTGTTCGAGCGAGTGCTTACCGGCTCATCTCGCAAATTTGTGAGGAGTCGCAATCTCGCCAAATCGGCTATGAGTTAGCCATTGTCGCCGCGATTAAGCAACTTCTTCTCCTGTTGCTTCGCAATGATCAACGCGGGCTTTCCGGTCTCACCGAGGACTCCGGCATCTCTCGATTGCGGCCAGCCCTTTCCTATATTGACGAGCATCTTACCGAACGAATTACCGTCGAAGACGTCTGTCGCATTTTGAATCTGAGCTATCATTACTTTATTAAGTATTTTAAAAAGGTGATGGGGCTCTCCTTCATTGATTATGTGAACTATAAACGAATCAAAAAAGCCGAGCGGCTCCTGCTCACAGGGGATCTCAGCATTATGGAAATCAGTTATGAAGCTGGCATTCAAAATATGGCGCAATTTTATAAATTGTTCAAGCGGTATAACCAATGCTCGCCGAAGGAGTTTAAGCTGAGACTGCGGGATCAGACGGAGGTTCGAGTCGAGTGATGGCGAACGCCGCTTACGACTGCGGGAAGAATCAAAACGGGGGTTAATCCATGACTGTGAATATACGTATATTAAACGAATCGAATGCTCAGATGTACCAAGAATTGCGCTTGAATGCCTTAAAGATCAATCCAGACGCATTTGGGTCAACCTTTGAAAGAGAAGTGCTATTTACAATAGAAACGGTCATAGAGCGCATACAACCAACGAAGGATAAATTTGTTCTTGGGGCTTTTGATGATGGTGGTTCATTAGTTGGCATTGTAACTTTCGCGCGTGAAAATGGCCTCAAAACGACCCATAAAGGGAATGTTTACGGCATGTATGTATCTCCAAAAATGCGAGGGCTCGGCGTAGGAAAATCACTCCTGCTTGAACTCATAAGCAAGGCGAGAGACTGTGATGGTGTGGAGCAAATCAACCTAACTGTTGTAGCTGCAAATGATTCCGCCAAAAGGCTGTATACGTCACTTGGTTTCGAGGTTTACGGAGTTGAACGAAACGCCATGAAGTTTAATGGGCAGTATTATGATGAGGAGTTTATGGTATTACGACTTTAATTGATACTGGCCGGGCGGGCAGGCAGGCTAAACATCAAAGCATTAGGAGTCAAGGAAGGAATCCTGCCTGCGAAACAAATACGCGCTCCTGCGGAAAATGCCGCAGGAGCTGTTCGTGCACGCGCAAGTACGCATCCCGACTGTACCAGTCGGACAACTCCAGCGCGTCGTAGATGGTGCGCACGCCGATGCGTTCCGTGCGCTTGCCTCCACCCCCATCGCCCATGAAGTAATCGTCGATACACACTCTATCCACGATGCCCGCCAGCCGCTCGGCGAAGCCGTCCGAGCATGGCAGCGCTGGCGCGATCGTGGCCTGCACCGGGATCCCGCGAGCGGCAAGCTCGCGGAGTGCCTCTAGCCGCGCCGCGATCGGCGGCGCGGACGGCGTGAACGCGCGGCGGATCTCCTCGCGATCCGTCTCCACCGTCATGCTGACTCGCACGCGCTCGCCGAGCAGCTGAAGCAGGTCCGCATCCCGCGTCACGAGCGGGCTGCGGGTTTGCACGAACAAGAAGTCCGGCTGCTGCACGGACATCACTTCCAGGAGCGAGCGGGTGATCCGCTCCTTGTATTCGATCGGCTGATACGGGTCCGTCGCCGAGGAGAAGAAAATCGTGACGGGCCCTTTGCTTTGGGCCCGTGCCAGCTCTTTCGCGAGAAGTGCTGGCGCATTCTCCTTCACGTCGACCCATGTGCCCCACGCTTCGCCACTGCGGAACAAAGCCACTGGCATCTGTCGCACATAGCAGTAGGAGCAGGCGAAGGCACAGCCGGTATACGGATTTAATGTATGCGAGTAGCCTTCGAGGAAGCCGCTCGCTTTGGTCAGTAAGGTCTTCGATTGCTTTCGCTGCACATTCACCATGGGTGTATCCTCCTTTGCCTTTGCCTCCTGTAACTGCTTCCTCTTGTTCGCTCATGGGTGCTGTGTTTAGCTATATCGTGTGTTCAGTAGCTTCCGATCATGAATTGGCCTACAGTGAATACTCAGTGAATACATCTTATTCCTCTTGTCTACGGGGCTTAGCTGGTAAGCCTACAGCAATCTCACTCATCTCATCATCGGTTTACAACATTTTACTGGAAAACCTACAGCTAATCGCACTCATTTCAGCAGTTTACGGCATTTAACTGGAAAACCTGTAGTTAATTCCCCCGTTCTTGCCTATCTATCGGAAAATGATCAAAATTAGCTACATGAAATCCAGTTATTTCTCTCAGAAAGCGAAATTCCGCTAATTTAGCTGGAGGTTTTCCAGTTATCCAGGGACTTCTCACTCACTCCCACGCTCCAACCGCAACAGCCGCTCCTTATTCGCCAGCCCGCCGCGATACCCCGTCAGCGCGCCATTCTTCCCCACGACTCGGTGACAAGGCACCACGATAAGTACGGGGTTTGCGCCAATGGCGGTCCCAACTGCCCTCACAGCGCTAGATTTATCCAGCGTTTGGGCTACCTGTGAATAACTCACGGTTTCACCGTGTCCTATATCATGCAATGTTTTCCACACCGCCTGTTGAAAATCCGTCCCCTGTAAATCCAGCGGTAATGTAAACGTCGTCCGTTCCCCACGCAGATACTCGTCCACTTGCTGCATGTAAGGCTTTAACTTATCCTCGTGCTGCATCCAATCGCTCGGGTGTCCCATTTTTCTAGCCCACTGGGTGAATGCTTGCCACGCCTCAACATCAACACCCTCTTCCGCGTTGCTTTTCTGGAACTGCAAATAGCCCAATCCTACATCCGTCACGGCCATCACGAAATTACTGCCATTCAGGCATACTGCACTCCAGTAGATAGGTTTACTAGCTGTTTTCTCTCTTACACGGCCACGCTCCATCCCCACACTACTTTCACTTAAACTCGTACTTTCCTGCACGATCACTTTCTCTACGCCAGCCACCATCCGGCTCATCCCCTCTCTATCATCCACTTCACACGATTTAAAAAGCTCCGCCTAGTTGCATCACCGAACCCTCTCGGTTATCGTTAGTGAACGAGCCCTTGCCGGAATTCCGTTGGCGTGAGCCCCGTTCTCTTCAGAAACAGCGTCGCAAAATGGGCAGCATTCGCCATCCCCACCCGCGCCCCGATCTCCTGCACGGCCATGTCCGTGGTGGAGAGAAGCTTTTTAGCTGCGGCAAGCCTGACCTCTTGTAGATACATCAGCGGCGTTACACCTGCTATTCGTTTAAACGTCCTCTGCAGATGATACGTACTCGCGTAAAAATGCTCCGCAAGCGTCGCTAACGTTAACGGCTCGGCGAAATTCTCTTCGATGTGATCTTTCATTTGCGCGACCCATTCTTCATCGGGAAGTCTTATGCCGTCAGGCCGACACCTTTTACAAGGACGAAAGTTCTCTGACATCGCCGCCTGCCGATTGCGAAAAATACGCACATGCTCCCGCTTCGGAACCCTGGATTTACAGGATGGCCGGCAAAAAATCCCTGTCGTCGCCACCGCATAATAAAACGTGCCATCATATGTCGCATCATTCGCTACAATCGCTTGCCAATACCGCTCCTGCATCTCACAAGCCCCTCTCTTCAGCAATCTTAATAAGCTCAGTATACCCAAACCGGCTGACGCTTGTAAGGGCTGCGAGATGAGAAAGCAAGATTACAAAAGCCTCTATCGGCGATAATGCCTATAACAACTTCGACTCTTGAAAGGAGAAATAATCCATGCCCAACCCTTTTAATCCATCTGTTTTAAAATGGCATGAACCGACGAGCACGCTCTCGATAGCTGTGCCGCAGCCTTTTGGATATGAGCCCAATATCGGCTATTTAAGCCGCTCCACCAATGAGTGCCTATTCGCTGTGGATAACTCTAGCATTTATAAATTACTTCCACTTGGGGATAACCTTGCACTAATTGCTGTCAACAGTGAGGATGACCTGGTGCTTCATGTTCGAATTGTCCACTATAGCGGCACAAGTCTGACATCCGAAGTCCGTGAAGACATTGCTCGTTATGTGTGGGAATGGTTTGATTTGGAGACAGATCTAGCCCCCTTCTATGCGATGGAGGATCCGATTCTGCGGCAAGTGACGGAAGCCTTTCGAGGGCTGCGCTTGATGGGTATTCCTGATTTGTTCGAGGCGATGAGCTGGGGGATTATCGGGCAGCAGATTAATTTGGCTTTTGCCTATACGCTCAAAAGGCGTCTAGTCGAGACCTTCGGCACCTCCCTCGAGTGGGGGGGCCAGACGTATTGGGCGTTCCCGACACCAGAACGGATCGCTGCGCTCACACCGGAGGATTTAACCCTTTTGCAATTCACGGGTAAAAAAGCAGAGTACCTCCTTGGCGTCGCCAAACTCATGACTCAGGGTGAGCTGTCCAAAAAGGGGCTGCTCGCCACAGGCGATTTCGCAGCCATGGAGCAAGAGCTGCTGCGCATTCGCGGCATTGGCCCGTGGACGGCCAACTATGTGTTGATGCGCTGTCTGCGCAACCCAGCCGCGTTCCCATTGGCCGATGTCGGCCTGCATAACGCGCTGAAGCATGTGCTCGGGCTTGACGCGAAGCCCTCGCTCGCGCAGATTCGCCAGCTAGCCGAGGGCTGGCAGGGCTGGGAAGCCTACGCCACGTTTTACTTGTGGCGAGTGCTGTATTAGCGAGGCTGGTTGACGCGCTTGGGGTCTCGCCGGCGGGCGCGGATGCGCGCCGGCAGGGCCGCGACGCCGAGGCCGCCGCTGGATCTCGACCGCGGTCGCATCCACTCCTTCAGCTCGAGTGTAGAACTCAATCGCATTCCCACTCTGTCACTCGATTAAAGCTCTGAATCATACTTGCACTCCGTCAACTCAACCTTATATCTGAATTACGCTTCCACTCATTCGACTCGACTATAGCTCTGAATCACACTTCCACTCCAACAACTCGACTATAGCTCTGAATCGCACTTCCACTCCGACAACTCGACTATAGCTCTGAATCGCACTTCCACTCCAACAACTCGACTATAGCACTGAATCGCACTTCCACTCCGACAACTCGACTATAGCTCTGAATCGCACTTCCACTCCGACAACTCGACTATAGCTCTGAATCGCACTTCCACTCCCTTAATTCGACTATAGACCTCAATCGCGCCCACCTCCGTCGACTCTATCCCCCTACTAAATTCGTCCACCCAACCCGAAATAACTGGATTTCATGCAGCTAATTTTAGCTAATTTCACCTTTTTGATCATTTAGCTGTATTTCATGTATCTAATTTCCGCAGTTTTCTTCCCTTTTGAGCAAATCAGGCAGATTAGCTGTATATTTTCCAGTTAAATGTTAATATCTGCGCATTCGAGTGAAATTAACTGTACCTTTTCCAGCTAAATGGAGTCAGCAGGCAAGGATGGAGGCGATGTTCCTGTAGATGGAAAGTTAGTGGAACAATCAAAACACATCAAAATCTTGTCCTCCTGCACAACACCCTCCAGAAATCCCATTCTACAATAAATGTCCTTCCCGCATACGCTGCAATAACCGATAAGCTCCTCCATCTTGCTCGCCCCCTCCAATAAATCTAAGTTATACTACCTACTTATCATCCCATACATCGCCTTACTCTTACTCTTACTCTTACTCTTACTCTTACTCTTACTCTTACTCCAACTTCTACTTCTACTTCTACTTCTACTTCTACTTCTACTTCTACTTCTACTTCTACTTCTACTTCTACTTCTACTTCTACTCTACTCTACTCTACTCTACTCTACTCTACTCTACTCTACTCTACTCTACTCTACTCTACTCTACTCTACTCTACTCTACTCTACTCTACTCTACTCTACTCTACTCTACTCTACTCTACTCTACTCTACTCTACTCTACTCTACTCTACTCTACTCTACTCTACTCTACTCTACTCTACTCTACTCTACTCTACTCTACTCTACTCTACTCTACTCTACTCTACTCTACTCTACTCTACTCTACTCTACTCTACTCTACTCTACTCTACTCTACTCTACTCTACTCTACTCTACTCTACTCTACTCTACTCTACTCTACTCTACTCTACTCTACTCTACTCTACTCTACTCTACTCTACTCTACTCTACTCTACTCTACTCTACTCTACTCTACTCTACTCTACTCTACTCTACTCTACTCTACTCTACTCTACTCTACTCTACTCTACTCTACTCTACTCTACTCTACTCTACTCTACTCTACTCTACTCTACTCTACTCTACTCTACTCTACTCTACTCTACTCTACTCTACTCTACTCTACTCTACTCTACTCTACTCTACTCTACTCTACTCTACTCTACTCTACTCTACTCTACTCTACTCTACTCTACTCTACTCTACTCTACTCTACTCTACTCTACTCTACTCTACTCTACTCTACTCTACTCTACTCTACTCTACTCTACTCTACTCTACTCTACTCTACTCTACTCTACTCTACTCTACTCTACTCTACTCTACTCTACTCTACTCTACTCTACTCTACTCTACTCTACTCTACTCTACTCTACTCTACTCTACTCTACTCTACTCTACTCTACTCTACTCTACTCTACTCTACTCTACACTACTCTACACTACTCTACTCTACTCTACTCTACTCTACTCTACTCTCACTCTCCCCCCACCCCCCCTGCCGTCACGCAAAAAAGGACGCCCCTCACTCGATCTAATCGAAAGTGGCATCCTTCTCTAGCACGTTTTCGTGATGATAACTTACTTCATGGGAAGAGCGAAGCTCCCTTGGTTCACCATGTTCACCATGTTCTCCATGATCTTCATGTTCTCCTTAGTTCACCATGTTCTCCATGATCTCCCTGTTAAACATGTTCCCCATCTTCACCATGTACCCCAAACCTTACGTAGACGCTTGCGTCGCCGTCACCCCAGGCTTATGCCCACCAAGGCCATGCCCCATCGGCTTGTTTTGGAACGAACCGCCGCCGCGCGGCTGAGGCGCGGGCTGCCCGCCTTTATGCTCGACGAAGCTTTTCAGCTTATCCGTCAAGCCCTCTTTGAGCTTCGCGATCAGCTGATCCTCGCTGATGCCTTTCGCTTGCGCGATCTCGGCAAGCGACTTTCCTGCTTTACGCTCGGCAGCCAGCTCATCCTCAGTGATGCCCAGGATCGCGGCGATTTCTTTGGAATCGCCCCATGCACTACCAGGCGTAGGCATGTTGCCACCGCGCAGCATTGGCTTTTTACCGAAGTCCATCGCCTGCGGTTTCGCTTCTACGATCTTTTTCAAGCGATCTGCGAGATTCGCTTTGAGCTTATCCGCCTGCTCTTGTTTGATTTTACCCGCGCTAAGCGCTGTATCGATTTTCTTCGTTTCCGCCTCGGTCAACTTGGCTATCAGTGCATCCTCACTGAGATTGGCTTTGTCTTGCGCGATTTTGGCGATCGTTTTGCCTGCTTTAATTTCCGCTTTCAGGACGCTCTGGTCAATGCCAAGAATGGAGGCGAAATCCATCTCCCCGCCAATTCCTTTGCCAAACTCAAAGCCGCCCTTCGGCCCTTTGTCTTTCGTGAAGCTATGTTTATCCTGTGAATTCTTAGGTGTAGGTGCAGGAGTTGTCGTGCCTGTGTCATTGGCGAAAACTTGGTTATGCTGAAGAACGAAGCCGCCACTGACTAATAAGCCAGCCGCCATCGTGCCGATAAGCCACGTTTTATGAATACGCTTCATGTAAGATACCCACCTTTTTCATTTGTTGGTCGATTCTTCTTCAGTATAAGCTGTAATTGTGAAAAATCTTTGAGCATTTGCTAAATATCAGCCTTATTCTTACGTTTTTTCGCGCGCTAGGAAAACAAAGCAAACCACGGCACCAAGCTCCATAACGGCGATAATGATGCCTAAAGGAATCGCGGTTTGACTGCCGCCAAGACCAACAAGCGGCGCCACCAGCCCTCCGATGACGAACGTCATCAACCCTAGCAAGGCTGCGGCGCTGCCGGCGGTTTTCCCTTGATTTTGCAGCGCCAGAGAAGAAGTCGAAACCGAAATTGGCCCGATGCAGGACACAATGAGGAAAAATGCCGGCAGAATCAGATACAGCCCAGCCCCTATAAGCGTAGCCACGAGTAACAGTAGTCCGCCCAAGACGGCCAGCACTAAACCACCAGCTAGTAAGCGTTGGTTGCTGACTTTGCCAGCTAGACGCCCTGTAATTTGACCGGCAAGGATAACACCTGCGCCATTCACGGCGAAGATTACGCTGAACATTTGAGGAGACACATCAAAAATATCCTGCAGCACAAAAGGCGACCCCGAAATATACGCGAACATGCCGGCAAAAACGAGCCCCTGCGTTAAGGCATAGGCCATGAATAACCGATCCGTGAGCAGACCTCGGAAAATGCGCAGCGTGTTCGTAAGACCGCCTTTGGAACGACGTTCCGGCGGGTGGGTTTCTTTGAGCCCAAGCACAACAATAATGAGCATTACTACACCGACTAGACTAAGCACGAGAAACACACCGCGCCAGGAGGTGAATTGCAACAACTGTCCCCCGATAATTGGCGCGAGGATTGGAGCTGATCCATTCACGAGCATGAGGAGGGCAAAAAACTTCGTCAATGCCACACCTTCATACATATCTCGAACGATAGCTCGGGAGATCACGATCCCTGCAGCCCCTGCCATCCCTTGCACGAATCGCAGAATGAGGAATGCCCAGATCGACGGAGCAAACATACAAAGTGCCGAGGCAATGCCATACACCAAAAGGCCCACCAACAGGGGCATGCGCCTTCCGCGAACATCACTCACAGAACCTGCGACGAGCTGGCCTAGTGAGAGACCGAGCATGCAGGCGGTTAAGCTCATTTGCGCGAGCGACGTTGTCGTATGGAGATCATCCGCAATCACAGGCAGCGCCGGTAAGTACATATCGAGAGAAAGCGGGCCGAAGGACGCGAGTAAACCGAGCACCAGCACCATCCATAATCGGCTGCCGCTCTTAATTTCTTTGGATTGTGAAGCGATCGACATCAGAGATCACAAACTTTCTTGAGTAGTCCATTTAACCTACCATTGGGATATGATTTTGTCTAGGGAGAACTAACCTCCTCCCAAACAAACAACCCCTCAGGTTCACGACCTAAGGGGCTGTCCGTATTTGTTTTTGAGAGCTAGTCAGTCTCAGATACGTGCGACCTCATTCATACGAAGGTTACTTCGTAACGCTCACGTTCAACACGTCGCTTGATGTCACGCCAGCAGCATTCACTAGCTCGACGCGGTAATTATACACACCAACCCCACGACCCGTTATGGAAGTTACGGCACTTTGGGCGCTAGGTGATGCGGCTTGCAAGGTTTTGGTATCAATGAGCACATCATTCTCGTACAGACGGTACGTTGTGGCATTGGTTCCCCACCACATGTTGGTCGTCACTTTGTAATTCCCGTCGCCATCCCAGTTGTCTTGGGACAAGACCGGCTTCCCTGGGGACGCATCGGTAACCGTGATGACAAGAGGCTGACTGCTTGTTGTTCCGAAAGAATTGATGAGTTCACTTGTGTACGTGTACGTGCCATTTGGTTTACCGGATACGTTCACAGTGGCGATTTGCGCCGCTGGGGAAGCATCGGTCAGTGCTTTCGTGCTGATCAGAACACCATTTTCGTAAACTTTGAACGTTGAGCCATTATTGCCCCACCACATATTCATCGTGATGGTGTAGTTGCCATCTTTTAAACCCGAGTACCCGCTGTTTGATGATAGAACAGGCTGACCAGGAGCACCCACAGAGAGAGGCTTCGTTACTGTGATGCTCACCTCATTCGTCGCTACCGTTACTCCGCCTAATGTCACTGAAGCGGTAATCTGCGCTGTTCCTTGACCGACGGCACTCACTTTCCCTTGTGCATTAACTGTCGCGACTGCGCCATTTGAAGTGCTATAAATCACACTTGCCCCGCTAAGATCGGCAGGAGTACCGTTGCTTAATGATCCTGTAAGATGCGTAGCTGTTGACTCGCCTTGTAGGAGTGCAGCCTTATCGGACGTCAACGTTGCTTGATTGAAAACCGCATGTGCCGTCACATTAAAATTACTTGTCCCAGCCGTCGTATTACCTGCCACATCCGTCACCTGATACGTTAGTATGTGTGTGCCAAGAGCAAGACTGCCTGCAGCAATCGTTTGACCGCTTGTGATCGCATTGCTATCCAAGAACAAGCGTTGATCAGCAATACCGGATCGCTCATCGCTGCTAACCAAAGCAAATGTTAACGAAGCTGCATCCGTCACATCGGTTACCGCATGCCCTGACTCCGTCAGGGTTACGACAGGCGCTGTTTTATCCAGCTGAACCTGCACGGAATGGGATGCTTCCACATTACCTGCAGCATCTGTAGAGGCGTAACTCACCGTTGTCGTTCCCTCAGTTCCGATGGCGATTGGCGCTGTGTACGTCGCAGGTGCTCCACCGTTAATCGCATACGTTGTGACCACATTGCCCGCTTGATCATCCGTAGCCGTTAAACTCAGTGTTACGTATTCTTTGAACCAACCTGCACCGTTCGGTGTGCCCGAAAGCACAGCTGTTGTCACGGGTGCAACCGTATCTGCCGCTACGCTAAAATCACTCAAGCCTCTAGGCTTCAATTGATAGACGCCTTTGAAAATAGCTCCCACACCTTGAATCGACACCGTTTGTCCAGCTGTGTACGGGAAAGTGCTCTGGGATAAACCTGTTCGTGTATCGACACGAATGTGATTGCTTACGGCTCCTTTTACAGCGTCGAACTCAAATGAGCCTGTCGGTGTTGCGGAAATGATGTTGCTGATCGTCACATCGCTTAGCGAGAGCAGCTGCCCTTGATTATCCGCTGTCACAGCGGATACGGGTGCTGCAACTGGCAGTGCTGAGACGCCTGTTTTAGCGATTTCAACCGGATCAGCCAGTTCAAGTTCCGTGTTGTACAACGCCGAAGTGGCCGTCAACTTCACGGTATCGCCGAGGTGGAAGCCGCTCAGGCTTTGGAACACATACAGACCGCCCGTGGCATCCTGCAAATAAAACGCCTGACCGCCAAAAGCACCCGGTTCCGTCGTCACCACGCCCTCAACTGTTACTAACGAGCCAGCGGCTTTCGCTCTTGCCTCAGCAATCGTGATTTTGGCCGGAATCGGACTTTGTTCAACCGGCAGCGCTTCTGCAGGGACATTTCCGAGAGTTACGCTTTCGGTTTTCAGGTTCGTACCGTTGAGACGCAAGCGCAGATTGGCTGCTGCTGTCGTACCAGGCACGACACGAACATTGAAATCCTTCGTCGCATGACCAGTGATATCTGCGGTCACGCTGAACGTCGCGCTGTATCCGTTAGCAGTCGGCCACGTGCCATCCGCGTTCTGCACTTTAGCGATTTGGGATCCGCCGGTGACCAGATAGATTCCTACCGAGAAGCCAGTCACCGTTGTCGATGGCGGTAAGTTATCCACAACGACTCTGACTGGGAAGTCGACTGCATTAGGCAACACAGCTTGATGCACAAAGCTATACGCTGTATTCGCCGTTGCGGCAGGACCGCCGTAAGAGCCCGCTTTGAACGTGCTGCGATCGTACCATTTGTAGCCGGCATCCGGCGCAGCCCAAGGTTCTGGCTGTGGTTCTGTCGATGCTGCCGGCGCCTCAAAAGGCAGCAATGCCGTCGGCTGATCAAGCTGCAAACCGCTCACTTCAGCTAGGCTTGTATAGCTTTCTTTGGTAGCTAACCAATTCACCATATTAACAAAAAGCTTGGCGTCATCCACTTCTTTAAATCCATCGTACGTGGTCTTCTTGCCGCCCGTGTCTTCACGCACATATTTCGGCGTCGCATCTTCGACCGGTGAAGAGTCACCGATGAAAGCAGCCTTGCCTAAGCCTGCTTTGGAAATCGCAACGAATGGTCCTTCCGCTACGCCGCCGCCGTTATACACGCCTTGATCGACCGCATTCGCCCATGCTTCATTCGTTTGCGGCAGGTAGACAATCCCCTTCGCCTTCGTCGGATCGATAATAGCAAGCGTCGAACCTGCGTGCATCGCCACACTGGAGACACCTGTGGTTATGCCAAAAGCTTGCGATGGCGCTACGATGTTGTTCGCATTAATATCGCCGAGGGCGTTATAGCGGAAACGCAGACCGAACTGAGTCGCCAGCCAGTCCGAGCTCGCTACATCTTGCATCGCTGAGGAAGCCGCTTCTTCCGCGCTCATACCTGCTGCCGGATTCGTCCAGGCTCCTCTGCGGTAGCCATTGAACACCTCGGAGCCGTCCCAGCGGTTTTTGTTGCGATCCGCATTGTAATGATCGCCGATGAAGAAAATACTGCCGCCTGCTGCTGTATATTGTGCTAAAGCAGCTTGTTCACTTGTTTTGTACGGCACATTGGACTCCGCAACAACGAAAACATCATAACCGCTCAAATCAGCCAATGTAATGGGTGTTGATTTGCGTAGTTCTTTTACATAATAGCCATTATTCGCTAACGCATTGGCAAAGTCCGAGAAAGCCCCGTCAATTACCCAATCTGCTGCGCCTGCTGTCTGCTCGTGTGTGTTGTCAAAAAGGACTTTCTTTCCTGCATTTCCGTTGACGACTTTGGCCTCAATGAATGGTGCTGGATCACTCGGACCCTCCGCCATTACAGCTTGCCAACTGCTAGTAGCCAGTACTTGAAACGGTAAAGCGACTGTCAACGCCAACGTTGTCTTCCATAATCTCGTCTTCCATCCCTTAAGCTTACTCAATTCAATTCCTCCTTAGCATGTTTGCTGAGTCAAAACCTTCCTACATAAGCGCCAACCAATCGGACAGACAAGCTATCTAGAACGCCCTTATTTTACCATAGGATAAATGCGGAAATTGCTATTTTATTGTAAACTCATGGAAAATTTGTGCAGTGTGACAAAGAACTAGCTCCTTTTCCAAAAGAATGACGAACATATCCGTTTTCAGAGGAAACAGGCGGCAATTGGAATATAGTCAGTTAATGAGAGATACCTGCACAAACTTCACTCCGGCTTCCGCCACATTGGTCATGAACATCAATTACGTTTAGTTGTAGTCGTTTTCACACCTTCACGCGTACCAATTATTGAAAAGCTTGGGAGGCTTTATCTGACAAAATAGACAGCAAAAAGAGATGACAGCATTGTCATCTCTTTTTGTTATGAGCGTGGACCATTCATCCTAACATGAATGCCACTATGCCAATTAATGTAAGCTTTGCAGAGCTTCCACGGTGAATGGAAGCAATTCATTGAAGCGTCCCTCGCGAACTTTAACCGCCCAAGCCGGATCAACCAACAACGCTCGCCCAATGGCGACAAGGTCGAATTCGTTTTGTTCTAAACGGACAAGCAGTTCGTTGATGTCCGCTGTTCCTGCACTTTTACCTCGGAAAGAGCCCAAGAATTCATCATCAAGACCAACAGATCCTACTGTGATCGTAGGCTTGCCTGTTAGTTTCTTCACCCAACCTGCGAAGTTTAGGGTAGACCCTTCGAACTCGGGTTCCCAGAACCTGCGGGTGGAACAGTGGAAGATATCTACGCCTGCTTCTACAAGCGGTGCAAGAAGTTGACCAAGCAGTTCCGGCGTCTCAGCTAGTTTAGCTGTATATTCCGATGATTTCCACTGTGATAAGCGAATCATGATCGGGAAGTCTGGCCCGACTGCACTGCGGCATGCAGCGATGATTTCAGCAGCAAACCGCGTACGAGCAAGCATATCGCCACCGTATTGATCCGTGCGTTGATTCGTTTTCTCCCAAAGGAACTGGTCGATCAGGTAGCCGTGGGCGCCATGGATTTCGATGCCATCGAATCCAAGTCGTTTCGCATCTGCAGCCGCTTGCGCGAAAGCCTGCACGACTTGCGTAATTTCCGCTTGCGTCATCGGTTCATTCACAGCTTCGCCAGCAAGATTAAGGCCAGATGGCCCAATCGATGGTGCTTCTGGATGCGGAAGTGAACCGTTCGGACGCGTCATCCCGACATGCCAAAGCTGAGGCATGATACGCCCTCCCGCTTCGTGAACCGCATCAACGACACGTTTCCAGCCTGCGAGCGCTTCTTCTCCATGGAAGTTCGGAATATTGGGACTATCTGTAGCCGCTGGATGATTGATCAACGTGCCTTCAGTCACAATCAGACCTACACCATTTTCCGCACGGCGACGGTAATAATCCGCTACGTTCTGTCCAGGTACGCCACCTGGTGAAAAGCCGCGCGTCATTGGCGCCATCACAACTCGGTTCGCTAAGCTGAGATTGCCTAGTGTAAATGGTTTGAACAACGAATCGACAGATTGTGAACTCGTGGTTTCATTCGTATGGGAATTCGTCATGGTTGTTCCTCCACTCCAATTGGTTTTTGTAAATGATTTCGCATGCGTTATTCGCACGTCATGTTTAATAATTCGAATATTATCGAACAATAGAAATATAGCATGAGGTATGGTAAAATGCAATCACTACGTTTCAACGAGGAGGAAGCATCTTGAAAATACTCTATCACCCAGACAAAGCGGATATGCATCTCTCGTCCGTCCTCTATGCGTTAAGCGACCCTGTTCGGTTATCTATCGTTTCAGAAATTCACAATCTTGGCGAGTGCACATGTGGGGGCATCGAGGTCTCCGTCGTGAAATCAACCTTATCCCACCATGTGCGCACCATGCGTGAGGCTGGCGTCGTACAAGTCCGCGTGCAAGGAACGCAGCGTTTCTTGTCCTTGCGAAAGGATGATCTCGAAGCAAGATTTCCTGGCCTGCTTACGTCCATTCTCCAAGCATACGAAAGCTCCAACGAGCCCTCTTCTAACGTGTCCGAAAAATAATTTAAACATACGTGATAGAAATTCTGAGTTGCTTGTGTCTATAGGTATGAAAACATACAAACACACAAAAATTCATTATGAGGTGATCGAGAATGGCAGTAAACATGGACAAAATTTTCGTGAATGTACCGGTAAAAGATTTGAAGAAATCGATGGCGTTATTCACAGCCATGGGTTTTGAATTCAACGCGCAATTTACAGATGAGAAAGCAGCTTGTCTGGTAATTGGCGAGCACATTTTTGCGATGCTGCTGGTTGAGGATTTTTTCAAAGCGTATACGAAAAAAGAAATTGCAGATGCAACCCGCAGCACAGAAGCGATTCTTGGCCTAGCCGCGGATAGCCGTGCGCAAGTGGACGAGCTGGTCGATAAGGCGCTGGCTGCTGGCGGCACAATTTCTACAGATCCGTATGACCACGGATTTATGTACGGGCGGAGCTTCGAAGATATCGACGGACATATTTGGGAAGTCTTCTATATGGACGCGAGTGCTGTCAATCCGGAGTAAACCTCCTTGGGCTTGGAGCGGCTCTCGGCCAAAATCCTGCGATTATGCAGGTTTTGCTGAACAATCATAGAGAATAGAGGGAATGCCTGCGAGTATGCAGGCTTTTTCTCTTATTTCGCTCGATTGAGGCCATTTCACGCAGAAAGCCTGCGCGATTGCAGGTATTCCCCGCAAGCATCTGAAAAAGCACAAAAAACCTGCAGTTTCGCAGGTTTTTTGTGCTTCCCAGTCAAATTGCACGTAGGCTGCGGAGATAAAGGCTTGGCATCCCTAACTCCCCTTCGTCTGCCCCCGATACACATTCGGCACGAAGCCGGTATGCGCCTTGAACAGCTTGCCGAAGTAGTTCTTGTTCTCGTAGCCGAGCATGTCGGAGATTTGTTCCACGCTTTTGTCCGTGATCTCCAGCAACTCCTTCGCTTTCTCCATCTTCATCCGCGTCACGTACTCGATGAAATTCTCACCCGTTTCGCGCTTGAACAACCGGCTCAAGTAGCTCGGATGCAAATGCAGATGCGCTGCGGCATCTTCAAGTGAAATTTTCTTATCGAGATGGTTGTACACGAATCGCTGGCATTCTAGAATCTCACGATTATGCGACTCTCTGTACACTTGCCCCGCCCACTGGATCGCCTGCTGCAAATAATCCTTGAGCCAAATCTCCATCTCGCGGATGGAGGACAGCTCGTGCACATCATGATGCAGCAATTCGGAGGAAAACGTCGATTGATAGTGCTGCAGCGACTTGAGGCGCATCCGGACATCGAGAATCATTTTGAGCAGCCAATCCTTGACCTCAAGGGGGCGGAACCGATTGTATTGGATAAAATCGACCCATTTCGAGACGAAGGCTTCGATTCCATCCTCTCGCTCATCAAAAACAACACCGCGGAATTCATCCAACGCTTGCGCGTACTGCGCCAACAGCTCTCCGCCATCTCCAAATCCACTCCGCAAATGCTCAAGCTTGCTGATCGAAGACTCTGGCATATAGAATCGAATGGCCCGCGCCTCTACCATGCGGATCAACTGATCCTTGAGTGCACGGACTTCCTTCACAGGTGTTCCGGTGATGAACGAAAATGATATTTTCGCAAATTTCTGCAGGCACGCCTGTAACTGGCGCAGCGTCTGTTCCATCTTCTGACTATTGTTCACATGCAGCTCGGAAAAATGGGGAAATAATAACACAATTTCCCCCGTATCATAGGTGAATAATGTCACTTCCTTTTGATCCACGAGCAGCTCTTCTACGATATTCTGAATGGTGTATTCGAACAAATCCGTCGATTGGAACCGGCTATTCGCCTCTTTCACTCGATTCGCATAGCCGAATACAGGCAGCACCGCATGCTGATTAAGCTGGATACCAAAATCGCTCGCTTTGGCACTCCAATCCGCAGAATCGAATAACGGCTCGTTCACCGTACTTCGGATAAATTGACGTTTCGATGCGCCGCGCTGCTGCGACACTTCCTTCTCCAGCTTGCGGCTCTTGGACTGCTGCCGATCCTCGGCATCCAATTGCTCCTTCAGCCGAATCAGCACTTCGGTGATATTACTGACATTCATCGTTTCTTTCAAAATATATTCACTCACAGACAGCTTAACCGCCGCCTGCGCATAGTGGAATTCGTCGTGACACGAGAGAATGACCGCTTTCACATGTGGATCTTCTTCGCGCAGGGATTTGATCAACTCAAGCCCATTGATTTCTGGCATCCCAATATCACTGATCAGCACGTCGAGCTTGGTTTTCTGTCCAGCCTTCAAAGCCTCTAGGGGATTTCCATAGACGCCAACCAATTGATAGCCAAGCTCTTCCCACTTAATCGTCGTTTTTAGAAACTCAAGCACCGGGATGTCATCGTCAACAATCATAACGGTATACATGGTTACACCTCCTTCTCTGGCTGCTGCGGAAAGCGCAGAATAATCTGCGTGCCCTGGTCCATGCTGCTTTCAATCTCGTAATCGAATTGATGACCATAAATAAGACGAAGTCGTTCAAATACATTATGTAAGCCAATCCCCGACAGGGATGGACTGCTTCCTTCTATTTCCGTTTGAGCTGCTGGGGCAGCCTCGAGATGACTCTGAAGCTCTTCCAGCCGTTCCGGTGACATCCCTACACCCGAATCCTTAATCAGGATTTGCAGCCTGCCATCCTCCGCAATGCGGGAGGTGATCGTTATTTCACCTGCTTTACTTTTAAGGCCATGAATATACGCATTCTCAATGAGCGGCTGCAGCAAGAAACGCGGAATGGATATCAGCAAGGTATCTGATGCTGCGGATACGCGCAGGACTACACGGTCGCCATGCCTTGAATTTAAAAGACGCACGTAGTGCTCATTAATCCCAATCTCTTCATGGAGCGTTATGTACGCATTATTCCGATTGATGGTCATCCGCAACAGCGCAGATAAGGAGCTGATCAGCTCAGCGTTCTCCTCGTCACCCTTCATCATAATTTTCAAACGAATCGAATTCAGCACATTAAATAAAAAATGCGGATTAATTTGCGCCTGCAGCATCGCTAGCTCCGCTTTACGCTTGAGTTCTTGCTCACGCTTATTCTCGAAGAGCGTTAGCTCGATACGATCGATCATCCGGTCAAATACATAACCAAGCCGACCCACTTCATCTTCGCCACTGATGTTAGAGCGTTCGCTCAACTGACCCGTTTCGATCCGAAATACCGTTTGAACAAGTCGCGCAATAGGCTTCGTAAGCGTTCTGACTACATACAACAGAGCAATCGCAAACAGAACGAGGAAAAGCAGTTGAATGGCGAAATCTGTCTTACGGAACGACTCGATCTGCTGAGCAGCCGATTTATACGGTGTCATGTTCACAAGCTTCCATTCCGCCGTGACTTGAGCACTTTGCATGATATATTCTTCACCAGCTACCTTCACGAAGGACGAGCCATCTTCCGTAGGAAGTTGATCATAGTAGGCGAAAGGCTTTCCGATCCGACTTGAATCCTTATCGACCAAGATTTTGCCCTGTGCATCTATGACAACCATCGATTCATTATCTTCATATTGCGCAAATAATTTCTGCAATGCACTGGGGTCGAGACCAACAATGACATATCCATATGTAGCACCATTGAGACGAAGTGGCTTAACTGCTTCTAAGAGATAGGATTGAGAAGGCTGCTGACTATAATTAAGCTCAGCTCCAATCCACTTCACGCTGTAGCTGCCTGATTGCATGACATCCCGCATCCAAGTTTTCGTAAAAAAAGATTTCGGATCAAAATTAGTCGTCGTATAAGTCGCATAATACTGCCCATTCGGGAGGAGTAACGTAAGAACTAAATTTTCCAGTGGACTCATGACCGTGTCGATCCGCTTATATATCGTATTCTGACTGATATACAGATCTCCAATAGAGGTCGTTTCGTCCGCACGACTTAAGTTCAATATGGGCTCCCGAAGATCCACATCAAATTGAACGAAGTTCATCATATACAACATATTCTTCATCTGCCCGGTAACAATCTGACTCGCTATGAGCATCGATTGTCGCGCATTATCGGCGACTTGCGTACGAATCGCATCCCGCGTAAACAAATTCGACACGTACATCGAAACGATGGAGGGCAGAACCAGACAAATGAGAATGGTTAGCACTAGTTTATTGCGAAGCGATAATGATCGGAGCCATTTGCGCACTAAGGTTTCCCCGCCTTCCCGTTGAAAATGGGAAAAAGAGGGGCCCTTAGGCCTCCTCTTGCTTCCTCGACAATTATAACAGTAAAGCAGATTAATCGTTATGGATTACTTTGCATTACTTTTTCTGATATCCTCAATTTTTGTTTTCGCAGTCGCGATTGTTTTATCCAAATCTTGCTTGCCAGTCAAGTAAAGCTCAACTTGCGTTAAGTACTCTTTCTCTTGTTGCAGAGCATAAGTTGGAGGAACAACCAATTTCGTTGCTTTATCAACTTTCAAAGTAGAAAGCAAGGAAGCTTTATCGATCATAGCCACTTGGTCTGGTTTTCCACTTTTTAGAATCGCATCAACGTTTGCGCTAATGTCAGCTTTTTTCCAACCGGAGAAGAACAAACCTTGTGTTTGGATACCTTCCGTTGTGTACCATCTTACGAAGTCATAAGCTGCTTGTTTGTTTTTGGAGTTTGCCGCAACACCCATGAAGTCTGCGCCAACTTCTGTTAGACCGTTTGGATCTTTCGCATCATATTTCGGATACGGTGCAAATACAGTTTTGAACTTCGCATTTTGTGCAAGCTCGCCAACCATCCAGTTACCTGTTGCTAGCATAGCTGTTTTACCACCGTAGAATACGTCACGGTACGCCATTTTTTGGGAAACAACTTCGAAGTACGGTACAGATGTTTTATCGATGTTTTCCATTTGGTTACGCAAGTTCAAGGAGAAACGAACTTGTGGATTATCAATGTTCTCAGTACCATCGGATTTCACCAGATACGGGTTATCCATGTTGTTGTTCAAAGCAAGAAGCGCGTAATCTTTCCAGTTGTGGAAGTAGGAACCGTATTGTTTCGCAGCGCCTTCACCGGAAGTTAATTTTTTCGCGTATTCTGCGTAATCGTTCCAAGTCCATTCTGTCGGAACTGGAAGCTTAGCTGCATCCAATTTATCCTTGTTCAAGAGGACGAACCATTCGATCATTTTACCAGGAAGTGCATAGTATTTGCCATTAACGATCGGATCTAGTTTGTAATCATCTTTAACTACTACTTTATCTTTGGCCAAGTAGGAATCAAGCGGCTCAAGGATGCCTGCGCCTACACGTTGTGCGAAGTCAGATGCGCTGGAGTACATGACAACGTCCATTTGCTCACCGGATGCTGCAAGTAAATCCATCTTTTTCATACCTTCTTGGGAATCGCCTTTCTCGGACATGCTCTCATACACAACTTTAACGTCTGGGTGCGTTTTATTGTAAGCATCGACTGTCGCATTCCAGTTCCCTTGTGCTTCTGTATACCAAGCTTGTACTTTAATCGTTACAGGTGCTTTCGTTGATGATGTGCTGCCAGCTGTCGCTGATGCTGTTGCTCCTGCGTTATCGTTACTTTTACTTCCACAGCCTGCAAGTGCAGTACTGATTGCTAAAACACCACTTAATACGAGTAAACTCTTTTTCATTAGAACCCCTCCAAGATGATATTTTTAAACTGCTGCGAAACGTTGAAAACCTTTACATGACGAATCGTAACAAACTTGGTTGGAGCACACGAGGCAATATTTTAACCTCATGCACTCTTATTTTGACATTTTGTGATAAAACTTGACTAGCCTTTAACCCCACCCATTGAAATACCTTCGATAACTTGCTTCTGTCCAATGATGAAAATAATGAGCAACGGCAGGATCGCAGAAACGGAAGCGGCCATGATTAAGGAGTAAAACTCACCATTTAAGTCGGCAAAAGAGTGAATGCCAAGCGGAAGCGTGAATAAGGATTTCGTTCTTAAGAAAATTAATGGATTCTGGTAATCATTCCATGTCCAGATGAAGCGCAGGATCGCATAGGTAGCAATCGCTGGACGGACAAGCGGCGTACAGATGGACCAGAAAATTCGGGTATGACCTGCACCATCGATTCTTGCTGATTCCATGTACTCATCGTGGATACCTAGATAGAACTGGCGGAGCATAAATGTACCTAGTACGCTGAAAGAGCCAAGAAGGATAAGTCCTAGATGCGTATCATATAAGTGTACCCAGCGTAACAAAAGAAATTGCGGTACAAGAATCGCCTGACTTGGAATCATATACATAGCGAGAACAAGGACAAATAGAAATCCTCGACCACGGAAATTAATTTTTGAGAACGCGTAGGCTGCCATCGAAGAAAAGAGAACAGATAGTGCAGTCGTTAACACGGATACTTTAATCGAGTTCCAATAGTATAACGGGAATTTCGTCGTCCATACTGTTTTATAATTTTCAACGAGGTTCCAATGCTTCGGAATCCACTGAATCGGGAAAATGAAGACATCCGCTTCAGGCTTCATGGATGCTGAAATCATCCAAAGGAACGGAGTCATGAACAGGATGCCGAAGAGGGCCATCACGATTGTTAAAATAATCTTTTTTAAACGTTTATTCTTATCCATGTTGTAACCTCCATTCTTGTTTAATAGTTGACCCATCTGCGTTGGCCGAGCCATTGAATTAATGTAATTAAGAGAACGAGAATCAGCAGCACAATCGCCATTGCTGAAGCGTAGCCGGATTGCAGATTGACGAAGGCAGTTTCATATAATCGGTAAACTACAACGCTCGTTGAGTTGGCTGGACCGCCATTTGTAAGTACTGAGATAACATCAAATACTTTGAACGTTCCGATAATGCCCGATACGAGCAAGAAGAACGTCGTTGGTGACAATAAAGGCACTGTAATGCTGTAGAATTGCTTGAATTTCGACGCACCGTCAATATCAGCGGCTTCATATAAATCCTTCGGAATCGATTGCAGACCCGCCATGAAAATAATCATGTTGTACCCAATATTGATCCAAACCATAAGGCCCATGACACAATACAAAGCGTAATCGGGATCGGCAAGCCATTTCGGAGGATTGGCAATTCCCCAGTCAATCAAGGTTTGATTAATCGGGCCATAGGTAGGGTGGAAAAGCACTTGGAACACGATCGCCACCGCAACAACGCTTGAAATGTAGGGGATGAAATAAACTACTTTAAAAACCCCTTTGAAATACACCTGCTTATCAATGAGAACCGCTAACACCAAGGAAACAATAAGCGTTACCGGTACGACAACCATCAGAATCATATTATTTTTCAATGATAGTAGAAACACGCTATCATGAATTAGCTTCGTAAAGTTGTCCAACCCGAGGAATTTCACTTTCGAAAACCCGGCAACAAAGTTCCAATCTGTAAAACTTAAGAAGAAAGAGGCGATAATCGGAAATAAGGTAAAAATGACTAAGCCGAGAAGCATAGGACTAATGAAGGCATATCCGACAATATCCTCTCGAATTTGCTGCTTGGACCGCTTAGCCTTCACTTGAGCTGTAGGAATACTGCTTGATTGTGATTGTATATGGTTAGCCATGAAATTCACCCCACGTCGTGTTTTCTATAGTGTACCTTGTGCAGTTTGTAGGGATAAGTCACAGAATTGACCCTTTCGAGTAATATTTTAACCTGAGGCATGGATTCCTATTAGTGAGGCAGAAAAGTAATGAACAAAAAAACCAGAACGCCGGCGCGGCATCCTGGTTTCCAACTTCATTATTTATTCGCTTCGTGCACCTTCAACAGCTTGCCTTTAATCGTCGTATTCTTCATGACTTTGAGTACTAGCGGCCCTTTGCCATTCAAAATGTCGACATAGGACACATTATCTTGAATCGTAATAATGCCGATGTCCTCGGAAGAGACACCTTCAATTTTGGCTAGTGTGCCGACAAAGTCGACAGCGCGGATCTTTTTCTTTTTGCCCCCGTTAAAATAGAGCTTCATGATGCCCTTGTTCAATTGGTCGCTGCGATCACGCTTGATGACAGGTGTCGCCTGCATCTTCTGATCAAAAGCCGCCTGCTTCGCGGCAACCTCTTCCGAGTCGGGCGCTTCCTGCCGCGGAATCTCGAAGCCTAGATAGCCTTCGATATCGGCTAAGAACTTGTCCTCATGCGGCGTTACGAACGTAATCGCCTTACCGGTCTTACCGGCACGCCCAGTTCTGCCGATGCGGTGAACATAGCTCTCTTTTTCCATCGGGAGATCGTAGTTAATGACATGTGTGATGTCCTCGACATCGATCCCCCGCGCCGCGACATCCGTAGCGACAAGGAAACGGAATTCTCCCCGTTTGAATGCATTCATGACGAGGAAACGATCGTCCTGCACCATACCGCCGTGAATTTTATCGCACGGGAAGTCCAACTGGTCGAGCAAACTGTAGAGTTTGTCCACATTCTCCTGCGTCCTGCAAAAAATAATGCAATTATCTGGATTCTCCATCACGAGGACGTTCTGAAGCAGCGGCCATTTCTCGCTGTCAAGCACGGTGATCAAGGAATGCTCGATCTGAACCTTCGCCGCTTCTGGCGTCGCAATTTCAATATCGATCGGCTTCCGCAAATACTGATGGCACAGCTGCTCTACATCCTTAGGCAGTGTTGCCGAGAATAACATCGTCATCCGATCCCTCGGCAGTTCATCGATGATCGCCCCGACTTGCTCAATGAAACCCATGCGCAGCATCTCGTCTGCCTCATCAATGACCAAATACCGCAGACGCTCTACATCCAGCGTACCTTTCTGAATATGATCCAGCACACGCCCCGGTGTACCGACAACCACATGGCACTTCTGATGCAATTCGAGCTTCTGCTTAGCAAATGGCTGCTTACCGTACAGCGCCACCGCCTTAATCCGTTTAAACCGCCCGATGTTCGTCATATCTTGCTTCACTTGATCCGCTAGTTCCCGCGTCGGGGTTAGGATGAGCGCCTGCGGCCTATTCTCTTCCCACTCGACGAGCTCACAGATCGGAATACCGAACGCCGCCGTCTTCCCGCTTCCCGTACGCGACTTCACAGTCAGATCTCTACCCTGCAGTGCGATCGGAATCACCTTGTGCTGCACATCTGTCGGCTGTGTATAGCCTAAGGTGGTCAGCGCCCGCGTAATATCCTCACTTAGTTCATAATCATTAAAGCTTCTTGTCGTCACGCTTTTGACTCCCCTTCTTGTTGCTGTAGTCCTATTCTACTACATTGCGAGTAGAATGCGAAAAAGGAATATCCCCCTCACAAGCGCCCCTGCTCAAATCCATGAGTAAAATATCCAACAATAGGTAATAGTAAAACAAAAAATCTAGGTGGTACGGATGAACGCCATTTTCTCTTTTATGAAAAAATTACTTAAACATAAGCCCCTCTCGCATAGCGCTGCGAACAGCGAAACCAACACGATACAGCTCTTGCATGACAATCTAGATGAATCCCTGCGTACCATTCGTGAAGAATTAGGCCATAGCACAGATCTCGTCATTCGCACATTTATGATTCCGTCCAATACCCTGCCCTCCAAAGCAGCAATCATTTATATAAATGGACTTGCGAACGTCAAGGATATTCTAGACTCCCTTCTTATCGATTATCGATCGGGTGTTACCGTTCTGCCTTTGTTAGATGAACTTCCGCCCATACTCCTTATCAAAGAGTACATGTTGAAAATAGGTGAAATCACAGGAACATCCGATTATGAAACGCTTTATCATATGATTTTGTCAGGGGATTCCGTCATTTTGGTAGATGGTTATCCTGAAGGCATCTGTGCAAGTACAAGAGATTGGAAAGATCGCGGAGTCACCGAACCCTCCTCCCAAACGGTTGTCAGAGGCCCCCGTGAAGGGTTCTCTGAAACGTTACGCACAAGCACCGCCTTAATCCGGAGAAAAATCAAAGATTCTCATTTATGGATGGAGACTAGACAGATTGGCCGTGTCACCAAAACCGATGTCGCGCTCATGTTCATCAAAGGCCTTGTCGACGATGCAATCGTAGACGAAGTACGTACGCGCTTATCCCGGATTGATATTGATGGAATCCTGGAAAGTGGCTATATTGAGGAGCTCATCCAGGATGAGACCTATACCCCTTTCCCGACTATTTTTAATACGGAACGGCCTGATGTGGTAGCAGCTGCCCTGCTCGAAGGACGAGTCGCCATCCTGATTGACGGGACCCCCTTTGTCCTACTTGTACCTGCCGTGTTCACGCATTTCTTCCAAACCGCAGAAGACTATTATCAAAGAGCAGATATTAGCTCGTTATTGCGAATTCTCCGTTATGTATCCTTATTCATTGCCTTGTTAGGTCCTGCCGTCTACATTGCGGTAACGACCTTTCACCAAGAGATGATTCCGACTACGCTGCTCATTAATATCGCCGCTCATCGAGAGGGCATCCCCTTCCCTGCTTTTGTCGAAGCCATGCTGATGGAGGTTACGTTCGAGATACTGCGGGAGGCTGGGATTCGAATGCCGCGAACCATCGGGCAGGCCGTCTCCATTGTTGGGGCACTCGTCATTGGACAAGCAGCCGTTGAGGCTGGTTTAGTAGGGCCCGCCATGGTTATTGTGGTCGCGATTACCGCAATCTCCACTTTCATAATCCCCTCCTATAACATGGGGATATCCATTCGTATGATCCGATTTGCACTTATGATTCTGGCTGCCTCTCTAGGGCTATATGGCATCTTAATTGGGATTATTACCTTAGTCCTGCATCTAAGCAGCTTGCGTTCCTTTGGTGTTCCTTACTTAGCGCCATTTGCCCCCTTCATCAAAGAGGATCAAGGTGATAATATCATCCGTCTCCCTCATTGGGCCTTACTAAAGCGACCACATTTCATTAGCACTACCAATAGAAAGAAGCAGCAATATCATCCCCCACGCAAACCAGAATCTTAACGTGAGTTCAGCCTCAATCCGGGAGAGTGCATAATAATGAAGGCCATTCAAACGATACTCATTATTCTGTTCATGCTGACATTGTCCGGCTGTTGGAATAGTAAGGAACTTGATCAGATATCGATAACAACGGCAATTGGCATTGATAAAAAAGATAATACGTACAACGTATCTGTCCAACTACTCAACAACGATGAAATTGCTTCCAACAACGCGGTTGGTCAACGGTTACCTGTGGTTACCTTACAAGTGGGCAGTGGCTCGACCATTTTCGAATCCATGCGCATGCTGACAACGACTTCACCACGCAAAATAAATACGTCCCATTTACGCATTCTTGTCATTGGGGAGGAAATGGCGAAAGAGGGAATCGGTCAAATGTTAGATGTATTTTCCAGGGATCATGAACTGCGGTCGGACTTCAATATTTTAGTAGCAAAAAATACGACAGCGAGGGAATTGTTACAAGTACTGACACCTCTCGAGAAAATCCCAGCTAATAAGCTCTATTCGTCGCTTGTTTCATCGGCAAAGAATTGGGGTATTACCTCCAATATTGATTTACATCAACTCATTTATGATCTTGTTGATCCAGGTAAAGAACCTGTTCTTTCCAGTGTTCACATCAAAGGTAACCCTGTTCTAGGCAAATCTCGGTCCAACCTCAATTCGGTCATTCCACCTACGGTACTGCAGTATCAGGGTCTTGCTGTCTTTCATAAAGATCAGTTGGCTGGCTGGTTTACGGATCGAGAAAGCAAAGGCTACAACTACGCTTTAGGCAACATTGATAGCTCAATTGTAGTTCTTCCTTGTCAGGCAGAGGGTCTCATGTCAATTGAACTGATTCGTACCAAGGCCAACATCAAAGCGAATTTTATGGGGGAGCATCCTGAGGCTAATGTTCATGTCCAGGTCGAGGGAAATATCGGAGAGGTGTCTTGTCCAATGAATTTAAATACCACACAAACGATTCAAACAATTGAACAGCAGTTAAGCGAAGAAATTAAACAGACCATCCAGGATGCGGTGAACAAAGCAAAGTCCTATAAGTCCGATATTTTCGGATTCGGGACCGCCGTCCATCGCGCCAATTACAAGAAGTGGAATCTCATGAAGGATCATTGGGATCAAGTTTTTGTTGATTTACCCGTTCATGTGACCGTTCAAGCCAAAATTAAAGAAACTGGCTCGGTTGTTGAATCCTTCATCGATACAATGGAGTGAGCTTATCATGACTTGGAGTTTCCTAATTGTTCTGGTCGCACTGTGCAGCTTCATCTATGAATTTCCGCGTTTGAGAAAAAAGAAACAGGTGAAGGAACTGTGGCTCTATATCCTTTCTATCTGTGCCTCCGTCGTCTTGAACGTTGCTGTTAGTTTACAAGCTCATATTCCTAATCCGTTAGATTTCATCTCCTACCTATTCAGGCCAATGGGGAAAATGATTTCAACCTTACTCACGTAGCTGCACACACAAAGGAGTCCGCGATGTTGGAAAAACAGCTTATCAGCCTGCGTCAATTTAAAATACTCGTTATCCTCTTCAGTTTAGGAAGTACCATCTTAATCGTCCCCTCTGTATTTACCGCCTATGCCCATCAGGATGGATGGATTTCTGCCCTGCTAGGCATTGCTATCGGGGGAGTCTTACTGTTCGTCTACGCCGCCTTAGGCAGGAGATATCCCGACCATACCTTAATGGAATATAGTGAATTCATCTTAGGGAAATGGCTAGGTAAATGCCTAGCTATCATTTTCTATTTGTACTTCTTTATCATTGCAACACTCGTTCTGCGAAATGTCGGTGATTTCATTACAACTATCATCATGCCTGAGACGCCGATTCAAGTCATTCACTTTGCTTTCCTGCTGATCATCATGATTGGCGCTGGGATGGGGATTGAAGTCATTGCGCGTGCTGCCGAGGTTTTCCTTCCTTGGGTTCTGCTGTTTATTTGTGTGCTATTCGGCTTCCTCATCCCGCAAATCAAATTCGAACGCATCCTCCCCATTTATGAGGCCAGCGCCAAAGCCATTGTCCATGGAAGCTTATCTGTTCTGTCCATTCCCTATCTGGAAATGGTTGTCTTTCTGATGGTTTTCCCCGCGATTCAATCCAAATTAAAGGCGAGCAAAGGCTTCCTTCAAGCAGGCTTCATGGGCGGTACGATCATTCTACTCATTACGATCTTATGCATCGTCGTCCTGGGTTGGGATTTCACCTCAAGACATACCTTTCCTAGCTACACCTTAGCCAAAAAAATACACATAGGCACCTTCGTGCAACGAATTGAAGTTTTAGTCGCCATCATTTGGTTTGTCACCATCTATTTCAAGCTCGTTATTTGCTTCCACAGCTCACTTGTTGGACTTTCTCAGATTCTGCGATTACGCACCTATCGCCCGTTCATTGTACCTAGTGCGCTTGTTATGTTTGCGCTCGCGTTCATTATTTACCCTAATATCGTCTATTTCCGAGATTTCACTTCACATATCTGGCCTCCGTTTGCTTTAACCATCGGACTGTTTCTGCCTGTCTGTTTGTTGATCGTTTCTTATATTAGGAAAGCAGGCAAGTAAATGCTGTAATGAGAATGTGGTTATTATTTCATATAGCGAAATAAACACGCTGCCCACAGGGTTAAGCAAACCCCCATGACAAACGTGTACCCGTTGAAGAACACCGTATTCGAATACTGATTCAGAGCCCCATACCGATAAATGATTGAATCTGGATTCGTTGCATCTCCACCAAAGCTCATCATCTGCGCCTGATACAACTTTACTTCCCCTGTTATCGTCAAGACTAAAATCGCACCGAACATGATTGAGACAACTACTAGATGCCTTGTGGTTATCCAATGCGTTGGAACCATTCGGTAAAGCGAGACACCGCCAAGAACCAGCAAACAGATATAAAAAGGGATGATTAGGATGTCAAAAATGAGTCCCAAATTGCCATTCCCAGAAGTACCTTCATGAGCAATTGGCTTAAAAGTGAATATATCTATGCACCAAAGTAACAACATATTTAACGCGAAAAGAATACTTAATGTCATTAACCTTGCTCTACTGGTCAACGCTAATCACACCTTTCTCCCGCTGCTACAGCAACTTTCGCATCACATACCAACTGTCTGAGCCATCTGGGTACCAATATACATATAGTGGTCAACGGGTTTAAAACGTGCTGATCCCATCACCTGCAAGCCTTCCCACGCCAGTGCAGCACCACCGCCGATTTTGAACACATGGATGGTATTTTCCACCGTTTCCGAAAGCGCACCTGAAGGTGGCACAAGCTTGCCGCTGTATTCCTTAAATGAGGCTACCATAATGTTAAAAATGAGCTCCGAATCGTCGATGGTTGCTGATTTGATTTGTAGGGTCATTGGTGCTCCGCTTTCCTTATGTAATCAGGAACTCTTCGCATGAATCGCTCTGCATCTGGCTCAAAATCATACTGCTTATACAACTCATGCGCATCCTTTGTTCCGAGCAACCCCATGAGATCCTTCAGTTCATCGGAGGTCGTGAGAGATTCCATCAACTTTTTGCCGATCCCCATTCCTCTGTAATCTTCATCGATAAATACATCACATAAATAGTACATCGTCGCATGATCCGTGATGATTCTAGCATAACCGACCTGTTTAGAACCTTCGTAGACACCATAGCAAATGGAATTCTCGATGGAACGTAACGTTCTTTCCTCTGGCCGCTTATTGGCCCAATAGCTGCGGGATAGAAATACTTTAATTGTATCTACATCTAATCTTCCCTTATCATCGCTGATAACAAATTGATTCCAAGTAATCTCCATATCGATCGTCCTCTCCCTATAGCCAAATAACTTTCCTAATATTTTACATTCCATGTATCACCCGTGTTTCCCTTTAAAATCCCCGTATAAAACGTACACGGGATATCGGATGGGTCTCTCCAACATCCCGAAGTGAATAACCAATCCAATGGAATGGGAATCTAATGCAGGAACAGACGTAAACGAATAGGGAGTGAACAAGAGATGGGAACGATGACAGCAGTGGACAGCTCTTCACCACCAACTGGAACAGTTCAAAAAACACTTGGCCAGTATTTGTTCGATTGCCTGAAGATGGAGGGGATTACTGACATTTTCGGCGTTGCCGGAGACTATAATTTCACACTATTGGATACGCTCGAGCGGTATAACGGCATCCAGTTTAGACGTGGACGGAACGAATTGAACTCCGGTTATGCGGCGGATGGCTACGCAAGGATCAAAGGTATATCCGCTCTTATTACGACTTTCGGAGTCGGGGAGCTCAGTGCCTGCAATGCGATAGCAGGAGCTAACAGCGAGCATGTGCCCCTGATTCACATCGTAGGCGCGCCTCCTGACATGGATCAGAAGAAGCATAAGCTGATGCATCACACGCTAATGGATGGAAATTTCGACATCTTCCATAAGGTGTATGCGCTGCTTACAGCTTATACGGCAGTGCTGACGCCGGAAAATGCCGAAATAGAAATTCCTGCCGCGATTCGCATGGCAAAAGAAAAGAAAAAACCAGTATATCTGGTTGTTGCTGATGATTTAGTAACCAAGCCTATCATAACCCGGAGTGTGCCGGCGTCGCCGCGACCATCTTCCAATCTGAAAGCCCTTCATGCAGCAACAGATCATGTCCGCCAGCTGCTAGAGCGTGCCCACCAGCCTGTCATTCTGGTTGATGTCAAATCCATGCGCTTCGGCCTAGACAGCGCGGTTCGGCATTTGGCCGACGCCATGCATGTACCTGTTGCGACAATGATGTACGGAAAAGGATCATTCGACGAAACCCATCCGAATTATATCGGGATGTACGAAGCCTCTTTCGGAAGCGCTGAGGTCCAAGCCACAGTAGAACAGGCAGACTGCGTCATTGCGATAGGCATGGTGTGGGCAGACACGAACACCGCTAACTTCACCGCGAAGCTGAATCCACTGGTGACTATCGATATTCAACCCGATATGGTCAAGGTCGCAGAAGCGGAATATCCCCATGTGTTCGCAGCCGACATGCTGCTTGCCGTGCAGAAGGTGGGGTACAAAGGGCAAGGCTTGGCGGGAAAAGCGACTTTCCCCTACGACCAAATAACCGGCCGTGCCGATGAACTACTAATGGCTGCCAACTATTATGCCCGCTTTCAGCAGATGCTGAAAGAAGGGGATATTGTGATCGCCGAGACGGGGACATTCGCCAATGGGATGGCGGAGGCAAGGCTGCCGCGCAATGTAACGTATATCACCCAAGGAGGCTGGGAGTCCATCGGTTATGCCACACCATCGGCATTCGGTGCCAGTATCGCTGCGCCCGACCGACGAGTGCTGTTATTTACAGGTGATGGTTCCTTGCAATTGACAGCCCAAGAGATCAGCTCCATGCTCTATTTTGAATGCAAGCCCATGATCTTCGTCTTGAACAACGATGGGTATACGATCGAGAAATATTTAAATGTCCAAACAGAGGATCAAACGTATAACAAAATTCCGCGCTGGTCCTACACCAAGCTGGCCGAGGTTTTTGGAGGCGATGCGTTTGCTGTAACTGTCAGGACCTATGGAGAGCTTGACCAGGCAATCATTCAAGCTGACAAAGAACGCGCCCAGAGACTCTGCATCATTGAAATGATCGCCGCGGATCCGATGGATGCCCCCGAGAATATGCGTCGTATGCGCAACTATTTGGAGAAGCAAGAGAAACAACGAAGCCAGAATTAGAAGCTTCAAATAAGACAATAGCAAAAAAACCACGCAGGACGTGGTTCACTCATAGATACTATCGTAGATACTGTTATACATGGCAGATTATTGTCTTGGTGCTGACACGCTTGAGCGGACAAGGAGTTCCGTAGGCAGTACAAGCTGCTTACTAACTTGGCGGCCCTCAAGCATGTCAATCATCATTTGGGCAGATTGATAACCGAAACAATTTCCTTTAAATAGAGGTCATCCAGCCGGATGCCCATAATAATGCCCCCGCGTCGCGCTTCCGCTGGCTAGACCGCCGCTCGCGGCTATGGCCATCTTCACCTCAGGTTAAATACGTTTAAAGGCCAATACATCTCGTATTGGAACTATATCATGGCATCTTCAATGATTTTCACACTGCCGGCCTTGCTTGTTTATGTATTCGGTAATCGATTCTTTATCAAGGGCATTACTTTTACAGGAACCAAATAAAGGGAAATACTAAACCGTCGGATTGGTCTGGCGGTTTTTTATTTTGGATAAACGTAAGTGTGTTACACTGTTGGAAAATACAGATAGAGGTGATGCGTATGCGTAAAATCGCAGTCATTACTGGCGGAGGTCAAGGCATAGGACGAGCCATTGCTCTTGCTTTTGCTCAAGAAGGGTATGGCATTTCCATAGCGGATATTCATCCCGACAAAGGTTTGGAGACTATTGAACTCCTTCGTCCCTTTACAGAGGATGCACTCTTCATGAAGGTTGACGTTTCTAGGCAAGAGGAAGTCGAGCAATGGATGGAACGTACGGCTTCTGGTCTTGGCGGCATCGATGTGTTGGTGAATAATGCAGGGATCATGCATAATACCGATGTGTTGGAACTTAGCGCCGAGCAATTTCAGCGGGTCATTTCCGTTAACCTGGGAGGAACTTTCCTCTGCTCGCAGGCCGTAGCCCGCATCATGAAAGCGCAAGAGCGTGGCGGCGCCATCATTAATCTCTCTTCAACCAGAGCAACGATGTCGGAGCCTAATACCGAGGCCTATTCAGCTTCCAAAGGAGGCATCTCCGCGCTAACTCATGCGATGGCCATTAGTTTAGGCAGCTATGGTATTCGCGTCAACGCGATATCGCCAGGATGGATTGAAGTACGGGACGAGGGCAGCTTCGTCCATACCGAAGTGGATAAAAGCCAACACCCCGTTGGCAGAGTGGGCAGGCCAGAAGATGTTGCAGCAGCTTGCCTTTATATAGCTAGCGAAAAAGCAGGCTTCATTACTGGTCAGAACCTGACAATCGATGGCGGTATGACCGTTAAAATGATGTACGCAGAGGAATAATCGCCCAGCTCATTCCATAACATGGTAACAATGTTTCTCCTATGTTAGGGGATGGATAACAAATCCGATATAGGAAATCCTATTCCCTAAATCAGGAAGGGGTGGGCTGAGTGGACAATGAGACAACAACTCCTCAAGAACAAGAGACCGCACACGTGGCAGAAGTTGAGTTTAATCACGATTACGATCTGATTCGTGCCTATGCCGAACAATTGAATGGCGGGGTCGAAGTCGGAGAAGAGTAACCGCTCGAGTTGGAGATGAGTACCGTAGATGAGTGCCGTAGATGAGTGCCGCAGATGACTGCGGCATTTTGTTTTGCAGATGCCCCCGATTGACGGCATGTATCTGGTGGTTGAACAGCAGCCTTTGAGTTGAAAACTGCGAATATGCAGGTTTTTCTGCTACATTTAGTTAATTTCAATGTATTGTTGCAAAAATACATCCTTTTTATGCCTATATTCCATTTCATCAGCAAATGGGAGATCATACCTGCATATTCGCAGGTATTACTCGGAGTCACAAAAAATGCTCCTAAATTCATGCATTTTCGCAGGAATTAGGAGCTTCTGGGCTTGCTTAAATGTCGGCGATTTCCGTATACACAATTAGACGCTCACCGTTGTCTTTTCTTTCATCGCACCACCTGGCACAGGGGGCTTCTTGTACTGCACGCCTGCAGTGTCGGCCTCCCGCAGCGTGAGGGAGAACCCCCACGCTGCGAGCAAAAACCCGGCCGCGCCTAGCAACGCGACCTGATACGCCACTCGGCTGGTCGCCTCGCTGGCAGCACCCACAGCAGCGGCATCCGCCGTTGCTGCGGACACGGCCGCCAGCAGGCTGCCGAGCAAAGCCACCCCCAGCGCAGAACCTAACCGGTTCTGCACCTGAAAGAGCGTAGCCGCCTGCCCCATCTGGGCCGGCTCTACACGGGCAAAGGCCAGGAGCTGCAGCGCTCCGACCGCATGCCCCAACGTCAGGCCGCCGCTGAGCAGCAGCCCACGGACCAGCCATGGGTTCGTGTCAGCACTCACCAGGCAGAGCAGAGCAAAGACCACCATCGCGCATGGCAGTGCGAGGCGAATCAACCGCCGAGGACCAAGCTTCGCCACCGACCTCGGCATGAGCTGTGACGCGGCCATGAGGCCCAGCGCCTCGGGAAATGTCGTCAGGCCGGTGTGCAGCGCCGACGTTCCGAACACATCCTGCAGCATCAGCGGGAATATGTAAAGCATGCCGAGCAGCCCCGCTGCCGTACAAAGCGCGATCATGCCCGTCGTCCGATACAGCCGATCCGTAAACAATCGCAGCTGAAGCATGGGCTTATCGGTTCGCAGCTCCACGAAAACCAACGTTGCGAGGAAAATCACGCCGATCAGTCCCGTGATGACGATCTCAGGCGAAGCCCAGCCACGCGCTGTCCCTTGACTCAGCGCGTAGATCAGCATCGCGAAGCCTGGTGCGCTAAGCAGAAATCCAGGCAGATCAAGCTTGCCGACGGGCTGTTTCCCGCTTTCTTTTAGCCAAATCAACCCAAATACAATGGCAACAATTCCGATCGGCACATTGATATAAAAGCACCAACGCCATGACAACTGCTCCACGAAAAATCCGCTCACAATCGGCCCTAGGGCTGGAGCCACCGCGATAGGTAAAATCAAAGAACGTGAAATGTTTGCCCTCTCTTGCGGAGGAAAGGCTCTGAACAGCATCGCCATCCCAACGGGTGCGATCAGACCACCCCCGATCCCTTGCAGGATACGGAAGAGGATCAGCTCCCCAAGGATCGATGCGAAGCCACAGCATACCGAGGCAACGGTAAACAAGGTTACCGCGATCATCAACATCCGTTTGCCGCCGAAGCGATCACCGAGCCAACCCGCCATCGGCAGTACCAATGCGACTGAAACGAGGTAACCGATGTTAACAATGCCGGCTGCTGCTGGTGAAATTTGAAGCTCCTCACAAATAGACAGCAGTGCTACATTCACAATCGTCGCATCCATCGCGACCAAGAACATCGCCGCCACGTAAACCATTCGGATCACGGTCTGCGGCGTCAAAAGCTTTTGCGTCGTCATCCGCGATCTCCGGCTGCCACTTCAGTTATGCTCTCCGAAGCTTGCCGTGGACGCATATCTGTCCAATGGGCTTCGATGTAAGCCAAGCAGGCTTCTCGATCCTGCCCAAACACCTGCGTCCACCCCGCAGGAACTAAAGCAAAAGCCGGCCAAAGTGAATACTGGCCAACATCATTAATCAATACAACGTACGCGTCGTCTTTATCCTCAAAAGGGTTACTCATTCGCTATTCTCTCCTCATCTTCATCGCTTCCTTGGCTCAATGAACTCGCTTGCCCCTATTTCTGGGTGCTCATTGTTTCATCGATACAAGCGGGGCCAACCCCCGCTCACTCGATTCATCTCTTCCAATTTGCCTGATAAAATACGACCAATCTCCGCCAAAGGACCAGGCTGGCATAAGTCTTTGTGCCGGCAGGCCAAATCGTACTGCTCGATCTCACCATCGATGTAATCTTTCCACGTATCTGGCGCGATGGGCTCGAACCAATCTGGAATCACCGTGGAGTGCACGAACAGCAGATTGCCTGTGAATTTGCCTGGACGATACGTAGCCAGAATACGCACGGAGTTCACATACGTATCCTTCAAGCTCATGATGACGGACGGCTCCAAGCTCGCTAATGCACTGCCGTCACTCCTCAAAATATCCACGGCCGCCGCCATATCCAGTGGTTTCCCCTCGCCTAAACTGTCGGGATCATACCCGCCAAGCGCCAGCAAAGCGATGAGCGCTTCTTCTTCATTCGGTCCTTCGCGAAGCGGCAGGAAGTGACTCGGGAACGCATCGAGCATCACAAGCATGGCAATTTCCTCACCATCTGCCTGCAGGAGGGATGCAACCGCATGTGCCACGTTGCCGCCCAGCGACCAGCCGAGCAAATAATACGGGCCATGCGGCTGCACCGAGCGAATATGTGAAATATAGTCAGCTGCCATTTCCTGCAAATCGCCAGGAAGCGGCTCCCGCCGAGCGATACCTCGGGCTTGCAAACCATAGATCGGATAATCCGGTCCGAGTGATTTCATTAAGCCGGCATAGCACCAGCTAAGGCCGCCTGCCGGGTGGATGCAGAACAGTGGCGAGCGTTTGCCGCTTGTTCGCAGAGGCAGCAACACCTCCAGCGCACCTGCGCTGCCGCCGCCTTCCAACCGTTCGGCTAAGCCGGCTACCGTCGGCGCCTCGAATAACGTGCCGATGCTCAAGGACACGCCTAGCGCTTCGCGTATGCCGCTCATGAGCTTAACGGCTAGCAGCGAGTGGCCTCCCAGATCGAAGAACCCGTCGTCGATGCCGACTCTCGGCAGCCCCAGCGTATCTGCGTACAGATCGCAGAGAATTTCTTCTTGCGGCGTGCGAGGCCCTCGGCCCGCAGCAGATAATGAGAAGTCCGGCGCAGGCAGCGCCTTGCGATCCAACTTCCCGTTCACTGTAAGCGGGAGCTCTGCCAGCTCTACGAAGGCCGATGGCACCATATAGCTCGGCAAAGCCATTGCCACATGATGGCGCAAAGCCATGACATCAACGCTCACTTTCGAATCGCCGATCACATAAGCAACCAATCGCTTATCCCCAGGTGTATCCTCACGTGCAATAACCACTGCTTGCGACACACCATCAACCTGCGCGATAACCGCTTCGATTTCACCGAGTTCGATGCGGAAGCCGCGGATTTTGACCTGATGATCGATGCGTCCGATATAATCGAGCGTTCCATCGTGACGCCAGCGGGCCAAATCACCCGTTCGGTACATCCGTGTACCCGGTGCCCCATAGGGATCAGCCATGAATCGATCCGCTGTTAAACCCGGACGGTTCCAGTAACCGCGCGCTAAACCAGCGCCTGCTACATACATTTCGCCCGTTACGCCTGGCGGCACATGTTGTAGATATGCATCCAGCACATACACGCCAAGATCTGGAATCGCGCCGCCGATGAGGCTATTCGCCTTACTTTCCGTCATGTCACGAGTAATCGGATAATAACTAACATGAACGGTCGTTTCCGTAATACCATACATATTGATGAGCTTCGGCGCATGATCTTCATGCCGTTCGTACCAATCCTTCAGATGACCAAGATCCAACGCTTCTCCGCCAAAAATCACATACCGAAGCGCCAAAGCCTGCCCTTGCTGCGGATTTTCTTTATCTGCTTGCATGAGCTGATAAAATGCCGAAGGCGTCTGATTGAGCACGGTCACTCCCTCGTCACACAGCAACTTCAAAAACTCATCCGGCGAGCGGGTGATCCGGTGTGGAACCACGACAAGACGTCCCCCGTGGAGCAAAGCGCCCCATATTTCCCAGACGGAGAAATCGAAGGCATAAGAATGAAATAACGTCCATGTATCCTTCTCATCAAAATAGAACCAATGCCCCGTCGCTGCGAACAATCGCACGACATTACTGTGCGGGATGACAACGCCTTTGGGCTTGCCTGTCGAACCCGAGGTATAAATGATATACGCCACGTTATCCGGCGATAACGGCGCAACGCGATCCGCATTTGTCGGATTACATTCGATATAACGGCTTAGAACTTCACTCGTCTGCGGTTCATCCACGATTAGAACCTCTTCACCGCTCAGAATGGCAGCTGTCTCCAAGCAACCAATCACGCAAGATGGCTGGGTATCTTCTAGCATGAACGCCAAGCGATCCAATGGGTAATCCGGATCCAGCGGTAAGTAGCCAGCGCCAGCTTTTAGCACGGCGAGTACCCCCACTAGCATCTGCGTCGATCTCGGAAGGAGCAAGCCAACGATCTGCTCAGGGCCTACACCTTGGGCGATGAGGTAATGAGCAAGTCGATTCGCCTGCACATTCAGCTCGGCATACGTCAGGGACTCCCCTTCATACACGACGGCTACTGCATCTGGATATTGCTGAACTTGCGCCTCGAACAATGCCACCACATTGGTTGAGACAGGAATCTGATCTTTCATCAACCGTTCAGCATCAACAACATGACTCAAGCGTTCTTCCTCTGTCAAAATGTCCAACTGTCCAATCGGCTTATCCGGCTCTGCCCAAGCTTGCTCCAGCAGAAGCTGTAAGCGGGAGGCCAGCTTCTCCACAGTTTCACGTTCGTACAAATCGCTGGTGTACTCGAACCAACCATCGATACCCGCCGGGGTACCATCTTCCCCTCGCCGTTCACGGAATTCAATCGTCAGATCGAATTTTGCACGCCCCACCGTATCCAGGCGTAGCTCCGCGTCGATACCCGGTAGGGTAAGTGCAGGCTCGGGGGTGTTTTGGAAGGCGAGCATAATTTGAAAGAGCAGATGCCTAGCTCTGGATCTAACCGGGTTAAGAATTTCAACCAATCGCTCGAAAGGTACATCCTGATGATCATACGCAGCAAGATTTACACCTCTTACCCGCTCCAAAAGCTCGTGGAAGCTCGGATCGCCCGACGTATCCGTCCGCAAAACGATCGTATTAATGAATAATCCGACTAGATCACCTAACGCATCATCGTTACGTCCAGCTATTGGACTGCCGAGTGGAATATCCGTGCCAGCTCCCAGTCGGGTAAAAAGTGCCGCTAGTCCCGACTGTATTACCATGAACAAACTCGTTCGGCTTTCACGCGCCAGCCCAAGCAACTTGGTATGCAAATCAGGCGGAATATGGATTGCTAGGGTGTCCCCGCAATGCGTCGCTTCCGCAGGACGCGGATAGTCGGTCGGCAGCTCCAGCTGATCAGGCAAATCACGAAGCGCGTTGCGCCAGTAGTTAACTTGACGTGCAATTAAGCTATTCGGGTCACTCTCGTTGCCGAGTAATTGCTCCTGCCATATCGCATAGTCAGCGTATTGTAGTGGCATCGGTGACCAGCTCGGTGCTTCCCCTCGGGATCGCGCCTCATAAGCGGCAGAAAGATCGCGCGTCAGCGGATCCAACGACCAACCATCTCCGACTATATGATGCAGAAGCAATAGCAGGACATGTTCTTCCGCATCAAGGTGGTACAAATACGCCCGGAAGGAAGGCTCCTTCGCGATGTCAAACCCATAGCGAACTGCGAGCGCAAGCTCATTTGCCAGCTCAGCTTCGGAAATCGAGGAAGTTTGCAGCTGTACAGGACAGTTCAAGCTATCCAAAACAAGCTGTGACGCTTCCCCATTCTTCTCCGGGAAAATCGTACGGAGTGTCTCATGTTTTTGCACCAAATCTCGCAGCGCAGCTTGCAGAACCGCCTCATCCAGCGCTCCCGACAAACGTGCAACAAGCGGAATATTATAGGTCGGGCTGGGCCCTTCCAGACAATTCAGGAACCATAATCGGCGCTGGGCAAAAGAAAGCGGAGCCTCTGCCATCCGAACCGCCGGACGGATCGGCGGTCTTGCCGCTGCGGCGGAATCGATTCGTTTCGCGATGCCCGCGACGGTTGGGGATTCGAACAAGCTGGCAATGCCAAGCTCAACCCCCATGACCTCACGTATGCGGCTCATGAGTCTTCCAGCTAACAGCGAATGTCCGCCTAGATCGAAGAAGTTATCATCGATCCCAACACGAGGCACCGCCAAAATTTCAGCAAAGAGTTCACGGAGAATGTCCTCCTGTGGTGTACGTGCTGCTCGACCCGCTGCATTCGTTTGGTAATGCGGCGCTGGCAAAGCTTTGCGATCTAGCTTACCGTTCGGAGTGAGCGGTAAGTCATCTAGGAAGACGAAAGCCGACGGCACCATGTACTCTGGCAGTCCCGCAGCCAAATGCTCGCGTAAAGCGGCTGCATCCACGATTGCCCCGACAGTCGCAACTAAATAAGCGACAATCCGCTTATCGCCAGGCTGGTCTTCACGTACAACGACCGCAACCTTGAGAATATCCGGATAGTCCGCGATAACGGTTTCGATCTCGGAGATTTCGATGCGGAAGCCGCGGATTTTGATCTGGTGATCGGCACGCCCACAGTAGTCTAATGTGCCGTCTGGCAGCCAGCGGGCAAGATCACCTGTGCGGTACATCCGTGAGCCTGGAGGGCCGTACGGATTCGCGACGAAGCGCTCCGCTGTCAGCGAAGGGCGCTTTAAGTACCCAATCGCCAAGCCATCGCCAGCGATATATAAATCACCCGCAACACCAGCGGGTACGGGCTGCAAGCCACTATCCAGGATGTACATTTGCGTGTTCCAGATCGGCCGTCCAATGGGCGGCTTACTGTACGCAGCCGATTCCTGGCCTGAAAAAGCAATAACCGACGACCAAATCGTCGTTTCCGTAGGTCCGTAGAGATTGGTGACGTGACAATCTAACGAAAGGAGATCACCCAGCAGGCTATTCGCGAGAGCCTCACCCCCGACTAAAACACGGAGACCGCGAAGCGACTCTGGTGCTTGCTCCACAAGGGCATGCCAAAGCGACGGAGTCGCTTGCATCAGCGTGGCACCGGAATTTCGAATCATTTTAGATAGCGCTGCGGGGTCTTGAATCGTGATTTTATTAGCCACATGGAGCTGTGCTCCGTGTAATAGAGGCAGGAAGATTTCGAGTACCGAAATATCAAAAGCAACCGTGGTAACCGCCAGCCACCGATCGTCCGCACTTAGCTCAAATTGCTCCTGCATGGCAAGAAGGAAATTCGTGAGATTGCTATGCGAGATGGCAACACCCTTCGGCTTACCGGTAGAGCCCGAGGTATACAAAATATAGGCAGGATCCAGCATAGAAGGCAGACTCAGACGTTCCCCATCACTCAAATTGGTATCTTCAAACAAAGCTAAGCGATCCACAGTACCTGCCTCGTCCACCACAAGGTAGACCTGTTCGGTACCCATCTGCGGCAGTCTGGGGGATGTTTCTTGGTTGGTAATGGTGATCAGCGTCTGCGCATCTTCCAGCATATAGCCAATACGATCAGCCGGATAATCGATGTCGAGCGGCAAGTAAGCTGACCCTGTCTTATGTACAGCTAGCATGCTGACGATGAGATCCACCGAACGCGGTAAGGCAAGCGCAACGATACGCTGCGGTCCTGCGCCATGGGCGATCAGGAGTCGAGCCAATCGGTTGGCGCGCGCATTTAAGGTGGCATACGTCACCGTTTCTTCTTCATGAATAACCGCTGGACGACGCGCACTCCACACCGCTTGGATTTCAAACAAATCCGTTGTTCGCGCCGCCGTCACCAAACGAGCCGTGTTATTCCATTTGGTTAAACTTTCTGCCCGCTCATGGGGAGCCAACAGTTCAATTCGCCCAATCGCCTCAGTAGGAGGAGTCTCGACCAGTTTGCCGAGAAAAGGAACGAAACGTTGATGATGGGCACGCAATTCCGCATGGGTGTATAACTCCGGATTGCCATCCATATCGATTTGAATACCGCTACCGTCTGCTTTCAAATACACATTAATCGCCAAATCATCAACGGGTCCTGCTGATAAATTGGTTTTGCTGCCTGCGTGTTCATTGAAATTCAAGCTGATGTCAAAAGGCATGATATTGACCAATGGTCCAAATAATCTGCGATTATCTCCTACGCGTTTCAGGTCGCGACGCAGTTCCTCATGCCGATAGCCCTGATGCTTGCGAACCTCGCGAATCTCGCGCCCAACCTGTTGTACCAGCTCAGAGATCAGCATCCCTGGCTTCACCGCTAAACGGAGCGGCACGATATTCATCACCATCGCCGGTGTATTCAGCGAGACCGAGCCTAATCTGCCCATCATCGGCAAGCCGAGAATAATTTCCGAAGCGCCCGTGAGCCGGTGCAAATAGGACGCTACCGCTGCAAACACAAGATCGGACCATGCCGCCGAGTACTGTCCAGCTGCGTTACGTAGGCTCTTCGCCTCAGATGGCGAAAGCTCCGTGGTGCAACGCAAGAAATGATTCGCAGGCCTGGGCGAGCGGTCAACAAGACTAACCGCATCCGGCTCATCCGCAAAACGACTCAACCAGAATTCACGATCCCTCCGCGCTTTGTCTGAGCGGCGATAGTCCTCATCCTCATCGAGCACAAGCTGCCAGGAACCGAAGCTTCCTTCCGTCAGCGGGAGATGGTTCATCATCGCTGTATATACGTGGGCTACCCGCTTCGTAAGGAGGGAGAAGCCATACCCATCCATCACAATATGATGAATACGTTGGTACCAGAAATAGCGGTCCTCTCCTATTTTGAACAACGCCTCCGTAAATAAGGGACCCTTCGTTAGGTCGCACGGAGTCGCAAGATCTTCCTCCATCCAGGCACTTGCTGCTTGTTTAGGGGCTTTATGCTGGCTGACATCTCGATAGCTAAAAGGCCAAGCTAAGCTCGGATTCGTTACTTGCCAATGGCCCTCCCCATCCTCTTGAAAAAGCACCTGAAGCGATTCCGCTTCTTGAATGACCTGGCGCAGCGCTTTTTCGAAAGTGACGACATCTATCGACCCGTTAATCTCGACATATTCCCCTGTATTGTACATGGGGTTGCTGGGATCCAGCTGTTGGGCATACCAGATGCCCGATTGCGCGCCCGATAAGGGACGACGCAGCGTTGAAGCGACAAGCATGTAAGCAACCTCCTTTTGTTTAGCAAAATGATGGGCAACCGCTCGTATGGAATCGGAAGCTCCGTATTCTAGTATTATGAGATGGAAATAGTCGGTTTTATCGACCATTTCCGCCTGTAGGGACTCGAGCTCTAGCCATTTAGCTGGGGGTTCCAGCTATCTCCGCTCGTAGAGCCTCGAGCTCTGGCTAGTTAGCTGGATTTTCCAGCTATATGCACTCGTAGGGCCTCGAGCTCTGGCCAGTTAGCTGGATTTTCCAGCTATCTCCGCTCGTTGTGCCTCGAGCTCTAGCCAGTTAGCTGGATTTTCCAGCTATCTCCGCTCGTAGGGCCTCGAGCTCTAGCCTGTTAGCTGGATTTTCCAGCTATCTCCGCTCGTAAGGCCTCGAGCTCTAGCCTGTTAGCTGGATTTTCCAGCTATCTACACTTCTAGAGCCTCGAGCTCTAGCTAGTTGGCTGGATTTTCCAGCTATTTACACTCGCTGAGCCTCGAGCTCTAGCCAGATAGCTGGATTTTCCAGCTATCTCCACTCGTAAGGCCTCGAGCTCTAGCCTGTTAGCTGGATTTTCCAGCTATCTACACTCGTTGGGCCTCGAGCTCTAGCCTGTTAGCTGGATTTTCCAGCTATCTACACTCGTAAGGCCTCGAGTTCTAGCCAGTTAGCTGGATTAACCAGCTATATACACTCGTAGGACCTCGAGCTCTAGCTGGTTAGCTGGATTTTCCGGCTATCTACACTCGTAGGGCCTCGATTTGCTCAAGGCAAGTCGAGGCTTATCTCCCAAAATAATCGAGATTCGGCACCGGAACCCTAAGCCTCGATGCAATCAACTGCCACCAGCTCGCCAAGTTAGGCCGTTCTGCCAATTCAACAAATGTGACCTCAACACCCTCACGACGCCATTGTTCCACAAAGCTCATAATACGAATGGAGTCTAGACCTCTGTCGTTAATGAGATCTTCCTCATCCGTAATGCTCTCAGGTGCTTCGTTCAGCAGCCCTGCTACTTGTTCGCGTATCTTTTCAATATTAAAGCTACTGCCTTCTTCTGCTTGTGACTGAGCTGGAGCCAAATACGTAAGCACCCGCTCCGTGGTCAATGTCACTGCGCAGCGTTGAGCGGCATAAGTGATCGCCATTTGGTGGTTTTCCAATGAAAAATCAGCGACCGCATCAGCAACGAAGAACGGCTGAATATCTTGCATGAAGGCTTCACAAGCGGTCATTAAGCAGCCGATGTGGGCATAAATACCGGTCACAATCAGCTGATCCCGGCCGCTTTCCTGCATGATTTCGGCTAGATTCGTTTTACGGAAGCCGCTGTAGCGCCATTTGGTGAGGACAATATCCCCTTCCTCTGGAGCCAGTTCAGGAACGACATGCTTGAGTTCGGGATGATCATTAATGCCCTCACCCCAGAAATCGAGGAGCAAACCTCGCTCTTCCGGCGTTTGACCATCAGGCTGTGCCGTGTACACTACGGGCATACCTAGCTTTCTGCACTGCTCGCGCAACGCACGAATGTGCGTTAGCAGTTCATTCACAGGCGAGTCGCCCAAGGTAAAAGCGTTCAAAAAATACTGCTGCATATCATGAATGAGCAGCACAGCCCGATTCGGATCGGGTGTCCATGCTACACGATTTTGCGGTAAATCAGCTGCCACTGGCATGCTGTAAGGTTGGATTTTGGGAAGAGCCATGCGGGTCCACTTCTTTCTTTATAAGGTTCCGTTCGTAACGGTGGTAGCGAAAACTTCACGCAGCGCTTTTTTGCTCACTTTGCCGACATTCGTTTGGGGGAATGTGTCCACGAATTGGATGCGATCAGGTATTTTGTAAGGTGCAAGTCCGCGTGCGCGGAGATAGTCTTTGAGCTCTGCTGCAGATACGGTCATCTGGCCCCGAACGATAATGAACGCACAGGAGCGCTCTCCGAGAAATGAATCCGGCATAGACACCAGCGCAGCATCAAAAACACTTGCATGCGACAGCAGGTGATTCTCCACTTCTTCGGCGGCGATTTTATCCCCACCGCGGTTGATCTGATCTTTGGCACGGCCGTCTACGACGATGTAGCCTTCGCTATTCATTTTGACAAGATCACCTGTCCGATAAAAACCATCCACTGTAAATGCTTTGGCATTATGCGCCTCAGCTCTGTAGTAACCACGGATCGTGTAAGGCCCTCGGGTCAACAGCTCCCCGACCTCACCGACTGGCACGTCATTATCTTCTTCATCCACGATACGGATTTCATCCCAGTCCGACATGGGTCTGCCCTGTGTTGTGACAATCGTAGCCTCCGGATCATCCAGTCGGGTGTAGTTCACGAGCCCCTCAGCCATGCCGTATACCTGCTGTAGTTTACAACCAAGAACTGGCTCCACGCGACGGGCCGCTTCCTCGCTGAATTTGGCCCCGCCTACCTGAAGAACTTGCAGGCTAGAGAGATCGTTGGCACGTGAAGCAGCTGCCTCCATCCAAATCAAAGCAAGTGGCGGAACAAGGGCCGTAATCGTCACATGTTCTTTCTCAATCAACGGAAAAGCTATGTCAGGGCTTGGACTTGAGGCTAGAACGATTTTACCGCCAGCGTAAAGCGTGCCAAGCACGCCCGGAGAACTCAGCGGAAAGTTATGAGCCACAGGAAGGGCAGCAAGGTACACACTGCTCTCGGTAAGCCCGCAGATTTCATTGCTGCGTCGAAAGCTATATATGTAATCATCATGAGTCCGAGGAATGAGCTTAGGTAATCCTGTGCTTCCGCCAGATAGCTGGAGGAACGCGACGTCGTTGGATTTTATAGGCGGCCACGCGATATGGGATGGTGATTGATGTTCTGATAAACGCTGTAGAGAATGGAATGCCGCTGGTTCCCCCGCAACAAAGATATGCTGCAAGGTCGGCACCTGGCTCTGAACCTGCTCCGCTAGAACGCGATAATCGAAGCCTGCTTCTTGGTCAGGAATAACATAAGCAACAGCCTCGCTCCATTCACACAGATACTGAATTTCACTTTGTCGATGGAGGGGAAGGGCGAATACAGGAATCGCGCCAATCCGAAACAAGGCAAAAATCACGGTAAAAAATTCATAGCGATTCGGCAACTGAACAACAACGCGATCTTCGGGCTTTAAACCTATCTCAAGGAAACTCGAAGCAAGCCTATTCGCTTGTTGGTCTAACTCTAAGTAGCTGTAACGGCTTTCTCCACTAACGACAGCGATACGATCGCCTTGTTGTACGGCTCGTTCCGCTAACATTTCGCCTAGCGTCTGTCCTTGCCAAAGGCCATTCGCTCGATACCTCGCAGCAAATTCTTCCGGCCATGTTGGGCAATGCATTAACATATGATCTCTCCAGTTCATGACTCCTGATGTAATCCCATGGCATGGAGCATCGTTCGAAATTTGGCTGACGTCTCCTGAAGCTCCGCTTCCGCACTTGACTCCGCGACAACGCCTGCTCCTGCGTAAAGATTCAGGGATTGATTCTCGGCTACCGCACAGCGAATAGTCACAATCCATTCCCCATCTCCACTGGCATCGCACCAACCAACTAAACCTGTATAGAAGCCGCGATCAAAAGGCTCAATCTCTTGAATAGCTTCCCGCGCAAGCGCTGTAGGTGAACCACAAACAGCCGGAGTTGGATGAAGCGCAACGGCAAGGGCTAATGATGAAATTGACGGATCTATTAATTCCCCCCTTATTTCGGTCGACAGATGCCACATGGTTGAGGTCTGAACGAGTGTAGGAGTGGCTGGGACATGCAAGGGCTCACAGAAAGGGCGAAGGGCTTCGGCTACTGTTTCAATGACTAACGCATGTTCGCGCAAATCTTTCGGTGACGCGAGGAGTGCCTCTGCCCGTCTAGCATCTTCGACCGGATCCACACTTCGTGGCGTCGAGCCTGCGAGTGGGTTAACGAAAATGCCTCTGCCTGTTCGAGCTACTAGCAGCTCTGGGCTGGCGCCAATTAAGGTGCTGCCCTCTTTGCTTGTCGCAGGTGTCGGCAAATCGACGGCAAAGGTATATCCTTGCGTATTATGAAGGGCTAGGTTATGCAGCAATTGCTGTAGATTAATGGGCTCTGGGGAGGTGAGGCGTAAAGTGCGCGCTAGCACTATTTTGTCTAATTCTCGTGCACGTAAGCGGCCAAGAGCCGTGTTTACTCCTGCGACATAAGATTCCGGTGCTGGTACTGCCTCTATGACAAAACGGCTGCCAATTGGACTCCGTTTGCGGTCATGCTGTGCAAAACTTAGCGGTCCAAGCTTGCTCACTGCCAAGGGAACAACCAATTGCGCAGGCTGCATCGGGTCAAAAGGTACAGCACCCACAAGCATGGGGAGGTTTTGCCCTGGTTGTTTGAGCTGCGACAGCAGGCGTGCTGCCCGCTCTGGCAAGGACTGGAGCTCATTGGCTCCTTCGGATCTTGGCAATACAGCCAGCGTTCCTTGCGCAAGCAAAGTCGCGTGGGGGGAAGCGAAGAAAAATGAATTCCCTGGACGATAATCCGCAAGCAGATCAGCGGCCGTGGGCATCATGTCCAATTGAATATGAGCGTTCATGTTACTCATCCTCCTTGATTTGGTTCAGACACCAAGAGTGGCGCCGCCATCAATGCGTAAATCACATGGTCAAATGGCCTGCGCGCTCTGACGCCAGGAATAGTACACTATTGGCAATATCTACAGGGGTCGCCAGCTTCCTCAAAGGTATCCCCGTACGGTACGTCTGTGGGGAGCCTTCAATTGTCCGTTGTGTGCCCTGCTCATCCGCCCACATGGACCGCAGCATCGGTGTATCCGTTGAGCCTGGCGATACAATATTGCAGCGAATGCCGTATTCGGCAAGTTCCAGTGCAAGGCATTTGGTAAACATCGTCACCGCTGCCTTCGAGGTTGCGTATGCAGCCATATCCATGCGGGGAATGGCTGCTGCATTCGAGCTCACGGTGATAATGGTTCCACGGCGACGTGGGATCATCCGCTCACTCACAGCGCGAGACACATGGAATACGCCGTTAAGATTGACGGCAAATGTTGCCGCCCAATTCGCATCCGAGTAGGACACAATCGGCCCCATTCGCAGCACACCCGCCGCATGGACGAGGATGTCGATGGGACCGAGGCGCTGCTCAATGACGGAAACGGCCTGAGCAACAGCCTCGTTGTTCGTGACATCCAGCGGAAAAGCCGTCACTTCGCCACCTTGCTGGCTTAGTTTCAGGGCAGCGGCTTCTAGCGCTTCTTTTTGAATATCAACAACGGCCACTCTCGCCCCTTGTTGTGCAAATCCTTGTGCTACCGCTGCACCAATGCCCTGTGCGGCTCCAGTTACAAGGACAACCCGACCATGGAATTCCGTTTCACTCATGGCATTGCTCACCCCCTTCGCAGGAAGCGAACTGCACGGCTGACGAGTGCAGGAAGCACAGAAATATGCCCTTCCCCTTCGAACTCGTAAAAGTCAGCCTGCAGCTTCTCCCTTGGCAAAAGTGCAAGACGCTCGTAGAGCTCTATGGCATTCTCGCTCATGTTGCTTGGGTGATTTTTTTCCTGCTCAGCAATCGTGATGAGCAACTTATGATTCGCCTGCTGGAGATTGGATGTATACTGCTCCTCCTGCTCACGAAGTATGACTTTGTTCCAGTGGACCGATGGGCTGCCAGCTATATAGGTTTGATAGGTTTGGGGCTGCGTAAACAAGGTCTGCAGGACGAATAATCCACCCAACGAATGGCCAAAAATCGCCTGTTGCTTCGTATCAATCGGATAATCGCGTTCAATACGCGGTTTGAGCTCTTGCTCAATAAAGGCTCGGAACGCATCTGCGCCTCCCACTTGCGGTCTGGCAGCATCCTTATTGCGTACCGGCAAAGCATCTAACACTTCCTGCGGCGTCGGCATCGTGAAATCATAAAACCGCGAGGAATCGAACGGCTCCTCTGTCGGATAACCGATCCCAACCACAACAGTTGGGTAAACCCCCGTCTTCTCTGGAACACGGGATTGTACACGCAGCGTTTCTACCATCGTGGCAAAAAGCGCATTCGCATCCAGCAAATAAATCACTGGAAACCCTTGTGGAGGCGCCTCCTGCGCAGGCTTGGATACGTAAATCTGATAAGGCTGCTTCCTGGCTGCGGTATGAAGGAGGTATTGCTCCGTATTCGGCAAGGTAAATGCCTGATGGACAACGGCCTCCGAAGGTGTCTCTACAGGTTGATGGGGTACACGAGTCATTTGTGGTTCCTCTCTTCTCCTTTCGTTTCTTAATCAACGACAAGGTTGGATCTAAGCTGTGGCATTGTTGAATTAAATGGATGCGACTAATGAGTGGCTCACATTACACTCTCATTAATGGTTCAACAGCATGTATTGATAATGATTCTCATTACTGATTATAAGGGAAGGTAAACACCCCGACCATGAAGAATATCCACATAATGGAATGGAGAATGTACAGATTGGGGAATGGCTGATTAGTTTGGGGAGCGGATGATGGGCTGGTGTTGAGAGAAGGTTTGAGTTTGTGGAGCGGACAATGGACTTTTCGAGAGACGGTTAGACTTTGTTGAGCGGACGTTGGACTGGTGTTGAGGGAAGGTTTGAGTTTGGGGAGCAGACGATGGGCTAGTATTGAGAGAAGTTGTGAGTTTGGGGAGCGGACGATGGACTGGTGTTGAGAGAAGTTTGGAGTTTGTTGAGCGGACAATGGACTGGGTTCGAGAGAAGGTTTGAGTTTGTGGAGCGGACGATGGGCTGATTTAGAGAGAAGGTTTCAACTGGTTAGCTATCTCCTCTACGGTTTAACTGTATAACCTCCAGTTAATTTCCGAGATTCCCTCACCATTCGATGATTAACTGGATTTCATACATCTATTTTCACTCAAATCAGTGGAATCAGTGATATTGGCCAAAATTAGCTACATGAAATACATCTAATATCTCAGTACGCCGATTTCCTACCAAATTAGCTGCATGAAATCCATTTATTGCTCTTAGCGTTGCATCTGGCGGGAGCGGTGTCGGGCTTTGGAGTAGTATCTTGCATTGGATTTGGATCTACCATTAACGTTGTATCCAGCATTGACTTTGAAGCCAGCATTGGTCATGCATCTACCATTGTTGTTGCAGCCAGCACCGGACATGCATCCCTCATTAACGTTGCATCCAGCACCGGAGCAATTTTGGACATCAGAGTTGTAACCTGCATCAAATTTGCACCCATCATTGGAGCTGCATCCGGCATCGAAGCTACTCTGGACATCAGATCGCCCCTGCCCCTGTACTTGTACTTGCACTTGCACTTGCACTTGCACTTGCACTTGCACTTGCACTTGCACTTGCACTTGCACTTACATTTGTACTTGCACTTGTATCTGTACCTATGTACCTATGACTGCACCTGTCCCCGCAGCACCCTCAACACGCGTCAGATCAGCGCAGCAGAACAGCAACCGCCTCCCCTATCGAGGCTATCCCCTAGGCTCAGCACATACAAAAAGCCGCCCCCAACTAAGGGGCGGCTCAACTTCCTTATCTCCGCTGCTTATTCCGATACAGCAGCCATACAAAATACGGCACGCCAATGATGGCGATGACGACGCCGACGGGCATCTCCACCGGCGCGAACACCATTTTGGCGATGAAGTCGGAGACCATCACCAAAAGCGCGCCGACGATGGCGCTGACCGGCAGCAGCCGACGATGCGTGCCGCCGACGAGCCGGCGGGCAATATGCGGCGCCATGAGGCCGATAAAGCCGATGCCGCCGGAGACGGATACGCAGGCGCTGACAATACCGATGCTGCTCAGCAGCAGGATCGCCTTCTCCTTGTCCACGGCTGCGCCGAGCCCGCGGACGCTCTCCTCCTTGAGCTGGAACACATCCAGCACAAGGGAACGCCAGACGAGAACTGGCGTCAACAGGATCAACCATGGAAGCATCGAGACGATGTACTTCCAGTTCGCACTATAAATGCTGCCGGATACCCAGACGGCGGCCATCTCGAAATCTTTGGCATTCATTTTGAGCGTAATGAATACCGTCACTGCCGACAAGCCCGATGCAATCGCAATCCCCGAAAGCAGCAGCCGCTGCGAGTCTAAGCGTCCATCCTTTTGCGAGAAGAGATAGATGAGAAGCGCTGCTCCGAGCCCGCCAACTAAGCCGACAACTGGCATAGCCAGAATCGCCGCCCAGCCCGTTCCCTTTACCTTCCCCTGGAAGAAGAAAAGGAAGATCACCATCGCCATCCCCGCTCCCGCGTTAATGCCAAGAATGCCGGGGTCCGCCAAGTTGTTCCTCGTTAGGCTCTGCACGACCGTTCCCGCCATGCCCAAGCCTGCACCGACCAAAAGTGCGATGACGATCCGTGGGAGTCGAAACTCCAGAATGACCAGATCATAATCATGCTGCGGATCAATACGCAGTAAGGTCTTAAACACATCTCCGAGCGTGATATCGAAAGCCCCATTGGTCAGCGAGATATATGCCACCAATAGTAAGAGTGCAATCCCCAAAGCTACCTGAAACGCATAGCGTCGATCATTTCTTTTATCGATGAGACTCCCCTCCTCGCGTGCGAATGAGATAGAGGAAGAACGGAACGCCCAGAATGGCGGTCACGACGCCGATCGGCATCTCGAACGGATAATTCAGGAAGCGGCTCAGCACATCGCAGAGCGCCAAGAAAACACCGCCGATAACCGCCGAGCAAGGGATAATCCATTTGTAATCGAGGCCCATCAGAAAACGGGTAATATGCGGCACCAGCAAGCCTACGAATCCTATTTTGCCGGCGATCGCTACCGCAACTCCTGTCAGCAGCACGACACTTAATGTCGTTAATAACTTAACTTGCGTTGTTTTCTGACCCAGCGAAACGGCAATTTCATCCCCTAGCGAGAAGATCGTCACCGACTTCGACATCCACATCGCCAAGCCGAGCCCCACAACGCCAAAAGGAACCGCCAGTAGTATCAACTGTGGATCCAATTGGTGCAGACGGGCGTTATACCAGAAGCTAATATTTTGCGAAACTTGAAAATACATCGCAATAGCAGCAGATACCGAGCTTAAAAATGTCCCAATCAGCGTTCCTAGAATCGCCAAGCGCACCGGGGACAATCCTCCTGGTAATAGGGAAGCCAATCCGAACACAATAGTAATACTGAGCGCCGAGCCGGCAAAAGAAGCCATAATCATCGTCATCATCGAGGAGTAAGGTGCAATAACCATGCACACAGTGACAGCAAAAGCCGAACCATCGGATATGCCCATGATTGAAGGGGATGCCAGATAATTTCTGGTCATCCCCTGCATGAGAGCGCCCGACACCGCAAGGAAAGCGCCGACAAGCAGCGCTCCGATAACCCTCGGCAGTCTAGCGTGCATTATGATTTGATGATCGACATTGTTCGTATCAAAATGGACAAAAGCCTCGATGATCCGACTCATATCAATACTCTTGGCCCCATAGGAAATGGACAGGACAATCGTGAAAAACACCGCGAAAGGAGCTGCCAAAAAGATAAGGGTGGGTGCGGGTACTCTCCATTTCATCGCATTACACTCACTTTGCCGCAACTAGCTTAGAGCTGTTGATTGCTTCTAAGAATTTAATTTTGCTGTAAGCCGTACCACCTTGTAACAACGGATCTACTAGATTCGTATACAATTGGCCATTCTTAACGGCATTAATGTTTTTGAAAATAGGGTTGTTCTTCAGATCTTCAAACACTTTCGGTGTATCCTTATTCTCTTCCTCAGAGAATTCAACGATCAAGTAATCCGGATTCATCTCGGAAAGCTTTTCAAGTGAAATGTTTTGCTGTGCTTTCGCTGCTTTGACTTCCGGTGGAACCGTTGCACCTAACTCGGCATAGATCGATGGATTAAAGAAGACATCCTCTGGGAAAATGAATAAGCTGCCTGCACGTACACGAATTGCCAATACCTTTTTGTCTTTGAAAATAGGACCGATTTTCGCTTTCAGCGCTGCTGAATCTGTTTTGTACTTATCAAGCACTTGCTTCGCTTTATCTTGTTTACCTGTCAACTCAGCGAGTAAATTCAGGTTATTCTCCCAATCCGTCGCAATATGAGATACCGGGATGGTTGGACCTACTTTGCCCATTTTCTCAATCGTCTCTGCTGGGAATTTCGTACTCATTAGAATCACATCAGGCTTCAGCTTCAAAATGGTTTCCATGTTCGGCTGAGCTTTCTCACCAACGCCTTCTGCTTTATCCGTAATCGGTGCGAATACCGCTGGGAATTTCCCGCCAACTGTCAGGGCTCCTACTGGTTTTACATCCAATAACAAAGCATCTTCCAAGGATTCTAGCGCACCTGTAATAACAAGCTTATCTACTTTACCAGGAACGGTATACTCTTTACCTACGTATTTGATGACTCTTGGTCCTGAAGGCGTTGCCGTGGGTGCAACTGTAGGTGCCACTGAGGCAGTTGGCGCTGTTGTGCCCGCTGCTGCAGGAGCAGTTTCCGATTTCCCCCCACATGCCGTTAATCCTACCAGTACCATAGCCGTAATTCCGATTGTTGCTAACTTTTTCATTTTGCTTAAATCCCCTCTCTATCCATTACGAATGATAATCATTCTCATTAAATTATAAAAGAAGATGCCCACTGCGAACATGGACAATATACGGAAGTTGTCATGTACGATTGTCACATAGATGATCTTCAATATCTGCCACCATCCGTTCCATCGCATAGGCCGAGTACTCTCTCCAAGGATCAGAAGAGATATGATGAACCCGATTTCTACGTACCACTTTCAAATCCTGCCATGACCTAGATGTTCGAATGCGTTCCCAGTGCTGAAGGGTTTCGGATTCCTGCCGAATATTGAGCAGCAAGTGATCCATATCGAGCTCAGCTAACTCTTCTATAGTTAGGCTTTGGTTATCTGCATATCCCTTCATACTGTGAGGGGATTGCAAACCTAAGTCCGTGAAAGCATCTCTCATTCCTTGCGTTGGAAATAAGAAGAAACGGTTATTGAATAAACTTACGATAACTACGCTATCATTCCGAAGCTCTTCCTGCAGTCGTTCACGCAACAGCTTAACCTTGCGATTGTATCCACTGATCCACACAACAGCTTCATCTAAAGCGCCTACGATCTGCGCGATCGCGTGGAGCTGCTCCTGCCAACTTTGTTCGTAAAGAGGGACAATATGCACGGGAGCAATATTCGATAAGCGCTCCTTCTCCTGGGCGGCTAGCTGGTCTGTGCTAATGATGCAATCCACCTGACTATCCTCCAGTGCCTCCACATTCGTTTCCCAATCTTCATTAAAACGGTAACCACTTAAATGCATGGGGATATCCGTCCGATATTTATTGTAGTAATACGATGTCCATTTGGGGTGCAAGGGGGCTGCATAGGGCATGATTTTGAGCGCGAGCAATTGACCAAGCACATTCGCCGAATAGGCCACGATCCGCTGGCGGCGGTTCTTCAAATAAACCGTCGGCGAGACCCCAACCTCTTTTTTGAACATGCGGCTAAAATAAAACTCATCATTGTACCCCACCTGGAAGGCAACATCCTTCAAACGCACATCTGCCTGCAGCATCAACTGCTTCGCCATGTTTACACGGACTTCCGTCAAATAGTCGATGGCGGTTTTGCCGTACGTTTTTTTGAATAAACTCACATAATATTTGGAGCTGATTTCGGCCATTCGCGCCAGCTGTTCAATCGTCATACTTTCGTGAAAATGGGTTTCGATGTAGCTCTTCGTCCGGTCCATAGCGGCTCGCGAATCGGATTTCGGCTGCAGACGAATATGTGTCATCAGCCAATATACGAGTTCGTGAAACACCGATTGCCCTCGAAATCGTTCCATGGCGCTCTCGCTGCGGCTGCTCAGGCAGAGTTGTTCACAGAGCTGAACCAGTGTACTCTCAAAATGAACCGAAAGCTCTCCGCGCAGCGGAAAATCCCCCTCATGCTGAGCCTCTCCCAGAACGTCAAAACTGATCATATACAGCTCAGGCTTCTCCCCCGATTCCTCGCAAAAACCGACCGTTTGGCCAGGGACCACCACATGCACCGTATCCGACTGCACATGGTAGGTTTGCAAATCGATCGTTAGAAGGCCCTCGCCATGCTTCACAACCAGTATGCAATAGGAAGAAACAAACTGCTGCGCCAACTTACCCTCTTGCACAAGCTGTGCAGTACGGAATTTAAGCCATGTATGATCAAGGCAAAGGAACGTGTCTTCATCCTTAGTAAGTACTTCAGACAAGGTAGCAAGCCCCTTTCATTTATGAAAATGAGAATCATTATCAGTATAAAATTTAACATAGGAAGAGAAGATCTGTCAACGATTGGCAGACCTTAATTTTGCTAAAAGATGGCTTGGGGTAAGCTGCACTGGCTCCAGTCGATTGGCCGTTGGTTTGCAGCAGGTTGTAAGGAAGTAGCGCGCTGTGTAAGCGTTAGAGGGCCTAGGGGAGAGTGCTTGTTGGCGCAGGTTCGTGGGCACGTCTGAGGGTATATCTGAGATCAGTTCCAAGTGCTGCTCCGAGGGAAGTTCTATGTGTAAATCCGGAGGCAACTTTGCGTGCTGATCCAACTTAAAGGAATTGAACTGCCACACTTCGTCTCCTAGCCACTTAACCCCCTCCACTCCATCTGCGGTCATGACCGAGAAGTCCTGCAGCGGCAGTGAAAGCCCTTTGCCAACAGCTTTGATGTAGCTTTCTTTGGCTGTCCAAATCTGATAGAAACGCTGCTGCTTCTCCTCGCTGTCCGCGCCTTCCATCACATAGCGATATTCTTCCTGTGCAAAATAGGATTGCGCAATCCCTTCGTCGAAGGCTTGTACCTGCTCCACATCGACCCCAACGGGTTCGCTGTCTACCAGACAAGTGACCCACTCTCCCGCATGCGACACGTTAAAATGGTAGTCACTCACGCCGCTGAGCCGTGGCTTGCCATAAGCATTGAGCTCAAATTGAATTTGAGCATTGTCCATGTGCAGATCTTCGATAATCGTGCAGCGCAGGAGCAAGTCCGCCCATAATCCGCGGATCAGGTCCCCCCTGCGGCGAAAACGATGCAAGCGTGCCCGCTTCTCTTCCGAAATGTAATTGAGCCCTTCGGCTACATCTTCTAGTGAAATCGACGTTACTGGCAATATATATACATGTGCGATGGTGATCACCTCATTTGATTTCATGACAGCCTAACATTGCATAGACCCGTTACTCATTCTCTTTCTATAATTTAATTCCTGCTGGTAGATGTAAAAGGAAATTCTTCAGAACTTGTCTTAACGAGTCGCTTCTACTGATACGAATCCGTGCATCTTCTATGATACAATCAATGGAACAAGCCCTTTAAAGCATATTTCGGAGGTACGCTGCATGCGTAAATTAATCTTTTTCATCGGCCCTGCAGGTGCAGGCAAAACAACGCTGGCCAAAGCTTGGGCACGCCGTCATGGCGGGGCCTTCTTGGATATGGACACCTTGCTCCGCCCCGCGGCAGAAGCGATTATGACTCTTGCCGGGCAAGATCCGAGTGATCGCGATTCCCCTTTTTATAAGGCACATTGCCGAGATCTGGGGTATCGCATTACGATGGATGCTGCGCTGGAGCAGCTGTCGGTGGATCAGGATGCGATCGTGATCGGACCTTTTACTAAGGAGCAGGGGGAGCCTCTGTGGCTTGAAGGTGAGCTGGCACGGATCGGCGCTTCGGTCCATGATGTCAGTGTTCGCGTAATCTATGTATATTTGCCTAGCGAGGAAGCCTATCAAGCGCGCATTCGTGAGAGAGGGTCATCTTTGGACGTTTGGAAATTGGACAATTGGGAGCAATTCCGCCCATCACTGCAGCGTAGAGAGGTAACTTGGCGGATGGAAGCGTCGTCCCTGCTATATTGGGACAATTCGGAGGCTTTGACGGATGAGCGCGAAGCGGAGTTAGCGAAGTTCATTTTGGCTTAATACGACCTGACGACATGTCATATGTGTGATTCAAATCATTTACTTACTGCGGAAAACGTCACCCCCCACTCAGATTGTTCACAGAGTGTTCACTTATGAGGAGGTTCTTTCTATCGCTATACTTACAAAGGAGAACCAGAAGGGATGATGAATGTTGCCAACAACGAAGAAAGAAAATGTTTATTTCGGATTGATGATGTGCTTTGGGATGGTCGTATTTATGACATTTTATAATTTATTTACACATGACTTGCTTGGTCGGATATCCTTGAGCGAAATACTTACTCAACTTATCCTCGTTTTTATTATTGCGGCTTTATTAGAATTATTTATTGTTGGCCCCGTGGCCAAAAAAGGTGCTTTCTCCTTACCCTACGACAAGTCTAAGAAGGTATTCGTGATTCTCTCGCTTGCCTTTTGTATGGTGAGTGGCATGGTCCTCTGTATGTCACTTTATGGATTGCTGAATGCCTACATCTCTGACAGCCTTATTGGAGAGTCCTTGCTTGAAAATTATTTTTCTTTATTGTTCAAAAACTTTATATTTGCTTTTCCTCTTCAACTCGTCATTGTAGGGCCGCTGGTTCGGTATGTATTTGTAAAATTTGTTAAAGAAAGACTGAAATCTTCTTTAAGCTAACATCCATTAAATGGATAACTATCATTCCCGAAATAAATCGAAGAAGGCAGGGGATCCCTAGCATGGGTTCTCCTGCCTTTTCTCATATCTTCTGTAAAGCAAGAATATTCTAAAACCTTATGGGCACTTGTTTAACATCTCGGAGTAAGCTTACATGACATGTTAATTTTTATTGCTCAATTGGCTGGAATAAGGTAAAACTATAATAATAACTTTTTATTATATTTGAATTGTGAAGGTGGACGAGAAGGTGTTAAGTCAAGTGGACAACGAGATAGTTGCAAGGGAATATGTACATGGTATTTACGAAACCGTAGTCAAACGCAACCCGAATGAAACTGAATTCCATCAAGCTGTTAAAGAGATCCTTGAGTCGTTAACTCCCATTCTTTCCAAGCATCCTAAGTATATGAAACACGGTATTCTCGAGCGGCTTGTAGAACCTGAGCGTCTAATTACGTTCCGAGTACCATGGGTCGATGACCAAGGGGTCACTCGCGTGAACCGCGGTTTCCGTGTTCAATTCAACAGTGCAATCGGGCCTTATAAAGGTGGTTTACGTTTTCATCCCAGCGTGAATGCAAGTATTATTAAATTTCTTGGATTCGAACAAACCTTCAAGAACTCCCTTACAGGCCAGTCCATCGGCGGCGGCAAAGGCGGCTCTGATTTCGATCCTAAAGGAAAGTCCGATAATGAAGTCATGCGTTTTACCCAAAGTTTTATGACAGAGCTCTACAAATATATTGGTCCAGACACTGACGTACCTGCTGGAGACATTGGCGTAGGCGCACGTGAAATTGGTTATATGTTCGGTCAGTATAAGCGTATTAGCGGTGCTTACGAGGCTGGCGTGTTAACAGGTAAAGGGATCATCTATGGCGGGAGCTTAGGACGTACCGAGGCGACTGGATATGGTTGTGTATACTTTGTAAATGAAATGCTGAATTCCAAGGGTCTTAGCTTCGAGGGAAGCACTGTCGTCGTTTCCGGCTCCGGCAACGTTGCCATCTATTCCATTGAGAAGGCTATACAGCTTGGCGCGAAGGTTGTTGCTTGCAGCGACTCTAACGGCTACATTTATGACAAAAACGGTATCTCCCTAGCGACGGTTCGCCGGTTGAAGGAAGTGGAGAGAACGAGAATCAGCGAGTACGTTAAGGAGCATCCGACCGCAACTTATCATGAGGGTTGTGATGGTATTTGGTCCATTCCATGCGACATCGCGCTTCCTAGCGCAACACAGAATGAGATTAATGAGGATTGGGCGAAAGTTCTTGTGCGCAACGGGGTAAAAGCAGTAGGCGAAGGTGCTAATATGCCATCTACCTTGGAAGCGATTGACGTATTCCTGCAAGCAGGTGTGTTATTCGGACCGGCTAAGGCAGCGAATGCTGGCGGCGTTGCCGTATCGGCGCTAGAAATGTCCCAAAACAGCATGAGATACTCCTGGCAGTTCCATGAGGTGGACGATAAGCTGCATGCGATTATGAAAAATATTTACAGAAGTGCCGTTGAAGCTGCAGAGGAATACGGCCACCCGGGTAATCTCGTCGTAGGCTCCAATATTGCAGGCTTCAAAAAAGTAGCCGATGCCATGATAGCACAAGGCGTTGTTTAAACAAATCGCAATTATCAAATAAATTGATCAGACAAGCGTCCCTGCTCCGGTTCTTTCCATCGGAATAGAGACGCTTTTTTTCCTCTTAAAATGCCATCATCTATTTTCGCGCAGCGTGCGGAAGGTCCCAGCTGGTAAGCCCCGACCATTCACCAAGTTGGCTTCGGTGTAATTGGTCCAAGCGTATCGCACTTTTATCGGCTTAGCCACATCTGGATGCCCTACCACGACGGTATTCCCCACAATGCTCGCCTCAGCAGCTACATAAGGCCCCTCTTCATCAGCGATTTGGAAACCGATCAGTTGGTCACCATCCCCGCTTAGAGCCAATCCACCCTCTGTATGGTCAAAATGGAGCACAATTCGCCCGTCCTCGATCTGCAGTTCGCGATATTGCGGACCTGAGCTCGCAATCTCTCTCGCATAGACATGCTCTAACGCGGTTAAAGCTAGACGGTAGCCGACGGTACGCTTATCTCGCGGATGAATATCGTCGCGTTCTCCGCAATCTAACGTGATTGCTAGGCCCGTATGTGGAACGCGCTCGTTCACGAGCGTTTGAGATTCGCGCAGCAGCGGCCACGATTTCCCATCAGGATCACCGTCCGCACAGTACGCGGGAAGTTGAACGAAGAGAAACGGCAGGGTTTCCTTTTGCCAAAGTGAACGCCAGTTGTGGATGAGCCCTGTTAGCAGCTTGTCATACAGCGTGGCACGATCGGCATCACTTTCTCCTTGATAGTAAATGAACCCCTTAACCCCGTAAGGCACCAGTTTAAGCAGCATCGTTTCATACAGCCCGTTAGGTCTCACAAAGCTGTGTGGGCTGACTGGAGGCGGCCAAGGGTAGCTCCCAAGCTCCTCGTTACTTGCCCCAGCGGCTTTGCGTGTCTCATAATCAGATGTGGCTTGAACGTAAGCTTGACGAGTGATTTCAAAAGCGGCCCAATCGAAGTCCTTCACCTGCTCTGCAAACGATTCCAAATATACTTGTAATTCTGGCTGTTCGTTTAAAGTTGCTTCGCTCACCCAGTTAGCGGCCGAGGTCCCTCCCCAATAGCATCCGACAATCCCGATCGGTACACCCTCTGAAGCCTGAATATGTTGAGCAAAATGATAAGCAACCGCTGAAAAGTCCGGAACATTGTCAGGCGTCGCCTTTTTCCACGTTGCGATCATAGGTTCAGCTGGTGCAGCAGGATCTTCCCACTCTAGACGTGGTACCACAAAATGTCGTATCAACGGAAAATAAGCTGCCTCAATGTCAGACTGGGCGTGCGACGTATCACTGACCTTCCACTCCATGTTGGATTGTCCACCAGCTAACCAAACATCGCCAACGTAGATATCTTGGATTGTCGCTAGCAGTTGGCCGTCAGCGTGGACGGTCAGCGTATGTGGTCCTCCCGCTTCCGATGATGCCAACATCGCTTGCCATGTGCCGTTTTCGATGACAGCTGAGAGCGTTTGTCCTTGGAATTCCAGGTTTAGCCTCATGCCATCAGGGCCTGTCCCCCAGATTGGATTCTCTTGATTTCGCTGCAAAATCATGCCATCCGAGAAGAGGGCATGCAGTTGAAAGCGGTTGCTCATCTTTACACCTCGTTTTCGTTATATTTAAAATAATAATAGCTCATATTTCATCCAACATGTTACACTATTTGTAGACGAAGAACGTCCTTCTGCCCAATGGGGCTGAGGGACGTTTTTTATTTTTGCAAAGGGAGGCACTGTCGCGAAATGTCATTTGAACATGCTCATCTTGCTTTTATAGAGTGTCATCTAACACGTCGGGCTGGCGAACGCAGAGGACGATTGCTTCGCGGGCATAACTATGCTGAAAAGCTGTTCCTGAAGCAGGTATGGTGGCCGCTATTCGAAAGTTTTGATAATCTGCATCCCGAGTATGAGATCTACGATTGGAATCGGAAATCTCAATTCCTCGATTTCGCTTACCTTACATCATCTGGGCGTTTTGGGATTGAGTGCGACGGATTCCAGAGTCACATCAAAGACATGGATCGCGAGAAGTTCAGCTATGCGCTGAATCGCGACACGTTCCTCACGGGGATGGGCTGGCGAATGATTCATTTCTCCTTTGACGATATTCAGAACCGTCCCGAAGTGTGCCAAATGCTACTACAGCTGGTGATCGGCCCTCATCTTATACGCCAATCTGCCGCGCCCTCACTGACTCCGGAAGAAAAAGAAGTCCTACGGATGGCCATCAACCTCAGCAGACCGATCCGCCCAAAGGATATTACCAGCTTCTACGAAGTTAACTTCCGCACATCACGGAAATGGTTAGGCAGCCTAGTTGCGAAAGGAGTCCTTACTAAGACAGGCAGCGGTGCTTATGCACGGCATTATGAGCTGAACGACGGCGCTTGACAGCGATTATTGGTATGAGTTGGTATTTTGTCGGGTTTTTGCTATGGGGTAGGCACAGAACTCGGTAACAGACGCCAAGTTTGCTACGTCCACTAAGACAAGAACTGCTGCTATGTTTACTTCAAGTGCTGAGTCAACAGCAACTGCCGCCATGTTTACTACAAGCACTGAGTCAACAGCAACTGCCGCCATGTTTACTACAAGTACTGAGTCAACAGCAACTGCCGCCATGTTTAACTACAAGCACTGAGTCAACAGCAACTGCCGCCATGTTTAACTACAAGCACTGCGTCAACAGCAACTGCTGCCATGTTTACTACAAGTGCTGCGTCAACAGCAACTGCCGCTTCAATCTCGCAAGTTGTATTATGTACAACATTATGGCAGGAAAATGGACGATTGAGCATTTTTGTTGCATTTTCTGCAACATGATTGGCTGATTCGGGCTATTTTCTGACTATACGCCCAATAATGTTGTAGTAAATACAACATGGAGAGCGCTTGGCCTAGAAAACACGAATAATGTTGTAGTAAATACAACATCTCAAGGGTAGCTACTTTTCACCCACACCCTGCGCAACAGTTACATCATTCAGCGTCCGTTACTCTCACATATTTCAAACTAGCTAAGTTGGTTGACCTAGGTACCCCCAACATAGACGCATATAAAGAGGATAAGGGGCTGGTCCGGGTTCTGGTTCGGTTTGGTTGGGTCCGGGTCTGGGTCTCGGTCTCGGTCTCGGTCTGGGTCTGGGTCCGGGTCCGGGTCTCGGTCTGGGTTCTGTTTGGTTGGGTCGAGAGTCAGATTCCGGATTCAGGGGTTCAGAGTCGGGACTGAGCAGAGGTTTTTGTGAGGGCTCGAGGTTTATCACAAACAAGTTGTTTAAATAACCTACAAGTTATACAATGATAGAAACTATGCCTGTAAAGTCGAGGTTCCCCTATGCAAATTGACGTTTCCGCCAAAAATATGCCCTTCCTAGAATGCTTCTCCTCGGAGACTCGTGTGAAGATGATTGAACTCCTAGGCGAAGCACCGTTAAATATCAAACAGCTGTCCCAGCGGCTGGAGATTTCGTCCGCGATCGTGACGAAGCACATTCAGAAGCTGGAACAGGCTGGTATTGTCCGTTCGGAGAACGTGACCGGTGTGCGCGGCACACAGAAGATCTGTTACCTGCAGCTTGAGCAAGCCACCCTGCAGTTCAAGCCGAAAAAACAATATGAGCACCCGACAACGACGGTTGCGATTCCCATCGGCCAGTATTCGGCCTTCGACGTGAAGCCAACGTGCGGCTTGGCGTCGCCAACGCAGTTGATTGGCGTGCTGGATGATCCGCGGTATTTTGCGGATCCGCAGCATGTGCAAGCGGGCATCCTTTGGTTCGGCAGCGGCTATGTCGAGTACCGCATCCCGAATTTTTTTCATAGTAACCAGAAGCTTCGCTCACTGGAGATCTCGTTTGAAATCTGCTCGGAGGCTCCTGGTTATAACGAGAATTGGCCTTCGGATATTTCGTTTTCGATCAACGATAAATGCCTCGGTCAGTGGACTTGTCCTGGTGACTTCGGCAAGCACAGAGGCGTACACTCTCCGGATTGGTGGGGAAATGGCAACACCCAGCATGGCCTGTTGAAAATTATTACGGTGAATCCGCAGGGTTCTTTCCTAGATGGCACGCAAATCTCAGCGACTACGATTCACGATCTCCATATTTTATTTTCGCAAGATATTCATTTCCGCATTGCGTCCTTAGAAACGGCTGTGAATTGTGGCGGGGTTACACTTTTCGGGAAAAGCTTTGGCAATTACGCGCAGGATATCATTGTGACGATGCAAGAGGATAAATAATGGGTTATTCCGCTCTCTAGCCAATCCCCATAAAAAAAAGCCCATTTTCCACACCGAAAAAGGGAGGAAGAAAGGGCATATTTTTAAACATTCGCATATGAAAATTGTAAGCCTTCCTGAGCCGGCAGATAGTGATGCTCCGTTTCGAAAATCGCATTCACCGTGCGAAGCACATCCGGCTGGCGATGACTCATCTGTGCGTTTCGTTTTAACTTACGCAAAACCGATTGGTTCGCGATGACATCCAGCAGTTGGCTTTTCAGCTCCGCCGCCTTCTTCACCTCGACAGCTGCGCCAATGCCAACCAGATAGGCCGCGTTCGCCTGCTCTTGGCCGGGAATCGGCTTGTAGAGCATCATCGGCAGATCGAGCGCAAGCGCTTCGGATATGGTAAGTCCGCCTGGCTTCGTCACGATCAAATCGGACAGTGCCATCAACTCATGCACATGATCGACGAATCCGGTGACCATGACGTGATGTTGCGTTTTTGATCCGCCGAATTCCTCCTCCAGATGTTGCTTCAGCTTCTCATTGCGACCGCACACGAAAACAAATTGCACGGGCACCGCCAGATCATCCGATTGCAGAACGGATTTGAACGACTTGCCGATCAGTCCATGACCGCCACCCATTACGAGGACCGTCGGCATGTCGCGATGCAAGCCATATTGGTCGCGCAGCTTGGCACGATCATAGGTCTGGGTGAAGGGCATGCGCAGCGGAATGCCTGTTACAACAATGCGTTGCTCAGGGATCGCATAGCGCAGCAGCGCCTGTTTCACATGCTCAGCCCCCACTAGATACTTATCCGTCCCTGGATGGATCCAGTAGCTGTGATCCGTGTAATCGGTGATAACCGTCACGGTCGGCACCGTCGTAAGGCCGTTACATTTTAGATAGGACATAGCTGCTGCAGCTCCTGGAAACGTGCACACGACCTCCGTGGGCCCCTCTTCCTCTAACAATGCCAGCATGCGATCGGTGCTGAACGATTTCATTTTTTTGAACATATGGGATAATGCAGTATCATGTCTGGTCTTGCGATATAAAAAACCATACACAGAAGGTAAGCTTTTTACCCATTGCATATAGCAATATTTGCCCACTCCATGCAGGTACGGATGCGTCCATGCCAAATAATCAACCACTTTGACATCCATATCTGGCTTATACAAACGCGTCGCTTCTAAAATCGCTTGTGCTGCCTTATTGTGCCCATCGCCCAGACTGCCCGTCAGTATTAAAAGCTTTCCTCTTCTCATTGCTTTAGTCCCCTCTCGAGCTTATCTTGCCGCGCATCTGCAGTTAGCGATTTTTTCAACCACACGCTTCTACTTCGTTCTATGATATAGACGACTCCTTCCGCTACTAGCACTGCACCCACGATGTCCATCAGCACATGCTGTTTAACGAATAGCGTCGAGACAATAATCAATGCCCCCATTATCGCCACCACGAACTTGTATCTCTTCGCAATCAGCGTCGATCGGAGATAGGCTTTCATTAATAGATAAGCGGTTAACACATGTGTACTTGGAAAACAGTTAAACGGCTCATCCGAGCGATACACCCACTGGACTGTTCGGCTTACCCAATCACTGCCTGCAACTTCCGGTCGAGGAACTGTTGTCTGATATATAGCATAGACGCTATAACACAAAAGCAAACCTATAATAAATTCTATAAGCGTTCTTATATAATTCTTGCGATCCCGATACACCAAGTATAGAAATCCTACGGCAAGAAAACCATACCAGGATAAATACGGGACCACGAAGCTTTTGATAAAAGGAATCTGTCGATCCAAATCCGTCATTAGGCTGTATGCTGTTCCATCATTTTGATTTAAATGTAAATAAATGAGTCCTACTAATGGTATCAGAAGAAGCCCACTACATGCTAGTAGGTATGACACCCACGATTTCGTCTTCATGTAAAATCCTCGCTCTCCTTTACGTTATCTTCATCATAAAGGAGTTTCGCCACTTGCTGAACGCACCAAGGTACTGTCTTTCATTAGCCAAAGGTCGTGAAAAAACCTAGACCAAAGACGGAGTTGTCCCACAAAAGTAGTGCATAGTTGGATTTTATGTGAGGATTTGACCTCCTATGTCTGTGAAAATCACTGTCATGTCTTAGGATAAACTTACCCGCTTCATCCTGTGGATAAAGTAACTTGTGGATATGTGTATAAAGATTGTAAAATCTTATGCACAGCCTACTTTGTGGACATGTTGATAGTGTGGGTAAGTTTGTGGATAAGTGTGTTTAGTGGGGGATAGTAGGGTGAAAACAATGCTAAAAAGAGGGAGGAAGGTGTGGTCAGTGTTGGGGGGATGGGAGGCGTGTAGATGGCTTGATGTAAAGGACGGGGATACGGCTGGGGTGGAGCGCAGGAATGTGCGGCTAGGGCGTAGGCTGGCGCGCGGCGTAGGGATGAACGGGTAGCGTGCAGGTTCGCGCGCGGCGTAGGGATGAGCCAGTAGCGTGCAGGTTGGCGCGTGGCGCAGGGATGCACGAGTAGCGTGGCAGGTTGGGCCGCGGCGGCGCAGGGATGAACGAGTAGCGTGCAGGTTCGCGCGCGGCGCAGGGATATGCAGGTTGGGCGGGCTTTGAGTGTGGCGCGGGGATGAGTACGGCAATAAATAGGTGATGCGCCGGCTGCGGGCTGAAAAAAAAGCACTCGCAGCCCCCGCTCGCGTACGGCGATAGCCAACTAACTGGATTTCCTGTAGTTAATTTCAGCTTATCTTGCTCAAATTATCAAATTGATGGAAAACCTCCAGTTAATTTGGGGCAGATAGCCCATAATCCTTGATATGGATGAAATTAGCTACATGTAATCCATCTAAATTAATAAAATAGCTGATTCGAGCGAAAATAGATGGAGGAATGCTCTTCTGTCAAGAAAGTAGACGTCACTAAGTTAAGCCACCCGCTGATAATATAGCTGCTCAAAGAGCGCTGGG
>NZ_LYPC01000029.1:0-259 GCF_001700435.1 Paenibacillus pectinilyticus
ATAGGTTCGAGGTGGAAGTGCGGCAACGTATGCAGCTGACGAATACTAATCGGTCGAGGGCTTAACCAAAATTCCTAAGAGAAATACCTACGTTGAAGTTTCGTATCTAGTTTTCAAGGCGCAAACAAACGCTTTGACTGTTTGGTGATGATGGCGGAGGGGACCCACGCGTTCCCATCTCGAACACGACCGTTAAGCCCTCCAGCGTCGATGGTACTTGAACCGCAGGGTTCTGGGAGAGTAGAACGTTGCCAAGCAA
>NZ_LYPC01000029.1:306-59479 GCF_001700435.1 Paenibacillus pectinilyticus
AAACGCTTTGACTGTTTGGTGATGATGGCGGAGGGGACCCACGCGTTCCCATCTCGAACACGACCGTTAAGCCCTCCAGCGTCGATGGTACTTGAACCGCAGGGTTCTGGGAGAGTAGAACGTTGCCAAGCAAAAGATCAGACCTTTTTGAGAGAATTCTCAGAAAGGTTTTTTTTGTTTTATGCCTTTCCTTTTTATGTGAAAAGAGCGAGGAGATCAGCTTTTTCTTCGTTTCATTTCGAATAAATCTGTAGGGAAGGTCAACAATAGTAAGGTTCACATAAGGGGATCGGATCCGTGGGGGGAGACAATTTAGGAGCAGTACTTGTCAAAAAGAAAGGAAATGATTATAATTTAGTTAAGGTCAAAGAAAGTCAAAGTCAATTTACTTCTAGAAATCTGGGAGGCCGAATTGATGCGCAATGTATCAGAAATTATTGAACAGTATTTAAAACATGTCCTGCAGCAAAGTACGGAAGGCGCTATCGAGATTCAACGAAATGATTTGGCTGACCAATTTCAATGCGTACCTTCACAAATAAATTATGTCATTAGTACAAGGTTTACTTTGGAAAAAGGCTATATTGTGGAGAGTAAACGCGGCGGCGGCGGCTATATTCGCATCCAGAAGATCGAGCTCAAGAGTCATGGTTCTATTTTGGACCATATATTCCGTACGATTCATACCCACATTGATCAAGTCACCTCTGAGGGGCTGATTTATCAATTGCAAGAGGGGCATTATATTTCCACCAGAGAAGCTAACCTGATTCGGGCGGCGATATCCAGAGATGTATTGACCTTTAAGCTACCGCTGCGCGATGAAATTCGGGCTAAGATTCTTAAAGCAATGCTGATATCCTTGCTTAGCAGATAAGGAGGCAGATGGAATGGTTTGTCAGGAATGCGGGAAACGACCGGCTACTCTTCATTTCACGAAGATTGTGAATGGGGATAAGAACGAGTTCCACATTTGTGAGAATTGCGCCCGTGAGAAGGGCGAGATGATTCCTGGAACATCGAATGGCTTTTCGATTCATAATTTATTATCAGGTTTACTTGACTTTGAACCCTTATCATCTACGACCAAGCCTCAAGCGATCCGATGTGATAACTGTGGCCTTACGTATTCGCAATTTAGTAAATTAGGTCGGTTTGGTTGCGGTTCCTGTTATCAGAACTTTTCGGAGAAGCTAGACCCTCTTTTCAAGCGAGTGCACGGGAATATCGTACACGTTGGGAAAGTACCCAAGCGGAGCGGTGGTATCATTCAGTGCAGACGAGAAATTGAGCTTTTGAAGAAAGATATGATGACCTGTATCGAAGGCGAAGAATTCGAACAAGCGGCACAGATACGCGACCAGATACGTGAGATTGAGAAGAAGATTGCGAGTATGTAAGTTTGTAAGGGAGTGTGAATCCAGTGGCGTTACAGCGGTTTACAGGAGATGCATTAAGTGAGTGGATGAAGGGTGAAGGGCCTGAGTCGGATATTGTCATCAGTAGTCGAATCCGAATTGCTCGTAACCTGAGAGATTATCCTTATCCCATGCTCGCGACCAACCAACAATCACAGGAAGTGCTGGAGCAGTTGTCTGGTGTTCTTGCGAATGATGAGTTAGAGACGATAAGTAACTTCTCACTCATTCCATTGTCAGAGCTTAATGAGCTTGAGCGAATGGTGCTTGTGGAGAAACATTTAATTAGTCCAAATTTAGCTAACGAATCCAGAAATGGTGCCGTTATTTTAAGCGATAATGAGTCGATTAGTATTATGATCAATGAAGAAGACCATCTTCGCATACAATGTCTATGTCCAGGTTTTCAGATTAAAGAGGTTTGGGACTTGGCCAATCAGATTGACGATATTTTTGAAACGCAGATGGATTACGGTTATGATGAAAAAAGAGGCTACTTAACGAGCTGCCCGACGAATGTCGGTACAGGAATTCGCGCATCTGTAATGATGCACTTACCTGCGTTAGTGCTTAGCCAGCAGATTAATCGTATTTTATCCGCTGTTACACAAGTTGGATTGACGGTTAGAGGATTATATGGGGAAGGCAGCGAAGCTTTAGGTAATCTATTCCAAATCTCTAACCAAATTACGTTAGGTCAGTCAGAAGAAGAGATTATAGATAATTTATACAGTGTGGCCAGGCAGATTATAGAGCATGAACGCGCCGCAAGACATAAGCTAATGCAAGAGTCTAGAATGCGTATTATTGATCGCGTAAATCGATCCCTTGGTATTCTATCGTATGCAGGGATTATCGACTCTAAAGAAGCGGCACAGCGGCTATCAGATGTAAGGCTAGGGATCGACCTGGGCATCATCAACAATGTTTCTTCCAATGTACTGAATGAGCTTCTAGTTATGACGCAGCCTGGATTCCTTCAGCAGTATGCGGGCGAGAAGCTTGGTGCAGATGAACGAGATATGCGGCGTGCAGAGTTGATTCGCGAAAAGTTTGGCAGGGTATAAAAAGATTCATCCTTTAGGAATTCCATAGATATACTACTTTTGGAGGTGTTCGCTATGATGTTTGGCAGATTTACGGAACGTGCGCAGAAGGTGCTTTCTCTAGCTCAAGAGGAGGCTGTTCGTTTAGGGCATAACAATATTGGAACAGAGCACATTTTACTAGGACTAATTCGTGAAGGTGAAGGCATTGCTGCTAAAGCACTCGTTGCGCTCGGCCTAGGTCTTGAGAAAATTCAAGATGAAGTGGAATCTCTAATTGGCAGAGGGCAAGAGCAACCTACTAACATCGCGTATACACCTAGAGCTAAGAAAGTCATTGAGCTTTCGATGGATGAAGCGAGAAAATTAGGTCACACGTATGTGGGGACTGAACATATTCTGCTTGGCCTTATTCGTGAAGGTGAGGGCGTAGCGGCAAGAGTGCTTAATAATTTGGGGGTATCGCTTAATAAAGCGCGCCAACAAGTTCTTCAACTTTTGGGCAGCAGCGAAACAGTATCGCCAAGTCATGGTACGAATCCGAATGTGAACACGCCTACATTGGATGGGCTGGCAAGAGATTTGACGGCATACGCCAAAGAGGGGCATTTGGACCCTGTTATCGGCCGTAGCAAAGAAATCGAACGTGTTATTCAGGTGTTGAGCCGTAGAACGAAGAACAATCCAGTTCTTATCGGTGAGCCAGGCGTTGGTAAAACGGCGATTGCAGAAGGTCTTGCACAAAAAATTATTAACAATGAAATTCCCGAAACGTTAAAAGATAAACGCGTTATGACCCTGGATATGGGGTCTGTCGTAGCAGGTACGAAGTACCGCGGCGAGTTCGAGGATCGTCTGAAGAAGATCATGGATGAGATTCGACAAGCCGGCAATATCGTATTGTTCATCGATGAGTTGCACACGTTGATCGGTGCAGGGGGAGCGGAAGGCGCGATTGATGCTTCCAACATCCTGAAGCCGGCGCTTGCCAGAGGCGAGCTGCAATGTATTGGTGCGACGACGTTGGATGAGTACCGGAAATACATTGAGAAAGATGCTGCTCTAGAGCGTCGTTTCCAACCGATTACCGTAGATCAACCTTCCCCAGAGGAAGCGGTTCAAATTCTGTATGGCTTACGCGATCGTTATGAAGCACATCACCGTGTGAAAATCACAGATGCTGCGATTCAAGAAGCTGTAAAGCTGTCTGATCGTTATATCACAGATCGTTTCTTACCGGATAAAGCGATCGATTTGATCGATGAAGCGAGTTCGAAAGTAAGACTTCGTTCTTACACGACACCGCCATCCTTGAAGCAACTTGAGAATAAATTGGAAAATATCCGTAAAGAAAAAGATGCTGCGGTTCAAAGCCAAGAGTTCGAGAAGGCAGCAGGTCTTCGGGATACGGAGCAAAAGCTTCGCGAAGAGCTAGACTCCACGAAGAACGAGTGGAAAGAGAAACAAGGCCGTCTAGATACGGAAGTAACACCAGATGATATCGCACAAATCGTGGCGAGCTGGACTGGAATTCCTGTGAGTAAGCTGGCAGAGGAAGAAACAGATCGTTTGCTCAAAATGGAGGATATCCTTCATGAACGTGTCATTGGACAAGAAGAAGCGGTTAAAGCGGTAAGTCGTGCGATTCGCCGCGCAAGAGCTGGATTGAAAGATCCTAAGCGTCCTATGGGCTCATTTATTTTCCTAGGACCAACTGGGGTAGGGAAAACCGAGCTTGCACGTGCCCTAGCAGAGTCCCTCTTTGGAGATGATAATGCGGTTGTGCGTATCGATATGTCTGAATACATGGAGAAACACTCGACATCCCGTCTAGTAGGAGCGCCTCCAGGTTATGTAGGCTATGAAGAAGGCGGTCAACTGACTGAGAAAGTTCGCCGTAAACCGTACTCGGTTGTCCTCTTGGATGAGATTGAAAAAGCACATCCTGAAGTGTTTAACATCCTTCTACAAGTACTGGAAGACGGTCGTTTAACGGACTCCAAAGGACGTACGGTTGACTTCCGCAACACGTTGATCATTATGACATCCAATGTTGGTGCAGATTTGATCAAGAAGAACTCTTCATTAGGCTTTACAGCGGCACTTGATGCTGGAAAAGACTACACGAATATGAAGGATAAAGTGATGGGCGAGTTGAAGAAAAGCTTCCGTCCCGAATTCCTTAACCGGATCGATGAAATCATCGTATTCCACTCTTTGGATGAAACACACATTGCACAAATCGTTAGCTTGATGGCTGATGATCTTCGCAAACGTCTAAAAGAACAAGAAGTGGATTTCTTGCTTACGGATAAAGCGAAACTGTTCCTCGCGAAGGAAGGCTTCGATCCAACCTACGGCGCGCGTCCATTACGCAGAGCCATTCAGAAACATATCGAAGATCGCTTGTCGGAAGAATTGCTGAGAGGCAACATTTCCAAAGGTGATTCGCTAACTATTGATGAGAATGAAGGCGAGCTTGTTGTCCTTAAGGGCGAAGGCGTAGCAACCAAGTAAGCGAAAGTGAAGAAGCATTTCACTTCATCCGATGAGGGTGGAGTGAAATGCTTTTTATTTCAAATATAGAAAATAGATGTTTCACATCAGAAGTCGGCTATATATCTCCATGAACGCTTCCTGTCCAATGAGGACAGTGTAGTCGTTTATTTTGTATCAGCACTTTCATGGCAACCATAAAAATGGTAAACTTTATGTGGTAAGGATATCCAGAAAGGGTATCTTCCAAGTTAAGGAGTAATTTCTTTTATGAGCAAGCAGAAAACGAAATTTAGCTGCCAAGAATGCGGCTATGATTCACCGAAATGGATGGGCAAATGTCCAGGTTGTCAGTCGTGGAATACGATGGTGGAAGAAATTGAAACCGTAGTTCGTACACAAGGGATGACATCTTCGATCCCCAAAACGAAAGAAAAAGCGGTCCCCATCATACATATAGAAAGCAGCTCGGAGCCAAGGGTTGTCACTAGTAATAAAGAATTAAATCGGGTTTTAGGCGGAGGTATTGTCCCAGGCTCATTGATCCTTGTAGGTGGGGATCCTGGTATTGGGAAATCAACCTTGCTGTTACAAACGTCCTTTGAACTCACACAAGCCCAGCAAAAGGTGCTTTATATATCGGGAGAAGAATCCATTAAGCAAACGAAGCTGCGTGCAGATCGATTGAATGCTTCTTCTCCGCTACTTTATGTATTATGTGAGACTAATCTAGAATTGATTGAGGAAGCCATTCAGGAAACCAATCCCGATTTTCTAGTGATTGACTCCATTCAAACGGTATTTCATCCCGCCATTACTTCAGCGCCAGGTACCGTATCACAGGTTCGAGAATGCACAGGCCATTTTATGAGAATAGCTAAGGGGAAGGGAATTGCAACGGTCCTTGTCGGGCATGTGACGAAGGAAGGTGCCATTGCTGGACCACGAATGCTAGAGCATATGGTGGATTGTGTGCTCTACTTTGAAGGCGAACGGCATCACTCCTATCGCGTGCTAAGAGCGGTAAAGAACCGTTTTGGCTCGACGAATGAAATTGGTATTTTTGAAATGCAGGAAGTTGGACTCGTTGAAGTAAGTAATCCCTCTGAGCTCTTTCTATCCGAGAGGCCGCTTGGAGTCGCTGGTTCGGCTGTCGTCGCAAGTATGGAGGGGACGCGTCCCGTCCTGGTTGAAATACAAGCGTTGGTATCTTCAACGAATTTCCCTTCTCCTCGAAGGATGGCGACCGGTGTCGATCATAACCGTCTCTCTTTAATCATTGCGGTGCTAGAGAAACGGATGGGGATGTTTCTTCAAAATCAAGATGCGTACTTGAATGTGGCCGGCGGAATTAAGCTGGATGAGCCCGCGGTGGATCTGGCCATCGCCATTAGTATTGCCTCGAGCTTCCGGGACCAAGCTACCCAGCCATTTGATGTGGTGTTCGGGGAGATAGGCCTAACAGGGGAAGTGCGCGGTGTATCTCGTATAGATCAACGTGTGAAAGAAGCGGAGAAGCTCGGGTTCCGGAGGGTTATTATGCCGGAGAAGAGTTTGAAGGGGTGGACGCATCCCAAAGGGATGGAGATTATTGGTGTAAACACGGTGGCAGAGGCATTGAAAGCAGCGCTTGGCTAAGATAGGGTGCTGTTCGGTAAGCTGAAAGCCTTCAGGAGGAAAATGATGAGTAAAGAAGAGATCAAACGAGATGTGATGAGCCAATTGCTCCAATTGGTAGCGCCTGGTACGCCATTTCGTGATGGCTTGGAGAATGTCCTGCGTGCCAAAACAGGCGGTCTGATCGTCGTGGGTTTCAGTTCAGAGGTAACTGAAATCGTAGACGGCGGGTTTTCTATAAATTGTGATTTTTCACCCAATTATTTATATGAGCTTGCCAAAATGGATGGGGCGATTATCCTCAGCGAGGATATCAAACGGATCTTATATGCGAACACGCAATTGATTCCGGACTCCTCCATTTCCTCGTCTGAAACAGGAATTAGGCACCGAACGGCAGAGCGTGTGGCGAAACAAACGAATAAATTAGTCGTTTCCATCTCGCAACGGCGGAATGTGATAACGCTCTATCAAGGTAATTTAAGGTACGCGTTGAAGGACATTGGCGTTATTCTCACCAAAGCGAATCAAGCCATCCAAACCTTAGAGCGCTATAAAGTTGTCTTAGATCAATCCTTAACGAACCTAAGTGCATCTGAGTTTGAGGAATTAGTGACGCTGCATGATATTACCAATGTCATCGCCCGATTTGAAATGGTACTCCGCATTAAAGCAGAAATTAACCGTTATATTAATGAGTTAGGCAATGAGGGACGATTAATTAGCATGCAGCTTGAAGAACTTGTGGGGAATGCGGAACTTGAGGCGCGTTTGCTCGTAAAAGATTATGTAAGAGATTTAACGGAGGACCGAGTCAAAGATATGCAAGCCGGTCTGAAGCGTTTGTCGTCTGATGAGCTGCTAGAGCCCCAGCAAATTATCCGATTGCTAGGGTATTCTCATACCAATTCGATTGCTGAAGAGCCGGTCTCGCCACGCGGCTTCCGGATCTTGGGTAAAATTCCGCGGTTGCCATCGATTATTATTGGTAATCTTGTGGAAAAGTTCGGCTACCTGCCACACATGATGATGGCCACAATTGAGGAATTGGATGAAGTTGACGGTATCGGAGAAGTGAGGGCCCGCGCGATTAAGGAAGGTCTCAAAAGAATTCAAGAACAAGTGTTCATTGACAGACATATTTAAACTGGATACAATCATAAAGTATCATTGTTGAGGTTTCATGAAGTCAAGTTTAGGGTATAGTAAATCCAGAGGTGGACAAAAACATATGTTAACGAAATCAATTCCCAGTCTCTTTACAGTAGGGAACTTATTCCTAGGCGTTTTATCGATTATCTTGGCCTTCAGTGGCGAACATGGCGTCGCAGCCGTTCTTGTCATTGTCGCAATGCTGTTAGATGGACTCGATGGACGTGTAGCTCGAGCATTGAATGCTCAAAGTGAGTTCGGTAAAGAATTAGACTCCTTATCCGACGTTATTTCTTTCGGTGTTGCTCCGGCTTTCATCATGTATGTAGTTGCGTTCAACGACCCTACAGTCATTAGTCCAGCGTTCGCTTGGATTGTAACAGCGATCTTCCCGATTTGTGGAGCGCTGCGTTTAGCAAGATTCAATGTTGTTGCCGGTACGCCTGGCTATTTCATCGGTTTACCGATTCCAGCAGCAGGCGGTGTTCTTTGTACGTTAGCTTTGTTCGTGAATGACATAAACGTATATGTACTTCTTGTAAGTACAGTTCTCTTGTCATACTTAATGGTAAGCACAGTGAAATATCCGAATTTCAAAAAAGCGGGTATTCCCAAAGCAGCGATTTGGGTCACACCGATTATTGTGGCAGCTGCAATTTTGATTGCTATCAAATGGCCTGAATCCATTTCTAAAATGATTTTCGTACCGCTTTTGATGTACGCTCTTTACGGCCTAAAAAAAAACGTTGATGGATATTTCATCCGTCTGCGCAATCTTCGCAGAAAGAACAAAAGACGTGCGATGGAAGAAAGCAATTCAGTGAAATCTGACTTGTAAGCACGTTGTTCGAAAATAAAAAGCATTTATTTTCTCCTGAATTCTCAGGAAGAAGATAAATGCTTTTTTTTTCGTCTTGTATGCATGATCATGACATGTTGAATAGGCCCAATGTTGTACATTTCTTTGATTCATTCTCAACAACTTGCTCCAAATTAATATCAAGAATGTTGCTTAGCGCGGACATGTAGAAGAGATTCCTGCCTAGCTCACTGCTCACAACCTCGATGCATTGTTCACATAAGTGTCCAGATACATGGGTGCGGAGGACATCCTTAGCCTCATCCAAGGTCATCTCTGGATGATACTCTTGCTTAGCCGCGTGAACTTGGATACATCCACATTCCGTAATGGATTTCACGACAGAACGGTTGGCTGCTGCGCCTGACTGCTGAAATTTGGATAAGACGTCAAGCAAACTGCGGTGACGGAGTAATAATTCAGACACTTGATCCTGAAACTGCTTTAAAGTCAAGGAGCTCATTCCATCCACCTCGGGTAGGTTGGTAACTTCCATTTCATTATAAGGGATGCCTTCTAATATTTCAATTTTCTGACGAAAGAAGTGATTAACGTTGCATAAATTGGAACATAATTGTAATAAGGTTCAAAAAAGTTGATGCAGGAGGTGAATCTGTGATGAAGAAATGGGTACAAATCATTTTAGCCATCATGGGTGGCAGTTTAGGTTATAGGTGGAGCGATGCGTTCCTTCGAACAACAGATGTAGCAGTACAGGCAGGACAAGTTTTTTGGATTAATAGTTTATGTGCAGCAGGGATGTTTTTGGTTTCGGCATGGGTAGCTAGTTTAGGGATGAAGTTGCTGATGAGAGGGGAACGCAATGTCACGGATATTCCCGTGTCGGACTTGCTCTCAGGTACGTTAGGTCTCGTCATTGGATTATTAGTATCCGTGATGCTGTTTCCTGTCATGGAGCAAGCCAAATGGGCAGGGCCGTTTCTACCTTTCGTTGTGTCGGCTATTTTAGGCGTTATGGGCTTCCGTATCGGCTACAGCAAGCGGGAAGAGCTTGTTCAGATCATTGTGAAGAGCCGCTCTGGCGGTCCTGAGAAGCAGACGCATCGTCCGTATGAGGAACATAAGATTCTGGACACGAGCGTCATTATCGATGGCCGTATTGCAGACATTTGCAAAACAGGATTTATCGAGGGCACCTTAGTAATCCCTGAATTCGTATTAGAAGAGCTGCAACATATTGCAGACTCATCGGATTTACTCAAGCGAAATCGGGGGCGTCGCGGACTGGACATTTTGAACAAAATTCAAAAAGAGCTTGAAGTGAAAGTCCTCATCTACGAGGGGGATTTCGAAGAAATTGCCGAAGTGGACAGTAAGCTTGTTCGTTTAGCGAAAGTGCTGCAAGGAAAAGTAATTACGAATGATTTTAACCTGAATAAAGTGTGTGAACTACAAGGTGTTTCGGTGCTCAATATTAACGATCTTGCCAATGCGGTTAAACCAGTCGTCTTACCGGGTGAAGAAATTATTGTGCAAGTCATTAAAGACGGCAAAGAACATGGACAAGGTGTGGCCTATTTGGATGACGGCACAATGATCGTAGTTGAAGGCGGACGCGATTTCATTGGGATGACGCTTGAAGTGATGGTAACCAGTGTGCTGCAGACGTCGGCGGGTCGGATGATTTTCGCGAAACCAAAACTATTGGAAAAAGCTCAGTAAAACCAGTATGATAAGGAGATGTAACATTACTTTGTTTGGAAAGCGCTAGGGTTGGAGGACTTATGGGGAAGCTAGGGGTTATCATCGTGGCAGCGGGCAAAGGCTCGCGCATGGGTACAGCGGAGAGTAAACAATACCTGCAACTGGGACAGAAGCCAATTCTGGTACATACCTTGCAATTATTTCAAAACATACATGAAGTGGATGAGATTATTCTTGTTGTGGGTGCAGATGATGTGAACCGCTGTGAGGCGTATGTCACGGGCTATGCGCTTACCAAGGTAACACGTGTGCTAGCAGGGGGCGCTGAGCGTCAGGATTCCGTTAGACAGGGTCTCCAAGCCTTACAAGAAGGCACGGAGTGGGTGCTTGTGCATGACGGAGTTCGGCCTTTCGTCAAAATAGAACATGTGTTCGAGTGCCTGGCGAAGGCGCAAGAAGTAGGGTCAGCCGTACTGGCCGTTCCCGTCAAAGATACCATTAAGGTTGTGGATGCAGCAGATAAGCGCATTCAATCAACGCCAGATAGACGAAGCTTGTGGGCGATCCAAACGCCGCAGGCTTTTCGTCTTTCCCTCCTCCAGGAGGCGCATGAGGCCGCTTTGCGTGATCAGTTCATAGGGACGGATGATGCAAGTCTTGTGGAGCGTCTAGGCGCTGCGGTGCATGTTGTAGAAGGGGACTATTATAATATTAAAATTACGACCCCGGAAGATTTACCTTGGGCAGATTGGATATTACATAACGTAAGGGGAGAGGAACGCTCATGATTCGTGTAGGGAATGGGTTTGATGTTCATCAATTGGTAGAAGGACGTAAGTGTATTATTGGAGGCGTAACGATTCCTTATGAAAAAGGATTACTGGGCCACTCCGATGCGGATGTGCTGTTGCACGCTATTAGCGACGCGATTCTGGGCGCATTAGGTCTTGGGGATATCGGGAAGCACTTCCCGGATACAGCTGACGAGTACAAAGACGCGGATAGCTTGGTCCTATTGAAGCGTGTATGGCAATTGGCCAAAGAGAAAGGCTACAAATTGGGGAACGCAGATTCCACCATTATAGCTCAGAAGCCGAAGATGCTGCCGTACATTCCGCAAATGGTCGAAATTATTGCAGCTGCGCTAGAGGCGGAGCCTGAACAAGTCAACGTGAAAGCGACCACGACAGAGCAGCTTGGATTCACAGGTCGAGGCGAGGGAATCGCGGCGCAATCGGTTGTTTGTTTAATTCGTGATGTGCTAAAATAGCAGAATATTCATGCTTGGAAGAAGAAAAGGGGATACCACAATGAATCAGCCTTTACGCGTGCGTTATGCACCTAGTCCGACTGGACATTTACATATTGGCGGTGCCCGTACGGCACTGTTTGATTATTTATTAGCTCGTCGCCATGGCGGAGCGTTTGTTGTGCGTTTTGAAGATACGGATCAAACTCGTCACAAAGAGTCAGGAATCGAGGACCAATTGAATGGTCTCAGATGGCTTGGCCTGGAGTGGGACGAGAGCGTAGATATCGGAGGTCCGTTCGGCCCTTATCGTCAAATGGAGAGACTCGATATTTACAAGACTTATCTGGATAAGCTTTTAGCTAGTGGTCATGCATACGGCTGCTATTGCTCAGAAGCAGATCTAGAGCAAGAGCGTGCAGAGCAAGAAGCTAGCGGGGAAATGGGCGGTTACTCCGGCAAATGCCGTCATTTGAAGCCTGAGCAGATTGCTGCGTATCAAGCAGAAGGTCGCGTACCTGCTACTCGCTTCCGTGTGCCAGCAGACCGTATCATCGCTATCGAAGATAAAGTGCGTGATCATGTGGAATTTGATTCGAATGGGATCGGTGATTTCATTATCGCTCGTCCTGACGGCATTCCGACATATAACTTTGCGGTTATTGTTGACGATCATTTGATGCAAATCAACTTGGTCATACGTGGTGAAGAGCATCTGTCTAATACGCCTAGGCAAATCCTCATGTACGAAGCGCTGGATATGCCGATTCCAGAGTTTGCTCACTTGGCCCTTATTTTGAATCCTGACCGTAAGAAAATGAGTAAACGAGATGAGTCGATCATCCAGTTTATCGAACAGTACAGAGAGCTCGGCTATTTGCCAGAAGCGGTGGTGAACTTCATTGCCCTGCTAGGTTGGTCACCTGGTGGAGAAGAAGAGATGTTCACGAAGGAAGAACTGATCGCACAGTTTGATCTGGATCGTGTATCCAAGAGCCCAGCTGTGTTTGATATGGATAAATTGAATTGGATGAATAACGCTTATTTGAAAAAAGCTCCGCTATCCCGCATCGTCGACCTGTGCTTGCCGCATTTGCGCAAAGCTGGCTATCTGCAAGAAGGTGAATTGGATGCGACTACTGGGGCATGGGTAGAGGCGCTGGTAGGCCTTAACCAAGAAAGAATGCGCTTCGCGGCTGAGATCGTGGATCTAGCGGCACTCTTTTTCAAAGAAGACCTGGTCATCGACGAAGAAGCAGCAGTCGTATTGAAGGAAGAACATGTGCCTGTTGTGTTGACTAGCTTCTTAGCACAAGTGGAGCAAGCAGAAGCTTTCACTGTTGAAGCGATGCCAGCACTGCTGAAAGCTGTACAGAAGGAAACAGGCTTCAAAGGGAAGCAGCTGTTCATGTCTGTCCGCTCTGCGCTAACAGGTCAAGTGCATGGACCGGACTTGAATGTCTCCCTTTTCCTACTAGGGAAAGAAAAAGTCGCTTCACGTCTACGGAGCTTATTGTAAAGCGGGCTTCTTTTCGCTATACTTATACACAACGAATACGCAAATGCCATGATCAGGAGAGTATGGTTAAGTGAGGATTCATCAGAGAGGATAATCGGGGCCGCGAGGCTTCGGCTGAGAGTTATCCAGTCCTTGTAATCAGAAATGCACCTGGGAGCAGCCGCGCCGAATACTCATCGAGTAGGGTAGGCGCAGCCGGAACACCCACGTTACGGGTTTTGAGTTGGGAGACTTCCGAGTCACCAAGCAGAGTGGAACCGCGATAACCACGCCTCTGCAGCCTTAGGGCTGCAGGGGCTTTTTTTATTTTATAGGCACTCTATGAAGAAGGTGAGCATGATGTGGTCAACGATCAAATCTGATATATCCGCTGTATTCGATAACGACCCTGCCGCACGCAGTTGGTTTGAAGTTGTATTTACGTATTCGGGCCTTCACGCCATTTGGTCGCATCGGATCGGGCATTGGTTATATACAAGAAAGATGTATACCCTAGCACGTATCGTTTCTCAAATTAGCCGGTTCATGACAGGGATCGAGATTCATCCTGGCGCAACGATCGGTAGACGTTTGTTTATTGACCATGGGATGGGTGTAGTCATTGGAGAAACCTGTGAAATTGGGGACGACGTGATTCTGTATCAAGGTGTAACTTTAGGTGGAACAGGGAAAGAAAAAGGTAAGAGACACCCAACAATTGGCAATAATGTAGTTGTAGGTTCGGGTGCCAAAGTGCTCGGTTCCTTCCTCGTCGGTGAAAATTCACGCATTGGGTCCAACGCGGTTGTCATTCAGGAGGTTCCTCCCAATAGTACCGTTGTTACCGTTCCTGCTAAGGTCGTGAAACGAGATGGTGTTCGTGTAAATCGATTGGACCATGGCAATTTGCCAGATCCGATCGTTGATATTTTCCAAGAATTACAAGGGCAAATTAATGAGTTGAAAAGCCAATTGAACGAAGAACGGAAGAGGAATGGAGAACTGAGAGAACATGACGCTCAAAGTATATAATACATTAACCCGCAAGAAGGAAGAGTTCGTTCCGATTGAACCTGGCAAAGTGAAAATGTACGTATGCGGACCGACTGTGTATAACTACATTCATATTGGCAATGGCAGACCTGTTATTTTTTTCGACGTTGTTCGTCGTTATTTGGAATCCCAGCAATACGAAGTGACTTATATCACGAACTTTACCGATGTGGATGATAAAATGATTCGAAAAGCCGAGGAGATGGCTGTTTCCGTACCAGAGCTTGCTGAAACTTTTATCGCTGCTTTTTTGGAAGATATCCAAACATTGGGTGTGCATGAGGCGACATTGAACCCGCGTGTAACCGAGAACATCCAGGAAATCATTGAGTTCATCGCAGCACTCGTGGAGAAAGATTTCGCTTACGAGGCTGGTGGTGATGTCTACTACCGGACATCTAAATTCGCAGAATATGGCAAGCTTTCCGGGCAGAATTTAGAAGAGCTTCAATACGGAATTCGTGTCGAAGTCGACGACCGCAAAGAGAATCCGCAGGACTTTGTCCTCTGGAAAGCAGCGAAGCCAGGTGAGATATATTGGGATAGTCCTTGGGGGCAAGGTCGACCAGGCTGGCATATCGAGTGCTCCGCAATGGTACGCAAGTATCTAGGCGAAACCATTGATATTCATGGCGGCGGACAAGATTTAACATTCCCTCACCATGAGTGTGAGATTGCTCAGACCGAGGCAGTCACCGGCCATCCAATGGCCAATTATTGGCTTCACAATGCTTTTTTGAACATCGATAATGAGAAAATGTCGAAATCCTTAGGGAACGGCATTCTGATCCGTGATCTCGTGAAACAAATTAAACCTGAAGTATTCCGTTACTTCATGCTTTCTGCCCACTATCGCAACCCGCTGAATTTCAGTGATGAAAGCTTGAAGCAAGCGGCCAATGCGTTGGAACGTATTCAAAATGCGTATGATAATATGAAGCACCGTCTAGCTACAGCATCTGCAACCGGTGAGGTCGAAGCGGGTGTAACGGATAAGCTGCAAGCCATTTCTAAGCAATTTGTGGATAAAATGAATGATGACTTTAATACGCCGGATGCGATTACCGCGGTATTCGAGCTTGTTGCCGAAGCGAACTTGTACCTGCAGCAGGAGCGGGTTAATGCGGAAGTGGTGAAGCTGTACCTCGCACAATTAGAGGCATTTGATACTACGTTAGGTATCCTATCGCAACAAGCGGATGAATTGCTGGATGAAGAAATTGAGCAACTCATCGTGGAGCGTACGGAATCGCGCAAATCGAAGAATTGGGCACGCGCGGATGAAATCCGAGATCTGCTTACGGAGAAGGGGATATTCCTTGAAGATACACCACAAGGGATTCGTTGGCGCCGCAAATGAGTGAAATGAATTTGGAAGCTGCCAATCTCTTTGCTTTTCCGCCATCGAAAAGCCCGAATTTATTGAACCCTTTAGTGCTTGCCTATATCGGCGATGCTGTGTATGAAGTGTATATTCGGCAATATGTCATCTCAGGGGCGAATCATCGCCCTAATCATTTGCATAAAGCCTCGACAGGGTATGTTTCAGCCAAAGCGCAGTCCAAACTGCTTACTTCATTGATGCCCATGCTGACTGAAGAAGAAGTGGATATCGTAAAGCGGGGACGCAATGCCAAGTCAGGGACGACGGCTAAGAACGCGGATGTGCTGGAATACCGGCACAGTACCGCGTTTGAATGCTTAATCGGTTATTTGTATTACAAACAATCCTTTGAACGGTTGAAGGTCATCTTAGACTTCGCCATCTCACATAATCAGAAATAGTTTTATCAGAGATATTCGGAAGAGCAATTAGGAGGAATTAGGATGGATGAAGACATTATTGGCGGGAAGCACTCCGTGTTGGAGGCGCTTCGCGCAGGACGGACGATAAATAAAATATGGATCGCGGAAAGTGCGCAGAAGCAGTTCGCAGGACCCATTGTAGCGGAAGCCAAAAATTTAGGGATTATCGTCCAATTTACGGACAAGCGTAAGCTGGATCAAATGGCTGAAGGCCTTCAACATCAAGGTGTCGTGGCACAAGTTGCTGCCTATGAATATGTGGAAGTAGAGGACATTTTAGCCAAGGCCAAAGAATTAGGTCAAGAGCCGTTCATTTTGATCCTGGATGAAATTGAAGATCCACATAACTTAGGTTCTATCCTGCGTACCGCAGATTGCACAGGTGTTCATGGTGTGATTATACCGAAACGACGTTCCGTCGGGCTAACAGCAACAGTTTCCAAGACATCCGCAGGAGCTGTTGAGTATGTCCCAGTCGCGCGCGTAACGAACATCGCACAAACGATTGAACAATTGAAAGAGCAAGGCGTTTGGGTTGCAGGAACCGATGTATCTGCGGCTCAGGATGTTTACAAAGCCAACTTTACCATCCCTATTGCACTAGTTATTGGGAACGAGGGCAAAGGGGTTGGCCGTCTCATTAAAGAAAGATGCGACTTCTTAGTTAAGCTGCCTATGGCCGGACATGTGAACTCTTTGAATGCTTCCGTTGCCGCGGGGGTATTGATGTATGAAGTGGTCAGACAGCGCAATAAGAGTTAATGAATGGAACAGATCCTGATCGTAGATGGCTACAATATCATCGGCGCTTGGCCTGATTTAAGTAAATTAAAGGATTCAGACCTTGAAGGAGCTCGTGACGGCCTGATTCACATGCTTGCTGAGTTTCAGTCATTCTCAGGGATGAAAGTATATCTCGTTTTTGATGCCTACATGGTGCCAGGACTGGGCAAGAAGTATGTGCAGAATAAGTTAGCTGTTCTCTACACCAAGGAGAAGGAAACCGCCGATGAGCGAATCGAGCGGCTGGTAACGAGCTTGATGGGCAGGCGCAAAGAAATTTACGTGGCGACGTCAGATATGATTGAGCAGCACGTTATTTTTGGTAAAGGAGCTTTGCGGATGCCAGCGGCTGAATTACTTGTAAAAATCAGGCAAAACCGCAAAGAGGTTCGCGAACGCATTGTTCCGGAGACGACAACCAAACGAAATCCTTTCGATGGTAAGCTGAGTGATGAGCTAAAAGCGAAGTTTGAGCGATGGCGACGCGGGGAATAAATCCTCCAAATGCTAGAAATGGTGGGGTTCCCCGTTGACGGTGTGAGATTTCATCATGTATACTTAACCTAACTTTTATAGTGAAATCTGGGTAGTCTTGCAGGCCGGAGGGATTGTTGGTGAGTGTCGACCTCAAAGAACTGAGAATGTATGATTATGACCTCAAGCCAGATGAAGACATTGTCGAAGCAGTCCGTGAAGGCAGTAGCGAAGCGTTGGAATATCTTATCAACAAGTATAAGAATTTTGTGCGTGCTAAAGCGCGTTCATACTTTTTGATAGGTGCAGACCGAGAAGATATTGTGCAGGAAGGAATGATAGGTTTATATAAATCTATCCGTGATTTCCGAGGAGACAAGCTTGCTTCATTCAAAGCCTTTGCTGAACTGTGTATTACACGACAGATCATCACGGCGATTAAGACAGCAACGCGTCAAAAGCATATTCCTCTGAATTCCTACGTGTCACTGGACAAGCCCATCTATGATGAAGATTCTGACCGTACGTTGCTTGACGTCATCAGCGGTTCCAGGGTGACAGACCCTGAGGAGCTTGTGATTAATCAAGAAGAGTTTACGGGACTTGAAGATAAAATGGGAGAAATTTTAAGCGACCTGGAGCGTAGAGTTCTCATGCTCTATCTCGATGGCAGATCCTACCAAGAAATCGCGGTAGATCTTGATCGCCATGTGAAGTCAATTGACAATGCTCTCCAACGTGTCAAGCGCAAACTTGAGCGGTATTTAGAAGTTAGAGATTTATAGAAATGCCCGTGCTGCCCTAGCTGTACGGGTGTTTTTCTTTCTCCGCATGTTTAGTAACTCTCGGGAGAACCTATACTGGTGATACTCTTGCTTTTGTGAGACTTCTACCTTGACACTCGGGGGACAGTTGTGATAAAGTGTTTCAGGTAGCCCTAAAAGTCGCTTTCTTTTTGATGCGCTTAGAAGGGCTTTAATTAGAAAGTGTCTGTAGGAGGTGTACATCATGCGGGTCATCATCACATTAGCGTGCACAAATTGCAAACAAAGAAACTATGCATCCACTAAAAATAAGCGCAACAATCCCGACCGTATTGAGTTGAAGAAATATTGCAAATTTTGCAATGAACATACTGCTCATCGCGAGACTAGGTAGTTCTTTGGAGGTGTAGTTTGTGGCGTTCTTGGCTAGAATGAGACAAAGCTTCGGATCCACTTTTTCCTTCTTCACCGACAGTTGGACAGAACTCAAAAAGGTCAAGTGGCCAAGTCGCAAAGAGATGACTACCTATACGCTTGTCGTCATAGGTACAGTAGCTTTTGTTGCTATTTATTTTTTTGTGCTGGATCTAGGAATTTCTGAGTTGCTGCGCCTTGTTTTTAAATAAACAGGACTATAGGTGAATTTATTCATGGAAAAAAGATGGTACGTCGTACATACCTATTCAGGGTATGAGAACAAAGTGAAAGCCAACTTAGAGAAGCGCGTTGAGTCTATGGAAATGACGGACAAGATCTTCCGTGTGCTTGTGCCTATGGAAGAAGAACTGGTAAACAAGGATGGCAAGAAAAAAGTTGTCATGCGTAAAGTTTACCCGGGATATGTTCTCGTGGAAATGATTCAAACAGACGACTCATGGTACGTAGTACGTAATACGCCAGGAGTAACTGGATTCGTAGGTTCTACAGGATCCGGCTCTAAACCAACTGCATTGTTACCGGAAGAAGTGGAATCCATTCTTAAGCATATGGGTATGGAAGAGCCGAAGGAAGTAATTGACTTCGAACTCAAAGAAACTGTACGCGTTAAAGTAGGTCCATTTGCAAACTTTGTCGGCTCTGTTGAAGAAATCATTGCTGATAAGGGCAAACTGAAGGTACATGTCAACATGTTTGGTAGAGAAACACCGCTTGAGCTCGATTTCGACCAAGTAGAAAAGCTCTAGGAAACATGACAACCAAAAGTTTCTACCAGGTCTATTCCTTGGGATAGACCTACGTTAGTGGGATCGCATTAGATTCCTGAATAGCGAGACTTTGATTCGTCAAAGGGCAGCTATATTACTGCAAGGAGGTGTCTATCATGGCAAAAAAGGTTATTAAAATCGTGAAGCTTCAAGTTCAAGCTGCGAAAGCAAATCCAGCACCACCGATCGGTCCAGCATTGGGTCAAGCAGGTGTGAACATCATGGCTTTCTGTAAAGAGTTTAACGCTCGTACTGCTGATCAAGTTGGTCTAATCATTCCAGTTGAAATCACAGTTTTCGAAGACCGTTCCTTTACATTCATCACTAAAACGCCTCCGGCTGCAGTTCTTCTTCGCGTCGTTGCTGGTATCGAAAAAGGATCCGGTGAACCGAACAAAAAGAAAGTTGCAACTGTGAAACGCGCTAAAGTTCGCGAAATCGCTGAACAAAAAATGCCTGACCTAAATGCTGCATCCGTTGAGGCTGCTATGCGTATGGTTGAAGGTACTGCTCGCAGCATGGGAATCGTCATCGAAGATTAATTCCGCAAGGAATGCGACTGTGTAAGCTCGAAGCTTACGGATATGTTTTCTACGAAAACATGGAAGTCGCTCGGTGGGAGGATTATCCGCTAATACCACTAAGGAGGATAAATATTATGCCTAAACACGGTAAGAAATACCGCGAAGTTGCTCAGCTTGTAAACGCTGAAAACTTGTACGATCCGTCAGAAGCAATCGAGCTTGTTAAGAAAACAGCTCCTGCTAAATTCGATGAAACTGTAGATGTTGCAGTTCGTCTGGGTGTAGACCCAAGAAAACAAGATCAGGCTGTTCGTGGTGTCGTTGTACTTCCACACGGTACTGGTAAAACAAAACGCGTTCTCGTATTTGCAAAAGGCGAGAAAGCAAAAGAGGCTGAAGCAGCTGGTGCAGATTTTGTTGGTGATGCAGATATGATCAACAAAATTCAACAAGGTTGGTTCGAATTCGATGTTTGCGTAGCTACTCCTGACATGATGAGCGAAGTTGGTAAACTGGGTCGTATCCTCGGGGGTAAAGGTCTTATGCCGAACCCTAAAGCAGGAACAGTTACTTTCGACGTTACCAAAGCTGTTCAAGAGATCAAAGCTGGTAAAATCGAATACCGTCTTGACAAAGCAGGCCAAATCCATGCTCCACTTGGTAAAGTATCTTTCGATGCAGACAAGTTGAACGAAAACTTCAAAGCATTGGTTGATGCACTTGTTCGTGCGAAACCAGCAGCGGCTAAAGGTGTATACCTTAAGAACATTGCTGTATCTTCCACAATGGGTCCAAGCGTACGTGTGAACCTGTCATCCTTCAGATAAGTAAAAGCTACCAGTTGACTTCGGTTACTGGGCGTGATACTCTATCAAAGGTCCTAAAAATGAATATGCAAACCGTAGACAGTAGGTGCTGAAGAGCTTAATTTCCTACCGAGGTGTTATGATATATATAACGATTTCTTTGTACATCAGGGAAAAAGTGAACACATCATGCCTTCGTAGCGTCTACGAAGGCATTTCTTATTCATAGATAAGAAATGCTAATGCTCCTACTGTTTGCGATCTTGAAAGATAAATGCATAAGAAGTGAGGTGTACTATGGCAAACGCGAAAATTCTTGCAGAGAAAGAACAAGCAGTAGCTGAAGTAACTGAAAAGTTCAAAGCTAGTTCTTGTACAGTCGTGGCAGATTACCGTGGTTTGAACGTAGCTCAAGTAACTCAGCTGCGCAAAAGCTTACGTGAAGCTGGTATCGAATTTTCAGTTCTTAAGAACTCCTTGGCGAGACGCGCAACGGCTAACGCTGAACTGACTGAGTTGGATGAGTTCCTAACAGGACCAACAGCTATTGCTTTCAGCAAAGACGATGTAATCTCTCCAGCTAAAATCTTGACTGAATTTGCGAAAAAGAACGATAAATTAAGCGTGAAAGCTGGTGTGGTCGAAGGCCGCGTAGTTGGATCCGCAGAAATCAAAGCTCTTGCAGAACTTCCATCCAGAGATGGTCTTCTCTCCATGTTGCTTAGCGTTCTTCAAGCTCCAGTTCGTAACTTTGCACTTGCTGTTAAAGCAGTTGCAGAGAAAAAAGAAGCTGAAGGTCAAGCTTAGTTTCAACGTACGAAACGTTTTACAATAACAAAAACTAATTTATTAATGATAATGGAGGTTTAACCATGAGCACAAATGCAACGATCCTAGAAGCAATCAAAGGCATGACAATCTTGGAATTGAACGACCTGGTTAAAGCAATTGAAGAAGAGTTTGGCGTAACAGCAGCAGCTCCTGTAGCAGCTGGCGGCGGCGCAGCAGTAGCAGTTGAAGAAGCTCAAACTGAGTTTGACGTTATCTTGACAGGCGCTGGCGCTTCCAAAATCAACGTAATTAAAGTAGTTCGTGAAATCACTGGTCTTGGCTTGAAAGAAGCTAAAGACTTGGTTGATGGAGCTCCAAAAGCAGTTAAAGAAAAAGTTAGCCAAGAAGAAGCAGACGCTGTTAAAGCTAAGCTTACTGAAGCTGGCGCTTCCGTAGAAGTTAAGTAATTCTTTTTCTTAAGAAACCTCTTGAAGCTTGACTTCAAGAGGTTTTTTTCAACATTAAGAATTGATGTGTTTTTACAAAATAAGTCGGCAAAGGTCTAGATAAACGCATTTGTCCAGAATGGACGAAGAAGCTGTTTATTGTGCCTAAGTTTTTACCCTTAGGAAAGCCTTAGGAACGCTCGCAGTTATTTGATTTTCCTATAGGTAGAAAGAGGAGGGAATTGGGGCGTGTCAGAACACTATTACACACAAAAGCCTTCCGTGAAGAGCGATGTTCATACAACGCAAGAAGTTTTGCGAGGTAAGACGTTTACTTTTCTTACGGACGCTGGTGTGTTTTCTAAAAAAGGTGTCGATTATGGGAGTAAGCATTTAATTGAGACGATGGATTTGCCGGACAATGCGAGTGTTCTTGATGTAGGCTGCGGTTACGGGCCGATGGGGTTAAGTGCTGCAGTTATATGCCCTAAGGGACATGTGACGATGGTAGACATTAATGAGAGAGCCATTGAGCTTTCGATTGAAAATGCCAAACGCAACGGTATTACCAATGTAACTATTTTGCAGAGTGATCTGTTGGAACAAGTAAAAAATAAGAGATTTGACGTTGTCTTAACGAATCCTCCTATTCGAGCAGGGAAAGAAACTGTTCATCGAATCTTCGTGGACGCTTATGATTGCCTTGTCGATGGAGGTTCCCTTTGGGTTGTTATCCAGAAGAAGCAAGGCGCACCATCCGCGGTCAAAAAGTTAGAAACTATGTATAGTGATGTCGTTGAAGTTTCGAAAGACAAAGGATATCGTATTCTCAAGGCGACAAAGTAACTCTTTGATGAATATTCGTGGGAATTTGTTTGACTTGACATTTCAAATGTGATATTATAAAAAAATGTCAGTATTAAGATGGGACACATGTCTTTAGTTAACAAAAATGTCAAGTCTTTTTTTCAGCTGAGATGAATAAAATTTGAACCAGCAACGTATAATGTTTGAATTTTGGGAAATTCTAACAGGATGAGAAGAGATACTTGCAGAAGCTTTGTTGAATACAGAGAAAAACCTTCATCCATACAGTCGCTTATTCGGACGGGCTCCACTAACGGAGGCGTCCTGAGTGTACGTCGGTCGAAGTTTTTCTTCTTTCTTTTTATTTATTGAGTAGAGTTGAGGGGTGAATGAAAGTTGGCGGGACATCTTGTTCAATTTGGACGACGTAAACGCAGGACTTATGCACGTATTAATGAGGTGCTGGGCATTCCAAACCTAATTGAAATCCAGCAAAAATCGTATGAGTGGTTTTTGGAAGAGGGACTTCGTGAGATGTTTCAGGATATCTCCCCGATTCAGGATTTTACAGGGAACCTAGTACTGGAGTTTATTGACTATAGCTTAGGCGATCCTAAGTATTCGGTTGATGAATCCAAAGAACGCGACGTAACATATGCGGCGCCGTTAAGAGTCAAAGTCCGTTTGATTAATAAGGAGACTGGCGAGGTCAAGGAACAAGAAGTGTTCATGGGGGATTTCCCTATTATGACCGATACAGGAACGTTCATTATTAACGGTGCGGAGCGTGTAATCGTCTCCCAGCTCGTTCGTTCGCCCAGTGTTTATTATAGCACGAAAGTGGATAAAAACGGCAAAAAAACTTACACGGCGACAGTCATTCCGAACCGTGGAGCATGGCTGGAGCTTGAGACAGATGCGAAGGATATCATCTATGTTCGTATCGACCGCACGCGTAAAATTCCAGTTACCGTATTGCTTCGTTCATTAGGATTTGGCACGGATGCTGAGATACTAGATTTGCTTGGTGATAATGAATATATTCGTAACACGCTCGATAAAGATAACACGGATTCTACGGAAAAAGCGTTGATTGAAATCTATGAGCGTCTTCGTCCGGGCGAGCCTCCTACACTTGATAATGCAAGAAGCTTGATCGTTGCTCGTTTCTTTGATCCGAAGCGTTACGATTTGGCGAACGTAGGTCGCTACAAAATCAACAAAAAATTACACATCAAAAACAGATTGTTCAATCAACGTTTGGCTGAAACATTGGTGGATTCCGAAACTGGAGAAATCATTGCTGAAGCTGGACAATTGTTGGATCGTCGTGTGCTTGATGAAATCCTTCCTTTTATCGAAAAAGGCGCAGGATATAAAGAGTTTACAATTCCTAAAGGTGTAACTGGCGCGGATACAATCCCTGTTCAGTGCATTAACGTTTATTCGCCGACTGAAGAAGGCAAGGTTGTTAAGGTTATTTCGAATGGTGTTATTGATAAAGCTGTCAAGAACATCACGCCTGCCGATATCATTTCGTCCATTAACTACTTCATTAACTTGTTGCATGGTATTGGAAACACGGATGATATTGACCATCTTGGTAACCGTAGACTTCGTTCTGTAGGTGAATTGCTTCAAAATCAATTCCGTATCGGTCTATCCCGTATGGAACGTGTTGTTCGTGAGCGTATGTCGATTCAAGACGCTAACGTGATCACGCCGCAAGCGTTGATCAACATTCGTCCTGTTATCGCGTCGATCAAAGAGTTCTTCGGTAGCTCCCAGCTTTCTCAGTTTATGGACCAAACGAATCCGCTTGCTGAATTGACGCACAAAAGACGTCTGTCTGCACTCGGACCCGGCGGTTTGACGAGAGAGCGAGCAGGGATGGAAGTTCGGGACGTGCATCACTCTCACTATGGTCGTATGTGCCCTATTGAGACGCCTGAGGGACCGAATATTGGTTTGATCAACTCCTTGTCCACGTTTGCCCGTATTAATGAGTATGGCTTCATTGAGGCGCCGTACCGTTGGGTAGATCCGAAGACTGGTTTGGTAACTGACCAAATCGCTTACCTGACTGCGGATGAAGAAGATAACTACGTTATCGCGCAAGCGAATGCGAAATTGACGGAAGATAACAAATTCGTCGAAGACGCGATTATCGTTCGTTACAAAGATGATAACTTAACACTTCCGGTTGAACGTGTCGATTACATGGACGTTTCTCCGAAACAAGTTGTCTCTGTTGCGACAGCGTTGATTCCGTTCCTTGAAAACGATGACTCCAACCGTGCGTTAATGGGTTCCAACATGCAGCGTCAAGCTGTTCCACTTCTTATTCCGAAAGCACCGCTTGTTGGTACAGGAATGGAGCACAAGGTTGCTAAGGACTCAGGAGTATGTATTGTCTCCAAATTCGATGGAATTATTGAGAAAGCTGCTGCGAATGAAATTTGGCTGCGCCGCCAAGAAATGGTGGATGGCAAGCTAGTCAGCGGTAACGTCGTTAAATATAAGCTTCACAAATTTATGCGTTCCAACCAAGGTACTTGTATTAATCAACGTCCGATTGTTAAAAAAGGTCAATTGATTAAAGCAGGCGATATTCTTGCTGATGGACCATCAACCGAACAAGGCGAATTGGCACTTGGACGTAACGTAGTCGTAGCTTTCATGACTTGGGAAGGTTACAACTATGAGGATGCGATCTTGCTGTCCCAAAAGCTTGTTAAAGAAGATGTGTACACATCCATTCATATCGAGGAATACGAGTCTGAAGCTCGTGATACGAAGCTTGGGCCAGAAGAAATTACTCGCGACATCCCGAACGTAGGGGAAGACGCACTTAAAAACCTTGATGAGCGCGGAATCATCCGTGTTGGTGCCGAAATCGGTGCTGGCGATATCCTTGTTGGTAAAGTAACACCGAAGGGTGTAACGGAACTGACAGCGGAAGAAAGATTGCTACACGCGATCTTCGGTGAGAAGGCTCGTGAGGTTCGTGACACGTCCCTACGCGTACCGCATGGTACCGATGGTATCGTTGTTGATGTAAAAGTATTTACGCGTGAGAACGGCGATGAGCTGCCTCCTGGTGTGAACCAACTTGTTCGTGTCTATATCGCTCAAAAACGGAAAATTTCCGAAGGCGACAAAATGGCGGGACGTCATGGTAACAAAGGGGTAGTAGCACGTATTCTCCCTGAAGAAGATATGCCTTTCCTTCCTGATGGTACGCCGGTTGAAGTCGTTCTGAACCCACTAGGGGTTCCTTCACGGATGAACATTGGTCAAGTATTAGAAGTTCACTTAGGTATGGCCTCCAAGTATCTTGGTATTCATGCTGCTACACCGGTATTCGATGGAGCGCGTGAGTATGACGTATTTGATGCGATGGAAGAAGCTGGTATGCAACGTAGCGGTAAAACGATTCTGTACGATGGTCGTACAGGCGAGTCCTTCGAACGCGAAGTAACCGTAGGCGTTATGTACATGATCAAACTGGCACACATGGTTGACGATAAAATCCATGCCCGTTCCACAGGACCTTACTCCCTTGTTACTCAGCAGCCGCTGGGTGGTAAAGCGCAGTTCGGTGGACAACGTTTCGGGGAGATGGAGGTATGGGCGCTTGAGGCTTATGGAGCTGCTTATACATTGCAAGAGATCCTTACTGTTAAGTCAGATGACGTTGTTGGTCGTGTGAAAACATACGAATCCATCGTTAAAGGTGAGAACGTGCCAGAACCAGGCGTTCCGGAATCCTTTAAAGTTTTGATCAAAGAGCTTCAAAGCTTAGGTATGGATGTCAAAATCCTATCTGGCGACGAAGAAGAGATCGAAATGCGCGAAGCGGACGATGACGATGAAGTCACTAGCGATAAATTAAACCTAAACATCGAGGGCACCGAGCTAGGGGTCAATGAATAATATTTTCGCAATAGATCGAGAACGATTCACTGTTACAGTGGGTTTAAATTCTTAAAGGAGGGTTGCTCCTTGATGGACGTTAACAACTTCGAGTTTATGAAAATCGGCTTGGCATCACCCGATAAAATTCGCTCTTGGTCCCGTGGGGAAGTAAAGAAGCCGGAAACGATTAACTACAGAACCTTAAAACCTGAGAAAGAAGGTCTTTTCTGTGAAAAGATCTTCGGACCTACGAAGGATTGGGAATGTCATTGCGGTAAATACAAACGTGTACGCTATAAAGGCGTCGTTTGTGACCGTTGTGGTGTTGAAGTAACCCGTCAAAAAGTACGTCGTGAACGCATGGGGCACATTGAACTTGCTGCTCCTGTTTCACACATTTGGTACTTCAAAGGGATTCCTTCCCGTATGGGCCTTGCGTTAGATATGTCTCCAAGATCTTTGGAAGAAATCATCTACTTCGCATCCTACGTAGTAACGGATCCAGGTGATACACCGCTTGAGAAGAAGCAACTATTGTCTGAGAAAGAATACCGTAGCTATCGCGAAAAGTACGGCTATGCTTTCCAAGCAGGCATGGGTGCGGAAGCTGTCAAAAAGCTTCTTATCGATATTGATATCGAACGCGAAGTAGAAACACTCAAAGAAGAACTCAAAACAGCTCAAGGTCAACGTCGTAACCGCGCGATCAAGCGTCTAGAAGTTATGGAAGCATTCCGTAACTCCAAGAACTTGCCTGGTTGGATGGTACTGGATGTACTTCCGGTTATTCCACCAGAACTTCGTCCGATGGTACAACTTGATGGTGGACGTTTTGCGACATCCGATTTGAATGATCTCTATCGCCGTGTTATCAACCGTAACAACCGTTTGAAGAGATTGCTCGACCTAGGCGCACCGGATATCATTGTTCAAAATGAAAAACGGATGCTGCAAGAAGCGGTTGATGCATTGATCGATAATGGTCGTCGCGGCCGTCCAGTAACAGGTCCAGGTAACCGTCCTTTGAAATCCCTCAGCCATATGCTGAAAGGTAAACAAGGTCGTTTCCGTCAGAACTTGCTCGGTAAACGTGTTGACTACTCGGGTCGTTCCGTTATCGTTGTAGGACCTAACCTGAAGATGTACCAATGTGGTCTTCCGAAGGAAATGGCGCTTGAACTATTCAAGCCTTTCGTTATGAAAGAGCTTGTGAATAAAGGGTTGGCTCATAACATCAAGAGTGCGAAACGTAAAGTTGAGCGCGTAAGTCCGGATGTATGGGATGTTCTAGAAGAAGTTATTAAGGAGCACCCGGTTCTTCTAAACCGTGCCCCTACGTTGCATAGACTTGGTATTCAAGCTTTTGAACCGATTCTGGTAGAAGGCCGCGCGATTAAATTGCATCCGCTTGTATGTACAGCTTACAACGCTGACTTCGACGGTGACCAAATGGCGGTTCACGTACCATTGTCCTCAGAAGCACAAGCTGAAGCTCGTTTGCTCATGCTAGCATCAGGTAACATTTTGAATCCGAAAGACGGTAAACCGGTTGTTACGCCTTCACAGGATATGGTTCTGGGAAGCTTCTACTTAACAACGGACAACAAATTTGCTAAGGGTGCAGGTTCTATCATTAGAACGGTACACGAAGCAGTTTCTTCTTACCAATCCGGCAAAATGGCACTTCACGCGCGTGTAGCGATTCCTGCTAAAGCGTTGAACAAAACAAGCTTCACAGATAAACAACAAGACGCTATGTTGATTACGACAATTGGTAAAATCATTATGAACGAAATCTATCCTGCTGATTTCCCATTCATTAATGAGCCGACCAAGACGAACCTTCTGAACGGTATTCCAGATTCGCACTTTGTTTTTGAAAAAGGTGCAGATTTGAGAGCGATCATGTTGGAACGCGATGAGAACAAAGCGGTAGGTAAAGAATATCTTGGATCCATCATTGCCGAGTGTTTCCGTAAGTATCACACAACGCAAACATCAATGATTCTAGATAAAATTAAAGAACTTGGATTCACGTATTCCACCAAAGCGGGTATTACCGTAGCTGTCTCCGACGTTGTTGTTCCAACGGAAAAAGTAGCAATCCTTAAGGAATGTGAAGAGAAAGTACGCGTAGTTACGAATCAATACCGTCGTGGTTTGATTACAGATGAAGAGCGTTATGACCGCGTTATTGCGATCTGGAGTAAAGCGAAGGATGAAATCACAGACATCTTGATGAAATCCCTTGATAAATACAACTCCATTTCCATGATGGTTGAATCCAAAGCACGGGGTAACAAATCACAGATTACACAGCTTGGCGGTATGCGTGGTTTGATGGCGAATCCATCCGGTAAGATTATGGAGTTGCCGATTAAATCGAACTTCCGTGAAGGTCTGACAATCTTGGAATACTTTATTTCCACGCACGGAGCGCGTAAAGGTCTTGCCGATACAGCACTTCGTACAGCGGATTCCGGTTACTTGACGCGTCGTCTCGTTGACGTTGCGCAAGATGTTATTGTTCGTGAAGATGACTGTGGAACAGACAAGGGCTTCATGGTTAGCAAAATTCAAGACGGTAAAGAGGTTATTGAGGATCTTTACGATCGTATTGAAGGCCGCTATGCATATGAAACGCTTCGTCATCCACAAACAGGTGAAGTTATCGTTCAACGCAATGAGCTTATCGAAGCAGGTATTGCAGATAAGATTATTGAAGCAGGTATTGAGAGACTTCAAATCCGTTCTGTTCTTAGCTGCCGTACGAATCATGGTGTTTGTAAGAAATGTTACGGCCGTAACTTGGCTACTGGTCAATTCGTTGAGGTTGGTGAGGCAGTTGGTATTATTGCCGCGCAATCCATTGGTGAGCCAGGAACACAGTTGACGATGCGTACGTTCCATACCGGTGGTGTTGCCGGAGACGATATTACACAAGGTCTACCGCGTATTCAAGAGCTCTTTGAAGCACGTAATCCTAAAGGTCAAGCGATCATTTCTGAAATCGACGGTGTCGTGAAAGAAATTCGTGAGGCGAAGGATCGTCGTGAGATTGAAGTTCAAGGTGAAGCAGAATCCAAAGTGTATGCAGTTCCTTACGGATCTCGCGTTCGTGTTTCGTTGAATCAACAAGTTGAAGCTGGTGACGAGTTGACGGACGGATCTATCGATCCGAAAGAAATGCTTCGCATCAAAGGTATTCGCGGCGTTCAGAACTATATTCTTCAAGAAGTACAACGTGTATATCGTAACCAAGGGGTAGAAATTAACGATAAGCACATTGAAGTTATGGTTCGTCAAATGTTACGTAAAATCCGCATCGTTGACGCGGGAGATACGACGCTTCTACCTGGTTCATTTGTTGATATCCATGAGTATGAAGCAGCTAATAAAGTTGCTTTGTTCGCTGGTAACGAGCCTGCTGTTGCCCGACCTATCTTGCTTGGTATCACGAAAGCTTCCCTTGAAACGGACTCCTTCTTGTCCGCAGCGTCTTTCCAAGAAACAACTCGTGTCTTGACAGATGCAGCGATTAAGGGGAAAGTCGACCAATTGTTAGGATTGAAAGAGAATGTTATCATCGGTAAACTGATTCCTGCGGGAACAGGTATGCCAAGATACCGTAACATTCGTATCACCAATCCGAATGAGGTTGTCGTTCAAGATGAAGATTTGGAAAAAGAAACGGTTGCTGTTGAGTAACTTTATATAGGCAATTAGAGGTAGCCACTTGAGTTGGGGTGTGCTGCCTCTTTTTTTCTGGAATAAAGGGCGATTGAATTCTACGAAAATAAAGATATAACTCTTGACACTCGCTGTCCAAAATGCTAATATATCGTAGTGTGCCTAAGTCGATATTCTTTCCTTTCTTTTAAGGGGGTGCCTAATGTCTTATGAAATAGTCAAACAGGCCAAGAATAGATGTGTAGGCACGAAGAAAGTTACAAAAACAGTCGAGCAAGGTAAAGCGATTGAAGTTTTTGTTTCTAAAGATGCAGATCCGCGATTGACGATAAATCTGGTAGCCCTCTGTACGCAGAGAGGTATACCTGTAACCTACGTAGATTCTATGAAGATGCTAGGTAAAGCATGTGGAATTGAAGTTGGAGCTGCGGTAGCAGCTGTTGTAAATGAATAAACGCTAAAGACGTTTTTGTTGGTGGACCTAGTTAGGTAAGTACTAGTGACTTGAACAGCTATCCATGGCAAAGACTTTCTCTTTGCTCATTTATGACTCGCCTGGATCTGTGGGCTTGCAAGAAACACATCATGTTATGAATGTAGGGAGGAGGTGGCGATATGCCAACAATTAACCAACTAGTACGTAAAGGTCGTCAAGCGAAGGTGGATAAGTCCAAATCACCAGCTTTACAAAAAGGTTTTAACGCTTTGAAAAGAGAAGCAACGGATTTGAGCGCTCCTCAAAAACGTGGTGTCTGCACGCGTGTAGGTACTATGACTCCTAAGAAGCCTAACTCCGCACTTCGTAAATATGCACGTGTTCGTTTAACGAACCGCGTAGAGGTGACAGCTTACATTCCAGGTATCGGTCACAACCTGCAAGAACACAGTGTTGTATTGATCCGTGGAGGTAGAATTAAAGATCTTCCAGGGGTACGTTATCACATCGTGCGTGGCGCGTTAGATACTTCCGGTGTTAACAACCGTAAGCAATCCCGTTCCAAATACGGTACGAAACGTCCGAAAGTTAAAAAATAAGAGATAATAATCAGGAATGATTCTTATAAGAAAGGGGGATAACTATGCCTCGTAAAGGTCCAGTTACTCGCAGAGACGTATTGCCAGATCCAATTTATAATAGCAAACTAGTTACTCGTCTTATCAACCGCATCATGGTTGATGGAAAAAGAGGGGTAGCACAAACGATTCTATACAACGCTTTTAACCTCGTGAAAGATCGTACAGGTAAAGAGCCGATGGAAGTGTTTGAAGCTGCTATCAAAAACATTATGCCAGTACTAGAAGTTAAAGCTCGCCGTGTTGGTGGAGCAAACTATCAAGTGCCTATCGAAGTTAGACCTGATCGTCGTTCGACATTAGGTTTGCGTTGGTTGGTTAACTATTCCCGTCTTCGCGGTGAGAAGACGATGGAAGAAAGATTGGCTTATGAAATTATCGATGCTAGCAATAGCACTGGTTCTTCCGTTAAGAAACGTGAAGATACACACAAAATGGCTGAAGCTAACAAAGCTTTCGCTCACTACCGTTGGTAGAATTCTAAAACAATTAATAGAAAGGAGACATAACGACCTATGGCTAGAGAGTTCTCCTTAAAAAACACACGTAATATCGGGATCATGGCTCATATCGATGCTGGTAAAACGACAACAACAGAGCGTATCTTGTACTACACTGGTAAAGTTCACAAAATCGGAGAAGTGCACGAAGGTGCAGCTACGATGGACTGGATGGAGCAGGAGCAAGAGCGCGGAATCACGATTACTTCCGCTGCTACAACTGCGCAATGGGAAGGTCACCGCATCAATATTATTGATACCCCAGGGCACGTTGACTTTACCGTTGAGGTAGAGCGTTCCCTTCGTGTGTTAGATGGAGCGGTTGGTGTATTTAGTGCGAAAGAGGGCGTTGAACCTCAATCAGAAACAGTTTGGAGACAAGCTGACAAATACAACGTTCCACGGATTGCTTACGTAAACAAAATGGATATCATCGGTGCAGACTTCCTGCAAGTAGTTGAATCCATGCGTCAAAAACTTGGTGCAAATGCTGTAGCTATTCAACTTCCAATCGGTGCTGAGAGTGATTTCAAAGGAATCATCGATTTAGTTGATCAAGTTGCGTATATGTACAAAGATGATCTTGGTAAGGATATCGAGAAAGTGGAGATTCCTGCTGAGTTCGCTGATCAAGTTGCAGAACTACGTTTGGAACTTATCGAGAAAGTTGCTGAGCTTGATGAAGAGCTTACAATGAAATATCTTGAGGGTGAAGAACTTACTGTTGATGAGATCAAAGCAGCTCTACGTAAAGGTGTCTGCGAAGTGAAAATCTTCCCAGTTATCGTAGGGTCTTCTTACAGAAACAAAGGTGTACAATTGATGTTGGATGCAGTTATTAACTACCTTCCTTCACCACTTGATGTACCTGACATTAAAGGTGTACTTGACGATGGTACTGAAGTGGTTCGTAAGTCTGCTGATGATCAACCTTTCTCAGCGCTTGCATTTAAAATCATGACAGATCCTTTCGTTGGTCGTCTTACTTTCTTCCGTGTTTACTCTGGTACCTTGAACTCCGGTTCCTATGTCTCTAACGCGACAAAAGGAAAACGTGAGCGTGTTGGTCGTATTCTTCAAATGCATGCGAACGCACGTCAAGAGATCAGCATTGTATACGCTGGTGATATCGCCGCGGCTGTTGGATTGAAAGATACAACAACTGGTGATACACTTTGTGATGAGAAACACCCAGTTATTCTTGAGAAAATGGTCTTCCCAGAACCGGTTATCCAGCTTGCTGTTGAACCGAAGACGAAAGCCGACCAAGATAAAATGGGTATCGCATTGCAAAAACTTGCAGAAGAAGATCCTACTTTCCGTGCTTCTACAGACGAAGAAACTGGACAAACGATCATCGCAGGTATGGGTGAGCTTCACCTTGAGATCCTCGTTGACCGTATGCTTCGTGAGTTCAAAGTAGAAACCAATGTTGGTAAACCGCAAGTTGCTTACCGTGAAACATTCCGTGCAGCAGCTAAAGTTGAAGGTAAATTCGTTCGTCAATCCGGTGGTCGTGGTCAATACGGACATTGTTGGGTTGAGTTCGAACCGCAAGAAGCTGGCGTAGGTTTTGTCTTCGAAAACAAAGTTGTGGGTGGAGCTATTCCTAGAGAGTATATTGCACCTATTCAAGCTGGTATCGAAGAATCCATGAAGAACGGTGTAATCGCAGGATTCCCTCTCGTGGATATCAAAGCTACAGTTGTTGATGGATCGTACCATGATGTTGACTCCAATGAAATGGCGTTCAAAATCGCGGGATCCATGGCACTTAAAGCAGCTAAAGAAAAATGTAAACCGGTTCTTCTTGAGCCAATCATGAAGGTAGAAGTTACTGTACCTGAAGAGTACATGGGCGATGTTATGGGTGACCTTAACTCCCGTCGTGGACGTATCGAAGGTATGGATAGCCGTCATGGAGCACAAGTCATCCGTGCTAAAGTGCCATTGTCCGAAATGTTTGGTTACTCCACAACACTTCGTTCAAGAACACAAGGCCGTGGTGTTTACTCCATGGAACTTTCACATTATGAAGAAGTACCTAAGTCCATTGCAGAAGAAATTATTGCAAAAGGCAAAGGCGCTTAATATAAAAATATTAGTCACTCTAAGGAGGAATCGTTTAAAATGGCAAAGGCTAAATTTGAACGTAACAAACCGCATGTTAACATCGGAACTATTGGTCACGTCGATCATGGTAAAACAACTTTGACAGCTGCTATCACTACAGTATTGTCCAAAAGATACGGTGGAGCTGCAGTAGCATTCGACCAAATCGATAAAGCACCAGAAGAGCGCGAGCGCGGTATCACAATCTCCACAGCTCACGTTGAGTACGAAACTCCTAACCGTCACTACGCACACGTAGATTGCCCAGGACATGCTGACTATGTTAAAAACATGATCACAGGTGCTGCTCAAATGGACGGCGCTATCCTAGTAGTATCCGCAGCTGATGGCCCTATGCCACAAACGCGTGAGCACATTCTTCTTTCCCGTCAAGTAGGCGTACCATACATCGTGGTATTCCTTAACAAATGTGACATGGTTGAAGACGAAGAGTTGCTTGAATTGGTTGAGATGGAAGTTCGCGACCTTCTTAACGAATATGAGTTCCCAGGCGATGATACTCCAATCATCCGTGGTGCAGCTCGTGAAGCTCTTCAAAACCCAGATGGTCCTTGGGCTGACAAAATCATCGAGTTGTTCGAGCAAGTTGATACTTACATCCCAACTCCTGAGCGTCAAACAGACAAACCTTTCCTTATGCCAGTTGAGGATGTATTCTCAATCACTGGTCGTGGAACAGTTGCAACTGGTCGTGTTGAGCGTGGTACTGTTAAAGTACAAGAAGAAGTTGAAATCGTTGGTATCGCTGAAGAAACTCGTAAATGCATCGTAACTGGTGTAGAGATGTTCCGTAAATTGCTTGATTCCGCTCAAGCTGGTGACAACATCGGAGCTTTGCTTCGTGGTGTTGATCGTAAAGATATCGAGCGTGGACAAGTTCTTGCGAAACCGGGTTCAGTTAAACCACACACGAACTTTACAGCTCAAATCTACGTTCTAACTAAAGAAGAGGGTGGCCGTCATAAGCCTTTCTTCACTGGTTACCGTCCACAGTTCTACTTCCGTACAACTGACGTAACGGGTATCATCTCCCTTCCAGAAGGAACAGAGATGGTAATGCCAGGTGATAACATCACAGTTACAGTTGAACTTATCAACCCAATCGCAATCGAAGAAGGAACACGCTTCGCGATTCGTGAAGGCGGACGTACAGTTGGTGCGGGCGCGGTTGCTACAATTCAAAAATAATCTCTCTTTGAGAGATCGGAACATCCATCGATTTATCGGTGGGTGTTTTTTTATTTCTATATAAGATATGTGTAGAATAATGTTTCGATTGACGTCGTGATCGGATTGGAAACAGAATGCAGTGGTTTTAATAAGTTGCTTCTATTATAATGAGGAAACTGAGTTAGACAACGAGTCGTGAGTGGCTAAAAATGAAGCAAAATTCATGTTCAAATAATTATGTGTATTTGCCTAAAATTTCACTTGCTTTTCGTTTTAGAATTTTATATAATATTAAACGTTGGTCTGTGACGTTGCGATGATGCGAAAGGTTGCCGACACACCAGGCCCCTTTGCCATGGGGATGGCTGTTGGAGAATTTTCGCGGAGTATGTCCGATAATAAATTGGGCGATAGAAGGAGGGACTTTTAAATGGCAAAGCAAAAAATTCGTATCCGTTTGAAGGCTTATGATCACAGAATTATTGATCAATCTGCTGAGAAAATCGTGGAAACTGCCAAGCGTTCCGGTGCAGGTGTATCCGGTCCGATTCCGCTTCCGACAGAGAAGCAAATCATCACGATTCTTCGTGCGGTGCACAAGTACAAGGATTCGCGTGAGCAATTCGAGATGCGTACGCATAAGCGTCTAATCGATATTGTGAATCCAACACCACAAACAGTTGATGCTCTAATGCGTCTAGACTTACCGTCTGGCGTTGACATTGAGATCAAACTGTAAAACAACTATAGAGTTAACAATGGAAGGAAATGAGGTGTCAACGATGAAAGGTATCTTAGGGAAAAAACTTGGGATGACACAGTTGTTTACTCCGGAGGGTAATGTTGTTCCGGTAACTGTCATTCAAGCAGGACCATGTGTGGTACTGCAAAAGAAAGATGTGGATAACGATGGTTATGAGTCGATCCAAATCGGTTTTGATGATGTAAAGGCTAGCCGTATCATTAAACCAGAGCTTGGCCATGCGAAAAAAGCAGGGGCAACTCCTAAGCGCTACGTTAAAGAAATTCGTGGCATTCAGTTGGGTGACTATGAAGTTGGTCAAGAGCTGAAAGCAGATCTGTTCACAGAGGGCGAATTCGTTGATGTAACGGGTACTTCCAAAGGTAAAGGGTTCCAAGGTAACATCAAAAGACATAACCAATCCACTGGGCCAATGGCACACGGATCACGTTATCACCGCGGACCAGGTTCGATGGGTTCAATCCAAGCTAACCGTGTTCCTAAAGGTAAGAAATTGCCAGGACACATGGGTAACGAAACAGTAACACTTCAAAATCTTCAAATCATTAAAGTAGATGCTGAACGTAATGTATTGCTAGTTAAAGGTTCCATTCCGGGTCCTAAAAACAGCTACGTTAGCGTGAAGTCTGCTGTGAAAAAGTAAGAAAGGAGGAAGACAGATGCCAAAAGTAGCTTTATATAATGTAACAGGTGCTCAGGTAGGAGAAGTTGAACTGTCTGACGTTGTTTTCGGAATTGAACCTCACGTTCATGCGATTCACGAAGCTGTTCTTTTGCAACAAGCAGCTGTGCGTCAAGGGACTCACAAAACAAAAGGTCGTTCAGAAGTACGCGGCGGTGGTCGTAAACCTTGGAAACAAAAAGGAACAGGCCGCGCTCGTCAAGGTAGTATTCGTGCTCCACAGTGGAAAGGCGGCGGTACCGTATTCGGACCAACTCCTCGTAGCTATGGTTTCAAATTACCAAGAAAAGTTCGTCGCTTAGCGATCAAATCCGCTTTGTCCTCGAAACTTATCGATAACAACTTGATCGTTCTGGATCAACTACAAATGAATGCTCCGAAAACGAAAGAATTCGTAGCTATTCTGAACAACCTGAAAGTAGATTCCAAAGTACTAGTTGTAGGCGTTCCTAACGACTCCAATGTTGCTTTGTCTGCTCGTAATATCCCAGGTGTGAAATTTGTTGCTGCTGATGGAGTTAACGTTCTTGATGTCATGCTTTATGACAAATTGATCTTAACACAAGAGGCTGTACAGAAAGTTGAGGAGGTGCTTGCACAATGAAAAATCCACGCGACATTATCAAGCGCCCGATCATCACTGAGCGTACAAGCGACCTAATGGCTAACAAAAAGTATGTTTTCGAAGTGGATCTTCGCGCTAACAAAACAGAAATTAAACAAGCTATCGAAGCAATCTTCAAAGTAAAAGTTACAAATGTAAACACATTGAGAATGCCTGCTAAGCCTAAACGTTATGGCAAACACTCTGGTTACACTTCCATCTGGAAGAAAGCTATCGTGTCCCTAAGCGCAGAAAGCAAAGAATTGGAATTCTTTGAATCCGTATAACCCATTTCTTAAAGTAAGGAGGAAACAGAGTGCCAATTAAAAAATATAAACCAACCTCACCAGCACGTCGTGCGATGTCGGTTTCTACTTTTGAAGAAATCACAACATCAACACCGGAGAAATCCTTGCTTGCACCATTGTTCAAGCATGCTGGTCGTAACAACCAAGGTAAAATTACGGTTCGTCACCATGGTGGTGGACACAAGCGTAAATACCGTATCATCGATTTCAAACGTACTAAAGATGGAATACCAGGACGCGTTGCTACAGTTGAGTACGATCCTAACCGTTCCGCGAACATCGCATTGATCCATTATGCTGATGGCGAGAAAAAATACATCATCGCTCCTAAAGGTCTTAAAGTGGACGATCGTATCGTTTCTGGACCACAAGCAGATATCAAAGTAGGTAACGCTCTTCCATTGGAAAACATTCCAGTTGGTACAGTTATCCACAACATTGAGTTGAAGCCTGGTAAAGGTGCACAATTAGTGCGCGCAGCTGGTACAGAAGCTCAATTGCTTGGTAAAGAAGAGACTTACGTAACCATTCGCCTTTCATCCGGTGAAGTTCGTAAAGTACTTAAAGTTTGCCGCGCGACTATCGGTTCTGTTGGTAACGAAGATCACGAACTAGTGAAAATCGGTAAAGCAGGACGTAATCGTTGGAAAGGCAATCGTCCACAAGTTCGTGGGGTTGTTATGAACCCGAATGATCACCCACACGGTGGTGGTGAAGGACGTGCACCAATCGGACGTAAATCACCTATGTCTCCATGGGGTAAACCGACGCTTGGTTTCAAAACTCGTAAAAAAGGTAAAGCATCCGATAAATACATTGTACGTCGTCGTACGAAGTAAAAATCGCGGATATATGAATTCTCTTGAGGTTCAAGGAAGGGAGGAACACCCATGGGTCGCAGCTTAAAGAAGGGTCCATTTATCGATGGACACTTACTGAAAAAAGTAGAGGACTTGAACACTTCTGGCAAGAAACTAGTTGTCAAAACGTGGTCCCGTCGTTCTACAATTTACCCGCAATTCGTTGGTCACACTTTCGGAGTATATGACGGAAGAAAACACGTGCCAGTATATGTAACGGAAGATATGGTTGGGCATAAGCTTGGTGAATTTGCTCCAACACGTACGTATAAAGGTCACGATGACGATAAGAAAACCGGAAAACGTTAATTCATTTTTAACCGAGAGGAGGTACTACCATGCAAGCTAAAGCAATATTGAACCACGCTCGGATTGCTCCTCGTAAAGCAAAGCTAGTTGTTGACTTGATTCGGGGAAAAGCGGTAGGTGAAGCGATCGCAATTTTGCGTCATACACCGAAGGCAGCTTCTCCAATTCTGGAGAAACTATTAAATTCCGCAATTGCCAATGCAGAGCATAACTATTCATTAGATCCAAACAAACTTGTTGTATCCGAGACTTTCGTAAATCAAGGGCCAACAATGAAAAGATTCCAACAACGTGCAATGGGCCGCGCTAGCGCGATCAAAAAACGTACCAGCCACATCACAATCGTGGTATCTGAAAAATAAGGAGGGGTAACGTGTGGGTCAGAAAGTACACCCGATAGGTTTTAGAATTGGTGTCATTCGTGATTGGGAATCCAAATGGTTCGCAGAAAAAGATTTCGGAACTCTGCTGCTTGAAGATGTCAAAATCCGCGAATACTTAAAAAATAAACTTAAAGACTCAGCAGTTTCCCATATCGATATCGAGCGCGCGGCTAACCGTGTTAACGTAACGATTCATACTGCTAAGCCAGGAATGGTTATTGGTAAAGGCGGAGCTGAAGTTGAAGTTATTCGTAACTACATCGCAGCTATGTCGAACAAAAAAGTTCATATCAACATTTCTGAAATCAAACACCCAGATCTTGATGCTATCCTAGTAGCTGAAGCTGTTGCACTTCAATTGGAGCGTCGTGTATCATTCCGTCGTGCTATGAAGCAAGCTATGCAAAGAACAATGAGATCCGGAGCAAAAGGTATTAAAGTTGCAACTAGCGGACGTCTTGGCGGTGCTGAGATTGCTCGTACGGAAGGATATAGCGAAGGAACTGTTCCACTTCATACACTTCGTGCGGATATCGACTATGGTACGGCTGAAGCAGCCACTACTTATGGACGTATTGGTGTTAAAGTATGGATCTACCGTGGAGAAGTGCTTCCGACAGCTAAGAAAAAGGCTCAGCCGGAAGGAGGAAATTAAATCATGTTAGTACCTAAACGTGTAAAACACCGTAAAGAACACCGCGGTAACATGAAAGGTCGCGCTAAAGGCGGTACGGAAGTTGCTTTTGGCGAATATGGTCTGCAAGCGGTAGAACCGGCTTGGGTTTCCAACCGTCAAATCGAAGCAGCACGTATTGCCATGACACGTTACATCAAACGTGGCGGTAAAGTATGGATTAAAATTTTCCCAGCAAAACCAGTTACACAAAAACCACTTGAAGTTCGTATGGGTAGTGGTAAAGGTAGCGTGGAAAAATGGGTTGCCGTAGTAAAACCGGGCAAAATTTTGTTTGAACTAGCAGGTGTAAGCGAAGAGGTTGCTCGTGAAGCAATGCGTCTTGCTGCTCACAAGCTTCCAATCAAAACGAAGTTCGTGAAAAGAGAAGAAGTAGGCGGTGAAGCAAATGAAGGGTAGTGAATTCCGGAACTTAACCACTGCTGAAATCGAGCAAAAAGTTAATGGTTTTAAAGAAGAACTCTTTAACCTCCGTTTTCAACTAGCTACTGGTCAATTGGACAACCCGACTCAGATTCGTGATTTGCGTAAAGAGATCGCTCGTGCCAAGACTATTTTGCGTGAAAGAGAACTGGGTATTGGGTAACCAAATCTAGAAGGGAGTGTTCCTTAGATGACTGAACGTAACGATCGTAAAGTTCTGATCGGTAAAGTTGTCAGCGATAAAATGGATAAAACCATTGTTGTGGCTGTTGAAACTTACAAAAAACATGAACTCTACCACAAAAGAATTAAATCTACAAAGAAGTTCAAAGCGCATGATGAAAACAACCAAGCTAAGATTGGTGACACTGTGAAAATCAGTGAAACTAGACCGTTGTCCAAAGATAAAAGTTGGAGACTGGTTGAAATTCTTGAAGTGGCAGTTGTTATCTAATATTCTAGATATGAACCCCGAAAGGAGGGAATACGATGATTCAACCATTTACTCGTTTGGCTGTCGCTGACAACTCAGGTGCGAAACAATTAATGTGTATCCGCGTTTTGGGTGGTACTGGTCGTCGCGTTGGTCACATTGGTGATTTGATCGTATGTTCAGTAAAAGAAGCAACACCAGGTGGCGTTGTCAAAAAAGGTGACGTTGTTAAAGCAGTTATCGTTCGTACGAAGAGCGGTGCTCGCCGTAAAGACGGTTCATATATCTCATTCGATGAGAATGCAGCTGTTATCGTGAAAGAAGATAAAAGCCCACGTGGTACTCGTATCTTCGGACCAGTTGCTCGCGAACTTCGCGATAGAGACTTCATGAAGATCGTATCCTTGGCTCCAGAAGTTATCTAAAACGTGTTACGATGTTGTTTTCCATTGTGGAAAACCCCAGGAGGTGTAGAAGCTAATGCCAAGACTAAAAAAGAGACTAGAATCTCATAACAATAAATTGCACGTGAAAAAAGACGACACTGTTTTTGTTATCACGGGTAAAGACAAAGGTAAAAAAGGCCGCGTTATCGCAGCTTACCCTCGTCAAAATCGTGTTCTTGTTGAAGGTGTAAACATGGTTAAGAAACATGCGAAACCATCCCAACTGAACCCACAAGGCGGTATCTTGAATCAAGAAGCTGCAATCCACGTTTCTAACGTGATGCTAATTGATCCTAAGAGCGGCAAACCTACTCGCGTAGGATACAAAGTATTGGATAACGGAACGAAAGTTCGCATTGCGAAAAAATCCGGCGAAGTTATCGACTAATACACACATGTATGGAAAGGAGGCAATCTAAGCTATGGCAGTAAGATTGAAAGATCGTTACTTGAACGAAATTACGCCTGCATTAATTCAAAAGTTCAACTACACAACAGTTATGCAAGTGCCGAAAATCGAAAAAATCGTTATCAACATGGGTGTTGGTGAGGCTGTTTCGAACTCCAAAGTACTTGACACTGCAGTAGAAGATCTTCAAAAGATCTCTGGTCAAAAACCAGTTGTAACAAAATCCAAAAAAGCGATCGCGGGTTTCAAACTTCGTGAAAATATGCCGATCGGCGCGAAAGTAACTCTTCGTGGTGAGCGTATGTATCACTTCTTGGATAAACTATTCAACGTATCACTTCCACGTGTACGTGACTTCCGCGGTATTTCCAACAAAGCATTTGATGGTCGCGGTAACTACACACTTGGTTTGAAAGAACAACTCATTTTCCCTGAAATTGAGTATGATAAAATCGATAAAGTTCGTGGTATGGATATTGTTATCGTAACGACGGCTAAGTCCGACGAGGAAGCTCGCGAGCTTTTAACACAACTCGGAGCGCCTTTCGTAAAATAGGTTACCAGTCGTACCTATCAGGAGGTGTTATATTAAGTGGCAAAAACTTCGATGAAAGTCAAACAGCAACGTACCCCGAAGTTTAAGGTGCAAGCATACACACGTTGTGAGCGCTGCGGACGTCCGCATTCAGTGCTTCGCAAGTTTAAAATTTGTCGGATTTGTTTCCGCGAATTAGCACACTTGGGTCAGATTCCAGGCGTGAAAAAAGCAAGCTGGTAATCACCCTATTTTCGGGAAGGAGGTTTACACAAAATGGTCATGTCAGATCCAATTGCAGATATGCTAACACGCATTCGTAATGCGAACATCGTACGTCATGAGACAGTTGAAATCCCTGCATCAAAAGTGAAAAGGGAAATCGCTGAAATCCTTAAAAAAGAAGGATTTATCCGTGATGCTGAATACGTTCAAGATAGCAAACAAGGTATCATCCGTTTGTTCCTGAAATATGGTTCAAACAACGAGCGTGTTATCTCTGGTTTGAAAAGAATTTCGAAACCAGGTCTACGCGTTTACACTAAATCACAAGAAGTCCCTCGTGTTCTGGGCGGATTAGGGATTGCCATCATCTCCACGTCTCAAGGAGTTATGACGGATAAAGATGCTCGTCAATCCAAAGCTGGCGGAGAGGTTATCTGCTACGTTTGGTAATACAATTGTAATTGAATGGAGGTGCAAACATGTCTCGTATTGGTCGTAAGCCAATCACCATTCCAAGTGGTGTAAATGTAACACTAGACAATACTCAAATCACGGTTAGTGGACCTAAAGGTTCTTTGACCCGTGTACTTCATATTGATATGAAAGTAAACGTTCTAGAGAACGAGATTTCTGTTGAGCGTCCTTCCGATAACAAACTCCACCGTTCCCTGCATGGTACAACACGTAGTGTTGTTGCCAACATGGTAAGTGGTGTTACGGAAGGGTTCACGAAATCGTTGGATCTAGTAGGCGTTGGTTACCGTGCAAACAAAAGCGGTGACAAATTGGTTCTCAACGTTGGGTACTCCCATCCAGTTGAAATCAACCCTGAGAACGGTATTGAGTTTGATGTTCCATCAAACACAAAGATTATCGTTAAAGGTATTGATAAAGAGCTAGTTGGCGCTATGGCAGCTAAAGTTCGTTCCGTACGTGAACCAGAGCCGTATAAAGGTAAAGGTATCAAGTATGAAGGCGAACGCATTCTTCGTAAAGAAGGTAAAGCTGGTAAGAAGAAATAAGATCGAAAGATCGCGGGTAATAGCTAAGAGTTTTCTTAGGAAAACTTGCTACGTAAGCATAAGCCTCGCATCATAAGATGATGAAAGGAGTGTAAGTATAGATGATTACTAAAAGCGATAAAAACAAAGCTCGTCTGAAAAGACACCTTCGTGTTCGTAAGAAAATTGAAGGTACAACTCTTCGCCCACGCTTGAACATTTTCCGTTCTTCCAAGCATATGTATGCTCAACTTATCGATGATACTACTGGTGCAACTATCGTTGCAGCATCTACGCAAGATAAAGAGCTTAAAAGTGAAGTTGGTAACGGTGGAAACGTTGAAGCTGCTCGTAAAGTTGGCGCATTAATCGCGGCACGTGCGAAAGAAAAAGGTGTAGTTCAAGTGGTTTTTGACCGCGGTGGATACCTTTATCATGGACGTGTTCAAGCATTAGCTGACGCAGCTCGTGAAGCTGGACTTGAATTCTAAGAAATACATTAATAAGGAGGTAAAAGACTTGCGTGTAGATCCTAATACTTTAGAGCTAACAGAAAAAGTTGTAAATATTAATCGCGTAGCTAAAGTAGTAAAAGGCGGACGTCGTTTCAGCTTCAGCGCACTTGTTGTCGTTGGCGATGGCAATGGCTGGGTTGGTGCAGGAATCGGTAAAGCTTCCGAAGTTCCAGATGCGATCCGTAAAGGCATTGAAGATGCGAAAAAGAACTTGATTCATGTTCCTATCGTAGGCACTTCGATTCCTCACCTTGTTACTGGTAAATTTGGCGCAGGACGCGTTCTATTGAAACCGGCATCCCAAGGTACAGGAGTTATCGCAGGCGGACCAGTTCGTGCAGTACTTGAACTTGCTGGTGTTGGCGATATCTTGACAAAATCCCTAGGTTCATCGAACTCCATGAACATGGTTAACGCAACGCTTGAAGGCTTAAGCCGCTTGAAAAAAGCGGAAGAAGTTGCAAAGCTTCGTGGTAAAACTGTTCAAGAGCTATTAGGTTAGGAGGGGTAAACATGGCTAAACAATTACAGGTTACCCTAAAACGCAGCTTGATCGGCCGTCCTGAAACGCAACGCGTTACTGTGAAAACACTTGGTCTTCGCAAGATTAACCAAACTGTTCTTCACCAAGATAATGCAGCAATCAGAGGCATGGTTAATCAAGTAAGCCATTTGGTAGAAGTTAAAGAAATCGAAGCATAGAATTACAATTTAAGATCTAGAGGAGGTGTGCAACGATGAAGTTACATGAGCTAAGTTCTGCTACTGGCGCTCGTAAATCACCTAAGCGTGTTGGACGTGGAACAAGTAGTGGTATGGGTAAAACATCAACTCGCGGACATAAAGGTCAAAACGCACGTTCCGGTGGAGGCGTTCGTCCTGGGTTCGAAGGTGGACAAAACCCATTGTACCGTCGTTTACCTAAACGTGGATTTACGAACCGTTTCCGTACGGAGTACGCGATCGTGAATCTTGAAGATTTGAACAATTTCGCAGCTGGTACTGAAGTGACTCCAGAAGTATTAATGGAGACTGGTATTGTTAAAGCTCCTAAAGATGGCATCAAGATTTTAGGAAACGGTGAAATCACAGTAAAATTAACCGTTAAAGCGAATAAGTTCTCTCAATCAGCGATTGAGAAAATCCAAGCTGCCGGCGGTCAAACCGAGGTGATTTAATGTTCAATACCATAGCCAACATCTTCAAAGTAGAAGATTTACGCAGAAGGATTCTATTCACGCTTATCTTGCTAATCGTCTACCGTTTAGGTGCTTTCATTCCGGTACCTAACATCAATACAGATGTTCTGAAACTTCAAGATCAAGCGAATCAGAGCGATGTCTTTGGTTTGCTTAACACGTTTTCTGGTGGTGCGCTCTTTCAATTCTCCATCTTCGCGATGGGAATTATGCCTTATATCACAGCTTCAATCATCGTTCAGCTTTTGTCCATGGATGTAATCCCGCGCTTTGCGCAATGGGCGAAAGAAGGCGATGTTGGAAGAAAGAAAATGACACAAGTAACTCGTTACGGTACGATTGTTCTAGGGTTGATTCAAGCTTTTGGTCTATCAATTGGTTTTAACCGCCTATACAGCGGACTAGTGATTGATGCTGGCTTTACAACTTACGCTATGATCGCCATCGTATTGACTGCAGGTACTGCTTTCTTGATGTGGTTAGGTGAGCAAATCACGGAGTATGGGATTGGAAATGGTATTTCCATTATCATCTTTTCCGGTATCGTTGCTGCGATTCCAACAACTACGAAGCAACTATATACTTCAATTTTCACAAGTGACGGAGCGGTATTCTTAAGTATCGTGAAGTTAGTGATCATTGCTGTTGTCGTTGTTCTAATTATTGCTGGCGTTATATTCGTACAACAAGGTGTTCGTAAGATCCCTGTGCAATATGCGAAGCGTGTCGTAGGACGTAAAATGTATGGTGGGCAAACAACACACATTCCACTTAAAGTGAATGCTGCTGGTGTTATCCCTGTAATCTTTGCATTATCACTTTTGATGTTTCCTCCAACCATTGCAAGTTACTGGAGAGGAAATGTAGTTGCAGAATGGATTATCAATAACTTGAGTATCAACCAAACTGCACCATTAGCGATTGTACTTTATGTACTGCTGATTATTGGGTTCACATACTTTTATACCTTCGTACAAATTAATCCAGTTCAAATGGCCGACCAGATGAAGAAAAATGGTGGATACATACCTGGTATTAGACCGGGTAAAACCACATCGACTTATCTGACTCGCGTAATGACTAGAATTACTCTTTCTGGAGCTTTGTTTCTCTCAGCAATCTCTATTCTTCCAATGTTGTTTGGAGGACTTGCCGGGTTGCCTAGTTCGGTTAAGATAGGTGGTACATCTTTACTTATCGTAGTAGGCGTTGGTCTTGAGACTATGAAGCAAATCGAGAGCCAATTGATTAAGCGTCATTACAAAGGATTCATCAATAAATAGCTAATAGGTTCTGATGGGGCAAGTTTTGCGACATCGGCACCTATTGTGCTGTTCGTAATGCCGAGTGCGATGGGGAGGTTTTAATTGTGAACGTAATTTTTATGGGGCCTCCTGGTGCAGGCAAAGGTACGCAAGCAGAGAAAATCGTTTCTGAATTTCAAATTCCTCATATCTCTACAGGCGACGCGTTCCGCGCAGCTATGAGCCAAGGTACTCCGATGGGTATCGAAGCCAAAGGATATGTGGATAAGGGACTACTTGTTCCTGATGAAATTACGAATGGTATCGTGAGAGAGCGTCTTGCACAGCCGGATTGCGATAAAGGATTTTTGCTGGATGGGTTTCCGCGAACGGTAGCTCAAGCAGATGCATTGTCTGAAATCGTTGATTCGCTTGGCAAGAAGATTGAGGTCGTAATCAATCTAGCTGTTGATCGTAGTTATCTGTTGGCACGACTAACTGGCCGAAGAATTTGTAAATCCTGTGGTTCTACGTATCATGTCATCTTCAACCCACCTCAGCAAGAAGGCGTATGCGATAAATGTTCCGGTGAGTTGTACCAACGATCTGATGATACGGAAGAGAAAGTCGGAACACGTTTGGATGAATACATCAATAAAACGGCTCCGCTGCTGGATTACTACCAAAAGAGGGAATTATTGCGTGAGGTTAACGGGGAACAAGACATTCATGCGGTAACCGAACAAATTAGCTCACTGCTACGAGGTCTAGCGTAATGATCATTTGTAAGTCCGAGGTTGAACTAGACCTAATGCGAGAAGCTGGTCGTATCGTAGCCGAAACGCACCGCTTATTGGCAAGGGCGATTCGTCCGAACATTACAACGAAAGAACTTGATCAGATCGCAGAGGAATTCATTCGCAGTCAGGGAGCGATTCCATCTTTCAAAGGTTACAATGGTTTTCCTGGAAGCATTTGTGCTTCAGTCAACGAAGAATTAGTTCATGGTATTCCTGGTCCAAGAAAGCTGGTTGAGGGCGATATCATCTCTATTGATATTGGCGCTCAGTATAAAGGTTATCATGGAGATTCTGCTTGGACATATCCTGTCGGTGAAATTTCTGAAACGGCTCAGCGCTTGCTGACTGTGACTGAAGCGTCACTCTATCGAGGCATTGCAGAAGCTAAACCGGATGCTAGACTCTACACGTTGTCGCATGCAATCCAAACTTGTATTGAAGACGCAGGCTTCTCCGTGGTTATAGAGTATGTCGGCCATGGGATTGGAACGGATCTTCACGAAGAACCACAAATTCCGAACTATGGTATTCCTGACAAAGGTCCCAGGCTCAAACCAGGCATGGTCCTAGCCATTGAACCCATGGTGGTTGTTGGCGAAAGATTTGTCCAAACACTCGAAGACGATTGGACCGTAGTCACGACGGATCGTACCCTATGTGCTCATTTCGAACATACGGTTGCTATAACGGCAGCTGGTTATGAAATATTGACTTTGCCTAGATCGTAGGTGAATGGAGTGGATAGTAAGATTCCGCAAGTGGGTCAAATCGTAAAGGTGCTTCGCGGTAGAGATCCCGGAGAATATGCGGTCGTGATTGGTATTATTGATCATCGTTTCGTCTGGCTTGCCGACGGCGATCATCGTAAGTTCGATCAACCGAAGAAGAAGAACCTGAATCACCTTCAGTTACAAGAAACGATTAGCAGTGAAGTGGAGTCAAGCATTAGGGAAACAGGTCGTGTTACTAATGGGAAGCTGCGCTTTGCAGTCGCCAAATTCGTTGAACTTATGCAAGTTGAAGCACATGAGAAAGGAGAATGACTGTGGCCAAAGAAGATGTAATTGAAGTAGAAGGTACAGTGATTGAACCTCTTCCGAATGCAATGTTTAAAGTTGAATTGGAAAATGGTCATAAAATCCTAGCCCATGTTTCAGGAAAAATCAGAATGCATTTTATTCGCATTTTGCCTGGAGATAAGGTTACCGTAGAATTATCGCCTTATGATTTGACGAGAGGCCGTATAACCTACCGTTTTAAATAAATGTTCGGCTTAGAAGTAATACTCTCTCAAGGCGTATGCTTACGAAGCAAGTTTTCTAACGAAAACGCAACATGGTTGCTTACGATAAAAAGGAGGGCTTAAAATGAAAGTAAGACCGTCAGTAAAACCGATTTGTGAAAAATGTAAAGTCATTCGCCGTAAAGGCAATGTAATGGTAATTTGCGAAAATCCTAAGCACAAACAAAAACAAGGTTAAAAGGAGGTGCATTCTGTAGATGGCACGTTTAGCTGGAGTTGACTTACCTCGTGACAAACGAGTTGTAATCGCGTTGACTTACATTTTCGGTATCGGCACTACAACTGCTCAGAAAATCATTGCTTCCACAGGTATCGATGCGAGTACTCGCGTTCGTGACTTGACTGAAGATGAAGTGAGCAAAATCCGTGATGTAATTGACAAAACCCTTAAAGTAGAAGGCGATCTTCGCCGTGAAATTTCCCTTAACATCAAACGTCTAATCGAAATCGGATCCTACCGTGGTCTTCGTCACCGCCGTGGTCTTCCTGTTCGTGGTCAACGTACTAAAACTAATGCTCGTACACGTAAAGGTCCTCGTCGTACAGTAGCTAATAAGAAGAAATAATAAAGGGGGTTAGAGCTAATGGCAAAACCTAAAAAAGTCGTCCGTACGAAACGTCGTGACCGGAAAAATATTGAGAGCGGTGTAGCACACATCCGTTCAACATTTAACAACACGATCGTAACGATCACGGATCCACATGGTAACGCAATTTCTTGGGCAAGTTCAGGAAACCTTGGATTTAAAGGTTCCCGTAAAAGTACTCCTTTCGCAGCACAAATGGCAGCTGAAAAAGCAGCTAAAGCAGCAATGGAGCACGGCTTGAAAACAGTTGAAGTTATGGTTAAAGGTCCAGGCGCTGGCCGCGAAGCAGCAATCCGCTCTTTGCAAGCAGCAGGTCTTGAAGTAAACCTGATTAAAGACGTGACGCCGGTTCCTCATAATGGCTGCCGTCCTCCAAAACGTCGTCGTGTATAATTCAGGATCACTTTGTAGTATAATTATTCCAAAATCGTGAATAATGGTTTGAAGGATAGGCATACTATGAAATTTTCAACGAAGTATCCAGAGGGAACCGACGTATTGAATGGAGGGTACATTTCATGATCGAAATCGAAAAGCCAAAAATAGAAACTGTAGCATTAAGTGAAGATGGCGCTTATGGTAGATTTATCATCGAGCCGTTGGAGCGTGGCTACGGTACAACCTTAGGAAACTCACTACGTCGTATCTTACTGTCCTCTTTACCGGGGGCAGCAGTAACCTCTGTCCAAATCGATGGCGTTTTGCACGAATTTTCAACGATTCCTGGCGTGCTTGAGGATGTAACGGAAATTATCCTCAACCTGAAAGGTTTATCGTTGAAGATTCACTCCGATGAGGAGAAAGTGCTAGAAATTGATGCAGAAGGAGAAGGTAACATTACTGCGGCTGATATCCGTGGTGATAGCGATGTAGAGATCCTTAACCCGGATTTACACATTGCAACCTTATCTCCAGATGCACGTCTTCACATGAGGATTCATGCGGGCAGAGGGCGCGGTTACGTCCAATCAGACAAAAATAAGCATGAAGAGCAACCAATTGGTGTAATTCCAATTGATTCGATCTACACGCCTATTACTCGGGTAAACTACGCTATTGAGAATACTCGCGTCGGCCAAGTGACTAACTATGATAAGTTGACCCTCGAAGTGTGGACCGATGGAAGTATTCGACCAGAAGAAGCAGTAAGCTTGGGCGCGAAAATCTTAACTGAGCATTTGAACTTGTTCGTCGGTTTGACGGATGAAGCCAAAGACGCTGAGATCATGGTTGAGAAGGAAGAAGATAAGAAAGAGAAAGTTCTTGAGATGACGATCGAAGAACTAGACCTTTCCGTTCGTTCTTATAACTGCCTCAAACGTGCAGGGATTAATACCGTACAAGAGCTGATTACCAAAACAGAAGAAGACATGATGAAAGTTCGGAACTTAGGCCGCAAATCCCTTGAAGAAGTTCAAGAGAAGCTCGAAGAGCTAGGATTGGGTCTACGTACCGAGGAATAATCGTGTCAGAAGGAGGTTAACTCAATGAACTACAGAAAATTGAACCGCGATTCCAGTAATCGTAAAGCATTATTTCGTGATCTGGTAACGGATCTGTTCATACATGAGCGCATTCAAACAACAGAAGCAAAGGCAAAAGAAATTCGTTCAATCGCTGAGAAGTTAATTACTCTTGCGAAACGCGGAGATCTTCATGCACGCCGTCAGGTTGCTGCTTTTGTTCGTAGAGAAGCTGCTAACGAAAATCAAGATGCGATTCAAAAACTATTCTCTGAATTGGCACCACGTTATTCCGAGCGTCCAGGTGGATACACACGTATTCTTAAACTGGGACCACGCCGCGGTGACGCAGCACCAATGGTTTACCTAGAGCTAGTAGATCGCGCATAGAAGACGGATGGGAAAGGGTGGACGGAATCACTAGATTCTGGTGAAGCCCTTTTTTTGCAGTCTTGGATCGCATTCTAGGACCGGGAGCCGCTGAGGGTACTCGGGCTAGGTAGGAAGGATGACTCATGGAGGAACAAGCCTTGAGAAATCTACGTTTTACCATAAGCTATGATGGCTCGTCTTACTCTGGCTTTCAAGTGCAGCCCAAATCGGACACGATTCAATATCGGTTAGAGCAGGCCGTATTTCTTTTGACAGGTGAGACGGTGAAAGTCATTTCATCAGGGCGTACAGATGCCGGTGTTCATGCGAAAGCACAAGTTATTAACTTTACTACAAGTTCTAAGATACCAGTGGAACGATGGTGTTTAGCTCTAAATGCTAGACTACCCAAGGATATCGTCGCACATACCGCGGAAGAAGTCCTCCCTACATTTCACTCCCGCAAAGCCGCGAAACGGAAAACGTACTGTTATACGATTCGTTCGGCGCGCTTCCCTGATGTCTTTCACCGCAATTTCGAATATCACCATCCTACGCATTTAAATGTGGAAGCCATGAGAGAGGCGCTCCCTTGTTTGCTAGGTGAGCATGATTTTACTTCGTTTTGCACCGTAAGAACGGATAAGGAAATCAAAGTGAGAACCTTATATCAGGTACGTATGGAGACCGAAACGGATGATCTCTTGGCGACAGGCAAAGTGGACCGGATCCGGTTGATTATAACGGGCAATGGATTCCTCTATAACATGGTTAGGATCATCGTAGGCACGCTAATACAGATCGGTGAGGGTAAGAGACCATCCAGCGATATGCTGCGTGTTCTCGAGGCCAGAGATCGGTCTCAGGCGGGACCTACAGCCGAAGCTATGGGTTTAACCTTGTGGAAAGTCGAGTATTAAAAAGTTATCATCACTACTTGCTTCTTAACACATTATCGTGTAAAATATAACTTGGCGTTTCGTGATCGGCTACCCCACAGCCCCTGATCACAAATGACCACTAACTATCCATCGCTTATGTAAATTAAACAACTATAACTTATGTATTTCAGATATATTTTTAGGAGGATTAAGCATGCGCACCACATATATGGCTAAGCCAAATGAAGTAGAGCGTAAATGGTACATTGTTGACGCTGCAGGCCAAACACTTGGCCGTCTTGCAAGTGAAGTTGCTAGCATTATCCGCGGTAAGCACAAACCGGAGTTCACTCCACACGTAGATACAGGCGATTTCGTTGTTGTTATCAATGCTTCCCAAATTAAGCTTACTGGTAAGAAAATGCAAAACAAAATGTACTACCGTCACTCTTTATACCAAGGTGGTTTGAAAGTGACTTCCGCTCAGGACCTACTTAACACTAAGCCTGATCGTATGATCGAATTCGCAGTTCATGGTATGCTTCCTAAGAACCGTCTAGGCGACAGCTTGAAAACTAAGCTTAAAGTCTACGGTGGAGAAGAGCATCCGCACCAAGCACAACTACCAGAAGTCTGGAATCTTCGCGGTTAATATAAGGAGGAACGTTTCGTGGCACAAGTTCAATATTATGGAACGGGTCGTCGTAAACATTCGGTAGCGCGTGTTCGCTTAATACCGGGTGAAGGACGCATCATCATCAATAAACGTGATCTAGATGAGTATTTCGGTCTAGAAACATTGAAGCTAATCGTTAAACAACCACTTGCTCTAACTGAAACAATCGGTCAATACGATGTTCTAGTTCTTGCAAATGGCGGCGGAATCAGCGGACAAGCTGGAGCAATTCGTCACGGTATTTCCCGTGCATTGTTGAAAGCTGACCCGGAATACCGTGGATCCTTGAAAAAAGCTGGATTCCTAACACGTGATTCCCGTATGAAAGAGCGTAAAAAATACGGATTGAAAGCAGCACGTCGTGCTCCTCAATTCTCCAAACGTTAAGATCTTGTGCCTCTGGCACGCAAGAAAAACCTTTTCGGCTTTATGGCTGGAGAGGTTTTTCTTTTTTGTGCTTTTATGCATAAGGTATGAGTAGGTAAGCCATGATTACATTTACTATCCGATTAATCCGCTAAAAAGTTAATACCAAAATGGTGAAAAGTCGTTGACACTTCGTAATTGTCGGATATAATTAAATTATAAATCATACAATAACAGTCGGGATTATCGACTATTGGAGGAATCGTACGATGAATCTATTTGAAAAAGAAGCATTTGTAACGAAAGCTGCGGAAGAATTCGAAAATCAATCGCCTGAAGCTTTGTTAAAATTTGCTGTAGATACATTCCCAAGCTTGACTCTTGCATGCAGTTTTGGCGCAGAAGATGTGGTGCTTGTTGATATGCTTCAAAAAATTAACCCGAACGTGGATATTTTTTATTTGGATACGAATGTACACTTTGATGAAACATACGAGACGAAAGACCGTCTTGAGAAACATTATGGAACAAAGTTTGTTCAAGTGCTGCCTAAGCTGACGCTTGAAGAGCAAGCAGAGAAATTTGGCGATGAGCTTTGGAAAAGCGATGCGAACCAATGCTGCAACATTCGTAAAGTTGATCCGCTAACAGATATTCTAAGGAATTATGATGCCTGGATTACAGGTATTCGCCGCGACCAAGCGCCTACACGTGCTAACGCTAAAAAAGTGGAGTATGATGTGAAATTTGGTCTCATTAAGTTTAATCCGCTTGCTGGATGGACTTCGGAAGATGTTTGGCAGTATATCCGCGATAACGATGTGATTTACAACCCACTACATGATCGTAACTATCCAAGTATCGGCTGCACGCATTGCACACGCCCTGTTGCAGAAGGTGAAGATCCACGCGCTGGACGTTGGGCAAGTATTGAGAAAACAGAGTGCGGTCTCCACAAGTAATAGAACACTTGAATATCAAGCCTAGTCAGGTATATTTGTCCACCCTGTCCCATATAGATGTTACAGAGTCTATAGGGGAACAGAGGTGGATTTTTTATGCGTAAAAGGAAGAAGAGGTTGGTAGTGTGGCTGACCTTTCACGGGAGTTTGAAAATAATGCTGTCTGCATTACTAGTTGGACTTGTTGTGTTTATTTATGCGTACGAGCTCCCTACAACGAAAACGTGGTCAGATTGGACACTTCCACTCTCAGGCAAAACAATTGCCTTAGATGCGGGTCACGGCGGTCCAGATGGCGGGGCGGAGAGTAAGGATGGCGTCATTGAAAAAGATATTAATTTAGCGATCACATTGCAGCTCCGCGACTATTTACAACAGGCTGGTGCTGTTGTTGTTTTAACAAGAGAAACAGATACAGATTTAGCGGAGTCAGGTACTAAAGGCTATAGCAAACGGAAGACGCAAGATCTACATAACAGGGCTGATTTAATTCAAAACAATAATGCCGATATGTTTTTGAGTATCCATTTGAACAGTATTCCGTCAGAGAAGTGGCGAGGCGCACAAACGTTCTATTATTTGAATAACCCTGACAATCCCAACTTAGCGGCACTCATTCAAGCAGAATTAAGAAGGAACTTAGAGAATACGGATCGGGTAGCGAAATTAGCGGATAAGACCGTATATTTGTTAAAAACCTTGAAAATACCGAGCGCGCTTGTTGAGGTAGGCTTCCTATCCAACCCGGAAGAGGCTAAATTGTTGGCCGATGAGAACTACCAGAAGATGCTGGCAGCGTCAGTGTATCAAGGGATTTTGAGATATTTTGCGGGAGAAAAAGTGGGATCTTCCTCATAATGTGTTATAATTAAAGCCGCGAATACAATGTCTCAATAAAGGTGTGATGTGGCTATGATACAGAAAGATCAGATACTAGAAGCGTTGCAAACGCTAGTAGAACCTCATTTCAATAAAAACGTAGTAGAGTTAAACCTGATTCGCGATGTTATGATTAAAGAAGATGCGGTTTCCTTAAGCTTACTTGTCGTAACAGAGGATGAAGGGTTTAAAGAACAAGCTAGAGCTTCGATTCAGCAAGCTTTAGCCAATATAGGAATACCTCAGGTACATATACGTTTTCGACTTTTAACAGAGCACGAACGGAATCGGATGGAAGAGCCTGTACAGCAACATTCGGAGCAAGCAAACACATCCAAACCTGTTCAGCCCCCAATTCAGCAGCCGATTCTTGGACAATCCTCTACGGTTGAATTTATTGCGGTCGCGAGTGGAAAAGGTGGCGTTGGGAAATCAACTGTCACAGTGAACTTAGCTGTTGCGTTAGCTCGCAAAGGTAAAAAGGTTGGGATTATTGACGCGGATATTTATGGCTTCAGTATTCCGGATATGATGGGGATCGAAGAACAACCTCAACTAGTGGAGAATGTGATAATTCCCGTGGAGAAATTCGGCGTTAAAGTCATATCTATGGGCTTCTTCGTTCAGGATAATGCGCCAGTCGTCTGGCGTGGACCGATGCTGGGTAAAATGCTTCGCAATTTCTTCAATGAAGTAAATTGGGGCGATGTGGAATATATCTTGCTAGATCTTCCGCCAGGTACAGGAGATGTAGCGCTAGATGTGCATCAGCTTATCCCTCAGAGTAAAGAAGTCATCGTGACAACGCCTCATGCTACTGCAGCTTTCGTAGCTGCGAGAGCTGGAGCTATGGCGATTCAAACAGATCATGAAATTCTAGGCATTGTCGAGAACATGTCCTATTATGAGAGCAAAGACGGCAGTATCGACCACATCTTTGGCAAAGGCGGCGGAGCTAAGCTAGCAGAAGATTTGCATAGTGAGCTTTTGGCTCAGATCCCATTAGGTGCTCCGGATAACCATATCTCGGAGAAGGATTACTCCCCATCCGTTTATAAAGCAGATTCCAAGGCTGGCCAAATTTATTTGGAAGTAGCTGAAAGAATTATCGCGAAGCTTCAGAAGTAAAAAGAAAAAGGAAGAGGGAGCAGACTTGAGCTGCAACCTCTTCCTTTTTGGTTTAGGAACCAGAATCAGATTCACTTCCCTTTTTCTCGCTTCCTTGTTTTTCAGAATCTCCCGAGGAATCATCTTTCTGTTTCTCATCCCCGCTTTGCTTGTCCTGATCTTTGCCGGAATCGCCGCTCTTCGAGTCGGTGCTTTTTGCGGATGGCATTTGATCGGGTTTACTTTGTTGGGCAATGGCGGACTTTAGCAATTCAACCATTTGAGCTCGGAAAAGCGGACTCTGAATGGATTCTTCCATGACAGTCATCATTTGTTGTCGGTATGGCGCTGTTTTCATGACATCAAGAACCATCTTCTCATAATCTGGATTTTTCATCACATCAATCAATGATTTTTGATAAGTAGGATCCTTTAATAATTCTTTAAACATCTGTTTAGTTTCTTTTTGAATCGCATTGGCGAAATCACCGGCAAACTTAGGATCCTTCATCATATCGGTTAGGAACATATTGTTTTCTTTAGCAGTCAGAACATCCTTAACGGCCATTTGTAACTGGAGAGACTCATTGGCTGACAGTAGCTTAATTTGAGACTGCCCAGAGATGCTGTTAGAGCCAACATCCCCATTCATGATGCTTCGATTTGCTGCGCTGATCGCTTTTTTTCCATCATCGGATTTGAGAATATCAAGGATCATCGTTTTTTGTTCTTTATACGTATTCGCTTGCGATTGTCCTTGTGAAGAGTTGTCGGTTCCGCAAGAAGTGAGAAGTAAAGCCATTGAAATGACCGGTAGAATATGTTGCTTTCTAAGTCTGGACTTTAACATATCGGCGTGCTCCCTTCCCTTAGCTTTGATGGTCTTAGTATGTGTGGTTAGGGTAAGATTATAAGGGCCTAGTATTGGCTTTTTATCGCAAAGGTTGGTACAATTAACAATTAGAGTTGAAGTGTGGAGGTAATTGAACGTGACGTTGCGTAAATGGTTTCATTTATTTTGGACAACACTAGTATTAGGAATGGTAGTTTCCACAGGAATTGGACTTATCCTTCAATTTTCTGACAAAGAATTTTCCGTAATGGGTTTATCCGCTGTAGGATTTAACCTCGTGAATATGATTCTGGGTGGGGCCACAATCAGCGTATTAAGTCAGATGGGTTTCTTTGCTTATTTAATTGTTAGATTCATAGCAGTAGGCATCATACGTTCCAAAACAGTCTGGGATCTGTTGCAATTAGCTGTTGTCATAGTTGTGTTAATAGATCTTGTCTACTTAAGGAAGACCAATTTTGAGACATCGGAATCTCTATTTGGATACTTCATACTTCCGCTAATTGTCCTAGCAATTTCAATCGGCGTGAGTTACTGGAAAGTCAAGTTGACGAATCGTAACGCCTTTATTCCAACGTTATTCTTTATGAGTGCGGTAACTGTGCTAGAAGCTGTACCTGCATTAAAGCTGGATAACGCGGCATCAAGTCTCTTTATGTTGGCACCGTTATTCGTTTGTAATGCATGGCAAATTTTGACCCTTCATAAAATAGTAGAAAACAAAAAGAGCTAATTCAATTAGCTCTTTTTTTCAAATCTATAGATTAATGAATCTGTTTCATCGCTTGATCTTCAACGGGTGTAGTATCAACTTGGGTTTGTTTGATCAACTCGCTCACACTCACAAATTGATATCCTTTGGAGCGTAATTGTTCAATAATTGCTGGAAGTGCTTCAGCTGTTTGTTGAGAGGAATCACTCGCATGGAGCAGCACGATATCTCCTGGATGAGCCTTGCTTACTACACGGTTAACAATGGTATCTACCCCTTTATTCAGCCAATCCTGTGAGTCCGTATCCCATTGGATAACCGAATAGCCAAGATCATTGGCAATACGCAGGACACGTTTGTCGAAATCACCGTTGGGGAGACGAATAAGATTAGGCTCTTTTCCGATGAGTTCTGTCAAAATACCATGTGCCGTAGAGATTTGTTTGCGGATCTCTTCATCGCTAAGACTACTGTAATTGTCGAATTTGTTGCCGTGACTGCCAATCTCGAACCCGTTACTTTTAATGTGCTCCACAATGTTTGGATGACTTTTGCTCCAAGGGGAAGATAAGAAGAAGGTCGCATCCTTCACGCCGTTATCCTTCAAGATTTTCAAAATAGGCTCTGCTCGCGTATCCCCCCAGGAGATATCAAAGGTTAGCGCGATGACCTTCTTTTCAGTCTGTACGCTATAGATCGCGGATGGTTCAGAATTCATGAAGACAGATACATTACTTTGTTCGGAATAGATGATGGCTGCTGAGAAAATAACGGCGAGTGCAATGAATAAGTATTGTTTAAATTTACGGGCATTAATGACAAAAAAGTAGTTCATGAATAGCTTGTACCTCCCTTATGTCAGGCAGTTGTTATAGCTTGTTTACCCTTTAGTAAATAATGTATGCTCGTACACAGGGCACTTATGCTTCTGAAATAGGAGGAAATAGAAATGAATTTGCGACCGCTTTTAACGCATTTTAAAGAAATGAAGCATTACTTTATTGTCGTAGTTTTGGTATTTGGATTTAGTTTTTATTTAGGATGGGCGAATTCTGGGCAGTACTCTCACTTTCTAGAGGGGCAGTTAGCGGGGCTTAAACCAACAATTAATACAATCAATGCATCTGATAATCCACAGTTATGGTTATTTGTTTTAATCTTTTTAAATAATGCCATAAAGTCGGTTGTCATAGTCTTCACGGGGCTGCTATTAGGTATTCTGCCGCTTTTTATGATCATTGCGAATGGGATGATTCTGGGTTATGTACTGTCCCTCCAAACGAATGGGAGTACGTTAACTGTTGTTCTAAAAGGAATACTACCCCACGGAATCATCGAGATTCCTGTTATTTTAATAGCGTGTGCATATGGACTTAAATTAGGGATGCTGGTTTGGAAAATGGGGCTGCAAGTAGCTGTACCTATTGAGAAGAAAAGTGCCCGCCTTGAAATAAGGAGGATTCTTCAATTGACCAAGCCACTTAGCGTGGGAATCGTTATTCTGCTTCTATTTGCAGCCATAATAGAAAGTACACTTACCTACTGGTTGGTGCATTTGTAAAATATTTTCAATCTCGTTGTCATAAAACTGGCAAAATCTGAGCATAACAATAAGGCGGAAATGGAAGGGAGCCTGACTGGCCCGCCATGTCTGCCTAACGAACTGTTAGTGCCATGAATCTCTACAGTCGAGAGGGGTTTGGATGGATGTATGCTCGGATTTTTGTTCAATGAGAGAGAATGCAGAGAATTAGACTATGTACTACGCAAAGAATTGGATGAAATGCTATTCGATCTCAACGATAAGCGAATTGATCAGGAGATAAAGGGAGCTATAGAATCCAGATATAAAGTGATCTTCCGGATGTATGCTCGTTTGGCAACGCCCAAGGAAATTTCAAAGTATGCCAGGAATCGTAATTATCAAGCTCAAAAAAAATAGGGGGTGAGTGCTTGACTTACCCTCTCTACCTATGTTATTTTATAACTCGTCACTTCGAAACAAAGCGAGTAAGTCTTAAGTGGACAAGATGTTCATCAAAAAATGTCTAGAAAAAAAGACTTGCAATCTTGTGTGACAATGTGGTATATTTAAAAAGTCGCCGCTAAACAGGCGACGAAATAATGAAAGAAATTGATCTTTGAAAACTGAACAACGAGTGAGTAAGCACGAACGAGTAATCGACTATAAAAGAGATTGTAAAATCTCGCTAGCATCAAAATGAGCATTTCAGCTTTCACAATAGGACGAGCAA
>NZ_LYPC01000030.1 GCF_001700435.1 Paenibacillus pectinilyticus
ATGTCCCCAGCGCTCTTTGAGCAGCTATATTATCAGCGGGTGGCTTAACTTAGTGACGTCTACTTTCTTGACAGAAGAGCAAACCCGAGCTAAAGCATCGTGCCCCCGCGCGATAGGCTCGGAATCTGAGCTAAAGCATCGCGCCCCCGCGCAATAGGCCCGGAAGCCGAGCTAAAGCATCGCGACCCCGCGCAATAGGCCCGGAACCCGAGCCCAAGCATCGCGACTCCGCGCGATAGGCCCGGAACCCGAGCCCAAGCATCGCGACTCCGCGCGATAGGCTCGGAACCCGAGCCTATCATCCCCCGGCCCCCCTCCAATGGGGCAGAAATCGAGCCCTTTCTCCCCTCATCATAAGGTCTATTTAAAGACTTGTCTTTTATATATTCCCTTCATACAATAGGATAAGATAGTAAGTAACACCTTAGGATTGGAGCGCTGTGTGATGCGTTTTAAAGATGTTTTTTCCATCATCGGACCCTCTATGATTGGCCCTTCCTCCTCGCACACCGCGGGTGCTATTCGATTAGGACGCGTCGCTGGGCAGCTGCTGGGTGAACGGCCGCTGAAAGCGGACATCACGCTGTATGGGTCATTCGCCGACACGTATCGCGGACATGGTACGGATCTCGCTCTGATCGGCGGGATATTGGATTTTGAGACAGACGATCCACGCATCCCTCATGCCGCAGAAGAAGCGGAAACGCTTGGCGTCGAGGTTGCTTTTCACATTAGCAAAGATAAAGCAGATCATCCGAACACGGTGGGTATTGTACTTACCTCAGAAAACCGCAAAGTCAACATGAGGGGCGCCTCCATCGGTGGTGGCAATGTGGAAATCATCAATGTGGACCAATTTGACGTGAAATTTACGGCGAACTACCCAACACTTGTGATCTCTCATCAAGATCGCCCAGGAATGATTGCCGATATAACCACACTATTGGGGCGGAATCATATCAATATTGGCTTCATGGATCTAGATCGCAAAGGGCGCCATCAAGAAGCCATGACCGTCATCGAGACGGATGCAGCCATTCCAGATGAGCTGTTACAAGAACTTTTACAATTAAGTATGATTACCGACATTCGAAAAGTGGATCTTGCGGAAAGAGGCGGCGTATGAGATTCCGAACATTAAAACAGCTGGCCGATCTTTGTACGTCGGAAGGCTTAACGATAGCGCAAGTGATGCTGGCGGATCAGAGTCATGAGTCTGGCAAGCCGCCCGAGTATGTTTTTGATAAAATGCGCGCCTACTATCAGATCATGAAAGAGGCTGTCACCAAAGGGCTGACCGAGGATACAACCTCCCGGAGCGGGTTAACGGGGCGAGATGCGCAGCGGGTTGCCTCCTATCTCACGACGACGGAAGCATCGCTCGGCGAAGAGGCCTGCAAAGCGATGGCCTACGCGCTCGCGGTTTCGGAAGTCAATGCCTCGATGGGCCGCATTATCGCTACGCCAACCGCTGGCTCCTGCGGGATTATCCCAGGTGTGTTCATCAGTTCGCAGCAGCGTTTTGGCTGGGAGGATGACCACCTGGTCAATGGCTTGCTCTGCGCCGGTGCGATCGGCTATGTGATCGCCAACAATTCCTTCGTCTCCGGTGCCGAAGGCGGCTGCCAAGCCGAAGTCGGCTCGGCTATCGGAATGGCGGCCGGCGCACTTGTCGAGCTGCGCGGCGGCACGCCTGAACAAGCGATGCATGCGGTTGGTCTTGCACTGAAGAACACACTCGGACTCATCTGCGATCCCGTCGGTGGCCTCGTTGAGATTCCCTGCATCGTACGCAACGGCTTCGGTGCCGTCAACGCAATGGCCGCAGCCGATATGGCTTTAGCTGGCGTCCGCTCCGTCATTCCATCCGATGAAGTCGTTCAGGTGATGTACGAAGTGGGCACTGCCATGCCGGAGAAACATCGTGAGACCGCCAAAGGCGGCTTAGCGCAAACCCCAACAGGGCGAAAGATTATGAAAGAACTAAATCTCAAGAAAAAAAGTTAACCGTGAAGTCTGTGGGCATATCCACAGGCTTTTTACTTTTACCTTCCCTTCATTTCGGTATATAGTAAACATATTGAACGTGAAAGGAAGAACTCGCTATGCAAACACCCATGACCGAACAACAACAAGGGATCTTCCCAGCCGTTTGCCCGCTGGACTGTCCAGATCAATGCGGCCTACTGCTTCATAAACAAGACGGGAAGATTGTGAAAATAGAAGGAGACCCTGATCACCCCGTGACACAGGGAGCTATATGCAATAAAGTTCGCAACATGACAGCACGTATCTATGATGATAAAAGATTACAGTATCCTATGAAACGCGTCGGCCCCAAGGGGGAAGAGAGCCGTTTCGAACGCATTTCCTGGGACGAGGCGCTAGAGATCATTACCGCTCGTTGGAAGGAACTGATCGACAAAGAAGGACCGGAATCGATCTTGCCGTATAGTTTCTACGGCAACATGGGACGGATCGGGACCGAAGGCATGGACCGACGCTTCTTCCATCGCATGGGCGCGAGCCGACTGATGTACGCGATCTGCGAAGCAGCCGGTACGGAAGGCTACAAATACACGATGGGCGGCAGCTATGGCACCGATCCGGAGGAGACCGTCCACACGAAGCTGTTCATCATGTGGGGTATCAATGCCGTCAGCACCAATATGCATCAGGTAATGCTGGCGGAGAAGGCCCGCAAGAATGGCGCGCAAATCATCGTCATTGATGCGCATAAGAACCATACAGGCCGCTGGGCGGACTGGTTTATTCCTATTTTGCCTGGGACGGATGCGGCTCTTGCGCTTGGGATCATGCACATTCTTTTCGCAGAGAATTTAACGGATCAGGCCTTCCTCGAACAGTACACCGTGGGACACGAGGAGTTAAGAGAGCATGTCAAGCAATACGATCCTGCCAACGTTGCAGCCATTACAGGCGTACCTGTAGAGGACATCTACCGCCTTGCGCGGTTATATGGTCAGACGTCGCCATCGTTCATACGGATAGGGAACGGGATTCAGCATCATGATAATGGCGGCATGTGTGTAAGGACGATCGCTTGTTTACCCGCATTAACCGGTCAATGGCTGCATCAAGGCGGCGGTGCGATTAAGGGAAATGGCAGCCATTTGGAACATAATATTCCTGCGCTTCAGCGGCCTGATTTGCGTTCGGAGCCAGCCCGCCAGATCAATATGAACTTGCTGGGCAGTGCCTTGCTGGAGCTTGATCCGCCGATACATGCGTTATATGTCTACAACTCCAACCCCGCGTTAGTCGCTCCTCATGCGAATAAGGTGAAGGAGGGGCTTGAGCGGGAGGACTTATTCACCGTCGTGCATGATTTGTTTCTAACAGAGACGGCCAAATATGCGGATATTGTACTGCCGGCAACGTCATCTTTTGAAAATACGGACTTCTATCGCTCCTACTGGCATCACTATGTGCACCTCCAATTACCTGTGATCGCGCCCTATGGCGAGAGTAAAGCGAATGTGGATGTATTTCGATTGCTTGCAGAGAAGATGGGCTACGAGGAAGAGGCGCTGAAGGATAGCGATGAGGATATGGTTCGTCAAGCACTTGATCATCCAGGTAACCCGGCACTTGCCAACATTACCTATGAGGCCCTAGTGGACAAGGGGTTCATGAAGGCAGCCGTTAAGCCGTTATTTTCTGGGGAGTTGCGGACGCCTAGCGGCAAAATCGAGCTCTATTCGGCTGAAATGGCGAGTAAAGGTTACCCGGCTCTGCCGACCTACATACCGCTTCCACAGGAAAGTGAATTGCCATTCATGTTCATCCCAGCGCCGAATCATAATTTCTTGAATTCCACTTTTGCGCATAATGAGAAGCATGTCCGCATGGAAAAGATTCCGAAACTGCATATGCATGAGGACGATGCGGCTGCGTTAGGTCTTATCAATGGCGAGCTCGCACGCGTGTGGAATGAACGAGGTGAATGTGAGCTGACGGTCATCATAGGTCAGGATGTTCGACGCGGTGTTGTGGTCAGTCAAGGTCTGTGGGCAGATTCACCAGGCAGCAAAACCCGTGTCAATGTGTTGACACCGGATCGTGTGGCGGATATGGGCGGAGGCGCTACCTTTTTCTCGGGACGAGTAGGTGTGGAAAAATTGTAAGGATCGCGAACCTCTGGGCGCTTGCCGGCATACGGTATAGCAGGAGATGATGATCTATGCCTATACAGCAAAAAGCTTACGCATTAATCGGCAGACCCGTCGGGATATCCCTCATGGATGGGACTGGCGTATCTGGTGTTCTGTGCAGTGTCTATGGTGGTTCAATTTATGTCATTGAATATTTGTATCACACGCAATTTGCGACCAAGCACTACAGATTTGATCAAGTCCGAGATATCATGCCTTTCCCGCATTGTCAGCAACCGCACCCACAACCGCCCGTGTATCATCCACACCCGTTATATTAGGAGCCAGCCATCCATTTCACGCGGTGTTGTGACTTATGTTACAATATGGAAAAATGGATGGTTAGCAGGTGGCTTATGACCTTGAACGAGATGATGGCAAAGCTTGAAGAACTAGGCAGCGAGCAAACGAAGAAAACCTTTCTTCGGCATGGCGCACAAGAACCTCTGTATGGGGTGAAAGTGGGCGATCTGAAGAAGCTGGTCAAAATCGTGAAGAAGGATCGCGAGCTCGTTCTCGCACTTTATGCGACAGGGAACACGGATGCGATGTACCTAGCTGGTCTTTCCATTGATCCTAGATCCATGACGATGCAGGAGTTACAAGCGTGGGCAAAACATGCCTATTGGTACATGTTGGCGGAATATACGGTCGCGGGAGTCGCTGCTGAAAGCCCCCATGCACTGGTTTTAGCGAGAGAGTGGCTGCAAGAGGCAGACGAAATGATGGCAACTTGCGGTTGGAGTACCTATACCAATTACATCTCGATCACGCCGGACGAGCAGTTGGATATTGCGGAGATTGCCGACTTACTTGAACAGATCCGAACAACCATTCATACGGAACGAAATCGCGTTCGCTACGTGATGAACACTTTTGTCATCGCAGTTGGCGCCTATTGTTTTCCCTTGTTCGATACCGCGATGGAAGTTGCAGAGGAGATTGGCAAGGTTCATGTGGATGTAGGTCAGACAACCTGTAAAGTTCCGTTAGCGACCGATTATATTCGTAAAATAGAGAGCATGGGGCGGATCGGCAAGAAAAAAGCAACATGCATCTGCTGATCCGATCGACATGAAAAAAGCTTGGTCATTCGCCAGTAACCTACTGGGAATTGACCAAGCTTTTGTTGTTTTATCGGTTATCGATTTTTTCCGGATATAGATCATGATTCATCAAGCGATGCTCAGCCATGGCTTCGTATTTGGTTCCGGGTTGGCCCCAGTTGCAATACGGGTCAATGGAGATGCCGCCGCGAGGAGTGAACTTGCCCCAAACCTCTATATAGCGCGGGTTCATCAGATCGATGAGATCATTCATAATAATATTGACACAATCCTCGTGGAAATCACCGTGGTTGCGGAAGCTAAATAGGTACAGCTTCAGGGATTTGCTCTCGACCATTTTAATCGTAGGAATATAAGAAATGTAGAGGGTTGCGAAATCCGGCTGACCTGTTACCGGGCAAAGACTCGTGAACTCAGGGAAGTTAAATTTGACGAAGTACGCCCGATCGGGATGCTTATTATCAAAAGCTTCTAGGAGTGTTGGGTCATAGTTAAAAATGTATTTCGTGCCTTGATTACCTAGTAAGGTAATCTCTTTCAAATCTTCATTGCTTCTGCCTGCAGACATGGGTAATCCTCATTTCATAGTTTTTTAGAGAGGGAGTTTGCGAACCTCTTCTATAAGCAGGTCGGTCCGCTCATAGAGATGACTTCCTATTTCATGAAAAATGTATCATATTCTGCAGGAAAAAGCATCTTTCTGCCGTGTGGCAATTATTACAGACTGGCGTAGATCGTCTAGGTCACGCTTACAGTGCCACGGGTTGTCCTAGCGCCACGGATTGGTAACCTGCTAACGCGACAACGGTTGAGCGTAGCCCATCTTCTCCCGTGATCGGCACTTGCTCGTCATTCAACAACGCTTGAACGAATGCTTTCACTAAGTAGGCATCCATCGAGTCGCCCCAGAAATCCCATTGTCCTTTCCCATTATCGATGCTGTATAGCTCATTTTTTTGTGCAAAAGCATCGATCGAAAGAGTTCCTTTCGTACCCACAATGGTCATCGTCACATCGCCCCATGTAGGGAATGCGGGATTCCGCGACCAGCTGGTGTCTAAAACGCCGACTACGCCATTGGCAAATTTGACATGGATCATCCCTGAGTCATCAATATGGAGGTTTTCGTTGAATAACGTGGCCGCATAGGCGTACACTTCTTTCACTTCGGACTGGGTCATCCAATTCATCAAGTCCATGACGTGCACGGTATGATCTAATAAAGCGCCACCGCCGGATAGCTCGTGTTGGAGGAACCAGCCGGAAGGGAGTGATCCGCGATTCGTTCCCTTAATAGCGACGATATCCCCAATTTCACCCCGGTCGATCGCTTCTTTGGCTTTCACAACCGAGGCCAAATAGCGGCATGGGAACGCCGTCATAAGCTGAACACCGTTTTCTTTGCAAGTGGCAATCATCGCTTCCATTTCTGAGACCGAAACGCCAAGAGGCTTTTCGCAAAGCACATGCTTGCCGGCTTTTGCTGCTGCTATCGTAATTTCTGCATGCTGTACGTTCTCGGAGCAGATGACGACGGCATCCAGTTCCGCAGCTAGCAAATCCTGATATTGCGCAAAGTAGGGAATTCCGTACTTGGTAGTAATCTTTTCTACGCGACTATGGATCTCGTCTGCAATACCCACGACCTCCACCTGCGAGATCGCTCGGAGTGAATCCAGATAAGAGTATGCATGGCCGTGCGCAAAACTGATCATACCTACTTTTAATTTCTTCATACTGTTTCCTCCTCAGGCGTTGGACTGGTATTCAGTTGGACAGACTTGCCTGTCCTCACTGATTCTAGTGCAGCCATTGTAATTTCTAAGGCTTTATAGGCATCATTAGCCGTAACGATGGGCTCCGTTCCCTCGCGGATGCACTGAATGAAATGGGCGATTTCCAAATCATATGGACTGGAGAATCCCGGACTTTGCGGAACTTCTGCGAATTGTTTGCCTTCTGAATTCGAAGGAGCCTTACAGATCTGCAGTGAGCTGCTTTTTTGGCTGTCGCTGCGGATGATGCCTTTGCTTCCGGCGATTTCCACGGCAGTTTGGAAAGGTCCCTGGTAGCCCCAAAAGGCTTCCACATTCGCAACGGCCCCATTTTCAAAAAGGAGGGTAACAAGCGCATAATCAATGTCATTCACACGTTGGTTCAAACCATACACGGACTTCACTTCGCCGACGGCCCAACGTAGAAAATCGAGATCATGAATCATGAGATCCGCAATGACGCCTCCGCTTTTTTCCGCAACTTTGAACCAGGGTCTAACATCGCCAGGATGTGAGCCGATCCGCTTGGCATGAATCACTCCGACTCGACCTAACTTGCCCTCATCGATGGCTTGCTTCATTTGCACATATTCAGGGAAAAAGCGCACGACATGTCCGACAAACAACCGGACGCCGTATTGCTCGCAACCTTGGATCATGGCTGCTGCATCTTCTAAGTTAAGCGCAAGCGGTTTTTCACATATGACATGTTTGCCGGCTTGTGCCGCTTTCAACGTATATTCCTTATGTAAGAAGCTTGGTAATGTCACACTGACGACATCAAAATCAGCTTCGTTTAACATAGCTTCAAATGAGGTAAAAGCAGGTGCTCCCGTCGTAAGGGATAGTGCTTGTGCTAGCTCAATATCCAGATCGCATACGCCTGTTAACTCTACATCAGGCAGGTTCATATAGCTGTGAGCGTGTACGTTCCCCATTCCCCCGCAACCAACGATCGCTATTTTCATGCAAATTCACTCCTCATATTATCGTATGAAAATGTGTAACTAAGTAATATGATATAGGTATTGTGAGTTAGCGTATATGCGGACATTTATTCAGTTTGTATCCAAATTTGTCATCAGTGAAAGTGCGGTGTTCGGAATTCATGGACATTTATAAAGAACCAATCCCCTATCAGAACCCATCGTTATGTATGAAAGTTTGGCGTTTCACCCAATCGGGAGCAGAAAGGGAGTACGGGAACGCGTGGCATTATCATAAAGAAATTGAATTCATTTTAGTCGAGCAGGGCACCCACGAAATTCAGACACCGAACCGCGTGTACACACTGCAAGCTGGTGATGTGCTGCTGATCGGTTCCTCCCAGCTGCATAGAGGACGCAAGATCAGCGACAAGGATCTTGTCTATATTGTGCTGCACATTGACCTTCAGCCGTATTTCGATCCGGCTATGATGAGGTATTATCGACATTTCTTGGAGATCTTGCAGCCGCTGGAAGAGCTCAATTACATTTTCAGGGAGAATGAACCCGTCAAGAAGGAGATTGCTCAGATCATCACGGATACGCACGACGAAGTGATGGAGACGAATAAAGGCTATGAAATCGCCGTTAGCATGCATATCAAGCATCTGCTCTTGATGCTGCTTCGGCATGATACGCGAGACTTGCTAACGTCCCCCGTACATGTGGAAGCGGATGCGGATATGATCCGGGCACTTGTCGCGTATGTGGACGAGCATTTGACAGAGAAAATCGATATGAATGCAGTCAGTCAAATTGCGGGGATGAGTTACACGTATTTCTCAAAATATTTTAAGAAAAAGATGGGCTCTTCCTTTATCGACTACGTTAACCAGAAACGAATCTCCACAGCGGAACGGCTCCTCGTTACCGAAAAACGCAGTGTAAATGAGATTGCAGAGTCTGTCGGCATTGGAAATATGGCACATTTCTATGAGTTGTTCAAACGATTCAACGGCTGTACGCCAAAACAATATTTGCACAAAATGAACGTGGAAGATAATTGATTGGCACAGCGTTATGCGAATAGAAAAAGATTGACAAGCGTTAAGAATTGATTAATTATGAATGTAAAAATAAATCTGAAACAAATCACAAAGGATTTAACGTGTTGATTCTGGTTTAATAATTAAACCAGAAGTGAATCAGATTCGAAAGGGTTGCAATTCGAACGAAGGAGGAGATCCATGATTGAGATTCGTCATGTACGCCCGGACGAAATGGAACAGGCTGTTCGTCTTTCTGATGAAACGTTTCGTGATGCGGAGCAGGCATCTATGTTGAAAGCGTTTCCGAGTGCGTTTGACGCTCGTCTCTATCAGTCTTTCGGTGCATTCGAAGGAGATGAGCTTGTCGCTTTCATGGGACTTGTTCCTTCTGTGGTGCAAGTCGAAACCGCTAGGATGAGCGTGCTGTCACTAGGTTCCGTATGTACACATCCGAACTATCGGGGCAAGAAAATCGCATCGACAATGCTGAGAGACGTGTATGCTCATGCTGAACGGGCTGGTGCAAGTATGCTGCTCGTTTCGGGCGATGGACCGCTCTATATGCGAGAGGGTTGCCATTATTTTGGCAGTGTTTCCCGATTCGTAGTGTCTGCTAGTCATGAGAAGATGCAATCGTTCAAGGCCAAACATGGTACCGTCATTCGTTCGATCCATGCAGGTGATTGGTTTCAGCTTCATGCTGTAGCAGCGAATCGGACCGTTCGGTATGAACAAGGAGTGGCTGAACTCCCGATTTTGATAAACAGCGAGGCAATTGCTAGTTGTTATCACATGCAGCATGCCGTATATGCATCATTCGAATCTGAACAAATGACTGCTTATGCCATTGTAGCTGTACCGATGGAAGGCAGGGCTATGGGGGAAGAATCTCCCTTTGTTGTGGAGTGGGGCGGCGACGCGGTAGCTGTAGTATCTATTCTTGCGTATGCTTTGCATGCGGAGAAGTTGGAAGCCCTAGAAATTCCAGTGGTGTGGCACGAAACTAAGCTGCTGCAGGCCTTATCGATTTTTCCGTACAAAAAGATGAGGAACCATGGCACCGTGCACATTGTGAATCCGGAGCGTCTGTTTAACGAACTGCTGCCTTATTTAACGGGGAAAGCACCTGCCGCAGCTGCCCGATTGTCCCTTCGACAAACATTGAATGGCGGGGCTATTCTGCTGTTGGATAACAGGGAAGAGGCAACTTTGCATGCAGAGGAGCTTGTTGCTCTATTTTTTGATCCACAGCCTAAGATGAACGTTCCTGAACGATTAAAAGATCAATTGGATCAACTGTTTCCCGTCCCATTTCCACATGCGGGTGGGTTGAATTTTGTTTAGGAATTTAAGACTTTGGAGGCCATGCTATGATCCAAGTATCCAACCTAGAAGAGCTGTTTGCGGTTCAAGTTCATACGATTGAGGATGGACAACTTGCCTACCTTGATGGGTATTATCAAAAGGGAGACGAGGGCAGGAAATTTGTTCGCTGGTCTTCAAACTGTACCGAAGCCGACAACGGAGGCACGGTCCATGCTCCTCTGCAAGGAGGGAGCGGCCGCTGGAAAACGGTACATCAGGGCGTTGGCGATTTTCGGTGGTTCGGTATTTTCGACACGACCAAGCATGCGGACGACGCCATGGATGCACTGGTGAACGATAGCTCGATTCATCGGATTGAGGCACATACAGATCTTAATTTTGTTAGACGGCATACATACGACCGCAGTCATATTGAACTTGATTTTTACGGTCATACCGTCACGACAGAAGGGATCGCGTTAAATACGAAGGCCAACCCGTTCGGAGCACTTATTTTTTTTCAAGGGAAGGCAACGGGTGACGCGCAAACACTCATACTCTCTGCCGAGCTTCCGGAGCAAACGGATGTGCTAGAGGTGCTCGACGCATCGGCTTTTGCCGTGGAAGATTGGTGGATTGTAAGGATTCAGAATCATCCGGAAGGGTATGCGCAGCGCGAGCTGGATTATATGCTTCAGGTCACCGAAATTATTGATGATAGTCATATTCGGATCAATTATAAGCTCGGTTGGACGCTTACGGCAGGGCGGGAACTAACATTCAAGAAAATGCAACCCGTCAAACGAAGTCATGTGCGTAATATGAATTTTATAGGCGTGGCCGTGCCGTACAATGGTTCAACGAGCGAAAAGCCATTTGAGCACTGGGATCAAGTCGGATCACACCCCATTGCTTACGAGTTCGCAGTCGATTGTCATGTCAGCGATATCACAGCCTCGAAGGTATTCTGGCCGGTTATCGAGCGGCGTTACTGTACCCATTTTGTCACAGAACGTTGTAGACTGATGAATCCTGAGGAAGTGATTTGGGGCGGGACTGGCTATCTGACGCAGCAGCTCAATGTTTTGTACGGACATGTTCGTGATTGTCATACCAGTAACGCGCGACATTTGAACGATTTCACTTGTGCGGCTTACTGTATGGTGGAGAACTGCCACGGTGATGGGGATGAACATGGTTCGTTTGTTACCCACGGTCAATTCGAGCATGATCTCACGTTTATCGGAAATTCAGGATTACTTTCGTTTGCGAATAGCGGCACCACCTGGGGGGATAGTGCGAAGCGAATCACGGTGAAGAAGCATGTTGCCTCACGTGTGGTTGCGCACAAGCGCATTACCGATCTGACACTTGAGGATGTTCACGCTGTCTGGAAAGATGGCTTAGTGGATTCCGGTACGATTTGGGCGAATGCAGATGGCTTGCAAATGCGGGGCTGTACGGCAGAAACGATGCTAACCTTGTCGCAGAGTTCATCGCGATCGAAGCGAAGCAATCTTGCTGACGGTTGTTCCTTCGGTATGACGAAGGGGGCTGAAATCGCTCGTCTGCCCGGCAATACACAAGTCGGGTTTCGTCCAGTCACGACGAGTTTCACCATGCGCAATTGCCAATTTCACAACGTTGATCAGAATGCCATTGGCAGTATGGACCGGCTTGAATTGCTGAATACTTGGTTTAAAGGAGCTTCTCCAGAAGCGAAGCCGATGCAAGTCTGGTGCCCTGAGGTGATCATACAAGGCGGCGGTTTCGAGAACACCGGTTTGAGATTCGAGGAAGGGTTCTCGCCTGATCTGACTGCCCAGAGGGATTCATCCATCACAATAGATGGCGGCGCGGTTTTCCGTGGAACGAATGCCGATAAGGCTTTTATCAAGCGTGAAAATATGTCAGGTATTATGACGTGGGATTTTGGCGACTACAAGAGCTCAGCAATCGATGCAGAGACAGCACATTTCAGCATGCGTGGCGGCTGTAACAAAGTGAGAGCGATGGGTTCTCGCTATGCTGGCGGTAAGTATGAGATAGCGGAAGGAGCTTTCGCAACAGGGGAAGCAGGATCTTATTTCCTCATGATAGCTTGCGTGGAAGAAGGGGTAGACAGGTCAGAGCTACCTGCTGAAAATGATAGAATAAAACATCGAAACGGGAATGTAATCATGCCTTGAATATCGGAGAAGCCTGTCTGTTAGAGGATGGGCTTCTTTTTTAATGTCAATTATATGTGATGTTTATATTCAGTTATGTTATGTTACCTTACACTGTAAGCGATTTCAATTATAAAAAGGTGTTGACAATACATGTCTAGGCTAACTATAATAAAAATAAATCAGAAACAAACCACAGTGATTTAATAAATGAGATTGTGGTGCACTTATCAAATCAGAAGTAAACCAGAAAAGGGGTGGGGGTTATGCGAGCAGTAAAGGGCATCAATGGGTCAGCGCAAGTATTGGAGCTTCCGAACCCGGAAATGATTCCTCAATTTGTCAAAGTGAAAACGGAATATTCTGTCGTTAGTGTAGGCACCGAGCTAATGATGATAACCAATAATGGGGATGCTAATTTAGGTTATAGCGCTAGTGGCATTGTGATGGAAGTTGGGGAAGGTGTTACACATGTTGTTCCTGGACAACGCGTAGCCTGTTATGGGGTACCGGCTCATAGGGAACTGCTGCTTGTACCGAAGCATTTGGTTGTACCGGTGCCAGATGGTGTGACACAGCAGGAAGCGGCATTTGTCGGTATTGGAGCCATTGCGATACATGCGTTGCGCCAAGCTAAACTGAGCTTCGGGGAAACGATTATCATAGCTGGGCTTGGTATCTTAGGGCAAGTGATCGCCCGGATTGCGCATGCAGCATCCTATAAAGTGATTGGTCTAGAGCTGATGGAAGAGCGCTGCCGTATGTTAGAGGCCATTGGGGCAATAGCTTGCCGCAACCAAGATGAGCTTCAGAAGGCTGTAGAATCTGATCAGGCATGTAAGGGCGCGGATGCCGTTATGCTTTGTGCGAGCAACCGGAAGTTTAGTATGATAGATGATGCGATTGGTTGGCTGCGGGACCGTGGTCGCGTCGTGATTGTCGGGGATACGGGCACGGAATTTGATCGGGATCTGCTTTTTATGAAAGAAGCGAGTGTACATATTTCACGTGCGGGCGGTCCTGGCCGCTACGAGGAAACGTACGAGCAGCAAGGGGTCGATTACCCGATAGGCTATGTGCGATGGACGGAAGGCAGGAATATGGGGGAATTCTTACGTTTGATAGATGGGCATAAGATTGATATTCAATCACTGATTACGAATGAATGCGCACTCGACGAGTTACCTATCATGTATCAAAGCTGTTTTGAAAAGCCACAGAAATCCTTGGGTATTGTCGTGCGATATGACCAGCCTAATCCCGCCGGAGCAGCAGATTCCTTTGACAACTTATAAAGGAGGTGATGGGGTATGCGAGCAAGTGTGAAGTCGATTTCCGGTGAACATCCAGGAAGAAGACGAATGACCACGCATGTTTGGAAAACGTTTCTTCGTTACAAATGGTTGTATCTACTTATGGTTCCAGGCATTGCTTATTACATTGTTTATCACTATGTGCCGATGTTCGGACTCGTAATCGCGTTTAAGAAGTATAACCTCATGAAAGGGCTGTGGGGCAGTGAATGGGTCGGCTTCGATAATTTTCGAACGATTTTCGCTTCGCCGGAATTCCCTGGTCTTGTACGAAATACGCTTCTGATCAGTGTGTATCGTATTTTGTTCAACATGCTCCCGGATGTTATGCTGGCACTCATTTTAAATGAAATTCGTGCTCCTTGGTTCAAAAGAATCGTACAGACGATCACCTACGGACCTCATTTCTTGTCTTGGATTATTGTATATGGTCTTGTGTTCTCTTTCTTTGCACCCGGTGCAGGGTTAGTCACAACATTCTTTCGGGATATGGGTTGGGGAGATCTGGATGTACTGACGAACTCTGAATTTTTCCGTCCGCTGCTCGTCACATCCGATATTTGGAAGAGTACTGGTTTCGGAGCGATCATCTACTTGGCAGCACTAGCTTCGATCAACCATGAATTATATGAAGCAGCCGTCGTTGATGGTGCAGGTCGTTGGCGGCAGATGTGGCATATTACGCTTCCAGGCATTCGCGAGGTATTCATCTTACTGTTGATTTTACGAATTGGGCACATTATGGACGCTGGCTTCGAACAAGTATATATATTCCTGAATGCTCGCGTTTACGATGTGGGTGACATTCTCGACACCTGGATTTTCCGCCGGGGTATTGAACAAATGGAATTCAGTGTTCCAGCGGCAATGGGTGTGTTCAAATCAGTGATCGGTCTGGTACTCGTGATTGGAGCGAACAAACTGGCTAAAAAAGTCGGCGGGTCCGGCATCTGGTAAAGGAGGCATCGTTATGCCATTCATACTTAAGAAAACGAAAACAGACCGAATAGTAGATGCCGTTCTTTACACCGTACTCGGGCTTTTCTGCTTAGCGACACTGTTTCCACTCTACTTTGTCTTCATCATGTCCATCACGCCTTACACCGAAGTGCTGAAGAACGGCGGATTTGTCATCGTACCGCATGCGGTCACCTTCGAAGCATTCAAAACGATTTTCTCCAGCAACACAGTGCCCAAAGCCTTGCAAGTATCGATATTTGTTACGGTTGTTGGTACAGCGTGTAACTTAGCGATTACAACGATGCTGGCCTATCCGTTATCGAAGAAATTTTTACCAGGGCGTAATATCGTCTTAATGGGGATCGTGTTCACCATGCTGTTCTCAGGGGGGATCATTCCCGTCTATCTAACTGTGAAAGCTACGGGCCTGATGAATACGTTATGGGCACTTATCATACCCGGTCTTGTATCTTCTTTTAATATTCTGATCATGAAAACTTTCTTTGAAGGGCTTCCGTATGAAATTGAGGAGGCGGCGAAGGTGGATGGCTGCAGCGACATTGGTACATTGATACGGATTGTGCTGCCGCTCTCGATGCCGATTATGGCGACACTTGGGTTATTCTACGGGGTAAATCACTGGAATGCTTACTTCAGCGGGGTCATGTATTTGAATGATCGCAGCCTGTATCCGATACAGGTCGTGCTGCGCAACATGATTGTGTCACCAGCTATCAGCCAGGAGCTTGCGATATCCCAATCTTCCTTGAATACGATGCCTCCAGAAACCATCAAAATGGCAACCGTTGTAGTCGCGATCGTACCGGTACTCATCGTTTATCCGTTTCTACAAAAATATTTCGTCAAAGGCATGCTGTTAGGCGCTGTCAAAGGATAAGTCTAACAGCGGCTTTGCCGCAATGGTGTTAGGAGAGTCACTTATTCACTTATTAAGTACGAGGAGGTGGCAAGGGGGAGAAGATCAGCAGCGGTTTGCGAGCAAACGATTCGTATCCAATGATTGACAAAAGTAAAATGGCTTGATAGTAGTTTCATTCTCGTTCTCATACTTATTCTTCTAAAACGAACAGGGGGGGCTTTCATTTGAAAACGTTATCAAAAGTAACTACTGTTTTATTAGCATCTTCACTGGTCCTTGCTGCATGCTCGAATTCGAAAGATGAGAGTTCGACATCTTCTCCAGCGAACACGTCAACAACGACGGCGAGTCCAGAAGCGAAGAAGGAAAAGCTAGACTTGAGTTGGATGGTTATCGCTGATGCGAGCGCCCAACTTCCTTCGGCTGATAAAGACTTCGTGAAAAAAGCGATTGAAGAGAAGTTCAATGTCTCTCTGAAAATGACTTATTTGCCGCTAGGCCAAGACTATACCAATAAATTAAATACGATGATCGCTTCCGGCGATATTCCTGATGTTTTCTACGCTGACGGTATTCCTTCTAATAACTACATCCGAGATGGTGTTGCGAGAGACTTGACGGGGCTCGTCACACCGGCTAAAATGCCAAATTACTTTAAAAATTGGGTGTCGGAAGCAACGTTGAAATCCTACCAAGTACAAGGTGCGTTCAAGCGTGCCCCTGTTCCGTACGAAACAAGCTACTACCGTACCTTCTATATTCGGAAAGACTGGCTCGACAAGCTTAATTTGAAAATGCCAACCAACTACGACGAGCTTGTTAACGTCATGAAAGCTTTCACGTTCAATGATCCAGACGGTAACGGCAAGAACGATACGTATGGCTTTACAGCGGCAGGCGGCGGCGCAAGCGTGTCGATGGACTTCCCAGAATTCCTGAAAAATGGCTTAGCTGGGGACACGTATGTTGAAAATGATCAGTTCATTGATGTTCGTACCGATATCCGCATGCAAAATGTACTTACCGATATTAAGACACTGCTGGATATGAAAGTTGTCGATCCGGATTGGTTCCTGAACAAGTATGGCCAGCATTTTGACAAAGCTGCACAAGGTAAAGCAGGTATCGTGATCGGCCAAGGCAGAGACCTTGCATTTGACAACAACCCGGCTGGACTACAAATGAAATCAAAGGCAGCAGGTCAAACGACCGCAGACTGGGAGCCATTCCATCCGTGGGAAAAAACCGGCACATGGGTTGAAACGATTCCGCAAAATCCGTTCTTGATAAGCTCCAAGAGCTCGGACGCGAAAGTTCAGCGCTCCATTGAAATTCTAGATTGGCTCGCTGGTGAAGAAGGCTTCCTGTTGACGCGATACGGGAAAGAAAACGTTGATTATAAACGCAACGGGAAAGACATCGAAGTCAATCAAGATGCCTACAAAAAAGACGTTGTCGACAATAACAATTTTATTGAAGTCTACGGATGGTTCACACCTCGTAAACCAGAAGTATTCGGATTGAATATCATTGATCCTAAGGTTACGGAGCGCGATAAGAAAATCGTTGAGAAAATCAACTCTTACAAAATTCTTCCGTCCGTGGGTACTGCCCTTACCGTCAAAGAAGGTATGGACATCGGCGCAATGCGCAAACGCATGAACGAGCTGCACGTTCAAATCCTGTACAAAGAGAAGGATGCATCCAATTGGCCGCAATATCGCCAAGAAGTGATGACGAAATTCGGCGGCAAAGCGATTTTTGATAACTATGCAGAGCTCACGTCCACAGCGAAAGGCAAAACGATCAAATTCAAATCGGAAAACTAATTAGCAATTCGTGTTCTGCTCATTTCGATCAGACTGACGAACGCACCATGGTTTCGTCGGTCTGACGTATGAGATGTTCCTGCTATTTATAGAATGGAGGTTTTCCGCGTGCGTTTGCAAGGGAAACGAGCATTGATCACGGGGAGTGCCAGAGGCATCGGCCAAGGCATCGCAGCTGCATTCGTGCAAGAAGGGGCAAGCGTCATATTGCTGGACTACCGAGCGGATCAGTTGGAAGCATCTGCGGAGAGGATTCGGAGACAAGCGATGGATCGCGGGCAAGTCGCTCATGTTGCCACTGTTGTCTGTGACTTAAGCTCCTCGGTACAAGTGGAGAGGGCAGCCGAAACAGCTTGGGCTTACTGGGGCGGAATCGACATTCTGGTCAATAACGCTGGCATTGCAACGCGGGAATCATTCGTCGATATTCCACTTTCACGTTGGCAGCAGGTGATCAACATCAACTTGAATGCAACGTTTCAGTTGAGCCAATGGGTGGCGAAGATGATGATCGCCAATGGGATTGGCGGCTCCATTGTCAATATGGCTTCGAAGAACGGTTTGGCGGGAAGCGCCTTGTTGGCCCATTATAACGCTTCTAAGGGTGGTGTTGTACTGCTAACGCAATCTATGGCCGTTGATTTGGCTCAGAACAACATTCGTGTTAATGCTGTAGCGCCCGGTTTCATCGACACACCGCTAGATCGTGAGTTGAAAGAGAAATCGGAAGTCACGCTTTCGCTGACGGAGCGCACCCCGATGCGTAGGCTAGGGACGATCGAGGAAGTGGCGAATGCTTTTCTATTTTTGGCATCAGACGAAGCGTCCTACATAACGGGTACGACACTTGTTGTGGATGGAGGTCATCTCGCCAACGCTTGTGATTTGTAAATACACATCGAGATTACGTGCAGGGAGGATTTACTAACATGGCAGATGAGGACAACAATCTTGGAGCCAATGGTGAAGATAAGCTTCGTGGTGAAAAATATTTTAACGACACCGGACTTTGGGGATTTATCCATCGGTCCTTCACGAAATCCATGGGCTACACGGATGATGATTTGAAAAAGCCGGTTATCGGCATTTGCAATACGTTCAGTGAGCTGAACAAATGCCATTCTCATTTCCGGGAGTTGACGGAATATGTGAAGCGCGGTGTTTGGCAGGCAGGCGGCATGCCTATGGAATTCCCGACAATTTCGATCGGGGAACCTTACGTGAAACCGACGACCATGCTTTTGCGAAATCTGATGGCGATGGATACCGAAGAAATGGTCAAAGCGCATCCGATCGATGGTGTTGTACTCCTCGGCGGTTGTGATAAGACCGTACCTGCACAATTGATGGCTGCTGTAAGCGCCAATATTCCTGCGATTGTACTTACTGGCGGACCGATGCTGAATGGCAAATTGAACGGTCAGACGTTGGGTGCCTGCACAGACTGTTATCAGTTTACGCTTGAGCATAAAGCTGGGAACATCTCAGATGAGCAGCTAACCATCGCTGAGAATGCCATTTGCCGCAGCGATGGGCACTGCATGGTGATGGGCACGGCCAGCACGATGGCGGCCATCGCCGAGGCACTGGGCATGGCACTGCCGGGCTGTGCAGCCATTCCTGCCCCCGATTCCAGACGCCGGCACATGTCGGAACAGACAGGGAAGCAAATCGTTGAGCTTGTTAGGCGGAACATTCGACCTCGTGACATTATTACCAAGGAATCACTGGATAACGCGATTCGAGTGACAATGGCCTGCGCAGGATCAACCAATGCAATTATCCATTTAGTAGCAATTGCCGGACGACTTGGTTACCGGTTACCGCTGGAAAGGTTCGATGAAATCAGCGCAACGACACCGTTCATCCTGAACGTTCGCCCATCCGGTAAATATCAGATGGAAGAGTTTTTCGAAGCTGGCGGTGTTCCTTCATTAATGAAGGAGATTGAGCCGCTGCTGAATGGGGATTGTTTGACCGTTACAGGCCAAACAGTTACCGAAAACCTGCGAGGCGTGCAGGTCACGGATCGCGAGCTGATCTATCCGCTTGATCAGCCTATTGCTCCGCAAGGCGGCATTGCCGTACTGCGCGGGAATCTGTCCCCAAACGGTGCACTGATCAAACAAACAGCGGTGTCGCCGCATCTGAAGAAGCACCGTGGCCGTGCCGTCGTCTTCGAATCGCCGGCTGATCTGAACGCACGGATTGACGATCCAGATCTGGACGTCGATGAGAACAGTGTGCTCGTGTTGAAAAACGCAGGGCCGAAAGGTGCCCCAGCGATGCCGGAAATCGGGCAAATCCCGATTCCCAAGAAGCTGCTGCTGAAGGGAGTACGCGACATGGTGCGGATTTCCGATGCTCGCATCAGCGGTACTTCATACGGCACTTTGATTGTGCATGTGGCACCGGAAGCAGCCATTGGTGGACCGCTTGCGCTCGTGCAAGAAGGAGACGAGATCGAGCTCGATATCGACATGCGTAAGCTGGATTTACTGGTCGATGAAGAAACGCTTCGGGAACGCAAAGCCAAGTGGCAAGCGCCGACTCCTGCGTATGATCGCGGGTATGGACTCCTATTCTTGGAACGCGTGCTGCAAGCAGACGAAGGTTGTGATTTCGACTTCCTGCTGCCGCCAGAATTACGGAATAGCAAGTAAGTAGTAGGCTTATCTATCCCCCTTACGAAGAGGAGTTGTTGAGAACGATGTTCTTCCTAGATGACAAGAAGGGAAAATCGAATCCGACGAACGTAAGCAACGAGGAGAATCCGACACACGATAAGAAGAGTGATATGATCAGCAGGCGAAAAGTATTAGCATCGATAGGCATTGGCGGTGCTGTGCTGGCAGGAAGCGTTCTCGGCCCTCGATTTGCTTCGGCAGATAACGAGAAATACAAAGACGACGATGGTGATCGCGGAGATCGCGTACAGCAAGTGAACAACGTAGCTGAGCTGAAGTCACTCCCGCCAGGTCAGCTTAAGGATGGTCAACATGTGTTCGTAGGTGGCTACAACCAGAGCGGTGACGGAGGCGGCAAGCTGGTTCGTTTTGTAGCCGGCAGCACGAAGGCTGACAACGGCGGAACGGTACATAAGCTGACCAAAGGCGGCAATGGACGCGAGTCGAATGACGCTGCCAAAGGAGGCAAGCCGCCCAAAGGAGAAGGCTGCTTTGAAGTTGTACATAATGGCGTAGGTGATTTCCGCTGGTTCGGTATTTTTGGTGCAAGCCAGAATGCGGATGACGCTCTGGATGCGTTAATCAACGACCCTGCGATCCATCGTGTCGAAGCGCACTCTGATCTGAACTTCGTGAAGCGCCATGTATACCATCGCAGCGACATCGAAGTTGATTTCCACGGTCATACCGTGACGACCGAGGGCATTGAGCTGAACACATTGGACAATCCATTCGGTGCTGTGATGTTTTTCCAAGGGGTTGCAACCGGTGTGACACAAACCGTTACACTAACCGAAGATATATCTGAATATTCAGATATATTTGAAGTGGCGGACTCATCGATCTTTGAAGTCGATAGCTGGTGGCACGCCCAGGTCAAAAACAATGCAGCGGGCGGTGCCCAGCGTGAGCTCGATTACCTGGTCAAAGTAACGGAGATTTTCGATGCCACCCACGTTAGGTTGAATTATAAGCTCGGTTGGCTGCTTGCCAAGGGACGTCCCATTACCTACAAAAAAATCAATCCTGCCTTCCGGTGCAATGTGCGTAATATGAGTTTTATCGGCATACCTGTGCCGCCTAATGGCACAAGCCTTAGGCCGTTCCCGACGTGGGATCAGATCGGATCGAATCCAGTCGCTTACGAATTCGCTGTGGAATGCGACGCATCGGGCATCAAGGCGAGCAAAGTGTTCTGGCCGGTTGTCATGCGCAGATATAACACGCATTATGTGACGGAGCGCTGTCAGTTGATGAACCCCGAGGAACGCGACTGGGGCGGCACTGGTTATTTAACACAGCAGATCAACGTGCTTTACGGGCATATTCGAGATTGCAATACGAGCAATGCGCGTCACTTGAATGATTTTACATGCGCAGGGTATTGTATGGTTGAGAATTGCCATGGCGACGGTGATGAATATGGTCCGTTCGTTACACATGGCCAGTACGAGCACGATCTGACGTACATCAACAATTCCGGTTTGTTGTCGTTTGCGAACAGCGGTACCACGTGGGGAGATAGCGCCAAACGGGTGACGGTCAAGAAGCACATCGCATCACGGATCGTCGCGAGCAAACGGTTAACGGACTTGACGCTGGAGGACTGCCATGCGGTTGTCACGTATACAAAGCCTGGCGTGAAGATGGCGAATTCCGGCTCGTTCTGGGTGAACATGGATGGCCTTCAAATGCGAGGATGCACGGCACAAGAGATGGTGACGATTTCGAAAGGCTCCTCGCGGGCGAAAAGGAAGAACATGATCGATAGCTGCTCATTCGGCATGCTGAAGGGCTACGAAATTGCCCGACCGATCCGAACAGGAACGACGCAGGTCGGTTATACGCCAAGCAACGGTGAATTGACGATCATTAACAGTGAATTTTACAACATCGAAGAGGTTACACTGGGAAGCATCAATAAGCTTACCCTCATTAATACATGGTTCAAAGGCCTTCCGCAGGTCGGAGGCACGGTCAAGGTCGGTACTCGTGAGATCATCATGCAGGGTGGCGGGCTCGTCGATTGCTGCTTCTTATTCACTGGCGCTTGGGATAAGGTTGGTGATGTTAATAATGCAAGGAATAATCCAGATCAGTGGATGACGATTGACGGCGGCGCGATATGCAGCGGGACGAATGCGGAGAAGGCGTTTCTGAAAAGTGTAGATCCGACGAATGTGATCACCTGGAATTTCGGGAACTGTACGAGTGTAGCTGCAGACGCAAGTACGGCACATTTTCAGATCCTAGGCGGATTGAATAAGCTCAGAGCGAACGGATCACAATTTACAGGTGGGAAGTACGAGGCTGTGGATAGCGCCTTCGGAAACGGCTCGTACTTCTTCATGGTGTCTTGCCTGGAAGAGGGTGTCAACCGCGCGGCACTGCCGGCAGAAAGCGATACTGTGAAACACAGTACGGGTAACTTTTTGCTCGTTTGATCGACAGGTGATCAGGATGCGATGCTTAGAGAATTAAGGGTTTCAGGGCGCAACCTTCATGGTTATGTCGTGAAACCTGAAGTACATTGACATGTGATAGTGGATCGTTGCTATAATACAAATAACAAGGCAGATACAGGCATAGTCCACAGCTCCTGTTCTTGTCAGTGTATCGGATGGAAATGAGGTTTATAGATGGAAAATCGGACAACTCGCAGCTCGTCCCGCACGCGATTGAGTGAACTCGTTAACACATTAAGGGAAGATATTTTGACAGGAAAGCGGCCGGTAGGTGAATATTTGCCATCGGAGAAAACGTTCGCCGCGGAATTCAATTTAAGTAACCAATCGGTGCGCAAAGGGCTGGATATTCTGGTTGCAGAGGGATTAATTGAGAAAATCCCACGTGTTGGCACCAAGGTTGTCGGTGCTCCTGAAGGCGCTTTCGTAACCGTGAAATTTGGCTTCCATAGCTCCGTTACAGATGAAGCAGATATTCATCGGCTGCTGTCTAGTTTTCAAAAGGAAAACCCGCATATTCGGGTACAAGCTGTACCTACATCCAGCAATAACTACAGCTACATCAGCGAGTACTTGTCCAGCGGGCTGCTCGACGTGGTGATGATGAACTTTAAGGATTTCCAGGAATGTGTGGAAACCGGCGAGGAAGGCATGCTGGAGCCAACGGAACGAAATCCAGAGTTATATTCATTTTTATCAGACGCTTTTGTGGCGGATGGTCGTCAGTTGGTGCAGCCGTTTATTTATTCACCGCTTATTCTATGTTATAACCGCGAGCATTTCCATGAGGCGAACCTGCCTGAGCCAGATAGCAGCTGGCAGTGGAAGGATTTGATTACCTATTCGTCCAAGCTTGCCATTCCGAATGAACGACTCGGCTTTCACTGCGACTTGTATTCATCCAATCGCTGGCCCTTGCTATTGCTGCAAACCGGCGGGAAGTTCGAGCGGCATGAAGATGGAAGACTTAAGCTTGCCGGAACGGCTATGATGGATGCGCTTCGCTACTGCGGGGAAATGAAGCATAGTATTCCTTCTTTATCAGAAGGGATCACGACCGGCGAATCGGAGCTTCTTCTGGCCAAAGGCAAAGCATCGATCATCATGACCAGTTACTTTTACCTGAACTATTTGCTCGGCGAGAGATTGTCCTTTGACATTGCACCTGTACCGCATTTCGGTACACCGATAACTATGCTGCTAAACACGGGACTCGCCGTCAACCGAAAGTCACAAGTGAAGGATGCGGCAGTCAAATTAGTCGAATTTTTAACGAGTTATAAGGCCCAACTCTTCGTTCGTCAGCATACCTACACGCTCCCTGCACGTAAAGCTGCTGCAGAGTGGGTGGGGGAAGAAAAACGTTATTTACCGTCTAGATTTTCCTTGTTTCGCGAGACGATTCCTGGCTTCCGCTATTTCACGGATTTAGCCATCAGCTCCAAAGAACTTTCTGATATCAATCAGGAATTGAAGATGTATTGGGCTGGCTTAGAAACCGAGGAAGTGCTGTGTTCACATATCGAAGAGCGCCTTACCGTTAGTTCCTTGTAAGATGAGGTCCAGTCACGTACCACAGGTTTAAGGCTTTTTAATCCAAAAGGGGTGATTGATGTGGTGCCGCATTTTAGTGCTTCAACGATTATGTTATTAGTTATTACCGCTCTGGTATTGTTCGGCCCCAAAAAGCTGCCCGAATTAGGTCGAGCATTTGGCAAGACCTTGCGGGAGTTTAAGAAAGGGACCAAGGGATTCATGGAGGATGAGGAGTCACTGCCTCCGCTGCAGTCGCGCAAGGAGTCTCGTACAGATGAGACGAACAGACCTTAGCTAAATCTCATTACGAATAGATGTGAAATAGATCGACTCTATAGGGCGAATGCCGGATGGAGTACGGTCTCTTTCCGATGCCATAAAACGCCAACACACATGACTAGAATGCTAGATTATTTAGCTAAAAGGTGGTGCAGAAGATGATTTTCGATTGTCATACCCATTTATTTCTTCCCGGTCAAACCAATGGCCCTTTCTTAGCTGCTGTGAAGCGCAGTTGGGGGGAGCACATGGATATCATCGCTACGCCGGAGATGCATGAAGACAACATTCGTCCATTCGATGGGGCGATTGTGCTTGCTTTTGACGCTCCTGCTACGGGCATTCAAGTGCCTAATCACGTTGTTGCTGAGTATGTTTCCAAGCAACCTGGACGGTTGTACGGCTTTGCAAGTATCGATCCCAATAGGCCGGGCGCGGCTCGTCTGCTGGAGGAAGCCATCAAAGAATATGGTCTTAGCGGACTTAAGCTTGGACCGATCTATCAGAATTTTTACCCAGGCGAGCAGCATCATTTTGAGTTGTATGCCAAGGCGGATGAATTGGGATTGCCGATTCTGTGGCACCAGGGCACTTCCTTCGTACCTGAAGGGTACTTAGATGCTTCCAGGCCGGCTGCCCTAGACCCGATTGCTCGTGCCTTTCCTGATTTGAAAATGGTCATTGCCCACATGGGCCACCCATGGGTGGATGAATGTATTGCCGTTGTTCGTAAAAATGCCAATATGTATATGGATTTGTCGGCACTTGGTTCACGACCTTGGCAGTTCTATAATGCGCTTGTTTCAGCGATGGAGTATGGGGTCACTCACAAAATTTTATTCGGTTCCGATTATCCGTTCTTCACTACCCAACAAACCATCGACTTGTTTCGGAATATTAACCATTTGGTTGAAGGCACGAAGATGCCGCACATTCCCGAGCAAATTATTGAAGATATCATTCATCGCAACACGCCAGAGATACTCGGCTTGACCGCATCCAAGAAGTAAACCATCTACAGGAGGTAATTTGATATGTCCAAAAATGCAGAGCTATATGAAGAATCGAAATTATACGCACCGGGCGGGGTTCATACGTCGATTCGCAACGTGAATCCAATGATGGTATTTACCAAGGGGGAGGGCGCTTATATTTATGATGCAGATGGTAAAAAGTACATCGATTATCAGGGCGCATTCGGCCCAATTATTTTGGGGCATAGTCATCCTTATGTGAATCGCAAGGTGATTGAAGCCATTGAGCGAACGGATTTATATGGTGTTGGTTGTACGGACTTGGAAGTAGAACTGGCACGGAAGATTTGTACGCACGTTCCTTCATCGGAGCAAGTGCTTTTCTGCAACTCAGGATCGGAAGCCACTTATCATGCGATTCGTTTGACACGGGCGATTACAGGACGCAACAAGCTGATCAAATTCCAAGGCTGTTATCACGGCTGGCACGATTATGTGGCACGCAACATGCTTAGTTCATGGGATATGATTGGCAAAAGGGACCCGGGTTCTGCTGGCATGTTAGATGAAGCGATCGACAATACCTTAGTCTGTACATTTAATGATTTGGACGATGTGGAAAGAACGTTCCGTAAGAACAAAGGGCAAATCGCTTCGTTAATTGTCGAGCCCATTCCTCATAATATCGGCTGTGTGATGCCGCAGCCTGGTTTCTTGGAAGGGCTTCGCGAGCTTTGTACCGCACATGGCGCTCTGCTCATCTTCGATGAAGTGATTACAGGCTTCCGCCATGACATCGGTGGTTATCAGAAGGTGGCAGGAGTTACCCCTGATTTGACAACGATGGGTAAAGCGATGGCGAACGGCTATCCAATCGCAGCTGTAGCGGGTAAGCGTGAATATATGCAGCGTTTTAATACGTATCCAGGTGGAGATGTCTGGTTTGCTGGCACCTATAATGGCCATTCCGTAGGCACGGCCGCTTCGATTGCGACGCTTGAATTGATGGAGAACGAGCCTGTGCATGAGCACATTTTCCGTTTGGGCGAGAAAATGCGTTGCGGCTTGCGGGGCATTCATGAGCGGCTAGGTATTGAGGCATATGTAGCTGGGTTCGGTTCCGTATGGACAACGTATTTCATGGATTTCGAGCCGAAGAACTATACCGATTTGCAGCAAAATGACGCAGAACTGTACGTTTCCTACCGGAAGAGACTGATCGAGAAAGGCATTTTTAAAATGCCGATGAACATCAAACGCAATCATATTAGTTATTCGCATACGGATCAGGATGTAGATACGACACTGGACATTATGGAGTCTGTATTGAAAGAGCTGGTTCAGAAATAATACAAAGTCAGGAGCATACTGCACATGAAATTAGTCACATTTATTCATAAAGGCCGCTATCGTTTAGGTGTCAAAAGGGAGCAAGGTGTAGTCGATGTAGTGGCCGCGCTCTCCGCAGTACCGGAAGTAACAGCCATACCAACAACCATCCACGAGGTTATCGATGGCGGAGCCGAAGCTTTGAATAGTCTTCATTCCTTTGTAGATCGGGTTCTGGCTTCGGATACAGATCAAGGGGCTTATCTATTGGAAGAGTCTACGCTAACCCTAGGTCCATGTGTTACGCATCCGAATAAACTGATTTGCGTGGGACTTAATTATCGCAGACATGCAGAGGAAACGAACGCACAGATTCCGCAATTTCCAATCTTGTTCAACAAATTTAATAACGCCTTAGCAGGCCACGGCGAAGACATTGCATTACCTAAAGTTTCGGTGAAAGTGGATTATGAAGCGGAATTAGCGATCATCATCGGGAAAACAGCCAAATATGTTTCGAAAGAGCATGCGCTCGATTACGTCTTTGGCTATTGCAACGCGAATGATCTATCCGCAAGGGATCTGCAGGTCAGAACGCAGCAATGGTTATTAGGTAAATCCTGCGATAAGTTCGCCCCACTCGGACCTTATGTAGTAACGGCAGATGAAGTGGGCAACCCGAACGATCTGGCCATTAAAACCATTGTAAACGGCGAGGTGCGGCAGCACTCAAATACATCAGATATGATTTTCCATTGTGATGAAATCGTCAGTTACATTTCACATCATATGACGTTAGTGCCTGGCGATATTATTCTAACGGGGACACCTGAAGGTGTTGTTTTAGGCTATCCACTGGAGAAGCAAGTGTATTTGAAGGATGGGGATATCGTTACGATTGAAATCGAACATCTCGGAAGTTTGACGAATCGGATGGTTGCGGAGCTTATATAAAATGAAACGGGACTACCCATAAGCAGTGTCATCTGCTTTTGGGGTAGTCCCGTTTTTTGGATATGTATGTTAAGATAGCAATTTCAAAAACTCACGCATAAAGCCTGGTAAATCCGGCCAAGCGTGACCGCTGACGAGCTTACCATCGACATGCAGGGTATCTTTGGCGTAGGTGGCACCAAGTGCTTCTACATCCAAGCGGCATGCGTTATACGCCGTCATCGTGCGGCCTTCGAAGAAGGAATTATCTTTCAGCGCAGCGAATACGAGCGCACCATGGCAGATCGCGCCAATTGGTTTATCGGCTTCAAGGAAATGACGAAGGATGCGTGGAACATCTTCATTCGAACGTATGTATTCAGGGGCTCGGCCGCCAGGAATGATGAGTCCATCAAACTGACTAGGATCTACATCGGCGAAAGCGACATGAGAGGGAAGAAGATGTGCAGGTTTTTCTGTATACGTTTCCCAATCCTCTACAAAATCGTGAACCACCGTGCGAAGCACTTTTTTCGCAGGCGCAGCGATAACAGCGTCATACCCTTCTTCTAACACACGGTAGTAGGGATAGTACACTTCCAATACTTCAACAGCATCACCAGTTAGAAATAAGATCCTTTTGGACATGAGATCACTCCTTGGAAATGGATGGTAATTCATGTTTAATTATGAACAATGCTTGTTTTCTTGTATACGGGTGTAAATTGGGAGGAATTGTCGAATAGGCAGTTCAGATGTTAAATAATGATGTTCAAATGATGTTCAAGGGAAAGGATAATGATTATAATAGAACAATAAATAAGGAAGAGTTCTAATTTACGAGGTGAATAACGGAATCATGAAAGCTTATTTAGATTTGTTAAAGGATGTTTTAGATACAGGTGTTGAGAAGGGTGACCGTACAGGTACGGGAACGATTTCTGTGTTTGGCAGACAGATGCGCATCAATCTCCAAGAAGGCTTCCCGCTGTTAACGACGAAGAAGCTGCATATTAAATCCATCGTTCACGAGCTATTGTGGTTCTTGAGTGGAAGCACGAATGTGCAATATTTACGCGACAATGGCGTTACGATTTGGGATGAGTGGGCCGACGAGAATGGAGATCTGGGCCGCGTGTACGGGGCGCAATGGCGCACATGGCTGGCTCCGAATGGACAGGTCATCGATCAGATCGAGAAGCTGATTCATCAAATCAAGACGAATCCGGATTCGCGCAGACACTTGGTCAGTGCATGGAACCCTGCCGAGGTGGATAGCATGGCGCTGCCGCCTTGTCATTATGCCTTTCAATTTTATGTAGCGAACGGTCGTCTATCTTGTATGTTCCAAATGAGATCGGTGGACACATTCTTAGGCCTTCCGTTCAACTTGGCGTCGTATGCGCTCTTAACGCATATGATTGCTCAGCAGTGCGATCTGGAGGTCGGAGATCTGATCTGGAACGGCGGCGATGTTCATATTTACCAGAATCATGTGGAACAAGTGAACAAGCAGCTCTTGAGAGAGCCACAAGATTTACCGACGCTCGTTATCAAAAGGAAGCCAGCTTCCATTTTGGATTACACCTTCGAGGATTTTGAATTTCTGAATTACAACCCGCAACCAGGGATTAAAGCGCCAATAGCGATTTAAAGAACCTGTCTATCCAGTTGTTGTGTAGAGGAGTGTTCCTAATATGAGTATTTCATTTATATTTGCGATGGATCGTAACCGCGCGATTGGCGTTAATAATCAATTGCCATGGCATTTGCCTGGTGATTTGAAATTTTTCAAATCGGTTACCATGGGACATCCCATCCTTATGGGACGCAAAACCTACGAGTCCATCGGCAAGCCGCTGCCCGGTCGTCGCAACGTCATTCTCACGCAAAATACGGCGTTCCGTGCTGAAGGCTGCGAAGTTCTTCATTCGGTGGGAGAAGCCTTAGAAGCTTTCCGTGATCAAGAGCTTTTCGTGATCGGCGGCGCGGAGGTGTTCAAGCTGTTCGCCTCCACCGTTGATCGCATGTATATCACGTTCATTGAGCACGAGTTCGAAGCGGACACGTACATGTCCGACTTGGACTTGTCCGCCTGGACACTGGTCTCCAGTGAGCAGGGCGAACGGAACGAGAAGAATCCCTATGAGTATTACTTCCGGGTTTACGAACGGAACTAGTCGATTATCTCGGTTTTTCCGAGTAACTGCTCGCCTAATGCCGTTGCTGATGATGAAATAGTCGGTTTTCCCGACTAACTGCTCGCCTAATGCCATTGCTGATGACGAGATAGTCGGTTTTCCCGACTATCTGCCCGCCTAATGCCTTTGCTGATGGCGAGATAGTCGGTTTTCCCGACTAACTGCCCGCCTAATGTCATTGCTGATGACGAGATAATCGGTTTTTCCGACTACCTGTCCGCCTAATGCCATTGCTGATGGCGAGATAGTCGGTTTTCCCGACTACCTGCTCGCCTAATGCCATTGCTGATGACGAGATAGTGGGTTTTCCCGACTACCTGCATCCATAATGCCATTGCTGATGGCGAAATAGTCGGTTTTCCCGACTACCTGCCCGCCTAATGCCATTGCTGATGACGAGATAGTGGGTTTTCCCGACTACCTGCATCCATAATGCCATTGCTCAGTACGAACCAGGGGTTTCTCCGAAAAATTGACTTGCTGGATGTTTAATCCCCGCGAGTCGATCTGCAAGTCGAAAAAATCGACTTACAGGAAGCCCAATAGCTGCGAGTCGATCTGCAAGTCGAAAAAATCGACTTACATGCTGCTCCAGCGCCGCATGCTGACCTGCAAGTCGAAGAAATCGACTTACAGGACGCTCAAGCGCCGCCAGCCCGAGCCGCAAGTCGATAAAATCGACTTACAGGCTGCTCAAGCGCCGAAGACCTTATATTGACAAAGAAAAGGGCTGTTTCGCTAAGTAGAAGTTATCTACTTAGCGAAACAGCCCTTCCTTATATCTTACCCACGCACTACGCGCGTTTTCTAACCAATGACACGATCAAAGCCAATGCCCCGAGCACCACGCCAACAATGGAGAGGTATAGGGATGTCTTCGAACCGGAATCCGTATCCGAAGCCGCTGTGCCTGCCGTTACATTGCCGTGACTATCAGTTGTAGAACCAGAAGCGGTTTTGGCTTTCACCGTTGTGACAGATGCCGGCTTGTCTGATCCGTCTGCGCCAACCCACTCAACTACGGAACCATCTTTGTACGTTTGGTACGCTTTCCAAGTGATCTTAGTAGCCGTATCCGCAACTTTTCCCTGCATACTGAAATCGCCAAACTCTGTGCTTGCTAATCCATCGCCAGTTGCTGTCCATGTGACGCCTGCAATTTTACCAGCAGAGTCCTTCTCAATATCATACTTCCAACCCGCTTTTGGCTCGAAACGAGACACAGCTACGGAATCAACAGGAAATTTGACTTGGACTTTCGTCGTCGGGCTATCTTTCTCAGATGGTACACGAACTGTAAATACCTCATAGCTGCCTTGCGTCGTATCTTTCGGATACACCACCACGTGTGCACTTGCGATACCCACAAGAAGCATGGAAGCGATCATCATGGAGCTTGCCGTTAACATAAACTTTTTAAACATGGAATTATATTCCCCTCTCACATTCAACTCTTATCATGTTGTCCATATTACCTGATAGACAAGCAGATGAGTATGACTCGAGTGGGCTATTTTTTCGACTAGATTTGTCTAAATCGTAGCATTTATCAGCTTTATGCGATAATTGTCTCTTTTGAGTCCCTATACTTGTCCGGAATGTACCTCTTGATAACGCTCCCCTTATTTGCGTGTCAAACCATGCTTGATGGCAAAAGCCGTAAGCTGGACGCGATTCTCAAGGGAGAGCTTGACGAGAATATTTTTCATGTGGTTTTTCACCGTATGCTCCGAAATGAGCAGCTTCTCAGCAATGACCCGGTTGTTGTCGCCTTGCGCGACATGGGCGGTAATTTCTTGCTCACGAGAAGTTAGCATGTGCGGGCTAGGACCTTCCGTTTGCGCGCCTGCCTTCGAGCGGAAGCGATTGAAAAGCATATCCGCCATCCCTCGGGCGACCTCCGAATTATCGTCGAGCAGGGCGCGGAGATAGCTAAGCCATTCGTCGGGATCCATGTTTTTGAGCAGATAGCCTTGTGCCCCGAATTGCAGAGCAGTGAAGAGATCAGCCACGTCATCCGATACGGTGAGCATAACGATGCGGATGGCGCCATAAGCTTGCTTGATGTGGCGTGTGGCTTGGAGGCCGTCCATCGGAGACATATGGATATCCATGAGAACTACGTCAGGGGCAACTTCGCCACAGAGTCGGATGGCATCCTCGCCGGAGCTGGCTTCGCCAACGATGAGAAAATCAGGATCGGATTCCAGCATGCTTCGGATGGCTTTGCGGGCTAGGGGATGATCATCGACGATTAGGATACGAAAAGGCAGTACGTCCGACAGCGTCATTGAGGATTCTCCTCTCTTTCCGCATAAACAATCACTTCGGTACCTGAGCCATGATCGCTCGTTTTGAGCTCTAAGGCAGCGCCTAGCTCCGCAGAACGCTTCTGCATCAGGTCGATCCCATACGTGGTGCTTTTCTCGGTATCTTGCAGCAGCCCGCAGCCATTATCTGTGATATGCAAGCGCCAGTGATCCTTATCTGCTTCCAAAACAATCGCAGCATCCGTCGCCATCGAATGTTTGCGAATATTAGTGAATGCTTCTTGGATGATGCCGAAGAGCAGAACCTCCTCGTTAGGCGAGAAGCTGTTTTCTTCGATTTTCACATCTTCTCGAAGCTCAATGCCAGACACTAATTGCCAATTGGCTAAGTAAGTATGAATGCGTTGTGTAAAAGCAGTCCCTTCTTCAGGTGGCGTACGCAGGTTGAAGATAGCTTGACGCAGCGAATTGTCGATCTCAGAAACAGCGGCTTTCGCTTCTTCAATATCCCCTTGCCGCAGCTTCACATTAAGGAAGAAGAGCGTTTGGGCCAAATCGTCATGCAGCTCGCGAGCCAATCGTTCTCGTTCTTCAAAAACCGCTCTGCGGCCTTCGCTGCGGAGGATTTGCTCATTACTGCGTTCGATCCGATTAAACATCCAAGTAGCAAAAAGGTAAGATAGCAATAACGTAATCACGGTAATCGTAAAATTACCAGCGCCCATAGTTAAATAACGAAGTAAATATTCATGACGGATATATTCAAATCCACCGATAATAAGGACGGGTACAAGCACCGTAAACAGCTTATATTTGCCCAGCGACATATAGCGGCTCAGCTCCTTTTCATAGAAAGATGTTGGAACGGATTCTATTATAGCAGATCTCCTTTAGATTTCTTCACAAAAAATCCGCACAACCCTTCTCAAATCCTGCACACGTGTGCTACATTATTAGTAAATCGTAACACGAATCGAGAAAGGTGTGGTAAAACGTAGATGTGGAAATCGTTGCTACAAGATAGAAAAAGTTGGGGAGGGTACGTATTTTTCATTCTTCTTCTTCACGTAGTGGGACTAATCGGGCTTTATTCCGTTGCCAAAACATCGCCAGCCTTCTGGGGAATTGGACTTCTTGCCTATACCTTAGGAATGCGTCATGCCTTTGACGTTGATCATATAGCGGCCATCGATAATACCGTTCGCAAGCTAGTTCAGCAAAAGAAAAACCCGATAGGTGTCGGCTTTTATTTCTCACTTGGACACTCCTCAGTGGTATTTATCATGTCGATCGTGACCGCGTTCTCAGTGACGTGGGCGGCGCGTGAGCTCCCTTGGCTGCAACGTTTCGGCGGTGTCATCGGCGCGTCCGTCTCAGGACTTTTCCTTGTCGTAATTGGCGTCATCAATTTAATCATTCTTATTAGTTTGTATAAAATGTTCCTCAAGTTTCGCGGCGGCAAGCACGACGACAATGAGTTTGAAGAGCTGCTGGAATCACGCGGATTCATCGCACGGATGATTAAACCGCTCTTCTCATTCATCAGCAAAAGCTGGCACGTCTACCCGCTTGGGTTTCTGTTCGGATTAGGCTTTGATACCGCGAGTGAGATCGCGCTGCTGGCCATTTCGGCACATGCCGCGAAGGATGCGATCCCTTTTATCGGCGTGATCTCCTTGCCGCTGCTGTTCGCAGCGGGGATGAGCCTATTCGATACCGCGGACGGCATGTTTATGACGAAAGCATACAAATGGGCATTCCACACGCCCGTGCGTAAGCTTTACTACAATTTAACCGTTACCGCACTTGCGGTGATTGCGGCTTTAATTATTGGCATCATTGAGCTAGGTCAGGTGCTTTCCGAAGAATTCAGCATGGAAGGCACGTTCTGGACGTGGCTGCAGGACATTGATTTTGGTACATTGGGCTTTATTCTGGTTGGACTGTTCGTCATTGCGTGGATCATATCGATTGCCGTCTGGAAGGGCATGAAGATTGAGGAGCGCTGGGGCGCTAATTACCATCCATAAGATCATGCTGGCCTCAACGAAAGCGGTTGAGGCCCCTTTTTTTGTCATGGTGAACAATGGCATATGAATTTTTTCTAAAGGTTATGATAGAAAAAAGGATTTTCCCTCTATTCGTTGAAAGTAGTCTGTCGAGTAATTCGAAAACTGAGTAAAGAAAGTAGGACGCATATGATTGAGTTTAAAAATCTTTCTAAAGTATATCCGAATGGAACTGTTGGTTTGAATGACATTAACCTAACTATACATCCCGGGGAATTCGTTGTTATTGTTGGTTTATCAGGCGCTGGTAAATCCACGCTGCTTCGTTCAATTAACCGTCTGCATGAGACGACCAGTGGTCAAATTCTCATTGATGGCAAATCCATCACCAAAGCGAACGGTGCTGAGCTGCGCCGGATGCGCAGAGACATCGGCATGATCTTTCAAACTTTTAATCTAGTCAAAAGATCAACCGTCATTCGCAACGTCCTTTCTGGCCGTGTGGGCTATCATTCAACCCTTCGCACGATGTTCGGCTTATTCCCTAAAGCGGATATTGAGCTTTCGCTGAAAGCGCTGGAACGGGTCAATATCCGTGAAAAAGCGTACTCCCGCGCGGATGAATTGTCCGGTGGTCAACAGCAGCGTGTGTCCATCGCGAGAGCGCTGGCACAGGAAGCGAAGATCATTTTGGCCGACGAGCCCGTGGCCTCACTGGATCCACTAACCACCCGTCAGGTTATGGATGACCTGAAGCGAATTAACAAAGACCTAGGCATCACAACGGTCGTCAATCTTCACTTCGTCGATCTAGCCCGCGAGTATGCGACGCGCATTATCGGGCTTCGTGCAGGTAAGGTTGTCTATGATGGGCCTGTTGCTGATGCGACGGATGATGTGTTCTCCGAGATTTACGGCCGCGCGCCTAAGAAAGACGAGCTGCTGGGGGTGCAGGAGGGATGAGCGTAGCAACTGTCAAAAAGCCCTCGCGTACGAAGTTTTATGCCATACTTGCGATCATGGTATTGTTCTTAATTGGCAGTATTTATCAAACCGATGCTACGTTGTCCAAATTAGTTTCGGGAACACCGGAAATTATCAAATTCATCGGAGAAATGTTTCCGCCAGACTGGGCGTTCTTTACAGATATTTGGAAGCCGATGGCACAAACCTTGCAAATGTCCATTATTGGTACTGTAATTGGAGCCGTATTAGCATTCCCTATGGCACTTCTTGCTGCTCGTAATGTGACAACGTCACCATGGCTGTACTATCCAGCCCGGTTTATTTTGAATTTTATCCGTACTATTCCTGACTTGCTATATGCAGCCTTATTTGCTGTTCTCGTGGGCTTCGGTCCTACCGCGGGTACCTTAGCGTTGATTTTCTTTACCTTCGGTATTCTTTCTAAGCTTTCCTATGAATCAACAGAAGCGATTGATCCTGGTCCGCTTGAAGCGATGACTGCTGTTGGTGCCAATAAGCTGAAATTGATCCGTTTCGGTGTGTTACCCCAAATTGCGCCAACGTATCTAGCACATTTGCTGTACACATTCGAAGTGAGTATTCGTGCGTCAGCGATTCTTGGTTTGGTTGGGGCAGGCGGTATCGGCTTGCTGCTCAAAAACACACTAGATTTGTTCCGTTACGATCAATCTTGTGCCATCGTTATTTACACGTTGCTTGTGGTTGTGATTATCGACTTAGTGAGTACACGTTTCCGTACCTTTTTGTTAAAAGGCAGTGCTAAACCGATTCCTGAAGGACGCGCACGCGCCTATAAGTACATCGGTTGGGCGGTCGTTGTTGGTTTGATCATTTGGTCCATTACAGGACTTGAATTGACAGGATTCCAACCAACAACTTGGATTTTGACGAAGGCGATGTTCAAAGGATTATTCCACCCGGACTGGGCGTATGTGTATATTCCTGAAGGGGAAGATCTACTTCGCGGTTTGCTGGAAACCTTATCGATTTCCTATCTAGGTAATTTCGTCTCTGCTGTTGTTTGTATTCCCTTTGCGTTCTGGGCAGCGGCGAACATGAGCCGTTTCCGTGCTGTTTCGGGCACAGGGAAGCTGTTTTTGAGTATTGTTCGGACGATTCCAGAAATCATTATGGCGCTCATCTTTATCAAAGCCGTTGGCCCTAACGCGTACGCGGGCGTAATGGCGCTTGGGCTGCATTCCGTGGGTATGTTAGGCAAGCTCTATGCCGAAGCCATTGAGAACATGGATATGGGGCCTACAGAGGCAATGACGGCCGTAGGTGCCAACTTCTGGCAGCGAATGTCGTTCGCCGTCATTCCGCAGGTCATCCCAGATTTCATTTCGTACACGCTGTACCGTTTTGAAATCAATGTTCGCTCGGCGACTTTGCTGGGGGTCATCGGTGCTGGAGGTATCGGGACACCGCTGATCTTCGCGCTTAATGCCAGACAGTGGCCGCGGGTAGGGATTATCCTGATTGGGATTATTATCACAGTCTCGATCATTGATTACATCTCAGGCACACTGCGTAAACGGATCGTGTAATGAACGTGCATCGGTCATTCGTATAAGAAAAGGCTGTTCCCGAGGTCATAGACCTGCAGGAGCAGCCTTTATTGTTTCATTTGGGATCCATCTACGTCTGGCTTCCAATTACTTCGAACAGCTTGCTCGAGCGACCAAATGGAGTGAACGATGTTCTCTGAGGCCACCATAGAGGGGCTTCTTAGTAGGTTCATCGGGTTTCATGATTTCGATTTGTTCAATGAGCCCTATAGGAATCATAATGTTATTTATTTTGATGAGTTGAAATTCCGGATAATACTGCGAAATAACGCCTTGCAATTCATCTTTTCCACACCGGATGCGGACTTCTTTTTTTCTTGTAATCAGTACTTCGAACATCCCGATTTCACCCCACATTGATTTATGACACGGCCAACGACTTCATAAACGTTTGTTCGATATAAGTAAACGATGAGCTTGTGGACGTGCCATCTTCATAATATGCAAGGAAACTCTGTAATAGAATGTAAAATGAGAAAGAAAAAACCACCGCATCATGGATGTAAAGCTCATGCTGCGGTGGTTTGTATGCATAGAATGGAGTCTTACTTCAAGCCCATTGCTTTGTTAGCTTCACGAACGATATCGAATTTCTTATCATCAGTCGTAGTATATCCTTGATGCGTATAAACGTCAATGATGACTTGTTTGCTTGCTGGATCATTACCAAGTGCAAGGAAAGCATCTTGAATTTTCTTTTTCCAAGCCGCATCCATATCGGAACGAACAGCAACCGTATCATTTGGAATTTTATCGGAGTACGCTAGAACTTTAGTTTGTTTAAAGATATCTGGGTAATCTTTTAACATGTTAGTACGGATGTCTTGGAACACGCCTACAGCGTCAACTTGACCGTTAAGAAGTGCGATAACCGCTTTATCGTGACCTTGGAATTGAACGCCTGTAACGTCTTTCACAGGATCAACGCCAGCTTGTTTCAATACTAGACCTGGGTATACGTAACCAGCTGCGGAAGTAACACCTTGCCAGCCCATTTTCTTACCTTTCAAATCAGCAACGGATTTGATTGGGGAATCCGCTTTAACAAGAATTTCGGATTTGTAGAAATCAACAAGCTCAGTTGTTGCTTTACCTGTCGCATCGTCAACGCCAAAACGTTGTGCTTGTACAAGCAGGTCAGCCGCTTTACGATTATCATGAGCAACAACATAGTTACTTGGAGGCAAGAAGCCAACATCAACTTGTTTGGAAGCCATAGCTTCGATTACCACGTTGTAATCCGTAGATACGGATACCTTAACTGGAATGCCAAGCTTGTCTCCAAGCAATTTCTCAAGCGGCTTTGCTTTAGCTTCAAGTGTCTCTGCATTTTGCGATGGAACGAATTGAACGCGAAGCTCTTTAGGTACAAAACCTGCTGCTGCCGCTGGTGTAGCTGTAGCCGCTGTAGTAGCTGCTGCTGTTGCTTTAGCCGTTGATGAAGCCGCTGGGGTTTCGTCTTTTTTCGCGCAGCCAACAAGTGCACCTGCAGCTACGACCATGGATAAACTTAGTACTGTTAATTTTTTCATGTTTTTTTTGACCTCCGTTTAAATATTTACTTTTTGTCTAAGTTGTACTATAACATTATCATAAGAGATATGGAAGATAGTGTGAAGTATTTGTTAAACTGACAAATCATATGTAAAATCTTACAAAATAAAGGAATGGAGTGAAGCGCTTGACGTCTTCAATTCAGCGACAGACAAGCCATATAACCATATTAGAAACGAGCGACCTCCATGGTAATATGTTACCCATTCATTATGCGAATAATCAGCCGAATCAGGTCGGTTTAACGAAAATCGCTACGTTAATTGCGGAGGAAAGAGCGAAGGAAGCGCATGTAATTGTCATTGATAATGGCGATCTGATCCAGGGAACACCCCTCGCGTATCATCATGCGAGATTAGATAACGAGCCGATGAACCCGATGGTGCTAGGCTTGAATTATTTGAATTATGATGGAGCTGTGCTCGGGAATCATGAATTTAATTATGGCATGGACGTGCTGCAAAAAGCGGTCAGAGAGTCCAATTTCCCTTGGATGTGTGCCAATATCGTGAGTGCCGAGACTGGTGAGCCTTTCTTTGGAAAGCCTTATCTGATCAAGGAATTCCCAGAAGGAATTCGTGTTGCAATCTTGGGTTTGACGACCCCCTATATCCCGAATTGGGAAGACCCTAAGCATATCGCAGGTTTGCGGTTCGAGGACCCTATCGCTACAGCACGTACATGGGTACAACGCCTCAAGGAACAAGAACAAGCAGATGTCGTTGTCGTTGCTTATCATGGCGGCTTTGAACGAGATATCGAGACTGGAGAACCTACAGAGCCATTGACGGGTGAAAACCAAGGATATCAGCTGTGTATGGAAGTGGAAGGCATTGATGTGTTACTGACAGGCCATCAGCACAGAAGTATTGCCGGAGCGAGCATTAATGGCGTAACGATTGTTCAGCCAGGTACGGCCGGCGTTACACTTGGGAAAGTAGACATCGTGCTGGAATACGTGGAAGAGAAATGGCGTATCGCGACCAAGCAATCGTCATTGATTTCTGTAGCGAATATAATGGCGGATGAGGTGTTGATCGAGCAGATTAGCCCTTACGAGGCGAAGACACAGTTGTGGTTGGATCAGCCGATTGGTCAATTGACAGGCGATATGCTTGTAAAAGATCCGATGCAAATCCGTTTGGGAGACAATGCGCTCATTGAGTTTATCAACAAAGTGCAGATGGAGCTTTCGGGCGCTCACATTTCCAACACGGCATTGTTCGATAACGTTTCACCAGGTTTTCCAAGTGATATTACGATGCGTGACATCGTTTCCAACTACATTTATCCGAATACACTGAAGGTCATCCGTATTTCGGGTCAGGATATCATAGATGCGTTAGAGCAATCTGCGGAATATTTTGAAATTACAGATCAGGGAGAAGTTGGGGTCAGTAAATCGTTCATGGAACCGAAGCCGGCGCATTACAATTATGACATGTGGGAAGGCATCACCTACACGCTGAACATTTCCCGCCCTGTTGGGAAACGCGTTGTACAGCTGGAATACAATGGTGAGCCTATACGTCTGCATGATTCCTTTGATGTTGTCATGAATAATTATCGTGCAGCTGGCGGCGGCAACTATGCGATGTTCCAGGATAAGCCAGTAATCAAGGATATTCCTACCGATGTAGCGGAGCTGTTGGCCGGATATATCATGGAAAGAGGTACGATCGAGGCTAGTGTGAACAAGAACTGGAAAGTCATTTGGGACTAGCTTTTGATATAGAGAAAAAGCCTAACAAGAGTGAGGGAATCATTGAATTCTCTGCTCATGTCAGGCTTTTTGTTGATCTGAGGGCTAGTATTCGCGAACGTAAGCACGATCGCCTGTTCTAGGATTGTAATAGACCCGATAGGTTATGCCATCCTTGGGGTCAATGAAGACTTCGGTTGTATAGAGATAGCCATTCGGAGGCGTCTTTGGCGTCGCGGCACCGTTACTTTTGTAGCGTTTGTCATAAACGAAATAGCCAAGTAGAAGTAAGATAATGAAGCCAGCAATCCATAGGCCGTAGATGAGAAAAAAAGGGAGGAATCCGCTCATAACCTTCGCGTTCGAACGGCCGTGCCGTAGGCGACGATTTCACTCATATTTTGACCGATATCCCCAGAATCAAAACGCATCATGACAATAGAATCAGCGCCCATAGCAGCCGCATTTTTGACCAGTCGATCCATAGCTTGCCTACGCCCATCCTCCACCATTTGGGTATATTGCGTGACTTCTCCGCCAATTAAGCCTTTCAGAGAGGCCATAATATCCCCGCCAATCCCTCTTGCTCGCACGACAACCCCAAACGTACTTCCCAAAACTTCGGTAATCTCATAACCTGCAATGTTTTCTGTGGTAACTACAATCATTGTGAATCGCTCCTTCGTGTTAAAAATAGATGCTTTTCTACGGGGTAAGGATTGGATATTATTAACTTAGTACGTTAATTACTTAAGGGGGTTTCAACATTGAGCGCAAGAACAACAATTGAATTATGGCCTGGTGCAACGGAGGGGAGTCTCGGTGAAAATAATCAAGGCTGTCCGAGTTTAACTTTATACCCAGTAGAAGGAGATGGCTTGCGTGCGGCGGTCATTGTATGCCCAGGCGGCGGCTACGGCATGCGTGCTGACCATGAAGGAGAGCCGATTGCGAAGTGGCTCAATGGACTTGGCATTTCTGCCTATGTGTTGAACTATCGCGTAGCGCCATATAAACACCCCATTCCTTTGCAGGATGCTCAGCGTGCTATTCGTACGGTAAGACATCATGCCGAAGCATGGGGAGTTGATGCGAACCGCATTGGGATTCTCGGTTTTTCGGCTGGTGGACATTTGGCCGCGACAACTGGTACTCATTTTGATGGAGGAGATCTAACTGCATCCGACCCTATCGACCGTCATAGCTCCCGTCCCGATCTCATGGTGCTCTGTTATCCTGTGATTTCGTTTGGCGGACAAGGGCATCAGGGCTCACGCATCAATCTGATTGGTGAAACACCGTCCGAGGAACTGGTGAACGACCTAAGTAATGAACTTCAAGTTACAACGGATACACCGCCAACGTTTCTCTGGCATACGGCGGATGATGCAGCGGTTGCTGTTGAGAATAGTCTGCTTTTTGCAAGTGCGCTTAGTCGGAATAAGGTCCCGTTTGATCTGCATGTATTCGAGTCAGGACGCCATGGAATTGGTATCGCGGCGGATCATTCTGAAGCCTATATTTGGCCTGAAGTCTGTGCGAATTGGTTGAAAAAGCAGCGTTTTGCATGACCGGTCTGGCCTATGAATGCCATCCGCTCGGTGACTCGGCCATTGTCATTCGACTCGGTTCCGACATATCGGTAACGAATTTACATAGAGTTAGGCAAGTAGTGAATTATTTGGAAAATAATTGGCAAGAGGGCTTTATTGAACTTGTTGCAGCCTATACGACGATTACTATTTATTATGATGCTTTCCGTATGTATAACTATGCTTCTGATGATGTGCTAAAAAGTGGACGCTTCAATTGGAAGGCAACGTGGCTTCCCTATGATCATGTAAGGCAGTACATCGAGCAGTTATTAGATGATTATGAGAACGACGGCTTAACAGGTCAGCTAGGAGCGATCGTAGAGATTCCTGTTTGTTATGAAGCTCCTTTTGGGCCCGATTTGGAGGAAGTCGCTTCCTATCATGGGGTGAGTCAGGCTGAAATCGTGCTTAGACATGCCTCAGGCTTGTACCCGGTGTATATGATTGGTTTTGCACCGGGTTTTCCCTATTTAGGCGGATTACCGGAAGGACTTTCGACACCGAGAAAATCGGTGCCCCGCACACATATTCCTGCTGGTTCAGTGGCTATTGGCGGCGCGCAAACGGGTATTTACCCTTTCGAAACTCCGGGTGGTTGGCAGCTCATTGGCCGAACACCTCTGCGCTTGTTTCGTCCGGATGCCGATCCTCCCTCGTTGTTAAAAGTCGGGGATCAAGTGCGTTTCGTGCCGATCACGTCCGAGCGTTATGACGTTCTAGATGAAGGGAATAGGCAATATGGGCTTTGAGGTTGTTAAACCGGGTATATTATCTACCTTGCAGGATGTAGGGCGCTATGGATATCGCAAGCACGGTGTAATTGTGTCAGGACCGATGGATCGTTTTGCTCACCGCACTGCGAACTTGCTGGCAGCCAACACGGCGGAGGCGGCGACGTTAGAAATGACACTTCAGGGACTTTGCCTTGTTGCACATCGTGAGATGCTTATTGCAATTTGCGGAGCAGATATGGGAGCGGAAGTGGATGGCAGGTCAGCACCGCTGTGGCGACCGTTCATCATAGATGAAGGTAGTGAACTTCAATTTCGTTATGCGGTACAAGGCTGTAGAGCGTATTTGGCTGTACATGGTGGATTTAGGGCTGACCCTGTGCTCGGAAGCGGAAGTACTTACTTGCGCGCTGGCATGGGGGGATATCAGGGAAGGGCTCTGGAGGCAGGCGACGTTTTGCAGGTAGAGGATGTGGTAGCAGGTGGGTTCACTGTTGCGGAGGGGGAGCAGGAGCTTCGTTCTAAATTTGTGAGCACGAACATTCGTCCTCCCTATCAGGACAATCCGGTTATACGGATAGTTCGCGGTAGAGAAAAGGACCTTTTCACCTCAAGCAGCTGGTCGAAACTGCTGACTCAACGTTATCAGGTGACTACGCAATCGGATCGGATGGGGTATCGGTTATCGGGTGAAGCCGAGCTTGAACTTCAAGATGGCCTTTCTTTCGAAATGATCTCAGAAGCCGTTGCGACAGGAACGATCCAAGTCCCGCAGAGTGGACAACCGATCCTGCTTATGGCGGATTGCCAAACAACGGGGGGCTATCCGCGTATTGGACACGTGATTACAGCAGATCTTCCGCTGGTCGCTCAAGTCAAACCTGGTGGATTCCTTCGTTTTCAGGAGATTACACATCGCGAAGCGCAAGAGCAGTTGCTGTTGCAAGAGATGGATCTCAAGCTGTTGGAGGCGGGAACAAGGGCTTGGATGAGGGAGACTGGGGTTTGGATAAATAGAAAGGGGAATGGTGGACATGCTGCGCATTGATTTGAACTGTGACATGGGCGAAGGTTTTGGCGCTTATCGGTTGGGGAAGGACGCGGAGCTGCTGGACTACGTCAGCTCCGCCAACATCGCCTGCGGATTCCATGCAGGCGATCCTGCAACCATGCGCAGCACCGTACAGCTGTGCATGCGCAAAGGCGTTGCGATCGGGGCCCATCCGGGCCTGCCCGATCTGCAAGGCTTTGGCCGGCGCGAGATCGCGATCACGCCGGCTGAGGCTTACGAGCTGACGTTGTATCAGCTCGGGGCGCTGCAGGCGTTCGTCCACGCCGAAGGCGGACGCCTGCAGCACGTCAAGCCGCATGGCGCGCTCTACCACATGGCTGCGAAGCGCCATGAGCTTGCGGCCGCGATTGCGGCTGCAACAGCCAGCGTCAGCACGGAGCTGACGCTGTATGGCCCGCCCGGCAGCGAACTGCTGCGGGCGGGTGCCGCCGCGGGGCTGCGAACCGCGAGCGAGGCGTTCGCGGACCGCAGCTACCAGCGGGACGGCAGCTTGACGCCCCGCGATCAGGCGGGGGCGCTCTTGGAGAGCGCCGCCGATGCTGCGGCGCAGGTGGAGCGGCTTGTCCGCGAGGGCACGGTTCTCTCCCGTGAGGGAGAGAGCCTGAGCATGCGCGCGGACACGATCTGCATCCACGGCGATGGCGTTCACGCCGTGGAGTTTGCGCGCGATATCCGCGCGCTGTTGACCAGCAGCGGCATCGCGGTCATGCCGCTTGGGACCTAGCGACTAGCTAGGTTTTTTAACATAATAAAAGTTTATCATTTTGGGTGAACCTAAGGGGTTCTCCCTTTTTCTTTTCGCGGAACCAAGGACGCTGATAGGCGTTTTCTTAGAGGTATCGTCGGAACCGAAATTCTGTCGTATCTACAAAATTAAAGGGAATGTATGAGCTGGGAAAATCAAGCTAACTGTTGTAAGGGTGAAAACAACCCCCCACAACAATAAAGAATCCCTATAACCATTCTTTCACTTGAGAGCTCTGCGCCAATATGAGTTAATAGAGATGTAGCCGGCCGGGCTAATTCCTTCGGAAAGGAGTGATCAAGGTGATTACAACGCAAACAGAGGTGATCTCTGCGTAAGCAGGGGTCACTGTTCCAAGCGGGGGCTTCGGCCCTCGCCTAACTTTAACGAACGAGTAGACAGCGAGACGCTTTTTACATATAATGAGAAATGTGAACACGAAGTGAACACACACAAACAAACTTTGGTGAAGGGAGTGTTTTGATAATGAACACAACGACAATGACAATGACAGTAGCGATGAATGTTGCGGCCGCCGCAGAGGTACTCGTCTCCTAACTGAATATCATTCGTGGAATAACCGTTCACCTGAATTGTGTATAATTGCATATACAACCGACAGGCACGATTATGATCGTGTTTTTTTTATTCCATTTTTGAGAATGGTAGGAGGTTAAGGGGCGATGAAGATACTCTCTGCAAATCCGTCGAAGTTTAGCTTTGCGACAATTTGAGGAGGTTTTCATCCATGAGTTACAAGAACGGGAAAGATGTTCTTCCCCCTAACCTATTAAAACAATTACAAGAATATATCCAAGGTGAAATCGTATATATCCCTAAGAAAGAGCAGAAACGCGCTGGATGGGGAGAAAATAACGGAACTCGTATCATCATTGAGCGAAGAAACCGTGAGATATTCAGACTTTATCAAACCGGATCAACGGTGTTGGAGCTGATCAAGGTGTTTCATTTGTCCGAAGACAGTATCCGCAAAATTATCGTGAAAACACGCGAATTAACAGCCAGTCAGGCTTAGAAGCAGCATCCACCGCGATGCTGCTTTTTTTTTGTAGGTATCACCAGCCTCCACGGCGAAATCATTTATATAGAACAGAGACTACGAAGGACGAATGACTAGGAGGGACTTAGGATGATTAGGGTATTTGTGTATGGAACGTTATTGGTCGGGGAGAGCAATCATGGTGTGGTTTCTCCTTATTTACGGAATGTGCAACCCGGAGCGATCACTGGTCGTTTATATGATGTAGGTCCTTATCCTGCACTTGTACGTACGGAGGATGAACATGTGATTGAAGGCGAATGGATCGAAGTTACAGAGGATGGTTTAGCCGCGATGGATGTCTTAGAAACGTACTTTGGGCCTGATCATCCAGACAATGAATACGAGCGTATATGGGTAAAAGACGTCAATGGACAGCAAGAAGGTTGGGTTTATTGCTGGACAAGCCCGCGCGGACTTCAGGAGATTAAAGGTTCGTCTTGGAAAGCTCATCGGCGCCTAAAGCAGATGTGACTTGTTTCGAGAATTTCCGACATTTTCCTATCTTGCCATGGATGATGATGCTATAATTAATAGTAATTAATGGACTTGAGGAGATAACCATGTCAGCTTTCAAAATTTTATTAGCCGATGACGAATTAGCACTTCGGTTCCTACTGACAGAAACCTTATCCGATGAGGGATATGTCATTACAGAGGTTGAAGATGGTCAGCTCGCAATCGACCAGCTTAATAAAGAGACTTATGATTTAATCATTCTTGATTATATGATGCCAGAACGCACAGGTGTCGAGGTATGTGCATGGTTGAGACAAAGTGATAATGTGAATCGCGATTTGCCCGTTATCCTTTTGACAGCTAAAGCATTGGAGAAAGATAAAGAGAAAGCGAAGGCAGCAGGCGTCACTACCTATATTGTGAAACCGTTCAGTCCGCTTCAATTATTAGACACCGTTGGTCAGCTGCTGCAGCGCTAGGTCGAACAAGATGAGGATGAAACCGGATTGATTAAGCTTATAAAGGGTGAATGTCTGTAATGAGCCATAGAAATCTAGAGAAATCGAAGGATTCAGGTTCAGAATCTGAACGAGATGCAAGAATTCTTAAACAAGGAAGAAAGCTGTTTATTCGGGAATTTGAGAAGCAGTTGAACCAGCTTCAATCGCTGCAGGAATCGTTTCAAACGGAGCCTGTTCGGGAGAAGTTACAACAATGCTATCGGATCGCGCACACCGTCAAAGGCAGTGCCCCCGTTTTCGGCTATGTCAGAATCGGTAAGCTTGCTGAGGATTTGGTGCGGACATGGGAATGGACGCAAAACTTAGATGGGCAAAGTAATGAGCCACTTCTGGCAACCAATCCTGTACAAGAAAGTATAGAACGAACGGTTGGACTCTTACACGAATTGCAAATGGAACTGGATATCGGAGTTACGGAAATTCAGATGGATGAGCAGCAGGACACCGCTGGGGTCTCGATGCTGCGATCACTGAAAAGCCGGATTTTATTAGTAGATGATGATGACGCATTGCGTTCCTATCTGACAAGACGCTTGCAGCTTGATGATTGTGTAGTTGACGAAGCGGCCGATGTCGAATCTGCGAAGAGATTGCTTCGTGAGCATACGTATGATTTAGTGACCCTGGATCTGATGATGCATCCACAGTCAGGCTATGAGTTATTTGAGTTTTTGAAGGAAGATCCTACACTCAAATGGCTGCCGCTCATTGTTTTATCGGGACGGGATGATTTAAGTGATAAAGTACGCTGCTTCCACCTAGGTGCCGATGACTACGTTACGAAGCCATTCCAGTATGAAGAGCTGGCAGCGCGTATCTATGGACTGCTCAAGCGGACCAAAAATTTTGAACAATTGGCGTTCCGTGATCCGTTGACAGGGGTTTTCAACCGGCGCTACTTCGACCTGCAGATTGGATTAGAGCTGCAGCGGATTGAGCGTTATCCGGCACCCATTTCTCTCGTTTTTATCGATATTGACAGCTTCAAAAAGGTGAATGATACGTATGGGCATCATGTAGGGGATTTGGTACTGCAAGGCTTAGCTCATTTACTTCAGGTGAATTTACGTTCCACAGACCTGCTTGCGCGATTCGGCGGGGAAGAGTTCGTGATTGCGCTGCCGAATACAACCGTGGATCAAGGACTAGGCATTATGCAAGATATTCTTGAAAAGGTGCGCCAGAACCCAGTGGCCCAGAACGAGGGGCAGACGTTCTCAATCACCTTCTCAGCGGGTGTTGCTGAATGGCAAGTTGGTATGATGATCCCGGAGTGGGTTGATAAGGCTGATGATGCGATGTATCAAGCGAAGCAGCAAGGTAAGAATCGCATTGTACGAGCCGATCTAGAGGATGAGGGTGCACAATTCACGAAGCTTGTCGCGCATGCTCATGCACAGCTGCACAAGAAAAAGCTCCTGATCGTTGATGATGATGCCATTTTACGTGCGATTCTAATTTCACAGTTAGAGCATTTACCGATAAGCATTACACAAGCTTCTGATGGTGAGCAAGCTTGGAACGTATTGAATGAGCAAGCCTTCGACGCTTGTATTCTCGACGGTGTTTTGCCAAGACTAGATGGGTTTACACTGTTGGAGAAGATCAAATCGGATTCGGATTCGCGCTTGAAGGATTTGAAAGTGCTCATGCTTTCTGGGAAGAAGAAGGAGTCGGACGTGGCCAAAGGCATTCAATTGGGAGCCGATGATTATATGACTAAGCCGTTCTCCCTCGTGGAGCTGGAAGCTCGCATGAAAGCATTAATGAAACTTGAATAAGACGCAGAGGGGCCAAGTGCCTCTCTTTTTTTATTTTGTTGACGAAATGTAACAGTTCCTCCTTGTTTGAGGTTTGCGACTTCTCCGCTTTCTGCTACAGTAGGAATATAGAGTTAGGCTACAGACGAAGGAGTAAGATGAATGTCGGATAAAGATAGTTTGGTCCGTTTCGGTATTTCCATGCCGCAATCCTTAATCGAGCAATTTGACCGGCTTATCGCGTTGCAAGGGTATGATAATCGCTCGGAGGCTATCCGAGATTTGGCGCGTAAAGCGCTGTTAACATCAAGCAGCATGCAGCCGAATGAAATGGTTGCTGGCACCATAGTGATGGTGTATGACCATGAAATTAGAGATTTGCCGATTACACTGATGGAGCTTCAGCACGACTATCACCAGGCGATCATTTCGACGATGCATATCCATTTAAACCATCAGCAATGCTTGGAAATACTCGTTGTGCGTGGAGAAGTCCAGAAGCTGCGGGAGCTACAACAGCGGATTCAAGTGTTAAAAGGTGTGGGCTATGCGGAGTTATCCGTTACTCATGTGGACGAGCATAGTCATAGCCATAACCATAGCCATAGTCATGGACACAACCACGATCATCACGATTCTGGCAAGCCATCTACACAGGAGTAGAATTCGTAGTTCAACTTTATTTTTGCTAAAATAAGGACATGGAGGTGCGTTATGTCTGAGAAGAAATGGTTCTCTTTGGAAGAGGCCAATGGTTTATTGCCTTTTGTGGATCAGGAATTGAAGAAGATGCAAGCCTTGAAGAGTGATTTTGAGGACAAATATATGGAATTACGCCATATGAAAAATGCCCACGCGGAAAAGCCTGGAACGGAGAAGGATCCGTTTTTTGTCATGGAAGCTGCGCTTGAATTTTTGCAAATTGAGGCCCGTGGACTCATTCAAAGCTTTGCCAAGACGGGGATTGAACTGAAGGACATAGATACGGGACTTGTGGATTTTCCCGCTATGATGAATGGACAAGAAGTGCTGCTTTGTTGGAAGCAAGGAGAGGATCGGATTCGTTATTATCACGGGGAGCAAGATGGTTTTGCTGGCCGTAGACCGATTGCGGAATAGAGGGATGGGGATGCAACTAAGTAACCAACGAACGAGGAAGTGGTTTCTGCGATTGCCCGCCTGCTTGTTTGCAGTCATAGCGTTGATGATCATGAGCGCTGTTATTGCGCCGCAATCAGCCTCTGCGCACGCTTCCGTCGTGGAAGAGAAGCCGGAAGCAGGTGCGAAGCTGGAGAGCTCACCTGCGCAAGTATCTGTCACGTTCAATGAACAATTGGATAGTGGACTCTTCTATATCAAAGTGTATGACCATAGCGGAACGGAGATCACAGACCGCAAAGCACAGATGAATAAGGGTCAGACAGGCATTGTACTTGATTTGCCTAAGTTAGCTGAGGGTGTGTACTTGATCAGTTATCACGTTATCTCAGCAGACGGTCATCCCGTTGGCGGAAGTTATCCGATTACGGTCGGTAATCCCCCACAGGAGGATATCCTTGATGTGCCAACCGCGCATACAGGACATGATCATGGTTCAGGTCCACTTACGACCAAGGGCTTGCTGCAATACGCCTCGCGAGGCCTATGGTTCCTGATGATATTAGCATTGACCGGATGGGCATTTTGGCTGCGTTTAGCGAAAGTACAGAATGTTGAATCACGGAAACTGCTCTCTGGCTGGACGCTCAATCTGCAACGTGCCCATATCGTTGCCTTACTGCTGCTTATTTTTACCCATATTGAGGACCTCTTGGGTGGCGGCGGTGTCGATGAAGTGTGGCAGCTGCTGACCTCTACGAACATCGGGATTTCGTGGGTACTGCTGCTCGTGTTATCCTTCCTGGGATTTGTTCTGGTCGGCCGCTTCGCATGGGTGGACATTATATGGGCTTTGGCGCTATTGGGGGTCAAAAGCTTTAGCGGTCACGCGGCCTCTTTTTCACCGCTGTGGGCGACAATCGGGCTGGACTTTGTTCACCTTGTTGCCGCAGCATGCTGGGTCGGTGGACTCATCCTGCTATACGCGAAATGGCGGCAAGACAGGGCGAATATCGGCACCTATATGCAAAAATTTTCGAAATTTGCCCTTGTCTCGATTGTTATTTTGACCATCTCAGGGTCGATATCAGTCTTGTTATTCCTGCCGAATCTGCACTACTTGTTGTACACAACATGGGGCATTCTCATCCTTGTCAAAGTAGGCGTGGTCGTGCTCGTCGCACTGATCGGTTTCGTCATTCGCCTCTTCCTGCGCAAAAAGAAAGTGAATCAATCGATCAGCTGGGTGAAGCTGGATATGTCTCTCATGGTCGTTATCGTCGCGCTAGTCGGTATCCTCACTTATATGGCGCCAATCCCATCGAATGAGCCGCTGCAGTGGCATCAGATGGGAGAGAAAGTTCACGTATCGGTTGATATTACGCCTAAAGTACCTGGAAACAATGCTTTTGTAGCCAAGGTTTGGCTGCCAGAGAAATCAGGTCAACCGAAGCAAGTTCTGTTGATTATGCATAATAAGGACGACGAAGAAATCGCTCCGATTTCGGTGCCATTAACCCTTTACACCGATAATACAGAGGAAGAATCGTACGGCTTCGCCAAGTTCAGCTATAAATCGGAGGGCGCCTACCTGCCGTTTAGAGGGAATTGGGAGCTTGAAATGCGTGTGATGGATTCGGACGATAACGAGACGGTCTATACCAAAGATTTCATGGTGTATTAATTCGGAACTTGGCATAGCGTTGGAAACGTGTAAAGAAAGGGTGGATCGAACATGGCTTGGATTCAAATCCTTGATAGAGAACATGTATCAGTCAAACTCGATAATCAAGATGATACGGCTTTAATTGAAATCAATGATGGTGGTATTTCACCGAACTATGTGACCATTCGCTTGCGTGAACATGAGGTCGATGAATTGATCGAAGCCCTGCAACGCGTGAAACAATCGATTCGATAATGGTAAAATGACGAGAAAAAACCTTCCCCCTGTAGCTGCCATTGCAGCAAGTGGGAAGGTTTTTTTGGTTGATGCCGGCACCGTAAGGCAGCACCGGATCCGCTAGAACAAGCTCCAATCGAATTCTTGGGACAGAATGCCAAGCAGATGAACACCAGCGGTGCTGTTACCCTTGCGGTTCAGCGCGGGCCCGACAAGACCGATGCCATAGTGGCCGGGCACCATCGTCAAGATGCTGCCGGACACCCCGCTCTTCGCGGGCAGCCCGACATTCATGGCGAATTCGCCAGAGGCATTGTACATGCCGCAGGTGAACATGAAGGTCTTGGCGATTTGCACGAAGCGCCGCGGGATCAGGCGTTGATTCCGAATCGGATCTACACCATTATGTGCGAGTACAAGAGCCATCCGTGCAAGATCCGTGCAGTTCACTTCGATGGAGCAATGGCTGAAATACACACGAAGGACATCATCCACTTCTCGGTCCAAGACGCCGTTATCCTTGAGGAAGTAAGCCAAGGAACGATTGCGGTGGGCTGTATCGGATTCGGATTTGAACACATTCTGATTGATGGTAAGGGAGGGGTTATCCGCAATTTCCCGGAAGAAACTTAGGATTCGCTCCACTTGTGTGTCCGTGCTATCGCCGGCAATTAAGGAGGAGATGGCAATAGCTCCAGCATTAATTAAAGGATTGAAAGGTATGCCAGGCTCGACCAACTCAAGCTTCAACATGGAGTTAAAGTCATCGCCGGTCGGTTCCATGCCTACTTTGGAGAATACAACGTCTTCGCCATTATCCATAAGCGCCAGAATCAAGGTAAATACTTTAGAAATACTTTGCAGCGTGAAGCGAAAATCAGAATCACCAGCCAAGCAAGTATTTCCCTCGCTATCCATGATACAAATACCGAGAATATCGGCTGGAGCGTTCGCTAGTTCGGGAATATAGGAAGCGACATGTCCTTCAGAGGTATGCGTTTTGCTACTAGCAACCCATTCATCGATATGTGCATTCAGTTGCTTCCAGGTAGCCTCGTGCTGTTCGTGACGCATGGTGAAGTCAGTCCTTCCTTCTGTCTAGGCTTTCCAAGCTTGCGGATGATTATCGCTGATCAGTTCAGTTGCCGCGGCATTCGCAATAACCTGCGCCGGGTTTTTGCAACCTGGGATGACGGATGTGACAGCATCGTGTTTCAAACACCAAGCAAGGGCCCATTTGGCCATATCCATGCCTTCAGGGACTTCATTTTGCTGGATGCGCTGAACTTCTTCCAGCTTCTGTCTAACACTGTCCGCGTCGTGACGATGACGAACGTCCGTATTGCTGAATACGGCACCCGGCTTGTATTTTCCGCTCAAATATCCGCTAGCGAGCGGCACACGGGCTAGAACGCCGAGATCTTGATCGATACAAGACTGGAAGACCTGCTCTTCTGGTGCACGATCCAGACGGTTGTAAACAACTTGAATTGCTTTGGAATTGACTTTGCTAGATGCTGAAGTCTGATGGATATTGGCATTGCTGCCGATGGAAGTGCCCAAGTGACGGATTTTACCTGCTTGAACTTGTTTATCAAGGGTTGTCCAGAGATCATCATTATCAAACATCGCATCTGGCCCGGAATGGAATTGGTATAAGTCAATGTAGTCTGTATGTAAAGCTTGAAGCGAAGCATCAAGTTGCTTAATGACAGATTCGCTGCTGAACTCATCGGTCCGTGAGAACAGATCGTGGAAATGATGGCCGAACTTCGTTGCAACCACCCATTTGTCACGGTCGCGGCGAGATAAATAATTACCGATAAAGGACTCCGACAAATGATCGCCATAGCATTCAGCCGTATCAATGAGATTGATCCCGAGATCAGCCGCTTGATCCAGAATCGCATCAGCCTCAGCTTGGGTATACGTTAATCCCCATTCTCCGCCAAATTGCCAAGTGCCAACGCCAACGATGGACACTTTTAGGTCCGTCTTACCAAGTCTACGATATTTCATCTAGTACACTCTCCTTTTTTAAGTATCCAATTTCATTATACAACAAGATTTTATCTTTTCTTAATGCAAGCAAGCAATAAATAGGTTACGTTGGTAAGAGCCCATATTGGGGAACGAAAGGATGTTGATTCTATTGATCAAGAAGTACTTGCTTAGTCTGTTAAAAGAATGGGTACCAACGATCGCATTCGCTCTCATCATCGCACTTGTGGTCAACACGTATATAGCGCAAGCGATGACGGTTCCGACGGGTTCCATGCTGCCGACCATTCAATTGAAAGACGAGCTTATCGTGGAGAAAATGAAGCCTTTAACTGATTTTGAATTTGGTGACATTGTTGTTTTCTGGCCTCCGCTTGAAGGAAATAAAGATCGTTATGTCAAGCGTCTTATCGGGCTTCCTGGGGATACCATTGAGATCAAGAACGGGGCCCTTTACCGCAATGGTGCCAAAGTAGACGAGCCTTATGTGCAAACCCCAATGACCTACACGTACAACAAGATAACCGTACCCGAGGGCAAATACTTCTTCCTAGGGGACAATCGTAATGACAGTTATGATTCCCATTTATGGCCGACGACACCTTTTGTAGCTGAAAAAGATATTATTGGCAAAGCAGTGTTCCGCATTTTTCCGTTCAGTTCGATGGGGACGATTGATTAGATCAGCCTTAATATCATGCGTGACACATAGCTAGAAAGAAGATGATAAAAGCTCCCAACCTCGTAGGAGGAAGGGAGCTTTTTGATTTACACCATATGAGCTGGCATTTGGTTCTCGTCTTCGCCATCGCCTTCGGTTTTCTTCGCTTTACGATCGGAAACTTTAATGTTCCCAACGAACAGCGTAAGAATGGCACCGAGAATAACGAACACAAGACCATAGATAAATACTTGATGAAGCGAAGATACGAGCGCATCTTTGATAATTGGCAATTTATCTATCAATTCTTTTGGCAATTTGGCCATCGCCTCAGGGCTCAATAGAGAAGAATACAAGGATTGAGGATTCTTATGAATCATATCAATCAACGGAGTCCCAACTTCCGCGGGGAACTGTTTTACAACGGGCTCAAGGTTTTGTTCGAGCAAGATCGTTGATTTGTGGTTCATGATCGCGCCTAGGATGGTCATCCCGAACGTACCACCAATTTGACGGAAGAATTGGCTTGAAGATGTTACAACCCCAAGCTCTGATTTCGGGAAGCTTTCTTGTAGAGCAAGGGTTAGAATTGGCATAACAAGCCCCATTCCTAAACCGAGAAGAATCATATAGCTGGATGCAATCAACTTCGTTGTTGAGATGCCCATTGTGCTTAAGAAAATGAAGCCTACTGCCATAACGATCATACCCATTAGCATTTGTCTGCGAACACCGATTTTTTGAATCAGTTGACCGGACACTACGCTGGCAATAATCATCGTAATCATGAGCGGCGTCATAACAGTACCAGATGCAGATGCGCTGATACCGACGATACCTTGCATAAACAGAGGAACGAACATAATGGCACCGAACATACCGACAGCCATCAGGAAGCCTACACCGTTAATGGTGGAGAAGGTTCTATTTTTGAACAAACGAACAGGAAGAATTGGTTCTTGTGCTTTACTTTCAATAAAGACGAAAGAAACTAAAGATACAACAGCTAATACAAATAGACCAATAATTTGCCAAGAACCCCAAGGGTAATCTTTACCGCCAAATGTTAAAGCAAGAAGTAAGCTCACAACCCCAACGATCATGGTAATAATACCAGGAACGTCAAATTTAACTTTACCCGTCGATTTATGCTTAGGCAATGCGATTGAGATCAAAATGACAGCTAGAACACCAACAGGAAGGTTGATGTAGAACACCCAACGCCAGTTCCAAGCATCAACGATCCAACCACCCACTTGGGGTCCGATAACGGAGGATAATCCGAAGATAGCCCCGAAAACACCTTGCCATTTGGCACGTTGTTTACCCGTAAATAAATCCCCGATAATAATCATAGCCATCGGCATCATAATACCGCCGCCTAGACCTTGTAGACCACGAAATAAAATAAGTTCAGTCATGTTTTGAGACAATCCGCACAGGGCCGAAGCACCGATGAAGATGATTAAACCTGTGACATAAATGACGCGGCGGCCTATTAAGTCAGCCAGTTTACCTGCGATGGGCACGATAACGGTTGAGGTCAGCATGTAAGCTGTCGTCAGCCAAGTCATCAGTCCAAGACCACCGAATTCACCGACAATACGAGGCATTGCTGTTCCTACAATCGTCCCGTCCAGTGCGCCGAAGAGCATGGCGATGATCAAACCGGTGAGCAGTAACCCCCGATTCTTGAGCACCGGAGATGCTGCCTCAGCAAGATCTTTGGGAGATGCTGCTTTTTGAATGTTTTCCACGTGTTTCACTCCTTAGATGTAATATAAAATTAATAAGATGAAGTAAACTTTTCAAATGCTTCTACGAAAATAGACAACTCTTTCGGTGGAAGCTGTGATAAACCGCGGGCAATGATTTTTTTCTGAACTTCATTGGCCTGTGTTAGGACAGCGGTTCCTTCAGGGGTGTTCTCAACAAGCACGATCCGTCGGTCCGTTTCATGGTGTTTACGTATAACATGCCCACTTTGGACGAGTCGATCAATCATCACCGTAATGGCACTGGGTTTAACGCCTAATTTATCGGCAAGATGGGATTGTTTGGGTGTATTTTCCTTAGAAATCATCGCTAACATGAATAATTGTGGAGCTGTTAACTCAGAATTGAGTTCACTGAGAACACTATGCGAAATTTTGCGATGAGCTAACTCAAATGTTGCGCGGAAGCGATTGGTAAACTCCGTCAATTCCTCTTCCAAATCATAACCTCCTTGCAAATGCGAATTGTTAGAATTATCTAATAATTAAACATTCTAATAATTAAATGAAGAAACATTTAAACTGTTTAAGTAAAATATAAACCTGTCGGTAGGTGAAGTCAATAGGTGATTTCTGAAATTTTCAGAAAAGCGGGTTGCGTGCACTTGCATATCCTTTGTATCTTGCATATAATAACTGGTACATATACGTGGAAATGCTTTGACGGAGAAGAGTACGCAGTGCTTCTTGACAGGGAGGGTAAGCCGAAGATTGAGAGCTGACCCCGAGAATCAGGCTGTGGAAGTTCGCTCCCGAGCAGTCCTTTGAACAGAAGCGTTAACATAGCTTCTCAGTAGGAGGAACCGGACACATCGTCCGTTATCTGGAATGAAGTGAGACTCGTTTATTTGGCAACTGTACATAGACGATTCTAATTAGGGTGGTACCACGGCTTTTCGTCCCTTGCGAGGGAGCGGAAAGTCTTTTTTTGTGTTTTCATTTATGGCGAGAAGAGGCCTAATTCAGGAGGGATTTCGATGAAAGAGCGGTTAGAGGCTTTGAAGCAGGAAGCGCTGCAAGAGCTTAGCGGCGTTTCGAGTCAGCAGGAGCTGAACGATCTAAGAGTTAAGTATTTGGGTAAAAAGGGACCGTTAACCGAGGTTCTTCGCGGTATGGGCGCGCTGAGCGCAGAAGAAAGACCCGTCATCGGCCAAGTGGCGAATGATGTTCGTGCAGCGATTGAAGCTGTGATTGAAGAAAAACAAGCAGCTTACACGATGCAAGAAACGGAAAATAGACTTCGCGCAGAAATGATCGATGTTACTTTGCCAGGACGTCCATCGCAACAAGGTGCTGTGCATCCGTTAAGCAAAGTCATTCAAGAGATTGAAGACATTTTTATCGGGATGGGCTACACGGTAGCTGAAGGTCCAGAGGTTGAGCAGGACTATTACAACTTCGAAGCGTTGAACCTGCCGAAGGATCATCCGGCTCGTGATATGCAAGATTCGTTCTATATTACAGAGGAAATTTTGATGCGTACACAAACTTCCCCTGTTCAAGTAAGAACGATGGAGAAGCGTAAAGGTGAAGTTCCGATCAAAATCATTTGCCCAGGTAAAGTATACCGCCGCGATGACGATGATGCGACTCACTCCCACATGTTTACACAAATCGAAGGCTTAGTGATTGATCGCAACGTGCGGATGAGTGACCTCAAAGGTACTTTGCTTCAATTTGTGCAAGAAATGTATGGCCCACAAACAAAAATCCGCTTGCGTCCAAGCTTCTTCCCATTCACAGAGCCTAGCGTTGAGGTTGATGTGAGCTGTGCGATGTGTGGCGGCGAAGGCTGTCGTACGTGCAAGCAAACAGGTTGGCTTGAAATTCTCGGAGCAGGTATGGTTCATCCGCGCGTTCTTGAAATGGGTGGCTATGATCCGAAGGAGTACACAGGCTTTGCATTCGGGATGGGCGTTGAGCGTATCGCCATGTTGAAATACGGCATTGAAGACATTCGTCATTTCTATACCAATGATTTGCGTTTCTTAAAGCAATTTTTACATGTGTAAGCACTAGGAAAAGGAGGGTATAAGCATGAAAGTTTCATATCAATGGTTATCTGAATACGTGGATGTAACTGGCTTCACAGCCGAGGAATTAGCTGAAAAATTAACCCGCAGCGGTATCGAAGTGGATATCGTCGAGGATCGTAATAAAGGTGTATCTAACGTTGTTGTCGGATTTGTTAAGTCTCGCGAGAAGCACCCAGACGCTGATAAATTGAGTGTATGCGTGATTGACGCAGGACAAGGCGAAGACTTGCAGATCGTGTGTGGAGCTAAAAATATTGATGCTGGACAAAAGGTTCCTGTCGCTATGATCGGTGCCGTCCTTCCGGGCGGACTTGAAATCAAACGCGCTAAGCTGCGCGGCGTAGAATCCCAAGGGATGATCTGCTCCGCCAAAGAGCTAGGATTGAACGATAAGCTGCTTCCGAAGGAAATTCAGGAAGGCATTCTCGTTCTGCCTGAGGATACGGAAATCGGCAGCTCTATTCTTGATGTGTTGGCCATCAGCGATAAAGTGATGGAGCTGGATCTGACCCCTAACCGCTCCGATTGCCTAAGCATGCTCGGTGCGGCATATGAGATCGCGGCAATTCTTGGCCGCGAAGTAAAATTGCCTGATGCGGAAGCTGAGCTGCAAGCAGCTGGTGCTGCTGGCGTGAAGGCCGCAGATCGCATCAGCGTGAAGATCACAGCGACTGAGCAGTGCACGCACTACGCGGCTCGCCTGATCGAAGGCGTACGCGTGGGCACTTCTCCGCTGTGGATCCAGAACCGCTTGATGGCGGCGGGCATTCGCCCCATCAACAACATCGTGGACATCACGAACTTCGTGATGTTGGAATACGGCCAGCCGCTGCACGCGTTCGATGTAGAGCAGCTGAATAATGGTCACATCGATGTACGACTCGCTGAAGCGGGCGAGAAGCTCGTTACACTTGACGATGTGGAACGTACGCTAGAGCCGCACATGCTGCTCGTGACGGACGGCACAAAGCCTGTAGCGATCGCTGGCGTTATGGGCGGCGCTAACTCGGAAGTGACAGATGGCACTTCACGGATCCTTCTGGAATCCGCGAAGTTCGCTGGCAGCTCTGTCCGCCGCACATCGCGTCAGTTAGGTCTGCGCTCGGAAGCGAGCCTTCGCTTCGAAAAAGAAGTGAACCCGGAAGCGGTGCTTCCCGCGTTGAACCGTGCTGCTGCGCTGATTGCGCAATACGCAGGCGGTAAAGTCGCTGACGGCATCGTCGAAGCCGTTACTGGCACACACAAGTCGGTCAGCATCGAGCTTGCAGCTGACCGCGTGAACAACTACCTCGGCACAGCTCTTACGTTGGCCGAGATGGGGCAAATCCTTTCGCGCTTGCATTTCACATTCGAGCAAGCAGGCGAAGGCAAGCTGCTTGTTCATGTGCCGAGCCGCCGCGGAGACATTACACGTGATGTCGATTTGATCGAAGAAGTAGCACGCCTCTTCGGCTACGATAACATCCCGACAACCTTGATGACCGGTGTTACAACGCCAGGGTCACTGTCTCAAGAGCAGGCGATCCGCCGGATTACTCGGAATATTTTAACCCAAAGCGGACTGAACGAAGTCATTACGTATTCCTTCACGAACCCGCGCACACATGGCGGCTCAAGCGTCGAAACGAATCCGCAATCACAAGTAGACGCCATTCCTGGTCTATACCCGGCAGCGAAGCCGATCTCACTAGCGATGCCAATGAGCGAAGACCGCAGTCAATTGCGTACGAGCATAGTGCCACATCTTCTAGATGTCGTTAGCTATAACCGTAACCGTACGATGGATGATGTCGCCATCTTCGAAATCGGCAAAGCGTTCATCACGAATGAAAATGCGCTTTCCACATTGCCAGAAGAGAAACTGCTGCTGTCCATTGTATTAACAGGCAAACGCCGTCAAGCACACTGGGCACAGAAGTCTGAAGCAGTTGACTTCTATGATATTAAAGGTATTTTCGATCGTTTGGTTCAATATCTTGGCATTAAAGGTCTTACGTATACATCGGCAGCATTAGAGGGCTTTCATCCTGGTCGTACAGCTGAAATTCATCTTACTTCTGCAGAAGGATCTAAAGTCATTGGCCGCATTGGTCAATTACACCCGACTGCGCAACAACAGCGTGATTTGGATGATACCTACGTACTTGAAGTGGAGCTTTCACCGATTTTGGAAGCGGCAGGCGATGAGATTGTTTATAAATTGCTTCCACGCTATCCGTCCATCGGACGTGATATCGCCGTTGTTGTTAATTCGAGTGTTCCAGTAGGGCTTATGGAGCAAGCAATTACAGACGTTGCCGGCGAATTATTGGAATCCATTCAGGTTTTTGATATCTACACGGGAGAACGTCTAGGGGCTAACCGCAAGAGCGTAGCTATCGCACTTGTATACCGTCACACAGACCGAACACTCCTTGATGAAGAAGTCACAGAACTCCATGCCAAAGTTGTGTCAACTCTTGAACAACAATTTGAGGCAGAGTTAAGAAAATAGTGTAACTTTCCTTCTAGGTTGCAGGAATATAGGCTGGTCTTATCGAAATTATTCTCGATAGGACCAGCCTTTCATCTTAAGGGAGGATTTTAACGTGACAACTGAAGATAAAACAAGAATTACTGTTGATATATATGGACACCAATATAAACTTAAAGCAGCAGATACAAGCACCAATCATATGAAGCGTGTTGCCGAATATGTGAATGATCAGATGTTTCGCATCGCCAAAGGTTACCCGCGCCTAGATTCGCAGCGGATCGCTGTTCTAGCAGCTGTGAACATGGCAGATGAGTGCTTCCGCATGAATGAAATTTTGGAAGAGCTCAGCAAAGTCCAGAAAGAACAAGAAGCGACCAAAATCGCCTATGAGAAGCTAACCACACGTTATTCTGAATTAAAACAAGAAGACGACAAGAATCAAGCATTACTGACTGAACAGAATGGCAAACTGCAGCAACTTGTGGATCAAGATAAACAACAAAAACAAGAAACACTTAAAGCTAAACAGGAACACGAGCAAGCTAAACAACAAATGCTGCAAATGAAACAGCAGCTTGAGCTGAGCAAACAACAGATCGAACAAGCCAAACAACAACAAGTTCAATCTAAACAACAGTTGGATCAGGCTAAACAACAAGCGGAGCAAGCTAAACAACAACTAGATCAAGAGAAACAACAGCAACAAAAAGTGAAGCAACAGTTTGATCAAGAGAAACTACAGCAACAGCAAGTCAAACAACAGCTAGAACAAGAGAAACAACAACATCAAGAAGTGAAGCAACAATTAGATCAGGAAAAGCAACAACATCAAGAAATTCAACAACTGTTAGATCAGGAAAAGCAACAACATCAAGAAGTTCAACAACTGTTAGATCAGGAAAAGCAACAACATCAAGAAGTTCAACAACTGTTAGATCAGGAGAAACAACAACATCAAGAAGTTCAACAACTGTTAGATCAGGAGAAACAACAGCAACAAGAAGTGAAACAACAGCAACAAGAAGTGAAGCAACAATTAGATCAGGGGAAACAACAGTATCAAGAAGCGAAGCAACAGATTGAACAGGGGAAACAGCAGCAACTGCAACTTAAACAACTTTTAGATCAAGAGAAACAACAACATCAACAAAGCAAACAACAGCTTGAGCAAGCTCGGCAACAAAAATCTCAACAAATACAAAAGTTAACAGAGCAGCACAAGGTTGAACTTGCAGCAATTGCAGACCTGCAACGTAGTGAGAATGAAAACTTATTGAAAAAGCTCCAAGATGAGAAAAATGCACTCATTCAGCAACATATTCAAGATAAAGAAATTGCCGACCTACAGCATCAAGAAGAGCTAGCCGTTCTTTCTCAACAAAGCGGTTCAGACATTTCGGGAATCCATAAGCAGTATCAAACACAAATTGAATCCTTAAACAAACAACATCAAGCCGAACTATCCAGCTTGAAGCATGAGCATCAATCTCAACTAACAACCTTGCGAAATGAGCAACAATTAACGATTGAAACGATGCAAGAAGAGCACCAAGCTACAATAGCAAGGATGGTAGAAGAGCATCAAACCGAATTAGTAGCTCTTTCAGATAGTCATCTAAGTGAACTAGAGAGCTTATCAGAAGAGTACCAATTAGAAATGTCTGCGATTTCAGAAAAACTTCAGAATGAAAATGTATCAGCAATAGATGAGCATCATTTCGAAATAGCCTCACTGACAGAAAGCCATCAACATGAGTTAGCATCTGTTTCTGAACAATTTCAGGCCGAATTGGCGTCTATTTCAGAGCAACATCAGACAACAATAACATCTATTTCCGAACATCACCAAAATGAAGTAGCATCGATCTCGGAGCAGCATCAAATTGAATTGGCACTTATCATAGAGCGTCATCAGAACGAATTAGCATCCTTCAGCGGTAAACACCACAGTGAATTAGCCGCCAACGCGACTAAGCATCAAAATGAACTTGCAGCCATCACAAGTGGACACCAAGCTGAGCTTCATAGCATTAAACAACAGCATCAAGCTTTGCTAGAAGTCGCGGCAAGTGCGCATGAGGAGGATATTGACTCCCTCTCGATGTTGTATCAAGAAGAAGAAGAGGCGAAGCTGCGACGTTTTGAAGAAGAGAAGCGTGAGCTAGAAGGCCACTACCAAGAAAAACAATCATCCTTGCAGCAGCAGCTGGAAGAGCAGCAAATATCCTTCCAACAACAACTTGAGGAACAAAAAGCTTCCATTATTCATCACTATCAAGGACAAATAGAAGACTTATTGGATCAAATGCAAGCGGAGCGGGATGCACGGGCACAGCAGTTTGAAGATGAAATAGAACGTATTTTGTCGGAAACTCGACTTGAAAAAGAAGAACTCCTTCAGATGAATATGAACGACGAGGCACATCAGGAAGAGTTACATGCTGTGAAGGAAGAATACAGAAAATTACGTGAAGAATACGCTAAGCTACAAACCGAATATAACGAATGGATCGAGCTTATTGATGCTGACAGCCCAGTCGGGTAGCCTGTAGTGACACTGAATACACTTGATTATGTCTTAATGTCGATTATAGCGCTTGGGTTGCTCATTGGTTATTTCAGGGGATTTATTGCTCAAATTGTATCGATTGCGGGTATGATTCTCGCCTATCTAGTTGCTTTTTATTTTTACAAGGATGTTGCTCCCTTACTGAAGAACGCAATCTCATTACCAACTTATCAAAATTATCACAAATATGAGTTCATCGTTAAAGGGCTCAATGTGGATACCTATATCCTCAATGCTATCGCCTTCGCGCTCCTATTCTTCGGGGTCAAATTGGCCCTCATAATCATTGGGAGAGCGTTGAACATTCTCGCTAAAACCCCAGGACTCAATGCCATCAATCGGTGGAGTGGTGCATGCCTAGGGCTAGCGGAAGCTTTATTAATCATCGTAATCGCTGTAAATGTCATGACCATCATTCCCTCTGATGGCTCCCAAAAGCTTTTAAAAAGCTCATCTATCGCTCCCTATTTGATCAACGAGTTGCCACAAGTAGCAGGTAAGCTCCATGACCTGTGGAAACAGGGAATTTCCTTATAGAAACTGCCTTCTTTCGTGTTGAAAGAGGCAGTTTTTATTGTTATTTTGGTGGTGTACGCTCCTGGGGGAGGCAAGTATCTGATGAAACCAATTTTCTGAGGTATCTACAAAAGTAAAGTAAGAAGCCTGCAGCCCTAATCGCTTTAATTCACGCCCTGCGTCCAGAACTGCCAATCGCCTCGGGTACCATGAGCTAACGGCTATCGCATTTGTCGAAAATTGCAACTGTCACCGATAAAGCAGCGTCCAGAACCTGCCAATCTCTCTCGGCACCTCGATCCCTCGGCTATTACACACTCGAACGTTGAAATTATCACCGATACAGCAACATCCAGAACCTGCCAATCTCTCTCGGCACCTCGATCCCTCGGCTATTGCACACTCGAACGTTGAATTTATCACCGATAAAGCAGCGTCCAGAACCTGCCAATTTCTCTCGGCACTTCGAGCTCTCAGCTATTGCAGTACTCGAACGTTTAAATTATCACACCGATCAATCAGCGTTAAGACCTGCCGATCTCCCTTGTCTCCTCGACCCCTCGGCCATTGCCCCCTCGAAAGTTGCAACTGTTAATCGCTAAAGCAACGTCTAGAACACGCCAATTGCCCGGTACCTTGAGCACTCTGCATTTGCCGCCTTCGACCGTTGCAATTGTTAATTGCCAAGCCAGCAGCCTTCATCTCATCCCCATGCCTCCGCCGCCCGTAAGCCAGTTCCAATCTCTCAGCACCCAAATAAAGCTACCGATAGCCGTGTCATTCTTAATCTTTCCGCAGCCTCCTTAAATATAAATTGTAGATACCACAGAAAATGCATCTCATCGATATAGCACTATCCGACCTAGCAAAAATTCCTTTACATGGAAACAAATGTTCGATATAATATAAATATAGGAACAAACGTTCCGATCGAGGCGGTGCGTATTATGGAGATGTTACTTGTTGAATCTTTGGAGAATACGTTTCAAACTGAGGAAGATTGCGAGCAATTTTTGATTAAAAATCGCTGGTCTAATGGGTTCTTTTGCCCAAGGTGTGACCATCATATCTTTTATAAAGTGAAGACACGTAACTTGCTAGAGTGTAAAGAGTGTCGTACACAGATTTCGATCACGGCTGGTACCGTTATGCATAAATCTAAACTTTCTTTATTACTATGGTTCAAAGCCATTCGAATCATCTTACAAGATGAGATGACATACACTGTTGCAGCTTTTGCGAATCTACTTGGTGTGAATTATCGAACCGCTAGATTGCTGCTTGAGAAACTTCAATTCGCCTTAGAAAAGCGTTACGCACGTTCGCGTGAGCTTGCGAATCCAACAGAAGAAACGGAGATTCTGAATAATAGTGAAGAAGGTCTCAATGGGCGGAATAATAATATTAATAAGCATTCTGCTAAGAACATGAGGAATACGAGTGCTTTAGGAAGGTTTTTGTTTATGACAGCGAGGAAAGTAAAGCACACAACAGAAAATGTATTTAAAAAGTGGGGCGATGCGTTCTTCTCGGTGTATTTGTATCCCTATGTTTTGCGGTATTTTCAAGTCCGCTGAAGGGTGCGACAAAGATAATCTAAGGAATAAGAATAAAAATCACTATCAAAATATAAAAAATAGCCTCTTCACGTGAAAACGTAAAAAGGCTTTGTGGCTCATTGTATAAAATTTATGCTTCGTTAACTTATTCAACGATAAGTGTTGTTTTCATATCCGCGTGACCAGCACCGCACATGATGGAGCAATTGATTGGGAATGAACCTGCTTTGTCTGGTGTAAATGTGACACTTTTCTTACCATTGCTCAAGTTAATATTGAACTCTTTAATAGCTGCCCCATGAATGCCTTGCGAATTATCAAGTGTGATTGTGACGGGTTGGCCTTTTTTGACGTGGTATTCGGATTGATCGTATTTATAGTTGGTAGCTTTTAAAACGATTTGCTGTCCAGCTGCTGCGTCGGTAGAGGCGGCTGGCGTGGTGGTGGACTCGGATGATTTGGAATCTTTGTTTCCGCATGCTGTGATGGCAATGACAATAGCTAGTCCCATCATGAGAATGATTAGTTTTTTCATGGGTATAACCCTCCGTATACATAATGATTTCTCCATCATTGTACACGACCTATTACCAAAATACAGTGACAAACTAGTGAAACCACATAGAAAAGATCGGCCCGGCGAGTAGGAACGCTGCAGACCGATCTTTTTTTGGCTTTACCTGGGCTGTCAGCTATCGAAGCGGACAGTGTTATCGACGATCTTCTCTTCCTGAGATGCCCTGTTCGAAAGGGGTTTTAACAGGAATGAACAAGTCGATGATCCCAATGACTAAAGCGGCTAATATGGCACCTATCATGCTCGTAGATACATTGCTCACGATAAATTGAGCGGCCCAAATGACGAGCGCACTCACTAGAAAACCTACGATTCCTCTGCCAAATGGAGTGATTTGTTTGCCGAAGATGCCTTCAATGATCCAAGCAGCGATGGCAATGACTAGTGCTAAGAAAAAAGCACTCCAGAATCCACCGACCTTAAATCCAGGCACTAACCAACTCACAAACATTAAAACCAAAGCCGAAACAATAAACCTTACTAGATGTCCAAGAAGATGCATGTCGTGAACCTCCTTCTTTTTGTCTAGGAGTAGGAATCCTGCGACAAGAAGCGATTTTTAATGCAAGTTACTTGCAAGTTGCTTTGATCGTGACGATTTGCATTCCTTTGGCAGAGGATTAGATGCACAACTTAGTGTATCCAAAATTATGATATTTATGGTGGGTAGTATCTTCCATATAATCATTGTCTCCGTAGCTAATCAGGTTCTTTTTGGTTTATAATATAGGGTAGAGAAAAGAGGTTGGGAACGTTGAATCCGAAAATTATAAAAACATTAGAATACGTGAAGATTTTACATAAGCTTGAGCATCATGCGTCAACATCACTTGGCAAAGATGCGGCTCTTAAGTTAGAACCCAAAGGGGATTTCGAGCTTGTTAAGCTGCGCTTGCAGACGACGGATGAGGCCGTTAATGTTGAACGGCTGAAAGGAAATGCTCCATTCGGCGGTATTCGCGACATACGGTCGCCCCTGCATAGAGCTCGCATTGGCGGGATGTTAAATCCGAATGAGTTGTTAGAAATTTCTACAACGATGTTTGGAGCACGTAGGTTAAAGCGCTTTGTACTTGCTGTTCATGAGGAATATTCGATTCCGATGCTCAAGGCGCAAGTTGATTTACTGACAGAGAATAAACAGTTAGAAGATAAAATTAACAGCTGTATTGATGAAAATGCGGTTGTTGTGGACAGTGCTAGTCCTGAATTAGGGCGTGTTCGAAGTGAACTACGCACGGGTGAAAGCAGAGTCCGTGAGAGACTTGAGCAGATGCTGCGCAATTCGTCTGTTCAGAAAATGCTGCAGGACGTTCTCATCACGATCCGAAATGACCGATTCGTTATTCCGGTTAAGTCCGAGTATCGATCGAGCTTTGGCGGGATGATCCATGATCAGTCGGCCTCTGGTGCGACGCTATACATTGAGCCGGATGCCATCGTTCAACTGAATAATAAGATTCGTGAACTCAAATTTAAAGAGGAAGCCGAGATTGAGAAGATTTTGCGGGCGTTAACGGAGCTAGTAGCCGAACAAGTTGATGTGCTTGTACTAGATGTTGATCTCTTGGCGGAGCTCGATTTTACATTTGCGAAAGCGGGCTTGGCAAGAGAGTTAAAAGCCACAATGCCAAGATTGAATGACCGCGGCTTCATCAAAATTAAAAGAGGAAGACATCCACTCATTGCGCCAGAAGCCGTTGTACCACTGGACTTGGAGCTGGGTAATGATTACTCGCAAATAATTGTAACGGGGCCCAATACGGGTGGTAAGACGGTTTCCCTGAAAACCGTAGGTTTGCTTAGCTTGATGGCGATGTCAGGGCTTTTTGTTCCTGCGGAAGAAGGCACGCAACTATGCGTGTTCGATGCGATTTATGCGGATATTGGCGACGAGCAAAGTATTGAGCAGAATCTGAGTACTTTTTCCAGTCACATGACGAATATCATAAGTATTTTGAGAGATATGACGCCCAAAAGCCTAGTGTTGCTTGATGAGCTTGGCGCTGGTACGGATCCAGCCGAAGGATCTGCGCTGGCCATCTCGATTTTGGACTATATTCATCAAATTGGGTGTCGCATTATTGCAACGACGCATTATTCTGAGTTGAAGGCCTATGCGTATCAGAAGCCTGGCACGATTAATGCTAGTATGGAATTTGATGTTCAAACCTTAAGTCCAACATATCGCTTGTTGGTTGGTGTACCCGGACGAAGTAATGCTTTTGCCATTGCCGAGCGGTTAGGTTTATCCAGACGTATTATTGAGCATGCCCGTACACAGGTGGGAGAAGAAGATCAACGTGTGGAGTCGATGATTGCTTCTCTCGAAGAGAACCGACTGATCGCGGAATCCGAACGCTATGCGGCAGAGGAGCTTCGCAAAGAAGCAGAAGCGATGCGCAAATCACTGGAGGCGCAGCAGCTGAAATTCGATGAGCAGCGGGATAAGCTGCTTGAGAAAGCGGAGCGTGATGCTCGCGAGGCTGTGGTAAAAGCTCGCCGAGAAGCCGACGAAGTTATCGCAGATCTTCGCCGCATGGCGCAAGAGGAAGCTGGCGGGGTTAAGGACCACCGTTTGGTTGAAGCCAAACGACGCCTCGATCAAGCGACTCCTGAGCTAAGGAGCAAACAGGTTCGCGCTGTGAAGAAGAAACCGGAGCAGATTGAAGCCGGAGATGAAGTGCGTGTCATTTCATTGGGGCAAAAAGGACACGTAGTTGAGCTAGTAGGCACAACGGAAGCCAATGTGCAGTTGGGGATTATGAAGATGAAGGTGCAGCTATCTAATCTCGAGAAAACAGGGAATGCGGCGCCATCGAAACAACCTCAGAAAACGGCAACAACGCTAAAACGCACCCGCGACGATAATGTCAAAATGGAATTGGATATGCGCGGCATGAATATGGAAGAGGCACTAATCGAAGCGGATCGATTCTTAGACGAATCCTTTCTGAGTAATTTCGGGCAAGTTTATTTAATTCATGGCAAAGGCACAGGCGTGCTTCGTACAGGTATGCAGGAATATTTGCGCCGTCATAAGCACGTGAAAAGCTATCGGATGGGGAATTACAACGAGGGCGGAGCTGGAGTTACGGTTGTCGAAATGAAATAAATCTAAAATTTTTAATCCTTTTTGAAACTGATTGTTTGGTGTTACGTATGAAATAGATATAAAAGAGTATTAAACCTTAGGAGGAATTTTAGATGGGAATTTTCAAAAGACTTCGTGATATGACAATGGCTTCAGTTAATGATTTGCTAGATAAGGCTGAAGATCCGGTTAAAATGTTAAATCAGTTTTTACGTGATATGGAAGAAGATATTTTGGAAGCAGAGACTGCTGTCGCGAAACAAATCGCGATTGAGAAGAAATACAAGCTGCAAGTTGAAGAATCAGAAGAGATGGTAACGAAACGTACAGAGCAGGCGATGAAAGCCCTCGAAGCAGGGAATGAAGATTTAGCCCGCCGCGCTCTAGAAGATAAGAAAGAGCACCAAGCTCGTTACGATGAACTGAAACGTCAATATGATCTAGCGAAAACGAATGCGGACCAACTTCGTGCGCAATTGACGGAGATGAAAGATGAGTTCACAAAGATGAAAAACAAAAAGGATTTGTTGATTGCTCGTGCTGAAACAGCGAAAGCTCAAAAACAAATCAACCAAGCGATGTCGGGCTTTGGTACGGATAATGCGGCTAAAGGATTTGATCGCATGAGCGAGAAAGTTCTTCAAATGGAAGCTGAAGCGCAAGCAAGCGGAGAGATTCGTGCGAAAAACCGCAGCTTAGACGATGAGCTAGATGGTCTAGGCGCTAGCAAAAGTGGCATTGATGATGAGTTAGCGGCTATGCGCGCGAAGCTTGCTGAAAAAAAACAATCCTAATGTTATACTAGGAGTACCTGCGAGAGACTGAGTCATACTCAGTCTCTACTCCCGTTTAGGGCAAGTGATTGGACAATTCGATTGGAGTCTCTCTACTTGTGAAGGAAGGCAGGGGACGATATGAACGAAGAGGTGGATGTCTTGTTAAGCAACCCGTATTTATCAACGCTCGCGTTTTTTGCTGTAGCTGTGGTCGCACTAGTTGTCTTTCTAACTATTTTTGAAATGGTGACGAAGTATGACGATTGGGCTGAAATTAAAAAAGGAAATCTGTCTGTAGCTATGGCAACAGGTGGGAAAATTTTCGGGATTTGTAACTTGTTCCGATTTGCGATTCTAAACAATGACACCATGATTCACTCACTCGTCTGGGCCGGTTATGGCTTCCTGCTGTTAATGGTAGCTTACTTTATTTTTGAATTCCTGACGCCTTTCTTCAAAATTGACGAGGAAATTCAGAAGGATAATCGTGCAGTAGGCTTTTTATCCTTAATACTATCTGTTTCTTTATCCTATGTGGTTGGAGCTTGTGTAACTTAGTATCATACATAGAAGCATAGTTTTGGAGGCTTGAATAATGAAATACCTGTGGGGGACCTTGTTTGCTATTGCGCTTGTATTTGTAGCGGCAGGGGTTTATTATGTATTGAAATATGCATGAATGCAATAGGTGGAGGATTACGACATGAGTGGCAATGAGGAAGTCGTTTGTCCGTGGTGTCAGACAGAAATTGTTTGGGATCCCGAGATTGGACCTGAAGATGAGTGTCCACATTGTTTTAACGAGTTAAACGATTATCGGAGCATTGATCTGAAGGTTAAACAGACAGGTCAAAAGCTGCGCTTCAATGAGCAAGAATATGCCGAGTCTGATGAGGATTTATCACTTGCTTGGGATGATTCAGATGAGCCGCTCGACAAGTATGGAGAAAAGGTACAGCAGTTGACGGATGAACAGGAAGAAGCACCTGAATGCTCGAATTGTCATGAATTCATGCTCCTTGCGGGAACAGAAGTGACAAGTGAGACAGCTTTCACGCCGATCATTCCCAAAACATTAGGCAGTGCTTTCTTGACGGGTCCTTTTACATCGGACGTTTATGTATGTCCATCTTGCTTTAGAGTTGAGAAAGTGCTTTCGGATACAGACCGTTTACTGATGGTTGAACGTATCAAATCGGAATAAATCAAGGTGGAAATCGAACCGAGTCCTCATGGATTCGGTTTTTTTGCGTAGTTTCACCTCATATTTTGACTCAAATGGGGAAGCTTAACAAGAGCCTAAATCGGTCTAACAGGAGGAGGAATATGGAAACGAATGTGAAGAGCCAGGGAAAGCTGGATGCTCAAGCGATTCTTTTACTTATTGTTCATTCGTTATTCGGCGGAGCGAATGCGTTATCAGGTACGTTCGTCGGGGTTTACTTGTGGAAAGCCAAAAATGATTTTACATTAATCGGCTGGTTTACGTTAACGACTCATTTGACGATGGCCATTACTTTCTGGCTCGCTGGAAAATGGGTTAAAGAACACAACAAAATGAACTGCTTGCGTGCTGGGGTTTCGATATCTGCCTGTTTCTATCTGTTAGTGTTGTGGATGGGGACGAGCAGCATCCATTATTTCGTTTGGTTGGGGCTGGTTCAAGGTATCTCCGTTGGCCTATTCTGGATCTCCTTCAATGTCGTTTACTTTGAAGTCACGGATCCTGACAATCGGGACAAGTTTAATGGCTGGGTGGGTCTGCTAGGAGCGGGGGCAGGCATTATTGCGCCGTGGATCTCGGGGTTACTTATTGTGAGCTTGGGAGATGTAGCGGGCTATCGTCTTATTTTTTCCATTTCACTAGGCATTTTTGTGTTAGGTGTCGTGATCAGCTTTTTTCTGAAAAAAAGGAAAGTAAGTGGCACCTATGCATGGTTTCTGCCTCTAAAAATACTTAAACAACCGCATACACCATGGAAACGAGTGAGTTTATCGCTGGCTTGTCAGGGCGTTCGTGAGGGCGTTTTTGGCTTCATGATCGGATTACTCGTGTATATCGCAACATCAAGTGAAGCGAGTTTAGGTAATTTTGCTTTAATTACGTCATCCGTTGCGTTGGTGAGTTTCTGGGCGGCAGGCCGGTTCATTCGACCCTCTTTTCGAAAAAAGAGTATGTTTATTGGTTCGGTCATGGTTGTACTCGTCATATTGCCGTTCTTCTGGAAAATGTCATTTACAACGCTCCTCATTTTCGGCCTTGGATCTGCGCTGTTTTTTCCCATGTACTCCATTCCGATGGTATCTGTGGTCTTCGATCTCATCGGGTCCGACGAGGAGTCGGCGAAGCAGCGGGAGGAGTACATCGTCCTTCGTGAACTTTCGTTGAATGTAGGGCGTGTGTGCGGTGTGCTGTTATTTATTTGTGTCATTTCATGGAGTAAGGAGCCGCTTGTCATCAATGTACTGATGCTCGTTACCGGAAGTTCAACGTTCTTCTCATGGTTATTCATCCGAAATCAATTACCCACATCCAAGCCTTGACATGGACTATCCTTCCACATCAAAATGTGGATAGCATGATGGAGGAAAAAGGAGGGGGCACCCTATGTCAAAGAAAATGGTAAACAGCATCACGGAGCTAATTGGCGATACCCCCGCTGTGCGAATTAACCGCTTATTGGAACCGGAGGCAGCGGAATTGTATGTGAAGTTGGAATATTTTAATCCCAGCGGCAGTGTTAAGGATCGGGCAGCATGGAATCTCATTGACCAAGCTGAGAGAGCAGGTCATCTTCTGCCTGGTGCAACAATAATAGAGCCTACGAGTGGAAACACGGGCATTGGTCTTGCAATGAATGCCGCGGCTAAAGGGTATAAAGCCATTCTTATAATGCCGGATAATATGAGTAAGGAACGTATCAATATTCTGAAAGCTTACGGTGCTGAAGTGGTACTTACGCCTGCTGCCGAGCGGATGCCAGGTGCGATCGCGAAAGCGATGGAGCTGCGAGATCAAATCCCAGGGAGCTTCATTCCACAGCAGTTTGAGAATCCAGCGAATCCGAGCATTCATCGCGTTACGACTGCGCCGGAAATCCTGCAACAGATGGAAGGCAGGCTGGATGCGTTCGTTGCCACATCGGGCACAGGCGGTACGATTACGGGGACTGGTGAAGTGCTGCGGGAGCAGCTGCCGAATATCCAGATTTATGTGGTGGAACCTAAGGGGTCCCCAGTCCTTTCTGGTGGAAGCCCAGGGCCGCATAAGCTGGTAGGCACAAGTCCGGGCTTTATTCCTGCTATTTTGAACACCAGTGTCTATGATGAAATTGTTCAAGTGTCAGATGAAGATGCCATCCAAACGATGAAAGATTTAGCCAGTAAAGAGGGGATTCTGGTTGGTCCGTCTGCTGGTGCATCGGTTTGGACTGGGATCCAGGTTGCGAGAAAGTTAGGTGCAGGCAAAAGGGTATTGTGCATTGCGCCAGATACAGGTGAAAGGTATTTAAGTATGGATATTTTTTAAATTAGGCATGAAAAAGATAATGAAAGCCACTAGGAGCCTCTCTTTGTGGCTATTTGTTGTGCTTGTCCAAGTGGAATTTTTACCTATATATAAATTTTCTGCCTATCTTTTGCGCGCAGTAATTGAATTAGGACAGTGATTCATTGTAAGATGAATGGATGAACGAACAAATTTCAGAAAGGTAGGTTTAACCATGGATACTTTGAAGCTTAAAATTCTCGATTTACTGAAGGAAGATGCCCGCAGGAGCGCGGATCTGATCGCCACCATGTTAGGAACGGCGGAGGCCGAAGTTGCGCGAGCGATAAGCGAGATGGAAGCGGATAAGGTCATCGTCAAATACGCGACAGTCGTAAACTGGAGTAAAGTAGATGACGAAAAGGTTACCGCCCTAATTGAAGTGCAAATTACGCCGGAGCGCGGGCGCGGTTTTGATGCGATTGCGGAACGGATCTACCTATATCCGGAAGTCAAATCGGTTTACCTCATGTCAGGTGCGTACGATTTACTTGTTGAAATTGAGGGAAGCTCGCTGAAGCAAGTTGCTTCTTTCGTATCGAACAAACTTTCACCGATTGATCGTGTACTTTCCACAAAAACGAATTTTATCTTAAAAAAATACAAACAAGACGGCATTATTTTCGAGGATCAGGAAGATGATCACCGGATGCTTGTTTCGCCGTAAGGAAGAGGGAACGTCATGATTAAGGATGAGACTACGATTCAACCAACGAACAAATCCATGCAGGACTACCTCGCTCCTGCCGTACGTGAAATGAAGCCATCAGGTATTCGAAAGTTTTTTGACCTGGTTAACAATAGTAAAGACGATATTATTTCTCTCGGGGTAGGCGAACCGGATTTCTCCACACCGTGGCACGTACGTGAAGCCGCTGTGCACTCGTTGGAACGCGGCCGCACCAAATATACGCCGAACTCTGGTATTCCAGAGCTTCGCGAAGCAATTGCGAACTATTTATATACGTCATTTAAAGCAAAATATGAGCCAACGGATGAAGTGCTTGTAACGGTTGGCGGCAGCGAAGCTATCGATCTGGCCTTACGTGCACTTATTACGCCAGGGGATGAAATCTTAATTCCAGAGCCCTGCTATATCTCTTATTCACCGATTACCGCGATTAGCGGCGGCGTGCCTGTAGGCATCGAAACATTTGCCAAGGATCAGTTCAAGCTAACAGAAAAAGCGCTTCGCGATGCGATTACGCCGCGTTCCAAAATATTGATTCTATGCTATCCTAGCAATCCAACCGGCGGCATTATGACATACGAAGACTGGCTGCCTATTGCTAAAGTGGTTGAGGAGAAAGATTTGATCGTCATCTCCGATGAAATCTATGCAGAATTAACATATGGTCAGAAGCACGTAAGCTTCGCAGCTGTTCCAGGTATGAAAGACCGGACGATTTTGGTCAGCGGATTCTCCAAAGCATTCGCTATGACTGGCTGGCGCATGGGTTATGCTTGCGGACATCGTGAATTGATCTCCGCTATGACCAAAATTCACCAATACACGGTTATGTGCGCACCTGTCATGGGGCAAGTGGCGGCGCATGAAGCGTTGACGAATGGACTTGAAGAGAAGGATCGGATGATAGAATCCTATAATCAACGAAGGCGGCTGATCGTCAAAGGCTTCCGTGAGGTAGGACTCGAGTGTCACGAACCGCAAGGTGCGTTCTATGCGTTCCCAAGTATTGCAGCTACCGGCTTAACATCGGATGAGTTTGCACAACGTCTTTTGTTCGAGTCGAAAGTTGCTGCTGTACCTGGCGATGTGTTCGGTTTAGGCGGGGAAGGATTCCTTCGTTGCTCCTATGCGTACAGTGTTTCACAGCTCAATGAAGCGCTTGAGAGAATCGGTAATTTTATGCGGAAATTATAAGATTAACTTGTAAAAAAATATGTTCATAATTGACGAAAACTGTTATTCTTATAGTGAGGAGGGATGAGCATGGCTTTTATGGAATATCAACTTACTAGCTTTCCAAAGCAGTTTCAAATTCGTGAGCAAGATTTCGGACAACGTTGGTTATCCAGACATGCCAAGAAGCAAAACTCCCTATCTTTGCTGGAAGAAGAGATTCATACGTTGAGACGTAAAATGGAACAAATGGTCACAGAAGGTCGGGAAATGACATCGGATGATGTTGTCGAGTTAAGTACAATTCTGGATCAGAAGATAAATGAATATATGACAGCTTGTAAGAAAAGTCGGTGAAAACCGACTTTTCTGGCGACTATCGATAAGAGAGCGTACGACGGAGGGAATTACATACAATGAAGGCAAAATGGTTGCTTGTTCTCATGCTAGGCATGGTGCTTACCCTTACAGCTTGCGGTGGACCTAAGCCTGATGTATCGGTATTTATCATGGGTCCTAATGGTTTCCCAAGTGAAGCGGCGGAGAAGCTGGAAACTTCACTGAAATTGAAGGTAGGGGATACACCTACTGTGAAGTTGAATACGTCTCCTATTTTTTCAATGGAAAAAATGATTGTTGAGCTGGCGGCTGGTGGTAACGGCATTTTCATCCTTGCCGATGAGCAGTTCAAAGGCTTGAGTAATCAGGCCGGCTTCGTTTCCTTGGATGATACGATCAACCCTGCGGACTATCCGGATGGCGTTATCGAAATCAAGGAAGAGGGCAAAGAAGCTCAGAAGCATCTCTATGGCATTCCGCTTGAAGGGAACAAGTGGATGAAGGAACAAGGCTATGAAGGTAAAGGATTAGTCGCGTTCGTTCCTCTAAATGCACCGAAAATGGACGAGGCCTTAAAAGTTCTCAAAATTATTGCACAAAAGTAAGAGAACATCTATAATCGACAATTAGATTGATCATAGTAAGTAGTCACGATAGGTGCTGATAAGCTTTGGGTACAAAGTTTAGAAGTAAAAGGGGAAGCCGGTTAGAGTCCGGCACGGTCCCGCCACTGTAATTCAATCATGCGAATGGTTGGAGAGTCAGGTTACCTTGCCTATTGTTTCGTTTTACGACATCCTTCGAGGAAAAGGATCGCGTTAAATCAGGAAGCAACGCAGGCAAGTTCGTTGCCCAATACCGCGATTTCTCGTCCTTCTCGTTCCTTGTGAACGGGGGGGCTTTTTTATGGGTACAGGATTGATAATGAAGAAAAAAAGAAAGAGGGAACTATCGATGAAACAGCATTTGGTTAAAAAGGGTCTAATTCTTACATTAGCCGTCGTAACAGCTATCTCATTAGCAGCATGTGGCAAAAAGGAAACGGAAATATCCGATCCGTCGAAGCTTGGGGGAGCGGGGACGAAAGCTCCAACGACGACGACGGCTCCAGTTGCAGCAAAAAAGACGACCTATCCGTTGAAAGTGAAAGATGCAACAGGCAAAGAGTTTACTTTTGATAAAGCACCTGAAAAGATTGCATCGGTTTCTCCTGCTGAGACAGAAGCGTTGTATGCACTTGGTTTAGAAGCAAATATCGTCGGTGTTTCCGATTATGATGACTACCCAGAAGCAGCGAAATCAAAACCTAAGCTCGGAAGCATCACCAAGCCGAATGTAGAAGCGGTTATTGCTTCCAATGCAAATATTATTTTCACAGGCATTTCAATGAATCCAGAATCGGTTGAAAAGCTTCGTGCAATGAACATTAATGTGTTCAAAGTAGAGCCCAAAACGTTAGATGATGTGATTAATAACATTGAGTTGTATGGACAAATTACGGATCATCAGGATCAAGCGGAGAAGATTGTCTCCAAGATGAAAGCGGATCGCAAGAAAGTGGTCGATGCCGTGAAGGATGTCAAGCAAGAGAACAAGAAAAAGGTATACATTGAATTTGCTCCAGGCTGGACCGTAGGCAGCGGCGAATTCATGGATGAGTTGATCAATATTTCAGGTGGAATTAACGTTGCAGCTGACAAAGCCAGCTGGTACGAAATCAGCGAAGAGAAGATCATTCAACAAAATCCGAATGTGATTTTATTTGCAAATGGTGTGGTTGATACGAAAAGTAAGAAATCGTTAGACGAAATTATTCGTACACGCGGTGGCTGGGATGCCATTGACGCTGTGAAAAATAAACATGTGGTAGGCCTTGATCAAAATCTATTGAGCCGCCCAGGTCCGAGATTAACGGATGGCTTATTGGAAATGGCGAAAGGCATCTATCCTGAATTGGTGAAATAATGAAAAGAAAATTGTTGATGGGGGGAGGAGTAGGAGTTATACTCCTTCTTCTTTCTATTGTGGTGAGTTTGTCGATCGGCGCTGCCCATCTGCCAATCTCTCAGATCGTAGGGATTTTGGGTAAGCATCTGCCTTGGATTGGCAATCACATCGAGGTAAACTGGCCGCAATCGTCTGAACAAATTATAAATAAAGTTCGAATGCCCCGTGTGTTACTTGGAATTCTGGTAGGGGCCGTACTCTCCATGGCTGGTGCAGGTTTTCAAGGTGTGCTTCGCAATCCGCTCGCTGATCCTTACTCGCTTGGTGTTTCCTCAGGTGCTTCAGTCGGGGCTGCGGTTCTGATCTACTTCGGGCTGCAATTCGCTTGGTTTGGCCAATGGTCCATCCCCATTGTAGCTTTCGTGACAGGGCTTGCTTCCCTTTTCTTGGTTCTCAAGCTTGCGTTGATTGACGGGAAGCTGAAGATGGAGACGTTGATTCTGTCTGGCGTCGTGATGCAAGCGTTTCTAGGTGCTTTTGTATCGTTCTTGGTTTCAATTTCCAACCAAACGATTAATGAAATCATTTTCTGGCTAATGGGTAGTCTAGCATTGCGAGGTTGGTCATACACGTATATGATTGCACCCTATCTCGTTATCGGACTCGTGATTCTTCTAGGGTATGCAAGATCGTTGAATCTGCTAGCACTGGGGGAGCGCCAAGCTGCCCATCTCGGAGTTCATGTCGAGCGTACGAAGTTGATTGTTCTGATCACTGCTACGCTGATTACAGCAGCTGCTGTGTCTGTGGCAGGCGTCATCGGCTTTGTTGGTCTCATCGTCCCGCACCTAGTCCGACTATTGGTTGGTCCCGATTATCGCTTGATCATCCCGTTATCCGCAATTGGCGGAGGGATTTACGTTCTGTGGGCAGATACCCTTGCTAGAACCTTATTGAGCCCAACAGAAATTCCCTTGGGGGTCATTACGGCGTTCCTGGGTGCCCCGTTTTTTGCCTATCTGCTCCATAAAGATAAGAAGACGTTAAGAGGTTGATGACGATGATTAAAGTGGAGGGGCTTGACCAGCATTTTCGCGAACAACAGGTGCTACATCAGATTAGCTTTGAGGTTGGGCAAGGTGAATTCTTTGGTATTATTGGTCCCAATGGCAGTGGCAAATCTACGTTGCTCCGTTTGATATCCGGTATGGATCCTGTCAAAATAGGCCGGGTGTTTCTGAAAGATAAGCCAGTGGCTTCCTATTCCCGCAAAGAGCTGGCCAAATGGCTCGCTGTGCTGCAGCAGGATGCATTACCTCCAGTCGGCTTCACGGTACGTGAAGTGGTCGAGATGGGACGGTACCCCTTTCAGAATTGGCTGGGTGAGGATACGGCAGATGCGGATGGGCTTATTGATGCGATTGTGACTAAACTCGAGTTAGATACCTTTGCAGATCGAACCATAGAGCGCCTCAGTGGCGGTGAACGTCAGCGAGTTGCTCTGGCCAAAGTGATGGCCCAGCAGCCGAGCCTGCTTATGCTGGATGAACCCACAACCTTTCTAGATATTGGCTATCAAATCCAGATGATGGATTATATTCGGGGCTGGCAGCAAGAGTCGGCGCTTACCGTCGTTGCTGTCCTGCATGATTTAAATTTGGCAGCACAGTATTGTACGCGCTTGATGATTGTGCATGAGGGCCGGGTACACGCGATTGGAACGCCCGCTGAACTGATAACGAGTGAGCGTATCGCAGAAGTGTACGGAACGGAACCGATTGTTATGAAACATCCCGTAAGTGAGGTACCCCAGATTTTATTACAACCAGGGAAATAAATACAGGCCGGAGGATGAATGTTCATGAATAATTTAACAGCATTAATTAATACTATTGAGCCGATCTATCAAGAGGTGGCAAATCAAGCAAATGATCATTTAAATCAATTGACGAAGCCACAGGGCAGTTTAGGAAAATTAGAGGATATAGCACGTCAAGTTGCAGGGATTACTGGTGAAGTAATGCCAACCTTTGATAAGAAAGCTGTTATCGTTATGGCTGGCGATCATGGGGTATGTGAGGAAGGCATCAGTGCGTTCCCAGCAGAGGTAACTCCGCAAATGGTGCTGAACTTCCTCTACGGCGGGGCTGCAGTTAATGTACTTGCGAGACATGCGGGTGCTGATGTTGTTTGTGTGGACATGGGGGTTAACGCGGAACTGGAACATCCGAATCTCGTATCGCGTAAAGTCAGAAAAGGCACACGCAATATGGCAAAAGAAGCGGCGCTGACCTTGGATGAGACGATCCAAGCGATTGAAGCTGGCGCCCTGATCGTAGAAGATTTGGTGGCAAAAGGCTACCGACTTTTCGCAACAGGCGAAATGGGGATTGGCAATACGACGGCGAGCGCAGCGATATTATGTGCGTTGACAGGCATGGAGGCTAGTCAAACGGTAGGCCGTGGAACAGGTATTGATGACACGACTTGGCTGCATAAGCAAGGCGTTGTGAATAAGGCGCTGGAAGTGAACGCGCTGCGTGAACCTCTAAACACGAGCGCAGAGTACGCCCTTGAGGTATTAAGCAAGGTCGGGGGATTAGAGATCGCCGGACTTGTTGGGGTGATCCTCGGCGCGGCGAAGCACCGCTGCCCGGTTGTGGTCGACGGCTTCATCTCGTCGACAGCTGCTCTCGTGGCGAGCCGATTAGCCCCGCTAAGCGCGTCCTACATGCTCGCCTCGCACTTGTCGCAGGAGCAAGGGCATACGAAGCTGCTAGAAGCGGTTGGCCTCGCAGCGATGCTGCAAATGGATATGCGACTGGGTGAAGGCACAGGCGCGGTGCTCGTCTTCAACTTGATCGATGCCGCAGGCAAGATCATGAAGGAAATGGCGACGTTCGAGAGCGCAGGCGTGTCGCGGGGTTAAGGGAAAGGCGGCTAGTTGGAAGCTGTCCTACGGAAAGTTATTCAGCAGCCGTACGTGCACACATGAGCAGGTTACAGCCGCTTGACCTGTAGAGAAGGAGGCGGGACGCGCTATGGCGGTTCTGGTAACGGGCGGTGCGCGCAGCGGCAAGAGCGCCTTCGCCGAGAAACTGGCTATGCATCGCTGCCAGCGGGGGATTTACATCGCGACCTCCCACATCTACGATGAGGAAATGCGGGAGCGGGTAGGGCTGCACCAGCAAATGAGGCAGCGTTCTGGATTCCCGTGGGAAACCAAGGAGGAGCCGTATGCGCTGAGGGCTTGCTTGGAACAGCTGAACGAGAGCAACGAGGGCTCTGTGGTGTTAGTGGACTGCTTGACGCTATGGCTGACGAATTGGCTGCTCCATTACGAAGATGCTAGCGATGAGATCGCATGCGTGACAGCGCAAATAGAGGAACTTGTGGAGGCGGTGTCCTCCTACAGTGGACAATTAATTCTCGTCACGAATGAAGTGGGCGATGGCATCGTGCCAGAATATCGACTGGGACGGCAATTTCGGGATCTGGCTGGCCGGATGAATCAACGGATGGCTGAGGTATGTCAGCAGGTGTTTTTAGTGACAGTCGGTATCCCCCTAGAATTAAAAAGCAGGGCTTACAAGCTTGAATAAATAGATGCCTCCGAGCAAGTATGGAACGGTGAACCCTTATGTGGATATATAGTTGGCAGGAAATCGTCTGGATGACGGCGGCCGCCATAGCCTTGGACTGGATGATTGGTGACCCGAAGTGGCCAACTCATCCTGTTATTGTAATTGGCCGATGGATTCGCTTCGTGGAGGACAAGCTTCATCCGCGTGACGCCATAACGAAAGACGGCAGCGGTGAGGAGAGCTCAGGATTACTGCGACTGAAAGGTCTTCTCCTCACTGTATCAACAGTTGTATTGAGTTTCGGCAGCGTGTTGTTGCTTGTCCATTTCGCTGATGGCGTCCATCGCTGGTTCGGTTACGCGGTTTCAACGTGGCTCATTTCGACAACTGTCGCGATCAAGGGATTGAAAGACGCAGCCTACCTCGTCTACAATCCGCTGCGGTCAGGCCATCTCGCGGACGCTCGCAAGTACACCGGCTACATCGTTGGCCGGGATACAGAGGTGCTCCACGAGGAGGAGCTCACGCGAGCCGTCGTGGAGACGGTCGCGGAGAACATCGTGGACGCGGTTATCGCGCCCTTGTGCTATGCGCTGCTTGGTGGTGCGCCGCTAGCGATGTTCTACCGTGCATCGAATACGCTGGATTCGATGGTCGGCTACCGAAATGACAGATACCGTCATTTCGGCTGGGCGTCGGCCCGCTGGGACGACGCGATGAACTGGATCCCGGCGCGGCTGACCGGGATCCTGCTCGTTCTCGTGGCCCTGCTGTCGCGGGGCCTCTCTGCGCGGCGCGCCGCGGCGGCGATACGCCGCTTCGCGCATTTACACCCCAGCCCGAACAGCGGGATCCCAGAGTCGGCGGTAGCCGGGGCACTCGGGATCGAACTCGGCGGGCTGAACGTCTATGGCGGCGCTGCGAGTGAGCGCGCTCGCCTGGGCTGGCCGCTGCGTCCGCGTACGCAGCAGGATATTGTCTACGCCGTGAGAATGCTCTACGGCGTTAGTTTTGTAGTGATGGGAGGACTCCTGTGCGTCATACTCGTGCTTTGGTAGACTGGCTGCGTGCCTGCATAGCAGCTTTTCAGTTTTTGACCCGTTTGCCCATCCCCGTGCAGATCGATTATACGGAGCGCGTATTCCAGCGAAGCGCCGTATTTTACCCATTCGTTGGTTTCGTCATCGGACTGCTTCTCCTGTTGTCAGCTGAGGGACTCAGCTATATTCTTCCGCCAATGCCAGCAGCGATCTTGGTGCTAGCGATTTGGGTCGTCCTTACAGGCGGTCTCCATTTGGATGGTCTCATGGATACGGCTGACGGTATCCTCAGTCACAGGTCGCGTGAGCAAATGCTAGAGATCATGAAGGATAGCCGCGTTGGTGCTATGGGGGTTATTGTGTGTGTCCTTCATCTATTTCTAAAATTTTCCTTGCTCTACACATTGCTTGATAGGCAACAAAATGGCGAGGGGAGTAGTCTATTACTCTTACTGGCGGTCATTCCGATATGGAGCCGCTGGTTTATGGTGGCGGCGATCAAACATTGGCCGTATGCGAGGCCGAATTCAGGGTTAGGCAGTTTATTTCGTGGCGTTCAAACGGGGCATGTCGTTATTTCTCTGTTAGTAGCCCTGCTTACAACTACGCTTTTCATATACACGAGCAACACAACCTTTTTGCCAAATTGGAGCCTGATATTAGGCTTTGCAGCCATCACGATTCTTGCCGGTGCTAGTATGGCGTCGTATATCAGCAGCAAATTAGGCGGCCTAACGGGCGACACATACGGAGCATTGAACGAGCTGCTAGAGAGCGTGCTTCTCATTGCGATCATCCTTATTCAAATGAATGTGCTATAAACTTTAAGAGTGAAAGGAGTGACTATGATGTTGGAGCGATACGGCCATGGCGGTGATTTATGGACGGCAGCGGAAGCCTTTGGACGGCCGAAGGAGCAATTTCTGGACTACAGTTCGAATATGAATCCTCTTGGGCCGCCCGAGGTAGTCAAGCAGATTTTGATAGAGAGCTGGCGTGATATTGTCAAATATCCAGATCCTGCTGTTCGTGAACTGAGGCAGAAGCTGTCCCAGAAATACGAGATCGATCCCGAAAGTATTTTGGTTGGAAACGGGGCTGCAGAGCTCATTGATCTGATTATTCGCGTGTTAAAGCCGACGACTACAGGGCTTGCTAGGCCATCTTTTAGCGAGTATGAGGAGGCGGTTCACAAAGTAGAGGGCGGGCTCATTAGCCTTCCTTTGTTCCCTCAGCACCAATTCGAGCTTCAGTGGCAAGACGTGGAAGCCTCGCTTACTGCGCTAGATATACTTTTCCTCGGTCATCCCAACAATCCGACTGGGAGAATTCTTTCTTCGTCGATCGTCTCGCATCTACTAGGGAGTGGACGCAAGCTTGTGCTGGATGAGGCGTTTATGGATTTTGTTCAACAAGAAAAGGAGCACTCGCTGCTCAAGCTTGCCTCCACGTGCCAAGATCTGATCGTCATCCGTTCCATGACTAAATTCTATTCGATTCCCGGCATTCGCCTAGGCTTTGTAGTAGCTCATCCTGATCTTATCGCGCAGCTGCGCTATCAACAGGTGCAATGGAGTGTGAATTATCTCGCACAACGTATTGGGGCTGCGGTACTGGAAGATGAGTCTTTTGAGCAGTCCACGAGAGAGTGGCTTCAGATAGAGAAACCGTGGTTGATGGCGGAGCTTAGCCGGTTAGGGTTGGATGTGGTGCCGAGTGATGTGAATTTTCTGCTGTTTGCGTTTCCAGAATCGAGTGGAAAGACTGTCAAACAAGCGCAGCAATATATGGGACATCAAGGGATTCTCATTCGCGATGCCTCGCTTTTTGAAGGATTGAATGAACGGTATTGTCGTGTAGCGATCCGTCTCCGTGAGGATAACGAACGGCTGATTCAAGTCTTAAGCAACTTCATGCGCGATGTATATCCGATTGGAGAGGAGGGGGTTCTCAATGAGTAACCGTGCGGAGCAAGCTTCGGTATTGATGATTCAAGGCACGGCATCCGACGTTGGCAAAAGTATTCTTACGGCAGCACTTTGCCGTATTTTCACGCAAGATGGCTGGCAGACGGCCCCTTTTAAATCACAAAACATGTCTCTTAACTCTTATATCACCTTCGATGGTAAAGAGATTGGCAGGGCTCAAGGTGTGCAGGCGGATGCTTGCCGGATTGCGGCTACGACCGATATGAATCCGATTCTGCTGAAGCCTAAGCAAGATATGGTGGCACAAGTGGTTGTGCATGGAAAGCCGTATGCTGATCTGGATGCAAGAACGTATCGTGAATCGTATTTGCCCAAAGCAGAAGTCATCGTGAAAGATGCCTTAGCGCGACTGCGGAGCCAATACGACTTGGTTGTCTTGGAAGGTGCTGGGAGCCCAGCCGAGGTGAATTTGAAAGATCGCGACATTGTGAACATGAGGCTGGCCGGTTGGGCAGATTCGCCGGTTCTGCTCGTTGCCGATATTGATCGTGGCGGGGTTTTTGCTTCGATTGTAGGGACGCTCGAGATCCTGACTCCCGAGGAAAGAGATCGTGTGAAAGGATTTATTATTAATAAATTTCGTGGCGATGTCAGTTTGTTGAAACCCGGCTTGGATTGGCTGGAGGAGCGGACTGGTAAGCCGGTTCTTGGTGTTATCCCTTATCTACAGCAGCTTGGCATTGAAGATGAGGATTCAGCGTCTTTGGATTCCAAAAGGGCACAGCGTAATAGGTTTACAGATGACCTCATGAAACGTCCTGATCAACTGGATATCGCTGTGATTCGCTTGCCTCGTCTTTCGAACTTTACTGACTTTGATCCGCTGCAAGAGGAATCAGATGTACATTTTCGCTACATCGACCATCTTGCGGATTGGGGAGAGCCAGATGTGATTCTGTTGCCTGGCAGCAAGAATACGATGGAAGACCTACATTACCTCAAGGAATCGGGCTTGGCGGCGCGAGTGACCTCTTTTGTGCAGGAGGAAGGTGGTCATGTTGTAGGTATTTGTGCGGGATACCAGATGCTTGGGGTCACGCTTTCAGATCCTGGCCGGTACGAATCGGAGCATGAAGCGCTCGAGGGCTTGGGGTTGCTGCCTACGGAAACTATGTTTACGTCAGATAAACGAACGGTTCGGGTGCAGGGTGTCAGTACCCTTTTCGCTGGGGAACGTTTGGAAATTGCTATCGATGGTTATGAAATTCATATGGGGCGTACCCATTATAAGCAAGATAGTATGGCTCCATTTCGGATTACGGCACAAAGTGGTACGAATTCCCATCATCCTTTAGGATCACAGCAATTGCATGATGACGGCGCTGCCTCCTCAGACGGACGTGTATGGGGCACCTACATTCATGGTATTCTGCATAATGATGATTTTCGTAGAGCATGGTTAAATCGCATTCGCGCGAACAAAGGATTATCCCCGATCTCAGAGGGACTGCGATATAAAGAACGGCGTGAGGCGGCATTTGATCGATTGGCTGAACATGTGAGGCATTACTTGGATATGTCGCGCATCTATGAGATGATGGGAGTATCTAAGCCTACGAAAATGGAGGGTATCTGAGATGAAAATATATACGCGCACAGGAGATGCTGGGCAAACCGGTGTGATTGGCGGTCGTGTGGATAAAGATGATGATCGGGTTGAAGCTTATGGCACAACAGATGAACTGAACAGCTTCCTTGGTCAAGCGATGAGCTTCATGGATTCACAGAAATACCCGGATTTATTGCCAGATTTGCTGCAGGTGCAGCATGAGCTGTTTGATTGCGGATCAGATTTGGCGCTTCTGAAGCAGGATCTCCGTCCTTATAAAGTAACAGCAGATATGGTAGATGCACTTGAGGTGTGGATTGATAAATACGATGCTGAGACACCGGATATTACACGCTTTATTTTGCCAGGTGGGGGGACGGTATCCTCGACTTTGCATGTATGCCGTACCGTGTGCCGGAGAGCCGAGCGCCTAGTGGTTACACTCGCACGCACGCAGGAGATTAATCCGGAGGTACGCCGCTATTTGAACCGATTGTCGGACTTTTTCTTTACGATCGCCCGCACTGCGAATTTCCGTGAGGGAATTGCTGATGTGGAATATATCCGTAGTGCTGAGGTGTTTAAACGTAAATCATGAGCTACTATGAACCCTTAGTATACGTTGTGCCGGAAGAGGAAGAAGGCTTCATTCTCAAAACGGTGCTGCAAAAAAGATTGATGGTCTCCCGTAAATTGTTATCCCGTATTAAGCTGACAGAGCGTGGGATTACGGTAAATGGGGAACGCCAGTATATCAATATCAAAGTCAAAGCAGGCGACCGTGTGGAAATTCGCATGGAAGAGGAGCAATCGGAGGATATCCTGCCTCAGGATCTCCCCCTGCACATTCTCCACGAAGATGAGCATCTGCTTATTCTTGCCAAAGATGCGGGGATTATCGTTCATCCGACGCATGGTCATTACACGAATACGATCGCGAATGGCGTAGTGTATCATTGGCAGCAAGCGGGAATCACGTGCCGTTTCCGTCCGGTACATCGCCTGGACCAAGAAACTTCGGGCGTTCTGGCCATTGCGAAGACACCTTATGTGCATCAACAAATTTCCGAACAGATGATTCAGCATCAGGTGAAAAAAGAGTATCTTGCGTTCGTATGGGGTACGCTCACTTCACCGAATGGGACGATCAATGAGCCCATTGATCGTGACCCGGATCAGCCTCATGTTCGGATTGTTCGAGAGGATGGCTATGCGGCTGTGACTCATTATGAGGTCGTCAAACATTTCGCAAAGGCGACACTCGTTCGCATTTGGCTTGAAACCGGCCGGACACATCAAATTCGCGTGCATATGCGGCACTTAGGGCATCCACTGCTTGGTGACAAGATGTACACGTTGCCCCAGTATGAGGAGCTTGCTGCTGATCTTGAAGTCAGTGGACGTTTGGATCGGCAAGCACTGCATGCGTTTAAATTGGCTTTTGTACATCCAGGTACGAGGGAATGGACGGAATTTCATGCCCCTTTACCTGCTGATTTATCCGAATTGGAGCAATGGTTGACGTTGAGCAGGTAAATTCATAAAAACCATGCCAATTTACGGATGGTTTTTATTTACAATTACTTGACTTTCCTTGTCAATTAGCCCAAAATTTTAAGTAGTTCTATTTAGATTATCATACGGCATAAAGGAGTTATTACAACGTGGGTGTTACAGTGTATGGTTACGATAAATGCGGGACATGCCGTAGTACAATAAAATGGCTGAAGGCGCATGAGATTGAGATTAAAGACAACGTTCCCTTATTCGAAACGCCGCCTACGGCGACAGAACTAGCGGAATTGCTAAAGCTTAGCGGTCTTGAGATCAAGAAGTTTTTCAATACATCTGGTGAAGTATATAAAGAGATGAACTTGAAAGACAAGCTGCCAGGCATGTCGCAAGAGCAGATGCTTGAACTATTAGCTTCTAATGGCAGATTAATTAAGCGCCCTATCGTAACGGATGGTCATCAAGTAACGGTTGGTTTCAAGGAAGATGTGTTTGAGGACGTATGGGCAAAGGGGTAATGTAAACATGGCAGACAACGAGAAGAAACCAGCACGCAAAAAATCACCCCTCGCCATTGGTGGATTTTTCGCCGTCCTTCTATCCCAAGGGAAGCTGCTCCTTGCTGCTTTGAAGTTTGGTAAGGTTGGCGGCGCCATTATTTCTATGTTTATTACGATCTGGGCTTATGCGTACCTAGCTCCGCTGCCATTTGCAATTGGGCTTGTTGTGATGATACTTATTCACGAACTTGGTCATGTGTTGGCGGCGAAGATGAAAGGGCTACCAGTTTCAGCGCCTGTCTTTATCCCTTTTCTTGGTGCATTGATAACTATGAAAAAAAATCCGAGTGATGCCGCCACAGAAGCCTTCATCGGTATTGGCGGTCCGATCCTTGGCACCGTCGGCGGGGTTGCCGCTTTTGGCTTAGGTGTATATTTGGATTCGGGTGTGATCGTATCTGTCGCTTATGCGGCATTTTACCTCAATCTAATTAATTTATTGCCGATTCATCCGTTAGATGGCGGTCGAATCTCGACAGCGGTGACTCGCTGGTTGTGGGCACTTGGTTTGATTGGTGGACTCGTCTTCATTATCTATATTCATAACTATGTTAATAAGCTGATCTTTTTTGTCATTTGGGCTATGTTTGCTTGGGATCTCTACAAAAAGTTTGTCAGATACCGGAACAAGGAAGAACGTGTAACTGTGGCTACTCGCTTTGAATTTGCCGCCAATCATTTGTTGCAGCAAGGGTACATGATCCCAGGCGAGAATCACACACGTGACTTGGCATTCAAGACCTATTCAGATCTACAAGGTCCTGGAGCGGGCCGGCAAACATTGACGATGGAATGGCAAGGTATTGGTTTTGAGGGGCATGCCTATATGCCTGTGCAGTCGCTTATCCGACGTGTTCAATTAGTCAAGGTTGAACAACTGAATAAAGAAGACGGCTTCTACCTAGGGCTTCAAGTTCAAGTCGAATATACCCCGCTCGGGATACAGGAAAGCTATTATGATGTGCCGGCACGAACACGCTGGAAGTTTGGTATCGCCTATTTGGTCTTAATCTTGTTTTTACTTTATATGATCAGACTTGTTCATCAAGTCGGAATCCTAGCATGACTAACATATTAATGAGGAAGTAACCCATGACATTTAAAGGATCGCAACGATTGCAACAACTCGGCTCGGCTATATTTTCAGAAGTAGCAGAATGGAAGAGAGAGGTTATGAACCAAGGGGTGGACGTCATAGATTTAGGTATAGGAAGCCCTGATCTCCCGCCTTCCTCGCGAATTCTGGATGCGATGGCTAACGCTGTTCGGACACCGGCACATTATGGATATCCGTCCTCTGAAGGCAGCCTAGCCTTTCGAGAAGCTGTCGCCAAATGGTATCAGTATCGTTTCGGCGTTGACCTTGATGCTGAGACTGAAATCTTAACTTTAATGGGCTCACAAGACGGGCTCGCTCACTTAGCGCTTTCACTCTGTGATCCAGGAGATATCGCCATTGTCCCTGATCCAGGTTATCCTATATATTCGGCAAGTCTCGTGCTGGCGGGAGTAGAGCCTTATTTATTACCGCTGCGCGCCGTACATGATTTTTTACCCCAACTAGAGGACATCCCAGATGACGTGGCTGCGAAAGCAAAATTCATCTTGTTAAACTATCCCAGCAATCCGTTATCTGCTGTTGCAGATCGTGCATTCTTTGAGCATTTAATCGGCTATGCGAAGAAGCATGATTTGCTTGTAGTACACGATCTAGCCTATTCTGAAATGGCTTTTGACGGCTATAAGCCGATGAGCATTTTGGAGATCGAAGGCGCTAAGGAGGTTGCCATTGAATTCCATTCTTTGTCCAAAAGCTTCAATATGGCTGGCTGTCGCATCGCGTTCCTCACGGGTCATGCGGATGCGGTCAAAGCACTGAAAACGCTGAAGTCGAATATTGATTATGGTGTGTTCGGAGCTATTCAAGCAGCAGGTATTGCAGCATTAGAGGAGGACATGGAAAACGATCATTCTGTCTCAAGTGTTTATGAGAAAAGACGAAATGTGTTTATTTCGGCATTAAACGATGCGGGTTGGATCATTCCGCCACCGAAAGCAACGATGTTTATTTGGGCTCCGATACCAAAAGGTTGGACGTCTCGACAAATTTCCCGGGAAATGTTATTTCAGACAGGTGTGGTAGTTATTCCTGGCGATGCATTTGGCGCGGAAGGAGAAGGTTTTGTCCGTATTGCTTTAGTGCAAAATGAAGCTCGATTACTTGAGGCAGCAGGGCGTATAGGAGATTGGCTTCGAACCTTAGAATGAAAGTTAGAGATTTTGGTAAAAATAGGAGAATGAGAGACATATGTTGTTGTAAGGTGATTTTGAAAATTTATACGTTGAAAGGGGTAAGCATATGGATGCCATTTCCTCACTATCGGAACTATTAGCTGATCAGAAGCCATCGTCGTTCGTAGAAATTCCCGGAATTCTAGGACAGACGTTTGGGCAAGCAACAATTGCTGCTACATTACCAATAAGTAAACTATTTTCTATCTTTGAGGTAGATTTAGAAGTACAGCGTGCGATCATCCCACGTAATCTCTCAAAGCTGATTGACTACGTCAATTTATATTTAGAGGATCGCCAACCGATTTATTTCCCAGGGATTATTTTTTCGGCGAGAGGTGCAGGGTATTACGATGAGGAGCATGGTGCACTTCGTCTTCAACCGATTGAGAAATTGTATGTCGTAGACGGTCAGCATCGTTTAGCTGCGTTCCAACGGATTATGGAAACATTGCAAAGCCAAATGGCTCGTGCGAAGGATCGTCGTGAATACGACAAAATGGAAGAGATTACGGAGAAGCTGCGTCGTTTGTATGCGTTCCCGATCTCGACCATGACTTATTTAGACATTAATGCACGTCAAGAACGTCAATTGTTCTCTGACATTAATAAGCTTCCTCGTAAACTTGGCGGTAACTTGGCCGTGCTGCGCGATCAACGCAGATTCTATCATGTAGCTGCAACTGAGCTTGCAGCCAAAGCGCCTGCGATGCAGAAGTTGACCGTCGATATGTTCTCTGAACGCGGGAAATCGCCAGAGTACTTGTTCTCCTACCATTTGTTGATTGAGATTCTGGTTGGCTTGTTCGAAGGCCGGATGAAATCAGCAGCTCGGAATAACAACTATCAATACGCGGACAAAGATCTGCAAGAACTCGTTTCGCTTGCAGGTGGTTATTTTAACGGACTATTAACTCACTTGCCTTCTCCAACAAAGGGTGAGATTGTGTGGTCCGAGAATATTCAGATCGCGCTTGCGCTGTTCATGCACGAAGAAGCAACGAAAACAGGCAGCTTCAATCGCTATGCGCTTGAGCATGCCCTCAAAATATTGCCGCACGTGAACTGGAATAGTATCTATGCAGGTGAAGAGAAAGATCGTTTGCCAAGACGCACACGTATTATGAAGGCTTATAATCACATTAAGAGCTTCTACCAAGAGCAAAATGCCTTCCTAATCAGTGATGCCGAAGACTATAAGGCTAGCTTTGCGAATAAGGAGGATGTGAGCTAATGGAAGGATTACGCCTAAAAATGACCATTCATCCTTTCTGCGAAAAGTTCGGTCTTGCTACCGTGGCTTTGCGCGTTCAGGATCTGCTTAACTATACGATGATCGATCCGATGGTTCAACGGAAGCTGAGCAATATGCAGCGCCGGAAGATTTCGACGTATTTGCAAGAGCGTGAATTGGACCATGTCTTCTTCGGTCCTGTTACTTTATCGCTTCGTGAAGTGAACCAGTTGTCCAAAGGGGCAAAGGAATTCCTTTTGAGACATGGCTCGAAGCTTTCTATCCTTGATGGTCAGCATCGAATTCTTGCGCTTGGTTATGTTAATGATCAGATGCAGAAGGAAGTCAGACGCTATGAAAAGAAGCTGGCTCTGCTTAAGATCAAGCAACGGAAATTCGCAGATGATGCTGAAATCAAGCAAGAAGTAGAAGAAACTGAGGGCACGATTAATCAGCTGGAAGGCAGACGTTTGGACCTTATGGAAACACAGCTTGCTGTGCAAATCTATATTGGTTTAACCGAAGAAGAAGAGCAACAGCTGTTCGGCGATATCAACTCCAAAGTGCAGCTAGTGAGTAAGGAGCTTGGCCACTCTTTCGATTCCATTGACCCACTTAATCTCGTTATCCAGCAGGTTGTGGATCACAATGTGTATCTTAAAGCGGCAGGTGTGGAGAGAAGAAGTAATCTGACTTCCTTTAACCGTAACTTTACTTGCTTCAGCTGGTTGTACGCGACGGCGACCATGCTATTCTCTGGCAGAATGCAGCCTTCCTATGAGCTTCAACGTAAGATTCGTCATGATCCTTCCACCTATGTGGAAATCTTGCATCAATTCTTCAATACGATTCTACCTATGATGCCAGAGCAGCCAGGTTTGGCGCAATATACGTCTGCGAACCGCGTTATTCAAGAGAGTATTGCTCTCTATGCGAATCGCTTCTTGTTCCCGAATGGTGAGTATAACGAAGAGTGGACGCAGTCCTTACAACTCCTAGATGGCTTCGATTGGTCACATGACAACGAAGAATTAATCTATGTATTTGGTTCATTAGATAACGGAAAAATCAATCTCATTCACGAGAAATCGTTGAAAAAGCACGTGAAACTCGTACAATTCTTCCTCGAAGGCACAGACGCAGCAAGTGATTCGGAAGAAGAATCCACAGCCTAATGCTAAGAAACGAGAACCTTTCTACCTCAATGACAATTGAGATAGGAAGGTTTTTTTCGTTTTGACTAGATCGGTGTCCAAGCTTTACATAGAGAAGAAGTCTAGCATTTCAGCCTGATATCCTTCAGGCATGTCCCCGAATCTTAAAATATACGCATGCTAGTCTTCATTCGTCTATATCAAAAAGTAAAAGCTAGAATACAATATCGTATAAAGCTTGAAGGGAGGAAATCACAATGAATTGCTCCGTATATGCAACATTGGCACACGTTGGTCTTGGTACTTTTATTACGATTCACGCAGGGACAACTCCTAACCATTCTGGAAAATTTCTTGGTATCCAACATGGCAACGTAGTTATTGTTAGTAATGGTGGTACGATTTTCTACTACCCAGTAGATAGAATTGATGTTATTCACATCCCTTAATTATCTCAATATACGTCTCTTAGAAAAGCAAGTGAGTGGTCGAGCTCGCTTGCTTTCTTTTCATTCCTTGCGGATCATTATTGCATGTGAGAGAAAGGTTTTGGCTTTCTTTACTTTGTCCATACTAGATATGGAAGCGACTTCACGGAGCAGGGGGCATAAGAACTATGTTAGCGGTTCACCAACGTATGGCGGAGTTATGGACACTACGCAGAGCACGAGAGTTGACTCAGGTTGAACAAGAAGAGTTAATGCTGTGCATGGAAGCTAACGCTACTTATGTATGGAACCGGTTAAAACTTGAAAATTTATCGCTTTGTGCCTCCATAACAGGGGACTATGACTGGTTGCATGACATTTGTGAGCGCATCGAAAAGATTGAACCAAAGCACTGACCTAGGGTCGGTGCTTTTTTCCTTTTCTGCAAGAGTGTGGACAGGTATAATAAGGATAGTTCACTGCTAAGGAGATGTCTCATGGCAAGCTGGTTTAAGCAAAAGGGAGTAGCTCCCAATACTTACTTTCTACTAGGATTCATGATTCTGATTGCTCTCATACTTAGACTTGTTTTGGCGCCCATATGGGTAGGCTACGATACGGATGTAAGAACGTTCATGGCATGGGCGGATCGTGCCTATACGGTCGGTTTAAATGACTTATACACGAATGCCAAGGATTATTTCCTCGACTATCCCCCGGGTTACATGTATGTGCTATATCTGGTGGGCTTATTGCATCATAAGCTGTCTATTCCTTGGGAGAGCGGGAGCTCCTTGCTCATCCTTAAGCTCCCATCCATCCTTGCGGATCTGGGAACCGTCTATCTGCTGTTCCGATTAGCGATCAGCAAACGTGAAGGGGCACGGACCTGGGTGCAGGCGTTATGGATTGCCGGCCTTTTTGCGTTCAATCCGGCGATCTGGGCGAATTCTGCGGTATGGGGACAGGTGGATTCCTTCTTCATGTTGTTTATTGTTGCGACACTATTAATGCAAATGAAGGGAAAATTGCCGCAGGCCGCCTTCTTTATTGCACTTGCGCTCTTGCTGAAGCCGCAGGCGCTGCTCTTTGGCCTTTTTCTGCTCATCGACGTCATACGGACGCGTAAACCGATGGTATGGCTTTTGAGCGTTCTGACCGGCGTGGCGACAATGGCCGTGCTTGCACTTCCTTTTGCAGTAGGCAGAGGCTATGGTTGGATGATTAGCTTGTATTCAGGTACGTTAGCTTCCTATCCGTATGGTTCTCTCAATGCCTTCAATGTGATAGCGCTCTTAGGCGGCAATTTCATAGACATCAATAGCGGTTTCTGGCACCTGTCTTACCAATGGATAGGGCTTGTGCTAATGGGCCTGTCAATCATATATGTTTGCTTTCTGTACACGGTTGGCAGGGAGCGGCGCGGCGTGGTTTTGTATGCGTCGTTCTTATTTATTACAGCGGTCTTTATGTGTATGACCAAAATGCACGAGCGCTACTTACACTACGGACTCTTGCTTGCTTTAGTCAGTTATATTTATATCAAGGATCGCCGGATCTTATGGCTTTTCATCGGTTTTAGTATTACGCACTTTATCAATATTGGCGATGTGCTTCTGCGGAGCTTCCATCAGGACTATCACATACCTAGGTATGATCCGTTGATGCTGACCATTTCGGCGATCAATGTTATGATGTTTATTTATGCATGTACATTAGGATGGAGGCTTTTCGTGAAATCAGATCAGGATGGACATATGGAGGAGACAAAACCTCCGACAGATCAATATACAGCGCTGGACAAGGATCAGATCGAAGAGAATCTATTGGCAAATGATACGAGCAGCCCTAGGAATATCAGAGAGACCGCGCTCTGGAAGGCTATCTTTCATCCAACGGAGGATCGGGTTGAAAGAAGTCCCCGCGGGCGCTTTTTCTCCAAAAAGGATGTCCTGTATTTAGGCGCACTCGTGGTGGTCTATACGATTATTGCCTTGTTCCATCTGGGGGGACATAAGGATCCTACAACATTCTGGAAGCCGACGAATGCAGGGGAGACCGTCATTGCTGATCTCGGCGGCCCGCATCAGATTACGCGTATCAATAGCTTTGCTGGTGTTGGTGAAGGAGCGTATTCGTATTGGTTCTCCAAAGATGGCGAGCAATGGCAGGATGCCATGCCTGTGAAATCCGACCACACGAAGGTGTTCACGTGGAATACCGTTGAAGCCAACAAGGAAGCACGGTATGTGAAAATTGTCATCGACACGCAAGAAGGGGCAGCGCTGCATCTCCATGAGATTGGGATTTTCGGGGATGGAGGCACGACACCTTTACCGATTATCGGCGTAAAAGAACAAGATGTTAACTCCGCGGATGAGGGGAAGACCGCTAATTTATTTGACGAACCGAGTGTCGTTCCCTATACGCCAACGTACATGAACGGAACGTACTTTGATGAAATTTATCATGCAAGAACGGCTTACGAGCATCTTCACAAAATCGAGCCATACGAAAGCACGCATCCACCACTCGGCAAAATATTCATTTCACTCGGCATATACATATTCGGGTTAAATCCATTTGGATGGCGTATTATCGGTACGTTGTTCGGCGTTGGCATGATTCCCATCATGTACGTATTCGCCAAGCGCATGTTTGGCCGATCAGAATACGCTTTGATTGCGGCTTTCTTATTTACCTTTGACTTCATGCATTTTGCCCAAACGCGCATTTCTACGATTGATGTGTATGGTGTATTTTTTATCATGCTGATGTTCTATTTCATGTATCGGTATACGACCCTGAGCTTCTTCCGAGAAAAGTTGTGGACCACCTTAATTCCATTAGGTGTTTCTGGATTATTCTTTGGGATCGGCGCCGCGTCCAAATGGATCGTCATTTATGGCGGTGCAGGCTTAGCCTTACTCTTGTTAATTTCCTTATGGGAACGATTCCGAGAGTACCAGTTCGCAAGACGACTGCTTCGTGAGGATCGGCAAGAAGTGCTCGAGACTGAAGCAGGAGCTGAAGCTGTAGTTGAAGATAGCGTAGAGGAAAATGCGGAGAATGAACGTCTATCCGTGGCTGAGACTGCACAACTGCAACGGGTACAGAAGCTTTTTGTGCGAAATACCTTGCTCACCTTACTCTGGTGCGTCTTAACGTTCGTGATCATACCAGCAGGTGTATATACGCTATCTTATATCCCATTCATGATGGTACCAGGTCCTGGTCATGGTCTGAAAGACGTCGTCACCTATCAAAAACATATGTATGATTATCACAAAAATTTAGTCGCGACACATCCGTTCTCCTCACCTTGGTGGGAGTGGCCGATGATGATTCGTCCGATCTGGTATTACCAAGCAAAGCTGATGCCGACGGGCATGCTCTCGAGCATTGTTTCATTCGGTAACCCACTCGTATGGTGGCCTGGCTTTATTGCTGTGTTGTTGGCCTTCTATACCGCAATAACACGTAAGGACAAAATGCTGCGCATGCTGCTGATTGCGTACTGCTCGCAGTATTTACCTTGGATTCTAGTGCCAAGGCTGACATTTATTTATCACTACTTTGCCATGGTGCCGTTCTTAGTCCTGATCTTAACTTATTACATCAAGGACTACTTAGAGAAGGGGCCTGTGCACAAAAGAAGATGGGTATACGGCTATTTGGTTGCCGTCTTCGTGCTATTCGTCTTGTTCTATCCGATCCTATCGGGAATGATCATTCCAGCCAAATACTCGTTCTTTTTACGGTGGATGCCGGGTTGGAATTTCTTTTAAAAGAAAGGGATTGACGTGCCCAATTGGTCATGATACTATAATCCCAAGTGAATTACTATGAATTAAACCGTCGACCAAACAACAGGAGACTCCCACTTTGCATGACAAAGATCAGGGGGTCTTTTCTTTTCACAAATGAAACTGGAGGGTGAATGCAATGGCAAAAGTCGTTATCATTTCAGGCAGTCCAACACCAACTTCCCGCTTACACGGGATCATCGAAATCGCCAAGGATGAGCTTAAACAAGCGGATTTGGAAGTAAACTGGATTAAAGTACGTGATATCCCTGCGGAGGACTTGCTCTATGCGAAGTTCGACAGCGAGGCGATCGTGAATGCGAACAAGCTTGTCGCTGAGGCGGATGCTGTTTTCGTGGCTACGCCTGTCTATAAGGCCTCTTATACCGGTGTATTAAAAGCCTTCCTAGATCTGCTGCCGCAAAAAGGACTGGAGCGAAAAGTCGTTCTTCCTCTAGCTGTTGGTGGAACGATTGCACACTTGCTTGCGATAGATTATGCACTTAAGCCCGTATTATCTGTTCTTGGTGCACAGAACATTCTGCAAGGTGTGTATGTGTTAGATAAACAAGTGACATGGGGCGATCAGGGGCAAGCGATCCTGGATGACGAAATCTCCACAAGATTGAAAGAATCTCTCACGGAATTCATTCAAGAAATCAAATGGCACACGAGCCGCTAACTGCATAAAGATCACGAACCCGGCATTGGTAACTTTTACTGATGGCGGGTTTTTCGTTTCGAGAGCCGCTTTCCCATGCTATACTAGGCGTAACGAAATCATTTTTTCATAGGAATTACTGGAATGGGAGCGATTATGTTGACACAAAATTCATCTGAATCTGTGCTGTTGGTAGATGGCATGGCTTTATTATTTCGCGGTTACTACGCAACTTCATCGAGTGGTTATATCATGAGAACGGATCATGGTGTGCCGATTAACGGTGTATACGGATTTTTGAAATATTTGCTCGATGCGATCGGCACCTTCAAGCCTACGCACGTCGTATGCTGTTGGGATATGGGCAGCAAAACCTTCCGTACAGAGAAGTTCGAAGCTTACAAAGCGAACCGCGGTCCTGCTCCGGAAGAATTGATCCCACAGTTCGACCTTGTGAAAGAGGTAACAGCCAGCTTCAACATTCCGAATGTAGGGGTAGTAGGTTATGAAGCCGATGATTGCATCGGTACGCTAGCTCGTACATACAGCCCTCACATGAAAGTGCAGATTTTGACCGGGGATCATGATATGCTCCAGCTTGTGGAAGAGAATACAGAAGTCATCATTATGAAAAAAGGGCAGTCGAACTACATGGTGTATACGTTGGATACACTGATGGAAGAGAAGAGTCTGACGCCAGCTCAAATCATTGATCTGAAGGGATTAACGGGGGACACCGCGGATAATTACCCTGGGGTTAAAGGGATTGGCGAGAAGACAGCTACGAAACTGCTGAATGAGTATCAGAACATCGCAGGTATCCTTGAGAACTTAGCCGCGCTTCCAAAGGGCGTTCGAGCTAAAATCGAGGCTGAATTGGATATGCTTCATCTATCGCTTGATCTGGCTACGATCCGCTTGGATGCGCCAGTTGCCTGTGCACTTGAAGATTGTGCTTGGGCGATGGAGCGAGAGAAGGTTATAAGCAAATTCGAAGAAATAGCCTATAAAGGGTTAATCAGATTGATCGGATAAGCGATCGATCGACTAAGAGACAGTGCCTACGCCAAGGTACTGTCTTTTTTCTATCTGGACACATAAGCGGAAAAGGACTCGAACAAAAAATTGAACATCAAGAAAACAAAATGTTGAATTGTCAGAAGCGGTAATGATGTTACAATGTGATATAATCGATCCAATTTTAATTTGAACAACAGGGAAGTTGGGATAGCATGATCAGGTGGCTATTTATTAATAGGAGCATCCGCACGAAGATTGTCTGGAGCAGTGTTCTGATCTCCTTGATCCCTATGCTCGTCCTTTCGATGATTTTTTACAAGTCGAGCACGCGTTCCTTGGAAAACTCGATGTTCCGCAGTTCGAACCAAAATGCCGAGTATTTATCTGGGTATTTGGATCAATATTTTAGCAATATTTCTTCGTCAGCCCTGCAAATATATGGCTTTGAGCGCATCCTTACTCTGATGGAGCATGGCGCTAATTACAATGATGCTGAAATCATTCAACTTAGGGAATCGATCAAGAATTATGATTTGCTGATTCAGAACAAAAACAAAGACATTATTAAGATCATGATCTTCGGCAAAGATAATAAGCTGGAAGATTCGTGGTCCAGGGCGGCTAGCTACGAGTCGGTCAAAGTGGATCAGAGCATTCCTCATTACAAGGAGATGCTCGATTTGCCATTTCAGCAAGCGCTAATGTTCACCTATACAGATGCGGTGCTGCAACAAGATTTTTTTGTGTATTCGATTCCGATTTATGATCCGTTTTATAGAACGAAATTCGGATCGCTTGTATTCTACATCCAAGGCAAGGAATTAACGAAGATGATTGAAGCGAACAATCACACACCGAATGTCATCGTGCTGCAGAATTCAAGTGGTGAGCCTTTTTATCAGACGAATACTCAATATGCTAATATTGTACCGAAGTACGCAAAGCCGGAAATCAGCGGGCAAAATGATCCGAAAGCTATCCAGTTTTCGAAAACGAAAGATTTACTTGTCGGCACTTCGCGTCTCAATTATGGGAATATGGCGCTTTCCATCGTGTATCCAAATCCGGAGTTAGAGCAGAATCGCAGGAATATTTTGCTGACGACACTAGTCGCTTTCATTTTCGTCATGCTAAGTATTGCCTTACTTTCGATTCTCGCACAGCACTACATTACCCGACCGATTAAGCTTCTTGGAAAAGCAATGAAAGCTGTCCGCAAAGGTAATTTTCATGTCAGTCTGCAGCAAAATGCGAATTATCGGGATGACATTTCGGAACTGACGGGAAATTTTAATTTCATGACAGATAAAATCAGAGAGCTCATTGAATCCGAGTATGAAATGCAGCTTCTCAATAAAGAAGCCCAAATTCTTGCCCTGCAAATGCAGATCAATCCGCATTTTCTTTATAATACGCTGCAGGCGATCGGCGGGAAGGCTGTACTCATTGGGGATTATGAAATTCACGAGATGTGCCGTGCATTAGGTGACATGTTCCGTTACAGCTTCTATGAAGGGAATGTAACGTCCACGATCGGTCAGGAGCTTGTGCATGTCAATAATTATTTGTACATCCAACAGCTTCGTTTTGAGGAAACATTGCAGATTGAATTGGATGTGTCCTCGGATCTCATGGACTGTGCCATTATCCGATTCGTCATGCAGCCCATTATTGAGAATGTCATTGTGCATGCCTTCAGCGAACGGGAAGAGGAGCACCCACTTCGGATTGGGGTTAGCGTATTTCGAGAAGATGATGCTGTTGTGTTGGCCGTGCAAGATAACGGACCTGGTATTGAGAACGATAAATTGATGGCACTGCGGTCATCGTTTGAGAACAAGTCGACGGATGTGTTCTATGGGGTATCGATCGGGCTCAAGAATGTTCATGAACGAATTAGACTCGTTTACGGACCGCCATTCGGCCTGGACATCGAGAGCGAGATCGGACTCGGAACGACCATCCGCATACGAATACCTTACAACCTTAATGGAGGTGACAGCTTTGTACAAAGTCATGGTCGTGGATGATGAATCGTTGGGAAGAAAATCAGTGAGTAAAATGATTAGTGAACTTGCTTTGAACGTAGAAGTTATCGCGGAAGCGCGGCATGGGGAGGAAGCCCTGGAGCTTATGCGAATCAGTAAGCCACACATCATTGTGACAGACATGAACATGCCGATTATGAATGGGCAGCAATTTCTTGAAGCCTTGTATACCAACTATGCGGAGATTAAGGTCATTGTCATTAGCGGCTACTCGCAATTTGAATATATGAAAGCGGCCGTGACGTATCAGGCTTGCGAGTACGTGCTAAAGCCGATATCCCTGTCGGATTTAAGGAGTGCGTTAATGAAAGCCATTGAAGCCAGCCACAACCATCTGACGCTTCAGCAGCAAAAGAAATTCGCGCAAGACATGTGGCAGGTCCGCAGAGAAGTATTCCTGCAGCATGTAACTAGCCGTCGTATCACGAATGTGGCCGATATTCAGGCGCAAGCGGAAGCGCTGTCGATTTCAAGCGCTGAAGGGAACTATCGGTTGGCGGTATGTATGTTTCGCAAATTTGATGATATATCGACCACGAAGTTCCATGGGAATGCGGACTTGTTGATGTATAGCATTGAAAATATTTTGACCGAAGTGCTGAACTCATCTGGGCAGGATGTTGTTCCGCTCCTCTACAAATCGGACGATAGAATGAAGCTTTGTCTGTATGTGCCCGATTCGGTCTACAAGGAGTCGCAGATTAAGCAATTACTTGCCACCTTCCATAGCGCGATTAACGAGATGCTGCGGCTAGATGTCGTGGCTGGGTTAAGTCATGTTTTCCATAAACTAGAGCGATTGTCGGACGCGTTTGATACTGCCTATGATCAGTTGAAAAACAACAAGCTGCATGCGACGTGCTTTGCAATTACAATGAGCCCCGCAGATCAATCAAGCGTAGTGGTACCTGTCTCTCCAGATTTGTTGACCGTATTTGAGCTGAAGACGATGCAGCAAGCGTTTGCCGCTGGCAACGCTATGGAAAGTCGCGAACTGCTGCACAAATTACTGCAGAAAGCGGGTACTGTGAGCGGCGTGTCCATTCGTCAGGGTCAGAGAGCGCTTACAAAATTAACGGAGGCGGCCGCCGCTGAGATGAAAGAATTGACCTTGTCCTATCCGCAGCTTTTTGATGCTCGTTCGATTGCGGGTATTGTTGATTTCAACCAGTTCAGCCTATTCATAACCCAGTTCGTTACAGCGATTGAGGACTATCATGCGAGCAAAGGAATGACCCCATCCGTTTACTCGATTCACGAGATTGCTGCCTTTTTGGATGCGCACTATTTTGAAGATATCAGTCTGATTGACATCGCGACACGTTTTCATCTCGACCCGAGTTATTTAAGTAAGCAGTTTAAAACGGTGACCTCTGAAAACTTCATTGAGTACGTAACGCGTAAACGGATGGAAAAAGCATGCGAGTTATTGCACTTGTCCGATCATAAAATTAATGAGATTTCGGAGCTTGTGGGTTATGAAAATCAACGCTATTTTAGCCAAGTATTCAAAAAATTTACAGGACAAACCCCATCGGAATACCGAGATCAGCATGCTGGCATCTCCTAATTCACAAAATTTTGAACATCGAAACGACAATTTATTTTATTACGATTCCTTCTTTCAAAGCGTAAGATAGGATTCAGAACGAGCCATTCGTGTTCTAAACCGAGATTGAGGAAGAGGGGTAAAGATATGAAAAAGTTTGCAAGTGCAGGTCTTTCCGCAACGATGGTGGCCCTTTTATTGTCAGCTTGTGGCAGCAACGGCAGCACCAATACAGCAAGTACAGGGACACCCGCTGCGAGCAGTGACAGCAAGCCTACGGCTGCCGCAACGGCCAAAGTAGAGAAGCCGGTTACGATTACCTTCATGCATTTCAAAAGTGATGTGACTGACGGTGTAGCCAAAATCGTTGAGCAGTTCGAAAAACAAAACCCTAACATTAAGGTCGAGGTACAACCTGTTAAATACGATGATTACTACACATTACTCAAAACGAAAATGGCTAGCGGCGACATTGTGGATGTGTTTACTTTAAATGCGGGCAGCAATACGAAGCTGCTGCATGATGGCGGTTATCTGGAAGATTTGACAGGAAAAGATTTCATGTCGAACTTCGATCCAGGCGTATTGAAAGCGCAAGCAACCGACGGCAAAAACTATATCATGCCCGTTAACGCGACGCCAATTGCTGTTTTTTATAACAAAAAAATATTCAGCGATCTGGGGCTTCAAGTTCCTAGAACGTACGATGCGATGATCGCAGCAGCTAAAAAGATTAAAGATGCGGGCAAAACACCTTTCGCCCTTGGCTGGAAAGACACCTGGACGTTAGGCATGTGGTTAAGCCGAGATCTGCCAAGTAACACAGCGCTTGTAGAGAAGCAAGCAGACTTCTTCTCCAAAATTGAGAAGGGCACAGCCAAATTTGCTGATAATCCGGCTTCTAAGACCGTAATCGCGCATGCGCAAGATTTGTTTGACCTTGGGAACAAGGACCAGCTCGGCGTTGATTACAATGGGGTCGTAGATCTCTTTTCCAAAGGCGATGTCGGTATGATGTATATGGGTACTTGGCCTTTAGCGGATATTCAAAAGAAAAATCCAGATCTATATAACACGGGCATAGGCTACTTCCCGTATCCATTCAGCAATGACGAAAGCTTGAATAAGCTCGAATTTAACCCGGATGCTTCACTCGCTGTGAACAGCAAATCAGAGCATAAAGAAGCGGCTTTAAAGTTCTTGTCCTTCATGGCGAGCAAAGAGGGCGGAGACGCATGGGTAAAAAATATTAATTCGCTCAGCTATGTTAAAGGTGCATCTACCGACATCGCGCCAGCGGTCAATGATTTGAAGCCGTATTTCGATAAAGGGCTTACGTATGATTCCCAATCCTACATTACAACGACGATTGATTGGACCAATCAATTCTCGCAATACGTTCAAAAAGTGTTCTTTAAGAAAGCAACGCCTGATCAAATTATTAAGGATTTGGATGACTGGGTTGCCAAAAATCACAAATAACGACAGAGTTATAACGGCATAGGCTTGCTGCCTATGCCGTTATGCATCAGAAAGGGAATAACACCTATGGGAAGCTTAAAACGAACGATCCGTGGTGAGTTCTGGTATGTCCTGTTTCTTATTCCGGGTATTCTATTATTTACGTTAGCCGTGCTCATTCCTCTAGTGATGGGGGCCCGCTATTCCTTCACAAGTTGGGACGGTGTATCACGCAAGCTGACGTATATTGGCTGGGAAAACTACGTGCATGCCTTCCAAGACTCGGACGTATGGTCCGCACTTGGAAATACGTTTAAATATGCCATTATCCTCATGGTGCTGATCAATGTTCTATCTCTTCTATTGGCCTTGCTTCTGGATTCTTATTTGAAATTGAAAAACTTGTTCCGCACGCTTTTCTTCTTGCCGAGCATCCTTTCTATCGTTTTATCCGGTTTTATTTGGAAATATAATTTCAGCACGGGCTTTCCCAAGCTGTTCAGTATATTCGGCTGGGATGTGACAAGTCCGCTTGGCAACCCAGATCATGCCTTGTTTGGATTGATTCTCGTAGCCCTATGGCAGGGCGTGGGTGCGCCAATGATTATTTATATTGCTGGTTTACAAGGCATTCCAAGCGAGCTTCTAGAGAGTGCCAAAATGGACGGAGCCGGCATGTGGCGGGCGTTCTGGCATGTCACATTACCGTTGCTTGCGCCTTCGATAACGATTAATCTGCTCCTTGTTTTGACAGGATCATTGAAAGTGTTTGATCTTGTATGGGTCACCACGCAAGGGGGACCAGGCTTTGCGACGGAAGTAATCACGACGTTCATCTACAAAACGGCCTTCAATTCCTTTAAAGCCGGCTATGGCATGGCGTTATCGATGATGTTCTTCGTCATACTTGTCATTGTGACCATTGTTCAATTATCCATTTTCAGAAGACGGGAAGTGGAGATGTAATGAAATTAACACGAATCAGCACATTCGTTGCGGTCGCCATACTGGCTATCCTCTTTGTATTTCCAATGTATGTTGCTCTGCTTATGTCACTCAAAACAGCCAAGCAAACCTTCGACTCCTTCTATGCGCTGCCGACGAGTTTGAACTTTGCTAATTATACGCACGCGTGGAATACGTCCAAATATCCTGCTGCACTGATCAACAGCTTAATTGTTACAGCGATCTCCGTCGCGTTGATTATCTTCGCTTCTGCGCTTTCCGGTTATGCGATTGCACGCAGGAATAAGCCGTTCTATAACTTTATATTCATCCTGTTTTTATCGGGTATGATGGTGCCTTTTCAAGTTATTATGCTGCCGTTGTATCAGATCGGCAAATCGTTTCACCTCGTCAATTCCCATTGGGGACTTGCACTGATCTACGGTGGTTTCGGTGTGCAGATGGGCGTGCTGTTTTACACCGGTTTTGTGAAAGGGATTTCCCGTGAGATCGAAGAAGCCGCTAGGATTGATGGGTGCTCGACACCGGGGATTTTTATCAGAGTTGTCATGCCTTTACTGAAGCCGGTTACGGCGACGGTACTCGTCTTAAATGCGCTGTACATTTGGAATGATTTCTTACTTCCGCTGCTTTATCTGCAGGACAAAAATTACCGGACAATCCCGCTGCAACAGTATTTTTTCTTCGGTCAATACAGCAGTGACTTAAATCTTGCGTTTGCGTATGCCGTTATGGGCATGATTCCGATCATCATCTTTTTCTTATTTATGCAGAGATTCATCATTAAAGGGATTGCCGCTGGGGCAATCAAAGGCTAGATAAAAGGGGGACGGTAGAAGTGCCTGTAACATATTTGGACAAAGAAAATATCTTCGAAATCCGTACGAATCACTCCTCTTACGTGTTTGGAATCAACGAGAAAGGGACCCTTCAGCATGTATATTGGGGTGCGCATGTAGAGGCCGCGGATTGTAGTCATTTACTAGGTGGCAGACTACACAGCTCTTTTGATGCGGAAATCGATCGGGAGACCGAAGAGTACGGAGGCTGGGGTGGCTGTCATTATGCCGAACCGGCGTTGAAGGTTTCGTTTGCTGATGGCGTAAGGGACTTGAAGCTGCAATATGAAGGGCACCGCATAGCGAGCGATAATGAGGTTGTCCTTCGCTTGGTAGATGTGTTTTATGCGATACGCGTTGAAGTTCATTACAAAGGGATACCTGAACACGATTTAATTGAACGTTACGTGCAGGTATACAACGGGCTAGATGAACCCATTCGTATCGAGCAGGTCATGGCAGCCGTCTGGACGGTGCAGGCTCTGCCTGATTACCGAATGACACATGTGACAGGGCGTTGGGCGGGCGAGTACCAATTAAGATCGACGGTCTTGTCCGAGGGTAAAAAGGTGCTGGAATCGCGCAGAGGATTCACGGGCCCACATGCCAATCCATGGTTCGCCATGGACAATGGAAAGGCAGATGAAACATCCGGTAACGTATGGTTCGGCGCGCTTGCATGGAGCGGCAACTGGAAAATTGTTGCGGAGAAGACGACGTTCGGGCATGTGCGAATCGTAGGGGGCGTGAATGATTTCGACAGCTCCTTCGTGCTAGCATCGGGTGAAGCATACACTTCACCGGTATTCGTCGGCGGATTCACTTCAGGCGGTTTCGGTCAGATGAGCCGCAGCCTGCACCAATACCAAAGGGATTACGTGCTTCCGACGAACAAGCTGCGCAAAGTGCTGTACAATTCCTGGGAGGCGACGGAATTCGCCGTCACGGTGGAAGGGCAGAAGGAGCTGGCACAGCAGGCAGCTAGATTAGGTGTGGAGCGCTTCGTCGTGGACGACGGCTGGTTCGGTCAGCGTCACAGTGACCGAGCGGGCTTGGGCGACTGGTATGTGAATGCCGAGAAATTCCCCCACGGTCTAGAGGAACTAATTGACCATGTGAAGGGACTAGGGATGGCGTTCGGCCTTTGGGTCGAGCCGGAATCAGTTAATCCGGACAGCGACTTATATCGAGCACATCCGGAGTGGGTGTATCAATTCCCGACGCGTGAAGGTACGCAGCTGCGCAATCAATTGCTGCTGAATTTGGGGCTGCCGGAAGTGAAACAATTCGTTCTCGATTTCATGACGACATTACTTACGAAGTATGACATCTCTTTCATCAAGTGGGATATGAATCGAACCGTTACGGAGCCAGGCACGGCTGCCTCAGGGCACCAGACAGAGTCCATATGGATGAAGCATGTGGATCACCTGTACGCTATTTGGGCGGAGCTTAGAGTACGTTTCCCCCATGTGGAATTTGAGACTTGCGCAGGCGGCGGCGCGAGAATTGATCTTGGTATTTTGCGCTATGCGGATCAAGCTTGGATTAGTGACAACACCGATGCGCGCGATCGGCTAACGATTCAAGAGGGTTTCACATACGCTTACAGTCCGGCGGTCATGATGTGCTGGGTGACCGAGTCGCCGCACAGCTTTAACGGCAGAAGCCTCCCTCTATCGTACCGATTCCATAGCGCGATGATGGGTGGATTAGGCATCGGGGCGGACATCAGCAAATGGTCCGTAGCGGATTTGGAAGAAGCGAAGCACTATGTGGCGCTGTACAAGGAAATTAGGCCAGTTATTTTAAGTGGCAGCTTATACCGCCTCTCTTCGTTGAGAGATTCGAATGTGGCGGCTTATCAATACAATAGCATAGATAATAGCGAGATCGTTGTGTTTACGTTCTTACAATCGCAGCATTTTGGTTCCGAAGTACGGAACTTACGTCTGCAAGCGCTTGAGCTTCAAGCGTCTTATGAAATACTGATGGACAATGGGGAAGCGGTCGTCCGTCATGGTTCTACACTCATGCACCTTGGCGTTCCATTGACATTGCGCGGGGATTATAAGAGTTCAATGATACGTCTAAAACGATTGAATTAGGTTGGAAGTGAGGAGGGTCCCGGAAGTAGATTTTACTACTTCTAGAGTAGCTATTTTCATTTTACCAATAAGCATTCGCGGTGGTCTTATCGCACGAATAATCGCAAGATCAGAAACAATAGGCACGCTAGGACTGCTTATCAGGCAAGTATGCTGCTCAAAATGGCACCTCATGCGACCAATACGCACTCGCCTTGGTCTTATCGCCCGAATAATCACGATTTCTGTAGCAATAAGCACACGAGGATTCCCTATTCGGCAAGTACTCGCTCATACGAGGCTTTGGTTGGGGACTCCGAGTGTATCTTGCCCAAAAAGTATCGGCCAGTGACCTGATGTTCCATTCAAACATCAGGTCACTGGCCGAGTACATTTTATGCTTGGTGGTGGCCACTGGGCCATGTTAGTTTGGGACTCCACCTTTTTCACTGGAATCGGCCCCATCTTAGGAAGCTAAGTCACAAAAATTGAGACATATTCTCCACAAAATATTGGATTTAATTGCACCTGGATGGAACGTTATAATCGGAATTGTAAGCGTTAACAGAAATGAAAACAGGAGGGAATTCATGATTAAAAAATCTCTTTTAGCCATTGCCGTTTTCGCAGTGATGTTTGTCGGTTTGCTGCAAGCAGGAGCCACGAAGGCATTGGCCGCCACAGTCAACATCTCTCAGACAGGGAATGTCGTAACCGCATCGAATGGGACGCTAACGATCACCTACGATTTGTCGACAGGTAAAGGCAATTTCAGTTCCGGTTCAACGAGCATCATCAGCAACTTCTACTCCGATTACGGTGTAACGGGAAGTTCAACACGGATCAGTTCTTTCGATGCAGGGACTCGATCAGCGAGCTGGGCAACAATTGGCACGGATGGTTATGGCATTAATGGTAAAAAATTAACCATTACCAATACGCTGACATCAGGTTCATCCATTATTCTTTACATAACCCTGTATGAGAATAAACCTTTTGCACTAGCCAGCATGACGGTGACGAAAAGTACTTCGCAAAGCATTAACTTCCTGGAGCCGATTGCAGCGAATAATTTGGACATTGGCACAGGTACGGATAAACGGATTTACACAACGCCATACAATAATAATTACGATTACGGCGTTGCGCCTGTGAATGATTTTGGTAACGGTGAGAATCAAATCGATCGTACAAACACCTCAACGACTACTTGGGGCGCGTTTGACGGTACGAGTTATTGGGTGGCTGCTATGTTCGATAATACGAGCAAGCAAGGATTTATTGCAGGTGCTGCCAATACGCCTAACTGGAAGAGCATGCAGTATTTGCATCAAGCATCCACGGCTAATGGTCCGTTAACGGGATTTTCAGTCTATAATGCGGGTGGAGCGCAAAGTGGAACCTCAATCTCGTCGGATAAGTTTTTCCTTGGCTATTACAGTAATTACCAAGATGGTCTGGAGCAATTCGGTCAAACGTATGCCGTAGGTGAACCGAAGCTCTCATGGACCGACGGTGTGCCGATGGGCTACAACAGCTATTACAGTTTCTACGGTCTGCCAACGGTAGATGCCATGCATGGCATGATTGATTATTTTGCCGCTAACCTGAAACCATTGGGCTACACTTATATGAATCTAGACTGTTGTTATAAAGGAACGTCAGGCCAAGCGTATCCCACTGATTTCCAAGCTTATTCCGATTATGTGCACAACAAGGGCTTGAAAGCGGGCAATTACACAGCACCTTTCTTTATTTACCAAAAGCTGACCGATACGGTTCCGGGGGCTCCTACGTTCACGTTCCAAGATATCGCGCTTAAGGATAGCACGGGATCTCCAATCCAAACGTATCTCGGCGCAGGCACGTACATCATTGATGCGACGCATCCAGGGGCGCAAGCTTATCTGAAAAATTTGATGGATGTCGATTTCGTCAATGTGGGAATGGATTATGCGAAGCTGGATTTTCTGGATCTGGGCATGTATGAAGGCAACCATTATGATGCTTCCAAAAACGGGATGCAGGCATACCGTATCGGCATGCAGATCATGCGCGACGAGCTGCTTTCGGCTACGCAGCATATTTATATTAACGAATCGATCGCTCCGCTGCTCCCTTCTGGGTATGCGCATGGCAGAAGATCAGGGATCGACACAACCATTCCGCTGCAAGGTGATCTCTATTCGGGTATCGAGCGTCAAGCCTTTAACTCCGCTGCATCCTGGTGGACGAATGGTACACTTTATACCTATAATGACCCCGACATGGCACTGCCCGAAAATATCGCAAATGGGTTTTACAAGAATACGCTGAATCAGAGTAAGCTCTACGCGACGGTAACGATGCTTGAAGGCGGACATAACATTATTGGAGACAACGTTCCATTTATTTCGGAAGATCGAATGAAAGCTCTGACGAATCCATCTTTGATTGCTCTATCTGGACAGGGGAAAGCGGCTAAACCCATTAAGATGACGAACTTTTACCATAAGCTTGAGCATTCGCCGTCAGCCATTTACTCCACGGATACAAATGGTGATAAAATCGTTGGATTGTCCAACTGGAACATGAACAGTTCGGCTTCTACGACCGTAACTTTCGCTGATCTGGGGCTTAGCGCAAGCACGACTTACACGATTACAGAGCTTTATAGTAACACCAAAATCGGCACGTTCACTGGCAGCTATACACGACTGCAGCAACCAGGTGAATCCGTTATTTTACGAATTTCACCGACGAGCTCCGCTTTGCCACTTGCTCCTGCGAATTTGGCGGCAGGCAAAACAGCAACAGCCTCCAGCTTCTATTCGGCGGGCTACGAGGCTTCCAAAGTAACAGATGGCGACATTTCAACACGTTGGAGTGCTGCGGACAGCCAATATAATAATCAATGGGTGCAGATTGATTTCGGTGCTGCAACCAGCGTGAACCGTATTGCCGTCAAAGAATACGGCTATGGCAATCAGAATTTCCAAATCAATACGTACAATTTGCAGTACTGGAATGGAACCAGCTTTGTTAATCTCAAGAACGGATTCACGATCGGAGATAACCGAGTGTTTGATTTTCCAACCGTTTCAACGTCGAAGATCCGAATTTATGTGGGCAAAGCCAACTTCTTAGCGTCGATTAATGAGATAGAAGCCTATAACATAACTGGCAATACAGGCAGTATGATCGATCAGGACAACAGCACTGCAACATACAGCTCGTACTCGGATATTCGCGCTAATCTACAGCGCATGCAGACGTTCTCCTTAACGTCCAGCAGCTTGCCGAGAATTGATATGTATCTGTATGAGAGCTATGTGAGCAAAGTGCCTGAAGACAATCTCTACATCGATATCGTGAAGCTGGATGTGAATAACAATCCTGTGCAAAAGCTGTTTACAGCAGCGCTGCCATCGAACAATATTCCTGGAGCGGCAACTCCTTACGCCATCTATCCAAAACTCACTGGGCTTGATACGACGCAGAAATACGGCATTATTTTGCGCTCGCCTGCTTCGCTCGATGATGGTTCAACGAACAATAAATATGGATTTGCTTACAACGACAGCAATACATACACCGGCGGTGTTGAACGGGTTTCCACAAACGGGGGCACAACCTGGAGTACGGAAAATAGCGGAAACCGGGATCTGATTTTTACCATTTACAAGTAATAGTAAGTGAAAACAGGGGATTCGCCATTAGGAGCATTACGCTTCTATTGGTTAATCCCCTTTTCTTTTTGGATGGCATCTTTAGATTTCATGTCTTGATTACCGCACAACAGTCGACTGTCGATACCGCAATGGCGTCATTTTCGTCATTTGCCTGAAAACACGTCCGAATTGCACAAGAGAACCGAAACCTACTTGCTCAGCGATCACGATCACTTTGAGCTTGGTCGTAGCCAACAAACGCTGCGCTTCCTGAACGCGAACAAGGCTCACATACTCAACTAGCGAGAAGCCAGTAATTTCTTTGAACATCCGGCTTAAATAAGCAGGACTGATTTCAAATCGCTCGGCGAGCTCCTCGAGCCGCACGGTTTCCGCATAATGCGCATTGAGATAGCGCACGATGGTTGATATTTTGCGATGCAGGGGTGAGACATGCTCAGGTGATGTGACGGGATGCATACGAACGAAGCGGGCAGTGAAAAGGAGCAGCTCAATCAAATACTGCCGTATTGCAAAAGCTTGACCGAGCAGAGGCTCGCGGGCTTCTTGCATTAATTTGCCTAATAGATCCTCGACAATCCGCCGTGTAGGCAGATCCAAGCGAAGGACAGGTGAAGTATGTTGGAACGCATTCAAAAGGAAGGGAGCTTCATCTGTTGCGTTTTCAACAAGGCTGTCTGCGAAATTAATGACGACGCGTGCATGTCCTAGTTTATCGGAATCTGAAGTGGCATGAAGCTCGCGACGATCAATGAGTACAAGGTCTCCAGGCAAAATGAGATATGAGCGGTCACGAATGAAATACATGCGTTCTCCTTCATATAAATAATAAAGCTCATACATCTCATGCATATGTTGAGTCCGCTCGAAGGGACCTGAACGATGAATGTGTTGAAAATAAAAAGGACCTTCATCTTCATTGCCGAAGGTAACGGTACGCGACATGGCTGATCTCCTCCCACTTGAAGGTTGTAAAGGAAGTATAGCACAATTCGAGTGAAAGATATGAACAGTTTTCGCCTAAAATAGGAATAGATGAAGAGAAAATTCTCTTTACTTGCGATATGATGAAGCTATAGAACAATAGCAAACGCTTGCATTTATGAGGAGGATTATTAAATGAACGCACTAATAGAAGCCTTACGGGCAGGGAAAGTAAGCGAGTTTTCATCGGAAGTCATCAACGTATATGGCGCATCTCAAACACAAGTGGGAGATACCACGTTGCTTATGGTGCGGACAACATCAGGCAAGCAACTACTTGTAGTTGGGTCTGGAGAATTATTCGATCAATTGCAAGGAGAAACTGTTGAAGGCGGGAAAATAGCCCCTCTTTCTCATGAAAACCGTTTGATCATCAATCAATTATTGCCATATACAGCACCTCAAGCTTTCGGTACGCAAGTAGCGACGATGGGCTTAGGTGATCGCCTTGGAATTGCAAGTCCTGGACATATCCAAACGATCCGTGGTAAAGATATTCGCCCTGTTTTGGCTCAGCAAAGTATTCGTGAGCTTGCCTTGACGGGCCGCACGTACGAGGATGTTCTGGATGCCGCGGCTTATGCGGTTCTGCAAGAGGGCTACACGGACGGATATGGCGCGGATGGCGACCATTTGAAGAAAGAAGAGGATATTGAGTACGCGCTGCGCCTTGGATTTACGATGCTGACGCTGGATTGCTCCGAGAATATCGATAACACCATTGAATCCATGTCCGAAGCGGACATTGCCGCGAAATACGAGCAGCTGCCAGCCAGCTTGCGTAATCGCTATGAAGAGCGCTACTTGCAAACGGCACCGAATGTGCCAGGAGCAACACTTGCTTATACGGCAGAAGCGTTGAAGAAAGATGTTCTCATTTATGATGCGGCTATCAATTTCATGGAAGCGATCTACCGTAAGTATATCGTTACCTTAGATCGTGCGGTCGATTTCGAAATTTCCATCGATGAAACAGCGACACCAACCTCCCCAGAGGCCCATTACTTGGTAGCTAATGAGCTTCGTGACCGCGGTGTTACGATTTTCAGTATGGCGCCACGCTTCTGCGGCGAATTCCAAAAAGGGATCGACTACATCGGCGATATCGCGCAATTTGAGCGTGAATTAGCGAGTCATGCGGCCATTGCTGTGCATTTTGAATATAAGTTGAGTATCCATTCCGGCAGTGATAAATTCAGTGTGTTCCCGTTGATCGGGCAATATACGAATGGTTTATTCCATATCAAAACTGCGGGTACGAATTGGCTCGAAGCGGTACGTGTTGTAGCCAAAGTGAATCCGACGCTTTATCGCCGTATGCACCAATATGCGCTTGATCACTTTGTGGAAGCGACAGCTTATTACCACGTTACGACGGACATTAGCGCGATCGTTCCACTTAGCGATGTAACAGATGCACAGCTTCCTGATTACATGGAAGAAAATAATGCGCGTCAATTGCTGCACATTACGTACGGTTTGCTTCTTCAAGCGAAGAATGCTGACGGCAGCCGCACGTTTGCAGATGAATTCTTCCAAACGATGGCTGAGCAAGAGGCTGTCTTTGCTGAAGGACTGCGACATCATATTGGCAGACATTTGGAGCTGCTAGGTAAATAATCGACGATAACCAAAAACGCCGCGAACGTCCCAATTACGGGTGTTAGCGGCGTTTCTGCGTACCTAGTACCTAGGACAAGCCTTCGGTCGATTCTCCTATTGCATCATCTGCGCCAGGATAATCTCTTGTAATGCCTTCATGCAGTTCGCGATTTTCATAAGCAAAACGATTGGTCGGACGTTGGTCCTCTCGCCAAGGGGTGCTTTTTCCGAGTGACTCTGACAGCATGCTTGTGCCGTAGGGTCCTTCCGGAAACTCCTCAGGAATCATGTCGTTTCGCTGTGACTCAACGGACTTGAGGTCAGTGTACGCAGCGAGGCGGTCTTCTGAGAGGAAGCCTAATCCCTCTACATGGTTGACTTGTGATGACTTTTTACGCATGGATAAGCCTCCTTTTCAGGTTTTGCTTTTTCCAGTTTCCCCCGTCACCGCATTAAATATCCGTGAAATGAATCGATCCGATAATTTGGGATAAGAACTCATTGAGTTCTGCGGCTTGTTCCTCATTAATTTTGAAAACATGCTCCAGATAGCCCTCTTCAGCCAAATCATCCGGACCAATTACAGCGCTGCGTCCCGATTGCAAATCGATGACCAGCTTTTTGCCATAGTAACGAGTTGTTGTCATAATAGCGAGGTCAAAACGGTGTAACGCATTGCCAACGAAACAGACAAAACGGGTCGTTGTTTCTTCTTGATGATCGTATAAGAAGTCATAATCAGACATAAGGACTCTCCATTCTCTTTCTAGTATGACCCCATTATAACCGATAAAGGGTTGGTGGCAAAACGGTTCTTGCGCCTATCTGACAAACATGGTATGATTTGGATATTAGAAAAAGGAAGCACCTTTTCTGCCTTACGGCGGAAGAGGTGCTTTTTCGTTTTTCTGAAACTAAATTCGTGAAACGTCTGGAGGAATTGAAGGGATGAACATTGTATTTCTGAACACGTTAGAGAAGAATTTAGGGGATCAACAACTGATCTCCGCGCAGGTCTCGATTGCGGAAGAACATGGGATTTGGTGTGTGCATTGGAGTGAACCAGATGCCGCTGGAAGGCTCGGGCAAGATATGTGGTACCAAGGCATTAGCTGGGATGAGATGCTGTATGCGTTCCGCCAAGGCTTGCGTGAGAAGATGAGATCAGGTTTCCGCCCCTTGGTTCAGACAGAAATGGAATTAACGCAAGGCTTAACGGGAAAAGCGAAGATGACCCAAATGTTAACGTACTACTGTGAGGAAAATCCGAATGAAGAGATGTACGAATCCCTTCGTACATGGCGCCGAGAACAGGCTGCTCGTGAGAAGAAGGCGCCTTACATCCTGGCGACGAACCGCGTGCTGCGGATGATTTCGGTCTTTTTACCGCAGAGCAAGGAAGAGCTGCAGCAAATTCCTGGCTTCGGCGAGCAGAAGACAGCGATGTACGCTGAGCAATTGCTTGGACTAATCGGCGAAAGATCACGTACGAATGGTTTTCCATTGGATTGGGTGGCGAACTACGTTGACATGATCAAATTCGAAGGATGGCTCTTTGCTCAGAAAGAGCAAAAGCTGCGCATCGAGCTTGATCGCGAAGTCAGCAAGCGTAAGCTGCTGGAAATCGTGGCAGGCGGCGGCAGTCTCGCTGATCTTCAAGCGAATTTGACGATGCCGCGCAGAGAATTGCTGCTATGGGTTGAAGACTTAGAGCGCGAAGGCTACGACATGGATCCGCTTGTGGAAGCGGAGCTAGCTTCGGTCCCTGAAGAAGAGCAGATTAAGGCATGGAACGCTTATGAGTCTGAAGGGGATCGCTACTTGAAGCCTGTCCTCAAGACGCTTACAGGACCCGAAGAGCTCAAAGGAAAAGAGCTGGATCGTGCCTATGAATGGCTGCGCCTGCTCCGGTTACGTTTTCGCAGGGAGAAGGAAAGATTCACGTCACAAGCCGCTAGTTAATGTCTGTTGACAAATGTGAGCTAGTTATGTTTAAATGGTCCATAATCTAATATTCGTGAACGCGATGACGAACATGGGCGATGCCCGAAGTAGGAGATAGGCCGCTGCTGCAGAGAGTCGGTGGATGGTGCAAACCGATGCATGCTTATATGCCGAATTACAGTTCTGAGTTGGTGAGGGGAAAGTGCGCTATATGGGCATTAGTAGCTTACACCCGGCAATTTATTGTCGTTAAATTTCTAAGTGAAAGAGAAGCTGCATGCCTATTGGCGCGCAATCCGCTCTCTTTAATTAGGGTGGTACCGCGAGACAATCTCTCGTCCCTTTGTGGACGTTGAGGTTGTCTTTTTTGCATTTCAGTACGCTATTTTGACCAATTGAACGGGGGGATTGTATGTTTACATGGGATCAGTTATCGGAAGAGCAGTAGCAACAAGTAGAGGATCAGCTTGCCATACTTAAGCGCGGTGCAGCAGAAATCGTACCCGAAGATGCGCTCAAACAGAAGATCATCAAGTCCGTCATAACCGGGATTCCCTTAAAAGTGAAACTCGGTTTAGATCCTTCCGCGCCAGATATTCATATCGGGCATACGGTCGTTTTGCAGAAGCTGCGCCAATTTCAAGATCTGGGCCATGAGGTACAGCTAATCATCGGTGATTTTACGGGTCGCATTGGTGATCCGACAGGCAAATCCGAGACGCGAAAACAGCTTTCTGAGGAAGATGTGAAGCATAACGCGCAAACGTACCAGACCCAGTTGTCCAAAGTGCTGGATCTCACGAGGACTACGTTTTACTACAACTCCACCTGGCTGGGTGAGCTTCGTTTCGATGATGTCCTGCGGCTGGCAGGTAAAGTAACTGTCGCGCGGATGCTGGAAAGAGATGATTTTGCTAAACGTTATGCGGCGAATCAGCCCATTCATGTGCATGAATTTTTCTATCCGTTGATGCAAGGCTACGACTCGGTTTCTTTACAAAGTGATATCGAACTAGGGGGAACGGATCAGACCTTTAATATCTTGATGGGCCGAACCCTACAAGGGGCGTACGAGGTGAAAGAAGGTCAGGTGGCGATCCTAATGCCGCTATTAGAAGGCCTTGATGGCGTTCAGAAGATGAGCAAAAGCTTGCGCAACTACATCGGTATCGATGAGCAGCCGAATGATATTTTTGGCAAAACAATGTCCATTCCCGATACGCTTATGCTCAAATATTTTGAGCTTACAACATCCCTATCCCATAAGGAATTGGAGGATCTTCGGGAAGGTCTCTCCACAGGTACCATTCATCCAAGAGATGCCAAAATGAGGCTGGCTAAAGCCTATGTGACCATGTACCACAGCGTGCAAGCTGCTGAAGGAGCGGAACAGCATTTCATTACGGTTTTTCAGAAGCGGGCGTTACCGGATGAAATGGAGGAAGTAAGCTTAATCAGCAGTGATTTGGACGCAGGGAGTATCACCCTTATCAAGCTGTTAGTCCATTTATCGCTCCAATCGTCAAATGGGGAAGCAAGACGTAGTATCGAGCAAGGGGCAGTTAAACTAAACGAGCAAAAAATTACAGATATTCATGCGCTAATCGCTCCGCAGGATGGCGACATTCTGCAGGTTGGGAAGCGTAAGTTTGTCAAAATTAAGCTAGCATAAGCAGACGCAAAAAAGGTGACTTCCCCGCAGCTTACTGCCAGAAGTCACCTATATCCTATCCGATGGGTTCATAACCATTCTTTCTTTCTGAAAAGTATATACATGGCAATACCAAGCGCGCCCATGAACGCAAGCACGAATTCATCGCCGTGAGCCACATGCAGGCCCAATATATTATCGAAATTCATCCCGAAGACGCCGGTAATGAAGGTTAAGGGCATGAAGATCGTTGTCAGTGCGGTAAACACGCGCATGATATCATTCGCACGGTTCGCGAGGCTGGACTGATAAGCTTCTCGTAAGTTCCCCATGAGATCGCGGAGCGTATCGAAGGTATCCACGATTTTGACGGCATTTTCATAAATGTCGCCGAAATACTTCTGGAGCTGATGATCGATCAGCCGCAATTCTTTTTTACCAAGCGTTCCGATCACATCGCGCTGAGGGACGAGTACCTTTTTCAACCACAAAATTTCAGATCGAAGTCCAATAATTTCATTCAAATGGGTCTTTTTCGTCGCCATCAGAATATCTTCTTCCAGCTTCTCAATCTTCGCTTCAATTCGGTCACCGACGGCCACATAGTTATCGACGACTAAATCGACCAAATGATAAAGGAAACGATCGGCACTATTGACTTCTTCCTCCCAGAGGAACGGTTTGAGTGCGCGGAGTTCATTAATTTTTTGTCGTGTAACGGTAATAATGACATGTTTGCTTAAGAATAGATTAAGTGCGCGTAAGAAAATTTCTTCATCATCAAAACGAATGCTATTAATCACAATAAAATAATGGGAATCATAAAATTCAATCTTCGGACGCTGTTCTTCCTCACTTAGACAGTCTTCTACGGCCAAATCATGCAGATGAAAAAGAGGCTGAAGTAATTCCAGATCCTCAATCCCCGCATCAATCCAATAGAAACCTTGACTAGGCGGTGTAAGCGCAGCGGTCACGTCATCAACAAGCGTAAAAATACCATTTTGAACCAACCGTGTTTTCATCTGCTCACCCCTTTGCATGGAATGAGCCGGTTATGTTCATCTAGAAGAGCATAGCTCGGGATGAAGAGACAACCGACTGCATTCCTACAGTTTGAAATTGTGTACTGCTGACCTTGCAGGTGCTACTCCTCGGGTCTCCGTCCAAGCGTATGCCCTCCTTTTTCGTCCGTGTCGAATACTTGTCTAGTATACCTGTTCATATATCCCGTTTCAAGCCAAAAAGTTTGATGAAATAAGGGAATTTGTCGTTTTGATATCGTATGGAAAAAAGGCTAGGCCTGTGCCAAAAAAATAACCGCCATAACTTACATGGCGGCACTTAGAATTTTATTTTTAATCTCCAAATACATTTGAATTAACTCGGGTGCGCCGCGCTCCATCAGATCCTCTTCGCTTGTTGCTCCATAAATCAGGTAAAGCTGTGAGACAGCCTTATCGGCTTGTTCTGGCGTTGGTTTGGTGGTTTCAATCAGGGAAAAGAAGCGATGCAAGGAAGCGAATGCCGAGAAATTATCCGTTGTTTGGGTGGACATGAAGATCCCTCATTTCTTGATAAGTTCTTTTACCTACATAGTTAACCTTCTTTTGATAAAATTAAACACTATTTATTGATACATATTGTATCATAAAGAAATGGAATTTACATCAATTCAAGAAATTTGCAATTCCTTTAAATTGGAACAAGCTGACCATCTTGACTTTAGTTCAATTTATAGTATGATAATGCTAATCGCATACGTTACGTTTTCTTATCAAGAGTAGGTGGAGGGACTAGCCCAATGACACCCGGCAACCGACAAACCTTTGTAATCCAAAGGGGAGCACGGTGCTAATTCTTGCGGAAACGCTGTTTACAGCGAATCTGGGAGATAAGAGAAGGACATTGACTTTGATTTTCTATGGCCTTTCTCTGATTCCAGAGAAGGTCATTTTTGCGTTCATATAGGCCTTTGATCAAACTCAAACTAAAGAAGAGGAGTGAACAGGATGCCGATCAAGATTCCTGACAACCTGCCTGCCAAAGAAATTTTAAACCAAGAGAACATCTTCACCATGGATGAATCCGTCGCGTATCACCAGGATATACGTCCACTTCGCATTGCCCTGCTTAATTTAATGCCGACAAAGGAAACGACGGAGACGCAGTTGCTGCGCTTGATCGGGAACACGCCACTGCAAGTGGAGTTCGTGCTTCTTCACCCCAAGACACATACGTCCAAGAATACTTCACTCGAGCATTTAGATATGTTCTATAAAACCTTTGATGATATCAAAGACGATAAGCTAGATGGTATGATTATTACCGGTGCGCCCGTGGAACAAATGGATTTTGAGGATGTGAACTACTGGGAAGAGCTGACGCAGATTTTGGAATGGAGCAAGCGTAACGTGACGTCCACCTTGCATATCTGTTGGGCTGCTCAAGCCGGTTTATATCATCATTTCGGTGTTCGGAAATATGCGCTTGAGAAGAAAATGTTCGGTGTTTTCCCTCACACGGTAAGTGTCCCGAACACGAAGCTGCTGCGCGGCTTTGATGAAGTGTTCAATGTGCCGCAATCTCGCCACACCGATATTAGTCGAGAAGATATTGAACGATGTCCAGATTTGGAAATTTTAGCAGAATCCGATGACTCTGGCGTATATATCGTTGCAACGCGAGATGGGAAGCATATTTTCGTAACCGGACATTCCGAATATGATGCGTGCTCCTTGAAGTGGGAATATGATCGCGATGTGAGCAAAGGGCTGCCAATCGACATTCCGAACAATTATTATCCGAATAACGATCCAAGTAGAATGCCTTATAATACGTGGAGAGCGCATGCGAACTTGCTGTTCTCGAACTGGCTGAACTATTATGTATATCAAGAAACGCCGTTTGAACTAACCGTTAATATTAATGAAAGCTTGGCAAGTTCGCAATTGTAATTGAACTAGAAATCGCATCCATACCCATACCTTGAGGAGGAATTCCCTTGTTGAAAATCGAAAGTCGTCTCGCTCAAATTGGCTCCATTGAAGAACCTGTGACAGGTGCTGTAAGCTTTCCCGTTTATCAAGCAACTGCATTTCGCCACCCTAAGCTAGGGCAAAGCACGGGCTTTGACTATGCGCGTACCAAAAGTCCAACCCGTAAAGTGCTTGAAGATGCGATCGCGGGGCTCGAATCCGGTGATGCTGGCTTTGCTTGTTCCTCAGGAATGGCAGCCTTGCAAACGATTTTCGCTTATTTCAGCCAAGGTGATCATTTGATCGTTTCCTTGGATTTATATGGCGGTACGTATCGCCTATTAGAAAGAATTATGTCCCGTTTCGGTGTAACCGCTACGTACGTTGATACGAACGATTTGGATGCCCTAGAAGGTGCGTACCAAGCGAATACAAAAGGTCTCGTTATCGAAACACCAACGAACCCGCTCATGATGATTACGGATCTCGAGCTTGTCTGTACGTGGGCCCGTAAAAAGGGCATCGTATCCATCGTTGATAACACGTTGCTTACGCCATACCTGCAACGCCCAATTGAGCTTGGTGCGGATATTGTTATTCACAGTGCGACGAAATATTTGGGCGGTCATAATGACGTGCTTGCCGGTTTGATCGTAACGAAGGGCAAAGAGCTTTCGGAGCAAATGGCGATCCTTCATAACTCCATTGGCGCTGTGCTCGGGCCGCAAGACAGCTGGCTGCTTATGAGAGGGATGAAAACTCTAGCGCTTCGCATGGAGCGTCATGAACAGAATGCTACAGCGATTGCGAACTTCTTATTAGAGCACCCGCTGATCTCCAATGTGTACTATCCGGCGCTTGAGTCACACCCTGGTCATGCGATTCAAAACAAGCAATCCAGCGGTAACACAGGGATCTTCTCCTTCAAAGTAAATGATGCTCGTTTAGTTGAGCCAATTCTTCGTCACATTAAGCTGATTGCTTTCGCGGAAAGCTTAGGCGGTGTGGAATCCTTGATGACGTACCCAGCCGTACAAACCCATGCGGATATTCCGCTTGAAATTAGACAGCAAATTGGTGTCGATGACCGTCTGCTACGTTTCTCCGTAGGAATTGAGCATGTCGATGATATCATTGGGGATCTGTCCAATGCCCTGCAAGCGGCACAAGCCGAGTTGGAAGGAGCTTCACAATCATGAGCCATTCTTCAGATAAAGAACAACGCAAGCCCCATGGCAAATTTGCAACCAAACTGATCCATTTTGGCGGTGAAATTGACCAAGCAACAGGAGCTTCCAGTGTTCCGTTATACCAAGCTTCGACCTTTCATCAAGCCGATGTGGATGCTAATCAAGAGTATGATTATACACGATCAGGTAATCCAACGCGTCAAGCATTGGAAGATTATATAGCTTTATTAGAAGGCGGTACGCGTGGATTCGCATTCGCTTCGGGGATGGCCGCGATTTCATCAGCGTTAATGCTTTTGTCACAGGGCGATCATGTGATCTGTACGGAAGATGTATACGGTGGTACGTATCGCTTACTGACGACGATTATGAATCGCATGGGCGTGGAATCCACGTTTGTCGACATGACGGACATCGCTCAGGTGAGAGCGGCGCTTCGTTCCAACACGAGAGCTGTGTTCATCGAAACGCCTTCGAACCCTACGCTCCGCATCACAGACATTGGTGAGGTTGCTAAATTTGCCAAAGAGCATGATTTACTTACGATGCTGGATAATACCTTCATGACACCGTATCATCAGCGTCCAATCGAGCTAGGGATCGATATTGTGCTGCATAGCGCAACGAAATTCCTTGGCGGGCACAGTGATGTTCTAGCTGGGCTAGCTGTTGTAGCGAATGACAGTCTGGGCCGTCGGATGAAGCAAATTCAGAATGGCATGGGGAACGTGCTCGGTATCCAAGATTCATGGCTGCTCATTCGCGGTATGAAAACCTTGCAAGCTCGTATGGAAATGTCCGAGAAAGGTGCTCGCAGATTAGCGCAATGGCTGACCGAGCAGCCTGATATTGATGTGGTCTACTACCCAGGTCTTCCTAACCACCCAGGCCGTGAAATTCACGAGAAGCAGTCGCTAGGCTACGGAGCTGTCGTCTCATTTGACGTTGGATCTGGCGAGAAAGCGAAGAAATTGCTGAGTAAAGTGAAGATTCCACTTGTAGCCGTAAGCTTAGGTGCAGTCGAAAGTATTTTATCGTATCCAGCGATGATGTCGCATGCTGCGATGCCGAAGGAAGTTCGATTGCTGCGTGGGATTACAGACGGTCTTGTGAGATACTCGGTAGGACTCGAAGATATCGAGGATATTATTGAAGATTTGGAACAAGCCTTGCGAGGTTAACCGCCTCTGTATTCAGAAATTATTCATATTTAGCTAGGAATAACGACTGGAAAAAGCAGCCCTGTGCTGCTTTTTTGGCATGAATATGGTACGATAATTGGATACGAGCCTTCAGAAAGTAAAGGAGTGATCTACTGTGAAACCGATCGATCGCATTTTAAATAAAGCACAAGCAGGCGGACGAATTGATGTAGAAGAATGTATTACGCTATTCGAATCCGATCAAATAGAGAAAATTGGCGACACCGCCAATCAGATTATGAAGAAATGGCACCCGGATCCGATCACGACTTTCGTGATTGGGCGGAACATTAACTATACGAACATTTGTGATGTGTATTGCCGATTCTGTGCGTTCTACCGCCCTCCAGGTTCGAAGGAAGGTTATGTTCTGCCGGATGAGACGATTTTCCAGAAGATTCAAGAGACGTTGGATGTGGATGGCACAGAAATTTTGATGCAAGGCGGTACGAATCCGAATCTGCCTTTCAGTTATTATACGAATATTTTGCGCGAGATTAAGAAGCGCTTTGATATCACGATGCATTCCTTCTCACCCGCTGAAATTATGAAAATGAAAGATGTTTCTGACGGCTTGTCACTGGAGGAAGTCGTTCGCCAATTGCACGAAGCAGGGCTTGATTCCTTGCCTGGCGGCGGTGCTGAGATCCTTGATGACCGCACGCGTCGTAAGATCTCGAAGCTCAAAGGTTCGTGGCGCGATTGGATGGACGTGATGCAAACCGCTCACAAGATCGGCATGCACACAACAGGAACAATGGTTATCGGCTTCGGCGAATCCATGGAAGAGCGCGCGCTTCATATGCTGCGCATCCGTGATGCGCAGGACGATGTGCTTCTGCAGAAGCTGAACACACCGGGCTTCTTAGCTTTCATCCCGTGGACGTTCCAACCGGACAACACGAACATGAAGGCGGAGAAAGTGACGCCTGAAGAATATTTGAAAACATTGGCCATCAGCCGCATTATGCTGGACAATGTGCCGAACTTCCAATCCTCATGGGTCACGATGGGACCTGAGGTTGGTAAACAGACGCTAAGCTACGGCTGTAACGACTTCGGCAGCACGATGATCGAGGAGAACGTCGTATCCGCCGCGGGCACTACGCATAAGGTCAACGTGTCCTCGACGCTGGACATCATCCGTCAAGCGGGTAAAATCCCAGCGCAGCGGAATACGAAGTATCAGATTCTGCGCGTGTTTGACGACGAGAATGTGAAGATTGATCGTGATTTTGTGATGCAGAACTAAGATGATGTATGATAAAGACGCTTATCAATTTTAAAAATTGATAGGCGTCTTTTTGCGTTACAATGGCTTGGCTGTCGTCAAGAGGTAAGTCTCGATAAGCTCATCTATACAAATAAAGTGACCATCGCTTAAATGCGTTAGTCACACTTTTTACAGATACCCTTGTCTATGTTCATCAAAAATCTTCCGATAAAATATACTTATAGTTGCGACACACATCGTTGTTAATGCATTGTGTAAGTTTAGTATTGTGATCTATGCGTCTTAGAACAGCTTTAAGACTATGGAGAACTTCGGTGGCTTCTAGCAAATAATGTTCATCGCCAAACATTTCAAAAAGGGTTAAGCAGTCATTGTATTCATCCAGCCATTCATTGTAGTTAAAAGAGATCATTGCCATCACTCCTTTGACTAAATGATACAATAACTATATTAAAATAGTATGAAAATTCCCACTTAAATCATAGAGTTAATATTCATACTTATCTTAAAGAAGCAGCCGCGGCTGCTTCTTTTTTCCAATACGCATAATTTTAATCTAATCTTCAGGTAACCATCGGTCAATAAGCGTACAATGAGGGAACACCACAAATTTGGGATCGAAGATCGGAGTGATTTTTGTGAAACTGTTTAAAAGTTTTGTGCAAGGATTCCTGTATGCTTTTGTCTCTATTGGTGTCCTCCCTTTCTTGCTCGTGAAGGCTCTAATGGAGCTGTAACACGCCTATTTACTTTCATGAGGAGCGGCCTAGTGCTGCTCCTTTTTTGCATGCCCAAATCCCTTCCGCAAATGGCAAATTGTTCGTTGTATATCTCCCACCTATCGACCATATACTCTTAAAAGGAGGATGCATAGATGGAAGGAGTGAGCACATGGAACTGTTTGCAATTGCCCTGATCAATGTCGAGGAATCCTATGTACGTTCGCTAAGCGCGAAGGTCAATCAAGCGCTGCAGCATTTACATATCGTCCAAAATGGCTTAACGGCTACTTACACTTGGTGTGAAACACGTGCTTTTATTTATGTGGAAGTGGAGGCGGGGAGTGTTCTTCATGACCCGTTTGTTCATGAGGATCAGGTGAGAGCATGCCTGGCAGAGACCTTGGCTAGCCACATTGTTGCGGACAAGGAATCGGAGATCCTGCGCAATCTGATCACAAAGGATTTTAAATACGAGAAAGAATCTGATCTAATCGCCATTGAAGGGTACTGCAAGCAATCCTTGATCCAGGAGAGTGACGTGGATGGTCTGCCGCTAATGAGCAGTAGTCCAAGTCGTATCCGTCGGATTCAGATACTGAAGGAGCTTTTGAGTGGTTTACTGGAGGAGAAGCCTCATCTTAGCTTAGATGGCTTTATTAAATTCCGCCTTCAGGAATACAAGGAAGAACTGCGTGAAATCGCGGAGTACGCGATTGACGAATTTATGATGGATCGGCAGTATCAGGAATTCATTTCACTCTTGCAATACTTCGTCTATATTCAGGAAGCTAAGATTCCCGCGGCACATCTCATTCACAAAGGTGGACATGAGTTTGTCATTTTGAATGACCGGATGGAGCCTATAGACGCGAATGAATTTGACGCAAGTTTTCGAATGGAAATGCTGGAGAAGGATATCAATTTTGAGGATATGATTGTAAGCACGCTCATTACGGTCTCTCCGGCCAACATTGTTATTCATACGCGTGACCCTGAGCTTACGATCATCAAAACGATTCGGCAGATCTTTGAAGATCGTACAACGGTTTGCGGTTATTGCCGCACGTGTGACCTCTATCTCGGCGACACGAAGAAGCAGGATCAACTATCCCCTTGACCTTGCCCCGCTCGCCATTTATAATAGTGAACGAAGGCGTTAGTATCAAAGACAAGAACTTTCTGTATGAACTGCTCAGAGAGAGGAGACCAGGCTGCAATCTCCTTCAGCGAATCGGATTGTTTACCCCTTTGTAGCCGTATTGTGGAATTCGGCCTGATTTGCAGGTCCGATACTATACAGTACCGGAATCATTCCCGTTAACGAATGCTGATGAGGATTCGACTTATCCCTTGGATAGGAGCGAATCGAACTAGGGTGGAACCACGAGCTGAGCGCACTCGTCCCTTTATGGGATGTAGTGTGCTTTTTTGCGTTCATTTTTATTAACACAAATTAGGAGGCAACGAAGATGGTTGTACAAGTGAAATTACCAGATGGCGCAGTAAGAGAATATGCAGTAGGTACGACAATTGAGCAAGTGGCGGAATCCATTTCGTCCGGACTGAAGAAAAATGCCGTTGGCGGTAAAGTTAACGGTAAATCCGTTGATTTATCTTTTGCTTTAGACAACGATGCAGATGTCGAAATCCTGACTTTAGATAGCGAAGCGGGCTTGGAAATGTACCGTCACAGCACAGCGCATTTGATGGCACAAGCGATCAAACGCATTTATGGCAACAAAGCAGTTAAACTAGGAATCGGTCCAGTCATTGAGGACGGCTTCTATTATGATATCGATTTGGAAACACCCTTGAACCCAGAAGATTTGATCAAAATCGAAAAGGAAATGGAACGCATCTCGAACGAAAACTTAGCGATTACGCGCCGTGTTGTTTCCCGTGAGGAAGCGATTCGCATTTTCACAGAATTGGAAGATCCGTTCAAGTTGGAATTGATCCGTGATTTACCGGAAGACGCTGTATTGACGATCTACGACCAAGGCGAGTTCTTTGACTTGTGCCGCGGACCGCATTTGCCATCCACTGGCCGTATCAAAGCGTTCAAATTGTTGAGCGTAGCTGGTGCTTACTGGCGCGGCGATGCCAAGAACAAAATGCTTCAACGTATTTACGGCACAGCTTTCCCTAAGAAAGCGCAGTTGGATGAGCATTTGCACCTTTTGGAAGAAGCGAAAAAGCGTGATCACCGTAAATTGGGCCGCGAGTTGAAAATGTTTGGTTTCTCCCGCGAAGTGGGACAAGGCTTACCGCTTTGGCTGCCAAATGGTGCGAAGCTGAGACGTACAATGGAGCGTTACATTGTGGATTTGGAAGAACGTCTAGGCTACCAGCACGTGTACACACCGGTTCTAGCGAATGTTGAGTTGTATAAGACTTCTGGACACTGGGAGCACTACCAAGAAGACATGTTCCCCAAAATGGTCATGGACAATGAAGAGCTTGTTCTGCGTCCTATGAACTGCCCTCATCACATGATGGTTTATAAGAGTGAGATGCGCAGCTACCGTGATCTTCCGGTCCGTATTGCTGAGCTTGGCACGATGCACCGTTATGAAATGTCTGGAGCTTTGACTGGCTTGCACCGCGTGCGTGCGATGACTTTGAATGACGCGCATATTTTCTGCCGTTTGGATCAAATCAAAGAAGAATTCTCCCGTGTTGTGAACTTGATCCGTCAAGTATACGCAGATTTCGGCATTACAGACTATCGTTTCCGTCTTTCCTACCGTGATCCGAAGGATACTGAGAAGTACTTCAACGATGATCAAATGTGGGAAACTTCCCAACGCATGCTGCGTGAGGTTGTAGAAGAGCTAGGCTTGCCGTTCTACGAAGCTGAAGGTGAAGCAGCGTTCTACGGCCCTAAGCTGGATGTTCAAATCAAAACTGCTCTCAAAAAAGAAGAAACACTTTCCACAGCGCAAATCGATTTCTTGCTGCCTGAGCGTTTCCAATTGGAGTACACAGGGGAAGATGGTCAGAAGCACCGTCCAGTCGTTATTCACAGAGGAATTATCTCCACAATGGAGCGTATGACGGCTTTCTTGCTTGAGAATTTCGCGGGTGCCCTGCCAACTTGGTTAATGCCGACACAAGCGAAAGTAATTCCAGTATCTCCTGCGTTTGAGGAATTCTCCAACCAAGTGACAGAGCAACTAAGAGAAGCTGGTATTCGCGTAGAAGCGGATAATCGCAATGAGAAGCTCGGTTACAAAATCCGTGAAGCCCAGCTGGAGAAAATTCCTTTCATGCTCGTCGTTGGCGAGAACGAAGTGAAGAACGAAAGCTTGTCCATCCGTAAACGCGGTCAAGGTGATCTAGGTACACAACCGATTGCTGAAGTTATTAACCTGATTCAAGAAGAAATTAAAAACAAACTGTAATCCCCATTTGTTCCTATAAGAAGCAGAGAAGTGACTTCACTTCTCTGCTTTTTTGCGTTCTCCCAAAGGTGCATAAGATAGCTAAAGGAGGGCACCTTATGCAGTGAGTCTGTATGTGGAGGTTTATTGATGCAAGGGAATGGACAACCTGCTTTAGTAGGGGGAGGTTTTAAGGAATGAGAACAACCAATGCACAGGTGCAGTCTAAATGGATACTCGCATGGATGATGCTAACGGTTTTGATCGTTTTTTTCGGAGAAGAGGCTAGCAATCAAGGTAACCATAGGGCGGCAAATTCCGCTACCCATATACGAGATCAGCAACAAGGATATCCTTCAGGACCCGCGATTTCAGTTGCTATGCCTGTTGCGCAAGAGCGTCAACAACAAGTGAGTTACCGCTTTGTTCCGAAAATAGATTCAGATCTATCGAAGTACAAGGCCGTTGAAGTGACTGCAACTGGTTATTTCGCTGGTAAGGAATCCACGGGTAAAAGTCCGAATCATCCAACCTATGGGATTACGTATTCGGGTATTAAGGTGAAGCGGGATGATAAAGCCCTATCAACGATCGCGGCAGACACGAAGGTGTTTCCTTTAGGAACGGTTTTGTTCATACCGGGCTATGGGTATGGTGTTGTTGCCGACACAGGCAGTGCGATTAAAGGCAAGAAGATTGATCTGTATTTTGACACGAAGGATCAGGTTTACAAAGAGTGGGGTAAGAAGACCGTCAAGGTGTTTATTGTAAAACAAGGGAATGGAAAAGTGACTGAGGTCATTTGGAATCAGTTAAAGGATGAGATTCTAGCCCCTGCTAAAGCTTTGTGAGTGGTCAATTTTTTGAAAAAAGAAACTCATAAAAAATCCTGTTTGGGAAACCATAAGCATACAGGAGGTGATTGAAGATGGCAAAGAACAAGAGCAACAAGAAAGCAGCGCAAGACGTAGAATTTGCTACAGAAACAGCGGTACCTAGCAAGCAGCAACAATCTAACACACAAAATCAAAATAAATAAAAAATAGGTTACACGAAAAACGGAGATCCGAGAGGGTCTCCGTTTTTTATTGCTGTTCAAGCTCTCCTAAATTCGATATAATGTAACAAAAACTAACATTTTGGTTCCTTTTGGGAGGAGTTCCAGTTGCTGATGTCGACGGATTCAAAGCAAAAAGCTTGGTTTTATGGTTTTATACTTCTTGGCGTTGCAGTGAATGTATCCGCTTTATTTGTCGATTCAACCTATCTCACGGCTGCTAGTTTAGCCATATTGCTGCTGATGGGAAGTATCGCCCTGATTCGATCTGGGGCGTCATCGCGGGCACAACAGGGAAGTGTTGCTCACGAAGAACAATTTCGTACCTTCATCCAGGAGTCGCAAGTTGTTGCAGATCGTTTAGCGGCGGCGGTAGAAGAAGTGAATCGCTCTATCAGTCATTTGCTTCAAATCGCAGATGCATCGATCCAAGGGGAAGAAGAATTAAAGGGAAGAAGCGAGCACGCCGCTGGACAGCTGCAAGAAGCTTTTGCGGCGATTCAGCAAGTGGCTGCAGCTGCAGACCAGATTTTGGATTCGTCATTACATATGCATAGGGAAAGCGAGCAGACCAAAGACACCGTCGTTGATGTATGCCGCTCACTGAATGCAACGGACGAGGTCATGAACGATTTGCATGTGAACAATGATACGATGCAGAAGAAGATTCAGGATCTAACCGAACATACGTCCAAGATTGAAGAAATCAATATGTTTATTACTGAAGTCGTGAATCAAACTTCACTGCTGGCTTTAAATGCTTCGATAGAAGCGGCGAGAGCCGGTGAGAACGGCAGAGGTTTCTCGGTAGTGGCACAGGAAATTAAGAAGCTGGCCGCACAAAGTCATGAAGCTGTTCAGAAGTCTTCGGAGCTGCTGGCAGATATCGAGAGCGGCGTTTCGCAGGTCGTTGCTGCAGTAGCTGAGGAGAAAGCCTCCGTCATCCATGGGATTGATGAAATGAAGGTGATGAAAGGAAAGATCGATACGATTTTCTCGTTGATCCTTCATGTGAATAGCCTTGTTGCAAGCACAACAAGTTCGACGCAACAACAGTCCTCTCTTGTTACGGGAACCAGATCTTCACTTGGTGAGGTCGTTGATTTGATGAATGAAACGATGTCGAGTGTTGAACATACGCTCGATCAGATGAAAAAGCAACGTCAAGAAGTCTCAAGGCTTCAGCACATCAATCAAAATTTAGATCGTTCTTCCTCAGAGCTTATCAAAGCCATTCAAGCGGTCGGTTTGAAGAGTAAGCAAGGAACGGTTCGTGTGAATATTGAAGAAATGAAACAATTGCTGAATGCCCTTGTTCGGGTCCCGGATATCAAATCATTGGTGGAAGATAAACATGCTTCCCATTTGCAAGGTATTCTGAAGAAAACCGTGGGTATTGAAGCGATTTGGTCAAACCGTGGAGATGGCACCTTTATCTTCTCGCAGCCAGAGGCAGGATTGGTGAACGCCAAAGGGAGAGAGTGGTGGAAGCGCGCGATGGCAGGTGAGCTCTTCGTTTCGGAAGAGTACGTGTCAGCTATTACGAAAAAACCATGCATTACGCTGTCCAAATCGATCATAGATGACATGGGGAACCCAATTGGCGTCGTAGGAATCGATTTAGTGTTAAATTAATTGTTCTCAAACCCGTCTTTTTAGTGTAAAATAAGATTACTGTTATAATTCTTGACACGGAAAGATAGGTGAAGGATCATGCTACAAGCTTTACGTTCGGATGGAAAGCCATTAAGAGCACCTAGGAAAGCTGCAGAGGTACTTCCCTTCTTGGAAGCTTATATTGCACGCAAAGAACAACAGGCTCGCGAGATTGAGCAGGTTGTTGAGCGATACGAGGTCAAGAGAATGAAGGAAGAACGGGCTTATCAAACAATGTCATCGTTTCGTCGCATGCTCTCTGGGAAGAAGCCAGATCATCATCTTGCTGTTGAGTATATTCATTATGTGAAGAAACCTATGGAGCAAGTGAGAAAGCTTCGTGCTGAAATTGAGGTTGCTAGACAGATCATGAAAGATTCTAAGCCGGGAGACGACATCACGGTTCCGGACGAACTCGAAGATATATTTTCTTAATTAAAGAAGAGGACACTGCGGTTGCAGCGTCCTCTTCTTTTTCTAATATAAGAATTTCACGGATTATTGATTGTTCTTCAAATGCTGCAAATCTAGGAATCCTTCTTCTTGGCTGTAAGCAGGAACCCCGTGTGAACCAACATCCAGCCCAACGAGTTCCTCATCGCGACTTACACGAAGAGGGACGATCATTTTAATTAACTTCAGGAAAACCCACGTCATAAGGAATCCCCAAACACAGACGGTGACTAGCCCTAATGCCTGTACACCTAAGAGATGTAAGCCGCCGCCATAGAATAAGCCGGCTGTTCCTTCACGAATCGTGTCAGGTTTCGCGCATAACCCGACAGCAAGTGTCCCTATGCTTCCGCTGATACCATGAACAGGGAAGGCGCCTACGGGATCATCAATCTGTTTGGATTCTAGAATTTCCGTTGCGTAGACCATGGCGATGCCACATATGGCGCCTATACAGATAGCTGCAACATCACTAACGAAAGCACAGCCTGCGGTAATGCCAACGAGTCCTGCGAGTGCGCCATTGATAACCATGGGTGGATCTGCTTTGCGATAGCGCATCATGGTGAACAAGATACAAGTCGCACAACCTGCGGCTGCAGATAACATGGTTGTTACTGCAATATGGCCAATCGAAGTATTGGTAGCGCTTAATGTACTCCCAGAGTTAAAGCCAAACCAACCGAACCAAAGAATGAAGGCGCCAACAGAAGCGAGTGGCAAATTAGACGGAGGAACGATGTTGGCAGATCCATCTGGAGAAAATTTGCCGATGCGTGGGCCGATAAGCAGCGCGGCAGCGAGAGCTGAGAAACCGCCGAGTCCATGAATGACGGCTGAACCCGCGAAATCGACCATGCCGAGTTTGCCGAGCCAGCCATGAACGCCCCATACCCAATGACCGGCAATCGGATAGATTAATCCAGTCATGGCTATCGTATAAAGAATATATGCGCGAAAGTTGATGCGTTCTGCAACGGCACCCGATACAATTGAAATAACAGCAATAACGAAGGCGCATTGGAATAACCAATAGGTTTCATGCGAGATGGTTAAGGCGATGTGGGATAAATCGCCTCCCATGAAAAAACCTGTTGTGCCTATGAATCCTCCGGCATCTTTGCCATACATAAGGGCAAATCCAACAAAGTAAAAGATGAGGGCACCAAAGGAGATATCTACAAATACTTTCATTATGATACTAACGGCATTTTTTTGCCTAACAAAACCTGCTTCAAGTAAGGCGAATCCGCCTTCCATTAATAAAATCATTGCAGCAGTCAAAACAACCCAGATGGTATCCAGGCCAGAAGTAAGCTGTTGGATTTGATCCATTCCTGTATTCTCCCCTTACAATACTTGCGTTCTCAGCACCAATTATACGGTTCTCATGATAAGCATGTCAACGGAATACGTAAGAATATATAACATGAGATGAGGTTTGTTCGTCTTATCTTACAGTCATGTGAGGTATTATTAGAGTTGGTCTTCACATATCGGTCTTAAGGCTGAGGACTTGTTCAATCCAACGTCTCTTTTCAATCGAACCTTGATCTTATAAACTAGAGATATCTTAACAACGCTTCACACAAATGGAGGAAGAACGTATGAATCCGCATATGTTTCAAAGAATGATCTGGGGGCTTGTTCTCGTAGCCGCGGGCGCGCTCTTTTTACTAAATCAATTAGGTATCATTCATGTCGATGTTGCCTATATGTTTTCCACGTATTGGCCTGCCATACTTATTTTTTACGGACTGGTTGGATTCGTGACGCAGCGTAGGAACCATTGGGGTGGATCCATAGGCAGTCTGGTCATGTGTGGCGTTGGGACGATTTTTCTGCTCAAAAATTTAAACCTGACAGAGCTGTCGCTTGGTGAAATGTTTAAATTTCTAGCGCCCATCGCGCTTATATTCTTTGGTTTAAATGTGATTTTTAGACCGAGTAAGAAAGAGTCGCCAGATTGGCCTTCTATTAAGAAAGCAAGAGATGAAATGAGAAAAGCCAGAGTAGATATCCGGATGGCACGTCGCGAAGAAAGACGTGAACTCCATCGAGAAAGACACGCACATCACGGGAAACAATGGGATTCAAGTAGTTGGCATTCATCCAAAGCGTCATCAACTATACCTAAGAAGGAAGAGGACCTTACCTCCACGAGTCATGTGAAATATGGCCTAACCGATGAGGAAAAGGAAGTGTTGAAAGATATTCATGGGAAATATCCGGAAGATGATTTGAAGAATTGGAAGTCTTCTGACGAACTCAACTCGGAGGAAATGGGGAATCACGAGCCTCAAGCGCGCCCGATCCGTCCTAACTTATCGAAGAAGCCAAACTTTGATCATCACTATGATCATAAATATGATGGCTTTGTGCGTAACTTTGACTCGGGCGATGTTCTTCACCGCCATGGCTTTATCGGAGATGTTCATCTTGGCCAAGAGGCTTGGGAGTTAAAGCCGATTCAGATTTCTCATTTTATCGGAGATTCCGTTATTGATTTAACACGTGCATCGATTCCGCGTGGCGAGACAGCGATTCATGTTACAGCATTTATCGGCGATGTGAAAATCTTTATACCGAACGACATGGATGTGGAAGTTCGTGTCATGGCCAGCTCATTTATTGGTGATATGAAAGTGCTTGATCGTCGCGAAAGTGGATTTCTACGCAGTGTGAGAACACAAACTTCTCATTATGAGGAAGCTGAACGCAAAATTATTGTCACGACCAGCATGTTTATTGGCGATATTACTATTAAAAAGATAGGTTAAGGATGGAGCATGTACAAATTGCGAATGTTCAATATGAAGTGGCAGCTGCTGAATTACTTTCTGATTTCAGGCATACTGACAGTTTCAGGTATTTATATCGCCCTTGAATATTATCAGCAGGACCTTACTTCGTGGGAATTCCGGATGTGGTTCGTCATCGCCATTCTAGTGGTTTGCTTGACAGTTGGTTACATTGCGACTAGAAGATGGCAGCGTAAAGTTGATGAATTGCATGTTGCGATGCTGGAATTGTCCAAAGGGAATTTCTCCGTTCGCATTGAAATGGAGCCTGTCGAGCCCTTCTTATACTTATATGATGCATTTAATAGTATGGCATCTGCGATCGAAGAACGTGTTCAACTGTTACAAAAGCTCGGCGAAGCCGAAGCGATTCGGGATCAGGAACTAACGGAGAATGCCGTGATGGAGGAAAGACGCAGACTGGCAAGGGACCTTCATGATACGGTAAGTCAGGAGCTGTTCGCTATCCATATGTCGGCTTCTTCGCTTCCTAAAGTTTTGGAGCGGAACCAAACGGCTGCGCCGGCCTTGATGAATCAACTAATCGAAATGTCGCATCATGCGCAGAAACAGATGCGAGGGCTCATCTCACAGCTAAGACCGATCGAATTGAAAGATATGAGCTTACAAGAAGCCCTGGAGAAATGGTTCCCGGAATATTGCCGGACCCATGAACTCCAGGGTCAACTTGATGTTTCACTGCCTGAAACCATTTCTGAAGCGATCGAGCATCAATTTTTCCTGATTATCCAGGAGGGGTTGGCGAATGTCATCAAGCATGCGTCTGCCAAGCAAGTAAGGTTAGCCATTTATGAAAGAGAGCACCAATATGTGCTGCAATTGCAAGATGATGGTCAAGGCTTTGAACGAAGAGATATTCCTTCTGCTTCCCATGGCTTGTCCACGATGAGAGAACGCGCACAGAAGCTAGGTGGCGAAGTGGAAATCGATAGTAAATTAGGGTCTGGAACTCGCGTGCGTGTACGCATCCCGCGATTTACAGCACATTCAGGGGGAAGACAAGAATGAGTACGACTATCAAAGTTATGATTGTTGATGATCACGATATGGTTCGCGTCGGTTTACGAACCTACATCTCACTGGAGCCTGATCTGGAGGTTGTGGGAGAGGCATCGAATGGTCGAGATGCTTTTGATCAGCTGCAGGATGGACGTATTCCGAACCTGCCTGACGTTATTCTAATGGATTTAACCATGCCAGTTCTTGACGGGATTGGTGCAACGAAGTTGATTTGTGACAAGTTCCCACAAGTGAAAGTGGTTATGTTAACTTCCTTCTTGGAGGAAGCCAAGGTGCTTGAGGCCGTTGAGTCGGGTGCCATTAGCTATATGCTCAAGACGGTATCGTCGGATCAATTGATACACGCGATCCAAAGTGCTTACCGCGGCATGCCGGTTATGAATGCAGAAGTGTCGCAAGCACTCACTAGAGGGATAAGACAGCGAAGCGAATTGCCTGAACAAGAAGGGTTGACCGCACGTGAACGTGAAGTGCTCCTGTTGATTGCCGAGGGGAAAAGCAATAAGGATATTTCTGAAGATCTCTTTATTAGTATCAAAACCGTCAAAACACACGTCAGTAATTTACTGATGAAGTGTGAACTTGATGATCGCACGCAGTTAGCCATTTACGCTCATCGCAAAGGATGGGTTTAACAGAAGAAACAAATTGAGGGGACTTTTCGCACATAAAAACGCTATTTTGGCACATTCTATGCGTAAGTAAACTAATATGAGCGCTTAAGGAGTGTCCGACCCCATGAAACCACTATCTTCCTCACTAGAGCATGTTCAAGAAACATTTGACAATGTGCGTGCCCAACTTTCACAATTTGATTTTAATTTGGGCGGTGGCTGGGAATACGACCACGGCTACTTTGACCGTTTTCTAGATGAAGAGCATAAAGTATGGCTGCGAATACCCGTTCAAGTCGTTACGGGAAGAATTGATGGCGATTCGGAATCGACGGATGCGCTAGTTGAGGTTGGTAAACCATTTGTACTCAAACACGTATATAATGAAGGGCTTGACTCGGAAGCAGACTTAGAGACCGCTGGTGCTTTGATAGATCAATTCCAAGCGCCACTTGATTCCGATGCCGGTATTGAGGATAAATGGGTGAAAGAAGCCGAAAATCTTTTGCAAAAAGTGGAAAGTGCTTGGGTTCATTAAATAATGTCCTATTTTTACCTCCATTTTATTGTTTTTTAATATTCGTTTAAGGTTGTGGGTGCATGATAGACACATAGAGAACAACATGATCCTACAAAAAAATACATGCACTTATAACTTTAATCAATGGAGGTAAGACCTATGGACGATAACAAAAAAGATTATAGCGACTTTTTCAAGCCGCAGAATAACGATAATAATGAAACTAACAATGATAACCACAATGAATCACGTGTGAATGATGATCAAGAACCCAATAAGGAAAGACCTTCCTACTACTATTCCTATGGTCCTTACAAATCCGCATTTAATGAAGAAAGTGAAGGGCAAGCCCTTACAACGTCTTCCTCAAGTTCAGAAGGAACGTCGAATGTTGAAGTAACGCCTCCTAAGACTTTGCGTCCATTTAGTTTTGGACCTGAGAATGCGCCTCAAGGACCGGCAGCTTGGGATCCGAATGCGAAGAAACGTTCCTCAGTCAAAAGCATTTTCGCAGCTTTCATGGCTGGAGCTGTCGTTGTAGGCGCGTTAATGTTTACCGCGGACAAAACGAACATGTTCTCAGGCAACCAACCGCTGGCTTCAGGTTCAAGCTCGGCTTCAACGGTGGCTAGCGGCTCCAACAGCAACGGCGGCGAAGTGAAGAATGCTGCATTAGACGTTGTTCGTCCTGGTAATATTGCGGCGATTGCACAAAATGCGGGACCTGCGATTGTAAAGGTTGAATCCCTGGTGAAACCTAAGCAATCCAGCCGCAGCAACGGTGGGAATTCACTTTTCGATGATCCGTTCTTCCGCCAGTTCTTTGGCGACAATGGCGGTGGCGGTCAAACAACACCGAAGAGTGGTTCAGGCAATTCCGGCAGCACGGAGCTACAACCGGCCGGTATGGGAACTGGATTTATTTTTGAAAAATCAGGCTATATCTTAACGAATGAACACGTTGTAGATGGTGCTGATGAAGTGCAAGTAACGGTTGAGGGTTATGACAAGCCGTTCGTGGCGAAACTGCAAGGCAGCTCCTATGATTTAGACTTGGCTGTGCTCAAGATCGAAGGAACCAAAGATTTCCCGATCCTTCCACTTGGTAAAGCTGACGATGTTAACGTTGGTGACTGGGTTGTTGCTATTGGTAACCCGTATGGTTTCGACCACACCGTAACCGTAGGTGTACTTAGTGCGAAAGAGCGTCCAATTAGTATCCCTGATGAGAAGGGGACGCGTGAATATAAACATTTATTGCAAACGGATGCTTCCATTAACCCTGGTAACTCCGGTGGTCCGTTGCTTAACTTGAATGGCGAAGTTATCGGTATTAACACAGCGGTAAGCTCGCAAGCACAAGGAATTGGTTTCGCGATTCCGACAAGCACCATTTCCTCCGTTCTTGATAACTTGAAAAACAATGTAACGATCCCGAAAGAACCGGTTCCTTACATTGGGGTAGGTCTGCAAGATATCGGTCAAGATTGGGTTAGCGAATTGAAATTGTCTAACACAGATGGCGCATTAGTTGGCAGTGTTCAACGTAAGAGCCCAGCTTTCCAAGCAGGTCTGCGTCAATATGATGTCATCGTAGATATCAATGGGACGAAGATTAAAAACTCGCAAGAGCTGATCACCAAGGTTCAAGGTACCAAAGTAGGCGATAAAGTGACACTCGGTATTATTCGAGATGGTAAACGTACGGAAGTACCTGTGACCATTGGCGATAAAAATACAGTTGTTGACACACCGGCTCAGTAAGCTGTAAGCAGAACGAACCTGAGAGTTTTTCATACAAAGGAAGTGGAGTCTGCGGCTGCAAGCTTGCAGGCTCCGCTTCTTTTTGCTAAGCGCTATTTTTGATACAATAGGAAGTAGAATGGGGGCCAACCAATGAGAGAGAACATTATGGTAATCGATGATGATGAGAAAATCACGTCCATGCTTAGGCGGGGACTTGCTTTTGAAGGATATTTAGTGAATACAGCGTCTAATGGTTTAGAGGGTCTCAAGCAAATGCTAGTGACAGAGCCTCAGCTTATTATCTTAGATGTCATGATGCCGCAGCTGGATGGCTGGGAAGTTGTTCGACGTATTCGCGAAAGCGGCAGCGAGGTGCCGATCCTCATGCTGACGGCGAAGGATGATATTAGTGATCGCGTGAAGGGACTCGATTTGGGTGCTGACGATTATTTGGTCAAGCCCTTTGCTTTAGAAGAGCTGCTGGCACGCGTACGTGTGCTTCTTCGCAGGCGGACAGAACGTCCCGAACAGATGAACAATCGCTTGAGCTTTGAGGACGCTACCTTGGACTTGGACACACGTGAGGTGTTTCGCGAGGAGAAATTAATTGAATTGACGACGAAAGAGTTCGATTTATTGCATTTGTTTATGCAGAATCCGAAGCGAGTGCTTTCAAGAGATGTCATTATGGAGAAAATCTGGGGCTACGATTACAGCGGGGAGTCCAATGTGTTAGAGGTTTACATCGCACTATTGCGTCAGAAAACGGAGGAATTTGGTCATAAACGATTGATTCAAACGGTCCGGGGAGCAGGCTATGTTATGAGAGGGGAAAATTAAAGATGTCCCTCCGCCTGCGGCTGACGCTTTGGTATTCAGGCATATTGGCTCTCACCATGCTGTTATTTGGGATTGTGCTCTATTTCCTTCTGAACTTCTTCCTTTATGATCAAATTCGTCAGGACGTGAAGAAAGAAGCAGTTATTAGCGCTGGCCGTATTCAGACAAGTTATGTGCTTTCGAAGAAAGGCCTCACGCTTGATTTAGAGCTGGAGGGTAGAGATTTCATCTCCACGAATACCTTCTTACAATTATATAATGTCTTACTTAAAAGCTATAATCGGTCTGAGAATTTGCAAAATTACAATCAAACATTGCCCTTGAGTCAAGCAGTTATCGATAAATTACAAACGGAAGCTGGTTTCTTTGAGAAAACCAAGTTTCTCAATCAAGATATTCTCATCTACTATCTTGGTATTCGGGATGATAAGTCTAATCTCATCGGTGTCATGCAATCGGCCGTACCGATTGGCAGCTATGAGAGAACCGCCGTAATTCTGCGCTATACGCTCATCATCTGGGCTATTCTCACGATTATCGTTGCGGCTTCACTCGGTTGGTTCTTAGCACGGAAGGCATTAAAACCAATCGAACGTGTCATTTATGCGGCTGATCAAATCGGCAGTGGAGATGATCTGGAGAAGCGCATATACTATGATGGGCCGTTAGATGAGATTGGCAGACTCACCAACACAATTAATGGTATGCTGTCGCGTATTCAGATCACGTATGTGGAATTAGATGAAGCTTACCGCGCGCAGCGTCGATTCGTATCGGATGCTTCTCATGAGCTCAGGACGCCGCTAACAACGATTCGCGGCAACGTGGATCTGTTAGAGAAGATGTGGAAGCAAACATCAGGCACACAAACGTTGGCTACCCCCGATCAGGTACAGATGTCCCTAGAAGCCATGCATGATATTGCAGGTGAAGCACAGCGCATGAGCCGATTGGTGAATGATTTGCTTGCATTAGCGAGAGCGGATGCAGGTGTGATCATGGAGAAAAGCATGGTGGAATTCAAACCCCTTGTTCAAGAGGTGGCAAGAAGGGCACAGCTGCTGGAACATACCGCCGAGTGGCAGGTAGGAGAGTTAGATGCGCTCGAAGATGCGATGGTGCTAGGTAATCGTGATTATCTGCAACAGTTGCTGTTCATTTTTATTGAAAATGCATTTAAGTATACCCCTGCAGGCACGGTTAGGCTGGAAGCCATACGAACGGAGAGTTTTATCGGTATCCGAATCTCGGATACGGGGATAGGAATGGATAAAGAGGATATTCCTCATATCTTTGATCGATTTTATCGGGCGGATTTATCGAGAGGGGTTACAACGGGCACGGGGCTTGGCCTTTCGATTGCCAAATGGATCATCGATGAGCATGATGGATCTGTTGAAGTGACGACGCGTAAAGACGAGGGCAGTACATTTCTGATCTGGCTGCCAGCAAACTTCCCTCATGCCATATAATCAGATATAATTAGAAGAAAAACAAATGGCTAGGCAGGTGGAAGAAATGGAAGTTGTTCGAATATCCCCCAGAGGTTACTGTTATGGGGTTGTTGATGCTATGGCACTTGCTATGCAAACTGCGAAAAATTTAAATCTTCCCAGACCTATATATATCTTAGGGATGATTGTTCATAATGCACATGTGACGGAATTCTTCAAAGAAGAAGGCGTTATTACACTCGATGGAGACAATCGTCTCGAGATATTGTCCCAAGTCGAAACAGGGACCGTCATTTTTACCGCGCACGGTGTTTCCCCAGAAGTAAGACGAATGGCACGTGACAAAGGCTTGACGGTCGTTGATGCCACGTGTCCAGATGTAACGAAGACCCATGATCTGATTCGCGAGAAAGTCGCGGACGGCTACGAGATTATTTATATTGGCAAAAAGGGGCATCCAGAGCCAGAAGGCGCTATCGGTGTAGCCCCTGAACACGTACATCTGATTGAAAAGCTGGAGGAAGCTGAAGCTCTGCAGCTTAAGTCTAATCGAATCATCATTACGAACCAAACAACCATGAGTCAATGGGATATTAAGCATATCATGAATAAGTTATTGTCCCTTTTCCCTAAAGCTGAAATTCATAATGAGATTTGTTTGGCTACGCAAGTTCGGCAAGAAGCTGTCGCAGAACAAGCGAAAGAAGTAGACCTCGTTGTTGTCGTGGGAGATCCCAAAAGTAACAATTCGAATCGCTTAGCACAGGTCTCGCAAGAGATTGCGGGAGTTATGGCTTATCGTATTTCGGATGTCTCCGAATTGAAGCTGGAATGGTTGGCGAACGTGCGTAAAGTAGGGGTCACATCAGGTGCATCAACACCAACCCCAATTACGAAAGAAGTTATTACTTTTTTAGAAAACTATGATGCGAAAGATGAAACCAGTTGGGAAATCAAACGTACTATTAATATGAAGAAACTTATTCCCACTGTTAAATCTAAAGCAGCAAGTCACGTGTAATTCCTGCTTATTCTACTCGACGGGATTGAACTAGCATGCAAAGTACTCAGAAGGTGAAAATAATGAAAGCTCGCTACGATTGGAGAAGTACCAAGCGTTGGTTTAGATACAAATATTTGCTGCTTTTGCGGGCCAAGGGTGGTCCATCCATGGTTGCTCGAGGCTTTTCCGTAGGCTTATTTGTGGAGATGTTCACATTGCCAACAGCGGGGTTCGCGTTTGTCCTTATTTTCCCATTAGTTTATCTTCTAAGAGCTAACTTTGCCGCGGCATTGATTGGCTTTGTGTTCGGGAAAGTCATTTATATCCCTATGTCTATTCTGAACAAACAGGTGGGGGAAGCGTTAGTACCGAAGCATTTCAAGTACTACCTGATTCATCATTTGCCGCATCTTCTTTCTAATATCATAAGAAGTGGTTTAGATTTAATTGTTGGCGGTATGGTAGTTGGTTTGGTCCTTGGCCTCGTCGCGTATTTCCCAGTTATGCTGCTCCTCAAATATCACACGAATCGTCGCAAAGAGAAACGTAGACTCCGTAAGGATCAGTTAACATCTTCGGAGACAAATGAATAAGTAAATAAATTAGCGCTTGACGAAATATCGTCAAGCGTTGTATATTTACTTTAGTGATTAAAAGCGTAGAAGCGAACAAGCGTTGAAGCGTGTAAGTGAAATAATAACATAAAATAACATATAAACGAATTAGGAGCGTGGATCACATGATCGCAATTACATCGAACAAAACGTCGGATGAACGTATTCAAGAAATCGTACAATTTATTGAAAAGCAAGGGGTCACAGCTCACGTATCCAAAGGTGAAGATCGTACGGTCATTGGCATCATCGGTCAAGCCGATCCGAAATTAGCTGAGCAGCTTCGTCAAATGTCAGGTGTGGAGCAAGTTGTGAAAATTTCTAAGTCCTACAAATTAGCCAGCCGCGATTTCCATCCTGCGGATACGGTGATTAACATCAAAGGCGTTGAAATCGGCGGCGAGCAGCTTGTCGTTATGGGCGGTCCTTGCGCGGTTGAAACACCAGAGCAAATCGACGAGATTGCTCGATTGGTTAAGGCGGCTGGCGGGCAAGTGCTTCGCGGCGGTGCTTTTAAGCCAAGAACAGGTCCTTACAGCTTCCAAGGTGTTGGGGTTGAAGGTTTGATCATGATGGCGGAAGCAGGGAAGAAGCACGGTCTTCTTACAATTACTGAAGTCATGACACCGGAATACGTAGATGTTTGTGCGCAATACGCTGACATTCTTCAAGTAGGTACGCGTAATATGCAAAACTTCGATTTGCTTCGTAAGCTAGGAACGATTCAAACGCCAGTCTTGCTCAAACGCGGATTCAGCTCCACGTATGATGAATTCCTGAACGCAGCTGAGTACATCCTCGCTGGAGGCAATCCAAACGTGATGCTATGTGAGCGCGGAATCCGTACATTCGAGACATACACAAGAAATACGTTAGACTTATCAGCAATTCCAGTGCTGAAACAATTAAGCCATCTGCCAGTGATTTCCGATCCAAGTCACGGAACGGGTCGCAGAGAATTAGTTGTTCCGATGACCAAAGCATCTGTTGCTGCAGGCGCTGACGGTTTAATCATCGAAATGCATACAGATCCAGATAATTCCATGACAGGTGATGGCGTACAATCATTGTTCCCAGATCAGTTTGCACATTTGCTTGCTGACCTTGAGAAGCTGGCTCCACTCCTTGGGAAGAAGTTTGATACGAAAAAAGAAGCGATTTTAGCTTAATAAGCAGGGTTCGATGGGAACGGGTTTCTTCGTAATCGGAGAAACTCGTTTCCTATTTTTGGATATATGTGAAGTGTGGATAAATTGTGTAAGAATAGCTTACACTCCGATAAAAAATACCTGACATAAGTATTGACTGTGAAAGTAGTATCGCTATATAATATGTGAAAGAAAACAAGCAAAAGTTGAACATTAATCATGTAAAGTACGTTGAATGTACGGAAATGGGAGGGTTTTTTAAATGTCAGTTCAAAACGTGTTGAACCTTATCAAGGAAAAAAATATTGAGTGGGTAGATTTTCGTTTCGTTGGTCTTTCCGGTAAAGCGCAGCATATCTCTTTGCCAGCTACAGAAGTAGATGAAGAAACATTCGTAAATGGCGTAGCTTTTGACGGTTCTTCCATCCCAGGATTCCGTGGTATTGAACAATCTGACATGGTAATGATGCCAGATACGGAAACTGCGTATATTGATCCTTTCACAGCACACCCAACTTTGATCATTATGAGCAACATCCATACACCTGAAGGCGACCGTTATGACCGTGATCCACGTAGCATCGCTCAAAAGGCTGAAGAATATTTGCAAACAACGGGTGTAGGTACAACTGCATTCTTCGCACCAGAATCCGAATTCTTCATCTTTGATGATGTACGTTTCGAAAATGGTATGAACAAATCTTACTTCGAAGTTGACTCCGAAGAAGCTGGTTGGAACACAGCGCGTAAAGAAGAAGGCGGTAACCTTGGTTACAAAGTGCCAGTTAAAGGCGGTTACGTTCCAGTAGCTCCAATGGATTCCCAACAAGATATCCGTTCTGAAATGTGTAATAAACTTGCTGACGCGGGTCTTCGCATTGAGCGTCATCACCACGAAGTAGCAACAGCTGGTCAAGCTGAAATCAACTTCCGTTTTGACACTTTGACAAAAACAGCAGATAACCTTCTTAAATATAAGTATATCGTTGCTAACACAGCGAGAGAATATGGTAAAGTAGCAACATTCATGCCGAAACCACTATTTGGTGATAACGGTAGCGGAATGCACGTTCATATGTCCATTTTCAACGAAGGTAACCCTTTGTTCTACGAAAAAGGCGCATATGCAAACCTTTCTGAATTGGCTATTAACTACATCGGTGGTATCTTGTATCACGCTCCAGCGTTGATTGCACTTACGAACCCAAGTACAAACTCCTTCAAACGTCTAGTTCCTGGTTACGAAGCACCGGTTAACCTTGTATTCTCCAAAGGTAACCGTTCTGCAGCAGTTCGTATTCCAATCGCAGCTGTGACACCTAAAGGTTGTCGTATTGAATTCCGTACACCAGATAGCACAGCTAACCCATACCTTGCTTTCGCGGCAATGTTGATGGCTGGTCTTGACGGTATCAAAAAGAAAATCGATCCACGTGCTCTTGGATACGGTCCTTTCGATACGAACATCTATGAAATGTCAGATGCTGAGAAAGCTGAGATCCGCAGCGTTCCTGGTACATTAGATGAAGCTTTGGATGCTCTTGCAGCAGATTCCGAATTCTTGACTGAAGGCGGCGTATTCACACAAGATTTCATCGATAACTACATCGAATTGAAACGTGGCGAAGCGAAAGCTGTAGCAATCCGTATTCACCCGCACGAGTACAACCTTTACTTCGATTGCTAATTCTTTAGCACTTATTTCATAACAATAGAAGAACTGCCCTTTTCATAGCTAACTATGAGGAGGGCAGTTCTTTTTATATGTAGTTTCTATTTATTAATAATTATTCTAAATAAGTGTGGACAGATAAGAAAAGTCAGGTATAATATTCCTATGCATACTAGCTTAGGAAGGATGAAAGTGAATGAACATTACGATCATTGCTGGAAGCAACCATAGCGCTGCGACAAGCACAAGACTCTCCGAATATATTAAGCACCTCGCCGTACAGGAGGGACATAATGTAACGCTTATCGACCTATACCGGACGCCGCTTCCCTTTTATTCACCTGAGGATACCCATGGTGGTCACCAGGCGTTAGAGGGTTTTAAACATGCCTTGCTAGAGGCTGATGGGATCGTTCTTGCGACACCGGAGTATCATAGCGGAATTTCGGGAGTTTTGAAAAATGCGCTCGATCATGTCGGGCAGGATCATTTCAATAATAAAGCGGTGCTTTCCGTAAGCTCGGCCGGCGGTGCTGTTGCTGTCAGCTCATTGACGCAACTGCAGACCATAGTTCGTAATTTACACGGGATCAATTGCCCAGAATGGATTTCAATTGGTGGTGACCAGCGCAAAAGCTTCCGCGTGGATGTGGCATTCGCGGATATCCACCCGGATGTAGATTTACGTGTTCGTCGTGTTGTCCGATCTTTCCTAGGACTTGCGCAGCAGCTAACGGCAAGTGTAACGAAATAAGTGGCGAAACAACTGCTCGTATGCCAACTGATACATCAAACGGTACATCTTACAAACCAAGCCACCTGGCTTGGTTTTTCGTGTTAACCGGATTCATCCGACTACACACTTTTGACATATGTATGTGGTACAGTATGGAAAAAACGAACGGTGGGGAGATCATGGGATTCCAGTGGACGGACAGGGAAGTTGTTCATCTGTTGCTGCGTGCGGGATTTGGTTCGACGAAGGAAGAAGTAGCGGCTTGTGTGGCACTTGGACGGGAGGAAACGGTACGACGTCTCGTGGCAGGGGAGCCGCTTTTGACGAATGCTCCAATGCTAGTCCCTTTTGACCAATTCCATGCAGATGGAAAGAAGGCGATGGATCCTCTCCAATTAGCGGACCAGCAGACGTACTGGTTGTATCGAATGGTGAACTCTCCAGCGCCGCTCATCGAGAAGATGACCTTGTTTTGGCATGGACATTTTGCAACGGCGAACTATAAAGTGAAGGACACGACCCTCATGGTGGGGCAAAATGAGCTGTTTCGTAAATTGGCCTTAGGCAATTTCAAAGAGCTGCTGACCGAAGTCGGCAAGGACCCTGCGATGATGATCTGGTTGGATGTCAACCAGAATAAGAAGGGTAAGCCGAATGAGAATTATGCGCGAGAAGTGATGGAGCTGTTCACCTTAGGGATCGGACACTATACCGAAATGGACGTCAAAGAGTCAGCGAGGGCTTTCACAGGTTGGGCATATAACAAAAACGAACACCAAATTCAGTATAATGCCAAGCAGCATGACAACGACTCGAAAATGATCTTAGGTGAAAGCGGCAAGTTTGGCGCGGATGAGGTCATCGATGTTTTATTTCATCAGCAATCATTGCCCACGTTCTTGGCCACGAAGCTGTTGAATTATTTTGCTGCGGACACGCCGCCAGACAGCTGGGTTCAATCGATATCCGAGCTTGTTGCGAAGAAGCAAACGATCGGGGAAGTGTTGCAAGTGCTTTTCCTATCCGATGAATTCTACGCGGACACCTATCGCATGAGTCTGATCAAAACACCGGCCGAGTATGTAGCGGGCATCCTGAAATGCTGTAAGCTCTCGGTCGCCAAAGGGCATGCGCAAGCGATGCGGAAGATGGGACAGGAGCTTTATTCGCCGCCAGACGTAGCAGGCTGGAGAGGGGGCGCCACGTGGCTCACGACGAACTGCTTGCTAGCGAGGTATCAATTCGCTGAGAGCATTGCCAAGCAAGTGAATGGACAGTCCTTGACCGCTGCCGAGTTTACACCAGAGCAATCGGATTCACCCTTGGAATGGGCAAAGCTGTGGGCCCTTCGCATGGGGATTCCCCTTTTATCAGAGCAAACTATGAAGAGCTTGAGTTCCTATGCTAGTGACACATTTGTACATACGAAACAACCGAAACAGCAAACAGCAGGCCTGCGAGGCTTACTGCAACTTGTTTTGATTAGTCCAGAAGCTCAGATGACATAGAGGAGGGAGCAAGGTGAAGCTAACGAGAAGAGATTTTCTTATAAAAGGTACAGCATTATTTGCTACATTGGGGCTTGGCGGTGCACTTTTCACAGAAACGGGTCGCTCCCTCTTTACTGGAAGCTCACGCTCTGAAGTGGATGACCCCGTGCTTGTCGTTGTACAATTAAACGGTGGCAATGATGGGATCAATACGCTGATTCCGTATGGGCAAGGTACCTACTATGACGCTCGGCCCACGCTTGCTTACCAGCAGAAGGATGTATTGGCGCTTGATCACCAAGTCGGCTTACATCCAAGCCTCAAGGGCTTAGCCGCATTATATAAATTAGGTCATATGGCGATTATACAAGGAGTCGGATATCCGGAGCCGAATCACTCGCATTTCCGCTCTATGGAAATCTGGCAAACGGCGGAGCCGGCCAAATTAAGTCGAAGCGGTTGGCTTGCACGTTACGCGGAAGCTTCTCTGAAGAGCAACAACAATCCCCTTAAAGCCATTCAAATTGGGGCATCAGGAAGTAAGGCTTTTGCTTCAGATACATCCAGTTTTCCAGTCGTTCAATCCCTAGAGTCTTACTATGTATTTGATCCTAAAGCAGCTAATCTGGACAAGAATAGAATCTCCAAAGCTTTTCTGGATATGTATGGCGGTTCGAATTCATTGGAACAATTGCGCGTGGTTTCTGCGAGAGGATCCGAGGCGTACAAGAGTGTAGAAGCCATACAATCGCTCTCCGCTGCTTATACGAATAAAGTGACCTATCCCAATACGAATTTCGCCAAAGACTTGCAGGTCGTCACGAAGCTGTTAGCAGGTAAGTCAGGCACACGACTTTTCAATGTTCAAGTAGGAGGCTTTGATGATCATGCCGATGAGAAACTGATGCACGAGCGAACATTGACGCAGGTTGATGAGGGTTTGACCGCTTTTTATCAGGATCTAGAAGCACAAGGGCTGCAGGATCGCGTTGCAGTGGTGGTGTTCTCCGAGTTCGGTCGTCGTGTGAAGGAGAACGGAAGCGGTGGAACGGATCATGGAACAGCGGCACCAATGTTCGTTATTGGCGGGAAGGTGAAAGGCGGTCTATACGGGGCCTATCCGAGCTTGAGTCATTTGGACAATGGGGATCTCAAATATGAAGTGGATTTCCGCTCGGTGTATCATACTGTAATTGACTCTTGGTTAAAAGGGGATGCGACAACGGTTCTTGGCAAATCATACGAAAATTTGAAGTTTATCTAACATAGAAAGAGGTGCGCAGTTGGAGCTTGCGGCAATCTCAGATCATATTCGAAAGGATTTGCAAATCCTATTCGTTGGTTATAACCCCAGCATTCGGTCGGGTCAAACAGGACATCATTATGCGAATCCGAACAATCGGTTCTATCGCATTCTCTTTCAGGCGGGAATAACACCTAGGCTCTACAAGCCGCAGGAAGATGGCGATATGATTCATATCGGCTATGGCTTCACAAACATTGTGGCACGGCCTTCCCTAACCGCAGCAGAAATCACCAAAGAGGAGTATCGGGAAGGCAGATTACTTTTGAAACAAAAGATTCAGACCTATCGCCCTAAGGTGGTTTGTTTCGTGGGGAAGGGCGTTTACGAGCAGTATAGCGGTCGCAAGGGAATGAGCTGGGGGAGTCAGCCGGATCCCATGGTCGAAGGTGTTGTTGATTATGTTTGTCCTTCTTCCAGTGGCCTTGTGCGCATGAAGCTGGATGAAATGGTTGCGATTTACAGGGGAATTCTATCAAGTCTCGTATAAAGGGTTTGAGTTTTTACTTGATGCTTGAACAGAATATTGCTATCATAGCCATAATACAAAAGCAAAGGTGTGGTCACTCATGGGAAACAGGGCCTATAACTTTAACGCAGGGCCTGCGGCGTTACCGCTCGAAGTACTTCAAAGAGCGCAAGAGGAGTTTGTTGATTTTAAAGGTATTGGCATGTCCATCATGGAAATTTCTCACCGTAGTTCGGAATATGAGCAAGTGCACAATGAAACACAAGAATTATTGAAACGTATCTTCGGTATTCCGGCTGGCTACCAAATTCTTTTCTTGCAAGGTGGGGCAAGCTCCCAATTTGCAATGATTCCTATGAATTTCTTGCGCGCTGGTCAAGTCGGTAGTTATGTACTTACAGGCGCATGGGCTGAAAAAGCGGTTCAAGAAGCTGCTCTGTTCGGTGAAGTTGCCGTAGTCGCAAGCTCCAAGGAACAGAAATTCATGAAAATCCCTGATTTGAGTGGATTGAGCCTACCTGCGAATTCTTCCTATTTGCATGTCACTTCCAACGAGACTATTGAAGGCGCTCAGTTCCAAAGCTATCCGGAAACAGGCAATGTTCCATTGATCGCTGACATGTCAAGTGACATTCTGAGCCGTCCAGTCGATGTGTCGAAATTTAGCATGATTTATGCTGGCGCACAGAAGAACCTTGGACCTTCAGGTGTAACCGTAGCGATTATCAAGGATGATTTGTTACAGGATCTGCCGAAAACAATTCCGACCATGCTGCGCTACGAAACGCATAGCAAAAACAATTCCCTTTACAATACGCCGCCAGCCTACTCGATCTACATGGTAAATCTTGTTTTGAAATGGATTGAAGAGCAAGGCGGATTAACGGTTATTGAGAAAAATAATATTGAAAAGTCAGGCCTTATCTATAGCGCGATTGATAACAGTAACGGTTTCTACCGCGGACCTGTGGATCTAGGCAGCCGTTCGACAATGAACATTACATTCCGCTTGCAGGATGAAGAGCTGGAGAAGAAGTTCATTAAAGAAACAGAACAACAAGTTTTTGTAGGTTTGAAGGGTCACCGTAGTGTTGGCGGATTACGTGCTTCTACGTATAACGCTGTACCTTACACGTCCTGTAAAGCACTAGCTGAATTCATGACGGATTTCCAACAACGCAATAGCTAAAAAACAAACGAGCTATTCCTGGCACCCTCGTGTGCTTGTGAATAGCTTTTTTTTGCTTGGAGGCATGAGTTATCGCCGGAGGGCTTTGGAAGCGTCTATGGGTCTCTGAGCAGGTTTAGGGACGTTAATTTAGGCAAGCATTGCATCTAGATCTAGTGGGGGATAATCGTCCTAGGTAGATCGACAAATTCGAAAAAATCAAGTAAAAATTAAAAAAATATTTTGTAAACCTATAGAGCCACGCCCCGTCTAGGTTTAGGTGTTTTTGGTGTGTCAATAGGCCGTATTGCTCGTTGACAAACACAATATATTGATATAAATTTGAATCTATCAACTAGATGTCGTGATAAAAAGCGCATTGCGAGATTGCTAGCTTTCAGGCAAAATAGCGCCAGAAACCAAGGTAAACCGCAGGTTTTCAGCTTTTTTGATCGCATACGGAGTTATTAGGGAAATGCAGATTCTGTCGATTGAAGGTAGTATTACCTACGTGAGACAGACGCTAGAATTCGTGTGTTCACTACATATAGGTTACCCTGCAAGTGACAGTGCAAGATAGAGAGAATTGAGAATGATGGGAGACGGAAGCTATGTTGATTGCTTACGATTCAAAAACTGGGAATGTTCGCCGATTTATCGCGAAGCTCCAAATGCCCGCGGTACAAATTGAGGACGCAATGACAATGGACGAGCCTTTTGTGCTTGTTACGTATACAACCGGTTTTGGACAAATTCCACCCAAGGTAGCTTCTTTCCTAGAAAGTAACTCTTCTCGTCTACAAGGGGTAGCAGCGAGCGGAAACCGCAATTGGGGAGATGGCTTCGCCAAAAGCGCAGATACGATCTCCGCGCTCTACGATGTTCCTGTTTTAAGTAAATTTGAATTATCAGGCACCAAAAATGATGTAGAACGATTCGTTCAGGGGGTACAAGCAATTGCGGCACATTGAACTTAATAATGAATTAATGCAACGCGGCACGGATGGTTTTTTCCAATTAGAGAAGGATAAAGAAGCTGTTGAAGTCTTCATGCAGGAAGTCCACAGTAAGAGCCTCACATTCCCCGACACCTCTTCGAAGGTTCGTTATATGATCGAGAATAACTTCTACGAGAACGTCTATGAGAACTACACAGAAGCTGAAGTAGACAGCGTCTACCAAGTGGCACACGACAATCAATTCGAGTTCGCTTCCTACATGGCGGCTTCCAAATTTTATACGGATTACGCGATGCGCAGTGATGATAAGAAGTCCTATTTAGAGCATTTCCCAGACCGCGTAGCGATTGTGGCTTTGTACTTAGGGCGCGGAAACGTAGAAACAGCACGAGTTCTTGCCTTATCAATGATGGAGCAACGTTTGCAGCCAGCGACACCGACATTCCTGAACGCGGGGAAAAGTCGCCGTGGTGAATTGGTTTCCTGTTTCTTGCTAGAAATGGATGACTCGCTAAACTCAATCAACTATGTACTAGCAACGTGCATGCAGCTTTCCAAAATTGGCGGCGGTGTTGCCGTGAATTTATCGAAGCTTCGCGGGCGCGGTGAAACGATTAAAGGCGTTGAGGGAGCGGCAAAAGGGATTATTCCAGTTCTTAAACTTATGGAAGATGCGTTCTCGTATGCGGATCAAATGGGTCAACGCAAGGGTTCAGGCGCAGCGTATTACAATATTTTTGGCTGGGACGTTATGGAGTTCCTAGACAGCAAGAAAATCAATGCGGATGAGAAATCCCGTTTGAAAACTCTTTCCATCGGACTTATTGTTCCTAATAAGTTTTACAAGTTGGCGGAGGAGAACAAACCTCTACATATTTTTGCGCCTTATACCGTGCTTCAAGCTTATGGCAAGCATTTAGATGATTTAGATTTAGACGAAATGTACGATGAACTGCTAGCGAACCCGAAAGTTAGAAAAAAGGTTGTCATGAGCGCACGCGACATGTTAACCAAAATAGCGACTACACAGCTGGAATCCGGCTATCCATATATCATGAATCGCACGAATGCGAATAAAGATCATGCCCTGAAAGGGATCGGGACAATCAAAATGTCCAATCTCTGTACGGAAATTTTCCAACTGCAAGAAACATCAGAAATTACGGATTACGGCCAAGAAGATACAATTCTTCGTGATATCAGCTGTAACCTAGCTTCCATGAACATTGCCAATGTAATGGATCGTAAAAAGCTGCGCGAAACCGTACATGAAGGCATGATCGCCTTAACGTCTGTGACAGACATGACAACGATTAGCAATGCACCAGGTGTCGCTAAAGCGAACCGTGAGCTGCATTCCGTTGGTCTTGGTGTTATGAATCTGCACGGCTACTTGTCCAAAAACAAAATTGCCTACGAAAGTGACGAAGCGAAGGATTTCGTTCGCAGCTTCTTCGCGGCAATGAATTTCTATTCCATCGAAAAAAGTATGGAGATTGCTAAGGCATCAGGTCAAAAATTTGAAGGCTTTGAGCAGTCCGAGTATGCGAATGGCAACTATTTTGACCGTTATATTGCGATAGATTACCGTCCTGTGACGGATAAAGTGAAAGCACTATTCGAAGGCATGCCAGTTCCATCGCCAAGCGACTGGAGCGCGCTCTCTGAGCAAGTACAAAAACATGGCTTATACCATGCGTACCGTCTTGCTATCGCGCCAACGCAAAGTATTTCCTATATCCAAAACTCAACTTCCAGCGTAATGCCGATTGTTGAACCGATTGAGACGCGTACCTATGCGAACTCAACAACGTATTACCCGATGCCATTCATGGCGCGTGACAATTTCTTTTACTACAAATCCGCGTATCAAATGGATCAATTCAAGATTCTTGATCTGATTTCGGAGATTCAAACCCATGTGGATCAAGGGATCTCGACGATTTTACACGTAAACAGTGATGTTTCAACAAGACAACTTGCTAAATTATACCTGTATGCGGCACATAAAGGACTTAAATCGCTTTACTACACACGAACCAATCAACTGTCTGTTGAGGAATGTGTAAGCTGCTCCGTATAAGTTGGAAGGGGATATCCATACATGACAAGTGCACCAACTGTGAACAAGCCAATTGTCAAAAAAGCGGTGAATTGGAACCGTCCTGATGATGATTTTACGATAACGTTCTGGAATCAAAATATTATGCAATTCTGGACAGATGAAGAAATTCCGCTGTCTGACGATAAAATGTCTTGGATTACACTAAGCCCTGTTGAGCGTGAGCTCTATATGAAAGTACTCGGCGGTCTGACTTTGCTCGATACGATGCAAGGCGGCGTCGGGATGCCGAAGATTCTTGAGCATGTGGATGGACTGCAGCGCAAAGCTGTGCTTAGCTTCATGGGGATGATGGAGCAGATTCACGCGAAGTCGTATAGTTCGATTTTTACAACGCTATCTACGACAGAAGAGATCAACGAGCTATTCCAATGGGTGGAGCGTAATCCACACTTGCAATTTAAGGCGAACAAAATTTCACATTACTATGAAAATATTACAACGAATAAAGAGCTGTATCTCGCGATGGCTTCATCGGTTTTACTCGAAAGCTATTTGTTCTATAGTGGTTTCTACTATCCGTTGTATTTGGCTGGGCAGGGTAAAATGACGAGCAGCGGCGAAATCATCGACTTGATTCTTCGTGATGAGAGTATCCACGGGTTATACATCGGCGTGCTAGCACAAGAGGTTTACGCGGAGCTCAGTCCTGCTGAGCAGGATGAAGCGTACGAGACGTTATGTGGTCTGCTCAAGGAGCTTCATGCTAATGAAGAGGGTTACACAGAAAGTCTATACGGACCGCTAGGTCTGGCAGATGACGTGAAATCATTCTTGCGCTATAACGCGAATAAAGCGTTCATGAACCTAGGTGTTGATCCTATGTTTCCGGAAGAGGAAATCAACCCAATCGTACTGAACGGTCTGAGCACGAAGACGAAACAGCATGACTTCTTTTCCAAAAAAGGAAACGGGTACGTGCGCACGATCCACGTTGAAGCTTTGACGGATGATGATTTTGTATTCTAAAAGTTGCAAAATGACTCTCACGCTTGAGAGTGATATAAAAAGAACCTGTTCGGCCTGTTTCTAGGTCGGACGGGTTCTTTGCTTTGCGCCGAGGCGGAACAGGAAATGCCTATCGATAGACCTCTAATGACTATCCCCGAGGCTCAGGTTAGATGTGGAGTGAGTCGCATTCTGAGTGAAAGGGATAGTGCCGGTAGAATCTCGCTATGGAGACTATCCCTAAGGCTCAGATTGGAAATGGAGTCAGCCGGCTTTTGAGTGAAGGGATGTTTCTGATCAGTCTCAAGGCTGATTTACAACGTAACAATGTTATGTTACATTGATTATACGGAGGAGGGATGTACGGTGGAAGAGGATTTGATTTCGAAGAAAGAGCTATTAGAGCTAACAGGCATATCCTATGGACAATTATACCGCTGGAAGCGTAAAAATTTAGTTCCAGAGGAATGGTTTATCCGGAAGTCAGCATTTACGGGGCAGGAGACGTTTTTTCCGAAAGGACAGATGCTCGCTCGTATCGATAAAATTTTGAATATGAAAGATGACTTATCGTTGGATGAATTAGCGGATGTTTTTTCGACGGTACCAAGTGATCTGCAAATAGATAAAGTAGAGTTGATGAAACGAAACATTGTTTCGATGGAGACTTTGGCGTTTGCTTCCCCACTAATGGGTTCGCTAACTGTGTACAGCTTTGAACAGACACTATTTTTATTTCTCCTTGATGGGTGTTTGCAATCAGGTGAAATGAGTCTTGATGAAGGGAAACAGCTGCTTCTGACGATGGTTGAACAGTATGGCAAGTTCGAGGATAAGCCATGTGATTTGGTTTTTATACGGAAGATGGGGCTAACGTTGTTCTTACTGATATCAACAGGGAGTGAATTGTACGTTGAGCCACGCGTAAAGGTCGTATTTCGTATACAAGTAGCGAAGAAAATTGAAGAATTGAAGTTGAAATTTACAACAATGTGAGGGGGTGGAGAGGGTGGCTATAGGAAGTAAGCGGAATTTGAGCATTTCTGGGATAGGTTCTTGCAATGGAGGGAACTTTCAGGTTGCCAAAATTGAAGGCTTAGGACGGATCGATGGTGACGTCACTTGTACTGATTTTAACGTGAATGGCAGAGCGGAAGTGAACGGTAACATTTCTACGGAAACAACAGAGATGAAAGGGACGTTAACCATTCAAGGAGATCTGAAATCGAAGCGTGCACGTATTTATGGCAGGGCGAAGATCGAAGGTCATTTTGCTGGGGAGAACCTTGAAATCAACGGCTATACTTCGATTACGGGTAATTGCGAGGCGGAGAAATTCACTGCGAACGGTAGACTGCAAGTAGGAACGCTTAATGCGGATACGATACTCATAACTTTACACGGATACTGCAAAATTGGTGAAATCGGTGGAGAACGGATTCAAATTCGTAAACAAGCAGGGATAGATTTGGCGCGATGGTTGAAGATTCTGCCGCTTGCGATTGGAAACCAATTAACTGCCCAGACGATTGAAGGGGATCATATTTATCTAGAGTACACAACCGCGGATGTCGTTAGAGGGCAGCAGATTACCATTGGGCCTGGGTGCGAAATTGGACGGATCGAGTACACGTCGAAGCTAGTTCAAGATAAAAGATCGAAAGTAAAACATAGTGAAAAAGTGTAGCGCAACGAGGAGGAGATGATGTACAATGGGATCAGATACGAACATACGATCGGCAAAAAGTAATCTGAACATAACAGGCAGTTCAACCGCGGCGGGAGGCCTGTATGATCGCGTGAAAATTGTCGGTGAAGGCATCATTGAAGGTGATACGCAGTGCCGTCATCTTAAATGTATGGGTACGCTTGAGATGGATGGCGAACTGCAGGCTGGTCATATTGGCATCGTTGGGACATTTTCAATGGCAGGAAATGCTCAAAGCGATACAATGAAAAATTCCGGTACGGTAAGTATCAGCGGTGATGCGGATATTGGCGTGTTAACTGGATCAGGGACCATGGAAGTGAAAGGTCATTTGCAAGGCAATAAGATCGATTTCAAGGGTCAAGTTGCAGCCGGCGGTGATTGCGAAGTGGAAGTATTTAAGCTTAAAGGGTTGTTTGATGTAGGTGGTTTACTTAACGCTGGCGAGATTGACATCAGACTGTTCCAAGATTCATCAGCGAAGGAAATCGGCGGAGAGAAAATAAGAATTCGCAAAGCGAGCTTGCTTCATCCGTTAAGTCTCTTCTTCAGACCCTCATCGCATGCCGCGGTAACAGCTGGGATTATTGAAGGCGACGACATTTACTTGGAGCATACGAAAGCTAAGGTTGTTCGTGGCAACCAAGTTGTCATAGGTCCTGGCTGCGAAGTCGATTTGGTCGAATATAAGGTGCATTTGGAGAAAAAGAAAGGCGCTATTGTGAAGGAATCGCGTAAGGTTTAGAGGATTAAGGGAGTTCAGTAATTAGGTAACTTACAAAAAGAACGGTAAAGGAATGTGTACGAATGACAAGTAAAGAGAACAAAGTAGGTTTTGTCTTAGCAGGTTTGCTTTTGGCCATGTTGATGGCCTCGATGGATAACACGATTGTTGCCACGGCGATGGGAACCATCGTAGGTGATCTAGGCGGACTGGATAAGTTTGTTTGGGTAACTTCTGCCTATATGGTGGCTGAAATGGCGGGGATGCCGATCTTCGGGAAACTTTCCGATATGTTTGGGCGCAAGCGATTTTTTATATTTGGCTTGATAGTATTCTTGTGTGCTTCCATGCTGTGTGGCACTGCGCAAAGCATTGTGCAGCTTAGTATTTATCGCGCGATCCAAGGGATTGGCGGCGGAGCGTTGATTCCAATTGCTTTTACCATTATGTTTGACACAGTACCTGTTGAACAACGCGGCAAATTGGGCGGGTTATTCGGAGCTGTTTTCGGTCTTTCTAGTATTTTTGGACCTTTGTTAGGAGCGTATATCACAGATTATATTAACTGGCATTGGGTATTTTACGTTAACATTCCACTTGGTGTCTTGGCATTGATTTTTATCGCGACCTTTTACAAGGAATCACCGATTCATACGAAGCAAAAGATTGATTGGTGGGGCGCGGTTACCCTTGTTGGTGCTGTTGTCAGCCTCATGTTCGCTCTTGAACTTGGAGGTAATAAATATGCGTGGGATTCCACTTTAATTATCAGCTTATTTGCGGCTTTCGCGATACTAGCGATATCTTTTGCTGTGATTGAGAGAAGAGTCATTGAGCCTATCATTTCATTTCCGATGTTCAAAGTACGTTTGTTTACAACGAGTAATGCACTTGGTTTGTTAAGTGGTATGGGCTTTATTACCGCTTCCGTTTACATTCCAATTTACATTCAAGGTGTAATTGGCGGAACTGCAACCAATTCAGGTCTGGTTCTCCTGCCTATGATGGTAGGTTCCGTATTCTCAGCCGTGGGCGGCGGTTTCTTGATGAATAAAATGAGGTACCGCAGCATCATGATGATCTTCGTTGTGGTCCTTGCTATCGGAATGGTTATGCTTACCCAATTGCAGCCAGATACAAGCCGTTGGTTCGTTACGCTATGCATGATCGTCGTAGGCGTGGGTATCGGAGCCAGCTTCTCCGTGCTTGGTAATTCGTCCATTCATCACTTTGAGCCTGCGCAGCGCGGTTCAGTGAATGCGACAGTTTCTTTCATTCGCTCCCTAGGTATGACGTTGGGGATCACGCTTTTCGGCATTCTACAGCGGAATAACTTCACAGCGGAGCTCAAAAATATTTTCGCATCGAGCGGGCAAGGTGCCATGTCAGATAATCCTGCATTCAGTGATCCACGAGTGCTTCTAGCACCTGACATGCGCGCTCAAATACCAGCCCCGGTTTTAGACAAAATAACAGCAGGCTTATCTTCTTCGATTACGTATACGTTCATGTGGGCACTCATTCCAACAGCCTTGGCTGTTATCGCGGCGTTTCTCATGAGTAAAGAGCGGTTAAGCGAATCCTTAGAGCATCAGCAAGCTGAGCAAGCTACAGTGAACATGAAAGCCTAGAAGAACAAATAGCCTCAGCCAAGTCGTTAATCTGACTTAGCTGAGGTTATTTTGTTTGTACATTGGGGCAAAGCCCCTAAATGGAGTTAGCATATAGCTCATATTGATCAAGCGTACGATTCTTTGATAACAGGTTCAGTTAACTTGTAGCCTACATTTCGAATCGTCATGATGTATTCAGGATGCCGCGCGTTCTGTTCGATTTTGTCACGAAGGTGGGAAATATGGACATCGACAATCCGCGTATCACCAAGGAAATGATAGTCCCATACACCATGAAGCAGTTGTTGACGGCTCAGGACTTTGCCGCGATGCTTGCACAGGAAGAGTAGCAATTCGAATTCTTTCGGCGTCAACTCAATGGGTGTTCCGTTCATCGTCACTTCACGCTGCTCTGCTTTGACAGAGATTTGGCCAATAGCGATAGGTGCTTCCTCTGTGGAGGAAGGCAGCGTCTGAATACGGCGGTGAATGGCTTGAATCCGAGAGACAAGCTCCTGTGGGGAGAATGGCTTCGTCATGTAATCATCTGCACCGTTATCTAACCCGGCAATTTTATCTGTAAGATCCTGCATGGCGGTCAACATAATAATAGGGACAAGGTTGTTTTGGCTTCTGAGTTTGCGGCATACTTGTAAGCCGTCCATTTTGGGCAGCATTAAATCGAGCACGATAAGGTCGGGACGGAAAGATTGAATGGCACCAAAGACGGCTTCCCCGTCGAAAACACAGTGCACTTCAAAACCGGCAAGCTTGAGGTTAAATTCAATAAGCATCGAGATAGATGGCTCGTCGTCAACAATAAGAATTTTCTTTTTCATTGTGTAGTGGACTCCTTTTAATGAAGGATATCTCTAGTATGAGGGTTATCTATCATCGTGATATTAAGATAAAGTTAACCCTGTGTTAAATTGCAATTGGAATCAGGTTATAATAGGATAGAGAATGAGGTGATTAGGCAGAGATGGCTTTCCATATTGTATTAGTAGAACCCGAAATTCCTGCGAACACAGGCAATATTTCACGCACATGTGCCGCCACAGGCACTCATCTTCATTTGGTTAGACCCCTGGGCTTTGATACGGATGACAAAACACTGAAACGCGCGGGACTCGATTATTGGCACTCGGTCAAGATTGACTACCACGATTCCTTTGCTGAAGTTATGGCAGCGTATCCGGACAGTAGATTCTTCTTTGCGTCGACGAAAGCAAGTCAGCGCTATTCGGACTTTACGTTCCAGGATGGAGATTTCTTGGTATTTGGTAAAGAGACGAAAGGGCTGCCGGAAGAGTTGCTGCGTCAACACCCGGAAACCTTAATTCGGTTGCCAATGTCGGATGCGGTAAGGTCGTTAAATTTATCCAATTCTGTGGCAATTATTTTATATGAAGGATTGCGTCAAACGGGGTTTGTAGGTCTTGAATAGTTATTAGGACCTACGTTTATTAGGGCTGAACCGACATTTTTGACAAGAAAAGAAAGATTTCAGGGCCTACACAGAAGGAATTTCATGAAAGACGGCGAATAGTAATCCGTAAGCTCGATAGGAATAGGTTAGTCGAAGTGAAATTTGTGCATGTATAGGAAACGTATAGGAAAAGAGAGGTGAAGTCCTATGATGAAGCCAGCTGGAGTCGTACGTAAAGTCGATCAATTGGGACGAATCGTATTACCTAAATCGTTGAGAAAGCGATACCAAATGAATGAAGGCGATCCTGTTGAAATTTTGGTGCAGGGTGACCATATCATTCTTGAGAGATATCGTCCGAAATGTGTATTCTGTGGCAGCATGGAAAGTGTCAGTGAATTCAAAGAGCGTTACATTTGTGGCGTGTGTGTAACTGAAATGAACCTGCTCAAAGCCAGAGCGTAGACAAGAAAAGAAAAAAAGCATCGCTTTCTCCTTCGAGAAAGTAGATGCTTTTTTTGCGTGTCCGAAGCGGACGACAAGTGAATGTACAACAATCTTATAGGCCTTTTGTTTTGTCCTCGTTATAGGAAGCCGTAAACATCGCGACTAGGAATAACAGAAAAACGGAATTAACGAGCCAAAATGTAGTGGATAAACCGAACATTGCTGCACCTCCTATAGGGTTAAAGAGCGATTACACATAGTTAAGGCTTATTATACCCAACCATCCCCAAAAAAGAAACGAAATTTGTGTGAATAATTTGGGTCATTTGAAAAACAAGAAGTTCGTTGCGAGTGGTCGAAGCTTGCCGTCAGAAGGACGGTTAATGACACTTCCACCCCAGACTAAGGTAGTAGAGCCGCCTCCATCGAGATTATAAGCGTCGACAACGCCTAACTGCTGCATCTTGTCCTGCAACTCAGCAAGGGTTGCACCCGAATTACCGCTTTCGTTGTACCCGTCAGTGACGAGGAAGAGGAGCTGATCGTTCTTATAATCAGCCATAACCGTTCGGGCTGCTCGCGCTGGCGAGCTCTGCCATTGATACGGAATGGTCATCTTGCTGCCATTCTTGAGAAGCACAGGAACGAAGGTCGAACCCATCAAAGGGTTCAGCTTGTCCAGATCAGCCTGCGAGCTGAACTTCCCGCCGATCAGCTTGCGATCTTTGTTCAAGCCGATGAAAGCCGTGTCATTGTTGGTGGGAAAGAAGCCATTTACATATTTCCCATTCATGACAGTTGTGTCTAGTGGGTAGCGCCGGCCACGACTATCATCCGCGAAGCCTCCGGCGTTGATGCCAACGAGTGCACCATAGCGCGAAGCCGCGGCTAACGTTGTTTCACTGGAGCCGAGCTTATCATTACCCAAGACGAGCTTAACAGCTTTATCGCTTTTAAGGTTCACCTTAAGAGCATATCCTGTATAGTTTTTTTCATTCAAAGCGTACAGTTGGATATCAATATTGCCTGAGCTTGCTTGCCTGAGGGGGCTGCCTAGCTTAGCAGTTATACGTGCATCATAGATGAGTCCGGGTTTGAGTGCTTGGGCTGCTGCGTTTTGGAGCATGGTCGTGACTTCTGCCGTGCTTTTCTCATACAGCTGAAAGTACTGCTGAATAATGGTTTTGGTTTGAACAGCATCATTGTTGGCTTGGGTTAACAAGCTGTTCATGGTCAGTGTTTCTTGATGGAAATTAACTGGTGATGATGCCGCTGGCGTCCAAGTTGGAATGGAAATATGCAAGGAAACGAAGAGAAGCCAAATCAGCATGCCTAGAAAGGGTGCGCAGGCAAGTAACATTACACGGTTGATTTGCTGAATCGAATTCGCTGTCATTATTTCAACACATCCAGATTCTTCTGTAGATCATCGAGCTTCTTCTTAACGTCCGCGAGCTGTGTATACAGCTGATTGCTATTATCGGTCTTACTGTTAGCGCTATCCTTGGTGAAAGCCAATAATTCATTCAATGAATCAACTTTGGCCTGCAAAGTCTTCATATCGGATGTAACGCTATCCTTCAGATCGGAGACTTGCTTCTGATAATCTTGCTGAACGACTTGTAATTGTTGCTGGGTTTGCTGTGCGATATCGGTCGATATTTGTTGCCTCAGATGCTCCGTGTACATCATCGTTGCTGCTACTCCGACTGCGATCAGCATGACCCAACCCATAAATAAGATGACGTACGTTTTTCTTTTGACCCTGGTTGCCTTCGACGTGCGGGGAAAAGAATTCGCCGTTGCATTTTCGATGGGCATACTCATGAAAATCACCTCTCACTACTAGTATAGCATATTCCATTATTTTCTCGGTATATTAGATAGAATTTGCTGTTTTTCGATATTCATTGGGGGTCATGCCCGACATTTTTTTGAAAACTTTGCTGAAATACTTCTCATCCTGATACCCAACCATCTCAGCGACCTGTGAAATACGAAGATTCGGATTGCATAGAAGCACCTTTGCCTTACTCATCCGAATCTGACCTAAGTAATCAGAGAGATTCACTTGGAACTCCTGTTTAAATTTACGAGAGATGTACTCGCGGCTAAGATAGAAACGGCTGGCAATATCCGCAAGCGAAATGTCCTCATGATAGTGCTTCTCTAGAAAGCTAGCAATTTCGAATATCACATTGTTATCCTTGTGCTGTCCCTCCAGATGCAGCTTCGATACCTGCACGAGGCTTCGTGTCAGCTCTTGCTGCCAGAGAGATAAGGACAGAATGCCTTTCTCGTCGAGTGTCATGATGGACGATGCACTTTCCTCAAGAAGAAGTGGATTAACCTCGTTCTCTCCGCTATTCGGTATGAATTGCTGCACCCAGCGGCGCATCATGACCCGATATTCCCCCCACCAATGCTCAAGCTGTTCAGGCGTGATGGTCTCACTGCTTTTCACAGCGTCGATCCACAGCTTAACGACATCCTGAATTTGTTCCACGTTTCCGCTGCGAATAGCGAGGTTGATCTGTTCCTCATATTGATGAAAAGTGAGCGATGTCTGTGAGGTTTTGGCCGACTGTGAGGTCGTATGAATCCACGTTTCTTTGGATTTGAGATTCCTTTGTCGCAGGGCGTCACGGGCTTCTTGATAGGACAATTTCAATTGTTGAGGAAATGCGTGGGCACTTCCAATCCCAAAATCAACCCGCGTGTGCAAAGTAGTTCGAATCCCATCGTTAATCGTCGCAAGAAGACCCTCTGCCGTAGAAGGGGTGGACCAGATCAAGAGCACAATTTCATGGAGATTGTGTAAGTGACGGAACGCATAGCCGCGCTGCTCTGTAACGAGAAATTCGTTGCAAATATTGATCAATGAGAAAAGTAAGAGGTCGATATTTTGGCTAAATTTATTCTTGATACTAGCTTCCATCGTATCCAAAGAGAGGATAGCGACACGGCAGTTTGCGACGCCTCTGGGTAAATGAAGCTCGCGCTCCAGCTGATCAGCGACAGGCTCATACGTACCAGGCTCGGCGATCAAGGCGGAGAGCAGCTTATCCCAGTAAATCGGTTTGAATTGATTCACCTCGATATTCAGCTCGCGATTCGCATGTCTTTGCTCTTCCTCTTTGAGCCAAGTTTGAATCGCTTTGTCCAAGGCTTCATTCAATTGATCCGGATCGATCGGCTTCAAAATATAATCCGTACCGCCATACTTCACCGTATGTCGCAGTAAAGAGAAATCGTCGTGACCGCTGATCACGATGGTTTTGGCATCTGGCGCATGGCGATGCAGCCATTCGAGCAGCTTGACGCCATTGAGAATGGGCATCATCATATCCGTCATAATGATCTCCGGATGTTCGTTGCGCACGATTTCAATGGCGGCCTCGCCATCTTGTGCTTCTAATATGGTATCAATCCCGAATAGCTTCCAATTCACGAGTAATCGGATCGCATCCCGAACGTGTTTCTCATCATCAACAAGTAAAACTTTCATGTCAGGTTACTCCCTTTTTTTCATCGGAATATGGATGACGATTCGCAAACCTTGGGGCTGCACGTGCGCAATCTCGAGCGCGGCATCATCATTAAAGTAGAGCTGTACACGAGTCAAGACGTTGCGAAGTCCGATGCAGGCCTCATCTGGCGTGGAAGGCATGCGCAACCGACTGCGAATTTCCATCAGCCGTTGGTCCGTTATGCCGATTCCGTTATCTTCGACGGTCAGCTGCAAGATATCCCCATCCGGGGTAGTCAAAAGCGCAGATGCGATGCGCAGGAGTCCCGCGGCTTGGGCGTGTCCTGGTTTAAAGCCATGCTTGAAATAATTTTCGACAAGCGGCTGAAGAATCATTTTAGGCACAGCTAAAGGTTGGGTACCTTCTTGGATCTCGTAAACGATATCAAATTGGTGCTCAAAACGCTGCTTCTGCAGCTCCAAGTACGCCTTAATATGATCAAGCTCTTTGCGCAGCGGAACGACAGATTCGTTCGTGTTCATGCTGTAATGCATCATTTTAGCCAAAGAATTAATCAAGGTATAAATCTTCGGTGCCTCGTGCTGCAACGCTAATGTGCCGATGGATTGCAGGGCATTATTCAGAAAATGTGGATTGATCTGCGCCTGCAGCGCCATCAGCTGATTGGATTTATTCGCAAGCTCTAAGCGATATTCCCGCATCACCATGTGATCCAAGTCCTGCATGAGGCCATGGAAGCGGTTGGCCAGAATACCCATTTCATCGGTACGAGTCAACTCAATATCGCTTTGACGATCGCCAAGCCCAGCTTGTCCTGTTTGAATGCGTGTGATATAACGTATTAATTGCTTAATTGGAGCTGTAAAACGAATACTAATATAAACAGTGCCAGCGACAACAATCAGCATAAAGAAGGAGAGAATCAGGGCATTAATGAGAGTCAGCTGACGAGCATTTTTGGTAAGCTGTGCGTAGGGAAGACGTTTTACAATCGTCCAGTTTAGGTAGTCGGTGTGCATTTTCTCATACATATTGATCCCTGCATAAGCGCCTTTATTCCACTCATAATTTCCTTTTTCTAACGTACTATGGACCGCTTCGTCTCCCCAGCTGCCTTCGAGCTGCTGTCCCCACTTAGCCGGATCAGGACCATAGACGATGTGTCCCGTCTCGTCCAGAATGTACAGTTCTTCTTGATCGTGGGTGAATAAGCTCTGCGAAATCTGCGAGACGAGGTCCAAATTCAAATCAATCACAAGCTCACCAATGGATGTATTGTTAGGTGAGTACATGATGTTGCGGTGCATAGAGATAACTGGCGAAGGCACAGAATACACACTGCGTACCAAATCGTACGTGTTGCTAAGGTGCGTTGCTTCGAAATACACCAGTTGCTTGGCTGGGAAGGGCTTGAGACCTTCATATTTACCAACGGTCGTCACTTGTGAGTCATTGCTAGCCAGGTAAGAGCGATCACTGACCGAAGCGTACAAATAGATTTGTTTGATTTCCTTGACCGAATGAGACATCACCTGAAGACCGCTCTTAATCACTTTATCGCTCATGTAATCGATCTCTCGCTGCGATTGGATAATATCGTAGAATTGGCCAAGCTCGGCAAGATGAATCCCTGTGTAAATGGTGGAAGAGGCTTGAACAACGCCATCCAAGTAGTTGATGAGATTCGTTTTACCCTGTGAAAGTAAGGCTGAATTGTTCGTAAGCGTATCCTCTGTCACTCGCTGCTTCGTGAAAAAGTAGGAAACAACAAGCGAAGTAAGGAAGGGAACGAGCGTGGCGATGATCAAAAATAAGATTAATTTATTGCGAATACTGTGGCGAATCACGCTGCATCAGCTCGGTTTCTATATTGGGATTTTCCCCTACATTGTAGCAGGAGAGGTCAACAAATTCCACCTAATGGGTCACCATCGTCAGTGTTTTGGGGAAGGCTTGCACTCTATACTTGGGGTATAGTAGCAAAATGGTAAGGGGGACTTCCCAGTGAAATCAAAGAGAATGCTTTCAGGATGGCTGCAGCAATGGGTATTTATTGGGCCTGCATTATTATTTTTTAGTGTCGTGGTGCTGATTCCATTCATGATGAGCATCTATTATTCATTCACCGAATGGAACGGTGTGACAACGAGTGTCACTTTCAATGGCTTAGACAATTTCAAGAAAATATTATTCCATGATCAGGACTATCGTAACGCTTTCAGCTTCACCTCACGATTAACCGTGACCAATGTCATTCTAACAAACCTCGTCGGCTTCTTGCTCGCGCTGCTCCTCACACAAGCACTGAAGACAAGGAATATGCTGCGCACGATTTTCTTTATGCCGAATGTCATCGGTGGCTTGTTACTCGGTTTTATCTGGCAGTTCATTTTTGTAAAAGGGTTTGCAACCCTTGGTAGTCTCACACATATCGGATTCTTCGAGCTTCCTTGGTTAGGGGATTCACCAACAGCTTTCTGGGCGATCGTCATTGTAAGCGTATGGCAAGGCGCAGGGTATCTGATGATTATCTACATTGCCGCACTATCGAATGTACCTAAGGATATGTTAGAGGCTGCATATATTGACGGCGCATCTCGTATGCAGGTGTTACGAAGCATCATCGTGCCGCTCATCATGCCAGCTGTGACCGTGTGCTTGTTCCTGACCATTTCGTGGTCGTTCAAAATCTTTGATCTCAACTTCTCGTTGACCAAAGGCGGGCCGTTCAATTCAACGGAATCCGTGTCGATTAATATTTATCAAGAAGCGTTCCGCAATAACCGTTATGGCTTAGGTACTGCGAAAGCGCTGATCTTCTTCATTGTCGTTGCCATCATTTCCACCATTCAAGTGATGTACACCAAACGTAAGGAGGTCGAGGTCTAATGGCTTCCATCAAAAAATACACCGGTCGATTATTTGCCTTAGAGGTTCTGGGCTTTCTAGTAGCTTTGCTATTCTTAATTCCATTCTATTTCGTTATCGTTAACTCGTTGAAAACTTTTCCTGAGCTGGCAGCCAATACGGCGAAATTGCCGAAAGCCTTATTCTTCGGTAACTACACCAAAGTATGGACGATTATGAACTTTCCGAAGGCGTTCTTCAACTCCCTGTTCATTACCGTTCTAAGTAATATAGGCTTAGTCGTTATCTCCTCCATGGCGGCCTATCGGATGGTGAGGAAGGCAAGTAAGTTCAACAATCTTGTTTTCTTGGCGTTCGTTGCGGCGATGGTCATTCCGTTCCAGTCCATCATGATCCCGCTTGTTCGTGTGGCAAGCCAGGTTGGATTAATGGATAGCAAGCTTGGGCTCATTGCTTGTTACTTTGGCTTTGGCGTTTCCTTAAATGTATTCTTGTATCATGGCTTCATTAAATCCATCCCGTTAGAAATTGAAGAATCAGCGAAAGTGGACGGCAGTTCACCGTATGGCGTGTTTTGGAAAATCGTGTTCCCGCTGCTCAAACCGATGTCGATTACGATTGTCATTTTGAACAGCTTATGGATCTGGAATGATTATTTATTGCCTTCACTTGTATTGGGTAACCCTGAACTGAGAACCATTCCACTTGCTACCTTCTCCTTCTTCGGGCAATATACGAAACAATGGGATTTAGCTCTTGCGGGTCTAACATTAAGCGTATTGCCAATCGTTATTTTCTTCTTATTCTTACAAAAGCACATCGTAGAAGGCATTACTGCAGGTTCAGTTAAAGGATGACATATTTGTAAATGAGTTCAAGATATTCCACCTTTATGTTCAATATACTAGGTGTTAACTGCGGATGTAAGTGTTTACAATGAAGCATGTAAGGGATGACGCTTCAACAAACGTTGTCAGATAAAACGAAGATTCATATTAAAGGGAGGCACTACCTCAATGAAAAAATTAACGATGGTTTCGATGGCTGCTGTACTATCCTTATCCGTATTAGCAACGGGTTGCGGCAAAAAAGACGAGACTACGCCAGCGGCATCTGCAGGAACATCCACGGCAACAACAACACCTGCAACTAGCGCTAAACCAGTTACGATTAAAATGTTCCAGTTCAAAGTAGAGATCGCGGATCAACTTGGTAAATTGGTGCAAGAATATCAAAAGCTCAATCCAAACGTGAAAATTCAAGTCGACACCGTCGGCGGTGGAGCAGACTACGGCGCTGCGTTGCTTGCGAAATTCAATTCAGGTGACAAACCAGACATTTTCAACAATGGCGGCTTCTCCGATTTAGATAAATGGATCGATAACTTGGAAGATCTTTCGGATCAACCTTGGGTCAAAGATCTTGTCGATGTAGCGAAAGAGCCTATGACCAAAAACGGCAAATTGTATGGTCAACCGCTGAACTTGGAAGGCTACGGCTTCCAATACAATAAAGATCTTTTTGCTAAAGCGGGCATTACAGAATTACCAAAAACAATCACACAACTAGAAGCGGCAGCGAAAAAGCTGCAAGCAGCAGGAATTACACCTTTTGAAACAGGCTATGGTGAGTGGTGGGTACTAGGGAATCATTTCGTGAATCTTCCATTTGCTTATCAGAAAGATCCGAATGCCTTCATCGATGGCTTGAACAAAGGAACTTCTAAAATTACAGGCAACGAAGTATTCAACCAATGGACGAAATTGTTTGATCTTCAATTGCAATACGGTAACAAAAATCCATTGCAAACGGATTACAACACGCAAGTAACGGATTTTGCTACAGGTAAAGCAGCGATGACGCAACAAGGGAACTGGACACAAGTTCAAATTTCCAAAACGAACCCTGACATCAAAATTGGCTTCTTGCCAATGCCGATCAGCGATGATGCCGCTGCAAACGATAAATTGTTCGTAGGCGTGCCGAATAACTGGGTTATCAACAAAAACTCCGCTGTCAAAGACGAAGCGAAGAAGTTCTTGAACTGGATGGTTAGCTCCGATATCGGTAAGAAATATATCACTGAAGAATTCAAATTCATTCCAGCTTTCAAAACGATCCCTGCTGACGAGAAAGTACTAGGGCCATTAGCAGCTGACATTATCTCTTACAGCAAAGCTGGTAAAACACTTAGCTGGAACTGGTTCAAATTCCCTGGCGGCGAAGCTTCCAGTAAAAAATTCGGCGATATCATGCAAGGTTATGTTGCCAAGAAGTATACGAAGGATCAAATGTTGGATGAATTCCAGAAAACATGGGATAGCCTTAAGAAGTAACCTGAATCCGCCCGTTATTAAAGCCTCAGCGCCAATGCTGGGGCTTTTTGCTGTTTAACAGATAGAGAAATGGCTGTTACAATGAAGAGGACTGGAGGTCTACCATGAATCTAAAAATCCGATCTTGGCTACAGAGCAGAGGAAATACACTTCCCGCGGAGAAAAAGCTGTCGCATGAGGCAGTCATCTCATTAGTTATTCATTCCGTTTTTCAATTTGGTGCTTCCATGTCAGGGGTATTCCTCAATTTGTACTTATGGCGGCTCACACATAGCGTTGTGGTTAATGGGACCTACAGCATGATTGTCTATATCCTAACTCCGATCGGATTCGCCATCGGTGGTTACATGATCAAGAAGAAGGATCGCATGGTATCATACCGACTTGGTATCGTATTAGTTGGTCTCTTCTATTTAAGTGTGAGTATTGCGCAGGAGCGGTTGGTTGATTATTATGTGCTCTTCGCCATATTTAATGGTCTTGCAAGCGCATTCTACTGGGTTGGCTATTTGACGCTGATGTATGACGTGTCGACAGAAAAGAATCGAATCCGCTATCTCGCGTATAATATGATGTTTTTCACAGCAGCGACACTCGCAGGACCGGCACTGGCGGGCTTCATTATTCGTTTAAAAGAAGGACTTAGCGGTTACACGATTGTGTTCACCATCGCTTTCTGTATGTTCTTATTAGCAGCTATTATCTCATTCAAAATTAAAGCCTCTGGCGGCCATCACCGTGTGTATTATTTGAAATATACGGGTCTTATTATGAAAAAAAAGCTCGATTGGGTGAAAGCCTTGCTCGGCTTCTTCGGTATGGGCTTGCTGCAAGGCACGATGTTGTTTCTACCTAACATTCTATTGTTTAAGGTATTGCCTCGTGAAGATATGGTAGGTTATCTCGGTGTTCTCTACTCGAGTTTAAGCATTGTGATGGGGATCTTTATTTCTAAATATGCAAATGCAAGCAGGGGTCGCCTTTACTTGACTATATCGACAGTGGGGTATCTCGTAGGGATCTCTTTTATTATAGGGAGCTTAAATGTATGGTCGGTTGTAGGCTTCATGATTCTGTACTCCATCTTTGCACCACTGCAAGGGAATACAATGACGGGTTACTATTATAGTTTGATTGCTGAACTTCCGCTCAAAGGGGAGTTGAAGGTAGAAAGCGTGGTCGTTCGCGAGTTTTTCTTAAATGTAGGTCGAGTTATTTCCATTCTTGTCTTAATCTCTTTCGGCAGCGATTTGGATGGCGGTTGGATTCCGTGGATTTTATTAATGGCATCTCTCACCCAATTTGGCTTGGTTTGGTCGATTAAGAATCGTTAGGCAACTAAGGATGAGAGCCCCTTCATTCGGATATCCTAGAGGGTAGAGAATAGGAGAAGAGGTGCCTGACATATATGGAGCACGTGGACAGTATTATCGTCGGAGGAGGCATTGCTGGACTGCAAGCCGCTATTCAATTAGGCAGGTATGAGCACAAGGTGCTTGTGATTGATGCGGGTTACGGCCGTTCTACGCTATGCAGGAGCTATCATAATATCTTAGGCTGGCCAGATGGCGTATCCGGGGAAGAACTGCGAAGATTAGGCAGATTGCAAGCCGAGAAGCTTGGGGTTATGTTTGTCCAGGATGAAGTCGTACAAGCTGTCGCGAAAGGGAAAATCGGGGATGGCTTCGAGCTGTGGGGCAAGAGTGGCCGCGGGTATGAAGCACGTACGCTTCTGTTGGCAACGGGTTTATTGGATCGGATGCCAGAGCTGCCTCAGCTAAAAGAATGCTTAGGACTTACCGTGTATGTCTGTCCCGATTGCGATGGGTATGAGATTCGGGGTCGCAGCACCATTGTGATGGGGTCGGGGGATGCAGGTGCAGCCATGGCTTTGAAATTGCGGTGGAGAACCGATAAACTCACCTATGTGAATCATCAACAGTGCGCTGTACGCAGTAAATTTCTGAATGAGATGCAGGAAAAAGGGATTCACTATGTCGCCAAAGATATAGCGAACATTATCGTGGATGCGCCTGGCAGCTTCGCTGGTGTTATGCTCACGGATGGTGAACGCCTGCAAGCGGAGCGAGGCTTCATTGCATTTGGCGGTAACGAAGTGAAGTCCGATTTGGCTAGACAGCTTGGCGCTGATCGGATGGAGAACCGGCATATCATGACAGATCCCCGCAGCAAAATGACGAGTGTGCCTTTTGTCTGGGCCGCGGGAGATGTCGGCGTACATGCGGAGCAGGTCACGATAGCGATGGGCGAAGGCTCGCAGGCGGCCATTTGGATGAACAAAGCATTACTGCGAATGAATGTGGAAACGAATGTACATAAGGTTGTTATACGTTCTTAGATTAAAGATTCTGCTAGGTACAATTAAGGCGCATGGATGATAGGTGTTTGAAAAACGTGTGTAACATGCGAATAATCGGCTAATGCTTTCTCACCGCTTGGGGTTAAATGATAGATACCGCGGCTTTGTCTGATGAACCAGCGATAATAGTTTTGCTGCAACAGCGAGCTGACATTCATATTGCTGGTCAACTCACGCAACTGCCGCGGGCTTAAGGGGCCGAGCTGCTGCATCAGATAGGCGCAATGGAGCGACTTCTCTCGATAGGCTGTCATCAGCTTCTGTTTAGAGCTTCCGCCCACATTATAATCCCCGCTGCGCTCATGAAATTCCGTAACCAGCTTACCTGAAGCCCGTTTATTCGGGCGTAATTGATAGGGAGTAGGCTCACAGACGAGATCGACTGTGGGCTGTTTGCGTTTGTAGAATTGAACGGTCAAGACACCTAAGCCCAGCATGCGGCAAAGCCTGCGAATATCCTCCCATTGTAAACGTTGGGGGGCTTTTCCTTTGTTCGGGAGCTCGAAAGCGACGTAGACTTCCTGCGTCAGCTTGAGTCTTTCAATTCCTTGAACAAGGAGCGGGATATTAAAACTTTTCTTCAACTCAACAATGACAGGAGGTTCTTCACCGCGGATGGCGACTAAATCGCAATGCTTCACTTCCCCACGGACAGTGTACCCGCGCTGTTCAAAAAAGTGTTTAATCGGAGCGTAAAGCTCCGTTTCGGTTTGGATCGGCATGAGGGTTTCGTTCTCCTCTTTTCCTGCATAAAGTGTGCCAGAATGGCTTTCATTATAGCATAGGTTGCGATAGAAAAGGTGAGAGAATCACTTGTACGTACATGTTGGGAGATGATAGATAGGAGTGAATTATTGAATGAATGGTTGGGAAAAAGGTTTGCGTGCGCTTGTGGGCAAAATCATGAAATTCCGATTCGCCGTATTGTTATAGAGTCAAATGCGCTGACTGATGTTGTCAGCTATGTGAAGGAAACTGGTTACGGCGAAGTGACGCTTGTCGCGGATGCGAATACGTATGGTGTGGCGGGGGAGAAGCTGCGCTCGCTATTAGAGGAGAATCAGGTAAAAGTAGGCGTAAGCCTCATTCGGGAGAACGGCATGGGGGGAGTGGCTGCTGATGAAGAAGCGATCGTTCAGTTGATGCTGGATACCTCAATGACGTCCAAGGTCTTGCTCGCCGTCGGAGCTGGAACGATTCACGACATTGTGCGTTTTGTCAGCCATCGTACAGGGCGGCCATTCTTGTCTGTGCTAACCGCGCCATCGGTTGATGGCTTTGCGTCAGTAGGCGCACCGCTCATCGTGTGCGGTTTCAAGCAGACGATTCCGTGTTCGTCGCCGGAAGCTATCTTTGCTGACCTGAGCATTCTGGCAGCGGCACCGCAAGCGATGATCGCGGCTGGCGTTGGCGATATGCTCGGCAAGCACACCTCACTGGCAGACTGGTCGCTGGGCTGCGTCCTGCTGGACGAGCACTACTGCGAGCTAAGCGCTCGGTTGACGTTAGAGGCCGTCGAGCTGTGCACCGCTCACCTCGAAGAGATTGCGCAGCGCACGGAGCTTGGCCTGCGCCGATTGATGGAAGGCCTGATTCTATCTGGCCTTTCCATGCTCTTGGTCGGCCACTCGCGGCCGGCCTCCGGGGCTGAGCGCCATCTCTCCCATTATTGGGAGATGGTGCTTCTGCAGCAGCGCCGCCGCGCGCTGCTGCACGGCGCGAAGGTCGGCGTCGCGACCGTGCTCATGGCCGAGGCCATCATCGCGGAAAATGCGTCGGCGATGGGGGTGGATGCGCGTGCGCTGCAGGTGCGCATCGCGGCGCGTTGGGGCGATGTGCTGGACATCGCCCGCGGGGTGCCGGCGCCTGAGCAGCTTGCTGCGTGGCTCGCGGCGGTGCAGGGGCCTGTGACGCCGGACCAGCTTGGCGTCGAGCCAGCGTTGGTGGAGGCGTCCTTGCAGGATGCGCTGTTCGTGCGCAACCGGTTTACGATTCTACGCTTACAGCGACTGCTGTAAGCGAATGGGGAGCACGCGTGGGATACGCGTGCTCTTGCTTTTTGTGCGTTAGGTACTGACCAAGTAAGCGCTAGGTGACGAAAGCTTCCAAAACTTGGAGCAGAGGCGCCACCAATGGATAAATCCATTAGAACAAGCTAAAAAGAGACGGAATTTTGACTTTGATTGGATAAATCCATTCAAAACAATGATGTATGCGATTTCATTTGTGAAAATTAGTACTTGTAATGTATTAATCCAATGAAAAAGAAAATTCCTCCCTAATTGGAGAGTATACACTGTATAAATCCAATGGAGCTCCTTCTATCGACACTATCCCGTTGGTTCAGTTTGGAAATAACTGAGAAGCACTGAGTAGTGGGGATAGTACACATAGATCCTTCTATAGCTACTATCCCATTCGCTCAGTTTGGAAATAACTGAGAAGCATTCTGAGTAGTGGGTATAGTGCAGATAGATCCTTCTATAGCCACTATACCATTCGCTCAGTTTGGAAATAACTGATAAGCATTCTGAGTAGTGGGTATAGTGCAGATAGATCCTTCTATAGCCACTATCCCATTCGCTCAGTTTGGAAATGACTGAGAAGCACTCTGAGTAGTGGGTATAGTGCGCATAGCTCCTTTTATCGCGACTATCCCCTTCCTCAGTCTGGTAATAACTGAGAAGCATTCTGAGTAGTGGGTATAGTGCAGATAGATCCTTCTATAGCTACTATCCCATTCGCTCAGTTTGGCAATAACCCGAGCAGCATCCTGAGTGTTGGGGATAGTGCGCATAGCTCCTTCTATCGACACTATGCCCTTTCCTCAGTTTGGCAATAACCCGAGCAGCATCCTGAGTGTTGGGGATAGTGCACATAGCTCCTTCTATCACCCCTATCCCGTAGACTCAGTTTGGTACTAAGCCGAGAAGCACCCTGAGTGTCGGGGATAGTGCACATAGCTCCTTCTATCGCCACCATCCCATTGCCTCAGTTTGACACTAACCCGAGAAGCATTCTGAGTGAAAGGGATAGCGCACATAGCTCCCTCCTATCCACACTATCGCGTAGCCTCAGTTTAGCAGTAACCGAAAAGCATCCTGAATGAAGGGGGATAGTACACACACCTCCTTCTATCGCCCCTTTCCCATTGCCTCACCTTGGCAATAACCGATCAGCATTCTAAGTGGAGGAGTTCACTCCGCTGTGTCCCCGTCAATCGTCCGTAGAGCTTGCCAACCGCTAGCCGCACCCACGCTACATCCAGATGTGGAAGTGGTTGGTTTTCATGCTCTTTCCATACCTTGCCTGCTTTGTTTTCATATCATTTTCACAGTCTAGAACGCTTTCCAATGGCATGAGCCTTTTTTTGGAGAAAGATACAAATCCCAATTCTCTTTAAAATTTCGGGCAAGTTATCCCTCTTGGGTGCATAGGATTGTAGTACACAATTCACCATCACGAGCTGACCTATTCCTGAAAGGCAGCAGTGAAAGGAGGTACCCATGGACATATTCAAAAGAATTTCAGAGCATCGTACGGAGAAGGATTCATTGAGCTGGACCGGTACGTTCGCGGAGTACATAGAATTGCTTCGCAGTAATCCTGGACTCGCGAGAACTGCGCATTCAAGGGTCTATGATATGATTGCTTCGCAAGGCATCAACGACCAGGTGGGCCACAAATCCTACAAGTTTTTCAACCAAGAGATATTCGGTCTAGATCGTGCCGTTGAGAAGCTGGTGGAAGAATATTTCCATTCCGCTGCCCGTCGATTGGATGTTCGTAAACGTATTTTGTTGCTAATGGGTCCTGTAAGCGGTGGGAAATCCACAATTGTGACCATGCTGAAGCGTGGGTTAGAGCAGTTTGCCAAAACAGATCTGGGGGCTGTCTACGCAATCAAAGGGTGTCCTATGCACGAGGAGCCGCTACATCTGATTCCAATGGAATTACGATTAGAGATCGAGCGGGAGCTTGGGGTCAAAATTGAGGGCAGCCTATGCCCATCCTGCCAAATGCGTCTGAAAACCGAGTACAACGGTTGTATCGAAGATGTGCATGTGGAACGTGTGTTCGTTTCTGAAGAAGGTCGCGTAGGGATTGGTACCTTCAGCCCGTCAGATCCCAAATCTCAAGATATAGCGGACCTAACAGGCAGTATCGATTTCTCCACGATTACGGAGTTCGGCTCCGAGTCGGACCCGCGTGCATACCGTTTTGACGGTGAGTTGAATAAGGCCAACAGGGGTATCATGGAGTTCCAGGAAATGCTGAAGTGCGATGAGAAATTCCTCTGGAATCTACTCTCGCTGACACAAGAGGGTAACTTTAAGGCAGGACGTTTCGCCCTCATTAGTGCCGATGAGCTCATTATCGCGCATACGAATGAGACGGAGTATAAGTCTTTTATCGCCAATAAGAAAAACGAAGCCCTGCAATCGCGGATGATCGTCATGCCAATTCCTTACAATTTGCGCGTATCTGATGAAGAAAAAATTTACTACAAGCTCATTGGTCAGAGTGATATGTCTCACATCCATATTGCGCCTCATGCGCTTCGTGTGGCTGCGATCTTCTCGATTCTCACGCGTTTGAAGGAAACGAAGAAGCAAGGCATGGATTTGATCAAAAAAATGCGTATGTACGATGGAGAAGTCGTCGAAGGCTACAAAGAAGCCGATCTGAAGGAAATGCAAAATGAATACCAAGAAGAAGGTATGAGCGGCATCGATCCGCGCTACGTTATTAACCGAATTTCAAGTGCTTTGATCCGCCAGGATCTTCAATGTATCAATGCCCTAGATGTGCTGCGTGCCCTGAAGGACGGCTTGGATCAGCATCCATCCATTACCAAAGACGAACGGGAGCGGTTCCTCAATTTCATCTCGGTTGCCCGTAAGGAATACGACGATATTGCCAAGAAAGAAGTGCAGAAAGCGTTCGTCTACTCCTTCGAGGAGTCGGCTAGAACGATTTTCGATAACTACTTGGATAATATTGAAGCTTATTGCAACTGGGGGAAAATAAAAGATCCGTTAACCGGCGAGGAGATGGATCCAGATGAGCGGTTGATGCGTTCGATCGAAGAGCAGATTGGTATTTCGGAAAATGCGAAAAAAGCATTCCGCGAGGAGATCTTGATCCGCATTTCTTCCTACTCACGCAAAGGCAGAAGATTCGACTACAGCTCGCACGAGCGCTTACGTGAAGCGATTGAGAAGAAGCTTTTCGCCGATTTGAAAGACATCGTGAAGATCACCACCTCTACGAAAACACCAGATGAGAAACAGTTAAAGAAGATCAACGATGTGACGAAGCAGTTAATCGATGAGCACGGTTATTGCCCGGTATGTGCGAATGAGCTGCTCCGCTATGTGGGAAGTCTGCTGAACAGATAAGCACATAAGCATAGAACCTTAGACCTGAGGGGTGACGATCCCTTAGGTCTTTTTGCCGTGTATCCGGATGGTGACCTATCACCGAATCTATTAATCTCTCATATACTATTGTAGCTTCATCAAAGAGGGAGGTGTAAAAAGATTATGGCAGGGAACTCAATGAAATTAACAGGCGCGTTGATCCTAATATTGGTGAGCATTCTAGCAATCATCTTAACGTGGGAGTTGAGGCTTTTGTCACCATTGGGGGGAATATTCATTGTGGGGATGTGCTTTATTGGTGCCATTCTAATGTGGCATGATGCCGCTGAACCACTACTGAGAGTAGACACTGAACATGTCAAACGAACCGAAACCGAACGCTGATCAGGAACCGGATAAGACCAACTCCCCCCAGAAGACGACTGATTCCGGAAAGTGGAACGATTTATTTGGATTCGGCAAAATGATGGACAAACTTCCGCTCAACAAGCTTTCGGCACGCATGGCCTACTGTATGTTCTTTGATTTGGTCTTATTATTTTTCACGCTGATCCTAAGAGTTACTAACACCACAATGAATGAGTTCCCGAATGCCTGGGATTTTCGTTTAATTGTCCTCACAACGATTGTTGTTTTTTTTGTGGGGCTTTGCGATTTGATTGGATTTAGGAAGAAATAGGGAAAAAAGCAAAGAAAATTAGGAACGGGATGCCTCTTGTATAAAAAAAATACAAATGAGGCTTATTTTTTTAGTATGCTAGCTCAAAAAAACGTATGTTATAGTTTACAGAAAATTCAACCAGATAGGCCTTTAGAATCTATGTCGAATGGTATGGGTATTTTGTCATGATTTGTCGATTGAAATAGAATATTAAGTATAATTGTAAGATTATATGTAAATATGCAGCTGTGAGCCTGAATTGCATGTAAAATTCGGAACAATTACATATCATTAATTTTTAATAAAAATTACACTAAAAAGCCTTTATAGTTCTAGTTTCCTAGTTTTTGAGGTAGGCAAGTATTTACATATATGTTACACTTTCATCAGAGTTTCATACGAAATAGTGCTAGAATATCTTGTATTATGTCGAAACACGACTAGTTAGTCCTAGTGATTGGGGTCTACCATGATTGATATACATAGTCATATCCTACCGGAGTTGGATGACGGGGCTTCTGACCTAGAAGAGTCTGTGCAAATGGCCCGGCAAGCTGTAAAACAAGGCATACATACGGTAATTGCAACCCCTCATCACGAGAATGGCCGATTTACGAATGACGCTAATTTCGTTGAGCAGCAGGTTCATGCTTTTCAAGAAGAGCTAGACAGAAGGGATATTCCACTTCGCATTCATTCAGGTCAAGAGATTCGTGTGTATCGCGGTTTAATTGATGACGTTGAAACGAATCGGACTTCTACGCTAGATGGCACGCGCTACATGCTGCTGGAGTTCCCGTCTGACCGTATTTCAAGCGGGATTCATGATCTATTGCATGAACTGCAATTGATGGATATTGTACCGATCATTGCACATCCAGAGCGCAATCGTGAGATTGCTGAGGATCCTAAGAAACTGCTGGAATTAGTACAACTAGGAGCCTTAACACAAGTCACAGCCCATTCCTTGCTCGGTCATTTCGGCAAATCCATACAGTCATTTACATTTGAATTATGTAAGAATAACTTAACTCACTTCGTATCGTCTGATGCGCACAACACATCCAATCGAGGGTTTGCGCTTGCAGAAGCCTATGAAGCATTACGGGCGGAGTTAGGGCAGGATTATGTGAACACTTTTCAAAATAACGCCAACAGGATTATACATAACTTACCGATAGAAACACTTCCTCCTGCGTGGTCGAGGCCGAAATGGTTTCAGTTTTGGAAATCTAAATAAGGTATCAAAATAAATTGAAGAGGTGAATTTTAGCATGACGATGAAAAAGAAATTAGCCGTAACCACATTATCAGCAAGCATCATGTTTGCTTCCATTGCTGGACTTCCATTAAGTGAGCAAGGATTGGCTAGTAAGTTGGGTATTTCGGTTGGGGTTGCTTCTGCAGCTGTGGCACCAGTAACAATTCCTACTTCAGTATTGGAAAAGTTGAGTGGACTTCACGATGAACTTGCTAGAGATGAGCAAGGGTTCCAAGTTACAAAAGACGTAAGAGATCTAATTACGCACCAAACACTTACACCTACTCAGATGAAGAATCTTCTTGGGGATGTTTGGACTAAATTAGAACAGCCAGGTGTAGATGTTGCCTCTATATTTGCATTAATCAATGGTTTGGATCTGTTCTATGATGATGCGGGAACAACGATTGGAACGATTATTAATAATGCAAGTGTTCGCAATGCTGTTAATGTTTTGTTCCATGGTGTTGATCCTACTAAAACGTTAACAACACAAGACGTAATTGCTTATCAAGAGGCTGCTTTTAATGCGTTGGAAGCTAACAAAGCTGATTTGTTACTAAGCGTTGCTCAAGCTTTCTCTTCAGGTGGTACTTTGGATTCCATTAAGGGTGCTTTGAATACCATTGTAACTACCAAGATCTCTCAAGATCTTCTTCTCAGCAAATTCCTATCGCATTACCATCTTACTCTGAATGATCTTGATACTGCGCAGAACAATATTGCAACTGCTTTAGGTGCTAAAGCGATTTCTGCTAGAGCAGCTATCGAATCTGCTGGTATCCGTTATTTGCTTAAAGATAAATTATCGTACACGCCTGGCACAGTGACTTCGACATCAGTTGGCGTAGGAACTCTGAAATTATCCGGAGTTAATTTGACTAGTTATTTACCTTTAACTTGGAGCGCGCTAGGAACTGGTGTGAAAGTTGAAAATAATAATAAACTCGTACTTGATGGCGTGACTAGTGGTAGTCGTAGTGGTGTTCTTCAAGCTCATTCTAAGTTTGACCTGTTACTTTTCATCTCAGACAGCTACACTCTAACAGCAACAACAACGACAACAAACCCAGACACAGGTTCAGGCTCAGGTTCACTGCCTCCTGCTAAGGATAGTACTACTCAAGCTTTAGATGGCTTGAAAGATCTTCAAAAAGATCTTGCAGGCGCATCCGATGCGAAGAAACAAGAAATCTTCCAAAAAGCACAAGACGCTGTAAAAAATGCGATTCAACAACTCGCAAACCTAGATCTTTCCTCCACCATTAAAGTGGATGGCGGTACAGCTAAACCGACTTTGAACGTAGCTGATCTTGCGAACAAAATGAAAGAAATCGCTGCAAAAGCGAAAGAGTTGAATGATCAATTGAAACAATTGAATCCGAATGCGAAGACGGAGAAAGTTCAACTGAATCTTGATTTCGGCACAATTTCAGCGAAGTCAACAGAAATTCCGTTAGCGAAAGAACTGCTTGCAGCAGCTATTGCGAACGGTGTGGATAAAGTTGCTATCTCCATGAACGGTCTTTCATTAGGTATAAGCCCATCTGAGTTCGGCGCAGATACAACGCTTAAAGTGACTAACCAAGATACAACAGTGGCTACTAATGTAACGCAATTACCGGTAGCAGCTGGGGTTTACGAGTTTGAATTCTCATCAGGTGGCAACAAGGTTAGCAGCTTTAGCACACCAATTGAGGTTACAATCCCGGTACCGAATGGCAGCAAATTTGATACAGAATTGTTATCCCTAGCGAAAATCGTAGATGGCAAATTAGAATTCTACGGCGGCAGCTATAACAATGGCGTACTGAACGCAGTTCGTAATGGTTTCTCAACGTACACAGTTGTAGAAAACAAAGTAGCGTTCAACGATACAACTTCCGTTAAGGCATGGGCTGGCAGACAAATTCAAGTTGCGGCAGCGAAAGGGATTTTAGAAGGTCGTGCTGAGCAAGCTTTCGATCCGAATGGCCTAGTCACTCGTGCTGAGTTTGCGAAAATGATCGTGAAGACTTTCTCATTGGAAAATGCCAATGCAACTGAAAACTTCAGTGATGTTAACGATTCAGACTGGTTCAAAGTCTATGTAGCTTCTGCTGTTCAGAACGGCATCGTAAATGGGAAAGAAGCTGGCAAGTTCGATCCGAATGGATCGATTACACGTGCAGAAATGGCTGTTATGTCATCCAGAGCTTTGGCACTTAAAGGCATCACATTGAGCCCGGCTAAGGTTGAAGAAGCACTGAAGGGCTTCACTGACGCGGCTTCGATTAACGCTTCATTGAAAGATGGCGTTGCTCTGGCAGCATCAGAAGGTATTGTCATTGGCGAGGAAGGCAACGCATTTAATCCGAATGCGAACTCCACGCGAGCTCAAGCTGCGGTCGTCATTTATCGTTTGCTGAATAAATAACAGGGACTAGTTGTCAGAGGGAATCCTCATCTCTACCAGATAGAGGGGGGGATTCCTTATCTTTTCGAGCAAATATTCAGTAGAGATATAGACCAAAGCGAGGCTTTGACATCATGTAGACGGAGGGAATGGCATGGAACTCGATTTAAAAGATTATTTGAAAATCATTAGGAAAAGGGTGTGGATGATAGTCGCAATTGTTGCAATAGCAACAATGACAACAGGTGTAGTTAGTTATTTTTTCTTGCAGCCGATCTATGAAGCTTCAACGAAGTTAATTGTGAATAAATCTAATGATCAAGTAGGCGTATCCACCCAAGTTGACCTCAATACGGTTAATTTAAATATCAGACTCATTGACACCTATAAAGAAATTATTCGCACACCAAGAATTATGGACAAGGTTGTTGCTGATTACCCAGACCTGAAAATAAGTGCCGAGCAATTAATCAATACGGTCAAAGTTAGCTCGGTTAACAATACACAAGTCATGACCCTGATCGTGCAAGATCCTTCGTATGAGCGAGCAGCTAGCATTGTGAATGCCGTGTCTGTTGTTTTTCAAAGTGAAATTCCGAAGATTATGAAAGTCGATAATATTTCTTTGCTGAATGAAGCGAAGGATAAGGTTGCACCGATACCGGTAAAACCAAATAAAAAGTTAAACGTTGCAATTAGCTTTGTCGTGTCGTTGATGATTGCGCTTGGAATTGCTTTCTTGTTGGAATATTTGAATGATCAACTGACAACAGAGGAAGAAGTGGAACAGTTCTTAGGACTGCCAACCTTAGCCATGATCACGAAGATGAGACCTGAAGATTTTCAGAATCATAGTAAACAAACCAAGGAATCAAGAGTGGGGGGACAATCCGATGTCAAACTCAACCAATAAACGACCTATCATCACACATCAGAATCCCAAATCACCCATTTCGGAAGCCTATCGAGCGTTACGAACGAACATCCAATTCTCCTCCATTGATGAAGAGTTGAAAGTCATTATGGTGACATCCGCAGGGCCAGGGGAAGGGAAGTCAACTACGCTTATTAATCTCGCTGTCGCTTATGCCCAAACGGATAAGAAAGTGTTAATCATTGACGGAGATCTCAGAAAACCGACTATGCACCACACATTGCGTGTGTCTAACCGTTGGGGTCTAACCAATCTATTAACGAATCAATTATCGATTCAAGAAGTGCTGCAAGATACATTTATTCCGAATTTGCATATCATTTCTTCGGGTCCGATTCCACCTAACCCATCGGAAATTCTTGCTTCCAAAAAGATGCTAAGCGTCATCGAAGAGTTGAAACTCCAGTTCGACGTTATCTTGATCGATGCGCCACCGGCGATTGCCGTGACCGATTCACAGATCATTGCGACACGTGCTGATGGTGTGATCTTGGTTGTCAATTCAGACAAAACCAAGCGAGATGCGGTGCTTAAGGCGAAGCAGAATCTGGATAATGTGCGAGCACGAATCCTTGGTGTCATTCTCAACAACGTTGATCGTAAAAATAAAGATGCGTACTACTACTATTACTATGGTGAAACGCAGTAGTGACAAAGACAAGCCCATATCCAAGTAAACATTTCGGCATATGGGTTTAACTTAGTCTAATTGCTAGATCGTAAATGGGATTTCTTCATAAGGTAATGTCTACTAGACCTTTATCACTGTAGATACTCGATCATGCTGTGGGCGCGTGCCGCCTTAGATGTAAATCATCGGTGGTGTGATGTGAGGTGGGGTTAAATGCCCTATATTTTTCATTGAAAAAACGAGTCATGTATTTTTGGACAAAGAAGATATGACTGGTTTTTTTAAAAGAAAATTTTAAAAAATGGAAATTGTTGTATAAATATTACAAAAGGAGAAACTATGGACAAAACAATTAGAAAAGCAATCATTCCTGCTGCTGGGCTAGGTACTAGGTTTCTGCCTGCAACCAAAGCCATGCCGAAAGAAATGCTTCCGATCGTAGATAAACCAACCATCCAATATATCGTTGAGGAAGCTATTGAATCTGGTATCGAGGACATTATCATCGTTACGGGTAAAGGGAAAAGAGCTATTGAGGATCATTTCGATAGTGCATTTGAGCTAGAGTACAGTTTGATGGAAAAAGGAAAGCATGAGCTTCTTCAAGAGATTCTTAAACCAGCGAAGGTTGATATCCATTTCATTAGGCAAAAAGAAGCCAAAGGCTTGGGTCATGCTGTATGGTGTGCTCGACGTTTTATTGGTAATGAGCCATTCGCTGTGCTGCTTGGAGACGATATTGTCAGTGCCGAAACGCCTTGCCTAAAGCAATTAATGAATCAATTTGAATTAACACAGTCTTCCGTAATTGGTGTACAACCTGTAAGCGATCAAGAGACGAAACGATATGGGATTGTCGATCCGATTAGTAATGAAGGCAACCTATATAATGTTCGCAGCTTTGTAGAAAAGCCAGCGCTGGGCACGGCCCCATCCAATTTAGCCATTATGGGACGCTATATACTAACACCGGAGATCTTTGATTTTCTTGAACATCAAGAAGCGGGTGCTGGAGGCGAAATTCAATTAACAGATGCTATCGCTAGATTAAATAAAATTCAAGACGTATTTGCTTATCAATTTGAAGGAAAACGTTATGATGTAGGCGAGAAATTAGGGTTTATTTTAACGTCGCTGGATTTTGCTTTGAAAAATAATGAATTGAGAAACCCTTTGCTTGAAGCCCTACAAGACGTTGTAGAGAGAGAAAAACGATCACACTTAACATATAGCTAGGAGGCAATCAGATGCCGAATATCTCCACAGAGACTCCGGTATTAGAGGCAGAGAAGTATTATGCCAGTAGGAAAGTAAAGGCAGTGTACCAAGAAAAAACCTCGTATGTCGTTGTCAAAAGAGTAGTGGATTTCTTAGGCGCACTTGTTGGCATCGTCCTCTGCTTACCTGTCTTTCTTATCTTAGCCGTACTAATCAAGCTTGAGGATCGCAAGGGAGCGGTCTTCTTCTATCAGCTGCGTGTTGGTAAAGATGAGAAGCAGTTCAAAATGTTCAAATTCCGATCGATGGTTTCAAATGCGGAAGAGTTGTTGGCAGATTTGCTAGAGAAGAACGAGATTGAAGGTCACATGTTTAAGCTGAAAGAAGATCCGCGAATTACAAGAATGGGTAAATTTATACGTAAAACCAGCATGGATGAGCTTCCGCAGTTATGGAATGTTTTGAAAGGTGAAATGAGTCTAGTGGGCCCAAGACCACCATTGGTGAGGGAAGTGGAACAGTATAGCGATTACCATAAGCAGCGATTGCACGTAGTTCCTGGTTGCACAGGTCTGTGGCAAATCAGTGGTAGGAACAATGTTAGCTTTGAGAAAATGGTAGAGCTAGATTTACAATATATCAAAAGCAGAAGTATTATGACGGATTTGAAAATTATTTTGAAAACGAGCAAGGTGCTTTTGGGATCAAAAGACGCCTATTAAAAACATAAACAAATAGAGGTGTTCCATGGAACTAACAGCTAAAATATACGTCGCGGGACATAGAGGATTAGTGGGATCTGCCATATTGAGAGGATTGCAAGCGAAGGGCTATACCAATTTAGTGTATCGTACGAGCTCAGAATTAGATCTCAGAAAGTTCGATGAGGTAGAAGCATTCTTTACCCAAGAGAAGATTGACTACGTGTTCATGGCTGCGGCGAAAGTCGGCGGTATTGTTGCTAATAACGAGTATCCGGCTGATTTCATCCGTGATAACTTACTTATTCAAACCAATGTCATTGATGCAGCTTACAAAACCGGTGTGACCAAGCTATTGTTTCTAGGTTCAACTTGCATATATCCGAAGCTGGCTCCGCAGCCACTTAAGGAAGAATATTTATTGACAGGTGAGCTTGAAGCAACGAATGAACCTTATGCGATAGCTAAGATCGCGGGCATTAAAATGTGTCAGTCCTATAATCGTCAATATGGAACGCGTTATATTTCGGTTATGCCGACCAATTTGTACGGACCCAACGATAACTTTGATTTGGAGAAATCACACGTACTACCCGCACTAATGCGTAAAATTTATGAAGCCAAAATTAATCTTACGCCTCATGTAGAGATATGGGGATCGGGTACGCCGTTGCGTGAATTTTTGCATGCGGATGATCTAGCTGATGCTTGCTTGTTCCTAATGGATGAATATGAGAGTAATGACATTATAAACGTAGGTGTTGGTGAGGATATTTCCATCAAAGCGCTTGCTGAATTGATTAAGAACGTCATTGGGTATGACGGTGATTTAGTATTCAATACATCGAAGCCAGACGGTACCCCGCGAAAGTTAGTCGATGTGACTAAAATAACTAATCTAGGCTGGAAAGCAAAGATTCAACTTGAAGACGGGATTCGTTCAGCTTATCAGTGGTTTCTCGATAATCATGTTGTTGTTACGAAATAGATCAGCATACAAGTGGAGGCAATTACATTGAAAACAGCATTAATTACAGGTGTAACAGGACAAGATGGTTCCTATTTGGCAGAGTTTTTGTTGGACAAAGGCTATAAAGTTTACGGTCTACGTCGACGTACGAGCACACCGAATTATGAGAATGTTCAACATATTAAAGATCGAATTGAATGGCTGTCAGGTGATTTAACCGACTTGGCATCCTTAATAGAAGCAGTAAGAACGTCGCAACCGGATGAGGTTTATAATTTAGCTGCACAATCTTATGTAGCTGCATCATGGCCACAACCTTTGGCTACTGGACAAATGACAGCCCTAAGCGTAACCAACATGTTAGAAGCAGTTCGAATCATGAAGCCAGATACGAAGTTCTATCAAGCGTCTAGTAGTGAGATGTTCGGGAAAGTCGTAGAAACGCCGCAGAAAGAAACGACGCCATTCTACCCTCGCAGCCCTTATGGTGTAGCAAAATTATATGGTCACTGGATTACAGTAAACTATCGCGAAAGCTTTAATATGTTTGCTTGTTCAGGTATCCTGTTCAACCACGAATCTCCGCGCCGCGGCATAGAGTTCGTAACACGTAAAGTAACCGATGCTGTTGCTAGAATTAAATTAGGCTTACAGAATGAGCTTCGTATGGGTAATCTTGATTCCCTTCGCGATTGGGGCTTCGCGGGCGACTATGTGAAAGCAATGTGGTTGATGTTGCAGCAGGAAGAACCAGATGATTTCGTTATCTCAACTGGAGAAATGCATACAGTAAAAGAACTACTGGAAGTAGCCTTTTCCTATGTAGGCTTGAATTATGAGGATTATGTTGTGATTGATCAGGCTTTTGTAAGGCCAGCTGAAGTTGATCTGCTATTGGGAGATTGTACGAAGGCGAAAGAGAAGTTGGGTTGGGAACTTGAGGTAGGGTTTAAGGAATTGATTCATATGATGGTGGATGCGGATTTGAAGCGGATTTTAGCAGAGAAGAAAAGCTCTTTCATTTAAATTAAAAGTATCTTACCTGTCAATTAATTGCGAATTGGCAGGTTTTTTTTGAAATTGATTTTAGATTTTGGGGTGACGTATGTCAATCAAGTTTGGAGTAGTTGTAAATTATTTCAGTAAAGATTCACATCCAATATCAGTTAAATATTCTGCGATGTTTGCTTTATCTTTGTTGAAAAATTGTCCTGAAGTACGTGAAATTGTGTTGTCAGATGGTTCAGAAATACCTGATAATGATTTGAGTTCATTTTGTGAATCAATAGAGATAAAATATTTACATTCAGGCAGAATGATGTCATTTGCTGAAGGCTATAATTATGGAGTCGAGCATTTGACAGAAGATTGGATTGCAACCATGGCATCAGATATCTATGTAACACCGACGACTTTTACTGCAATAGATAGATTTATCTGGAAGAACGGAGATTTGAATATTGGTTGTTTAATTCCATATCTTTCTAGATCAGATTTACCCACACAGCAATTCTCATCTAGTTATTTTTCAAGAGATTGTGAATCACCAGGAATGACTTTTAACCTGAATATTTTTAAAAAGGATGTTTATAAGAAGTTAGATGGTATGACAAGAGAATATAGTGGAAATTTTAATGATATAGAAATGTGGTTAAAGCTAAAAGAGAAAGGACTAAACGTTTATTTAGTTGGTAGTTCTTATGCTGTTCATTATGGACAATTAACACTAACTTATGGAAGTAATACGAATGTAAACAATGATAAAGAAAAATTCTATAAAAAGCATCCCCAACTTTTTGAAAAAGGTAGCTTCTTTGATATGAGGATGGATGAATTTTTTCAAAGTAGAATATTAAAATATCTATATAAATTTAAGATGTTACTACCAACAGCAAAAAGGAAAATGTATATTATTTTATTGTTGAAGATTTTGCCTGTGTTACAAAAGATGAATTAATTGATGCTCAATTTTATAGAGTATATATAGTTTTAAATTCAGATAAGGATAAATAATGTGACCACGTCAATGAAAAATTTAAGGGTAAATGCTAGTATTCTTGTTGCATTTGGAGTCATTTCAGCAATTTTAGGATTCTTTAGAGAGATTCAGATAGCACGATATTTTGGATTATCAATAGGTGCAGATATTTATTATTTAGGTACTTACATACCAGAATTAATTGTCACAATTGTAGGTTCTGCTGCGAGTAATATTTATATGAAACAGTATCATAATCATGAAAAACAGGAGAGCTATGCAGGAGCGGTACTTTTATTGTTAAGTATTATTGTATTTATTTTGTTCATTTTGCTCTACTTTCTTTTCCCGTATATAGCTTTAGTACTTGCTCCTGGCTTTGAAGGTCATGATATAAGCTCATTAATTGGCGTCGGAAGATTAATGTTAATAGCAATGCTTGCATCTGTCTTTCTTGGAGTAATTGTTGCTACGCTTAATATAAATGGAAGGTTTATATTGGCTGGACTAAATGGAGTAATATTCAATTTTATATTAATACTAATTGCCTATATTTTAGTTCCGAAAATTGGTATCTACGGTTTAGCTTTGAGTTATTTAATTGCACATGTTGGAAGATTAATTTTCTTGCTTCCAACAACTATGAAATATTTTCAAATTGCAGAAATAAAACATTCATTTTTTCTACTAAAGGAAATTCCAAGGGTAGTACTTGTTAACATTTCAGGCAGCATACAGGTTTATTTTGAGAGAAGTCTATCCTCTGTAATTGGTAAAGGTACGATTGCAGCCCTTAATTACGCTGGAAAGATTACAACTTTGCCCAATATTTTGTTTATTAACTCAATACTTACAGTTATTTTTCCTAAACTAGTCACGGAATCTGATAGGAATTCTGAATCATTTACTAAAACGGTTTCCTTTTGTTTGAAAATAGTATTTATTGGATTATTATGCGCGGAGCTTTTTATTATTTTATTTAATGAAGAGATCGTAAAATTGCTGCTAGAACACGGTAAGTTTGCAAATCAAGATTCACGTATCGTTTCCACCCTATTTTACTATTTTGCTCCTATAGTATTAATCAGTGGTGTAATTCAGGTTCTTCTGAAAGTAGCATATGCTTTAGGTAAAACCACTTTAACAGTGAAAGTAATGTATATTTCCTTACCAGTGTATATTGTAGTTTTGTATTTAGTTAAAGATTATTCTAGTATCTATGCCTTTCCGATATCGTTATTTGTTTATAATATTACAATACTGCTGCTCTTGATAAAGTCACTTGCTAAAGAAACGAATTTGAGAATAATAACTAACTTCAACACTTGGAAAAGTACTATTATTATAGTATTAACAACGATTATAGTTAAGATATTCTTACCTTTTTCGCCAAATAATTTTTTCTGTTTATTTATTTTTTGCATAATATACTTAATTAGTTTTATTGCTCTACTGTATTTTTCGGAGAAAGAATTTAGAAAATATATTAAATTGCTTTTATTTGAAATTTTTAAGAATAAGAAGCGAATTTAAAAGTGGTTTTTCATTATGAACAGTTGGTATTTGAAGTATCGACTAATACAAGTAGTCTTATAACCTAGAAAGGTAGAAATAAATGGGAAAAATCTTATTCTTTGATACATCAAATGGTGGTCATCATTTTTATTATAACTTTGCTGCTATGAAAGGAGTAATTGGGAAATTACATGAAATAAAGTGTTGTTATGCTTCCCCTGAGATTAGTGGAAATATTATTAATAAACTTGAAAAAGAAAGAATAGATGTATATCAAGTAGACGTTAATATTAAGCACGTTCCTCAGATTCTGCAAAGAATTGTAATGCTTATAAAGTTATTGTATTTCGCAAAAAAAAGAAAATATAGACGTATACATTTGTTTTATTTGGATGGTTTGATAATTCCATTATTATTTGTATGGCCACTAATATATTTATTTCATGTGCAAATTACCGCTACTTTACATTGGTTTCCAAATAGAAAATCAAAAATAATAGGAATGAGATTTTTATTAAAACAAAAGGTATTATCAAAAATAATAGTACACGGAGATTACACAAGAAATTTATTTGTGGAACAACTGGGAGAAACGTATAACAATAATAAGATAAATTGTATTAACTATCCGAACCTACATCCAATAATTAAAAACAATATTGATAATGACTCAATAATAATTAATGAACTTAAAGAGTTGAAGAGGCCTTATATATTATGTTTTGGAGGTCTACGATTCGATAAGGGGATAGATATTCTAATTAAAGCAGCGAACAAAATTAAAGAGGTAGATTTCACCTTAATAATTGCTGGTAAAGAAGAGTATTTCAAAAGGGATTATTTAGAACAGTTAATTAAAGAAAATGGTTTAGAACAAAAAGTATATCTCAATCTAGAATTTATTCCAGATGAGATGGTATCGAGTTATTTTAATATTTCAGATATGGTAGTACTTCCTTATAGGAAATATTTCACGGGACAGAGTGGTCCTTTGACTGAGGGAGTAATAAGGAAAAAAATAATAATTGGTCCTGATAATGGAGAAATTGGTTTTACAATAAAAAAATATAATCTTGGTACAGTATTTCTCTCTGAAAATATTAAAGACCTAGCGGAGAAGTTAATTAAAAGTATTAAAAACATTCATGAGATAAGAAAGAACATTTATGATAGTCAAGATAATTATAGCAAAATGATAGATAGTGAAGTGTTTGAAACGAAATATTATGACTTCTTTCGTAAATAAGGATTTTGAGTTTATAATTTCGTGGAAATAATAATGATTAATTTTCTAGTAAGTTAGTTATATAAAACATTGGCTTAGTTGTTTACTTCCTGTGCAGTTCTTAGTTCTTAATGGTTTATAATAAAAAATATCGTGGTCTAAACTTCTTGCGTGTTATAATCCTCGATAGAATAAATTCAGGAGGATGAAATGGAACGAATTAAAGTTTATCTTCTATTTATTTCTTTAATGTGTCTGCGTCCAGCGGCATTTGGTGGCGATTTCACGATACTTGGCATATCTTGTTGCTTGCTTTGTTTGTATATTTACTTTCTTCAAAACTCATTAAAAAGGGTGTTTCAGTTCCGTAAAAATTACTTACTAATAATAGTATTGGTGTGTACTTACTGGGTGTATATCATGCTACAAGCGACCTTAACATCATCACCAATTGCATCCTCAGACATCTTAAAAGGAGCAATAACCGGTGTAATAACAATTATTTCTTTTGCAATTATGATTAGTGATGAAGGTATTAGGTATAAATTATTTAGATTGTTTATACAAATGATGATTTTCTTATGTGCTTCTTATATTGTAACTTTAACGATATCCATATTAACTCCAATTGAAAAACTGAAAATATTCTCATTTATTACAGATGATGTTAATTATCGAAGTGTGTATTTCCCTTTTACTCCAATATATGGTGTAATGACGGTTCAGGGGCACGTATTTCAAAGGTTTTTAGGGATCTTTAGAGAATCAGGGATATCTCAGGCATTCATGATTTGGGCAATAATGTCCTTGAATAAGTATGGTCTAGGATTTAAACGAAACACGATATTACTCTTAGGTGGAATTATTGGTACTTTGTCAACTGCTGGAATTGCAGTATACATGGGAACGATAGCTGTTAGAATGATACTAAATAAGAGGTATATTATTCCCATAATTGTGTTTCCATTCGTATACTACTTGATTATGTACGCACCATATATTGGGATATCTAATAAAATGGTCACTCATTCAACATCGATAACTGACCGAACTGGGGCGATGTCATTCAGTATGAGAATGTTTACTCAACATGTTTTTGGCATAGGAGTTGGAAATTCTCCGATAGAAACTAATGGAGGAATAAATTTAATAGCAAGTCTTCATATGATTGGAATAATCGGTTTGGTAATTGTTTTACTTATTTATACTTTACCTATTGTAATAGCCAGCGATAAAAAGAGCTACATATTAGGAATATTACCTTTGTTCATTACAGCATTATTCTCAGAACCAATTTATGACTCACCTATAATGTTCATCATGATTTTAGTTTGTTTGCACGAGAGCCGAAAGGCTCCTTTTTATTTGGAAACTTAAGTATAAGTTCATGTTTACATGATATACCGCAAACGGGGTAATTTTTTGCTATTAGAAAAATGAGAAAACAACTGTAACTAAATAAAAAGACAGTCAATAATATAACTTCGATGGACTTGAGGAGGATCAGTGGAACAATATGAAAGTAACAGTTATTGGTACGGGATACGTAGGTTTGGTGAGTGGAGTTTGCTACGCTGAAATTGGACATGAAGTAACATGTATAGATGTAAATCAAGATAAAATTGCTCAGTTGAGGAAAGGGAAGTCACCAATTTTTGAACCGAATTTAGAAGAATTAATGAATAAAAATATTCATAATGGAAAACTACAATTTACAGATAACTATTTGGATGGAATTGAACATGCAGAAGTAATTTTAATTGCTGTTGGCACACCGTGTAAACAAGATGGAACTGCTGATCTACAATTTGTAGAGTCTGTTGCAGCTAATATTGCACTTTACATTAAAAAATACGCGGTAATCGTTATTAAAAGCACAGTACCAGTGGGGACTAACCACTATATAGGTGAGTTAATTAAGAAAAATCTAGTACATGATACTGATTTCGATATGGTATCTAACCCGGAGTTCTTGCGCGAAGGTACTGCTATTAAAGATACTTTTAATGGAGATCGCATAGTGTTAGGTTCGGATAGTTCAAAAGCATTAGCCATTGTTGAAGAACTTCATAAACAGTTTAATATACCATATTTTCTAACAGACACGAGAAGTGCTGAGATGATTAAATATGCTGCTAATGCATTTTTAGCTACGAAAATAAGCTTTATCAATGAAATTGCTAAAATATGCGAGAAAGTGGGAGCAAATGTCGAAGATGTAGCTTTAGGTATGGGGAAAGATAAGAGGATCGGTGAGCATTTTCTTAAGGCAGGAATTGGTTATGGAGGATCTTGTTTCCCTAAAGATACCAAAGCATTAGTACAAATTGCTGGAAATGTTGAACATGATTTCGAGTTATTAAGATCAGTAATTAAAGTGAATATAGGCCAACAACAAGCATTAATTGAGAAGGCTATTTCATATTTCGGTGATCTAAGTGAAAAGAAAATTGCTATCCTTGGTCTTTCTTTTAAACCCAATACTGATGACATGAGAGATGCAGCATCAGTTGTCATTACAGATAAACTAATATCGTTAGGTGCAAGTGTTATTGCATATGATCCAGTTACAATTGAAAACGCCAAAAAAATACTTAATCCGAGGGTAACGTTTAATACAAATATAAATGAAGTAATGTATGATGCGGATTGTGTATTTATATTGACAGAATGGGATCAAATTAAACAAATTGATCTAAGAGTAGCCGGTAGATTAATGAAAAATCCAGTATTCTTCGATGGGAGGAATTGTTTTACGCTAGAAGAGGCTCAAAGGGCAGAGATTGATTATTTTTCTATTGGAAGGTCAGCCGTAATTCGTAACTTCGATTAAAATGCTATCTTATATAGGAGAAAAGAACAATGATCAAAGTACTACTATTAACTAATACAATTGCTCCTTACCGTATTCCTGTGTTAAATAAAATTAATGATGAAGAAATAGATTTAACAGTTTGGTATCTGGAAGAAAGAGAAAAAAATAGGGAATGGGAAATTGATTATCAAGAGATACAGTACAAGCATTTTTGTTTACCAGGGATGCATTCATATATACAAAGTTTAGATATGGGATTACATCTTAATCCTGGTCTTTTTTTGAGATTGTTGAAATTCAAACCTGATGTTATCATAACCTCAGGTTATGATGCAGTAGGATATTGGGTAGCATTATTATATGCTAAAGTATTTCGGAAGAAATTTATGGTTTGGTGGGGGAGTACGTTAGAAAGTAGTAGAGTGAAGAATAGTTTGGTGAATTTTTTGCGTCGCCTATTTTTTAGTAAAGCTAACGCATTTGTTACTTATGGTTCAGCTGCTACAGAATGTTTAATACACTATGGAGTGGATAAGAGGAAAATTATCACTGGCTATAACACGGTGGATGTTAAGTCATATTATAAAAAATATTTAGTTCACAATAAGGAAAATGAATCACCATCAAGCGAAATAATACAAATGTTGTTTATAGGTCAATTAATTAAAAGAAAAGGCCTTTCTGAGGTGATCAATGCACTTGCGAAAATTCCCAATAAAAATTGGGTTTTAAAAATTGTTGGTTCTGGGCCTGAAGAAGATCAATATAAAGAACAAGTTGCTATGAATGGGTTAGATAATCATATTAGTTTCGAAGGATATAAACAAAAGGAAGAGTTGATTCCGTATTTAATTAAAGCGGATTGTCTCGTTTTCCCTTCATTAATTGAAGTTTGGGGTCTTGTCGTTAATGAAGCATTAGCAACAAGGACCTTTGTTATCGCCTCGAAATTTGCAGGAGCTACACGAGATATAATTGTTGATAAAGTGAATGGTATTGTTATAGATCCTACGGATGAATGCAATCTAGTGGAGTCGTTATCATGGGTTTGTAATAATAAAGAATACATCAACTCAGTTTGGAAGTTGAATTTTGGTTTATGGAGAAAAATTCATCCATTTTCATATGCTCGTTCTGTAGCATTAGCAATCAAACATGCAGTTCTATAACTTAACTTAAGTCACAGTAATGGAGGATACACTCAATTGAACATCGGAATTAATCTTCTAAGATTCGATCCAACCAAAAATATTGGTGGAAATTATACTTATGCCTTTAATATAGTGCAGTCCTTAATCCAAAATAAAAGTAATATGTATTATTTGTTTTTGACAGATAGAAATAAGGAAATGTTTGCTTTTAAAGCTGATAATATAAAGTGCATCTGTTTGAAATCAAAGAAAAATATTATTAGTAAGATATTTGCTGAAAATCTTTTCATTGAAAAGCAAATCAAGCATCTTGAATTAGAAATATTTTTCAGTCCATGTTTTTTACTTCCATTTAGGAAGCTAAAAATTAAGAGTGTTGTCACTATACACGACTTAAACTTTAGGCATTTTTCACAGGGCTTTTTCAAAGATATTTACAAAAATATTTTATATAGGTTAACAATAAGAAATAGTTCAGCAATTACAACGGTATCAGAATTTACAAAATTGGATTTATGCTCATTTGTCCCTGGTTTTGAAGGGAAGATTAAAGTAGTTTATAATGGATGTAATATGACTCTCGAGTCTTTTGATAAATCAAATCATGATAGTTTTGAAAGAAGATACAGTATTGATTATCCTTATTTTTTAGCTATAAGTCACTATGAACACAAAAATGCTGAATTAGCAATTAAAGCATTTGCTTTATCTAAGGATAAACTATCTGAACAACACCAGCTTATTATTACTGGTGCAAGACATAAATTGAAAGAAAAGCTTAAAACTATTGCAAGAGAGGAAAAAGTTGAGAAAGATATTGTTTTCATTGATTATGTTGAAAATGAGTATATTCAGTCAATGTATTATGGGGCAAAATTGTTTTTGTTTCCTTCTTTATTTGAGGGATTTGGAATACCAGTTATTGAGTCTATGAATATGGGATGTCCAGTAATCGCTTCAAATAACTCTTCAATCCCAGAAGTTGTGGGTGATGCGGGTATCTTACTAGATACCGGAGACGTTTCACAATGGAGTCGGTTTATCATTGAACTTTCTTCAAATAATGATAAAATGACAAGTTTGAGAGAAAAAGGATTCCTTAGAGCTTCAATGTTTAATTGGAACGAAAGTGCTATTGAGTTAATGAAAATTTTTAAAGAGGTTCTTGATAATAAGAAAAAGGAGCAGAAAATTGGGTGAAGAAAAAGAAAATAGTATTCGTTGTTAACTATTTTTATCCGGATTTTGCATCAACGGGGCAGTTAATGACAGAATTATGTTTATATTTGCAAAATGACTTTGAAATCACAGTGGTTGCTGCTATACCAGAGGGAGCAGAAGCAGACGCTAGTGGCAAGAGATTTATATATGATGATCTTGAAAATATTGAGATAGTGAGAATTAAATTACCCAAATTGGATAAAAGTAATAAGTTGAGTAGGCTGAAATATATTACAGCCTACTTTTTATTTGCAATAGTCGCACTACTAAAACAAAGAAAGACAGATGTCATTTATACAATCTCCACGCCACCAGTGCTAGGTGGCTTAATAGGTACAATTGGTAAATTTTTGAAGGGATCTAAACATATCTATAATATTCAGGACTTTAATCCTGAACAGGCAGAAGCAGTTAAATATACGAAGAATAAGGTTATTTTCGGTATCGCAAGATTCATAGATAATTTAAGCTGTAAGTTTGCTGATCATGTAATTACTGTTGGAACGGATATGCAGGAAACGCTTGCTCACAGATTTGCAAAAAATAGTAATTCAATACCATCTAATTCTGTAATTAATAATTGGACAGATGAACAAGATATTGTTCCCTTAGATAAGGATCATCCTAGGGTTAAAGAATTCTTATTGAAATATGGTCTGTTAAATAAACTTATCATTATGTATTCAGGGAATTTGGGCTTATATTATGATTTAGAAAACATCATAAAGTTAGTAAAGCATTTTAAGGACAATAGTGATGTTGCATTTGTTTTTATTGGAGATGGTGCTGTTAAGAAAGACATGATACGTTATTCAGATGAAAACAGTTTAACAAATACTCATTTCCTAGAGTTTCAACCAAAAGATTCTATTAAATATTCGTTAAATGCTGCAGATATACATTGGGTTGTGAATCAAAAAGGAATTAAAGGAGTCTCTGTTCCTAGTAAAATATATGGTGTAATGGCAGCTGGCAAGCCTGTCTTAGGTGTATTAGAGAGCGGTAGTGAAGCTCATAGGTTAATAGTAAACAGTGAGTGTGGGTTCGTGCTTGAACCTGAGGATTATAATGGGATCACTCTTCAACTTGAAGATATTATTCAAAAAGATCGCTCTGAATTGATTCTCAAAGGATTAAATGGGAGGAAATATTTAGAAGAATATTTAAAAAAAGATATGGCTTTATCAAAATACAAAAAATTGTTATTGTATTTGACATCCTAGTTCTGCCAAAGAAGGTAGAACTTTTTGAATGGAGCAAATAAATGAATAAGATCGCATATTTATTATTGGTCCATAACGATATAGATCACTGTGAAAGACTGGTAGATTCGCTAGACCATAACTCAGACTTTTTTATACATATCGACAGTAAAACAAAAATAGATGAGTTTGCAAAACGATTAGAGGGAAGGAATAATATTACCCTAATAAAGGATAGAGTTCCTGTATATTGGGGGGGCTTTAATATGATTGAAGCAACTAAAAAATTGTTAAAGATATCAACGGAATCTTCGTATGAATATATTCGGCATATTCTCTTATCGGGTGCAGATTATCCTCTGGTTTCTAATGAAGGTATTCATTCTTTTTTTGAAAAGAATAAAGGAATAGAATTTATTAGGGGGTTTAACATATCCAAATCCAATAGTAGACACTACCTCAATCAGGTAGAAAGAATTTTTATAATGGATAAAATTATCATAAATCATCTAGTTACAAGAGTATTTAGGAAACTAGTGAGTTGTTTTAGAGTGAAAAAACCATTTATTTTAACAGAAAGTGGCAAAATGGATGTGTTTTTTGGATCACAGTGGTGGGCAATAAGTGGGAAATGTGCAAAAGAAATGCTTGGAGTTATACAAAGTAATCCACAAATAGATAAATATTTTCAGCACTCATTTGCGCCTGATGAGAAGTACTTCCATACTGTTTTCTTTCAAACTTCTTATAAAAATAACAATCAAGATGGTGGTGAAGGTCCTTATAAAGGACGGGGAACATATAAGTGGTCAAATTTACATCTCATACATGCTTCGTTATCTAAGTACTATACTATTCAAGATATAGATGAAGTGATGGGTTCATCGAACTTATTTATTAGAAAAGTATCTACTGACATTTCAAATGAGCTTTTAAATGAAATTGATAAAAAACGAACGTTGGCATCCAATTAATCTTAATCTTAATCATGAATTTTAAGAAAAAAATGCATGTGGAAAGGCAGGTAACGCCTATGAAAATCGTCCTACTATCCGGAGGCTCCGGCAAACGTCTTTGGCCATTATCCAATGATTCACGTTCCAAGCAGTTCCTGAAAGTCTTAAAGAATGAAGAAGGACAGATGGAATCAATGGTCCAGCGTGTATGGCGGCAGATTGGGAACGTCGAACTTTCTGACTCCACCTATGTGGCTACTGGGAAAGTGCAGTTGGATATGATATATAGCCAGCTCGGCACCGATGCGCCCATTATTGTAGAGCCTGATCGGAGGGATACCTTCCCGGCCATTGCTTTGGCAGCTACGTATTTGTATTCCATTGTAGGTGTTAGTCTAGATGAGGTAATCACGGTATTGCCGGTGGATCCTTATGTGGAGAATGAATTTTTTAAGAAGGTGAAAGAGTTAGAGGATGTTGTTCTTACATCTGGTGCGGATATCGGACTCATTGGTGTGAAACCAACTTATCCTTCTGCGAAATATGGTTACATTGTTCCCAAAGAAGAAACATGCAACGAAACCTACTATAAGGTTAGTCACTTTACGGAGAAACCCCACGAAGACCAAGCGAAGCTCTTAATTGAGCAGAATGCGCTTTGGAATTGTGGGGTTTTTGCTTTTAAATTAAATTATTTGATTGATATGCTTATTTTGAAAGGAATTCCAATTCAATATGAAGAACTTGTCAAACAGTACGATAATTTGGCGAAAATTAGCTTTGATTATGAAGTTGTAGAGAAGGCCAGCCATGTTGTGGTGGCTCCCTATGATGGGTACTGGAAGGACCTTGGTACATGGAATACGCTCACGGAAGAAGTAGATTCGCAGCTCATGGGCAATGGTATTATTAGTGATGATTCTGTTAATACGCATGTCGTCAATGAGTTGGATATTCCTGTAACGGTCATTGGTTTGTCTAATATTGTTGTGGTGACAAGTCCAGACGGTATTCTTGTTTCAGACAAGGCTTCTAGTCCTAGAATTAAGGATATCATGCGAGATGTTGAGCAAAGACCCATGTACGAAGAAAGACGCTGGGGTTGGTACAAGGTATTAGACTATAGTAAGCTTGCGGACAATCAGTACGTGCTGACGAAGCGGATTTGTATTGGTGCCGGCAAGAACTCGAGTTATCAATTACATCACAAACGAAGTGAAACATGGACGTTTATTGCTGGTGAAGGTGAGATTGTCCTTAATGAGAAGCACATTCCTGTGAAGGCCGGGGACGTTATTCAAATTCCAACACGCTCTCGTCATAGTATTAGGGGAATTACAGATTTGGAATTCATCGAGGTTCAAACAGGCAGCGAGCTAATCGAAGAGGACGTTATTCGTCTTTATATGAGTTGGGAAGAAATCATGCAATTTTCAAGTTGATATTACCCCTCTGGTGAGCCGGTAGGACTTGCTAGAGGGAGTCTCAAACTTTATCACATAAGGATGGTTAACAGTCTTATGACACGCAGGAAAAAGTCGTTGAAGACATGGCAGAAGTGGTTGATCGGCAGTGTGAGCGCAATTGTTCTCGTCGTGTCGATTATAGTAGGTGTTATCTACTATAAGATTCGTTCCATTGATGTTGCAGACATTGTACAGAGACACCAAGATCCGGCCGTAGCAGCCAACTCAATCGAAAATTTATCAGATACGAAAGATCCTAAGCTACCCAGTATATTAAGCTCTCCTGTAGATAAAGCAGCGGAGTTTGCAAGTAAGCCGATCAAAACGCAGGATGCACTTGATGTAGCCGCGTTATTATTGAAATCAGGATTATCCCTGAAAGAGGTATATTACCTAACTGGGGAAGCCAAAAGCGATATGTCTACGGAAGAGAAGCAGAAGATTCGAGATCTCTTACTTTCCAAATTAACTGATGATGAAATTAAAGCTTTACGCGCGATAACGAAGCAGTATGGCAAGGGTCTACTCATTCTTGATCCTAATTACCCGATAGAATTAATTGGCATCGATGATCCACAAGAGCGCAAACGAGTTGAGCAAGAACTGAAGGATAAAAAACAAACGAAGCCTGAAAGCAAGCCAGCTGAACCAGCTACGAAAGAGCAAGTCAGTTCCGAAAAGCCTGTGACAGGGAATGACCAAACGAAAAGTACGGACTCAGCTGTTGCAGCTGGTTTTAAATCGAAGTTGGATGCACTAGGGGTTAGTTGTCAGGGAGATATTCATAATCTGATAGATGGCGTGGTCAGTGCGAAGAAAGCGAATAGTACGTTGACTTTAAGTTCGCTTCAAAGCATGTTCATGGGCAAATTTACGAGTGCGGAAGCCAGTTGTGATACGAGTTTTAAAGGGATTGTTTCAGAAGCGGAACAAGCTGGTGTCAGTGCGACGGAGATTAATACATGGAAACAGACCTACAACTCGATGAAACAAACCGCGCAAAGTAGTGCAATCAATCAATTGTCCCAATTACTTCTGAATAAGCAATGAAGAATACGCAAACAACGGGTCTAATGGACTAGCTTCATGGTCTAACAATGATTCTGAAGGTTGATGAAACTCTTATACAATCTGCTAAAATATACCTATAACTGATATTCACATAATTCGTAGGATAATGGCAAAATTGATGAAAATCAATGACGCAAAGCTATAGGGACTAAGTTAGAGTAATCTAATAGGTTAGCCAGTTGCCGGTTACGGGCCTCCGATTGATCTAGTGTGAAAAAATAAACAGGAGGTTGGTTAGTTATGTATTGGGTGATTGCATTGATTATTCTATGGCTGAGTGGTTGCGTTTTCTATTTAAGCGTGTTTGCGGCAGCAAAACGAGCGGATGAGATGGCCGCGGCAGCATTTGATGTGAAATCGATTGAGCAGCCAGTCATGGCTTCTTGAAAGTTAATGGACGAGGAATAGGACTATCGACCATGTCTTTAGTCCCTTCTCATATTCTTGATCTGGTATATACTACGGATCTCGTCGCAAATTGTGACAATAGCCGACGTCTGAGCTGAAACGCTTTTAACGTTAATCTTTGTGGTTTGAAAGCTTTTTACGTTTAAATCCCCAATATTTGATCCAAATCGAACCTTCATCGTCTTTAAAAAGCTTAATTCCTACTAGTTTTAAAGGCGTCCATACTTCTGTAAAATAGTAACTCGGCATCTTTTCGCCTCCTGCGTATGATAGAACTTACTTTAATATACGGTTTATACTTTAAAATGTATGTCGAAATATGTCGTTCGTTTATTTAGAAACGATTAAATTTTATGTAAAAAGCACCCTATTTGGTGCTTTTTTTGTTTTTTCTCACAGATAATATGTGACTTTAGGCCTAATGAGAGACTATAATAAAGTATATTTAGTAGTGGAATCCGACATAGAAGAGGGGCTTATTACATGAAAGTTAGAAATCATTTTAAAATTATCGCAGGTTTATCCCTAGCTCTAACGATGGGGTTCAGCACGCTCGCATCTGCAGCTCAAACGCCTACGGATGTGAATGTCTATCAAATTCCGATGCATTTTACATTTGACGGTAAGGAGTATGCACCGCCGGAAGGCCAGCAAGGGTTCATATATGAAGGAACGACGTATGTGCCGATCCGTTTTATTTCCTATTCGTTGGATAAAGCGGTAAGCTGGGATCCGGCTACTTATACGGTCACGATTGCGGAGCCTAAAGCTTCGGAGAAGATTAACATTAATGAGTACAAGATCAATGCCCAGGTGTATACGAAAAGTGAAGAGAAGCTGGATAAGTCGAAGCTGGCTCTGAGCAATTTGACGGTGTATAAGGAAAAAATTTCATATGTATTCGACGGGGTGACGAAGAGTCCTTCGGACGAGTTGCCTGGGTATATTGTAGACGGCAGTCTGTACGTGCCGATTCGCTTCTTCTCTGAATCCGTTGGCAAAACGATAAATTGGGATCCAGTAACGTATACGGTATCTGCAACTACAACGGAAGTGAAGAAGGATGATGAGAAGCTGCCGGAGACTACGAAGCCGGGAACAACGGCGCCGGTTGCTGGTGGGGGTGGCGGCGGTGGTGTTACGAAGCCAACATTTGAATCGATTAAGGCGGAGACAGATTCCCGTGTGTCAGCTCTTAGGTCAAAGGCGGCAAGTGAGTTGCTGGATCTATATGCGAAGTATCTTTCCACGCACGATGAGAGTTTAAAATCGCAAGGTTGGGCAGTAATAGCGCAAACGGATAGTCAATTTGCTCAAATTATGAGTGATATGAGAGCGAAGCTTGTAGCGAATGCGTATGATACCTCAATTATTACTACCTATGAAGCAGATTATGAAAGTGAAAAGGCTGCGCAAGAGAAAGCACTTAGATCGAAATAATCTGCGCCCATTTTTTGGGCAATCGTTCACCGAGTAGGCATTCGCACACATACAGTATAGAAGAAAATCAAACTATACAAGAATGTGAGTGATTCCGATATGGCGAAGCAAGAAGAATTAGAATTTCGTCCACCTGTAGGAGGTCACGGAGGTGGCATTGGCCACGGACCGGGAGGTATTGGTGGGGGTATTGGGCACGGGCCAGGCGGCATCGGACACGGGCCGGGAGGCATTGGCGGCATCGGTGGCATCGGTCACGGCCCTGGAGGTATTGGCGGTATTGGGCATGGCCCGGGCGGCTTCGGACATGGACCTGGCTTTTTTCCTGGCCATGGTGGATTTAATAACGGCTTCAATAACGTGCTCCCATGGATTGCAGCTCCAATCATTTATGACGCGTTAACACCGAACTATTATCCATATCCGTACCCATATCCATACCCGTATCCATACCCGCCGTACAACACGTATCCATACCCACCATATCCAGTAGTATAAAGCGGGCAAGGGGATACCTAGGAATTACAAATCAGAGCTATCTTGAAGTAGGCATACCTACGTTCAAGGTGGCTCTTTTTTGCGTTCACCTATTTCTCTGACAGTTTCCTCTTACTATTGGAGCTATGGAGCATTTCCTTTTGACAAAAATACGCTAAAGGAGGAAACTGATCTGAATGAAAAGTAAAAAGAGAAAGGGATAAATCCCTTTCTCTCGGAAGAATAGCTACTCTTTCGGTTGATCGATGCGGTGGTGATGACCTCCACCATGCCAATGACCACCACCGTGTCCTCCGTGTCCACCGTGCCATCCACCATGCCAATGACCACCATGCCAACCATGATGATAATAAGGGTAATAGGGTGTCGCAACTGGGATTAGATAGGGAGTAGCTACAGAATATGGAGTTGCTATGGGATATGGAGTTGTAACAGGATATTGAGGGTAAGCGTAATTGGTATAAGCCATCTAAGATTCTCCTTTACGTTCAAGTTTATACACCAATCTATGTTCCAGTGAAACGACTGGATACTTGCCTGTTCCGAAATGGGCATAGGCCATGACTAAAGAATAAAAGGCATTCCCCGTAGTTGATAACTACAAAGGAAATGCCTTTTTCACATACCTGATCTCTTTAAATTAAGGTCGCGGCGATTCCGTGGAAACCGGCTCAATTAGCTTCAATAATTCAATGATGTCCGCTTTATCAAACGTACTATTACCATCCATGTCGTAACCCAATCGCGTCACGGCAAGAACGTTAGTAATGTCCCACAGCTTCGCCTCTTTTTGATAAAAGAGGGACACGATATGTGTGGACGAAGCGGTCCCGTCCAAGCTCACTATTTTTATTTGGAATCGGTTCAAGCCTTCCACGAACGAAACAGGTTTACTTTGTCCGTTCGTCACCTCGATGACTGCGCCTAGCTGGCCGCTCTGCGGATCCATCCGCTTCAACTCGGTGCTAGTACCGGCTTCCATAGAAACTGTTTGAAAAGTAAATGTTGAGTTAGCGCCATGAACAACAGCCGCGATCCACGGTGTGGATGTTGGCAATACTTTGCCATAGGCATCGCTTGTGAGCACAAGCTGTGTGAAAGCAGGCTGCACAACGACTGTCACAGCTTGGGACTCTGTGCCATCTGTAAGGCCACTTCTTTCATACAGCGCTGTATATTGGTGCGTGCCAGAGCTAACGCCTGTTAAGTTGATTTCCGCATTCCCGTACACATCGGTCGTTACCCTCGCCCGTTCAGTGCCATTCTCTTTCAACGAAATGTAGCCAGGCTGCGTCAGGTCACCGATTAAGTTCCCTGCGGATACGGAGAATTGAATAGATTCTCCAAGCTGGAAAGTTCCACTCGGATGATTCAAAATGAGCACAGTCCCCTGGGTATTCGGTTTGATGACTTGGGTGATCGGGGCTGACGTCTTAGCTTCATGCAGCAGGTCTGGAACGTACGTGACCTGAATCGGGTAAGTTCCTGGTAGCAGTGCTGCTGAGGTGATAGCAGCAGTTCCTGCCGAGTCAAGTTGTACGGGAGTGTCTAGTAAGTTGCCGCCACTAAAAATAATATGGCCAGCAGGAATCTGTGACTCTCCATTCGTATTGGTTACATGTGCGGTAAATATAAGGGGAGTTCCATAATAAACAGCCTCCGTTACTGAAGAGGTAACCTCGACAGATACAGGGATTGGTTTAATCTGCAGACTGCTGCTGGTTGACACCCCATTAAGGTGCTCGTCGTCTCCTAAGTAACTTGCGACGGCCGTATGCGTGCCAACAGCAAGCTGGTCGGTCTCCCAGGTCGCTGTTCCGTTCGTCAGTGTCAAAGCACTCGGCCAATTACTGAAGCCGCCTGTACCTGAAAGTGTTACCGTCCCCGTTGGAACGGACCCACCGTTGCCTGCGTTAACGACCTGCACCATTACACTCACTGTGTGTCCGTATATGCTTTCCCCTGATTGCGGTGCCACAGACAGTTGAACAATAACCGGTGCTTTGGATACAGGCTGGGTCATTGGCTGTGAGGCACTCATAACATGATTATCATCACCGCTATATGCCGCCGTAATGACGAGATCGCCTACCGGCAGATCATGAGTGGCAAGCACCGCAGTGCCACTGCTATTTAGTGGGACTGGCGCTTGCAAGTCGACGCCGTTATTTTTAAAAGTAACTGTGCCTGTAGGCTTGATGCTAGGATTTAATGTATTGATTACCTGTGCGGTTAACGTCGTCGTTTCACCGACAGAAATCCCACCGGATGATGATAGGGTTGTCGATGTACTTGCTTTGTTAACGGTATGCCCGACTGTAGCTGCTGGGCTCATCGCATGGTTGCTGTCTCCGCCGTATTCCGCATTAAAAGAGTGCGCCCCAACGGATAAACTATCGGGCACCGACCATTCAGCTGTTCCTGAATGAAGTATGGCAGTCCCTAATGTGGTTGAACCATCTTTGAAAGTTACGATACCATCTGGTGTAATTGAGCTACCTATGGTATTCGCTACGGATGCTCTTAACGTCAAGGATGTTCCATAGCTGGAAGCTGCGTCTGTTGCTCCTGGAACCGTCAAAGTTGATGACGTAGGGATCAGATTGACCACCACGGGGATGGAGCTAGAGCTACTGGCAACATGTGTGAGACTTCCACCGTATTGTGCTGTGATCAAATGAGTTCCCACTTCTAGACTGGACGCCGTCCATGTTGCTATTCCTGAACTCAACGTCCCCGAGCCAAGTACAGTCGAGCCCTCCTTGAACGTCACCGTTCCCTCCGGCATGACCTGATTGCCACTCGTATTGGCTACTGTCGCCGTGAAAGTAAGCGGCTCGCCAACGTATCGGAGTCCAGCATTTGAGGTGAGCGTGGTATTGGTTTCAATCGCATTAACCGTATGTACAAAAGTAGTCGACTGTGGATTATGGATGCCGTCTGCGCCTGAATAACTAGCTGTTATCGTATGTGACCCGACTCCTAGGCTGGAAAAGGACAAAGAGGCGTGAGCATTGAAATTTTCAAGCTGCTCCCAAGTACGTGTCGTTTGCACATTGCTTTGTCCTACAAGCGTAACAGTCTTATCAATGTTATTTACTGTGATAGCCGTAACGTAACGAATCCCTGCAAGCTGCCAAGATTTTACTAAAGAATTATTCGCATCATACCCATATAAATAAGTAGTTTCACTATTTTCATAATCGCTGTACGCCCAATAATTCATTCCGCCCCATTGAATAACAGGACAGTTCGAGCAAGTGAATTTTAATCCAGTTTGCACCGGTGCATCCCCTGAGCTCTTATAAACAACCTCCGGCTCTGAAGCAACGAGCTCCTGCGGTTCTCCAATCAATGTGCCCCCATCGTAGAACGATATGCTCCCAGCTGGTGTCGATCCGCCTAAATCACCATCTGTCACAACGGAAGTAAGTTGAACCGACTCGCCATAAGTAGACGAGGGCTGGCCTGTAATCACTTGTTTTACTGTTGTAAGTGCATAAGCTGCCGGCTGGTACAAGTTAACCAAGAGGGCAACCCCAAGAACTGCGCCAATCCATCGCAGCTTATTCCTATTTTCCCGTTTCACCATCATTCCTCCACCCCGAGTAACTCTAGTAAGTATACTAAATTTATCGGGGTTCGCGTATATAAAATGAATAGAAAAGAGCCAACTGCTCCCTGCCGTGTAACAGGTTTTCTACGATTGGACGAAACCTTTTGGCAAATGTGAAAAAGGTTGAAAAAGAACACCCCCAACTTGGCCGCTTGGCTCAACTGAGGGTGTTTTTTGGTTTACACGTTTATATAAGGTCTCGTCCGCTGTCACTTTCTGTGTAGAGGGATATAAGTACGATTGCCGTCTCTTTCCCGATATTTCTCACCACATGGGGCGTACATGCGTTCCAACTGAACGAATCACCCTCTTCGAATTCAGCCCCATCCTCTCCCTGCTCTGCGTAAATGCTACCTTTAATAACTAAATGGACTTCCTCACCTTCATGTGCATGAGGTGTATCTCCAGTAGAGGCTCCGGGCGGGAACTCTACAAGCATCATTCTAACGTTCTTCGTAGAGCTCAGGTGCTCCACCTTCAGATATTCGGAGCCGCTTGTTGTGGTGCTTCGTTCATTCTTTCGAACAATATGCATTCGATCTTCTTTCTTTAGAAGCAAATATGCTAATGGTACATTCAAAGCCTGTGCTATATGCTCCAACGTTGCTATAGAGGGGGAAGTTTTATTAGTTTCAACCTGACTCATGAAGCCTTGGGATAAGCCGGTTTCTTCACAAATTTGAGCGATGGTGATATTTTTTCTTTTCCGAATCGCTCGAATAGTTGAGCCGATATCCATCCTCATGCACTCCTTAAATATTAGTAATAAGAATTATAATTTCATATTAGCAATTTTTGCGTTGACAAGTCAATGTATGCTGATTTAAATTAGTTATATAAACTTTATTTCTTTATTACTAATATTTATGTCAATCGCTAAGCTTAACTTACAACGAAGGAGGATTTTTATGAATCCCACTTATTACTATGACATTCATCTACCGGCCAATATGGACTCGGACAAGAAATATCCAGTCATCTTTACCCTGCACGGCAAAGGCTCTAATGAAAAAAATATGTTCAATTTGCTCGCTCCGGTGGCAGATGATTTCATTATAATCGGCATCCGCGGCAATCTACGCCTTGGCTCGGGTTATCAGTATTATGATTTGAAAAGCCTAGGCAATCCTATCCGTGAGATGTTTGATGAAGCGGCTAAACAACTCGAAGCATTCATTCATTATGTGACGGAAAAGTATCCCATCGATCCAGGCAAACGGTATTTGCTGGGGTTTAGTCAAGGCGCAATTCTGTCGATGACATTAGCACTTACGATGGGTGATAAGCTGAAGGGAATCGTTTCCCTGAACGGGTACGTTCCTGACTTTGTGAAGTCGGAGTATCCGCTGCGAAGTGTGAAGAATGTATCGGTATTTATTTCGCATGGCGAGTATGATTCCGTATTCCCAGTTCGAATTGGTCACGAGACGGCGGCATATTTCAAGGAGTTAGCGCCGCGCCTAACATTTAACCTATATCCTACCGACCATGGCGTTTCGGAAGAAAACCAATTTGATTTTCTGAATTGGCTTAAGAAAGATGCTGGTTTAACTACAATTAAGGAGTGAGAAGCGATATGATGCCTTCCTATTTTTTCGCGCATGGCGCCCCGTCGATCGTACTTGAGGATAATACGTACACACAACTACTTAAAAACTTTAAGGACAATAACCCTAGACCGAAGGCAATCGTGCTCTTTAGCGCTCACTGGGAAGAGTCGGTACAAACGGTCAGTGCTGCTAAGACTTATGAAACCATTTATGATTTTGGCGGATTTCAAGATGAGCTCTATACGATGACCTACCCGGCCAAGGGGGATCGTTCACTAAGCGAGCATGTTCAAGCACTATTTGAAAAGCAAGGCATTCAGAGTGTTCTAAATGAGGGTAGAGGACTTGACCACGGAGCTTGGGCAGTTTTGAAGCTGCTGTATCCGGAGGCGGATATCCCGGTTGTCGCTCTATCCGTGAATCGTCATCTGAGCAACGAGCAGCAGTATCAGATTGGCAAAGCCTTGGGGGAGCTTAGAGAAAAAGATGTTCTCATTATCGGAAGCGGTGGAACGGTTCATAATTTAAGAAGATTGAATTGGCAGTCTGAAGGAAACGACGATTGGGCTGAGCAGTTCGACAACTGGCTTCAGAATAAGCTTGAGTCATGGGATACAGAGGCGCTATTTCAATATCATGAATTGGCTCCTAATGCCCAAACGGCGGTGCCAACAAGTGAACACTTTATTCCGCTGTTTCTTGCAATGGGATCCGGAGACTCCAATCGTCAGGCAAAGCTGCTTCATCGCAGCTATCAATACGGCAACCTCAGTTTAAGTTGTTGGCAATTTAACTAATGAAGCTAAATGAAAGAGGACGGATCGGATGAAATCCGCAGGTAAAGCGGCAATGGAGAGAATAATTATTTTCTCCATTGCCGCGGTTTATATTGTTCATCAATTCGATAAAAGCGTCAAGTTGTTTGTCAAACAAGTGGAATACGAAATCTTCTTTCATATTTCCGAACCTTCTTTCGCAAAACCCTCTACTATAATGCCTCTATAAGTGCCACCCTTCATTCGATGCTTAACGGCATCTTGGTAAGCAGGGCTATAGTACCAAGATTTCGCTTCCTCGATACCTGGAAATTCCAACACAGCTGCTCCCTCTATTTCCGGTCCTTCAATGACTTCATGCATACCGTACATGACAAGAGGTTTCAATAAATGACCTTGAAGCGCTGACGGCGCTTTAGATGCGTAGACATTTAATTCTTCAATATTAGTTGTCTTTTCTCTGATAAAAATAACGTAAGCTGGCATTGGAATATCAAATCCTTTCCATAATGAATATTAAAAGGCTCCATAGTAATTTAATTGGAGGCATCCGTTTTCCTAACCAACTATACACACATGAATTCGTATTGTATAATTTATAATTTTCATAATATTAATTAATATTAGTAATGAATGAGGAACCACATCGCCAGTTTTCGCTTAAGAGAGGAATTAATTAAAATTTTCTTGCATATAGCTAACGAATTTTTGAGCAGCGGGCGATAAGAATCTGTTTTTTTTAAGTGTAGACCAACTTCCCAAACCCAGCCTTCTTCCTCAATCTTGATCCATCTTAAGCCGTTCAGTTCCAGTCCAGCTGTTTTTGGCAATACAGATACACCAAGACCTGCCGATACGAAGCCTGCCACTGTTGGTAGATCTTCAGCATCGTAAGTGGAGACTAAAGTGAAATTCATATGATGAACACGGGCCAAGAGTGAATCTTTTAGCGAACAGTTGTGCTTTAAACCTACAAACGGCTCTCCGGTTATCTCCTTCAAGCTAATAGATTCCTGATTGGCAAGCGGGTGCTGGGATGAGACGATAAGATACAGCGGCAGAGAGAGAATCGATAACCATTCATATGTATCGTCTACAGGCCTTTCAGATGTTATCATCAAATCGGAATCACCGCTCTCAACCCGATCTAAAATCAAGCCTTTGTCTCCTTGTGTCAACTTAAAAGTGATTTTGGGATTGGCTTGTTGATATTCACGAATGAGATGTGGGATGAAATCAACTCCCAAGATATTTAAATATGAAAGATGTATGACTCCTGAATCAGGATTGGCGTATTCTTCAATTTCCTGTTTTCCACGCTCCACTTCCTTCAAAATTGTCTCCACACGCTTAGCAAACATTGTACCGTATCGATTTATCTGCAGATTTCTGCCCTTTCGTTCAAATAAAGGTACACCAAGCTCAGTTTCTAATTTTGAAATCGAATGACTTAGAGCAGGTTGTGTAACTGATAATGATTCTGCTGCTTTCGTCAAATGCTCCGTTCGGGCAACTTCCAAAAAATACTCTAATTGTGTAAGTTCCATAGGTTCCTCCTAAACTTAATCTCGACCTAAATTCTGTTATCATCATACATACCGAATTGGATTGAAGCAATAGCAGCCATGACAGTGAAATACAAGCAAAGACGCATTTGATGCGTCCGTTTTCTATTCTCTAAATTCGCAGATTACATGAAAATAATTAATATAAAACATAGATATCATGCATTAGACTGATTGAATGTACATTGTTATGATAATTCAGGTGTTGCGGACAAGCGTGTTCACATCATAAAAAAATCTGCTTAGAAAGGACGATCATGCATGCAATTCTATATAGTTTATTGTTTATTCACTCATTAGCGAAACAGGTGTGTTCCCTGCTGCCAATTAATCAAAATTTAATGCAGATGCTATGAACTTACACTTTATATATAAAAGGAGTATAACCATGTCAAACTCATTGAAAATTTTACTTCTAGCGATAGTTACCTTTTTCGTTGGAACATCTGAATATGTAATTGCTGGCTTCCTAGATATCATTGCTAAAGATACAGGAATATCTGTTGCTTCCGCGGGTCAGCTAATTTCTATCTTTTAACTCAGTTATGCAATCGGCACAGCGATTCTCGTAGCATTAACAGCTAGAATGGATAGAAGAACGCTACTTATTGCGTCACTTGTTACATTTGTAATCGGTAATGCGATGGTTATTTTCTTGCCAGGATACTTACCTTTGCTTTTATCAAGAGTAGTGCTTGCTCTCAGTGCGGGTATTTTCCTGACTGTAGCAATTACAATGGCTACAAAATTAGCAAAGCCTGAAAAGATCGGAAGTGCTATTTCTACAGTGGTAATGGGCTTTAGTACATCCTTTGTGATCGGTATTCCGCTTGGAAGACTGGTTGCCGCGAATATGAACTGGAAATTAAACTTTGCTGCATTGGGCATTCTTGGTTTTGTTGCTATTTTCATTTTGATGGCTGCTATTCCACGTACGGAGGGTGAAACACCTATACCGTTAGTTAAACAACTCGCATTCCTTAAAAATCCAAAAATAGTGATGGCACTCGTTGTGATATTCTTCTGGATTTTAGGTTACTCGATTGCTTTTACTTACATCACACCATTTCTCCTAAACGTGGCCAATATGAGCACTAGCATGATCAGTGTGGCTTTATTCATATTTGGTTTTGCAAGTATGATTGGAGCCAAAATTGGTGGATCTGCAACGGATAAATGGGGTGTAAGAAAAACATTGCTTTCTGGGCTCATCATTCATGCCATTTCTCTTGCTCTTCTTGCTCTAAGCGCCCACTCGATTGTGGCTGTACTCTTAGTCCTTGTTCTCTGGTCCTTGTCACTTTGGTCTTCTGGTCCAACCCAGCAGGTTAACCTTGTGAGTCAGGCACCAGAAGCATCCAGTATTATGATTAGTTTGTATTCTTCCACTCAGCAGCTATCCATGGCAATTGGCGCGGGTCTTGGAGGTATTGTGCTTAAGAGCATGCCAATAAGCTCTGTTGTATGGTTTGGTGCACTTGGAGTAGCTAGTGCTGCTATCCTTGCAATCCGCGTGATTCGTCCAGTAGTCAAAGTATCAAATTAAAGTATGGAATTTCAAAAATCGTGAGGTATTACTTTATACTTTACCCATTCATGAATATTTATAATAAGATCAATTATTATTATCAATTAGAATTATCTAAATTGTAGGGATATGCTAATACTTGTGACCAAAAATAATTAATTAAAGGAGATATAGAAAAATGAAATTTTCATCTTACGAACATGAATTTCAAGGCAAACGGGCATTAATAACGGGAGGTACAAAAGGGATGGGCTATGCGATTGTAAAGCGCTTGGCCCAAGCTGGAGCCACAGTCCTTACAACGGCTCGTACAATTCCGACGGATTACGACATTCCAGGCGTTCACTTTATTCAAACTGATATCACGAAGCCTGAAGGCACGGCGCTTCTTGTTGAGGCTGTGAAAGAAAAGTTAGGTGGTATCGACATTCTTATAAATACAGTCGGAGGTGCTTCAACGCCTCCTGGTGGTGCATTGGCCTTAACTGAGGATGATTGGTTAGAAACTTTGAACATGAATCTACTTGGATCTGTCCGATTGGACAGAAGTTTACTACCAATGATGGTAGAGCGAGGAAAGGGTGTTATCATCCATGTAAGCTCTATCCAGAGAAAGTTGCCACTTTATGAAACTACCCTAGCATACGCAGCATCAAAAGCAGCGTTGACCAATTACAGCAAAGGATTATCTAAGGAGTTTTCTCCAAAGGGGATTCGGATCAACACGATTGCGCCAGGCTTCATTCAGACGGAAGCAGCAGATCGGATGATCGACCGCATCGCGACAGTTGCTGGTAGTCGCGAAGCTGCGTTAGAGGAACTTATGGACTCGCTTGGAGGCATTCCAATCGGTCGTCCAGGACTACCTGAAGAAGTAGCGGAACTTGCAGCTTTCTTGGCATCCGATCGCTCAGCTTCCATTACGGGAAGCGAGTACGTAATCGACGGTGGAACGATTCCAACGGTTTAATTATTTTCTGTTCTTTTACAAAAAGGAGGGGTTATTTTTGAATCAATTACCAGGTCCCGTAAAAGCATATTTCGATGCTTCAAACGAGGAACGATTAGATTCATTTCTTGCAGCATTCAACGACGATGCCTACGTCTTTGACGATAATCGGGAGTTTAGAGGTATAGAAGAAATTCGAAATTGGAGTAAAACCGATATCTTTGGTGCTCATGTTCGCTTTGAAATAACTGATGCAACGGAACATGATGGCGTGTACGCCGTTATCGCGTCGCTTGACGGCGATTTTGATAAAACTAATCTACCCAGCCCATTCTTTTTAAAACATACATTTAAGCTGTCTGGCGGTAAAATTAATGAGTTACAAGTATCCTTGCCTTAATATGGAGGAAAACAAATTCCAATCGGTGCATATCGATGCGCCGATTGTTTCTTTTTACAAGTTCCTAAAAACGATTAAGGAGGATTTCGACCGATTTTATCGCCGTGTTAGTATTCCGGCAATGCTCGGTTGTGTAAGGGAATTAAGAAAAATAGATGATCATTTGTTGGAAATCCCAATTGCAAATTGAAAAGGAGAAGTATCCATGCCAGTGGCTCAAAGATTTGATCCTAAAGTGATTTCACTTTTACAAGAGAAAATAAAACTGATCAAAAACGACGAAGGCGCGGTATATCTTGTCGGCCCCATCAAGCTGCCGATAAACTTATTTGGGGAGACCATCCAGTTTAATTGGTACTGCTGGCTCAATTGCAAGGAAGTGACGGAAGACTTTGAGCGTATTGTCGCCAAATTATCTGCTGCTAATTTAGCGGAATATCAACAATCGAGTGTACTTGTCCATGGGGATTTTCAAAACGCAGAGCATGCTTTGATTCGGTTTCATTCGATCTGTCACACTGGAGATATTTTTGGCAGTAAACGATGCGACTGCGGATATCAGCTCCATCAGTCGTTGAAGCATATTGCTGAGCATGGAAGCGGCGCGTTATTTTACCTAGCAAATCATGAAGGACGAGGTATTGGGCTCTTTAGCAAAGCGCTTGCCTATATTCTACAAGAAAACGGATACGATACTGTGGATGCCAATCTTCAACTTGGCTTTGTGGATGATTCACGTGATTATAGCGATGCTATCAAGGTTTTAAAAGCACTCCGAACAAAGCCGGTGACACTAATCACTAACAATCCCAAAAAATTAGATGCGCTTAGCAAGGCAGGTCTGGATGTAGAGGATCGGGTGCAACTTTGGGGAGATGTATCCGAATATAACGAGAAATATTTGAAAACGAAAATCGAACGTTCCGGGCACTTGAACGGTGAAGAAGGCTGTTGTAATAATGACTAACCTTAGGTCAGTCAGTTAGATCCAAACCGCTTGTTTGTACAGAAGCTCCCCCTTCAAAATGTAGGGGGGAGCTTTTTTTTGTGTATTGGTCAACTTGTATACGAGATCAAATGAACGAACTCCTCCTCATCATCATCTTCTTCTCCTTATTAAACATACTGGCGTACTCTCGGCTGAAGTGAGATGCAGTTTCATAGACTACCCGGAATGCGACATCGGAGGCGTCTGCCGACTGAGGGAGGATTTCTGGTGTACCCAAAATATCAAAAACGTAACACGCTAGCTTTCATAGCCGCTACATACTTCGCACTTGCGAATTATTCTGATACTTTTTTTTGGCATAAATTGTAATATTCAACATACGAAGTAGCGCTCAAACAGAAATACCCGTTAGATCCAATTTCAATTATTGCTGCTTCAAAAGAACATATGGCTATTGGACTGGAAGGAGATACGGCTTTTCGGGATTTTCTAATTTCAGCGAATACGGATGGAAGCAGTCCTACATTAGAAACGATTGAAACAATTAAAAAGCATTCCTTTAATTACACTGAGTCGGGGGATGGCTCATGCAGTATAACCAACCTGAACATAGCGCCGCATGGCACTGGTACACTCGTCATACCGGCACGAAACTGGCAGAATGGCGATATTCTAAATATTAAAGCGGTTAAGTCTTCGAAACTGTTTGATGAATACAACCTTTCAGTAGAGACGCGGATTAAAACGTTCCCAGCTGTTCAGGGACCAGCCCCCAGTGTAACAGATGACGCTTCGAACATCACAGTTTCCGGCTCCAACTTCAGTATTGGCATCCCCGGCGCATATGGCACCATAGGGGCCAACTTCACGGTGAGTATAGATGGCGCAGGACTTGTTACTACTGGGTATAGTATTACCAATCCGATAGCGGAGGCGAAAGAGACCGGTGTTATCTATGATGAATCAGGTTCGGTCGATCAATTGAGCTGGGATCGGAAGGGCTTATAGTCCGCTTATCCCGCCGCCAGAAGGAATATATCAACTACGCCTCAGCCATCATGTCTGGCTCCAATAACCGAATAAGGGCTGAATCAAACGGTACGGAGGCGGTTAGAATGGAAATAAATAAGAATTGGATTGATGACAGAGATTCCTCCATTACGTACAACGGTGATGCAGGTGACTACAAAGGAACGGAAAAGTACAGCAATACAGTAGGCGCCAAAATTTAGCTGCGTCGGTTTTACATTTAAGCTCTTTTTGGATACTATCTTCAAGAAGGGTGAAATGTCGAATGTTTCAAACGCCAGGCTGTAGGTATCTTTGGGTGACATTTCTAATAATTCGTGCAGGGAGAATAGCACTTCTTGGCGAATACTATACATCGGGAGTTCATCCTATCTTCTCGGTGTAGGTAAGGTAACCAAACACTTCGAGATTTGGGGAGGTACCCCTTTTTTCGCATCTTAAAAACTCAATCGTGGTAAGGCTTTTGATTATGAAATTGATTCAAGTTAGAAATGATTCAGTTTTAAGATATACTGGACAATGGGAAGTTCTCATAGAAAAATAACCCAATCTAGTGAAATCATGATATCCTAAGGTTCCGACACCAAAAAGGAGATCAATCGCTGAAAGGGTTACATCTAGTAGTTTACCCGATTTCAAAGCGATTATTATGACAGTAGGGGTGTGAATGAATGGCAACGATTAAGGATGTGGCGGAACGTGCGGGGCTATCCACTACACTAGTCTCTCGGTTTCTGAATGGGCGGACGGGTGTGAGTCCCGATTCGAAAGTGAAGATTCAGTTGGCTATTAAGGAACTGAATTATCGGCCTAATGGAATCGCACGCTCGCTTGTCCTTCAGAAGACACATAGCATAGGCATTGTACTTGACAATATCGGAGCTCCGTTCGTCGCTCGCCTCATATCGGGACTTGAGCAGGGAGCGGAAGACTTCGACAAAGAGAACGAATACAACTTGCTATTTTGCTCCTCCAAGGGCAACTTGCAGAAGAAGAAGCGGCATATTAACTACCTGACGCAGGGACGCGTAGACGGCATCATTATTTATGGCAGCTTGACGACCGACGATACATTAATCCGCGAGTTGTCGGATTCGACCTTTCCGTTTCTACTAATCGAGAATGACGTGGACAACGTCGACGTCGACAAGGTGATAATCGATAACGTGGAGGGCGCCTACCAGGCGACAGAACTGTTGATTAAGCAGGGTCATCGTCGCATTGCGCATATGGCGGGCAATATGAATTTGAAAATTACGCTCGAGCGGATGAATGGATATATTCTCGCGCTGCAGGATAACCAGATTCCGGTGCAGAGCGACCTTATTCTGTATCCGACGTTCGAGTTAGCTGAGGAGCAGCCGTCGCAGGAGTCGAACTTTCGCAGCGGCCGCGCGTATTACGACGCGGGCTATCGTGAGATGAAGAAGTTGATCGACGGAGGCGGGGAAATGCCGGAGGCGATCTTCTTCGCGAGCGACATCTCTGCATTCGGGGCGATTCAAGCGATGGAAGAGGCGGGCATCCGTGTGCCGGAAGACGTATCGGTCGTCGGCTTCGACGACGAGACGCCGTCGGACTACAATAGCGGCTGCAAGCCGATTACGACGATGCGTCAGCCGCTGTACAATCTCGGCTATACCGGGATCAAGCGGCTTATTGCGATCATCAACGACCCAGAGCTGCCTAAGGAGAAGGTTGTGTTGAAAGCGAAGCTGATCGTCAGGGATAGCTGTCAAGCAAGATTGCGATGAATGAATAGTTGAAAAGCAATAGGATGTGTAACGCAACACATCATTTTCTACATAGCCGAACGAGGTCTGGTTTAATCCAGTCGCTTGTTCGGTTTGTTTTGTTTTGTCTAAAATATGCTATAAATAAAGGGAATTTGAAGAAAGTAATCTTGAAGATAATTCAATAATGATATTGACGGCATACAAAACGGCTGATATATTAAGTGTGTATCGATACACACTTAATATATATCGAATAGCTTGTTAGCTATCAAGAGCGGAATGGAGAAAATAGCTATGATAAATCTTTTGTTCAACAAGCAGTTGTAGGATAGGGAAATGATTCATTGTGCGCTATTTTAGCCGAATATGAGTACTTCGAGAGATCACTTGCAGCTACACTGATCCTGAAGAGCAGAGCGCTGGACAGCTTCAATAGCTTGGCTGTTTGACGGTTAGTAAGCAGAGTGACATGGTGTTAAACGATGTACATATGTGTTCATACCAAAGTGGAAAACAAGGAGGCGGGGGCTCGTAGGTGCTGCATGGACAGGGCTTGCGAGAAGATTACCTAGAGCAAGAGGAGAAGAGACATACATGTACAAGCAATTACTTCAAGATATTAAACAGTCGGGTTACATTCATCGCCCATTGCCTCGATATACGGAGCATTCGTTAGAAGAAGCTCAGAAGAGGCTGCAAGTCCTTGATTCTCAAATGATATATCGTGCTGGAGAGACAAGCGTGGATGCATGGACGTTCAAGGGTGTAGGTGAAATGAAGGTAGATCGGGATCAATCGTTAATGATCATATCACCGACGGTGATGCCGCATTGGCCGGAAGGCGCTCCTGAAGACGGGGATTATACCAATTTTGGAGAGGCATGGTTGACGCATAAAATTGATGGCCAGAATTGGGAGCGCTTCAATCGGCTCGCAATCGAATTAAAAGCGGATTTTCAAGGCACGCCGAATACGTACATTATGATCAAATTCCGTAATGAGGGAGTTATCCCAATTCCCGATCTGTATTTCCGAGAAGGGGTACATGGGATTAACGTATCGGACACAGCATGGAACACCGTGTACTTGAACATTGCGGATCTGCCGCGTGATGTGATTACTGAGATTGAAATCGGATACTTCTTGAACGGGAAGACACATGCGACGGGAGATTGGATGAAACTCAACGTTCGATCGATTCAATTGGAGCTGGTCGATCAACAGGAAGTTACGAAGGGGTGGGCGCCAAGTCCGCGTGAAATTGTATTCTCTCACTCTGGATACCGAGCAGGAAGTGTCAAGACGGCTCTAGCACAGCATTTGGACGCTGAACAGTTCCACATTGTCCGTGAGACAAAAGATGAAATTGTATTTTCAGGAAGAATTGAACTGGTGGAAACGGGCATTGGGCAGTTTCAATGGATGGATTTCACGCCAGTGACAGATGAAGGTCGCTATTTGATCCAGGCAGGAGATTCGGTTTCACAGCCGTTTACAATCGGGACGTCAGCGGATGTATGGCAAGCTTCGATCTGGAAGTCGTTGAACTTCGTGTTCTGTGAACGCTGCGGCTATCCGGTTCCTGGCATACATGGTACTTGCCATGGAGATGTTATCGCGCAGCATAACGGAACTAAGCTTGCGTTTCATGGCGGATGGCATGATGCGGGGGATGTATCCCAACAAATGATTCAGACCGCAGAAGTGACTCAGGCATTGTTCGAGTTAGCAGAGCAGATGAAGCCGCTGGACGAAGATTTGTATCTACGATTAATAGAAGAAGGGGAATGGGGCCTGGATTTCATACTGAAGATGCGGTTCGGCGACGGCTATCGTGCGACAAGCGCCGGGATCACGCGTTGGACGGACGGACGGATCGGCAATTTGGATGATTGTGCAGCGCGTGTACACAATCAAGCATATGAAAATTTCTATTGCGCGGGGATTGAAGCAAGTGTTCACTCCCGTCTACCGAATGAAGCCTTGTCTTGGCACTTGTTAGACATAGCGAAGGAGGATTTCCAATATGCGCTCGATGTGTACGAGGAAGTCGGCTTCGACCAAAAACCGATATTCTGGGAGCATACCTATCAAACCTCAGAGAGCTTGTATATGGCTACGGCATCTTGGGCGGCTTCCATGCTGTATAAGGAGACTCAAGATGCATTCTATGCCGAGAAAGCGGCTGAATTTATCCGTTATGTGCAGCAGTCACAGGAGTTAGATGGCATTAGATTGCATGACGACACGGCAATTCGAGGATTTTTCTACCGCAATCCAGCGAAAAAAGTCATTCAACACTTCAATCATCAGGCACGTGAACATCTGTACTTGCAGGCGCTCGTCGCTGTTCATGAGACACAGCCTCTGCATGCTGAAGCGAATAGCTGGCTCGTATCGATTCAAGCGTATGGAGAGTACCTAAAGCATTTAAGTGCCTATACGGCTCCGTATCCGATGATATCAAGCGGACTCTATTTGGCGGATGAGCATTTGGATGAGAAGAGCTTCGGATATCAACACTTGCTTGTTGATGAACAAGCGCATGAAGATTACAAGCTGCAATTGAAGGAAGGTGTCCAGTTATCCGATGAGGTGTACTTGCGCCGGTTCCCGGTGTGGTTCTCCTTTAAAGGCAATAACGCGATTCTACTGTCCACCGGCAAAGCGGCATCGATCGTCGGTCGCTATCTAAACGATAACACGTTGTTGAATATTGCAGAGGGGCAGTTGCAGTGGATCGTTGGAAAGAACCCTTTCGGCCAATCTCTGATGTATGGCGAAGGGTACCGATATGCGCAGCAATATTCGGTGCTTAGCGGTGAAATGACCGGTGAGATCCCAGTTGGTGTACAAACCTTCGGCAATGAGGATGTGCCTTACTGGCCGCAATTCAACAATGCCACCTATAAGGAAGTGTGGGTTGGACTTGCCGGTAAATGGATGTCCCTGCTTGCGGATCTGTACGCAGTAGATACCGGTTTTGGAGTTGCAAGGAAGAGCAAGGCAAAGCCGGGAGATTAGGTTTAATCGAATATCAAATTAATGGAGGTCATGTAAATGAAGAAAATGTTATTCTCAGTAATGTCCTTGATGTTGGTATCATCCGTTGCATTAACAGGGTGCAGTTCTAACCCAGGGGATGCTGCTTCTCCCGCAGCAAGCAAAGAGGCATCCGAATCCCAAGCCGGGAAGCCGGTTGAGATTACATTCCGTCATGCGCTTATTGGAGAAAGAAGACAAAAGACATTAGATATTACCATGCAAGCCATCAAAAAGATGGAAAAAGAAGTGCCTGGCTTAAAGGTTAAATTGGATGGCGTCGATGGAGAGGTCAATCGTAAAGATAAAATTAGGGGAGAAATGGCATCGGGGAGAGTGCCGGAGATATTCGATGCATTCGGAAGCCCGGATGTGAAAATGTTTGCGAAGGAAGGCAAGGTATTGGATATTACGCCGATCCTGACAGAACTCGGGATTAAGGATAAATTCACGAACCTAGAAGCATGGACGCTGGATGGCAAAGTCTATGGTTTGCCAATGGCTGCCGGGGCAGAAGGCGTGTATTACAATAAAGCTTATTTTGAAGCGAAAGGCTTGAAGGTACCTCAAACATATGACGAACTTATAACGCTGATGGAGAAAATTAAAGCAGATGGAAAGATTCCATTCTCTGGCGCTTCGAAGAGCGCATGGATTCCATTGATGTTGACGAACCAAATCTGGTCACGACTAGCCGGTCCGGATGTAACTTCGAAGTTCTCGACTGGTAAAGCAAAGTGGACAGATCCTGCAGTTACTGAGGCATTCCGAGTTCATAAGGATTGGGTAAATCAAGGATACTTCAAAAAAGCCCAATTGGGACTTGAGTATGCAGATTACAATACACAATTCATAAATGGCGAGTCTGTGATGATGTTTGACGGAAGCTGGGCAGCTTCATTATTCCAAGAAGGCGGAGCGGGTGTTGGGATGGCTTCCAAAGTGGGCTTCTTCAACTTCCCTTCGATGTCGAAAGGCGTGGGAGACCAGACATCGTTAATGCAGGATATGAACAACGGTTATGCCTTCTCAGCAGATGTTGCCAAGGATCCGCAAAAAATGGCTGCGGTGAAATCATTCATTAAAAATTTCTATACCGAAGACATGCAGATGCAATTTCTCGTTCAAATGGGCTCACTGCCTTGCATGAAACTTGATGAAGCAAAAGTCAAAGCAAGCGTAAAAGATCCATTGTTGCTGGAGATCATGTCGGTACTGCTGCATTCTACTTCTTCCTATTCGGCTTTTGATGCCTTAGTGTCTGCGGATGTAACGACGGAAATCGGCACTCAAATTCAAAAGCTGATTGATAATAAGACAACACCTGAGGCTGCTGCTGCGTCCATTCAAAAAGTTCAAGACGAAGCGAATGCCGACGCAAAATAATATCTGTGTAATGTGACTTGTGTGGCGTCCCTGATCGAAGAGAAGGTGACGCCACACAAGTTGTTAGATGAAGAAACTGGTAAGGTGGTGTGGCTTCTATGAACAAGACATTAAAAAGTCCGATAACCTATTTATTTTTCATTGTTCCTGCGCTTGTCTTATTGATTATGTTCTTCATTTATCCTCTCATTAGTTCGCTCTATTACAGCTTTACGAACTGGAACGGGATATCTGAACATGCGAAATACATTGGCTTCCAAAACTATACGAAAGCGCTGACAGATCCGGTCTTCTGGAACTCCGTTAAAAATAACGGTTATTTCATTCTATTCTCTGTCTTTATCCAAGTACCGATCACGATCGTTGCTTCACTTATGATTGCGAATGTAAAGAAGCTTCAAGGCTTGTATAAAACGGCGATATTCATGCCCACTGTGATGTCGACAGCCGTCATCGGCATATTATGGGGATTCATCTATAACTATGATGTAGGTCTGCTTAATAAAATAATTGTGTTCTTCGGAGGAGCGCCGATCGATTGGCTAGGCAGCTCGAAGACGGCGATGCTGTCGATTCTGATTACCAACTGCTGGCAGTGGTCTGGGTTCTACATTATTACGATTCTTGCAGCCATTCTCACGATTCCGAAAGAGTTGGACGAGGCGGCAGAGATCGATGGTGCAACAGGTTTTCAACGTGTGAGAACAATTACGATGCCGCTGATCGTTCCAGTTATCAGCGTTGTCATTATGTTATCCGTGGCCGGTTCCATGAAGGCGGCGGACATTATTATCGTAATGACGAAGGGTGGGCCAGCAGGTTCGACCGATGTCATGGCAACCTATATGATCAAATATGCGATCACGAACTTCAAATATGGTTATGGCAACGCCTTATCCTTCTTGATCTTTATTTTCACGATGGCGATTACTGTCATCTATCAAGTCTTATTTGCTAGACGTGCTGAAAGGGTTGATTACTAATGATGAGAGCGCTGAAAAAAAGCGGAAATCACATATTTTTGATGGCGTATTTGCTCATCATTTTGTTTCCATTTCTTTTCGTGATTTTCTCCTCGTTGAAATTGAACAATGCGGAAATTGCATTAAATCCGTTCGGTTTACCGAAGCAACTGAAGTGGGAAAATTATGTGGATGCTTGGGTAAATGCGAAGATTAATGTTTATTTCTTTAATAGTTTATATATTTCGGTGCTGTCCTCAACGCTGACGATTGTGATTTCATCGATGGTGGCTTTCGCCGTTACGCGTATGAGGTATAAGAAGATAAGTGCAATTATTTTCAGTATCTTATTGCTAGGTATGCTCATTCCGAACACTTCCTTGATGCTGCCGATCTACCTCTTGCTTCAAAAAATTGGGGTGCTGAATACCCATTTGGCTCTCATCATTCCTTATGTTGCTAATGCAATTCCGATTTCTGCGATTATCATTGCGGCATTCATGCGCTCCTTGCCTGCAGAGGTAGAAGAGGCGTCTGTCATTGATGGCTTAAGTGCCAAAGGCATTTTTGTCCGAATCATAATGCCGCTCATAGGTCCCGCTATCGTTACTGTATTTATCATATCGTTTCTCGGCAACTGGAATGAATTTTTACTTGCAAATTACTTCTTATCGAACGATGCGCTGCGTACGTTGCCTGTAGGAATGGTTCAGTTCCGGGACGCGAAGCTGTCCAACTACGCGCAGATGTCCGCGGGGATTGTATTCTGCGTTGTGCCGGTTATGCTCTTTTATGGCCTATTGCAAAAACAAATTATTGAGGGAGTTACTGCGGGAAGTGTGAAAGGGTAGTTCACTTGCTGTGCAAAGGATGCTGCGCTGATGGTTCAAGCGCCAGCATCTTTTTTATGATGAGCAGTCCTTAAGAAACCTTTACACCTCGATGAAATAGAGCTTACAAAAGTCTTAGATAGAGTTAACATCATTTTCTTGTCATCCGACATGATTTTTAGATTACATTTTGGTGATAAAGTGGTGTTAAAATATTGTCTCAGAATCACTCAAGCATAGCGGGAAATTTGCCTCTCCATTCTTACGTCCTCCAAATTAAATACATAACAGAAAGTCTGAGTTCGTGGATCTAGCAGGGGATTGGCAAGTAAGGTTAGATTCTAAGGATATCGGACTGTCCAATCAATGGTTTCAACAAGAATGGCAAGGGGAGCGAATTCGCCTGCCTGACACTATCGGTGAGGCTGTCTTGGGCGAGAACCTCCTATGTCAATCCTCACACTTAACATCCGATGATGTGATGTTTTTAAGTGGGATTTGGTAAGCTGAATCGTGAAAACCCCATTAATTTACACTGATCTCAAGATAGAATTGTCCGTACTCCGTTAAGATTGAACTAAACTATCCTAGATGAAGTTTAGGTACATAAAGTTGATACTTTGCGAATTTACTTGAATGGATATACCGTGAGTTGGGATGAAAGGGATTCTGAGAACTCCATTTTTAGGATATTAGGAGCTTTGTTGTAGCGCTTTGTGACGTGGTGGGGACTGAGACTCCCACTTCCCTAGCAGCGGCATCAAAAAAAGAACTTCCGCAGAAGTGCAGAAGTTCCCATTTATTAACATTTTATTGAAGAAGCGCAAAAATATCCGTATGCTCGAAGCCATGTGCCTCAGCAACTGCTTGATACGTAACATGGCCGAGCGCCACGTTAATACCTTTTGCAATTGCTATGTTCTCAAGCGCTGCACGTGCGAAGCCTTTGCTGGCGATTTGCAAACCATAGGTTGTAGTGACGTTCGTCAACGCTAGCGTGGAAGTGCGTGCCACAGCTCCTGGCATGTTAGCAACTGCATAATGGATGACGCCGTGCTTCACGTAGGTTGGTTGATCATGCGTTGTAATGCGGTCGATGGTTGCGATCGATCCGCCCTGGTCAATCGCAACATCAATGATAACGCTACCAGGGCTCATCGTTCTCACCATATCCTCGGTCACAAGCCGAGGAGCGCGTGCCCCTGGAATGAGCACTGCACCAATAACTAAATCAGCGTGGCGCACTGCTTCTGCAATGTTATAGGGGTTGGACATGATTGTTTTTACACGTCCGTGGAACTGGTCATCAAGCTGACGAAGCCGATCTGCGTTCAAATCAACAATTGTCACTTCGGCTCCGAGGCCAATGGCCATTTTCGCTGCATTTGCACCGACAATTCCACCGCCGATAACAGTTACTCTACCTGGCTCTACGCCTGGTACACCGCCAAGCAGAATCCCTTTGCCGCCATGGGCTTTCTCTAGAAAGTGAGCACCGATCTGTACGGACATGCGTCCAGCCACTTCACTCATTGGCGTTAGCAAAGGTAAGCTGCCATTATCAAGTTGGATGGTTTCATATGCGATCGCAGTTACCTTTTTGCTAATCAGCGCATGCGTTAATTCAGCCTCTGGTGCCAAATGCAGATAGGTGTATAAAATCATCCCTTTATGAAAATATCCATATTCTTCAGGAAGCGGCTCTTTCACTTTCACTACCATGTCCGAGGCCCATGCTTCAGCAGCGGTAGCAACAATTGTCGCCCCCGCATTCGTGTAATCCTCATCTGTAAATCCAATGCTATGACCTGCTAATGTTTCGATTCGAACATCATGTCCTGCTTTTTTGTATGAAAGTATCGAGCTCGGTGTCATACCAACGCGAAATTCATTATTTTTAATTTCCTTAGGAACACCAATAAGCATGCTACATCAACCTCTCTTGAGGATCCCTTTAACTAAGGATCGCTCTCTGCTTGTTTCCAAGTATAAGAGAGATTCATGGCCGTTCCATTAGACATTTTGTCAAAAAGTAGAGTGAATTCTTTTCATAGTATCTTCTCCGGATATAGCAGTAGGTACGCCCGGATTCCTACTTGCAGCGCTAATCTTTTCTCAGGAAGTATATAGTCAGCGCCAAGCAGTTCTTCGATTTTATCAAGTCGATAATAAAGCGATTGCCTTACGATAAAAAGCTGCTGCGCAGCAATCTGCTTCGAGCCATCATGGTCTAGATAGATCTTAAGGGTACGCAGAAGTTCACTGCCTTTCAGCACATCATGGTCGATAATCGGCCCGAGATACGTTCGCACAAATGACTCCAGAATCCCTTTATCCGCCATATGAAAAAAAAGCTCAAATACCCCTAACTCATCGTGAAACATGACTTTCTTCTGTTGCAAAACCGCCAGTGACAGTGCTTGCAGCGCCTCCTGATAGCTCTTGTGGGCATGCAGTAAGTTGTGATTAGGCTGCCCGACCCCAATTTTCAACTGTATGCTCTCGTCAGCCTTCATATCCTGGAGGGACGAAAAAACGTGCTGCAGCCGCTCCTTCGTTTGCTTCTTTTGCGCCTTATCGAACGCCATGACGACAAGTCTGTTGTGTTTCAGCGTGATGATGGGATGAAATAGCTGTCTCTCAAAAATGGATCTCACAGCAAGCGACAAATGCAATCCAGCAGACTCTATCCCGTCTTCTTCAACAGATAGACCTTCCTCATGCTCCTCTTCGAATTCAATCAATATCACCTGATAAGGCAGTACACTTAACCGCTTATATTCAGCCCCGATCAGCGCCTTGATCTGCTCTGCATCGTGAATGCGCATCTGAAGAAGATCATCGACCCACAGCGTCTGCGAATATAATTTTCGCTCTTCCATGTAGCGTTTCCGGAGCAAGTCCTGTGCAATAGAGAGAGAAGCGGAATCTAGAATTAAAAACTCATATTCCATCGGCTTCCGATCAAGCACGAGTAAAAGGTTAGCCCAGGTTTTGCCCATAGCTCCTACGGGCTGGACAATCACTGTCAGGCCACCAAAAACTTCAACAGAAGGTACAGCTCCCGAACTCTCATTCCCACTTTCTGCGCTTCGATTCGAAAGAAAAGACAGCCATTGTGCGGACTCCTTCTTTCCTACAGGAGGCGTGAACTTAGGTTGACCATCGACGGGCACATAAATAACTTGCGCACGCGTACTCCTTTGCAAAAGCGCAAGCACATGTGAAACGCCCTGGGAGGTCAGTGTCATGCGATGAAATTCACGAGATATTTTCTCCAAATCCTGAAGAGCGATATGATGCTGATTAATAATATGAGCATGAATATCTTGCGTAATATCAATGAATCGCACCGCTTCTCGGAAAATAATCAATGGGAAACCCCGTGCCTCTGCCGCATCAATCCATGCTTGGGGAACAGAGCTGATATAGTGCCCCATTTCCAAACACAAACAGGACACGCTGCGATGGATTAACTGCTCCAAATAGATCATGAACGAATTCGTATCCTGTTTGAACGCTGCCCCTGTGGTTAGAATCATCTCGCCTCCTTGGAGTAGTTGTTCAAACTGTATTACTTCAATGATGTGAACCCACCGTACCAACTGTCCTAAGCCCACCCTGCCAGCCGCGATGTAGGCATGCCCAAAGGAAGGGCGTTTCAACACTTCTTCAACCGTTAATTGATATTGTTGATGCACGGGCTGTCACTTCTCTCTTTTCTGTCTACTCGTCACCTAAAGCTACTAACAGTATTTCATTGAGAGTGTTTGTGAATATTGAAAGGGAATGACACTTCTTGATACGCTTCATTTCCTTGGTCTGCACGAAAATGAGGCTGTATCGAAAGTACATGGTACACGAGGTTATCGAAGACATCGCGCTTTAATACTTAATAAAGTAGGGGAACCACTCTCAAGGCACACCCTTATATAACCGCACATGCCCTACTAAGGCATACGACTCACTCAGTTGATTCAACTTGAGTATGTAGATAATCTCTAAACGGAGGGGCTATTGTTCTGCATGCGTGATACGGACACACCACTTTTTAAGGCGATTTCAATAGTAATCGTACTCTTCAGAACGAATACATTCATTTACAAATCTTGCCACTAGTTAGATTTTAGCGCACGTAATCAAGCTGCGCAATAGGTTTTTGATAACGATACCAATAAATTTGAATATAAATGAGTTCTATTAAATACCGCTATATATTTTCCACTAATCAATAAATATGGTATTGACAGCGATTACATTTGACTGGTAAGCTTCTTTGTGACCGGTCAATAAATTTTTAAATGGTAACGTTATCAAAAATGCTGAGGATGTATTCCATAACAAATCAGTTTTCAAGATTGGTGATTGCGGTCGATCTGGGAGATACAAGCATTCTGTTAGGGGAGGCCACTGCGGAGGGAGAAGTCTAGCGATACGAAGAATTAAGCAATCGCTCAACAGAAAATTATCGATGCGATATATGATTTTAAAATGACATTTCCATTCTTGCCAGAGCACGTCGACGATCGGCACTTTGGACGAATAGCAAGCTCCTCTAACGCTCATCGTACCTTTCCAGATCCTTGCGCATCACATCGCGAGCGGATGGGGCATCGACTTGACCAGTCGAATCTACACCGACTTCGGAGTTGCAATGCAGAGCAAGACGCAGCCCAGCAACTACGCCTGACTGCGAAGGCGAATATTAAGGTGCAAGTTAATCTAAGGGGGAATCTGCAATATGAAAAAAATTATAGTCCTGGCATTGGCATCACTCCTGACGTTTTCTGCAACTGCATGCTCAAGCGGCAATAAAGAGGCAAATAACGGCGTTGGCAACAAGGCTGAAAGCGCCGGTCAGTCTTCAGCACCTGTCAAAAAAGTAAACCTGAAGCTCTGGACCATTTGGCCTTCCGGAGATTTCAAACCCATACGGGATGAGTTAGTAGCCAAATGGAACAAAGACCATCCTGATATTCAAGTGGACGTAGAATCCGCTGAGAACGACGCCTATAAAACAAAAGTACAAACTGCAGCAGCGGCTGATGGACTTCCGGATGTTTTCTTTAGCTATGGCGCCGGCTTCTCGAAGCCATTTGTAGATGGCGGAAAGGTTCTAGCTCTGGACGAATACTTGAAAGATGGAACAAAAGAAAAGCTTACAGCCGGCTCGCTAGACAATTTAACATATAACAGTAAAGTTTATGGCCTGCCGTATACCATGTGGCTCGGAACTTTTTTCGTTAACCAAGAATTGTTCGACAAGAACAATATTAAAGTACCGACAACCTATACCGAGCTCCTTGAGGCTGTCAAAGCGTTCCGTGCCAAAGGAATCGATCCGATGGCGGTAGGCGGCAAGGATCTCTGGACGAGCGAGTTTTACCATAACATCTTGGCACTGCGTGAAGGCGGAACAAAGCTGAATAACGATGCTTTGAGAGGCAAAGCATCCTTTGAAGATGCTGCATTTACGAAAGCGGCAGGAAAGCTTCAGGAATTAGCGAAAGCGGATGCTTTTATGAAAGGCTACATGGGTTTATCTAGGGATGAGTCGGAGGCCGTGTTCCTCGCAGGTAAAATACCGATGTACTACAATGGCAGCTGGTTCGCCAAAACTTTGGATACTGCTCCGGATGTTAAAGCCAAAGTGAAGGTTATGAAATTCCCTGTCATCGAAGGAGCCGCAGGAAATGAAAATGAATGGGTTGGCGGCGTGCTCGACACGTTCATGGTAAGCTCCAAAACCAAGTATCCGGAACAAGCTGTTCAATTCTTGAAGTATTTGACTGAAAATCTCTCAAGCGAAGGTTACAAGGTGGGGGCTGGATTGCCTACGTGGAAAACGAAGGTCGACGAGTCCAAAATCGATCCTGTATTGAAAGATGTTCTAGCGGCTTTCAATAAATCCACCGGTGTTGTACCTCTGTATGATTTGTACCTGGGAGGCAAGCAAGGGGAAACGCATATGAACCTTGTGGCGAAGCTTTTGGCAAGCAAAGTAACGCCTCAAGAATTTGGCGCTCAAATGCAGGCGTTAGAGAGATAACTATATTCTTGGAAAGGGGGGGGAGTGTATCGCTCCCCCTTTTCGTTGGGGATGATCGTTTCGTGGATCTTGTTTTTACATTTAGCTTGATCTGAAAAGAGGTGACTCAAATTGGATAAGGGGTTATTCAATCACATTCCGTTCCCGGATACTGGAATTTCCTTATATGAAAGCAACCACCACAAAGGAGAGTTGGTTTCTGATCATTATCATGATCATTTCCAAGTTCTTTACGCTCTGGAAGGGGAAGGGGAAATCCGTCTTGATGGAAAGGATTCTGATTTTTCTAAAGATAAGATTGTCATTATCACGCCGAACTGCATGCATTCGATTAAAGCGAAGAGCAAACTGACCGTTCTTGTTTTAGCTTTTTCAATTCCAGCATTGAAAATGATTAATCCGGCTCAACTTCTTACTTTCATTCAGCATCATTCTGTGCATGTTGAGCTTGATTTATTTACAGCCAGTCAAATTCGACCACTATTTAGAAAGATGATGTACCAACAAAAAAACGATGATGTATTGGGCAAGTTAGCTATGCCGGTTTATCTGCTTGAGATTATTATTCTCTTATTGAGACAGCAAGATTCCGTTCATATCCAGGATGCCAATGATTTTCGCTCAATTCAAATGAAAGAATATATTGAACTCCATTATTTTGAAAACATAACAGCAGAAAGCCTTTCTGCATTTTTCGGTGTTTCTACGAGGTATATGAATGACATTTTTAAACGAAAATTCAATGATACTCCTCTGCAATACCTACAACAAATTAGAATCAATAAAGCAAAAGAAGTGCTATCGCAAACGGATATAGATATTGTAACGATTTGCTTCGAGGTTGGATATGAAACGTTATCGACGTTTTACCGGACATTTAGAAAGTTAGTCGGGATTTCTCCGAATAGATACCGTATATCAGGCAAGACATCAGATCGTTGATTTTCTCCGATATTGCAAACTTGTTTCCGATTTGGATGAGATTATTATTGCTCATTTTCTTAAAATGAAAAGGAGCAAATCTGTTAATTAGCTTAGTCTATAAGCCCAAATCAAGGAGGAAAACTACGATGACAGTAAAACAAGTTGGGATTATTATGAATGGTGTAACCGGCAGGATGGGGACTCGTCAGCACTTAATTAGATCGATTATAGCCATTCGTGAACAAGGCGGAGTGCCCCTGGCAAATGGAGATATTATCATGCCAGATCCAATCTTGGTAGGAAGAGATGCCAATAAGCTCCAAGCCTTAGCGGAAAAGCACAAGATTGACCGTTGGAGCACTAACGTGGATGAGTGTCTCGCAGATCCGTATAATATTATTTATTTCGATTCGCAAACAACGGTTCGACGCGTAGAAGCAATTAGAAAAGCTATCAAAGCAGGAAAGCACATTTACTGTGAAAAACCAACGGCTACAAGCACGAAAGAATCATTAGAGTTGGCGGAATTGGCCACTCAGGCAGGAGTGAAAAATGGGGTTGTTCAAGACAAACTATTTTTGCCAGGACTGCTAAAGTTAAAGAGATTGGTGGACTCAGGATTCTTCGGGGAAATGTTATCCGTTCGCATGGAGTTCGGGTACTGGGTATTTGAGGGTGACTGGCAAGAAGGGCAGCGGCCTTCCTGGAACTATCGGAAAGAAGACGGCGGCGGAATGATTGTCGATATGTTTGCCCATTGGCGATACGTCTTGGATAACTTGTTTGGACATGTTAAGTCGGTTTCCTGCTTAGGCGTGACTCATATTCCACAACGAATTGATGAAAAGGGAACTCCCTATGCGTGCACGGCTGATGATGCAGCTTATGCGACTTTTGAGCTTGAAGGCGGCATCATTGCGCAAGTAAATTCATCTTGGGCAGTGAGAGTAAATCGCGAAGATCTGTTGACCATTCAAGTAGATGGTACGGAAGGAAGCGCGGTTGCTGGTTTAAGGGATTGCAAGGTGCAGCATCGCGTGAATACGCCAAAACCCGTTTGGAATCCTGATATCGAGAATCCATTTAATTTTAGTGAACAATGGGTGAACGTTCCGGATAATCAAATCTTTGATAACGGTTTCAAAATACAATGGGAGTTATTCCTAAAGCATGTTGCAGCGGATGAGCCATTTGCATGGAGCTTGTTAGAGGGAGCTAAAGGCACGCAATTGGCTGACTTAGGCATTCAATCGTGGGCAGAACGCCGTTGGATTGATGTCCCGGAATTAAGTTTGGGGGTGAAACAGGATGGGGAAACTGTGTACACTGCCAAGTAAGAATGGCGGAACCTATCAACATGCTGTAGGAAAAGCGGGTGCTTTTACGATCCCGGAGGGTCAATTTAAAAGTAGAGTGGCTTTTTCAGCAGCGCATGTCGTTTGCGATCCACTGGCTAATAGGGACCCTATTTTAAATGCCAACATTGATTGGAATGATACGCTCGCCTACAGGCGTTATCTTTGGTCACTTGGCCTTTCGGTAGCAGAAGCGATGGATACAGCCCAGCGTGGGATGGCTCTCCATTGGGATAAGGCTAAGGAGCTAATTGAGCGGTCATCTGCTGAAGCTCGTGCCGTGGGAGGACGAATTGCCTGCGGGGCGGGTACAGATCATCTCCTCCCCCGATCGTCCGTCACACTTGCGGACGTACAAGCTGCTTATGAGGAGCAATGTGAATTCGTAGAAAAGAACAACTCACCAATCATTTTAATGGCGAGCCGGGCGTTAGCTCATTGTGCGCAAGGACCAGAGGATTATGAAAAGTTGTATGCCAATATACTCAGACAGGTGTCTAAGCCCGTTATTCTACATTGGTTAGGCGACATGTTTGATCCAGCCCTAGAAGGCTATTGGGGCTACAAAAACCTGGATAATGCGATGGAAGTTTGCCTGAATGTCATTTGGGACAATAAAGAAAAAGTCGATGGAATCAAAATATCTTTACTCGATGCATCCCGTGAAATTGAGATGCGCAGGCTTCTTCCTCCCGGGGTTAACATGTACACCGGAGATGATTTTAACTATCCGGAATTAATCAAAGGGGATGAAAAGGGTTACAGTCATGCGCTATTAGGAATATTTGATGCGATAGCACCAGCAGCTGCGGTGGCTCTTCATGCTTTGGATAAGAAGGATTACGACACATACTATGATTTATTAGAAAAAACGGTTCCTTTGTCACGTCATATCTTCCAAACGCCAACCTATTCCTATAAAACCGGAATTGTCTTTATGGCCTACCTGAATGGGCATCAATCGCACTTCCGCATGATTGGCGGGGCTGAAAGTGCACGATCCATTGTCCACCTTTCTGAGTTATTTGCACTGGCTGATCAAGCTGGGCTTCTATTGGACCCGGAGCTTGCTGCTGAAAGAATGAAGCAGGTATTAAACTTAGCGGGTATTCGTCAGGAGGACTTATAAAGTGGAAGACTTTAAACGATTGAGCCTAAACCAAATGACAACGGAACAGTGGAGCCTTCGCGAAGCGATTGAGGGCTGTGCACGTGCAGAAGTTCCGTGGATTGCCCCGTGGCGCCATAAAGTGGAGGAATTGGGCTTAAGCACGAGTAAGCGTCTAATAAAGGATGCTGGGCTCAAGGTTTCAAGCTTGTGCAGAGGAGGCATGTTCCCGGCTGTAACGGCCTCCGAGAGACAAAAAAGGATTGATGATAATAAAAGGGCAGTAGAAGAAGCTGCAGAACTAGGAACGGATGTGCTGGTTATGGTTTGCGGCTCCTTGCCTGATCGGGATATCCAATCCGCCAGGCAAATGGTCGCCGACGGGATTGCGCAATTAGTCCCGTTTGCGAAATCTTATGGGGTGAAATTAGGGATTGAGCCATTGCACCCGATGTATGCTGCTGATCGTTCGGTTGTTGTCACATTGGACTTGGCCAATACCTTGGCTGAAGCCTACCAACCTAACCAGGTAGGCATTGTCGTCGATGTCTTCCATGTGTGGTGGGATCCTGATTTGTATAACCAAATCCATCGAGCCACAGGAAGAATACTAGGTTTTCATGTATGCGATTGGATTATCCCCGTGCCAGATATGTTAAAGGGTCGCGGAATGATGGGAGACGGTGTCATCGAAATAAGCCGAATTCGCCAGGCTGTAGAGAAAACCGGCTATAACGGGCCAATTGAAGTGGAAATCTTTAATGAACAAATTTGGAATCAGCCAGGCGATGAAACGGTCTGTCAAATGAAAGAAAGATACTTAACACACGTATGATAAGAATTAAGGAAGTGATGGATCGTAGTCACTTCTTTTTCTCATGTGGATGAAGGGAGTCAAATACCATGAAAATAGTGATAGCACCCGACTCTTTTAAAGAAAGCTTAACCGCTCTAGAAGCAGCTAATGCGATTGAACAAGGCTTTCGGCAAATATTTCCTAATGCTGACTATGTCAAACTCCCGATGGCCGATGGCGGCGAGGGTACCGTTGAATCGCTTGTTGCCGCTACGAATGGTTCCATAATTGAAACAATAGTTACAGGTCCGTTGGGCGAGCCAGTTAAAGCGTTCTTCGGATGGCTTGGCGATGGCACTACGGTTGTCATTGAAATGGCTGCGGCATCTGGTATACATCTTGTCCCAGCTGACTATAGAAATCCGCTAGTCACAACAACAAGAGGAACTGGTGAATTAATCCTTGCTGCCTTAGATTTAGGAGTCTCCCGTCTCATTATCGGATTAGGCGGGAGTGCGACAAACGATGGCGGAGCAGGAATGATTCAAGCGCTTGGCGGGAAGCTGCTAGATAGATATGGGGCCGAAATCGGTCACGGTGGCGGGGCATTAGCAGAACTAGCCTCTATTGATCTGAAAAATGTAGATCCCAGACTGAGAAATATACAGATAGAGGTTGCATGTGATGTAAATAATCCATTAACAGGTTTGACGGGTGCATCGGCAGTTTATGGACCGCAAAAGGGCGCTACCCCTGAAATGGTGAACCAGCTTGAACATAACCTGGCCCATTTTGCAGAGATATATGAAAGCACATTACAAAAATCAGTCAGGGATATACCTGGAGCAGGAGCAGCAGGCGGCATGGGAGCCGCATTGATGGCGTTTCTTTCTGCGGATCTAAAGCCTGGCGTCGATATTGTATTAGAAACCGTTCATTTCGACAACATCGTGAAGGAGGCAGATTTGGTCATTACAGGGGAAGGGCGAATCGACGCCCAGACGATTTATGGCAAAACGCCTATCGGAGTTGCCAGGGCTTCCAAAAAGTATGGAATTCCTGTGTTCGCCCTTGCTGGCAGCATTTCTCCAGACAGTGACATCGTCCTTCGCCACGGAATAGACGCCTTATTTAGCATTGTTCCTGGTGTCGTCACCCTTCCGGAAGCATTTGAGCATGCTTCTATCAATATGAAGCAAACGGCACGGAACATTGCAGCGGTTTTGAAATTTTCAACTTACAATTATTTCCGATATTGCGAATGAAAATCCGATATGGGTCAGACACCATGTACAGTTTTCTCTAAAATAATAAGTAAGCTTCCAAGTTTCCTATTGGATAACATGCAACTAATTAAAAGGAGGAATTAAAAATGGCACAAGAAAAAGAATCAATAACGGGATATTCAGAGAGTAGATATCAAGAACTAGTTGAGCTAGATAAAAAACACTTTTTACATCCGACTTCCTCAATTAAACAACAACAAGAGAAGGGCCCTGCCTTGATTTTTACGGAAGGAAAAGGGATCTATGTAAAAGATATAAAAGGGAAGTCTTACCTTGATGGTTTCTCTAGTTTGTGGAATGTCAATGTCGGATATGGACGCACTGAGCTGGGTCAGGCGGCTATGGATCAAATGGAGAAGCTTGCATTTAGTTCATGCTTTTCTACGTTTAGTCATGAACCGGCAATCTTACTTTCTGCTAAAATTGCTGAATTAGCACCCGAGTCTTTAAATACTGTATTTTTCACTTCTGGTGGATCGGAATCAAATGACACCGCTTTCAAATTAGTTCGATATTATTGGATGTTAAAAGGTCAGCCTGAGAAGAAGAAAATTATTTCTCGCCGAAGATCTTATCATGGTGTAGCCATGGGATCGACTAGTGCAACTGGCCTTGCAGCGTTTAGAACATTTACAAATTCGCCACTACCAGATTTTTTTCAGGTGGACAATTTTTCGATAGAAGCTTTGCTTGAATTGATTGAAACGGAAGGACCAGACACCATTGCCGCATTTATTTCTGAACCTATTCAAGGTACAGGAGGAGTCATCCTTCCACCAGACAATTACTTTACACAAGTCAGGGAAATCTGTGACAAGCATAATATCTTGTTTATCGCAGATGAAGTCATTACCGGTTTCGGAAGAACTGGGAAAAATTTTGGGATTGAGCATTTTGGTGTAACTCCTGATATTATTTGTTTTGCTAAGGGTGTGACAAGTGCATATATCCCATTAGGAGGTTTAATTATCTCCGAACAAATTCACAGCGATTTAAAGGAATTATCCAACGGAATCTTCTTCCATGGATATACGTACAGCGGTCATCCTACGTCTTGTGCCGTTGGTCTAAAAAATCTTGAGATTATAGAACAGGAAAATCTAGTAGAGAATGCAAGAATGATGGGTGAAGAACTATTAAGAGGATTCCAATGGCTGCAGAAAGAACATGCGATCGTGGGTGAAGTCAGAGGAATAGGACTAATGGGAGCTATTGAACTTTATAAAGATAAAACAACGAATGAACGATTCGAGAGCCCTATTGCCCCAGGACTCGCTGCAGAGCTTCTTAACAATGGATTAATTTGTCGGGGTGTAACGTATGAAGGTTCCGATATGCTAGCTTTTGCTCCTCCACTAGTCATTAATCAAGAAGAGATTGCCAAGATTATCGAGATTATTGACAAAGTATTGCTTAATTTCGAACAAGGATTAGGGAGGTAGAAAGGGTTCAAGCTGCCCATCTTTTTTAGAGGTGGGTGGCTACTATAACATACTTGAAATTACGCTGAATTGGAAATTCAATAACTTCCGGGTCATTCATAAGATGGGCTAATTAATGAAGTGATAAATTGAAAGCGATTTCCTAACTTCTTATATGAACCGGAGGCGTAATGAAATGGCGAACCATATGGATGCAACAATCCAAGATAACCAAGGTACAAATGGATTAAAAAGATCATTAAGAATATGGGATCTTGTCATTTTTGGTCTAATATTTATGAATCCTGTAGCAGCGATGGCTATGTTCGGAATTATTACGAAAGTTTCTAATGGACACTCTGTTATGGCATATGTGATCGGTTTTGTAGCTATGCTCTTCACGGCCTACAGTTTTGGCAAAATGGTAAGAGCATTTCCTGTTGCTGGATCTACGTATACATACGCCAAACGTGCACTTCATCCTCGTTTTGGGTTTATGGCTGGATGGGGGATTTTGCTAGACTATTTATTCCTTCCTATGCTGACATACCTCATTAGTGCCAGTTATGCGCACGAGCTTGTCCCTGGTATTCCGATTTGGGCTTGGGTACTTATATTTGCTATACCGGTCAAGGTTATTAATATTCTGGGTATTGAAATTGCAGCGAAAGTAAATTTTGGGTTAGCCATACTATTGATCGTCGTTGTCATTACCTTTGTTGTCTCGGCTATACAATATATTACTACAGGTAGCCTGCAGCTTGTTGATATGAATGTTTTGTATAATCCGGACACATTTTCGTTCAGTGCACTCATCAGTGGATCTGCTATTGTTATTGTTGCCTATTTGGGATTCGATGCGATTACAACACTGGCGGAAGAAACGCGTGAAAGTGGCAAAAAGATTGGTACGGCTCTGTTCATTACCTGTATCATTCAGACGATTTTTTTCGTAACCATAACCTATTTAGGCATGGTCGTGATAGGTCATTACACGGCGATCGATAATCCGGATACAGCGTTCTATGCCATTCTTGAAACCGTGTCCCATCCTTTTGTTCAGACGTTCATTGCCGTAATGATTATTGTATCGAATGTGGCCGCTGGTTTGGCCAGCCAAATATCAGCGAGCCGCATGTTGTACGGGATGGGGCGGGATAATGTTATTCCTAATAAGTTTTTTGGTTATATTCATCCCAAGTTTAAGACTCCTGTCCATAATCTCTTGTTAATGTCAGCTATGGCGATCGCAGGAGCTCTGTTAGTAAGCTTGCCAATCTTATCAGACCTGATCTCATTCGGTGGGTTATTCGGATTTGCTTGCGTCAACTTGTCGGTCATTAGCCATTATTACATTCGAAATAAGGAAAGAAATATTTTCAAGCATTTGATTGTTCCATTTATCGGGATCGTAGTCTGCCTCTATATTTTATTCGGTCTATCAACAATCGGTAAAATAGTCGGAGTTTCATGGATGGCATTAGGGATAATCTATCTTATTGTAAGAGCTTTACTGTCAAAAGACCCTAAAGTTCATTTAACAAATAATATAGATCAAAATTCGAATTAAGCTATGGAAATGAAATATCTCTAATAAAAATTTTAATATATTCAAGGAGGACTAACCATGGTGGAAATTTCTAAAGGGTTTGATTGTCAGCACTTTATCGGCGGAACGTATATCCCCATTCAAAGTGAGAAATCGTTCGAGAATATCAATCCTGCTACAGAAGAAGTTATTGGCAGAGTTGCAGAGGGTAGCCAAGAAGAAGTTGATTTAGCAGTTGAGGCAGCGAAAAATGCGTTTAACAATGGATGGAAGAATTCCAAAGTAAGTGAGAGAGCAGCGATTTTACGAAAAATAGGGGATCTGCTCCTAGAGAAAAAAGAACAACTAGCCATGTTAGAAACCATGGATACAGGAAAGCCTTTATGGTTGTCTACGAATGTTGACATTCCACGCGCTGCGGGAAGCTTTCATTTTTATGCTAATTTTATATCAACAATGGGTACGGATGCCTATCCTATGGAAGTTGGGGCAGTGAATATTGTAGTTCGTCGTCCACTTGGGGTCGTCGGCATGATTAATCCTTGGAACCTTCCACTCTTGCTACTATGCGCTAAACTAGCTCCTTGTCTTGCAATGGGGAATACCGTTGTATTGAAGCCTGCCCGTTGGACACCAATGACAGCAACATTGCTTGGGCAGATTTGTAAGGAAGCTGGCCTTCCGGATGGTGTCATCAATGTTGTAAATGGCAATGGGAGAGTTGTTGGTGAGGCGTTGTCTGCGCACCCGGATATTAGAGCCATTGCTTTTACGGGGGAGACTTCAACTGGAAAAAGTATTATGAAGGCAGGGGCGGAAAGTTTAAAAAGATTCTCTTTTGAACTCGGTGGTAAAAATCCTAACATTATTTTTGAAGATTGCGATCTGGATACGGTAATAGATACGACGTTGAGAAGTAGTTTTATTAATCAAGGTGCCGTATGCTTATGTGGTTCACGTATTTATGTGCAACGGTCCATTTATGAAGAGTTCATGCAAAGATTCGTTGCCCGCACGAAAGAGCAAATTGTGGGAGACCCAATGCAACCAAACACAAACATTGGTGCATTAATTAGTAAACAGCATTATGAACGAGTACTTGAATATATTGAACTAGCCAGAGCGGAAGGTGGCACCATAGAAACGGGTGGAAAACGTGCGGAAGGTCAAGGTAAGGGGTATTATGTGGAACCTACCATTATTAGTGGATTAGATAAAAGTTGCCGGGTGACTAATGAGGAAATTTTTGGTCCAGTCGTTACCGTACAACCATTTGATACAGAAGAAGAGGTAATTCAGTATGCAAATGACACGCATTATGGCTTAAGCGCTTCCGTTTGGACGAAGGATAGCAGCCGTGGATTACGCGTGGCGCATCAAATTGAAGCAGGTACGACTTGGGTAAACACATGGTTCCTTCGAGATCCAAGAACACCATATGGCGGAGAGAAGCAAAGTGGAATTGGGCGTCAAGGTGGTATGTTTAGCCTTGATTTCTACAGTGAGGTTTCCACGATCTGTGTTAAATATTAATTCTTGTGAAAAACGTTTAGTGTAGGGCTAAACGTTTTTCACTTCACCTTTTGAATCGATTTGACGAAATTAGTGCTGCAGATTTGATAAGAGTCAATTATGCCTAAATGGTATAGGATCTACTTTCTACACCATATGCGATCGTAAAATTTGGCGCCTTTACAATTCTCAAACTGTGGGAACAGGACGTCAAATGGAACAACTTCTACAGCAAATCCTGGAACGGAAGAAATGTTAACCGTTCCTGGAGATGGTAATACGGCCATGGTCAGCAAATCAGACTTTAACAACGACAACAGAAGCACGGAGCAGCTGCAGATTTTAATCCATAAACGCAACGACCTAGTAAAGGAGCAAGAAACGGCTTCCCCTCCGTGAGAGGTAGAAACGAGGAATGCGAGTGCTTCGACTTGGCACTTTAATTGAAAAATATGTTATTTAAACATAATATAACCATATATTAAGAGGGTCGAAAGTTGAAAACCAAAGAGAACTGGAGTAAATGAAAGAAAACATTAATTTATAGTGGAAGGAACGAAAAAAATGGAAATTGGAACATCCCGCGTCAAAACAGGTATGGCCGAAATGCAAAAAGGCGGCGTCATCATGGACGTCATGAATGCTGAACAAGCGAAAATCGCTGAAGCGGCTGGTGCATCCGCAGTTATGGCTCTTGAGCGAGTACCTGCTGATATTCGTGCGGCTGGCGGCGTATCCCGTATGGCTGATCCAACGATTGTGGAGCAGGTTATGAAAGTTGTTTCTATCCCCGTTATGGCGAAAGCAAGAATTGGACATTTTGTAGAAGCGAAAGTCCTTGAATCACTGGGCGTTGATTATATTGATGAGAGTGAAGTCTTAACACCTGCTGATGAAGTTTACCATATCAATAAACGCGATTTTATGGTTCCTTTTGTTTGCGGTTCTCGTGATCTAGGTGAAGCCCTGCGTCGTATTGGCGAGGGCGCTTCGATGCTTCGTACCAAAGGTGAGCCTGGAACAGGCAATATCGTTGAAGCAGTTCGCCACATGCGAATGATTCAAGGCCAAATTCGCAAAGTACAAGGCATGTCCAAGGATGAGCTAATGTTTGAAGCTAAAACGCTTGGTGCTCCGTACGAGCTTCTCTTGCAAGTTGCTGAAACTGGCAAACTTCCAGTCGTTAACTTTGCCGCAGGCGGCGTAGCTACACCTGCTGACGCGGCGCTTATGATGCACCTTGGTGCTGATGGCGTATTTGTCGGTTCCGGTATTTTTAAATCCGACAGCCCGGGAAAATTCGCGAAAGCGATTGTAGAAGCTGTTACTCACTATACCGATTACAGATTGATTGCTGAAATTTCCAAAGATCTTGGTACTCCTATGAAGGGAATTGAAATTTCCAAGCTGGATGCGTCTCAACGTATGCAGGAGCGAGGTTGGTAATGATGAGGATTGGAGTAATTGCGTTGAAAGGTGCGGTAAGAGAACTTATTCGCTACATTGAAAGGGTTGTGCCGAAGGCGTCGTTATTACGAAGATTGGCCATACTGATGTGCACATATGGCTTTAATGAAGAGCTCAGAGACTTTTCTGCGACGGGGAAGCCAGTATTCGGCACTGTTTTGAGACAGATCTGCCCGTTAAAGGTATCGACGATAACGTTCGTGCGGTTTTCATCCATGCCACTCTGATTGTAGAAGGGGGAACGGGTGTCGACGATCTGGCCACCTATGATGGTCAGATCGTTCAACGCAGCAAGATATTCAAACCATTTTGTACTAGCGTAAGAATCTCCTTATTTGATGTAAAATTGCTTCGGATTTATTTGGCAGAGGTACAAGCTGGTATGTAAAACCGTGGCAAAGATTTCGAAGAGCTGAAAGGCTTTATCGATCTCGATATAAAGCGCAGGGAGCACGTTTAGCAAGACACTTACAGCTGGATTATTCTTATATTGTCTGTATAAATTGTAGTGGTACATCTTTATGAATTCTAGTACTTTTGCCTACACGTATGACTTTCCACTATTGATCACATTCGCCCCTGTATGTGTTACCCATAGAATCAAAAGGCATGGACCAAGTTGAAAATTAAGTATTTATTTGACGTTATATTTCGTTCTAAACTTATGAATTAATCCGATAAGTAAAATTAGAAGAGGATACACAAGTCCGATAAGAATCGCATATGGAGGCCGCCTGCGCTCATCCCATTGCTGCTGAAAGTTCATTGCAGCGTTTTCAAAGTTAAGAGCTCCTTTAATTAAATAGTTTATCGTCTCGAGTTTCGTAGCGACTTGTCCCACAAACCTGGATTCGATGAACATTTCCGGCTTGTCATTTTTAACTTTGGCATATACTTTCGTATTACCGCGCTCAATATCAAGGCCAACATATCCACCTTGAGGACAATCTACATGCATGGAAGAACGGTTTGGAATGATCCGTTATGATGGAATAGGCGTGTGATTCATTTTCATTCAGCCAGCCAACAAGACGATCATTTTTGAATACGCCATTTCCAAAGTAACGCAACCTAACGGGTGGGGTAACAAAGTTAATGTTACTTTTATTGGTGCCTGTTCCAGAAGCGGTGTTACCTACAATTTGTATGCCAACGGGGTCATCACACTTGAAATCCGATCTGAATTCATTGCGTCTTTGTAGGTAGTCCATTGACTTCGAAACGCCTCTTTGAGCCAATTCCTCCGATAGAACAAGGATGCGTATGTGTGAGAAATAGACTTTTCTTGACATCGATGAAGCCAACCTTTTAACCGCTTCATTTAGCGTGCTCCCTTTGGCGGCATATATGATAATAGGTAGAGCTTGATCCCCTTTGGTTTTCGACATACTGTCAGGATTTACAATCTGGACCGAGAATTCAAATTGATCTCCTGCGATATCAATACCCACTTCTTCAGCAATTGCGATATCATTAAACTCATTGCGACTCCAACAACCACTTAGAAGTAGGACACACATCAATAAGGAAAGTGTTTATCGCACACGCGAATGCCAACTCCTGACGTTATTCTTCTTTTTGTTGACCACATTGCCTGCACGAACGAAACGGGATCTTGAAAATAACATGTGAAAAGGGAACCGAAACAGGGGATCTTTCTGCTTGTCTAGCTCTAGTGGTGAGAAAGGACTTAAATACGGTACGCCAAACGATTACAAATTGTTCATATGCATAGCGAGTCCAAACAATCCTGTTAGAATTCCCAATAATCCAAAAGAAGCAGCCGTCACCATAAAAGGGAAGTGCAGAATGCGAATAGCGTTGGATAAATCGTAGGAAGGGAAGACAAAACTGCAAATTGCAGTTATCGAAACTACAATGACCATAGCCGCGGAAACAATTCCCGCCTCAACCGCAGCTTGTCCGATGACAAGTGTGCCAACGAACGATAGCGCATAACCAATGCTACGTGGCATTCGGAGGCTTCACTAATGAATGTTCAGACCATGATGGTTGACATTGAAATGGTGAGTTATTGGACGGAAGAGGAAGTATGGATTTATTACAATCTTAATCAAATCAAACAAGTGTTTATCAACCTTATCATAATGGTATTGAAGTGATGCAAAGTGGCGGTCTCAATTCGCCTCACTAACATGAGGGATGATTAATTCGAAACCATTAGCTTTCAGGATCAGGGGTGCGGTATTCCATGTGATATGTTAGCGGAACCGGACATGGCTTAATGATCACATATAACCTCGTGCATCATCAAAGGGGTACAATCTCTGTGGAAAGCGTAGAATCCATCTGCACAACGTTAACTGTTATGATTCCTTTAGAAAAGTAAAGTCAACTCATTAAACATTAACATAAATTCACAAACTTATTACAAATGCTTGCCATAATCCACAGAAACAATGAGAATCTAAAAAATAACATTCTGAGCACAAAAAAACGCGATCCCCTAAATTTTTTGGGGCGCGTTTTTGCTGGAGGGACTTTCTTAACCGGATTTGAAAGTGGCGCCGCACGATTCGCGAATCACGAGTTCAGGAGAATGGTTAATGGTGATCGTCTCGTCGGAGCCGTTAATCGCGCTAATCATCTGTAGTACGGCCATTCGTCCCAAATACTCGTTATGCTGATCCATTGAAGTCAGTCGCGGAATACTGAAGTCACTCAGTTGAAATTGATCACAGCTTGCTATGGCAATCTGCTCGGGACAGTGTACCCCTCGATCCTTCATGGCGCGAATCGCGCCGAGCGCTACCATATCGTTATGGGCGATGACTGCTGAAGGCAGCCTGTCCGGGTTAGCATCGAGTAATTGGATCATTGCAGCATAGCCGTCCGGCGCGTAATAGTCCGAGGTCACGATGTAAGGGTTATAGACGGATTGTCCGAGCGACTTCATGGCCTTGCTGAACGCTTCAATCCGGGAAGAGGTGACGCGAATACCAGGCTCTCCTCCGATGAACCCAATCCTGTCGTGGCCTAGCGCAATGAAATGATGCACGATGGAAGTAACGCCCTGCTTGAGATTCCGTTCGACAAACAAGCATTCGCATCCTTCGATTTTGCTTCCGACAACGACCACTGGCACGTGCTGGTGAAGCTGGTTAAGGGCATGGATGAATGAATCAGCGATATCCTCTTTATCAATCTGGCCACCAAGAATCAGCACGCCATCCACTTGCTTCTCAAGAATGATCTTGAAATAATCTTCTTCAGTTAAGTGCGTGTCGAAGCGCCTCGAGTCGCGAGAGAACATCGTGTTAAACATGAGTGTGGCGTACATGTTTTTCAAGGCGAAACTCTCGATTTGAAGAAATAAGGAGGCGAAATAAGGATTCGTAATATCCGGTAAAATAACACCGATGTTTTTGGTCGTTTGATTGATCATACCTCTAGCGAATACACTGGGGGTGTAGTTATGCTCGTCGATGATTTGTTGGATACGCTCTCGTTTCTTCTGGGAAACGGAGGGGCTATTGTTCAGCACGCGCGATACAGTGGATACGGACACGCCGCTTTTTTGGGCAATCTCTGTAATTGTAATCTTGCTCTTCAATTTGACACATCCTTTTTGCAAACCTTGCTACTAGTTTAATTCTATCGCAATTTATCAAGCAGCGCAACAGGTATATGGTAACGATTCCAAATTATTTTTTTGTGGAATACCGACTGTAATGAATGGATTTCCTTGTTGTTTAGGCGGAAAGTGGGGGTTGACAGTAGTGTTATCGCCTGCTAAGATTGCATTTGTAACCGCTTCAAACGAGCTTGTTTGGTAACGTTACCATATAATAAGGGGGTGTGTTCCATGGAAAAACAGTTTTCAGAATCGGTCATTGCGGTCGATCTGGGAGGTACTAGCATTCTATTAGGGGAGGTCACGGGTGAGGGAGAGATTATTCGGACGAAATCCTATCCAAGCGACACGACAAGCCAAGCAATCGCGATGCAGAATATTATTCATGCGATAGCAGATTATAAGAAGACTTCTTCATTTCAGGTGGAGCCAGTGGCGATTGGGATTGGTGTTGTCGGTCGTGTCGATGAGAAGCGAGGCGTCTGGCTCGAGATCGAACCGGGGAAATCCGTGGAGACCGACGTTAAGGCGATCATCGAATCAACGTTCGGAATTCGTTGCGGCATCGACAATGACGTCGCTTGTGCGACGAAGGCGGAGCAGCAGTTCGGATGGGGGAAGCAGTCCGATAATTTCATCTATTTGAATATCGGCACTGGAATCGCGGCAGGATTCATTGTGGATGGCCATTACGTGAACGGCGCGAGTTTTAATTCGGGCGAAGTCGGCCATATGGTTGTTGATTTGCACAGCGATGTGATTTGCGGCTGCGGGCGTAAAGGATGCGTCGAACGGATCGCTTCGGGCCTTGGTCTTCATGAGAGAGTGGTCGTTCTGAAGAGCCAATATCCAAATTCGTCTCTGGAAGTTCTGAGTGGCGAACGCGTCCCTGCCCAAGCCATTTTCGCTGCGGCGGAAAGTGGAGACGAGCTCGGCGCACGTGTCTGCGAAGAAGCGGCAAGCGCCGCAGCGGCGCTCATCATGAACCTCGTGCGCGTCAGCGATCCCGATACGATCGTTCTGGGCGGCGGTGTCATGGAGAGTGATTATTTTGTGGGCAGAGTCAAGTCATATTTAAATACGAAAACGATGAGGTTCGTTACCAGACCTCTTGTGAATACGAAGTTGCCGGAGCCAGGGCTCGTCGGGGCAGCATTGGCTGGTATGCAAGCGATCGGTATGACCGGGGAAGGGACTGCGGTTTATGGATAAACCTACTATGATGACCTACGTGTTGGAACAGTCGGAGATGGTTCAATCGATCCTCTCGCGCTTTCCGGATAACGTGGAGGAATTCGTCGACATCGCGCTCGGTACGTCTGATTGGCTCGTATTCGCAACGGGCTCGAGCTATAATGCTGCTTTAAGCGCAAAGTATTATGTCGAGAACCGGGCAAATGTCCGGATGGAGATCAAAGAGCCGTTTCATTTTACACATTATGACCGTATCTCCCCGCATGTTGATCTTGCCATCGGCATTTCGCAGAGCGGCCAGAGCACGTCGACGATCGGCGCTTTAGCCCGAGTACGTCAGGAATCCGATATAAGGACGATAGCGATGGCAAGCGATAAGAACAGCGCGATCTCTGAGGTGGCGAACGCAACGACGGAGATCGGCTGCGGCAAGGAACGAGTAGGGTACGTGACCAAGGGCTTCACTGCGACGGTGCTAACCTTCATGCTCGCCGGACTCCGCCTTGCACAGCGCAAAGGGATCGCTTCGGACGATCAAGTAAACAGTGAGCTCGAGGCATTACGAAAGTTCGGAAAAGCTCTCCCCGACATTATAACGGCTACGGAAAACTTCTATGAGCAATATAAAGAGGAATTCGTGGGTGCTCCCCGATTCACTGTGGTCGGTAATGGGCCGGCCGTTGGCACGACAAAAGAGATGGAGACCAAATTCTCAGAAACGGTCCGACTGCCGACGCAAGGGATCGAACTAGAAGCATTCATGCACGGCCCGTACCTAGAAGTCAATCCGGAGCACCGCATCTTTTTCTTGGAAACGGAAAGTCCGGTCAAACATCGACTCGAGGCGCTCCGAGCCTATGAATCGCGCATCACACCGTATACGTACACCATTAGGCTGGGCGAAAGTAACGATGAACGGACGCTTGGGCTGCCTCTATCATTGGATGAATACCAAGCACCCATTGCACTCATCGTACCTTTCCAGATCCTTGCACATCATATCGCGGGCGGGCGGGGCATCGACTTGACCCAACGAATTTATACAGATTTTGGCGTTGCCATGCAGAGCAAGACGCAGCCAGGCGATTATGCTTGATGACGAAGGCGAACATGATAGATGCAAGTTAATTTAAGGGGGGATCTGTAAGATGAAAAGATTTAGTGTCCTAGTATTGGCATTATTCCTAATTTTTTCTGCAACTGCATGCTCAAGCGGCAACAAAGCCTCCAATGATAGCGCTAGCAATGGAACGGAGGGCCAGTCTTCTACAACGGCGAAGAAAGTTAAGTTGAAACTCTGGACCATTTGGCCTTCAGGAGATTTCAAGCCCATTCGGGATGAGCTAGTAGCGAAATGGAATAAAGACCACCCTGATATTCAGGTGGACGTGGAGTCCGCCGAGAACGACGCTTATAAAACGAAAGTACAAACTGCTGCAGCGGCTGATGGACTTCCGGATGTATTCTTTAGCTATGGCGCGGGCTTTTCGAAGCCATTTGTTGATGGCGGTAAGGTTCTAGCACTGGATCCATACCTGAACGACGGAACCAAAGATAAGCTAACAGCAGGTTCTCTGGACAATTTAACCTATAACAGTAAAGTTTACGGCTTGCCGTATACGATGTGGCTTGGAACTTTTTTCGTGAATCAAGAACTGTTCGATAAGAACAATATTAAAATACCGACCACCTATACGGAGCTCCTTGATGCAGTAAAAGCGTTCCGTGCCAAAGGCATCGATCCGATGGCAGTAGGCGGCAAGGATCTGTGGACAAGCGAGTTTTACGAAAACGTATTCGCACTGCGTGAAGGTGGAGCAAAGCTGAATAACGATGCTTTGAGAGGTAAAGCATCATTCGAAGATGCTGCATTTACAAAAGCGACAGGAAAGCTTCAGGAATTAGCGAAAGCGGATGCTTTTATGAAAGGCTACATGGGTTTATCTCGGGATGAGTCGGAGGCCGTGTTCCTGGCAGGTAAAATACCGATGTATTACAATGGCAGCTGGTTTGCAAAAACACTGGACACGGCTCCAGATGTGAAAGCCAAAGTTAAGGTTATGAAATTTCCGACGATAGAAGGAGCAGCGGGGAACGAAAATGAATGGATTGGCGGCGTGCTTGATACGTTCATGGTAAGCTCGAAAACCAAGTATCCAGAACAATCTGTTCAATTCTTGAAGTATTTGACTGAAAATCTATCAAGCGAAGGTTACAAAGCAGGGGCTGGATTACCTACGTGGAAAACGAACGTCGACGAGTCTAAAATCGACCCGATATTGAAAGATGTTCTAGCGAATTTCAAAACATCTACCGGTGTTGTTCCCTTGTATGACTTGTACTTGGGGGGCAAACAAGGAGAAACGCATATGAATCTTGTCGCAAAGCTTCTATCAAACAAAGTAACGCCTCAAGAATTTGGGACTCAAATGCAGGCATTAGAGAGATAACCATATCCGTGAGGAGGGGAGTTCAACGCTCTCCTCCTTTCCCTCAAGGAGGATCTTATCATGGATCGCGTTTTAAGCAACAAGAAAGCGATATTGTTTTTTACATTGCCAGCATTATTGTGGTACGCAGTCATTGTGCTGCTGCCTGTTTTTATTTCCTTCTACTACAGCTTGTTGGACTGGGACGGCGTAGGCAAGGGGGTATTCGTCGGTCTTGAGAATTACGTCACCATGTTTCGTGATGATGATATTTTCAGACAGTCACTATGGAATTCCATTGTGCTTGCCATCCTTTCCGTTTTTGTACAGCTTCCGATCTCGCTAGTCTTAGCGCTCTTTTTAGCTAGTAACGTGAAAGGTAACCGTTTCTATCGTACGGTATATTTTATCCCAGTTGTTATGTCCACGGTTGTTATCGGGCAGCTCTGGATGAAAATTTATCATCCTTCCTTTGGTCTTCTGAATGGGGTCTTGGGAAGTCTCGGATTGGAAGCTTGGAAAGGGGAATGGTTAGGCAACCCCAAAACTGCTTTACTTGCTACCTTCATCCCTATCGTTTGGCAATTTATCGGCTATCATATGCTGCTTCTGTTTGCAGCAGCCAAGTCCATACCGGAGGATCTCTATGAGGCTGCGCGGATTGACGGGGCAACGGGAGTGAAATCATCCCTCTATATTACGATTCCGCTCATTAAGCCGATGCTGAAATTGTCGACAATCTTTGCTGTTATTGGATCCTTAAAAACGTTTGATTTCATTTATGTATTGACGAATGGCGGCCCGATGCATGCTACTGAAGTACCAAGTACATGGATGTTCAGCAATATTTTTAAGCAGTATCAATACGGATACGGAAGCTCTCTTGCGATCATCATCATTCTAGAGTGTTTATTGTTTACGGTTATGATTCAAAAAATGTTTAAAACAGACTAGACCATTACTTTCGTTAGGAGGCCTAATAATGACTGTACAACAGGCAAAGAATGCTTCACGACGAAAAAGCGGAATCAGGATCAGTACCTTGATTATGCAGTTTTTTCTCATCGTATTTGCTATTATTCAACTATTTCCTTTGGTATGGCTCTTTCTTTTTTCATTGAAAGATAACGCAGATATATTCAGTGGCAACGTAATTGGTTTTCCGAAGGTATGGCATTGGGAAAATTATAGTTCCTTGTTTGCTGGTGGTAAGCTAAGTCTCTATTTTATCAATAGTTTGATTGTTACATTTGCTACAATGCTGCTTACCGCCATCTTGGCGACTATGGCCGCATATTCTTTGTCAAGGATGAAATGGAAGCTCAGTAAAGTGACACTGACCGTTTTTATGATTGGGCTAATGATTCCTATTCATGCAGCCTTGCTACCGGTATTTCTTATTCTGAAAACTACGGGTCTTCTGGACACTAGACTAGCATTGATTCTTCCTTATACCGGGTTCGGATTGTCTCTGGCGATAATTGTCATCGTTAATTTTTTCGTTACACTTCCCCGAGAGCTTGAAGAGTCCGCCTTTATAGACGGCAGCGGAATCTATCGGACATTTGCTTCGATCATGATGCCGTTGGTGGCACCAGCTATCGCAACCGTTTCCATATTTACGTACTTGTCCTCATGGAACGAATTAATGTTTGCGATTACGTTTATCAGCAGTGATAACCTGAAGACGTTGACGGTTGGGATCATGTCGCTGTCGGGGCAACACGCCACTTCTTGGGGACCCATCGGAGCAGGACTATTCGTGTCAACGCTGCCTACGATCATTCTGTATTTACTTATGAGTTCTCAGGTAGAGCGCAGCTTAACGGTAGGTGCAGTTAAAGGGTAAGTTGAAATTCGATATCTTCAAGGAGAACTGACCGGCATATATCAGTAATAATTTCGAGTAATGAGCTTGAGTAGACAGTTCTGCAAAGGAGCGGTCGAGAGATGAGAAGTTCTCCGACTGCTCTTTATGCTACATATTCTGCAATGACCGAAAGGCTTGGTCAATTGTCCAACAGTGTTCTGCAGAATGCAGATAGATCTTGTTTATGTTTCCTGTTCTAATTAAATGTTAATTGGGCAATAACTAATGTTCGCTCTATTCAAACCGAGATAAGGTAGTGTAACATGAAATTACACATTTTTCTTGCTTGGGATTGGAGGCTAACATCATATTAAACAATATTTGGATGAAAAGACGAAGCGTTATTTTAACCTGGTTATTTTCTTACGTTGCCATTTTGTTTCTGCCGATTCTAATTGGTGTTTTTGTATATCGTGAATCAAATGCGGCTCTCGAAGATGAAATTCATAGGGCAAACGATGCATTATTGAAACAAGTTCGTGAAATCATGGACAATGAATTTGAGAGTGTTTTAAGACTGAATACAGAGATTACTTGGAATACCAAAATCCAAGATCTCATGTATACGAATAAAATGGGGCGGGATGACTTCCAGTATTCCCTCTATCAAGTGGCGATGGATTTTAAAATGTACAAAACCTTCTATCCACAAATTACTAATTTCTATGTCTATTACGCGCCGAGCGATACCGGTCTATTGCCAGGGGTGGTACGAAGCGGCAAGGATGTATACGAGGAAGTCCATGACAACCCTGATCTCAGCTATGGTGATTGGATGTCCATGATCACTTCGAAGAAAGAGCCGGCTTTTGTTCCAATGGTCTACAGAGGGGTGGACGGTAGTACTCATCAGTCCATTGCCCATATTAGTTATTTTACAACGGACCTTGATGCCAAGCCTGAGGGAGCGGTCGTGATTCTTGTCGATGGGGCAAAGTTATTAACTGCTCTTCAGAACGTTCAAATGTTCAACGGGGGCGAAGTTTTGGTATTGAATAAAGATAATCAGATTCTGCTATCTTCTTTGGAGACCAATCAGCATCCGGTATTAACGAATCGAGTCCTTTCTGAAGATCAAGGGTCCTTCCATGAAACGTACAATGGACAAGACTCCGTGTTTGATTATATCGCTTCCAAGAAATCCAATCTTAAATTTGTGACGATAATGCCAAGTGCTGTTGTTTGGCAAAAAGCGATCAAAGTGAGGTGGTTTACTTACATTAGCATCGCTGTGAGTATTCTCGGAGGGATTCTCTTAACGTTCTTCTTCTTAAAGAAAAACTATAATCCGATTAAACAATTAATTCATGCCTTCACAGATGAATCGGCGGATCAATTTCATGACGGGAGTAACGAATTTCAATATATTCATCACATGATTTCTAATACCGTCAATGAGAAGGAGCAAGTCAAGGATCGTCTAAAGCAGCAAAATTATTTGCTGCGATCTAATTTTATGACTAGATTATTAAAAGGCAGGTTAGATAATCAAATCCCGATAGAGGATGCGCTGCCTGCTTTCGAGATGCATTTTGACAGTGATCAGTACGCCGTTCTTTTATTGTATCTAGAGACCAATGATCTGTTTTTCTCTAGCATCAAAGGAAAGAGTGACAATGAGAAAGCCAAATTGCTTCAGTTTATCGTTGCCAATGTAGTTGAGGAGATCATGAACACGAGGCATATTGGGTATATGACGGAGATTGATAACATGCTCGCTTGCATTATTAATTTCCGAGACACGGGGCAGGCAGGCAGCTTGACCGAACTTCGTCAAATGGCCAGCGAAGCACAGCAGTTTTTGAAAACTAAATTCCAAATCGAACTTACCGTTTCGATCAGTAATATCCACACATCCATTGTCGATCTCTCGATTGCCTACAAAGAGTCCGTTGATGCGATGGAGTATAAGCTTATTATGGGCAGAAAAGAAATTATTTCTTTTCATGAAATTCAAAATGAAGCGCAGAATGAAATCCCTCAGGGCTATTACTACCCCCTACAGGTGGAACAGCAGCTCATTAATTTTTTGAAAATTGGTGAATATGACAGGGCAAAGGAAACGCTCGATTCCATCGTGGACAGGAATTTGAAAATTAATCAGATTTCGTTACCACTGGCTCGCTGCTTGATGTTTGATTTGGTCAGTACGATGGTGAAGGCACTTCATGAAACAGGTGATGCACAGGAAGAATCATCTGGCGGTAGTTTGAAAGAAATCGAGAAGCTGACGGCATGTGAAACGATGCAGGATATGCATGAACAGCTCACAGAGATGTTGTGGGAAGTATGTAGCAATAATTTGGCCAAAAGGAAATCAGCGCTGATTCAAGTCAGACATCAGGATCTGGAGACACTAGCGCAAAATATCGTCCGCTTTATTCAAGAAAATTATCAGGACCCGGATATGAATATCTCCATGATTGGTCTGCGGTTTGATATGAAATCAACCTATTTATCCAAATTGTTCAGAGAGCAAACAGGAGAAGGGCTTCTCGATTACATGAATAAAGTTCGTATTGTGAAAGCGAAAGAATTGATTGAAAGTCAGAACATCACCCTGAACGAGATATCCAGCCTTGTCGGTTTCAGCGATGTTAACGCATTGATTCGGATATTTAAAAAGTATGAGGGAGTTACTCCTGGCAAATATAAAGAAATGTATTTAAAATGACCGAAGAAGGCCGCTGCAAAGCGGTCTTTTTTCCTATTTTGGACGTGGAAATGAAAAAAGTAATATGCGATTGTACAAAATTCAGATCGATTTTATGTTTTTTTTGATGCTGTTGGAGGATTTTAAGATATTCAAAGCGGATTAACAGAAGCATAATAAAGAGGCGAAAGGGAAATCGCCAGAAATCGAAATCGTACACATTATAGGGAGGTAAATACAGATGAAGAAGAACGTGAAACTGATATCAAGCACATTATCCATTATTATGTTGAGTTCACTCGCAGTCGCATGCAGTGGCAAAACGGATACACAGTCAACGACGTCACCATCATCCGCGCCAAGCGCACAAACAGCAACGACGTATCCGATGAAAACAGATAAGACGCTCTCATTTTGGACAGCGGATTTTAACCCAATCCTACAGATTAAGCCAAGTGTGAAAGATATTCCTTTTTATCAAGATTGGCAGAAGAAAACAGGGGTTGCGATCAATTTTATAAACCCTGTTATGGGCCAAGAAAAAGAACAGTTGAACGTCACGCTGGCTTCTGGTGATCTGCCGGACATGATTGAATATAACTGGAAGACGAACTTCCCTGGCGGTCCTGAAAAAGCGATCAAAGATGGAGCCATTTTGAAACTCAATGATGTGATTGATAAGTACGCTCCGAACTTGAAGAAGTATTTAAAAGAGCATCCCGAAGTCGATAAAATGGTGAAAACGGACAGCGGAAATTACTATGCATTCCCATTCATACGCGGTGATGAATCTCTGATGGTTTTCCAAGGGCCAATGGTACGACAAGACTATTTAACTGAACTGAATCTTCCAGTGCCGACTACGATCGATGAGTGGTATACGGTATTGAAAGCATTCAAAGAGAAAAAAGGAGTAGAGGCTCCACTGACATTCCGGGGTCTCAACGATCTCAATAATGGAGCTTTCATAGGAGCCTACGGGATTAACCGTTCCTTCTATGTGGATAACGGCCAAGTAAAGTTCGGGCCGGCACAGCCTGCTTACAAAGATTTTCTGATTACGATGCGTAAATGGTATGCCGAGGGACTTATCGATAAGAATATCGCTACGGTCGATGTTAAAGCGCAAGACGCCAACATGACGTCCGGTAAATCCGGTGCCTCCATCGGCGCTGCTGGAAGTGGGATGGGGAAATGGATAGGCGCTGTTCAAGCCAAAGATCCTAAATATAACCTTGTTGCAGCTCCTTATCCCGTTCTGAACAAGGGTGATAAACCGAAATTCGGTCAAAAAAGCTTTGCATTTGGCTCGGAGCCTAGTGGCATGATTGCAATTACAGGAACTAGCAAGAATGTGGAACTTGCCGCTAAATTCCTTGACTACGGCTATAGCGAAGAAGGACATAACTTCTTTAATTTCGGCACCGAGGGCGTTAGCTACAAAATGGATAATGGGTATCCGAAATATACGGATTTGCTGATGAACAACCCTGAGAAGTTATCCCTTGCGCAAGCGATGGGTCTCTACATCAGAGGAAATACAAGCGGTCCATTCGTTCAGGATGTTCGCTATCTTGAGCAGTACTACACAATGAAGCAGCAAAAAGACGCCATCCTTACTTGGCAAAATACAGATGCTGCGAAATATGCGCTTCCTCCAATTACCGCCTCTCCAGAAGAAAGCACGGAATTGGCTAAAATTATGAACGAAGTGAATGCTTTAGTGGATGAAACATCTCTTAAAATTATTCTTGGAGCTGCACCGGTCGAAGAATTAGACAAGTACATGACCAAGCTTCAAACGTTGAACATTAACAGAGCGATTGAGATCCAGAAAACGGCTTTGGATCGATACAACAAGCGATAGAAGGAGAAAGCGGGAGGGCGAGTACCTCCCCTTCTAACCAACAACCAGATTTTACAATTTGAAAGAAGGAAACCTTATGATTACTAAGAAGAATCTATTCGTGAAGGATTTCCTTCTGAATAAATCCTTATATCTGATGATGCTTCCCGTTCTTATTTACTACGCTGTCTTTCATTATGCGCCTATGTATGGAGCCGTTATTGCTTTTAAGGATTTCTCTCCAATTAAAGGAATTCTGGGGAGCGATTGGGTTGGCCTACAGAACTTCAAGGATTTTATAAACAGCTTTTATTTCTGGCGTATTCTTAAGAACACGTTGATCCTTAGTCTATATTCCATTCTCTTCGAGTTCCCTGCTCCAATCCTATTAGCTTTGTTAATCAATGAGTTAAGGAATAAGATGTTCAGCAGGTTTGTACAGTCCGTTTCCTATATGCCTCATTTTATTTCGATGGTTGTTATTTGCGGAATCATAACCGATTTCACCAATAGTGGCGGTGTGATTAACTCGGCCCTTGTTCATTTTGGCGGTGACGGGCAGGCCTTACTGCAGAAGCCAGAGTATTTCCGTTCGATTTATGTTCTCTCTGAAATTTGGCAAAAAATCGGTTGGGAATCCATTATTTATATGGCCGCTTTAATGGGAATCGATCAAGAGCAATACGAAGCCGCCAAAATCGATGGGGCAGGCCGGTGGAGGCAGATCCTCAACATTACACTGCCTGGTATAGCACCTACGATCGCCATTATGTTTATTTTGCGGATGGGCCATTTACTTAATGTCGGATTTGAGAAAATTATTTTGCTTTATAATCCGGTAACGTACAGCACGGCTGATGTGATTTCATCTTATGTCTATCGAAAAGGTTTACTGGAATTTAACTGGGGATTCAGTGCTTCCGTTGGACTATTCAATTCCGTGATTAATTTGATTTTATTAGTAGCTGCGAATCAGATCAGCCGTAAAATCACTAAAAACGGATTGTGGTAAGGAGGAGGGACGAAATGAACAAGATGAATCGGTCCGAAAAGATATTTGATGTCGTTATTATGATCATCATGCTTGGATTAGTTATAGTCACCCTATATCCCTTGGTTTATGTAGGGTTCGCATCGATTAGCGATGCAAGCTCATTTATGGCTCATAAAGGCTTGCTTCTAAAGCCATACGGAATGAATCTCGAGGCTTATAAACGAGTATTAAGCAATCATAGTATTCTAACGGGGTACAGTAACACGTTCATCATTATTGTTGTGGGCGTATTTATAAATTTGCTGCTAACTTCGCTTGGTGCTTATGTATTGTCGCGAAAGAATGTCTTATGGAACCGCGTGTTTATATTTATTATTTTGTTTACGATGTTCTTCCAAGGCGGCTTGATTCCTTTGTATTTGGTCGTTAAAGGAGTTGGGCTCTACAATTCATTATTGTCGCTTGTACTTCCTTTTGCTGTCAGTACTTTTAATTTAATTATTATGAGAACTTCTTTCATGGCCATTCCAGATAGCTTGGAAGAGTCGGCGAAAATAGATGGAGCCAATCACTATGTCATCTTGTTTCGGATCATTATTCCGTTATCCATGCCTGTCATAGCCGTTATGATCATGTTTTATGCCGTTGAGAAATGGAACGGATGGTTCTATGCTTCGATTTTCCTAAAAGATAGAGATTTATTCCCGCTGCAGCTTATCTTACGTGAAATATTGCTTGCGAATTCGACGGAAAGCATGACAAGTGGGGCCGGTGCGGATCAAGGCTTTCAAATTGCCGAAACGATTAAGTATGCAACGATTATGGTTGCGACTTTACCCATCCTGTTCTTCTATCCGATTGTTTCCAAATACTTTGTTAAGGGAGTCATGGTCGGAGCTTTAAAAGGCTAAGAACAAGCATTTCTTAGATGTGACTTAAATGGAGGTAATTTCAACATGAACAGTTTAGTTGAATCGATGGTCGACGCTGCTTGGCTTGATGTGGCGAAGAAGATAGAGCGGACTAGCGGGCGAATTGGAGATACGTTTCCACATGTATCGGTGAATGGACGTTACGATGACAATGAGCTTGATTGGTGGACCAATGGCTTTTGGCCCGGCATTCTATGGATGGTGTATGAAGAGACAAAAAATCCGGCGTATAGACAAATCGCTGAGTCCTGTGAAAATAAACTGGATATGCCTCTTCACGATTTCGAGCTGCTTCATCATGATGTAGGATTCATGTGGAGTTTATCTTCCGTGGCTTCCTATAAATTAACTGGAAACGAAGTCTCGAAGAGGAGAGCGCTTACGGCTGCCAGTCATTTAGCAGGTCGTTTTAACAACAAGGGCAACTTTATCAGGGCATGGAATGGAGAGGGCAAAGAAGGCTGGGCCATTATTGACTGCTTAATGAATCTTCCTTTGCTGTTTTGGGCAAGTGAAACCACGGGTGATCCGAGATTCAAGCATATGGCTGAAGCGCATGTTGAGACCGTCATTCGAGAGTTTTTGCAGGAAGACGGATCTGTTCATCATGTTGTTGTATTTGATCCTAATACAGGTTTACGCATAGGGGAGTTAGGCGGTCAAGGCTACTCGGCATGTTCGGCTTGGTCGCGTGGCGCAGCATGGGCGGTTTACGGATTGACACTTGCTTACGGCTATACACAAAATCAACGCTATCTCGATAAGGCGATAGAAGTATCCCAATACGTGCTGGAGAATCTTCCTGCAGATGCTGTACCTCCCTGGGATTTCAAGGCGGCTGAGGATCAAATATGGGCAAAAGACAGCTCAGCAGCTGCGTGTTTGGCTAGCGGATTGCTGGAAATCGCTAAGTATTCGCAAGGGGAAATGGCTGAATACTACCATAGATCAGCATGTGACATTATGCAATCCCTCTATGCCAATTACTTCTCTCATGATTCTGACGAGGAAGGTTTACTCCATAAAGCCACGGTAAGTTATCCCGATAACCGACATATTGAAGTACCGGTCATTTACGGCGATTATTTCTTCATTGAAGCTCTCCTGAAATTGAAAGGGAGCCAAACATTATTCTGGTAAGAAGAAGCAGGGAGATAAAGCAATGAGCATACAACAATGGTTGAAGGAGCCGATGTCGACAACTGTGCTGCTGGGCAATTTGCGTTCACGCTTAGAGCGGATGGACGTAAAGAGCGCGTATATCGCCAGTCATTTGCCTGAAAGCGCACAAGAGACGATAGCCAAGGCGGAGCTCGCTTATCAAGGAATGATCATGCTTCCCGGCACAGGCGGTATGAGGGAATTCGTAGGCAATCCGCCTCGCTGGCTGGAACACAGACACAATGACAACGAGTATTTGTGGCAGCTTAACCGTATGAACGATTGGCAGGATTTATTGCAAGCCTACTCCTTAACGAAGAATGAGAAATATGGCCGCAAAGTGATTGAGGAAATGCTGAACTGGATCGAAACGGTAGAAATTACCGAGGACATGATCGATCTTCCACTCAGCTATTATTCCGAATGTCATCCGCTTCGCGCGCTGGAACTGGGCATACGCAATTATAAGACTTGGCCGCTTGTCTTAGAGCATCTGGGTCACTCCGAGCTGTTTACAGAGGAAGTGCTGGAGCAGTATGTAACGGCGGTCTATAAGCAAATTAAAATCTTACGCAAGGTATCACCGCAGCTATGGCCCAAAGCGGATCATAATCATTATTTGATGGAATGTTTAGGGATATTGACCACAGCGCTTTATTTCCCCGAGCTCAAGGAATCGGAGGAATGGAAAGACTTTGCAATCGATGCCATCGAAAAGTGCTGCTTCGCCCAGTTGACGGAGGATGGCGGGCAGATTGAAGGCTGTCCATCCTATCATAATGGCTGTATGTTTTGGTTCGGACTTGCTGTTGTGCTGGCCAAGCGTTTTGGCTTTCAGTTCTCAGAGCCATATATGGAACGGTATAAGCATAATTTGGATTACTCCATTTATTCACTAAGGCCGACAGGAAAATGTGTGCCTGTGGGAGATTCACATGCAAACAATCTTGCAATAATGGGCGGTGTATACGGCTATTTTGCCTTGGGCGATATGACTTGGCTGGGTCTGGCTGCTAACTTGATGGACACGAGCGAGATTATGGAGGAGGCAAGCAGACATGTATGGCGCGCACTAGATGTGGAGCAATTCGTAAGCGATTTGCATGCCTTAAAGGGAAAGCGATTTCTATGTGATAAGCAAACCACATTTTGGAATCGTACGCTTCATCAAGCGATTATTCGCAGCGGTTGGGATCGCGAGGCACTTAGCTTCTTATTTACTTGCCGCAGCCCGATTCAAAATTTACACGCCCATATCGATCTGATGAGCTTTGATTTTACGGCGCTAGGTAAAGATATGGTTTGCGATCCTGGTCTTTTTTGTTTCAGGAATGATGACGATCGCAAGCAGTTCAAGAGCTCGAACTTCCATTCCACACTTCTCATAGATGACCGTGATCACTTTGAATATAAGAGCACATGGGAATATGGTCCCCAAAAAAAGGGGGAAATCTACAATGTGGAAGATAGAGGCATCTACCAGCTCGCAAGCGCTTGCCATCTGAATTATGAGCCGATAGTCCATTATCGTCATATTTCTCTCGTCCATGACAAGTTTGTTGTAATTGCGGATCGGGTTGAGGGTTTGGAGCAGCATAACGTGCAACGTTATTTTCATCTTGATTTTACTGATGTGCAAGAAGCAGCAGGCGGTATCATCGCAGCAAGCGATATCGCGAATCTAGCTATTTTTACAAATGAGCAAGGCCAGGTTGAGTTTTTGCCGGGAAGACTATCGGATATTAATGATGTCGCAAGACCTTCTACCCGAGTGAAATTTCAGGGACGTTATAACGGCTCAAGAATTTTTCTGACGGTGCTTATTCCGTATAAAGGGGGGCAGCAGCCTGCTGTTCAAATCAAGGAGGTGAGGGACGGCGTTTTCGAATTCGATTATGAGGAGCGTTATCTGGTTGACGTTAGAGATCAGGATATGTTGATTAGTTCCTTTTGAAAAAGCCAAGCATGTAAGGTTAAAAAGAATTCATAAGCTCGTTGGGTGGCGTTATTGTCAAAGTAACTCACCCAACGGAAGTGAATTCCTCTGATAATGAATGGTGAATATCTAGATTACAAGGAGGTATTTTAATGAGACATGTAGTGGCTTCACATATAAAAAGGGGTTCTTATTTATTCGTAGCTTTCTTAGTCTTTGCTCAAGTGGTGTTAACTTTATTTCCAGTAATTGTAAGCGCTTCCTCTGGGACGAGTAATGTGTCAGATGCCTCTTTCTTTGGCGCTTGGGATCAAGCGGGACAGCGATGGACAATGCCGAGCAAGCTGAACTACGAAGGATTCTCAGGGTTAAGCACCGTGCAATCCGATGTAAAAGCTGGCAATTACGATCAGGCCAAAACGGATTTACTCGACTATTATAAAAATCGAACAACCCGAACGATTCCAACGGATTTCGTTTCAAATCCAACGATGGTGCCGCTCTTGATGGACCAGATTGCAACGCCGCTTAAAGAATATTATTTAAATACCTTTACGGTTGTGTCTACCCCCACAACGTATAACGTGGATATGATTTCTACGGTTCAAGGCTCTGCGGGCTCCGACCTTAGCTTCATGCTGATGGGACGCTACAAGGGAACCAATCGAGCAAATATGTACAGTCGTGAGCAAGATTGCTCGCTGACACAGCTCCCACAATGCCGTCCCACGCTCGAGATTCAATATACGGATGGAACGGGCGCTCATACTGTAAAATTGACGCCAACCAAGGACACTTATATTCGTGGTAATGATACAGCTATTCACGCCAGCGAGCCCCTGCTTCAAGTACAGGAATCCGGCGCTCCCTATGATTCGAATACGCGTAAAGCTTATCTGAATTTTGACTTATCGTCGATTAAGGGAACGGTTACGGCGGCAACACTTAAATTATCAGGGTATTCTGAATTAGATGGAAATACAGATGTGATGATCTATAAATCAGGCGACACAGCTTGGGATGAGAATACGCTTACTTTTGCAAACCAAAATGGCAAAACATTCTCTTGGCAAGGGTTTTCCTCGGGTACGGATTGGGCTGGTCCTGCACCCAACATTGCAGATATTGAATACCATTATCAGATCACCCGGTTTGACTGGCTGAATCCGTTATTAGCGGAATACATCAATACCGGGAATGAAAGCTATGCGGCGAAATATATCGACTACATGGTCGATTTTATCGCGGATGGTGATGTCTCTACGAGTGTATATGGCGCTGGGTCATTTCCTAGAAATTTTGATGCTGGCATTCGGGCTTCGCGTTGGGTGAAAGCGTACCATGTGCTAAGAGAGAGTTCCTCCATGAATGCGCAATCCAATACGGATATTTTGAAAACGTTCTGGAAAAAAGGGGATTACTTAAATAGTCCTGGGGGATTCAGTCCCGATGGCAATCATGGAACGGTTGAAACGGAGGGGTTATATTCCCTTGGCATTTATTTCCCTGAGTTTACTGATTCCACAACTTGGCTGTCCACGGCCTATGCCCGATTTGACTTTTTAATGTCGACACTGATTTATAAAGATGGCTCGTACATGGAGTCTAGTGATACCTATACGACGGTAACAACCGCTCCTATGATTGCAATTAAACAGCTCGGGGCAATGAATAATGTCCCTTTTCAAGGAGCATTTGATAGTAATTTGAACCATTTAGGTAAATACCTGGCCGATATTTCGTTTCCGAACGGCTACGCCGCCACTTTCGGGGACAGTCAGTACACCGATCTCAAAGGTACGATCAAACAAATAGGTGAGATTACGAACGATGACTCCTTACGTTATGTAGGGACGTCAGGAGTTGAAGGTACTAAGCCTTCCTACACGTCAGTTCTATATCCCGATAGTAAAAGTGCCATTATGCGGAGCGGCTGGTCGCCGAATGACCGCTACTTGTTTACGAATGTGAAGCAAGCGGCACCCCACAGGCATCCCGATGATAACGCCATCACTTATTATGCGTATGGCAGACCTTTATTGGTTGATCCTGGTGCCTATTCCTATAGTGATGATCCGATTGCCAACTGGCTGCGATTCTCAACGGAAGCGCATAATACGATTGAAATCAACGATACGCCTCAGAATTTGTCTGAGGGCTGGTTGCAAGATTGGACAGATAATAGCAAGTTCAACTTCCTTACGGGTGTGACCCAAAATGTGCCAGGATTTAAGCATTCGCGTGAAACCCTGTTCCTGAAATCGTCCTTCTCGATTGTTTCGGACGTTGTGGAAGCGCCTTCGAGAACGAATAAGTACCAACAAACATGGCACTTTCTGCCTACAGCCAGTCCGACGCTAGATGTGTCCACCAAAAAGGTAAGCACAGTCTTTGGCGACACTTACGGTGATATCCAAGTTGTACCTGCTGATCCCGAGCAAGTTACGGCCACTCTCGATCATGGTTATTATTCCAATGCTTTTTATTCGGTATCTGACGCCACATATGCGTCATTTACGAAGAACGTGTCTGGAAATACGACATTTGACACGGTTTTGTATCCGACCGCAAGTGGAGAGAAGCGTGACATCAAAGTCAGTCGAATTGGTCTTTCAGTTCCGACTACCGTAGCCAGCTCGCTGAAGATTGACAACATCGGAGATGTGGGAACTTCGGGTTATTATTATATGTCTCACGAAGAACATCCGCAGTTCAGACGCAACTTTGATGCCTTTTCATTTGACGGGAAGCTGGCCTATATCGAGAAGACGAGCAGCGGTAAGGTTAAATCAGCCCTCATGAAATCGGGAACGACACTGGGGCAAAGTGGGTCAAATTTGATTGCTTCTAAAATGCCAGTGTCCGACATTGCCGTTGACTGGAATGGCACGACTCTGGAGATTACCGGATCGAATTTGGTCGCCGCCAATGACTCCAACGCAGCTTCGGCCGTTGCTATACGAGCTTCTGGTGCGACTACAGTGAAATTGAATGGTAGCCCTATAACCAACTATACCAGTACTGGTGGTTATATTTATGCAGTAGGCGTACCGTCATGGTCTTCCTCCTCCAGTTATCAGAATAGTATCGATTTGGGAGCAGGACATTCAGGGGTTCAATCCATTGAATTTGACCTGGTCCCGACAGCGAACCAAATTGGAGGCATAGTCGGATATACGGGACAATCATCAGTCGTGAACAGTGAGTCTGGTTTGCCAATGATTCTCCGAATGAATGCCGAGGGTTACTTTGATGTCCGTAATGGCAATACTTATGGGCAAAATATCAAGCTCGACTATAAAGCGAATGAGCTTTATCATGTTACGTTACTTGCGGATTTGGACTCGAAAACGTATAACGTTTATGTCGCTCCGCATGGCAAACCTGAAATTCAGATCGCGGATCATTTCGCGTTTCAAACAGGAGCTCCTGTTATTTCGGATATTGGGAAATTGGTCATGAATAGTTCAAGTAATGTTCAGTTTCAGATTAATGACCACACGTTAGGACGTCCGGATTTCTTCGAATTAGATGTGAACTCAGATGCCTATGTGTGGTCAGGAAATCCAACTTTGAACTATGGGACCGGTAAGAAATTGGAAGTAAGAAACTCAACGAGTTCAACTGTTTATCGCCATTCTTATCTGCGATTTGATTTAGGGAGTGTTCCGGCGGATTCAAATGCATTTGCTGCGAAACTGCGGCTGACATCGGCTTCAGCGGGAACGTTTACCGATCAAGCTCAGTTCGTTCAGGATGATTCTTGGGGAGAAACGTCAATTACCTATAATAACAAGCCTGCAGCAGGAGCTGTCTTGGGGGTATGGAGCATGCCATCGGCTGAAAGTTCGGTGGAAGTGGATATCACATCTCCTTATAAAACCGAACTTGCTGGAGACAAACAGTTAAGCATGGTTATCACATCGCAGACGACAAATAACGTTTCTCACTATTATTATGCGAAGGAGAATGGGGGCGGCAAGCCAAAGATCGTGGTTTACACGAAAAAGTCTACGGGCAGAACGATTGGTGCAGAGGCAGACACCATGGTGAGTGGAAGTGTACCCACTGCGAACTATGGTAAAAATACGAATCTTGAGGTGAGAAATTCGGCTTTTGTCCCACGCGAAACATTCGTTCGCTTCAATCTATCAGGTTTATCGGGCAATGTAGCATCCGCTAAGCTTCGCCTGACATCGTCTATTGTTGGCGGGACTTTTACAGACAAAGTACAATTTGTCAGCGATGACAGTTGGGATGAAGCGACAACTAATTATAATAACAAGCCGGCAGGAGGCGCGGATCTGGGCACATGGGAGATGCCTCCAGCCCAACAATTCGTGGATATCGACGTAACGTCGCAGGTGTTAGCAGAGCTTGCCGGGGATAAGAAACTTAGTTTGGATATTTCCTCACTAACAGCGAATAATATTTCCCACTACTATTACTCTAGGGAAAAAGGCAGCTTAGGACCGCAATTGTTGATCGAAACGGCAGAAGAGTCCTATCAAAAGGATGACGACGCAATCGCGTACCCACCTGTAGGTCCGGAAGTTGTGAGTATTCAACCTACTTCTGTAACAACGACTTCCGGTACTGCCCCGGTGCTGCCAAGTGTCGTAACTGCTGTATATAGCGATCAAACGACTGCGCAGCTTCCGGTGGTGTGGATCAGCCCGGATGCGTCACTATATTCGCAAGCAGGAACGTTTCAAGTGTACGGCACCGTGGTAGGAACGAATATACAGGCTGAAGCAAATGTTACTGTGCTGCCTAGCACTGACGGGAACAACGGTGGTAATACCGGAGGCAACAGCAGTGGCAATGGCGATGGTAACACGGATGGTGGCACTGACGGTAACACTAATGGAAACACTAACGGTAATACTGATGGTAATACTGATGGTAATACTGATGGTAATACTGACGGTAACACCAATAGCATCACCATTGGCAACACCGACACCGCTCCTTCATCACCGTCGGCAACAGCCAGTGGGGTTATTGTTGTAGAAGCAACAACTGACGTAAACGGAAAAGCGAGCGTCCAACTCGATGCCAATTCGCTTGCAGAAGCGATGAAAAAGGCAGAAGGTCCTTCCCTTAATGTTCAGGTGAAATGGGTTGAATCAGCGCAGGCGGTAACGGTCAACCTTCCGGCGCAGCAGCTTCTGGCGTCTGATTCCAACGGTATTCAACGCATTGAAGTTAAGATGGGATTAGCAACTATCTCAATCTCAACCGAATTGTTGAGAAGTCGTATCGGAGCATCCGCATCGAACGTTCAGCTCTCCGTTTCCGAGGTCAATCCATCCAAGATGGCTGAAGAAGTGAAGAAGAAAATCGGCAGTAACCCCGTGTACGATTTCGACTTAAATGTCGATGGGAAGAAGATCAGTAACTTCGGTGGGGAACGTCCGATCAAGGTATCCATGCCCTACAACCTTCTGCCGGGTCAAGATACTGAGAAAGTCATCATGTACTACATTAACGATTCTGGAACAGTGCAAACGGTCAACAACAGCAAGTATAAGGCATCGAGCGGCATGGTAGAATTTTATCCGAAGCATTTTAGCCAATATGCGGCTGCCCTTGCAAGCGCCACGTTCCAAGATCTTTCAGGCGTAGCTTGGGCGAAGTCTAGTATTGAGGGACTCGCTGTCAGAGAAGTGGTGAACGGGGTCGAGGAAGGACGGTTTGGTCCGAACAACCAAGTGACACGGGCACAGTTTATACAAATGCTAATAGGAGCATTGGAAATTGAGGATGCTAAAGCCATTGCGTCATTTGCCGATGTGAGGGCGGGCGCATGGTATTACAGGGCCATCGCTACGGCTCAAGCAGTCGGTATCGTTAACGGTAGGGAAGACGGAAACTTTGGCATCGAAGATCCCATCAGCAGACAAGAAATGGCCACCATGATATACCGGGCCGTGAAAGCAATGAAAATCGTCTTGCCGAACAAAGAAGAGGCCGCCGCATTCAAAGATCAAGAGACGTTTGCTGCTTATGCTACTGATGCCGTTGCCATGATGCAGCAAGGCGGCATTATCAATGGTTTCGATAATGGCACATTTGCGCCGAATGAATACGCGACAAGAGCGCAAGCCGCTGTCATGGTTTACAGGTTGTTATCCGTTGAGTTATAGATCACAAGTAAGTAGTCGTGTAATTCGCCGTAGGCAGATTTTCTTTATCGTTCTGATTGCGAAACTGGTGTGGCGTCAGCCCCGTCCACTGTCTAAAGTGCTGGCAGAAGTGGCTCGCGGAAGAAAATTGTAGCTTATCCGCGATCTGCTCAATGGATAGCTCGGATTCGGTCAACCACTTCTTGGCTTCATGTGTGCGAGTTTGTGCCCAATAGGATCGAAGAGAAAGCCCGTATATCTTTTTAAAGCATTCGGATAAATAAGAACGATTTACATTTAATCTTTCTGCTAGTTCGTGAATTTTAAGAGGTTCATGAATAGCCGCCTCAAGCAATGAAGCCGCCTCGTGTGCGAGCGCGAACTGCGTGGAAGTGCCAGTTCCCGAGTTCGTTTGCTTGGATTGTTCGAAGAAGAAGCGGCATAGGTCGGTAATAAATTCGAGCAGTTGAGCTTGAATTGACAACTCTGCCAGGGAGCGGTCGAGCGAAGAGACAGTCTCTGACGGATCGCTGTGCGGTCTATCTTGCAGAGACCGAAAAGCATGAATGAGTTGTTCTACGGCAGTGGTTATGGAGCCATTTTTGGACCACTTCGTCTTCGAAGAAATAAGCGGCAGTACGGCATTCTGTAGAATGCCGACTGCTGCTTTCATTTCGACATCGAAATGAAAGCCAAAGTAAACCGCAGGTTTGGCAGTCCGAGAAGCGTGGGGTGAGCCTGCTTTCATAACAATGGCATCGCCCGGGTGTAGTTCGTAAATCGTACCGCCGACGGTTTGTTCAATGACACCCTCAACACAATACAGAAACTCAAAATACGTATGCTTGTGCTTGGGATAAGACCAATCTTTATCTGTACGGGCGTAGTTCATGCCGATCATTCGAAAAGCACTATACATGTTAGGGAACGTGAGGAAGTACTCCATATAGATTCTCCTTAGAAAGCGACAATTTTGACATTTTTCATAACAATCACAAATCGTTTCCATCCTTATACCATGGTAAAATCAAGTTAATAAACGAGATATACTACTGATTATAAGGAGTGAGAGTCGATGGCACAAGCATTAATAATGGGGAACCCAGGTCGTATGACAGTTGATTCCGCATCAGAAATGTTAAAAATGTTATATTACGTTGAGCGTGAAATTATGCGTTTGTTGGGTGGATATTTGTTAAATGTCTCGGACTGGGAGTTGAAAAAAACGATTCCACGCCATATGTGGCAGGATTCACTTCGCGCGAACGCCTTGCGCTCCCGGGTGCTTGAGCTTCGCTATCCGCGTAGAGACGTTGATGAAGGCCATGATGAGCAGCTGACAGATTTTCTGAAGGTCCTTAGCAAGTGTGCCAATGAACGGGAATTCATAGAGGGCGTTTATTTCGTGACCAAAGAATTCCTAAAAACACGATATGAAAAATACTTGCAGATCGCAGAGCCGATCGACGATGCGCCTACTATCGCTTTCATGAAACGATTTCCTGAAGAGATCGCCGAGCAGCTGCTCGATGTTCAACGATTATATCCGCAAATCACACGACGGTTTGTCGCGGCTGATGATTGGATATCCTATCTGGAACGTTATCTAACGGAAATTGGCGGACTAGAGAAGAAGGGCCAGTCGGCTCAGGACTTATCGATTAACACAGAAATTACGGCGAGACCTGCCTACGTATTGCCCGAAATACCCGCTCGTGATCCTAAATTCGAGAAAGCACTCTATCATCTCCCTCCTAAATTTTTCACACCGGCAGAAAGCTCAATGAGCTTCATCGAGCGCCAAGTGTGCATGGCCATTAACCATGTGAATGAGATGTGGGCATGCGAAGCTATCGGAGCCATGGTGTGGGAGTGGGAGGATATGCCATGGGAGTTCTACTTGGATACGGCCCGTTGGTGTTATGACGAGCTTCGGCATTGCTTAATGGGTGAGAAACGGCTAAAGGCGTGGGGATTCGAAATCGGCGTCGACCATGCGATGGTGGCTGATCATTACATTTCGCAAAACGGTCATGGGCCATTGGCCTTGTTGGCGATGATTCACAAATTCGAGAATAAAGCACCTGTGTGGAAAAGCAGCTTAGTGACAGAATTCACGGCACAGGGAGATACGGCAAGCGCTCAAGATTTCGATTACGACTGGGCAGATGAGAGCATTCATATGCAGTATGGTCATAAATGGCTTAGTTACAAACTGAATAATGATATTGATGCAATTGAGGATTTAATGGAAGAAGCGGCGGAGCGTTGGGATGACTGGCAAGCGAATGCGAAGCGTCAATGGGATTATGAGCCATTCCTCTCCAGAATCACAGCCAAAATCGCCCTTATCGAGCGTAAAAATCATGAATAATTCCATCAAGGTGCTGAACGAAGGAAACGAGCATTGGTTCGAGGTGGATGACAAAGAATTGATTCTCGACGCGGCGATCCGCCAACAAGTGCCCATTCCTTATACATGTCGAAATGGGACATGCCGAACCTGTCTTTACCAGGTCGTGGAGGGGACGCTCGTTCAGGAGGACGCGGACATTTGCATGATTTCAGAACAAGAGCTGGAAGCAGGTCGTCGCTTGTTATGTATGTCGACCTTGCAAGGAGACGCGGTCATTGAGAAGGTCGTTCGCAAACGTAGAAGAACAGAAGGAGAGGTGACGAACCTTGGAGCTTCGGCTATATAAATCGTTGTGGGGGATGGAGAAGGGTACCCTCAGAGAGAATTTCGGGAAAATTGCCGCTTCCGGATACACAGGGGTTGAAGCGGGAGTACCATCAAAGGAACAGCGCAGCGAGTTCGCAGAGCTCTTGGAGGAGCACGGACTAACCTATATTGCTTTGATCGGGACATCTGGGGATCATGATCGAACTTTCGCCGAGGGCGTGGCTGATGCTGCAGCTCTCCGGCCGCAGTTGATTATTTCGCATAGCGCCCGCGACTCGATGGATGAAGATACGCAATTGCGGTTCTTTGAACGCGCGCTAGAAGTGGAGAGACAGCATGGTATTCCAATTGGTCATGAGACGCACCGTCACCGGGCTATGTTTACCCCGTGGACGACGTCAAGACTGTTGAATGCGCTGCCGGATTTGAAGATTACGGCAGATTTCAGTCATTGGTGCTGTGTTTGCGAAACGTTACTGGAAGATCAAGCGGATCATCTGCGGATCGCTGTTGAGCGAACGATTCATATCCACGCCCGTGTAGGGTACGCGCAAGGTCCGCAAGTTCCTCACCCCGGTGCGCCGGAGTACGCCGCCGAGTTAGCGGCCCATGAATCGTGGTGGAGGCAAATCAGGCAAGCCCGCGCCGAGAAGGGCTTTACGATCACGACAATCACGCCGGAATTAGGGCCGCCAGGTTACATGCATACCTTGCCATACTCGAATCAACCAGTAACGGATCTGTGGAGCGTTTGTGAGTGGATGAAAGAACGATTGCAAACGAATAGGTAGTAACACGCAGGGTACAACAAACTCACTTTGTTGTACCCTTGTGGTATATTCATAAAGGACGGGGCGAAACTGTAAACAATAATGCTTTCGGGCAGGTGTCGCAGGAATCGTCTATAATTGAGTTATGTGTATCAAGAAAGGGGCACGTATTCATGGGGCAAAACATCAACGCACCTCAGCGGCTATTCGTGAAAATGGTGGCTTCCATAACGCTTCTGGTTGTCGTGGTCATGATGCTGTTATCGTTCATTTTGTACCTGAACTTCGAGAAAATCCATTCCCGGCAAGTGTCGGAAGCGAATCTAAATGTACTATCGCAAATTAGTTACAGCGCTAACTACATGTATGAAAATGCCAAAAACTTTGCCGTATCGCTGTACGTTGATGAGAAAAATGTCCCCCTGATGTACAGTGAGACAGAGAATTACGATTTAGTAAGCGCGCAAATCAAATATTTGAATACGCTCGTCGAGCAGTCCCCGTTCGTACATTCCGTTTACGTCTATAATAACAAGCTGGACAAGTACTATTCGACGTGGAAATCTCCGATTAATGATGCCAAATCATTTTTCGATCAGGATATCGTGAATGTAGTTAGTGAGATGAAATTTAGCCCGGAGACCAAGTTTGCGCCGATTCTTAGGAAAATACCTGTCAGTTTAGCAGGTCAAACGGAAAGCAATCCATCTATGGACGTTATTTCCTTCATTCTCTATGATCTACCGGCAATGGATAATAAAATTCAAGGCGCTATTATCATTAATATTAACGTGGATTACTTGAACCAGATGATTCATTCCTTAAGCAAGAAACAAATTTCAACGATTTCGGATATTGTGATTTTGAATCAACAAGGGGAAATTGTTACGACAACCTCGCCTGATTATCGGTTGATCGACTGGTCCAGCAAGCCATACGCAAGTATCCGCCAAGATCAATCCGGTTATATGTTGCAAAAGATGCATGATGAGAAATTTATGCTGTCCTATGCCACCTCGGACATTTTGAATTGGCGTTTCATCAGCATTGTGCCCTATAAACTTATCGTCAAAGATATTAATACGATGAAACATATTACATTTCTGGTCTGTGCCATACTTCTAGCTGTTGGACTATCCTTGGCTTTCATTCTGAGCAGGTACTTATATGCCCCTGTAGAAGTACTTTTTGGTAAAATGAAATCGTTAGAGAAAGTAAATCGAGAAACGGTCTATTCTAAAAAGATGGATGTCCTCCGAAACTTACTCTCGAATAGAGAGAATGATATTGCCTATTTGCAAAGGATGTTTAGCAGCTATCATATCCCGTTGGAACCCGGTAAGAGTCATCAGCTGTTTATTCTCAGCATCGACCGATTCAATGATTTCACGCGAGTTTATAACAATGGGGACCAGAAATCATTGAAGTTTGCCATTGGCAATGCAGCCAGTGAAATTGCGTGTCGCAAGTTTACTAACGTATTTGTTGACATCGAAGCAGACAGTATCGTCATCTTGTTTGAAGTGGGATCTGATACTTACGAGTACAACCGAATCCAACAGTATGCCATCATACGTGACATCCAGCAATGGACAACGGACAATTTAAAGCTATCTTTATCGGCAGCAATTAGTTATGTTGCTTTGGATCTATCGGATATTTCCCGGTCCTATTTGGAGGCTCAGACGATTTTAAAGTACCGGATGTTTTTCGGGTGGGGTTGCATCTTGACGCCGGATTCCCTTGCGCATATTAAAGCCGATTATTTCGAACCTCCGGTGAAACTGGAAGTGAAGCTTGAGGAGCATTTGCTATACGGCCGGTTGGAAGAGGCGAAAGAAGTCCTTGGTGAAATCCATAGCTATATCGGCGAATATGCCTATGATACGGCTATGTCATATTTATTTTCGTTCGCTTATACGCTGTTTAAGAAAAATAATGAACTAAAAGCAAACGGGAACAGTAGGAAGCTCGATATTGATTATTATTCCTTTACCAAAGAATTAGGTTCACTCGAAACCATGGAGCAAATTTTCGTCAAATTCACGGAATTATTTGCAATGATCTGCGAGGTGAACAACCAATCCAAGAACAGCCGCAAAAGTGTTATTATCAACTCGATCGTCAAGATTATGGAAAGTAACTATACAGATAAGGCGCTGTCCCATGAAGGGATCGCTAATACCTTGAATTTATCACGTGATTATATTGGTAAATTATTTCGGGAATCCTACGAGATGTCCATTGCGGATTACATCAATGAAATTCGTTTGAATAAAGCGAAAGAACTACTCGAACAGGATAGCCGGACAGTCTCCGACATTATGGAGGCCATTGGCTGGGAGAACAAAAACTACTTTTATAAGATGTTTAAGTTAAAATTTGGCGTAACGACTAGCGAGTATCGACTGCATAAGGTTGCCGAAGCGGCAGAAAAAGTTGATGATTAAATGTGCTGGTGGGCATCCGTCTGGTTAGGAATGGCAAGAGGTCAATTCTCCGTGAATTGGCCTTTTTGGCATGTCTAGAACACTTGTGCAAAATTCCGAACTTCATGTAAAATTCCGCACATTAAGGAAAAGACGGGCTTTTTGCTGAATTGTGTGGTTTACGCTCAAGGGAAAAGCGGGGTAGGCTGTAGTTACGAAGCAATCACAACGAATGATCAAAACAGAACGGAAGTGGTGAAACTACTATGCAAGTCAATGATGCAAATACGCTCAACCGTGCAGTAAAAGAAAGCCAGAGAAGATCGAGAATACAAAGCTTCTTAAATGTGATGCGTAAGAACAAGTGGCTGCTTGCGATGGCTGCGCCAGGTGCGCTTTTCCTTCTTATTTATGCGTACACACCGATGTTAGGCCTTGTCATCGCATTCAAACGTTATCGATTTGATGAAGGGATTTTCGGCAGCAAATGGGTTGGCTTTCAGAACTTTGAGTTCCTTTTCGCCACACGTGATGCTTGGCGAATTACGTTAAACACGTTGTACTTGAATGCCCTATTTATTGTCATCGGAACAGTCAGCTCACTGATCGTCGCCTTGTTACTAAATGAAGTCCGCAAAAAAGGACTGCTTAAATTTTACCAATCAGCGCTGTTCTTTCCTTACTTTTTATCCTGGGTCATCGTTGGGTATTTTACTTTCGCCTTGCTCAACTATGATAGTGGCATGATTAATAAGCTGTTAGAATCGTTTGGGTTTTCCAAAATCCAGTGGTATGCTAAACCGAATTACTGGCCTTTCATACTAATTATCGTGTATGTGTGGAAGAATATAGGGTATTTCAGTGTGATCTATTTGGCCTCCATGATGGGCATCGGTCATGAATATTATGAAGCTGCCAAGATAGATGGAGCTAACAAATGGCAGCAAATTACCAAGATAACAATTCCTTTACTTACGCCTGTCATCACGATTATGACATTGTTGCAAATTGGACGAATCTTTTACGCGGATTTCGGGTTATTCTACCATGTACCGCAAAACACAGGTATGCTTTACGAGACTACGGATGTCATCGATACGTATGTATTCCGATCCTTACGTATGCTGGGCGATGTAGGCATGGCTTCGGCGGCGGGGTTCTATCAGGCGGTTGTGGGGTTAGTTCTGGTGCTTCTCTCCAATTGGATTGTTCGCAGAATTAACCCGGACAATGCGTTGTTTTAAGGAAGTGAGGAGGTCGAATATGAAAACGCAAGACGTGAACAACACGGAAATTGTACAACGTACCGTCGTTAATGGCATTTTACTCATCGTCAGTATACTCTGCATCATCCCGTTATTGTTAGTGGTTTCTGCATCTTTCTCGGACGAAACCGCGATTTCGGAGTATGGATATAGACTGATCCCTAAAGTATGGAGCTTATTCGCTTACAAATATGTACTATCAGAACCGAAACAAATCTTGCAGGCTTATGGTGTGACAGCACTCGTTACCTCCATAGGTACCGTAATAAGTCTACTTGTTTCCTCGTTGTTAGCGTACACATTATCACGTCAAAGCTTTGTGCTGCGCAAGCCGCTTTCGTTTTACGTATTTTTTACGATGTTGTTTAACGGTGGAATCGTACCGACGTATATATTGGTTACGCAGTATTTGCACCTTAAGAACAGCATATGGGCTCTCATCATTCCCTATATCGTCATTCCTTGGTTCGTTCTCTTGCTAAGATCTTATTTCACCCAGATTCCCGAATCTTTGATTGAAAGTGCCAAAATGGAGGGGGCAGAGGAATTACGGATTTTCTTCCAAATTGTGATTCCCTTATCACTTCCAGCCATGGCAACAATCGGATTGTTCATTATTCTAATGTATTGGAACGACTGGTATTTGGCACTGATGTATGTCGATACCCCTCGCATTTATCCATTGCAATACCTACTATACTCGATTATGGAAAACATTAATGCGATCTCGGCTAATCCACAGACGATGGGAATCGCATTACCTGGACAAACGGCACGTATGGCTATTGCTGTACTGGCAACAGGACCTATCTTGTTTGCTTTCATGTTTGTACAGCGATTTTTTGTCAGAGGGTTAACGGTAGGGGCCGTGAAAGGCTAAAAGTAGCTATCGCCGATAATTCGGATTAGCATATATCATACACATGATTAAGGGGAGGCAAACAAATGAAAAAAAGCCATGTATTCACAGTCTTAACCCTATCTTCCTTGATCGTCATGACGGCGCTCACAGGATGCAGCAAATCTTCTGAAGAAACTAGCAGTAAACCGGCAGTTACAGGTGATGCTAAGCCAACAGATACTGGTAAAAACGCAGACAAAGCATTAGAGCCAGTGGAACTAACTTGGTATTACCCAGGAACGGTACAGAAAGACGCAGCCCTCGTTCAGGATGAAATCAATAAAATTACAAAAGCGAAAATTAATGCGACTGTGAAGCTGAGTGTGATCGATTGGGGTGCCTATGATCAGAAAATGAACGTAATCAACGCCACCAACGAGCAATATGATATTGCTTTTACGTCGAGCTGGACGAACAATTATTATCAAAATGTAGCCAAAGGCAGCTTTGCTCCGCTAGATGATCTGTTGACTAAATATGCGCCTAAGCTGAAAGCGAGCATGCCAGCGCAGTTCTGGGATGCGACTAAGGTCGATAACAAAATTTACGGCATCATTAATCAACAAATTTTTGCCAAAGCATATGGGGTGTATATCCGTAAGGATTTAGCCGACAAATATGGTTTAGATATTAAGACAGTCAAGAAGAGTGAGGATTTGGAACCCTTCTTTGATCAAGTATTGAAGGGTGAAAAAGGCATCACGCCGTTGGCGCTCAATAATGAAGTCAACGCCACGCTTCCGTACAAAAGTCAATTCGACACCATCGGCGACCAATTCTCGCCTGGTGTTGTGATGATCGGTGATAAAGGGCTTAAGGTTGTCAATCAATATGAAACGCCGGAAATGAAAACACACTTCGAGGATGCGAAGAAATGGTTTGATAAAGGGTACATCAAGAAAGATGTCACTTCGACCAAAAGAGATCAAGCTGATGGCGATATGAAAGCTGGCAAATATGCAGCCTTGATCAGTGTGGTGAAGCCTGGAGGCGAGCAGGAGCTTAAGGGTAAGTACGGCTTTGAATTCGTCAGCGCGTATCTTGAGAAGCCGGTAGTATCGACAGAAGGTATCATCTCGACATTAAATGCGATTAGTAAAACATCTAAAAATCCAGAGCGCGCCATGATGTTCATGGAACTGATGAACACCGATAAGCAATTGTACAATTTGATCTCGCACGGGATAGAAAATAAGCACTACGTGAAAGTTGAAGATAACGTCATTGGTATGCCAAGCGGTGTGACGGCGGAGACGAACAGTTATAATCCGAACACGGACTGGATGTTCGGTAACCAATTTAACGGCTATTATACCGATAAATCGCAAGTTGGTGCTTGGGAAGCAACACAAAAGCTGAATAATGAAGCTGCCTTTTCAGACCTGCTAGGTTTCAGTTTTAACCCTGAACCTGTAAACAGTAAAATTGCTCAAGTTACGACAGTGCTGAATCAGTATTTAAATGCCCTTCAAACAGGTACATCCGGTCCTAATACGGTGTTACCGCAACTGATTCAGAAGTTGAAGGCTGCAGGTGCAGATGACATTGTGAAAGAGAAGCAGGCTCAAATCGACAAATGGAAAGCGACGAAGAAATAACCATACCGTACATGGGGAAGGAGACTTTATTAAGCAGGTCTCCTTTCTTTCTGTCTATGGATGAAAGGGATATAACTTATGGATATACAAATGGTTCGCACGAAGAACAGTTTTGACACAGATTGGCTTTTTCATAAAGGAGACATTCCGATTCGGTATGCCGTTAAAGCCGGTATGACCGGAGGTATCACAGATTGTGAAAAGCTGGAAGAAGGCGATTGGCTCGACATTGCATTCGTGGATAAAAGTGTTGATGCAGATAGCGTTCCGAAAGACTGGGTGTCCGTGCATCTACCTCATGACTGGTGCATAGAAGGCGATTATATCAACGATCCGAATTTAGGCAGCCGGCCAGCCAGCAGCGGGTATTTGCCAACAGGTATCGGCGTGTATGTAAAGGTTTTCGATATTGCGAAGGCAGATCTTGGCAAGAAAATTAGCCTTGAATTCGATGGTGTTATGCGGAATTCGACCGTCTGGGTCAATGGACATCTCATGGGCACACATACAAGCGGTTACACCAGCTTTATGTATGATCTTAGCGATGTGCTGCGCTATGGCGATGAGGGAAAGAACGTTGTTTGTGTCAAAGTAGACGCTACGGAAAGCGAAGGTTGGTGGTACGAGGGATGCGGCATTTATCGGCACGTTTGGCTTACGAAGACGGAACGCTTGCATGTGGCACATTGGGGAACATATGTGACGACACCGGTTGTAACCGAATCGTATAGCGATGTTCGCATTCGTACAACGGTAGAGAATGCGTATTCTATATCCGCTGCAGCTTTAGTTACTTCAACTGTCATAGATAAGCAGACCGGAGAGGCGGTCGGGTCTTTTTCATCCGGAGGTCTGATAGATTCTGTCTCCAATCGGACGTTCGAACATACGGTTCTTGTTGTTGATCCCAAGCTATGGTCACCCGATACACCACATTTATACCAAGTTCTAACGGAAATACGCGATAGGGATGGGAAAGTAGTTGACGTCTATGAAACGACATTCGGTATTCGGACGATTGAATTTACAACGGACCGAGGGTTCTTCCTAAACGGAAAACCGCTGATTATCAAAGGAACGTGTAATCATCAGGATTTCGCGGGAGTAGGTGTGGCGCTTCCCGACCGGATTATCGCATATAAAATCGAACTGCTGAAAGAAATGGGCTCCAATACGTACCGCAGCGCACATCATCCTGCCACACCTGAGCTGCTTGATGCTTGCGATCGCTTGGGCATGATGGTTATTGAAGAGAACCGTAAACTCGACAGCTCGCCAGAAGGTATCGATAATTTGAAACGAATGCTGTACAGGGGACGCAACCATCCGAGTATCATCATGTGGAGTATGGAAAATGAAGAGATTTTGGAAGGGACGGTTATGGGTGCTCGCATCCTGCAGACGTTATCCGATGTGACTCATGCGATTGATCCTACACGTCCAACGACTGCCGCATTGAATCATGGTTGGAACGGCGGGGGCTACGCGGAAGCCGTGGATATTGTGGGCTACAATTACGGTCAGCGTGAGGATCAGGATGTGAATGATCATGTCACGTATCCGAATCGGATCATGATCGGCAGCGAGAGCGCAAGTTGTACAACGACACGCGGTATTTATGAGACGGACGAAATACGCGGGTATGTTCCCGCATACGGAACTGTGTATCCTTCTTGGGGATGCACACCGGAGAAAGCTTGGAGCGACGTTGTTCAGAATCCCTTCCTGACGGGCATTGTCGTATGGACCGGATTCGATTATCGCGGCGAACCGACGCCTTATGAGTGGCCATGCATCAATTCGCATTTTGGCATCATGGATACGTGCGGGTTTCCCAAGGACAGCTACTATTATTACAAATCTGTATGGACGAATGAACCCGTGCTTCATATCATGCCTCACTGGAATTGGGAGGGCAGAGAAGGCGAACTGATTAACGTTCGGATTTATAGTAACTGTGACGCGGTAGAACTACGGTTGAATGACGTGAGCCTTGGCAGACAGACGATGATTCCAAATTCCCATTTAGCATGGGATGTCCCTTATGAGTCTGGTGAACTGACGGCAATAGGATATAAGGACGATGTGGCCATTCTCGAGAAACGGGTTGCGACTGCTGACGCTCCGAATCAAATCAAGCTCATGCCCGATCGTACGACGATTCAAAGGGATGGTAAGGATGTAGTCGTCATAAGAGTTGCAGTGGCGGATGCAGGGGGACGTATCGTTCCAACGGCCGATAATGAAATCCTTTTTAAAATAGAGGGATCGGGTACTATTATCGGTGTCGGTAACGGGAATCCAAGTAGTCATGAATCAGATAAATCGAACCGGCGTAAAGCTTTTAACGGTTATTGCCTCGTACTGGTTCAGTCCAATGGAGCAGCGGGAACAATCAACCTAAGAGCTAGTTCGGCAGGCTTAGCAACGGAAACGATCACGATAGAAACTGTGTAGCGGAATGGCAATGAAGATACAGGTGAGAAAGGGGGTGATGCAACTGTTGAATGCAACACAAATACGAACTTATAGGTAGGGGTTTTAGGTATGTTGGTGGCTGAGTGTGGATAGTTATGCACTAATGGAAGCGTATTCAAATCTTGAAGGAGACGTATAGTTGATGAAAATTCGCAAATTAAGAAAAATGGCAGCAACGACTGCCTTGTTTTCCCTGGTGGCCACAGCACTATTGGCATCGGGGGTTCCTTCCATCTCACGGGTATCGGCTACGGAAGCAGGGGGCACAGAGATCCCTGTCCTGAAAACGGGCAATTGGGATGATTTGAAATTTAATTGGACAACGCCGGCCAGCGGGAATGATTTTAACGGAGCACCCGTTGGGAATGGATACTTCGGCGCTAAAGTTTCGGGCGGTGTCGCTTCGGAAATTCTTCAACTTAGTGACAAAACGTTTCATTCTGGCGAACCTTTTAATAATTATGTGCCAGCTCGTCAAACCGCTCTGAATACGACGAGAAGTTTGTTGGCTCAAGCGGATACAGCAACGACAGTGACCTATCGCGAGGATAAATTGAAGGCAGCTGAGACAGCGGCAACGGGTATGTGGGGATCCACGCAATTGGCTGAATTTCTGCCGATTGGCAGGATCGTTCTGGATGTCCCGAATACAACGGGATATACGGACTATAATCGAGAGCTGCATCTGGATAAGTCGATGGTTACGACGAAGTATAAAGTGGGGAACACGACGTACACACGCGAAGTATTCGCCAGTAACCCGGACCGCGTTATGGTCATACGCATGACCAATGACGGTGGCCTGCCGATGAGTATGACTGCTAAGATGACGCTTCCGGCAGAAATGAACACGCATGGGACGGTATCCTCATCTGGAAACGAGATCCAGATGACAGGAACAGCTCCCTACGATGAGTACGCAAGTCAGTGGGCAACAGGGAGAGGCATGACGTTTGATGCTCGTCTTCGAGTGAGAACGACGGGAGGAACCATAACCGCAACGGGTGGTAATTTAAACATTTCGGGTGCTACGGTAATCGAATTGCTATATGCAGACGCGACAAGTTACAAGGATCCGTTCACGAATCCGAATCCAAGTCAAGGCGGTAATCTGCCTACCCCGATCGTAAATGGGATTATGAATGCAGCTTTTGCCAAAACCTATACACAGCTTCTGGATGCCCATCAGACGGATTACCGGAGCTTGTTCCGCAGGTTGTGGACGGAGGTTAACGGCAACTCGGGTAGTTCTAGGCCTTACACATTAACTTACCAATACGCCCGTTATGTATCCATAGCCGCTTCCAGAGAGAATACGTTTGACCGCCCTTTTAACGAGAATGGCATGTGGCAGAAAGAGTGGAGGCCTACTTCCTATGGGGCACATTTTTTCAATGAAAATGTAGAGAAGATGTACGGGTTAATTGAGACTGGAAATCTTTCTGAAAATGGCGATCCACTTTGGAAGTATATTAAAAATCTAGCTATAAACGGAGCGAAAACTGCACAATCAGATTTTGGGTTTGACGGTTGGATGGTGCCGCACGCATCCGATGTTTGGGCCAAAACAGAACTTAGTGCTGGGGACAATGAATGGGCTATTTGGCCAACGGGTGGCATGTGGCTTATGTTCAACGTGTATGACCATTATCGGTTTACACATGACATATCGTTCCTTCGTAATACAGCATTTCCTCTCATGAAGGGATCTGCAGAATTTGCTTTGGATCTTCTTGTTACGAATAAAGATGGTTATCTCGTTACATCGCCTTCCACATCTCCCGAAGCGAAGTATGTATTGTCAGATGGAACACATATTGCAGTTAGTCAAGGTTCTACGATCGATATGACGGTAATTCGAGAGTTGTTTGAAAATATCCTTGAAGCGGGAAATATATTGGGTGCGAATTCTCCTTCAGATGTTGATTTACGAGGTCGTATCCAAACTGCCCTGCCTTTGTTGCTTCCTTATCAGATTGCAAGCAACGGAGAACTTAAGGAGTGGAATAATGACTATGTCAATTCAGACCCAAGTCACCGTCATGCTTCCCATTTAATTGGCGTTGGTTTTCTCGATCAAATTACAAAGAGAGACACGCCTACGCTATTTGATGCCGTTAAAGTATCGCTGACCGATCGAGGAACGGGTGGATATCATCCAGATAGTGCCTATATGTGGGCGCGTCTAAATGAGGGGGATAAGGCTATCTCCGTTGCAGACGTTTACCCGACAGGTCAATATGTGAACGAATGGCAAGTGAAAGGTGCTTATTATCCAGAATTGTTTGTACAAAGTCATCTAGATAATATTGATATTTTACCGGCATTACCTTCCTCTTGGACAACTGGAAGTTTCTCTGGCATAAAAGCGCGAGGTGGATTTGAAGTTGGCGTATCTTGGTCGCAATCTCGGGCGACGAGTATACAGGTCAAATCACTCGATGGAACAAGAGCGAAGCTTTCTTATTTGAATATTAATGGTGCTAGCGTGGTGGATCAGAGCGGCACTCCTGTTACTTACACGGTAGTCGACAATAACCAGATTGAGTTCAATACTACGGTAGGATCGACGTACACAATAACCGCGATTCCACCTAGTCCTACGATTGTAAAGGTAGACGACAGAGATGCCAGCGTGACGTACAGCGGCACATGGTCGACTTATAACCATGCCTCCGATTACCTGGGTACAGAGAAATATTCGGGGACAGCAGGAGACTATGCACAGTTTACGTTTACGGGGACTTCGATTAAGTTCATTAGTATGAAGCAGCCGAATATGGGGATTGTGGATGTGTATGTGGACGGCGTGCTCGATCAAGCTAATGTGGATATGTATGCGCCGAGCGCGATCAAACAAGCAGTGGTATACACCAAGACAGGTCTGTCCAATGCCTCGCATACGATTAAAGTCGTAAACAAAGGGACGAAAAATCCTGCTTCCAGCGGCACTTATGCAGCTGTGGATGCGTTCGAATATGTGATCCCGGTGACTACGACGGTTAAGGTGGACGATCAGGATTCGAGCGTGACGTATAGCGGTGCATGGTCGACCTATAGCGGAGCCGCCGATTATTTGGGGACGGAGAAATATTCAGGGGCAGCAGGGGCTTACGCGCAGTTCACGTTTACGGGGACTTCGGTCAAGTTTATCAGTATGACGCAACCAAACATGGGCATTGTGGATGTGTACATAGACGGGGTGCTCGATCAAGGCAATATTGATCTGTATGCGTCAACTGTCACCAAGCAAGTAGTGGCGTATACGAAGACAGGGTTAACGAATGCTTCGCATACGATTAAAGTTGTGGTCAAAGGGACGAAGAATCCTGCTTCTAGTGGGACATATGGGGCTGTAGATGCTTTTGAGTATACGAATTAATGATTGTATTAAACACAATGCGCTTCATATAAAAGTATCCATTTAATGACGATGTGATCTTAAAAAGGTATCTCCAATCAGAAACAACCGTCAGGGATCATCCCTGGCGGTTTGTACATGTCGTTCCTCCCTACTGGATAAACATGCGCAGCATTTCCCGAATATGTGCTTCCATTAACAATTTTGCTTGTTCGGCATGACGCTCTTCTATAGCGATTGCTATTAAAATGTGGTAGTTCGATGCTTTTGTACGCATATTAGGGATAGTATTGGTTTGTTTTCTTGCTTCAACAGAAATGGGGGCTATCATGGACATCATTCTGATCAGGACCGGATTATTGGACCCTTCTGCAATGAGCTGGTGGAAGGTCATATCGGTTTCGAAGAAATCTCCCCCTTTTTGCATTTGTACAACCATTTGGTCCGCAAGGTACCGTAACTGTTGGATTTGCGAATCCGTGGCATGCTTAGCGCATAGCGCTGCGAGTTCTGGCTCAATGAGCAGTCTTGCCTCAAGTAATGAGACTAATGAAATATTCCCAAGCTGTTCTAGTGTTGTTGTGGGGTCTTCAAGTAATAAAGGATCATTGCGCAAATACATGCCTCGGCCATGTTCAATGCTGACAATACGTTGGTTTTCTAGAATACGTAAGGCTTCCCGAACCGTAGAGATACCGAGAGAAAGTTCTATGGCTAATTGTTGTACGGTTGGCAGCCGATCTCCAGCTTTCCATTCGCCAGACTTTATTTTTTCCTTAATTGCTTGTATTGCAGTTTCATATGCCATCGTTTTCATAGGTTAATAGACCTTTCTTTGTTCCATAGGCTCGAGATTTTCTTCTAGCATAGCTCAGATCACCATGAAAAAAAAGAGACATACATATGATCTTCTTGGTAAAGCGTATCATCAACAATGATAAGTACGAAGATTTTAGCAATCCTAGAGATATAGATATGATGAATTTATCATTAATTATAACCAAAATAGATAGTTTTTAATCATTTTTAAGTATATCGCAGGGATTTTCCTCAAATCATCAAATATCAGGATTGACATTCGTTTAAATAGATCATATCATTACATCATTAAGATATGATCTATTATTTATTCAAGCGGAGGTTATCCTATGAAAATTACAGACGTGAAAGTATGGTTGGTTGAAGGCATTAAGTACAATTGGACAATGATCAAAATTTATACCGACGAAGGTTATACAGGGGTCGGAGAAGCAACGAACTGGCCGGGAAGTCCCATTGTTGAAGCAGCAGCTAAGCATGTGGGTGAACGAATCATTGGTCTTGATCCGATGAGAACGGATTTTATCTGGACGAAATTATATCGGGATTTGAACTGGGTTGGACCATACGGAGCAAGCATGTGTGCGATCAGCGGCATTGATATGGCTTTGCTCGATTTGAAAGGAAAAGTATTAGGCGTTCCATGTTACGAACTGCTTGGCGGCGCGTTCCGCACGGAGATCCCGCTCTATGCCAACTACTGGTTTACTGGCGGCGGTCATAACGCCATCGATTACGCAGAACAAGCCCGTAAAGTAAAAGAAGCAGGCTTCGGCGGACTGAAGTTCGATCCATTCGCGCATACGAATTATTTATATGGAGAAGACTTGTCCAGTAATTTGTCTCTGACGCCAGAATTTCAACAAAGAGCTTATGACGTAACGAAGGCCGTTCGAGATGCGATTGGTTCTGATATGGATATGATGATTGAAACCCATGCCATGCTCAACTTTAAGACAGCGATTACAATGGCAGATAAATTAGCAGAGTTAGATATTACATGGTATGAGGAACCTGTGGGACCTGAAAGCGCAGATACCTTAAAAGCGGTTCGTGATCGACTGAATCCAAGAGTGTCCATTTGTGTGGGAGAGCGTCATTATACCCGATATGGGATTCGTCAGATTCTTGAGAAACAACTGGTTGACATTATTATGCCAGACATTACACGCTGCGGCGGACCGTCTGAAATGAAACGGATGGCTACGATGGCAGAAGCGTATAATGTACTGCTAGCGCCGCATAACCCGAATGGACCGCTTTCCACCTTGGCAAGTGCGCATGTCTGTGCTTCGGTGCCTAACTTCTTCCGTCAAGAGTTTATGTTCAATGATGTTCCTTGGCGAGATGAAGTCATTGATCATCCAATTGAAGTGAAGCAAGGACATCTCGTATTATCGAAGCGTCCGGGATTAGGTGTCGATTTGGTTGAGGAAGTCATGGAAGCCCACCCAGGAATTCGCGAAGCAAGACCAGAATTCTACGTGTAACAGTGTAACCGATAAGTGTATGAGTTTGATTGAACAGAAGAAGGTGTCAGCTTATGAAATCAATGGATGTGGTTACTTTTGGGGAGTCCATGGTCTTGTTCACTCCGGCCAGAATGCTGCCGTTAGCGTACGAAAATCAATACTATAGACAAATGGCGGGTGCGGAATCCAATGTCGCCATCGGTGTGAGCAGATTGGGTCATTCGGTAGGATGGTTCAGTAAACTAGGACGTGACCCTTTTGGTGAATTCATTTACAAATCCATACAAGGTGAAGGCATCGACGTTTCCCGCTGTACATACTCGGAAGAAGCGCCAACTGGGCTTTTTTTCAAAGAAAAAAGGAGTTCTGGCGATGTAAGAATTTATTACTACCGCCGACACTCTGCAGCAAGTATGCTGCAACCCGAAGATCTAGATGAAGATTACATTTTGCGTGCTAAATATTTGCACATAACAGGGATAACGCCTGCATTAAGCAAATCTTGCAGAGAAACCGTATATGCAGCAATAGAGATTGCGGGTTCCAACGGAGTGACGATTGTATTTGACCCTAACCTGCGATTGAAGCTCTGGCACGAGGATGAGGCGAGAAGGGTGTTATCCGATATTGCTCAAAAGTCCCATATAATTCTCCCCGGTATGGATGAGGGAATGTTCTTAACGGGTGAGCATACGCGTGAAGCCATTGCAACTAAGCTGACGAAAGGCGGCAAGACCGTCATTATGAAGCTGGGTAAAGAAGGCGCTTTCTACCAAAACGAGGACGAAAATGGGGTTGTTCCGGGCTTTTTGGTACAGGAAGTCGTAGATCCGGTTGGGGCAGGAGATGGCTTTAGTGCAGGTATCCTTAGCGGACTTCTTCGTGATGAACCCTTACCGAAGGTTGTTAGACGAGCAAATGCCATTGGCGCTTTGGTTGTCGGTGTTAATGGAGACAGTGAAGGATTGCCAAAGATTGAGGAAGTTGAGCAATTTATGTCAAGGAGCTCGTCAACGCAAGATGTATCTAGGTAGGAGGCTGCGAAGCGTCAATGAATAAATTGGCTAATGTAGAGAAACTCAAAGAGTCAGGAATGGTTGCTGTGATTCGCCGTCCCCGGCCGCAAGATATTCAGCATATCGCGCATGCGCTGATTGAAGGAGGCGTAGGCGCGTTGGAGATTACTGTAGACACGCCAGGTGTTTTCGAAATGATTGCCAGTTTGAAAAATAATTTTGGCGGGCGTACGTTGGTAGGAGCGGGCACGGTATTCGATGCAGAGACGGCTAAACTAGCGATTCAAGCAGGGGCGGATTTTATTTTTGCCCCCATCTTGGATCTAGAAACGATTCGAGTGACGAACGCTCTTGGGAAAATATCCATACCTGGCGTCATGACGCCAACTGAAATTGTAACCGCTTATGAGGCGGGCGCTGATTTAATCAAAATTTTTCCTGGGAATGCATTGGGAACTGATTATATCAAGGAGCTTCAAGGACCTCTAGGGCATATTCCCATGATGCCAACTGGCGGAGTGACCTTGGATAATGCAGCACAGTTTATTCGAAATGGGGCTGTTGCTATTGGGCTCGGCGGTTCGTTAGTGAAGAAGGATGCTATAGAGGCTGGACGATATGAGGAATTGACACATACCGCAAGGCAGTTCGCACATCTCATTCAGGAGGCCAGGAAATGAACAATAGGAAGGAACAGGATCAAGTGGACATTAACGGTGTATATCCAATCATGGCTCCGCCATTCCAGACGGACGGGGAAATCGATTGGGCGGATTTCCGTGCTTTAATTGGCCATCTGTCAAAGTCCGGTATTCAGGGTTTGACGATGTTCGGGATTGCGAGTGAGTTCTATAAGTTCACAGATTTTGAACGAAAAGAATTGGCTGCTGTATTTGTTCATGAGCTGAAAGGCACAGGTGTGCGCAGCGTTCTCTCGGTTACTGATCACAGCACGGAAGTGGCCGTTAAACGTGCGAAGGAATACCAAGCAATTGGAGCAGATGCGTTAATGCTGTTACCTCCTTTCTTTCTTCATCCTAGCATGGAGGCCATTAAAGAACATATCCGGGCTGTATTAAGCGCTGTAACCATTCCTGTGCTTGTGCAATATGCGCCGTCGGAAACGAACGTGGAGATTGCCATCGACGAGTTAATTGAGATCTACGATGCGTATCCGAATGTTGTTTTCAAAATCGAGTCCAATCCGCCGATGGACACCATAAATGGTATTCTGCAAGAGCGGCATCAAGCAATTATTATGAACGGCTATGCCGGATTATATATGCTGGACGTTATGAAGGCGGGCGGTAGCGGCGTCATGCCGGGCTGTTCGTTTGCTGAAATTTACGTTGAAATTTATCGCTTATCTAAAGAAGGTTTGGAGATTGAAGCGAGACAACTTCATCAGAAATTGCTCGTCTATATTTCATGCTGGATGAAAGATTGCGAATACATCATTCAAGTGGAGAAGAACATCCTACAACAAAGAGGTTTGATCAAAACGGATTATTGTAGAAAACCTTCATATCCATTAAGTCAAGATGATTTGGAACTCATTCAGCAGTTCTTAGCAGAATTTGGTTCACTATTGCATAGATAATGGGAAGACTCATCCACAAGACGGCATTCATTTCAATACTGAATGGAATGCCGTCTTTTTGTGAATTCAAGGATTTTTTCAAACAATTACGTCACTTGTTGGCATTGATCATCCATATTACGATGTGTACAGGCGTGGTAGTTGGATTGAATAAAGCAAGTGGTTAGCATTCTGGCAAACGGGGAGACTTACAATGGCACTAAACATTGATCTGAGCGGCCAAGTTGCGATTGTTACTGGTGCATCAGGGGGGATTGGCCTAGGAGTAGCGCGCATGATGGCACAAGCGGGTGCTCATGTGGCTGCATGTGCACGAGAAAGCAGTCCAGCGTGGGAACAATTCCAATTGGAGCAAATGACATCAGGTAAAATGATCTTGTTTACCGCACTGGACATTACGGATGACGAATCCGTTCATCGTTTTGTGCAGATGACTGTTCAGTATTTCGGAGGTATTGATATTCTTGTTTCAAATGCGGGAGCTAACGTATTTCGTGAGGCTGCTGACTGTGATACTGACGCGTGGCAGCGCAACATGGATCTCAATCTGAAATCCCACTGGATGATGAGCCAAAGCTGCAAGCCCTATCTGGAACGAAGCACCAATGGCGTTATCGTCATTATGACGTCCAATCATGCAATCGCAACCATTCCAGGATGCTTTCCATACAATGTAGCCAAGACGGCATTGACCGGACTCGTTCGCAGCCTTGCTATCGAATGGGGACCTGCCATTCGCACGGTTGGGATCGCCCCAGGGTTCATAGACACGCCTGGCAATGATGGCTGGTTTCAATCGTTCCCCGATCCGCAAGCAGAACGAGCGCAGACCGTGCAACGGCATCCCGTTGGGCGCTTAGGTACGCCCGAGGAGATTGGCGCCTTTTGCGCGTTCTTGGCCAGTTCGTATGCGTCCTTTGCTTCCGGTGCCACCTATGTGGTGGATGGCGGGCGCACTGCGCTGCTGCAAGATTGAAGAAATGCCCTCACTGTCATCGTGAGGACAGGGAGGGCACACAGTAAGCATCATGAAGTCGCGACACGCGGGCCGAGGGTGCGGCGGTACTCCGACGGCGTCTGTCCAACGATCATCTTAAATATCTCATTAAAGTGACGAAATGTTTTATACCCCACAAGCTCCGCCACCTCATAGCTTTTGTATTGTAAGTCGGAGAGCAAATATTTACTGCGTTCAATGCGCACCAAATGGATAAAATGACTTAGACTATGACCCGTTTCTTCCTTGAATACTGTGCTGAAATAGGAAGAGCTCAAATGAACTCGACTTGCGATGTCGGGAACGGAGAGCTCTTTTTCGTAGTTGGCCTCAATGTACTGCACCGCCGTTAGAATCCAAGGGTTGGTAGATTGAATGCTGTATGTGGCACCCGATGTGCTCTCACCAGCAGTGTCATCAGCATTAACCTTGGCTGCAGCCACTACAGCGGCTTTAGCGGCTCGCTCCAAGGTTTCGATAATCATTTTTGGATCACATGGCTTTAAAATGTAATCGAGAACGCCGGCCTTTATCGCGGAATAAGCATAATTGAATTCTGCATGCCCTGTGAGTAATATGACTTTGATTTGCGGCCATTTGTTGGTTATGGTACTGCACACCTCTATACCGTCTATACCTGGCATACGGATGTCAGAAAGTACGATGTCCGTGGTGTTTCTTTCTAACCATTCTAGCGCTTCCCCGCCGTCAGGAAAATCAGCCACGACTTGGAACGATGGCGATCGATCGATAATGCGTCGCAAACCTTCCCGGATGTTGATTTCATCATCGATAAGGACAATTCTTGATGGGTTCATCCTGTTGCTTCATCTCCTTTATGTATTAAGCTAGGGAACTTCATCGTAATTTGTGTACCTACACCGACTTCACTTGAAATTTGCACACCAAATGTGTCACCGTAGTGAAGCGCAAGTCTTTCATGTACGTTGAGTATCCCAAGACCTTTGTCACTCTGTTGCTCGCCCGTTGCTCGTCTTTTTTTGAGGAGTACTTTCAGCTTTTCCTCCGGAATACCGGCGCCATCGTCAGAAATAGTGAGAGTAACGATACCCTGACTTTCAGTAGCCTCAATGCGAAGCTCTTTGGCCGATTTTTTCGGTTCAATGCCGTAGGTGATCGCGTTCTCGACGATAGGCTGGATAAGCAGGCGCGGTATTTGGCAACAGAGCAGCTCCTCCGGGACATGGATATGGGTTTGAAAGCGCCCAGGGTATCTGTATTGAATAATCGAGATATAGCGTTTGATATGCCACAGTTCCTCTTCCAACGTTGTCATCGAAGAATTAGGATTCAGGGCATACCGCAGCATTTGCGATAAATCAAGAATGACTTGTGATGTTTTGGAACCGCCTTCTGATTCCAATCCCCAAAAAATATTGTCGAGTGTGTTATACAGAAAGTGAGGATTCACTTGCGCTTGCAGCGCTCGTAGCGTGGCTTTGCGCTCAAGATCCTGCTTCTCATACACCTCCTGCACCAAGTAACGAAAATTTTCCACCATATAGGTAAAATGCAGTGCGAGTTGCTCGCTTTCTTGATTGAAATAGCGTTGGGGTTCCACCTTTACCTTAAAATTTCCGAAAGCAACCAATTTCATCTTGCTGATGATATCACGAAGGGGCTTCGTCAGAAACGATGCAAACAGTGTGGAGAAAATGATCGTTGCTACGATGAGTCCACCGCCAACCCATAGGCTCGTAATATAAATCTCATTCAAACCTCTTGTTAGCTCAAGCTGAGGTGTAATTGCTACAAGCAGCCAGTGGGTATAAACATCTTCGTATGAAGTGAATAAGTAGCCTTGGTCGTTGTAACTATGGCGCTTACGAAGCTCATCATATATCGATGGATGACTGGTGAAAAGTGCTTTCATATGTGTATGATCTTCTTCGCTTAAATGATTCATAATGGGCTCGCCGTTTTCACTTATAAGCATCATCACAGTGGATGAAGAATCTTTATCTCGATGAAGAATATCGGTAAGGAAGTTTAAATTAATGGTGTAGGTCAAGTAACCGAGGATTTCATTGGGATTGAGCAAATTGACGACTGCTCGTGTACCGGTCAACGTGTAGGGGGTACTGATTTGGCAAAGCTGATCTTCCGTGATGGACCAATAGGTTGCACCTTGTAACGTTTCAGAGCCACGTCGCATAGCATCCCTCATAATGGTTTGAAAGCAGATGCCTGAGGAGACGGTTTCGGCAGTTAAAGAATGGAGTTCCATATAGGAAATAACGTTCGTATCTACAAACGCGGTGTTAAGGGAGTCACGAATGGAACTGAACGTAAGTGGATCCATAGCCCCATTACGCTTAGATTCGATCAATGTTTTCTGAAGCAACTTATTATTGATGGCTTTGTTCGTCGTATCATGAGCAACCTGAAGGATGCGTTGCAAGTTCTGATCCGTTTGATTCAGCGCCAGATTGATGTAATGGTATGAATTGTGTTCAATCACACGGGTTGATTGCCGAATCGTTGCATAGGTAATAATGGCCATTGAAAGGAGTACGAGGACTATCCCTCCCAGGGAGAGTTGATGGCGTAATTGCTTCCAGGGAAGATAGGATGAAAATAAATTAGCTATGAAAATCACCTGCTCTGCATGCAAAATTTGGAAGCGCTCTAATTGTACCATTTTCTATAAATAGGGATCAATAACCAGAAGCAAGTGCGTGAATTTAAGGATTTTTTCCAATAATTATGTGTCTTGTGAGAGTCCATCATTCATACTACGATGAATACAGGCTTAGCATACGGCTTGAATGACAGCCATTCTACTTTGTTTTTCAAGCTTCTTGCCGTGTCATCCATATAACCATATAAGGGGAGTGAACGTTTCAATGAGAACAAAGAATTGGTCCAAAACGAGTATGGCCGCCATTCTCGGCATGATGATCGTATCAAGCGGTTGCAGCAGCACAAGCACGAGTTCAACATCGGATACAAGCAAACCAGCTGAAAGCAGTTCAGGCAATCCAGTCGTCGTTAAAGCTTGGTATCATCAATATGGCGAGAAAGAGGCGGTGGATTTCCTCAATAACTGGACGGCCGATTTCAATAAAAGCCAAAGCAAGATTAAGTTGGAGACCACGATCGTTGCAGGCGGAGTTGCGGATTATTATTCCAAGCTCAGTACGGCATTTGCAAGCGGAGCGGGACCGGACTTTTTTGAAATGGATGCTTCGGACTTCTCTAAGTATGTAAGCTCAGGCATTGCTGCTCCACTGGATGATCTTATCGCCGGAGATGTTCGTAAAGATTTCAACGAAAAAGCATTAGCGGGAAATACATATAATGGAAAATTATATGGGATGCCTTTCATCATTGACGCGATTGGTTTGTACTATGACAAGGATGTACTCAAGGCTGCGAATATTCAGCCTCCGAAGACATGGGATGAGCTGCGCGATGCGGCTAAGAAGCTGACCACACCGGAACGCAAAGGTTTCACGCTTAGCCCGATTCGCGGGGGCTATGAGAATTATGAGTTCTGGCCTTTCTTATGGGCTGCAGGCGGCAATGTGCTTGACGAAAGCGGCAAGAAGTCGACGTACGATAGCGATGCTACACGTAAAGCCTTGCAATTGTATCGCGATTTGGCGAAGGACGGATCGATCTACACGACGCTGCAGACGGACAGCTGGGATATTAACTACTTACTCAGCGGCAAAACGGCCATGCAGCTTTCTGGTATTTGGGCTACACCAACAATTGAAAAATCAGGCAAGAATATTGGCTTAGTACCATACCCAGCTGTAGATGCACAAGGCAAACAGACCTCAACACTCGGCGGCTGGAACATGGTTGTCAGCTCCAAGGGTCATCAAGCAGAAGCGAAAGAAGCCATCCGCTGGTTCTGGCTTGAGGGGACGGATCGGATGGGGCAGTTCAACACCATAGGCGGTTTCCACCTTGCGCCCCGCAAATCCGTCTTGGATGCGAAGAAGGATATTTACAGCAAACCAATTTACAAAGATTGGGTGGATACGGTCGTTCCATTAGGACGTAAGGATTTATCACTGCCTCCAGAAATCGTAACAGCTACGAACGACGCCGTGCAAGACGCACTATTTTCTATGGACCGCAGTATCGATACGATTGTGAAAGATACAGATAAAAAAGTGAAAGAAACGCTTGCCAAATAAATCTTCAAATGCGTAAGCAGGTGCGGTGAAACGCCGCGCTTTGCTTATGAAATAGAATAGAGGGATAGCATGAACAAATTGGGTAGGGAGCAATGGATCGCTTACTTATTTATGTCACCAGCCGTACTGCTGCTGCTTGCATTCGTCTTCTTCCCGTCCATGTACGCTTTCTTTGTCAGCTTGCATGATTGGAACTTACTCGGGGGAAGAAAATTTATTGGGTTCGGCAACTATACGCGACTTTTCGATGATACTTATTTCTGGAGATCCTTATGGCGCTCTGTCATGTATGCGTCGATCGTCGTGCCACTCGTTTTTATTTTCTCATTCGGTCTCGCGCTGCTAGTGCGTCACATTGGCAGGTCGAGTAACTTTTTCCGTACGCTTTTCTTCTTCCCGAATCTCGTTTCTACGGTTATCAGCGTACTTATTTTCCGCTTCATTCTGGATTCGGCTCCTTCGGGGTTGATGAACTATCTGATCAGTTTCCTAGGTTTTGAACCCGTCTCATGGCTGGGAACGACCGGTGGTTCATGGTTTGGACTCATCAACGTGTTTTTCTGGACGTCTATCGGCTTCTACATGCTTATTATGCTGTCAGGTCTACTCGACATCCCTGTTGATTTTTATGAGGCTGCGCATATCGACGGGGCTAATCGGTGGCATTCATTCTGGCATATTACGGTGCCGCAGATGAAGAACTCGATGACATTTGTGTTTATCGTCAACATTATCAATGCCTTCCAATACTTTGACCTGTTCCTTATTATGACGAAGGGTGGGCCGGCGAGGGCGACTGAAATTACTGTGCTTTATATTTACAATCTGGGCTTTGGCGAGTTGCGTCTTGGCTATGCTTCAGCGATATCGTTCTTGCTGTTCCTGCTCGTCTTCGTGCTAACGCTTATCCAAGTGAAGGTATTCCGAGTCAACAAATCAGTGAATCAATAGGAGAAGCTATGAGACAAAAAAAACCATTCCTGCTTGTGCTGGCCATCTTTTACACAATTGTTTCCCTGGTGCCAACGTTATGGATGGTGTCAGGCTCACTGAAGTCACAAAATGACTTCAATCAGTATCCACCAAGGTTTATTCCGCAACAGATGCACTTTGACAATTTCACGAAATTGTTCAACTCTTTTCATTTTGATGTGTACTTGAAAAATACGATCTTCGTTACCGTTGCCATCGTCCTGCTTTCGCTGCTCGTGAATTCGATGGCTGCATATGCACTAGCAAGACTGACATTTCCGGGCCGGAATATCATATTCATGTTCGTGCTTGGATCTATGATGATTCCGTTCGCCACGTATATGATTCCGCTGTTCATGGTTATTCGGCAGCTCGGGTTAATCAATAATCTTTGGGGTATTGTTGTTATCGCCATCGCTCATCCCTTCTCCATTTTCCTGCTGCGACAATTCTATATGAATTTCCCTAAAGAACTGGAAGAAGCAGGGCGGATTGATGGTCTTGGACTGATCGGTATTTTCTTTCGACTCATCGTGCCAACGTCGAAGCCAATCTTCACCACGGTAGGACTTCTCGTTTTCATTTGGAACTGGAACAACTATGTGTGGCCGCTTATCGTAACGAATGATAAATCGCTCTGGGTGCTGCAGCTTGGCATTACCAGCTTTATGAGTGAGCACTCGGCGGAATTCCAAATGGTTATGGCAGGTTCCATCGTAGCCATCTTGCCCATTGTTGTGTTGTTCTTCTCTTTGCAGCGTTTTCTTATTGAGGGGATTTTATCTTCGGGTATCAAAGGTTAAAAACCAGCAAGAGACATGGGAGTCTCAAGGAAAGGAGGTGAAAGTTGATCTTAAGGTCTATATGTGGCAGGTGAAATTAGATTGAGTTTGTCATGTAGAGGGTTGTATACAAGAAGAGGAGGATGATTCATGAGGACAAAAAAAGGGTTGAGTATGTATCTAATTGTCATGATGCTGATTACCTGTATCGCGCAATTTGCACCCCAATCGGCAGAAGCCAATGCAGTTTGGCCAAGGCCCCAGATTGTGCCAATACCGACTTCGGTATCCGGCGTTGCGAATCCTGTCATCAGTTTGAGCGGAACTTGGAAATTCAATATGACGACTCCGGCAAATTTTTGGCAGAACACCACGGATCCATCAGCATGGAGCGATATACAGGTGCCTGGTGAAGCTTATATGCAAAATTTTCAAATCATACAGAATTATGAATACCCTTACAAAAAACAAATTAGTATTCCTGCGGATTATAGCGGCAAACGGGTTATTTTAAGATTTGAAGGGGTATACAGTTATGCACGGGTGTGGGTAAACGGAAACTATGTCGGAGACCATACTGGCGGTTTCTCTGGGTGGGATGCCGATATAACCAACTATGTCACTCCAGGGCAGTCAGTATGGATTACGGTAGGCGTTACCGACAAGTCGAATGATATTTCAAACGAAGATCAATATGCAAAGCATAACATCGGGGGCATATTGAGAGACGTCAAGCTTATAGCCTTGCCTCAGAGCTATGCAACCAGATTGCAAGCATCAACCGATTTTGATGCAACGTATACGAACGCAACCTTGAATGTAACAGGAGCAGTATACTTTAACGGCGCAAGCAACGGGACGCTTAACTTTAGCCTGAAAGATCCACAGGGAAATAATGTGGTGCTTAGTCCAAGTTCGCTGAATCTTTCGGCATCGACGAATGAAAGTACGGTTAGTATTCCTGTCACTTCACCGCAGAAATGGGATGCGGAGCACCCTAATCTGTACACCTTAACAACAAACTTAGTTGTTGGAGGCTCTACTGTACAAACCCTTACGAAGAAAATAGGCTTCAGGAAAGTCGTTAAGAGCGGTAACCAAGTATTCGTAAACGGAAAGGAAATTAAGCTAAGAGGCGTCAATGTGCATGATATAGATCCCTTATTGGGTCGTGCAACGAATGATGCACTGGATGATGCGACGGTAGCAAAATTTGCAGAAGGTAACATCAATTTCATCAGAACCTCCCATTATCCGCGTTCAGATGCGTTTCTTGATGCAGCAGACAAGTACGGTATATATGTAGAGGAAGAAAGCGCGGTAGTTTGGCAGGGCGCTGAATTTGGCACGAATCCGAATACCATAAGTGATGCGAACTTTACGGCTAGTTATATGAATCAGTTTTCCGAGATGCTTGAAAAAGATTTGAGTCATCCTTCCATTATCATTTGGTCGCTTGGTAATGAAACGGCTTGGGGATCTAATTTTCAGAAAGAACTTGATTATGCCAAAGCGGAGGATCCAACGAGACTTACCATTGTAAGTTGGGGGAATACAGCAACCGACATTAATAGTTCCCATTATCCGAACTACAATGGCAATTTTGCCCCATCTGCAACGCAGCCAACACTGCATGATGAATATGTTCATGTGAACGCTTACAACACAGCTACGCAGCAGCGAGATCCGAATACCAGAAATTTCTGGGGAGAAAGCATTAAGAAGTTCTGGGAAAACATGTTCCCAACTACCGGGTCGCTCGGAGGCGCGATCTGGGCTTCTACTGACGAGGTTTTTGAGTCGCCAACTTCGAGTGGTGGATATGGTGAATGGGGTATCATCGATGGCTGGAGAAGGGATAAGCCAGAATTCTGGTTGACCAAAAAGGCCTACTCTCCTGTTCGTATAACGGATGCACCTGTTGCGAATCCAGGAAGCGGCAATACGCTTCAAATTCCAATCAAGAACTGGTTTGATCATACCAACTTCAATGAAGTTTCCTTTAACTGGAGCGTAGGTTCTGATTCAGGCAGCATAACGAACTTGAACATAGCTCCGCATGGAAATGGTACACTCGTCATACCAGCACGAAACTGGCAGAACGGCGATATTTTAAATATTCAAGCAGTTAAATCTTCCAAACTGATAGATGAATACAATTTGACAATAGGAACACCAGTGAAGACGTTCCCAGCTGTTCAGGGGCCAGCTCCAACAATAACCGATAACGCTTCAAACATTACCGTGTCAGGCTCCAACTTCAATGTCGTATTCAGTAAGACTACGGGACAGGTAACAAGCGGAACCTATAACGGAAGCACAATTATTGTTGGTGGACCGAGAATAAATCTGGCTCCGGTCGATCTTCCAGCATGGACGCTTTCCACGATCAGCCAATCTGTGCAAGGAAACCAAGCCGTGATTAGCATTTCCGGCGCATATGGGACTATGGGGGCCAACTTTACGGTAAGTATAGATGGCGCCGGACTCGTTACGACTGGATATAGTCTGACTAATCCGCTAGCAGGGGCCAAAGAGACTGGGGTTATCTATGATGTTTCAGGTTCAGTCGATCGATTGAGCTGGGATCGGAAGGGTTTATGGTCCGCTTATCCCGCCGACCATATTGGCAGGAATACGGGAGTGGCTAACAAAGTTAGCGGAAACAACGATACGTACAGAGTCAAACCTACTTGGTCATGGTCACAGGACATGAAAGACTTCTTCCTATTTGGCAGCAATGATATCGGAGGACGCGCCACGAATGATTTCAGAAGCCAGAAGGAATATATCACGTATGCCTCGGCTATCATGGCAGGCTCTAATAACCGATTAAGGGCCGAATCGGACGGTACGGCAGCGGTGAGAATGGAGCTAAATAAGAATTGGATGGATGATAGGGATGCCTCCATTACGTACAGCGGAACATGGACAGCTTTTAGTGATGCAGGAGATTACAAAGGTACGGAAAAGTACAGCAATACGATAGGTGCATATGCCCAATATACATTTTCAGGCACGGGCATAAGTTTCTTAGGACCTAAGAATAATAACTTAGGTACAGCTGATATTTATTTAGACGGTACACTGGTTCAATCTAATTTGAACCTCTATGCGACAAGCAAGAATTTCCAACAGGTACTGTATAGTGTTGCTGGACTGTCCAATGGTACGCATACCATCAAAGTTGTTGTAAAAAGCGGGTACGTTGTCGTTGATACCTTTGTACCATCAGGCGGAACATCCCCTAGTATTGCCATGGCTATTAATAATCAATGGGGCTATGACGATTTGGCTTGGGGTAATTATACTACTTCGATTACAGTTCCTTCGGGTTACAGCAACACGGTTAAGATGAGACTCACGGACAATGACAGCTATAGCGTCACCTATAACCCTGTCACCGTAACAACGAATGATAACACAACAGGCACAGGGAACAACCAGTTCAATTATGTGGGAAGCTGGTCCTACTTCGGAAGTCAAAGCGGAGCTTATCAGACCGATAACCACTACTCAAACACGGCAAACAATTACTTCCAGGTGGCGTTTAACGGTACCAAGATACAGTGGTATGGCGCCAAAGCAGCGAATGTAGGCATAGCGGCAGTATCTATCGATGGGGGAGCAGAGATCAACGTTGATCAGTATGCATCAACTAGGTCCGACAATGTCCTTCTGTATACGAGTCCGACCCTAACAAGCGGACCGCATACGCTTAAGGTGAGGGTTACAGGTACGAAGAATGCGAGTTCATCCGGCACATTTATTACAGCCGACAGGGTGGATGTAACAAATTAAGGTATTAACTGATTAATAATTCGTATTTGAAATGATTGAGCCGTCAGGGGGTTGAACTGACGGCTTTTCTGCATTCTGTCCCTCAACTGAAAGCTGATTTTTGAGATCAAATTCAAATTCATTTGGCAAATCTCGAAAATTGACCATCCTGATTCAAAGGGTTTTCCTCTCTCCTCCTGTTTTCCTCTTCTTAATTATAATTATTATAAAAAAGGATTGACTTTCATTTAATATTATTTATAATAATTATTATCTGATATCGATTATCAATGAATTATAGATAACAACTTGGAAGGGGTGCATCGCGATGTATGATGTCATTATTGTTGGAGCTGGGCCCGCGGGCGCTTCTGCAGCGATTTATACAGCTAGAGGGAACTTGAAAACGCTCGTGATTGACAAAGCCCCCAATACCGGAGCTTTAGCGATTACGCACAAAATAGCTAATTACCCCGGCGTGATTGGCGAATTGTCAGGGAAAGATTTGCTGGATACGATGCGCGAGCAAGCCAAGGGTTTTGGTGCTGAATTCATACAAACGACAATCACGGATGTGGATGTGGAAGGTGACACGAAGTACGTGTTCACCGCCGATGGGATGTATGAGGGCAAATCGATTATCATCGCAACGGGATCAAAGGGCCGCAATCGCATGCTGCCTGGTGAGGAGAACTTGATGGGGCGCGGCGTAAGCACGTGTGCCACCTGTGATGGTGCTTTTTTCGAAGGGAAAACGGTCGCTGTCATCGGGGATTCGGAAGAAGCGCTGGAAGAGGCGCAAGCTTTGGGTAAGTTCGCTAGTCACATCCACTTTGTTGTACCGCGCCCTGAACTCCAAGGCGTTCATCACGTACCAGAGCTTACGGGAACGAACATTCTTTATAAAACCAAACCCCTAGAAGTGCTAGGCGACAATCAGGTTCAGGGTCTGCGAATTCGGACAAGCTCGGGTGCTGAGGAAGTGCTAGCGGTGGATGGTGTGTTCGTTTTCCTATCGGGCAGTAAACCAGGTACCGATTTCCTTCAGGATCAAGTCCCCCTAGACGAGGATGGCTTTATGATTTTAGATAGCTCGATGCAGTCTTCGGTCCCTGGTGTGTTCGGGGCGGGAGAAGTCAGACGTACACCTGTTAAACAAGCCGTTGTAGCTGCTGCAGACGGCGCGATTGCCGCGATGGCTGTCGATAAATTTATTAACAAACGGGCTCAATTGATCCCGCAATACAAATAATGCACACGATGTGTGTGCCGAATAAGCAATAATATATATTTGAGGAGATGAACGAACATGTCTAACGTTATCGTATATTCCAGCACGAACTGCCCTTATTGCCAACAATTGAAGAAATATTTAACGGATCAAAGCGTTGCTTATGAAGAAAGAAACATTGATCTGAATGATCAATTTGGCCAAGAATTGCATGATATGGGCTTGATGTCCTTGCCTGTCACGGTAATTGGCGAGCATAAGATTCTGGGGCTCAACGTCACAAAACTCAAAAAAGCACTTGCCGAGATCGCAACCACAACGGAAGAGGAGGTTACACAATGACACAACTAACAACCGTACAAGCTACTCATCCATGGGCTAAAATAGGGCTTCCTGCACCGAATTTTTCACTTCTTTCGACGAAAAATATGGAGACGCTCGAGGAGAAAATCTCGCTAGAGGATTACCGTGGAAGATGGCTCGTGTTCTTCTTCTGGCCTTTCGATTTCACTTTTGTGTGTCCGACAGAAATCACGGCATTCAGTGACAACTACGAGGCATTCCTTGAGCTCGATTGCGACATCGTCGGTGCTTCGGTAGATAGCATCTACACGCACCGTGCATGGACGCAAACGCCGCGCGATCAAAGCGGTATCGGCCCTGTGAAATTCCCATTGGTCAGTGATTTCTCCAAAGAAACAGCACGGGCTTATGGCGTCCTAGACGATGAAACGGGCGCGGCGCATCGCGGATTGTTCATCATCGATCCTGAAAGCGTTCTGCGTTATCAAGTGGTAACGGATATGAACGTTGGACGCTCGGTTGACGAAACACTGCGAGTGCTCCAAGCGCTGCAAGCAGGCGGACTGTGTCCAGCGAACTGGAAACCAGGCGATCGCACCTTGTAATAAGAGGCCTCAACTGTCATGCCGACGGTTGGGGCTTTCCTGTATTCTGAGCGCTATTTGAAGTATAATAGAACGACTACAGGCAGATAGTGAGGTTGGGTGCAGCATGGCGTCCATTGCGGACAAGGTATTTATGGGTTCATTAATTTTGATGATGGTGGCCGTGGTCATTAGCGGTGTCGGTTTTCAATTCATGAGTTGGAAATCACAAGTCAATGATGAATTAGATGCGGAAACGAAAACAAGCAGCTCGCGCAAGAAATCCGTCATGGATCGTCAAGATCGAAGCTTGAAACGAATCGGGCGTTCCTACTTATTCTGGATTGCGCTGGCGGGAATGCTAATTTCAGTTGGGCTCAGTTATTTATAAGATAGATGGCTAGTCTGAAAAGTGTAAAGGTACTCATGTTTGTCATGAGGCCTTTACGCTTTTTTGGTGTTTGTCGTTACCCTGAGTCGCGGGCAATGAAGCGTGCAGATAAAACGACTTTCTCAGCTTGTCTGCCTGGATGCTGCAGCCGGTAGAGCAGCGTTTCGACGGCACGAATGCCTAGCGATTCCTTGCCTAGCTCAATGGTGCTTAGCGGTGGACTCGCATAAGCGGCTGCTTCAATGTTATCGAGCCCAATGACTTTGACGGTATCGGGAACGTCGATGTTGTGGCGTTTTAACAAGGGGATCAAGGTTAGCGCCAGCTGATCATTTGCGCAAATGAAGCCATCCGGCATCGACTCCACGGTTAAGGCTGCGACCTTGCGTTCTATTTGTTGGTGGGTATGAGGCTGACCGAACGTAATGTGCCATTTCTTCAAATGATAGGGCTCAGCTGGTCCAGCCATGTCCTCGATTGCCATGCGGCAGCCCCACCAGCGTTCTTTGAAGCTGATGGCGAAATGATCATCGCCAATGAAAATAATACGCTTCGCTCCAGCGGAGAGCAGGCGTTGACAGGCCATTTTGCCAGCATCCAAATTGCTGTTTAACACACTGTCCACCTCAACGAGTGGTTCATCATGGTCGATCAGTACGAGCGGGATGCCCGACTGCTTCAACGAAATGACGGACTGAGCTGGAAATGTTCCTGCGAGTAACTGCCCTATGCAATGCGAGGGATCGAGATAGGAAGGCATTTGCAATTGCGGCTGCTGATGTGGTGCGACAGGGACAAGCAGATGTTCATAGCCTAACGCTTTGGAGGCCGTTGCGATACCGCTGAGCACCTTTCCCCAGAAGGGGTTATCCTGTAAGTAGGCCGATTGAATCCACACAAGGATGTAGGGAGTGACCTCAGCTGTTGTGTGGGTTTGTTCCCCGGCCACGTGTTGGATCGGCTGTTGACTATGCTGCTGCTGGATCAAATACCCCATCGCTTTCGCGGTCTCTTGAATACGCAGCCGATTCTCTTCGCTGACACCTGATTTACCCGAGAGGGCTTGAGAAACCGTAAACTTGGACATACCAAGTCGGTCTGCAATTTGCTGCATGGAAATCTTTTTACCCATGATCGTCATCCTTTAACTATAGAAGAGTTGAAAATTATCGTGCCGAAGCTATTCATGTGTATAACAAACCTAACGAATCTATTGTTCCTGATTAGGGTGGTAATGTCAATAAGATAAGCGAGACTGTGGAATGTGAAAAAAACATTGACCTATCTCCTGAAAGTTAGTAAATTATGTGCATGAATATTATTTGTTAGGCTAACAAAAATAACAAAACATAAGTATTGAACAAATTTTGATACACATTCCTCTGGAGGTTGAGACGATGAGTACGACGATTATTTTTTATGATGATTCATTTCCATATGAAGGAACACGACCTGACGAGAAGGCGGTTGCACAGCTTGCAGAAATCGGACGTGTGGTTGGTGCAAAGGAGTTAGAGGAGGCTCTGGCGCAAGGCGCAGACAATTTCATTCATCTGCATGGTCGCTATTTCCCGAAGTCAGCGTGGAACGCTATTTTGGGACATGCGCGCAAGGGCAAAGGATTCGTACATGTCGGCAGTGCACCTTTTCGAGTACCAGCGTACCTTGGAGCTGATGGCTGGGAGCTGGAGATAGAGCAAACGACGTATCATCAACAGCTTCAGATTCATGAAATATTGCCTGTGGATGATGCACCTATTGCCCGATATGCGGCGCATGTTGAACTGCCTTTGCTAGCTGACAAAGAGGCGTTACTCACGATCCAACCGACGGTTGGATTTGCCTTGCATGTGACACGGACGGATGATCATCCAGGTCAAGTCGGCTCAAGCGGACCGATGGATGCGCATATCACGCCATTGCTCAAAGGGATTTCAAACGCAGGTCGCGAAGTCGCTGCACCGATTGTACTCCTTGAGAACACGAAGGGTTCGTTCGCCGGGGGTCGTTGGATTTTTGCCAATATCGTAACGGACGATACCTTCTGGAGTAACGGAGGAACAGCGTTATTGGCTGATTTGGCTGCTTTTACAAAACGCGGTGTGACCGAGATTTGGTTCAAGCCGAACTATGCCTGCTATGATCCTGGGGATCGTGCCTCTTTGACCGTTCAATTGCAGACGCTAGCGCTTCGGACGGGAGCTAGTTCAGAGAATGTTTCATGGACATTCGAGTTGCAAGTGATGAAAGAGGGGAATGCGATCCCGATCTGGACGACGGAATTCAGTATGAATGCGTCGCGCGAGCTCTCTTTTAAAAAGGTGAACATGCCTATCGATATCGAAGCGGGTTACTATACCGCGATTTGTACAGCTGTTGCGAATACAGGGGAAACGCGTACGTTTAACCAAGGCTTCTGGGGGTACGATGCCGATTTGCTGCGCGAAGGTACGCCTATGTCCTGTGACAGGGACTACTTCTGGAAGGACGGGCGTCCGCTCCCGATCGTTGGGATGACGTATATGACGAGCGATGTTGCGAGGAAATTCCTGTTCTTGCCGAACGTTTCCGTGTGGGACCGTGATATCGCGCAAATGGTCAAAGCGGGCATCAACCTGCTGCGTACAGGAATTTGGTCGGCGTGGCGGCAAGTCATGTTCGTGGACGGGCACCCGTATGAGGAAGTGCTGCGGAGCATCGATGCTTTCATTTTGACGTGTAAAAGACATCACATTGAAGTCACGTTTAATTTCTTCGCGTTTACGCCTGAGCTATGGGAGGGTGTGAATCCGTATTTGGATCCGCGCAGCGTGGAAGCGCAAAAGCGATTTATTTCCTCAGTGGTGTCCAGACATAAGGAAACGACGAACGTGCATTGGGATTTGATCAATGAGCCTTCGATGTTTAATCCGAACAAGCCTTTTGCTGGACCGCAATCTGCGCGTGATCCTTTTGAACATGAGGCTTATGTAGCTTGGCTGGAGAATCGTCATGGAGACATTCGCAAGCTGCAAGAGCGCTGGAATATGTCGCCAGATGAACTGCCTAGCTTCGCTAGCGTGCGTCTGCCAGATGCTTCGGAAGTGAACATGAACACAACGGAGAGTGTGGAGAAAAAAGGTAATCCATGGCTGGACTACACCCTGTTCACCATGGATATGCACAATCGTTGGGCGAAGGAATTAATCGCGACGATCCGCAGTATCAACCCGGCGCAATTGGCGACGGTGGGTCAGGATGAAGGCTTAGGCGCGCAGCGGCCATCGCCATTTTTTTACGCAGAAGCTGTGGATTATACAACCGTGCACACGTGGTGGCTGATGGATCAGCTAGTTTGGGACGGGATTTTCTCCAAGGCGCCGACGAAGCCAAGCTTGATTCAAGAAACGGGCATCATGTACGTGGAAACGGCAGATGGACGAGCGAAGCGCTCGGAATATGAGCTGCGTAATATTCTGGAGCGGAAGTATGCGTATGCTTTTTCTACGGGCGGAGCGGGCGCTGTGCAGTGGATTTGGAATATTAACTACTATATGAATAATATCAATGAGTCGCATATCGGAGCGCTTCGTGCGGATGGGACGGAGAAGCCGGAGGCGGATGTATCGTATGATTTCGGCGCATTCATGGGCGAGATCCGTGATCTGTTCGTTGGCCGCAAGTTAGAGGATGTGGTGGCTGTATTCCCGTATTCGAATGATTTTTCCACGCGAAAAGTTGCTGGAGACGCCACAGCCAAGCTCACTCGTACACTCGCTTATGAGATGAATGTGCCGTTCCGTGGCTTGAGCGAGTATCACTTGGAGGCGCTGGCGTCCGATCAGCCGAAGCTGATTATCGTGCCGAGTGCGCATAACTTCAGTGATGCCGCGTTGGAGACTTTGACGACGCATGTGCGTGAGAATGGTGGAACCTTGCTATTTACAGGGCCGCTAGGGTTGAATGAGTACTGGGCTCCTACGCCGCGTTTGACGGATATTGTGGGTGAGACGGTTTTAAGTAATATTGTGCGGGAAGAAGCCATGGTGTTGGATGGCAAAATGATGCCTGTGTCCTTCGGAGGCGCTCGCATCGCTCAGTTGAATAAAGAAGTCGCGTTATCCGACGACGGAAGCTGGAACTCGCAGCATGGCATCGTATGCAGCTACGAGCTAGGGAAAGGGCAATTGATCTGGTGCCCATTGCCGGTTGAGCTGAACGAGCGTGGGGATGCGCTTGAGAAGCTATACTCCTATGCGATGAAGCAAGCGGGTGTTGGAGCGGAGCTAACGTGGGTGAAAGGCGGGCAGCTGCCAGGGATTTATGGGCGTAAGCTGAGCTTCGAAGCGGGCGCGTTGTTGATCTTCGTCTCCGAGTTCGGCGTGGACACGGAGATTGAAGTGACGGACCCGGCAACGGGCCGGAGCTATGCGTTCGAGCTGGAAGCCGAGCGTACCGTGATGTTCGCGGTGAATCGCGAAGGCGAAATGCTGGCCGTGTACCGACCTGAGCAGGTTCAGGTGGAGATGAGGTAGAGGCGAGCGGGAGCGAAAGCGAGAGGGAGAGGGAAGGCAAGTTGAAAGGGATGTGTACCGCGTGAGTGGGATTTGTGGAATGTGGATATGAGTAAAGAGTGAGTGGAAAATGCAGAATGTGGAGATATGAGTGACGAGTGAGTGGGATATGCAGAATGTGGCGATGTGAGTGACGAGTGAGTGAAAAATGTAGAAAGTGAGTAAAGAGTGTGCGGAAATTGCAAGTTGTGGCGGTATGTATAACGAGTGAGTGTGCGAAAGAGTCCTTGTGCGAGAAGTTTCTCGTGCAAGGACTCTAGTTTTTTGAGTGGGAAATGCTTGTTGTTCAAAAGGGATAGTCACTCCAGAAGATTGCATATTACAGTGGGGTAATCAGTCATAGATAGGCTTTAAGGTACGACTGGTTATAAGTAGAAGAAATCGACTTACAAGTGTGCGAAAGAGGCAGGACGAGTGTGTAAGTCGAAGAAACCGACTTGCATGTGTGAGACAGAGGCAGAATGAGAGTGTAAGTAGAAGAAAACGACTTGCACGTGTGAGACAGAGGCAGAATGAGTGTGTAAGTCGAAGAAATCGACTTGCACGTGTGAGACAGAGGCAGAATGAGTGTGTAAGTCGAAGAAATCGACTTGCGTGTGTGCGACAGGGGGAGAATGAGAGTGTAAGTAGAAGAAATCGATTTGCACGTGTGCGACAGAGGTAGAATGAGAGTGTAAGTAGAAGAAATGGATTTGCACGTGTGCGACAGAGGCAGAACGAGTGTGTAAGTCGAAGAAATCGACTTACAAGTGTGCGATAGAGGCAGAAAGAGTGTGTAAGTCGAAGAAATCGACTTGCATGTGTGCGACAGAGGCAGAATGAGAGTGTAAGTAGAAGAAATCGATTTGCGCGTGTGCGACAGAGGTAGAATGAGAGTGTAAGTAGAAGAAATCGATTTGCGCGTGTGCGACAGAGGTAGAATGAGAGTGTAAGTAGAAAAAATCGATTTGCACCTGCTCCGCAGAGGCGATATGAGCCAAGATAGTCGGGAAACCCGACTATCTCAAGCTCCCCAGAGGCAAACCGAGCCAAGATAGTCGGGAAATCCGACTATCTCAAGCTCCACAGAGGCAACGTGAGTGAAGATAGTCGGGAAACCCGACTATCTCAAGCTCCCCAGAGGCAAACCGAGCCAAGATAGTCGGGAAATCCGACTATCTCAAGCTCCGCAGAGGCGATATGAGCCAAGATAGTCGGGAAACCCGACTATCTCAAGCTCCACAGAGGCAACGCGAGTGAAGATGGTCGGAAAACCCGACTATCTCAAGCTCCGCAGAGGCAAACCGAGCCAAGATAGTCGGAAAACCCGACTATCTCATGCTCCGCAAGGTAACCCGAGCCAAGGTAGTCGGTATTGCAAGCCCCCCGGCTCTGCCATACACAAAAAAGCCCCTCAGGACACCACCTGAGGGCTTCATAACATGCTTCTTAGCGGTAGTTGTGTTCCCGATCCCCTAGGCAATCTCATCAATGCAGGTACCGCAAACAAGCTTACCCTTGAAATAGGTCATATTCTCGAAGTTTCCACAAAAGACACATGCGGGCATGTATTTTTTGAGTGTGATCCGCTCTGGATCGACGTAGACTTCGATGGCGTCACCGATATCAATATGCAGTGTGCGTCGCAGCTCAATAGGTAATACAATCCGACCCAACTCGTCAACTTTTCTAACAATTCCCGTCGATTTCACACGTTAGCCCCCTTTAATTTATGAACGAAGCATCCTCAAATCTGTGTAGTAAGGTATTCCACATTTGAACTCAAATTCCTTTTATTTACTACTTGTGATTTCGAAATAAGTGATGCAATTGAGGTGGAGGTATTTGTGTCCCGAGGTTATAATGAAAACGTGTGCATTGGAGAATGAGGAGAACGAGGTCATGAAGAGAATACATCTTTTAACCAAAATCAAGGGAGGCATTTGACATGGGGATAACCAGATTCAGTTTGGTCGGCGGAGCAGGCTTTCGCGCACAATATTATCTGCGTATTGCACAGGCCCTGCCTGAACATTTTCAAATAAGCGGTATGGTAGTAAGAGACGAGTCGAAAGGCAAAGAGATGGAGCAGAAATGGGGGACTGCGACCTATCGGACGCTTGAACAGCTGCTAGCGAACGAAAAGCCGGACTTTGTTGTCGTATCCGTTAATGTTTCCGAGGTCGTTAACTATGTCTTACAATTGGCGGAGTTAGGCATTCCTGCTTTGTTGGAGACGCCTCCTGCACCTGATCTTGCGGGACTGGAGCAGCTACATAAGCAATTAACGCTTCATGGTGCACGTGTCCAAGTGGCAGAGCAGTATCAATTTTATCCGATGCAAGAAGCACGGTATGGGTTGATTCAATCCGGTCAATTAGGCAGAATTACGGAGACAACGGTATCGATTTCCCAAACGTATCATGCGGTAAGCTTAATGCGGAAGATGCTGGGGATCACTTACGAAGAAGTTAACATTAGAGCCATGCGCTTCGAATCGAATTGGGTTCAGGGTCCTACGCGAAGTGGGCCGCCGACGGAGGATAAACTTATTCCTTTACAACGCGATTTGGCGTGGCTGGATTTCGGCGATCGACTGGGGATTTATGACTTCACGAATAACCAGCATAGGTCATGGGTGAGATCCAATCATTTATCAGTGAGGGGAGAACGGGGCGAAATCTTTGATGATCGTGTTCTGATTCAGCAGGATTCGTGCACGGAAATGCGCCTAGACCTTAAGCGAATGAACAGAGGGGAATTGGAAAACGCCGAAGGCTATTACTTGAAAGGAATTCTTTGTGGCGAACGCTGGATCTATGAGAATCCGTTTGCACCAGCAAGGTTGTATGACGATGAAATCGCGATTGCCACCTGTCTGCAAAAAATGGCCGATTATGCGCGCGGCGGAGCTAGCTTCTATAGTCTTGCAGAGGCTTCGCAGGATCATTATCTGGGGATGATGATTGAAAAAGCGATTCAAACAGGGGAAACGATCACAGCGGGGCCCCGCTGCTGGGCAACTGCCACATAGACGTGGTGCATGCCAGCAGACATTGGCCCTTCGACATTGATCATTTAATCAACGAGTTTAACATCGACAATGACTTCCAAATTCTGTGTACCTGAGCCGCGATAGACACCTTTGACAGGTACGATATCGTTGTAATCTCGGCCGTGACCGAGCTTGATATACCGCCAATTGACTTCACAATTGTTCGTCGGATCGTAACCGAACCATCCGGATCCAGGGATGAGACATTCCACCCAGGCATGGGATGCTTGCGTGAAATCCGCACTGCCTCCTTGCAGGTCACCAACGAAATGGTAGCCGCTCACGTACCTGGTTGGGATGGCTTTATCTCGGCAAATCGCGATCATAAAATGTGAGTAGTCCTGACAAACACCACGTCGTAACTTAAGCATTTCGCCAACGGTGGTTCCCACGGACGTAGCCGAGGGGTCGTAGGTGAAGTCGCGATGGATCGTGGTGTAGATGGTGCGAAGCAGCTCATACAAGCTTACATTTTCATCGACAATTGCATCTGAGTATACCTTGAGTTCTGGCGTTAGCCCCGTATAGCTGGTGGGCAGCAAGTATTCGGCATACTCGTTCTGGAAAACATCGCCGAGCCGCTGTGCTTTATCTTCATACGGAGAGGGAACGGCCACAGGGTTATTATCGTTGACTTGCGTTACGACCGTGGAGACCATCTTAATCGTGAGCTCACGATGAAATTTATTGACTGTAAAGGCATGTACGCGATTATGAAAATAATCGGAGTACGTGAAGAAGGCGGAGACGGGCTCCGTTGTAATGGCATGATGATAGCAGGCCTGACGACCGTCCGTTAACGGGGTAAGCCGGATTTCATTGACACTGTCCTGTGCGGAGTCGGTGTAGGAGTAGCGAGTAATGTGGGTGATTTCCAACTTTTTCATGCAATAACCTCCTCCCGAGAGGGAAAAAAGACTTTCGACATCCGTGCGCCCATGAGGTTGCAGGAATCCAGAAGTGTTTGTAATGTCGACTCTAACTTGCCAGACTTTAGATCATCTTCATCCATACAGGCGAGGTTCGCTTTTACTTTGCCAGCGAGCTTGGCGAGCTTATGCACCGCGTGATTCAACTCTGGATCATCCAATTGAATGCCATTGAACGAACGTTCCAAGGATTGAATGGAGAAAGAGACGGAGCGCGGGAAGGTCTCATTTAACAGCAGAAATTTAATAATACTGTTCAAATTAACCGTGTCCGCATACTCTTTGCGGTACGATTCGTAGCCGCTGACGGATTTGAGGACGGCGAGCATAAGCGGATAGGAGGAGAAGTCCTCCTTGGCATACTCGGAGCAGAGCGATTGCAGCAACCGAAGCAGATTCTCTGCTCGTTCTAAGTAGCGGCCCGCCTCGACGAAATGCCATTCATTCTCACGAGGCATAACGGACGTGGCTGCGCCTTGGAACATAGAGAGCGTATCGCGAATAAAGCGATAGAAGAGATGAGGCGAATCATTCGTGATATCGCGGACTTCTTTTTCTTTGAGCCATAAATAGAGGCCATTCATAATGTCCCAGAGCTCAGAGGGCATTTTCTCACGAATATTTCGCAGGTTGGCCCGTGCATGGTTGGTGCATGCGAGCAAGGAATTCGAATTATTTTTATCCAGCGTAATGTACTGGAGCACGTGCTGTTCGGTGAAGCTGCCATACTGTTCAATAAACGCAGCGCGATCACCAATCGTATCAATTAATCGGCTCCAAGATTGACCATTGCTGGCCTCTTTATCCTCACGGATATGATAGTACACGTCGATTAGCCTAGCGTGGTTCTCTGTTCTTTCCGAATATCTACCGATCCAGAATAAAGCTTCCGCTGTACGTCCCATCATTACCATGTCTCTTGGCCTCCATTCGAATTATACGTCACGTTAACGAATGACCCACGTATCCTTACAGCCCCCGCCTTGCGATGAATTCACCACGAGGGATCCTTCCTTCAAAGCAACCCGTGTAAGTCCGCCGGGAATCACTTGAATATCTTCACCCGCAATGACAAAAGCACGCAAATCAATATGCCTAGCCGCCATCTGACCCTCCATCATGACAGGTGCTCGCGATAATTGGATCGTGGGTTGCGCGATATAGCGATCCGGGTTTGCGATGATTTTAAGCCGAAAATCAGCGATCTCAATGTCCGAAGCCGACGGTCCAATCAGCATGCCATAGCCGCCTGAAAGAGAGGTTTCTTTGACAACCATTTCATTCAAATGCTGTAGAACATAGTCCCGCTCATCGGGGCGCGCGAGAATATACGTAGGTACATTGTTCAGAATAGGTTCTTCATTCAAGTAGTAACGAATCATATCAGGTACAAAAGCATAAATCGCTTTATCATCCGCGACACCCGTTCCAGGTGCATTGACGATGTTGATATTACCGGCGCGATAAGCGTTCATGATGCCAGCGACACCAAGCATAGAGCTCGGATCGAAAGCGAGTGGATCTAGGAAATCATCGTCAATGCGGCGATAGAGTACGTCAATCTGACGAAGTCCTTTGATACCGCGGATATACACTTTATGGTCAATGACAACGAGGTCGTGCCCTTCAACAAGCTCTAATCCCATTTGTTGAGCGAGGAACGTATGCTCGAAGTAAGCGGAGTTATAACAGCCTGGTGTCAACAGTCCTATGACCGGATCTGACTTACCAGAAGGACTCAATTTACGAAGTGCGGTCAGAAACACATTTAAGCTATGCTCAATATCTTGAATGGAATGAGAGAAGACGAGTTCAGGGAATAAATGCGTCATAATCGATCTGCTTTTGTATAAATAAGAGAAGCCTGAAGGGGAACGCAGGTTATCTTCAAGAACGAAGTATTCCCCGTGCTCATCTCGAATCAAATCAATCCCAGAGGCCGTAATATAAACATCATTGGGTATAGATAGTCGCATCATCTCAGGGCGGAAATAGCAGTTAGACAGCACCATTTTCCGAGGAATAATCCCATCTTTCAAGATGGCTTGATCATGATAAATATCTTTGAGAAAAAGGTTAAGTGCCTTAACTCGCTGCTTCAATCCGCGTTCTAGCTTCAGCCATTCATCTTGCGGAATAATTCTAGGAATCGGGTCAAAAGGAAGCGTGCGCTCCAAAGCCTCCGTTTGATCTGGGCTGTACAAGGTGAACGTAATGCCTTCTTCCATCATTCGTTTCATGGTAGCTGATTGACGCTTGCTAAGATTACCAGCTTTCATCGACATAAATTGAAGGAAGACACTTTGATAATGGGGTCGAACCGAGTACGCGTTCATAAACATTTCATCAAAAAAAGGACGAGGATCATAAGGGGTAGTGACCAGATTCTCAGGTTTGGACATCGCAGCTCCCTGGTTTCATCTTTATGCTTTCGGAAGCTACATGAAGCTATGGGCCCGAAGCAGAAACCAGGCCTCCTTTCTGATCTAAGTTCTTTATTTGTTAGATAAGTTAACACTTTGTAATGGTGAACTCTGGTTTTCATACTATTGTAAATTTTTCAGAAAATTATGTCAATATAGCTTACATATAAAAATATCGACAGAATTCATGTTAATTTTGTAAAAGAAAGCGATGCTCTTGAATATTCAGTAATTTATCTTGCTTATCTCACCAAATCGCTATAAAATTGTCGAATATGATAAATGTTAAATAAAGTCACAGCAAATGTGATAAGAGGGGGCTGCGGTATGTTTGATTGGCTGGGATTTAGAAAAGGTCTGCCTTTGTGGTGGTCTTACCGCCTGAATCGTCATATCAAAGAGGATGTTGAGCATATTTTTGAAGGTATAGCTCACACACGAACAGAAATTTTGCGCGGCTGGGCCAAAGCCTACTGGTCTAATTTGGATCGCTTGCTCGAACAATTAGCACAAGCTGAGCCTGTGATTGAGCCTTTACCGAAGGATCCTTCGATTGTTGGAAGACTGCTTGCTGCTTCAATGAAGAGTGGGGCCGATTTCTCGGAAGTCTTTATTTTGAATAGCCAAGCTTCTGTAATATATTCCACACACGCAGCACATGTTGGTAGATCCTATGCCTCTGGCGGTGTCTTGGGCAAAGGATTAGACGAATCGAAAAAAGGCGTGAAATGCTTATTCGGGCCATTCTCCGATCCGTTAACGCTGCAAATTGGGCCAAGCACGTCACCTTTTCATGATGCGATGACGATCGCTTTTATAGCTCCTATTGTGGTGAATGGGGAGTGGCAAGGTGCGGCGTGCGGTCGTGTGCCGAATGATGTGCTCGGCGATCTGATTCAACGCGAATCAGGCCATGTGTATCCTGACTCCGGTGACAACTATCTCTTCATGGCGAAGCCCGTGTTAAATAAACAAATCGTCCCAGGGACCGCGTTATCACGCAGCCGTTTTGAAGATTTGACCTTTACGCATGGGGACAATTTGAAGGATGGCGTTCGTACGGATTATGGCATTGTAGGCGTAAAAGAGCACACGGAGCTTGAACTCGTGTTCACGGATCCTGCGACTGGACAACTACATCCGGGTGTTGCTGGAACAATTGCTAAGGGAAATAATTTATTCGTAGAGTTCCCCGGATATTCCGATTATCGACATATTTCTGTTATTGGAAAAGGGGTAACCTTCCAACTGCCGCATTGCCCGGACGTATGGGGGATGATGTGTGAGGGGGATTTGGAAGAAGTTTACCGGATTCGTTCGATCGATTGGAAAATGTTTTCCTTACAGATGCGATTTATTGCTCTGTTGATGATTGTCTCGGCCGCTGGATTCTGGTTGTTGAATGGGCATGTATCCAATGGTCTTGGTGCGGTGATTATGGCGGGAGCAAGTTTAGTATTTGGCGGAATTGGCGCCAGCGTGATCAGACGTAAGGGAAGTAAGCCAATTGCGAGACAGCTTGGGAAGATCAACAAATTTATCCGCATTAATGCTGAGGGCAAAGGGGATTTGACTCAGCGTTTAACGGTGAATGATTTCGCAGGGGATGAAACGCGGGATTTGGCCAAATGGATCAATAATATGATCGATTCACTCGAAGGCATTATGCTGCAGGTGAAGCAAGCGGCCGCAGAGGTTCAAGTCAGTCAGGAATTGATGAATGAATCGACAGGCTCTACCGAGCAATCGACTGGACGGATGAGTACGAAAATCCACGATATGATTCGCTCGCTTCGTGGGCAGCTGAAGGATATTGATGTCGCGAAGGATGTTACGCAAAATATGAGCGGAACCTTGCGCGAGTTGGAGCAGAAGGCTTCGGGTCAAATCGCTGTGGCGCAGGATGAAGTAGAGCGCATCGGTCAGAAGATGACAGATATTTCGGCGAAGGTTGCGCAAACGAATCAGACGATTCAAACGTTTCTGCAAACGACACAGGAAATTCCGAAGCTGCTTAAAGTTATTGAGGAAATTTCCGCACAAACGAATTTACTTTCCTTAAATGCTTCTATTGAAGCGGCTCGTGTAGGAGAGCATGGGAAAGGCTTTGCCGTTGTAGCAGGTGAAATACGCAAGCTGGCTGATTTGACGAAGAAATCTACGATGGAGATCAATGAAGCGATTGAGCATATCGAGGTTCAAGCGAATGAAGCTTTCGTCTCCATGGAAGAAGGCACGAAGGTTGTTCTGGAGGGGACGCAGATTGTTGCTGCGGCTTCTGAAATTCTTAGCAGCGCGAATGCACACGATACCATGAAAACGCAGGTGGTCGAAGAAGTGGTCGCGCTGATGGAGAAGATTGCAGCGGTGAGCAAAGAGAACCGCCAAATATCGGCGGAGGTTGAGCATACGGTGCAGGCGCTTCTGCAAGACATGCATCATGTGCGTCAAACGACCGGGGATGTTGGTGCAATCACACAGTCGATGCTTCGACTGGTCAACCAGTTTCATTTGACGGAAAGCCGAATTCGCTAAACTGCTAATCATAGACATTTCTTTCGCATGATAAGAGCCCCATCCCGCATAGACTGATAATGCGGTATGGGGCTCTTATACATACGATGCCAGTTTTTTAACGAAAACTTAAAGCTAATGCTTACGAAGAGAGTTTCTAAAGAAACTTTAAGGTGAATGCTTACGATGTAAGTTTTCTAACGAAAACTCAAAGGAGGATGTCGAATGAGTGACCGTTTGAGCATTCAAACGAATCGGGCGGATAATGTGAATCCTAGTGAATTTAGAATGCTGGCCCAGCGTTTGAAGGAGGAGCATGTGCAAATGCGTGAGCAGCTCTCCGACATTCGTACGCTGGCTGCGGCTTTGTACTCCCTTGAAGATTGCTCAATTGGAATGTGTCGGCTAATCGAATTGCAGGACGGAATACTTTCCTTAGTAGAAGAATTAGAGCAGCATTCGGAATGGGAAGAGTCTGTGTTATTCCCGAGTCTGCAGTCCTATTTACATCCGACGATGGCGATCTCCGTGTCGCGCTCCATTCATGTGTTGGAGCAAGATCACGATTTGGCCAAAAGAGTCGTACAGTCATACGTCAACGGTGTCAATGCGATGAGCGTGCCGATCGACATGGACTTCGTCCATGTGATGGCCTCTGAGTTATTGACGGCGTGCCTCATTTTGTTGAAGCATTTTACGCTGGAAGAAGAGCTTGTGTATCCGTTGATTGATCGGATCATGGATGAGATAGCCTGAGTCCCTACGAAGCTTGCTTCAAGTAACTGGAAAACATACAGTTAATCTGGCTAATTCGCTTACTTGAATCGAATAACGACAAAAATGCTCTTAGAATTAATAGTGGACGTCTCTTAGTGTAGCAGTAATAATAATCTTAACTATGACTAAGAGGTGTCAGTCCA
>NZ_LYPC01000031.1:0-277 GCF_001700435.1 Paenibacillus pectinilyticus
CGGAAACGGTTTGAACTTTCAACAACATTGTTCCTTGAAAACTAGATAACGAAACAAAACGTAAAGTAAGAACTTAGGTTGCTTGATCTTCGGATCTTGCAAAAATCTTTAAATGTTTTTTTCTAGGTTAAGCTAGAAAGAGCACACGGAGGATGCCTAGGCACTAGGAGCCGAAGAAGGACGTGGCGAACGACGAAATGCCTCGGGGAGCCGTAAGCAGGCTTTGATCCGGGGATGTCCGAATGGGGGAACCCAGCTGTGGTAATGCGCAGTTACT
>NZ_LYPC01000031.1:395-631 GCF_001700435.1 Paenibacillus pectinilyticus
GAGGCAGACCCAGGGAACTGAAACATCTAAGTACCTGGAGGAAAAGAAAACAAAAGTGATTCCGTCAGTAGCGGCGAGCGAAAGCGGAATAGCCCAAACCAAGGAGCTTGCTCCTTGGGGTTGTAGGACCTCGTCATGGGGTTAGTTTGGTAGGTGAAGTGATCTGGAAAGGTCCGGCATAGAAGGTAAAAGCCCTGTAGCCCAAACCGAACGAATCCCCTAGAGGTATCCTGAGT
>NZ_LYPC01000032.1 GCF_001700435.1 Paenibacillus pectinilyticus
GCGCGTATGGCGGAATTGGCAGACGCACTAGACTTAGGATCTAGCGGGTGACCGTGGGGGTTCAAGTCCCTCTACGCGCATCAAACATCCCCAAGTCGTAACTTACGGCTTGGGGATCCCTATGCGGAAGTGGCTCAGCGGTAGAGCATCGCCTTGCCAAGGCGAGGGTCGCGGGTTCGATCCCCGTCTTCCGCTCCATTTTTTAGTAAGCGCCCTTAGCTCAGCTGGATAGAGTATTTGACTACGAATCAAAAGGTCGGGAGTTCGAATCTCTCAGGGCGCGCCATTTTTTTAGAATTAGAGTATCGGGACGTAGCTCAGCTTGGTAGAGCACCTGCTTTGGGAGCAGGGGGTCGCATGTTCAAATCGTGTCGTCCCGATCAAGAAGAAAGCATAGACTGTCAGCGTAATGCTGATTGTGTCTATGCTTTTTTCATTTGCTATGACAAAACTTGGGATTCAGGTTTCTATTGGTGTATAGTAGAACTGGAAGAGGAGGATGACAAGATAACATGGAGCTAAGCTGGAGGCGGAACCTATTTATTTTATGGATTGGGGCATTCTTTTGCGCGATGGCGTACACACTGTCGATCCCCTTTATCCCTATATTTTTACAAGAGGATCTAGGTATACATAGCGGTTTGGAGGCTTGGTCGGGCATTACGTTCTCTGTGAGCTTTCTGGCGAGTGCTTTGATCGCACCGTATTGGGGTTCGCTAGCTGACAAATATGGCAGAAAACCGATGTTGCTTCGATCAGGACTGAGCCTAAGCGCAGTCTATTTTCTTAATTTTTTCGTGAATGATCCTTATATGTTCATTGTGGTACGTGTTTTGCAAGGTCTTATGGCGGGCTATATCCCCGCATCGATGGCACTAGTGAGCACGAACACACCAGAGAAGCACGTGGGCTATGCACTGAGTGTCATGTCTACGGCCACAGCGGCAGGTGGCATTCTAGGACCGCTGCTGGGCGGCATGCTCAGCCATTGGGTAGGGACGAGGGAATGTTTCCTCGTGTCAGGCTTTATTGTACTCATTTCAGCAGTAATCGCGGTAGTAGGCGTGAAGGAGATTCACACGAAAAAAGAAGGAGCACGCCCGAGTGTGCTGCAAGATATTAAGCAGGCGACAGCGAATAAGCGGTTACTCTCCATTTTCGGATTAACATTATTAGTGGCTACTTCGGTGATGATCTTAGAGCCTTTGCTGACGATCTATGTGGTTCAAATTGGCGGAAGTGCCAAAGGGGCGTCCTTAAGCTCAGGCATTATTTTCTCGGCTGTCGGCGTGGCGACAGTGATCATGGGTTCCAGATGGGGAATTATTGGGCAAAGGATTGGGTACGATAAAACACTGCTCATCGGCTTACTCGGCGGAGGCGTTGGGAACTTACTGCAGTTAGCTGCGCATAATTTAATCGCTTTCGGTGTGCTTCGTTTCAGTTATGGGTTATTCTTCGCGGCGGTATATCCGGCGTTGAATTCGCTCATTGTGAAAAATTCGTCCTCTGAGTTTCGGGGTCGGGCTATGAGTTTGAACCAAACTTCGAATCAATTGGGCATGATGATTGGTCCTTTAATTGGCGGATTTTTGGGTGGATGGGTAGGTATTCATTCCGTCTTTTTACTTACGGGCTGTGCACTGCTTATTGCAGCAGGTTGGTTACAGACGAACCTCAGGAAACAAATGAAACAAGCTGTTACGGAGTAGAAAGAAGATTAAGAGTGAGAGTATCGCTAACAATAGAAATAGGAAGGAGCTACTTCATGATGATGAAAAGAACAATGGGACGTTTGAATAAGGAAACCTCTGTGGTGATGTTTGGTGCTGCGAGTCTCGGTCAGGTGACACAGGAGGTAGCCGATGCTTCGATCGCGTTCGCACTGGAGCATGGGGTGGATCACTTCGATACGGCGGCGAGCTATGGCGATGCCGAATTGCGGATGGGCCCAACGATTAGCCGGGTGCGGAATGATATTTTTTTAGCCACCAAAACAGGGCAAAGATCGAAAAAGGAAGCGAAGGAAGAAATCTATCGCTCGTTAGAACGAATGAAGGTGAACTCAGTCGATCTGCTCCAGCTGCATGCCGTAGGGTCGATGGAAGAGTTAGACCGCTGTACAGCGAAGGGCGGGGCGTTAGAAGCCGCTTTGGAGGCGCAAAGTGAGGGTATCGTGACGGATATCGGAATCACAGGCCACGGGCATGAGGCTCCTGCGGTTCATTTGGAAGCGCTGCGCAGATTCCCTTTCGCTACGATTCTTTTTCCACTGAATTACTATATGTACGGGCTGCCGGAGTATCGGGAGGCGGTTGATGCTTTAATGGAGGAAGCAGCGAAGCAGCAGACGGCAGTTAGGGTGATCAAAGCGATTGCGAAGGCACCTTGGATTGAAGGAGGGGAGCGTCCTTATGCGACGTGGTATGAGCCTTTTGATCAGCAGGAGATTATTGATGCCTGTGTGCACTTCGTGTTGTCGTTCCCAGGGGTGTGCGGGTTCGCGAGCGCTGGCGATGTTGGCTTATTTCCGAAAATTGTGGATGCGGTGGAGCGCTATGGTTCGATGAACAAAGACGAAATGGAACGGATACTGCGCGGAATTAGCGGGTATACGAGTGTGTTTGGTTCGCCGACTTCGATAGCTTGATGCGGTGGAAGTGAACATTTTAAACAGAAAGGCCTCTCAGCTGCATGTTGCGCTAGAGGTTTTTTTGGCGTTTTTTGCAACCCATACGTCCCTTATACGAGATGCTTTGCGAATATCTATGAGGTACGTAAGGGGGCATACCGATGTTTAAATTAAAGATGATAGCAAAGCGCTGGTGGAAAGCGGGGGTTGGCGCAGTTCTGATCATCAGTCTGGGTATCGTGTTATTTAGCTATTTGTATATAAAAGGACTTGATGTATCCCTGTTGAATCAGCCGCTGCCGGAGGCATCTATAGTGCTCGATAAGAATGGTCAAAAAGCATCACAGTTATCGGCATCAAAGATTAATGCCGTTAAATTTGAGGAAATTCCACAGGTGCTCGTAGATGCGATTGTTGCTGTGGAGGATAGACGGTTCTATGAGCACAAGGGCGTGGATATGAAGTCTATTTTCCGCGCTGTCGCACGGGACGTGCTGAAAGGAAGCTACTCCGAAGGAGCGAGCACCATCACCCAACAGTTGGCTCGTAATCTGTTCCTGACAGCGGATAAAACGGTAGGTCGGAAACTGAAGGAGGCTGCGTATGCGATCAAAATTGATGCGACCTATAGCAAGAACGATATTTTGGAGATGTATCTGAATCGGATCTATTTCGGAGAAGGCAGTTGGGGCGTGCAAGGGGCGGCGAAAACTTATTTTAATAAAAATGTATCTGATCTTACGCTATCTGAATCAGCGGTTCTGGCTGCATTGCCGAAAGCTCCTAGTCACTATTCCCCATTTCAAAATGAAGACCAGGCATTGGAACGAAGGAATACCGTCCTAAAGCTGATGCAAGAGGAAGGCAAAATATCTCCGGAGGCGTATGAGAAGGCAAAAGCATCTGCGCTAGGAGCAGTCAAGACGGTCAACACAGATACGGCAGAGGGGCAAAATCGCGCCTATGTGGATGCTGTCATCGATGAGGCCGTTACGCTGTATGGCTTTACTGAGGAGCAATTGCTGACAGGCGGACTGCGAATTACCACAGAGCTGGATCCAACGGTGCAAAAAGCTGTGACAGAAGTGTATAACGATGACAGTCTATTCCCAGCGAGCAAGCCAGATCAGCTGATTCAAAGCGGGGCTGTACTCATTGATCAGAAAACAGGCGGTGTGAGAGCACTGGCTGGCGGAAGAGGTGTGGGGGTATTTCGAGGCTTCAGCCATGCCACACAGTTGAAAAGACAACCTGGATCTACTTTTAAGCCAATCGCTGTGTATGGCCCTGCACTAGAAGCAGGATATAAGCCCTCATCGATGCTGTATGATGGTCCACTAAATATTGAAGGTTATCAACCCCAAGATTGGGATCACCAATCAAGAGGGCAGGTGTCGATGCAAGAAGCGATCACGTCGTCTTGGAACGTGCCTGCGGTGTGGCTTTTACATGAAATCGGTATCGATTATGGTCTAAAATTTACAAAGTCTCTAGGCATTACCTTGCCGGCACAAGATCGACAACTAGGCATCGCATTGGGCGGGCTGTCAGAGGGTGTTTCACCCCTGGGGATGGCTCAAGCTTTTAGCACTTTTGCGGATAAGGGAGTTATGCAGCCTGCGCACTTCATCTCCAAAATCGAGACAAGCGATGGTCATCTGCTCGTTCAAGCAAAAGCGAAGGGCGTTCCCGTGATGAAGGTGGAAACGGCAGATGCAATGACTGCGATGCTCCAGACGGCCGTTGCTGAGGGAACGGGGAAGAATGCGGCGATGAATCGGCCTGTAGCTGGTAAATCCGGTACGACGCAGCTTCCAGCGACGAAGGAATTCGAGGGAGTGGGCAGCGGAAGTGCCAAAGATGCTTGGTTCGTTGGCTATACGCCGGAGTTGACAGCTGCTGTGTGGGTCGGCTATGACCGGACAGATGCAACGCATTATTTAACAACTTCAGGTGGTGCCGTGCCTGCTGTCCTATTTCGTGAAATGCTCAGTCGTGCGTTAGCGCAAGCGCCTATTGTTCCGTTTGACGTTCCGATGGTGGACATTGCGCAGCAGTCTAAGCCAGGAGATTCGAAGGGGCAGGCTCCTGCGAATGACTCGCCAGGGCCATCCAATAAGGATGAGCACAAACCAGCTGAGCATGGTAAAGGAAAAGGGAAACATAAATAGCATAAAGCCCTCGCAGTCCATGGTGGACGTCGAGGGCTTTTGCGGATTACGACTTAGTTATGTTTGTTACTGTTTCCATGTTTGTTATCGTTCTCTTTATCCTTGTCCTGTTCTTTGCCCTTTGGTTTCTTCATTTCTTTTTCGGTTTCTTTTTCATGCTCGTTATCGTTGTTGCTGGAACTTACTTTTACATGCATGTTCAGCTTATTGGCATCGAGGGCATACTGTTTGGCAAGCTGCTGCTTTAATGCCTGTTGTGCACCTGCGGCGGTGATGTCCACCGAACCAAGTAAGTTAGAGATCCAAGCTTGGGCTTGAAATCCAGTAAGATGAAGCTTGCCGGCATGTGGAGACTGGATCGTCAAATCATAGTCTTGTCCATGGGGGCCTTTGTTTTGCTTGATATGCAGGTTGAAATGCTGTCCCTCTACGTTTACATCCATATCCTCCATGTTAGTATCCTTCCCCGCAGGTTTTGCGGCTGGAGCAGTGTCATGCGGCTTCACTGGTGTAGGGAGTGGTGTAGCCGATGACATTGGCGCTTCGCTGGCAGGTTGATCGCTTGGCGCAGTTGGGTTTGGAGAAACGGTATCGGAAACGTTGGTCGTCTCTGTGGCTTGTTCTGTAGACTGTCCAGAAGATCCTTTAACATAAGCAGCTTGGCCTTTATTGTTTAAAATAAGTTCAAGCTGAGTATCCGTGTGTAAATCACTGAGCTGCGCCTTGTTATCATTGAGATAGACCCAGACGGATGAGGCCAAAGGGACGGTTTGATCCCCGCTATCTGTATGCACAGTGATGGTATCCTTGGATAGGCTCACTAGCTTGCCAGTGATCGCTGTTGATGTTGGTGTCGTGGATGAAGTTGCGGCATAGGCTGTCCAACCACCGAACACTAGAGCTGCTGAAAGACAAGAAATAAGAATGATTTTCAATCGTGTACGCATGTAAAACACCTCCGCTCACACTTTTCGAGGCGAGGGGAGGTTTTGGGACGGTACGTCTATATAGTTATTGCAACCGGCGATGCTATTTAGTTCGTGTCGGACTGCAAGCGCTGCATGAATTCTTCCGCTGCACTGTAGCCCTGCTGACGCAAATACCAGCTGTTGGCGGCAGCTTCAACTAGGCCCGCGACGTCACGACCGGGTTGAAGCTGGATTTCGATATGGGGGATGCGAATATCCATATAATCCGTGAAGCGAGGCTCCAACTCCAGATCATTGTTGAGCGCATGCTCCTGCCACTTCGTAAGCTCGATATCGAGCACGATGCGGGTTTCGTCTTGAAATGCTTTACGGCCGTAGAGCCGTGAAACGTTAATCAGACCGATGCTGCGCAGCGCGAGGAATTCCTTTGTTTTACCATTATGCGTGCCGAGCAGGGTTTCTGGGCTAATCTTCTTCAGCACGACAATATCATCAGCAACTAAGCGATGTCCTCTGCGGATGAGGGTGTGGGCTGTTTCGCTTTTGCCAACCCCGGATTTGCCGCGAAGCAGGATACCGATCCCTGATACATTGACACAAACCCCATGGATTGCGATCTCTTGCGCTAGGGATTTACTCAAATACAAATCGACTAAATCCTGAAATTTACTCGTAGAGGCACTGGTGCGGAGAAGGGGGATTTGCTCTTCTTCGCAGTATTTCGTTAAGTATTTCAAGCCTTCCTGATTTCGCGTAACGACGAAACAAGGCGGGTGATATTTAACAATATTACCAATGTGCAAATTCCGTTCATTTTCGCTAAGACTATGCAAATAAGTAATTTCTTTGCGTCCTAACAACTGCACATGCGCTTGTGGAAAATATTCAAAATAGCCGACAAATTCGAGGCCCGGCCGATGTGCTTTGGATTTGGTAATCGGCCGGTGGAGCTCCGAATGACCAGCGAGAATTTCGAGTGAAAAGCGTTCAACGAGGTCTTGCACGGTGACAGGTTTCAAACGGTGGGTCCTCCTTCGTGGTGATGTATATCCATTAGGAAAGCTGGGATCTTGGGAAGTAATGTGACATTGGCTGTTGATCGATCTCTATTAAATTCTCTTTAGCGTGGCTATAATCCTGCTAATGAAAGCGCTTGAAGGCGCGAATTCCTAGCTTTTCATTGCTTTTGACTGCTAAGTTGGTATGATGAAAGGAAAAGCTTAAGGGGAATGCATGGAACATGGGTGACGTGTACAAGAATTGCCAAAGTTGTGGAATGCCTCTTGCTCGTGATGAGCAAGGCGGAGGAACGGAGAAGTCAGGTGCGAAGAGTAAGATGTACTGCAGTCATTGTTATCAGAACGGTGAATTTACAATGCCTGATTTCACAGTAGATCAGATGAAAGAACGAGTGAAGATGAAGATGGTTGAATTTGGTTTTCCGCGGTTTCTAACGGGCCTTTTTACACGTAATATTCCGAAGTTGAAGAGGTGGTCGTCTCATGAGTAGTAAAAATAATGTTCAATCCTTCGCAGCAATGAAAGAATGGCTTGCGATTCCTGTACAATTTCGAACGCGTCTGTTATCGAATGTCTATTGTTCAAACTGTAAAGGTGAAACAACGATTATTGATTATTCAGTGGGTACGGATAAATTCGGTGTTGTGTTGGAAGGGAAATGTAAAACGTGCCAGCGGTCTGTTGCACGTGTTGTGGAGAGGGAATAACCAGTAAAAGATGGACAGGCTATAACGAAAAAATAACGCTCTTCACCTTGGTGGTGTAGAGCGTTTTCTAGTTGGAGCATTTACTTCATATCCTCTCTGTATGTAAAAGCAGCTATCTGTGGAAGCCGCATTTTTTGGCAAGTGTTGGCCATGTAGAGAGAAACATGCTTTCCCACCTGTCTTCGGGTAACACCAAAATCCATCTCGCAATTTGATCCAAGCCCATTTCGTAAAGCGTGTGAAGCACTTCTTCTTTTTCTGATCCGGTTTTTAATGCTAACATCTCAAAACCACCTCAATCGAATGTATTCAAACAATTATGTATATGCGTCGTTTTGAAAATATGTGAATGTTATTTTCAAAACGGAAGAAGTGGTGGATTTTGGAGCAAATTAAGTAGAAAAATGGTAAAAAATACGTATGGGCTAGGATACATGAGAAAAACCCACCCTATACAAGGGTGAGTTACTCGTTGAGCTTACTTAAGCTGACTCCGTAGGCTTGGATCAATCGTTTGGAGTATTTGGGCAAGCTGTTCGTCGGAAACCATCTCTCGCCCGTAGCGCACGCGATTATAGGTGGCTGTCAGTGCGCGAACGGATGCCTCAGATAGCTGCGTTTGATGCGTAAGTTCCCAGCCTGTTTCGTTAGGGGTTAACGATTTTTTGAAGGTGTAGCCGCTTTTACCAGCTTGCCCAATCAACAAACGATAGAGGAAGCGAATGCGCTCCTGATTGTTCGGTAATTGCGACCAGGAGGGCTCGCGGGTCGATCCAGGCCATAGCTTGGCATTTGCTTTTTGCCACCAGAGGTTAGGAAGCTCTTTCCAGTTGAGAAGGGCTTCTTTCTCATCTGTATATCCTTCTGTAGGATCACCTTGATCACGCCACATCGATCGCTTCAGGAAACGACGAAGGAGTGAGAGCAGAGCAGGTGCTAGCTTCATTAACAGGAGATAGATGATGGCAAGAGCGAGTGCGATCACAAGCGCATAGCCCACGACGAGCTGCACGTAGTGCATCAAGATCCCGAACCATCCGGGCTCATGCGGTGCAGCGGGCGGTAATTGCATGGGTGGCGGCGCCGAAGGGCTGGCCTCGGGCACGTCGGGCGGTGCATCAGATGACATGAGACCTAGCAGCCAAGCCACGAAGCCGTGAAGGAGGCGAATGAGGCCTTGCTTCACTTGTTGGAAATAAGCCACAGCAGCGATTACGGCAACAAACCCGATTAACCAGATGCGACTGGAGCGTTTCACGGTTTGAGAAAGTGACGAAGCGGCAGCCCGATCATTACCCGCGAGGGTAGCTGATAGGAGTTGGGCACGATTCGTGATGAAGAAGAACAGGATCAGAGTAGCAAAACCGAACCCGTTTAAGGCAATATGGTACGGGTGAAGAAGGGCTATACGTACCATGATAGGAACGCCGAAGAAGTACATCACGCCAGAGATAACAAAAGCTCCTGGTGCGTAGAGGGAGATCCAACCATCTTTGGTGCAGCGGATGCCTCTAAAGACGAGCAAAGCTCCAATAACCGAGCTGACAGCGATATGCCAAGGACTGGATTGGAATAACAAAGATAAGCCGCAGCCTAGAAGAAGACAGATTAGCAATTCATAACCTTTTCGATTAAGCCATCTCAGCTGCCCGAAGAAGGTCCCGAGGATAAAGCTGAGCACGAGTTGTACACAAGTGAACCCAAGCAGGCTATCCAACGTATAAACCTGCGCTAGAACAACTAACGGGGCAAAAATGATGAGCTCGATCAAGCTGAACAAGAGTGCGAGTCCATAGTTGCGAATGGAAAAGGAAACACGAGAAGCTGGTTGATCAAGAGAGGGCATCGGCATGGGTGGAAGCCACCTCCTGTTCATTCAGGCTGAGCAGGTTATGCGTTAAGGGAACGATAAACACCGAATGCCCTAATGCTTCTAGTCGCGCTATACTTTGGGCGATGCTGTCAGAAACGAATGCAGTCAGCAAAATGATATCCAGCGCCTCCGATTCCAGCTCGATGCCATAATCGAGAAAGTCTTCACAAGAGCGGGCACAAGAGATGGCGAGCTTCGCCATCGTTTGGAACAGATGCTCGAGCTGTCCCCAACCTCCTTCAGGTGCGCAGTAGACAGGCACTCCGGGCTCATGCTGCAACCAACCGTTATAACCAAACCCAACAGGAATACCTCGGCTTACCGCGTGTTCAGCAAGGGTGGCAGCATAGGAGAGGGCTTTCTCGACGAGTTCGGGATCGGTGACCGCATCCCACATGGTTTCTGTGACTTGGCTATTGACCACAATTAACAGTCTCGGATCTGCCGTGAATTCGCGATTGTAGACTTGGAGCTTCTGGCTCCGAGCTGTGGCTTTCCAATGAATACTGTTCATCGTATCACCGTAGCGGTACTCCCTGACACCAGAAACGAGAAACGGATCCGACATAATCCAGCGCTCAACCGTGACATCCCCTTGCCATCGACTGGAAAGAATCGGAATGTCATCGTGATGGACTAAGCGAGGGTACACGAGCAGCTCGACAAAAATCCGATGTGTCGTAGAGGCCGCTTGCATACCGACCAAATCCCCCATAGTGGCAGCTATCGTTTCTAACTTATACCAGCCGCGTTTGGCTGCCTGTACACGATGACGCCGAACAATGCGCGTATAGGGCATGAGACTGAACAGACTGCGATGGTTTTGAAAAAGAGAGCCGCTGCTGACCTCGAGATTATTCATTTGGTTAAAAATTAGCCCTGCGTGGATCGTGGATTCTAAGCGCAGCCATGGAATCGGTGCAAGCTTGCGATTCACGATCGTTTCGATCATGAGAAGTTCATCACCAACATGGCAGTGTGTTGTGTTGAAGGTTCGTTCGATGCGAAGTCCGCGAAACCCCCAGCGGGCGAAGAACCGAAACTGGAGGAAGAACAGAAGGGCAGCGATGATCACAATCCAGCTTATGCTCATGGTTACCCCAGCTTCACTTCAGTCGGAACAGGGGTCGTGGCCAGGACATGGTTCAGCAGCGCGAGCACTTGCTGATCTTGTTGGCGCGAGCGTGTACGCAGCATAATGCGATGCGCCCAGACGGGCCGCACCAGCGCCTTGACGTCGTCCGGCAGCACGTAGTCGCGGCCGCGCAGCGCCGCGTACACTTGCGCCGCCTTCATCAAGGCGCGCACACCGCGCGGGCTGACGCCGAGCGCGGCATCCGCATGCGTGCGCGTCGCTTCCGCGAGCTGCACGATATAGTGCAGCAGTTCATCGCCGACGCGCACCTGCGTGAACAGGTGCTGCGCTTCGAGCAGCTCCGGGCGGCTCACGACCGGCAGCAACGTATCCAGAGGATCCTGCTGCTGGTAGCGCTGCAGAATCAAGACCTGCTCGGCAGCCGTCGGGTAGCCGAGCGAGAGCTTCATCAGGAAGCGGTCAAGCTGCGCTTCCGGCAGCGGAAAGGTCCCCTGATTCTCGACAGGGTTCTGCGTCGCAATGACGAGGAACGGCGCTTCGAGCTTGCGCGTTTCCCCGTCGATGCTGACCTGGCGCTCCTCCATGCTCTCCAGCAAGCTGGACTGTGTTCGCGGCGTCGCGCGGTTGATCTCATCGGCGAGCACGATGTGCGCGAAGAGCGGTCCTGGGCGGAATTCGAATTCGCCCAGCTTCTGGTTGAAGAAATTGATGCCGCTTACATCCGATGGCAGCAAGTCAGGTGTGAACTGGATGCGCTTCATCGATCCATCCAGGGAGCGGGCTAGCGCTTTGGCCAGCTGTGTTTTGCCTGTGCCAGGCACGTCCTCAAGCAGCACGTGACCGGAAGCGATGAGGGCGATGACCATGAGCTCGACTGTGTCGTCTTTGCCTATAATAACGCGACTAACGTTTTCTTTGATAAGGGAAGTGATACGTCCGATATGTGCGATATTCAAATGATTAACCTCCTAAATGATGAATGCTGTGAATAAGTTCCATGTTGCATTTCATACAACTCTCGTAACACTAAAAGCCCAAATGGTGTGTCTATGTTGCACTTCATGCAACACATTACTCGGATTTAGCCAGTTTTCCGGCTATTCTACTTTATAATGTTGTATGGAATACAACATCAGGGAGCAATAAGGCGATATGTGTCTATAAATGTTGTACAGCTTACAATTACCTCATAGGAAGGAACGTAGTTACGAGGATACTCCCTCAATTTTAACACCCATCAGGGGATTTTTACCAATGTTTCCTGATTCAGCTCGGAGATTCATTTGTATATTGGAAGAGCAGTGAGTACAATGGTGGTGATATGCTATGCGACGAGAAATAGGCTTCCACATTGGGGAGTGCTAGGAGGATCAGTATGTATAAGTTGCTATTGGTGGATGATGAAGAGGACGTGCGGGAAGGTGTCGTCCGTGAGATAAATTGGGAAGCAATTGACTTTGAAGTTGTGGACAAGGCAGAGAATGGGAAAGAAGCACTGGAAATGGTGGAACGTCTGCAGCCGGATGTGGTGGTGACGGACATTCAGATGCCATTCATGAATGGCTTGCAGCTAGCTGAAGCAATTAGAGAGCGCTTTCCAACGATTAAACTGATCATCCTCACGGGGCATGATGAATTTGAGTATGCCCAGCGGGCGATTAAGCTGCATATTGATGAATATGTGCTGAAGCCTTTCTCGGCGCAGGAGCTAGTGAATGCGCTGCTCAAGGTGAAGGTGCAGATTCAAGAAGAAGTTGCGCATCGCGAGGATGTGCAGCTGCTCAAGGAGCATTACCGTAAGAGCATGCCGGTGCTCAAAGAGAATTTCTTAGCGACGTTAATGAATCGCAAGCTTCCGCGGGACGAGGTGTTTGAGAAGGCGGCGAACTACGGAATTGAGCTCAGCGGAAATAATTATGTCGTGGCCGTTTTGAGTATTGACGGGGTGTTCATTTCGGAAGAGGATTCCGACAATCGGGAGGAACTAACGAAGTCACTATCGCTGAAATACTCGGAAGATCAGGCACTGAAATATTTTGCCCTATTAAATATTACAGAAGAAATCGCGAATAAGCGTGGGCTCGGCCTCGTTTTTATGCACAACGATCAGGTTGTGTTATTAGCTGCGAGGGAGAATAAGGACAAGGAAGCGGCGTTGCAAGAAACGATGCGCGTGCTGGAAGAAGTGCGGCAGAGTGTGGAAAAATATCTAAAGTTCACTCTGACTGTTGGGATTGGCAGTGTGATCAGCGATGTTACCAAACTTAGCTATTCGTACGAAGACGCGGATCTTTCGCTCGATTACAGGCTGATTCTAGGCAGCAATCGGATTATTTATATTGATGATGTGGAGAAGCGCAGCGTCGATAAGATTCGGTTTGACGATGTGAAGGATCATTCACTCACGCGCTGTATTAAAGTTGGGACGATCCAAGAGATTCGAGAGACGATGGATGAGCTGTTTCAGGGAATCGAGGCCGGGGTGTCGGTGAAAGATTACCAGATCTATCTGCTTGAAATTCTCACCTGCATTCTAAAAGCAGCGAAGGATTCGAGTCTGAATGTCGACGAGGTATTTGGCGAGAATTTCATTCCTTTTACCGAAATTAATAAGTTTACTTCCTTGGAGGAAGCGAAGCATTGGCTGGCGGAGCTATGTGCGAGCATGATGAATCACATTGCCACTGACCGGCAGTATACCTATAAAAATTTGGTGGAGCTGGCCAAGGATTATACGAAAAGCCACTTCCATGAGGGTGATATCAATATCAATAAGGTGTGTGGGCATTTACATATCAGCGCGGGGTATTTCAGTTCTATTTTCAAAAAAGAAACGAAAATGACCTTCGTCAATTATTTGAACCACATTCGCATGGAAGCAGCAAAAGAATTACTGCGCACGACGGATATGAAGGCGCTGGAAATTGCAGAAAAGGTTGGCTATGCAGATGCCAATTATTTCTCGTTCTCTTTTCGCAAAAATGTCGGCGTTTCCCCGAAGGAATATCGAAATAACAGCTCCAAGGGGCTGTAGAGACTGGAAAGGGGAGAACAGCGTTGAGACGCAGAGTAAGCGCGCTGCTTAAGGCTTTATATAACGTTATACTCGACACGATGCGGGTCAAAAGCATTCAATTTACGATTACGATGTCCTTTATTCTTATTACGGTTACCGTTATGTTGATTGTGTCCCTCGTGCTGTATAATAAGTTCGCCAAAACGGCGGAAGAAAGCGCGGCCCTGAATACGCAGCAGGTCATTGAGCAGGTTCAGTTTAACCTAGAGCAGTATATCAAGGGAATGTCCGATACGTTCGAGGTCGTGGATGCCAAAATAGCGAAAAGCCGCGGCATCCCGTCGGACAAGCTGCTGGAGCAGCTGGATACGATCGCGAGTACGCGTGCGGACATTGTTTCGATTCATCTTTTTACCGCAGATGGCGGGCTGGTCACGGGTGTTCCCACAACGGAAATGCGCAAAAATACACGGCTGCTCGAGCAGTCGTGGTTTAAGTCTGCCTTGGATAACCCGAACCATCTAACTTTCTCGCTGCCGCACATCCAAAACCTATTCAAAGATCCCTACAAGTGGGTGGTTTCCATGAGTAAAGGGGTCAAGATTGAGCAGAATGGGAACCTGGTGGATGCGGTTATTTTGGTTGATATTAACTTCAAGACGCTGGACGATCTGTTTCGCACGGTCTCACTAGGGAAGAAGGGATATGTCTATATCATCGACGATTCCGCAGGAAGCATTGTGTATCACCCGCAGCAGCAGCTGATTTATATTGGGCTGAAATATGAGAATGTGGAGCAGGCGCTCAAGTTTTCGTATGGTAAATATATGGATGTGAGCGAAGGGGAGTCGCGGCTTAATGTTGTAAGGACGGTGAATAACATCGGTTGGAAAATTATCGGGGTCTCTTACCTAGACGAAGTGGTGACGACGCGTAAGGAAATCAGCACGTTCATGATTTGGCTGCTGGTGATTGTCTTGTTCTTCATTTTATTAATCTCATCCTTCATGTCCGCACGTATTTCGCAGCCCATTAAACGACTGAAAAAGTCGATGGAAATGGTGGAGAAGGGTCATTTTGACACCTATATTCATGTCCGGGGGGCGGATGAGGTGGAGCAGCTATCGCGGCGATTCAATCTCATGGTATCGAGGGTGCGAGAGCTGATGGACCAAAGCTTGCTGGAGCAGGAAATTAAGCGGAAGAATGAGCTGGAGGTTCTGCAATCGCAGATTAATCCACATTTTTTATACAATACACTCAATTCGGTCGTGCGGATGGTCGGCAATGGGAAGAAGGATGAGGTCGTGACGACGATTACGTCGCTTTCGAAGTTTTTCCGGATTTCGCTCAGCAAAGGCAAAAATATTATTACGATCGGTGAGGAAATCGAACATATTCGCAACTATTTGATCATCCAGAAGATGCGCTATAAGGACAAGTTCGAGTACGAAATTCAGGTTGCTGATGACGTGCTGTCATACAAGACGCTCAAGCTGATTCTGCAGCCTTTTGTGGAAAATGCGCTCTATCATGGGATCGAATATATGGTGGATGAAGGACTGATTGAGCTCTCGGTCACGATGGACAAGGGGAAGATTCTGTTCCAAATTCGTGATAATGGGGTCGGGATGTCGGAGGAGACACTGAAAAGCATTTTGTCGGGCCAGGTCAAAAGCGAAAAGGGCTCTGGTGTTGGGCTGCGTAATGTTCATGAGCGGATTCAGCTGTATTTTGGCATGGATTATGGCGTTCATATTGATAGTGAGCTTGAGGAAGGAACCGTTGTCACGATTACGATTCCAGCCCTGTTGGATGAGGAAGGGGAGGGAGAACAATGAGATTCAAGGCTTTATTGATCGCTATCCTTATTGCTATCGTATCCGTGTCCTCCTGTACGGAAGTAGCACGTGACGATAACACCTTGCCTGTGGACCATAAGCGACATCTCGAAGTCATTCTTCGCAGTCAAGAAGGGGACTACTGGAAGACGGTGAAAATGGGCGCTGAGGTTGCTGCAAAGGAATTCGATGTTGCGTTAGACTTTCGCGCACCTGGCGATGAAGCGGATGTGAAAGGGCAGATTGCCCTGATGGAGCAGTCCATCTCGAGCGGCCCGGATGCCATCGTTTTGGCAGCCAATGACTATAAGGAGTTGTCTAAGGTCGTTGATGAAGCGAAGGGAGCGCATATCCCTGTCATTTCAATCAACTCCGAAGTGGAATCGAAAAATGTACAGAGCTACATTGGCGCCAATAATTACGAAGCGGGGCAACTAGCTGGCAAGCAGTTGATTCAATTGATAGGAAAGAGCGGGCAAATTGCGATTGTCAGCTTTAAGCAAGGTGAACGAAATACGGAGCAGCGGGAACTAGGGCTTCTAGACGAAATAGCCAAGTATCCGGACGTTCATGTGATCGATAAGGTGTATAGCTTGACCGATCGCGAGCTCGCGGCACAACTGACGCATAGCGTCATCGACAAGCATCCTCAACTAGATGGCATCGTGGCCTTGAATGAAATTTCTTCGGTTGGCGTCGCCACCGCCGTTCAAAGCCGACATCTACAAGGCAAGGTGAAAATCATCACTTTTGACAGCACTTCTGAAGAGCTAGAGCTGCTGCAAGAGGGTGTTATTCAAGCTACGATCATTCAAAATCCGTTTAGTATCGGTTATTTGGGCGTGAAAAGCGCTGTCGAAGCTGCATCGGGCAAAAAGCTGCCAACCCATGTAGATACAGGGATTAAGGCGATTGATCTGAATAATATGTTCTGGTCCGACAATCAGAAACTGCTATTCCCATTTATAAAGTGATGAGAATTTCGATAGAAGACATGAGGATATTGCATTTGTTTCTTCCTTTTGAACCATTATAGTAGGGAATGTAAACAAACAATACACCTTTTAGGGAGGGTCTTTCATTGAAAAAATTACTTACACTTGCCGTAGCAGGCGCACTGGTGGCAACCGTTGCAGGTTGTGGAAATAAAACAGAAACTACACCATCAACTTCCCCAGCAGCATCTACAGGTGCAGCGGCAACGACAGCTCCAGCAGCTGGCAAAAAGCCTACAATCGGTGTTGCGATCTATAAATTTGACGATACATTCATGTCCGGTGTTCGCGCGGCTATTTCGGATGCAGCGAAAGACAAAGCAACTGTGGATATCGTAGATAGCCAAAACTCCCAACCAACACAAAACGATAAAGTCGATCTATTCATCACGAAAAAAGTTAACGCGCTTGCAATCAACGCAGTTGACCGCACAGCAGCTGGCGTTATCATCGATAAAGCAAAAACAGCTAACATTCCAGTTGTCTTCTTGAACCGTGAGCCACTTGCGGACGACATGAAGAAATGGGACAAAGTTTACTACGTAGGTGCTAAAGCTGAGCAATCCGGAACTATGGAAGGCCAACTATTGGTTGACTACTTCAAAGCTCACCCAGAAGCGGACAAAAACCATGATGGTAAGATTCAATACGTTATGCTAAAAGGCGAGCCAGGACACCAAGATGCTGAGCTTCGTACGAAATTCTCCATCCAAGCGATTACAGATGCTGGTATGGGTGTAGAAAAAGTAGCAGAAGATACAGCGATGTGGGACCGCGTTAAAGGTCAAGAGAAAATGGCAGCATTCCTAGCTTCCAGCGAAAGCAAAATCGAAGCTGTTCTTGCGAACAACGATGATATGGCGCTTGGCGCGATCGAAGCTTTGAAAGCAAAGGGCTATTTCAAAGATGGTAAAACACTTCCAGTTGTTGGTGTAGATGCAACAGCTCCAGCTCTTCAAGCGCTTAGCGATGGCACGCTTCTTGGAACAGTTCTCAACGATGCGAAAAACCAAGGTGCAGCAACGACAAGCGTAGCAACAGCTCTTGCTAATGGTCTAGTACCAAGCAAAGAAACAACTGGCTATGATATCACAGATGGTAAATATGTTTGGATTTCCTACAAAAAAATCACAAAAGACAACATGAACGAAGCGAAGTAATTTGTGATGGGTAGAGGCAAGAGGGCGATCGATGAGAATCATCGCGCTTTTGCCTTCCTTTTTTGGGAATCTATACGAAGGTTAAAGAGAAATAAGCTTCGAATTAAGGCTTCACTTTGTGGGGATTATCGTGAGCTGTAGGGGGAGTTACCATGACTGTACATGACTATTTATTGGAAATGAATCAAATCTCCAAAGAGTTCCCCGGCGTTAAGGCGCTGGATAACGTCACCCTCAAAGTCCGTCCAGGCAGCGTACATGCGCTGATGGGGGAGAACGGAGCAGGTAAATCGACGCTGATGAAATGCCTATTCGGTATTTATAAGCCCGATGGTGGAGAAATCAAGCTGAATGGAGAAGTAGCTACGATTACGAACTCCAAAGATGCGTTAGCAAACGGTATTTCCATGATCCATCAAGAGCTTCACCCAGTTCCACATCGCAATGTGATGGAGAATATTTGGTTAGGTAGATTTCCACTAAAAGGTATCGGACCTTTGAAACTAGTGGATCATAAAAAAATGCGTACAGATACAGAGGATTTATTCAATCAACTCCAAATGGACATTAAACCGGATACATTGGTTGGTACCTTATCGGTATCCAAAGTGCAATCCATTGAAATTGCTAAGGCTGTTTCCTTCAATTCGAAAGTTATTGTTATGGATGAGCCGACTTCATCGCTAACTGGCAATGAAGTTGAGCAGTTGTTTCGTATCATTCGCGATCTGAGAAGCCGCGGCTGTTCGATCATCTATATTTCACATAAAATGGAAGAAATTCTTGAGATTTCGGATGAAGTCACGATCATGCGTGATGGTACCAAAATCGGGACGTGGGCATCTGCAGATCTCACCACGGACATGATTATTTCGAAGATGGTTGGACGTGATTTGAAGGAACGTTTCCCTGAGCGCAGTAATGTACCGACGGGTGTCTTGATGAAGGTAGAGGATCTGACTTCTGTAGTTCCTAAATCGTTCAAGAACGTGTCATTTGAGCTGAAAAAGGGTGAGATTCTAGGGGTTGGCGGTCTTGTAGGCGCGCAGCGTACAGAATTGATTGAATCTTTGTTCGGGATGAGAGGCATTGCTTCTGGCAACATTTCCATCCACGGTAAGCAAGTGAAGCTGAAGTCGCCAATTGATGCGATTAAGCAAAAAATCGCCTTACTGACGGAAGAGCGTCGTGTAACGGGTATTTTCCCTGTGTTATCCGTTTTGGAGAACACGGTCATTGCTAACTTGGGTCGCTATATGAACCCATTAGGCTTCATTCAAGAAGCGAAGCGTAAAGCGGAAGTCAAGCAAAGCATCGAGATGCTGCGCGTTAAAACGCCAAATATGCATGCGCTGATCAAAAACTTATCAGGTGGTAACCAACAAAAGGNACCCATTAGGCTTCATTCAAGAAGCGAAGCGTAAAGCGGAAGTCAAGCAAAGCATCGAGATGCTGCGCGTTAAAACGCCAAATATGCATGCGCTGATCAAAAACTTATCAGGTGGTAACCAACAAAAGGTGTTGCTAGCGAGATGGCTGCTAACCGAACCTGAAATTCTCCTTCTTGATGAACCGACGCGGGGGATTGACGTAGGGGCGAAGTTCGAGATTTACTCCATCATTGCTGATCTTGCGAAGCAAGGTAAAAGTATTATCATGATCTCTTCTGAAATGCCCGAGTTACTTGGGATGTCAGACCGAATCATGGTCATGTGCGAGGGACGTCTGACGGGTATTGTCGAAGGAAATAAAGCAACAGAAGAAGAGATTATGCGCCTTGCTGCACAGCATATGGCATAATGGAGGGGGCCTAGAACCATGACTACAAAAACAGAAACATTGAAATCGAGAGACCTTAGCGGGTTCATTACCAAATACGCCATTTACATCGTTTTAGTTGTTCTAGTAATTGGGATCGCCATTTACGATCCACGCTTTTTATCCGTCAGTATTCTACGGGATATCTTATTGCAGTCATCTACACGCGTTATTATCGCATTGGGTGCAGCTTTCATTCTGATCACGGGAGGAACGGATCTATCCGCAGGTCGAATCGTTGGTTTAACCGCGGTCATTTCCGCTTCCATGCTGCAAACTCAGGAATATGGTAGAAGATTCTTCCCAGACCTTCCGCATTTGCCATTGTTTGTTCCTATTATTATTGCGATTATTGCAGGTCTTTTGATCGGTCTTATCAACGGAATTGTAGTTGCTAAATTACGCGTTCCGCCATTTATCGCTACATTAGGTACGATGGTTGCCGTATATGGTGCGAACTCCTTGTACTTCGACATGAAGCCGAATCAGTCCCAGCCAATTGGTGGCTTGAGACCTGACTTCAGTAAGCTAGGAACAGGCTCCATCGGTTCCAGCGCAACGTATTCCATTCCTTATATTGTCATCTTCGCAATCGTGGTTGCGATTATCGTATGGATCGTTTTCAACAAAACAAAACTTGGTAAATACATGTATGCGATCGGTGGAAACATTCATGCCGCGGTCGTTTCAGGAATTAACGTAAACCGTTACTTGATTTACATCTACGGTATTGCTGGTGCGCTTTATGGACTAGCAGGGGTATTGGAAGCAGCTAGAACGGGTGGAGCAACGAATAACTACGGGAACATGTACGAGCTTGATGCGATCGCGGCTTGCGTAGTCGGCGGTGTATCAACTTCAGGTGGTATCGGAACGGTTCCAGGTGTTCTTGCAGGGGTATTGATTTTCAGCGTTATCAACTACGGTCTGACGTTCATCGGAATTAGCCCGTACTGGCAGTTGATTATTAAAGGTGTGATCATCGTTGCAGCTGTAGCGTTTGACATGCGGAAATACATGAATTCGAAGTAAGCTTTGGAGGCTGTCGAAATAATCGGCAGCCTTTTCTATCCGAGTTGGTTGTAAGCGTTTACTACGAAATGGGGGATGAGACATTGAATACGAACTACGACCGGCCTGACAAGATGAAACGGTTAGTGTCTATTTCTTTGCAAAGTAAGTTGGTGGGGGCTTTCGTCCTTGTATCCTTACTTGTAGGGATCACAAGTGGATTGTCGTATACATACGTCAAAAAAGTAGATACTTCGTATACGGAATTGCTCGATACGAATGTGAGGCTCCTTCAAGATGTAGCGGAAATCAAAGAGAAGACACAGATGCAAACCAGTTTGTTGTTCGGTTATGTGCTTGATCCGTCGAAGGACCGGGAGAAGCGGTTAACGGATATGAATACGGAGCTGTCCACGATCATTACCAAAATGAATGATGCAGGCGGGGGGAATGAGGACGAACAATCTGCCGTCAACGCCATGTTGGAAGCAAATCAAACCTTTGCTAGGTTAGTTCAGAAAGTCGTTGCTTACGGTGCCAAAGGTGACACGTCCTTAGCCAAAGCAGAAGCGATGCAGTGGGCGATCCCGACAACGGAGACTTTGACGCAATCAGCGGCTAAAATTGAGGAGTTGGAGACAGTCATTCAGGCAGATGCTTCTGCTCAGAATCATAACACGGTTTCGTCGACGATACGGACGTTGATTTGGGAGAGTGCTGGTGCGCTCCTATTCGCGCTACTAATGGGTCTCTTAGTGTCGCGCTCGATAGTTAAACCTGTACGAACGATGGTAAAAGCAGCAGAACGCATTGCGAATTGTGATCTAACCGTGAGTGATGTTGAGGTGAGGGGCCGCGATGAGTTGCGTGATCTGGCGATTGCATTCAATCAGATGAAAGGGAATTTGCAAGGCTTAATTAGTCAAGTAGGCCGAAGTGCGGAGCAAGTGGCCTCGGCATCGGAAGAGCTCAGTGCGAATTCGAATCAGGTTAGTGAGTTGTCGGAGCGAATTACGGGTACGATGCAACTGATTTCACAAGGAACGAATGCCCAGGTGGGCAGTGTTTATCAAGGCGTTGCCATCATGGAGGAAATGTCCGCAGCGGTGACACAAATTGCGAGTGTAACGCAAACGGCCAATAAGCAGTCTTTAGTTGCCCAGCAGGAGGCCGGGGAGGGCACAGTGGCAATTGAAACAGCAGTTTCGCAGATGCAAGCGATTTACGCCAAGATGAAGGAGCTTGCAGAATCGGTTGAGAAGCTAAGCCAACGTTCGGAAAAAATTGTGAACGCGAACGCGATGATCGCCGGCATTGCGCGGCAAACGAATATGCTCGCGCTCAACGCTTCGATTGAAGCGGCACGCGCTGGCGTGGCGGGCAAAGGGTTCGCCGTGGTTGCGGAGGAAGTCCGCAAGCTCTCTATGCAGACGGGCGCAGCGGCGCAGGATGTGGCTTCCCTTGTGACGAGTATTCAGGAGGAAACGAGGGAAGTCATGAACTCCACTGAGGCGGGCAGCCGCGAGGTGGAGACAGGGCTTGCGGTTGTGGGCGAAGCGGGAGCGACGTTCCGCCGCATTCGCTCCGCGATGGACGAGGTCGCGCGTCAGATCGAGGAGGTGGCGGGCTGCTCGGAGGCGATCTCCGAGAAGACGCTCGTCGCGGTAGGCGTGATTCGCTCCATCGACGAAGTCGCGGGGCAGACCGCTGCAGGAGCGAAGAACGTCTCGGCCAACATCGAGGGTCAGTACGCGAGCATGGAGGAGATCGTCTCCTCTGCGACGGTGCTGAGCAGCATGGCTGCGGAGTTGCAGGGTTTGATTGGGCGCTTTCGGGTGTGAGGGGTAAAGAAAAGGGTCTGTTCCACATGTAGCTTTATCTACATTGTGGGACAGACCCTTTCTTAGCAAAATCATATCTACTGTGGCTGGGGCCTATATAACCCCTGTAAGACTAATTCTCAGTTCCTTAGAATGAATAATCATTCCTGTAGATCGTATGAAATCAAATCCAAGAATGCCATCAGACATACCATAGTTCATCTCACCAATCTCAACTTCAAATTCTTGCAAAGAAATTTCCCCAATGCGAACGAAATCTAAACGTTTGGAGTAGACAACCTCAACACCACCAACGCCTCTTATTGTACTTAAGAAATCTCCTGGTTCAACGTTAACTCCTATTTGATCTACAATATCAGCATTGAATATCGTTCCTGCTGAACCTGTATCTAATAATACATGCTCTAAAATAAGCTCTTGGCCTTTGTAGCATATGGTTACTGCTATAAATGGTAATCCATAGATTAGATCAATATTCATCTAGGCCCTCGTATGCCAGACCATTTTTCACGTAGTTGCAAGTTTTCTCGTGAGGTGTGGAAAAAACCGTATTCTCGATTAGGTTTTTCCCGATGCAGCTCGTAGTAGCGTTTCATGGCAATTTTTGAATCCTCGTATCGATCAATAACGGCTACTTCATCAATATACCAATAGCCTTCTTTGGAATGTGATACTAATGCTTCGCAGACAACCCATTCATCTGGATACTGTTCTCGCACTTCTTCCCAACGCATCTGCCCACCTCCAATACAATATCTTGTACTGATTATATCATAAAAAAACTTAGGGCTGTTCTACAAGTGAATGATTCTACTTGTAGAACAGCCCCGGTTATTCCCAATATCCCTAGTCGCGAATTTCAACAATCAATTCAATTTCCACAGGTGTGTGGAAAGGCAGATCACTAGTGCCGATCGCGGAGCGGGCATGCTTGCCATTTTCGCCAAAGATCTCAACGAGCAAGTTGGATGCGCCGTTGATGACATACGGCTGGTCGCCGAAACCGGATTCGCTGTTGACGAAGCCGAGCATTTTAACGATTTTGACAACACGGTCTAAATCGCCTAAATAACCTTTCATGACCGCTAAGCAGTTGATGATTGTTTGACGAGCAGCAGCTTGGCCTTGCTCAATCGTCACTTCACGGCCGAGTTTACCTTCATACATTAACTCGCCATTGATACGGCAGTCCTGACCGGACAAGTAAATCAGATTCCCAGTTTGGTTGCATGGAATATACGTGAAACGCGGTTCTGGGGATGGGGGAAGTGTGATACCTAGCTCTTGCAAACGCTGTTCAATAACGGACATATGAATGACCTCCAAGTCAAAGTTAAGTTTAGAATAGATTCGTTTAGTTGTTAAAAGGTCGTACTGCTGTGACGCAGATTAATGTCGACAGCAATGCTGTGCACGAATGAAGCTGCCTTCTCGCGCATGGGTATGCTCACCATTGGTTAGTGAGAGGGCCCCATTCACCACGACATGCGAGATCCCATCCGGATACTGTCTCGGATTCTCGAAGGTCGCATGATCCTGAATGGTTTCTGGATCAAACACAGCGATATCGGCGATGTAGCCAGGCACGATCAGCCCGCGTTTACCTAGCTTGAAGCGTTGCACAGGGAACGAAGTTACCTTGCGCACAGCTTGTTCCAATGTAAGGATGCGCTGCTCTCGCACATACTTCGCGAACACACGTGGGAATGTCCCATATAAGCGCGGATGCGGCTTTCCTGTATCGCAAGTAAGACTATCTGACGCGATGAGTGACTTATCGTAAGCAACAACTTGTCCCACATCAGTGTCAGACATATGGAAGTAGACGATGGAGATACGGCCTTCTTCTTCCAAAAGCAGATCCATCATACACTCCGCTGGATCCTGCCCGCGGATTTCGCTAATCTCGGCAAGGTGTTTGCCTTCGAGATGGCCATTGCGCTCCGTGTGCATCGCGGAGAGGAACACGCTTTGCCAGCCTGTGGAACAAATCAGGTTGTCCCAGGTTGTCTGTTCGTGGCTCAATTCTTCACGAACACGGGCACGAAGCGATGGATCGCGCAGCACTTCCAGCGCGCTCTCGATCCCGCCTTCGAGCACCCAAGGAGGAAGAATGGTCGTTAAGCTAGTGGAGCCTGCATTGTACGGGTACACGTCGCACGTAACGTCCATCCCGCGTGAACGTGCATCTTCAATCAGTTCGAGCGCATCGGTGATTTGTCCCCAATTGCGCTTGCCGGCTGCCTTCAGATGGGAGATGTGCAGCGAAACACCAGCCTTCTCGGCGATCCAGATGACTTCCTTGACGGAAGGCAGCAGATTATTCCCTTCTCCGCGAATATGGGTGGAGAAGAGGCCGTTATATTTTGGCAGCACGGAGCATAGCTCAGCAATTTCTTCCTTGCTCGTGTAGCTACCTGGCGCATAGAGAAGTCCGATCGAGAAGCCGATCGCTCCCGCCCGCAAGCCATCTTCGAGCATCAGCTTCATCTGCGTAATTTCCTGCGGCGTAGCTGGACGATTGGCGAAGCCCATCACGGCAATACGCAGTGCGCCATGCGCGACATAGGTAGCCATATGCTCTGAAGGGCGCGATTTAGCCACGGCATCCATGTATTCCGCCACGGATTCCCATGGCCATTGCCATTTGGTCTGACCGAGCACCGGCTGAACATAGCTTTGGAGAAGCTCCGCTTGTGAAGGAACGAAGGGAGCAGGGGCAAGCCCGCAGTTGCCGACAACTTCGGCGGTAACGCCTTGTCGCATTTTGATTTCACTGTGCGGATAATCGAAAATCATCAGATCGGAATGACAATGCCCATCAATAAAGCCAGGGGAAATGACTTGCTTATTCACATCGATGACGCGAGCAGCTTCCTCATAAAGCTGACCTACCGCGACGATTTGATTACCTTGGATACCGACATCGCCAGCAAACCATGGATTGCCGGTGCCATCGACGATGCGTCCGTTTTTCAAAATAAGATCTAACATGATGGGTCACCTCCCGAATTTATTCCAGCATGCCCCGTGCAAGCACAGGCAAGCGTTCAAATGTGTCTCCACGCTGCATAACAACCTGATTATGCAGGTTAACCGTACTGCAAATGTGATTCGGAATAATACGGAGCTGGTCGCCGACTTGCAGGTTGGCCGCTTGAGCCAGAGGGCCCAGCTCCAACATGCCGTGTTCCTCGCTCAACCGTGTAAGAAACGCATCGTCTAGGCCGTGAATATGGCCGAAACCGCGCAGATGCAAGGGGTTCGTGCCAGGCTGCACATCGGTTGCGAAGGTTTTGCTGCCGCCATCGACGATCGCCAGATCCGCCGAAGGGCGGCTCACGACGGTGACTAGCACGCTGCCGGCGCAGTCTTCCAGCTCGCAGACGCCTAACTGCGCCTGCATCCGATCTTGATAGACGTAGGTGCCGGGGCGAACCTCCGTCACGCCTGGAACCGCCGCGGCATACAACGCCGTCGGCGTAGAGCCAACGCTGACATCTTCGATGGCGATGCCAGCAGTGCGAAGCCGGTCAGCGAGATCAGCCATCAGCTGACCTTCTTCCCAGCCAGCGGCAGCCACGTCGAGCGTGGGCTTGCCATCAAGCAAAGCTCCGCGGAACGTGTAGATGCCAGTCAGCCGCAAGTGCGGCAAGCGGGCAATCTCTGCAGCAAGCGCGGGAGCCTGCTCATACAGCACACCCGTTCTGCGCAGCCCGGTGTCAATCTCTAACCGAACCTGCACGGTGTGTCCCAGCCTTGCAGCCGTTTGCTCGATAAGCAGGGCACCAGCCAAGCTGTCCACAGCGACGATGAGCTCAATCTTCTCACTGAGGCGAATGGCGCGTTCGATTTTGCTCACAGTCACGAGTGGGTAGGCAATGAAGATATTACCAATCCCATGAGCGGCCATGACTTCGGCTTCCGATACCTTAGCTACGGTAATGCCCACAGCACCTGCATCGATTTGAAGCTGAGCGACGGAAGGGAGTTTATGCGTCTTCGCATGAGGTCTTAACTTCACAGTGTTATGTTGCCCAACACGGTCTGCCATGGTTTGAATATTGCGTGCTAGAATGTCCGTATCAATGATCACACAAGGCGTTTCTAGGGAGATTGTCATAGGGATTCACTCTCTTTCGCGTTACTTTTGCCTTCTTCCAAATGGCTGTACAGGGTGTACTTGGAAATGTTTAAGTAGGTGCAAATTTTCTCGCCGCCCTTTTTGATGAGGAAGGCACCTTTCGCGTCAAGCAACTGGATCATTCGCATTTTATCGTCTTTGGTCATAACCGCGACGGGCTTGCCAATGACTTCTTGCGCCTCTTGAATCAGAGCATCGAGCAGATCGCTCACGCTCGTTACGAACGATTCCTTCACTTCGGAGGGCTCGCCTGCTGGATTGATGAGGTTTTGTAATGTTTTCTCAGCGACCATGAGGTCGGTAATATCCATGTTAATGCAGAGTGAGCCGATGATCGTGCCTGCTTTATTTTTCATATACATCGAGCTGGAGCGCAGTATGCGTCCGGTCTTCGTTTGCGTTAAATAGTTAAATTTGTTGCCGTTTACATGATTGCCTCGCAGCAATTCTAATCCTAGATTGGTACCGGGATCTCCGACTTTACGCCCTGTGATGTGACCGTTCGCAATCGCGACGATGGAGCTTTCATAGGAACCAGTTAAATCGTGCAGCACAACTTCGCAGTTGTCGCCGAATTGAGCGGCCAGCCCTGTCACCAGATCAGTCAAAAATCCGAACTCATCTTGAATCGATTCCATACCGGTTAACCTCCCTGCAGGTGTAAGTTATTCTGAGCAAAATAGTATCACAAACATTTTGAATGTCAAACAAAAAGTTTGTTAGGCTAAAAAAAAGTATGATTTTCCAGTGCCGCTCATGATACTATGTTAAAAAGATAATGGTAAGAAGAATGACACCAAGAGAGGGGGCATCTCCATGAAGCGATGGTTTGCTAAATCACTCAATCGCAAGCTTATCTTACTTATTTTATTCGCCGTCGTCTTGCCGCTGCTGACCATGGGAACCGTATCCTATCGAATCGCAACCTCCGTGACGGAGGATAAAGCGAAGCAAGCAGGGATGAACACCTTGAAACAGGTGACCGATAAGCTTGATTTTGTCATCCAAGACGTCGAGAATATGTCGATCTTCCTGATCGGACAGCGGGATGTCCAAGCGTACTTAGGCAAGGAAGAAAGCGATATCAACCTATATTCGCAGCTGATCGGAACCTTATGGAACTTATCCTATTCCAAAAAGTATATTGCCAACATCACGATTGCTCCTAAGAACAGCAATCCGGTGTTATTTACAACTACGATCACGAATTCGGGCTTATACCCCCTTTTGCAACAGTACGAATCCGAATATAAAAAAGTACCGAAGTGGTGGTCGCCACCCTATGATATTCAAACCTCGGATGGGCTTCGTAAGGTGATTTCACTGGTGAGACCGATCCGGGATTATAACCTTTTCAAAACGTTAGGAACCTTATCCTTTTCGCTAGACCTGGCAGAAATTGAGCATTATTTGACGGAGTCCGGCTGGGAAGCGAGTGGATTTGTCGTCCTCGTAGACGCGAGTAATCACATTATTGCCGGTGGTGATCCGAAGTGGTTAATGAGAGACATCACTGAGGTGATCCCCAATATGCAGGCATTTACGGGGACAAGCGGGGTATCGAGTGTCCTGCAAGGGATGCATCCCTATACCGTTCTATACAATGCTCTTCCGCGTACAGACTGGAAATTAGTCGGCTTCATTCCGACCAATATTTATCAAAAGCAAAATAACTTCGTTTTGACGGTAACGGCCGTTACGATCATCATTGCGCTCTTGCTGGCGATGGGTTTGGTCTTGTACTTCTTACGCTGGGTAACGAATCCCCTGATGAAGCTGACGAAATACCTCAAGGATATAAACCCGGACGAGACAATTCCTACTTTTGAGGTGAAAAGTGTGGATGAGGTTGGTCTGCTTGTACATAGTTACAATAAGCTGAGTGAGCGGATTGGCCGCCTGAAGGATCAGGTTCAGCTCAATGAGGCGATGAAGAAGGAAGCGGATATTATGGCGCTGCAAGCACAGATTAATCCGCATTTTTTATATAACACACTGTCTTCGATCCACTGGATTGCCTTAATGAATAAGGATCGCCAGATTGCGGAAATGGTCGGTGCACTCAGTGATTTCTTACGATTCAGCCTAAATAAAGGCGAAGAATTCTGTATGGTGCAGCAGGAGGTTTCTCATGCTCAGAACTATGCTTACATTCAGGCGATAAGGTTCCCGGATCAGTTTGAGATTGAATTTTTTATCGACCCAGGGATGACACAGAGTACGATGTTGAAGCTGCTGCTGCAGCCGCTGATCGAGAACAGCTTGATTCATGGCATTCAAAAGAAGAAAACCAAGGGGAATATTTATGTGCATGGCGAGCTGCGCGAGCATCATATGAAATTCATCGTTGAAGATACGGGGCTTGGGATGGATGAAGCGAAGCTGCGGGACATTCAGGGCCAGTTGACTTCGGCAAATCAAAAGCTCGGAATACGAAGCGAAGCGGATGAAGAACGAAAGAAGGTAGTGACCAGCTATGGACTCATTAATGTGCATCGCCGTTTGCTGTTGCATTATGGTATCGGGTCTGGCCTCGTCTTGGAGAGTACGCTCGGAACAGGTACACGTATTACATTCACAATTCCACGAGAGATTGGAGAGTCGTCGGTATGAGAATTCTGATTGTTGATGACGAGGTCATCATTCGAACGGGCCTGTGTACCGTGATTGATTGGAAAGAGCTCGGTTTGGAGCTGCTGCCCGCAGCTTCCTCCGCCGAAGAGGCATTGGAGCGGATTCCCCATGAGAAACCGCATATTGTGCTAACTGATATACGTATGTCGGGGATGGATGGCATCGAGCTTGCCCGGGAAATAAAGCTCATCCTGCCAGATACAGAGATCGTCATTCTCACCGGATATGATGATTTCAGCTATGCGCAGCAAGCTTTACGAGGGGGCGTTACGGACTATTTGCTGAAAACAAGCCGTCCGGAAGAGATTATTAAAGCTGCGCTGAAGGCGAAGCAGAACATCATGGATAAATGGGAGTCTGTGAAACAGGATAATCTGCAGCAAGCAGCGCTTCGCTCACAGTTGCTGGACAGAGCACTGAGTCGGGGCTTGCAAGATGATGAAGAGGCTCGTACACAGCTGCATCAATGGTTTCGTAAGAATGGCGTCGATCCTATAGCGGAGGATGCGAGCTTACCAACTGCACGGCAGGTACTCTTCGTATCCTGTTCGGGCTGGGGAGAGATGCCATTCGCCGATCTGCTTCTGGGCGCAGCAGAGAATATTTTGTACGAGCTGCTGCCGTGTGTGACGCTGATGAAGAAGGATCATTTCGTACTTGTCGTCCGGTATGAGGCAGGAGTCACGGATGCAGCTGGGCTCAAAAACGCGCTCAAACGGGTCAGCGAAACGCTGAAATGCGCGGTGTTTGCAACACTGGGCACCGTAGCCCATGATGATGAGGGACTCCGCGCGTCCTATCGCGCGGCCAAGGACGTTTTTGCCTACCATGGACTGTTGAGTCCTTCTGGGCTGTATACGCTTGAAGATATTCAAGAGCGAAGCGGGAGTCGCACGGTATGTACAGAGAAAGAGGAGTCGGAGCTTGCGGCGATTCTCATGAATGATAATGCGACAGACCTCAGACACTGGGTCAATCAGAAAGTTCGTGCACAGCTGGAGGATGCCGCGGCAACACCGCTGTCTGTTCAAGGGTATTTGCAATCGATGGTGATCGCCGGATATCGCTGGTTAGAGCGAGCTCGTTCTGCTGAGCAGGAGATGTCCGCCCTGAGCGCACTGCCGAAGCTGGAGGGAGAAGGTCGACCTGAAGAAGAGGTGTTTAAGCTATTGTCTGCGATCATGAGTCTGTTCCATCAAGGGCTTGATCAGAGCAAGTATGCCTACATCCACAAGTCGATTGCGTATATTCGGGACAATTTGCATCAGCCCATATCGCTTCAACAGGTAGCGGGCTTCGTTCATATCAATCCCAATCATTTTAGTGAGGTTTTTAAGCGGGAGACAGGCTGTACCTATCTCGAATTCGTTACGCGTGAGCGAATGAAGTTAGCGACAGATATCGTGCAGAGCACGCAAATGAAAGTAAGCGACATTGCCAGAAGAGTGGGCTACGAGGATATCAAATATTTTACCCAACAGTTCAAAAAGCACACGGGAAGAACGCCATCGGAATTTCGCCAGGGAAGTAAAGACTGATAAATGTCCCCCTTCGCGCCGAAGTCTCTCCCGTACCTCTTCCGGTTATTGTCCCCTATACTGAAGGAGTAACGAAGAAAGCTCGCAAGTGAAGGAGCTAGTTGCTACGAAACTTTTAGGAGGTCCGAACGAATGAAAAAGTCATTTATCGTTACATTGGCGGCTACGATGTCCTTATCGTTGTTAGCAGGTTGTGGGTCTAGTGGAACTACAGATGGGGCGAAGGGAAGCACGGCACCAGCGAAAACAGAAACAGCGAAGCCTGCGGAGAAAGTAAAGCTATCCATCTGGCATAACTATACAGGCGAAGATACACGTGCCAAAACAATGCGCGAATATTTGGATAAATTCAAAAAGGATCACCCTAACATCGATTTGGACATTCAGGGGATTCCGCCCGATGGCTACCGTCCACGTCTGAAAACCGTAGCAGCAGCGAATGAAATGCCAGATCTATTCGTAATGTGGCCGGGTGTCATGACGAAGGAGTTCGTTGGCGGCGACTTGATTCAACCGATTAATGAGCTTCTAGACAGCAAACCTGAGTGGAAAGGCAACTTCATGCCAGGATCGTTCGATGATTTCTCCATCTCTGGTAAAACATACGCAGCACCAATGGCTTTATCGCCAACATCCATTCTTTACTACAACAAAGAAATCTTCAACAAATACAACGTACAACCACCGAAAACGTGGGACGACATGATGAAAGCTGTGGAAACGTTCAAAAAGAACAACGTAACGCCAATCGCGCTTGGTAACAAAGCAGCATGGGTTGCACAATCCAGTATCTTGAGTTCCTTGGCTGACCGTGTAACAGGAACAGATTGGTTCTTGAAAGCTGTTGATCAAAACGGCGCGAAGTTCACGGATCCAGAATTCGTTCAATCCTTGACGTACCTGCAACAGCTTGGTAAAGCAGGCGCTTTCCAAGATGGTTTTAACAGCATCGATAACACACAAATGGAACAAATGTTCGCGCAAGGTAAAGCGGCGATGATGATCGATGGCGGTTGGGCACTACCTAACCTAGCGTCGAATACTTCGAAAGAAGCACTTGCCAACTTGGCTGTAACCGTATTGCCATCCGTACCGAACGGTAAAGGTGACCCGAACACACTATCCGGTGTTGTTGGAACAGGTCTAGGTATGAGCAAAAAAGTAACAGGCGCACAGAAACAAGCCGCTTACGAGTTGATCTACGCGTTGTCTGGTCCAGACGCACAGAAAGCGATTTTGGAAGGCAACCAATTGGTTAGCTACAAAGTAGCTTTAGATACAACAAAAGTAACTTCTTTATTCGCGGATGTTTACAAAATGATGGGTACAGTGAAAATGACCCCTGTATACGATGGTAAGCTCAGCTCAGCAAGCGCAGATGTCGTGAATAACGGACTTCAAGAGCTTCTGATGGGCGCTAAGCCAGAGGATATTGCCAAAAAAGTTCAAGATGCACAAGCGAAAGCCGTCGGCAAATAATGATTCGCCAAAGGACTCCAGCCTCAGCCCGGGGCTGGAGCCTTTTTTCTAAAAAAGCTTATGAGGAGGGGCATCATGAACGTGTCCGCAAGAATGAGAGGATTCATCACCGTAGGGCTCCTTCCAGCCTTAGTCATCTATTTGTTTTTCGTTATCGTACCGCTCTTTTGGTCAGCGTATTATGGCTTTTTTGACTGGAAAGGGATCGGTGCGGCTAAATTCATTGGTTTTGACAACTATGTAGAAGTATTTAAAGATCCAATCTTCTGGAAAGCTTTTAAAAATAACATGCTCGTCGTAGCTGCTTCTGTCTTCGGTCAAGTGCCAATTGCGATGATTCTAGCGCTTCTTCTTATGCGCAGCACGCCATTCCAACGTATCATTCGCGCTTCTGTTTTCATGCCAATGGTTTTGTCTTCTGTTGTAGTCGGTATTATCTGGGGTTACATTTATCACCCGCAAATTGGTATTCTGAACTTCCTGCTTGATGGTGTAGGACTTGATAGCTGGAAAAAAGCGTGGCTCTCCGATCCGAAAGTATCGATGTTCGCACTGATGGTGCCGATCATCTGGAATTATATTGGTCCTTATATGATTATGTTTATCGCGGCTTTGCAAAACATTTCGCCTGAGATTGAAGATGCTGCTCAACTGGATGGTGTCGGACCGGTACGCAAGCTATTCGCCGTTACACTGCCTATGATTTGGGACACCGTAAAGGTTGCGATTGTGCTTTGTATTTCGGGCTCTTTGAAAGCATTCGATTTGATCTACGTCATGACAGGCGGCGGCCCTGCACATTCCACGGAATTGCTCGCTTCCTATATGTATAACAGTACTTTCAATGTGTATCGGTTCGGATATGGAAGTGCGATCTCCACAGCGATTATTATTCTTAGCCTAGTCTTAATTGCAGGCAGCCAGTATTTAATGAAGCGAGACTATCGCTAACACAATCATTTTCGGGTAGGAGGGACATCTATGAAGCAAGTTGTAGCGATGCAGACGGGTTTTCCCGCTGGAGCTAAAAAACGTCGATTGTGGTCACGCGGTGTGACTAACACGGTCTTGTCTATTTACGCGCTCGTCACGTTATATCCGTTAATTTGGCTATTTATCAGTGCTTTTAAATCAAATGAAGAGTTTTATTCCCGGCCCTTTCTACTGCCGACGGTTTGGAAGTGGGATAACCTCGTCCGTGCGTGGAAAGTTTCAGGAATGGGGCTCTCCTTATGGAACTCTACCGTTGTAACTGTAGCTTCGTTGGTGCTCACCTTGGTACTAGGTGCACTCGCAGCCTTCGTTTTATCGCGGTTTGAGTTTAAATTGAAGCCGTTTTTCACAGGTTTATTCCTACTCGGCATGCTGATTCCAGTTCATAGTACGTTAGTTCCGCTATTCATTATTATGAAAAAAATAGGGCTGTTGAACACGTACGGGGCCCTCATTCTGCCTTATGTCGCGTTCGAATTACCGCTGGCGATCTTCGTAGTAGCTGCTTATCTCATCTCCATTCCCAAAGAAATTGAAGAAGCCGCGCTGATCGATGGTACGGGCTACTGGGGCATCTTCTTCCGCATGATGCTTCCACTCAGTGTACCCGCGCTTTCAACAGTAGCGATTCTTGGCTTCTTACGGTTCTGGAACGACTTTGCCTTCGCGCTTGTCTTCATTAGTAAGCCTGCGCTCAAAACCGTACCGCTCAGCTTATCGGCATTCGCAACAGGGTATATGACGGATTACGAATTGACGATGGCGGCACTTGCCATTGCCGTGCTTCCGACGATTATCGTGTTCTTGATCTTCCAGGAGCAGATTATGAAGGGGATGACGGCTGGTGCAGTGAAGGGATAGTAGAGGCTATTACCTTTGCAGGGGCTAGAAGCGTGTAAGTTGCGGAACGTCGTTCCGCAACTCCACGAAAATAAGTCATTTACACGAAATACGGAATGTTAATCCGTCCGAATCTTCGGATGGCAAACAAACAGACCACCAAGCAGATGCCTCTGCTTGGTGGTCTGTTTGTTCCAGCTACGATTTGCCCTTGCGAGTCATCTCCGCAAGGGACACCCACTGCTCATCGGTCACCTCGAGCAGGTCGTTGAACTGCCCAGCGCCTTGCAGCCACTCGCCGCCGTCAATTGTGATCACTTCGCCGTTAATATACGCGGCGTAGTCCGAAATCAGATAAGCGGCGAGGTTCGCCAGCTCATCTTTTTCCCCGACCCGTCCCAGCGGGACGCGGTTCAGGAGCTTCTGCGACAGCTCGGGCGTGGGAGCCAGTCGGCTCCACGCGCCGTCGGTCGGGAACAAGCCCGGCGCGATCGCGACTTGCCGGATCCCGTAACGCGCCCACTCCACCGCGAGGGAGCGGGTGAGGGCGAGCACGCCGGCCTTCGCGGCGGCGGAAGGCACAACGAAGGCGGATCCGGTGGAGGCGTAGGAGGTGACGATGTTCAGCATCGTACCGCCAACGCCTTGCTCGATCCACCTTTTACCCAGCTCCAGCGTGGTGTAGAACGTCCCGTGCAGCACAATATTCAGCACCGCATCGACCGCTCGGGGTGAGAGATCCTCCGTCGGGCTGGCGAAATTGCCCGCCGCATTATTAATCAGCACGTCGATGCGACCGAAGTGCTGCTCTACCGCGGTGATCATCGCAGCAACCTGCTGCGGATCACGCACATCGCAGGGATGGTAGAATACATCCCCGCCAGTAACGCTCATCTCAGCCGCCGCCTTCGCGAGCACTTCTTCACGCCGGCTCGTGATGGCCAATTTGGCGCCAAGCGCCAGAAACTTCTCACCCATCGCACGGCCTAGCCCTGTGCCGCCGCCTGTAATCAACACCACTTTATCCTGAAGTAATGTACCGTCGAACATGCCCCTCACGCTCCTTTAACATCATGGATATGGGTGATTAAGTTCATGAACTATTTATGCCGTTAAGAAAAAGGGAACGCTTACAATGTTGCTGATATCTCATGTTCTCACATCTGGAAGGATACTGTCCAGCACGAAAATGGTAGAAAACTCGGGAACTGTATTGGAGGATCATCCATCCCTTGACAACCCAATCTTCACACCCTATACTAATAATTAATAAACTTAATTAATATATAGAAATGACAGGAATGAGGGGTAAGGTTTGGCCAAACACTCCGCAGATCAGACATCTGTCCGGATCATTAATCAGAATTTGATTTTAAATGAGATCCGTGTAAACCATAGTGTGACTAGAAGCGGTCTATCCAAGGCTCTTCAGCTAAGCGTGCCAAGTGTTTGCACGAATGTCGATAAATTGATCGAGCTCGGGATCATTCATGAGACGGGTGAGGAATCGACTAGCGTTGGCCGCAAGGCTCAAATGTTGAAGATGAATAATGACTTTGGGTATCTCATTTCCATTGATTTAAGTAACCCGTGTATCACGATTGCGATCAGCAACTTGAAGCCCGATATTCTCGGTGAAATCAAGTTTGATTTAGAGCAATTCCAACTTGAGCAATTAACGGATCTGCTTTTAGCGAAAATCGAAGAATTGTTGGCAGCCAGTAGACTACCTTTAGATAAATTATTGGCGATTTCTATCTCTGTACCAGGTACAGTCGATAGCACGCAAGGTATCGTAGATTGTGGTTCTTATTTAGCTCCGCTGGGCAAGGTACCGTTTCGTCAGCTTTTTCAGAGTAAGTATGATATTCCTATTCTAATGCAGAAGGACATCGACGCGGCTGTTATTGCCGAGATGACTTATGGCATCGCCAAGGAGTACCGGAATGTTGTTTTTGTCAGCGCTGACGTCGGTATTGGTCTTGGTATCATATTGAATGGTAGTCTATTTAAAGGCAGTTCGAATGCGTCCGGAGAATTGGGTAACTTCGTTATGGATCGTAAATCAGTGCCAGAAGGTGCAGTAACAGAACGATTAATTGATTTGGTTTCGGTCCGTGCACTAGTACTGGCTGTTAAGCAGGATCTGGCATCTGGTGAACAAAGCAGTGTGTTAGATGAGGCAGGCGGACAGAGCGAGAAGATTGATTTTAATACGATTATTAAATGTACACTAGCAGGGGATCCGTTATGCGTAAAACATGTAACCGAATGTGCTCGGATGATGGGGATCGCCGTTTCGAATATGCTGTTGCTTTTAGATTTGGAGTGCGTCATCCTCGGTGGAGGCTTTGTAACGTTGGGGACCGCTTATACGGATACGCTATCAACTGAAGTACGCAGGCTTATTCCGTCCAATCCCCGTATTGTGACGAGCCAATTAAAGAATAAAGCAGTACTGTTAGGTGGATTTAGTATCGGATTATCGTCGATTTTCGAGGATGTGTTGAAAGAAAGGCTGTAGGGAAGAGGCCTTTTTTTATTTAATTAATTAATAAAGTTAACTAACTATTGACCATTAGGCAATCCACTTGTCTAATTTCAATATATAAAACTTACGAAAAGGGAGTGTTACGTTAATGCGAAACAAAAAAGTAAGTCGATTTGCGGTTAGTTTGGTCCTTGCAACGATGGTAGGCGGTTTGTTGGCAGGCTGCGGGAGCGAAAAGGTTGAAGCGCCAAAGAATGAAAGCGGTTCAAAATCGACAGCAGCCAGCAAAGAAATTAAATTACGTGTGGCTACATCGTTCGCCGGATCGGATCCTTGGGTTTCTGCTTGGACGGAAGCAGTGAAGGATTTTCAAACCAAAAATCCAAACGTGAAGATCGTCGATGAATCCACACCCGTCAATCAAGAGGCCCTTCGCACGAAAATTAAAGCGGACACGGCTACTGGCAACCTCGCGGATGTGATGTTCTACTTCAATGGCAGTGAGACCAAGATGCTGGAAGAATCCAACAAGATCGTCACCTGGGAAGATGAATTGAAAAAAGACCCAGAGTGGGCCAAAAATTTCAATACTTCGATCGTGGATAAAGTGAAATACAATAATAAACTGTATGCCTTGCCTTATATCGGTTTCTACGAAGGCTTGTTCTGGAATAAAGCACTTTTTGATAAATTCCAATTAGAAGCACCAACGACTTACAGCGCGTTCATGAAAGCAGTTGATGTTTTCGCCAAAAATGACATTATCCCGTTTGCTACATCGTTAACTACGCCTTATATCCAAGAAGCGCTTGTCTTATCGCTTGTGGGTCCTGAAGGTCAGAAGCAAGCGTATGATCCGTCTTGGGCGCCTGCGCTTGATATGATTAAAGATTTGACCGAAAAGAAAGCGTTTCCTAAGGACGCCTTGACCCTTGATGATGACAAAGCGCAAGCATTGTTCTCTGGCGAAAAGGCTGCCATGATGTTCAACGGTTCTTGGACAGCAGTGGGCTTATCCAAAAATCCTAACATTAAGATCACCCCATTCCCACTCGTACCTGGGGGCAAAGGCGACAATATGATCGTCTCGGGCTTCGGCTCTGGTTGGTATATGAAGAAGAATGATGATAAGGCGCAATATGATGCAGCCTTGGCTTTTATCAAATATATGACATCTCCTGAGGTTGCAGGGAAATTTGCAGCGATTGGCGGGACTTATGCCGTCAAGACGACGGATTCAGGTAATATGGCGGAGCTTTTGAAAATGGGGAATGCGATGGTCGCGCAAGCGAAAGATTTCGTTCTGCCGATCGATTCTTTTGTATCCCGCGAGTCGTACACGGAATTCCTGAAAGGTATTTCCTACGTGGCTTATAGTAAAAAAACAGCTGACCAAGTGCTTAAGCAGGCGAAAGAGCTTAGCGGCCACAACTAATCGCCATATTGTTGGGTGCTCCCGGGGCTATTCATATGATTATTATGCTTGCGCCATGAACCGGGGGCATGCTTTCTAGAGGAGGAACAACGGTTGTGAATTTCAAAGATAAAAGATATATCGTGCTTTTCCTTTCTCCGACAGTGATCCTATTGTTTACGTTTCTCATATATCCATTGATTCAATCGGTTTATTACAGCTTTTGCGAATGGTACAACTTTTCTAATGAAAAGAAGTTCATCGGATTGGCGAATTACAATCAACTCATACATGATCCAGTTATTTGGATTGCACTGAAGAATACGTTGATTCTGACGGTGGGAGCGATTGTACTTCAAGTTGGAGGGGGATTAGTACTTGCACTGCTTTCGGATAGTATTAAGCGAGGTTTTAAGTTTTTTCGAACGGTTTTCTTTTTCCCCATCATTATCTCAGGTACAGCGATCGGCTTAATGTTTTCGATTATTTATAATTACGACTATGGTCTGCTGAATGCAATTATGCGGGCTTTTGGATTGTCTGAGCAAGTATGGCTGACAGAGAAGAGCGCGATCTATCTCGTGTTAATTCCGATTTTGTGGCAGTACGTAGGCTTCTACTTCGTCATTTTCCTGACGGGTATCTCCAAGATTCCAGAGGACATTTATGAGTCCGCACAGCTTGACGGGATTACGGGTATTCAAAAAGCATTCAAAATCACGATTCCGCTCATGCGGGATGTTACGGCCGCGTGTCTCACACTAGCAACTGCAGGTGCGCTCAAAGTGTTTGATGTCGTTTATATCGTGACCAAGGGTGGACCTATGAATGCCAGTGAGTTGTTAAGTACGTATATGTACGACAAGGCCTTTAATGGTCAAAATGCAGGATACGCAAGCACAATTGTCATTGCTATGATGCTGCTTGGCGTGCTGATCACGGTTGTGCTCAATAAAGCAGTGAAGAAAGATACGATTAGCTACTGAATGCATCATTCTGTATGCTCGGACAGGTAGGTGATAGACATGTCAACTCTCGTGGGAAGAGTCGGTAAAAGGGTGGGGCCACGCGACTATGCAGCTAAAACGATGGTCTATGCGCTTCTGATTGTCTGGTCCTGCACAACCATTCTACCGGTATTATGGGTTCTACTGAACAGTTTCAAATCATCACAAGAAATTTTGACGAACGCCTTTGGCGTTCCACATACCTTTGATTTCAACAACTATATTAAGTTGAACCATTATGGCAATATCAATATATTGCGGGGCTTTGCGAATAGCTTGATCATCTCGGGCTCGGTTGTTGTCGGAGTAACTTTCATTGGCGGGCTAGCCGCCTTCATCTTGTCGCGATTTCAGTTCGCAGGTAAAAAGGCTTTTAATATTCTTTTCGTGATCTGTATGCTGTTGCCGCAGTTTGCGGTCATTATTCCTAATTTCATTATTATTAAAGAAATCGGTTTGAACGGCACTTATTTATCTGTTATTTTGCCGCAAATTGCTGGGAATTTGAGCTTCGCCATCATCATGATGACCGGATTCATGGCGTCCTTACCTGCGGAACTTGAAGAGGCAGCTGTCATGGACGGAGCGAGCATATGGAAGATTTATTATCGCATTTTGCTGCCGCTATGCATTCCGATTTTTGCTACCGTATCGATCATGGTTTTTTTATGGTCGTATAATGAACTATTGATGCCGCTCGTCTATTTACCGGTTCGCGATATGCAGCCAATTTCCGTGCTGCTTTCGTATGTATCTAACTCTTACGGCACCGATTATGGCGCCATGATGGCGGCAATTACGATATCGATTGTGCCGCTGCTCGTGCTCTATTTGCTATCGCAAGAAACTGTCATTAAAGGTATGACCGCTGGTGCGGTGAAAGGTTAAACTCTGGAGGTATATGAAATGGTTAACGCATTACAAATAATAGTCATCACAGCACATCCTGACGAAGCTGAGATTTATGCGGGTGGAACCGCTGCTTTATACGCCGAAATGGGACACCGGGTCAAATTCGTTTCTTTAACGAATGGCGAATGTGGACACTATCAGATGGAAGGGAAGCAACTGGTAGAGAGAAGAGCGGAAGAGGCTAAGGAAGCGGCGCGCAGATTAGGGGTGCTTGAATATACGATCTTGGATATTCCGGATGGTCAGTTATCACCAACTTACGAAATTAGGGCGGAAGTCATCCGACAAATCCGCAACTGGAAAGCCGATGTGGTCATTACTTTTCATCCAGACGGACCAGGGCATGTGGACAATCGCACCGTTGGGAAAATTGTGCGAGACGCGGCAGATTTCATCGCTATGGTGCCCAACGCCGTTTCCGATGCGCCACATCTGCTGAAATCGCCTTTATTCTTGCTGATGCCGGATTATGCGAAGCGGAATGGATATAACCCGGATATCGTTGTCGATATCGGGTCTGTGATTGAGAAGAAGCTCCTCGGCTGCGATGCGCACGCTTCACAGTTTTACGAATTCGCTCCATGGCAGCGAAGTCTGCTTGATCAGGTTCCAGCGGGCTGGGAACGAAGAAGGGACTATATTTTAAAATGGTGGAGCACGTTCCTTGAAGTTTCGCCAGAAATGGTACCAACGCTAGCGGCTACTTATGGCAAGGATAAAGCAGACAACGTTCAATACGCAGAGCCGTTTGAAATTGCTGATTTCGGCCGAAGACCGGATGACGAGGAGAAGAAATGGTTATTCCCGATGCTCTATTAGTGAATTGTTCATGCACATGACAATAATGAACGGAAGTCCCCTGTCGTTGAAGTCGGGGGATTTCTATTTATAGAGAAGGTTGGTTGTATGCGGTATTTGTTCAACATAAATAAGAGCTTGAGTGTGCTGCAATGGTTTATTTTTATGATCGCTAGCGCTGTCGCTTTGCCAATCGTGATTGGCAGCGTGTTTCACCTACCACAGCACGAAGTTGCGTCACTCATGCAGCGTACGTTCTTCGTTGTTGGGGTAAGTTCATTGTTGCAGGCTCTGTTGGGACACCGATTCCCGATTGTTGACGGACCTGCGGGTTCTTGGGTCAGTGTTTTTATTATGATGGCCGGCATGGCTGCACAGCAAGGGCAAGATGCGAGGGAAGCTCTGCAATTGCTGCAGGGAGGCCTGCTAGTAGCTGGCGTTCTGCTATTTATACTAGGATTGACCGGCTTATTCTATAAGCTTTTAACGTTGTTCACCCCATTGGTGACCAATACGTTTCTATTTATTTTATCCATGCAATTAAGCGGTGTATTCTTAAAAGGGATGCTTGGACTTGGGGGAGCGGGGCCTGTCAATTACGGGAGCGCCGTCATTGCTTTTCTAATATTTTCATTCGTGACCGTCTTGACTATAAAAGGAAAAGGCTGGATGCGTAATTACGCGGTGCTGCTAGGCATCATCATTGGATGGTCAGCACATGCACTTGTCGTCAGCGATCGTGTTCCGCAATCGTTCATGGCAGGATCAAGTAGCTGGGTAATATTTCCTAAGATATTTGCTTGGGGATTGCCGCATTTGAACCCAGGTATGGCGGTTACAGCTGTGTTATTCACGCTGATCTTAGTTTCTAATCTGATCGCTGCAATATCTGCGGCTCAGCAGGTCGTGCCAGGACGAGAAAACTCGAATCGGATGATCTACAACCGGAGTAGTATGATAGGAGGGCTTTCCCACGGACTGACCGCTCTATTTTCTGCGATTGGGGTTGTTCCCCTTCCTGTGACCACGAGCTTCATTCGCATGACAGGACAAACACAGCGAAAGCCCTTCCTGCTAGCTTGTTTGGTCTTAACGGCCATATCTCTTATGCCTGGGATTGTTAATTTTCTATCTCTGCTGCCTACGTCGATAGCGAGTGCCATTTCGTTAGCCACCTTTGTACAAATGACAGGAAACTCATTCCGTTCCTTATCACGGGTGACGGAAAGTCAACGTGACCTTACGATTCTAGGAATCGGATTGGTCATCGGTGTGGGATTCACACTGGTTGCCTCTTCGTCGTCGCAAGGGCTTCCTGTCGCTATGCAATACGTGCTTGGGAACGGTTTGCTGTTCGCTACACTGCTGGTCATGGTGCTCGAGCAGTTATGGCGTTCCAAACCTTGCAGTGCCGTAGCGTAAAACCTATAAAGCTATCATTAATAAAAGCCTACAGCTTTGGTCATTCCCCCGTCTAATTAACAGGGGGTGTCCAGCTGCAGGCTTTTTGTGTAACACGAACCCTCTACTCCGCCAAAACGAATTTCTCCAACACATGCCTCACGCCATCATCATTATTGCTCTTCGTCACGAAGTTCGCTAGCGCCTTCAATTCAGGCAAGGCATTCTCCATCGCAACGCCAAGACCAGCGACTTCCAGCATTTCTCGATCATTCCAAGCATCGCCCAGCGCAATGACTTCATCTAATGTACAGCCAATGTGCGCAGCAAGGAAGGTGATGGCATGCCCCTTCGTGCCTTCCTTATGCATGAACTCCAAATAATGAGGCTTGGACTTCGTAATATGAAGCTGATCACCCAGAAGAGGAAGCAGCTCTTCACGGATTTGATCACAAACCTCTGGTTTATCTACGATCAACATTTTCGGCTGTGGAATATCAATCCATTGGCGCAAATCGCCGATGATATAAGGCGTTTTAGACAGACGTACATAATTCTTTATCTTATCGTTGTCCTCGGCTGCATAAAGCTCATCCCCATGGTAAAGCTGAAGATGATAGTTGTTTTTTTCGCAATAGTCCAGCAGGAAGCGGGCACTTTCTACAGGCACAGTGCGCTCATAGAGCACTTCCTCATCCAGTAGATTTTTGATCAAAGCCCCTTGATACGTAATGATGGGGACATTCAATCCGACTCGATTGGCGATTTTGGCTGCAGAAGGGAAGCTTCTTCCTGTGGCTATCGTGACCATTACGCCTTTGGCAACCGCTTGATGCATGGCATCTACGGTCTCTTGCGAAATCGTCAAATCATCACGCAGCAGCGTATCATCTAAGTCAGCAGCAACTAATTTATACGTCATGTTTCTCACCGATCCTATTCGTCATCTCTATTAAAATTCTGCTAATAGCATACCCGAATTAGTAGCGAATTGCTACAATAAGCACATAGGCGTTAACGAAAAGGAGGCACGTTCCTGATGACATCATCGTATACAATGAAGCTAGAAAAATGGCTTAGAGCCCACGCGGACGTGGCTAATGCTTCAAGCATGGAAGCTTATATGAAGAATTATTTTCCATTATTAGGAATCCGGAACCCGGCGCGCGTTGCGCTGACGAAGCAATTCACCAAGGAGCACGGCATCCCGAAAGGGGAGGAAGCGGTTCAGGTGGCCCAAGAGCTATGGGCATTACCGGAGCGTGAATTTGCCTACACGGCGATTATGATGTTGTTGCAAGTGAGAAAAACAGTGAAAGCCGAGCACATCGACCTGCTGGAGCATTTCATTGTGACTAACTCATGGTGGGACTCTGTGGACACAATTGCTGATCACTTGATTGGTTACCACTTTCAGCGGTTCCCAGAGCTAATCCCGGCTTACGTCGCGAAGTGGTTGGCTTCGGATAACATGTGGCTGCAAAGAACGGCAATCTTATTTCAGTTGAAATATAAAAAGAAGACCGATGTCACGCTGTTATTTCACTGTATTACGGTCATGGCCGATTCTAAGGAATTCTTCATCCGTAAAGCGATAGGCTGGGCATTGCGTGAATACTCCAAAACGGATGCTGCTGCTGTACAATCCTTTGTCGCAAGCACCGAATTATCTCCGCTTAGTGTACGGGAGGCGCTGAAGGTGATTGAGCGCAAACAACCAATTACTGGATCATAGCTGAAAGTTAGCTGAGTGTATTGACATTGATAATCATTTTCATTATATTGTATTGAGAATGAATATCATACATACAAGACACTCAGGGGGTTTTACCGTGCTTCGTTTCAATAAGTCCAAAACAACAAAAGTTACTTTTACTGTCCTTTCCGTGTGCATGGCTGCCGTACTCGCAACAGCTTGCGGAAGTAATAAAGATGCAGCAAGCACGGCAACGCCAGCAGCTTCAGCCAGTCCTGCGGCTTCAGCGGCAGCTACAGCAACACCTGCTCCAGCTGTTGATAAGGTTGTTAAAGATAGCATGGGGCATGATGTGAAAGTTCCAGCAAACCCGAAGGCGGTTATTGCTTCCTACTTGGAAGATCCATTGTTAGCGCTTGGTGTTAAGCCGATCGTACAATGGTCTGTCAAAGGGACAACGGTTCAAGACTATCTGCAAACACAACTTGCTGGCATTCCAACAATTGGATACGAACTTCCAGTTGAGTCGGTTCTTAAAGCAAGTCCTGATTTCATGATCGTGGGCAGTGAATCCGCGGTTGAAAAAGGTCTTTACGATCAGTATTCCAAAGTTGTACCAACATTCGTATTGGGCAGCGATGTAACAGCGGACTTCCGCAAGACGCTTTTGAAAATGGGCGAACTTCTTAACAAAACAGATGCAGCGAATGCAGCACTGAAAAAATATGATCAACAAGTCACAGATACCAAAGCTAAACTAGCTTCAACGGTTGGTGACAAAAAGGTTGCTATCCTGTGGTTAACTAACAAAGCTTTCTATGTGGTTAATGGGAAAGTAGCAAGTGGAGCGGTTGTTTACGGCGACCTTGGATTGAAAATGCCGAACATCTTGTCTGTATTGCCGGATGCTCCAGCAAACTGGGCAGCGATTTCGTTAGAAAAGCTGGCTCAACTAGATGCGGACTACATCTTCTTAGTGAACAGTGATAAAGGCCAAGCTGGTAACTTGGAAGATCCGCTATGGAAGAACATTCCTGCTGTTAAATCAGGTAAAGTATTTGAAATGGACACGAAAAGCAGCTGGTTGTACAACGGTGTCATCGCTGGCGAACGTGTCATGGACGATATCGTTAAAGTCATTAAATAAATTGGGGGCAGTGTAGGATGGGTTCAGTTAAACAAGTTCCCACAACCAAACCCGCCTTGAAAACGCGTCCGCTCGCTGCAATAGGTATTATTTTCGGTGGATTGGCTTTGCTGCTGATCAGTTTGATCGCCTCTATTTCGGTTGGAGCTGCAGATATCTCCTTTGGAGAGGTATGGCAGGCAATCTTCCATTTCAACGGGAATAATACCCAGCATTTGATTATTCAACAATTACGTCTGCCGCGAGCGATCGCGGGGGCGTTAGTTGGAGCAGCTTTTGCTGTTGCAGGGGCGATTATGCAAGGTGTAACACGCAATCCGTTATCGGACCCGGGTATTCTCGGTATCAACGCAGGTGCAGGCTTTATGCTTGCCCTGTGTTTTGCCTTTTTACCGCAGCTGCCGTTTCATTATGTCATTCTATTTTCCTTTCTTGGTGCCGCAATAGGAACCGGACTTGTGTATGGCATTAGTGCGATGGCTAAGGGAGGCGTTACCCCTGTACGCATTGTACTGGCAGGATCTGCGGTTAGTGCATTGCTGTTGGCGCTCAGTGAAGGTATTGCGATTTACTACCACATCGGTCAGGATCTCGCTTTTTGGTTTGCGGGTGGAGTTGCAGGGACGAAATGGTTACAGGTTAGCATCATGGCACCTTGGATATTGGTGGCGCTAGGTTGTGCGATCTTGATTTCACCTTGGATTACGTTGTTAAGCATGGGGGAAGATGTCGCAACGGGGCTTGGGCTACGGATAGGGCTAGTTAAGCTAGCGGCGTATGCTCTCGTTCTAATTCTCGCAGGTGCAGCTGTATCAACGGTAGGAGCAATTGGATTTATTGGACTTATTATTCCACATATTGTTCGATATTTGGTCGGTGTTGATTATCGGTGGATTATCCCGACATCGGCGGTCATGGGCGCATTGTTAGTTGTCGGAGCAGATATTGGCGCACGGATGATTAATCCCCCTTTTGAAACGCCGATTGGAGCCCTGATTTCATTGATCGGTGTGCCCTTCTTCCTCTATCTTGCTCGTAGAAAGCGGAGGGATTAGGTGTGAAATCAAGAAGTTCCCAAGCATTCAAGGTGATGGTGATCTTAGCCATACTTATCCTTATTGTATTTATAATCAGTATGAATACGGGTGTCATCCGTTTAACACCTCTGGAGTTGTTGCGAACCTTGTTCGGAGGTGGTACAGCGAAGCAAGGAATTATCCTCTTTGATTTCCGTCTGCCGCGTATTGTGATTTCAATCTTGGTGGGGGCGGGACTAGCGGTTTCGGGTGCTATCCTACAAGGGATTTCGCGGAATATGCTCGCAGATCCAGGGATTCTAGGGATCAATGCAGGAGCGGGTCTTGCAGTCATTTTGGTTGTTTCTTTTTATCCTAATAATGTGTCGGGGCCGTTGTTCTTCATGCCGATGATCGCGATGGTGGGGGCTGGTTTGGCTGCCCTCCTGATCTATACCCTTTCTTATGTAAAAGGGGAAGGAATCTCGTCCTCTCGGCTGCTCCTCGTGGGGATTGCCGTGTCGGCGGGTATCGCTTCACTGATGATCGTGCTTAGTATTCGGCTTGACCCGACGGATTTCCAATTCGTACAGACGTGGTTGGCGGGTACGATTTGGGGGACTAACTGGAAGTTCGTTCTCGCTTTATTGCCATGGCTCATCATCTTGATTCCTTACGTGATTTACAAAGCGAACGTACTGAATGTGCTGAACCTTGGTGAACAGACGTCCATAGGACTCGGTATCAGAATGGAACGGGAGCGCATTGGGTTGCTAGCCGCGGCCGTTGCACTTGCCGGAGCTTGTGTAGCTGTCGGAGGCGGCATTGGCTTCGTTGGACTGATCGGTCCGCATTTGGCCAGAAGGCTGGTAGGGCCGAAGCATCAATATTTACTGCCAGCATCGGCACTTACTGGCGGGCTGCTGTTAATTATAGCGGATACGATTGCGCGGGGAATGTTTCAACCTTCGGAAGTTCCCACAGGTATCGTGGCTGCAGTTATTGGGGCGCCATACTTCCTGTATTTATTGGTTCGTACGCGAGCATCGTAAGGCGGATGGAAAGAGCATGCTTAGCAGAGCGCTAGCTCTGAACAGCAGTGTTATTACAAAATGAATTGAAATCCACGTTGGGCTATTAGCCTGATGTGGATTTTTTCAGTTTTATCTAGTAGGGGCATTAGCAGCCGGGATTACGAATTTTCTTCCTATTTTCATAAAACACATGTAAATGTTATATAACCTTACGCATATAATGGAAAAATAAATTATTGTCATGTATATTGACATAATGCTCACATTCGAGTAAAGTTAATAAAATTCTTCTTCAGGCGCGCTGCGCAAATGAGAAGTAAAAGGAGAGATGGGAGATGGCTCACATGCGAACAAATGATTTGTTAGCGAGATTACCGAAAGTAGATCTTCATTTACATTTGGATGGAAGTGTGAAGCCCGAGACGATACTGGAGCTCGCTCTTGAGCAAGGTATTAAGCTCCCCGTTTACGATACGGATGGGCTGATTCCGCATATGCGCGTAACCGATAACTGCGGCAGCCTCATTGAATACTTAGGTAAATTCGATTTCACAACTAGGTTCCTGCAAACAGGCACTGCCCTAGAACGTGTCGCCTACGAAGTCGTTGAACAATCCGTGGAGCACAACTGCCGATATGTGGAAGTTCGATTTGCACCGCAATTGCATCGGAATGCCGGGTTAACTTTGGAAGAGACGTTTCACCACGTTATTGAGGGATTGAAGCGGGCACAACGCGATTACGGAACGAGATTCGGTGTGATAGCTATTTGTATGCGAAATCACCCGTGTGAAGATAATCTGGAAGTGATTGAAGCAGCAGCCGCATTCGTCGGGAAAGGTGTTGTCGCCGTTGATTTGGCGGGCGATGAGGCGAGTTATCCGCCTGAATTTTTCCGTGAGGTGTTCGCGAGATCCCACATCCTAGGGATACCCGTCACCATTCACGCAGGTGAAGCCGCCGGGGCAGTTAACGTCTACGAGGCCGTGACACATCTGGGGGCCACACGGATCGGGCATGGCGTAAGGCTCAGAGAGAATGCGGCTATTCTGGCCATGATCAAAGATCGCCGAATCCCGCTCGAAATGTGCCCGATCTCCAATATCCAAACGAAGGCCGTAGCCTCGTGGGATGTCTATCCGATCCGTGAATACATGGATCAAGGGCTAATCGTAACGATTAACACCGATAACCCAAGTGTCTCGGGCACCAACATTACGAACGAGTATCGCGCGCTTGCGGATCGGTTTGCTTTTACAACACCAGAGCTGGTGAAGTTGATTATGAATGGTGTTGAGGCGGCATTTATGGATGAGAGCGATAAAGTGATGTTCAGACAAGAGATGGAAGCGGAGCTTAACAGCTTGGGTGTATATAATTGATCGGGAGTTGAAAAAGAGTTTGTTGCCATGCGCAGCAGATTCTTTTTTTTGTTCAAAAGGATGAGGGTTATGTTAATATAAGGGAATGTTTTCAATTTTTGTAGTGGAAAGGCAGGGCTGGCATAATGAAGATCTCTTATGTGATCGTGCTTATCTATATGATGTACATACTCTACAAAAGCTACCGTTCATTTCAAGTTAAAAAGCAGGTTCATCCTATTACGCTTGTCGGTTCTAGTAATTACAAGAAGAGTTTTATTATGATTCTGTTTATGGTTTCTCTCCCCTTCATTCTCGGCTTAGATACCAATGCTAAGTATGGGTTACTAATTGTCATAGTGCTGATTAACACCCTGATTGACCGCGTTTATCTTGGAGATAATGGCATTAAACTGAGTGACGAGTTCATCCCCAAAGCGGATATTATGAGCTACTACATCGTCGCCGGAAAAGTGGACCAGTTTGAACTTTTCGTCAGGGGAAAAGAAAATTCAGTTAAAATTACCGTTCACAAGCGTAATGTGGCTGAAAGTATGGAGGCAGTATTGGCGGCATGGAAGCCCGTGAGTTAAAGAATGCCAGCTTAGGTTGATGCAACCTTAGTCCAATCGATGCGTCTAAGTCCTTATGTGAAAAAATATAGAGCCTTTATCAACAAGGAGTGTTGAAATGAAAAAGTTTATCTTAGGTTTAGTCTGTGGGATCGGGCTGACTGCTGCCACTGGCGTGTATGCATCGGATACGGTACAGACCTATCTGTTTCCGGCGAAATTCGTTATTAATGGTGAAACGAAAAGCGCGGATGGCTACCAAACGTTAAATTATGAGGGTCATGCTTATGTGCCTGTACGATTTATTGCTGAAACTTTGGGGAATAAAGTAGCTTATAATGAAGCGACACAAACCATCGTTGTGGATGACGGCTTTACGATTAACGACATTAATAATCAAGGTGTAAGTGCGGGTCATCTAACGGTGGTAAAAGAGGGCAATCATTCGATCATTAAAGGTCAGATCTTTATCGATCAGTATGCATGGGATTATAAATTCATTACAGCTTATCAGTCGATGAATCCTGGTGTTGATTTGACCAAAACGGATGCAGAAGGAAACCTTGCCTTCTGGAATGAGAAGGGTGAGTTACTGGAGAAAGTCCCTTATGTCGTTAAACAAATTCCTGTGCTCGCGGAGCAAATCATTTCATTCGAAACGACGAGTCAAACCGATATCTCCGGGTATACCATGGTCACATTAGAAAGCCACACACCGTCACCAGCGCGAATGCCTGGTTACTCAGCTCCAACTTTCATTAAGGATGCTACGAATAAGGTTTCGTTTGGTCCGGTTGATGTGCTGAAAAGCGGCGCGTACACGATTGTTAGAGGTTTTGTGGGTCCTGTAAATGAAGGTGAATTACCTGCAAATACATCCGTTGTTGTTACCTTTTTAGATGAAAAGGGAAGATCTTTAGGTACAGCTACGACGACACTGGGCGCGGACCGGCCGCGAGGCATTATGGATTTTGCCGTGTTTGTGGGAAAAGGGGATTTCACGGCGTATAAGTCGATCAAGGTTGAATTGGGGAAGTAGGGCAGGATATGCTCTTATGATTAAAAGATGAGGTAGTTAGCCATAAGGTTGACTGCCTTTTTATCCTCTTGACATATAGGGTAGGGGGGTATACTATATGTGTATGAGTGATAACAATTTAAAGAGGTGAAACGCATGAATCAACGTCTTGAGACGTCATCTGCTACAGGTGGCGCGGCGACCGAACATATATCTTTCGAGCTGTCAGGGATGACCTGCGCAGCATGTGCGACCAGAATCGAGAAAACACTCAATAAAACGCCAGGCGTAGCGGAAGCTTCCGTGAACTTGGCGATGGAAACAGCGCGAGTCGTGTATCGGCCATCCGAAGTAACGCCCGGCGAGATGCAACAGCGAGTGGAGAAAATCGGTTATAAAGCTACTCCTCAGCAAGAAGCGAAGGGCGGAGAAGATCACCGAGTTACTGAAATTCGAAAGCAGAAGCAAAGACTTTGGATTTCCGCGGTGCTGTCCCTGCCGTTATTATGGGCAATGGTTGGCCATTTTAGTTGGACGACATGGATATGGGTGCCGGCTATTTTTATGAATCCGTGGATGCAGCTAGTGCTGGCGGCTCCGGTGCAATTTTATGTCGGACGGCACTTTTATGTGTCGGCCTACAAGGCGCTTCGCAGTAAAAGCGCTAATATGGATGTGCTGGTCTCACTAGGGACCTCAGCTGCCTTTTTCTATAGCGTGTATGTGACGCTGGATTGGTGGTTTCGGGGAGAGCGGCATCACAGTCCGGAGTTATATTTTGAGACGAGTGCTGTCTTAATCACGCTAGTTATTCTAGGTAAGCTGCTTGAAGCGCAGGCAAAAGGACGGTCGTCCGAGGCGATCAAGCGCTTGATGGGCCTGCAAGCCCAAACGGCACGCGTTGTCCGTGATGGCGTCGAAATTCAGATACCGGTATACGAAGTGCTGGTGGGGGATCTGTTGAACATTCGACCAGGGGAGAAAATTCCGACGGACGGTGTTGTGGTGGAGGGGCACTCCAGCGTGGATGAATCTCTTTTGACGGGCGAAAGCTTCCCGTTAGAGAAAGGAGTCGGCGATCGGCTCATCGGGGCTACCATCAATAAGAACGGCATGCTTAGCATGCGGGCTACGCAGGTGGGTCAAGGGACCATTTTAGCTCAAATTGTCAAAGTGGTGGAAGACGCACAGGGCTCCAAGGCGCCCATTCAGCGTATAGCGGACGTGATTTCGGGGATATTTGTACCGATTGTGGTAGGGCTGGCGCTTGTCACTTTCGTGCTCTGGTACGCTTGGTTTGGGCAAGGAGACTTCGCGGGTGCCTTGGAAAAAGCGATTGCGGTGCTTGTCATTGCCTGCCCATGTGCCTTAGGATTAGCGACGCCAACTTCGATTATGGCAGGATCTGGCCGGGCGGCGGAGCTGGGGATTTTGTTCAAAGGCGGAGAACAGCTAGAGTCGGCACATCATATTGACGTGGTCATGCTCGACAAAACAGGCACGGTAACCGAAGGGAAACCATCGTTGACCGATGTGTTTACGACAACGTTGGATGAAGCTGAGTTCCTCCGGCTGGTTGGCGGTGCAGAACGTAACTCGGAGCATCCGTTGGCCGAAGCGATTGTTCATGGCGTTAAGGATCGGGGGATTTCGCTCCCACAGGCTGAGCAATTCGAAGCTATTCCAGGCTATGGGGTTAAAGCGATGATTGAAGGCAAGTCCATTCTTGTAGGTACACAGCGGTTAATGAAGATGAATGAGATCGCGGGGCAGGAAGATGCATGGCTAGAAGTAGTCGCTGATCTTGAGGGGCAAGCCAAGACAGTCATGCTGGTTGCGATCGATGGTGTTTTTGCTGGGTGGGTTGCGGTGGCGGATTCGGTGAAAGCAACCTCGAAGGCTGCAATCGCACGTCTGCAGGCTATGGGCATTCGTGTCATGATGATGACCGGTGATAATCAGCGAACAGCCGATGCTGTCGGAAGGCAGGTCGGCGTTGCAGATGTACTAGCACAAGTACTGCCTGAGGATAAAGCAGCGCATGTGAAAAAGCAGCAAGATCAAGGCCTGCGCGTCGCGATGGTCGGGGATGGGATCAACGATGCACCTGCCTTGGCTACAGCTGATATTGGCATGGCCATGGGGACCGGAACGGATGTGGCGATGGAAGCCGCAGGTGTAACCTTGATGAGCGGGGACTTGCATCATGTTGCGAATACAATCCTCATGAGCCGCAAAACTATGGGCAATATTAAACAAAACTTGTTCTGGGCGCTGGGCTATAACCTGCTTGGGATTCCGATTGCTGCTTTGGGGTTATTAGCCCCATGGGTAGCGGGGGCCGCGATGGCGCTCAGTTCCGTATCGGTTGTGCTTAACGCTCTGAGGCTTCAACGTGTTAAGCTGAAATAAGAGGTTAAGATGGAGGGAGGGTCCTAGCATGGGAAGCGACAATATCGAACTAGAAGTTGAAAAAAGGGCCGAAAGCGCAGCAGCTGGAAGCCATTGCGAGAGTGATCAGGAACGGAAAAGTCACCATTCCGATAAGTTGAAGTCCGATTTGGTTAAGCGACTTAACCGAATTGAAGGTCAAGTGCGCGGCGTGAAGGGTCTGATCGAGAAAGACACCTATTGTGACGATGTTCTGCATCAAATCGCGGCGATTCAATCGGCTTTGAATGGTGTCGGCAAGCTGCTGCTTGCAGGTCATCTCAAAAGCTGCGTCGTGGAACGCATCCAAGAAGGCGACATGGATGTCGTAGAGGAACTGCTGAAAACGATGAATACGCTGATGAAATAAGCAGGGTAGAATAAAAAAATAAGGGAGAGATGACGATGTCTAACATCATTTTGAAAGTAGAAGGAATGTCCTGTAATCATTGTGTGCAATCTGTTGAGAAAGCGGTGAAGGAGCTTGGTGCGGAAGGAAAGGTTAACCTCGCTAATAAAGAGGTTGATATCCAATTTGATGAAACCCATGTTAGCCTAGCGGCAATTAAAGAGGCGATTGAAGAGCAAGGCTATGACGTAGTCGGTTAATTCGGCTAATCTTAAAAAGGAAATGAAAGCATCTATGGATATGTACATCATAACTGGCGGTTCCAAGGGCCTGGGCGCTGCCATCATCCGGCAGCTGCTAGAGCAGGGAGCTGCGGTCCATTACATGTCCCGCAGCGAGAACCAGACCTTGCGCCAAGCGGCGCTGCGCGTGGAAGGTCAGCTGACCTTCCACGCTTACGACCTGGCGCAGACCGAGGGCCTTGATTCGCTCATGGAGCGAATCCTCACTAACTGCGATGGCGTAAGTTCCATCACGCTCATCAACAACGCGGGCATGCTCGAGCCGATGACGTCGATCGGCCGAGCAGACCCGAACGACCTGCAGCGCAGCCTGCAGGTCAATCTCGTCGCACCCGCGGTGCTGACGAACAGCTTCATTCGGCTCACGCAGGCGTGGCCGATCATGAAGCGGGTCGTCGGCATCTCCTCCGGCGCGGGGCGCAAGCCCTACCCTGGCTGGGGTGCCTACTGCACCGCCAAGGCTGGGCTCGACATGCTGACGCGCTGCGTCGGCGTCGAGCAATTAAACCAACCACACCCGGTGGTGATCTGTTCCGTGGCACCGGGTGTGGTGGATACCGAGATGCAGCGGGAGATTCGCGCTGCATCGGAAGAGGACTTTCCGCAGGTGAGCCGCTTCACTCGGCTCCATGAGCAGGGCGAGCTGCGATCGCCCGAGGACACCGCGCAGCAGCTGATTCATCTGCTGCGAACCAACGCATTCGAACAAGGCGAGATCGCCGATTTGCGAACGAAATAGCCCGTGTCGATATCCGACACGGGCTTGTTTTTTACCAACCTACTGAATACTGCCGCTCACTCGACCGCCAGCTGAAAGCTCAGACGTACAGAACTTGCAGCGCGTAGCTTGCGCAGGAATATCTGACAAACAATGCGGGCAAGATTTCGTTGTTGCTGCTTTTTCCTTCGGAGCTTCCTTCTTACGGAACTTGCCGATTTGGCGAACAACAATGAAGATTACGAAAGCCACGATCAAGAAATCTAAGAAGGTAGATAGAAACACACCGTATTTAAAAACCGGAGCATCTTTAGCGGCATCTAGTGTATCATAATGTTTTCCATCTAAAGAGATGAACAAATTATTGAAATTCACTTTCCCCACCAACAACCCAACCAAAGGCATCACCAAATCATTCACGATCGATGTAATGACTTTACCGAAAGCGCCCCCGATAATAACCCCGACAGCCAGATCAAGCATGTTGCCTTTGAATGCAAAATCCTTAAATTCTTTTAGCATGTTGTACCCCCATGAGACTAGCATTTCTAGCATTGTACCATAGTTGATAGAGCCCAAACAAATACGCTCCTTTCTCATGAAGGGGCTGTTTTCATTTATAGAGCAACTGTCTATAATGAACATCATGCGTTCGTTTGTTGAACGAACATGATGCGGAGGCGGGCTCACATGTCGAATATGTCGATGGAGAAAAAACTGATTATCGTGTTTGTTTTTCTGATCATTTTACCAATCATGTTGACAGGATATATCTCCTACCAGAACTATTCCAAGTCGATCAAGAAGAATACGAGCTTATATGCACTCCAACTAACGAACAATATTACGGATCGACTCGATGATTACATAGGGGATATGGAGCAAATCTCACAAATTCCACTCTACTTAACATCGTTTCAGCAGCTTCTGGAAGATAAGCAAGAAGGGCTGACGGTTAAGCAAATTGAGATGGAGAATTATATTCGCATTATGAACAATATTAAGCGTGGCACCAACTCGATTTATATTTTTGATAACAATAATAATAAATATTACATCATCAGTTCAGGCGGCGTACGGACAGATCTGGAAGAGCGCGCAGATGAGTGGAAGCGGCTTGCCAAAGCAGCGGGTGGCCGATCGGTGTTTTTAAGTACACAGCAATTAGCTAATTGGCAGTCAGGGAAGTTTGCTTTTACTGTTATAAGAGATATACGCGATTTCTATACCCAAGACTCGATCGGGACTATCGCTGTGGATGCGAATATTAGTGTCATTCAGAATTTGGTGAATGATCTAGAAACCGCGGCGAACGGGAAAGTGCTTATGATTGATGAGAACAGTCAGGTTATTTATGATACGGAGCAGAAAAGAATTACCGAACGCATCGCGAATGATCCGCTAGTGCAATTAGCGACTGGCACTTCGGGCAATTTTATTAAAGAGATTGATGGGGTTCGCTATCTCTGTATTTATTCGCAATCATTGAAAACGGGCTGGAAAACGATCATCCGTATCCCGCTCGATCAGATCATGAAAGAAGCAATGAAAACCCAGAACATTACGCTATTAGTGACCTGTCTTATTGTAACTTTCGCCTTATTTATCTCGATCCTACTCTCGATAGCGTTAACGAAGCCGATGAAGAGATTAATGAGGTTAATGAAAAAAGCGGAAAATGGCGACCTTGATGTGAGTTTTCATGTGCAGACCAGGGATGAGGCGGGCCGATTAGGGCACCATTTCAACTCAATGCTAGAACGGATCAAGGAGCTCATTGGGCAGGTGTACACCATCGAGGGGCGCAAGAAGGAAGCAGAGTTAGCTGCACTTCAAAACCAGATTAATCCCCACTTCTTATATAACACGTTAGAGACCATTCGAATGACGGCCGAAATTAATGATGATGAGGAAACGGCAGAAATGATTGCCGCGCTAGGTAAGCTTTTCCGGCACAGTTATAAGCCCATGAAGGGGACAGTGACGCTAGAGCATGAGTTCGAACATCTGAGAACCTATATTCAAATTATTAATTATCGGTATCATAATAAATTCAAATTGGCGATGGTGGACATGCACCCACTGCGGCATTATGCGGTAATTCCTTTGCTTTTTCAACCGATTCTAGAGAATACAATTGTCCATGGCCAAACCGAGGGTAGTGACGAAGCGATCCAAATTCATGTATCTTATGAGATTAGTGGTCATATCCTAACGCTCTATTTCCAGGATAATGGGGCAGGGATATCGGAAGAACGATTAGCTGCGTTAAATAAACGGTTACTAACGCGTGAAGTAAGCAGTGGTGAGGAATCCTCCTCAGGCATTGGCTTACTAAACGTAGATGAACGAATTAATTTACATTATGGTCCAGCCTATGGATTACGTGTTTTAAGTCAGCTTGGAGAGGGCACGAGCGTCATTGTAACGTTGCCTTTTAATGTGTGAGTTCATGCAGTACATGAAAGGAGGAGTCTCATGAAAATCATGATCGTGGATGATGAAGAGAAGATCCGACTAGGTTTGTCCAAGTTGATTATTAAAGCATCTCCTCAGTATGAGATTATCGGGATTTATGCGAGTGGAGCTGAGTGCTTGGAGGGGTTAAAACAGCTGAAACCTGATGTCGTGATCACGGATATCAAGATGTCTGGCATGACGGGCTTAGAGCTTGCCAAAACGATCAAACATTTATATATCGATACGAAATGCGTCATCTTAAGCGGCTATGGCGAATTTGAATACGCGCGATCTGCGATTTCTTCTGGCGTATCAGGGTATTTGCTGAAGCCGGTCGATAAGCAAGAGCTTTACCAGTTGTTAGCGCAATTAGCGGTGGATCTTCCGCACAAGGAGTTGCTGGAAGACCATGCAGATCTAGCTGAGCTGCCGATTCAGGACATTCTTTTAGGCAAAATGGAGAAGCTGACGCTGGGATTCAAGTTGGCCGAGTACATTCCGTCCTATGCAGAAGTATCCACTTGTATGTTAGTGCTGATTCGAACTGACATCGCTGTCCCAATAGCTACTTTTCAGAGATGGCTGAACGCCGTTGGAAGTCCTACGGTGATACCAGTGGGAGCGGTGGAGATTGATGAGCGTACACGAGTGATGATTTTAGGATATACCGCTTATAGGGAAGAACATGTGCAGACATTGCGTAAGCAGCTGGATGTCTTTGAAACGGAGCGTTCCTTCCGGACCTCGGTAGGGATAAGTAAGCTTTCATCGAGCTTCAACACTTGGGCGGAAGGGTATCGGGAAGCGCTGCAAGCAATTGAATTTAATTTTTATAGCCTTGATAGAGCTCCACGTACCGTCTCTGGACAAGTTCGGTTTGGCACACTTCATCGGGTAGAACCATTCCGCAAGCGAGTTCTTGAGGGTATCGAAATCTTAGATATGGCTGCTATGGAAACGCACGTGAAGGAAATGCTCCAAGAAATAGCTATCGTCAAAATACGGATGCATCACTTATTTGAGCTTGTGGAGACGTTGTTCTATGCCTTGAAGAAAGAAGCGGGTAAGCGTCAAGAGAGAGCAGATCTGGGTCCGTTTTCGTTGGATTGGGCTGCTGATCTGAAAGCATGCTTCACATTTGGGGAAGCGTGTTCGTTGATCCAACATAGGCTTATCGAGGGGCTAAGTTATTTAATGACTGAGAAGAGCAGCCAAGGCCATGTTCTCATTTATCAAATCAAGAAAATCATCGAGCTCGAATACGCAGAGTCACTTGATTTAAATAGTTTAAGTAAACGTGTATTCCTGACGCCCAGCTATTTAAGCAAGTTGTTTAAGCTGGAAACCGGAACAACTGTGATTGAATACATCATTTCCGTCCGGATGAATAAGGCAAAAGAGTTGCTCAAGGAACATATTCAGTTGAAAACCTACCAGGTCGGAGAGATGGTGGGCTACAAGGATCCTGCCTATTTTAATAAACAATTCAAGAAAGTCGTCGGTTTAACGCCCAAAGAGTACAAAGATGTTGTTAGCTAACTTGTTAGCATCAAATCGGAATAATATGCAAAGATAATACAATAAAAACAAAAAAACTACATATCTATCACTTTCTCAGAAAAATATAATAAGGATGTAAGCGATACCAAATGAACGTTGTAACTATCTTGAGGGGGTAATTGAATTGAAAAAATGGCTAACATCCAGCTTAACGTTAGTTCTTGCAATGTCCGTAACAGCAGCTTGTGGTAAAACAACAGATAACGGCTCTACGGCATCTCCTTCGGCAGCAGCGAATACACCTGCGGCAAGTGCAGCAGCAACGGCTGCAGCGGCTAATGCGAACATTAAAGGTAAAATTACAGTCATTACTCACCGCACGGATTTAGTTGATACGAAATTCAAAGAGTGGAAAGATGCCTTCAAGAAGAAATATCCAGCCGTAACGGATGTGGAAGTTGAAGCGATCAAAGACTACGGCCCAACGATGAAGGTTCGCTTGTCCACCGGTGAGCTTGGCGATGTGAACATGATTCCAGATGGTGTACCTAATGGTAAATTGGGTGACTACTACGCTCCGCTTAACGATCTTGGCTTGAACGATAAAGTGTACTTCAGCGATATCAAAGCATCCGATGGCCAAACCTACGGACTTCCAAGCGGCGTGAACACCAATGGTGTTGCATATAACAAGCAAGCTTTTGCTAAAGCAGGTATTACATCGGTTCCCAAAACGCTGGATGAGTTATACGCAGCAGCTGATAAGTTGAAAGCCGCAGGCATTACGCCACTAGCCACTAACTTTAAAGATAAATGGCCATTAAGCGAGTGGGATGTGATCGCGTTCGAAATTTCAGGTGACCCGGAATTCCGTGGTTCCATGACGAAGAACGATGCGCCATTTGCCGAAGGCACACCATATAACAAGTCACTCACAATTTTGAAAACGTTTGTAGAAAAGGGGTACACCGAGAAAGATTTGATGTCCTCTGACTGGGAATCCTCCAAGAAAGATGTAGCTAGCGGTAAAACAGCGATGTATTTCCTTGGCAACTGGGTCATCCCGCAAATCATTGAAAATGGTGCAAAATCGGAAGACATCGGATTCTTCCCACTACCTTATGATAACAGCGGCAAATACAATGCTAACATGGGTCCAGATTACATGTACGGCGTAGCGAAAAATAGCAAAAACATCGAAACAGCAAAAGCGTTCGTGAAGTTCATGGTTGAAGAGTCCGACTATGCGGATTTCGCAGGCATGATTCCTCCAATCAAAACGAAGGAATCCAACATGACGCAATTGAAAGAATTCCTAGCGATGAAGCCGACAACCCTGCAAGGTAAACCGGACCCAGATGCGTATGGAACTATTGCAAACAAAGCGCAAATCGACTTCTTCGGCGGCGCGTACATCCAGAAACTGATCTTAAACAAAGATTTCAAAGCAGGCTTGGCAGATCTGAACAAGAAATGGGCAGATTCGAAGAAAGCTGTTGGGCAATAAGGATTGCTACTTAACTCGTAGCCACTCATAAAGAACATACCTCTGACGCGGTCTCTACCTGATAGACGACCGTGTCAGAGGTCATTTTTACATCATGAAACGTAGTCTATCAACGAGCAAAGAAGGGATTGTCATGCCAGATTTTACGTATAAAACGCAGCGTATCCTCATTTTGCTGTCCTTTTTGACCATTCCGCTCTTATTACTTGCGACCTTTACGTTTTACCCTGCACTGCGCCTGATTCAGTTGAGCTTTACGGATTGGGATGGCATCAGCAAGACATTTAAATGGATTGGGTTTGCCAACTACAAAGAGATTTTCTCGAACAAAGATATTTTTGGCGTATTCAGCCATAATTTTTACTACTTTATCGGCGGTATTATTCAAAATATCCTAGCACTCTATTTCGCTATCATTTTGAACTCCAAAATAAAAGGACGTAATCTATTCCGGGTCTTTTTATTTTTACCTTATATTCTTAATAGTGTTGCGACCGCTTACATGTTTCAATTCATTTTCAATACCGACCACGGTACGTTAAATACGTTGCTGGATACTTTCGGCTTAGGGGCTTTTAAACAAAGCTGGTTGGGAAATACGAGTCTGGTCAATATCTCTCTTGCTTCGGTTTCCCTATGGAAATACATGGGCTTTAATATGGTTATTTACTTAGGGGTTTTGCAATCGATTCCAGGTGACTTATATGAGGCAGCCAAAATTGACGGCGCGAATTCCTTCCAAACGCTGATCTACATCACCTTGCCCAATATCCGTAAAATCATTGAGTTGAATATGCTGCTCACCGTTTCAGGTGCGCTTGAGGTGTTCGATATTCCGTATATCATCACGGGTGCAGCACCGGGGAGTGATACGTTCGTCACCAAGGTCAACGATGTTGCCTTCAAATTCAATAGCATCGGTTTGGCATCGGCGATGGCCATCGTCTTGCTCATCATTGTGACCGTGGTGATCACGATTCAACGTAAATTTATTTTGCGCGGGGAGGAATAATCGGTGGAAAATAAAAGCGTGAAGCTCCTTACGAGCATCTTGAAATATGCTTCACTTGTACTTGCGGTACTAACCGTCCTGATTCCTCCCTACGTGGTTGTGGTGAATGCGTTCAAAAGCGCACAAGAGTATGCAGCTTCAAGTCCATTTAGCTTACCTAACAATATCTTTAACTTCGCTAACTTTTCTAAGGTGCTGGAGGTTGGGAAGCTGGGTCAGGCTTTCATGAACACAGGGATTATCGTGGTGTCCTCGTTGCTCATTAACATTATTCTTGGCACGATGGTTGCTTATGCGTTAGGCAGATTCAGCTTTCGAGGCAAGGGTTTGATACTTGCAGCCTATCTAGTGGCAACGTTTATTCCGTTAATTACAACGCAGGTTGCGACCTTTAGTATCATTCAGGATTTGCATTTGTTTAACTCCAGAGGTGCGGCGATTCTACTCTACGCAAGTACGGATGCGGTTCAGATCTATCTGTACTTACAATTTATTGGTAAAATCCCCTATTCCCTCGATGAGAGTGCAATGATGGAAGGGGCATCACTTTTTCGCATCTATCGGACGATTATTTTTCCTCTATTGGGGCCTGCAACGGCGACGGCTGTTATTTTGAAAACGATTAGTATCTACAACGATATGTATATTCCGTATTTGTATATGCCGTCCCAGAAGCTGGGGGTCGTGTCGACGTCACTCATGCGGTTCGCGGGACCGAATAGTGCTCACTGGGAGCTGATTTGTGCGGCGATTCTCATTGTCATGCTGCCGACCATGGTCATTTATTTAATCTTACAACGTTTCATTTTCTCCGGGATTGTCAGTGGTTCAGTCAAAGAATAGGGATGTGTACTTATGGATTACATCAATGGGATGACATGGGGTTGGGTTGGAACGAGGGGTACATGGGCGAATGAGGCGGCTGATTTCTCGATGGCGGAAATGGCGAAGCTGGGTGTTAATTGGACGGCGATTGCCTTGTCAGCCCTGCAAGATCATCCGCAAGCTACGGAAATTCATTACAAGGATGAGCCGACGGTAACGGATGCGGAGGTTGTTTGGGCGATCGAGAAGGCGCATGGCTTGGGTCTCAACGTTTGTTTGAAGCCCGTCGTGAACTGTGCGAACGGCGTATGGCGTGCCCATATTAATTTCTTCGATGTGGATGTTCCTTGTGAACCCAAGTGGAGCGACTGGTTCGCAAGCTATACGGAGTTCATTCTTCACTACGCGCGTATTGCCCAGGAAACAGGCTGTGAAATGTTCTGCGTTGGCTGTGAAATGGTTCAAACGGATCGCCGGGAACGCGAGTGGAGGGAGCTCATTCGTCAGGTAAGAACAATTTACACGGGTGTAATCACTTACAATTGCGATAAATACCAAGAAACGAATATCACCTGGTGGGATGCGGTGGATGTGATTTCCTCTAGCGGTTACTACCCCATTGATGCATGGGACGAGCGTGTAGCAACGCTTGAAGCTTTTGCGGCAGGTCACGATAAACCGTTCTTCTTTATGGAAGCGGGTTGTCCAAGCCGCGAAGGTTCTGCGATGCTGCCGAATGATTGGGGCCTCGAAGGCGCTCTGAATTTGGAAGAACAAGACGCTTACTATCGCGTCATGTTTGACGCAATTGGACAGAAGCCGTGGTTCCTTGGGTTTATGTTATGGGACTGGCCGGCGCAGCTATACGCTAAGGGCGCAGCTAATAGTAATGATGACTACTGTATGTACGGGAAACCAGCGGCGAAGACGATTGAGGCTTTTTATCGCAGATAGTCGATAAGATCACAGAAACGTTAGGAATATAATGAAGTGGGTGAGGGTCTTGTCTCGTAAAATTACCATGCAAGAAATCGCCGACCGCATGGGCGTCTCCAAGTATGTCGTTTCTAAAGCTCTAGCAGGGAAATCCGGAGTCAGCTCGGAAACGAAGCAGCGCGTGGTGCAAATGGCTGGTCAGCTTGGCTATTTGGCACAGAAGAAAACAACACCAAGTGAACTTGACACCAATAAGAAATGGCGTAGTGAGGGGGCGGATGACGGGGGAAGCACGGTCTTGGTGTTGATGCCGAATATTCGCTTTCAGACGAAGGAATCCACGTATTGGGGCAAAATCTTAGACGGCATCTCCAAGGAACTGGAGCTTAGAGGTGCAGATATGCTTACCCTAACGCTCAACGCTGCGGAAGGACTTAACAGCAGTCTCCGGCCACAGGGGTTGGCGGGTGTCATCGGAGTCGGTGAAATCTCACGTCCTCTTCTGATGGAGGTCATTCGCTTGGGATTGCCGCTGGTTTTGCTCGACCACGATGATCCGTTCATTTCAGCTGATCAGGTTTTCGCGAATAATCGAGAGAGTGCCTATCGTATTGTGCAGTATTTACTTGGTTTGGAGCATAGATCGGTGCAATTCGTAGGTAATACTTCATTTTCCAAAAGCTTTCGCGAGCGTTGGCACGGGTTCCGCGAAGCGTTAGAAGAGGCTGATATCGCATATCAACCAAATGCTTTTCAGAAGCTGCTGCATTTGGAGAGTTTGGACCCGCATCTGCAGGAAGAACAGATTCATGACGCGTTGCGTCCGCATTTGGAACGATCAACGCTGCCTTCTGCGCTCGTCTGTGCGAATGATCGGATCGCGCAAGCGACGATTGCGGCTTTACGATCACTAGGTGTCTCAGTCCCGGAAGAGGTATCCGTCACTGGCTTTGATAATATCGAGTTGGATTACCCCTTACTCGCGGAGCTTACAACCGTGAATGTTACGAAGGAGCTTATCGGCAAACGCGGTGTGGACGTGCTTTTCTGGCGCATCGAGAATCCTGAGCTGCCAGCGGAAACCATTCTCTTAAGGGGAGACATTATTGTACGTAATTCAACCGCTACATCTCGTATTCATGATCTCCCGCCAATTGTAAGAACCCCCTCTCCAGCACGATAGGAAAGGGGGTTTTGGCTTTCTCTGTGTTTTCTACCTAAGCCTTAACAGCCACAATTTCTTTCAAAGCTTGCACCAATACAGCATTCTCTTCGGAAGTCCCAATCGAAATCCGCACATGATTCAGCAGATTCCAGCCGGCCCCATATCGCACAATAACGCCGCGACTCATCAACGTATCGTAGATGGCTTTTGCCTGCACGCCAAGATCAACAAGAACGAAGTTACTCATACTCGGTGTAAAAGGGAGCCCCAATTCACGTAATGCCGTGTAGAGCGCCTCCCGCACAGCCGCATTATTAGAACGCGTTGCTTCAAGATGCTGGTCATCTCGGATAGCAGCAGCAGCGCCTACTTGAGCGAGCATGTTCACGTTAAAAGGTTCCTTGACTTGGCGAATCCGCTGCAGAATACCGGCATCTGCGATGCCGTAACCCACACGAATACCAGCTAATCCATATATTTTGGAAAAAGTTTGCAGAACCACAACCGGATAGCCTTCACGCACGAGCGCAAGGCCGTCGCAATAATCATCGGCAGTAACGAAGTGACTATACGCCCCGTCAAAAATCACGAGCACATGCGAAGGAAGCCCCTTCACAAGCCGATGTAAGTCCAGCTTCGTCATATAGGTACCTGTCGGATTATTTGGAGAGCAAATATAAAGCATCTTCGTCCGCTCTGTGACGGCAGCGAAGATATCATCGATGTCATAGCGGAAATTGTCCCGTAAGGGGACGTTAATGATGCTAGCTCCAAGCAAATTCGCTCCGAATTCGTACTCGCTGAACGTCGGGGAAGGCACAATCACCTCATCTCCAACTTCCAAATAAGTTTCCGAGAGCAACGTGATCAGCTCATCTCCGCCATTCGTAACAAGCACTTGATCCAGTGAGAAACCACGTTTTTCAGCAATGACAGCTCGAAGATCAACTGTATCTGCATCTGGATAACGGTGAATCTCGGATAAATAGGCTTGAATAGCTTCCAAAGCTAGTGGGGATGGCCCTAGTGGATTTTCATTGGAGGCTAGTTTGGTGACCTGCGTAAGCCCGAATTCCCGTTGGACCTCCCAAATGGGTTTCCCAGGGGAGTAGGGCGTCATCCGTGATAAAATACGTCGAGGATTAATATTTTCAATACCGGGACCGCTCATATATATCACTCCTTTAAATGAAATGCTTCACTTAAATACTACATTAACTTGGTAAAGTAGTAAAGTGAATTTTTCGTATCCATTTAATGGTATTCTGGTATATGATACGAATAAGAAAGGGCTTACTTGGTAGGAAGGATGGCAATCGGATGAGGAAAATGAGGTTCGGTATTCGTTCCAAAATTATGATTGGATATGTATTCATCATTTTCTGTGTCACCATTTCTTTTGTACTTGTTAATCGTCAGTTAGACTCGATGCAAAAAGACCGTAATTATGTCATTGAGCACGACTTTGCAGTTAACAATGAAACGAATCAACTTGAGAAATACGTGATGGATATGGAGAATGGGCAAAGGGGTTATTTATTAACCGGTGATGCTACCTATATTGAACCGTATACAACCGGAGAAACCAAGTGGCGAGATTCCTACAATCAATTAAGGGAATTGACGAATGGAAACCCGGTGCAGGAACAGAATCTGACAACCCTTAAGGAATCCATCGAGAAATGGCTTGTACAAACAGGTGGAACCGTGCCGACAATGCGAACTGGAGTCTCAAACGACAGCTATTTTAATTTCACTTTTTTTGTAACCCATCAAAATATTCTAGATATTCGCTCTCAATTGGGCAGATTTCGGAGTCTTGAGATGGATTATGTGAAGAATAGGGCTGCACATCTGGATTCACAAAACAGAATGCTAACGCACTCTTTATTTTTTATGCTGGGAATTGTACTATTCTTCTCCCTATTAGCTGCATTGGTCATTTCGAGATCCATTGTTGGGACTATTAAGCAGGTAACTAGAAGTATTACGAAACTAAGCTCCATGAAACGAGACAGCTCTAAGCGGATACAGGTCACCATGAATGATGAAGTGAAGGACTTGGCTGATGCAACGAATGCCTTACTTGAGAGTCAGGAAGAATTGGTATGGCAGCAGCGAAAAGTGACCGAAGTTGTCCAAATGCTGCAAGGGATTTCGGATCTGGAGACGTTAGGCGAGACATTCATTCGTAAAGCAGCTGAATTATTCGGGGCATCCTTTGGAATCTTCTACTTCCGAAGTACGCATGAGGGCAAGGAAGTGATGATGAAGCTAGCTTCCTATGCGATGATGGGTGAAAATAATGAAGTAGGTAAGCCGATCTTCCGCATGGGTGAAGGCTTAGTTGGCCAATGCGCGATTGAGAAGCGAATTGTCCATCTGCGGCATATCCCTGCTAATTATATCAGTTTGACATCGGGACTTGGTTCCGCACGTGCGCAAAGTGTTTTGATCGTGCCGATTGTCCATCATCAAGAAGTCATTGCCGTCATGGAACTGGCGTCCTTGCATGAGTTTACATTGCTGCAATTAAGTTTGATGGATGAAATTCTGGAAGTATTAGGTACTATTGTTCATAGTGTGCAAACACGAGGTGAGGTTGAACGTCTCCTTAGAGAGTCGCAAGTGATGATGGAAGAGCTTCAGATTCAACAGGAAGAATTACATACGACCAACGAACAGTTAGAGGAACGGAATCGATACGCGGATGAGAGGACGAGGGAGCTTGAGCATATGAAAGCGTCCTTCGAGGAACATGCGATTCAGTTAGAGATGAGCTCAAGGTACAAATCGGAGTTTTTGGCTAATATGTCTCACGAACTCCGTACGCCTCTTAATAGTGTCTTGATTTTATCTCAGATGCTGCAAGAGAATAATAACCGTACCTTAACGAGTGAGGAACAAGAATACGCTCGTGTTATTCATTCTTCAGGGAATGATTTGCTTCATCTGATTAATGATATTTTGGATCTATCGAAGGTAGAAGCGGGTAAACTCGATATTCATGTGGGCGAGTTGCATGTGAGAGGTCTGCCAGAGTTGTTGAAAAGTCAGTTCGAAAAAGTAGCTGAACAGCGCAATCTTGCCTTTCAGATCACACTCGATCCGCAGGTTCCGCATATTTTCTGGACCGATGAGCAGCGACTCTGCCAAATTATCAAAAACCTCCTTTCCAACGCGTTTAAATTCACACATAGAGGTTCAGTACAGGTCGATATCCGTATGTGTACCTTAGAAGAAATAGCGAATTTATTACCTTCAGCTAGAACTGCGCAAGCGATTGCGGTATCGGTTAGAGATACTGGCATCGGCATTGGACCTGAGAAGCAGGAGTTAATATTTGAACCCTTCCGTCAAGCGGATGGAACAACGAATCGGAAATACGGAGGAACAGGACTAGGGCTTTCGATTTGCCGTGAGCTAGCTCGCCTTCTTGGAGGCAGCATTCTGATGCAAAGTGAGGAAGACAAAGGAAGCACATTCACACTGTTTATTCCGTCACTCTTGCATTTACTGGGGGAATCTTCTCTACTCGTTATGGAGGCCGCGGTTGCTTCTACCTCCGCGAGCAGTGAATACTTGCTGCGAGATATATACTTGCCAGCAACGGATCAAGTGGCAACGAATGATTTTACAGATCGCAAAGTGCTTGTTGTTGATGATGATGTACGTAACGTATTCGCATTATGTAATGCGTTTGAGAAGGAAGGTATTATCGTCAGTGTCGCACAAAACGGACAAGAGTGTCTGGAGGTATTGGAGAAGGATCCTGGCATCGAGTTGATACTCATGGATATTATGATGCCTGTTATGGACGGTTATGAGGCGATGCGATTGATTCGCAAAAATAGTCACTATCAACAGGTGCCAATCATAGCACTTACAGCTAAAGCTATGAAGCAGGATCGAGAGATCTGCTTGCAAGCAGGTGCCTCCGACTATATTAGCAAGCCGCTCAATTTAAGTCAGCTGCTCTCTCTTATGCTCGTCTGGCTGAGCAAATAAACCAAGAAGACCTTTGATCACTTTCCGATGGAAAGAGGTCAAAGGTCTTTAGGTTTACTGCACATGTCGTTCTGTGTGAACTTCAAAATGATAAATCGTGTTGCGCGTCAATACACGGAAGTCTAACCCGTCTAGATCAATCGCTTGCACGCGAGTTGTTTTGAATGGTGTATGCTCTTGGAAATGGGATAAGGTCATGGGGCATCCTACTTCAGTTGGGTTCATTTCGCGAAATGTTTGCCCTTGAATCTCATCGAAATCGAATCGATCGGACCGATGCTTAGGCGTAATCCCATCCACCTCGTAGATTTGAAGAAGCTTCAACAATCTCATACTAGAGTCCTCCCGTCAGCCTTCGTTTATTTCTATTATACATGTCATTTCCAGCATATGCGATGTTTGCACGATGCTTTCCAAACTTTGGTTATCCTTTTTTATTATGTGAATCATGCTTCACCGGAGCTAGCTCTAATCTGACATATTCGTTACAATAGTAGGAGTTCAATTAGGAGGTATGTACATATGGCCGTTAAGAAATTGGAGCATGTTGGCGTTATGGTAGCAAACCTAGAAGCATCGATTGCTTTCTATGAAAATGTGATCGGGCTCAAGCACAAAGGAACACTTCTCCACACGAATGGCATCATTCGACTTGGATTTCTCGGGTTTGGAGATCAGAATGAAACGGAAGTTGAATTGATTGAGGGCTATAACGCCAACTTACCGCAGGAGGGCAAGGTGCATCATTTGGCTTTTACTGTGGATGATGTAGAAACTGAATTCATTCGAATTCAAGGTTTGAACGTTGCGCAATTAGATACCGAAATCACCACCCTGCGGAATGGCTCCAGGTATTTCTTTTTTAATGGGTTAGATGGCGAACGTATTGAATTCTTCCAATCTACTCGTGGATAGGTTTATAGATTGCTAGATCGGGGCATCCTTTTACTAGAGTCATAGATTCTAGCGAAGAGGTGCTTTTTTTATGTCAAAGTTTTGGACACAAACCCTTATAGGTGTTACGATAATCGGCTTATTCTTCGGATGGATCCGCCACGTGGATGCACAAGCTGAACAAGATGCACAGCTGCTTCTAAATGAGGCGAAGCCTTTTATACAGTCGGATTATAAAGTTACTTTCAAATATACAGGCTATTATGGAACATGTGATGGTTCGGATTCTAAGATTATGACTGCGGGTGCAAGCTTGTCTCATGAATTAGGTGTAAAGGAATCAAACAATCAGGTACTTCCTTCGCAACCTGCGATCTTTACGATTCGATCAGAGGTTGAACCTGGGGCTGTCATGACACTTACCGTAGCAAGCCCTGTTGGGCAGTCCGCCTGTTATGCAGTAGTGCGCTTGGATGCATCGGGACATGTGGATCAAGATCACTTATTGAAATGGCAGGAGCAAATGAGCACTCGCCTCAAAGATCAGGGTATTCCAGGCAATTGGAACGTAATGATGCAAGGGAATGCGGCTTCGGACGTTATTTCATCACAAAGTAACCCTAAGGAATTCCTGAAGGATCTCGCTCATACATATAAAGGAAACGTTGTTGAAAGCTACGAGGATGACACTACGTACAGTTTGTCCTTGGCATCTACCGCTTTCGAAGGATTCATTACAAGCGGGAAGCACAAGGTAAATGTTCAAATTGCTCTTCATCAAGACACAACGTCGGGCTTATGGCGTTTGACGGTGGGGACGCCGGTTATCACAATGGAATACTAAGTGGAAGAAGGATGCAGGGGATGCATCCTTTTTGCTATGCATACTTGTAGGCACAATTCGAAACAATGGCAATAGTAGAACTTTTCCAAAGGGGTTGTAATTGATTTCTAGGCATGGTACATTAGTCCTCGTTGTTCGGAAGCAAACAAAACACAAGCGAAACAGTGGACTTGCTTTCAGGCATTGAGGTATGGTAAGATGATTTTCCGACAGAAGCTGACAAGAATTGACAAGAAAAAAGTGCTTGCAATTGAGAAACGTTCTGTGATATATTACTTCTCGCTGCTTCGGTAACACGGCAGTGAACGAAAGAAATTGATCTTTGAAAACTGAACAACGAGTGAGTAAGCACGAACGAGTAATCGTTCAAATAAAGAGATTGTAA